>NZ_FXAT01000020.1:13476-101124 GCF_900177725.1 Paraburkholderia susongensis | reverse complement strand
GTTTTTGACGACGCCCGAGGCAGGAAACCAGACGTCGATAGTCTTGCCAGTATGTGCATCACGGTAACGGTGCCCGGTTCGTAGGGTAGCCATCGGAATCCCTTCTTCGTCTATGCGTTGGTCGGACAGGCGACCGTTCGTAAGAGGCCGCTGATAGGGAAATCATAGCTGAACATGCGTAGCATGTTCGCTCGTAACGTTCTTTGAGCGTCTGCTTTGTCGTCTGGCGAAAGTCCTTTGTGGGTCGGCTAGTGCCTCACGCGGGCTGACTCACAGTGCCAGAATTATCCAATCCGCATCGGACGGGGTTCGGCCAAAAGCAGCCCCTCAGACTCCGAACATCGATTGTCGGCAATCTGACAACTGGTTGGCGTAACGTAACGGTACATTGCTAATCTTCGCCCTTCCTCCACCGAAACCGCTCAACGCAGAGATAAGCGATGACCTCAAAAAGCATCCGCCGGGCAACTGCAGAAGATGTAACGGTACTTACAAAAATTCGGAACGATGCGCACGAAAAGAAGGTGGCTCATGGTGATTATGCGTGGGGCAAGGAAGGAGACGGATTTTCCGAAGGATGGGTGCTAAACAGTCTCTCGCGAAAAGATGTGTACGTTGTCGAGCAGGACGGCTTGCCCGTAGGGACGTTCTCTCTGGATTGGAACGATGAAATGTGCTGGGGGCCGCAAGAGCCCATTGCGGGTTATTTGCATGGCTTTTCCGTAAGAAAGGGCTTTAACGGCGGCGGCCTTGGCACCTTTATGATCGATTGGTGCGTTAACCAAGTTAGGACCATGGGCCGACGTTTTGTTCGGCTTGGGTGCGATGCGAGAAATACGAAGCTATGTGCCTACTATGAGTCGCTTGGTTTCGTCCGGGTAGGAATTAAGCCAATGCCCGAGCATGGCGACTATCTCGATTCACTGTACGAAAAATCGACTGACTAACTTCCAATCAGAACGTCGATGTTCGCATGTGGTCACCATACGGTCGCGCCCGCACGATCAACTGCTGAAGTGCGGACCGATGACCGCTTTGGAGATCGTCGACAGACCGCTTCGGGTCGATTTGATGCGTTCGCTGTCGGACCGGGTCGACCATGAAGGGGCACTTGAAGGGGTCGCCGACAATCTAGAGGACCTTCTTCTATAACTCATGTCGGAAGCGTTAAAGATGCAAGCTGCCTGGACTAGTGTCGATGAATACATTGTCGATCGGCTTGTGCATTCCGATGATGCTTTGAAGAATGCACTTTCCGCGAATACCGCTGCCGATCTGCCACCGCATGATGTCGCGCGCAATCAGGGGAAACTGCTGAATATTTTCGCGCGCATGATAAGCGCGCGTCGCGTGCTAGGGAATGTCTGCAAAAGTCCCTGTATTCGTATGCGGGATAAAGTATCCTAGTAAGAACATTGTGAGTCAGGAGAGCCTCGATGACGCAACCTGGTCTTGGTCTGGATCTGTCAACAAAGCGCACGCGCAAGCGGGAATTTCTCGACGAGATGCGACGCGTTGTGCCATGGTCGAGGCTGATTGCGCTGATCGAGCCACACTATCCCGTCGGTAAGACCGGACGACCGCCGTTCCCGATCGCGACGATGTTGCAGATACATTTCATGCAGCAGTGGTTCGGCCTATCAGATCCGGCGATGGAAGAAGCGCTGTATGACGTGCCGATGTATCGTGAGTCCGCGGGGCTTGATGGGGGCATGACGCGCTTGCCGGATGAAAGCACGATTCTCCGGCTCCGTCACCTGCTCGAGGCGCACGGACTGGCAGTACAAATGCTGGCCGTGGTCAGCGAGATCCTGAAAGAGAAAGGCTTGCTGCTCAAGACTGGCCCAGTGATCGACGCCACCTTGATTTCAGCGCCCAGTTCGACGAAGAATTCTTCCGGTACCCGTGACCCCGAAATGCACCAGACGAAAAAGGGTAATCAATGGTACTTCGATATGAAGGCGCATATTGGCCTGGACACGCAGTCAGGCTTGGTGCACACGGTAATTGGCACGGCGGCCAACGTTCAAGACCTCACTGCAGCTCACGCGTTGTTGCACGGTGCGGAAACGGATGTGTACGCCGACGCTGGATATCAGGGCGTTGAAAAGCGTAGCGAGGACGACACGGTTCGCTGGCATGTCGCGATGCGACCGGGCAGGCACAGAAAACTGGACCTGAGTGATCGACTCGACGCGATCTACAACCAGATCGAGCGTCTGAAAGCGGGAATCCGGGCCAAGGTCGAGCATCCATTCCGGGTCATCAAGCAGCAGTTTGGCTATACGAAAACGCGCTACAGGGGGCTGATGAAAAACACCGCGCAGCTCACGACACTGTTTGCCCTGTGCAACCTGTGGATGGTACACAGGACTTTGTGCAAAGCCTGAAACAGCTGGAGATTGAGCTCACGCGTTGCCGCAAGTGCCGGTCGTGGCGGTGCAAGAGCCGAGCCGACAACGTCCCGGCGGGTTCCGAAAACTGACACGACTAGTTACACAAGGCCTGCGCGAAAAAGAATGAGTTCTGCAGACCTTCCCTAGCTCTCCCTGCAGGAAGGCAAGAACGCTATCCAGTTTGAATTTATCATCCTCAACTATAAGACACTTGATCTGATCAGTGTTCGAGCGCATAGCTGAACCTCACGACAACGTCTCGGTCGATAACGTCTAAAAAGACAATATCAAATTCCTTTCGCGTGTGCGCCAGTTGCATTAGCTTCAGAATTCCACTTCGCCGTTCGTATAGGTTCGCATCTTCATGGTTAGCGCTTTTTCGTTGCCTAATGGTACTCGCAACGTCCTCGACGCAGTCTTTTGGATGAATAGAGTTAGCGATCTCCACCTCCAGTCGCTTCTCACTTTTGTCGCTGGAGATATGCGCTTGAGCACTCTGGCTACTTTGCGGGCGTTGGGGCGTCGTATGAAAGCGAGAATTCCGGCGCTGCTTCGTATGCCTGTCCAAAGCGCCGCTATCGCCCTGACGATCCTCGGTCAGCCCTACAGCAAGGCTACCGTTGCCGGAGAAAAGCGCTGTCCACTCTGGTCCGAGATGGCGTGGGTCAAGGATCAGTTTTTCGAACCCTGCGAGGCGGTCATGCAGTTGCATCCTCCGCGCGAGCAGTACGTCAACAACCACCCTTATTGCCTGCATATGTGGCGCCCCCATCGCGAGGCGATTCCGTTGCCACCCGTCACAATGGTTGGTATCGCGGGAATGACGCCGCAGCAGCTCGCGCAGATGAACCCGGAGGATATCGAGAGGCTGCGCGCGGTCGCCGTCGCCGGGTGGAAGTGGTCGGGATCATGAACGCAAAGCACCGCGAGCAACGCGTTCGCCAGGCCGAGGAGGCGCGCGACGTAGCGCTCCAGAATCTCTCGCGCGCCCGCAAAGCGCTCGACCAGATTGCAGCAATAGCCGAAGCGCCTTTGCAGCATGATTCACTCCGGTCAATCGCGCGGCTCGCGGAGGCTGCGCTCGTCGGCACAGTACGCGCCGATCCCGATTACGTCTCGGGCGAACAGCACGAGCAGGAGGGACCATGAGCATTATTTTGCGCAACCGGATAACGGGCGAACTGTTCCGCCGCCCGACGCTTGGTGACCAGGTCCGCGCCGAAGCCTGGTACGGTCGGCGTCCTTGCAAGGGCGATGACCTTCGGACCGTATTCGACGCCGTCTTTGGCGTGCGGTAATTACTCGTAGGAGGCCGTTCCATTCACGTTGACGTTTCCTGCGACTCGCGCGCGAGATGCTGTATCTGCGCCCAGGCCGCAACGAATCGGTGATACGGCTCGCGGGCTGTGAGCTGGTCATGGATCGACAGCCCGCCCGCGATGGCAGTGCGCTCGGCACCGGTAACCGTCCATGCTTCGCCCGCGTCGACGCGAGAAGTAATCGCGTCGAGCGCGGATTCAGCCGCCGCGAGGTGCTCCGCGTTCACGTCTTCGCGACCGGCGAGAAATCGCGCATGCCAGATCGCCTGCAGAAGCGTGGCGGCCTGATCGAAGCTGCCATCTCCCGCCGCCAGTACTGATAGCGAGAGATGATATTCGAGCGAGAGCGCGCGGGCCTTCTGCACTGGCAGCGGCAGTAGCATCTCGCGCGAGAGCCGTCTTTGTTTCATTTGCGCCATCGTTAGAACCGCACTGATGCCTTGCTTATGATGCACACTTTTGGGCTACCTTCTTTGCGACCGGCTGGTCCAATCCGATCCGGTCCATGCGCCGCACAGCGACGCAGCAACGCCTCGTCCAGCCATCGAGGCAAATGTCGTAGTGGTGACCTGCCTGCGGCATAAAGTAGGATTGCGGGCGGCGAACAGGATCGATGACGATCTACCTCAAGATCTGCAAAGCGGTGTTCCGCCAACAATCGAGCGCGTGGCACCATCTCTCTCTTCAATTTGATCTGTACAAGGGGGCCCGGCGATGCGGGACGGTGCCAGCAGGATGCCGCACAGAAAAACCAGCATATGGCCTTCTGGAAAATCGAGCAAAAGCGAATTGGCTAGGCAAGCAATCCCAAAAGCCACCGCATAGCCAGCCGAGAATGCTCCTTCGAGGTTGCGCAAATTGCAACTTTGTCTCCATATTTGCCACATAAGCATAAGAAAAGCCACGAGTCCAACTATGCCCAATTGGTCAGTGATCATAAAATATTCATTGTGTGGATTCGACGATTCCATACCTCGTGCCCCCTGCTGTCCCGACGCCTGCTCGCGAAACAACGCGCCAACACTTCCCACACCGGCTCCCAGTATAGGGCGTTGCGAAATCAGAGAAAGTGAGCGCCGGTAGAATTCGAAACGTAATCCTACTGACGTAGGTTCATCGCGCTTTTCGTAGTCCTGAATTTCACTACCGACTTCTGCTAGACGCGACATTTTGTTATGTGCGACATATGTAACCGCTAGGCCGCCGACGACCGCCGCGACACCGAGTACCAAAATCGCCTTCCCGAATCGAAGACCCTGCCCTCGCAGGAACGCCTGCCAGCTCCACAATATCAACAAAGGAGGCAACACTACCTGGCCCGTCCTCCCTTCTTGCATGACTAAAATTGACGCGAGTGCCAAGACAGTTATCGCCGCGCTTGATACCCGGACGCCCAAACTAACGTTCAACTTTTCCCCGCAGTGCCGGCCCCACGCCAAAGTAAGAGCCATATACGCAAGCAGCGCAGTAAAAAGTCCTTGCGTTATGTGGTGCTTGAACACCCAGCTTGCTCTAATTGGATCGGGCGCGTACAACGGGCCGATATGCGTTAGGCCAAGCCAATTGGTACAAGACAATATCAATACAAACGTGAGCGAAATATAGAGCGCGCCGATAGCCAATCGACGCCATGCTGGCTCATTGAAAAGAATGAGCAAAAACGGGAAGTACATGAGTTTTCGGTACTTAGCCAATATCGATATCGATTCGCCGATCGGGGCAACGTCCCACAGCAGGCTTATGCACAGAAGAAGGAATAATACTGAAGCGGCGACGGCAACACGGTTATGCCGTATTGCACCGACCGATACCCAAAACTGCCGGCAGGTTAGCATGATCAGCACCATTGTCGGCGCCAGAAGATTCACAGCCGCAGTCGAAATCGGTATGGCAAATAGTGTGCAGACTGCGCACCAGCGTGCGAGTGCCCACCGAGTTGGCGTAAAAGGTGGAAAAAATTTTGTCATTGCTTAACAGGCTCCGGTGAAAGTGATTTGATGGTGGCTCCGTGAGCCATGCCTTGCATCGGAAAAAGCAGATGGGACCGTACAACGGGAATCCCATACATGCTGACAGGAAGCACCCTATGCAGATGGCTAACACTGTTCATGGCGCTTTTCTTCCTCACGCAACAACTTCCTCGCCAGAAAACCCAGCCACCTCGGCAACAACTGGATAATCAGCTTTTCGAGCCGTGATAGCTCTGTCCACATCTGATACTTCGTCGATGTGCCATATGGACGGTTCACAGTCAATGCCAGTACATATGTTCCGTCCGGATCTTCATATAAAGTGTATTGGCCGTCGACTTTTCTAAGCACTGCGAACCCAATCGGACAATCATTTCTGTGTTCTGGCAACTCCTCAATATCGCCGGAAGAATGCGCATCCTGCGCACTGTCTACGTCGATCGTCATAGTCTATCCTTCATACTTTCATGTCCTCCCGTCTACCGCTCTCTTCCAGATAGAAGTAGCAAATTTCTCCCACGCCAATGAATACGGCTTGCATAGCTTTTTTAACCCGATTGGCCACGCGCGAATAGGCATTCAAGGCAAGCTGGCGCGTGAAACTGGGGTACGGAAGATTAGCGGTCTCGTTCAAAACTGCGCCGTAGCCTGAAAGCCCAACGTCACGCTTGGCGCGGGAAATCCGGACGGCGCATAGATCGGTGTACCAGCGAAGACGTCGTAGCTCAACGTACCGAGACGCGACGGCACCGATCCCTTCAGGCCGATGGCCGCGCCCGCGAGTTGCGTGCCTGCGAGATTCGCAGCAGACGGACCCCACAGGTGGCCGTAGTCGAGGCCCGCATAGAGAACCTATCCTGTCTGCCCGAGGGGATACTGGAGCTCATTGCGCCAGTACAAGCCTTTTTCCGCAGCGAGCATCGTCTGACCGCTAAAGCCGCGCACCGTATAGCGGCTGCCAATCGTCAGGTCGTCGATATAGTTCAGCTCGTCGTTGGTGAACGGGCCGGTCACGTTGATTGAGCCACCAGCGCCGCTCGATGGATACGTAAACTCACTGGGAACCTGTCCCGGCGAAACACTGTTGTAGTTCGCAAGGATATAGCTCTGCAATGCGGCATTGGATGGCGCCGTGATCTGCGTCAGGATCGATTGACCGTTTGCCGTGGTTCCGGCAGAGATCCACTGCGCGCCGGAGTCGGTCGGCGTCTGACCTACCAAGGTAGCTGGTGCCCCCGATACAGTTGTTCCGTTGTTGCTCATGTCCATCTGACGCAATTGGTTCTCAATCTGTGCCACGGTATATTGCCCACCGCTTGCATCGACCAACTGCTGCGCCAAGGTTTTTTCCTTGGGGTCCAGTTGACGATTATAGAGATCTACGCTCGTTCCAGTTGATGCGCCTGCAGTACCACCAACCAGTGCGCCGCCCATACCCGCCGCCACGTTTGCAGCAAGATTGCCCAAAAGATCCGATCCGGTTTCCGCGGCCACGCTCTTCGAAAGGCTGTCCAGTTGGTTCGCCAGCTTCGAAGTAAGACCCGCGCCTGCTGCCCCGCCGACTGCGCTGAACACGCTACCGCCACTCAGCCCACCAATCAACGCACCGCCAACAATATGCGCGAGTACACGATCCGTCCCACCCTCATCCCAGACGCTTGCATCCGACACGCCCACCGTTCTCGAATCCGGTTTTCTCCCGACGCATCAATCACCTGCAAACCGTTTTTTCCCGACACACCTTTGAGCCGGCAGATTTTCTGGCCTTAAGACGCAAGTCTGCCAGCAACGCGTCCTGCCTTTGTTAAGAAGTGTCACGCCTGCACGCATCATCGTCCCGCCGGGTTTGACGGCGGCCGAAGGCCGACGGCAAACCCGGCGGAGCACGGCCGTCGTGTCCCACTGCTCCAGAATCGCGCAAGCCTTTCCTTCTGCGCATCGCTCGCGCGTTCCAGTCGTGCCGGGTGCGTCGCCGTGTGTATTTCCTCCAACGCACGTATCGCCACATGCGTATAGATCTGCGTCGTCTTCAGGTCCGCATGCCCAAGCATCGCCTGCACGAACCGCACGTCCGCTCCGTTCTCCAGCATGAGCGTGGCTATCGTGTGCCGGAACAGGTGACACGATCCGCTCTTCTCCAGCCCCGACTATTTGATGTACCCGTTCACCAGCCACGCCAGCGTGTTGATATCCACCGCTTCGCCGTGGATCGTCAGATACAGCGTCCGGTCATCGTCGCCCATCATGAGTTGTGGACCGTTACGTTCTAACGCGCCGTTTCAACGCTGCGGGCTTCGCTATGCAGACCAACGTTCCCCCCATCCAGTTCACGGATCAGGGACCGGTCGCGCCCGCTGAATCCGCAATTCTCGCGGGCGTACAGGCCGATTTCGATGCGGCGTTCGGCGGCGGAGTCATCCGGGGCTATCGACCCCGCAAGGGCAGCTCTCGCAGTCCCTGACCGCCATTATTGGCGACAAGAACAGCGATATCCTCGAAGTCGCGAACCAGGTCGACCCGGACGTAGCCACCGGACGATGGCAGGACGCTATCGGGCGGATCTATTTCCTGAACCGGATCGCCGCCTCGGGTACGGTCGTGACTGCTGCCTGCATCGGTCTCGTCGGTGCCCGCATCCCTGCGGGCTCCGTCGCGCAGAACGTGACGGCTATCTGTACTCGTCGACGGTCGCGGCAACGATCCCATCCGGCGGCCAGATCGACGTTCCGTTCCAGTGTCAGACGCTCGGGCCGATTGCATGCCCGATTGGTGCGCTCTCGCGCATCTTTACCGCCTCCCAGGGCTGGGACCGCGTAACCAATGAGACGGCGGGCACACCGGGGCAACTTGCCGAGAGTCGCGCCGCATTCGAGGCGAGGCGGCGCCTCTCGGTCGCGATCAATTCGGTGAATGGCGTGCAGTCGGTCTATCGCGCGGTTCTCAACGTGGCGAATGTCCTCGACGCGTTCGTCCTCGACAACCCGACCGGCGCGGTGGTGCAATACGGTGCGACGAACTATCCGCTCGCCGCGCACTCGCTGTTCGTCTCGGCGCTGGGCGGTGCCCCCGCCGAGATCGCGCAGGCCATCTGGAGCAAGAAAGCCCCGGGCTGTGACTACAACGGCGATACGACTTACATCGCCTACGACACAAGCTACGCCCCGCCGCAGCCGCAGTACGTCGTCAGGTGGGTCACGCCCGCGCCCGTACAGTGTTTCTTCACCGTAACGATCCAGGCGAACAACCAGCTCTCTGCCGACATTACGCAACTGATCCAGCAGGCAATCGTCTCGGCCTTCAATGGCGAAGACGGAGGTATTGCGGCACGTATCGGTTCCATCACCTATGCAGGACGCTATTACGCTGGCGTCGCCGCGACGGACTCGAACATCAATATTTTCTCGATTGCGCTCGGCTCCGATCCAATGGACGTCACGCAAACCTCGCTCGCGTTCGGAATCGACCAGTATCCAACGCTCGCCCCGTCGAACGTCGCTGTACTCCAGGTGACGCCGTCATGAAAGACTGGACCGACACACTCCTCGCGCAGTATGCGAACTCCGCAACCATTACGGCGCTGCTCGACTGCCTGAACCAGGGGCTCGACCCGGGTGTCGATCTCGACAGCTTTTACGACACGATCTGGGATTTCGCGACCGCGATCGGCCACGGCCTCGACGTATGGGAAAAGATCGTTAATGTAAAGCGCGGCGTGGCGGCGGCGCTGCCGCCCGCCGAGTTCGGTTTCGCCGAGGCCTACGACCCGGCCAACCCGACCGAGGGCGTTCAGCCCTTCAATTGCGGCGTATTTAACGACGGCTCGCCACCCGTCGTACGCAACGTTGAACTCGACGACGGGACCTACAGAACCCTCGTCATGACGAGGGCGATGGCGAATATCACGGACTGTTAGTGCGTCTCGCTCAATAGGCTGCTTGCCTATCTCTTTGCCGGTCGCGGGCGCTGCTACGTGCTCGATACTGGCTCGATGACGATGCTTTATGTGTTCGAGTTTGATCTGTCGATCTTGGAGGAAGCGTTCCTGACGCAGTCGGGGCGTATTGCCACGACCGACCGGCGTACTGTGCAACCTTGTCATCGCCTCCGACGACGTATTCGGATTCTCGAATCCAGCCGAGGATTTTCAGCCCTTCAATCAGGGGGTGTTCTCTACAGGGGTACTCAATGCAAGCTGACCAGACCCCGACCCTGGTGCCGTTGCCGTTCGCAACGAACGGACTCAGGAGCAATGTTCCCGAGAGGTCGCAGATTGGCGTCACGCCTGGCGCGGCCTCGTTCAACGATGGCTTTCCGCCAGTGACGATGCAGCCCAAGACGCACGGAGGCGTCCCCCCTAACGGCAGGGATGTCAATGGCATCCTCTATGTGCTGTCGCAGACCGTCCGCTGGGTCCAGGCTGGCGGGCAGTTCGTCTATAGCGCCCCTTTCGCGACCGACCCAAACGTCGGCGGCTATCCGCAAGGAGCGGTGCTCCTGCGCGCCGACTATGGTGGCTTCTGGCTCAGCGAGGCGGACAACAATACGACAAACCCGGACGCAACCGACGGCAGCGCGCGCAACTGGGTTTCCCTCAATACGGACTGGAACGCGCGAGTGGCCCGGGGCAGATTCTCCACCGCCCCGTGCTGGCTGCGGTGGCTACAAGCGGCAGCTATAGCGACCTGACGGATACGCCTGTTATTCCGCCTGTCCTCGGCTTCACGCCTGTGCAGCAGGGCGGCGGCGTCAACCAAGGCAATAACAAGGTCTATATCGGCTGGCGTCCGTCAGGCACTGGACTCGGCGTGACCGTTGACCAGACCGACGAAGGAAACGTAGTTTTCGAGGCCGAACTACAGGGCAACGTCGCGAATCTGCAGAACAACATCAACGAAGTCTCCAACGCCGTTGCAGCGCTGGAGGGACAGGTGGGCTCCGCCTGGACGCCGGGCAATCTCCAGCCGCTCAGCGTGAACGGCATCGGCTACGTGACGTTCATCGTGAGAAACGGCGACAGCAGCCAGTCCGCATCAGAAGGGACCGTCATAGCGTTACAGGGGCGGCCCGGCTCCTGGCTCAGTGGCGGCAACGCCGCATCAGGGGGCGATTACTGGTGTATCTGGACGAGGATCGCATGACCGGTTACCTCGACTACACCGACGTGCGAAACCCCGTATGGGCCGATGCCGGACACAGCAGCATTGCCTGCGAAGTGAAGTTCGACCTGTTTGCGGACTACGTCCCGTTCATCGCCATGCTGTCCGATCCGCATCCCCATGGCGCGGAAATCTTCTCGGCGTGCGCGTCCGGTCAGTATGGCGAGCTAGGCGACTATGTGCCGCCGCCGCTCCCGTCGAACGCTGTCACGTTGTAGGGCCTACGAAATGCAGTCGAACCAGACTCCGGACCTCATGCCAGTGCCATTCGCGCTGAACGGCCAGCGCAATGTCATCCCGCAGGCGTCGCAGACCGGCATCACGAAGGGTGCCGCCTCGCTTAACGACGGCTTCCCGCCGCTGACGATGACGAGCCCGCTACAGGGGGGATTCCGCCGTTCGGTCAGGATATGAACCGCGTGCTGTTCCTCTTTGCGCAAACGATCCGCTGGGTGCAGGCGGGCGGCTCGTTTCTCTACGACGCGACGTTCGCCAATGATCCGAACGTCGGCGGCTATCCACAGGGGGCGGTACTGCTCAACGCAACGCTCTCGGGCTTCTGGATCAATACCGTCGAGAACAATATTACGAGCCCCGACGCAACGGATGGCAGCGCGCACGGCTGGCTCCCGATGAATCCCGACTGGAACGCGACGGGCGGCCCGGGCCAGATCCTGAACCGGCCAGACCTCGCGACGGTTGCGACGAGCGGCCAGTACGAGGATTTGCAGGGGTTGCCCGATCTCGCAGTCGTAGCAACGAGCGGGCAATACGGCGACCTGCTCGGCACGCCCAATCTCGCGGTCGTTGCGACCACCGGTAACTACGACGACCTGATCAATACGCCGACGATTCCGCCTGAATTCACGTTGCCGCCCGCAACGACGACGACGCTCGGCGGCGTTATCGTGGGGTCTGGCCTCGCGGTAGCCGCCAACGGCACACTGAGTGCGACGGCGCAGGTTAAAACCGTCAATACCAACGCGCCCGATGCGAACGGGAATGTTTCGGCCATCATTCAGGACGCGAAAGCCATCGTTCCCGGTACGAGCGCCTCGCTGATCCAGTTCCAGGGGGGCACCGGCAATCCGCTGATGCGCGTGCTTCAATGCCAGGGCGTCGGCACCCATACGGACTGGAACGGGCAGATGCTTGAAATTGATACCGTTCCCGCGACGACCACCAGCCTCGGGGCGGTCATGGCGGGCGCAGGTCTCGCCGTCGCGGCAAACGGTACGCTCTCGACAGAGGGCACGGTCATCGTCAACCTGACGGGCGCGGCGAACGTCGCGCTCGACCTTACGCCCATCGTACAGGGCACACCCGAGATCCTCGTTAACCTGCCGGTCGCCGCGGGTGCGAACACCACCGTCTCGATGACGAATCCACCGGCCTCGGGCACGCTCGCCCAGTTCGTGCTGGTCGTCCACAACAGCACCAGCTCCGCAATCACCTGGCCGTCGTCCGTCCACTGGCCGCAGGGCATCGTGCCAGCGCTCTCCGGCATCGCGGGCAAGCTCGACACATTCGTGATTTATACCCAGGACGGCGGCGCGACATATAACGGCTTTGTCGCGGGGCAGGGTCAATGAGCTGGCTTGCCGGAAGACTGCCCATGGCGGCTTCACCCAGCTACAACGGGCCGCTCGATTCGCTTTCGATATGGCCAGCGGGCGCTTGGAGCCTTCGACGATTGACGGGAATGTATTCCGGTCCTTGCTGCCTTGTCATGAGGAGCTCGGACAGTACCAGCACTCCGATTGGCTTTACCGCAGGCGGCGATCTCAACGCGACGGCGCTGCTCGCCTTTGTGGGGGCGGGAGACGGACGGATCGTTACATGGTACGACCAGACCGGATACGGTCAGAACATGACCCAATCGGTCGCTGCCCGCCAACCACTGATTGTGACGGCAGGAAGTCTCAACGCCATCTCCGATCATTCGACACTGCCCGGCATCCTTTCCACAGGGACGAGTTCCTCGTGGCAGTACATCGTCGCATCGGGGAACCACCTCAATGTGAGTCAGCCCTGCACCCGCGTATCGGTCAACGGCTTTCCCGCGGGGACGAAGTCGACGAATTCCCCCTTTCTCGAAGGGACGTCCAATGCAACCGTCATGTCTCTCCTGGGAGCCAATAACTACTACAGGATGTATGACTACAACACCGGTCTGACGTCTGCGAACGCGGTGAGACAGGGCGATGCCAATATCGTGAACGAAAATTACAACACGACGTCCAGCAGCATCATCGTGAATGGGACGGTGACGACCGGCTCCGTGGGCATCTAGGGCGATGGAATAAACCAGGTCACTGTCGGGACCTTTTCGGGCTACGTTGGAGCGGGGATTGTGGTCGGTGAAGTGCTGCAATTCAACACCCTGCTGGGCGCCTCCGACCAGAACTTCCTGTACGCCGATCAACAGAAATATTGGAGGACGCCGTGACCGGCGACCCGGTACGGACCGGGGACGGCCCGTTCGCCATCGCCTCAATTTGGCAGCTGTACCCGAATGTCAGTTTTGCTGGCTGCGTGCCGTCCGCGAGACGGCTCGCGGATAACCATGTATATCCCGTATCGCGACAAACGGACGATATTGCCTGAACACCGGTGACGTCTATCTCGCGCAAAATGGCTAGAGCCGTATGGAGCAAATCGTGCGAATTCCCGCAATCATGATTGCCTGCGCGACGCTCGGCGCGTGTACGTTCGTCTACATCGAAGGCGATCACAATTCCGTGCCGAGTTCGGTGGTCATAGTGGCACGCTTGTATTGCCGCGTGACGCGCCAGCGGGAACAATTCCCGCGTCACAGGCGGTCCAGTCACTGAAGGGAGGAGGGAATGAACCTGAGCGCGACCATCGAGGCACGAAACCGGCGGCGCGTGATCGTCGACCGCGACAACATAACTGACTTGACGATTGAAGCGGACGATACGCAGAGCTATGCCACACCGCCCGAGTGCGTAATCGAGTTGGTAATCGAGTTTCGCGAGCGTGGCGGGCAACCCAGCACGTTCCCGCCGGTGTAAAGCGCATGTATTATTGAGCACGATAAAATTAATGATCCGCCGAATATCGTGAAATTTTCCCACCGCCATGGCTTCGACCCAAACCGGTCCAAAGATCCAATCGTAGAGGACGCACCTGACTGGTTGCGTCAAGAATATATATTGCGCATATTGGACAATCTTACGTTTGTGGACGGAGATAGTCGTTACAAGAATGAGGCACGGCGACCGTTGGGGATAAAGGAACTTCACCAACGGGTATGCCTCGATACAAGGCGCACCATGAATTCCGACGATTGGGACTCCTGGAACTGCTTCGACGGTCTCAAGGAGACTCTAACGGGATGTGAGTGGTATCAATTCTACGACTGCCTGGAGACAGTTGGCGAGATGTTGCGCGAGATCGAACCAGCGTACAAGGCCGATAACGACGTCAGCGAACTCCTTGGTGGCCCGTCCTCCTATGAGCAATTTGGCTTTGCGCACTACTGCAGTGCAGTGAACCAACTGTTCGCGAAGCACAATATCGGCTGGCGACTGAATGCGAAAGGTGAACTGGAAACTGCGCTTCCAAAAGACCTCGCGGCGCGCATTGCTGACGCCGAAGCCAGGTTGATTGACGAATTCCAGCCAGCCCGCATCCACTACAACAAGGCGCGCGCATATATCCTGGGTACAGCAAAGGACCCGGAAAATTCGATCAAGGAGTCGATCAGCGCGGTCGAAAGCGTTTGTAGGGTCCTATACCCCAAAGCATCAACGCTTGGCAAGGCTCTGGCGCACATGAAGAACGAGGGAGTATTTCCCTCAAAACTGCTGACCGTACTTGAGCGATTCTATGAGTACAGCAACGACGAACCCGGAATCCGGCACGGCGGCCGGTATACCCCAAGCGTTCAGGTACTGGATGCCGAATTTGCATTGCACATCTGCACTGCGTTCATTCGGTATGTGATTGAGACAAAAAAAGTCACCCCGGACAAACTAGTTTAACGTGGTATTTCCTCGCCTGTTCGCTACATAGGCAGAGACGACAAGCGAGTCGAGGGCGGGCTTTTCGGCCCCGGATTGCATTAGAGCGAGCGCCCCGCCGCGCCAAGATGAATGCCTCGTGGCCCAACCGGCGGGGCTTTGAGGGCAATTCCAGCCTCGGTCAAAAGGAGCTATATAGCGATACAGCTTGCAAGCCAGTAGTTGAATATGGCTGAGCGCGTGACGTTACCAGAGGCCTCCAGCTCGGCGAGCTCCTCGTGTCTATGATTGGTAACTTTGCTCTGCATCACGATTGCACCAATGTCCGGGCTTCCTATCCAATCGCCAAGCGCCTCGTGTAACGCTGGAGGCAGCAGTTCGATAACATCGCGGGATGCGTCGTAGAAGTGATCAACCAAGATTCGATAGCTGAGAACCATCGAGTACTCAAGCCAGACGCCACATTGCTTGAAAGAGAGATATTCGCTCTCACGATCGTCCGTCCTGTAGTTCTTTATCAGGCCCGATACCACGCTGTCCCTCCCAAGCATGTCACAAGCTTGCCGGATCGCAGAATATGTCGATAGCTCGCACAGGTGCGAGTTGAACTTAACCAAAATCGTCGCGTCAACCAACGAGCATCTAGTTATTTCGCTCAGAAATGCGAAAAGATCATCCCGATCTTTGGCGAACGGTTGGAAAGTAATACGAGCGATGGCGCGACTGTATCGATTGATGATTCCACGGTCGGCGACGTTGAGCGTGGACCTCTTCACAGTCAGATAGTTCTGCTCAGTTGCGTACGCGTGGATAAGCGAAGTCACAGCGAGGCTGTTACTCTCGAGACCCGCACTCCAGACTAACCGCTCGATTTCGTCGTCTTCCCCGTCGAGGCTTTCCCGTACCAGAACAATGCGACGCAGAATCGCGTGGCTCCACCCAAAATTGGAGATGTGTTCAATGAACAACTTGGGCGCAATGTCGAAACCAATTCTGGAAAATGTCTCGTCTATGTGGCGCAGCGAGAGTATTTGCTGGGCCAAATGATCATTGTTGGCCTTGACGGTCTCGTTGAGGGAGTCCAACAGCAAGTCCATATTCTTCGGGCCAGAGCCGTGCAATGCGTCTTTGAATGGAGGACTTTTCGGGAAGGGCGTGGAACGCGCGGCGGCTTTTACGGGTTTTGGGCTGGCGAGAACGTTTTCTAGCGCCAATATCTGCCGCTTTCCCGGTCCGGCGCGCAGCCTGTTCAACTCGGCCCGACGCGAGTATGTCTCTCAGTTGGTTCCTTGACTTGATGTCAAGTTGCTTTAGTTCGTTATGTCGGCTCATTATCGGACTGCTTCCCCGGACATTTTTTAAAAAACCTCTTGTAAACGATAAAGCTCGCACGCTATACGATACAGTGTCCGGTAGTAGTCGCATGAGCGGATCTACGTCGTCCGACGGAACACTCCTAGCTTGCGTCGCCCGAAACTTGGACAGGCGGAAACCAACGAAACTGTGCAATTGCTTCATTGTTGCACGTCCCTTCCGAACGAGCCGCCGTCTGCATGGTCAACTCGACTGCTCCGCGCCGTTTGGCTAGCCTGTACTCCGAACGCGTATTTGATCACGCTGACGCAGTCGCTGCCGGACCTGTATGTAAATATTCGCTTCCGGATTCGTCAAATCACGAAACGTCACTGCTAGCGAATATTGTTCGGCGAAATCTGGACGCGGATTCCAACGTTCATCTTTCCTCGTGACAACAATGAACAACCTCCGAGCCCCAGATTGCTTATAAGTCCAAGTGGCACACTGGAGCGTGCCCTTAGACCGACTGGTTGCGTTGATGTTAGCGAAGCCCGATTCAGCCAACTTACGCGCGACGGCCACGCGGTTCGTATTAAACCAGCCAGTAACCTGCTCGAGACTCTCAGCTTCCACGACGTTGAAGCTGAGTTGAACCGCACGGTAGCCGATCCGCGTTGTCTTGACGATAGGACTGTAGGCTAACGCTACAGATATTTCACGGGGTCGCTTCCGGCCTCCCCAGAAATCGTCAGGCAGAGCAAGTTCATAAAAGTGATGATGGTCCGACGCAATGGCGTCCTCGCCTACCAGAGTCACAGCTTCGTCAGCCGATTCAAAGAGATACTTAGATTCGACTCGCCCATAGCCAGTCAGCGCATGTTTCAGACCCTCATCTGACAAAAGGGTATCCGTCTCACCGGGTATCCGCGCGTGAGCGCCAAGTAATGCCCTCAACGTGTTCGACGACGCGGCGGGCGCGTATCTAAGGATTGTCGCCGCGAGGTGCGCGACTTGAGGTGCGGCAAAGCTCGTGCCGGGCGCGTCATCAAACAGTCGCCCATCAACGAAATCCCGTGAAGTTGAAACGACCCCCAAGCGCTGAAACTCAAATCGGCGCCGGAGATGGTGCAGGGCAGCGTTCCCACCCTCCGCGACAAAATCTGGCTTGATGGCACCGGCGATAGACGGGCCGCTCCGGGTGAATGGACTCGGCTGATTGCGTCTGGCCACCGGCGTAGTTTCGATCTGCTCCGGAAATCGCTGTGCCTGATGATCCAGCTCAAATTGCGCAAGTCCACCTACCGTCACCGAATTGATGGAGGGAGCAGGATCGAGAAGTCTAAATTCATCGGCACGCAGGTAGCCAGGATAGGATTGCAACGCATCAGCAGGCAGATCCCCTTGCGCGAGATTACCGGTGGGCACGACGAACAGGACGTCGAATTCGCGCGACAGGCGATCTAGCGTGTACGCCAATCCACGCACATGCCTGCCGTCGTAGACCTTGTTCGCGTCTCCGTATGCTAGGCAGAAAACCTTGCACCCATACTGTTCGCGAAAATAGCCAACAGCCTCTTCGACCGCCTTTTCGACGAATTGCGTCTGATCTTGCCCACTGTTGCTAAACACCTTCCCGGCAAAAAGTCGCAGGTGGGGGGTAAACTGGTCAGGAAGCAGGTCAAAGATCCGGCCATACAGGGCGAGACCGGCCACTCGGGTACCATGCCCGTCATGGTCGGTTGTATCTTGGCCGCGATCCACGAAATTCTCTGTATCGCCTACTGCGGGTGCCAGCAACGGGTGACCGGCAGCAATTCCCGTATCCAGAACACAGATGCCAGGAGCATCATCAGGAATTGCCGCTATCCGAGGTAGTTCGTTGATGTCCAGTCGCAGCGCATTCAAGTCAAATCCGAAACTAGGAGGAAGATCAACGAGGCGAACGTCCCGATAGCTCAAGAGGACGTGCAAGTTGGCCGCAGACACGCGGACCTTGAACATGACAAGGCTTTCCCGATTGAGCGAATCCAGTTGCTCAATCGCTTCCCTGCGAAGCATATCCTCGAATGCAGCGATCATGCGCGAACGTTCATCCCCGCGATCAATCGGCCAGAGCTCAACATCGACGATAGATGAAATCTCGCTTGGCAGACCAAGCTGGGTTAGAGCAGCCCCGGTGCGGTCCGCGGACGTCCACGAATCGAATCCATTGACCGCAAGTAGTAGATTTGCGTGAGTGACCTGGCCGTCGCGCGCCAACACGGTAAGTCTCTGATCGACAAGTGCCAGTGCAGCATCCGAACTGAACAGCAAAGCGACCGATTTCTCCTCCTGACTCACAACCGTCAGACCAGGAATGGCCTCCAATGCTTCCGGACGGAAGCCGTCTACAACATTGGCTCTCAACAGCCTGCGCTCGTCGAAGCCCGGATCCCGGGGCGTTTCGACTAGCTCAGTCAGACTTCGCCTGAGTTGAGTGCCGTGTTGCCTTGCGTCAGGAGGTTTTGGGAAACCGGGAAAGCGTCTCTTCTTTCTAAGATTGATCGGTTCGTCGCGCACCACGCGCAAATGCTTGTATGCCATAAGCCCCCCCGCAGATCTCTCATCTATAGGTATCTGCGTAAGGATGCTTAAAAAAACTACTTTGCGCAACGCCTTGAAGTGGTCAATTGCCTATTCTCGTGAGATAGCGCCGACTCAATATGAGACTGCTCCAGAAACTCGCGCCCTTGCAAAATCATCTCCTTGATGGCTCTTCGCAAGACACGCTCTATATCTGCATGCGACATGCCTTTAAAACGTGAAGCTATCGAAGCATCCGAGGGTTCGAAATTGCGACGAACTCCGCGCAATTTGCTTTGCAAGAGCTTTATTATTTGCGATGCATTGGGAATCTCAAACTTCACAGTCTCGTCAAAGCGTCGCCAAATTGCGGAGTCAAGCAATCCTTCATGGTTCGTCGCAGCGACCAGAACGCTCCTTCCACGATATTCATCGATCATCTGCAACACGGCGTTGACCACGCGTCGAAGTTCCCCGTGATCGCCGTCGCCGTTCCTCTCCTTTGCGAGCGCGTCGAACTCGTCGAAAAGAGCGACGACCGGCTGGGCGGAGATAAAGTCGAACACCTTTCGAAGGTTGGCCGCTGTCTCCCCCAGGTACGACGAGATCACCGAATCGAGCCTAACAATTGCCAACGGCAGCCCAAGCTCCATCGCGATGACTTCCGCTGTCAACGTTTTGCCACAGCCCGGTGGACCAAAAAACAACAGCTTCCGCGCAGGCTCAAGACCGTAGGTGGTTAAGGCTGATTCCCGGTTGTGTTCAAGCAGCACGCGCTCGATCGCCGATCGGACTTCACCATTCACGACAAGGTCGGTCAGTTCGCGTGTCGGTTGCCGCATGTCGATCAGATCGACACCGCGCTCCTTATCGGATGGCACTGCTTTCGCGAGGTTGAGAACTGACAGAGAGGACGCAGTCGCTGGCCGCCCGTACAGAAGTTTCTCAAGGTCGTTCGCCAGCAGATGATGCTGCTTGTCCCGTTCTTCAGCGATCACCGCTTCCGAGGCTCGCTTGAATGCTTCTTGGTCACCTTCTACCCCGGCTCGCACAAGTTGTCGCAACAGTTTCCCATTCGCCATGATCAATGCCCCTCAGCGCCTTGCCGCGGTCGAAGGAATATGTGTATACATACAGTATAGAGCAAATTGCACCTTGTTACCGAATTCCGACTTATCGAGCCAGCTAGTTAAGAAACCGCCGGAATCCTTTTCAATTGCCCAAGCTCGAGGGCAAGGCTCACTCGTTGGTTGTTTTACGCAGGATGTTCGTCTGACTCGCGGCCACGGATCCAGTCGCACCTTCGAAGACTTGCAGGCAACTCGCAGCGAAGGTCAGCTCACTGATCATGGTCGTTTTGTAGGGACACTCGAACAGCGCGTAAGGCAACACTCTTCCAGCGAACCGCAAATTGACCCGGAAAATCCGAAGGCGGGTGGAATCAGTGGCATTGGAATGTACATGCCAACTCTCACGTTACCACTGCATTCTGCGCTGGACTATCGATGATCTGCCAGAATCAGCAGGTCGTGAAACTTCGTGGCCTATGCACCGAGGAAATGTCTATCTACTTCCCTGAAAGCTTAAAGACTCGCTTGTGTCGAGTGTACGCATCCGCCAACGCTACCAGCACCCACCACAGCGAAGTGATGAATGGCCGCTCAGCAGCCTACAGTGGCCACCTCAACGCTGATCAGTGACCGGCGGCAATGGCCGAGAACTTGTCGGTGACCAGTCGGTTGAAATGGCGGCTGCACTTTGTTAATTGCCATTCAGCAGGCGCCAATCTGAAGGTTAGCAACGGGTCGGTACCGGTCCCCGGCCGAGTCGCCAGTTCAGTGTTCGTGAACGCCGACGTCGGTGATCACGTTGCCGATCCGATTGATCACATTCACCGAAATCCGCAATAGGACGAACTCGCCACCACGCGGCCTGCGCCCGTATTCCGTACGCCGCCATGCGTGCCATCAGCACACGGCAGTCGCCGGAGTGACAGACGTCGGTCGATCCAGCATGTCGAGTCCATCACACCACATCGCCGCCCACGTAAATCGTCCACCAGCAGCCCCGTGCCCACGCCGTGCCATCACGGGAGCGAATGTCGATGTGCATCGAATGCCGCAACGGGCCGTCGACCCGACAGATCCGTATGCACCAGCCATGAAACTGTGCAGCGTACGCACCATGCCGGGACGCGGCGACACCCTCCTGCACCAGCGCCCGCAACATCCTGAGCTCCTCCGCGTCCGGCCACACCGGGCACGCCACATTCATGAGCTCCACGTCATCCTCCCACAGGGTAGCCGCGCACGGAGCGTGTTGAACCGCCGTGCGCGCAATGGCGAGGTGAGCTACCGGGTTGAGCCACCTGATGCGCGGCGCGACCGTCGGCCGGTAGACTGGTCGGGCGAACCGGCGCTCTCCCCGGTTGCGTCGCCCTGTGGCGGCTCGGGCTCCGGACGGTGAGCGCTCTCGGGAGGATCCTCGTCTGGGCTGTCCGAAACCGGGGCGCCATCCTGGACCTGATCGCCAGCGTCCCTGGGCTGACGCGGCCGGTACACCACCTGATCGATGCGCACAAGATTCAGCGAGATGGATTCCGCGTCGATGTGAGCACCGGCGTCGGCCTCGTTCTCGCGGGTGATCCAGGGACTGACGTAAAGATCGCCCCGCACGACGATGCTTGCACCGGTCCGGATGTGCTGCAGCACGCGCTCGGTGAGACGCTCGTTCCAGATCGTCACGTCGACAGGAAAGGTCCGCCCGTCACGCTGTTCCAGTGTGCCGTCCTCGAGGCGTCGGTAGCTGGCCGACATGACGCGCAGCTCGACGATGCGCCGCTCGCCGCTGGCGGTGTTGACCTGTTTCATCGTCGGCGACGCCAGCACGTTGCCAACCAGTTCTGCGTAGATGCCCATTGCGGACTCCGTTCATCATGGGTTGCCCCAGTGAATCGAACGCGCTGTCCACTACCTGCTGTTGTCAACGGCTGATCTACGTCAGCCTGATGGTCCTGCGGTTATCGCGGCGGCACATGCCGCTGCGCAGGTCAGGCCTCGTCCATCCGACGAACCTTGACCGTGCCGTGCTCCAGATACATCGCGAGCTGGCTGGCTGCATAACGGAACACCGATTCGAGCGCATTGAGTTCCTTCCCGCGCGAATGACACTGCTGCAGGTAAGCACGTAGCGGCGCCGGTAGGCGGCTGAAACCGGACTCCACTCGCGAGTACGGCACCGCATGCGACTCGCCGCGCAGGAACCAGTCGAGACGGTGGCGTGTCGCACCGCTCGCCAATGGCACGCGCACGCAGCGCAGCAACGCATCGAGTCCCGCTGTCGCACTCTCCTGCGCCAGCGCCTGCATCTCGGCCACGGTTTCGTCGAGCCAGTGTTCGTACGAGCGCAATAGCACCCGGAAGCCGGTTCGTCCCGCCACGCGCGATACGTGCAATGGGGACAATGCGGGCAGTTCGCCCAGCGGTTCCCCCTTACCCTTAAAGGCCTTTGAACGTCGATCCAGATGGAAAGACCGGGTTGTCATTGCCGCAGTCCTCCTATCATTGCACCAGGGTGTCTGCCGCAGCTTTCGCGTCGGCATCGTCCCCGGACAGGGGTACGCTGTCGAGCAGGCGCAGTTCCGCCTCCGACAGGCGGCTCACGCGCCGGCGGCTGTGGCGCGGTTCACGCTCGCCGGTGAAGATATCCCGCGGGACCACACCAAGCAGTGCCCGCGCCGCCTCAACCCGCTGGCCTGCGGCAGCATCCGCATTGGGCAGGAAATCGACGCGCGAAAGCGGCAACAGCTCGGGGCGGGTGAGCACCCGCTGGCAGTGCACCGCGAAATGGAACACGGACAGGCACCGATGCTTCGCGGACCCGATCCGCCGCACGCCTTCACTGGAAGCCATCAGGTCGCGCAGCACGGCCGATCGCACAAGCCGCACGAGCCAGTCGATCTCAACCAGCAGCATCACGATCATGTAGCCGTAGGGCGAGGCAAATCCCAACGACATCTGGGCGGGTTCACGCGACTGCAGCACGGCGAAATCCAGCCCCTTCTCACGCGCAGCGTCCAGCAGTTGCCGCGCGTGCTGCTGCTCCAGTTCGTTGGCACGGCGGATACCGGCGATGCGCCCGGCGATCTCAATGAGCTTCCAGTCGGCATAGGGGTTGTCGTTGCCCGAGAGCGACCAGAGTACGCGCAACGCCGCGGCTACACGACGCCCACCGGCCATGGCATGGCCGGACTCACCCGGGGCAACGGCCCGCCCCAGGAACAGGCGCATCGCATCACGTGTATGCAGGCGCATGCGGTCACCGCCGTCGCTCGTGAGCTGGCCGATCCGGTTGATCTCGCGGGCCTCGTGCGGCCTGACGAGCGGATCGCCGCCCTGACGCAGCGCGTGCTCCTGTTTCCGGTGATCCAGCGATTCCTCGCGTTCGAGAAAGAGCTGGTACCGGCCGAAGAGCGGATCAGCGGGGTCGGGATCTCCTGAAGCAATCAGATCGGCAAGCACGGCGCGCTCTGATTCCAGGTCGTAGCCATCGACAAAGGGTGACGACGGAGAACGGGCGAAAGCATCAACGGACGGGTCGACGCCGGCTGGCTGCGTGTCCATAGAGAGACTCCTCATGACCAGAAGCAATGGAACGGGAACCGCGACCGGGGTGTTACCCCATATAACAGACGTTCATCGCGTACGGGAACCGCAGGCTGCTCGGCGACTGTTACCCGGGGTAACAGCGTCAACAGCCGGGCAGCGCGGGAAAAAACGGGGCGATGCGTGCGCTTTGCGCGTCCCTGCTGAAACCCGCCTTGCGCGGGATGAGTGGACAGAAAACGGGACCGCGGAGTGTTACCCCGGGTAACAGGACTGCGGGAAGCTGCTTCCAATGCGCGTGCGGAAATGGCGTCAGGCATGGCCGGCTCCCGCCTGCCCGAACCGACCCTGCCTCAGCCCGGCGCGGATGGCGGCAAGATGCAATCGCGCCGTCTCGGGCGTCGAGACATGTGACCGCCCCGGTCCGATGTCGCGACTGTTGTGATCGAAAGTGGAAGTCACCGCCCCCTCGTCTGCCCGTGCACGTTCGCGTGCGGCGCGTTCGAGGTGGGCTCGTACTGGCACGAAGTCACCTGCGAGGCTGCGGCGCACAAGCCCGGCGATGTACGCCACCGGTGACTGCACGGGCCGGTGTCGGTGGCAGGCGGCCATTTCGTCGAGCAGCACCTGCCGGTCCGGGACAGGAACGCGTTCGAGGTGCGTCGCGACCAGTGGGCGCTCCGCCGCGTGCAGCATGGCGGGCCACAAAAGCCCGTCGACGCGGGCATCACCCGGTGCTACTCCGGCACATCTCTCCGCCCCGACAACAACCAGGCTTGCACCGCGGCTCATGAAGGCAAGCCCCGTGGTTGTCGTAGTCGAATATGTAATCCTCCTATACGCGCGCGCGTTGGAGACGTACGTTTGTCGCCATCGGTAACGCACGAGACTCTCCGACGGTAACTGCGTACCCGGTGTATAGCCCGGAGTGTGGCCCGGTTGGCGACTTTGGGTTGGCGGGTTTCGCCACGCCCCGACGTGGCTCGCGCCAGGCAGATTCACCGCCACCGCCGGGCTGCTGTTACCCGGGGTAACAGAGGGGAGTGTCCCCGCTTCTGGTGCCGCACACTCTCGGGCACTGCGCGCGATCAGTTCCCGTCGGGTCGCGAGTCGGTCACGGACATCGACGCGGGAAGCGAGCCGCTCAAGCTGATGCCGCAGCTCCGTCGCATTGATCTGCGTGAACACCCGTTTGCCGGTCCGCGGACGCGTCAGCTCGCGGATCAGGCCTTGCCGGACCAGCCGCTGCCTCGCGTTCTCCTGCTGCACCCGATTCAGCCCGAGCGTGCGCTGCCATTCGATCCCGGTCTGCGTGAACCACGTGGACTGATGGTCTGCTTCCCTACGCTGCAGTTGCACCATCCGCGATAGCAGCAGTGCCGCATTGACGTTACCGACGAGATCGACAAAGACCCGCCGGAAGGCCACCGTCGGCCCGAGCAGTTCCTGCATCGCCCCTTCGTCCGTACGGATCGCCTCGATCGACGCGGGCAGTGGCCCAACCATCCGGCAGTTGGCGCGCACCGCCGTCGACATCGCCTTGACGTCCAGCCGGTAATGCAGACACGCCGGGCGCCCTCCCCGCCATTCCATAACGAGGTTCCTGATGCGCAGACGCCGCCGCGCATTCTCCTGTTCCTCGCGCGACAGCCCCGTTTCCGCGAACCAGTGCTCCCGCGTCTTGTGGACCCATCCGCCGTTGCCGCCGACATCGCGGCCGCGACGGGTCCAGTAGACGAGTTGCGAGAGCAGCATGGCATCCTTTGGATGGCCCGTGATCCGCGCAAGACGCGTCCCGAACGCGATGGGCCGGTACGGCTTCAGCGCAAACCACAGATCCTCGAAGTCCTCGATATAGGGCAGCGATCCTTGCGTCATGGCTGTGCCCCTTCCGGCCGCCGAGGCGGCCATGCGATGTGCGCCGTGCGCTCGGCAGCCTTCTGCCGCAGCAGGGTCATGATGGCCGGCCAGAGCACGCGATACTCATCCGCGTGCGTTGGCCCCGTTCTCCGGTGTCCAATCAGGCCCTTCGCACGCAGCACACGACGCGCTGCCCTCTGCTGCTTCTCCGGCAGGGCGAGACGTCGTTCCAGTTCTCTGGACGTAACAACCAGCCACTGGTCGCGGCGGCAGGTCTCACTCTCGATCGTCGAAAGCTCGGTCAGTACCGCTGCTGCCGGCATATCGCCACAGATCTCGACGAAGCAGCGGTCGATCGTGACAGGCATGTCGAGCATCGATAGCATCAGTTCCGTTTCGGCAGGCGGCGGGCCCGGCGGATCATCCCAGCTTTTGCCCGGCAGCAGGTTGCCCTCCGGGTCGAGGCGCATGTCGTACATGATGAGACTCCCTTGAGTTCGGGGAAGAGCGGATGCAACCCGAGGACGTCGCATCCGGGTTCATTGCACCGTCCACTGCAGCAAAAAGCGACGCAAGTGACCACACTCCGCCGCACTCGCGATGCAGCGCCAGATAACGCTCGCGGAAATCGTCGATGTCCCGTAGTCCGTTCCAGCGCACCAGCAACGCGTCGACCTCGCGGGGCGTAGGCATGCGTGGTTTGGCGGGCGGAGGAACGTCCATCTCCCGGCGCAGGCGCACGATCGTGGAGCGCGTCGCGGTTCTGAAGAATTGCCGGATCATCGGGACGCTGGCCTGTGCCCTGACAAACGCGTGCAGCAGACGCTCGTCGTGCCACTGCCGGCCGATCAGATCGCAGCGTCGCTGCAGAACATCGAGATCGACCAGTACGCGTAGCGCACCCGAAGCCACCAGCGCATCGGCCAGCACCCCGGCACGCGCGTCGGCCAGGACATGCTGGATGGACCCGGGAAGGCCTGTTCCCTCCTGGTTTTCTACACCGTTCGATGTTCCACATGAAACTTTGCAGTCCAGATTAATCCAGTGAAATCCATTACTGCCGATGCGCGACAGCCGTATCAGCTCCAGCAGCACCACGTGCCCGATCGCCGTACCTGGCACAGGAAAGAAAACCGGCTTCATGATTCCTCTCCGCGCACGAGCCGTTCGACTGCATCCAGCTCCTTCCATCGCGGTGGGCAGAAACGTTCAGGGTAAGCGACCCGGAAGGCACGGGCGGCCTGGACGAGTTCGGACCACCACAAGCCGACCGGTCTGTCGGGGTTGAGCATGGCGGCAAACATCACATCCATGCGATCTCCCAGCAGAGGCTCTCCCACGAGGGCATCACAAATTCGCGCCCAGTAGTCCTCATCGCGTGCCATCCGCGCGTACACACTCTGCTTCGGTACGTGGTCAAGGCCGGATGCCGTGTTCTGCCGTGACAGGCTGACCAGCCACCACCAGCCGAGATACCGGTTCAGTCCGTCTGCACCCAGGCGCGCCTGGTCATCGAACGATGGTTGCGATGTATCCGGTGCGGGTGGCTCGATCATGAAACCATAGGGCAGCCCCGGCGCATCCCGCACGCATCCATCCAGCCCGCACGTGCTCGCGAAAACGCTCAATGCTTCGCGAAAGGCAGTGGCGGCCAGATCCGGGCCCGTCTCCGACGCAGCCGCCCGAGCCGATGAACTGTTTATCGAAACGCTGGACGGGTGCTCATCGTCCGATGAGAAATCCTTCCGGCTGTCATGAACAGCGAAACCGGCTCCGGTAGTTTCGCCTGCATGCGGCTCAACTTCGGCTGTTTCACTGGTCATGCTCATGGCCTTCCCGAGAATGTGTGACTGGGCGACGGACGCAGGCTTCGGGTCCACACTCAACGAATGCAGACCTGGTCGCCCCGCTTTACCTGCGACTGCGAGCCGATCCCCAGCTTGCCGGAGATCATCCGCGTCGATATCGGGAGCATGCTCAAGGAGATGGCTCATCCGGCCCAGACCGTCCATGGAAACTCCCAGCGCGTCCGCGCAGCGAACCCGAAAGGCGCGAACCAGTTCCCCCGCATCCAGCGACGCAGGCTGGTGTTCCTCGCCGGTCCCAGACGTAAATCCGGCGGCCACGCGCAACAGTTCTGGATCGATCACATGCTGTTGCAGCCATACGTCATCGAACCCCATCCGGCGAACGAGACGCATCAGCGCACCCATCGCAGGCTGGATCACGTCGACGAGCGCACGCCGGCTCAGGTATGCGGTGGCGGGACCCAGTGCCGGGAGTCGATCGGTGGCGAACTGGAACAGGGAGAGCAGGACGTGACTGACCGGCGTCCCCTCTTCCTCGAGCAATCGCGAAAACTCGCGCAGCGACAGCATGGCTCCCCGCTCCTCCTCCATATCGGCCTTGAGCGCCAGATAGCCATTCGCCTTGTCCCAGAAGCACAGGTCCGCGCGTTGATCGTTCTCGCGCAGGTGCGCTGCGAGCAGTCTGGCCTCTCCGGGATACGGAACGTAGATAAAGTCGTAGTAGAGGAACCGGTCGTCGCCAGTGTCGTCGTAGAGTGCCGCCGCTGCCGTCACCCTTGAATTCCCCCCCTTCGCGACGACGTATCGGGTTTCGCCGGGACGACGCGTCACGGTCACGATCTGCTCGATGCCGTTTGCGCGGATCGACTCCTTCAGTTCAACGATGCGCTCCTGGGAAACCCGCCGCGGATTGCGTTCATAGACCATCACCTCAGTGATCCTCAAGCGGATGACCGATGCAAGCTCCGGTTCGCGTGCCTGTGGCCCCGGAGAGTGAACGTCCAGTCGCCTCGCAGCAGCGAGTTCCCGCGCCGGATCGATTACATCCCCTGACGCGTTCATGCCAGCGCCCCTCGCGTGCGGTCGGCAATATCGACGGCATCCACCAGGGGTCCAGTTGAGCCTGCATAGACGTTGGCCAGCGACGGGAACAGTTCCCAGGCCAGTCGGTGCATGACGTTCCAGGCTGAATTATCGAACCGTCGGCGGCGGTCGAAGTCATGAACGGGAACGCGCGCCGTCGCGGCCGCAGCATACGCTGCAGCCGACGGCACGACAGTGTCCAGCACCCTGACTCTCCGATGATCCGAGAAGCGCTGCCGGAGGACGGTTGCGAGCGCCCTGGCATTGACGGTACGTTCATGCGCATTGATCAGGGCAAGCAGATCTCCCGAGCGAAATGACTCGCCGAAATCGGCCAGCCGGTTCAGGTCATCCAGCATGGCGATGGTGCCCGTGGCGAACTCTGCCGCACTCAGCGCATCGGGCTTCACCGGTGACACCATAAAATCGGCAGCCATCGCGGCTGACTTCTGCAGTTCGCCCACCGCCCCCTGCGTATCGATCAACACGACGTCGTAGGCTTCGAGCAGCGGGCTTCGCATCGCGCGGCGCATGATCATCAGCCGGTCCTCGCGGCGGTTGAGCCACGCCTGCAGTTCCGCGTCCGGCGTGTCCGAATAGATGAGATCGAGATTCGAGAAGATGGTCCGGCTGATACAGTCGGCGGAGGGATTACCGCCTGACGTTACAACAGCACTCAGACCACGGGGTGAACGGTAATGGACGGGAAAGAACTTACTTAGACTTGGCTGGACATCTGCATCGATCGCGAGGACCTTCATGCCGAAGGCTGCGAGCAGGCCGCCGAGATTGGCGGCAACGGTCGTCTTACCGACGCCGCCCTTGGTGGAAACGAAGGAGATAACAACCGGCACGGTAGAGGTTCCAGTGCAACATCATGACGTGAACTCAGGACTCGCGTATTGAAATACAGCGTGCTACTGAAATACCTGGCACAGATGGCTCTTCGGCCGGTAACGTTTCTCCGGCATCCGATCGCATCATTTGCGATGCAATCCATCTCTCGAATTCGTCGACCGGGAAGAGGCGCCGTCGTCCGATACGGATGGACGGCGGCATCGGTTGTCCCAGCGTCAGCCGGTTGCGCGCGGTGGCAGCCGCAATATGCAACTCGCGCGCAATCTCCTCCAGCGTATAGAAGCGCGTCATCGCCGGGGCCTCCTGATAGCGCGACAAATGCACGACCAGTCCATCATCTTCCTTGTTGGCCCAGGCACGTCCAGACTTGTCCAGTACTCAATGATGCCTATACTCAAGGCAACGCCCGCCTGTGCGGAAGCTGGAAGTGATGACCAGATACGTTTGCCACGCTCCGTGGGGATACGGCCAACGTAATCGAAGACCCGGACACTGGTCACCACTACTTCGTGCGTGAAAGTATAGGTTGCGTCACTCCACATCGACATGGCGCCCCTTTGCATTGACTTCCTCCCAGCATCATGATAGGCAGGAGTGCAATATGTATGATCTGGAAGCCCTGAAGAAATTTGGCCTGATTATCGACGCACGGAGTCCGCGCGAATTCGCGGAAGATCATTTGCCCGGCGCGATAAATCTTCCGGTGGTTTTCGACGACGAGTACGCGGAGGTGGGTACCGCCCACCGGACAGATCCCATGCGCGCTTATCAGATCGGCGTCGCTTACTCGCTAAAAAATATCGCCCGGCATCTTGAGCTCCCCTACTTCCAGACCGGACGACGCATGGCGATTCTGGTTTATTGTTTCCGCGGTGGAAAGCGAAGCAAACTGTGGTCGGACACGCTTGAAACTATTGGCTACAAGGTCGAAAGATTGCCGCGAGGCTGGAAGGGATATCGGAGCTGGGTACTTCAGACTCTCGACGAGCTTCCCCGGCAGTTGCAACTGAACGTCCTATCCGGGCCAACCGGGTGCGGAAAAACCAGTCTCTTAATCGCCTTGCGTAAAGCGGGCGCACAAGTTCTCGATCTGGAAGCGATTGCGTCACATCGCGGATCGATCATTGGTGCAATTCCGGGGCGACCACAGCCAAGCCAGAAGCTGTTTGACAGCCTATTGCTAGCAGAGATAAGTCGTTTCGATCTTTCAAAGGCCGTGTGGATAGAAAGCGAAAGCAAGCGAATTGGGCGTGTCCAGTTGCCAACAGCACTCTTCGACCGAATGCACGATGGACGCGTTTTCGAGGTGGAAACCCCCATGTCCGAAAGAATTGCAATGTGGCATCGCGAATATCCGCATTTCGAGAGGGACCCAGTAGGCCTCGTTTCGAAGTTGGCCTACCTCAAGGAGCTAATAGGTGGCACGACCTTGCAGAAATGGACGCAATTTGCCGAACTGGGCGAAATCGATGAACTTTTCGAAAGCATCATGCTCGACTACTACGATCCTGCATACGCTCGCTCCACGAAAAAAAATTACCGTCGGGCCCAGAACCCCACCAGGATTCAGCTGGAAACGCTGGATTCCGAGCACCTGGCTCGTGTCGCAGAACGTTTGATCGTCAGTTGCGACGTCCCGGTGCACGCCTCACCTGAGTAGTGCCTTCGCCCGTCGATTCATCATCGAAAACCATAGCGGTGGAAAAAGTGTCGCCCAAAGCATCTGAAAGTACCCGCCGGGCAAAGTCATCGATTGCGCATGCAGATTCAGAAACGGGGCTTCATCGTCTCGATGGTGAGCGTTATGAAATCCGTTATTGACGAGCAGGCAGTTTGACAGCCAGAAGTCAACGTCCCACGAGGTGATCTCAGTTCGCAGCCGGTTCGAGTCCAGTCCATAGTGTTGCATGTATCCTACCGCCTCGACGATAAACACGCTCACTACAGCGTATCCAATATAAAAAATTGCGATTCTCCATTGCAGCAGCGCGGCAACGCACAGTAGCAACAGGAAGAGAAACGCGTTTCGGAAAAGCCTGAACGGCACCTTGCAATCCGGATAGGAGTGTCGTGAAAAGGACGCGATCAAGGCCGCCCAATAAGATCTTCCGACATGTCCCCAAACCGGCGTTCCCAACCGCGCGGTCGAACCGAACCGCTGATTTCCAACGTTCCGGTGATGTAACTGGTGCGCAGCTCGATAATGCGGATAGCCGGCTATAACAAACGCAATTTCACTAACCTCCTGCCACATTCTGCCCGGTCGATGTGTAAGCTCGTGCAAATGCGCCATCGCCGTCGCGCTCAACACGCCACACGCAACTGAAATCCCTATCAGCTGTATCAAAGATGCTGTTGACGCACGGTAGGCACCCACCCCAACGGCAGAAGCCCACGCGAAAGCGAACCAGCAAGGAACCTGGTCGGCATTCAAATTCTCGATGATTTGCCCCGATCGTGGATCGCCCCGACCCATTGCCGCATCGATCAAAGGAAGGACAAACAGCATGATCGCCACAAAAATCCAGGGACGGCCGACAAGGATCAGGACGGCTGCGCCAGAAGGCAAGATGAGTGAGAGCCAGAACGCCTGTCTCGAATTACGCCAGCAGATCATTTGCTTCAGCGAACTTAACCGCTTCCGAGATGTGTGAGACACCGATCTTGTCTTTAATCTTTCTGAAGTATCCATAGACCGTCTGGATCGACACATCAAGCTCCCGAGCGACATCGTCGGCAATAAATCCGCTTTTCAGGTAGCTCAGCACTCGCAGGTCCATATCGGTAATGTCAATTGCTTCACGTACTTCCCGCTTTGCGACCCCGATAAACCAGTCCAGCAATTCGATCGCAAGTGCCCTGAAGTACAATCGGTTCGCAATAAGCCTTCTTTCTCCGATCTCCTGAATCTCATCTGATCCGATGTACAGAACACCCATACGCTGTGGCACACTCGTATGGGCCGGCACTACGATCCCGCTTCTGAAGCCGTTCTCGCTTGCGGCCAGGAGCATTTCTCGCTGGCCTTGTGTTTCAACAACAATCTGCGATCCAGTGATTGGAGCCGAGTTACTTCGTGCGTATTCCAGAAATGGATCGGTCATGTACCACTTGTTGGCGTTATACAACTGGCACCATTCAGGGCTACACCCAATGAGGAAGCGCCGCATGGTGCTGCTAACGGCCGTAACACCAGGATGAAGGAAGACGAAAACATATGAACTACCGCCGAGCGCGTTAACTAGCGACTTAACACAATCTGTCAATGCAGAATCGTCCTCCGCGACGATAAGTTGGTTAAAGAGCACGCTCAGTTCGGGGGTTGTCTGTTGGGCAGTCAATTTGATCAACCTTCCCAATCTCTTCAGGCGCCTACTGGCTACTCTGCAAGACGGTTGTCCCTCAAATGACGCTGGACTTCGTAGTACAACGGAGCCAACTTTTCCGAGTATGGATCTGCTCTCTCAAATCGGTACAGGTCGCGCAAATCGATGATCGGCAAGATCTGGACCGAAACAGTCTGATCCCTTTCGATTAGCTGACGTTCGAGAATAAAACCTCCCTCAGACTTATAGAGGATAAGCACAACGCGTTCCGCACTGAGATCGAGCCCCCGCTCAAAGACACGATTCTTCATCATCGACTCCCGGAGGGAGGTTGCGATGGCCGCATGAAGAACAGGCAATCGATTCAATCTGGATTACCGAAACGCTCGTGACAAACTCGTCGAAACCACATGCGTCACATTCGACTATCAGTCCATTGAATTGTGTCCCGCAGCACCGGCAAGTCAGACGATGAATTTCTCCTGTAGCAAACACCTCCCAGGCATCTTCCATTGGGACGCCGCATCTCGGACAAACAAATCCCACCTCGGAAGTTACATTTGTCATGTTCGAAAGCTTTGGACCTGAGTCGTCTTTCGAGAAATAACAATTCAGCTTAGCACCATCAACGTGTGACTACGCAAAAAGTGAATACCGTCAAATCGACCTATGCTGGACCGAATCTTGCTGAGCCCGATAGGGTCAACTCGTCCAGCAGCGGTGCATTCGCTCAACGAAAGGTCCTTCCACCGCTCTTGTTTATTCTTATACGCATAGTCGTGCCTGCCGCAGGAAGAACGCCGATCAATGTGCGCCAGAACCTGCTCGACCTGATGTGCCGAAGCTAGCAAAAATGAGCGCGGTAGGGACGACGGTTATCCATCGCCCCCCGCACAGATCCGTACATGTGGCATTACTGCATGCAGCATTGTCAACTTGCCGAGTGCGAGACGGCACGACAGCAGGCGTGAGGACGAGTCAGAAGGTATTCGACGGATTTTGGGCGAGTTCGGCGAATTCGGCGAATTCGCATCACGCAACGAATCGGGCTGCGAATTGTTTGCGATAAAGCGAGGCGCGTAGCGGGTGCTGCTTCAGTGCGAAATGTTGCCGGATCCGCCCAAGGCATGAGGGGAATTCTTGCGTGCGTTTCGGGTCGCGAAAGCCGCGCAGGCGGGGCCCAATGGATGACCTGCTCCACATATTCCGGCGTGGTGATATCTGCGACCCGCCCCGTACCAAGCCACGGGTATACGTTCTTGGCAAGCCCTCTGTGCGACTATGGCATCAAACATTTCTTCGAAATGATCGACATCCTGCTGCAATTGGTCACCGGCCGGGATCTGTGAGTACCAGGAGATCATGATCTCCTGGTGATACGACGTCGACCCAATTCCCTCGTCAGACTTTTTATTGGTCAGGTTGCCGATGACCTGATCACCGAACAACTCCGCCATCGCGGAAAGAACAGATACTTTATATTATGGCCGTAAGCGCGTCCTCAATACCGTGTAGATTTCGTCGTTGAGTTTGGCTACTTTGGTGCCCACCAAATGAATGGTGGACGCAACAGTGGACAGATCTCCTCAATCCAAACGGTCCAAGTGACCCAATTTTTCGGTCGAGTTCAAGCGGCAGATCGTCGAGGCGACGCTCAATCCGGGCGCGTCGGCCGCGCTCATCGCTCGCCAGCACGACATCAACGCCAATCCGCTGTTCAAATGGCGCCGTCATTATCTTGCCGGCGATTTCGGCATACCCGACGTTCCGCTGCCAGAGGCATCTGCGCTCAACTGGCTACCAGTGGCAGTGGCTGAGCCTTTACCGGAAGTACCGGCGTGCCCATCGTCGGACAGTGCCAACATGTACGAGGTCGAATGTGGCGACGTCCGGCTACGCCTGAACGCTGACAAGCCCATCGCAACCCTGATCAAGATTGTGCGGGGCCTTGCCCGATGAGGCTGCTGATGCTGACGTCCGCCGTTGGCCTGCAGTCCGGACACGGGTGTGGCTGGCCGCGGGAGTCACCGACATGCAGGCCGGATTCAACAGTCTCGCCGCCAAGGTGCAGACCGTGCTTGAACGGGATCCGTTCTTATGTGACGCGTAAGAATATGTGGCGGGAAATGCGATGAGGGTCCTGTTCCACGACCGGCGGATGCAGTTCCGCGCCACATAACAATCACACCCGCTCAAGCAATCGAAGTACCGCGTCCTTCGGCTTGAAACGAGCACCGGTCGCAGAAAAGATGCCGGCCTTATCCAAGCCGGCTCGCATCATCTCTACATCAGCTTCGGCGTATCGATGAGTTGTCGCGACTTGCGCATGCCCGAGCCACGCCTGAATGGTGAGCAGATCGACACCCGACTGCAAAAGCGCCATTGCCAGTGAATGTCTCAGCACATGCGGAGAAATTTGCTTAGCGGAAAGTTCCGGGCAGGTCGAAGCAGCTATTGCGGCTGCGCGCTTCACAACGTGAATCGCTCCGAATCGCGTAAGCCGACGACCATGGGCATCAGTAAACAGAGGGATCGGGTCACGGCGACCAATGCCGTGTTCGCGTAGAAGTTCGATCAGGTTGGTCGCCAGATCGTCACTCAAAGGAACGATGCGCTGTTTCCGTCCCTTTCCATGAAGCAGAACCTGCCGACCAGGGCGTTCAAGTCGAAGATCGATCGCATCGACGTTGAGCGCTTCCGAAATGCGCGCACCAGTGCGTGCGAGAAAAAGAATCAACGCTCGGTCACGTCGACCTAGCGATGTATGAGGATCTGGAGCTTCAACAAGCGCGGTCACTTCGTTTCGCGTTAGATAGTTGGTGACCGATATGTCAGACCGCTTGACGGGAATCGCGAGAATACGCTGAGCCACGCCGATTGACTCGGGGTCGTTTGCGGCGACGTGATGGAAGAATGATCGAATTGCTGTCAGTCGCGCGTTTCGCGTCTGGACGCAGTTACCGCGTTCACGTTCGAGGTGATCGAGAAACAGGAGGACGACGTCCCTGTCCATGTCGCTCACGTGCAACTGGCATGGTTTGCGTCCTGACCGACGGGAAGTGAACAGTATCAGCAGCCGCAAAGCGTCACGGTAGCTGGCTACTGTTGCGGGGCTTGCATTTCTCTGTGCATTGAGCCGTTGACGGAAGAATGATTCCAGCAATTGCGCAAGCAAAGCAGGATCGCTCATCACACACCTCCCGCGCCGTTGAACGCGCGTTGCGATGCAAGTCCGAGCAATTCTGCAGTGCCGGTTACGTAGTAGGCAGTGTCTGAATAGCGTACATGCCCAAGGTATGTTGCAAGCAGTGGCAGCACGCCTTGTACATCCGCGTTCTGACGGTGCCACTCCGCAAGGCGCGTGACAGCGAAGCGATGTCGTAAATCATGCGGTCGAGGCGCGCCGGCTGAACCATCGTCCAGTCCAGCGATGCAACAGGCACGTCGAAAGTCGGCATGGAAGGTTGCCGTCGATAGCCGGCAACCCCGAGGGCCAACGAAGAATGATTCATCGCATTGATCAGAGAAGACCCTGTCGCGCTCGCACCCGTACGTTCGTAAGGCTGCGAGCGTCGTGGTATGAACAGGCACGATCCGGTCTTTACGGAACTTCGTTCTCCGCACGAGCAGCACCCCGTCGTTCAGGTCAACGTCGGCGCGATCGAGACGGAGCGCTTCACCGGACCGTAGTCTTGTACTGGCCAATAGCCCAACCAACGTTTCCATCGTTTGTGCGCGCAACGCGCCGAGCCGAGAAAGCGATGCCGTCGCTTTGATGAGCGCTATCAACTCTGCATCGGTGAGGATCCTCGCGGGCGCAACAGTCCGACGCCTAGGAAACGCGCGACGGTCCAATGATTCCGTCCGACAATCAAAAATCGCCAGATACTCTGCGAAGTGCCGAAGGACTCCGTAGCGACGGACATGGAAGTTGCTACCTCCAGGCTCGGACACGACGAACCTCAACGCAAGATCGCGGTTGAAAGGTCCCGGATCATCGTGGTGTTGCACGTACCTTGAAAATGCACGCAGAGTTCCCGCCTGTTTGCGGAAAACGTACCCCAGCGATTGACGAAGCTCGATATAGTCCTGCACTCTTAAGTCGAGGGATCGCGCGAAGTCGTTCATGATTCGCTCCCCGGGAAAGGCAGTGCAACGGTCGCAAGTTGTGGCAACGCCACCTTCACATAGATGGCTGTTGTGTCGATGCTGCGATGCCCCAGGAGGTCGGCTACCTCCTTGATAGGACGTCGTTGCTTTACCAGTTGTGTGGCCAGACTGTGGCGTAAAAGATGTGCGCCAGCCTTCGGGAAGTGTAGATCGCAACGTTCGAGTCGACGGCGAACAATCGCCGCGAGCGTTGAACTATGTGTGATGGGTCTTACCGGCGGATAGTGGCACAGGAAGACCTGCTTAAAATGCGTTGAGGGCCTGCCAGAGAGAATGTAGGTCGCCAGCGCATCGCCCGCTGCTGAGGACAATGGGACGAGCCGATCGCGGCGTCCCTTGTTCGAGCGGATCACCACTTCGCCAGTTCTCCACCGGATATCGCGTAGTTCGAGGGCTCGTAGTTCGCGACTTCGCAATCCCGTTGTCGCAAGTAGCAATAACAGCGCGCGATCACGCAGAGCCGCCGGATCATTGATGCCGACTCCGTCAACGATGCGGTTGACGTCGTCCCAGGACAGGCGCGGCGGCAAATGTGCCATCCTCCAGCAAGGCACGCGTGGGACGAATCTGGACAGATCCTCGCTGGCGAGGCCTTGCCATTTCATAAACCGAAGGAAAGAGCGCAGGTCGCTGACGGAACCAGAGCGGGAGCAGTAACTGCCACTGGCGGAGAGCAAATAGCCAACGAGAGAAATGACGGTCTCGGCTGTCATCGCCGATAAGGGTTCGCCCGCATACTGATCGTCGTACCACTTAAGGATGCGACGCGCAGCGAGCATCAGTCCCTCACACGTCTTGGTCCGCAAACCACGGACGTCCTGTAGATACCTGCCGTATTCGCGCAGGACCTCTGAGTCGAAACACGGCGGTTCTACGTGATGCCTGATCGACGATCCATTAACAACTTGCAGCACGTGGCGTATCGCAGTTTGTGAGCTGAGGCGTTGGCGCTGATTTATGCAACGATCGAGAAAGCATTCGACCAAATCCGAATTGATCGAGTGTGAATCCTTGCATCCGGCCAGACTCAAGAACCGGTCAAATTGCGCGATGTGGGCGAGGTATACCTTGGCTGACGCGGGTTTGTAACCCGTCTCATAAAACCTGGCGGCAATGCGGTCCATCTCGGGCCCAAGCGCGCCAGCGCGTAAGCGATTTAGCACGCGGGGGTACTGGTAATAGAGCTCCAACATGATCATTCCCTCCTATGACAGACGCCGTAAAACTAGCGCGTCAAGAGGGATTGGGCGCCCAAACATTATGTGGCGGAAATGCCGGGGATTCTGACGCCCGGCTGCCTCGATAGGCTCACGCGAAACATAACGGGTGCCGTCACATAAGAACGGTTATGTGACATGCTACATAACCGTTCTGCGGGCACGTCTTCGTATCCGCGGCAAACGCAGCGACCTGCTCAAAGTGCTGTGGTGGAGGGGCGACGGGATGTGCCTGCTAATGAAGCAACTCGAGAAGGGGCGCTTCGTATGGCCTCAAGCCGACGGTGGCGTCATTTGCCTGAGCCCGGCCCAATTATCGATGCTGCTGGAAGGCATCGACTGGCGGCAACCGACGAGAACGGCACGACCGACGTCGGCGTTGTAAACGTCGTTGCCCGCGCGTAAGCTGACCGCATGACGCGCGCGAGCCCACTTCCCGACGATGTCGAAACGCTGAAGGCTATGCTGCTCAGCCAGGAAGCGGCGCTGCGCGAGCGCGACGCGCAAATGCTTAAGCTTCAGGAAACGGTCGACTCGCAACAAGCCGCGTTGGCTTCGCGCGCAGCCGAAGTCGAACACCTGAAGCTGCTCATCGCGAAGCTGCGCCGTATGCAGTTCGGTCGCAAGTCGGAGAAGCTGGACAACAAGATCGAGCAACTCGAGTTGCGCCTCGAAGAGCTTGAGGCCGATGAAGGCGCGGCACCGTTCGAAATCCCAAAGACGTCGCGTACGACTGTGGAACAGGCACCGCGCAAGCCGCTGCCTGAGCATCGGCCACGCGAGACCCGAACACACTTGCCCGAGTCTGCCGGGAAGTGCACGGAGTGCGGTGGCGAGATGAAGTCACTGGGCGAAGACGTCGCCGAACAACTTGAGTACGTACCGGCAAGCTTCCGTGTCATCCGTCATGTGCGCCCGAAGTTTGCGTGCGTGTGTTGCGAGCACATCTCTCAGGCGCCGGCACCGAGTCGTCCCATCGAACGCGGTCTTGCCGGCCCAGGGCTGTTGGCACATGTGCTGGTCTCGAAGTTCGCAGATCATGTACCGCTTTACCGGCAGTCGGTCATGTACGCCTGGGAAGGCATCGCGCTGGATCGCTCGCTGCTTGCGAAGTGGGTCGGTCACGCGGCGACGCTGCTGCAGCCGCTCGTTGAAACGCTGCGTCGACACGTGATGTCGGCGACGAAACTGCACGCCGACGACACGCCGGTTCCAGTGCTGGCACCGGGCAACGGAAAGACGAAGACCGGTCGCCTGTGGGTGTATGTGCGCGATGACCGTGCATCGGCCGACACGACGCCGCCGGCGGTGTGGTTCGTCTATACGCCGGATCGCAAGGGCATCCATCCGCAGCAGCATCTCGAGTCATTCAACGGTACGCTGCAAGCCGATACATACGGGGGCTACCAGGCCATCTACGAAAGCGGGCGCGTCACGGAGGCTGCTTGCTGGGCGCACGCGCGACGTCAGTTCTATGGATTGCACGCAGCGCGCCCCAATGCGTTAAACACCGCCCGGACGGTCAGTTGAAACTCCCCCATTTATGGTCGCGTAAATTCCCCCACCCTGTGAAGCAGGACCAAGGGTTTATTTAGCTGCTTTTTGTTTTTCGTGCAAGCGTTTCGGCGGCCTCTTTGAGGCGATAGCTGCGACCATCGAACTCAAGCAAATGGCAGTGGTGCATAAGCCGGTCGAGGATCGTGGTACTCATCGTGTTGTCGCCCAGGTATGTGCCCCAATCCTGCACAACACGGTTGGACGTAACGAGAACGCTGCGATGCAGCTTGTAGCGTTAATGGATAAGGGTTTGCAGCAGCGCGCCGGCGGCGTCGGGGATCGTACGCGACAGGAACAGATCATCCAGCACGAGCAGATCGCTCTCGACGATGGCGCGCAGCCGGGCTTCGCGCTGGGAAGTCGGGCTGAGGGCATAACGGTTAAAGAAGTCGTCGGCCTCAAGATACTGCACCTTGTGGCCTTGCAGGACGGCCTGGTAGGCGACGGCCTTTGCAATGTGCGATTTGCCGGTGCCGGGTTTGCCGATGATCAGCCCGTTCTCGCCAGCGGCGATGAACTTCAGCGTGCGTAGCTGGAAACAGGCCTGACGAAGCACTTTTGGATTGAAGGCCCAATCGAAGTCGGCGAGCGTGAGTTTCTCTTCGAGGCCGGAGAGCTTGTAGCGGCGTTCGATGAGCCGGGACTGGCGGCGATCCAGTTCGTCCTGCAGGATCAGTGCGAAGGTTTCAAGGAATGGCTGCTGTGAGCCCTGGGCCTGCAGCACGCGCGTTTCAAGTGTGTCGCGCACGCCGGACAGGCGAAGCTGTCCGAGATCCCGTTCGATTTCCGGTAATGTCATGGTCATGCCTGTGTTTCTCCAGTTGGAGGTTGAGATTCGGCGCCGTGCTGCGCACCGAGGGTAAAGAGTTCGCCGTATTCGGCGGCAGGACGGATCAGCGGGTGATCCTGCGTGAGAGGCAGCTCGAGCTGCGGTGCCTGATCGAGACGCTCGAGTGCCTGTTCGAACAGCCGCTCGACGATCGCGCGCACCTGTTTGTAGCGGTAGACGTGATGGCGTAACGCGTGATCACAGGCCTGTTCGACGAGCCGGGCGGGATACTTCTTCGCCAGACAGACGATGCCCCACATGGCGCGGTGGCCGACGCGACCTTCGCTGTCGAACATGTGCTGGCACAACGCCTTTGTGTGTGGCCCGATGTCGCCGGCGCTCGCAAGCAGGAAGGCGCTCTGGCGGGACGGATTGAACGGGCGCTCGTCTTCAGGCAGTTCGAGTGAACCCGCCTGCAGGGCGCGAGGATGCGTGCGCAGCAACGCCTGCGTCCGGCGATCGCGGATCTCGACGGTGGAATCGTAGATACGCACGGAAACGAGACTGCCGATCGGTGCAGGTCGTGCCGCATAGTTGCTGCGATCGATGTTGACAGTGATGTCGTCCCAGACGGTACGCACGACCTCCGTGAAGTAGCGGAAGCCGGTGGTCGGCAACGGCCGCAGATACGGCCTCTCCTCCTGGAACATGGTCTCGACCTGTCACCGGGTGCTGCCATGGATGCGTTTGGCCGCCCAGTTCGCCTCCCAGTGCATCAGGAATTCGTTCTGGGCTTCGAGCGACTCGAAACGGCGGCCGGCGAGCGCGGTGCCCTGCGTGTGTTGAATCGCGTTCTCGACGGTCCCCTTTCGATTCGGGTCGCGCACACGTGCTGGATCGGCGACGACACCGTAATGCTCGAGCATCGCTTCATAGAGCCGGTTGATCTCGGGTTCGTACAGGTCGAGCGTGATGACGCCTTCCCGGAGGTTGTCCAGGACGACGTAGCTGACAGCGCCACTGAAGTAGCGGAAGGCTTCTTCGTGAAGCTGGGCCCAGACCTGCTTGCTGGACTTCCAGACCACGCGCCGGAAACTGCGCCGCGAGTACCGCGGGGTCATGACAAACAACCGCGGGCGCCGATAGCGGCCGGTCTTCGGATCGCGGGTCAGTGCGCCTTCGCCGTAGTCGACCTGGGCTTCCTCGCCGGGGGCGAACTCGAGACGGTCGAACTGATCGGGGTCGATGTGGCGCAAGGCGCGCACGAAACGTTTGACGCTCTCATCGCTGGCGGCAAAACCGAACTGGTCGACCAGATCCTGATAAATCGCCTGCGCGTTGCGCTTGAGGCGCACCTGCTGCTCGATCCATTCGCGATGCGGTTCGCTTGCCGAGCGGGCGAAATTGAACGTCGAAGCCTTGCCGGAAGCAGCGATAGCCGGTGGTCGCGGCGATGGGGGAATTTGCGTGCCGATCGGCTCGGAGCCGGCGGTCACCATGGGGGAGTTTGCCGCAGCGAGCTTCTTCGACTCGAAGATCGCCTGATAACGACGGATCGTCTTGCGGTCGATGCCCGTGAGCTGCTGGATCTGCCGCTGGCTCTTGTTGCGTTCGAGTAAGGTGAATACGGTGCTTTGCAGGTGCGGTTTCAAGACATTCACTCCCTGAACTCCTTCTTGTTCGAAGGAGACGAAGATAGATGTCCTGCAATATCTCTCCCGACAGCTTTAGATGTTCAGCCGACGGTCGTCAGGTGGGGGAGTTTGAAGTGACCATACCCGGAGGAGTTTGACCGACCGCCGGGGGACATGAGATCGAACGTCTGTTTTGGCAACAGATCGCGACTGGCATTACAAGCGAAAAAGCAGCGGAGGCAGTAGGTGTATCTCAAGCGGTAGGCTCGCGCTGGTTCCGCTATCGTGGCGGTATGCCACTATTCATGTCGAAACCTATCGCTGGTCGATACTTGTCGTTCGCCGAGCGTGAAGAGATAGCATTGCTTTCTGCCCAAGGCCTCGGGGTGCGCGAGATCGCCCGCCGCATCGGACGCAGTCCATCAACCGTTTCACGAGAACTCACGCGCAATGCGACAACCCGTAGTGGGTGCCTCGAGTATCGTGCTTCGGTCGCGCAGTGGAAAGCGGAACGGTTCGCGAAACGACCAAAGCCAGCGAAGCTAGCGACCAATGCGCGACTGCGCCAATACGTACAGGAGCGCCTGGAGGGCAAAGTACATGACGCTGATGGTCGTCAAATTGCCGGGCCCAGGCAGGCACCGTTCAAGGGGCGAAATAAGCCACATCGCGGTGATCGAAAGTGGGTCACCGGCTGGTCACCTGAACAAATCGCGAATCGATTGCAGGTAGATTTCCCGAATGATGAATCTATGCGCATCTCTCATGAAGCCATCTATCAAGCGCTTTATATACAAGGGCGCGGCGCGCTCAAGCGCGAGTTGGTGGGCTGTCTGCGCACCGGGCGCGCGTTGCTCGTCCCCCGGGCCAGAGCGCGTGCCAAGGCGTGGGCGCACGTCAGCGAGGAAGTGATGATTTCCAGCCGGCCTGCAGAGGCCCAAGATCGTGCTGTGCCAGGCCATTGGGAGGGTGATCTCCTTATTGGCCTGAACCGATCCGCCATTGGGACCCTGGTGGAGAGATCAAGCCGTTTCACGATGCTCGTGCACTTACCGCGAGAAAAAGGCTATGGGGTAATTCCGCGCACGAAAAACGGGCCTGCGCTGGCTGGCTACGGAGCGGTTACGATGGCCAACGCGCTCAAGAAAACCGTAGTCGACCTGCCTGCCCATTTGTGGCGGTCATTGACCTGGGATCGTGGCAAGGATCTGTCCGATCACGCCCGTTTCACTATCGAGTCCGGCGTGAAGGTGTTCTTCGCTGACCCGCACAGCCCATGGCAGCGCGGTACGAACGAAAACACCAATGGCCTTCTACGACAATACTTTCCAAAGGGCACTGACCTGTCCCGGTGGAGCGCTCGAGAGATTCAGGCCGTTGCTAACACTTTGAATACCAGGCCCCGGAAAACACTCGGCTGGAAGACGCCTGCGGAAGCTCTGGACGAGTACCTAAAATCTGTTCAACATTCCAGTGTTGCAACGACCGGTTGAATCCACCCAATGCTTGGCCGTCTGGCACCGCAGGCCCCCGCAGAGCTCGCGTTCACACGCACCGAAACTGAACTGCTTGAACGCGTCGTTCACGACACGTCTCACAATGCGCAGGCACCGCCGCTCGTGCGCAACGTGATACGGCTCGCTCAACTCGGTGGTTACCTTGCGCGCGCCAGCGACCCTCCACCAGACAATACCGTGATGTGGCGCGGGATGCGACGTCTGACTGACATCCAGCTCGGCTATGAGCTCGCGCTAAAAAGAAGTGGGTAATTGCAAGATTGAGGACACGCTTACGGGTGCTTACCCAGAGCCCAAACTTCTCCTATAAGGAGCGCCTAGCTGACGCCCGGGCAAATCGCCCGGGCACATAGCGTAACTCAACAGTTTGTAACCCTTGACTCTAACTGCAGTCCGGACAGTATCGACGCCATGTCATGCGAAATTTTGCGGATTTGCAAGTGAATTGAGATAAATCTTGGCTCTATCGCTGTTAGGTTTCGCAGCAATGGTGTTATTCATATGATTCAACAAACCATGGGTTGCTGCTACTGGCACGGCTCCCACCCCCCCCGCCACTGATCCCCCGAAGCTCAACAATTCAGCACCATTCAAAACGACATTAGTTGCTCCGACGCTACCCTGAATTGCTCCCACAGCCTTTTGTTCCTCAGATGATTCTGGATCAAAGGCTGTAGAAAATCCATCATACGTATCATATAGAGAGACCGCAGTGCTGAGAACCGATCCGGTAACTTTGGCGCGATTTGCAATGTTGACTGCTGTAGTCGATTTGGGCATGGCAAGTTGATACAGTTCACTGACTCCTTCTACCGTCTTTCCTACACCAGTACCTACTTTGAGCAAGCCACTAGTTGTATTGCCATCCTGAATATCCGTAACACCTTGAGCGATGCTTAGTCCTCCCCCAACGGCGACCTTGCCGACTGAGGCAGTGCCTTTTAAATATGGTAGAACCTTAGTGCTATATATATTCGCCTTCGAAGGGACAATCGTGGGTTTGGGCGTAATATCTACCCGCCGTCCACTGAGATTTACGATTTGCTGTGGGACTTTCTGTATATTTGTACCTGCGTTCTTTGATGTTGCTTCAATGATATTTTTCGAATCTGCAATGAGACCTGCAGTAGCTTTAACCTTGTCGATAGGTGATCCAGTGATAGCGTTAAATAAGTTGTAAGGAACTGAAGTTACGGAGTGAACGACGATAGCGTCATTCACAGAATTCTCCAAAGGTTTATTCTTCAATATGACAGCCGCCGCCTTGGCTCCTTCGAGACCAGCTCGCGAGCCGGTGTTACTAGTATTTGTATTAGTAACATTATCCGGTGACGACGAAGCGGATTCTGTAATGACGATGGGATCCGGAGCGGCAGGGAAGCTATTCGGTACTTTGACCAAAGAGATAGGACCCGTTGAATAACTTGTCTGTACACTCACTACCGAAACACTTTTTTTGATGCTCACCACTGGTTGGGTCACGGGTTTGTCGATTTCCGTCGTTTGGGGCGTGTACACTGGACCAGGAGGGGTTACAACGCTCTTCTGGGTGCTTACGTGAGAAGTGCCACCTGTTATTTCGACGGCAGGTGCCGTATCCATCACGGGGGCGACATCGGGGACAGGGTGCACAATACGAACATTGGACATACGTCGCTTTCCTTAAGACAGTTTCAGGGAAATTTCAGCACGTTGGATGTGCTGACTACAGCAGGAAAATACGATCTATCGTCACCTGCCAAACGCACCCTTGTGAACTGGTTGCGTCGAGACGGGATGCCCGAATAAATCGGATCTTCCAGTCTCTCGCGTGAGCCTGCTGCCCCTACAAGTCAGTCGGGCACCCGCGGTATGAGTGATTTCGTTCCAAATGGATATTTACCGCTCCCTCATGCTTTCCCAGGCATAGGTCTGGACCGGGCTGAGCAGATACTCAATGACGCGACGTCTGCCCGTTACGATGTCTGCGGTTACATTCATGCCGGGCATAAGCCTGATTCGCTTGCCAGCCACATCGATGAAGTTTTGCGTGAGCGCAAGCGTGGCAGGAAACACCGCCGCGCCGGCAGGATTGGCTAACTTATATTCCCCGCTACCTTCGGACGATGGCGCCTTGGGGTCTTGCATGACGGCATCCGCCGTGATGGTGGCGACCTTGGCTGGAATCGTCCCGTAGCGCGTGTAGGGAAAGGTCTCCAGCTTGATCTCGGCCGCCTGCCCCACGTTCACAAAACCCACATCCTTGTTCGCCAGCGTCACCTCGGCCATGACCTGGTCTTTCACGGGCACGACAACCAGTAACACCTGGGCGGGGGTCACCACGCCTCCGGTTGTATGAACGGCGAGCTGCTGCACGGTGCCGTCTACCGGAGCCGTGAGCGTGGTCAGGTGTACGCGCTGGCTGGCTTTGATGCTTTCGGCCTGCAGTTGGCGCTGTTGTAGCTCGGCCCTGGCATGGCGCTCGTTCAGGGTCTTGACAGTGTCAGCTTGCCAGGCTGCAAGGGCCTGTCTGGCCTGTTCAATGGTGGCCCGTGCTTCTTCCTCCCTGGCTTGCAACGTCGCCAGATCGTGCTCCATTTCAATGCGGGCCTCGGTGCGGTCCTGGTCGTCGTGTCTGCTGACGTAGCCCTGTCTGGCAAGACTGTCAAAGTCAGCTTCGCGTTGCTTCACGATCGGCAGGGCTGCCCTGATTTTGGCAATCTGTTCGTGTACGACGACCAGCTCCGCTTGCCTCGCACGCACATCGGCGTCGAACCTGGCTCGCTGGGCCGTCAGGTCTTGCCACTCCGACTGGAGTTGGGTTTGGATTGCAGCCAGATCTTGAGCAGGCCGCACGCCTTGCACTGGCAAAGCCGGCTGCGCCAGGTTTGCGCTCACCGCCTGCATCAAGGCCTGGGTGCGCCACAGTTCCGACAAAGTACTGTCGCGCTCCTGGCTGACACGACGGTTATCGGCCTGTGCGCTGACCGGGTCCAGTTCGATCAACGTCTGGCCCGCATTGACCCTATCGCCATTCTTGACCTTGATCGCTTTGATCACATTGGTTTCCAGCGGCTGGATCAGCTTGGTGCCGTCGCTCACCACGATGCGGCCCGATGCCTCGGCCACGATATCGACCTGGCCGATGCAGGCCCACAGCACGACGAGGGTAAACAAGGCAACGATCGCCCACAGCACCCGCCTCGGGGCCGGGTGCGGCGGTGTGACCTGCAGGCTCAACGCGGCCGGCAAAAAGGCGGCTTCGTCCGTCATCCGGACAGGGCCAGCCAGTTCGTGCCGTTGCCGCCACGCAGCCTGAAAGGCGGAACGGTAGCGCACGAGCAGCGCGTATAGAGGATGGCGCTGGGGGGCATTGCGGTTGGTCGCATCACTCATGCCGGCAACTCCAGCGGACAACCATCTTGCTGCATGCTCCACAGGTGAGCGTACAGGCCGCCGGGGGCGTGAACCAGCTCGTCGTGCGACCCGCCTTCCACAATCTGGCCTTGATCCATGGCGATGATGAAGTTGGCATGGCGCACGGCGCTCAGGCGGTGGGCAATGATAATGACGGTACGATCGTGAGCAATCGTGGTCATGTTGCGCTGGATAATAGCCTCGCTTTCATAGTCCAGTGCGCTCGTGGCTTCATCAAAAATCAGAATGCGAGGGTCGCTGAACAGGGCGCGGGCGATCGCCAGACGCTGCCGCTGCCCGCCGCTCAGCGACGTTCCCTGTTCGCCCACGGCAGTGTTATAGCCTTCCGGCAATTCGCAGATGAAGTCGTGTGCACCGGCCATCCGGGCCACGTGCATCACCCATTCAATAGGGGCGCCCGGATCGACAATGGCAATGTTTTCCCGAACGCTACGGTTGAACAGGAAGTTATCCTGCAGCACGACGCCAATCTGGCGACGCAACTGGCTGGCGTCGACCAGGCTGATATCGATTCCGTCAATCAGGACACGGCCCTGCTCGGGGAGGTATAGACGCTGCACAAGTTTGGTCAGCGTGCTTTTGCCCGATCCCGAACGGCCCACAATGCCGAGGACTGCGCCAGGGCTGATGTCGATAGTCACACCCTGCAAAACGGGAGCTGCTTCCCGCCGGTAGCGGAAGGTAACGTTATCCAGCGTGATTTGGCCTTTGATCGGGGGCAACGGCGCGGGGGTGTTGAGGGGCACTTCAGTGGGCGTATTAAGGATGTCACCCAGACGTTGCATTGAGATGCCCGTTTGCTGGAAATCCGACCATATTTGCGACAGCCTCATGATGGGTTGGGCGACATGACCGGCAAACATGTTGAAGGCCACGAACTGACCTACGCTGAGTTGGTGATCCATCACCAGCCGAGCTCCAAACCACATGGTCGCAGCGCTGACCAGCTTGCCGATCAGGTTGATACCTTCGTGAGCCCATGTGGAGAGGTTCTGTGTCTTGAAGCTCGCCGCGACATAGCCTGCCAGCTGATTTTCCCAGCGCAGGGCGATGGCCGGCTCCAGAGCGTTGGCTTTCACGGTCTGTATTCCCGTGATAGTTTCAACCACCATGGACTGGCTTTCCGCGCTGCGGGCAAATTTTTCGTTCAGGCGTCCACGAATCACAGGCACCACGCCCAGGATCAGGACAGCGTACAGAGGCAGGCTGATGAGCACAATAAGCGTGAGCGGCACGCTATAGAGCAGCATCACGCCAATGAAAAGCACCGAGAACATGACATCCAGCACGAGCGTCATGGACTGCCCCGTCAGAAAGCTGCGGATGTTTTCCAGTTCGCGAACGCGGGCCACCGAATCGCCGACCCGGCGCGCCTGGAAGTAGGTCAGTGGCAGTTGCAACAGGTGACGAAACAGCCGGGCACCCAATTCCACATCAATGCGACTGGTTGTGTGGCTGAATACGTAGGCACACAAGCCACTCAGCAGGCTCTCAAACACCACCACGATGACAAGTCCTGTCACCAGCACATCCAGCGTGGTGAACCCTTGGTGTACGAGTACCTTGTCCATCACCACCTGGAAAAACAGGGGGCTGATCAGCGCAAAAAGCTGCAAGAAAATGGATACAGTCAGCACCTCGCCAAAAAACCTGCGGTATTTGACGATGCTGGGGATGAACCAGGTAAAGTCAAACTGTCCCAATGTCGCGGCGAGGCTGGCCTGGCTGGTGGCAAGGAACAACTTGCCCGCACCGGACGGTGCCCACCGCTCTGTGAAAATATCGATGGGCTCGACGACGGGGTTCCTTTCCCCGTCCGGATCCAGGAGCACGACGCGTTGGCCATCACATTCGGATAACACCACCCACCTGTATTCCTCCTCGTCGTCATTGACGTCGAAAGAACCTCCGGTATCTCCGATCCGGGCTAGCGCCGGTAGCGGCACCAGTGACAGGCGCTGGGCCTGCGTGACCTTGATCTTCGCTTTTAAGCCCAATCGCTTGGATGCGAGCAACAACTGTTCATCCGAGATTGGAGCATTACGCGATAGCCCAAGTTCATGCGACAGGATGTCAGGATCCGCCGCGATGTTATGGAGTCTTGCCAGAATACATAGCGCTGGGAGGGATGCAGTTGTAGACAAAATTCAGCTACCTTATCTGTGGGTAATCACCTGCGCCGCTAAATACCGTCATTGCGCCGGTAGAACGCGTGCTGTCAAAAGGCAATCGAAAGAGTTTGGCTTACCAACTAATTTATGATCCACATTCTCCGGGTCAGAATATCCGTACCACGACTGGACATTTTGAGGTCCCCAAGATCAAACGTCTGGCCAGTAGTGGTGAAAGCGACACCTGTGACTGCGATTTGGTTGCCGACGAAGGCATTCGAAAACGTTGTGATCGATGTGCTCGAGCCAACGGTTGAAACGTCGGAACCTATGACGTTGACCGAACTGCCCGTCGTGGAAATTGATGTGCCGGTCTCGGAAACAGATGTGCCGGTCACATTCTTCGACTCTCCAGTGATTGATATGCAGGTTCCCGTCACGCTCGGGGCGGTTCCGGTGTAGGAGAGGGATATGCCCGTCATGCTTTGCGACTAGCCCGTCATGTCAGTGCTGGTGCCGGTCATCGATGAACTGATGCCTGTCATGCTGTTCGACATCCCAGTGACGGATGTGCCCGTAGGGGAGCAGCTCTTGACAAGATTCAACTACCTCGTCCGTTCATGTGTTTAACAAAGTGCTGCAAACCTTCCGAATCCATCCCGGTTCCGATTTCCAACGCGTGCCGCGCGGTTTGATCGCCAGCTTCAACTGAGTGTCATGGTGATGGTTTGAGATGGGGTCACTGACTGCCCCGCCGTGTTCTGACTATTCGGCAAATTGGTATCGGTCAAACGGGTCTGCGGCGCTCCCTGTATCAATACCTTGCTTGAGCCGGTCACGTGGCGAGATAGCGCGCACACGGTTCCCGATACGACGCCCCCCATCGCTCCGGCTTCTCCACCGTGCGTGATTGGGACAATCGTGTTCAAGTTGTGAGCTGGGCCGCCCGCATAGAAGACATTCGAAACATTCGGCACGGCTTCAGCATGATTCGCTACGTTGCAGTACGAATCGGCGATCGCGAGGGGCGGTGTCTTACAGATATCCGCTAGCGCGACGGCGATTCCTCCGGCAGAACAATTGGCAAACATGACTCCCTCCCGGTCGTGAATGCGCTCAGCCCATATGAATCTGACCAGCGTCGATCTTGAGAAGCGATGACGAAGTCAGGGTCGCGCTCTTCGCATGCAGACCCATATGCCGCTCCGCGTACGACAGCATGCAACCGGTGTGCGTCGCATCAGTACCGCTGACATGGGTCAGGCGTTCCGTGGCGACCTGTGTGATCACTTCCGCTCGACTAGCGATATGCGCAGCGTCGAGCGCTACCTCATTGCGCGCTTCCATACGCACGTCATGAGCGCGCAGCACGACGCGCCTTGCTCCGAAATCCAGCGTCAACGCCTCGAGCGCGTCGGAGCGCTCGAGGATAGCGAGTATCCAGCACCGCCGGTCATCGAAACAGAGCTTGACCAGATCGCCGCGCTGTGGTTGAACGACACAACTGAATGCCACACTCGCCGGGTAGATACCTTCTGCATTGATTGCCACCGGCCATTGTCCGTTTGCCATTTCGGCACCGCTTACGCGACCTGTCGGCATTTGTCCGGGCCACGGACGCGACGCGGGACGTTCGCCCGTGTCGTCATGCCTGAATGTCCGGTCGACCGCTTCGCCTGGCATCGGGCTAGCGGATTCACAGGAGAGGGTATCTTGTGTTGCTAATGTTTTCGGGCGAGTCATGAATGAATTCCTCTGGCTCCTGGCTGGACGCATTGCCACCAGTGCCGATCGTCGTCGGTCGCACTTGCATGAAAAATTGCTTCCCGGGTGTCCGCGGCGTTCCAGTCATGCCGGGACTGGCCAATCAAAAGTCCTGCACGGCAGTCGCTATGAACAAGGCTCACTTCCTCAAGCGTGGCCCCCCGCGCATCGAGACGCGTTAACCGCGCACCGGTCAGGCCAACGCGCACGAGACGCGCATCGCGAAACGCGATTCCTGGTGCGTGGAGAGCATTCAGATTGCTGTCCGATAGTTTGGCGTGATCAAACAGGGCCTGGGTCAAATCTGTCTCGGTCACTGCCAGACCGCTCAGCGTCGCATGATCGAAGCTTGCAACCGGCAACCTGCATCCATGGATCTGCCCCTTCGACCACATACTGTGCGACCAGGCTGACTGCTTTATGTCGCTCCCCAGTACCTTCATGCAATCTATCCGGGAATCGATCCACCGTACGTTGATGCCGCGGCAACCTGTTATTTCCAGTTTCTTGCAGCGGCTTTGCCCCACAATGAAGTTTTCAAGTTCAACTATCGCTAGCGTGACTTGCGTTAGCTGACTCCTCATCCAGACCACATCAGTCCAACGCCCGTCGCGTAAATCGACGCCTGTGAACTCGCTTTCGACAAATGAAACATATGCGCTGCGCACCGTGTCGAAGATCAGCTTCGCAGCATTGATCGCCACATAGCTCACGTTTCTGAGCAAAGCTCTTTCCCATTTGGCATCCTGGATACTACTGCCATGGAACGACACACCTCGTAGCACGCAATCGTCCCAGATGGAAACCTCGATCAGACAGTTATCAAACATGACGTTGAGAAACTGGCAACTTTCAAAACAGTTGCTGTTGAACCTGCAATTGACAAAACGCAGATTAGACAGGTAGTGCCCGCGCCACATCACTCGATCAAAGCAACAGTCCATATAGAGCGCGCCGGTATGTATCAGGTCGTGGCTAGACACATTGAAGGATTGCCCCTTGATCACCTGGGGAAACTGTGGTGCCTGCATTTCAGGCGCCTTCACGCTTCTCTCTCCGGAACCGCCAGTTGAGCCGCAATGAGTGGTCCCCGCCACGCCATGGATTGCGGTGGAAGCATCCACGCAGTATGTGCACGAATGAGATTGCAGTCGTTCATACGGCTTTGCCGCATGTCGGCTCCATACAGCATTGCGTCTTTCAGCGAACTCCGGTCGAACGAAGCTCCCTTGAAGCAGGCATGAGTCATGTTTGCGCCATCAAGCACGACATGAGACCAGTTCGATCGCAGCGCCCTCAAACGCTGAGCGTTAAGCTGCGTGAAGGTGCAGTGCTTGACCTCTATTCCGTCGGCAAGCAAATCCTGCAAACTGGACGACTTGAACACGCAGTCAATCAGGCGTGCCCTCTTTATCGAGGTACTTTGCGAAAGTACTGCGGTCGTCATGATGTTGCGCTGCCAGACACTTGCCGACAGATCAGTCAGCACAACACTAGGCTTGAGCATCGTGCATTGCGAAATTGTGATGCCGACCATCCTGCATTCGATAATTCCGAGGTTGACAGCATGTACGCCTGTCCACACCCAGTCCGACAGGTCGACGTTGCACCAGGTGACTGCCTGCCATGCAAGGTCCTTCACCTTACCTCTTACTCCGCCGCGTCCCTGTACCGACAGCATCGACCAACTGCCGCCGGACACCTCGAGATTGTCGAGACGGCAGGCCTCGATATTGGCGCGTTCGATTTCCAATTCGAGCCATATGCTACATTTGAGGTTGCTTTGGTGAATTCCTCCACCCCTCCATACGCTTTTACGCACTATCGTGTCGACACACGAGCAGTCGACAATATGTACATTTCTGAAGTGGCAATTCAACCACTCGCTGCGATCGAGAGTACAGCGCTCGAAGCGGACTTCGTCGAACTTCCACTCTTCGAACCGCAAGGCAGATAGGTCAGCGTCACGGATGACCACGCCCGATAGCTCCGTCGTGCTAGCTTGCTGCAATCGTTCGCGCCAGTTCTCATCGCCTTGAAACGGTACGGCTGGCACTGAAATATCCCGGTCGGATTCGCAGAACGCACGCAGGCGTCTCTGGGCGTCTCGTGCCTGCACAAGGCTCTGGCGATTTTCTTCGAGGCGCACTGCAATCTCGTGGTGGCTTCGCCGCGCGGGCCCAACGCGCGGGTGATCGTCGGTGTCGAGAATCATCTCCCACACCCAACCTTTCGCTATAGTGGGCATCAGTGCATGGTCGGCGAGTGTCGTCGGATCGGGATCGGTTAAATCGGATCTACGTCTCGCGAACGACCCGATCGCTGCCACATCAACCGGTTCCGTCTCGTCCCTAAAGGCCGCAATGAGCATGGCCGGACTATCGTCGAGCGGGTAGTCGAGCGCTACAGAACCGTTCCACCACATCACGCCGATATCGGCGTCTGGCAAAAGCCAGACCGTTTGCTGTCTGAGCATCAAGCGTTCGACATCGGGTTTGCCGGTCCGGCTGACGAGTGCAATCGCCGTGAGCTCTGGTAGATTGCCAGTGTAGCCGCGGCCATCCGAACCAAACTTATCGAGTTCAAAATAAGCGCCGGGTGGCCAACGGTCGCCGTGCGACCACTGGTCCGAGGCAGCCTGCTGAAAGAATCGACGATCGATGTCCGCTGGCCACCCCATATGTGTGCCGTCGCGCGCTATCCCCTCGAGGGAATCCTGCCCGCGTGGTATCCACTGCTTGCGCTGCGGCCAGTCACTACCTATTGCGCCCATCGACGCCAATGGAGCGGGCCTTGCTCCAAATACTTCAACAACCTGTATCGGCGGTACACCGGAGACTTCACTCAAAGGATTCTCCTGTCGTCGCCCCGCTACCGCGTGCCTATGATCGATAGCGAGACGCGCAATGTCGGTGTGCGCCGGACGCGAGGCAAGCTGAGCTTGACATGAGATGACCTTACGGATACCGCCGAGTTCGACCGTTGCCGTCCAATCGATGTGTCCGCCCCGATCACTATTTGCGATGCGATGCGTCGTCTCGCCTGCCAGCAACCACTCAGCATGCGGTTTGGGCAAAGCCGATTCGACCAGCGGCATAGACGGCGCAGCTACCTTGATTGCCTCCCAGACCGCCGCCTCATGCACGAGGACGAACGGATCGCGAAGCCTGAAGCCGATGCCGATACTGATGCCTAGCATCGGACGTTGACCAATTTGCGAGCGCGCTGTAGCGACGAGTGCCGCCTGTGGCTTGATGTGACGCATCGACTGTTCATGCTCCTCGTTATTCGCCGGGCCAGGTTGTCCTGGGAGAGCAAGTAAGCGCCCCAGCAATCCAATCCAACGGATCAGCTGATTATCTGGATGCCCACATTTAATATGTTGCTCAGGATTTGAGAACAATCGGTCTGCGTGTATCCCATATAAACATCAGTGATTGCGCAATTGAATCCCGTGAAGGACGAACTCGACCCTGTGACTGTTGTAGAGCTTCCGATCGACGACATATCGGTCCCCGTCACGTTGGTTGAGAAACCAGTTTTCGCTATCGAGATACCCGTGGTGCTAGTCGACTCGCCGGTCTGCGAGAAAGATGTTCCGGTGATGCTCGTCGATGTACCGGTCATCGACGCACTAACGCCGCTGACACTCGCAAAGATTCCCGTGCACGATATGGAGGTGCCGGTTACATCCATGGATTGACCAGTCACACTTGAAGATTGGCCAGTAATCGAAGTACTCGCACCGATCATCGAGGAAGAGGTTCCAATGATGCTCTGGGACGTGCCTGTCACTGAGCTATCCGCCCCCGTCAGACTTGTGGCTACTCCGGTGAAGCTGTTCGAGGCACCCGTGAAATTCGTGCTCATACCGGTGAACGAGTTGGCGACACCAACGAAGCTGCTACTCATACCGGTAAAGTCAGCCGACAGCCCCGTGAAGGAGGTGGAGGTGCCCACGCAGGAAGATGACAAGCCCACATAGTTAGCCGATATATCGGTGAAATTGGCGGATAGCCGACCAAATCCAATTGACGTATCCACATAGCTTATCGACGTTCCAATTACCGATGTAGAAATACGCTCGACTGCGACGTTCTGATCCTGTCCTACCATGACTGAGCTGTTGCGCTCGCTAGTGCACTGCATATCGCGCTCGGCATGCAGTATCAAACGCTCGCCACCTCGCTGATCATCGAAAGTAATCTGACTCGCCTGCTGACAGTTTCCATATTTCAGAGAACGTGAAACCAGACCTGTATAACGGATATCCTTAGGCAAATCATAGGGTATCGGGTTCTCACCGTTGTAGACCGCCCCCGTGACCAATGGTCGATCAAGATCGCCGTCCACATAGGTAACGAGTACTTCCTGACCTACTCTGGGTACCGCGACTACTCCCCAACCCTTGCCCGCCCACGCCTGGGAAACCCGAATCCAGCATGATGCGTCAGCCTCCACTGTCGTATAGCGGTCCCAATGGAAGTGCACCCGGATCCGGCCCAGACTGTCTGTATGTACCTCGTACCCCTTCGGACCCACCACAGTCGCACTCTGAATCCCCGGGACCGTAGGCCTCGGTGTAACGAGCAAAGGCCGATATGGTCTGTTGTCCGCAAGTGCGCGAAAACTTACCGTAACGTTGCACCCTTGCGATGCGCTATCCGGCCTCTCCGAAATAAATGTCAGGTCCGTCCCGATCACGACATAGCGCCGGTTGCGTTCCTCTGCTGGGCACCCTACCAGCGTGAAGGCACAACCAGTCGTCAGGGCACGCACGTTTGCTTCACCGAAGAACACATGTGAATCGGCCTGAAAGGCTTCTAGCATCACGAGCGCCAGACGCTCCCCGCTCGCCTGATCACGGTATCCCACGCCGTAGTCGTAGTATTCGATATGGCCTTCGGGAAGGCGCGCATCACTATCGAGTCGACGCGACGGTGCCAGATAGTCAAAATCACGCAAGGAAACGCGACTCGGCCCCACTCGCCGATTCCGTTGCAGGCGCTGAATTCCTTCTCTACCTAGAATCGACCTCGATTCTTCTCCATCTGGCAAGAAACGCAATCTGTCGTACGGTCCAGGCAGATTGTCGAAGCTCTGCCTATCGGAGAGATACACAATATGATTTTCCGGGGTGTGTATAACCCAAAAGTAAATCCCCTCATCTTCAAGCAGCCGCTTGACGAAATTCAGATCGCTCTCGCGAAATTGCACACAGTACTCTCGGGGTTCATAGTCAAAGCTCAGATCGAAATAGAAATCCGTGGTCTGTTGCGCCTCGAATATCTGCCGAACAATCTCAGGAATGGTTAGGTTCTGAAATATTCTGCAATTTCGATTCTGATCCAGAAACGACAGCCAGCTCGTCAGTTCAAATACATACACGTATTCTTCGTTGCGTTGACCCGAATCGCTAGCTCCGAATACATACGTATTGAATATCCTCAACATGTCGTCGCCAAGATCGATTCCGACCAACAGCCTTGAACCAAGCAGGCGTTCCAGGTTTAACTCCGGATCTGGGCTCGTAATTTCAAGGCAATATGTCGGCTCCTGCGAGAAGTTCTCCTGGCAGCGAAACGTCAGAGCGATGCAATCTGAGCCTAGTAGATCGCTGTAAAAGGTAATCAAATTCATGTGGACTGATTGACCGTGTCGAAATCTGTCAATGCAATCCATTTTTCCCTCGAAGCAACCGTTTCTTTCATAAGTTTCCCGCCCCAATCACGATCTGCGTTGGACATCGACATAATTTCACGCGGGACAGCACCGTTCATCACGTAGCAAGTTGGATCGGCCGAAATTGTCGAATTCCACACCATAAATTTTCATTAAACATATGCTATTTAAAGCGTGTGTCGAACCAATGAACCAAATATAAAATTATGCAAAATGCAGGGCCATCCGTGAGCGACTGATCTTTTGTACTACCTGGCGCCGAAGTCGTTCTCCGGTGACGTGACGAGAGGGGATGTGAATTGCGACGCGTTGCCATTTACCTTTCAACCAGCGTGTGGAGGGCGACAATCATGTTGGCCGGTATAGCGGCGAAGGTTTTGGCCGGTGGTGAGGAGTCGGAGGCGGCGTAGCCGCCGAAGACGACGAATCACCGGCGGCGCCGAGTCGGCCGGGTTCTACGATGGCTGATCGAACAAGAAAGCGATCAGCTACATGTCTGGAACCCGCATTACCGACCAACAGGTTCGCCTCTACATGTCCAAACGCAAACATCACTCGCAGGAGATCGCCGCCGCCAAGGCCGGCATCAGTGTCCGCAGCGCCCGGCGCATCGAACGAGACGCCGTACTGCCGTCGCAGAAGCCACGCCGCTATTGGCGCTCGCGCCCTGATCCCTTTGCCGACGTCTGGGATACTGAAGTCGTTCCGATGCTCGCGAACGCGCCGCAACTTCAGGCGGTCACGATCTTGCGCAAGCTGCAGGACGATCATCCCGGGCAGTATCCCGACAGCACACGTCGCACACTCGAGCGGCGCATTCGGCACTGGAGGGCGATGTCCGGTCCGCCGAAGGAAGTCTTCTTTCCACAGCAGCATGAGCCCGGGCGCGCGCGGCCTTTCCGACTTTACCGACATGGCCGGATTGCGAGTGACGATCGCTGGCGTGCCATTCGAACACCGGCTGTACCACTTCGTGCTCGCGTTCTCACGCTGGGAATATGTCAATGCCGTTGAAGGTGGCGAGAGCTTCGAAGCATTGTCCATGGGATTGCAGAACGCACTGTGGCGGGCAGGAGGCTGTCCGCGCGAGCATCGCACCGGCAGCCTGTCAGCGGCGTTCAGAAATCTCGCAGACGAAGACGACTTCACGGTGCGCTATGCGACGCTGCTTGAGCACTATGGCATGACCGGGACACGCAACAATCGCGGCCTGGGTCACGAGAACGGTAGCGTTGAGTCATCGCATCGCTATCTGAAGGAAGCCGTCGACCAAGCCTTGATGTTGCGCGGTCACCGGGACTTCGTCGATCGTGCGGCCTATGACGAGTTTCTGCGCGAGGTCGTCATGCGCCGCAACCGGCGTAACGCAGCGGCGTTCCGCCTTGAGCGCGAACAGCTCACGGATCTGCCGTTAAGGCGCACGACCGACTTCGTCGAGGAGGAAGCACGCGTCACACGCTGCAGTACCTTCACTGTGCGCGGCATTCTGTACAGCGCGCCGTCGCGCCTGATCGGTCATCGTCTGAATGTGCCCGTGTATGGTGAGCGGCTCGACTGCTATCTGTCGGGCGCGCTGGTGCATAGCACTTCGCGAGGTTCGCGTGCCGGCGACAACCGCCGCGCACTGGATTACCGGCACTTCATTGAGAGCCTCAAACGCAAGCCACAGGCCTTCAGGGGGCTTGCGTTTCGGGACGAGCTGTTTCCGCGTGAGGCCTATCGCCGGACGTGGGAACAGCTGGAGGCGAGGCTGACGCAACGCGAGGCGTGCAAAGTCATCGTTGGATTGCTCGAGCTCGCCGCGCTCGATGGCGTTGAGGCCGTGCTGGCCGCGCGCCTCAACGCGTTACTGGAATCGCCGAAAGATACGAGCGTCGAAGCCTCCTGATCACCGCCAACCAGCCGTTCTCGGGATGGAACGATGTGTTTCCTGATCCCGGCATGACCGTCGCCGCAATCGACCGGCTCGTCCATCATTCGACGATCTTCGAGATGAATGTCGAAAGCTACCGTCGCCGCACCGCCAGCGACAAACAGAGCAGCAGGCTGCCGACAATCATCCGGCGACAATCACCAACAAGGAGCGGCAACCATGACCGGAAACCACCGCCAATCATCCCGGTCGACCGGCCAAGACGGTTGTCGGTAAACCGGCCGCGCTGCTTGACGCTGTCCAAGCGTGGGCGCTTCGACTCGCTACTGCACGCCCTCCAGGCTCCACATACCAAGCTTGCCCAACTTCGCGGCCAACTGTAGTCGCTGCGAGCGCCAATCTGTCAGCGCTTGGATTCGCTGACGCTTTGCCCTAGCAAGTGACGCCTGGGCATTGAGTAGCTCGAGGATGTTTCCCACGCCCATTTGGTACCGCTTCCTTGCCGCCTCATAGGAATGGGTAGCGAGCGATAGCAACGTCGCGGTGTTGTCGAGATTTGAAGTTGTGCTTTGCAATGCCTGATAGCTAGCCCATACCTCCAATCCCACCTGTTGACGCACTTCGTCGAGAGTATCTGTCTGAAGCTCCGTCTGCGCCTCGGCCTCACGCACCAGATAGGTACGTGCGAAGCCTTCGAATATCGGGATCGTCACCTGGATACCCAGATACCATTCGCGATGCGTTGTCGGGAACACGGGGTAGTAAGGCTGAATGCTTGTCGGCTGATTGTTGTAGCTGTATTGCGCGATGAAACTCACGCGCGGTAGCCCCTCAGCGCGGACCTGGTCCTTCCTGGCGCGCGCAGCCACAACTTGCCCTTCGGCTGCGAGCACGTCAGGATGCGTATGCTGTGCCTCCTTGATCAGATCGCTAACCGACCTCCTGAAGTCTTTGTCCGCTGCGACTCCGTCGCCGACGTCGGGGAGTGTCAACGCGGTATCAGGTGGAAGACTCATGTCCGCTGCCAGCGTCCCCACGGCAATTTGCCATTCGCTTTCCTGTTTCACACGCGCGATCACTGCATCGGTATAGGCGGTTTTTGCCTGTAACTGATCGCTGACCGATGTCATTCCTTTGTCGAACTGAGCGACGGCGACGTCAGTGCTATTTCGCGTGATCTGTTCCATTTCGCGCGCTGCCGCAAGCGCGCCGTGGGCCGCTTGCGCTGCGTAGTAGTCCGTTGCCACCTTCAGGAAAACTGTTTGCAGTGTCTCTTGCCGGTTTGCCTGTGCCGCTTCCATCAGTGCGGTGGCACTACGCAACGCTGCGGCGCGGCCGCCGAAGTCGTACAGCACCCAACTTAGCGATACGCTCGCATTCTGTGAGTTGGTTCGATAGTTCGAATCCAGTTGTGGATAGCCCGTTACGTTGTTGGTTACGCCATCCCGAGTACCCTGCCAACTTCCCGAGAGAGTCGGCAGGAATGCCGAGCGCCCAAGACCGACTTGCGATGCTTGAATTTTCACGTTCGCCCAGGCTGCACGTGTCTGCGGGTTAAAGCACAATGATCTTTCGACGGCGTCTTGCAAGCGAAGCGGATTTCTTGGCATATCGATCCCGCAGCCGCTTGCGTGAGCGCCATCGGGAGAGTCCAGTACCGATGCCGACGGCAGTGCGCGGTTGGTCCACAGGGGTTCGAATGCCCACACGGATGTCGACATGCCGCACACGGCCAACAGTAACAGCCGGACAAGCGAGAAGCCGTTAGCCCGACAAAATGCGGATGGTCGCAACACGCAAGTACCTAAAAAAATAGTTTCTAATGGCGGGATTTAATCTTAGGTATCCTCGGCACATATTTAGTCAAGTTTTGTCACCGTAACTCGCGTTTGGAATATCAGCAGAAATGCGACAACGCCAGCCATTCCGTGGGATGTAATCGCCATGTGCGACGCGGCGGCGCTTTCTTTCTGGCAAGCCGCTCACGCACGGACTATCACGATGTGGTTTCGTCGGTACTGTCAGGTTGGTGTAGAAGTCGGCGAATATAATGGGGCATGAAGGAAGCATCCATCTGCGTTCGGTTGTCGGCCGAGGCACCGGTTTCGTTCAAGGGCTACCGGTTTCCACCGGACATCGTCTGCTACGCAGTTTGGTTGTACTACCGTTTTCCGCTGAGCCTGCGCGTGGTTGAGGAGCTGCTGGCCGCGCGGGGCATCGAGCTCACGTATGACACGGTGCACTGCTGCGCGACGAAGTTCGGTCTGGCGATCGCGAAGCGCATTCGGTCGACGGCGCCGCGTCGCGGTGACAAGTGGCACCTCGATGAGGTGGTCGTGCCGGTCAACGGCCGGAAGCACTGGCTGTGGCGGGCCGTCGACCGGCACGGCGCGGTGCTCGATGTGCTGGGGCAGCGCCGTCGCAACAGGGCCGCAGCCAAACGGCTCATGCGCAAGCTGCTCAGACGCCGCGGTTGTCCGCGCGTAATCGTGACGGACAAGGTGCGGAGCTACTCGAGCATCGGCAGCACAAGGGACTGAATAACCGCGCGGAGAACTCGCACCAGCCGACACGCGTGCGCGAGAAGGTGATGCGCCCCTTCAATACTGCGCGCCAACTGCAACGATTTGCGTCGGTTCACGGACAGGTATCGAATCTGTTCATGAGGTGCCGCCGCGATCGGAACGCGCAGTGCAAACGCGAGGCGCGTTCCCAAGCATTCGCGGCTTGGGAAAGTGCTTCATGTGTCCTTATGGCGGCGTAAGCCGACCCACTTCACTTGCCCTCGCTCATCCGGCTATCGAACAACTTGACAGCACCCATTGGTTGTTTGAGCGCCAAGTTTTCGCAGGAAACGAGAAATAAAATGCAGCTGTAAAGATAAGTCTTCTTATCATAAGGCGTCGATTTACGCGTTAAACTCGCGCTCGTGAAATCGCGTCCTACCCCTGCCCCTTCGCTACCCGCCCCCACCATCGCGAGCCTACCCAACGCCGACGAACTCGCCGTGCTGCGCGCGTGGTACGCAGGCCTGCCGGTGCGGCAGGCCGTGGCGCGCTACCTGCCCGGGGCATTGGGTGACGGTAAATCCGCGCGCGGTGTAGTCGGGAAGATCCGTCGCCAGTTGCTAGCCGCCGCGCGGGCGATCCATCGAGGCGATCTCGCCGCCCTGCTCGACCATCCCGCCGACGGACGCGAACAGCACGCGAAGAGCGTCGCGCACGTGATCGAGGTATTACGCACCGCGCGGCCGCCCGAGCCGCAGATCGCGGACGACATTGCGCAGTGGCTCACCCCGCGCGCGGTACGGGTCCTGTACGCGCACGGCATCACAACACTGGCCGATCTCACGGTGCGCGTTCCGCGCAGGCGACAGTGGTGGAAAGCGGTGCCGGGACGCGGAATGGCGAGTGCGGGCGGATTCAACCGGTCGTCGCAACACCTTTAATCGACGAGGTGTTGCATGGTACGAAGTGCAAAGCAGGTGTATCGGTTGACGGGACGAGCGGCGATGCCATCACCGGGCGCTCCCTCGCTTGGACATGAGATCGAACGTCTGTTTTGGCAACAGATCGCGACTGGCATTACAAGCGAAAAAGCAGCGGAGGCAGTAGGTGTATCTCAAGCGGTAGGCTCGCGCTGGTTCCGCTATCGTGGCGGTATGCCACTATTCATGTCGAAACCTATCGCTGGTCGATACTTGTCGTTCGCCGAGCGTGAAGAGATAGCATTGCTTTCTGCCCAAGGCCTCGGGGTGCGCGAGATCGCCCGCCGCATCGGACGCAGTCCATCAACCGTTTCACGAGAACTCACGCGCAATGCGACAACCCGTAGTGGGTGCCTCGAGTATCGTGCTTCGGTCGCGCAGTGGAAAGCGGAACGGTTCGCGAAACGACCAAAGCCAGCGAAGCTAGCGACCAATGCGCGACTGCGCCAATACGTACAGGAGCGCCTGGAGGGCAAAGTACATGACGCTGATGGTCGTCAAATTGCCGGGCCCAGGCAGGCACCGTTCAAGGGGCGAAATAAGCCACATCGCGGTGATCGAAAGTGGGTCACCGGCTGGTCACCTGAACAAATCGCGAATCGATTGCAGGTAGATTTCCCGAATGATGAATCTATGCGCATCTCTCATGAAGCCATCTATCAAGCGCTTTATATACAAGGGCGCGGCGCGCTCAAGCGCGAGTTGGTGGGCTGTCTGCGCACCGGGCGCGCGTTGCTCGTCCCCCGGGCCAGAGCGCGTGCCAAGGCGTGGGCGCACGTCAGCGAGGAAGTGATGATTTCCAGCCGGCCTGCAGAGGCCCAAGATCGTGCTGTGCCAGGCCATTGGGAGGGTGATCTCCTTATTGGCCTGAACCGATCCGCCATTGGGACCCTGGTGGAGAGATCAAGCCGTTTCACGATGCTCGTGCACTTACCGCGAGAAAAAGGCTATGGGGTAATTCCGCGCACGAAAAACGGGCCTGCGCTGGCTGGCTACGGAGCGGTTACGATGGCCAACGCGCTCAAGAAAACCGTAGTCGACCTGCCTGCCCATTTGTGGCGGTCATTGACCTGGGATCGTGGCAAGGATCTGTCCGATCACGCCCGTTTCACTATCGAGTCCGGCGTGAAGGTGTTCTTCGCTGACCCGCACAGCCCATGGCAGCGCGGTACGAACGAAAACACCAATGGCCTTCTACGACAATACTTTCCAAAGGGCACTGACCTGTCCCGGTGGAGCGCTCGAGAGATTCAGGCCGTTGCTAACACTTTGAATACCAGGCCCCGGAAAACACTCGGCTGGAAGACGCCTGCGGAAGCTCTGGACGAGTACCTAAAATCTGTTCAACATTCCAGTGTTGCAACGACCGGTTGAATCCACCTCTGCGCGCTATACAGGATTGAGGAAACAATCAGAGGCAAACCGCCCGACGAACGCCGTGCGTATCGCCAGGCGCATGCGCGACCATTACTCGATCAGTTCCATGCGTGGCTCACAACGATGCCGGCAACGCTCTCGCGCAAGTCGGACACGAGTCGGGCGATCCTCTATGCGCTGAACCGGTGGGAAGCGTTCACACGCTATTGCGATGACGGCCAGCTTGAAATCGACAACCTGCCAGTCGAGCGCGCGCTACGCGGGGCGGTGACGGGGCGTTCATTGTGCACCTCCTTGCGAAACCTCGGTAAACATTGGGAGTTGCCCTCCACCGTCGTTGCGACACGGGCGATGTTTGCGCGTCAGCGCAGCTGTAACTGCCTCACTGCGTAGATCGCTCACGCGAATCTGCCACGGGGCATCGGGCATCACCTGCTCGGCGGGCAGAACCTTATCGTTGATCAGACGCCGGATCATGTAGTGGGTAACGCCAAGCGCTTTCGCGGCCTCGGACATCGTCAACCAGGCACCGTCCTTCTCTGCGGACTTGTACGCGTAAATATCACGCACGCATCGTACAGAGCTCACACGATGCGCAGTCCAGGTCTTGCCTTGACCCGTGCGTATGCCCATTCGATTTAGTGAGGCGGCGATGTCCTGATCGGACCATCGGGTTGCCATGCTGCGGATGACTGCGAGCGCTTCGTCTGATGTGTTGCATCCGTGCTCGCCGGTCCTGGGCTTGCGGATCCGCAACTGCGAGTGTTGACCGCCTTGCCAATGAATCGTGAGTATGACTTCACGCGTCGATTCGTCCACGTCCGCGACTATATCGACGATCAATGCCCGAACCAACTGCTGGCGGGTGCGCATGTTGACGCCTGGAGCATTCCAAGCAGCATCGAGGTCCTCGGCCAACTTCGTAAAATCGGGAGCAGGAGCCGATGCTGCCGGCGCATGCGCCGCCTCAAGGCGCGTCTGACAGGCCTGCACACGACGCAAGGCTGCTTACCAGTTCTTCTCCAGTTGCGCGGCAATCAGACGATTATCGGGGTCGCAGGCAGCGTAGCGGCGCTCGGCCAGCAAGGCCGCCTCTATCGCCATCGGCTCGACGACACGCATCAGCTCTCTTGCGATCGCGACGTCTATCCTGGAGCCGCCGAAGCTCATGCACTTCGGCGGTAGGTCAAAGCGATAGCATCGATAGACCGGTCGCGGGGTGCGTCCAGTATAGGCCACCGACAGGCGCCGGCCGCAACGTGCGCATCCAAGCATCCCTGCAAGCAGGGCTCGCCCGCCACGTCCAGATTTTACGTCGCCCGCCTTACCATAGGCGTTGGCGGCGAGCACCTTCTGGTTGCGTTCGAACTCCGCCCAGTCGATGTAACCCTCGTGGTGCTCTTTGAGCATAACCTCCCACTGATCAAACGGCTTACGATGTTTGTACGTCTTGTGTGCACGGCCATCAACGATGGTCGTCTGGCTGCCACTCTTGCCATATGCATAAGCTCCGGCGTAGAACGGATTCCTAAGCACTGATATGACGTTGCGATAACGTATCAACGTCCAGTCGAATTGCGTCAGCGTCCTGCCGTCGGTAGGTCTTGGAAAGTGGATCTGTTCGGCCAGCAACGACAGGAAGGCTTGGCGCGCGCTGCCCAGTTCACGAAAGCGGGCAAAGATCAGGCGTATGACTTCCTGAAGCCGCTGGTCTGGATCCAGGCCTAGCCCAATATCACGGTGCCAGAGATAGCCGATCGGCACGCTAATGCGCAGTTCGCCCCGCTGAGCCTTGGCGCGAGCTGCATCCAGCATCCTTGTTCGAAGTACGTTGAGTTAGAATTCGCTGATGCTACCCTTCATGCCCAGCAGCAACCGGTCGTTTGGTCGACAAGCATCGTACACACCATCAAGATCGATAACCCTCGCCTGAACGAGACCGCACAGTTCGAGCAGATGGTGCCAGTCACGTCCATTGCGGGCAAGACGGGACGCATCAAGACAAAGGACCGCGCCCACTTCGCCGGCGCACAGCAGCGCCACCAGCCGTTCAAAACCGGGCCTCGCGACCGTCCCGCTGGCCGAGCGGCCGAGATCATCATCGATCACCTCGATGTCACGGAATCCGCGACGCTTTGCTTCTCCCACAAGCTCGTACTGGCGACGCTTGCTCTCGATGTTCATCTGGACCTGAGCCTGCGTCGACTGTCGGACATAAACTACAGCTTTGCGCTGGAGCAGAGGCGCTGGCAGACGATCAGCGTTCGTCATCGTCAGACTCCTTGCCGATGGCGACGCCTGCGGTCTGGAGCAGCAGCTTCGCAAGGTGTGTGATTGCCCTTGCGCGCTGTGCCGCGCTCATTCCCTGAAGCTCGACGGTGTCGAACCTCAGACTCATCTGAGACAGCGTCAGTGCAGGCGGTTGTGGGCGTAGCAGTACGCCCCTTGGCAGCTTGTCCATTGCGTTTCTCCCGGACGGTAGTGGAACCGTCCGACGAGTGTGCTCGCAAGCGCCAATCAACCAGCAGCCGGTCGAGTTCGCTCAGCACCGCAACTGTGACGCGCGGCTCGCCCAACGCCATGGCAGAACACATGACGCTATCCAGCATCCACGCCGACACCACCCTCACTACGCCAGGGCTGGCCTCGATGTGCACCACGCGACCGCCGCTTCGCTCCTCGACGTCTCGTACCTTGACGCGACGCCCATATAAGGGATGCCAACGGTAATGGACTTCAACTTCCTGCCCGATATGGGCAGAATGATCGCGAACTTGTCATCGGTCGACGTAACTACCTGTTCGCAGGAGCAGATTCTAGCGGCGAACGTGCCGGCGCAATCTACAGCCTCATTGGCACCGCAAAACTGAACGGCATCGATCCTGAGGCATATCTACGCTTCGTGCTCGCACGCGTTGCCGACCATGCGATCAACCGCATCGACAAACTCGCACCGTGGGTCGTTGCCGATCAGCTCCGCACCGCAGTCTGAGAATCCCGATCGCCAGTCAAGACGTTGCTGGTGCCGCGCTTACGAATCAGCCGACACAGAAGCCCCCCTTTTTTGCGACGACTGCGGGTAGCGAGGCCGCCGCCACGCACATGGCGGCGGGCCAAACGACAACGAGCGGTGGCGGATCATTATTGAGTCTTCTGGACGGTAACACCGAACGGGTTCGCGCCGAGCGCGTCCTCAGCTGTCGGAAGATCTAGTACCAACCTATCTGTCTCAAAGACACACGTTTCAAAAGCAATTAAAGCTGCCCGCCTCCCACCCAATGTTCTATGCGTGTTCGGATCAGAGCGCCGTGTATCATTTCGAGTTGCTGAATCGCTTGACGAACTAGCCGTGATGGTCGGTGTGGAAAGGCTGATCAAACATGCGGTAGTGCTTAGAGAACGACAAAGCCTGACTGTCACAGAGATTTTCGATTCATTGCTCTGCGGTGTACGGCCAAATCACATACCAAGACGGGTCAAATTGCCAGTGGGCCGAGGTGGGCGCCATATTCGTATTGAGTCGTTGGAGATTGGAAAGATGATATCTCGCCTAGACAAACTCGAGGCGGCGTTGAGTATGACCGTGCGAACAGTCGGCCTTTAACGCTGATTCTCTGTGCTCCGATCGAATACCTTGACGGCAGGAAATCAGGGGATCTATTGCCGGAGCGTCAAACGAACCGAATGAGATCGTTCGATTCGATGCGCAGGGTACCGAACGCATCGCAACCCACCGTCCCTTCAAACGTCGATCTTGCCGTGTTTGGCTTTATTGAACACGTAGCCTGCGAACCCGTCTTTCAGATCCGGATATCTCTCGATGGTAAGCTCGGCCAGCTCGCCCGCTGGATCAATACCAAGCCGACGCAGAGTTAGTTTGCCCGCAGGGCTGGTCTTGTACGTCCGTCTCCAGTCCTCTCGCTGCCGAGGCCCCGCAGCTTCGTATGCTCCCCATCCGCGTCGGATTTCGTCGACCCTGCGGTCCTGCGCGTGCACGTCCTGAGCAGCAATCCGCAACGCCATTCGAGTTGTGGCCTGCTCCTTTACTTCAGCCTCGCGTTGCTCGGTTAGAGCGAGATTCTCTTGTACCTCGACCATCTTGCGCTCGGCGTCGGAGATGATCCACCCTTCCTTCAATGCCTTCATGAAGAACCCCGCTGGGCTCTTCGACACCTTACCCAATTTCAGACTGAAACGCGTGCGTTCTATTGCCTGACCCAATCGTTCGTCAGTATAGATATCACGCTCGGCGGCGATTTGGTTTAGCTGCGCGCTGGACAGACCGAACTCCTGCTTCAACGTTTGGTAAATCACTTGGGCTTGCTCGTGCGTGTACAGCGCACGCTCCGACATCTCTTTGCGCTCAATGCGAAATCTCAGGCGTCCAATCTTGCGGGAGCCTAGTTCATTTCGCGTCTCGTACGAGAGTGTCAGGTCCGAAACCGCATTGATCTGTTCCACAGCCGGGGCGAGCCAGTCACGTTTGAAATACTTAAACTCGTGTGCCTTGGCACCCATCGCACCCTGCCATGAGCGCAATTCGTCGAGCATGAGCCAATCAGTTCCACCCTCGTCAGCATAGGGAAGCAAGTGGTCATACATGACTCGCGCGTAGCTGAGCGTGAAAAGAGAGGTGATACGCAGGCTCAGCCAATGCGACTTACCCGGCCCACGGATTATCCCTATGAGATCGGGCGGGACTCTGAACTGGAAACGGCCACCTGAGTAGGATATGCGGCCGATCAATTGGACGGAGCCAAAGGGCTTTTCTCCATCAACGTCCGGCTCGGCAGTTGCTTGGATTAAAGCTCTCTGTGCTTCCGTGATGACCTGCTCAAGATGCATGTTGTTGCGACTCGAATAGCGCATGAGCCACTTGAAATAGTCCAACTCCACGTCGTACAGATTGCGCACCTGCTCTTCCTGCGCGACGATGAAATACGCCGCGTCGATCAGACGTCTAGCCGCCACACCCAAATCGACAATGCGAATAAGGACGTTCTTTCGCGCGAATCCAACATCCGAGCGCGCCGCATCGACAGGCAAATCCTCAGCGGTCGCGTCGTCGAATAAAGCTAGGGCCAGTTGCCTTGACGTGGCCACCTGCCCTGCTATCGCCATTAGGCCTCCCAACTCGATATTCAAGGATGATATGGAGCGGTACGGTACCGGCGGCAAGGTGCCGTGTCAACACAGATCACCTCACCTTTCGGTTTGATTTAACACAAAACGCCTCACCTTTCGGCAGGGTACTCACATTTCGTCTCACCTTAGAACTCAAAACACTTCACTTACCTCGACAATTTGTCTCACTTTGCTGTGGTAAACGGCTCACTTTAATGCTCAATTAACATCACCGCCGACACAAAACATCTCACCTTGCCGATCTAACCAATTGATTTTAATAGAAAATAGATGTTTTGTTGTTTGTTGTTTGTTGTTGGTTAGTTTTGTGTTTCTATAAAAACTAACTATGTTATTCAGTAACCCAATTGCAATATGAAACCTAAGCTAAAGACGCTGTTGAGCTTTGCTCGACTCGCGCGACAGGATGCAAGAACGATCCAAAGACTGCTCGGCAACCTTCTCCAACGATTCGACGGATCCCCAAAAAGGTGAGGTGAATTGTGTGGTCGAGCAATGAAGGAAGAATGTCGATAGCTTTCGACGGCTAAGGTGAGGCGTTATGTGTTAAGCACCGCGTTGAAGGCCAAATTCTGACATGCTTGCCAAGCCTCTTTTCTTGGCTCTTCGATACTTAGACACATTGCGATTTCATTCAAGTTGTTGATATTAAACGAATTTTATAGATTGAAACGGATACGCCAGCCCAACCGAAAATTTTGATAGCTATTATGCGGCTCGATGAGTATTCTACGGTTTGGCGAAGTAAGAAAGTAAAACCGTAAAAATGGACGGGGAGTGTTGAGAAATTAGCTCACCGTGGACAAATTGAGGACCAGTGAAAATGAATTTGAGCGAGTTACCGGGCATTGATCGTCGCGTGAAACTCTCCAACCTCGGAGAGTTTGCTGAGCGCTTGTCGGTCATGGCAAACGAACTGCGCGACCAAATCTTGGCACCCCGACCGCGCAAGAATCCGCCGGTCTTTACCATCGGTGAATTGTCGGAGTTATGTGGCATCGACCGCCAGAAGATTAATTATTTGGCGACCAAGGAGGGAGGAGAGCTGCCTCCGGGAATAGCACATGGCACTGGAAGGGCACGCATCTTTTCGCTGAGAGATGTTCGGACGTGGGTACAGCAAGTATCTGACATTTATCAGACTCCGCTCGTTACAGGTACTCGCGAGCATCGAGGTCGAGTGCTGATCACGGCCAACTTTAAGGGAGGCTCATGTAAGACTACGACGACAATGTGTATCGCCCAAGGGTTGAGCCTACGTGGTCGCAAGGTACTTGTGATTGACCTTGATCCGCAAGCATCCCTGTCGGAACTATGTGGTTTATACGCAGAAAAGGATGTCACGTGGGAAGACACAGTGCTCCCGTTCATCTATGAGCCAAATATGGAAGGTGGGTTGGCATCCAAAGTGCAAAGCACGTATTGGGATGGGATTGATGTGATTCCAGCTCATAACTACTTGCATGACGCGGAGTTTCACCTTCCGACAGCGCAACAGACAAACCCGGGCTTCGAGTTCTGGTCTGTACTTCGGAAAGGAATTGAACCGCTTCGGGCACAATACGATTACGTTATCCTCGATACAGCGCCCTCTCTCTCCTACATGACCCTTAACGGGCTGATGGCAGCTGATTCAATGGTCATGCCGTTGGTTCCCGAGAGCTTAGACTTCATCTCTTCGGTCTCGTTCTGGTCGCTTTTTGCGGAAGTCGCGCACGGCTTCGTTGAACACGAGGTAGATAAGACCTACGACTTCATTTCCGTTCTACTTTCTAGGGTCGATTACGGTACTACTTCATCGGCGCCGGTTGTGCGATCTTGGTCGCAGCGCGCATACGGGGATTGGCTCCATACAACTGAAGTCCCGGCAAGTTCCGTAATGAGCAACGGTGCTTTGGCTTTTTCGACAGTTTTTGACCTTTCGCGCTCTGACGCCGTGGCTAAGACATTGGCACGAGTTAAGCAACCGCTGTTGGACTATTGCAAATGGATTGATGATCAGTACGTGACTCAGTGGAGGGCAGGACAATGAACAATCTTCGTGAACGCATGATGAGCCAAACTGCGGAGGTTCGAGCGGCGAAGGACATTAAGCTTGACCAACAGCACGACAAACCGGCAAGTCCTCGCACCGCGCCTGGTATGGCGGGCGCGTTGGCGCAAGCACAACAGCGGATCGTCGAACTCGAAAGGGCTGGCTCAACGTCCGAAGTTCCAGTTACGAACATTGTTCCGAACCCTTGGCAACCGCGACAGTTATTCAACGAAGTGAAGTTAGCTCAATTGGCTGAATCGATTCGCGAAGCAGGTCTGGTTCAGCCGATCGTGGTTCGTCGAGCGGCGCACGGCTATCAGATAGTGGCTGGTGAGCGGCGTTGGCGTGCCCATAAAATGATCGGCAAAGAGACAATCAAGGTTGTCATTATTGATCTCTCAGACGAAGAGATGGCGATGTTGGCCCTTGTTGAAAACGTGGCTCGTGAGGATCTGTCGGATTACGAGGTCTCACGTTCCATTCGGCGAACGGAGAAGGAGTTTCCTAACCGAAAGAGGATGGCAGAAGCTCTGGGCGTGTCACGCTCCGAGCTATATCGGTATCTTGCTTTCGCCGATTTGCCGGATTTCGTTATCAAGGACCTCGATGTTCAACCACGACTTATTGGTGCGCACGCAGCTGAAGACGTGGTGTCAGCGCTTCGAGACAAGAACGCGCGAGCATTTGAAGTCGCTCGTGACGTCTGGGCGCGAGTCGTAGCCGGAGATCTGGATCAAACGAAGCTTGCGAAAGTGATTCGCCAGGAGACTGAGAGTAGCGAGAATGTGTCTGGCGGCGTTAGCGATCGAAGCATTGAAAAGATTTTTGCGGGGAAAAATCAAGCTGGATCGATAACGAAGGATGCCGTTGGTTTCACTGTCAAGATCAAGGCAGGTATGCTATCCGCTGATAAGGAGCAACGGATCCGGATGCTCATCGCAGAACTCTTTTCCGCAAGCAGTGGCATTTCCGATTGAGTCGGATCTCCGTCCGGTGTCCCCAAAGGGGACACCGCCTACTGTTGATCCCCTCAGCGATAATGACGGCCGCGGTGTCCCCATTGGGGACACCGCGGCCGCAATCAGCGATGTCCATGATGACGGTAGCCGAATGCCCCTATTGGGGATATTCATCTGGCGCACGGCTTTTTTGAGCGACAGATCGCCTAAAGTACAGACGCATAATTTTGACCGACGGCATGTCCACTTGATGTAATGGAGGCGCGTCCGCTTCCAGGTGCGAAATGCTCGAAAACGGACCCTTAAGTGTCAGTTTGAGTGGAGACTTATGACACGGTGTCCCAAACTAACAGATATCGATCAGATAAGTGTCAGTGAACGTCTTTGCTTTCCCTGCAAATTTCGATCTCGGTAACGCATCGTTAAGTGTGAGTGCCGCTCAGGCGAAACCAAATGCTCATGTGTTGCCGCCACAGAAAACGTTTCGCGTTCTCTTAAAGAACCCGGTTCTCCGGCAGCCCTTCTCAATACCGAATGATTGACTGTATCGATTTTACAGCGCGCCTCCGCGCGCCCATGGACCGTCACTGCGATGACAAGATGCTCAGGACTTGAGTTGCGCAACGCGGAGTGTCAAATCCACCTTTTGAAATAGCACTTTACCTTAACACGCACCTGCTACCGTTCCGCCTGCATATAGATTGGCGTGGTCTACCGCGATGCGCGCCCGAGGATGCGCAGGACCATGTCCACCCGCACGTCGACGGCTGTCATCAGGTTTTGCGTGCCTGAAATAAGTCGCATCTGGGTCCATGTGACCATCGTGGGTCAGGACGATATGGGAAAGGCGCACCTTTCCCATGTTTTTCTATACGCGCTCGGCTTCTAGAATAAAGCGGGTCAGCAATGGCGTACTAGTCACGGCGTTGAAATTGAGTCTTCAATTGCATCAAGGCGCGCGCAGCGCATCGCAGGTCGTAGGACTGATGGGCTCGATCCCTTCCTTGTTGCCGTAGCCAACACGTGCATCTGTTGAATTGCTGTCCCATTGTCGTCGAGCAGCGCAGGCGACCATTTTTCACGGAGCGCGTTGGCCAATTCCTCATGGTGCAGTCCCGAGTCGCCACCTACTAGGGGCGCGACGCGTTCCGTGTGTCAGTATGCGATTTCGGGGATGCCGCACTGCACGTCAATGTAGGTCTGGACTTGACGCTGCCGCTGACAAGGCAGGACGCGGTTGACTTGCATTCCCTTAATTCAGCCAGTAATCAATGGGGTGTTGAACCCGTTCCATGGATTGCCGGCGAGACAGCGTGCTTTTGTGAGATCCGCAGCGCGTATTTCTGGGTGTCGGTGCTCATTTGCGCCGACGTGAACGGACATCTCTGACCGCTCGTGCGGGACGGTTTCTAGCCGACAGGCGTTGGGATTGGATGCTCAAGAAAATCTTTGCATGCCTGACAGTTGTTGACTCGGATCAAACTGAGGGGGTACACGGTCACCGGCTGCGGCAGGGAACGCTCAAATTCCTTTGTGTTGATCTGAGTTTATGGAAAAGTTGCAACCGGTTCGTGCCAACTGCGCTCGACGGCACATGGCGAATCGTTCTCCGCCCTAAAGAGATGAGCATGTAACGTGCTATCGGTTAGCACAGTTCGCCGACGGGCGCCTCCCGAGGATTATCCTCTACGATTACCTGCTTCCACACGCTGAATGATTGTGTCTACGTGACTTCGCAACCAAGCCACAAGATGACGCGTCCGGTTATTTCGTTTCAAGTTGCCTTTGTTTTCGCCGTCAGACAATTCACCGCGACGCGTCAGGTATGCACAACCTCAAAGTTCTTGTGCTGGGGTACCAACAATTGCTGACGGCGACGCATCGAAATACACCGATTCGTTACTTTGATCGAGGGCTTCGAGAAGCCGATTGTAGTCAGCATGCCGGGTATAGCGGTCGACCGAGATCGGAGGATAGTCGAGGGTATAGAGGAGGGTCTTCACCCGCTGAAGGAGAGGTCGATTGCAGATAGTCGAAAAGCTGACCTTGCACGTTGGCCACCGCCCGATTTGCTGCGAAATATTATTTCGGACTACTGTGAAATTACCTTTCGAATATGTGGAAATCGGAAGGGACCTCAGAAATGTCGCACATGGCCGTACAGGTGCTGCGTTCGGTTTCGTGAAACATCGGGGAAAAGTAATAGATCCCGTCGCAACCTATATCTGGCAGGGGGTTCATAGAGTTGCCGAGGGATTGTTTCACGGACACTGACGTAGCAGTCCACCAAAATTCACCGGGAAGACTGGCACGATGGCTCTATCTCGCTGGGTTTGATGGGATGTATTGAACATTACGTAATTTGTAGGAATTAACGGTCTTTGTGTCTGTTCGGTTTTGCGCGGCCTCAGCCTCTCTTTTGCTACAACGGGAGCATTTCCGCGCTGAGGAATGTGATGAATTCATCTAGTTTTGGTGCGCTGCCGCCAATGTGAGGCTAGACAGCGCGACTCGACTCGACGTGTTCAGTCCGTCGCTCGAACGTTGGCTGACCCGGTTCGGCCGCATCGCACCCAAGCTTTGGGCTCGTCTTGAGTTCAACCCACAGGTTGGGACCTATTGCGGACGGGCTCTGCTGATATCGGAAGGGCCGCATCGAACGGTAGATCTCCAGGGCGGAGCTGCTGATGGCGGGTGGATGCCTATATCCCGCGATCTTTGGAATCGGCACTGCTCAAAAAAGTGCCGGGCTCTATCCAGCATCCGAGATGTGGTGGCGTGCCAATTTGGTGACCATGCCGAACATCCGTACCAATGAACTCGACGACGGCGAAACGCCGCTGGCAAACCGGTTCGCCATACTTGCGGTACTTGGCTGCCAAACTTGGGGCGCCGGGGACTGTTTCTTCCGTCGCGATCTGATTGCGTGTCGCGCCGGTATGACTATGGGGGCGCTCAAACAGCAATTCGTAGTGCTCGATCGGTTGTTATGAGGAGCTACAACCTGTCCGCTCATTCCATTCTCTTCGGCAGGCTGAAGTGTCCGTTTATTGGCATACACCCGTTAGGCACGCGGTGACTCGATGAGACCGTGACCTACGGTACAGTGCGCTTTGATCGCCTCTCGATTCTGGCCAAGTTGGCGCACCATCCAGTGGCTGCTTGCTGACGAGGACGCCCTCAGCGATCGGGCGAAAGCACTCTCCGCGCAGTGCGTGAAGGCGATAACACTATTCCTCAACAGGGCCGCGCTGTCGAATGTCATTAGACGGGAGCGTCATAGCAGCACAATTTGCTGTATGAGCGACATGCTCCCGTCGCGTGCGCCGCTGGTGGAGGAGCGAACAGTACGTTCACCCAGGTGCTTGGCGGGTGTCCGCGCACATCGCCCGCTGGATTTGACGCAAAGTATGCCGCATACAGCCAAAGATCGAGGAGGTTAATTGCTAGCTTTGGCGTTTGTATGCTGGTTTTCTTGTTCAATTTCGCCTAGCTGGTATCCATGGTCCATGGATATCCCTTCAACCAGAGACAACTCGACGAGCGGTCGCTGGCTGCACATGCACGAAAGGTCGCATATCGTGAATTCGAAGCCAAGGCTTGTACATAGGGTGCACAACAGGTTGGGCATCGCCGACTCCTCGGCGCCGGAAGCGTCTAGAAAATCGCGGGCGTTGTCAAACGTAGTCTCAAGTCGATACAGCTTCGGACACAAACGCAATCGTAATCTAGACAGCGTCAAGCGGTACGGCCGGTCAGCGCCAATTATCTTGGCCGGTCGACGGGTGTAGTTGTCGCTGGGTAATTGTCGCCGGCGCGCGCTCTGTTTATCGCTGGCCTTACGGCGGCGATAGCTTTCAACGTTCAGCTCGAAGATTGTTGAGTGATGCACCAGTCGGTCGATAGCGGCGACGGTCATGCCGGGGTCGAAAAAGACATCGTTCCAGCCCGAGAAGGGTTGGTTTGCTGTAATCAGAAGGCTTTTGCGTTCATACCCTTCGGCGATCAGCTCAAACAGCACACTGGTTTCGGCCTGGTCCTTGCGCGCGTACGACAGATCATCAAGGATGATGAGATCGAAGCGGTCGAGCTTCGTGAGTGCGGAAGGCAATTGCAGGCTTTGGCGCGCAGCCTGCAGCTTCTGGACGAGTTCGCTGGTGCGCATGAACAGCACCCGGTAACCGGAGTCAATCAGCGCGTGTCCGATGGCCGCCCCCAGATGACTCTTGCCGGCACCCGGCGGCCCGAACAGCAGAATCGTGGCGCCTTTCTCCAGCCAGGACTCCCCGCTTGCCAGTGTCGTGACATGCGCTTTCGAGACCATTGGCACCATGCCGAAGTCGAAGGTGGCGAGCGTCTTGGTCGGATTCAGATGAGACTCGGAGCGGTGCCGCTCGATACGTCTTTGGGCACGTTCGGCCAGTTCGTGCTCGAGCAGCGCGCCGAGCAGCCGTGCGGCCGGCCAGCCTTCCTTGTCTGAACGCTCGGCGAACTCGGGCCACAACCTCCCGATTGTTGGCAGACGCAACTCGTTGAGCATCAGGGCCAGACGGCCGTTGTCGTGGGCGGGCGCGTTCATGCGGCCACCTCGTCGAGCAGTTCGTCATAGACTGAGACGGGCGGCATCTGTACCACCACCTCGGGACACAAGGTCTGACGCGGCGCGAATTCGTCGCGCAACTGCTTCAGATCGGGCAGTTCACCGGCTTCGAACAACGTGTCGAGCCGCTCGGCCAGCACGGCCTCTACGCCGTGGCGACCCGCGAGTTCAAGCGGGCCTACCATGATCTTACATGCTTGGCGTTGCGTCAGTTGCGCATCCAGCCGTTCCCAGATTCGACGGTAAGCCTCGTGACGAAACAGTGCATCACGAAACGCGAGGCCCTTGAACGCCTGAGCGAGTCGATGAAGTGACGGTAATCAAGCGCGTGGCGGTTGTCGGCGGCACGGGAGCCTCGTGGGGTGCTGTGCACCAGTGCGCCAGACTGGTAGCAGTCGAGCCGGTCACCATAGATTCGCACCTTCAACCAGTGGCCGATCAGGCGCGATGGCGCACTGTAGAGGATGCCGCGCACGGTAAAAGTGCTGCAGCTGGTCACGAGTGCTTCGTCCTCGACGAAGTCAGTGGTACGACGTTCAGGCAGATTCTGCAGTTGTTCGCGCTCGATGCGAAACGCAGCGGCGTTGCGCCGGTTCCGACGCATTACCACCTCACGTACGAATTCATCGTAGGCGACACGGTCAGCGAAGTCGCGATGGCCTCGAAGCATCAAGGCCTGGTCGACCGCTTCCTTCAGATACCGATGCGAGGATTCCACACTTCCGTTCTCGTGACCCAGACCGCGATTGTTACGCGTGCCGTCCATGCCGTAATGGTCGAGCAGAGCCGCGTAACGCGTCGTGGTCATCCTGCCCGGCCAGGTTCCGGAAGGCGGCCGACAGGCTGTCAGTGCGGTGTTCACGCGGGCAACCTCCCGCCTGCCATAGAGCGTTCTGCAATCCGGTCGCGAGGGCTTCGAAACTCTCACCCCCTCAACCACGTTTGCATACTCCCAGCGCGAGAACGCCAACACGAAGTGGTACAGCCGGTGGCTAAACGGAGCGCCGCCGATCGTCACGCACAGCTTGTCCATGTCTGTGAAGTCCGACAGTCCGCGCACGCCGGGCTGATGCTCCTGGGGGGAAGAACACCTCCTGACTGGGACCCTCGGTAGCCCGCCACTGGCGAATACGCCGCTCCAGCGTACGCCGCATGCTATCGGGATAACGATCCAGATGATCATCTTGCAGCTTGCGCAGGACCGTGATGCCCATCAGGTGGGGTGCGTTGCACAGCAATGGAACGACTTCGCTCTCCCAGACCTCGGCGAACGGATCGGGGCGGGTCCGCCACGAATGCCGTGGCTTCTGGGATGGCAAGGTTGCATCACGTTCGATGCGGCGTGCCGTATGCCGAAATCGCCGGCAAGATAATGACGACGCCATTTGAACAGCAGATTGGCGTTGATGTCGTGCTTGCGAGCGATGAGCGCGGCCGACGCGCCCGGCTTGAGCGTCGCCTCGACAATCTGCCGCTTGAACTCGACCGAAAAATTGGGTCGCTTGGACCGTTTGGGTTGAGGAGAGCGGCCCACTGTTGCGTCCACCATTCATTTGGTGGGCACCAAAGTAGCTAAACTCAACGACGAAATCTACACGGTATTGAGGACGCGCTTACGAAACAACGACACTCGTCTTTCTGGTAGATGGTGATCCGAACCTGCTTCGAGCAAGCAAAACGCTCGTTACTTCCGATGGATATCAGGTTCGCACAGTAGTGGACGGATTTGATGCGCCTTGCTCGGTGGCGCAGGAGAAACCAGACCTGATCGTCTCCGATGTAATGATGCCGCGAATGGATGGAGCCGATTTGATCTGCGCCCTGCGGGGGACGCCAGCGCGCACCGATATACCGGTCGGCATACTCCCGGCGGCGGCATTTCCTCCCGGATTGCATCTACATGTGTTTTTAACCAGGCTGTTTTCTGCGGCCAAGTTGCTTGAGGTGCTGTGCGAGGTTCAGCCGCCCTGATCGAGGTCGTCTTAACGGTCAGATTCTTTCGGCTGCTGGCAGGCGTACAGGTCAGCTGTCTTTTGCCTGATGTCGTCATCATCTGAATTCTTCGTCGACAGCCGTAGATACGCGGCCCCGAGACGTCATAGTTCTTCTTCCCATGCATCCTCAATGCCGATGAGGTGGTTGGCAGCCGAGCGATGTGAGGACAGAAGTCCGTTAAGCTCGAGGTGTAGCGCAACGCTTCGCAAAGGAACGATGCGAATTCAAATTACCCTCCATCAGTTGCGGCTAAGTGAACATACTTCGCCCGGGTTTTAGCGCACCTTGTCGCACTTTTTTTGTCAAACGGCCTTCTGTCCAATTCCGAGTCCAAGAACACTCTGCACGGCTTCGATTCGCGAGCCTACGTTTAGTTTTTCGAAGATATTCTTCAAATGCCATTTGATTGTCTCCGGCGCCAGCCTCATGGTTCGGCCGATTTCCTTATTCGAGAGGCCGCGGGAAACGTAGTTGATTATTTCAAACTCTCTCGCAGTAAGAATAGTCGACGACGTTTTCACCATTTTGACAGGCCGAAGAGATACAGGTGGTGAATTGTCGAGGTCGTCGAAGGCTGCCAGCAATCTTTCAATATAGGCGGCTTCGGCGGGAGAGACGTCTTCTGAGACTTGGCGAAACCTTTGCAGTAACGTGTGCACAAGTTGCCCTTCATCCACGAAACTGTTAATCATGCCACTTGCCCTTCCGATGCACAGCGCTCGTCCGAGCGTGACAAGCGCCCTTTCAGAAGCTCCGCATTGTTCTAGCGCGCGGGAAAGCAGCACGGAAATAACTGTTTCATGACAACGCAAGCCCGTAGGGATCACTGTATCCAGCGAACGTTCAAGAAGCGCGACGGCCTCAATTGCGCGGTCCTCTGCTATCAGAACGCGGGCCTGTAGAAGGCAATAGTATGTCCAGGTTTCCACGGCGGACCCCATCCGCTCGTCGCACATCATCGGCGCGCTCGTGCTTAATTCGTTCGCGATTTGCCTGGCCTTGGTAACGTCACCGTCGTCCAGGAGCAGTCTTACTGTCTCAGCGTCACATGCTAACTTGAGGCGTAGCCATTGTCGGCTTATCGCGACTTGTCGACCGTCTTCGAGAATGGCCAGCGCCGAACCCATCTCCCCATCTCGCCACAACAGGCGTGCTGCAGAAAGGACATGTCGGGTCAGCGCACCTAGCGGGGTGGTTTCTAATGCAATGGACGTACGACCCGCAATGATCTTCCGTGCCTCAGTCAGCTCGTTGCACTCATAGTAGATCGCAGCAAGGCAGCCGGCCACCCAGGCCGCACCGGTCGACGAAGATCCTAACGCCTCTTCGGCACGCTGGAAAGTCGCCTCAAAAGTTCGCCTTGCTACAGGCAGCTCGCCATGTACCAATGCGGCATGACCGTACACCGTGTCTCGATAGATATCCGAGTAGTTCGGGTCCTGACTATAATCTACTCGGGATTTAGCGACATTCCACATGCGAAGGATCTGATCAAATCCGCCTCTGTACATCAAACCAAAATATTGCGCAGATTGCGCGTAACGTTTTACCCACGGTGCCACTGGCGCCATTGAGGCCTCGGCGGCGCACCCGAGTTCAAACGCACGTTCACTCTCATCACACATACTGGCGATCAGTGCGCTGACCGCGTTGATCTCCGCCAATGCGGCTTGTTCGGCCATGTCGCTATCATCCCGACGCATCTGATTAAATTCATTGGTAACAATATCAATTTCCCTCGATGCGAGAGTGGGTTGAAGCGAAAACGCGAGCGCCCACGCTTTCGCGAGGCGCAAACGTAACTGTCCCTGAACGACATCCGGGGGAAGTTTTCCGATCCAACCCAGCAACGCGTATGGGTCACCGCGTTCCAGCATTTCCATCGCGCAGTTCTCAGCCCACTGCGCAGCCTGCTCGATTTCACCCGCGGCTAATGCGTGCCTGACTGCTTCGGGCCACAGACGTGCTCCTGCAAACCATTGGGAGGCACGGCGATGCAGCAAAGGAACCAGTTGCGGCATCTGGCGGACAAGACGTCGCCGAAGCGCGTCGGAGAGCAAAGCGTGATAGCGGTACCAATCTTGTGTTTCATCCAGTGGCCGGATGAACACGTTATGTTCCTCAAGCCAGACAAGCTTTTCTCCGCTTTCCTTTCCGCCCGTGACTGCATCACACAACGCAGGAGTGAGTCGTTCAAGAATCGATGTATGCAGCAAAAACTTCAGCATAGGCGGCGGTAAATGCGCCAGCACCGTATCGTTCAGGTAGCGATCAATTCCGGAGCCGGTTCCGGCGAGGTTACTGGCGAGTCTGGCCGCATCGCCTCCCCGGCTCAGTGAAAGAGACGCCAGTTGCAAACCTGCCACCCACCCCTCAGTCGCCTCGTTCAACAACTCGACGCTGGTCCTGTCGAGCAACACAGTTCCCGTCTGGTCAAAAAACGACTGCGCATCATCGATTGAAAACCGGAGATCGTCGACGTAGATGCGCATTAGCTTTTCCGGGGCTCTAAGCTGACTGAGCGTCAGGGCGGGCTCGGTGCGCCCCCCGAGCAGGACGTGCATGTTTTCGGGTGCATAGCGCAATAGACGGGACACAATCGAAAGCACGGGCTTCGCGGTGAGGCGGTCTGCGTCATCGAGCACGAGGAAAACGCTTCGACCGCACGCTGCGATCCCGTTCAGGAGCACCGAAATGACAGTGCTAATGGGCGTCAGTGCATCGTTATCCAGGAGCCGTTGTGCCTGCCAGGCGATGTCCTCCGATGTCCGGGAAAATGCCGCCACCAGATACGCACCGAATTGTTGCGGGTCATCGTCTTCTCCGTCGACACTAAGCCAGGCAACAGGGTGCTTTTGGTCCGACAGCGCTTTGCTCCATCCAGTAAGCAAGGTTGTCTTGCCGAAACCCGCCGGCGCGGTCACGACGGTTACCCCGCGCGTCTCTCGCACACGCAGCCGCCTGAGTAATGGAGGCCGTTGCACGCAGCCCTGAGGAAGACGTGGCGGAATCATTTTGGTTTGGATCAGCGACACGCTCCATTGGCGGTCTGGACTGTCCGAAGACATTGCCATGATTGTTCTCCAGCCCCCCAACGACCGTCCGTAGGAGGTTTCAAGTGGCAAGGCGGATGTTTTATTATCCTGCATATTGAGATTTATGGCGCAGGTCCTCGCGAGTGCGTGGGGAAGCAGGGGTGAGATATTCATGGGATCGCGGTGCGCGCCGGGAGACGTTGTCAGGTGAAGGGGGCGGATGGCCTGCTTCACGATAAGACAGGTAGGTGTTAGCGCCGATGTAAAATTGATCCACCCGCCGAAGTATGCTTAACCCATCTGGGAGAGGATGGTAGCTTTTGCCGCCGATGCTGACTCATGAGCAAGCAGCGGAAATCAAGGTATTGGCAAGACGGGGTCGGCGGTACGGGAGATAGCGTGGCAAATGGGCTAGTCGCGTAACGCGGTGCGGCGCTATCTGCGCGACGAGCAGGCGACCCGTTACAGGCAACGCGAGCGCCACCCGATAGCAATGACCGGCCTGTCGTTCACTCCTCTTGCGGTGCCCACCATCACTGGCCCGGTGGCTCTTGCGGATGCGCGATGCCGATGCCAGGCTGATTCGCTCGATGTCACGCAGAGGATGTTCGCCCGATAATGCGGCCTGCGAACGCTTCTTCGGACGCCTCAAGACGGAGCTGTTTTATTCCCGGGACTGGCAGGCCACTAGCATTGAGCAATTCATTGAGGTAGTTGACGCGTACATCCGCTGGTATAAAGCGGATCAAGATCTCGCTTGGCTCGCCCAGTCCTCTCGAACACCGGGGGAGCCTCGGACTTGCGGCATGATCGAGCTCAAGATTTCTGCCGCATCCCAAGCTGGGCGCGGAGCACAGTCAGGACAAGGCTATCCGGCAGGATATCTGAGGTTGTCCCGGTTCGACGGACGGAGTTGCGCAGCCACCTCTGAAGGGCGTTGAAGTTGAGTCGTAGTTTCAGATGCGAAAAAACCAGACGCTACTCACTGAGTGTGAACAGCCGTCTGGTGACCTGTTTAAGAGCCGCTAACACAACCTGGACATGAGGCCATGAACGCCATATCCATGTCGGCATGGCAAGACGAAAAATCAGTAACGAACTATGGGCTGCGCTGGAACCATCGTTTCCGGTGTTCAAGCCATCGCCCAGAGGCGGGCGCCGACGCAAGGTTGACGAGCGGGCTGTATTGAATGGCATCCTGTATGTCCTGCAAACAGGCATTCCTTGGGAAGACCTGCCGCAGGAGCCCGGTTTCGGTAGCGGCATGACATGCTGGCGGCGGTTGCGCGACTGGCAGGCCGCAGGCGTGTGGGACAAGTTGCATCTGGCGATGTTTCGCCGATTGCGCCAGCATGACCAGATCGATTGGGGACGGGCGAGCCTGGACGCGCCCAGCGTTGCTAGCCCCCGGGTGGCCAGGAAACCGGGCCCAACCCAACGGACCGTGGCAAGCTCGGGACAAAACGACACCTCGTTGTAGATGCCCGGGGCGTTCCCCTGGCGATCACGATCACGGGTGCCAACCGGCATGACTCGATAACCTTTGAGCGCACGGCCGATGCGATACCGGTGGTGCCAGGTCTGCAAGGCCAGCCCCGCAAACGCCCGCACAAACTGCATGCGGACAAGGGTTCTGACTTTGCCCGCTGCCGGCGGTACCTGAAACAGCGAGGGATTACGGCGCGCATTGCCCGGCGCGGAGTAGAAAGCAAGGAACGGCTGGGACGGCATCGCTGGGTGGTCGAGCGCACGCACGCCTGGTTTGCCGGTTTCGGCAAACTGCGCATTCGTTTCGAGCGGCGTCTCGACATTCATAGCGCGTTGCTTTCCTTGGCTGCTGCCGTTATCTGTTCGCGTTTTGTTGATGACTTGTGTTAGCGACTCCAAATGTGTATGCCGACTAGGATTGGTTGAACCCGAACGAATGCCAGCAAAGATGTCAATGAAGCAGACCATGCTTCGCGACGAGCTGATCTATCTGCTCGCCTACAATAGGAGCCGAGATGTAGTAGCCCTGACAATCGACATGAGCAATCGTGCGCAGCCATGCGAATTGCGCTTCTGTTTCGACACCTTCAATAACTACCTGTTTGCCGAGGCGCTGTGCGAGTTGAATGAGCGTTTCGACTACGACCTTCGATTTCGAGTTTTCCTGAATGTCCTTCATGAACTTGCGGTCGAGCTTCAGCGTGTCGACGCCAAGCCTATGAAGGAGAGAGAGTGACCAGCACCCCGCGCCAAAGTCGTCGATCGCGACGCTGAATCCCGATGCCTTGAGAGCGTCGATGGCCGTAACAAGTGCATCGATGGAGCCCGGGTTGGTAGTTTCGGTGAGCTCGATTTGCAATCGGTGTGAGTCAATCGAGCGGGTGTCGAAGAGTTTTGCTAACTGAGCTGCGAATTCCGGACGACCAATTTCACGGGCAGGGAGGTTGATCGCCATAGAAAGCGTGTCGTAACCGCGTAGCGTCCAGTTGGCGAGTATCTCGGCTGCCTCTGTAACGATATAGTCGGTAAAACGCTCTGTCAGCGGAGAGTCTTCCACGATGTTGATAAACGAAGCCGGCATGAGAATGCCGCGCGATGGATGCTTCCAGCGCAAAAGGCATTCGAAGCCGGAGAGCCTAGCTTCCTGCAATCGAAGTTTCGGTTGATAGACGAAAAAGAATTCCTTCCTCGTCAAGCCATGTTCCGCGTCTTCGATCCTGCAGGACTTGCAATTTTCTGCGGGAATGTGATTCATCGATGTCTCTAAGGAGCGTCTGTCGTGGCCTTGTATCGGGTCACTGACTCGCCCAATGCAAGGAAGTCACCGCGTCCTGTGCAGCACCGGCGCACTCGTTTCGGAATCGATTCATTGAGGTGCATTTAGTACGCTATTCCATGTGGCCCCACTTCTCGACGGACGTTGATATCGACGGCTAGTGGGTGACTCGACATGTAATGCTATCCATTTAAACCGTGCAGGTTGTGAACGTTTGAAAAGCGGTACGGGAGCGTGGATGAGCTTTGACTTTGCCCTCTGTTTCACGAATCCCATAGCCGGGGTAGTCAGGCCGCTTGCCCTTGCTGAGCGGTGGGCCAGCCCGTTCCGAATCTCATGGGACTGACATCGTTCAATGTTGAATGAAACTGACGGGCATTGTAGAAAGCGCGCCGGTCGACAACTTCGTCCATTGCCGCACGTCGCGTCGCGCGGTGCCGACTGTGCAGTCGACATTTTCAGTGAACCCCGCAGACTTTCGCTCGACGCATTCCCAACAATCGCCGCGTCGGCTCATCGACGAACGTATGCCGTACGCCTTAAGTGCATACTGAAACAGCCTGCTGCAATGACGCATGCCGTGCTGTGCCATCAGCTTACGCACGCGCTCCCTGCCTACGCATACGCCGCGAGCAAGCTGTTCTTTCCACATGCGCGGCCAGCCGTACTCGTCTTTAACCTCTGCCTGAATCGCCTTGATATGCGCCAACGGCGCAGCGTCGCTCGCACGGCTTCCTGTTCACTTTTGTTTACCTGAAGCGTTGAGCGGCGCTCTACGATGAATTCATCGTGGATTTAAAGACTTGGAGACGCTGTCATCGAGTCGCGGAATTTTGGGGAAATTGTGTATTCAACGTATTCGGCTGACAGGTTTGTGAGGGGAGTACTACTGGGAGCTTTGGTTGGATGGCTTGTGTCTGCGGCCGTCGACTTTTGGGGCTTGCCCTTTTCCTTGGGGCAGCGATTCGTTCTGCGCTTGGTCGTTGAAGGTATGGTGTCGGCTTGTGTCGTGCTGCCGCAGCCGCTGTTGTTGAAGACGGTTCTGCGCGAAAAACGCGACGCGTTCATGCTGGATGAGGACGTGGACGCGATGCTGCGCGGGCGCCTGCTTGGTATTGCAGGTGGGCTGTGGGTGGGAGCGACGATCAATAGCATGATGTTTTGAATTCGCACGGCTTCAGGGGCTCTGCCAGGTTGATGTGGAGGCGGGGGTAGGATGAGGCGATGAAGAAGAGAAAAGTCCTTCATCAGGGCCACCGCTTTCCCGCCGTCGTTATCAGCTGCGCGGTTCGCTGGCATTTCCGCCTCAGCCTGAGCCTGCGCGACATCGAGGAGTTGTTGCTTGAGCGTGGTGTAGTGGTCACGTACGAAACGATCCGTTGCTGGTGCGAGAAGTTCGGCACCAAATTCGCGCAGTGCGCGAAAGCGGCGCAAGCTGGGCTGCACATGGCATCTGGACGAAATGTCCGTGGCGCCGCGCGATGAGCCGTATCTGTTGTGGCGAGCGGTCGATGAGCACGGTACTGAACTCGACGTGTTGGTGCAGAAGCGGCGCGACAAGGCTGCGGCTCGTATAGTCCGCATGCCTGCACGACGTGTGTATATACCGAGAGCGAATGGGAAGCTCAGGCCGCTTGGCATTAATGGGGATCCACCAAGGGCCACGGACGTCGATCTGACGGGCGGCGATCTGCCCCTGCTTGATCCAATAGTGAACGAAATGGATACTCATGCCGAGCTCGCTGGCGAGTTGCTTGACGGTGACTTCGTCAGGCCGTTGCAGGCGAGCGGTAGGTATGGCGTAGCGATAACGAATCCACTTGACCTACTTCGTTGCTCTGCCGTCAGGACGCGAGTCATCTGTGCCCGGAACTTCGCCGCCTCGGCTCTGACCTTGTCGACACGAGTCAGAGCCTCGTTCCATTGGCGTTTGAGGCTGGCGGCCACGAGACGGTTGGCGAGATCGACCTCCTCAGAGCGACGCTCGGCCAGGGCACGCTCGTATTCGGCGCGCTCGATGCTCATTGCCACCGGCGCATACGGCCTAGTCGCGCTGCTCGAGTTCATCGACGGCGGCCAAGGCCAGCTCGAGTTCCGCGGGCTTCAGTACCTTGAACATATCCTCGCAGATCGCCTCGTTCAGCGAGTCTGTGCGGACGCTGAAGCAGCTCATGCTGGCTAGCTCCTCCCTCACAATGCGCCTAGTTGCACTCGTGATCGGATAGAGGTCGCAGTTGCCACGATATAGCGTACGGTCAAGCGCGCGGCCGCGACCGCCGCAGATCAGCAGGCAGGACAGGACTCTCGCGTGCGGCGCCGCAGAGGCGTGGATGGAAAGGAACTATCTGAGCAAGAAGGTGCGGAAGGACCGGTGGACGTGGAACTTCGCGATTCTCTAGCCGCGTCCGATTACCGTTCGAGAAAGCCGGCAGTGGAAACCAGCTATCGCTTACCGTCGGTATGCAGATAACTTTGTGATCGTGGTCAAGGGAACTCGTGAACATGCCTAGGCAATGCGAGCCGCGAACAGCAAGGAGTCCGCCATGACTCAGGAGCAGCAGGTCACCCGTGCCAAGGTTGGCATGCTCGAGCTGGCCCTCGAATTGCTCGCTTATGTCAGGTCCGTATCGTCAACGGGGTCCTCAAACCGATCGTGGCGCGGAATACTGCGGCAACCCGGGGCATCACGACTCGATTCGCTGGAATTCGCCAGGAAAACACTCATCCCCCATTGACCGCTTCTTCTCCATAGCCCTGACTACCTGTCAGATTGAGTTCCGACTAATACAGCCTGTGAATCGCACACACGAGCGACAGCTAGCCCAAAGTCCAGGGGCCGCGTCTTCCGATCGCGGCCCCTGGATATGCCATGCTCCTAGATAAATGTGCACTGCCTCTGGGGGCGTACTTCCCTGTCTGTTACCAGGAGTACCCGATCCCTCCATTGACCATCACACGCGACCCGTTGACCGTGCTCACCCCCATCTTGACGATTGTGTTCGGTGCGACCCGCGCACTCGCCCCGACAGCAACCGCGGTGTAGCCACCATAGTTTCCGATACCGGCGCCCACCATCAGTGCCTTGCCTGGCTCGACCTGCGGCAATCCTGCAAGAGCGCCAGCCATCGCAACGCCCGAGTACGCGTTGCGTGCCGTGCTGTTGATACCGTCTTGCAGCGCGCCGAACTGTTTGTCGGTGTAGGCGTTGGCCGCTGCTTGAGCAGCGTTGAGCTGATTTACGTTCACCGCATCCGTGCCTTGCGTGCCCGGCGCCACGTTCGTGATCTGTCGCTCCTCGCCCGGCGCGCCGACTGACACCGTGTTCGCTCGATCAGCCACTGAGCCTGCTCCGATCGCAGCGGAGTTGCTCGCTGATGCAGTCGCGTTGGGTCCCAGCGCAACTGCGTTGGTGCCAGACGCATTCGCGTTCTTGCCTGTTGCAATAGCGCTCGCACCCGATGCCTGAGCATTTCCTCCTATCGCCACAGCATCAGCGCCTGTCGCCGTCGGGCTCGAGGCCGACGAATTGGCCTGAAGGAATCTGCTGCCGCCGGTCTGACCGCCCGCGATGCTGGTACTGAGTGAGTTCACCGTGCTCGCGATCGTCGTTACTCCACTCGACAGCGAGCTGATTCCAGTCGAGGTTGAGCTCGACAGGGACGTGACCATGCTGTCGGCGGTACTCAGGCCCGTCGAAAGTGACGCCACGTTGCTGTTGGTCGTGCTAAGGCCCGTCGACAGCGATGCCACGTTGCTATTCGTCGTACTCAGACCCGTCGACAGCGAGCTGATGCCGGTCGAGGTCGAGGTCGACAGCGACGTCACGTTGCTGTTGGTCGTGCTCAGACCTGTCGACAACGAGCTGATGCCGGCCCAGACCGAGCTCGACAACTGGGAGAGCTGGCCGTAGTTCACTGCATCAGTCGGGTTAACGCCAGGCGCAACATTGGTCAGCCTGACCGGTGTGGTCGAACCCGCGCCGCCTAGCGTGACAATCGTATGGCTCGGGTCATCGTATTGAACAGAGTTAGCGACGCCGGTGGACAGCGAGCCAATGGCCGTAGAAGTTGAGGTCGATAACGTTGCGATGTTGCTGGTGACAGTATTCAGGCCGGTGGACAGCGAAGCGACGTTGCTGTTGGTCGTGCTCAGGCCGGTCGACACCGAGCTGATGCCGGTCGAAGCTGAAGTCGACAGCGAAGCGACGTTGCTGTTGGTCGTGCTCAGGCCGGTCGACACGGAGCTGATACCGGTCGAAGCCGACGTCGACAGCGAAGCGACGTTGCTGTTGGTCGTGCTCAGGCCGGTCGACACCG
>NZ_FXAT01000020.1:0-13428 GCF_900177725.1 Paraburkholderia susongensis | reverse complement strand
TAGCGAAGCGACGTTGCTGTTGGTCGTGCTCAGGCCGGTCGACACCGAGCTGATGCCGGTCGAAGCTGAAGTCGACAGCGAAGCGACGTTGCTGTTGGTCGTGCTCAGGCCGGTCGACACGGAGCTGATACCGGTCGAAGCCGAAGTCGACAGCGAAGCGACGTTGCTGTTGGTCGTGCTCAGGCCGGTCGACACGGAGGTGATACCGGTCGAGGCTGAAGTCGACAGCGAAGCGACGTTGCTGTTGGTCGTGCTCAGGCCGGTCGACACCGAGCTGATGCCGGTCGAGGCTGAAGTCGACAGCGAAGCGACGTTGCTGTTGGTCGTGCTCAAGGCCGTCGATATCGAGCCGATACCGGTCGAAGCCGACGTCGACAGTGAAGCGACGTTGCTGTTGGTCGTGCTCAGGCCGGTCGACACGGAGCTGATACCGGTCGAAGCCGACGTCGACAGCGAAGCGACGTTGCTGTTGGTCGTGCTCAGGCCGGTCGACACCGAGCTGATGCCGGTCGAAGCCGAAGTCGACAGCGAAGCGACGTTGCTGTTGGTTGTGCTCAGGCCAGTCGACACCGAGCTGATGCCAGTCGAAGTCGACGTCGACAGCGAGGTCAACTGGGAGAAGTTCACCGCGTCGGCCGGATTGGTGCCCGCCGCCAGATTGGTGATCTGGTGATTTCCGAGCGACGTTACGCCATTCAACGTTATCCCGGATGGGCCGTATAGAGTAATCGCACCCACCGCGTTATTGCCTGTCTGCCCGATCCACACATACGCCTGGTTACCACTCACTCCTGCGTTCGCGCTGCTATTCTCCGCAAGAATTACCCCCGTTCCGGTTCCGCAATTACCTTCATTAGCGTTAAAAAGCATCCCCGTGTTCCAACCATAATTGCTGGAGGTATCACTAGCTGCAGCGGTGTTGGGCGTCCCTGTACAGTTCGCAATTGCACCGGCCCAGGCTTCATTGCCCAACAGTCCGGCAGCACACATCACCGCCGCTCCAAGAACTATTCGCGTGCCACCCCTCCGCCGCGGTGCGTCATCAACACACGCGCTCCTCGACGACTTACCTCGCGCGCATGTCAACTCAGACGCGGCGACCCACGTGCCGAGTGCTTCGCTCCAGATACTCCGATACGTTTTATTCATTGCTGAAAAACCCCATTTTGTATCCAGCCTTAACGACACACTCGGTCTCGAAGGATTTCATCATTCTGGACAATTTAATTGCGGACAGATAATCGAAAATTCAGCGATTTCTATTTAATTATTCCTCGCCAGTTCAATATCAATGGCAAACGTAACGGCACAACTTCGCGTCAAGCCTGGTAGCCACAAATTCGCGATCCAGCCCCTTACCAGCCGCTCCGCCGTCGGGAATGATTGATATATGTCAAGCGTATCGATTCGCTGTCGTCGGAATGAAAAATTTTGTGAAGCGTCGCATATTCGCTCGTTCACGTCGGAGCCATGGTGACAACGCTGCCAGAAGGTAAGTGGCTGCCAAACGCCCGCTGGTCCGTCAGGGTGAATCGTGCGGGAGCTGCGAATTCTGGAGGCACATAATGTGACTTTCACGCTTTTATGCTCAGGTTTTTGACCGTCGCATATACCAAGACGGCCTGTCTGCGGCCTTTACTACGGTGGTCCGAATTTGGCGAGTACGTCAGCTACGGTTTCCGGATAAAGTTTTCGAGCGGTATCGCGCGGTCATTTCCTTAGGAGCAGTCGCTCTTTTCCAGCGGCGCCAGTCTGCCGAGGGGAAGTTGGCCATGGTTCGGGAGAGTTTCGAGCCAGGCAAGGCGGTATCAATGGTGGCGCACTGGTGCGGCGTCGACCAGAACCGGCTGTTCCATTGGCGCAAGCTGCACCGGAATGGCAATCTGTCCGCCGTATCTGTTGGTCAAAAGCTTCGTGAAGACGATAAAGCGCAACTATGTTGCCTTCACCAAAGTCTGATGCAGCGATGGCCGTTCGCAATCTGGCTGTCGCATTTGAACACTACAACGAGAAGCACCCGCACAGCGCGTTGAGATACCGCTCGCCACGCGGATTTCGACGCGGGACCGATTCATCAACCTTAGTGTGGGGCGGTGTCCGGAATTACAGGGGCAAATCCATCTCCCTCTTTTTGTCCGCTGCCTCCGAGTTCAAGAATCAGGATTCACAATGCTTGACATCTTTCCCGCTCCCGCATAGCTAAACTCCGCAATGCACGCGTCTGGAGATCATTCCAACTGGATATCCCTGCGAATGGAGAGAGGTCAAGGCGCGCTAACCAGACCCATTTATCGCGTGTCTATTCAGGCCATCGGCCGTAGATGACGAAGCGACTTAGGTTTCGATTTATAACGCCGTTGTAGAAATGGTATTCCCGTCACTCGACCGAAAAACAGACTAATAAGGATTTCAATATATGAGAACGAGAATTGCCGAATTAGCAAATCTACGCGACATGAAAAATCTGATTTGCAGCAATTTGTGGCCGTCCGACAGCGATTATTCATGGCGCGAGTTTTCCCGTTGGCCATTGGCCGCTGCGATCGCAGCGGTTCCGCTTTCGTTGTTCTTCGCATGGTGCTTTATCCATTTGCTGCTAGTGTTCGTGTTCCCGTCTTCGTAAGTCAAGCACTTGGCATTCCCTTACGGACTGATAGTCACTTCAGGCCTGTCCTGTTGATGTCCCGCTCAGTGGTTACTGGTGGTGCGGGTTGCGGCATTCCTTGATAAATCCACTCAAGCAGCGAATCGCGGACAACGCGGGCAGCCTCTGAGTGCACATCGTTGATAAAGCTGACCACTATATATCTCGTGTGGCTAGGGCCAGAGTGTTAGCGGCCAGGTCACGACGCTGCGTGCGCCGTCGAGAACGCCGGTGCAGATTGGCCAGCACCTGGGCCTGATGACGTGGCTGTGGTTCTGAAGATGCAGATGAAGAATGCTTGGCGGCTTGTCGCGCTCCCTGCGGCGATCGCCGTCGTAACGAACGTCTGTGCGCAGACGCCCTCGCCGATTGCTCCACCCGTCGCGCCGCGTCCGGTGCAGGACTCCGCGCAGCAACTGATTGACCAGCAGCGCGAGGCCGCGCGCCAGCGACAGCTTGCCGAGCCGCCGGCGCAGATCAATGTCGCGCCGTCCGGCAGCGACACCTCGCTGAACATCCCGCTGGGCACGCCGGTCGACCAGATCCCCGAGCCCGGTCCGACATTCCGGGTTGAACACATTACCCTGACCGGACCGGAAGGCAGACCGCTCGTCCTGACCACTGTGTTGCAGTCGTCGCTGGACGCGATCACCGCAGCATTTACCGGACACGAGATCGGTTCGCACCGCCTGAACGTCCTGCTGCGACGTCTCACCGAGGCCTATGTATCCGCCGGCTACATGACGACGCGCGCAGTGCTCGGGCCGCAGAGCATCGGTTCAGGCACGCTGACGGTCGTGATTCAGACAGGGCTGATTGAAGCGTTCACGGTCAACGGCAAGCCGATTCGTCGGCTGGCGACGAACGAGCAATCCGCTGGAGGCGGGTGGTTGACCGATGCGGGCTACCAGAACGCATTCCCGACCGGCCCGAGCGATCCGTTGCGGCTCTCCGACATCGACCAGGGCGTCGCGCAGATCAACCGTCTGCGCCGCAACCAGACGACCGTGCAGGTGCTGCCGGGGCAGGCTGTGGGCAATTCGGTGATCGCCGTCAACAACGAGCCAGGCGACCGCACGTACTACACGCTGGGCGTCGACAACTATGGCGCGGAATCGACCGGAGTGACGCGCTATCGCGCAGGGGTTGAGGCAGACGATCTGATCGGTCTGCAGGAGTCCCTGAGCCTGAACTACATCGACAGTCTCGAAAGCAATGCGCTCGTCAGCTCGCTCGCGATTCCGTGGGGCCGTAATACGTTCAGTTACACGCTATTGGACTCCGAATACCAGCAGCTCGTCGGCACCACGGCGCTCGAATATGGCCGCACGCTCAGCCATATCTTTGGCTGGAACTATCAGCTCGGACGTACCGCATCTGACCTCACGGCGCTCGACGCGACGCTGTCATGGCGACGCACCGACCGCGAGATCAACGACGCTGACCTCGACCCTGAACGCGTGGTGGTGCTGCGTGTGGGCGGCAACTGGCTGCACCGTTTCGTGCTGAATGATGCACCGGGCAACGTCACGCTCGACGCGGGGCTGTCGCAGGGCCTGCCGTGGTTCGGCGCGAATCATGACGGAGCGGATGCGCCCTGCACTGACGCGCATGCGCAGTTCACGAAGTTCGACGCGACAGCAACCTGGACCATGCCGCTGCCGAAGCTGGGGCGCGCCGCACGGGCCTATCGCGGTGCGCTCGGCGGCCAGTACACGAACGTGGCGCTTTACGGCACCGAACAGCTCTATCTCGGCGGCATGGACACGATCCGGGGCTTCCGTTCGGGTGACATCGCGGGCGACCGGGGCATCTATTCGCGCAACGAACTGGTATGGGTGAACGTGCCGGTATGGCATGACGGGCGCGTTGAACCCTATGTTTTCCTCGACGCGGGAAACGCCGATCTCATCGCGGTGCCGGGCTTTGCCACGCAGGCAGGTACGGGCGTGGGTCTGCGTGCGCAATGGCAGTGGCACCGGCAGCAATTCTCCGCCGAAGGGCTGGTGGGACGGCAGCTCTGTCGGCTCGCAGCCATCGGTCCGAAGTCGACGCTCGCGCTCGGCACGATCAACTGGACTTTCTAGCAATTTTTATTAAAAGGTGCACCCAATGTTTCGACTCAACAATATGATCCGCGTCGCGTGCGTGAGCGCATTTACCTCGGTCGCGCTCAGCACGTTCACATCGTCGTTCGCGCATGCCGCCGATGCGCCCGCATCGAACCTGCACGCCGGCACGGTGGCCATTGTCAACGGCGTGACGGTGCCGCAGAGCCAGCTCGACGATGCCGTGCGGATGGTCACGGCAAAGACCGGCCAGCCCGACACACCGCAGTTGCGCCAGATGCTCAGAAGCGGGCTGGTCGCACGCGAGGTGCTACGACAAAATGCAGAAAGGGCCCACTACGATCTGAAGCCGGAAGTGCAGCGGGCGCCTGCTGTTGCAAAGGTCGGCACTGAGATCCAACTGTACCTGAAGGACAGCATTCACCCGGAAGCTGTAACGGACGGCCAGGTGAAGGCACGTTATGACGCCATCGTCGCTTCGCTTGGCAAGGATGAGTTCAAGTCGCGCATCATTACCGTGGGCGATGAGGCAACGGCGAAGAAGGTGCTGGGCAAGGCAAAAGCAGGCGATACCTTTGAGGCATTGGCGAAGGAATACAGCTTGGCACCCAGCAAGGCAAACGGCGGCGAGATGCCATGGCTCAGTTTCCCCGTGCCAGTGACCTGGGGTAGGACGCAGGGTTTGCCGGTGATGCTGGCGCAGGCGATCTCGCAGTTGCCGGTTGGCGGTATGACGCCCCAGCCAGTCCAGGTGGGGGATGTCTGGACGATTGTGAAGCTCGACGCGAAGCGCCCGACGCAGGTACCGGCCTTTGACCAGGCGAAGGATGCGATGCGCAAACAGCTGGAAACGCTCGCGATGGAGAAGGCTGCGGCGCAGTTCACCGCCGCGCAGATCAAGGGCGCAAGCATCCAGCAGTGACCGGGGTTGTGACCGAACGATTGTCAACTGGGCGCCTGTGTGGTCGTCGGGATCTGTGATTAAACGCGCGGATAGCTAGCATTGGCGCTTAGCGTAATGTTCGGGAGCAGTCATGCAGCGTGTAGATGATGACGTGTGAGGACGCGCCACGCGAGGCTGCGCGAGCGCTAGTTGACGATTGTCGCCGCGCGAGGCGGCACGGTCGTTGAGGGGGCGTTCACAGGATTGCAGGCACGCTACCGGTTGCGTTGCGCGCAGTGGCACAAATGGGAGGCGCAGGGTTGAAAGATCAGCGAGGGGAGATGGCGCCCACGCTGTGCTGCCGAAGCCGGCGCGCAACGGAATTTCCGTGTGGACGATCTGCAGCGGCTGCAGCACACCGCAATGCAGCACGGAAGAGCATGTCTGGCGACGGAATACACCGTTACGCCGAGGAAGTACAGGTTCCGTCGTGAGTTTCGCAGGGTGAGGACGGCGCACCAGATCAGCCTCCCGACACCGAGCACTGAGTCTGCCTTTCCTGCCACTTGGGTGAGCAGCCGAGCCCACTGCGGGCTTCATCGGCCCGATCCGACAGCACCTCGCGCTCAAGCGACATCTGCTGCGTGCTTCGCTCTATCGAAAACAGCTCGCTGAGTGCTTTGCCGGATAGCATCGTTTCACCGAGCTTACCCAAAATCCGTCAGCCTTTTGAGCAAACACGCGCCTTCCGCGATTTTGCGCCGTCTACTAGCCAACGTGACAATATCGGCGGGGGGGCAGCATTTTTATGCTGCATGCGTATTTGTTGTGCGAATTCAATTTTGAAAAAGTCTAACAATATAAATTTTATTATTGCGTTACGCTCGTTGAACTCCAGTAGGCGTGTATTGGAGAGGCGATCGGGAAAAGCGGAGGCTCGCCTCCACGCCCAAAGTTGCAACGCAATGGCTGCAAGGTAGGTAATTACGCTTGAGTGCTAGGAAATTCACAGGTTCGGCAAATGTCTGTTGCCTTGATGCAAAGAGCGGTCACACAAGCATTTGGCGGGAAGGGGGCCGGGCAGCAGGTGATTGCGCAGCTTGACCGGCAACCTGGAAACACATACAGATTTCGGCTCGAAAACGCCGGGGGAGTCGGGCCTTGGTGGAAGGTGTAGATAACTGATATCGCGACCGACGATCGCTGGGATCTTTGCCAGATCCAGGCTCAGTCAGGATGGGGTAACCTGCAGAGGAATGTTTCAACATTCACCGAGGCATTTAACAATGGCGACAATTGCGAACGGATTCTCTATGCGCGCAGCATTCGGTTCACCAACCTCGGGCAATGGCGTGGGGACGACTACCCAAATGTTGGCCAGTACCTGTGGTAGCTTCTCTAATCCGTGTTCATTGCCGCAAGTGACCGGTGCAAAAGATGGTGTCAACATCGGCACGCGTTCTGATATGGTTGGATCCAGCTTGGTACACCTGATTGGTCTCAACAATGGTCCACAGAGTTGGGGGGATTACGACTGGAAAGGGAAAATTGGCTCTATCTTCAAGTATCCAAACCATTATTTGAATCAAATCGAATATTTTAAGCTCGCTGCGTTGGGTGCCGATGATCGATACTGTTATTTCGCCACAATGCTGACAGCCAATCGGTATTGGCAGTACTTGGGAACCAATATTGGCGGTGGCCCGGCATGGCGACGAACCGCACGCTAACGCGAGTGAATCCCAGAAAAATCGCGCAGGGGCTTGGCGCCATCGTTCGATGGCTCGAAAACATGACTGCCCTTGAAGAACGGATCCCTTGCCGAGCGATTAAACTCAAGCAAGGGGAGATACGCATTCATCGATCACAATCGTCATCGCTGCTCGGTCGGCACCGCACGACGCGACGTGCGGCAATGGACGAAGTCGTCGACTGGCTCGCTTTCTACAATGCCCGTCGGTTGCGTTCGACATTGAACGATGTCAGTCCCATGAGATTTGAGAAGGGCTGGGCCATCGCTCAGCAAGGGCAAGTGGCCTGATTATCCCAGCTATGGGATTCGTGAAACAGAGGGCAAAGTCAAAATCCGCGTAAGTCAATGACTTGTATTCCAGGATCGATGCATGCGGGTTGGCAGCATAGTTGTGAACTCCCAAAGCCACACCGAGCGGCACGCTCATAACACTTCAGGGATGTATGGAGCCGACCTTCATCGAACTTGCTGCACACGCGCAATCCTCTCGAGTCGCGGCACAAGAACCAGCGACATCGTCGGCGGCCGGCAATCAAACTGCCCAACTGCTCAACACCACTGCGGTCTTTGCCGTTGGTTTTCTCGGCCGCCCGATTGGAGGGTGGCGGCCGGCGGTCTATGCGGAAGAGCGCCGGCCGGCGCTGCTCGTCTCGGTCGTACTGATGTGCACGGGTTCGCTCATCATCGTCCTTCAGCAATTCGTGCTGACGACTCATCAACTCGCGATCTGGGGCTGGCACGTTCCGTTCTTCTTCGGTGCGGCTGGCGCGCTTGCCACGATGCGCGTGCGCTCGTCGATGGAAGAAACGAGCGAGTTCGAGAAGGCCCGCGGCGTGCAACCGAAACAGAAAAAACAGAATTCGCTCTCCGAGCTTCGCAAACATCCGCGTGCGGTTCTGACCGTGGTAGGTCTGACGATCGGTGGCACGATTGCGTTCTATACGTACTCGATCTGTATGCAGAAATTCCTCGTCAACACGATCGGCATGAGCAAACACGACGCGATGCTGCAGCCCGTCATCGGGTGGATTTCCGACCGCATCGAGGGCTCCGCGCGATGAATGTACGCACGCGGCGGCTGCAACGAGCGGCAACCGCGCTCGCGATCGTTGCGTGCTGCGTCGCAGCCGCTTGGCTAGCCTACGTGCGTGTGCTTCGGTACTACTCGCGCGTGCGCGTCGCAGAAGTCGCGCAGCGTTCATCGTTCCATGCGCTAAAGCTGGAATCGCAGCTCGCGCGCTACGAATCGCTGCCGCGTATCGTAGCGCTCGAACCTGTACTCGTGCAGCTGCTTAACGATCCTGGTAACGTCCGGTTGCGCGCGCGGGCCAACGCCTATCTAAAGGCTGTCCAGACGAACGCGGCACTCTCCGCCGCATATGTGATGATCTCTGACGGCACGACACTCGCTGCAAGCAACAGCGACGAGCCGGGCAGTTTCGTCGGATCGAACTATGCGTTTCGCCCTTATTTCACGAACGCAATGCAGCATGGCACCGGGCGATTCTACGGCGTCGGCAATACAACCGGGAAGGCTGGCTACTTCCTCGCGGCGCCAATCCGGGATCTTGCGCATCCCGGGAGCCGCCCGATCGGTGCAGTCGTGATCAAGGCTTCGCTCGACCGGTACGAATCCGCGTTGACGAAAAGTGGCGACATTGTCCTGGTGGTCGACCAGAATAACGTGACCTTTCTGTCGTCCGTGGCCGGCTGGCGCTATCGCACGCTCGCACCACTTTCCACCGAATCGCGCCACAAGCTTGGCGAGACCCGGCAATACGGCGACGCGCCACTCGACACACTGGCCGCGCGTTCACCCGGCTCCGCGCAATCGGCCGCCTTACCGGATCGGCTCCCTGTCGCGCTGCTGGGCGGGCGTTCCGACTGGTATCGTGTCATGTATCGTCCGGTAGGTCCGCTTGGCTGGAAGGTTGCCGTACTCGTCGATCCAGTCGATGACTGGCGGAGCGCCGCGTTTGCATCCGTCAGTGCCGCTGCCGCCACGGCGCTCGTGTTCGCGCTCGTCACGTTTGGCTGGGTCCGCATCAGCCGGAAGAAGGAACGGCAAAACGCACGCGTCGCGCTGCTGGAAGCGCAGCATGACATTGAGCAACGGATTGCCAAACGCACCGCCGAACTCACCCGGGCAAATGCGACGCTCGAAGAGAAAGTCAATGCGCTGGATGCCGCGCGCCGCATTCTGCGAGACACACGCGACGCCGCAATCCAGGCCGGCAAGCTTGCGGCGCTGGGCCAAATGGCAGCCGGCATCACGCACGAGTTGAGTCAGCCACTTGCTGCGATTATGACGCTGTCGAGCAACGCCGTGCGTATGGCCGAACTGGGCCGCCCGGTTGATATGGCTGACAACCTTGTTCTGATCAGCGATCTCGCCGACCGAATGGGCAAGATCGTCGCGCACGTGAAGGGATTCGCGCGACACGAAGGAATCATCCGGGCGCCGGTTTCGATCGCGGCCTCGCTGCGCCAGGCGCTGCTCCTCGTCGAGCAGCATCGCAAGACCGCGAACGTGTCAATTAACGTCGAGCCGGTGCCTGCGCACGCCATCGTGGTAGCTAGTTCGATCCGGATCGAGCAAGTGTTTGTCAATCTGCTCGCCAATGCGATCGACTCCAGTGTGGCCTCCCCGTCGGCCCGCGAGGTAACGGTCACGGTTGAAGTGACCGGCCAGCTGGTGCGCGTCAACGTGGCCGACAGCGGCAACGGCATCGAGCCAGATGTGACGGCGCGTCTTTTCGAGCCGTTTTTTACGACAAAGCCGGCCGGAAAGGGCCTCGGCCTCGGGCTCACGATTTCGCGGACCATCGTTGACGAATTCGGTGGCCGCCTCCTTGCTAGCAATCGCGACGAAGGCGGTGCGGTCTTCACGGTCGAACTGCAACGCGTAACGAGAGCATCACTATCGACACGTCGAACCTGAACACCTTGTACGGCGCGTACGCCGTCTACGTGATCGATGGCGACCCGATCGTGCGCTTCGGCTGCGCGCAGGCGCTGATGCTCGAAAGCATGGGTTCTTGAGAGTTCGAGGGCGCCGAAAGCGCGTTTGTTGCGCTCGCCAACAATCCTCCCGCGTTGATCGTCAGCGATGTCCGATTGCCGGACATCGACGGCCCTACGTTGTTCGACAGCATCAAAGCGCGCCCTGCGGAAGCCGGCCAGTCATCCTGATGACAGGGCATGGCGACGGTGGCGATGGCAGCTGCCGCGATGTACTCTGGCGCGTACGACGTCATCGAGAAATCGTTTCACTCCGATCGGCTCGTAGACGCTGAGTGGCGTGCACTGGAACATCGCAAGCTCGTCATGGAGAGTCAGAGTCTACACGCGCAATTGAACAGCGAACGGCCGTTGCTTGGACGCTCGCCGGCGATGCGTCGATTTCAGTTGACGACCGCCTGCCACAGGGGATTCATTCGAAAATCGCTGTAACTATTTGGTTAACGGTGATTGAGCATCGGAAATGCTCGTGATGGCACGACGCACGTCAGCAAACTTGCCAGAGACCAGTAGCCTTGCCCGGTGATAAAAGTAGGCTCTGCGGGCAAGACCCGGTCCGGCAAAGAGTTATGACAGCGTGTAGGTTTGCCTCAGGGCATCAACCAGCAACGTCTTCTCCCGATTGGTCAGGAGCAGCGGGTCGAGGCACACGCTTTTTTAACAGTTTATTGGCCTTCTTCAAAATGTCGTGTTCGAGCTGCAATTGCCGGATGTTGCGTCGAAGCGATTCGACTTGCCGCTCCAGCTTTGCTCGCTCAGGGGGGGCTGTGGCAAATTGTTTGGCGTTTCATGGATGCCGGAACTTCACGACCGAGTAGCCTATTTTCCAGTTGCATAACGTCGGCCTGCACACGCCTATCTTTTGAGCAACCACTTGCGCACTTTCCTCTCGAGTGCACAGTTCGATGACTGCTGCCTTCTTCGACTCTCGAGGCTGCGATACACCCCTGGCGTTGTCTGCAACGCGGTTCCTGGCTTTAGGGCGTAACTCATCAAGCCAGGCCGCGACGCGTTTTCCGAGTCTTATGTAGAGTCTAACCGCTCGAATGCGGTCTTTATAGGCACCTTCGGTAGGATCAATTCTGGGTGGACATCAACAGTCAGCCATTCCAACAGCACCAATAATTACTTCGCAATACTGAAAAAGATACGCACTTCATGATGCTCTGATGCAGGCGTACAACAGACGCAGGCGACGACGATGTCTTTATGTATATCTAGCCCGGCACGGCGCGGATAGAGTACCTGCATGCTGCCGTCCTGCGGAATAGGGAAAGATAGCGGCGATAACCCTCGTTATCGGATTCTGGTAAGCGTGCTCTGGCAGGGCAGCATGTACTCTCGGTCACAATTCGAATTGTTCGCAGGTTTCGATTTCAACTCTCAAACGGGCTCAGTGCGTCAGACAATGGGCCAATCTCGACCACCGCTGCCTCGTAATCGCATTCCTCCGCAGATCCTCCAGCATCAGTCGTGCGCTTCGTCCTTTGGGGGCGAGCAACATCCGATAAATCACTCTCAAGAGTTGGAGCCATTGCCCGTAAGAGGTGGTTAAAACACTGGTCAATCAAGGATTATTTGATGCAAATCGAGTGACAAATGTTGACACAACGCAGCGACAGCAGAGAAGAGAATCGCGCCACGGATATCGGTAACGAGTGGTGACATTTCCCGTGGTTAATAACCTTAAAAAAGGTTTAAAGATCAAGATTTTCAAGAAAGTTTTAATGTAAAAAACTTTTAAAAAAGTTAGATGAACTTAATTATCAATTCCTCGCTGAGAAGTCCAGGAAGGTATTGGAGGCCAATGAAAATTCGTTTTCTTGAAGTTGCGTGTCTGCTTACGAAATGATCATAGGGAATACATATGAATAAGGCGTATAGAAGTATCTGGAATGAAGCACTCGGTTCATGGACGGCGGTGTCTGAGCTCTCATCGTCACGCGGAAAGCCGAATCGGGGAAAGATCGCGATTGCAGTCGCGATGCTTGCCATTGGTGCGCATTCGCATCTGGCTAACGCACAGACAGCTGGGTTTGGCGGGACCGCCACTGGTCCCAACAGCATTGCCTTGGGGACCCTCGCGGTTGCAACGGGGAATATCAATGGGCCAGCAATCGCGCTTGGAAATCAAACAACCGCAAGTGGCGGGCACGACTCTGCTATTGGCGATGGTTCGCTTGCAAGCAATGGCGATTATAATGCTGCGCTTGGTACGCAGACTACAGCAAGTGGAAATCAAGCAGTAGCGGTTGGTACGGGATCGGCCGCAATCGGGATCCAAGCGTTGGCTATCGGAGCATCCGCGTCTGCCGTCGGCGGTGCTACTGCGATTGGAGCCAAAGCATCTGCAGCTGGGGCAAATTCGATCGCGTTCGGAACCACTGCATATACTTCTGGCCTACAGGCCATAGCCATCGGTAACGGTGCTACTGCTTCGGGACCGGTTGCGACAGCACTTGGCAGTGGCGCTACAGCCACGTATACGGGTGGTGTGGCGCTCGGATCTGGGAGTGTCGCTAACGCCGCACCAACGGGTACCGGGTATTTGACTGGTACTGCCGCTCCGTCCAGTGCTGTTTCTGTTGGAAGTTCAAGTTCACTGCGGCGCATTTCTAACGTCGCGGACGGTTCCGCGCCGCAAGACGCTGTGACGGTGTCCCAACTCAGCACGGGCCTGAGTACCGTCGAAAGCCAGATTTCGAACAGCAGCACCGGAGCTCTCTCGTCGAGCCTGAGCACGACCAACAGCAATGTGGCCTCGCTGTCGACGTCCACGTCGACCACGGCCAGCTCGCTGTCGTCGGGCCTGAGCACGACCAACAGCAATGTGGCTTCGCTGTCGACGTCCACGTCAACGACGGCCAGCTCGCTGTCGTCGGGCCTGAGCACGACCAACAGCAACGTGGCTTCGCTGTCGACCTCGGCCTCGACGGGCATCGCGAACTCGGTCCAGTACGACAATCCGAGCCACACGAAGGTCACGCTGGGCGGTGCGGGTTCGACCACGCCGGTTACGCTGACCAACGTTGCCGCGGGCACCAACCCGACGGACGCG
>NZ_FXAT01000019.1 GCF_900177725.1 Paraburkholderia susongensis | reverse complement strand
GTCTCTGTTGGTGTGGCGAACACGGCAAGCGGCAATGGTGCAGTGGCGATCGGGGATCCGAACGTCGCGACGGGCACTGGCGCGGTCGCGGTCGGTGCGAACAACACGGCAAATGGCCAGGGTGCGGTTGCGTCGGGTAATGCCAATAGCGCGATCGGTCAGGGCGCCGTGGCACTGGGCAACACGAGCACGGCAGCAGCGGCAGGTGCTGTTGCACTGGGCAACAGCGCAATGGCGAACAACGCCAACGATGTCGCGCTGGGCTCGGGTAGCGTGACCGCGGCGGCGAATCCGACTTCGAGCGTCACGGTTGGTGGTCAGACGTACAACGTTGCAGGTGCGAATCCGACCAGTGTGGTGAGCGTCGGTGCACCGGGAGCGGAGCGCCAGATCACGAACGTGGCAGCAGGCCGGGTCAGTGCGACGAGCACCGACGCGATCAACGGCTCGCAGCTCTACGCGACGAACAGCGCGGTGAATTCGCTGTCGACGACCGTAGGCACGACGACGTCGCAGGTCGCTTCGCTGTCGACGGGTCTGAGCACGACCGATAGCAACGTGGCCTCGCTGTCGACGTCCGCGTCGACCACGGCCAGCTCGTTGTCTACGGGTCTGAGCAGCGTTACCAGCAATATCGCAACGCTTTCGACTTCGACGTCGACGTCGATTGCCGCGCTGTCCACTGGCGTCGCCAACTCAGTTCAGTACGACGATCCGAGCCATACGACGATTACGCTGGGTGGCGTAGGTTCCGCGCCGGTCAGGTTGACTAACGTAGCGGCGGGCACCAATCCGCTGGACGCCGTGAACTACAGCCAGCTGTCGTCGCTGTCGACCACGGTGGCCACGGGTATTAGCTCGCTCAGTACCACAGTGGGCTCGATCTCGACGGTGACCAGCTCGATCAACGGCGTTATGCCGTCGCTGTCGACCTCAACCTCGACCGCAATCAGCTCGCTCCAGAACGAGGTCAACTCGCTCAATAATGGCATCGCAGCGCAAGGAAGCGGTGGAAGCGGCAAGTACGTCCAGGTCAACTCCACGCAGCCGGGGGCATCGGCGACGGGCAGTAATGCCATCGCGGTTGGGCCGACCGCGACGGCGTCTGGTGACAACAGCGTTGCTGTCGGACCGAACGCGACCGCATCGGCGAGCAATTCCGCGGCAATCGGAGCGGGCTCGGTGGCTGATCGTGCCAACACGGTATCGGTTGGTGCACCGGGCCAGGAGCGGCAGATCACGAACGTAGCACCGGGCACACAAGGCACGGATGCTGTGAACGTGGATCAGCTCAACGCTTCGCAGGCAGCGGCAAATGCATACACCGACAAGCAGGTGGGTGCACTGCAGCAAGGTATCAACGACACCGCTCGCAATGCTTACTCCGGTGTGGCTGCGGCTACTGCTCTGACGATGATTCCTGACGTTGACAAGGACAAGGTCCTGTCGGTCGGGATCGGCGCAGGGTCGTACCACGGCTATCAGGCGTATGCGATCGGCGGTACGGCGCGTATCACGCAGAATCTCAAGATGCGAGCCGGTATTGGTATCAGCTCCAGCGGCAACACCTATGGCATAGGTGCCGCGTATCAGTGGTAATCACGCTTGACGAGGAGGGGGTAACCCCTCCTCACAAAGCCTTCTCCACACGATCAATTTCAAGGAACTAACGTGATCAGGATCATCTTTGCAGGGTTGCTCGCAGTCAGCGTGCTTGCCGGCTGTACGGCAGCATCTGGACCAGCCCATAATGCTTACACGGTTGACAGGATCAACAACATCAAAACCTATAGGGTGGAATGTACCGGTATCTTTGAAAGTACCAATACGTGCCAGGAAGTCGCTCAGCAAATCTGCGACAAACAGCCGGTCCGGGTTGTCGAAGCAATCGATACTTTGCGCACGCGCGATGACTCGAACCGCGATCCGCGGGCCTTGACTTTCCAGTGCGGTGAGCCGCCTGCGAAACCTGCGCTTGTTGCTGCGCCGGTTCCAGTGGCCAAGGCGCCAGTTCCAGTAACTGTTCCAATGCGAATGGATCTGTCTGGCGGCGCAAACTTCAGAACGAACCAGGCAACGCTTACGCCTCAAGCCCAGGGCCGACTTGATCAATTTCTCGAGAAAGCCCGAGGTACGTCATTCTCCGAGGTCGCAGTCAGTGGCTATACCGATTCGACTGGTTCGGCTGCACGCAATCTTGACCTGTCTCAACGTCGTGCCGACGCTGTCGCAAAGTATCTGAGAGACGGCGGCCTCCGGGCGGAGCACTATCGGATACGAGGCTTCGGGTCAGCGGATCCGGTCGCGTCGAATTCGACTGCGGCAGGTAGAGAGCAGAACCGGCGCGTGGAGGTTGTTCTGAAAGCGGAATAAACGAGTAAGCCACGCAGGCGTACTGCGATGATTTCACCCGTTGCGTCGCGCCTCGGCACGACGCAACGGGGAGGGATATACAGACTCGGCGCGTGTGCCTGCGCCGCCTGGCTGCGATTCGTGGACAAAGCCCGCCGGCTCTCAGCTCGATGTAAATGCTACGTACGGACCGGTCGTCCCGTTCCCTGACGACGAGGCCGCGATTCCGTAATACACATGTCGCCCAAAGAAGAATGGCAAGCCTAGATCAAACTGGAATGGCAAGTAATGTCCGATGTCGTTGAATGCAAAGTTACCTGTTGCAAGCAGGGAAACTGCGTTAGCAATGTTGAACTCGATGTTTGCGGAGGCCAGGTTATATCCGCTAATCGTGACGGATCGCGACACGGTGGACGAAGGGATATAGAACAGCAGCCCATTCATTGCGATGTCCGGGTCGTTGAAATACAGGTCCGTTGAGCCAGAGTCGATGAAAGCACTCCCGCCGAACGTCGTCCCCTTATATGTCGCATTGAAGTCGCCATAGGTATTCGTCGTCAATACCACTGCGCCACTTCCGGCAAGTATATTGTTTGACTGCGTATCGATGCCAAAAACCAGCGCTCCATTTACGGAAAGTGCGCCGTCGGCTGCGACGGGCGGAAACTCGACCACAACGCCGTTATTGTCGGTACTAAAGAACTGAACGGGGTTGGCGATCTGCTGATTTAGCGGCACAGCCGCCGCGCTGCACGTTGTGCCGTTGCAGGTGTAGTAGAACCCCTCAATAGCGTCGTTCGCGCACTGCTGGCCGCAGTCGCGCGGGCTCACACCTACACCGAGAATTCCATTCGCTCCAAACACGGACGGTGTCGAAAGTGCCGTATTCTGTTGACAATCCATAGGGGCTGGCTGAAGCAGTGACGGATCGCTCATCAGCTGAATAGGCACGTTCTGAGCCACTTCCCCCGAAAGCCTTATATCGGCATTACGTACCGTGCCCCACGAGTAACCACTACCGAATATGCCGCATTCGAGAAACGGGCTTCCCGTTACCGCCTGACGCTGCGGAGTGAGGGTCATCAATGTTCCGGCAGGCACCGCCGCTGCAAACAGGCGCAATCCAAACGATTCCGTGTCGAGCAGCACGTTGTCGATTGTCGAGCAATTTGTCATTGCATTCGATTGAGGCGCGCACACCGTGACGCTTACCATAGGATAGTCGCGTACACCCCACGCGCCCGGCGCCACGACGACGGGAACGACATTGGCGGCTGCGTTAGCGACTGGAACAGCGGTAGGATTTTCGGAAACTATCGGACTGCTACTTGCTGTCGGGCTGCTTGCTGCCGCCACCGGACTGCTGGCCGGTGTGCTTTCCGGCGCAACCGTGGGCTGTGACGCGGAGGAGGGAGCGGCTGTACTGCTCGAACCTGTACCACCGCCGCCTCCACAAGCCGCCAGTAGAGAAAGTAGCACGTAAGCAACCAATCGATTAAACGTCGTTTTCATGACCGATCCCTTCATTGCAGGTCGTCAGGTTCTGTTCCCGGAGGAAGCGCTTGTGGCAGATAGGCTCTGCCCGCGAATGAACCCATATGCCCTCCAGTCTGCACGATGAGTCCTGGTTGTCTAACGATCGCGGCGCCGTTGCCTCCACCGCGCGCTCTGTGCACCTCATTGAGACCGTCGATATAGGGCGGAAAGTAAGCTCCGAGGAGCTTGTTCAGGGGCGCCATTTGCGGTCCGTGCCATACGACGGCGAAAACTACACCGTCTTGGCCTACATACTCCCGGACGACCGTACCTGACCGCAGTTTGGTTTCGCTCAGCGTGTACTTCGCGGCAAGAGGGGCTTGTTGGGCAAGTATTGAGATTCCCACGGATGAATGGTCCGGCCAGCTTGGAGCTCCGCCCAGCTCAGCACGAGTATCGATGCTGATAGTGAGCGTGGCGGCGATCGTCATGGCTAACGATATGGCGGGTTTCATGGGTCTCCTTCCAGTCATTGATGCTGCCCTGCACGGCGCTCGTGTTGAATTTATCGGCGGAGCCGGTTGTCAAAATGCCTGGTACCTGAAGCGACGCGCCATACGCACCGGCCTCATTCACAAATATTCGCAATTCCTCTGGCGACCCTCGGGCAGTATCTAACCCGTGGCCGGCGGAGTCATCGGAGAAGATACGCGCGCATGTGTTCCGGTTGCGCCGGTCGTTTGGCGAATCGAGGTGTGCGGATAATCGACTCTTCCCCGTTATCTCCGCTAGTTGGCGAGAATGACACAGCTTGCTGACGGCAAGTCTTTGCGCCCGTGGCGAAATGGCCGGCGGGCATGAAAGAAAATACCATGGCACCTGAGAACTGTGCCGGATTAGAGCAGGGCGCGCCTTCGACGAGAGTCGACGTTAGCGCAGGAATGCTTGGTAAGTACATCCACTTATTGTGGAAAGGTCCGCAAGAACTATCGCGACATTTGAATGCTCAGTAGTTAGGCATTCCTCTTCGCGATGGCTGGCTTCTCGCGCCTATGCGAGGTGATCTGATTAAAGCTTCATTTCCTGCCCCCGGAGCGGCAAATCGTGATTTCGGTACTTGGTCGACGCGGTCGTCGAAAATGTCTGTTGTCTGGGTCGGTATGGATAAGCGGGTTAGGGAGACTTCCAAAAAATTTGCCACTGCAATGAAAAACCGGCCATCAGAAATTCAGGGAGTTCGACGGCGCCGGTTGCAAGTGTTGGCAGTAGAAATCATCTCACTTCATCCAGCCTGTATCCATGCGTGTACACCGTGGTGAGTCGAAGACCGCTCCCTGAGCTGAGAGAAAGCTTATGCCGTATCCGATAGATATGTGTATCGATTGTGCGGGAAGAAATGTCCAGCTCACGCCCCCACGCCAGTTTCGCGAGCATATCGCGCGAGATAGTTCGCCCAACGTTGTTGAACAGGAGTGCGACGAGTTCAAATTCCTTAGCGGTCAGATCTATCGGTGTATCGCTGAAGGAAAGCACGCGGTGGTTTAGATCAAGCGTATATCCACCGATACAAATCGCATCTGTGCCGTTACCGTCGATTTTGCTTCGCCGAAGCAGTGCTTTGACCCGTGCGGCCAACTCATTGAGGCGGAAAGGTTTTACGACGTATTCATCGGCTCCTGCCTCTAGGGCAAGCACGATGTCCACTTCGAGAACCTTGCTGGTAAGAAACAAAACAGGAGGCTGGGCGCCGAGTTGGGCTCGTATCCAGTGCAGTACCTCGAAGCCACTCATTTTGGGCATCTGCCAGTCAAGTATGACCAGATCGACCACGTTCGTCGTCAGGAATCGAACTGCCTGTGCGCCATCAATGACATTGAATAGGGCATAACCGGTTCCGTCCAGTGCTTTTTCGACGGCGGCACTATGAGCAGGATCATCTTCAACCACCAGAATGCGCATGAGTCTTCTTGCCTTGTTTGGTTGTCCAGAGACCGGACGCCCCAGGAGCCGCAAGCGTGATCGGTCTTTACGTGACCGGGTGTCCCGTGGGCGGTGATGATCTCGCAATCCAGTCATGACGGTCGAAAACCCGCTAGAAAATTGAAATCAACTCACTACCCATTTGGTATACGGTCAAAGCGATGTTTGTATCTTAGACAAATTGAGATAGGTAAATCAATGATAAGAAAATTACTACAGGAATAACGTTTTTTTATGATTCGAGCGGTGATAACGCGTGTGCCGCGCTCCGTGTACATGCAGCGGTGGTTGATTTGTTCGAGGCAACCGGACAACAGCAGATTTGCCAATGTAGCGGGTGGAATCACCGGAGGCGGTACGTAGAGTCCCCACATTCATTTATGAAGCTAAATCAACTACGCACATTCGTTACGGTAGTCGAGTGCCGGAGTATTCACCGGGGTGCGCTGGCTTTGGGTGTGTCACAGCCAGCGGTATCAACTACCATACGTGAATTGGAAACGATTTGCGGATCTCCTTTGCTGGTGCGCAGCGCAAAAGGTGTGACGGTTACAGAAGCGGGTGCCCTGCTTCTTGAACGAGCTCGTGCAGTCCTTGCTGATCTTGAACGACTGAAAGACGAATTGGTTCGCCTGCAAAGTGGGAAAGCTGGGAACGTTTCAATCGCTGTTTCGTCTGCGATTGCGAGTGTAATTTTACCCAGCACTCTCAGGAGTTTCAGGGAGAAGATGCCGCAGGTGCAGATCAACATTGCAGAAGTCGTTGATAGCGCCGATCTGCTAAAGGGAATACGCGAAGGGAGGTTCGACTTCGTGGCCATGCAAACACCATACAATTTCTCGCCCCCTCCTGACGATATCGAGCAGCTGGTGGATGTGAAGTTTCCGTTGATTCTCGGCTGCAGAGCCAGGCATCCGCTTGCGCATGTCACATCTATCAGGGAATTAAATGAAGCAGAATGGATTTTTCCGGCCACCGAAGATGACACCGTGACGCCCCTAATCGAACAGGATCTCTCGCACTATGGTCTGGGCATTCCGAAACGCACTATTCGCTGCCGATCCAATGCCGTCGCGCTTGAGCTCTTCGAGGCATTTGATGTGGTGGGAATATTTATTAAAAAAATGTCAGAAATCACTTTCAGACGCTATGGACTCGTACAAATTCCGATTAATGAAACTCTGCCTGATTTGCACGCTGGAATTTTTCAAAGGAATGGAAAAATTCCCACTGCAGCATCCGCTCTAATATTAGAAATTTTTCTTCAGGATTTTAAAAATTTCGGGGCGGCATTCCCGGTCGAGCCTGATGACGAGCACGCTGTGCTGGCCTGATCGGCATTATTGCAGGAAGCCCCGGCTGGAGCGCGCGCGTGGCGGGGGAATGCGGCAGAAACAGTCCTTAGACAATTCAATCAGGTGTCCACGAGGCCGGGTGTACGTTGGATGAAATCGTCAATTCACAATTGTTGACGCACGTCAATTCCAATTTATCTAGCATAATTCTGGGCATGACGGGGCCTGTCAAATAAGGTGGCAGTTGCGGGCGATAATTTGATGCTTTATCGTCACGCGGGCAAAAGCATCGTTCATCGGGGTTTGTACAAAAAATGCGCATTGGCATTTCGGTTCTTACGCATCAAAGTCAAAATATATGGCAAAATGGACTTGGCCAGAATGTCATTTTTCTGGCACAGCTTTTGCAGCGTTTGACCTTTGTTGAACGTGTTTCTCTTATAGACGTTGGCGATCAGGGGGTAATGCCATCCCAGGTTGATCAGTCGGCGCTTGGTCTGCGCGTTTTGACGATGCGAGACGCTACCGACGAAGTTGATGTGATCATCGAAATGGCCGGTGCGCTTGACGTGCAATGGCTTGATTTGATGCGTGCGCGCGGAAAGACGGTGGTTTACCTCTGTTGCGGCCAGCCTTTTGCGGGGTTGGCGGAGGCTGCCGTGTTTGAAAAGCCGGGCTGCTTCTCGCGCCCTGACCGTTGCGACGAAATCTGGTTGCTCCCCGAGTATCGGGTATTTACCCAGTTCCAGCGTATGTTGCATCGGTGCCCGGTGCATATCGTTCCATATCTGTGGGCTCCGCAATTTGTGGAAGAACGCATTCGCGAGGTGGAAGCGCTCGGATACTCATTCGGATGGAAGTGTGGAGTGCAGCGCGACGGGTTACGCACCGCAATCATGGAACCGAATATTTCCGTGGCAAAGACTTCCGTCATTTCCATGCTTGCATGTGATGAGGCTTATCGTGCTGACCCTTCCAGCATTCAGGCAATGCACGTTCTCAATACTTTGCACATGAAAGATCACCCGACGCTGCTGCATCTCGCCAATTCGCTTGATCTGGTGCGTCACCACAAAACGACCTTTCACGGACGGCACGATATTGTCGGTTTCATGGTGCAGTACGCCGATGCTGTAGTTTCGCATCAATGGATCAACGAACAAAATTATAGTTATCTTGACGCGCTCTACGGAGATTATCCACTCATTCACAATTCGGACTGGCTTAACGAATTTGGAGCCGGCTACTACTATCCGGGGTTCGATGCGACGCGAGGCGGAGAGAAGTTGCGCTTTGCGCGCGAGAGTCACGATGAAAATCTCGAAACGTATCGGAATCGATCGAGGGCTGTGTTCCAGGCAATCGACCCGTTCGCGCAACACAATCTCGATGCCTACGCGGAACGCCTGATGATGCTTCGCTCGAGTGCAAGGGTATCGAAAAGGAGTAGCTACGCATGAGCGCCGCATCGAAGAAACTCGCGCACGGCAAAAAGCTGAAAGTGGGTGTGTCCATCTTTGTTCGGAAAGGGCAGCAGTCCATGTGGGAGAACGGCATTTTCCAGAACTGCATTTTTCTGGTGATGCTGTTGATGCGCTCGCCGCTCGTAGGTGCGACGTATCTGGTAGCGGGCGGCGGAAATGGGACGCCCGCTGATGCCAAGGATTTTCTGGTTGATTCACCGGTACCAGTGATTGACATGAACGAGGCGGCGGCGACGCTCGATCTGATGATCGAAATGAGCGCCCAACTCGACCGCAACTGGATTATCCCGTTCCGTGACAAAGGCGGGAAAGTCGTTTCCATGCGGGTCGGCAACGACTACGTCATCGACATTGAACGCATGGTGTTCGACCTGTCCCACGGATTGCTTATTAGCGGAGCACCTTATGACGAAGTATGGACTATCCCCGAATACGAGAACAGCTGTGTGCCGTACTTTCGTAGTACGTTCAGGGCGCCCGTCCGGCTTGTCCCTCATCTTTGGAGTCCATTGGTCCTGCGGCGCGAAACGGAACGCCTCCCCGACGGGACAAGCTTCGGATATAAGCCTCATCGGCAGCGTTGGCGCGTCGGAATTTTTGAACCCAACATATGCATGGTGAAGACCAGCTTTATTCCGCTTTTGAGCTGCGAAGCTGCACATCGGGAAAACCCGGATGTGATCGAACACGTATGGGCCTACAACACGTTCCATATGAAGGATCGCGCCACTTTCAACGGGTTCGCGCGGAGTCTCGATATCGTCAACCATGGTCTCGCGTCGTTCGAAGGGCGCTTTCCATTTTGTCAGGTTGTAGCACCGAATGTCGATGCGATCGTCAGCCATCATTGGGAAAATGCGCAGAACTACGTGTATTACGAGGCGCTTTATGGAGGCTACCCATTGATTCACAACTCACATCTGATTGGCAATTGCGGCTACCGATACAGCGATTTCGATTGCGAGACCGGCGGCGCCGCATTGCTCCGGGCGTTTTCCGAGCACGATGCAAATCTCGATGACTATCGCCATACCGCAAACAGATTTTTGCAGACACTAGACCCGGAGTCAGACGAGAACGTCCGCACCTACAGCATGGCAATCGCAGCCTTGTTTCAATAGCACGACGCACTTACCTAACTGGTAGGGCACTCTAAAAATAAGGAGCAACAGTAGAAGATGGACGTCAGAACGAAGTGCGTGGCCGTATTCTGTACGTTAGGGCTTTCCAGCACTTTCGCGCACGCGGAGGCGAGCGGGTCGTTACTCCTTGCCTTGGCAAACGACAGACATCACTGCGCAATGAGGACGCAATGAACGGACTGCGTGTTGGAATTACAATCGGCTTGCATCACGTAGCGGAAACGCTCTGGAATAATGGTATCAAACAGAATGCAGCTTTTCTGGCGGATGCGTTGCGCCATTGCCCACAGGTGAGCGGCGTAGCGCTGATCAATACAACAGACATTCCGATTACACCAGCTCTACCATGGGATCTTGCTCGCTATCCCACGGTAACGTTCGATGAGGCGAAAGACTCGGTAAATATTATAATCGAACTCGGCGGTCAGATAAGTGCGGAACAGACGGCATATCTCAAGCAACGCGATGTTAGGCTTATTTCCTACTGTTGCGGCTCCGAGTACATCCTCGCAATGGAGTCGATTATTTTCGGCAGGAAGTTATGGGGTAGCAACCTGTTCATCAACCAGCGCTATGACGGGATATGGATGATCCCTCAGATCGCAAATATGAGTCAGTCATATTTCGAAACACTGCGCCGTCAGGCGGCCCAGATCGTCCCGTTTGTCTGGAGTCCGACGTTTCTAAGCGAACGCGTGAAGGATTTGCCAAACGCAGGGGAATATCAACGGCGTGTCGGTGCAAAGCGGCTGGGCGTCATGGAGCCGAACATCGATGTCGTCAAATTCTGCCTGTACCCGGCGCTGATCGCGGAACTTGCCTACAGGAAACGACCAGACGATATCGAGATTCTGCAGGTGACCAACGCGGAGTCGATCGCTAAGGAGTCGCTTGAGTTTATTACGTTGTTGAACCAACTCGACATCGTGAGAAACCATAAGGCGGTGTTTCTAGGGCGCTACGATACACCAACATTCCTCGCGGAAAACGTCGACATCGTGATTTCTCACCAGTTGGAGAACCCGCTCAATTACTTCTATCTGGAAGTCTGCTGGCAGGGTTATCCGTTGGTCCACAACGCGTCGCTTTGCGCCGACCTCGGCTACTACTACCGCGGCAACGATGCGACTGAGGGGGCGAGCCGGGTCATCGAGGTGATTGAAACGCACGATGCTCATGCCTCGTGGTATCGCGAGAGACAGCGTGCGCTGCTCGATCGCCATCTGCCTGATAACGAGCAGCTTGTGGGAGCGTATGCCGCACTACTTGATGATTTGATGACTCGCCCCGTTCGCTGACGCGCCGTATTTCAATGGCTTCGGAATCTCCGTTCGACGTCGACGACGTATATCATTTAACCGCATCCTGTTACCCGCAAATCCGCAATTCGACGATGAATGTTCTAGATTCGCCATTTGTTCATATTGAAGATCTTCTCAACCGCGGTGACATGATTGGAGCACGCCGCGGAATTGATGAATGGATGAGGATGCTGCCGGTGGACGCCGGCGCCTTGACTGCATACGCGCATTTTCTGCGATTGAACGGAGAGCGAAAGGAAGCCGCAGCGACCCTAGATGAATCGCTGGCGATTGCGCCATGTTTTGTCCCTACCCTTGTCGAAATGGCGAGGTTGGCGACTGCCGAATCTGAATTTGAGCGCGCATGTAGTCTATACGAACAGGGCTACTCGAGGTGCTGTGAGGGGCGATCAAGCTGGCTAACAGAATGGATAGAGGTTCTGTTTCGATTGAAGCGGTACGAACGGGCTGCCCAAATCGGATCAGAACTCTGCGAGCTTAGGCCCGACGCTCCATTTACCTGGTTCAAGCTCGGTCTCGCTCACCAGATGCGTGGTGTTCATCCCGACGCGTTGATCCCGTACCAGCGCGCGATGGAGCTCGATCCGGACTATCCGTCGCTGCGTAACAATCTCGCTGTGGTGCATATTGAAATGCAACAGCTAGACATTGCGCATCAGCTCTGTCTGGAGGCGCTTACAGATGAGCCGGAAAACCACATGACGTGGACGAATGCGGCTCTTGTACTGCTTAAGCTCGGCAATTTGCAGAACGCGCTTGTTGCTGCCCAGCGGGCTTATGGTCTCGCGCCGGAATATGTGCCGGCATTGCTCATATATGCGAATGTCCTGAGAGAACTTGGGCGTAATGATGAGGCGCTCGATTCTTTGTCCAAAGCTTCCCAGCTCGTATCGGTGGAGCCATCGCTAAAGTGGGCGTTAGCTATGCTGCAATTGGCTTCGGGTGATTACCAGAACGGGCTAGCCAATCACGAGGCCAGATGGTCTGGCTCGCCGGAATTGGCGGGCCCGCAGTTTCTTCCGGAAAAACGCTGGAACAATGAGGCTTTGACCGGCAAGACGCTGTTCGTTTGGGGCGAACAGGGGTTTGGAGACGCGTTTCAATTTGTTCGATTTGTGCCGCTAATCGCGGAGAGGGTGCGGCGCGAAGGCGGGAACTTCATTTACTGCTGTTTCCGGAAAGTTTTGCCGTTATTCAAGCGTGCCCTGGCCGCGCATGTAACCCGTGTCGTACCGCACGATGTCATTCCATTACCGAATTTCGACTTCCATATCCCGATTGGTAGCCTACCGTTGATGTTCGATGTGACGCTGGATAGTTTGCCCGCTCCCCGCCAATATCTTTTGCCTGATCCTGACTGGGTGATTCGCTGGCGTGACAAACTGAAGGCGTCGAAGGCGTTCAAGGTTGGCCTTGTATGGAGCGGAAGTCGCACCCATCAACGCAATCGCTATCGGTCGATACCACCCTTGATGTATGCGCGGGCATTCAGGGGATTACCCGGAGTTGAGTTCTATAGTCTTCAGGTCGATGGAGCCGCCGAGGCCAGGCAGATGGCATCGGAAGGGCTCCGGCTCGTTGACCCGACAAATCAGTTGAGTTCCTACGACAAGACAGCCGCGCTGGTGAGCAATATGGATATCGTCATTACGGTGTGCACCTCTGTAGCCCACCTGTCTGGCGCGCTTGGGGTGAAGACGTGGTTGCTACTCGACCAGAATCCACATTGGGTCTGGATGTCGGGACGTCGGGACTCGCCGTGGTATCCCACAATGAGGCTGTACAGGCAGCGGACCTTTGGTGATTGGTCGCCTGTTTTGGACGAGGTAAAGACTGACCTTCTGATACACGCGTCTTGTTAGAGCCGCGCAAGTTACGGTACTACGATGGGTCCGATGCCGCGACGTAACCATCTCTGCGGCCGATTCCACGTCTATCAATTGAAATCGAGTCGAAGCGACCAGGTGCATGCAGGTGCGACTGGTTGTATATATGTATTTGAACCGCCCCATGAATCGTAGAGGCCGGTTGGTTTAAGTTAATACAGGCATGTCAGAAGCATTTCTGAGTTGCCTGTAGTAGTTTGCCTCAGCCTCAGCGGGCGGGATATGGCTGAGCGGTTTCATCAACTGATGACGGTTGTACCAGTCCATCCATTCCAGCGTTGTCAGTTCGACGGATCGCGAAGTTGTGCCGCATGGCGTCGGTAGCCCGACTGGGCAATCCTCAAGACCTTGCAGATCAGCTCGACTCTGAAAGTGTCGCGATGCTGATCAATGAAGGCTTTCAAAACTCAAACGGTGGTCGAACTCAGCCCAAGCAAAAAACGGGCTCGCCAGCTTGAATCTCGTTGGTCCGGCGCAGTTCCTTGACCTCGCGTTCTCGGGCCTTGATGCGTTCACGCCCGGCTGTGCACACCATCGTGTTTTCCACGGTCGACGTCGTCGCGTTGACCCAATCCAGCAATATCTGCGGCGTGCGGCAGATCATGGGTGAAATCGATTCGACTGCCGTCCACATCGACAGGTGTTCGCTACGCTGCTCACGTACCAGGCGCACTGCGCGCTCTCGGAGCTCCGGGAAAAACTTTCCTGGCTTCCTGTTCATGGCCCCATGCTCTCAAGAGTTGGAGCCTCCATAAAACCCGGTGCGTTCACTTGCTAGAACGGAATACGTGGAACGGGATATTGCCACGTCTTCTTAATGCGTGAAATCCGAGTGGTCGATGCTGGAGGGTCGGCATCTGAGGTCATATAAGACGCTTTATCGCATTCACTCAGGTTTGCAAATATTGACATACTTGGGCGATTTTTATAATTATCATCAGATGTCTTTTGCGAATCCGTGAGTGAGAAGGAGGCCGTACTCTTCGTCAAGCTATTCTCGCTGTATGAAATCATCGTCGCGGCCTCCGCTCTCTAACATGAAGAGATATGTGGATTCGAATGATGACGCAGACTGGTCGGTCGGCGTTGCGTCGAAGTACGCGGACGCAGCTCGACAAGCTGTCGGCACGCAAATGGCAGCAACCCATAAATTGGCCAACTAACGGCTATGGGGTGATCGGAAGGCGCTATTGAAATATCGAGTACCGCCATTTCACCCGTATAGAAAACTTGCATTAAAGAATGCTATGAGAATTGCAGTACTTGAGGACGATCTGGCTCATCAATTCTTTATCTATCAAACGCTACGGGATGGAGGGCACGAGTGTCACACGTATTCGACAGGAAGTGAGTTCCAGCGTGAGCTAAAAAAGCAGACATTCGACCTGCTTGTACTCGACTGGAACGTCCCAGATCTGTCGGGTGAAGATGTGCTGCGTTGGGCACGAGAAACACTGTCCGGCAGAATTCCAATTCTGTTTGTAACGAGCCGTGCGTCTGATTCGGACGTCAGTTTCATACTTGGCATGGGTGCGGACGATTACGTGACGAAGCCCGTGGGAGCGAGTGTGCTATTGGCACGTGTCGACTCCTTGCTACGGCGTGCTTATCGTCTAGATCGCTCGGATAGCCGCGAAACGTACGGCGCCTATGAGTTTGATGTGAGTTCGATGCAGGTCTTCGTGAACGGTCCTGCGGTAGTTCTCACGCAAAAAGAATTCGAGCTCGCACTGCTTCTTTTCCGGAACATGGGGCGCCCCCTTTCGCGAGCATACATACTCGGACGAGTATGGAAACATGTGACAGACGTCTCATCTCGCACGATGGACACCCATGTTTCGATGCTACGACTCAAGCTGAATTTGCGTCCCGAATGGGGCTATCGTCTTGCCCCGGTTTATGGTTATGGCTACCGGCTCGATTCGGTCAGAGGGGAGTGCGTGTGAGCATTTCTGAGCTTGCAACGGTGTATGGTAGCGCGCGTCGGCAACGAATTCTGGCAACGCTGGTTACGCGTGGCGTTCTAGCGGCATTTTGCTGGTGGTCAGTGCTGTCGTTCGCGCAGACCTGTTGGGATGGTTGCACCAGGGTCTATGTGACAAAAAACGGCGATACGCTTTATGACATTGCCGCGAGCTATCTGCGCGATCCGAGCGACTGGAGAGTTGTAAGCGAGTTGAACCGGTTGCCGTTGCCTCGACTCCTACGCCCAGGTATTTCGCTTCGCCTGCCTGTCCGCCTGCTGAAGCAGGTTTCGTTGACTGCGCGCGCAATCGCCGTGAACGGACCAGTCGAACGAGCTTTCCGGAATGGAGCATTCATTCCGCTATCCGTCGGGACGGCACTGGGAGAGGGCGATCGTCTTCGCACCGGCCACAATGGTTTCGCCACGTTTGAGTTGAACGATGGCTCGCATATCGTATTGGCGCAGGATAGTTCCATCGACATCGACTCACTGCGCCAGACGATGTTGACCGGAAGTGTTGACCGCGTGTTCGGGCTGCAGCACGGGGAAGTCACCAGCGAGGTGAGTCACGCCTTGAAGAGAGACGACCGATTTCAAATTCGATCACCATCCGTTGTAGCAGGTGTGCGTGGTACGCAGTTTCGAGTGAGCTACAACGCAACTGACCTATCGACAGCGGTCACGGTTCTGAATGGCGCCGTGGGCGTGGATGCGGCAGGCCACCTGGCACCCCCAGCAGGACAGCCATTGCAAGCCTCAGCTAAACTGATCCCGAAGAACTTCGGTAACGTCACGCGCGCTTCCGGTGAAGTGGGTGCGGCGGTGGGACTTCTTCCTGCACCAACTCTGCAGCAGCCGGGGAAACTTCAGGGCGCTGTGGCAATAACCTTCGACCTCGTGCCGCAGGCAGACGCACGGGCTTGGAAGGTAGCGATTGCCCGTGACGCGGGAATGCTCGATCTGATTCAGGATTCACGCGTGACGGCACCACAGGCCTCATTTGAAAACCTCTCCGACGGCAGCTATTTCGTCCGGGTGTCAGCAATCGACAGTCACGGGCTTGAAGGGATGCCGCGAGTGTATGCATTCGAGAGACGACTGTTCGGCCTGGAGGCGTCTGCAAACGCACGGGCGGCTGGACGCGATTACCAGTTCAAATGGTACGTAAGCAAGCAAAGCGAGGCAACACACTTTCGCTTCGTACTGGCGAAATCTCCGAGCCTCGCGGACCCACTCATAGACAAGACCGATCTCCAGGGGGGAGAACTGGTGGTGAAGGACCTGCCACAAGGTGTTTATTATTGGACTGTCATTGCGGAACGCTTTGAAGGCGGAAGGCTTTACGAAGCAGATAGTACCGTTCGATCGTTCACTCTCGCGCGATAGGCTTAGTATTAATCGTCCGCGTGCGATCGCGCCTTGGTCAGTAATGTCCAAACCTATTCATCGAAGATGAGGCTTGCAGCAGTGAAACGAAGATTGAAAGTGGAGCAAGTGAGGAACAGCTTGGTGAGCAATCGAGGAATTCGGAAAGCGATAAGTGAGACAACCTGAGTGAAGTACCTGGTACTCTATATTTCAATCGCTATCGGCTTGGCCGGATGCGGTATTGAGACGATCAAAGTGCACGTTGCTCCCTCGGCGACATCGATGGCCGGCGAGCATACTTATAGCTTTTCACGCACATCCCCTCAGGAAGCCGGCGATTATGTCGTTTACGAATCTCTCGTAGATACCGAATTGAGCAAGTACGGATTTGCTCTGACGCTTGCGGACCGAGGTTCGTATATTGTCTCGCTGGCCTATGATACGCGATATGCGAATGTGCTAATCGATGCGGGGGATCGTGATTGTTCATCGGCTCCAGGTGTTGAGCAACACGTTGGGACCAACTTTCTGGGGCGGCCAATATACAGCCATTCTCTGACAGTGAGATTTTTTGAGAGATTCACTGGACGTGAGGTCTACGGTGCCACCTCGACCGTCGAAGATACCAATCCGGAAGCCACTGCCGCAATTCCGTATCTGGTCAAAAGCGCGCTTGCGCGATTACCCTACCGAAATGGCGAAAACTGGAAAGTAATGTTCGATCGACGGATCGCGGGTGAAGTACCTCAGGTGAAGCTAATCGAGGCTGCGGGCCAATGCGAGTAATGCAGCCAGCAACGCAGTGCGAAGTGAGCCGCCGGTGATTACGCACTGGACGAAGTGGTTTGTCGCGCAGGGGTTTGCCGGTTTGCATGACGAAGCGCGCCCCAGCCCGGCCGCGCAGGTATGACGACGAGGCGGTAGCGGAACTGCTCACGAGGATACTGCATGAGGGACCGGCACGAGCCGCTTACCGTGCGAACGCCATCTGACACAACACAAAAGGCACTCGAATATATTGGCGGACTCTATGCCATCGAGGCCTCCATTCGCGGCAAGCCCGCCACCGAACGCTGAGAATACGGCAGGAGAAGGCCAGACCACTGCTTCAAGCCTACGAAGCGTGGCTCCGGGCAAAGCTCGAAACGCTGTCTAGTCGTCGAAGTCCGATACAGCCAAGGCGATCAACTACACGCTGAACCAGTGGAACGCACTTACGTTGTATTGCGAAGACGGTATGCTTGAGATCGACAACAACATCGCGGAGAACGCGCTGCGTTGTGTAAGCCTGGGTCGGAGGAATTTTTTTGTTTGCCGGCTCAGGCAGCGACGGCGAACGGGCAGCTGCGATGTACGCCCTGATTGGCACTTGTACACTGAATGACATCGATCCGCGTGCCTACCTGGACTATGTGCTAACCCACATCGCCGATCACAAAATCAACCGCATCGACGAGCTACTGCCGTGGCGTGTGACCGACAAGCTGCACACGCTAGCCAGTCCGCCGAATCCCGGCGCGTGACCGGCGGGTCCCGATCACCATCGTGCCTCACGCGTGCGCGAATGGACGAACGGCGCAGCTGAGCCGCTTACCACTGGAGCGTGAGTTCCGCTGCTGCTCAGACGGGCATTCGAAGAGTTCGGTGGCCCGATATCTGTCTGTGAGGCTCGCAACCGCAACGCCGCAAATCGGGGACTCAGGATTGTACATGTGCGTTCGCGCCACGAAACCGTGTGATGGCAAGATGGTTCGAGCGCCAGTGCGAGGTCCTTTACTGGGACGGGAGCATGTCCCGGTACCCGACGCCGCAGGCTTCGTGGTCTACCTGCCTTGCTTGTTGATGGTTCGGCAGGCAGTGGGGCAACGCCCGGTGGCCACACACGGGTGCTCGACTGGATGTCCACAGCCGTATTGCAGTCCAAGTTCGCCAGAGGCATCACGAAATGCCGTGTCGTTTCCATAACCCGCATCAGCCAGCATCACTCCGCTCGGGGTGCCGCTCTGTCTTGCCTCCCCGGCGGCTACTGACAGGCTCACGGCTACCCGGTAGTTATCCTGCTTGCCCAGTTGCCCGCAGTACTGCCGCACCACATCTGCCGAATGCTTTCCCTTCTTCGGAAAACCCGTGTCCTCGATGATCTGGTACCGCCCGTTTGACAAATCCATGTGCGGCAATGCCTAGCGCCGAGCGCTGCCGGGAACAAATAACCGTGGTAAAGTAATTTTGTTTTCTTTCCCCATTACGATCTTCCCGCCTCCGCATCAACCTGACAGCGCTCTCACGAAATATGTACTTGTGGTGCATCCACTTTCACCAAAGAGTCAGCGGTTAGCGTGGTCATTGGCGCATGTAGAGCAAGATGAGAAAGCGCTTCGATGTTAACACTGCGCGCGCAGGTCGATGACGTACCGTGTACCACCGACGTGCGGTGTTCCACCTCTTCGCGAAGAGTGAGGCTTTTCACCTTTACGCTATCGCCAATATAGGCGATTTCTTCTTCGGCTCTCACGCGAAACGCCTGAGCGCGTATTGTCAATGTCTGATTGGCTGTATCGATCAGCAGCTCCGCGCCAGCCTGCGTGCCTCGTTCGAGCACAGCTGTGATCCAGCAGGTGGATCCGTGGACGGTTGCTTGTACGAGATCGCCTTGCGCAGGGGCAATAAGACAACTCACGGCTTTGCGTGCTGGCAAGCGTAGCGCATCATCGAGTTCGATCAGCCATGCATCGGTGGATGAAGTCGCCGACGCCAGACGACCGATGACGACATGCGGGTTTTGGCTGCAATTGTCGGGCAGACGCTCGCTCGCCGGTCGCCTGATCAATTGCAAAAAGTTGCTTTGACCATCGGTCGCTATTTCATCGGAATAGGTATGAGCCGGCTCGGTGTCGGCCGGACGACCACGGTTGGAAGATTGCATCACATAGCCTCCATCAGGTTGTAGCTGAAATTCATGTGGGAGTCTTGGTTCCTGGAGAAACGCGTTGCCACCACACGGCATCGTCGAACTCCGGACGTTCATGGAAGACCGCGCCTCGCGTATCGGCCGTGGACCACGCGTTTTCGGGTTGCCCTAGCAGGTTTGCATGCCGGAAGTCGGCACCTTTAAGGAGGACGTTAGATAGGTGTATTCCTTCGACGTTGGCGTGCGAAGCTTGCACATTCCGCCAGTCGACATCACGCAACACGGCTCTCCTGAACGAGGCATTGGACAGATTCGTGCCGAGCATCACGCAATCGTGCAATCGAGAGTCGTCGAACAGCCCATTTGGTGTCGGGCTGTCGCGCCACGCTATGCCGATGAGTGTCGATTCGCAGAAAATTGCGGTGTCGAGGACGCAATCTGTGAAGAAGCCGGTTTGCCAGTTGGTCATTGCCCAGCAGGCCTCAGGGAAAACACACTCTATGTAGTCGACGTTTTTCATCTGGACTTCGGTCCAACGATTGGCGTTGCCGGAACACCTCTCGAAATGAAGGTCGTTTACCTTGCTTTGAGCAGTGACATATCGATCGATCTTGGAATCCACAATCTTGCACTGCGCTTGATAGCTATCGACGACGCTGATGTCATATAGGCCGCAATTGATGACGGTCATCAAACTAAGTTTGCTTGACATGAATGTGCATTGGAGCAAACTGCTGCCGGAAATGTGAAGTCGCAGTATTTCACCATCTATGAAATCGCAAAAACTCACACTACTTTGGTTGAGTCCGCAATCTTGCATCCGGTATAGGTTAGCCGTCATTTGCCAGATCTTGCAACGATCCCACAATACCGACTCGAATACACACTCGAACATCGTCACCTTGTCGAGATTGACGTTTTTCCACGTCACGCGGTCGAAAGTGCAATTGAGAAACCGTGTGTTTCGGACCGGACCGGTCCAGTTAACCTGAATGAAACGACAGTCAACGAACTCATGAGTGTCGATGATCCGCGCAATATCCATTCGCGAGAATGTTTGTCCGCGAATTTCCTGAGTCTCTCGAACCGTGCTCATACCGTTTTCCTGATGGGTGTCTCACATGCGCCGGCTAGCAGATTCCGGTTCCGCGGAATCACCTCGGTGCGGTCCGCCCATCCCGTTTGGGCAAACAGCATATTGCAGTCGTCGAATTGTGTATCCCGAAGGTCCGCCCCAAGGAAGAGTGCGTCTTTCAACGATGTCCTCCTGAAGTTGGCCCGCGGCATCACGGCGTTGATGAAGTTTGCTGATGTCAGATCGCAATTCTCCCAACGACTTGCCGCAGCGGAAAAAAATCGCGTGCTCAGCTTGATGAACGTGCTGTTTTCGACGGAAAGGCCGGTAGCCACACATTGAGAGAAAGAAATGTGCTTGAAGTGACACTCCCTCATTTTCAGTCGCGAGGTGTCGGATTCCTGGGAGATGACGATTGACCTGCCGTTACAGCTCGTCCAACTGCTTTCTGCCAGGATCGACGATGTGAAACCACATTTGAGCACTTGGCTGTTCGTGATTTCAGCCTGGGACAGATCACTATCGACAGTGGCGATGCCCTCGAGCACACAGTCTTCGATGTTGATTTTCCTCAGCTTCGATTTTAGGAATTGGGAGTGCACCAGTTTGGATTGACGTAATACAGGTTGTCCAAATTCAATCTGATCGAGAGTGATATTCGCGAGATCGGATTCGCGGATATCGATTCGTTCACCTCGGCACTCGGTGAATTGGGTCTGCACTATTTCACTTTGACTGATGGCAAACTGATCCAGGCAGCAGCGTTCGAGGCTGGACTTTACGAGCTTTGTGTTCCTGAAAGCGCTGTTGCTCATATCACAGTCGATAAAGACAACGTCATCAAACATCGCGGTATCGAACAGGGTGGCTTGAAAACTGCACCGCTTGAAGCGAACGGCCTTCAAATTCAGTCCGGTGAGCGATAGAGACGAAAAGTCCATGTCTTCGATATTGCAGTCTGCAAGGCCACCGGACTTACATGCGTCTCGCAAACGTTGCTGCCAGTTGCCGCTTACCTGGGCGACCGGTTTCAAGCCAAGCTGTTGCCAATCCTCTGAACTAACGGCTTGCTGAAGATTTCTCATCTCTTCGAGATCCGATTCCATCTCGTCAAGGCTCTGTTCGAATTCACGCATGCGCTCAGCAAGTTCTTTCCGGCTCGGTTTCTCCGCGCCGTTTCTTGGAAGATGAGCGTGATCCAGGATTAATTCCCAGACCCAACCTCGGGCGGCATCGGGTAACAGGTCCGAATCGCGACGTAGTCCCGAGGTGTCCTGCTCGGGAACGCAACTGCGAGCGGCAAGCGTTTCCAGCGTCGATGTGTCGAGTACGTCGTCGGGCTCCTTGAATGCCACGAATATCGTTTCGATTTCTTCCGAAAAAATCCCATTGATGCTCGCCATGCCATGCCACCACAACACGCCGATGTCCACATCTGGCAATAACCAGACCGTCTGGAGACTGACCGGTAGCCACTCGAATGGTGCCTGCTTGCCCCGGCGGATGGCGACCTGCGCAACCAGGTTCGGCGTGTGTCCGACGTATCCGATTCCCTCTGGTCCGAATCCTGCGAGTTCGTAGCGGGTACCGGCAGGCCACTGGTTGCTATTCGACCATTGATCGGACCAGGCTGTCTGGAACAACTTGAGATTGGTGTGATCAGGCCAACCCATGTGAGTGCCGTCAGCACCGAATGGGTCCAACTGCGCACGTCGCAGCGGTATCCACTGGCGCCGATCCTGCCAGTTCATTTCAATGGGGCCCATGCCTGCGCGGGAGGAAGTGACGGGGCCGACGGCCGTGAGTTTCCGCAATGGCGGTACTGCTTGACCGATTAAATTGTGCTCGTTCTTCAACGCGCAAGAATGATCTACAGGCAATTGGGCCACCAAACGGCTTCCTTCTCGAATAGTTTTGGCGCTGCAACTGACCGTCTTGAGCGTCTTGCCCAGCTGGACTTGCGCGGTCCAGTCGACTGTGGCACCGACAATGTTCCCGCACGCCGTTGTGCGTGAATGTCCTGCTACCAGCCATTCCGCAAATTCCTTGGGATAACCGGTTTCCGCGAGCATTACAGACGTGGGCGCGCGAGCGATCGCATCGCCGCAAGTGAGGGAATGCATCAGCACCTGCGGATCGCTGAGCCGAAATCCGAGGCCGAGCGACAAGCCCAGCCAGGCCTGTGTTCCGAACTGAGTGTACGCAACGCGATGAAAACCCTGCTGGGGCATGACTGTTTTCATATTTCCCTTCTTTACATCCGCATTTTCAGTTTGCGCAGATCAAGCTGCGCCGCAATTCGAATGAATCGAAAATTGATGTTAACGAGTTCGGTGCCGACATTTTTTTCTTCGAAATTAGTAATCTCGACTTGAGTCGATCGCTGTTTTTCTTCGCGTCCGATGGTCACATTTGATTCGTTTTTCACGCTAATCGACATGCCAGTTGTACTGGTTGACGTATTTGTTGTGGCCTGCGACATATTAGTCTGAGACACGCTCAATAGCGTGGTACTTTCCAATACGCCAGTGACACTGGCGTTGTTGTCTGTTATGGTCGTTGACATACCCGTTACAGAAGTCTCCTGCCCCGTGACTTTGGTCTGCTGCCCAACGATTGTCAGTGATATGCCCGCCATGGATACGGATGAGCCTGTCATCGATAGCGACGTTCCGGTCATGGACGCCGATATACCGGTCATTGAAGCTTTGACACCGATAACGGAAGTGGACATACCGGTAAGCGATGTCGAGACGCCGGTGAAGCTGGTGCTTTGCCCCGTGATGGACATTGAGATACCGGTTGCGATCACCGATATGCCCGTAAAAGTGCTGGAAATGCCCCTAAAGTCAGATTTGACGCCGGTGAAGTTCACGGATGAACCTGTCATCGATACTGACGACCCAGTGAAGGAAGCGGATATCCCGGTCACGTTTACCGAGAGGGCAGTGAACGATATTCTGATGCCCGTGAGTGTGACAGTTGCTCCATAAAGCGATGTCGTCTCACCCGTGACTGACGCAGACAAGCCCCTGGAGGAACTGCTGAGGCCGGTGAGTGACTTGTTGATGCCAGTGACGGAATTGCTGAGGCCAGTGAGGGAGTTTTTGATGCCAGTGACCGAATCGTTGACGCTGATTGCGGAGTCGCTGACACCTGTGACCGAATTTTTGACTCCATCTGCGGAATTCTTTATTCCAGTCGCGGAATTCTTTATTCCATTTGCGGAACTCTTGATTGCATTGACGTCGACAGTGGGGCGACTTGCGTCAGCCGAAGCATCACTTGTTGCTGCCGATGCATCGCCCGAGCTGGATGCTGGCAGCGCATCTGTCGTGATTGCAGAGCCAGCGACGATGGTCAGGATGCGCGCAACACTGATACTGGCATGATTGCCTACCGCAACAGACGTGTTTCGCTCCGACGTGCTCTGCAGATCGCGTTCCGCATGCATCATGAGTCGCTCATAGCCGCGATTGTCGTCAAAGGTTATCTGACTGGCAGCCGACGCAAGGCAGTTCTGCAATGACCGGGAAACCATGCCGGAATACCGGATATCGTTGGGTAAGTTGTAGGGGAGGGGATTGTCGCCGTTGTATACGATGCCGACGGCCAATGGACGGTCAATATCGCCATCTAGATAGGACACCAGCACTTCCTGCCCGACACGGGGAATCGCGACGAATCCCCAGCCTTTGCCATGTGCCGCTTTGGCAACGCGTAGCCAGCACGAGGAATCTTCCTCGGTGGAGTGGTAGCGGTCCCAGTGGAAGTGTACGCGGATGCGCCCCAGTGCGTCGGTGTGAACTTCAGATCCCACTGGACCGACGACAGTCGCACTCTGAATGCCGCTGATGCTGGGCTTGTGGAGCGTTTGCACAGGACGAAAGGCCTGTCCGTCGGGTAGGGCAACGTAGTGTGCTGAGAAATTGCTGCCGACGCTGGAGCTTGTCGGCGCTTGTTGCCACCACGATAGCGTCGTGTCGATCAGGTAATAGCGCTGGTTCAGCATTGCATTAGGATGACCGGTCAACGTGAAAGCACAACCGACGTTCATGCCCTGCGCGTTGGCGTCTCCACGAACATGCCGTCCATTTCCTTGTGCCGCATCAAGCTGAATGCGGGCCAATAGTTCACCGTGCTCGACTGTATCGTAGCCGGCAGCATATCCGAATACCTCGAATTGCCCCCGGGTACCGGCGTTGTCTTCGTACGCGGCGCTTGCCTGCAATGGCGTCGATGGTGCGAGATAGTCGAAGTCGCGCAGTACTATCTTGTCGGCTCGCGATCGGCGTACGCGATGCAGTCGCTGTATGCCTTGCCGACCGTCGATCGCGCGCATCTCCTCGGAGTCGGGAAGAAATTCCAGGACGTCATAAGGCGCGACTTGGGTGGGAAATGTCTGTGCATCGCTGATGACGATCGTATGTTTCTGTGCATCATGCTCGATACCCAGATACAGTCCTTCCTGTTGCAGAAGTCGCATTACGAAGTGAAGACAGTTCTCGCCATATTGCACGCAGTACTCTCGCGGTGGATACGAGTTGTTGAGCTCGAACCTGTAGTCGGTGAATCCGTTTTCCGTGAAAATTTCTTCAACGATTTCTGGAACCGTCATCTTCTGGAAGATATGGCTATCCCAATGAATCTCCAGGAAGGACATCCAGCTTTTTAGGGTCAGCTGATAAACGAAGCGATTGTCGAGTTCACCGTTGTCGTGAACGGAGAAAGCGTATGCGCTGAAGTAGCGTAGACCTCCCTGCCCCATGTCAATGGTGACCGACGTAGGAGAACCCAGTACCGTATTCAGATCCAGAGAAGGTATTGCGCATGCAATCTCGAGCGTATAGGTTGGCACCTCCGCAAGAGATTCATGTGCACGGAACATCAAGACGGAAACATCTGCCGGCAGTGCTGGAGCGTGAAGTGTAATCTGCTGCATGAGAGGCTCTTGTGTCGAGTTTCCAGCGGTGAACTTGCGGTCAGAGAGTAATGATGTGTCGCATCGCCGACTGGCGTCTTACTTGCAGGTTGTGAGTGCGTAAGCTTTTTTGACAGTCTCCTTTATCGTGTTTTTGATTTTGTAATCAATAAAAGTTATTTGGGAATTGGTGTCGTTCTGTTTCGTTCCCAAAAAGTTCTGACGATTCATTTGAGTAATGCCGATTCCAATACCGTTGGTTGCATTGAGTTCATTCGTCATGGTGCGCTCACTATTCACCATCGAGATGGAGATGTCGGTTGAACTCGTCGATTCGTTTGTCAAACTGGTCAACTCATCGACCATGGAGATCGAGATGCCAGTGTAAGTTGTTGCATTGCCAATCTCACTCGTCGACGAGCCGATCGTGCTGAATGACATACCTGTGAAGGACGTGCTCGTTCCCGTCATACCTAACGAGATTCCAGTCAGGGCGGCGGACATGCCAACCAGCGATTGAGAAGATCCGGTCATGGACGTCGAGGAGCCTGTCAGATTGACGCTTACGCCTGTGACTGACGTTGATGCGCCAGTCAAAGCAATCGATATTCCGGTCATTGTCGTATTCATGCCTCTCATACTGGTGCTGACACCGGTGAAAGATGTTTCGGAGCCTGTGAAGGTTTGAGAGAGACCCGAAAAATTTGTCGCGAAGCCGGTCATCGCTGAGCTTACCCCGACCATTGATAAGGACGCACCTGTGAATGAGGCACCGACACCGGTCATGCTGATGGACATTGCGGTGAGAGAGATCGATACGCCGGTGAGGCTGACGATCATGCCCGAGAGGGAAGCGTTCATGCCCGTCAGCGAGAGGCTGAGGCCTGTGGCCGATTCGCTGATACCGGTGGCGGAATTGCTGACGCCGGTAGCGGAGTTGCTGATACCGGTGGCGGAGTTGCTGATACCGGTAGCGGAGTTGCTGACGCCGGTAGCGGAGTTGCTGACGCCGGTAGCGGAGTTGCTGACGCCGGTAGCGGAGTTGCTGACGCCGGTAGCGGAGTTGCTGATGCCGGTAACGGAGTTGGCAACAGGCTTGAACGACACACCCGCATCGGATGACGAACCCGATGAGGTTGACGCGTCAGCCGCCGCTGGAGAATAGGCGCCGGTGGTGATCGTGAGGATGCGGGCCACACAGAGGTTCATGTGATTACCGACGGCGACGGACTGGTTGCGCTCGGCCGTTTGCTGGAGATCGCGCTCGGCATGCAGCATGAGACGCTCGGAGCCGCGCTGGTCATCGAAGGTGATCTGGCTGGCCTGCGGCACCTGACCGTTGCACAGGCTGCGCGAGACCATGCCTGAGTAGCGGATATCCTTGGGCAGGTCATAGGGCACTGGATTGTCGCCGTTGTAGACCATGCCGACCGCGAGGGGGCGGTCCAGCTGTCCGTCCAGGTAGGCGATGAGCACCTCCTGCCCCACGCGCGGCATGGCGACGAACCCCCAGCCCTTGCCGGCCCAGGCCTGCGAGACGCGCAGCCAGCACGAGGCATCTTCCTCGGTGGAATGGTAGCGGTCCCAGTGAAAGTGCACGCGGATGCGGCCGAGGGAGTCGGTGTGAACCTCGGAGCCCGGCGGGCCGACGACGGTGGCACTGTGCGTGCCGGGGAGCTCGGGCCAGGGTGTGAGGCGCAGGGGCCGGAAGGGCTGGTCATCGGCGAGTGCGAGGTATTCGCAGACGAAGTTGGTGCCCTGCGCGTTGCTGTTGGGCAGGTCGGCCAGCCAACTGAGCTGGGTGGAGATGAGTACGTAGCGCCGGTTGCGCTGCGCGTCGGGGTGGCCGGTGAGGGTGAAGGCGCCACCGGTGGCGAGGCCCATGGCGTTGGCACTGCCGGTCAGCAGATGCGCCTCGGCCTGTAGCGCCTCGAGGCGCAGCTGGGCGAGCCATTCACCGCGCTGCAGGTCGGTGTAGCCGGCGGCGTAGTCGTAGAGTTCGAGCTCGCGCCCGGGCAGCGTGTCCTGGGCGTTGCGGGCGTCGACCTCAAGGGACTTGCCCGGCGCGAGGTAGTCGAAGTCGCGCAGCACGACGTTGGTTGACTGCACGGTACGGGTGCGGTGGATGCGCTGGATGCCCTCGCGTCCGGCGATGGCGCGATGTTCCTCGCCATCGGGCAAAAACTGCAGGGTCGCGTAGGGGGCATCGAGATCGGCGAACTGCTGGGTGTCGGAGATGACGAGGGTCTGCTGGCTGGCTGTGTGTTCGAAGAAGAAATACAGGCCCTCGCTCTCGAGCAGGCGCTTGACGAACGTGAGGTCGCTCTCGAGAAACTGGACGCAGTACTCGCGCACGGCGTAGTCACGTGAGAGATCGAAGCGGAAGCTCGCCTGAGGATAGCCGCCAAAGATCTGTTCGACGATCTGGGGGACCGTGAGGTCCTGGAAGATCCGGCAGTTCTGATTCCTGATCAGAAAGGAGAGCCAGCTGCCGAGTTCGAGGCGATAGGTGAAGAGATTCTGCAACTGGCCCGTATCGAGAGCACCGAAGGCATAGGCCTGGAAGTAACGTGAGGCGCCTGCGCCGGTATCGATGCTCACGTTGACCTCGCTGCCGAGCAGCGCGTCGAGATCGACATCGGGACGTGGACTCGTGAACTCGAGAAGATAGTCGGGTTCAATCGACAGGCGTTCCTGGGCCCGGAAGCTCAGGACGGTCTCATCCGGTTGAAGGCTCGGTGACGATGCTTCGATCAGGCGCATGAAAGGCTCGGGGGTAGTCTAGTAGAAATGACGTGCGCTTCTAGCTCGCACGTGCTCACAGATCACGTGTTTTCGAGTTTTACGGAAATGACGAGTTCGTTAGAAAAGTAGACTTGACCTGTCGAGAGCTGGATCGTACCGGTGGCCGTTCCTGTAGATGTGTACAACAAGCTTTGTGTATTTGCGTAGCTAAGGGTCTCGCATAGAGAAGTGCCTCTCTGTGTGAACGTCACCGAGCACGACGTATTTGTTCGGGAATTTCCCGTTCTGGTTTGCGAAGTATTGGTTTGACTGATCGACAGTGTCTTCGTACTGTTGCTGATTCCCGTATTGCTAAGCGAAGTACCGATTCTGCTCGTGGACATCATGACGGTCTTGTTGGATGTCCCTATGAAGCTCGACGCAGTGCCAATCGAAGAAGTACTGATGCCTGTCGCGGATTGCGAGGTACCAGTCATCGAGGTGGATTGGCCCGTCATCGACATGGATATGCCTGTTGTCGAGGTCGAGTCGCCGGTCATCGAGATGCTCGCACCCGTGCCGGACTGAGACAGGCCCGTCAAGGAAACGGAAATGCCGGCCATACTCGTGCTCTGTCCGACGAAGCTGGTGCCTATACCAGTGAAGGAAGCGGAAAGTCCTTTGAACGAGGTAGACACCCCCGTGAAGGTCGAACTCACCCCGCTGACCGATAGTGATGCACCCGTCTCGGAAATTTCGGTTCCGGTGAATGAGGCTCGGGTTCCGGTCATGCTGATGGACATTGCGGTGAGAGAGATCGATACGCCGGTGAGGCTGACGATCATGCCCGAGAGGGAAGCGTTCATGCCCGTCAGCGAGAGGCTGAGGCCTGTGGCCGATTCGCTGATACCGGTGGCGGAATTGCTGACGCCGGTAGCGGAGTTGCTGATACCGGTGGCGGAGTTGCTGATACCGGTAGCGGAGTTGCTGACGCCGGTAGCGGAGTTGCTGACGCCGGTAGCGGAGTTGCTGACGCCGGTAGCGGAGTTGCTGACGCCGGTAGCGGAGTTGCTGATGCCGGTAACGGAGTTGGCAACAGGCTTGAACGACACACCCGCATCGGATGACGAACCCGATGAGGTTGACGCGTCAGCCGCCGCTGGAGAATAGGCGCCGGTGGTGATCGTGAGGATGCGGGCCACACAGAGGTTCATGTGATTACCGACGGCGACGGACTGGTTGCGCTCGGCCGTTTGCTGGAGATCGCGCTCGGCATGCAGCATGAGACGCTCGGAGCCGCGCTGGTCATCGAAGGTGATCTGGCTGGCCTGCGGCACCTGACCGTTGCACAGGCTGCGCGAGACCATGCCTGAGTAGCGGATATCCTTGGGCAGGTCATAGGGCACTGGATTGTCGCCGTTGTAGACCATGCCGACCGCGAGGGGGCGGTCCAGCTGTCCGTCCAGGTAGGCGATGAGCACCTCCTGCCCCACGCGCGGCATGGCGACGAACCCCCAGCCCTTGCCGGCCCAGGCCTGCGAGACGCGCAGCCAGCACGAGGCATCTTCCTCGGTGGAATGGTAGCGGTCCCAGTGAAAGTGCACGCGGATGCGGCCGAGGGAGTCGGTGTGAACCTCGGAGCCCGGCGGGCCGACGACGGTGGCACTGTGCGTGCCGGGGAGCTCGGGCCAGGGTGTGAGGCGCAGGGGCCGGAAGGGCTGGTCATCGGCGAGTGCGAGGTATTCGCAGACGAAGTTGGTGCCCTGCGCGTTGCTGTTGGGCAGGTCGGCCAGCCAACTGAGCTGGGTGGAGATGAGTACGTAGCGCCGGTTGCGCTGCGCGTCGGGGTGGCCGGTGAGGGTGAAGGCGCCACCGGTGGCGAGGCCCATGGCGTTGGCACTGCCGGTCAGCAGATGCGCCTCGGCCTGTAGCGCCTCGAGGCGCAGCTGGGCGAGCCATTCACCGCGCTGCAGGTCGGTGTAGCCGGCGGCGTAGTCGTAGAGTTCGAGCTCGCGCCCGGGCAGCGTGTCCTGGGCGTTGCGGGCGTCGACCTCAAGGGACTTGCCCGGCGCGAGGTAGTCGAAGTCGCGCAGCACGACGTTGGTTGACTGCACGGTACGGGTGCGGTGGATGCGCTGGATGCCCTCGCGTCCGGCGATGGCGCGATGTTCCTCGCCATCGGGCAAAAACTGCAGGGTCGCGTAGGGGGCATCGAGATCGGCGAACTGCTGGGTGTCGGAGATGACGAGGGTCTGCTGGCTGGCTGTGTGTTCGAAGAAGAAATACAGGCCCTCGCTCTCGAGCAGGCGCTTGACGAACGTGAGGTCGCTCTCGAGAAACTGGACGCAGTACTCGCGCACGGCGTAGTCACGTGAGAGATCGAAGCGGAAGCTCGCCTGAGGATAGCCGCCAAAGATCTGTTCGACGATCTGGGGGACCGTGAGGTCCTGGAAGATCCGGCAGTTCTGATTCCTGATCAGAAAGGAGAGCCAGCTGCCGAGTTCGAGGCGATAGGTGAAGAGATTCTGCAACTGGCCCGTATCACGGGCACCGAAGGCATAGGCCTGGAAGTAACGTGAGGCGCCTGCGCCGGTATCGATGCTCACGTTGACCTCGCTGCCGAGCAGCGCGTTGAGATCGACATCGGGACGCGGACTCGTGAACTCGAGAAGATAGTCGGGTTCAATCGACAGGCGTTCCTGGGCCCGGAAGCTCAGGACGGTCTCATCCGGTTGAAGGCTCGGTGACGATGCTTCGATCAGGCGCATGAGTGTGGCTCTCCTTCACGTCGCTCAGGGGGAGCCGGTTACGGCATCGCCAAGGTGGACCGGATCCCCCTTAGACTCGCACGCCGAGACGATTTCCGGAGTTGACGGCGCGTGTGGATGCGCGTGAGCAGTGTCCGCCACGCCCGCTGCTTGTCGAGCCTGCAACACGGCAATCTCATCATCCGAGCGAATGAACTCAACACCGAGGCCGTTTTTCGCCGACAGGAGCACGGCGCGCGGCCTGCGCTCCGATAGCTGCCCTTTGAGCAGTCCTTCCGCAATCACCGGCACGGCGGTCTGCGCAAGCAGATCGCGTGCGGCACGCCCGCTCGCCGGATGCTTCGACGCAACCTCCGCGACCCACTCGCGCACGCTTTCATCAGCCTCGAGCGCGACGCCCGTAGCCTCCAGCCGCTGGCGGATGCCTTCGAGAGAGCGTTCGGCGATGCGCACCAATGCGTCGCGGCCGAGCGGCCGAAATGCCACGACCTGCATGCGTGCGAGAAGCGGCGCTGCGAAGTAATCGGACATGGCATCGTGAACCATGCCGTTGAGCACACTCGAGCGGATCGACGGATCCTGTTCGCAAGCCTTCTCGATCTGCTCGCCCCCGAGGTTCGAGGTCAGCAGGATGAGGCAATTGCGGAAGTCGATCCGTCGGCCTTCGCCGTCTTCCATCCACCCTCGATCGAATACCTGATAGAAGATTTCGTGGACATCACGATGAGCACGATCGAACTCGTCGAGCAATACCACGCTATACGGACGGCGGCGGACCGCTTCCGTGAGCCGGCCGCCTTTGCCGAAGCCGACATAGCCGGGCGGAGCGCCCTTGAGCGTCGACACCGTGTGAGACTCCTGAAACTCATTCATGTTGAAATGGATCACATGCTCGGTGCCACCGAAGAGCAGGTCCGCGAGTGCGGCGGCCGTCTCCGACTTGCCGGTGCCGGTGGGGCCGGCAAGCATGAACACCCCCAGCGGACGCTGGGGGTCATTCAAGCCGGCGCGCGCCACCTGAAGGGCGCCGGCGATATGATGCAAGGCTGCGTCTTGTCCGTGGATGCGGGCTCGCAGGTTCTCTTCCAGATGAACCAGGTTGTGTGCATCGTCGGTGGCCATGTAGTCGCAGGGCACACCGGTCCATTCGGACAGCACGGTCGCGATTACTTCGTCATCGACGAATGGCCGCACCCACAGCGGCTCAGAATCGCGCCGGTCCAGAAGCTTCGCGGCGTAGTTATGCGCGGGGTTGTTGCGATCGATGGCCTCGCCGGCTTCCAGGGCCCCCAGCATGCGCATCACTTCGTCACGCTGCTGCTGCACCTGCGCGCCGAGTTCGGCGATCTCCACCTCCAATTGCGCTTGCCGTTCCTGCAACAGCTGGTCTTTTTCGACGACCAGACCCATGGCTTCGTCGCTGCTGCGCCAGGCGAGCGCCTGCTCGACTTGCAGTAGCTCCTCATTGAGGCGATCCAGCACACCCGGGGCCGAATTGAGTGAAATCGCCACGCGTGCGCATGCGGTGTCGAGGAGGCTGATCGCTTTGTCCGGTAGCTGTCGCCCGGGCAGATGCCGCCGTGAAAGTTTGACCGCCGCCTCGAGCGCGATGTCGGCGATGCGTACACCGTGGTGGCTAGCGAAACGTCGTGCCGCGACGCGCAACATGACTAAGGCGATGTCATCCGTGGGCTCGTCGACACTGATGGCCTGGAAGCGACGGGTCAGCGCCGCATCGGGTTCGATGAACTGTTTGTATTCGCTCCACGTCGTCGCTGCAATCATGCGCAGTTGCCCGCGGGCAAGCATCGGTTTGATGAGATTCGCCGCGTCACCGGTGCCTGCCGTACCTCCCGCTCCTATCAGTGTATGCACTTCGTCACAGAACAGGATGATGGGACAGGGCGATGCGATCACCGCGTCAAGCAGGTTGCGCAGGCGTTGTTCGAACTCGCCGCGTGCGCCGGCGCCTGCCTGCATGCGCCCGAGGTCGAGCGCCCAGACTTGCGCATTACGTAGTGCCGGCGGAACATCGCCGTGATGCACCCGCAGCGCGAGTGCTTCGGCGATCGCGCTTTTGCCGACGCCGGCTTCACCCACCAGAATCGGGTTGTTCTGGCGCCGGCGCAGCAGTACGTCGATGACTTGTCTCAGTTCGGCATCGCGGCCCACGACCGGATCAAGTGCGCCTTCTTCGGCGAGGCGGCTCATCGAGTTGGCCCAGTGTTGCAGACCACCATCGCCATTGCCGCTCGCATATACGTCGGCAGCGGGGGATGCGGGCCGGGCCGACGCGCGTCCGTCCACCGCCACCTCGTGTGCTTCCGGCCACGAGCCGGCTTCGGCCTCGTAGGCCGCGACGAGCTTTTCCAATGGTTGGCCCTTGAACTCCGGCGCGAGGCTTTCGAGCCAGCGGCGCACTCCCGTATCTTCGAGGCCTGCGAGCAAAAGATGTCCCGAGCGCACGTGCTCGCTCCCGGTCGCCGTGATCTGCACCCACCCCAACGCACTCGCCATCGTGGCTTCCAGCGTACCCGACAGATCGTGGATGCCCCCTTGTGCGGTGGCGAGGCGCGACAGTGCAGCCTGCAGCCGTCGATTGAACGCATCGGGATTAGCCTCAACTAGCTTCAGGAAACGACGAATGTCACTGTCCTTTCGTTGCCAGATGCACGATAACCAGTGGTCCAGTTCGACGAACCGATGCTGCGACGACTGGCAAAGCGCGGTTCCGTCCACCAGCGCCTCGTATACCGAGCGCCCGAGCCGGCCGAAACGTCTCTCTCTGTTCATACCTTGTTCCGTATATTCACTTCGTGCACGATCACTCTCATTCGTCTGTCCGTGGGGCTGGCCCACGTGTCGATTCCTAACCGCATGTGTCCGATTGCTCCGTTGGTGCCTCGTCGTGTGTGCACGTCGACCGCGACGCGCACGTCGAGCCGGTCGCCGATATAGTCCCGCGCAATGTCCACCAAGGTTTGCAGCTCCGGTTGAGTGCGGTGGAAATACGCGAGTTCATGCATTTCCAACGGCCCGATCAAAAGCGTGAATGCGGTCTGCGGCGCGAAAACCCGCGAACCTAGCAACCACTGACCCAGACGCGGGCGCGAGGTCGAAGCGGCGCGCGACGTCGGCACGACTTGCCAGCCACCCGTGCGCAACATGGCCTGAACGGACACGCGGTAACGACGGCTCAGAAGTTTCGCCAACTGATGCAGAGGTCGCTGACGGTTTGCGTACAGGCCGGGGTATTGCGCTCTCAAGCGGGCAATATCGGCATGGCTTCTGCCTGTACTGGCTGAGCCGTTCGCGTTGACGGCGGCGAATTGCGTCACACGGCGCACGAAGGCGTTTTCTGGACACGTGTGGCTGCCGCGCGTTGTTGGACGCATATGGCTCCAGACCTTGTAGTCGAGCCATGCGAAGTCGGCGGAGAGCATGGCGACAAAGCGCTCGAAGCCGGCATTGCGCTCGTGGATTTTCTCGCGCAGGGCGTGCTCCGTGATGTGGAGCGGCATGGGACCGAAAGGCGCAAAGAGGCCAAAGTGGCGAATCGTGACCAATAGCTGAGCTTGTTGTCCGTCGGACATCGGTGGACAGATTTCGATCGACTCAACCTCGCGCGCCGTAAAATCCATCCGAGCGGCCTGCACGAGTTTCAGCCACACCGGGCGGTGGTGCGCCGATGCGCGTGAAGATTCGACGCCCGCGGCCTTCGCTTCCTGCGTAGCGATCCGGTCCACCTCCTGCATGAGGTGGAAGAACGGTTTGGTTGGACTCAGTGCGCCACGCAGGAGGGCGGGATTCACTGAAAGGCCCCTTCGGCGTTGGCGAGGTTGCTATGCGTGCTCACATGCTGGCCGTCCAGCGACAGGACGACCTCGAAGCCGTCGTTGAGACCGACAGAGCGCGATAGTGCGTGAGCGAGCAGCCGGCCGAAAAGCCAACCCCCGCCATCGCTATGGTTCGTCGATGTCACGTCGAGGTGTAGCCGTATGCCGCGTGCCCAACCACTGTATGGTCCGCCAACACAAGGCATGAAGACCGACTCAGTACGCGACGAGCGCAGGCTCGCAAGTCGTTGTCGGTCGAGATCGTGCTCCGGCTCGGCCGCCAAAGCCAACCAGCCCAGCAGACTCCCGAGCGATGAATCGCGGGCGGAGGTGCTCACCGTCAACGGATTTTCACCGAGAAAGCTCACGGCTTCCCAGCACCGCTTTTCGGACGGCTCCGGCCGCGCCCGCCCAGGTCTCGTCAGACAGTCGATCGCGGCGGTCCCCATCGAGTCGTCCATGCGCCAGCGGGCATCCAGCATGGCTGGCGGGTCCCAGCCGCGGTCGGCCACGAGTCCCTGGAGCTGGATCGACCGTATCTCCTCCGATGAAGGTGCTTCATCCTCCAATGAAATGGAGAGAAGATCCCGGCTGTGCAGCGGGTCGTCCTGCGGACGCGGACCATCGCCACCATAGCTGCCGCGATGAAGTGTGTAGCTGCCTGGCGCGCGGCTTCCGTCACCGGGAGCAGGGCAAAGGCCCATTACCGGTGCCAGCACGATCGTCTGGCCACGTGTGTCGATGGCGCGCACGTCAGTCAGGTCGTACAGATAGTAGTCTTGGGGGCGCTGTCGGGAAACAGGTATCCAGCTGGCTATCGCATCGGAATCATACGGAAGCGGGTCACAGCGTTTGGGATAGAGATTGATAGCGGGCGTGGCGAAAAGCCTGAAGTGCTCCGGCGTCACCCGATCGATCAGGGTGGCAGGGAGCGTGTCGAGCGCGAACACGATTTCGAAGGAGCGGGCTCGTGGGCACTGCGCCGCCAGATCGCTCAGACCGTGAATATCGAAACCCAGGAAACGGGCCGGACATGCGAAATACTCGCGCAGCAAATGCAGTCCGGCAAAGCCGCCGAGATCAAGCGGTAGCAATGCCTCTTCGTCGTCGACGCCGGCGAGGCGGACCGCATTCGCGGGCAACGGTACAACGTGGCTGTGCGAATTCACCTGCGCAATGGCGAGGACCTGGGTTACGCCGCACAGCATATGGCGATGTAATTCGAAGGCGAGCGAATCGTCACCCGCCATCATCATCGACAGAGGATACGGCGTCGGCGCGACTTCACCGCGCTGGACGGTAAAGAACTGCCCAAGATCCGTCGCGCCCTCGAACTGGAAGCGCAGAATGATCAGTGCGTTAGCCTTGGCGACACGTGCAGCTGCCAACGAGGGCAGCGTCCCGACGGAACGTCGGCACTGCGCATCGGCAAGACGTAACGGGAGCATCCGCACGTCGCGTCCTGTACTGAACCGGATCGGCTGCTTTCTTCCTTCGATCGTGGCGTTCACCAACGTTCCACGCGGAATCACTTTCCCGCGGTGCGCTTCAGGTGAGGCCAGGTCGGGCCGGAAGGCCAGGTTCGTGATGGACGGCGCGGCGCACAGGAAGCCTGGCGCGAGCCGTGACAAGGCCTGTTTTGCGAATTCGACATATTCGTCGTCCATTCGACGATGTACCCGGGCGCTTAGAAAGGCTACGCCTTCGAGCAGCCGCTCCACAAACGGATCGCTGATTCCGTTCGGATGCAATCCAAGTCGCGCTGCGACCTGTGGATGCTCCTGTCCAAACTGCGCCCCTTCCACGCGCAGGCAGCGCAGCTCCTCGTTGTAGTGATCGAGCAGGGATTTCATCCACCGGTCCTCGCGCTCAGACTTGCATGGCCATGTACGGTGTCGATCCACATCATCATCTCGAATCGGCTGTCGTCGGCACTGCAATGAGCACCGATGCGCAGTGGTACGTACTCGGTGCGGGGTCGCGAAACGCCCCACTCAGCTGCTCCGTTCTCGATTTCGACGCTAAGACTCCGGGGATCGAGCCGGGGCTCGTGCTGCACGATGCTTTTGCGTATCGCCAGACACAATGCAGTGACCGTAATCGTTTCCGAGCCCTGCAAGGCGAGCGGAGGCATACCGTAGTTCAACACCGACAGATGAGCCAGACCCGCTTCACCATGGCGCCAACGCATCCCCCGGCAGCCCGCGTTGACGAGCGCCACGACATCGCGACGAATGGCTTCGTGCAACATCGTACCCCCCGCTTGCGACAGCTTGTCCAGCAGTTGCGGGCTACTGAAGAATCGTTCGGCGTTCACTGGTGACGTGTCCGTTCTGGTGCTTGATTGAGATTCGAAACAACGAAAGTAGGGTCCGGCGCGCGAGGTGCCGGACTCATCCGTCTATATGTTCATTGCCACTTTAGAGGGATTGATTGAGCTGAAGGTCATAACCTGCGGTGATGGCAGGACCCAACGATCCGTCATTGAGCTGCTCGTGGTACTCGACCTGAATACGCGCAAAGTTGATCTTGATCTCGTCGACCGGAAGCACCTGCGCCCCTGTACCGAGCGTGTTCGCGTCAGCGCCGGGAAGCGGCAGATTTCCGACCGTGCGAAATGACGAAATGAGACAGTTGCTGAAGGTCACGGTCAGGAAGTCCTTCGCCACCGACCCGCCGCCGGACTTGCAACAGATCAGCTTCGCTTGGGCGATGTGCGCGCCGGTCGCGCACATTACGAACAGCTTCGGCGACGCCTTGTTGGTCACCATCCTGAACTCGAAGTCCTTCATTTCGACCTTGCCGGCGCCGCCACCACTGCCGAAACCCCAACGCCCCGAGTTTTCTTCCGCCCATTGCCACGACGTCAACTGGATCAGACCGGCATGGTTCACATCCTGTGATTCGCCCTGTACACCATCGATGTACAGAAAATAGTCAACTAATGCCTTGCTGGAGTCATTCGTGCTCACTTTTTACCGCTCCTGTAAGAACCATGTGTTCGGTAGAGATCTGTGTTCCTGCCTGCGCTGGAGATCAACGGACCCCATCCGCGAACGGAGCAGTCCGATGTCGCCGTTTATGGCTTGATCACACCAGACTCACGTCGTGGTTTCCTTGCTCGACGGGAGCTTGGACACCAGCCGGAGAGACACGGTTAAACCCTCTAGCTGATAATGCGGACGCAAAAAGAACTGTGCGCGGTAATAGCCCGGCTGATCCGGGTTGTCGGTGACAATGACCTCGGCTGCCGATAGGGGGCGACGCGCCTTGGTCGCGTCGCTGGAAATGGAGGGGTCCCCATCGACGTATTTCATGATCCAGTCGTTGAGCCAGCGCTGGGTTTCTTCCCTTGACTTGAATGAGCCCACCTTGTCGCGGACGATGCATTTGAGATAGTGCGCAAAACGACACGATGCGAAGATATAAGGCAGGCGCGAAGACAGATTGGCGTTTGCCGTCGCATCCCCATCTTCGTAGATTGCCGGTTTGTGCAACGTCTGCGCGCCGATGAAGGCCGCCATGTCAGTGTTCTTCCGGTACACGAGTGGCAGGAAACCCGATTCCGACAGTTCATGTTCGCGCCGGTCCGAAATCGCGATTTCCGTAGGGCAGTAAAACTGATTCACACCAACCTGATTATCGCTGCTGAACGTAAAGCGCGGCAGCAGGGATACCGCACCGCCGGACTCGACGCCTCGAATTTTGGTGCACCAGCCATACAGATGAAATGCGTTGGTGATGTTGGCTGCCATCGCATAGGCTGAGTTTGCCCAGCAAAAATCCTGGTCGCTCGCAGCGTTCGTGCGTTCTTCAAACGCAAATTCTTCAATGGGATTGATATCTCGTCCGTACGGCAGACGGGCGAGAAAGCGTGGCATGGTTAGGACAACGTAACGAGATTCGTTGCTTTCGCGCAGGCGGCGCCATCCGGAATACTCGACAGCCGTGAAAATTTTAGAGATCTCACGCGGATTCGATAATTCCGACCAACTGTCCATCTGCATGATCGAGGGTGCCGCGGCCGAAATGAACGGTGCGTGCGCCGCGGATGCGATACGCGAGATTTCCGTGAGCAGCGCTACGTCTTCGTGACCATGGTTGAATTCGTAGTCGCCGACGAGACAACCGAATGGTTCGCCACCGAATTGACCAAATTCGGCTTCGTATATTTTCTTGAAGATCGGACTTTGGTCCCAGACCACCCCACTATAACGCTTCAAGGTACGATGCAATTCCCGCTTGCCGACGTTGAGCACGCGGATCTTCAGATTCGCACTGGTGTCGGTGTTGTAGACGAGATGATGCAGGCCTCTCCATGTACCTTCGAGCTTTTGAAAGCCCTTATGATGCAAGATGACGGTAAGCTGGTCCGAAATCTTGGCGTCGAGTTCAGCAACCAGCGAGGTGATCGTCTGAACCACATCGGCGTGAACGGCAACCTTCTTTCCGCGAGCGTATTGCAGAAGTGCTTCGACGGCCTTCTGCACGGCGTCCACGGCTTCCTCCGTACGCGGGCGGAACGAACGTTTCAGAATATCGCGTAGTTCGCCATCGCCCTGTACCTCGCGCTGCTCACCATCCGTACCCGCTGTTGAGGCGGTAATAGTTGCTTGCATCGTCATTTCTGGTCTCCTACTTGTCCTGGCTGATGCGCCGCATCGTCGACGTGCGAAGTCGTGCCACTAACCTCATCGGCCGTCGTGCGTTTCAGCAACTCTTCGATGACCGACTCGGCGGAAATCTTGCCGTCCATGTAGGAAATCAGTTCTGTCAGCCTGTTGCGAGCTTCCAGCAACCTAGCCAGTTCGGGGACGCGTTGAACTACGGAACCCGGTTCGAAGTCGGCCATCGAACGAAACTTCAGATCAAGATCGAGTAGCGTGCCATCGTTGGTGAGTACATTCGGAACATTCGCGCGCAGTGTCGGTTCGATTTCGGTCATTCGCTCGTCGAAGTTCTCGACACTGAACGATTCGAATTCACGGTTCTCCAGAGAAACCCGACTATCGCTGTTGTCACCTGAGAGATCGGACATTACACCGACTACGAATGGCAACTCCACTTTTTTCTGTGCGCCGTAAACTTCAACGTCGTACTCAATCTGTACGCGCGGGGCGCGACTCTTACCGATGAACTTCTGTGCATCGCTTTGACGGGGCATGGCGGTTTTCCTGTATTGATAGATCAAGCCTAGTTTCCGGGTGGCGCTTCGATCTGGGAGAGCAATTGCTGATGATTAGCAAAAAGTTCCTTCAACAAGTTTTCGAAGGGCTGATGGACCATTCTTTTTAGCCGCCGGATGAAAACAGGTGCGGGATGCCCGGGCTCATGGATGCGGTAATAGTGCTCGATTGCATCAAGGGCGGTCTCGACCTGCCCGCGCGAGACGATTTTCGCTGGCGCCGCAATAGCAGGATATTCGGGATCGGAATAGGACGATGAGGGTACGGATGCCGTCGCGGCTTCTCTCACGGACTGGACATCGGGAAGCACGAGGAGGGCGCTTTCGATCCATTCGATCGTGGCACCAGGGTCCTGTGGCCACTCTGTCTCGCTGCCATTGACGAAATCCCGGATCACTGCCAGATCGTGGCGCACGCTCTCCAGACACGCACGTACCGAGGCGAGTTGAGCGGGATGGAGATCGTTCACCTCCGCTTGCGAGGCAAGCAGGGTACCCAGCGGAATATCTTTCACGGAAACTGCTGGGCTCTGCTGCAGCAACTCGATCAACATGCGTCCACTTAACCAGCTGAGCGGAATTGCCAGAGCGATTGTGGAAGATTCATCCTCCATCGCTTTGGGAGTGAGTTGCTCGGCTGGCAAATTCAGCAGCCGCACAATGTCCTTTGCGCCTTGCGCCGCGCCCGCCAGACCTTGGGTCGCGATCATGGCGCGCAATTGCCAGATTCCAACCCGACAATCGGCGTATTGGGTCATCAGCATCCTGCAGGCGTTCTGCACCCAGATCCAGCTGAAGATTTCCTCGCCCTTTCGTAGGGGGCCGTCGCCATCCGAATCGTGGCGATTGATGGCGGCATCGAGCTGCTGGAACAGATCCGATTGTTCGATGGGGGACACTGTCGACTCCATGATATCGCAATCAATCTACAGAACGGGATGACATCTGGCGTCGTGATCCATAGCGCACGGTGAGCAGCGAAAAAATCAAGAACGCATCCACTTGACCATCGAGCGAAAGATGTCCATGCGATATTGATTCTAGAAAGCGTCAATTTTCGATATGTCACCTTTCGTCAACTTCGGTCGTTCCGTGTCGACTATTCCCAGCGCCTTTCCGCAAGAACGCCAAGGTTGTCGAGCGAAATCTGGTGAGCCATGATCATGCCCATCTGACCGCTACGAAAGAGGTCAGCTACTTCCGAGCGCGACAACGAGGCAAGCCGTTCCTGATCGACGGCATAGAAGCCTCCGATCGAATAGCTCTGTCCATCGCGGGTCGTGACATTGAATACTCTTTCATGAAGCAGTCGCATCTCGTGCAGTTTGCTGCAGGCTTCTACCGTCAGCGTCGCTTCGTTATGCAGGCTTTCGCCATGCTTAAAGCGGTCCTGAAGAAACGCCGTAGGTTGCACATGTTCATCGAACAGGCTCTCGCCTTCGCCTCGCGCCCAGCCCTCCCATGCATCGTCGACGCACAAGGCCCAGCGCTGACCTTTCAGCGCTGTGACGCCGAATGGATAAAACCGCACGAGTGCCGGCATATAGCGAGCTCCCCATTGTGCGCGGCCGTCGGCATCGGTGGAGACGAACAGGTTCTCTCCGTCCTGTAATCCCATGACGGCGACGGGTACCACTTGCGGCTTCTCGGTGTCGGCACTCTGTGATGGAATGAATAGAATGGGAAATTCCTTACATGCCGCACCGAATTCAGATCCGATCAGGCACATCACGTTGATATTCCGCACGAACTCAGCGGTGTTGACGTCCGTTGGGCAGCGCAAAGTCTTGTGCTGTTCGGCAACGATGGGAAGCAGGTTTTTGTGCAAGCCAGAGTGGATCATGATGATTCTCGAATGGGACAGCAGGCGCGCAGGGAGATGGCGGGGAGTGTCGGGAGACGACACCTCCTGCTGTCCGGCAGGTCTTCCATGCGCTCGTTATTTGCCGAAAAACGGCTTGAAGAACTCGTCACTAAGCTCTTTTGGCCAGCCTTGGGCGTCAGTGGGACGCAAGTCGTTGATATCGGGCTGGAAGTCGTATGATTTTTCGCGGCGCTGCTTGTCCTGAACGGCAGCCAGCTGATTCATCAGGGAATCTTTCACGGTGCCCATCTGGGCCAGCATGTCACTGCACGCCTTATTGACACCGTCCGTAATCTGCGATGCGTTTTCCCCTGACTGAATATCGCGCGACATCACATGATCCAGAAACGGTTGGGACATCGAGTTGCCCGCATTTTGTGAAAGTTGGTGGGCTTGCTGAATGGCTGCGAATATTTCCTTCGGGTCGATCATGATTCAGGCCTCTTGAGATGAGTTATTTACGCTTTTCAGCGAGGGCAGCGGAATGAGTCCAACAGGTTGGACCACAGGGGGGCCGGCGTTGTCAGCGCCTGCCATTCGACGTGCACGGCACCAAGCGAAGTGTCGTGCACGGTCTCTCTACGGTCGGCGGATACTCCGCTCTGCCGACCGGAATCGAAGAATCGGAAAAGAGCCCACGGCCCATCGAACCTGATGTTCGCGGTATGTCCGTCAACCGAACGCAGGAACAGGCTGACGCGAACCTGTCCGCTACTGCTGTTTGCTGCCCAGTCCGCCCGGCGCGTTTCGACACTGCCGTGAGCGTAGTGCAGGCTCGTTGTGCCGACGTCGAGCTGAGCCTCGGCGATTTGTGGATCCATGTCCGTAATGCCGATCATGACGCTGACACGCAATTTGCCTTGCTCGTCGAGCATGGCGGTGCGAATGTGATCGGCAGCCTCGTAAGCACGGAGGACTTCCGCGCTGATCAGTGGAGCTGTACGTCCATCGACACGCATCGCCTGCCACGGAGAGCGCGAGGTGTCGACGTAGGTGGCTAGTTGGTCTTGAAAATTTTTCGCGAGTTCTCCCTGCGGACTGAACAGCGCTTCGAAGTTTTGCACGCCGATTTCAGCTGACGCGGATCGTCTGAACGGATATTTCGTCATCAAACCCTGATTGCAGACGGCACGCGTCGCGCCAGCAGCGGTCCGCGACAGCATGGCGGCGGACTTGCTGACCGCCATGCTGCTGCCGCCGTTCACCAGATCAAGCATGATGCCGCGTATCGGTTCAGGCTGGAGAGCTGCGTCGGCACGCATACGCGCGAACGCGTCGTATTGGGGCAAGATTTGACCTGCCAGCATCGCGCCGTTGACCAACGTCAGTTGCCGGTATAGCGGATCGAACAGCCGGTTTAGCGGGTTGGAGCCGCCAGTCGAGGCCACCGCCTGGTCGATTTGTAATGCGATGCGCCTTACCGGGTCAAAATAATCGTCGACAACCTGTTCGTGCCTCGAGCGCAAATTGGTCCGCTCACCCGTAATCTCACCGATAATCGCACGTTTGCTTTTGTCGACGTTGGTGCGCTGACTATCGAGCCAGCCGGCCACGCCACCTTCGAAGTTTCCGGCAAGCGTGGTCTCGCGGCCAGCGAAACGCATGAGCTGAGCAAGTGGTGACTGTGCTTCCATCATCGACGCGGCAATCTGCGAAGCGTCTGCGAGTCCGCTATAGCTACGCACCGTGACGTTGTTGAGAAATACCTGCCAGTGACGAATGTAGTCCTGCAGAAATTGTGATTGCGTTGCATCGTAGAGATCCTGGACGGCGCGCTCCTGCTCGAACGTGTTGCCCGAGAGAGGTTGATCGCGCAGAACCCAACTTTCTTCCTGCATGACGTCCCTGACCGCGCCGCGCAGCTTGGGGCGAAACACGTCGAAATAGCCTGCTCGCGTGTACCAGCCCGGAATGACCGGGTCCGTCTGCGCCACGCCGTCGCGCAACCGCAGGCTGGCGGCTGCGCCAAAGCCGCCGGCCCGCGCGAGCGAAACCGGTTCGATCGAATCGGGTAGACCTTCGTCCTCGATCCTGTCGATGACTCGGGCGACCGTCGGTACCTTTGCGGCGCGCTCCCGTGCTTCGCGAACCAGGCTATTGTCCTGCGGAGTCCCCGGAATATCCTTCGCGAGGAACAGAGCCCGCAGATGATCTTCATAGTCGGTCTGATCTTCTGCATCGTACGCGCTGCCCATCAACTGCTTCCAGCGCGGCCGCATCCATCGGATGATGGCGTCCGGATCACGTTTGTCCGGATGCGCGAGCATCAGGTAGATCTTGAGCGTGGTGTACGGGTTGCCCGCGTCACTGCGCAATTCGGTTGTGAGCGTTTGCCGCACATAGTTGTAGACCTCGGGCATCAGCGTATTGCGCAGATGTTTCCGGTAGGTTTCCTTTGAGGTGTTCTCGATTCTGCGATGCTCGAAGAACGGGAAATAGCCGAGCCACGGTTCCTCGTCGATGTTATCCCTCGCATAGCGCATCTGGGCTAGCACATCGATCATTGCAGTTCCGGACGAACCGCCAGCTGACGCCGCCTCCGCAAGCCGTGTGCTTTCGGCGAAGCCGGCCCGTTCGGCGTCGATATAGTTACGCTCGTTCAGATAGGCCCACGTCAGCGCGACCAGTAGACACGTTGCGAGTGATCCACACAGAGACCAGCGTATCAGTCGCCACACCCTGGCTTTTGGTGTGAGTGGTGCCTGGCTGGAAACGAGGCCGCGCTCTGACTTCATCTGCGCGAGCGGGGTTCGCCATAGTGTCGCGAGACGGCGGATCTCCTGGTGCTCGTCCGGGCCCTCCCAGAATGTCGCGCATCGGTCCGCCGTAAGATCGACCGAGGTACCGAGCCACGCACCACGCACGACACACGACTCGCTGGCGACGTTTCCGACTACGCAGCGACTCATTACGTCCAGCAGACGTTCGCGTAACACAGACATCGCTTCGGTAAATTCGAGGAGTGCGACATTCGTCCGCGCATCGCCGCTATGTGGCGAAAATAGCTGAATGTGCTGCTGAATGTGGGCCTCGAGCTGTGCCATGATCTGCCGCAGTTGGTCAACAGTGACCGCGTGCATTTCAGTTGTCCCGGGCAACGGGAGGCTGAAGCCGATACCCTTTTCCAGAGCGCTTTCGTCGAGGCAGTTCAGAAACGGTAGGGCACCCGGTACCTTGTCCAGACTTGTCACCAGAACGTGGATTGCCATCTTCTGATCGAAGTGGTCAGCCACGTCTGCCAGCCGTTCCCGCATCGAATCGCTCAGTGCTTTGCGTTGCTCGAAGTTGGCGTGCAGCAGCCAGTCCGCATCCACGCAGATGGCGAGATTGTCGATCGGCGGACGGCGCTTGAGTTTTGCCAATGCCTTGAGTAGGTGTTGCCAGCCTGGAGAGGCATCGGACGACAGCGCCCCGCCTGGCTCGAGCCAGGCGCCATTGACGTCAATCCAGATCGCGTTGTCCAGCCGCCAGAAGTGGCAGGTGTTGGTGTGGCTGGTGTCGGACGTGTAGTCCGTCGACGCGCCGTCACCATCCGTGCTCGCAGTGGCATTGCCGCGGCGTATAAGCGTCGTCTTGCCGCTGCCGGCAGCACCAAGCACGAGGAGCCACGGCAATTCGGCGCGATGCGCGCCGTTGCGCAGGCCGAACCAGCGCGCGCGCCAACCCGGGTACCGCTTGAGCCATTGTCGTGCGAGCTGCCGGTCGAAATCCTTCACCTGCAACGTGATGGCGTCCGATGTGTCAGCCTGCTTCGCACGAGTCAGCGGTGGCACCCGGCGGGAACTCATAAACAGGCGACCCCGGAGTCGCACGAGAAGCGGCCAGAAGCCCCAGAATAAAATCAGGCCAACCAGCACCTGACGCATCAGCAGCCAGCCAAACGGGCGAAACGTACCGATCAACAGTAGCGGCCCAATCCACCATATCGTCAACGCGAGCAGACACCCCACGATGACTCGCAGTCCAATGCGTATCACGGTTGATCCGCCCTTAAGGATTGGTTGCGCAGACCCACGACATTCCATAATATTTCGACGCGGCGATTGCGCTCATAGGCCTGTGGCGTATTCGCCGGATCGATTGGCTCCGACGAGCCTCGCCCGGACCAGGTGATCCGGCGCGCGGGCCGATTCACGCTGGTGTCGGCGTTGCGGATCAACGTCTCGGCCACAATACGGGCGCGTTGCTCGGAAAGCGCGAGGTTGCTCGGGAATCGGCTCGTATGCACTGGCTGCGCGTCGGTGTGGCCCACCACCTCAATGTTTCCAGGCCACGGGGCGATGGCATCGGCGAAGCGCTTGATGAGCGGTTCAAAACTGGGCAAGAACTGGGCGTCCCCGGCATTGAATGCGCGATCGGATCTGAAGGTCAGCCGCCATCCGTCCTTATACCTTTGAGCGCTCATCCACCCTTCGCGCGTAATCACTTCGATGGCATCGGGCAGATTTTTCTCTAGATCGATAGTGTGCATGGGCGGTTCCCAAGCTGCCAGCGCTGCTCTCACCGGTCGGCCGCGGCTGTCGAGATCAATAACCGCGAGACCGTAAAGCAGCAGGAGCGCTACAAGCACCAGCAGGCAGAGCCGCGTTGCCGTCCACCAACCGCGCTTCGCGTCTTGCTGAGATACCGGGAGTGCCGCGCCAAGGGGAGAGGGTGTCTTTTCTCCCCAGAGCAACGTATTCAATTGCGAGCGTAGATCGGCCAACAAGACCGGGCCGCGGTCCAGTACCCGGTATCGACCTTGCCAACCTAAAGACAGCACGAGTTCGTATAACTCCAGCAGAGGGACTGGTAGTGGCGTCTTGGTCATCCAGTTTTGGAGATCTGAGAAAGCGTCTTCGCCACCCCATGAATCGCCATGAAACTCGACGAGCAACGAACGTTGGCCGTCATAGGGCGTCGAATGGCGGAGGCGGGCCGAATCGTTAGCCGTTTCATCTAAATACGTACACAGGAGATATGAAGCATCGTCGACGACCGCGCTCGGCTGTCCTTCCTTGATCAACCGCTCGCGAAACAGCTTGAGCTCGAGAGCCAGTTGCGACCGACTGTTCGCGTCGATCCATTGGGCGTCGTCATTGCCGCGGTGCAGACGCAACAACACCGGCATAGCGGCATTGATGATCGGATTATTCCAGCGCGCCTCACTGCGTCCGGCGCGCGTGACTGGCGGTGCAATCCGGGCCGTGCCCAATCTTACGGTTCCCGCAGGCTGCAGTGGTGTTTGCGATTCCCTGGCGGGTGCCAAGGCGGTCCGCTCGGCGGCCTCGCTGGCGTTATGCGCGGTGTCGCCGTGAGTGGACTGCGTCGTCGTATTGGCGAATGGGCTAAACAGGGAGTCAGCCACCGACGCCGCTTCGGAGCCGGCCGACATGCCGGGCAGGCGGCGCCAATCCGCGTTAATACCAGGGGTGTTTTGCATCCCTGGCATACGGCGCAGCATGGCCGCAACATCGTTCAGAAAATTCATGCTACTTTGCCCTCACGCAAGCCCCACGCTTCAAATTGCAACCCTGGAAAGTCGCCCACTACTCGTAGCGCCATGGCCGCACTGTTGACCGTGCTTTCCCAGAAGGAGTCCGTCGACTCGACTTCGAAGTAAACCGATTGCGCGTAGAAGGGAACGTGACGCGGTGTAACCGGCACCGGCATGAGACGCGCGCCGGGCAACTGCAGGTCGACCAGTTTCTGGATAGTTTCGACGGGCCCAAGCTTGATCTGTTGGGGTAATTGCACGCGCAGTGTTTCCGACGGCATCTCTGCTCTGAACGCGAAGACCAGTTTCTGCAGCCGCCATTGGCGATCGATCACGCAACGATAGAAGCCATCCCCTTGATTTTCGAAAGGCAGCGACAGCAGCGGGGTTTCGATAATCAGCGCCAGTGCACGCCGCAACGCCTGCGACAGAGCCTGAAAGCTTACCTGCAGGTTGTCGTGGTCATAGGCGAGATCGGTTCGATCGGCCACGTCCTCAAGCCCAGGAACGATCGCGAGCCGACCCAGCAGACCCATCAGTTCGACGAACAGCGATGAAGGAGGAAGGGGAGAGAACGCGTCGAGATGCCGTAAACGCAGGCGATATTCGGCCAGTGCCTGTGCCATGAGCAATTCGATCAACTCGGCTACACTGCCACCGGCCGACAACACAGTACCCTGGATTCGCGAGCCGAGTCGAAGAGAAAGAACACTCTGAAATTCGGCGCATAACGCCTTTAGTGACGGATGGGCTCGCGAGTCGAGAAGCGCCGGAATGAAATGTTCGTCGAGCAGAACGGACGATGCCGATTGGCGCCCTCGCACGCGCGCGAGCCGCAGAAAGGTTTCGTTCGAGCGAAGCTGCGATTCAAGACACAATCGTGAGTTGAGCATGCCAAGGGGCATGTTGACACGCTGTGCGGTGACGCCGGACAAACGCGCAACATTGGCGTCCGCCACCTCGGTAAGTATGGCGAAGTAACGTGCGCCGTGTGTACGCCCGTCGTATTCGACCTCACCGGTACCAAGATGAGCCATCGGCACGGCAAGACAGATTACATCGCCAGGAACCGCCCGTTGCAGATCGACATATTCCGGCAATGGGTCGCCCTCCGGTATCGAGAATGCGGTGCCGTCTGGAAACGTGCCGCGAGCCCTGCGCAGTCCAAAACGATTGAGGCCGAGCGCCTCATGGTCGATTTCGTAGTGCGTGAAACCCCACCCATGATTCAAAGTCTGCGCGAAACGATTCGCTGCGCGGTGTTCGAGGCTTCGCTCCAGTTGCTGGAAATGCTGCACCTCGATCAGCATGCCCTCATTCCACGCAACGCGGTTGCAATTGATCTGACTCATGAATGGGCGCGCTTAAAGTATGAACGGGGGTTGGTGCTGTCTGCGTGGACGAAGGATGTCACGGGGCTGAGGCCTTGGAGCGGGTGATCTGCTGTTCGTCGAGCAGTACGTTTTCCACACTGTTCCTCGTTCTTTTCGTCGCCACGCGAAGTGGTTCGGCTTTGGCAGACCTCGTGCGGAAATCCGCATCGATCACCAACCAGCTATCCCGATTGCCGGGTGCTTTTATCACTAAGGTCTCAGTGCGATTTGGCGCAACGATGCGTCGCTCACTCAACACCTGATCACCGTTCGACCGCGCGGTCGCGCACTTGCTGTCGAATTGCTGCGGCTCTGGAAGCCAGTCTGGCTCGAGAACAAGATACAGGCAGACCTCCACGGGAGACGGAATTCTACGAACGCTAGGGTTCAGATCCTTCCCGCCGGAGAGATTGACCTGGATGTTTCGTTGCGCTGATTCCGTGCCGATGACCTGTCTGTAGGTGCTTGCAATTCCGGCACCCAATCCGCAGCCGGCAAGGCAGGCCACCGCGATAAGCAACGCGGATGTATTGACCAGTCGATGAAATGTGGGGCCGTGTTGCATTACAGTCCTGGGCCGAATAGGAATCGACAGATTGAGCACGTCGCGCAGAAGGGGGATGGACCACCTGACAGCGGTATCGCGTCGTGAACGACGATCAACCGTTATTCATATACTGTGAGGTCGAACCCATCATCGTGGAAACGGTGTTATTGAGCGTGTTCATGCCTATATCGTTGTTTCGGACCACTGCTTTGCCGTCTACATACCAGCACTGGCTTCCTCGAATGGCCTTGGCCACGGAACCAGGCCTAGCACCTGATATGACCGCCTGAAACATGCTTTCGGCACCCGTGGTGGTCATATCGTTGGCCGTTGTCGTGACATCCGTGCCGTTGTACAGAATCCGCATATTGACGGGAGTCTGCATAGCAGTCATGCCCCTTGTACTAACTGCGACTGGCACGGGGGGACCGTACGGGAAGTGCATGTCAGCGGCTGCCATGAGAAAAATACTTCCACTTCTGTGGGCAACGTTCATGTTGATTCCTCTTTCTGCAATCAGGCAACGATGCCGTCAAACAATCTATAGCATCTCGATCATTAGCAAATCGTGGTAACAAGGCTGCGGGTCTTGCAGGATGAGTGGTCTTGTACGGCAGCATTGGAACAGCATATTTCTTCATCGCGTTTGCTTGCCGTTCAGATCAAACTGTAGCGTTACCGCCGCATTGACACCGATGAGTTGGATTTTAGAAATTTGACTGTTGGTCTTCGTGACTTTTTGTCAAATTGTGCGGCCTTTGACAGATGCGACAGATGCAATGGCATCGACTAGCGAGTGTCCGTTAGATGCACATCAGGGTTCTCCCATATTGCGCTTCCACGACTCCGTTGCAACTCGGTTGACTCAGGGAGAATATTTTCCTCAGCACGGCGATTTGACATCTATCGACGGAACACCGTTCGCTAGTCCGCTCATAAACCAAACAGGTGGCGTGCGTTGTTGTCTTATCCCGCCTCGATTTGAACATCGTTAATTATTGCAATCCCTGCGATTTGGTAATCTCCTCACATCTCCTGAAAGTAGAAGCTAATCAATCAACCTTGAAAAGAAGGAAAAGATGAACGGCAAACAACATGTTCTGGATGTCAGCTTGGCTCTCTTCCAATGCTCACGGTAGAAGGACGGCTAAGAAATGCGGAAGCGGCACGCGGGGTAGTAGTCGCTCGCAGTCTGGTGGGTGACCTGACTGTCCAGGCGCAAGTGGAAGATGACGTGTGTCTGCAACTCGCGCATTTGCGAACCCATCCGTCAGTGGTGGACCGGCTCGCTGAGGGGGGGAAATGATCGTGCCGGGCAGAGTCCGTTGGGCCGAAATACTACGATACGTGGGACGTCCTCTCATATGGCTGCTGATGTGGGATGTCGTGGTGACGGTTGTGTACCTGCATACGCGCGGTAGCCTGACATTTCCAGGATTGCCGTTATCGCTATTGGGATCCGTCATTGCTATCTATCTCAGCTTCCGTAATGCCGCTGCATATGCACGCTGGTGGGAAGCACGAACACTATGGGGCGCAATGGTCAATCATTCCCGTAGCTTCGCCCGAGAAATTCGTCTTCTGTTGCCGGAAGGCTTACCCGGCTTGACAGAGGAGCTAGTGCGGAGACATATCGCGTACGTGCACGCGTTGCGTTTGCATCTGCGGCGCGAGCCACCTTGGGATGAACTTGCTCGACGGCTAGCGCCGGGCGAGGTGCTGAGACTGAAAGGCGTTGCAAATGTTCCAAACGCAATTATGAATCGAACTGCGGAAATCATCGCAACGCAAACGGGATTGGACAGCATAAGGCTCGCAACGGTGACTCGCACGATGAGTGAATTGTCGAATGCACAAGGCGGTATGGAGCGCATCAAGAATACGCCATTTCCCAACCAGTACTCAGCTTATCCTGTCTTTTTCACCCACGCTTTCTGCTTTCTGATGCCGGTGGGTCTGGTCGGGTCGCTGGGAGTCTATACGCCGCTGGGCTCGACTGCGGCCGGCTTTTTGCTTCTTGCACTATTGAAGGTCGGAGATGATATGCAGAGCCCTTTCTCGAACACGGAGAACGACGTGCCGATAAATGCCCTCGCACGCGCTATTGAAATCGATCTGCTCGATTGTATCAATGAACCTCACGCTTTGAAGCCCGTAGCGGTGGAAAGCGGCGTCCTTTGGTGACTGAAAATGGGTTAGCATTAAGCGGTCAGATACGACAACAGCCGGAATCATCGTCGAGAGCTCGCTAGCTGAACGCCGCCCCCGGTTCCGACTTGGTCATGCTCGAAATTCGAGAGTGAAAATTCGACCACGCAATGCGGGCGATCGTTTTATGGATAACAATATTTCTATTGAGTGCGGCGACTAGTATCTGTTTTTTGCTGAATTCAAAATAACGCGTGGCCCCCCGGACGGATCGACGCTCGCAATTTCGACCCACATCGTGCCAGCGGGCTGAAGATTTAAAGCCGTCGCCGACGCGTACGACAAATCGATCACGCGTCCGTGGACATAAGGCCCTCGATCGTTGATTCGCACAATGACTGATCTGCCATTAGATGGCACGCTGACGCGCACGTATGAACCCAATGGCAGGGTACGGTGAGCAGCCGTGAAGGCGTACATATCGTAACGCTCGCCATTGGCCGTTCGCCTTCCATCAAAGGCTTTTCCATAAAATGATGCAAATCCAGTCTGCAGGAAACCTCGCGTATCCTTGCCATTACGAGGCTGCGGTTGAACTGATGCGGTGAACTTCTCGTCCATCAGTGTCGGAGCCGCCTGCGGTTTGATTAAAACTTGTGGGGGTGAATCTTGCGGAGGAGTGGGACCAAGGGGTTCATGTGTCGACTGCTGCGACTCAAGAACATCAGGTTTTGAATCCGGCGCTGCCGGCAGCGCGCAGCCTGCAATGCACGCGAGCGTAGCAAGCGTCGTTCCGTATGAAGCTCGACATATTTTCATAGACGTGAGGTGCGCGTCGCGTGACGAGGCATGACCGTGCCACAAGCGAGGCTTTGTAGAGGAAAAAAGTGAACAGTGCTGCTTTGTTGAAGCGCGGTCAGTTGAACGCGTGGACCCCATTGTTAGCGTCTGGTTGAACGGGCAGAAACATCAACGGGTCGACAGGATCGCCGTTGTCACGAATTTCGAAACTGACGGGAAGTGGATTGCCATTGTCCGCGACACCGACCTTTGCGATCTTTTGACCTCGTGTCACCACGCTGCCTTCCTTTATCAGGAGTGTTCCGTTGTTTCCATAGGCGGTGAGGAGGTGGACGTTGTGCTTGATGATGATCAACTGGCCATATGTGGCGATGCGACCTCCCGCGTACACGACGCGGCCGCCTGCGGCGGCTACGACGAATTCACCAGTCTTTCCTTCGATTGTGATGCCCTTTGTTTTTTTCGCTTCGAATGGAATTTTGACGGTACCGTGCAGTGGCCATGCAAACGTTGCCCCGTGTAACGATCGTGTTTCACGAGTGGCTCGCTCCGAAGCCGTTTCGTCGACGTTTTGTGGAGTCGAGGCATCCGCCGCACCCGTGTGTCCGCAGGAACGAGAAACCTGCTGTGTGACATCAGTCGGAGCAAATTCGGAGAGCTGCGGCTGTTGCTGCATACCAATAGTGATATCACCGTCGCAATCTCTTTGCGCTTCCACAAGGGGAGCGACTATGGGAGGAGCGACGTGCACCACCTGACCGGCCAACACTGAGCTGTCCTCGTCGATTTGATTCCATAGAGCAATCGCCTTAGCGTCTCGCCCGAAAGCAGTCGCAATACTTTGGAGCGTATCGCCTCTGTTGACCTTGTAGAACCCGGCGGGGACATTGGGACTGGCTGCGCACGCGTTAACTGGCGCGGGGCTTTCGGGGTTGGCTGGCGGTGCGGGCAAATCTGATGCCGCACATCTACCGATGGCGAAGAAAGAGACCGCAAGTGCAATAATATTTGACAGCCTGTAATTGCGAGTTATCCATCCTGTTCGTTGTACCGCTCGGTTGCGTGAACCGTACCGAGGTTCAGGCACTGTTACACATATGCACGGCTGGAGATCGTAGGATTGGGTTTCGCCGAGGTCGGTATGCAGGATATCTACTCGTTTGTTTATCTCGACCATTCGTATCTAGTCCGGTTCAGTTGACCGCGTGGATGCAACGGCACATCACACTCCCGAGACGATATAGATCTGAGCGCGCTGTCTCGCATCAAGATAGAATTCGTCGGAGAAGTCTGTTGCCGCAACTTGAGATCGAAGTACCTCGGTTGCAGCGATCAACGAGGCGATTCTAGTTGCCGAATGTTGATGAAGTGGTCACAGATTGTCACTAAATAAGATTGCGAATGCGGGTATGCCGAATCCCGCGCGCTACACGTCAATCTCTTCATCACGAAATCAGGCGACCCGATTTCAATCCTCTTTCGACCAGATGAGATCGCCAGTTCTGTGTACGTGATAGATCAAGTATCTATTGCCTCTTAATCTGCCATATCCAGAACAAACAGTAATGACCGGTCACGGCAATCCTCAAGGCGGAGAGCAGACTGGAAGCAGATTTCTCGAGTCGGATGGAGCATCCGGTTTCCAGCCTACTGCGATCATGATCGGCGATACGCGTTTTATGAGAAACCGGACGAATAGGAAACCACATTGAAGATTTGTGTTTTCAATTGTTGAAGAACAGTGAGGCCGCCCCTCGTAAGATTACTTCTTTGCGTTACATTTCGTTACTCATGTAAGGTTATCCTTAAGATCGAGTAGAGGCCATCTATAAGACCGTGGCTCTTCTCTCTCCCGCGCGCTGTCATAGTCGCGGGCCTGCTGATATGAGGGAGTGCGTACGCTGTCACGTTAAATCGTCCGCGAAGCAATACCGTGGGCAACATGCGTCTGCTCAGAAGCCGGACCGAACGTGGCTGGACTTCGGTGATCGTGCCCGTCGACTAGAACGTTCAGAACGTCGTGGATACAAAGCACCATCTGATCGTGGAGTACGAGGTGACAAATATTGGAAGCGATCAAGGGCAACTCAGCAGGATGGCAAGTTCTGCGGAGAACGCGATGGACAGGCCAAAGCTGACGGCGCCGGATGAACGAGGCTACTTCAGTGGTTCGGACATCCGAAATTGCGAATTCGCCGGGATGAAGGCGTATGTCCCGAAACCACTCACGTCAGTGTCAGGGAAGAAGCGACTCTTCACCAAACGCGACTTCATCTACTTTGCTCGGAACGATGAATATCGATGCCTAGCCGGTGAGCGCGCAATGCTGCGATTCAAGATCCTTGAGCATGACATGAATCTGCACGTGTATTGGTCCAGCGCTCGCCCACGTTGCCATCTCAAGGGGCAATATTTGCCCAACACCACCGTCACATCCGACGATGGGAGCACGAAAATGTACTGGAAGCCGTGCAGCGTCGGCTCGACCAGAAGCTTGATGCAATGATCATTCGAAGAAGCACTGTTGAACACGTCTTCGGCACGCTGAGGCAGTGGTTGGGGGTCACGCACTTCCTGACCCGGACGCTCGGACGGGTGAGCATCGCAATGAACATTCAGGTGCTGGTCTACAATCTCAAGTGCGTCCTGAATATAATCGGAGTTGCCGGATTGATGAAGTCGATGAAGATGGCTGCAAGCTGAAGCCCTGAGAGATTTTTCGCGACCGCAATGTTCGATTAGCGCAAGCGCGACTCATCTAACTTGATCTGTCCAGCCCGCAACCGCGCGCTCAGTGGCGGAAATGGAGTTTCCATACGCCCTCGGCTGCTTTAGGCCCCATTGTTCAACCGGGCGCCGGCTTGACGAACAGGTACTGCGCGTTTGCCAACTCAGAGATGGCGGTATTCGCCAGCGGATAGTCGCACCGCTCGTTGGTGACGATTTTGCGTGGCAGCATACGGCTAAAAAGCCGTTTCATTGCGGTCGTCGCACCGTCTCGGCGGCAGGATCCTCAAGGCCAGCACTATGTTGATCGGCTGTGCACCACAGTGGATAAGGCTCTCTTCGCGGCAGAAATCCCGGACTGTCGTGACGCTGTGCCAATCCGAAAGGCGGGTCATCTTAATTCACAATCCTCAGCACGTGTCTTTTCTATAATGTTCGTGGGCAAGTCATGCTTCAAACTTCGTCAAGGGGCTTGCCCATCGAAGCCCCGAACGGCCATTTTTCGGGGCTTCACTTTTTCTAGCCCTTACGAAACGTCATTGTCTTCGTCTGTCTCGACGTCGGGAGCATCAGAAGCACTTGAACAAAAAGATCAGCGGATCTCCGAGATAGGAGGATGAGGCATCGGTGGGACTGACTGCCCAAGGAATGACCTTTAACAGCCGAGTTTGAGAAACGCTTCATGAATGTCAGTGCGACGTTCGAAACGAATATGTAGCCGGTCCAAATGGTGCAACCAGACACGAGTACGTTTGACGACCCAACGGAATTCTCCACAGCCCCTGGGGTGAGGGTGGCCGCGCCGTGCAATGCTGATAGGAATACCGTGCTCGCGAAGGATGCGGCGGTATTTGCCGTGGTCGTAACCGCGTTCTGCGTAAACGCGGCCAGGACGGCTCAAAGGTTGCCCCCGCACGCCGCCAATCGGCACGATGGCCTTGATGAGCGGAACCAGTTGTGTGATGTCGCTCCGGTTGGCGCAGGTCAGGATTGCCGCGATCGGCGTGCCGTTGGCGTCGGTGGCGAAGTGATGCCTAGAGCCGGGGCGCGCTCGATCAGGGAGGGGCAGGCCAGTTTTTTTCCCACCCCAACCGCAACTCATTTCCGCTGATAAGTCTTAGCAGCGAATGCCCGTCTTCAGCACGAACAGGATGCCTGCCAAAGCTGCGTGATCCAGTACTGGTTTGTGGCCGGGGTACTTGAAGCGACGCGGCTTTGTCCGAGGCAGCAGTGGTTCGATTGGTGCCTACAGTTCGTCGTCGATGATTGGCTTACCCATCTCCTCGATCCGTCTGTCACGATGGTCAAGATTAATCTATGGTCACCCCCATTTTTTGCAACATTGATGTTGATGTGTGGGTGGTTTGCAAAAATCTATTCGACGCCGTTGTGAGGGACGTTCTTCGCGCCACGACGAGAATCGCGCCTTGCGGTCCTGATAACAGCTGCAGCTTCAGGAAGCTCGTTAGCCTTTCAGGATTTCCATCGAGCCGTTTAGCCATTCACGTCATCAATTATCCGTGGTCGCAAAACCAGACCGATTGATTTCATCAAACTATCGGCAACAGTTCGTCACGACGCTGGACTGGACGCCTTCGTTCGAACACCGTGTTAGAGCTCGCAATTGCCCATGTAATTCGTGCAAGCTTGCTGGCTAGGGCACAAGCAACTACACTGGAATGTCGTTGCACAAGCATTGTCCGAACGCAGTCGACCACACGCCCGAACTGCCTGTCTAGCCGCAGCATAAACGCTCGGGCACACTGGACCAGCAGATGGCGGATATTCTTGTCATCTCGCTTAGAGAGTCCAAGCAGGTTCGCTCTATCGCTTGTACCGTATTGCTTTGGTACCAGCCCCTTGCAGCGATGAAATCTTAGCCGCATCGGTACTGCTTTCCGTCACTGTACTCTGATACAAGCGGACTGGCGGTAAGGGGGGAACACCGGGAATCGTCAGCAGGCGTTGCCTAAAACTGATCCTCAGCCAGTTACCGATCGAGCTCTTTATCGATATCGCCGATCTGCTGGGTAAGATATTTGAACGCCGATCGCGAACTAGGGCTTGGTGAACCCGGTGCAGTGCTGCGAGCGTTTGCTGCAATTCGGTTTTCGGGATCACAAACTGCATCGAAGGTCGCGTAGCAGCCTCGCAGTTAGAAGCTGTTCGCTTCAACGCGGTGATCGGTATCTTCGATCATCGGCTCGTTGCCGTCGGTCAGCTCAACAAGGTGGTCCGGTTGCCTGCATGCAAAAGGGGCTGACTATCTTAACGCCATTGCAAAAACAGGCAAGCCATGGATGAGTCCATCCAGACGGCTTGCCTGGTAAAGCAGTTACTCGTTAGCGAAGAGGAATGCAGGCGGTATCCAATGCGGTGCGTCGCTGTGAATTTTATCGCTTGCGGGAATTTCGTCAGGTTCCGCGTTCACACCGCAAGTTCTCTCTCCTGGTTTGCTGGTCGTGTTCTATCTGTTTTTTCGCCTCTAATTCCAACGTGCCACGGTGTGCAAGCATGCAAAAGATGATGCACAGGATGGTTCCGCCAAACAGCATATAAAAACTTACACTCCAACCATAGACATCCATGAGCTTGCCCATTATGGCCGTGCCAAGAGTGCTGCCCACTACGTAACTCATGAAACCACGTAAGCCGACCGCTGATCCGACCGCAAACGACGGCACGACCTCCATGCTTTGCACGGAGGCTAGGAAAACTGGCACATAAATCAGGCATCCAATCACGCCGCAAGCGATGGTCACTCCGGTCAAGGTAGACGATTCCCTGTAGAAAAGCAGTGCGCAGAAAATACCGGCCATGCTGATTATCGCAAGAGGCATCCGCCGTCCCTTGAAGAACCGATCACTCAATACACCGGCAAAAAGCGTTGATGGAATCGCTGCCATTCGAAAACGGCAAAAGAAATACTCATTTGTGCCTTGGTAAAGCCCTTGGCTTGTAGCAGATAGATGGGTAGCCAGGTAATCACGCCAAAGCGGATCAGGTAAACGAAGGAGTCGACTAACGCGACGTACCACACATGTTTGTTGGGCAACACGTAGCGGCGGAAAATCTCCAAGGCACTCATATTATCCGGCGCGTGGTCGCCTCCCTTGACCAGATTTTCACCTGCTTCTGTGGGCAGGATTTTCTCCAAAGGCGGCAATCCTTCGTTATAAGTCGTGCCGGCACCAGTCATCAGGACGACCAATACCACTATTGCCGATACTGCGGCCGGCGCGCAGTAGCTCGCAGCCCGCCAGTGCTCGGCACCGAATAGAGCGAAGGCGCCTACCGCAATCGGCGCGACCATTCCTGCGCCCACGTTGTGAGAGATTCCCCACACGGCACTAATGCGACCGCGCTGGCTCCGCGGAAACCAGCTCTCAATCGTGATAAACGCAGGACCCGCGCCCATGCCCTGAAACAGCCCATTGAAGATCACGAGCACGACGAACATCCAGACTTCCGTTCCGAATCCCATAGACAGATTGACAATACATGATAAAACCAACCCGAACATCATGTAGTATTTTGGGTTGAATTTATCGGCCATGACGCTCATAACCCCTTTGCTAATGCCATAGGTGATAAGCAAGCAACTGCTGAGAAGACCGACGTCGGTTTTGCTCAAATTAAGTACCTTCATCAGATAAGGTGTGGATAGCGTGAAATTGGAACGAACAAAGTAGTAAGCGGAATATCCGATGAATACACCAAAAAGCGCGCGCATCTTCAAGGAAGCGTAGCGGCTTTGTACATTTGACTGCGCCACCGATGGCTTTGCTCGTGAGAGCAAGAAATTGAACATCTCGAATAATCTCTCTGCGGATATATTTGAAGTAACTGAAAAATCAATTTTTCACGTTGCGGTATTCCTGTGCAGAGCTGCCGTCGTGCATGACGGCAGCTCTGTTATCTGCGAAAAATCGAACGGAGTGCTTACTATTGGAATTTCGATGGTAGCGCTGACCAATCATTAATTCCAATTGGTTGTGCCATAAATCATTGCCGCATCTTTTGGCAGAATTTGCTGATTTATCGCGGATGGCAGGACTGTCTTACGGTGAAAATTCTGCCTATTTCTGAAATTCTTCTTTATGAATCAGCACCAAAAATGTCGATGTGAAAATGCACCAATCATTCTGTTCAAAAAAATTGTAATATGGCATAGTAAATAAACACACCTCGCTGATCCGATTTTAATGAAATTCGGCCGTAAATCGATATGCTCAATGACGCGAAATCCAGAGTATGACGCCTTGTCATAAGATTTTAGGAATAGGAATTTGTACAAAATCATCCTCCAGAATGGAGGCAGCGCTTAAACATAATCTGGATTTTTGTAACGAGTGGCGTCCATATTTATCAAAGGAGCTGTCACGGTAAATTTGCTGCGACGCAGTGGCGCGCAGGACATGCACCTGTCCAGAAAGCGGACGAAACCTGGCTGGACTCGGTGAAACATGCCGAGAGATGAGGTGTCAGGCAAGCCGTTTGCGACTAGGTGAGGCGCGTAGCTGATGTCGGCTGAGCGCGAAGTGCTGCCGGATCGGGCGGCACTTCGGCTGGAAAGCCTGAATACGCCGGTGATCGCCGATGCCTCGCAAGTGTCGCTCGCGTTCGCGCGGCAGCTGATGACGGCTTTGGGTCCAATTGTTCACCCAAGCGCTGGTTTGACGAAAAAGTGCTGCACGTTCGCCAACTCACAGATCGCGGTCTTCGCCACTGGATACCCGCCCCACCGGTTAGTGACGATCTTGCGTGGCACCCTGGACAAGCTGCCAGCATACGGTTAGATGTCGTTTCGCTGCAACCTGTAGCGACGTTTCAAAAAGTGACATTCTCATTCAAGTCCACTCGTAATCTATTTCAAAGGAGTTAGGGCATTTCGGACTCAGGGTGTGTTATGCGTATTTTGAACGAGCAAAACGTATTGACGTGATGGTTAGGTCTGGCAGCTCGTTCGATCTGGAGTTTCCAGGAGCGATCATCTTTTCGAATATTTTTGAACATAAATTTTGATGATTGCGGCGTCAACGGTTCGGCTGGCAAGTAGTCAGCTATTCCAGCTTGAGCGAGTAATCATATCAATGAAAGTACATATCAATGCACAAAAATAATCGCATGGCTGAGCGATAATAAGACTGCGACAGTCGACAGATTGTCGAGAGTATCGCTATAAGGTCACGTGACGTATCTCGCGCAGTTTAATACTCGGTCCGTCGTGGTAGCATCGAACGCATCCGTACAGCCGTAAATGGCCCGAAAACACTTCCACTGTATCGTACGACAGGCAAGCCGTTGCCAGCACATGATAAGGATGTTGTCGAGCGATAATTCGAGGAGTTGCTCACGGCTTGGGGTATTGCGTCGAGGAATGAACGTTGGCAAGCGCCAATGGTGAACTGAGCCGGCGCTTTCTCAACGAAGTGGCTAGTCATCTGCAGCCAGGCGGAAGGGTTGTCTTTACCTATTCGAATTATGCAGATGAGCGCTTACTGGATCGCAAAGATTGGTCGTTCTAGCCTGTTGCGTGCGATTACAACGGACTCGGACAGTATTGGCGAGTACTACTAATTTCAAAACCGAACTGAGCACAAGCCTCAAATCCCCCGCTTTCATAGCTCTGGCTCGCATTGAGTGCGTAATTATTTAAACGATTTGACGAACGTTTTTATTCCTTGAAAACCTATATGAAAGACAACCTATGAAAAAATTCGTCCTCGGTGCCATAGTTGGTTTGTCCTCTGTTAGCGTGTTTGCTCAATTTGGACAACTATTGGAATCTGTAAAAAATCAGGCGAGCCAAGCGGTTCAAACGCAGGCGACTCATGCTACCCAATCTGCGACGGATGAGATAGTCCAGGGGCTTCAGACGCAAGTTCATCAGGGTGTGCAGTCGGCTCGTTCTCCTACTTCAAGTGAGCAAGGGCAGAAAAATGGGAAGTCGGAGTAATTTTGGCTTCGACATGGATCGCGAAGAACTGCCTTGGAGATGAACCGGATCGAAACAGATGGAAAATCGGTATTCTTGCGCGATCGCATTGCAACGTGAGGAGTTGATAGCTCTCTCGCATGGTCACCGATATTCGTTGAAAACCTTCATGTTATCGGAACGTGGGGCAGCAACCATTGCTTTTTTGTGATGGTAGTGATCGTGGTGGCATGTACGGTCGCTTCTCTCGTATTGGCACTGATCTTTGCAGTTCTATTACCACACATGAACCATAGCTTGTCAATCCGCCATATTCGGCGGACTGGCCCGTTGTTGTTGCGATGGCTATCGCGATCAATCAAACTGGCGTGACGGTGAACAACATCGCCCTAATGCGCCTTGAATTGAGGTTTCGCAGAAATCGGCAAGCGCAAGATTTGACCCTCAAGCAGTTGATCGACTTTAGGCATATGCCACGGGTCGGTGAAAGAATCCAAATCGTGATTAATGAAAAAAATGTTGATCGTAGTGTTTATGTTGGTGTGCCGAACGACGTAGATCCACATCGGTGACGTCTGTGGTGAGACGGTGGCGGGTAATGGCCCGATGGGTTTTGCGTATGACTCGATAGAGAGCACGTCCTGCAGAGAGGTGACTGACGATCTGTCATATCCCGCTAATCGCAGTTATCGTATCCGCGGGTTGCAACGGAGCGATAGTGTAGCGGCAGGCTTCGTCGATCGAACTATTAGGGCATCCCGGTTGGGGCGTTATATCTGCGCTTACTCTATAGGGCGTTATTGCCCGTAACATTGGATAAAGGCACAGTGCCACCAGGTGCTTTTGCAGAGTTCTGTTGCGAAGGGTGTATTCTCGTCCGCCGGTTGCAGTTTGACCTATTCTGACAGGAAATGTCTGCTTCGTGGCCGCCTTGCGGTAAAGGGCTGGCTTTCGTCAATGCGTCATCAGCGCTATGGCGGATAGGATCGATATCGTGTGAAGCGGTATGGTGATTCGGGTATGGGGTTGTCGGCGCCAGATGCGATGACAGCGAACTGATCTGCGTTATTGATAGGTGCAGTCTGCTTGCTCGATTGCAGATGCTAGCGCTAGCTTTATGTCTTACTACAGGCTGTAAAGCGTCAATCAAAAGGTCCGCAGCAGCATCAACCTCACAACGTTTTCAGTGTGACGAACGGGTGTGAATCGCTAGCAGCGATTCCCGCGAGAAAGAATCCGCCAACTGTCGTGATAGCAGCGCCAGTGAGGAGCCAATCCTGTTATGGTTGAATCTTCAGACAGGAGATTGCGCTTTTTTTGGCGGAACACTAGCTGCAAGCTCGAGAGGTACTGAACGACGATTCGTTACTACGAGCCCGTTCCTGTTTCGAGGCTCCCAGTAGCACATCGAACATATGGCGCTCCAACTGAGGCACGTCGTACGCTGTGACGCGGCATAAAGCGCATTGATCTCCGGGTGCAGGCAAACACTCGGCGGCAGCATAATCCATCCACGTCCAAATGATTCGCGCAGGTAAGCGTGAGGATTCGGACCAGGCAGAGCCAATCGGCCTTCTATTGGGAAAAAATATGTTGACATGATTTTCTCTATTGGTTCGGAAATGGAATTGGAATTTCAGATATTGTCATTAATTGGTTGTATTTGCCGTGCCCTGTTGGCGCTACGAATTAGAGTCACGATGTGCGTTCGCGCAGCGTCGATCAGATAGACAGGTTAGCGGACTACGCCTGCTGGTGTTGTCAACCATTGTAAATCGACGACTAAACGATCTGATTCAAAGAGAATCTACATGCCGTGTCGCGGCGTTGTAGTGGTCAACTGATTTCGGCCGGGCAGTTGGACCCCCTAACTATCGATTTCACCTCGTAGGCAACCATCAAGTACGGAATGAAGCTTATAAGCATCAATCTTGGGAAGCATTAATTTCACTTGCCTACCCAGAGGTATTTCTATCAATTGTGTGGTGCAACTCGGACGCGTCAGTCTGGTGCTCCTGAGTCTTTGGCGACCATTAGTCAATGAGTAAGCTGAAAGATCTCGAATGGTTGTTCTACGGCGGCAGATGGTCCGCATATTTGGCAACCGGCACCGTGGCCGGCGGTCCTGCGGTTGGGATGCCCTTGTCGATGACGTGCGCCGACACCGGCGCGTAATTCTTCGATTCGCTAGCAGGGTGAGGCCAGACGAACTAACCTTGGTTGAGCCGTCGCGCTGCCAGCCAGATACCGATTCCGTTGTAGACCAACACCTTCAGGCGGTTGGCCTGCCGGTTGGCGAACAGCTAGGCATGGTGCGGATGCGCAGCGCCAAATACCTTGACGACTCGAGCCAGCGCCGTATCGAAGCCGACTCGCATATCCAGCGGATCGACTGCCAGCCAGGGCTCATCAATGCGGATCTCAGACGGACGTGCGTTCCTCGTTTCCAGCGGGAGCGGCACGAATGCCGGCGCCTCTGCCGACTGCACCACCGAGGTACTGCTCGGAACTAGCACGCGCTCGTTTACTTCGGCCTGTTCTACCCAGCGTCGCAGCGGATTCGCATTCAGTTTGTGATGCAACGCGATGGCCGCAAGCGCTCCCGTGTCCCTGACAGGCCGCCACCACCTGAGCTTTGAACTCAACGCTATAGCGACGGCGTTGACGCCGACCAAGCGGTACTTCTTCAACAATGAAGGGAAGAAAATCGTGAAGCTCAAAATTTCAGCTCTGTTCATCCTCACAAGTATCGTCGGCACTTCGGCGGCAAACGCGTAGCGGACTGTTCCGTTGCACTGAAACGAAAATATCCAGACGCCGATAGGCGTTATCACGCTGCAGGACAGCTATTTCGACAATGATGCCTCACGGTGCCTGTACAACGTCATAGACTACGAGCGCGCGAGCCACGCGTACATTTGGAGCATATCGCTCGTAAGCATGACCGCGTGGCGCAACAACGAGAGAAAAGCCTATGGTGTAATCAGCGACACGGATCGCGTTGTTCTGGGATCGCTTAAGGAAGAGCGCGGTATCGCCACGAGCAATCTCATCACGCCGTATATCTTCAATTTCATCAACCTGAAGTCCGCACCGGTCGAGATCAAGTATCTGCTCGGCAAGACGGCGGGGGCGTGCTTGACTTCTGGCAGCAGCCCGTGGTCGATTCACTGGAACTCGCCATGAAAAACTCACCCCTCATTGATCACTTCTTCTCTATCGCCCTGACTACCTGTCGGATCTACGCGGACAGGCTTCGTTCGTATCGCGGTTGTGCTTGCCAAGGCGGTGGCGTGGGTCCAACCGGGCTCTTCTCATTTATTTAAGAAATCCGTTAGTTTCAGAGAATTTTGGCGTAACAATCGATGCCATATCAGCATATTTTTTCGCGAAGACTCGTTAATGAGAGCGTTGGCTCATCCAAAGGCGCGTCAGGCAGGAAAAGTGGAGATTGCCCCCCACGCTGGATAAATACCCCCCGTGTGGGGGGCTCTTTTGACGTTTGACAGAACTTATCTTAATTTAATCAAATTCACAATTTAGCGCGAATGTCCGTGCGAGGCGGCGAAAGTCCAATCGTCACTGAATCCCAGTCAGGAGGAGACCAACCTTTCGACTGGTCACGCGTATGGTGCCTCAGTTCGATGCGCCCTGCTTGCTTCGTATATCCGATGCAGCACGGGCAGTTCTGTTGGCGAGAGGTAAAAGAGGAAATATGAATATCCTGTTGGTAGAAGACGATCCCGCTCAAGTTGCCGCGGTCGAAAAAGCGATGGAGTTCTCGGAACACGCGATAAACAAGGTTAATCGAGGAGAAAGCGCAATACGCTTCCTGAAAGCCAACGAGGTCGATCTTGTTGTACTTGACTGGCAATTACCTGGAATGACCGGTTTCGAAGTGTTGCACTGGATACGTCGCAATCTAGGCACCGACCCGGCGGTCCTGTTCTTGACTAGCAAGGTACTCGAAGTGGACGTTGTGCAGGCACTTGAGGCTGGCGCGGATGAATACGTGGTCAAACCGTTTCGAAGGACAGAACTGGCTGCGAGGGTCAGCGCGCTGCTTAGACGCACGCGGCGAAACGAAAACCCAGTAACGACTGTAACTGTCGGCCCCTATAGCCTCGATATCGCACAACGCAGTGTCTCACTTCATGGTCGGACGGTCGAGCTGACGACAAAAGAGTTTGATGTCGTTGCTTTCCTTTTCAACAATGTTGGGCGAGTCGTCTCAAGAGACCTTTTGGCGAAGCTTGCGTGGGGTCGCGAACTGGACAGTAGTTCACGTACGGTTGATACGCATATTTATCGCCTGAGGCAAAAATTGTCCCTGCGACCTGAAAACGGCATTCGCCTTTCCACCGTCTATACGCACGGATACCGGCTCGATAAAGTAGCTTCGCCGACGACGGACGTAGCACTATATGCATCGGACGACCCTGGAGCAGCCTCCCTGAAACACCAGACACAGTCTCCCACCTAAACTAGCAGGTAGACATGAGACTGTGCTCATGGGATGGTCACCCCCGTCTCAGTGACAAGAGTCGGCTACAGAGGTAATCACCGAGGGGAGGCAATATCGAAGCAGTCACGACTCCGCTGGTTCGATCGGCCTTGTTCAGCGTCAGCACAGCATAGGTGGCAAGCATGAGCTGGGCTGTGACTACGGGCGGTTACACCCGCGATATGGTGCGCGACGTGATGCCTCAGACGGTCGAACCGTTTCGCGAGAGTGTTGACGGCTGACAGCGAAATCGAGTGGCTGAGCGACAACGGTTCCTGCTGCATCACCAATGAGACGTTGACGTTCTCGCGGAAAAAGCGGCCTGAGGCCGGTCATGACACCCGTCGGAGTTCAGCAGAGCAACGGGGTAGCCGAGAGCTTCGTCAAGACGATGAAGCGTGATTACGTTTCGTGAATGCCCAAGCCCGACGCCAGAACGGCGCTGCAAAACGTGGCCATTGCGTTCCGCTACAATGAGTCGCATCCGCATAGCGCCCTGAAATACTGCTCGCCACGCAAGTTTCGCCAGCGAGAAAGTTCTCCAACCTAAGCGTAATCGCATGTCCGGTCATGCAGGGGCAAGTCCAGCTGCGGAATACCGTCTATCTTGAGCGCGTAATTCCCGCAATGCATGAGCAGGGCGGGACTTCCGACGAAACCCTGCTCAAGCACGTCTCGCCTATGCATTGGAATCACATCATCCTCACCGATGACTACGACTAGCGGAAAGACAGGCGTGTCGGAAAAGGAGGATTCCGGCCGCTACGATCACGTGCGGTATCGAATTAAGTTGAATCTACTTGTCGGAAATTCGCACCACTAGTTCAACCCTCGTTCGGAATCTGTCCCGTGTACAGCCCCGCCTTGCCGTTTTTCGATCGCATATAGAGCACATTCGAAGAATGCCTTTCAACCGGAGGTTAGCAACAGTCAAGCTCACAGTAGCCGTCCGGCTGACGCACTTCTCTCGCTCCACAAATCGAGCAATAAATTTTCAAAATCTCTGGCATACGAACAAACATCGAACAATGGCAGGCTCATCCGCCTGGAGACCAGATGAGACCGGTATGCCGCTAGCGCTCGCCGGTCTTCAATCAAACGGCTCGCCAAATCCACATACTCAGTCTCACTGCGTGCCGCCAGTTCTGACAACCCAGCTGCGTTTAGCAAGGATGCGGCGACTCTTGACGCGAAGGTTTCTCCAACGAGTGTGAGGACTGGTACACCGGCCCACAGGGCATCACTGCTGCCGGTGTGTCCACCGTACGGATGTGTGTCCAGCATCAGATCTGCACATGAGAGCCTCGTTATGTGGCGCGGAATCGCTTCAAGTGGAGCAAAGTACATCCGGGCTGGATCTATGCCGCGAAGCGATGCCTCAAGCCGCAGGTTTTCGGCAACCGTGATCTTGGTCTGCAGGAGCCATAGTACGCATTGTGGATGTTCGCGTAATATCCGGCACCAGATGTCGAACATCGTGGGGGTGATCTTGAACGGTGAACCGAGATTCGCGAGAACAACCCTGCCTTCCGGTAGGCCAAATTCCAGCCGCGTACATTCTTGCGGTAATGGTCGATGGCGATCGTTGGGCTGATACGAGAAGGGTAGTCGTGCGATTCGCTCGGAATAGTGGTGCTCGAATTCGGGCGGCACGATTACGGAATCGGCAATCAGGAAATCGACCGCTGGAGCACCGAATCCGGATGGGTTGTAAAGATAGGCCACCTGAATCGGTGCGGGACGCTGCGTCAGAACGCCGACTCTGGGGTCGGTCAGGTTGCGGATAAAGATCAGAATATCGATTCCATCCTGCTCAATCATCCGTGCTATCTCGTCATTCCCGATGTTCGACACACAATGGAACCGATCGAATGCCTGTACGGCCCGCCGGCGTATCGGATCATCAATCGATGATCCACTATCGTAGGCAATGTATTCGAACTGGTTTCGGTCATGCTCTTCGATCAGACCGATCATGAGGTGCATGGTCGCCTGGTTATAAAAGTCTGCTCCGAGGAATCCGATCCGAAGTCTGCCAGCCTTAGCTGTTACGTCCAACGTGCGCTGGGCAGAAGCATTTCGTGGGTGAACAAATCCTTGCATATGACGTTGGCTCGCCTCAAGCAGATCGTCTGCCGTAAAATACGGCGATGCGAGAAGCGGTTCACCGATCGCGAGCCCGCCCTTGTGCCTGAAGGTATCCCTCAGAACGCGCTGCAAATAGTCGTAGCGCTGCCAATTGCAAACGTTGAGAGAGCAAACCAGTTCCTTGCAAACCAGATCGAAATCACCAGGGTTCCATTCGTTCACTTTTTGGTAGATCCGGCGCGCCTTGTCTAAGTCACCGTTTTTCGCATATTCATCGGCTAGCTCAATCATCGCGACCTTGTTGAACTGTTTCATGACCTTACGCGTCCTCATTTTATCCGCTAAACAGGTTCAATTATGCAACAGCATCCGTCGATCATTGATTCAAAACCGGTGCGGCCCAACACTGACGTTGTAGAGCGCCTCAATGGCTACAACCCATCATGAAGATGGTATCCGACAAGGTAGCTGTTCCCGCTGGCGCGCAGCGCGCCCGATCAACACCTCGTGCGATCTCAATCACATCGACAACGCATCGCGCTGGAACCCCAAACGCCGATTCTCGTCAGCGCCGGAGGCCGCCCGATGCCGGCATTACAGGCGTACGTCTAACGGATGTGGTACATCAGCTCTTCTTCAACGCAGTTGATATGCTTCAGGACGAACATCCTGCGCCGGCCGAAAGGCTGGATTGTTCGAGTTCGTACTGGATGTTCGTAACCAAGCCACGTGTGCGACAGCGTACCTCGCGCGCGACCCTAGGCCACGAGCGAGAACGCTTGCGACGCGTACAGCTTCATGTGCGCCCCCTGCAGCTTGCGGTAAATGCCGCCGACAACCAGTCTTTCCTCGGACCAGTCGAACTGGAGTGCTTCGCCCAGATCGATTTGTAACGGCACAAACACCGACTTCGAAACCGCGTTGCCTTTGCGTTGCCACCAAGTCCGGAGAAGCGGTCACCCGCGAATAGCCGCGTTCGTCGCCGCCTGCCTTGATCTCCTGGAATAGCATCCAAGTGGTGCGTCACTCTTTCTTGAGCCGCCTTGCGTCCACATTGATTGCCTGCACCAGCGCCTCATGAAACGGCGTCAGCCAAGTCGACTGCTGGCGCCGCTGATACTTCGGTTCTTCCAGAACCGGCTCTCTTGAAAACGGAGTGGGTAACGGGGCTCATCGGGCTTGCTCATTAAAGCGTGAGAGGTCGAGTTTTCTGGCGATGAGGAACAGGACGGTGCGCATGGTTTCGAAGCGAGCGTACCCGTGTGCTTTGCGCTTGGCGGCCTGAGACAGGCCGTTGATGGCTTCGATGAAGCCGTTGGTCTGGCGCGTCTGAGTCTAGGCAACAATGCCGTCGAAGTGTCGGCGAATCAATCACGCCGCGTCTTTCATCGGTTCGACCTTCGAGCGCATGACGTTCGTACACCACTGGTGCAACATCGCCGACACGACATTGATTTGCTTGCGCTCAAGAATGCCGCGCAGTTGCTCGCGGTACAGCCACGCCTGGGCGGTGCGCTTGGTGGTGTACTGACTGACGAGCGCCCCGAGGTCGGTCAGTTGGGCGAGATTCAGTCTGTTCGCGTCTTTGAGCAGCGTCCAGCGCATGCCTTTGAGTTTCGGGTCGACCTTCTGTTGCTGCCTGCGCACCGTGTCAAGCGCCTTGGACGCGTGAACAACGACGTGAAACTTATCAAAGTTCAGTCGCGCGTCGGGCAGATGTTCATTGACGCCCTTGATGAAAGCTGGCGACATGTCGATGCTGACCGAGCCGATTTGCTTGGACGTGCCACCGTGTTTGCCCAGATAGGCCGCAAAGCGTTCAATCGTGCTGGCATCCTTGCCGGTCGTGACGAACATGACCCGCCGCGCCTGCATATCGGCGACGAGTGTCAGATACTCATGACCGCGCCGATACGAGGTTTCGTCAATCGCCACGGCCGTCACCTCAGACAGGTCAGCCGCCGCGAGTGCCAGCTCCACATACCGCGAACAGATGGCGTGTACTCGATGCCACGACAGGTTGACCGCACGTGCGACAGCGGCAAACGGCATCTGCTGGACGAGCATCAGTACGAGTGCCTCGAACAGCAGCGTAAAGCCGCTGAGTTGGCCTACCCAATCAGGTTCGACCAACCGCACCGAGCCATCGGGCAAGCGCACACGCGGCACCCGCACTTCCAGAATGCACTCGTGCTGGAAGAAATTCAGGTGACGCAGACGCTTGATTTGCGTGTCGTGTACCGGATGCTCACCGGCAACTCCAGCATAGGAAAACCGGGTGCCCGCGACAAAGTCCACGGCAATGGTAGGTTGACGCTGAGCCGCATCAAAGTCAACGGCTTGCACGCACCAGGGCGCGGTCATACCGAGAGCAGATTCGAACAGTTGATTCGTCATGGTTGCTTTGTCTTGCGTGGCTGGTTGCCGCATTCTGCTGCAACCAGCCACCGTTCAGCTTATCGATTCAGTGCGCTTCAAGGGTTCGCTTCGCCGGGCTCACGCCCGCCCTTGACCCGCTAAACCACCCACTGAGAATTCAAAAGAGGCCCAGACCTCCATGTCCAGGTATTTGCTCATCGTGTTGCGCGACAGGCTTGTGATACGCGCTATCTCGCGTACCGACTTGTTCTAGCGGTGGAAAATCCGCCATACCTTGCCAATCATCGCCATCGGCGGTCATCCCCAAACACCCTACCCGAAAAACTAGCAGGATAGGTTGATTACCCGGCGCAATTTTCGGTCGGCGTGAACAGATCAGCGCGAACTACACTTCGCGGAACACGTCAGTTTCCAGTGCGAAAGGCAGAATTCACAATTGGTGAGACACAATCCGATGAGGATCGGTAATGTCCTATGACATGCTCCTCTAGGTCACCAACCATGAAAATTCCAAGCGATCTCTTCATTGCCTCAGGCCTTTTCGCCGTGGCTGCCTGTGCGACGACCATCATCATCACGATTTGGCAACTCGTTCTACAGTAGTTTCGATTCGATTTCTTCTTGAGTTCATTTTACAGATTTGCAGAATTGTGTCGCCGACATTGAATGCGGGTTCGCGGACGCGCTACGCCGAGACTGTACTGCCACAGGTGCAACCTGAAGGTCGCTATTGCAACCGTCTCGCCGATAGAAGTTGGACGAGACCTACTGATCTGCCGGCAGTAGCTTACTTAATCGTGCGTCGCCGGTAACGGGGGCGGAGTATTGAGGACAATAACCGGGGGCCGCAAGGCCGGGCTAGCCGACCAAGGAATGTCGTGGCACAGCGTCAACTCGCGCACGACACACGCTGCGGTCAAAAGAATGCAGGTGTGTATCGTGAAGGCGACGCAGGACGGTCGCTGGAACAAAGTGAAAGTCCCGCAACGGCTACTAACAACCTCGGTATAAAACAAAGGCCCTGCTGTATGCCGAGTAACGGAAAACTAGGGGAAAACGTACACCGGGAGTGGATCGCATGCTATGGACCACCCCGGATGCCAAATATAAGGCGCTAGAGTCATTAAAGCGGCGCGGTTGCTAGCCGATGCCGCTGAAGCGAACCTGTATCTCCAAGGGTAACGGCAAGCTACGCCCGCTGAGTATCCCGACGATGCGTGACCGGGCGATGCAGGCACTTCACCTGCTCACTTTCGATCCGATATCCGAAACGACCTCAGGCGCGCGGTCCTAGGGATTCCGAAAAGAATGATCCACGCATGATGCGGTAGGGCAGTGCTTTATAAACGCCCGCTTTCACGGCAACCCGAAATATCGAGTTGCACCGGAATCGGCGCAGTGAATTCTCGAGGCGGACATCCGCGGCTGCTTCGACAACATTGACCGTACGTGGCTCATACAGCACGTGCCGATGGACAAGACCGTGTTGGCGAAATGATTGGCCGGTTGTGCGCCACCGGGTTGGCACACAACCGGCCTTTTGAGGCTTGGGCCGTATGCGGGGAAGCTCGCCTGTACGGTTCTTAGGGGCGGCCGCACAGCAGTGTGCCGCTGCTACCCGACCTAACCCGGGAGCTACGGACGTAGTCAGGTGCGTTAGCGAAACATTGACACGCAGGCCACGTGTCAGGACCAAATAGCAGTATCGTGCAAGTACCGATACGCCGAGACGAGTCCTCCCCATTCGGCGCTTCGCGTTTTTCGGCCAACAAGCCGAACCATCAAGGACGAATTAAACAACCAGACTGGGATCTCAATACTGGAGACGTAGGAACGCATAGTGCGTACAGCTGTACATCGGTCGAAATCCAGCGGCACAACAAGACAGGATTTACGCGCAATGTTCAGAAAATCCAAGGTTTGACTATTTTCGTGAAAACGCCATTCCGGAGCGACGGTTCCGAAGTAATTGTAAAAAATCCTGTCGTGTTTCATATTCACTTCATCCGCTTCGTGAATTCACGAAATTTCCATTTTAATCAAAAATAATGATATCAAATCCTAGCAACAAAGGGTTTCATGAATCTGAATTATTGTCACGTAACTGGATAAGTGCCAGCCTTAAAGAAATCACTGACTCTGTTCAAAAGTGACAAAGAATCGCCGGATGGGACAACCACTACGTCCGTCAATCAAAGTCGGGATACTTGAATTTTTGAGGCTGTTTGAAATAAAGTGTTGGCACACTGTTGAGTCTCATGTGTCCACGACATGAGCCATTTTTTTTAATTCAAATTTTCAGAGAATGTCAGCCGCCAAGACAAAACGGTAGTAATGAGATATCGTTTCACTTTCGGCTATAAAAGATCGAGAATTGAATTACAATCCTTGGTTTGCTCGCTTATATAACAGCCTCTTTCAGGCGTGCGGCAATCGGAAATCAATAGCTTCGAATACCGTGCGCCGTGCAGCAGCCCATGCAATTCGAGCCAGCTTGTTGGCCAGCGCACAGGCCACAGCGCTCGAGTGTCGTCAGGCGAGGAGAGCACGCACCCAGTCTGCAAGAGGGCCGACTCACCTTTCGACATCACGCATGTAGGCGCGTGCACACAGAGGTGGCCGTGCAAATTTGATCGGTCGGATAGGTCGAACGCTCGGGGCCTGTTTTTGCAAGTAGGATACACGTCCCTCGCTGTGGCGATCTCGAACATCAACGTGTCCGACCTGATGGGTAACGCGGTACACGGGCTGTTTGTCGACGATGGATCAAGCTCGTGTCCGTGGGCTGGCTACCGCATTCATCTTTCCATCGCGGGGCTGCCTCGCTCCTAGCCATGGAGATCACGCAATTGCGTGATCACAAAGAATCTCGAGGATTCCCTTCGTCGTGCCTGGTGCCGCGTTACCGGTCAGGTGGAAGATGTCGGTTCTGCGATAAAGCCTCGTGGCTGCGGTTTACCTGATAGCAGACACGCGCGAGTACTCAGACAGGTTGCAGTCGAGTTCCGATATCTCAGATGAAACCGCATAATTCGCGGCCGATTGCCGTACAGATCTTGTTCTGATGCAGGCCCTGTGCCCGAGACTGGTGAAATCTGTGACAGAGCCGAAGCTGCGCTTTCCAGGCAATGTCCATGATGCGTTGGGGTTGACCTTCCGGGCGAGGCCGAAGGGATTCACCGATTCTCACTGGCAAGCCTCGCCAGAAAGTTATCGAGCGCGCGGCGGCCCAACGCGGAGGTCGCTGTCTGTCGGCGTACGTCGACAAGGAAACACCGCTGCAATGGTCGTGTGTCGAAGGGCACAGGTGGTTTGCGCCATGGTTTCGCGTCAGCAAGGAACAATGGTGCCATCTGTGCACCGTCAAGGCACGCACGCGCACGGTCGGACAGATGCAGGATTTCGTGCAATTGCTCGGCGGCCGTTGCCTGTCGATAGTTTATTTTAGCCCCACGGCAAGATCGAATGGCTGCGTGGGAAAGGGCACGCCTAGCACACGACAGTCAACAGTGTCTGGCGCGGCAGTTGGTGTCCGGAGTGTACCTAGGAAAGCAGGCACATGGCACGTCGCCACCAGCGGGGCCAGGGCGCGGTGCCGAGCATGGGATAACGGGCATGCGAGCCTGGTCGGAGGAAGCGCTGGCTGCGACCGGGCATCGCCTGGCGCGAACAGCAAGCGACCGCGAAATACGACGACAGGCTCCCCGAACGACGGATAGCCGGTCGCAAACCCTGTCGTCGTGAGTGCAATTGTGAGCGAAATTTCAGGGCGACATCGATCCGGCAAGGTAGATGGCGTGGCAGGTGAAGACCGCGCGCTTACCACATTTTTGAACGTGCGCATTGCCGCATTGCTTTCGTCGAGCCCTAGTCCTCGACCACGGGGTCCGCGCTGTGGCGCGACGCGAATCGGCCTCGAGGGACGCGTCGGCGGACGCCGTCTCCCGGTGTTCAGCTGCGCCGGCTGCGGACGGAAATACACGCGCTTGCACGGCACGTCGCTCGGCGGACGCCTGGTCGTGAAGTTCGAGATCTTCGTGTCGCTGCTCTCGCAGCCGCTCAGCTGTACAGAGGTCGGTCACCTTCTGGGAAGCCTGCCTGTTCACGTCGGCGAGCAGGTGAGAGCGTTTCGCGCCTGGTTGCTCCAGTTCGATCCGTCGGGCCGGTGGGAGGGACGTGTGCGCTTGGGCGAAAGACTCACGTAGATAAGGCTTACTTCACTGCATTTCGCGGAAACGGGCGTGTGCGAGAATATAGTGCTCCTGCGCCGCTTGACCGCCCGCGCGGTCCACCATTGAGGAAATGATGCAATTACGAAGAGTCATGTTTTCGGCGCTGTTTATTGCCGTGTCGTTACTGCTCAGCGGCTGCGGCCTGTTCGGCTGCGGCGCTTCGGGAACCAACGGCGCAGCTTTTGGCGGCTGCCACGCAGGCACGCGGTTCTAGGCGGGCGGCACCAACACGCGCAACGAGACTGCTGCACGAAAACGCTTCGCGGTCCTGCTGGTGGCCTACGCCGTCGGCGGCCTTGTGGGCGGATGTGACGAACAGAAGGTGGCCGATGCGGTCTACGCGGTCAAGCTGGACGCCATTGCGTTCGGCAAGTCGATAATCCTCGATGTGCGCCGCTAGGCTGGCGGGTCCGGGACTGGCTGGCAGAACGACGACGGCTCACAGTGCCCGGAATATCCGCGCGATCCGGGGTCACGGTCACTTTCGTGCCGTTTACCGGGTTGGAGCGACCCAGGCGCGACGAGGCCTAACGGTCAGACCTTAAAATAATGTCTATTCAAATCAGATAGTTTCTATTGTTTTTTTGTACTGCTCGAAGACTTCAACGGCAGGGCTTATCTGAACAGCATTGGTTCCGGCCGGGTTATATCGTGAGGTTTGATGCCGATAGGAAGTTCGGGTTGGTTGGCGTTACGACCGCGCAGTGAACGGTTGGGCGAACGCTTCGATGAGTGGTTTCAGGCAATCGAGGGACTTTTCGCTCGGGTGATGGTGATTGCCGGAGTACTTCCATGGAATGACGTCGGGCACCGGCCCGGCCGGCACCGCCGGCGATCCTTTCGCAAGCAGGTTACGCACGGTTACGTGCCATGAAGATCTCTACACGAAGCCGCAAGCCAGGACGGCGCAGGCCGACCTAGATCAGCGCACGGGCATCATTCCGAAGGCCTGCGGAGACGGATGTTCTGCTTGCTGTTACCAGATGGTGTCAGTGCCTACCTAGGAAGAAGAACTGTATGCGATCCATTAACGACGCTATTCCAATGAAGGCTGAGAGGTCAGATGCTAAGTGTCCGCGTGGGCACATGGACACTTACCTCAATGACAGAGAAACAAGACCTTCGGAGCCGACTGATGATCGGCATCAAGCGGGATGGGCGACGAGAGTTTAATGAGGCTGCCGTGCAGGAACTGGTCCAGTTGTACCTGAATCTCGACGTATCGATTGCGCGGCAATGGACCATGGTGTCAATCCAAATCAACTTCGACGATGGATCGCTCACTACCAATAGCGACAGATTCAGGACCTGCCGACAGATCAGGATTCTGTGATCGTGGGTGGCGTCTCGATCGACATTCCAGCACAGCGAGGTGCTCACACCTTGAGCGCGGGTACCGCGTCGGCGTTCGTGCCGGTCATCTCTTCGCCACCGCCCATGCTCGTAACGCCCCCAGCACTACCTGCGTCGATATCGACAATGTCGCCGGGGGGCATGTGAGGCTGCCCGATGGGATGGAAACTGACTTTGGCGATGCGAGCCTGAATGAATTGACGACGCTCATGCAGATGCCGGGGAGGATGCCGTGTTCCGGTTCGACGAAAGCCTGAAGGTCTACCTGCATCGGGGTCCTGTCGATTTCCGTCATGGCATGAACAGTCTATCGATTCTCGTCGAGCGGGCCATACGCCTGAGCCCGATGGACTCTTCTCTACGTGTTCGGAAACCGGCGTCGTGACTGGATCAAGATCCTTGCTTGGGATGGCAACGGATTCTGGTTAATGATGAAGCGACTCGAGGCAGACCATTTCATCTGGCCGGACAACAAGACGGAGGTCGTGACGCTCACAGTAGATGTCCTGCATAAATTGCTCAGCGGCGACGATATCACAGTAATCCAGCGACAACATCCGAAGCGGGAATATCCGCGCGTGAGCCGACCATTGCGTCGGCATACCCGTCTAACGGGTATGCCGATCAAGGTCTCCATCACCGCTGACGAACTCAATGCATTGCTCGCGATTCGCGAAGAGCACGATGCCCTTCGGGCTCGAACACGAAGAGGCTTGCGGAAGAACGGCTACGAGCTTACAGTCGTGAACTGTTCGGCGCAAAGAGTGAAGCGCGCCGCTCAGACCAGCTCGGCCTGTTCAATGAAGCCGAAGTACTCGACAAAAGTGCGACTCTCGCCCAAGAAGATACGCCAGAAACGAAGGCCGGCGCACACACGCGCAACAGACGTGGCCACTGCAAACCGCTTGATCCCGGTTTGCCGCGTGAGGTCGTGCGACACGCACTGCCTGAAAGCGAACGCTTCCGCACGCGCGACGCTCATGCGCTCGCCCGATCTGCTTGCGACGCGCTTCATCAAGCTGATCGGAAAGTTGTTTGCCTCGAGGCGCGCACTCAAGGCTGGAATGCGGTGCGGCGGCAGCGCATGCGCAGGCGGTAAGTGCCCATGTGCTAGAAGCCATCGAAAGGCTGATGATCGAGCAATCGCCTGACGTTGTTCCTCAGAGCCCGCTTGGCAAGGCACCGACGTACCTGCGCGAGCAGTGGCGAAAGCTGGTCCGTTATACTGAGGACGGTAGTTGGCCCATATCGAACAATCCCTGCGAAAATTCGATTCGCCCGTTTGTAATAAGGGGCCGCGGGTAGCTGTTCTCGGACACAGTCAACGGTGCGAACGCCCATCTGTACTCGCTCGCCGAGATCTGTAAGATCAGTGGCATCGATCCATACCGATACCGCCCTAGCTGTTCTAGCGCCCCCCGCTAGCAAAGAGCGTCGACGACTACGACGAGCTGCTGCCATGGAAGATGCCAGCGGTCTTGCACTAACGCACCATCTTACATTCACCGGAGGTAGCATAGCCAATCCAGAGCAAATCAAAGCGTACATCCAAGATGCGTCAGGTCAGCTGGTACCCCTTACTGTGGACTCGCTCGTTCTGGAATTCCCACTAGGCGATTCTTTAGAGGTTTCCTGGGGAATGCAGCATCCCGATGACCCTCGTCCAGTATGTCTGGAAGCATGGGTTGTGCGTCGCGTTTCAAAATCCCTGTCGGAAGAAGAAATCAATGCGCGAACCCTTACGACATCGGTTGCGCTTTTACCCTCAGCCTCGAATCTCGTACTCGTTCATCCGTACTCGTACCCCATCCGCAAGCGTACCTAAAAATCGACGCTAAGAGATCGTGTACGACAATATGAAGACGGTGATCCTGAAACGCGATGCTTATGGAAAGAAACAGCACCGATATCATCCTGGGTTCGCGGGCTTTGCCAAAACACCAAGGGTCCATGCCTCGCGTGTGCAGGCCATACCGCGCGAAGACGAAGGGCAAGGTCGAGCATATGAACGGATACCTGCGCCACAGCTTCTGGGTCCCGTTGGTTTCAATGCTCAAACAGGCAGGGCTCACGGCCGACTGCGGCCTGTGCAATGAGCGTGTCATACTGTAGTTGCGGGACATCGCCAACGTCCGTATGCACCGCACTACCAAACGAGTTCCGGCCGAGATGTTACTTGAGGAGCGGCCATATCTTCTGCCACTACCGGCATCATACGTGGGACGATCTGTTAGAACGGGAGCGACGCTGCATCAGCAGCCGAAACCAGCATCACGGTACGCAACGTCGGAGTGGAACAAACCGTTGTAGCCCCCGTTGTCTATCTACGACGCGTTCAGCCGCGCAAACGAGGTAAGCGCATGACACCGCAGCTCGGACGACTGGCCGTGCTGTACAAACAACTCAACCTGCCGCACTTGCCCACGTAGATTGCGCACCTCGGTCAGATGGCCGCGAAACGCGACCTCGGCTATCTCGAGCTGGTCTTGACCAGCAATCTTCCGTTCGGCCAGTGGGATCAGACTTTCGCCGACGACGCGACGCTCACGGCAACGCTCCCCGACCGGCTGCCTCATCACGCGCACGTCGTACCGATCTCCGGCGACTCGTACCGGCTGAAGGAAAAACACCACACGCCATTTCAGCAAGGCCGCACGAATCTGCGCGACCTAACTCGGCTGTAGTTTCCGCGTCAGATCGACGCCGTGAATCTCGGCGCCGATATGCGCCGACAGCGGGTTGATTTCGATCGGCTGTACTTCGTGCAATGCGGCTGCACTCATGCGAGGCTCCTGGAGAGGAGAAACGTAAGCGGTGTCGGCTCATAGGCCGCGGACGTTCACGTTAAATTCGCCAGTGCCCGAATCCAACCAATCAATGCACATAAGAAAATCAGCAACGCTGCGAACGTTGGTGGGCGGACACGACCAGTTCGTCGCGAGGGGGGTCCCTATGTCTTTCATCAAGTGTTAGGGGCTGACTTGGGTTGGTAAATGGTGCCATCACGCAGCATGGCGAACAGGACGTCGCAGCGTCGCCGTGCCAGTGCGATGAGGGCCTGGTTGTGGCGCTTGCCTTGCTGGATCTTGCGCGAGTAATAGGCCCGCGAGACTGGGTCTCGTAAGGCCGAGAAGGCAGAGAGGAACAAGGCTCGCTTGAGCACCTTGTTGGCCCCGTCTGGATGGATGCTCGCCACGGATCGACGAGCCTGAGCGCCGGGTGACCGGCGCGAGACCAGCGTAGGCCGCCAGATGCGCGGCGGAGGCGAAGGCTTTATGGGCGACTTCGGTCAGGAGTCTGGCGGCGGTCCTGACGCCGACTCCAGGCATGCTGGTCAGGACCGGCCAAAGAGGGTGAGCAAGCACCAGTCGCTCAACTTCGGCGGCGATTTCGTCACGCTGCTTGCGCAAGGCGGCGAGTTGCTGGGCCAAGCGTGGCATGACGATGGTGGTGGCCTGCGTGCCGGGCACGATCACGGCTTGCTCGTTCAGCGCTTGAACGATTTCGGCCGCCAGGTTCTTGCCCATACGCGGTGCGAGCTTGGTCAGGCGGTTGGCAAGCGTCTTCTCGCTGGCAGCGGCAAGTGCGGCGGGCGACGGGTAGCGCTCAAGCAGATCGAGCACAGCCGGATGGTCGAAGCGTGGTCCGAGAACGCGCTCGAGCGCCGGATGGATCTGGGTGAGCAAGCCGCGAATGCGGTTGCTGGTTTGAGTGACCTGAGCAGCGAGATCATCGTCGAAGCCGCACAGCATGGTGAGCTCGCCGAGTTGCTCGTCGGCCAATCGAAGCGAGCGTAGCGTATGCGGCATCGAGCGGGCGGCTTCGGCAATGATCGCGGCATCGCGGGCATCGGTCTTGGCTTCGCCTGCATGCAAATCGGCGATGCGGCGCATGGCCAGTCCCGGCAGATAGGCGACGAGTACGCCTTCAGCTCGGGCGACGGCCACTGGAAGCGCGCCGCTGGTGGAAGGCTGATCGACGACGAACAGGAGTCGACCGTGAGTCTTGAGTTCCGCGATGAGGGCACGCAGCTTGACCTCATCGTTGGGTAGCGCCTTGTTGTACAGACGCTTGCCGTTTCGATCGAGTGCGACGACGTGATGCTGGCCTTTACCGACATCGACTCCGACGAAGACATCGACGGCATCACGTTGCTGTGTGTCTTGCATCGCAGTTTGTGCAGAGTGAACGGATTAGCCTGCAACAGCGGTGGCAAGTCTCGGCACCCACGTTACGGACGGCGTCGGGATATCCCGGCCAAACCCCTATCAGCGATCACCAGCCACCCACCAAGCCCGGCGACAACACCCCCCGGATCATGACTGCGACTGGGGGCGGGAATCATACCGGGCCTGGCTGGCCAAAGCCCCGATTATCGGGGCAGGAAGATAGTAACGGGGGGGGGGCGGCTCGCGGGATCGCTAGCGCTTTGCACTGGTGTTCGCGTCGCAGCATGAGTTTATGTGCGCATATAATTTTACATAAGATAAATTATCACCTGAATTGATAAAGTACGATGCTATAGTTTTGTTTCGGCCAGTTGGCCGTTGGGCCTTGTCGGCCTCATGCCACCAACCGGATAATTGACTTTTGATGATCTAACGATTAGTGGGTCGCGCCCGCAACGTATGACAAATGACCTGACAAACCTCGCAAAAAGTGAGGACTACCGCCGCTGGCTGTCCGAGTTGAAACAGCGCGTCGAGCGCGCTCGTCAGCGTGCAGTTGCCAATGCGAATCGGGAGCTGATCAAGCTGTACTGGCAAATCGGGAGCGATATCCTTCAGCGGCAGCAGAAACAGGGATGGGGAGCCGCCGTCGTTGATCAGCTTGCGCGCGACCTGAAATCTGCATTCCCGGATATGCGAGGTTTCTCGCCGCGTAACCTGAAATATATGCGGGCCCTTGCCCAAGCGTGGCCGGACCCGGAATTTGTGCAGCAGCCTGCTGCACAAATTCCGTGGTTCCACCTTTGCACTTTGCTCGACAAGGTCAAAGATACCGCGCATCGTGAGTGGTATGCCGCCAAGGCGCTCGAACACGGCTGGTCGCGCAGCGTACTGACCATGCAGATAGAGACGGCTGCACATGCGCGCGCCGGCAACGCCATCACGAATTTCGCTGAGCTACTGCCACCTACGCAATCCGATCTCGCGCGCGACGCCCTCAAGGATCCGTATATCTTCGACTTCCTGGGTTTGACGGAGAGCGCTCAGGAGCGCGACATCGAGCGCGCACTTACGCGGCACATTACGCGCTTCCTGCTCGAGCTGGGTGCGGGGTTCGCGTTCGTGGGGCGCCAATATCGGCTAGAGGTGGGTGGCGATGAATTTTTCATCGACCTTCTTTTCTACCATCTTAAGCTGCGTTGCTATGTCGTCGTCGAACTGAAAACTACGCCCTTCAAGCCCGAATACGCGGGCCAGTTGAACTTTTACCTTTCCGCGATCGATGCGCAAGTCAAGGCTCCCGAAGATCAGCCGACCATCGGACTACTGCTGTGCAAGGAAAAGAACCGGCTCGTCGCGGAATATGCGTTGCGCGGCGTGGCCAAACCGATGGGCGTGGCCGAGTACCAACTAATTCGTGAGGTACCGCCGTCGTTGGAAACTCGCTTGCCGAGCATCGATCAGATTGAGGCCGAACTACGTCCCGATCTGCCGGAGGGCGCTGCGTAGATATTCTCGGACTGCACCGCCGCCACTTTCACCGATTAAGCCTCAAATTAGGCAAGATTGCGCCTTGGCGAACGCACAGCAGCATGACGTCCAATGGGTAAGGCCAGCGCGTTGCTCCCTTCCTTCATCGTGCCACCTCCGCCTTTGTGACTTCAGCATATCAGACAGCCTTGCCGCCACAGGACCTTTCATAGGAAACGCGGCGTTAATCTATCGGTGCAGAGATATGAGGCCTACAAATCACCGCCGTGGCTAGCGCGTCAGAACCTTCTCGACTACACCGAGAATCTGCTCGTGAGCCTTCAGCAAATGGACCTCAAGAAGCTTCACGCCAGTAGCGCCCGTTTTCTTTCGACAGGTTTCTACAAATACCATATGTTCCTCATGTGTGTTCTTGCGGATCGGAACTTTGAGCACTTGAAAACGAAAATAGCGAAACGAACCACCATACGCCGTGCAGCCACTGAATGTCAGAAAAACATCCCGCTGAAGAGTTCCCTACGGCTACTCGGCGTACGCATCAGTGTACTGGAGAACTTCACAGGTCCTCGTGTCGTTCAGCCCTATCAACCGGAATTGTTCGAGACGTCTCTGGCCAACAAAGCGGTAACAAAGTGTAAATTCAAACTGTCACATCGCACGGTCGATACGCTTGGCAAGCTCATCGTTTCACCTGTTCCATCACGATGTCGATCCCTCGTGTCCATTGCAGCGAGACGGGCTCCATGGATAATCGAACATGACCAGGGCATCCCGGAGTCGAGCAAAATGGACCAGGTAATGCGCATGAAGGACGTCGTCAAGAGAATCGGCCTCTGCCGAGCCACCATCTATTCGATGATCAGCCGCGGAGAGTTCCCGCGCCCTATACGCATCGGTGAGCGTGCGACTGGGTGGCGTGAGTCCGAACTGGAAGCGTGGCTTGCCAAACGCTCCGCAGCAACGGAGCAAGCGGCACGACCCTTTCCCAAGGGTCACTGATCTCCCTTGCGGAAATTACGCATCACTGGCTACCAGCATCGTCCCCCTGCATCCGAGAGCCCCGCACCGACAGACATAGCACAGCCTGATCTCGTCGTCGTGCGGTTCGTCGGTCATCAGCTGGTAGTCCAGAAACAGCTCATCGCCAGACGCAATTGCCGCTGATGCATGAATGAACACGCGATCGTCGATCTCGACTGCCTCGCAATTTGCATTGCACGAGTGATTGAGCCAGCGCGCGCTGTTTCCCCGTTGCCCACCATCGATCACGCGTCCGTCAGACAGGCCGAAGAACCAGGTGTGACCGGATGCGCCCTGCTTCCGGTATTGCCTAACCGCTGTTTTCCAGGCGATCAGCTCTCCCTTGTATTCGAGAATCCGTTCACCGGGTTCGAGCGCCCGAAGCGCGAATACGCCCCGCCCATGTACGGGCGAACGCCGGACCACCACACGTCGCTGCATGACCTGCCTTTCCTCTCTCTCATTGTCGACGTGAAGTATAGGGTGACCAATTGCGACCTACGTGTAATGGTATGAGCGCCTCCCACCCCGCGATGACTGATTCAGGCAACATGGTATGAATGAAACTGCATCAAGGTACGAAACTTCCAAATGCAAGTAGGTGTTTCTGAACTCAGCACAAGGAGCGAGCATGAAGCCAATGCCAGTCGGTGTCGATATCGCTAAAAGCGTCATTCAGGTGCATTACGTGGACAAAGAGACCGGAGAGGTCGTAAACAAAGCCATCAAGCGAGCCAAGTTCCTGGAATTCTTTGCGAATCGCACTGCATGCCTGGTTGGTATGGAGGCAAGTGGCGGCGCCCATCATTGGGCGAGGCGGCTTATTTCGATGGGACATCAGGTCAAGCTGATGCCCGGTGAGTTTGTGAAAGCCTTCAATATCCGGAACAAGAATGACGTGGCAGATGCCCATGCAATCTGGCGTGCGGTTCAGCAGCCCAGCAAAGCCGTCGCCGTGAAATCCGAAATGCAGCAGGCGATGCTGGCGTTACATCGCATGCGTTCGCAACTAATGAAGTTCAAGTTGATGCAGACCAACGCTCTGCGCGGACTGTTGGCCGAGTATGGCGAAGTGATGGGTGCTGGCGCGGCGAGCCTTGCGAGGGCGATACCCGAGGCACTTTCCCGGTTGTCTGAACGGTTGCCTGCCGTGCTGATCGAGAGTCTACGTGAGCAGTTCAACCAGATCGACGCGTTGAATCAGAGAATTGATGCTCTGGAACGGCGGATACGGGAACTGAGCAAGAACGACCTGGCCGTCAAAGCCATCAGCGAGATCTCCGGTATAGGATTCCTGACCGCGACGGCTGCGGTAGCATCAATGGGGGATGCTAAAGCATTCCGCTCAGCGCGGGAATTCGCTGCCTGGGCTGGCCTAGCGCCCAGACAGGTCGGCTCGGGTGGCAAGATCAACTTGCACGGGATCAGTAAACGGGGTGATCAGTATCTACGAACGCTCCTGGTAAATGGGGCTCACAGCGTCCTCCTGCACGCAAAGAAACCTAGCGCATGGGTGACCCAGCTCAAGGAGAGAAAGCCGATCAACGTCGTAGCAGTCGCATTGGCAAACAAGATGGCAAGGCTGATCTGGGCCGTCCTGGCTCACGAACAACCGTACGATAGAGATCATATGCGCGCGAAACCGGCTTGAACGAATCGTGGCAGATATTTTAGATTCCTAAAGAGTTGAACTCAGGAAGGTTGCACAGGCAGCGTACGTAATGGCAAGACAGGTCAGACCGGGACTCACGAAACCTGAAAGAAATACTGAACCTCGAGTTCGCACGTGTAATGAGGTGTGGGTCAGCGGATTCCATTAGGGCCAGTGCCAGAAGGATTCGCTACATTCAGGCCGAATATATAGCTGCAATCGATCCTGTTAGTCAGCACGACGACGGCCTAGCAAACGGGAGGCGCTCATATATATTTCTTGAAGTACTTGGCCATGTTCCACACTGCGAGCAGCATCATTACCGATACCGGCCAGAATAGGAGGTACACCGGTAGGCAAAGCGGTACCACGAGCCACAGGAATGCAGTCAGAGGTATCACGCCGAATGCAAGACCATGCTTTGCATGGTGATAGCGGGTCGCAGATTCGTGGCCTCCCTGCGCCCGCCTGACATGACGCGCCACCAGCCCATCCGTGAGTGCGACCGCGCTCGCAAGTACGAACTGTGGAATCGTCATCAGCAGCATCGAGACGCGAACGCCGAACAGCTTTATCCCGGCCATCGCGACGATCAATACCTCGCGTGTCGATCCGGCAAATGCTGGGTGCAGCATTGAACCGAGTCCCCGCTCCGGCAACGTGCCGGCCTGCCACGCCCGCGCCGAGGCATCGACGCCCGTCCAGCCAAACCAGCTCCAGTACGCGAGGTCCGCGGCACGTCTCGCGAGTTCGCGATCCGACGTCTGATCAAGGTAATAGCGGACCAGCGCCTCGATGCTCCCCACCGGATCGTCCACCCAAAAAAAGTGGGCCGCCGCGATATCGGCGAGCACCGACAGGAGCGATGCGAGCAGCAGCCACAGAAGCCCATGGATCGTCAGATCGACGATCCAGAAGAACGATTTCACACCGTCGGCGTTGCCATCCCGGCGCGTCGCGTTCATGCCCGCTCCTCTCAGAACCCGGCGCCTTTGCCCTCGACCGCCCAAGGCTCGTTGGCCGACGGCTGGGCACCGGTGCCGACAGGCAGAAAGCTGCCCACCGCGCCGCCGATAGCGTGCGGCGCCACGCCACCCGCGTCGTCGAACGGCGATACAGCCTGCACGTAGGACGCGTATTTCGCCCGCATATCGGCCACCACCTCGTCGAGTCCGGGCAACATGATCGGGTCGTTTTCCTCCAGTAGCGGCAGCCGCACCTTGACCAGCTGGCCGCCTTCGATGAGCGCAAAGGCCTGCCCCTTCGGCAACTGCGTGAGATCGGAAGGCTGCAACGTCGGCACAGGCCGTACGGAGATCTGGTCGTGCGTCTGCGCCGTGAAATGCACGCCCTCGCCCCGCCGCACCGCATCCGTCGCTGACGAGACGAGCGTCAGCGTCCTGACGTCGACCATCGGCAACTGGTCGGTGAGAATCTTCGCGGTCGTGACGTACTTGATGCGCAGCATCACGAGCGTGTTGAAGTTGCCGAAGATCTGTTCGGCCTTGGCGCGCGAACCGATCTTTGCCTCCACATCGGCGCTCGTCTGCGTGTAGGCCGTCACCTGATAGCCGGCTCCGCCGGCCTTGTTCACCATCGGCACAAATTCGTCGCCGACCAGCTCATTGAATTCGTCTGCATGGATCGATACGCGGCGCTTGCCGCTGACGCTGCTCTGACCATAACTGTGTCCATACTTGTAGATGCGCCCCGCGGTCGACGTGAGATCCGCGAACATCGCATTGCCGACCACACCTGCGACCTCGAAGTCGGACAGCGCATCGAGCCCGACATAGACAATACCGCCGCGGTCCATCACCCGGTTCCAGTCGAATACCGGACGTGGATCATCCGGATCGCTGAAGTCGGGCGACAGCAGCTCCGACGTACGGCCAGTGGTGAGCTTTTCCAGGAGCGGATAGAGAGATGAGATCAGCTTGTCGAAGTACGAGCGCTCGTTGCTGATGACCGACAGCAGACCATTCGCGATCGGGTCAGTCCAACCCTGCTGACGGATCAGGTTTGCAACCTGCAGCACCTCCTGGTTGCGCTGCAGACGCATCGCCTGCTTCGCCTCTTCCTTCTCCAGCGGCTCCAGACCGTATTCCCAGCCGGGGTGATCGCGATCAAGCCAGAAACGGAAGTAGCGCAGCGCCAGCCCGTCGATGTTCACCGCATTCTGGTAGATCATCTCGTAAGTCGGACGGATACCGAGTGCGCTCATCGCACGGGCCATCACGTTCACGAAACGCCAGACAAAATCACGGAACGCGGCCGATTGCCCCTCCTTCGGCAGGTTGCCCGCAATGCGGGTCGCGACCTCCGTGATCCGCGAGTAGGTGCCGATCGGGCTGTAGCGTGCTGATTTATCCGGGTAGCCCAGATGGAAGAACGTGAATTCGCTCTCCCGACCACAACGCGTCGCCTCCGCATACATGCGCAGCAGCAGGTCAACGTCGCCCTTCGGATCGAACACGATCACGATATCGCCGCGACGGATGTCCTGTGCGACCAGCACCTCACACAGCCGGGTCTTGCCCACGCGCGTGGTGCCAAGGACGGCCATATGGCCGACACGCTCGCCCAGATGGAACCACACATCGCGCTCCTCAGGCTCGACCCCGTGCAGCGCGGGATCGCCGCCAACGGGAGGCAATGGCGCGACGGGATTCCACCAGACCTGACGGCGCGTGATCTGCGCGAGTCGTCCGTCGGGATAACGCCGCTCGTGATCCCGCGCGTGATCGTAGAGATCGTTGCGCGCAAGCAGTCGCCGGTTCTCGGGAAGACGGGCCTGATACAGGCGCTGGGTGTGGATGCCACCCCACCGGAAGCCGCGGCCGAGAAACACTTCCCTGTTCGAGCACGGAATCATCGCGGCCGGAATCACATACTGCGGAAGGCACCGCAGGTTGCGCTGGAAACGGATCAGTTGCCAGGCCTGCCTTGCACGCACCCAGGCCAGGACGAGCAACCCGAGGGTTGTCACACCGCCGGTCGCAGGGGTCACAAGGAACAGCGCGGGATGGGACCAGAGCACACAGGTTGCGACGAGCGCGGCAACTGACGACAGCAGTTCAACGGGTCGGCGAAAACGGTTTTCGACTGGATAGGCCATCGCTGCCCCACTGCCGCCCGACGCGCCTACGGCTGCGGCAGGTCGTCCGCCTGCGCCACCTTCTGCTTCGACTGGATCATTGCGTTCGGTGGCGGGACCGGATTGAAAAACCGCTCGGGCTCCGGCACGAGCATCACGGACAGTTGCCGTCCGCCGGCGCCCTTGATCGTGTAGTGCAGAAGATAGGAGCGTGCGACCCCATCCGAATCCGCCGCCACCGGATAGCCGGACTTCTGGAAATCGCGCTGCACCTGTTTCCAGGGTTCCGGCGTTCGTCCGTCATCGGTGGAGGTCTGTTCGATCGCCTCGGGGTGGGCCTGCGCAAAATCCCGGAAGACAGCGGGAGTGACGAGCAGCATGCCTTCGCGCACAAAGTGCACACGCGCCATCGACTCGTTGTACGGCAGTGCGCCTCTCGCAATGCCCTCCTGCACCCAGGCCATGAAACGCTCGGCGTTCGGTCGCGGCTGCCGTCCTCCATCCCGTGAAGCGACCGACCGCACCGGCACCCTCGCTTTCTGTTTCGGGCGCATGGGCGACGTGACCTGGTCCGGTACCGGGCCTGGCTGTTCCCGGTGGCGAGCCGTTTCCGCCTGCAAGGCAGAAGCGCTCTCTGTGTCAGGCAGGAAATCTGGCGTCCCGATACGCGAAACCGGCCGCGGGACATTTGCGGTTGATACCGACACAGATTCGTCGACTGCCACGTCTGGAAGGTCGGACATCACCAGCAACATGGGCGTATCCCCATGGACCGCAGTTGCATCCGCCGGTCCCCGTTGCTCCGGCTCGCTCCCCTCCACGGAAATGGACTGTACATCTACAGCACTGTTAGCCGTTGACAGTTCCGCGTCCTCTACCGACGTCAGTTCCGCATCCGTGCCGGCCTCGACCACCCGTACCGCGCCGGGCGGTAGTGCGTGGGGACACTGACCCGCGTCGGTGTACAGCCGCTCAAGCGCAAAACGCAGGACCGTAAAGGTCTGCTTCCAGGTCCCAACCGTAACCTCGATAGTCCAGATCGCGCCGCCTTCCCGCGCTGGAATGAGAGCTCCGTACTCCTGCCACGTGTCGAAAAGCCGGTTATTGTCGGCCGGGATACCAGCCGCACCAGGCTGTTGCTGTTCGTTCCGCGCCAGATAGCCCCGCACGGCCTCGGCGAGTGTCTTCGCCACACACCACAGGGATTCGCCGTCGCAGTAGGCGGTGGCGCCCGCACGGTTCATTGGCACATCTCCTTCGGCAAGCAGCCGGCGCAGTCCGCCCATTAGCCGCTCGATCAGCGGAACCGTTCGGGCCGTTGCAAACCGGGTGCGCGGACCCGTGAGCAGGTTCTGCGCTACCGAGAGCCGGTCCGCCTCGCCGACAATCTTCGCGAGCGCCCCGTCCTTCGCCGCAGCGTAGCCGGACAGATACGCAGCGAGTTCGTCCAGCACGGGCGGATACTGCGCGAGCCAGCCGAGCGAAACCGACGGAACGAGACGCTGAAGCATCACGATGGACAGCCGCTCGTGCGCGCCATAACCCCGTTGTGATGGTTCCGGAAAATCTACCCGGTACCACTCGCTGCCCTGTTCTTTCATGCTGCCCGCCAGCGGTACCCAAGGCCGCGCGGCCGTGCCGCTCACGATTTCAACCTTCAGGTCTGCCAGGGGTTTGCCGATGTCGTGGAGTAGCGCGGCCACCAGCACGGCGTAGCTGCAGCGCGCACCGTGCTGCAACTGGTCCTCGGGACTGGCACCGAGCGGCAGGCGGTAGCCCTCGCCGAAATGCAGCGCGTACCACGCTACCTCGAGCAGATGGATCAGCAGGCCACCGGGCTGCGCGTGGTGGTGAGATTCCGATGCTGGCAGCAGTTGAACGAATTCCGTCAGTTGCTGGATTAGCGGGGCGACGTCCCTCTGCTCACTCTCGACCGACAGGCCAAGGCTGGATTCAATGTGGCGGACCGTGCCCTGCATACCGGTTCGCACAAGGAGTTCACCCGATCCGAGTACCGGTAGATGCTGCGCAGACGGAGGCGGCCGCCGTGACCCCGATGCGGCAACGGACGCCGAGGGTATCGGCAGCTTCTGCGAAGCCGGCGAAGAGAATCCCAGCCAGGTCAGGGCGTTACTGGGTGCCATCTAGGGTTGTCGTGGTGATGGAAGATTGGAAAATCCAGGTCAAGCGGAGTACGCAACACCTCGCTTCATATCTCCACAGTACGCAGCCGCCCTGACTCACAGTCTGGAATGACTGCACGACAACCGGTCGTCGCATGCAGTCATGTCGCACAGGCGGACACGGTCAACCGGGTGCCCCTTTCCTGGCCTTGTGCGGCGTGCGCCGCGGCGTTTTTCTCCCTTGCCGCAACACCCTTTTTTGCCCTTCACCCTTTGGTCCTTTCAGCGGGTGAAGCGTCTCATCCGAAGCTTCACCCGCGGCCTTTGGATAGGGCCCTTCCCTTTTATCCGCCTTTTATTTCCCTTCCTTTGCAGCCTTTCACAAACGCCTTTGCATCGTGCTGGACAGCCCACATAGGTTGATCTGCTTGACGGGCAGTCAGCAGGAAAACTGCTGTCCTGCCCGCGTACGCAGGCAGGTATCCGGCCCATGCGCAAGCCGTCGCTGCCTACAGTGAACCCGTCGGTCCGCTCCCCCTTGGGCCGACGCGCGCTGTTGGCCTGCCGGAATGCTCCCCGCGTCAGGCAGGCTCTTTTTCCGTTCACTGGTGCAGTGTGGGATGGTGGCTAACGCACGAGGTCAAGGTGAAGCATGTGCGAATCGTTCTGGCGGGTGCAGTGATGGGTGGACTGGCCTTCAGTTGCCGGGCCGACTGTATGGATGACGCCGCGCGCTTTCATCACGTGAACGCGCGGCTCGTGCGTGCGATTGCCATCGTCGAATCCGGACAGCACGCGAACGTCGTTCATCTGAACACCGATGGCAGCACCGATATCGGACTGATGCAGATCAACAGCCGCTGGCTTCCGACGCTTTCGCGCCTAGGTGTCTCGCGCGCGGACCTCTGGAACCGCTGTACGAATGCCTATGTCGGCGCATGGATCCTGTCGCAGAACCTGCGCCGCCTCGGCCTGAACTGGGATGCCGTAGGCGCCTACAACGCCGCGACGCACGAAAAGCGCATGGCGTACGCGCGTCGCGTGTATCGCGCGCTCAACACGGTCTCGCCCCTGCCGCCCTCTCCGCCCAGTCCATCCGCTACACCTGCGACGCGGACCCCAGGGCTCATCGCGAAGCTGTTCCAGCCCCTCACGTGGGGAGGCGGTCAATGAGCCGGCTCACCTACGAATATGCGATCGAGGTGCTGAACGACTATCTCGGTCCCCTGCAACCGATGCTCGCTGATCCCGACGTGCAGGAGATCATGGTCAACCGCGCCGACGCGATCTTTGTCGAGCGCAACGGAAGCATGGCGTACGTCGCCGGCTGTGAGCTCGATCCGGATGCACTGGACCGCTCCATCACGATCCTCGCCAACGTCAATGCGAAGGAACAGACGCCACTGCTCGACGCGCGCCTGCCCGGCCTTCGCATCGCTGCCGCCCGGCATCCCGTCGCCGTCCACGGCGACATGATGTCGATCCGCAAACACTCGCGCCGCCGCATTGGACTCTCAGATTACGAGCGCAGCGGAGCGTTCGACGTGCTGCCGGGTGCTCAGTCACTGACTGCGCGCCGACGCAATTCCGCGCTTCTGGAGTGTCTGGCTTCCGGCGGCGCCGCCCTGTGCGAGTTCTTCGAATGGGTCATGTGCGAACGCATCAACATCGCATTCTCGGGCGGCACCTCGTCGGGCAAGACCACGCTGCTCAACGCGATGATCGACGCCATGCCGCAGGCTGATCGCGTCATCACGATTGAGGATACGGCGGAACTGCAGGTGCACGCGCCCAATCACGTCGCGTTCGAGACCAATCTCGCCATCACAGTCCGCGATCTTGTGCGTTTCTCGTTGCGCGTACGCCCGGACCGCATCATCGTCGGCGAGGTCCGCGGCGCCGAAGCCTTCGACCTGATGGAAGCGCTGAACACCGGACATCCCGGCTCCATTGTCTCGTTCCATGCCGACTCGTCCGACACCGCCCCGGCCCGGCTGGAGTCGCTCATCCGAATGAGTGACGAAGGGCGGCTCCTGTCGATCGACGACCTGCGCCAGAAGATCGCCTCCACGTTCCGGTTCTTCGTGCACGCCGAGCGTCAGGGTGCGGTGCGCGGTCCGGTCGAAATCCGCGAAGTGCTCAGCGCCGAGGGTGGCCGCTACCGGACCCGACGCCTCTTCTCCCGCTTCGCCTCCCACGAGGAGCAGGTCCATGCATGAGCAATATCAGCGCGGTCGGCTGGCTCGCAACACCGGCCGCGTCATCGCTGCATTGCGCCACCACTGTATGGATCTGCACGCTGCGTGGCGAACCGTTGTCACCCGTCACCACCACGCGCTGCGTCTGCTTTTTGCAGCCCTCTGGCTCGGCACCATTCCCGCCGTCGCCCACGCCGGCATCTGGAACGGCGGGCTGTGTACCGTGTATCAGGACGTGCTCGACAACGAACTGCTGGAGGTCGTCTCGCTCTCCGCGCTCGTCGGCTCGATCGTACTGTGGCTGCTTGATGACGGACGCAGCAACATCAAGACACACGTGCTGCGCGGCGTGCTCGGCACGCTGGCCATCCTGAACATGCCACTGCTCTGGGCGCAGGTGTTCAATCACGGCGCCGCGTGCACGGGCAGCATCTGACGGAGGCTGATATGGAAACGTCTCGCCCGGCCATCCACGATGCTTTGAGTGATCCGGCTGATCCGTCGGACCCGCTTGCAGCGCGCATCCGCAAGACCATGCTCGAACCGTTCCTGCTGCTCGGCATCGACCGCAGATGGTGCGTTGCTCAAGGCGCCATCGTCATCACGTTCGCGGCAGGTCTGCGCAATGGCTGGGTGCTGCTCGCGGTACTGGTAACGCATCCGGTACTGTGGCTCGCCGTGCGGCGCGACCCCGACCAGATCCGCTGCTATATGAAATACAGCCGGCAGGGTGACTACTACGAGCCCCGGCCGTTGCTGCGCCAGAAGATCAATGCCCGTCCCAAAGGCTTCGCCCGGGGGATGCCGTGCTGAAATCCTTGACGACCCTCTCGCCATTCGACGCCGAGTCGCTTGCGCGTGTCGCGCAGCGCACCGACGGCGACCGCCGCTCCACCGCCGAGATGGTGCCGTGGCTGTTCCGCTTCAGCGAGTCGCTGATCATCAACAAGGACTCGTCCGTCATGGCGACCTGGGAGTTCTCGGGCCCTGATGCCGATGCGCTCTCGACTGGCCACGTCCTCGAACTGATGGAGAACCTGGTCACGTCGCTGCGCGACATCGCGCGCCGGCCCGTGACGATTTGGTGGACGGTGCACCGTCGCCGCAGCGCGCGGTACCTGAGCGTACCGATGCCGGACCCCGTTTCGCAACGCGTCGATGACGCCCAACGCGACACATTCGAGCGGGGTGCGAACTATGCGAACCGTCACTTCGTTACGTTCGCGCTGGCTCCCGAGGTCGGCATCGACCGGTTTGCGGGCAAGGTCACGCACGGCATGACGCACGACCGTCTGTCGATCGTCCAGGCGATGGTACAGGCCGTGCGCGGCACCTTCTCCGACCAGTACCTGTTCGCGTACACCGCTTCGGAGCTGGCCGCCGTCGTGGAGACCTTCGAGAACATCCTGTCCGGATTCGCTGCGGGTAACCCGCGGCTTGCCTGCCACCGGCTTCAGGGCGACGCGCTGGGTGCGTTCATGCACGCCTGCTGTTCGCCACCCAGCGATCATCTGGCCGCTGTCCCGATCCCGGACATTCCGGCACTGGACCTCGCGATGTGCGACACAGAGGTCCGTCCCGGTCACGACTACCTGCACCTCTACTCGCACGGCCGCCAGCGCTTCGCGATAGCCGCAGGTATTCCCGCTCGCCGTGACTTCTGGCCGGACAGCGTGCTGCCCACGAGTCTCGACGGCCTGCTGAAGGTGCCGGGCGAGCTGACGGTCAGCCACTGCTTCCGGCTCACCACGCCGACCGCCGCGATGCGCTTCATCGACAGCGTACGGCGCTATCACGAGGGGCGGCGGCTCGACACGCGTTCGCTGCTGGCCGCTACGCTGCGCGGCGGTGACACGTCCGGCGCACGCCAGAACCAGTCCCGCTCCACTGCCGCAGACGACGCTAACCGGCGCATCGGCAAGGTCGAGATGACCGAAGAGATGTATGGGTATTACAACCTGTCGGTCCTTTCCTTTTCACCCGTTTTCGAGACCACGCCATTTGATGATGGCATCACAGTCGAAGCAGCGTGGGCGCAGACGGTCACGACACATCGGGCCGTCGAGGAAGCGCTGCGCGCAGCGCACTTCACGCCGGTTCGCGAAACCCTGCACGCGTTCTCGGCCTTCGCGACCAGCATCCCCGGCATGTGGCGTGAATGCGCACGATGGTCGTTCATTGACACGGCCACACTGGCACGCCTGCTACCGCTGCGCGGCGTATCGGACGGACACCGGATCAACGCACACCTAACGAAGGAAACCGGCACCCTCTGTCCGGCGCTCGCCGCATTCCCGACCGAGTTCGGCACACCCTACTGGTTCACCGCGTTCCTTGCTGACGTCGGGCACATGCTGGTGTGCGGGCGTACCGGCTTCGGCAAGACGATCTTCATGCTGCTGTGTGCGACGCTGTTCCGCAAGTATCCCAATGCGTGGCTGTACGGGTTCGACAAGGACCTCTCCATGCGCATCCCGACGATCCTGCAGGGCGGGCGCTACCTGCAGTTCGATCATGGCGCAGCCGGAACTTCTTCGGACGAGCGCGCGCAGATGAACCCGCTCGTGCTGCTCGCGGACCTCCGGCACCGCGAATTCCTCGTCGAATGGATTGTGATGCTCGTGCAGCAGCGCGGGACGTACCGTGTCACCGCGGGAGATCGCCGGGAGCTGGAAACCGCGCTCGCCGCCACACGCAGCCGCGCCGACCGACGCCTGTGGCGGCTGCGCACGGTCCACGCGTCCCTACCGGCCGGTCTGCTTGCCGACGAGCTGGCGCTGTGGGTCGGGTCCGCCGTCCATGCGCACTATTTCGACAACGTGAGCGACGGTTTCGACCATAGCTCGAACTCCGGCCAGTGGGTATCCATGGCGACGGACCGGATTCTCGCCAGTCCAGCCATCGCCCGGCCATTCCTGTCGTACGTGACGTACCGCATCCAGGATTCGCTCGAGCAGCGGCGCGCCACGGACGTGATCGGCCCTACGCTTGTGATGCTGCCGGAAATCTGGAACCTGCTGGACGATGATGCCTTCGCCGCGCAGATCGGCAACTGGATTGTCACGATGCGCAAGAAGCTCGGCTGTGTCTGGATGGATGCGCAATCGCCCGAGCAGGTGTCGACCTCGAAAATCTGGCCGCAGATCCGCGACAACGTGCTCGTGCGCGTATTCGTGCCGGTCGAGAACTTCACCCCATCGGCGAAAGCCGCCTATCAGCGCGATTTCGGCCTGTCCGACGGGCAGATCCGCGCGATCCAGCAGCTCGTCGCCAAACGCGACTACTTCATCTCAGAACAGGGTGGTGCGTCGCGCCGTATCTCGGTGCCGCTCGACCCCATGTCGATCGCCATCCTGCGATCGGAGATGAGCGCCCAGCTTATGTTCGACCGGTACCTGCACGCCGGTCGCCCCGACTGGAGGGAACACTACATCGAGGAAGCGATGGGACAGGCCAGCACGGGTGCGACTTCAGCATCCGGGCAGGAGGTCCATCATGCATAAGCCAATGGCTCGTGGCATCGTGCTCGTCGCCGCCCTTTCCCTGATCCTGCACACTAGCGCGACTCGCGCCGGCGGTGGCCTCACCGGTGGCGCGACCGAAATCACACAGCTACTAAACCATGCCGAACTGGCTTCTTCAGTCGCCCAGCAAGCGCAGATGGTCGAGCAGAACGTCCAGGCGCAGATCACCCGCCTGCAGCAGTACGTCACGATGGTCCAGAACCTGAAGCAGGTTCCCGCTTCACTGATCGATCAGACCATTGCCCCCTACCGCTCACAGATCACGAGCTTCCAGTCGCTGTCCACCGCCGTCACCGAGTTGCAGCAAGCGGCCAGTGCGACGAACGGGCTCTTTGGCCGCAGCCTTTCCGAGATGAACTCGACGGGCATGTCGCCCGGACAGTGGCTGTCGGCCTACACGTCGCTCGCCTCGACGCGCGGTGGTCTCTACCAGCAGCAGTTGACACAGGACATGCAGAACCTCGACACGCTCGCGCAGCGTGCGCAGAACCTGCAGCAGATCCAGTCACAGATTCCCGATGTCACGGGCACCGTGCAGGGCCTGCAGATGCTGAACCAGCAGTCGAATGTGCTGGCCGGCGAGATGGTCGACCTGCACGCACTCGTACAACGCCAGGTCGCGCAGCAGATGCAGGACCACATCGCACAGTCGCAAGCCCAGGGCAATACGGCGCAGCTTGCTGCCGCGCGCGCCGCGGCGCTCGGCCAGACCAACCAGCAGGAGCAGCAGACGACGCAGGGTGCGCCCGACTTCGATCTGTTGCAGGACCAGTAGGAGAACCAGGGATGCTGCTGCGCTGGCTGATCCGTCACCTCTGTACGACACCCGCCGAGCTGCGCGTGGTGCTGTACGCACTTCACCAGTACCGCCTGCGCAGCCTGTTGCCATTTGAGCAGCGTGATCCCCACTGGACGTTCGACCGGCGCATCACCCGCAGCGTACGACTGTCGCTGCTCGTCGGACTGCTGGTCGTGCATGTCGAGAGTCCGCAGGTTTTTGCGGCCGCCTGGATCGCGCTGCCTCTGGCCGTGCTGCTCGCGCTACTGCGGCTCGGCGGTGCCCTGCGGTAGCGCACCGCTCAACCGGGACACGATCAGGTCAGGACCATGAACGACGTCATCTCCGTCCTCAATGCGCTCTTCACTGCAATGCAGGCGAAAGGCTCGAGCCTGCAGACGCTCTTCCTGTCCGACGGCATGGATCTGCTTGCCGCGCTCGGCCTGATCATGGCGACGTGGCACGCATTCCTGTGGCTGCTCGAAGGCGACTTCCCCGGCTTCTTCGCGAACATGTTCCGGCATCTGATCCGGTGCGCCGTCATTCTCGTGATGCTCACGGCCTGGTCCAGCACGGTGCACGGTTATTTCGTCGACAACATGCAGACGATGGCGTCACGCGTTTCCGGCGGCGAAGGCAAGCCTGGCGATCTCCTGCGCGCACTTGTCAATGCCGCGTCGACCATCATGCAGGGCGTGCGCACAGAAGCGGCCCAGGTGTGCGAACAGGTGCCCGACATCACGCCCGATGGCGTCGTGATCCCGAACACTGATCATCAGGTGTGCGGCGCCACGAGCGATGCCGGGGCAAATTCGGCGGGCCTGAACTCCATCTGGACGCTCGTCAAAAACCTGCCACTGATCCTGCTCGCGTTTCTCGCGAAAGCTCTTGCGGTCATCGCGATCGCCTTGATGACGATGATCTTCGTGGTGGTCGTGCAGTTCGGCTCGTTCCTGCTCGACATCGCCTTCTGCCTCGGGCCGGTGCTGATTCCCTGGTATGTCCTGCCTGCCGGAGAGTTTCTCTTCGACGGATGGCTGCGCTTCACGATTTCCGCAGGACTCTTCAAGGTCGTCGCCTGGCTGATGATGGCGATCGTCAATGGTGGTGTGCTGCCGGGCATCCAGAGCCTCGTACAGCAGGCCGCCGTGCAGAACGGCACGAACAGTGATGCCTATTACGCGACGAACTACCTCGCGATGCTCGCGCTCGCGCTGGTCTGCGGTGTCGGGGCGTTCATGATGTGGCAGGTGCCGGATATCGCACGAGCTCTCGTGTCTGGCAGCGGTGGCGGCGGATCGGCTGGCTTCGGCAAAGGGTTAATTGGACGAAACGTCACACCTAAATCATTGAGGTGAATTCAATGATGCCGATGCTTCGAACTCTCTTGAATGACGTAGAAAGTAGTCCGCTCATCGTCCAGACGCCGCTGCCGATCCATGTCAGCACGCAGCGATTCCTCTCTCTCCTTGGGTGTGGTGCTGGCCCACGCCCAGGCAATGAATGCGATTGCGCCTGCAAGCATCATAGCGACACCGAAATGCTGCGCGCCGACCTGATACAGGACGAACGCCGCAAACAGCAGGATCGGCAGCACGAAATACAGCAGGATGATCTTGAGCCTGGCCATGGCTGCATCCTCACAGCAGGTGAACTGGATCCCAGTGTAGCATTGCAGGCGCGCGCTTGCCGGAGGGGTTAGGCCATGCGCAAGCGCCTCTCTCTTCGCGCCGCCTCCGGCACCGAAACCTCGGGTGCAAATCTCGCGCCTCCGCCGAATACCGGGGAGGCGGTCTCAGCCTGGTTCGCAGCGTTCCAGCGCCCCGTCTGGGAAAAGCGCCTCGCGATCAAGGTGGCCGCTGCCTTCGCGCTGGTTGCGGCCGGCGAATGCGCGGCGCTGATCGTGCAGGCTGCGCACAGCGGTCCCCGCCCCTATTTTGTTGAACACGACGAGAAAATCGGCGCGGTGTGGGTTTCGGACCGCTACGCGGAGACCTACTCGGTCACCGCGGCGAACAAGCGGTATTTCCTCGTGAAGTGGGCCTCGCGTGTGTTCACGATCGAGGCCGGCAGCCAGGACACCCTCACGCGCCAGATACCGGCAGCGTTCGGCTGGACGTCGGGCGCCGCGACACAAGAACTCGAAACGTACATCACCTCGACCGACCCGGTTGCGCAGCGCGTCGTGCAGACGCCCGGTCTCATCCGCGAATTCGTCGAGAACTCGACGTCGTTCTCGCCGGACGGTCAGGTTGCCTACCTGATCTTCACGCTGATCGAGAGCGTGAACGGCAAACCGTCCCGACCAAAACAGATGCTGCTCACGCTCAGCTTCCTGCTCGCGCCCGAAACCCTGAAACCAGGTGAAGAGAAGGACAACCCGATTGGGCTGCGCGTTACCCACTTCAGCCTCACGCCCTACCTGGGCGTCAATCCGGGAGCAACACAATGAAGAGCGTCGTCTCCGCTGCGTGCAGCACTGTATTGTTCACTGCATGCATCTGCGCAGCCCGGGCACAGGTCGCGGCGTCGGAAGCCGCGCCCGCTGCACCGTTGCCCGCGAGCGCGGTGACCGCCATCGCGCCGCAGTCGACTGTGGACACGCGGCACGCCCTGGCGCCGCATTCGCTAGCCCGCAGTCCTTCGACGTCCCGCGCCCACATCAATGGCCCCAATGGTCCCTACCCTGCACCCGACGATTCATCGCTCGTCGTCTACGACTACGATCCGGACTACCGGTATCCGGTACTCGTGCGCACGAACGAAGAAACCCACCTGGTCTTCGGGCCCGACGAAGAGGTCGTTGGCGTCTATCTGTCTGACACCAACAAGCGCTGGCTCGAACATACCGCGCTCACAAAGCGCGACGTGTTCATCGAGGCACGTCTGCCTGCACTCGACAATGCAGCGACGGTCATCACGACGCGCCGGCGCTATGAGCTGGACCTGCGCTCGTCGGACAATGCCGCCGTGTATCAACGCGTCTCCTGGCACTACCTGGATACCGACGCGCAGATGACGGCGGGACAGGTCTCGCCATTCGGGATTGAATACCCGGGCAACGTTCCCGGAGGAAGCACCACTGAGCCAACAGACGCCGGTGTTCAGGTAGGATCGCCCACCCCAGGCGACGTGCGCGCAGCCGGCCCGCGCATCACGCTAGATCACGTGAACTTCGACTATCGCGTCGACGGTAGCGCGCCGTTCGCGCCGGTGACCGTATTCGACGACGGACGCTTCACATACCTTCAGTTTCCCCACCACGCCGAACTGCCCGCCATCCTGATGATGGATGAAAAGGGACAGGCTGAGATCTCGAGCTTCATCCCGCTGGGCAACGATTTTTTCGAGGTGCAGCAGATTACGGCATACGGCCTGCTGCTCAGGCGCGGCAAGGAAGAAGTGCGTGTCTTCAACGGCCGGGGTCATGGGTGCGGCCTGTTCGGCTGCGACTCAGCCCGCATGAAGAACATCTACGGGAAGTCGTGATCATGGCAGCTCCCGGGAACGGCGGCGTCCCGCTCACGCAGGAACCTGCGAAACTCACGCGCATTCGCCGCAATCTTGCAAAAACGTTGCTCGTTGCGCTGTGCTCGGCGCTCCTCGCGATCGTCCTCGTACACGCGCTGTCCCATCCGCACGAGACCGCGGCCGAACGGCGCGAGCGCGAACAGATCGAGGCGGATGTCAGGCAGCCGAAAGCTTCGGCCGATGCGATCCGTAAGCGCCTCGAGGACCAGTACAACCTGGCGCTGACTCGCGCAGGTGGCGCGGCGTCGGGCGTGAGCGCCCCAGTGGGCGGCACACCGCTCGACGGCATCCCCAAAGGCGCGCCCGGAGACGATAGCGGTCCACTCCCCCGAAACTATCGGGGTGCTGACCATTCGTCCGGGACAGGCGACGCTGATCGCCTCGCATTGCAGCGGCAGATCGAGGCCATGCAGAGCCAGTCGCTGGTTGCCTATGAGGATACCGGCAGCGGCTCCAGCAACGCGTCCGCCGCAAAGGATTTTCCACCCGATCACATCGCAGATGGCCTTTTGCAGCTTTCAACCCGGCAGACAGCGCCCGGCAATTCGTCTACAGGCAGCATCCCTGAAACGCCCTCGTCGGGGCAGTCCTCCGTGAACGTATCCACTGCCACCGACCGTCGCAACGCCGACTGGATCAGACAGCAGGGTGAAGGGAACGGCGACGACGCACCGCTGATCCCCGTCCCGATCACCTCGCCCTACATGGTGATGGGCGGCACGCCGATTCCCACGGTGATCCTGCAGGGCGCGAAGAGCGATATGCCAGGCACCTTCCGCGCGATGATCGATCGTGACATCTACGACAGCATCGACGGAAGCTGCAGTCTGATCCCGAAGGGGACACGGATTCTGGGCCGCACCAATAACGATGTGGCGATCGGTCAGGACCTGATGCTGATGGCCGCTACGCGGATGATCTTCCGCCACGCCACGATGCGGCTCGACGGACTGACCGGCAACGATCCCGACGGCGAAGCGGGTGTCAGCGCCGACGTCAACAACCACTTTTTCAGAATCTTCGGATCGACGTTCCTCATCGCGGGCGTGGCGGCCTGGATCGGTCACAACCAGAGCCAGTCCAACGGCACGACGATCAACATCAATGGCGGTGCGTCGACCGATCTGTCAGAGGCGGCAGCGCAATCGCTCTCCCGGACCACGCAGACCATCCTCCAACGCAACATGAACATCCAGCCGACGCTGCGACTGGAACCGGGTCAGCGCATCACATTCATCACGCAGCGCGACATGATGCTGCCACCCGGTGTCACCGATGGGAGTTGCCACCGATGAAACCCTTCACTGCCCTGCTTTCTGCAGCCGTGCTGCTCACGGGTTGCCTGCTTCAATCGGCCTGTGCCGAACCGCCGTCTGCGACGGGACCGGTCTACGACTTTGACTGGCGTATCAGCGGCGCAGCCGAAGTCCGGCCATACCAGGTGTTCGACGACGGCCAGAAGATCTATCTGCAGTTTGACGATCCGGAGCGCGTGCCCGCCATCCTAGCGGATACGCCAGGCGGACGAGTGCTTCTGCGTTGGCGCCCCGATCCACCCTACGTCGTGATTGACCAGGCGGAAACGGCACTCGTGTTTCAGGCAGGAACCCGGGTGGCGCGTGCCGTGCGTGCAATCCTCAATGGGCCACCAGCCAGTGCACATTTCGGAGCGGTTGCACCAGGCCGTGCCACGTCTTCCGGCTTTGAGCATCGGTGGCCGTCATCTACCGAACCGCGCCCCAGGTTACCGGCATATCCATGCGATCAACAGGAGACCCGGCCGGACGCTGCCGTCGAGCCCCGTGATAGCCGCATGGATGGTTATGGTATGTGAGACGCCCCTCGGGCCGGTCCTGACGAGCGACACGAATGGCCGTGCCTCATGCACTGGACGATCTGACGTGGCACACGTGCTCGCGTAAGTCACAAGGCCTGCTTTGCGGGTAGCACCAGCGCGCCAACACATCTAGTTGTCGTCGCCGAGCCTGCCCGGAATATCCATCTGTTGATGCAGGATACGGATGACGTCGACCAGAGCGTCCGATTCCCTGAAAAACACGACATGCATTCCAACCAGCGCTTTCCGGTAGCCTTCCCGCACGTCTGCGGCGGACAAGCTCGGCTGGGTACCGTCGGCCAGGCCGACAATGGTACTTTCGATGCTCAGGATGTAACGCTCGGCCTGCGTCTCCCCCCATCGGGCAACCGTGTAATCCCAGATGCCGTCAAGGTCGCGTTCGGCCGCGGGCGAGAGAACATACGCTCTCATGCGGTCCTGTTCCGCTTACCCTCGACGTACCTGCGAAAATCAAACGGGCGCGACGGCCCGGACTGTTCGCCTTCGATCAGCGCGTTTCGCAGCACCTCCAGCCTCGCCTCCTCGGTCTCGAGCAGGCGCAAGCCGGCGCGGACAACGTCGCTGGCCGTGCTGTAACGGCCGCTGCGCACGCGGTCATCGACGAATTCCGAAAAATGTTCACCGAGCGTGAACGATGTGCTTTTGCTCATGACTCTCACCTCCCGGGCCAAGGATACCAATTTCTGGTATTTGATGCCAGAAGTCTCCTCTGGGACATATTCCGGGAACTTGTGCACATTCTTTTGCAGACGTTTGCAAACCGGTGTCGACGAATGGCAACAGGTTCGACCAATTGGGGTATGTACTTTCTGGCCGCCTTCGCCTTCATTGGGGTGCTGTTGGTCTATGCACCCTTGAATCGTCGGCGTTCACGAATTTCCTACCCGACGGTGGCCTGGTCGCCCGTGTCGATATCGAGCCAAAATTCCTCGCATCGATCTCAGCCACAACTTCGGCTACTTCTAGCGTTGCGAAGGCATGTTGAAGCACCGGTCGCCCAGCTTCCGTCGCGATACTGTAGCCCCACGCGTTTCGTGGCAGCCGCCATCCGATTTCTATTTCGGGTCCTACGGCATCGGTAGGAATCAGGAGAATCCACCCTAAAAAGTCGGTCGGGTTGCTACGAAACCTAATAGTCCAATAACCCATCCCCGCAGGGTAGCTGGCGAGTGTGCGCGACTCCACGAAGGCTCGATGTTTCTGGCGATCCGACCATGGACCCGCGACGAAGCGTGTCACCTCTGGATCTCGACTCCCGCAGACCAGCCGCAGGGAAGCGATCGTATCACTCGTGTCGTGCCCGGGTTGTGTGGCGGCGGCCGCCACGACTTTCGGGAAGGACGAAGTCACGGCCTCGCGAGGACGCTTGCCTTGCAGCATGCTGCAGGTCGACACAAACCAACCGGTAATCCGGAACGGGCAGTACCGGTGGCGATGATAGATCGATACTGTCTTCTGTATGCGCTCACCTTACGTCTGCTCCGCCAACGTGACAGAGTCCTGCCCTTCTCCCAGATGGGGACGCCACGGTCGCAAGTCGGTCACTTTCACCTCGACGTTCCCCGGGCCGCGTTCGATCCGTGACCGGCGAGCGCGGCTCTTGTAACGATTTCATATCGCAGTGCGATATTTTTTTGCCGCTTTGCGCGACAATCGAATCGCACTTATGATCGGCCTAACTTCTTTTCGATACGGAGTGCCGCCGATGTCATTTGCGACTTTCATGGGTGTCCCGTCGAGGCAGGAGGGATCCGCTCTCACTCCCCGTGCGTGCGTCCTTGGCGTGCCGTTCGATTGCGGCACTCATCCGTTTCGGGTCGGGTCACGCGAAGGTCCGGATACGATCCGACGCCAATCTCGACTTATTCGCCCCTATTTTTCTGACCCAGCGGGAAAGCCGGCAAATCCGATCGCAGCGCTCGGGCTCGTCGATGCTGGCAATGTCAATTGCTTCGCGGGCGACGTCGAGCGCAGCTATCCGCTCATCGAGCAAGCCATGGATGAGGTCATCGCCGGGGGCATGATGCCGATCACGATGGGCGGCGACGGAGCGGTGACGCTCCCGCAGTTGCGCGCAGTGAGAAAGCGCTATCCGGATCTTGCGGTACTGCACATCGACGCGCACACGGACACTTACGATCTCGCCGGCTTCAATACCGCCACTACCTTCACGCGCGCATCGGAAGAAGGACTTGTTGACGTGCGCAACAGCTTTCATGTCGGAGCTCGCGGAACGACGTTCATGGACGGCGTGCTCGGCTTCGGGCGTTCGCTCGGCTACAACATTGTCTCCTTCGCCGAACTCGACGCCGATCCCGTTGCGTGTGTCAACGCAATCCGCGAGCGCATCGGCCAGCGTCCGGTCTATTTGTGTTTCGACATGGACATTTTCGATCCATCGTGCGCCCCCGGCGTGTGCACGCCCGAATGGGGCGGTCTGAATCCGAAGGAAGGCATTGCGCTTCTGCGATCGCTCGCAGGTTTGAATTTCGTTGCATTCGATGTGAACACCGTGTCGCCTGCGCAGGACATTGGAGAGACAACCGCGTTCCTCGCTGCGAGCGTGCTATTCGAATGTTGTGCACTGGCCGCGCAAACACCAGCGCGCTAGTCGTTGCAAAAAACACTGCGATTCATCGTCGAATCACCTGCCTGGAGACCCGTCATGACTTGCTTGAAGCCGCTCTCCCTCCTGATCAGCGCCTGCCTCACCGTCGCCGCGCTGAACGCCAATGCTCGCACGCTCGCCGAGGTCATGCAAACAAAGACCCTGAACGTGGTAACGACTGCGGCAAGCCCACCGCACGGTTTTCTCGATCCGTCGACTAACTCGTTGCAAGGCATCATGGTCGACGTTGCAAACGCAATCGGAAAGCATCTCGGCGTAACGGTGCAACTGACGGACGTCCCCTTCGATGGCCTGATTCCGACGCTAACCTCGGGTCGAGCTGACCTGATGGCCGCCCCGCTGTTCATTACGGAAGACCGCGCGAAAGTGGTCAATTTCACATCGCCGATTTACGGCTGGGGCGAAGGTGTCGTGATTCGTAGCGGCGATACGAATCGCTATCGCACACTGGCCGATTTCAAGGGCAAGAAAGTCGGCACGCTGGTCGACAGTATCCAGTACAAGATGATCAGCGCGCTGCCAGGCACCGATGTATCAACCTATCAAGACTATTTTTCCCTGCTCGCGGACGTGCGTGTTGGTCGCATTGATCTCGGCGTGGTGGATCCGCCGAGCGTGCTCTATCAGATCAAAGCCAAATCGATTCCTGGTGTGAAACTCGATTCCGGCTACCAGGCGCAAAAGAAGTGGCTCGTCGGCGCGTGCACGCAAAAGAGCAATACCGCATTGCTCGCGTCGGTAAACGACGTGATTGCGAAGATGAAGCAGGATGGGGAACTGCACGCGATTCTTGCCAAATGGGGCGTTGCAGACCTCGAAATTCACTGACGCGCACTGCGCTCGCTCACGCTTGAGGTTTCGACATGACTATCGACACGCTCATGACGTATCTGACGCCCTTGTTGCAGGGCGCGTGGTGGACAGTCGCGCTGTTCGCCGCATCGTCGCTGCTTTCAGTTGCGTTGGGAATCGTGGTGTGTTTGTGCCGGATATCGTCCCGGCCTGCGCTCCGTTCAGCTGCGAAGGTTTACATCGATGTCATTCGGGGCACTCCGCTTCTCGTGCAGTTGTTCTTCATCTACTACGGCCTTCCCGAACTCGGCCTGGTGATGCCGGGTTTTGCCGCGGGCGTGTTGGGCTTGGTGTTGAACTTCGGCGCATATCTGGCAGAGCTGTTCCGTGGTGGCATTCAATCGGTCGACAACGGGCAGTTCGAAGCATCGCGCGCGCTCGGCATGACCGCGGCTCAGCGCATGCGCGTGATCGTCATGCCGCAGGCGTTACGCACCATTTTCCCCGCGCTCGGCAACTATGCTCTTGTGCTCGTGAAGGATACGTCACTTGTCGCGGTGCTGAGCGTGTACGAACTCATGCGCGCGGGTCAGATGCTTGCCGGCGCAACGTTCCAGGCGCTGCTCGTCTATTCGCTCGTCGGCGCTATCTATTTCGTATTGTGCAGTGTGCTCTCTTTCTTCTTCAGACGCGCCGAGAAAACACTCACGATACCCGGCTACTGGGACGGCACGGCCGAACACAATCCCGTCGCCAAAATTTGAAAGGAGCATCGCGCATGGAACCGATCATATCGATGCGTTCCGTCTCCAAGTGGTACGACGCGTTTCAGGTTCTCGACGATATCAACCTCGATGTGCAACCCGGGGAAAAGCTCATCCTTTGCGGTCCGTCCGGATCCGGAAAATCCACGACGATCCGCCTGCTAAACCGGCTGGAGGAACACCAGAAGGGCAATATCGTCGTGCGCGGCGTCACGCTCGACGACGATCCCACGAATGTGCGCAAAGTTCGTGCGGACGTTGGAATGGTGTTTCAGCACTTCAACCTGTTTCCGCACCTCACTGCGCTGGAGAACTGCACGGTTTCGCTGAGACTGGTACGCAAGCTCCCGGAAAACGAGGCGAATACGCTCGCGATGCATTACCTCGAACGCGTAAAAATCGCGCAGCATGCCAGCAAACATCTGGGGCAATTGTCGGGCGGCCAGAAGCAGCGCGTTGCGATCGCGCGCAGCCTGTGCATGCAGCCCAAAATCATGCTGTTCGACGAACCCACCTCCGCACTCGATCCGGAAATGGTGAAGGAAGTGCTCGACACAATGGTCCAACTTGCTCGCGACGGAATGACGATGATCTGCGTCACGCACGAAATGGGTTTCGCGCGCGAAGTGGGCGATCGTGTTGTGTTCATGGATCATGGCAAAATTGTCGAGATCTGCGAACCGTCACGTTTCTTCAGTGCTCCGCAGTCGACACGCGCACGCGAATTCCTCGGCCAGATCGTTGCCTGAGGATCGCAGGACCAGGACTTGGGGCTCAAATGAACGATATGGCGCACAACGAGGAATCTCGCCTCTACATCAACTCCCTCGCGCGCGGCTTGCAATTGCTGACCGCATTCACAGCGGACCGCCCGGCGATGAAACTCGGCGATCTGGCGGTGGCCGCCGGAATGACCAAAAGCGCCGCGCAACGCTTCGCCTTTACACTCGTGGCGCTCGGTTATCTGCACAAGAACGAAGCCACCAAAGTGTATTCCCTCGCGCCGAGTTCGCTTGAAATCGGGCTGCGCTATTTGCAGACCAACCAGCTCATCAAGACCGCGAACCCCTATGTTCATGCGCTCAATCGCGCCTGCCAGGAGACCTGCATTGTCGCCGAATTAGACGGTCACGATGTCGTCTATATCGCTCGTTTCCCGACACATCGCGAGATGTTCGTGAACATGCCGATTGGCATGCGCTTGCCGGTCTATTGCACGGCGACCGGACGCTCGATTCTCGCCTGCCTGCCCGACGAGGCCGCCTTTGCGCTGCTCGCGGCGTGCGACCGGGTGGCCTACACGTCGGAAACGATAACGGATCTCGGGCGACTCAAAAGCCTCCTCGTTGAAGCCCGCGAGCGCGGCTTCGCGTGGGCCAATGGCGAGTACTACAACGGCGACATCAACATCAGTGCGGCTATTCTCGCACCCAACGGGAAGCCGATCGGCGCAGTGAACATTTCGGCTCCTTCTACACGCTGGACGCTGGCCACTGCAATCGCGGAACTTGGACCTCAGGTCGTCGAGACTGCGCGGGCGATAGCAAGTTCGAATCTCGCGCCTGCCCGGTAGCGTCGCTATTCGACGGAGGTGGGATTGCCACCGCATCGCAATCTCATGCGCGCGAGAAGTTGACTTGCAGGCTCCTCATAGATGCCTCGCTGGAAGCTTGCTACCTGGCGCTTCCTCATCGCCGGCGCAGTGTAGCTGCCACCGACACTACAAGGAAGACGGCCGGTTTCGCGCTCCCGAACGTTTGATTAAAGGGATCGTGACTGTCCGCAACGGGTCGAGAGTGTTAGTTCGCTGATCCAGGAAGCTGGTGTGCCGCCGCTCGACCCCGCCAACGTCGGCAATCCGCCGCCACATCGCCGACATAGAACCCAGTCCTCCCCGCTGACGGCTATGGCCGATCTGCTCGCATTGACTATTCGGCAGGTTTCGGAGTGGACGAGCGGCAGTTCCTGGCCGGTTTAGTACCGACGCAGGAGAGTCGACGTGGCGGATCACGCAGCATACCCAGACTGATCATCCACGTGATGCCTCGTGAGACATTGAGACGCCGGGATTCAGCTTAGTGATATTGACTCGTCCTGCAAATCATTCATTCAGACAGCAACCTTGATTTTTCTATATTGCCGCCTATGATTCCGGACTGAAGTCGCCCGCTGGAGCCCATCCAGCATCCTTTGCAGTACCGTCGCCCGTGCGACACCTTTTGCGGTTACGCTTCGTCCCATCGTCTGGACCACCGCAGGTCGTCTGACCAGAAGCTTCCTTGCTGACCCGTCTGGGGAATTGTCATTCCCCGGCACGGGTACTGGCGATTCCCCTTTTTCGTTCTGGAGAATCGTCATGAACCAGCCTGTCGAATCCCGCAAGTATTTCGATCTTCATCTGCGCGGCCTCGGGTATCTGTCCCGCGTCCGCGATGTCACCGCCCGTGGCAATGGCCGCAGTAAAGCCAAACCCTTTCTCGCATGCGCAATCTCCGCGTTTCACGGCGACCCGAATGTCGAAAACGGCATCGTCTACCTGCCGCTCGATCTGATCGTCTCCGGCGAAAAAGCGAAGGAGGCAGTCCACTCCGTCATGAACGACGCCAACGATCCGGACGTGAAGGTGCTCGTCGCCTTCCGGTCCGGCGACCACTATATCCGTACATTCGAACGCACCGGCAACCGCGCTGGCGAAACGGGCGCCGTCCTCAAGGGCCGTCTCCTCAAGCTCTTCTGGATCAAGGTCGACGGCCAGGAAGTCTATCGCGACGAAGGCGACGACACTGACGTCAGCGCCGATAGGTCCCAGGAAGTTATCGACGAGCATGAGCCGTCGACAGAATATCGTGACGACCACGACACGCCTGCGGCCGGAGAACCGGTCGACGGTCGCGACGGCGAAGAGTCCGGCGAGAACGCACCGGCAGCCGACACCCCATCCGGACGCGCCGCGCCGCGCAACAACCGCTATCCACCGCTTCGCCGTCAGGGTGGTGGTCACGTCCGTCAGACTGCTGCCGGCAACCGGTAAGCCGCAATACCTGACGTCCCCCGCTCACGCGGGGGAATTCTGTCCACGCCGGGCCGGTCTGCCGGCTTTCCGGAGCCACACACCACAAGACGCTCCGGAAAGCCGGTACAGGCCCGTGGCTTATTGCCTGGGCCCACGGCGGCCCCTTCACGCCGTGCCGTTTGTGCTGGACGGCTCGCACCGGTCCAGACAGATGCCTGGCAGCCCACTGCCTGCCAGGCGTTATCCGTGATTCACCGTCCAGGTCAATGACGAATAACCGTTTCACTGCCGGCCTGCCAGTTGCAGGCTCGTCCGTCGTCACGAGAGGCGGCACGTTTTGCAGTCCTGTCCGGCGCCACTGTCTGCGCGGCTGCACCCGGCAAACCCGCCAGGTCCGGATTGTCTTCCCCGCCTGGCGTTCGCGCGCCCGAAGGGCCCGGCTGCCTCTTTTCACGAGGCAGTTTCTACTGCCCGCCGCACCCAACTCTCCTGCCCGTCAGTCACGGACCGGCATCCGCGTCACTGATGGCGTTCGCTTTGTTCAACCCACGCGGGGAATGCGCTTCCCCGCCGGGGCAGTCGTCCTCCGCCCTTTCCTGGAGGATGTCATGAATTCAACCACTGAAACACACGCCATCGTGGCTACCCTCGTGCCCGAGGAACGCCGCATGGAAATACTGCCGCGCTATTTCGGCAGGCACATGATCCGCGGTGAGATTGCCGTGTACGTAGCGATGGAGTCGCTTTGCGACACCTACCGCGGTGGATTCTGGGACTACATCGAGCTGTCCAACGGCACGTTCTACATGGCGCCACGCATGGATGGTCCGCTGACTATCAGTTGCAACGGCAACGGCTATGCTGGCGAGATGAGTTGCGACGCGGCCGGTATTGTCGCGACGCTCTTCGCGCTGAACGCCATGGCGTGGTCAACCGAAGACGAGACATTCACCGATCTCTATCACCGGCTGCTTGACTTCGTGCCGTCCCACCCCGAGGCTTGCGAGATCTTCGCCGCCATCGACTGACGACTCACCATTCCTTCCCCCTTGCGGAACGCAGCCCGCAGGGGCGCGTCTCCGTACTCTTCCCGGAGACAACCATGTCAACCTGTGCACTCCTCGTTGCCCGACCGCGCGACACGCAAAATGTTCTCCGCAGACCCAGCACACTGGGCCACGCGGCGAACTGGCAGGATGAGGACAGCGATTCACCGCAGCCGCTCTTCGAGTGCCGCGACGGACGATCGCTGCCGCGCTATACCGACCGGAACGTCAATCTTCCCGACGGTCTTTACCTCGGACTCTTCAACGGACGCGACGCGCCGCTCACTGCATCGCCCGGATCTGGATTTGACGGTCCACTGATCGGCCGTCTGCGTTACTGCCATACGATCGAGGCACGCGAAATAAAGCTTGAGTTTCTCGATCCATTCGAAGGCCGCCTGTTCTTCCCGGACATGGAGATTGTCGCGGGACCCGACGGCCACGTCCCCACGGGCCGGATCACGCTGCCAGTCCAGTCCGGGCTGAGCTCGGGCGCGATCGTGTTCGATGACCGGTACTTCGCCGACTGGACAGTTTTCATCATCAGCTCAGTGCGCACCGTCATCGGTCGCGACCTCCGCTCGCAACAACGGGTGTGACCGCGGCCCTGCCGCTGCCTCACCTCTCCTTCAACTGCACCGGCTCAATGGTGCGTTCCCCGCGGGCGTCGTACCCGCCCCGGGGATGATGCGCCGCTTCACTTCATGAGGTGCATCATGGGATGGCTATTTGCTCATGGGCAGACCCGCTCGCAACTGATCGAACGTCTGACCCGCTACGAAGAACACAACGGCACGACACGCCAGTGTCTGCGCCACTGCACCAGTGGCAACGTGCTCTGGACCGTATGGGAAATCGTGCGGCCCGATGAGGCGCCGTTCCGCTACATCGGCTGCAATCTGCTCGCGTGGGACAAGGGCTGCACCGGCTGGGGATACAAGGATATGTGCGAGGAAATGGAACCGTTCTATTACTCGTGTCCCCTGGCCTATCTCGACATGGTTCCGCCCGTCTCCCCCGGATGGCGCGAACAGGTCCGCGCCTGGCACGCTGCGCGCTCACGCGCTCTCGCGCCTGGCGACGTCCTGACGCTCAGCGGACTATCGATCAGCGAAGCCGTCGTGGTCAGCCGGCAGCGCCGTACGTGGATCGTCGAAAGTGACGGCCAGCTCTTCCGGTTTCCACCGCGTCTCTTCCGTCACATCATCCGGCAGCGGCGCGCAGACGAATCTGCCACGCAGCCCACCGCGTAATTCGTATCGATTGTTCCCGACTGTTCCATTCCGCCTGGCTTCCATGCCAGGCGTCACTCCAGGCGCGTGCACGACTGACGCCCGTCTGGCATGACCGGCTCCTGCTGATCTGCCCGATGCAGATCCGTCCACGTTACGCGACACCGCAGTTGCCTTCCGGCGCCACTGTCTGCGCGGCTGCCTGCCCGCCATCGACACCCGATAGCGGGCAGACGGAATTCATCCGCAAGCAATCTTTCCCAACCAGCGGGACGCCATGCCCGTCAGGGGCGCTCCCGCCTCATCTCGTGGAGGCATCATGATTTCCCTTTCCGGCACGCTCGACGTGCGCACCATCAAGGGTAGCAACGGCCCGTTCCAGGTCGGCGAACTCACGACGTCCGTCGGCGAGTTCAAGGTCAAGGACAAGGTCCTCGAACAGTTCGAGCCCGGCGCCTACACGGGCACCTTCCTGATCGACAAGATCTACCCACACAGCTACATGTGGTACGGCAAGGTCACCGTCGAGATCCGCGCGAGGCTCGCCGATGTGCAGCTCGACAACGACGAACCGTTCAGCGAAACCGGACAGGCGCCCGCCTCCACTGAACCGGACCCGGCCGACGAGGAACGTGCACCTGGCACGGCGGCCACTACACGCGCCGATGACGCTCCTGTCTCCGCTCAGGCTGGTAGCGACCCGGGTGAGCTGTATCTGCCCGACCTGTTCGGGACGGAATTGTCCGACGCCATCGTGGCCAGCGAGCCCGTGAAGCTCGATCCCACTGTTGAGCGCGGCGTGTTCCGTCAGCAGCGCGACCAGCTTCGCGCATTCGGCTACGCCTTCCAGGCCTCCACCCAGACCTGGCTGAAGGCCTGATTTCCCAATCGCGGGCGTGCCGGAACTTCAGTCCACCGACACGCCTTTCCGTCTGCATACCGAAGGAGTTTCACATGGCCCTGATCTTTCCCCGCCTCGCCAGAAATTTCATCAGGAATGGCTATTTTCCGACCGACGCCGTCACGCTCGGCCGGATCATCCCCGCCCTTGCACTGGCCGATCCCGACCGTCCCGTGCGGCTACTCGATCCGTGCTGCGGCGAAGGCGCTGCGCTGCGCGACCTGAAGGACGCACTCGCGATGTATGCGAGCACGCCCGACACGCTGCGTGCATTCGGCGTCGAATACGACCGCGAGCGCGCATGGCATGCGAAGGACGTGCTGGACACCGTGGCGCACACCGACGTCCACGACATGTTCATCACCGCGCGCAGCATGGGTCTGCTGTTCCTCAACCCGCCATACGGCGACGTCGTATCGGACAAGGCACAGACCGGCGAGCGTCAGCCGGATCGCCTCGAAAAGCTCTTCTACATGAAGACGGTCCCGTGGCTCGCATTCGATGGCGTGCTCGTGCTGATCGTGCCGCACTACGTCATGGATCGCGAGTTCGCGACCATGATTGCCCGCAACTTCGCACACGTCGCCGTGTTCCTCGCACCCGACCAGACATTCAAACAGCTCGTCCTCTTCGGCGTCAAACGGCGCGCCGGCGGTGTCGACAGCGCACTGGCTGCACGTCTGGCCCGCATCACAGAAGGCGAGTTGCCACCGGAACTGCCCGAACACTGGACGGCAGATCCGTACCGCATTCCTTCGACGGCCGGCGAACACGCGTTCATGTCCACCCGGATCGATGCGCCGCAACTCGAACATGAACTGGAACGCCTGCAGAGCGCCACGCTCTGGCCACAGTTCGCCACCATGTTCGCTTCGAAGGCGGTCGTACCGCGCCGGCCACTGCGCGACCTGTCTGACTGGCATCTCGCCCTGGCACTTGCGGCCGGACAGATCACTGGTGTGGTTACCGGTACCGACGGCACACGGCTGCTCATCCGTGGCGACACCATCAAGCAGAAGGAACAGGAAGTCCAGATCGAAGAAACCGACAAGGGCGACATCCGGACCACGATCCTGATGCGCGACCGTTTCGTTCCAACGATCGCGGGAATCGACTTCACACCCGGCCCAAACCTCGGCCGCATTGTCACGATCCGCTGATGCGGATGACTTCTTTAACCCTGCGGGCCCTCGCCCCGCAGGAGCGGGCTCCGCACTGACAGGACTCGCACCATGACTGATGCACATCACCCGGAGCAACGCCTTCCCGCGTTCATGGTTGGCTACAGCCTCGATCGCACCCACCGGATTGTCGTCGGCATCCGGGCTGCAAACCCCAATGCTGCCTGTGCTATTGCGCACGCGGCGTTCAAGGCCGGCACGCTCTGGGACGATACGCCCGACAGACCGCTGCTCTACGACGATGATGAGGAGATCGACGGGCAGACCGTGCAATTCGATGCCACACCGGTGGCCATCTGGCCACAGGCCCATCCATCGGTCGCCGCATCGAAAGTTCGGGCCGCTGCGCCACGCCTGCTCGCGCTGGTTCGGCTTATCGGGAGCCGGTTGCCTCACGCGACGATGACCGGAACGTGGCATCCCGAAACCCTGTTGATGATGACGCTCACGGCTGGACAGGCACGCAAGCTTCACGCGCTGCTGGAAACGCTGTTGGGCTGTTGATCTGCCGGTTCTCTTTCAATCCCTTGTGCGCCCCGTCCGGGGCGCTTTCCCGGACCGTCGCAGACGACGTTCGGGGAAAGCGGTTTCCGTCACAATCCGCCGTAGCAATACCCGCTGGTCTGCCGGCAGCCGACCCGTCGTCGCCCGTTACGCGACACCTTTCGCAGTATCGCTGCAGCCTCTTTCCGGCGCCTTCGTCTGCGCGGCTGCGGCTTCCTTCGGGAAGCCCCGGAATTGTCGTTAAACCCGCCCGGGCCACCCACCCGGTGGGTGCCCCGGACACTTATCCGGGAGCATCCCATGCTATATCCCGTCAAGGAACTGCAGGACATCTTCGTCGATGCCTGCGTGCGTACACCCAATGGCGAACTCGCCTTCATTTCCGTGTTCGGTCGTGATGGCGCCGTCCAGCAACTCTACGCGTCGCTGCATCTGGGCATCCAGGAGGGCGGTATCCGCCAGATCACGCTGCTCGATCCCGACACCAGCCAGACGCTGGCAGCGGTTCCGGTCGGTGATCCCCGGCGGCTGGACAAGTACAGCGGTCGCCTGCCGAAAGACAACCTGTTCGGCAACCTCGTTCATACATGGATCTATGACGAGTCGCTTCTCAATCCGTCGAAGGCCACTGGCTCAGCCTGGCTGCTAGTCGACCGCGAAACGCAGACGCACGACGTCGAGTCTCTCGAAGCCCGCACCTGGTCGCTGATCGAACAGCTCAGTCCGCTCCCGCTGCTGCCGCACTGGCGCGCGCTGGTCCTCGGCATGCTCGGAGACCAACTGGTGAACAGCCTCGACCAGACACCCCACACACCCATCGGGCGTCTCCACGCATCCCAGATCGCACTGCCTGACTCGTTCAGCGGGGCGATCTCCGGCTTCGTTCGCAACGGCTCACTCGGGCTCGACTGACCCGCGGGCATCCGTCCTCAGGCCACACAGGCAGCCATTTATTTCTTTGACAACCCGCGGGGCGTGCATCCCGTCCAGGGAACGTGTCGCCCCGTATTCTGGAGGTACATCATGGCCAATACGTATTACGACGGCACGGGCGTCCTCGTGCTCGATCATGTCACCCGTGTCATCACGGCACTGTTCCGTGCCTTCCTGCCCGATCCCGACTGAGCTGGGCTACACCTCTCTTTCTTTTCCCAACCCGCGCGGGGATACACCGTTCCCAGCCGGGTTCCTGGTGTATTCCCGCGCCTGTTCTTCTGATGAGGTATCCCATGGAAACCCTTGAACCGTCACTCGAGCCCGTCAGCAATCCCGTGGAGAACGGTGATGCGGTATCAGACGGCGAAACATCCATCATTGCCTTGCCGGCCTTTATCTCGAACTTCGGCGCCGGCCTGCTCGACGCCGTACGTCGGCAGAATCCATCCATCTACGATGGTCAACGCCCTGCACACTGGGACGTCCTGCTCGATGACCTCTCGCGCCAGCCGTTCCCGGCGCAACGCGAGGTCATTCATGCGATCACGACGCTGCTCACACAGCATGCACCGGGTGGCGTCATCAACGCCGAGATGGGAACCGGCAAGACGCTGATGGGTATCGGCGTGGCCGTCCTGCTGCATCACTGCGGCTATCCGCGCACGCTCGTCATCGCGCCGCCCCACCTCGTCTACAAGTGGCGACGCGAAATCAGAACGACGGTGCCAGGTGCCCGCGTCTGGATCCTCAACGGCCCGGACACGCTGCGCAAGCTTCTGCAGTTGCGAGTCATGCGCTCGAAACCCACAGTAACGGAGTTCTTCATTCTCGGCCGTGTTCGCATGCGCATGGGATTCGACTGGAAGCCCGCCTTCGCACGCCGTGTCGCCACACTCGACATGGAAACCGACGCGATCACGCGCGTGTTTGCCTGCTGCCCATCCTGCGGTGAGTTTGTGTGCGATGAGGATGGCAATCCGCTGACGCCCACCCTGGCTCGCACCGCACTCAACGAAAAGCGCCGGGCATGCAGTTGCGGCGAACGGCTGTGGACCCTGGCGCCCAAAGGCCAGGGCACGCGCTCGATGCGCGAGCTCGTCAAGGGCGCATTGCTGCAGATGCCCACCGTTGGCGACAAAACTGCCGAACGCCTGCTCTCCCGTTTCGGCGAATCGATGCTCGCTGACATGCTTCAGGACAATGTGTTCGAGTTCATCAACCTGATGGACGACAGCGGCGAACTCGTCTTCTCTGACCGGCAGGCCAGACGTATGGAGCGTGCACTGGCTCACACCGAAATCTCGTTCGGCCAGGGTGGCTATCAGGCCTCTGAGTTCGTGAAACGCTATCTTCCACAAGGCTACTTCGGTCTGCTCATCGCCGATGAAGGCCACGAATACAAGAACGAAAACTCCGCCCAGGGTCAGGCAATGGGCGTACTCGCCCGCAAGTCGTCGAAAACCCTGCTGCTCACCGGCACGCTGATGGGCGGCTACGCCGACGATCTCTATCACCTGCTCTATCGCCTGAATCCATCGATGTTGATCGAGGACGGATTCAACTACAACAGCAACGGCTCGATGGCCGCAGCAACGATGGCCTTCATGCGCGAGCATGGCGTGCTCGTCGATATCCACAGACAGGTCGATGAAGGTTCACACCGCACCGCGAAGGGCGATCGCAGGAGCGTCTCGACGGTCAAGGGTCCTGGTTTCGGCCCCAAGGGCATCATGCGGTACGTCGTGCCCTACACGGCCTTCCTGAAGCTCTCGCAGATAGGTCAGAACGTCCTGCCGCCGTACGACGAATCGCTGCTACCGGTTACGCTGTCCGATGAGATGGCCGCAGCCTATCGAACGCTCGAATCGACGCTCACATCGGAACTGCGCGCCGCACTACGCTGCGGTGACAAGAGCCTGCTCGGCGTGGTGCTCAACGCACTGCTCGCGTGGCCGGAATGCTGCTTTCGCCCGGAACTTGTGCGACATCCACGCACCAAGCGGATTCTCGCCAGCGTGCCTGCCTTGCTGCGCGACAATGAGCCTGGACCGAAGGAAGCGGAGCTGTTGCGGCTTGTTCGGGGTGAACTGTTGAACCGCCGACGCACGCTCGTCTACACGACCTATACCGGCACACGTGATACGTCGGTACGACTGAAAAATCTGCTCGATGCGGTCGGTGTCAGGACATCGGTGCTGCGCGCAAGCGTCCCTGCCGAAAAACGTGAGGACTGGGTCGCCGACCAGCTGGAGCGTGGTGCAGAAGTCATCATCACGAACCCCGAACTGGTCAAGACCGGGCTCGACCTGCTCGAATTTCCGACCATCGCATTCCTGCAGTCCGGGTACAACACGTACACACTGCAGCAGGCCGCAAGGCGCAGCTGGCGTATCGGCCAGACGCTCGATGTCACCGTGCGGTTTCTTGCCTATGAGGACACAGCGCAGATGCGCTGCCTGAAACTGATGGGCCAGAAGATCGCCGTTTCGCAATCGACTTCCGGCGACATGCCGGAATCCGGTCTCGACATTCTCAACCAGGGCGGTGAAAGCATCGAGGTCGCCCTCGCCCGCCAGCTTGTGAATCAGGATTAGCAGGCAACACGGGCTCAACTGCCGCCGCTCGCCTTTCCGTATGAACCGGTGAGCGTCGCGGTACGCACTTTTTCCGCATGCGGATCCGACGACCCGCCTCATTCTTCCCAAACTTCTGGAGGTCATCATCATGATCTGTTTCACCGCTTCCGATCTGCGCCCGGTGCTCATCGAAGCCCGTTCCCACGCCTGCCCCGTTATCCTCGTCAAGGATCAGGGCGTGTACATGCTGCCGGAAAGAAGTGACGCGCCTGCCAATGGCCAGCCGCGACAGATCGCGTATGCCGTTGGATGCAACCCTGACACGGTGCCGTTTGACGAATGGTGGAATCGTGCTCTCGCAGAGTTTGGTGGTGACGATTTCGCCGAATATTTCGATCACGACAACGCCATCTTTGATCGCGTCATCAATGACGGATGGAATCTGGAAATCCGGGCGGACGCAAGCCACCTCTATCTGGATGCGGTCGAGCCCGGAGCATGACGAGTTCGTCCGCCGGTGCCAGCGCATTAACCCGACGCTGCCTCTGTTCTCGCAAGAGACAGGGGCATTCTTTTGTCTGCGCGTCGCGCATGTGCGCTCCAATTGGCGGCGAATGTCCTAAGATGCGTTTGCACACCCGAACAATACTGTATGCCGACAATCATGTGATCCAGTCGGCCGGCCAGCAGCGCGATTCGAAACTGCGACAGCAGCTGTCGCCTCTTCATCATGCCGCGTGCTGACCGTCATGCAGAACATCCCGTTACTGTCATCGCTTCGAGCCGTAGTTGTACGGCGAGCCGGAACATCGCTCTGGCATTGCCTGCCCGCAGCGGCCACCGGCATCATGGTTGCTGTATTGGCCTGGTATCCGGGGCATCATGCGCTCATGCTGCTTGCACTGCCCGCCGCCTGGTCTAGGTTACGCGGCCGGCTGGCCGCATTCACGATCTGGGCGAGCTACTACCTCACGGGTGCGCGTGACATTCCCGTTGTGTGCGAACGGTTCTTCGCGGGCTACCACGAACTCACCCGGCCCATTGCCTTGACGCTCGGTATCGCTTTGTGGCTGCTGCAGGCCATCGTGCTTGCGCTTCCGTGGACGATCCTGAAACCCGATCCGGCCGCATCAGCAATGAGCCATGCGTGGCGTACGGCGCTGGCAGCACTGGTTGTCACGGTTCCTCCCGTCGGCATCATCGGATGGTTGTCGCCCCTGTATGTGGCGAGCGCGCTGTACCCCGGCTGGCAGCTTGCAGGCATGATCCTCGGTATCGCTACGCTGTCTGCGGCGGCTTCGCGACAATGCGGGCCGAGGGCTTGGCTTGCGTGTGCAGTCCTCGCTGCACTGTCGGTCTGTGCGCATTGGCAATGGGTGCCTCCGGCCCCACCCGCCGGATGGACTGCGGTGGATACAACACTTGGTCGCTTTGACCAGTCCACCTATTCTTCACTCTACGCGCGCACCCTGCAACTGCGGACAATCGTTCACCGTACATTCGCAGGCGACGCCCGCGTGGTGATCCTGCCCGAGGAAATCGCCGGTCTGTGGCGCCCGGCCATGGCGTTATGGTGGCGTCCCGATATCGAGCGCATGCGCGCAGCGGGACAGACGCTCGTGGTCGGCATGGATATTACCGTGAGTACCACGCCGCTCCGCTACACCGACAGCGCGGTCGTCACGGGCACCGGACGCGGCCGGCTGGACAGCCGGCAACCCGTGCCGGTCGCGCTATGGCGGCCAGGCGGACAGATGAGCGCTATCAGAGGTTACATCGGCCAACCCTATCTGACGATCGCCGGCCGGCGTGCCGCGATGTCGCTGTGCTATGAGGACCTGCTGTGGTGGCCACACTGGCGAGCGCTAATGGACAGGCCCGACGTCGTGATCAGCCAGTCGAACGGATGGTTCGACGCAGACCTCGCGCTTGCAGGGATACAGCAGCAGGGTATCGCGTCAGTGGCACGTCTGGCGGGCGCACCACTCCTGCGCGCCACGAACCGATAAACGGTCGGCTTATTTGCGTACGCCGTTCACTGCGTCCTTGAATGCCTTGCCTGTTTCCGGTGTTGGCATATCAATCGTTGACAGTCGATGCAATTGACAAAATACGCGACGCCGTGTCAGAAGCGAGCGCCGTCCGGAACCCGTGCCGAGGCGCGAAGCCACCGCTGTTTAACGAAGCGATCGAGCGGCATCGCATAGCCTCGCGCAATCAATATGCTCATGGCAGCCGACAACACCAGATAAACGCCGAGCAACAGCAGTTTCTCATTACCGTGCGTTGCCGATGGTGAATACAACGTCCGAAGCCCGCCGAGCACAACGAGATGGAATAGATAAAGCTCATAGCTGAGTTTGCCGCTCCAGCGCAGCGGCGCTGACAGACGAGCGCTTGCGCGAGCACCATTGGCATGCGCGCCGATCAGCAACACAGCTGTGCCAAGTGCAATGCCGGTCACCCCGAAGACGTGGCTTTGCGCAATGGGCCACGCAAGATAGAGAATCATCATTCCGGTGACCGTCAGCCATTGCGTGATGCGCATCGCGAGTGCGTGCCACAGAGGCCGGTCCGCCAGCAATGCCGTACAGCAACCGATCGCGATACCGTCGAAGCATGCGAAGTACGCATAGAGGAAACCGCCTTCATCGCCCGAATGCGTCGCACGATATAAAGGGCCGATCGCGACGACGAACGCCCAGAACGCGAGCAGTCGTCTATCGCGGCGCAGCGCGATACAAAGCAGTGGAAACGACAGGTAGAACACCTCTTCGACCGAGAGCGACCAGAGCACGCCGAGCGCATAATTGACCCAGCCGTACGAACCGATCAGTACGTTCATCCAGAAAGTCAACGACGCCAAATTGACGAGCCAGAACGACACAGGCACGCCAAGCGGCGCATGATTGCCAAATATCGGCACGCTGGCCGCCGCCAGCCCGTTGACCAGGACGAGCAACAGGAGCAAACAGGGCATGATGCGCGCGATACGCGACACATAAAAAGCGCGCGCGTCGATTGCGCCGAGACAGCCCCATCGGCGCCGCGCGTTTGACGTGATCAGATAGCCCGAGATGACGAAGAACATCGTGACGCCGTAGTTGCCGTTCCGGACCACGGCATGCACGACGTCCCAGCCGAATGCGTGCGCGACGGCCGTATCGCGCAGGACGTAAGCGATATTGAAGTGATGCAGCAAGACAAGCAGGATCGACACTCCACGCAGCGTATCGATCCGCAGATTGCGCGGGCCCGCGCTCATGGCCTCTGTTCTGCCGCCGCGTTTGATGCGGATAGCACCTGCAGAAACGCGTCGCGCGATTGGATTGCGGCCTCAGCAGACCCAGCCGCCTCGTGAATCCGGACACGGCTGCAAAGGGTTGCTCGACGAGACCGTCCACACCGTTGACAATTGATTTTCATTTCGTAGACGATATCGCACCCATGTTGAGAAGAGAAGTATTCGTCACGTTTCTCTGTATGACATTATTCGCAGGCCGCGCAACTGCGGAGCAACCACAGAGGCCGCCAGGACCGGTAATGATGGTCCATTTCGATTACTACCCCAAGGACCGGGCGCGAATCCGCGTCCTGGAACATCAGCTAGAGCGCTCGATAAAACGTGCGGGCGTCGGTGAGCTTGGTGAGACAGAGTTTCATCTTGACGGCAATGATGGGTATTTGTATATGTACGGCCCTGATCCTGATCGATTGTATGGAGTGGCAGGTCCAATCCTGAAATCGTCCAAACTGATGACTGACGCCGAAGTCACGAAGCACTACGGTTCCCGCACGGAGACGTTCATGATGCACCGAGACGGCATCCGGTAACGACTCGATTTTCGAGGTTTCAGCGGGAACCTCATTTCGAAAGCTCGTATTGATCCTTCCCAGCACCAACCGGTCATGACCGTCCGCTAACGAGAGTGTGGAAAGATCGTTGCGGATCGATTTATGCCTTTTTCATACCGGGTGCGGTGCGCGATTCATCGAGGTAGCCATCGGACTGGCCTCGGCCAAGAGCCGCCAATGAACAATTGCAAAGACGGACGTTCAACGTCGGTATTTACCGGTGGACCGTAAGCCATCCGGTGGAATGCATTGTTAGGCAGTCCGCTCATGCTATGAGAGAGATTTTCTGAGTAGTGAATGCCAGTTGCCGAAGATATATCCATCAGCGGTAGCGTAGAAGTCCCTGTTGGTGCCGATAAATCTCGGTTGCGTCAAGGCTCGAGAAAACTCTGCCGAATTCAGCCGGCTAACTTTGCCCCACATGTCAGCGGTCATGTGATACAGGATATGCTCAACTTGGTCGTCTGGGAGAATACGAACAATCCCAATGCCGTTTGCACGAGCGTACTTTAGGGCCGATTGCTGAAGTGCACCTGACACTACCATGAGCCCTTTCCTATTTGCGCCGGTGATCTGGTCAAGTTTCGCTTTGAACTCTTCGACGTCGTCAACAGGAATTGAACCCGAGTAGTCCTTGCATTCGCATACCCAGAGCACCGACCACTGGTCAGAGCCTGGAATCCAGACCTCGATAGAGATATCAACGACGATGTCGCTGTCGCGGTCCCTTGAGTAGTAGCTTTTTTTTTGAACGCACGACCAAGCTTCGGCGATAGCCCTAAACGATCATTGGCCAACTCTCGCTGCACGGCCTCGAAAACGCGATCCTCAAAGGCATTTCCCTTTGCAACTGACGACATGAAGACTCCCTAAAGTAATGTAGTTCGTACTAACCCGCTGGCTATATCCGGCGCCTGTAGTTTAAGTTGGCGAGGAGAATCCTACTCGGCACCCCTCCTGTGTTGCGCGTTACACGGCCACTGGTACAGGTCCGTGAGCGAATTCGTTAAAAACACGCTATAGCCCGCGCACCGAGCAGGCTTATATTCAATGGGCGCACGCTGTTGAAATGACACGGTTTGCGGCATCCGTGAGGCATACCGTGCACCTTTTCGGGCGCTTTGGCCTTGAACGTACCATTTTGCTGAGTGACGGCTTTGTGGTTTTTATCTGAATGGCGGCTCAGGGTCGACCAGAGCCGACCGCTGTCGCCCCGGGTTCGGCCAACAACGGCCGGTCGAATCTTTGACGGTAATCGGTCAGTCGTTACTGTGCAGGTTTGTATTGAGTCCACCCCAGCGGGCGGCATTAGTCGGTAACACCTCGACTGCTCCGGTTTGGCTGTTTCGAC
>NZ_FXAT01000029.1 GCF_900177725.1 Paraburkholderia susongensis | reverse complement strand
CTGAGCACGACCGATAGCAACGTGGCCTCGCTGTCGACGTCCACGTCGACCACGGCCAGCTCGCTGTCGACGGCCGCCAGTTCGTTGTCGTCGGGTCTGAGCACGACCAACAGCAACGTGGCCTCACTGTCGACGTCCGCGTCGACGACGGCCAGTTCGCTGTCGTCGGGCCTGAGCACGACCGATAGCAATGTGGCTTCGCTGTCGACGTCCACGTCGACCACGGCCAGCTCGCTGTCGACGGCCGCCAGTTCGTTGTCGTCGGGTCTGAGCACGACCAACAGCAACGTGGCCTCACTGTCGACGTCCGCGTCGACGACGGCCAGTTCGCTGTCGTCGGGTCTGAGCACGACCAACAGCAATGTGGCTTCGCTGTCGACCTCGGCATCGACGGGCATCGCGAACTCGGTCCAGTATGACGATCCGGGCCACACGAAGGTCACGCTGGGCGGTGCGGGTTCGACCACGCCGGTTACGCTGACCAACGTTGCCGCGGGCACCAACCCGACGGACGCGGTGAACTATAGCCAGCTGTCGTCGCTGTCCACGGTCACGGGTACAGCGACGTCGCAAGTCGCTTCGCTGTCGACGTCCGCGTCGACGACGGCCAGCTCGCTGTCGTCGGGTCTGAGCACGACCGATAGCAATGTGGCTTCGCTGTCGACGTCTGCTTCGACGACGGCCAGCTCGTTGTCGTCGGGTCTGAGCACGACCAACAGCAACGTGGCCTCGCTGTCGACGGCCGCCAGTTCGTTGTCGTCGGGTCTGAGCACGACCAACAGCAATGTGGCTTCGCTGTCGACGTCCGCGTCGACCACGGCCAGCTCGCTGTCGTCGGGCCTGAGCACGACCAACAGCAACGTGGCTTCGCTGTCGACGTCCGCGTCGACCACGGCGAGCTCGCTGTCGTCGGGTCTGAGCACGACCAACAGCAACGTGGCTTCGCTGTCGACCTCGGCCTCGACGGGCATCGCGAACTCGGTCCAGTATGACGATCCGAGCCACACGAAGGTCACGCTGGGCGGTGCGGGTTCGACCACGCCGGTTACGCTGACCAACGTTGCCGCGGGCACCAACCCGACGGACGCGGTGAACTACAGCCAGCTGTCGTCGCTGTCCACGGTCACGGGTACAGCGACGTCGCAAGTCGCCTCGCTGTCGACGTCTGCTTCGACGACGGCCAGCTCGCTGTCGTCGGGCCTGAGCACGACCAACAGCAACGTGGCTTCGCTGTCGACGTCCACGTCGACGACGGCCAGTTCGCTGTCGTCGGGCCTGAGCACGACCAACAGCAATGTGGCTTCGCTGTCGACGTCCGCGTCGACGACGGCCAGCTCGTTGTCGTCGGGTCTGAGCACGACCAACAGCAACGTGGCTTCGCTGTCGACGTCCACGTCGACGACGGCCAGTTCGCTGTCGTCGGGCCTGAGCACGACCAACAGCAATGTGGCTTCGCTGTCGACGTCCGCGTCGACGACGGCCAGCTCGCTGTCGTCGGGTCTGAGCACGACCGATAGCAATGTGGCTTCGCTGTCGACGTCCACGTCGACCACGGCCAGTTCGCTGTCGTCGGGTCTGAGCACGACCAACAGCAACGTGGCTTCGCTGTCGACCTCGGCCTCGACGGGCATCGCGAACTCGGTCCAGTATGACGATCCGAGCCACACGAAGGTCACGCTGGGCGGTGCGGGTTCGACCACGCCGGTTACGCTGACCAACGTTGCCGCGGGCACCAACCCGACGGACGCG
>NZ_FXAT01000016.1 GCF_900177725.1 Paraburkholderia susongensis | reverse complement strand
GATCGTCGGCTGGCTGTCGCAGAAGCAGCTCGTGCGCGGGCTCACGTTCGGGGCGGTCAAATGACGGCAGGCGCGGATACAGGCGCGGGTGTGAACATGGCGGCAGGCGTGGTGCTGCCGAACCAGCACTGATTGCGCGCCGCGCGGCAACGCGGCGCATCACCAACGAACGGAGACAAATCATGGCAAGCGTGCTCCTGCGCAACATCGCGAAGCGCTACGACGACAACGAAGTGCTGCGCAACGTGAACCTCGACATCGCCGACGGCGAATTCGTCGTGTTCGTCGGGCCGAGCGGTTGCGGCAAATCGACCCTGATGCGGATGATCGCAGGGCTCGAGGACATCTCGAGCGGCGACCTGCTGATCGACGGCGCGAGGGTCAACGACGTGCCGAGCGCGAAGCGCGGCATCGCCATGGTGTTCCAGTCGTATGCGCTGTATCCGCACATGACGCTGTACGACAACATGGCGTTCGGGCTGAAGCTCGCGGGTGCGAAAAAGCCCGAGATCGACCAGGCCGTGAAGCAGGCCGCGAAGATCCTGCACATCGATCACCTGCTCGAGCGCAAGCCGAAGCAGTTGTCGGGCGGTCAGCGGCAGCGCGTCGCGATCGGCCGCGCGATCACGAGAAAACCCAAGGTGTTCCTGTTCGACGAGCCGCTGTCGAACCTCGACGCCGCGCTGCGCGTGAAGATGCGCCTCGAATTCGCGCGTCTGCACGACGAGTTGAAGACGACGATGATCTACGTGACGCACGACCAGGTCGAGGCGATGACGCTGGCGGACAAGATCGTCGTGCTGTCGGGCGGCGCCGTGCAGCAGGTCGGCACGCCGAACGAGCTATACCACGCCCCCGCGAACCAGTTCGTCGCGGGCTTCATCGGCTCGCCGAAGATGAACTTCCTGAAGGGCACGGTCGAATCGGCCGACGCGGCCGGCGTGCTGGTGCGCTTCGACAGCGGCGACACGCAGCGCGTCGCAGTGGAAGCGGCGGGGCTGCAGCGCGGCGCGGCCGTGACGGTCGGTGTGAGACCCGAACACCTGAAGGTCGGCGCCGGGACGGCGGGAGTCGTCGCGAAGACGATGGCGGTCGAATCGCTCGGCGACTCCGCGTACCTGTACGCGGAGTCGGCCGTCGCGCCGGACGGGCTGATCGCGCGAATTCCGCCGCTCGACACGTACCGCACCGGCGAGGCGCTGGGCGTGCAGGCAAACGCCGAGCACTGCCACCTGTTCGACGAGCACGGCCAGGCATTCCGCCGGCTGAGCCCGCACGCGAAGGCTGCCTGATCCCGCACTGCGCGACTCTGTTTAACCCACACCCCAGGTTCTCATGAGCTCTCCGACTCACTCCGCCAATACCGGGCGGATCATTCTTCACATTGGCACGGGTTCATTCCACCGTGCGCATCAAGCCTGGTACTTGCACAGACTGCGCGAAAGCGGGAATGAGCATGCCCTCGATTGGTCCATCGCCGCCGGCAACATCAGAAGCGACATGAACCCGACACACGAGGCGCTTGCGGCACAGAACGGCATGTATACGCTCGAAACCGTGACGCCGGACGGCGTTCGCGCATACGAACACATTCGCTCCATCCAGCACGTATTGCCCTGGTCACCGGATCATGCGCCGCTCATCGAATGCGGTGCATCGCGTACATGCAGAATCATTTCGTTTACGGTCACCGAGAGCGGGTATTACCTCGACAGCCGCGACCGGCTCGATGTTTCCCATCCCGACATCGCAGCCGACCTCGACGGCGCTCGCACGACCATTTACGGAGTGCTCGCCGCGATCCTCGATGCACGACGCCGTGCCGACGGCGGGCCCGTCACGCTGCAATGCTGTGACAATCTGCGTCATAACGGCGAAAAATTTCGCGCTGGTTTCGCCGAATTCCTCGAACGACGCAACCTTGCCGAACTGAAGCGCTGGGTCGACGAGCATACGACGACCCCGAGCGCGATGGTCGACCGTATCACGCCGCGCCCGACACCCGACATTCGCCCTCACGTACTCGCCGCCACCGGCTTCGACGATCGATGTCCGGTGATGGGCGAGTCCTTTGCCCAGTGGGTGATCGAAGACGATTTCATCGCGGGAAGGCCCGCGTGGGAGTCGGCCGGCGCGGAGCTCGTCGATTCCGTGCTCCCCTACGAGGAAGCGAAGATCCGCATCCTGAACGCCACCCATAGCTGCATCGCGTGGGCCGGGACGCTGGCCGGATTCGAATACATTCACGAAGGCACGGGCGACGCGGAGATCGCCCGATTCGCCGGCGACTACATCACGCAGGATGTCATTCCGAGCCTGCTTCCCAGTCCGGTCGATCTTCCACGATATCGCGACGTCGTGCTCGAACGGTTCGGCAATCCGGACATCCGGGACACGAACGAGCGCGTCGCCGCCGACGGCTTCACGAAGCTGTCGGGATTCATCGTACCGACGCTACGCGACTGCTTCGCGCGCGGCGCATCGCCTTCGGCAACGGCGCTGCTGCCCGCGCTATTCCTGGCTTTTCTGGCACGCTGGGCCGACGGCACGCTGCGTATCCCGTACCGCGATAGTCTTCTGGATCATCAGGAAATCCGCGCAATGCTGGCTTCGGAAGACCCGGTCGCGGTCTTCTGCGCCGATCGACGCGTATGGGGCGAACTCGCGTCGGACAGCCGCCTCGTGGAAGCGGTGCGTACCGCAAGCCACTCCGTGAATCTATGGCTCGCGGCGCGGCACGGAGTGCATAACCGGAAGTGAACGCGCCGCCCTCGTCTCATGCTCTCATGCCCTCATGCAGATGCCTTCGGCGGGGGGCGGCGTTCGCCACATCGATATCGAGACGCTGTTTCACTGCGTGCCCAACCCTGTAGGGCTGCACGGCCAGAATCCGACCCGTGCGCCCTGCTGCTTCCCGACACCCATCACGTCCTTGCGCTGGCCGAACCGCGGAGATGATCGAGCGCGACCGCGCCGATGATGACCAGCCCCTTGATGATGAACTGCCAGGTATCGGATACGCCGATCAGGATCAGGCCGTTCGACAGCACCGCGATGATGAGCGCACCGATCAGCGTGCCCCAGATCGAACCGATACCGCCGACGAAGCTGGTCCCACCCAGAATGACGGCGGCAATCGCGTCGAGTTCATAGGACTGCCCCAGTTGCATGCCGTTCGCCGCATAGAGCCGCGCCGCGGACAACGCGCCGCCGAGCCCGGCGAGCAGACCCGACAGGCCATAGACGAACAGCGTGACCGCCCCAACCTTGATGCCGGCAAGCCGCGATGCCTCGGCGTTTCCGCCGACCGCATAGATGCGCATGCCCAACACCGTGCGACGCAGGATGAGCCAGGAAATCACGACCGTGGCGAGCGCGATGATGACGAGCAACGGCACGCCGAAGATCGTCCCGTTGCCGAGCACGGCGAACGGAAGGCTCGGGTTGAAGATCGTGTTGTCCTGGCCGAACAGGCGCGCGAGCCCGCGCACCGACGTCATCGTGCCGAGCGTCACGATGAAAGGCGGCAGGCGCAGGAAGGCGATCAGCGAACCGTTGACGAGGCCCAATGCCGCGCCGGCTGCAAGCGCAACGAAGAACCCCGCCATGCCCCACCCCGGCTCCAGCGACGTCAGGAGCGCCAGCATCGCGGAGGCGGCCAGCACGGAGCCGACCGACAGGTCGATGCCTCCGGTCAGGATCACGAACGTCATGCCGGCCGCGAGCACCGTGTTGATGGACGCTTGCTGAAGCACGACCGACAGGTTGTTCCAGGTCATCACGCGGCCATGCGCCCAGGACAGGCTGCCTGATTCGACGTAGCCCGAGAGTAGTTGAAACAGAACGGCGATGAGCACGAGAGCCGGCAGCATGCCGAGTCCCCGAAGCGCGCCGGTCACGGCGATCTTGTGTTGCGGCGTCTCGGCCGCGGGCGATTGAATCGAAGTCATGATGCCTTCCGTGCTGTGTTGAATCGTATCCGTGCCGATGGCAAATCGCGTCAGGCTGCGTCCGGTACGGCGGACGTGGCGATCGCCATGATGTTTTCCTGCGTGATTTGTCCGGACCCGGCCGCGCCGCCGACTTCGCCGGCAATCGCGCCTTCGCGCATGACGAGCACGCGATCGCAGATACCCACGATCTCCGGCAACTCCGACGAGATCACCGCCACGCCGACGCCATCGCGCGCGAGGCGATCGATCAGGCGGTAAATCTCGGACTTCGCGCCGATGTCGACGCCACGCGTCGGCTCGTCGAGAATCAGCACGCGCGGCTGTGTTTCGAGCAGGCGCGACAGCAGGACCTTCTGCTGGTTTCCGCCCGACAGGCCGCCCACCGGTACGGCCGGCGAAGCCGCACGAATGCCCGTTGCCTCGATCGCCGACGCCGTCCGCCGACGGGCCTTGCGCAGATTCAGAAAGCCGCCGGCCCGCGCATCGCGTGCGATCACACCGAGGTTGAGGTTCTCCGACACCGACATGTCGAGCATCAATCCCAACAGCTTCCGGTCCTCGGTCAGATAGGCGATGCCTGCGTTGATGGCGGACAGCGGCGAGCGGATGTCCGCCTCGCGGCCGTCGACCGAAATCGTGCCGCCGGTTCTGGGATCCGCGCCGTAGATCAATCTTGCAAGCTCCGTGCGCCCCGCTCCGACCAGGCCCGCGATGCCGAGCACTTCCCCTTCGCGTATGTCGAACGAACATGGATGGATGCGCCGGCCATCGGTCACGCCGCGCACGGACAGGATGGCCCGGCCTTGACTGCGATGCGCGTCGTGCACCTTCTTGTAGAAAGAGGACAGATCGCGGCCGACCATCATGCTCACCACGGCGTCCGGCGTGATCGCGCCGTGCTCGAGCGTGCCGGCATAGGCGCCGTCGCGCAGCACCGACACGCGATCCGAAAGCTCGTAGACCTCCTTCATCCGGTGGCTGATGTAGACGATCGCGAGCCCCTCCTGCCTCAGTTGGCGAACGAGTTCGAACAGCCGCTCGGTCTCGCGCTCGGACAGCGTGGTCGTCGGCTCGTCCATGATGAGCAGCCTCGATCGCGCATGGAGCGCGCGGGCGATCTCGACCAGCTGGCGCTCCGCGATCGACAGCGCCGCCACCTTGCAGTGCGCGGTGAAGCTGGCGCCGAGGCGTTGCAGAACGGTCCCGACGCCGGCCGCCATCGCATCGCGGTCGATCAGCGCGCCACGGCTCGGCTCGCGGCCAAGGTAGATGTTTTCGGCGACCGTGAGATTCGGCGCGAGCGCGAGTTCCTGATAGATGATCGCGATACCGAGCGCCTTGGCGGCCATCGGCCCATCGATCGTCACCGGACGGCCGTCGATCAGGATTTCCGAACCTTCGTCCGGCCGATGTGCGCCGGCAAGAATCTTCATCAGCGTCGACTTGCCGGCACCGTTCTCGCCCATCAGCGAATGGATCTCGCCCGCATTCACGCTGAGCGACACGCCCTTCAGCGCCCGGAACCGCCCGAAAGACTTGGAGACATTGCGAATCTCCAGAAGCGGTGGATTGTTCGCATTGTTCATCGGCTCACTCCTGAACCAGAATCTGCGTCAACGTCGCGGCGACGCCCTGCGCCGCAAGCCGTTCCGACATGTCCCGATACGCCGCCACGAAACGCGGGCTGCCGCGCAGGCCGAGTCCGCGAAATGCATCGATGTCGAGTACCGCCAGCGGATCGCCTTCGCGCAGCCGCGTCCAGTCCGCGGTGCCGATGTGCGGTTCGAACACGTCGAAGCGTTCGCCGCGATCGTCGACACCGCCGAGGTAGCGTCCGAACAACGCGATCAGGAACGCTTCGCGCGTCAGGTCGCCGTCGCCAGCGATCAGTTGCGCGATGGTCTTGCCGTGGAAGACGACGATCTTGGATGCGCCGTCGCCCGCGACGCGAAGCAACTGATCCTTGATCGCGGGATTGGCGAAGCGGGCGAGAACGCTCTCAGTGAACGCATCGACGGAATATCCGCTCGGCGGCTCGACCAGGGGACGCGCGTCGAGCGTCCAGAAGTTCTTGAGCAACCGGACGATCTCCGGGAAGCGCATGCCTTCGTCGACGAAGCGCGCGCCCATCAGCAGCGCGGGATAGCACATCAGCATGTGGGCGGCATTGGACAGCCGCCCCTTCACCGCGACATAAGCCGGAACCTCGTCGCTGAACACGACGCCGGCCAGTTCGAGCCGAGGGCGCCCGGCGCAAAAGCGGTCCTCGACGACCCAGCTCGTGTAGGTCTCGCAAGTCGCCGCAACGAGATCGTCGACGCCGGTCGCGGCGACCAGCCGCAAGCGCTCGCTTTCCGGCACCTGCGGCGCGATGCGGTCGACCATCGAATTCGGGAATGCGCCGTTCGCCTCGATCCAGTCCGCCAACGCCGGATCGACGATCTTCGCGAAGCTCACGACACAGTGGCGGGTCGTATCGCCGTTGCGCGGGAGATTGTCGCAAGACATCACCGTGAACGGCGGCAGCCCGGCATCGCGCCGGCGTCGCAGTGCGGCGACGATGTAGCCGAACACGGTGCGAGGCGCGCCGCCGGTCAGCTCCTCACGGATTTCCGGCGTGTCGAGCCGGAATTCCCCGCTTGCTTCGTCGAGGTTGTATCCGCCCTCGGTAATGGTCAACGACACGATGCGCGTAGCGGCATCGGCAAGACGCGCGAGTACCGCTTCCGGGTCGCGCGGCGCGTGCAGGTACTCGACCATTGCGCCGACCACGCGAGCCCGGCGCGGCGCATCCGGCGTCAGTTCGGTAACGGTATAGAGGTTGTCTTGCCGGCGATAAGCGTCGGCTTTCCCGTCGGCCGCGGCGCCGTCCATCAGGCCGACGCCGCAAATGCCCCAGTTTTCGTGTGCCGGATGATGCAGGCAGGCGTCGATCGCGATGGCCTGATGCACGCGATGGAAATTGCCGACACCGAAGTGCACGATTCCGGGACGCACGCGGCCGCGGTCATAGGTCGGCACGTCGACGTCCGGACCGAACGACGCCAATGTCCTGTTGCTGAGATTCGTCATGGAGAATTCGAAGAAAAGATCATCAGGGCCGGGCGCGCGAGAAGTCGCGCTGCGCGCCCGCCGGCGCTCAGTCGTCGTGCTTCGCGTTCCAGCCTTTGTACGCGCCGACATTGGCCCGGGTCACGAGACTGGACGGAACGAGAATCAGCGGTTTCTCGGGCTTCTTGCCGTTGATCAACCCGAGGCCGACTTCGACGGCGACCTTCGGTATCGAATAGAAATCCTGGCTTGCCGATGCCTCGATCATCGAGAAACCGGGGTCCTTCAGCGCTGCTTCGATATCGGGCGAGCCGTCCACCGACGTGATGAAGAAATCGCTGCGGTTCATCTGCCGCGCGGCCAGCGCCGTGCCGATTGCCTGAGGATCGTTGATGGTGAAGATCGCATCGATCTTCGGGAAGCGCGTCAGGTAACCCTGGGCAACCGCCATGCCGCCCTCGCGCGAGCCTTTGCCGTCCAGGTTGTCCGACAGCACCTTGATGCCCGGATATCGACCGAATACCTGCTTGCAGCCCGTGACGCGATCGATCACGGACGAGACTTGCGGGCCGTTTTCGATGATGACGTTACCTTTGCCCTTGAGCTTGTCGGCAATGTACTGACAGGAAATCCGCCCTGCCATCACGTTGTCGGTCGTCACGTTCGCGTCCGCCCCTTGCGCGGCTGTATCGAACGCAATGACCGGAATGCCGGCCGCATGCGCCTTCTTTATGGCGGGCGCAACCGCCTTCGGATCGCCCGGATTGAGCAGGATGAAATCGACTCCGGCCGCGATGAAATTGTCGATCTGGTTGAATTGCTTGCCGAGGTCATAGTCGTAGCTGACCGTCGTGACCTGGGCTCGCGGGTTCGCCTTGTGGATCAGACGCGCTGCCGTGTTGGACATGATGACGAAACCCGGATTGCCCAGGGATCCGACGGAAATTCCGACCGACTTCACTTCCTTGGCCGCGCACGGCGCCGCCGATGACAATGCAAGCATGGCGCCGGCCACGGCGCAGACCGTCAAACGATTGATGAGATTCATTGTGCTCCTCCATGATGAGATCGATCTCACAAATAGGCGACCGATCTTGTGAGATCGATCTCTTTTCCGGCGATATTTTCAGAGTCTTTCGTAACTGTCAATACGGAATGGCGAGGTATCGAGCACGCACAAAGGGCTGTGCGTACGCTTCGAGCCGAACTAGCGAGCCCGTTTCGCGTGTTTCGCTACCGATCGCCTATCGATGAGTTCGACGGGCAGCAGGATCTCCCCGGATCGGCCCTCGCCGCGGATTTCCCTGATCAATGCGCTCGCCGCCGCATGGCCGAGTTCGTAGACCGGACGCCTGACGACGGAAATCGCCGGCGCGATCGCGCGCGACCACGGGGTATCGTCGAAACTGACCAGCGAGACATCCTTGCCGACGGCAAGCCCCAGCTCGTCGCAAGCCGCCAGCACGCCGAAGGTCATTTCCTCGTTGGTCGCGAGGATCGCGGTGGCGGGCGTTTTGTGCGTCAGCAGCGCCAGCGCGCCCTCCCGCGCCTCTTCGATCGTGCTGCGGCAGTAGCGGATGGCGGGTTGGCGCGCGCGACGCGCATCGATTGCCTCCAGCGCACCCGCCACGCGTTCGTGCACGGTGGAAACGGCATCGTCAGGCTGCGGCGCTTGCGGGCCGCCTCGCGCCGCGGCGGTTGCCACCAGCAAGCCGATACGCGTATGTCCGCGTGCGAGGAAAAGCTCGACGGCCGCTCTCGCACCGCCCCGGTCGTCGGTGCAGACAACCGGCACGTGCAACTCTTCGACGCGGCGATCGAGCAGCACGAGCGGCTTGGCGAGTTCGCCTTCCTGTACGAGATGGTCGTAGCGGGTCGGCGACGACGGCACCACGATCAGACCATCGACGCGCTTCTCGACCAGCACGCGCACGGCGTCGATTTCCTTGGCGAGATCGTCGTCCGTGTTGAGCACCAGCGTCTGATAGCCCGCCTTCGCGGCCGTGTCGATGATGGCCCGCGTCGCATGACTGAAGAACGAGTTGCTGATGTCCGCGACGACGACGCCGATGGTCTGCGTGCGGCCCGCCCGCATTGCACGGGCCACGACGTTCGCGCTGTAGTTCAGCTCGCGCGCCGCGGCCAGCACACGTTCGCGCGTCTCGCCGCCGACGAAGCCGTAGCCTCCCAGCACGCGCGCCGCCGTGGCGCGCGAAACCTCGGCGCGGTGCGCGACGTCGATCAGGCGAGCCGGTCGCTCGCTTTGCCCCGCACCCTTCTTACCCGACCTGCTAGCCACGACGCTCCTTCGTTTTCGAGACCCATGAATGATTGAACGGATGCTACCAGATCGGCTCGAACACGAATCGCGCGCCACGGCCCGCCCGTTGCGATGCCTGCACAGCATCGGCGAGCCGCGAACGACGCCGGCATCCGTCACGCGCTCCGCGCTCGCCGTCTTCGTCAAATGCGGTCGCAGATGCATTGGGGCCGAGTAACGAGGCGATCGCATGCCATCACCACAGCGTGTAACCGCCGTCCGCCGCAACAATCGCGCCGGTCATCAGGCTCGACGCATCCGATGCGAGGAAGTGCACGATCGACGCAACTTCGTCGGGCTGGCCGACGCGCCCGCTGGGCGTATTCGACAGCCACGTCCGCGTCGTTTCGACGTCGGTCTTCAACGCATACGCGCTCATCGGCGTTTCGACAAAGCCGGGGGCGACGGCATTGACGCGGACGTTCCGATCCGCCCATTCCGCCGCGAGCGAACGCGTCATGTGATGAACACCCGCCTTCGACACGTTGTAGTGAACGTTCTTCTGCGGACGCGTCACGATATCGCCCGACATCGATCCGATATTGACGATCGCGCCGCCGCCTTGCGCGAGCATCACCGCGCCGAATGCCTTCGCACACCAGAACGTCCCGTTGAGGTTGACGTCCAGCACCAGCCGCCATTCGTCTTCGTCCGTTTCCTCGCCGCTCGACTGACGGCCGATCCCCGCGCAGTTGACGAGGATGTCGACCTTGCCGTGGCGCTCGCGGCAAGCGCGCGCAAACGCATCGACGGCGGCCGCCTGCGTCACGTCCAGCGGCGCGAACTCGACGCGCCCCTCGTCACCGCCTCGAATCTGCGCGCGCGCTCTCCGAAGGTTGGCTTCGCTCGCATCGGCAACGACGACGCGCGCCCCTGCCTCCAGCAGGGCCTGCGAACAGGCGAGCCCGATTCCGCTCGCGCCGCCCGTGACGACCGCGATCCGGCCGTCGAGCCGGTATTTTTCCAGGTACATACGATCGTTCCTCAAACACAAATGACGATGTGAGCCGTTCGAGACTCGGCGCGGGGAAATCTCCGCCCGAGCCTCGAACTGTGTTCCGATGATGCCGCGCTCACTTCTGGAGCCCGGCCTGGCGCACCGCGCGATCGGCCGCCGTGTTGCCGGCCTGAAGCGCCTGATCGACGCTCATCTGCCCGGCCAATGCGCCCGCGATACTCTGCCCGACGACCGCGCCGATCGACTGGAACTCAGGAATGCTAACGTACTGGATACCGGAATACGGAACCTTTTGCGCAGTTGCGTCGTTCGGGTCCGCAGTCTCGATAGATTTGAGCACGATGCTCGCGAATGGCGCGGCCTGCCGGTAGTCGGCACGCTCGTACGTCGACTTGCGGGTGCCGGGAGGCACAGAGGCCCATCCTTCATCCTTCGCCACCAGCTCGATGTACTGCTTCGACGTTGCCCATGCAACGAACTTCTGCGCGGCTTCGTGCGACTTCGACGAACTCGGCACCGCGAGCGCCCAGCCGCCGAGCCAATGCGAACCCTTCGGCGTATCGGCAATCGGCGCCAGCGCATAGCCGATCTTGCCTGCCACGCGCGATTGCGTCGTGTTGGACAGAAAACTGGCTGCCACAGTCGCGTCTACCCACATCGCGCACCGCCCCGACGCCATCAGCGTCAGGTTCTCGTTGAACCCGTTCGAACTGGCGCCGGGCGGCCCGTCCTTCCGGAGAAGGTCGACGTAGTAGCTCACCGCCTTCTTCCATTGCGGCGAGGTCAACTGTGCCCGCCAGTTTTCGTCGTACCAGCGCCCGCCGAACGTGTTGGCCACCGTCGACAGATACGCCATGTTCTCTCCCCATCCAGCCTTGCCGCGCAGGCACACGCCGTAGAGCCCTTTCGCGGGATCGTTCAGCTTGTCGGCGAAAGCGGCGATCTGCTGGTAGGTGGGCTGATCGGGCATCGTCAGCCCGTTCTCGGCGAACAGGTCCTTCCTGTAGTACGTCATCGTGCTCTCGACGTAGAACGGCAATGCGTACAGGTGCCCGCCGTCCGATAACGTGTCGCGCACCGTCTTGAACACGTCGTTCAGATCGTAGGCGGCCGGCATGTCGTCGAGCGGCACGAGCCAGCCGCGCCGGCCCCACAGCGGCGCTTCGTAGCTGGTCAGCATGACCGCGTCGAATTGACCGCCGTTCGTCGTGATATCGGTCGTCACGCGCTGGCGCAGAACGTTCTCTTCGAGCACGACCCAGTTCAGCTTGATGTCCGGGTTCGCCTTCTCGAACGCCGGCGACAGCTTCTTCAGCTCGATCATGTCCGGGTTGTTGACCGATGCGATCGTGATCGTGGCCGCCGACGCGCCGGCACCCATCGCCATCAATGCCAATGAACCCGATACCTTCCATGCGGACTTGCAGACACCTCTCCTCAAGCGGGCGGTGAAATCGCCCCTCTGCTTCGCGAGTTTCATCTTCGTCTCCTATCGTTCGATTGTCTGCTTCTGGTTTTCCGAAACGATGGACGACGCGCCGTACAGCACCGCGTCCCATCCATACTGGCACCAGCGCAGATCGAGTGGCCGCCCTGTCCGGGCAGCCGGTACGTAGCTGGCGATCAGCGCATGCAGCATTGCGCGCGGATAACCGGCCATCTCCACTACGCCACCGCCGATCAGGATCGTGGCCGGCGAAATCATGGCCGCCGCCATCCCGACCGCCAGCGCCTGATGGCGAACGAAATGCACGAGCGCTTCGTGCAAGGCTGGATCGGCTTCGGGCACGCTGAATACGCGTTCGATCGGCACGTCGAAGCGCCCGGCAATCTGCTTCAGCGCCCGGCCCGATGCATGGGTTTCCAGACAGTCCGGTTGTGAGCCGGCCTCAAGCGCCCCATCGGCAACGAACGGCATCAGCCCGATTTCAAGCGCCCAGCCCGCGCCACGAAACGGCTTGCCCCCGTCCATGAACGCCGCGCCAATGCCCGTGCCGAAGAAAATGCCGAGCACATGATCCGCATGCTGCGCGGCGCCCGCACGTGTTTCGCCCATCAGTGCGAGCACGGCGTCGCGCTCCAGCAAGACCCGGCAGCCCAGCCGGCTGCCGAGTTCCTTTCCAAGCCGCCTGCCGTTGAGACCGGCGACGTTTTCCGCGTGCAGGACGCGATCGTGATCCGTATCGATGAATCCCGGAACGGCGGCCACGACCGAGGCCGGTTTCAATCCGGCCTCGGCGGCAACCTCCGTCACGATCCGCGACAGCGCATCGATCGCATCGCCCGAGCGCAACGCGTCGGTCGGTACGTGTTTCCTGTACGCGAGCGGCCGTCCGTCCCGTACGTAACCGAACTTGATGTGGGTGCCGCCGATGTCGATCACCAGGATCGGGCCGCCTTCTTCGACTGCCGACGGGCGAGCAACCGGAAAAATCGTCATGCGTGCTCCCTCATCGGCGTCAGGAAGTCGCTCAGCGTCTGCCCGAACTCATCCACATATTGCCGGCGGCTGACCGTTTTCGACGTGATCCGGCGAAGCTCGGCGCCTGGAATCCACCCGGCCAGCGCAACGGCCGTCTCGAGCGGATGCACGTAGTCGTGATCGTTCGCAACGACCAGCGTCGGCAATGCGAGCCCGCCTATGTCGTCGCGCGAAACGCCCGGTCCCTGGGCAGGGATCCTGTCGAGCAGCGCGATCGTCGAGGCCGGATCGGGCCGCTCGAAGAAGCCGCGCATCGACGCCGCGTTGTCCGGAGAGATCCGCTCGATCTCGCGAAACCGGCTCGACGCTTCGAGATGCCGCCGTCCTTCGCTCGCACCATGCGCTTCGAGCAAACCCGCTACGTCGCGATAGATTCGCAGGCGCGCAGGTGCCGGCTCATCCGTCCATGCCGGCCGGGCGAGAATCAGCGCCGCCGCGCGCTCGCGTCGTGTCACGGCAAGCCGCAATGCGACCGCCGCGCCAAGCGAAATCCCGCCTAGAACAGCGCGCTCGATGCCTAGGTGATCGAGCAGCGCGATCGCATCGTCGGCGAACTGCGCGATGGAAATCGCGTCGACGTTACCGAGCGCCGACTCCCCATGGCCGCGGCATTCGAGCGTGATGCGGCGGATGCCTTCGAGCGGCGGCAACACTTCGGCGGGCTGGCTCTGATCCGCGCCGAGGCCGTGCTGCCAAAGAAACGGCACGCCACGCCCTGCGTCGACATAGGCGAGCCGGCAACCGTCGTCCGTTTCGAAAAACTCGCGCTTCACGATGTCCGGCTCCCGATGAGCGAGGCCAGGTAAGCGGCTACCTCGGGAGCGGCCGATTCGGCGAAGTTGTGCGCGATCAGCGGGCCGTCATACCCGGCGGCGCTCACACGTGCGACGAACGCAGGCAGGTCGACCGCACCCTTCCCAGCCGGAACGACGTTGCCACTCGCATCGATGTCTTTCGCATGCACGAGCAGCAGATTGCCGCCCAGCAGATCCGCCGCCTGAGCCACGATCTCATGCTGACGCGGCAGCACGTCCCGTGGCAGCAGGTTCGCCGCATCGAGAACGATGCCGAGACGCGGCGAATCCATTTCGTCGAGGATCCTTCGCGCGAGGACCGCATTCGCGACCACGTTAGCGGGCTCAGGTTCGATTCCCAGCGCGACACCGTACGTATCTGCAAGCCCAAGTGCGTGTTCCAGCTCGTCGCGCAGCGTCGCCCATGCTTGCCCGGATGCGTTATCGGGATGTGCGCGCCACATGTCCTCCGGATCGCGCGAACCGGTGCATAACGTGACCAGGGAAACGCCCATGTCGCGTGCGGCGCGGATCACGTTGGCCAATGCGCGCCGGTCGCGGGCGCGCCGCGTCGCATCCGGATGCGCCATGTTGTACGTGCCGGAAAGCGCGCTCAGTACCACGCCCTCACGGCGCGCGCCCTCCGCGACCGCGGCCGCCACGCCGTCGGGCAGCTCTGCCGGAAGGGAAGCGAGTCTGGCACAAGACAGATTGAATTGAACCGACGAGAAACCATCCCCCCGGATCCGGGCGAACAGTTCGCCCGGGAACCTTGCCGCATAGGTGCGCGCAAATACGCCTGGCGTCATCACAGTGCGCCTCCCGCGTCCGCCAATGCAACGGGCTTGCCCGTGCGAACCGATTGCGCGATCGCAACCATCGCGCGCATGGACGCAACGCCGTCGTCGATGCCGGCGCCGCGTGTCGGCGTGCCGTTCAGCGCGGCATCGGCGAAGCCCTCGAGCTGACGGCGATAGAAGTGTCCATCCGCGCCGAGCACGCGCGTCGTCGTCGCGTTGCTTTCGTGGAAAACTTCGACATCGCTCGACCGGTAGTACCAGGGGTTGTAGATCTTCGCGGCCACGCTGCCGTTTTCACCGTAGATCTGGAATCCTTCGTGCCAGTCCATGCGGACCGGAATGGTCAGATCGAGATGTCCGAGCGCGCCGCTTTCGAAATCGACATCGACGAACCAGCAATAGGCACCGAACCGCTCGCGCAGCCGTGCGTCGACAGAGCGGATCGGACCCGCCAGGTATCGTGCGAGATCGACCAGATGACTGCCATGCGCCAGCATGAAATACCGCTGCCTGTCCGCCTTCGGATCGCCAGCCGGACGAAGCACCCGCGTACCCCGCCGCGCGAGCGGCTGAATCGCATCCGTATTCGTGTAACGATGAGTCGAATCGCAGTACCAGGCTTTGAGCGCGAGCATGTCGCCCATTTCGTCTTGCACGAATGCCTTGGCCGACTCGATGCCCGGATCGAAGCGCAGCATGTGCCCGACCTGAAGCACCTTGCCGCTTCGCTTCACGGCCTCGGCAAGCGCTTCGACTTCATCTACCGACACGCCGATCGGCTTCTCGCAGAGCACGTGCTTGCCCGCCGCGATCGCTTTCATCGCGGCAGGCACGTGAAAGGCATCGGAAGTCGCGATCACGACGGCTTCGATCGCGGGATCCGCAAGCATCGTGTCGTAGTCCTGATAAATGCGCTCCGCCTCGTAGAACTCACCGAAATGGCGCGCCAGGCCTTCGTCGACGTCGCACACCGCGTGCAGCACCGCGTTGCCCGCTTTCTGGACTGACTCGAAGTGCGCAAACTGGGAAATTGGCCCGCATCCGAGTACCCCCACCCTCAATTGCCGATCATCCTTGCTCACGAAGCTCTCCATTCGTTTCGAAACAACACGGCGGACACGACCCGGACCGCGTGCATCGCTGGTCCGCCGTAGATATGTTTGCAGTCTAAACAAACAAATAGGACAATCAATGCGTGATTACACGTCATTTACGTGCAATGAATGCATATAGGATGCATATCGAATGCATCATTTGAAGGGACACGATATGGAATGGCAAGATTCGCTTCGCGAGGCGATTTCCGGCGTTCAGGCCCGTACGAAAGCCGCGCGGCTGCGCCTCGTGATGCCTGAGATAGAACAACGCCTTGTGGACGGCGCGCGTCTCTTCGACATAGTCGAAGCCTTGAATGCAAACGGACTGCCAATCACGGTAGCCACCCTGAAAAGCTATCTGTATCGTTTCCGCAAAACGCGCCGCGAGCATCTCCCGGACAGCAACGAGCGCATCCCGATGCCAGCGGAGCGCAGCGAACGAGCACGGAGCGCCGACGAATTACCGCCATCCGCTCTCCAGATTGGCGAAGGCGCGGCAGCTACCTCGGTCCTGCTTCGTCACATCAATACCGTCAGGTGCCTCAGGATGCTGCGTCGCGGAGCGACGTTCAGCCGCGCCGACCTCGCGCGGGAACTCAATCTGACGCGCGCGACGATCGGGCATGCCGTCAAGGAGCTGATCGATTCGGGTCTCGTCGTCGAGTCCGCTGCCCGGCTCGACGACGGTCGTCCTGGTCGGCCCGGAGCGGGCATCCGTCTCGATCCGCAAGGCGCGTACGCAATCGGAATCGACGTATCGAGCATCTCGCTCACCGCGGTTCTGGTCGACCTGAATATGCGCATCGTGTACAGAATCGTCGAACCGGTCGAACCCGCTTCGAAGACGCCCGATTCCGCGATTGACCAGATCGGCCGGCTCCCCGGTCGCATCGTTGCCGCAGCGGGGATCGACCCGACCCGGCTACAGGGCGTATGCGTTTCCATTCCCGGCCTCGTCGACCGTAGCGGTCGCGTGGTTGTCGCGCCGTTCCTCGGCTGGCGCGACGTTCCGTTGAAGCAGCGTCTGTCGTTGCGCGACGATCTGCCGTGGCCGATTTCAATCTGCAACGACGCGGTCGCATTCGCCAACGCGGAATGCGCGATGGCCGACGAACGCGAAGCGCAGAACATGCTGCTGATGCTGCTTGCCGAAGGGCTAGGCGGCGCGATCGTGCAGAGCGGCCGCATCATCGAAGGCGCGCATGGTTACGCGGGAGAACTCGGACATATGGTGATGGGCTGCGGACCGGATGCCGTCGGCACCCAAACTTTCGAACTGCTCGCGGGATACGAGCGTTTCCGTGCGTTTCTCCCGCGCAACCGCTCCTATGCCGACGGACTGCAGTGGCTCGCCAAAGAGGGACGCCGCGCGGCGACGAAGGAACTCGAACAGGCTTTCGACGCATGGGCGAAAGTGCTGGCGACCGGCATGCTCAATCTGATCTATTTGCTCGATCCGGACAGGATCGTGCTGGGCGGCCCGTTGAGCGTGCTGTTCCCGCACGTCGAAGCCAAAGTCGAAAACCTGCTCTCGGCTCATCTGTTGCATGGCTTCGAGCCGCCCCCCATCACCGTGACGCGCTTCGGCGCCGACGGCGCGGCGATCGGGGCGGCATCGATCGTGCATGATCGGCTCTTTGCGCTGCCGCGGCTTGCACGTGCGTAGCGCGCCGCCCTCGCGACACCCGCCAGCATCCGGCAACGACTCCACGGCCCCTCCGCCGGCTTCGTCCCCGCAGGCGCACGCATTCCTCGCGATGGAGATGTCGGCGAATCCATTCACACCGCACTCGCACCAAAGAATTGTGCAAAAGATCAAGAGTATTGGTCTAACACCTCTTTGACGCGCGTGCCATTGTAGACAGACGGCCATCAAGGAGGGCATATGCTGAACACGCGCAAGCTTGGACGTGAAGGACTCGTCGTTTCGGAGATTGGGCTGGGGTGCATGGGGATGTCCTATGCATACGGCACACCCGATGACGCGGAGTCGATCGCCACGATCCATCGGGCGATCGAACTGGGTTGCACATTCCTCGATACGGCAGAGGTCTATGGCCCTTTCGCCAACGAAGAACTGCTCGGACGCGCGCTGAAAGGGCGTCGTCATGAAGTCACGATCGCGACCAAATTCGGCTTCAGGTTCGAGAACGGGGTGCGCGGTCTCGACAGCCGCCCCGAACATATCAAGGAGGTGATCGACGCGTCGCTGGTCCGGTTGCAGACCGATCACATCGATCTGCTCTATCAGCATCGCGTGGATCCCGCCGTGCCGATCGAGGACGTTGCGGGCGCGGTCAAGGACGCCATCGCCGCGGGCAAGGTTCGCTATTTCGGCTTGTCCGAAGCCAGTGTCGACACCATCCGGCGCGCACACGCCGTGCAACCCGTTTCAGCCGTGCAGAGCGAGTATTCGCTCTTTGAGCGCGGCGTCGAAGACAAGGTCTTGCCGGCCCTGCGTGAACTTGGCATCGGCTTTGTTCCCTACAGCCCGCTCGGCCGGGGTTTCCTGACCGGCATGAGCAAGCGGGCGGAGGAGCTTCCCGCCGACGATTGGCGAGCAGCCAATGATCCGCGCATACAGGGCAGCAACTTCGACGCCAACGTCAAGCTCGCGGATTTCGTCAAAGCACTTGCGAACGGGAAGTCTGCGACACCCGGCCAGATTGCGCTCGCGTGGCTGCTGCAGCAAGGTGATGATCTGGTGCCGATTCCCGGCACCAAACGGCGCAAATACCTCGAAGAAAACCTCGGCGCGGCTTCAGTCCGTCTGACGCCGGCGGATCTGGATAGCATCAGTGCGTTCCTTGCGGAACACCAGCCCGCTGGCCCACGTTACCTGCCAGCCATGCTGTCTCTGCTTGAGCGCTAGTGGTGCTTGCGGGATCAGACGCGATACCCCGCCTTTGGCGCCTCCTGCGCCAACGCCCAGCCAAGGCCGTTCGAACAACCCGTGATGAGCCGGTTTCCGCTTCATCGCCCTACGCGCGGGGCACGACGAACCGGTCCGTCGCCGCGCGTCATGCCGCAGCGCCTTGATCTCATGGCAGAGGCGACTATTCTTTCGATCATCCAGAATAATTCGCATGCGCCATGCAACCCAGTCGAACGATCGCAAGAAAAAGTCTCGACGATCTCTCCGCCTTCGCCCTTGTTGCCCGCACGCGCAGCTTCACGCGTGCGGCGGCCGATCTCGGCGTTTCGAACTCGATGCTCAGCTACACGATCAAGCGGCTCGAAGAGCGGCTCGGAATCGTGCTGCTTCGGCGTACGAGCCGCAGCGTGGCGCCCACCGAGGCGGGCGAGCATCTGCTGCGGACGCTCGAGCCCGCATTGGCAGCGATCGACGACACGTTGAGCGGTCTGCGCCAGGAACGCGACAGCGTGTCCGGCACACTGCGCATCACCGCGACACGGCAAGCCTATGAGGCAGCGGTTCGGCCGGTGCTGCCGCGGTTCTGCGCGGCGTACCCGGATGCGACAGTTGAAGTGATCGTCGACTTCGGCTTGCGCGACATCGTCGCGGATGGCTTCGACGCCGGCATCCGGTTAGGGGAAAAGCTGCAGAAGGACATGGTCGCGCGGCGCATCGGCCCGGATCTGCGGATGGCCGTGGTGGCATCCCCGGCGTATCTGGAACGGTATCCGGCGCCCGGCATTCCCGAGGACCTGTCGCAACACCGATGCATCAATTACCGCATGGTCACTGCGCACACGCTGTATGCATGGGAATTCGAACGGGATGGCCGCGAACTGAGAGTCAGTCTGGAAGGGCCGCTGACCTTCAACGATCCGGGCATGATGCTCGATGCCGCAGCAGAGGGGCTCGGCGTAGCTTACGTGCTTGAGCATGAAGCGGCGAGCCTGCTGGCGTCGGGCCGGCTCGTCAGACTGCTGGAGGACTGGACGCCGCCGTTCCCCGGATTCTTTCTGTATTACCCGTCTCGCAAGCAGGTTTCTCCAGTGCTGTCGGCATTTCTGAAGCTGTTTCGCGAGCCGCTGTGATCGCGGTTCCCATGTGTGGCTGGCCGCGATCAGGAACGCAGCGGCGTTGGCTGGACACCAGTTCGCGACGTGGCGGCGAAGGCTCAGCCATGCACGTCGCCGTAGTCATTCGGGTTCTGGACAATGCACTCGCGCGCATACTGCGTCGGCGGCCGCCCGACGTGCCGTGTGAAGGCGACGCTGAAGGTGCTGGCGGAACTGTATCCGACGCGCTGCGCAATCTCGGCGACACGGCCAGCGTTTCGGGATAGCAGGTCCTTCGCGATCGCCATTCGCCAGTTGAGCAGGTATTCCATCGGCGCGACGCCGACCGCGCGGCTAAAACGCTCGAAAAACGTGGAACGCGAAAGCGCGGCCTCCCTGGCGAGTTCGGCAACCGTCCACGCGCGCGTCGGGTGTTCGTGCATCCCGCGGATCGCGGCTGCAAGACGGCCGTCGGCAAGCCCGCGCACCAGTCCGGGTGACGCGTTGGTGCCCGCAGCGAAGCGCAGTGCCTCGATGAGCAGTACTTCCAGCAGCCGCGAGAGCACGATCTCGCGAGCGGGCCGCTGCTCGCGCGACTCCTCACGCACGAGTTGCACGAGCGTGGCCAGCCGCTGTTCCCCGCGCACGTGCACGAATTGCGGCAGCAAAGAGACCAGCAGCGAGGCATCCGGCGAACCGAAGCTGCAATGTCCGGCCATCACGCGCGCATCGATCGGGTTGTCTTCATCGCCGATTCTGTACTCACCGTTGCCCAGCGCAACAGGCGCCCGCGACTCGATGCCCGGCGGCGCGCCGAGGCTGGACATCGCGACGCCGTAGGCCGCTGGTATCAGGATGAAGTCGCCCGACAGGAGCTCGATCGGCGCGTGTCCATCGATCGCGATGCAGCACCCGCCCTCGAGGACGACGCAATAGAACGGCTGGCCGGCATCGGAGCGGCTGATCCGCCACGGGCTCGCGCCGAAGACCAGCTTCGAGAATCGGGCGCCCGGTTGCAGCAGCATGACCACTTCCGCCAAAGGGTCGATCATCGTCGGACTCCTGCAAACGAAATTCGGATCTCTGATTGTAGCAAGTACGGTTTAGGCCATCTATCGTAAGAGCACTCCCTTATCACGTAACAGGAACGCTCATGAAAACCGTGCTGATCACCGGCTGCTCTTCCGGCTTCGGCCTCGAAATCGCCCGTTACTTCCTCGCCCGCGACTGGCGCGTCGTCGCCACCATGCGCACGCCGCGCGCCGACGTGCTGCCGCCTTCGGACCACCTGCGCGTGTTGGCGCTCGACGTCACGGACCCGGCAAGCATCCGCAACGCCGTCGAAGCCGCGGGCCCGATCGATGTCCTCGTCAACAACGCGGGCTTCGGCGCAGCCTCCCCGGTAGAACTCACCCCGGCCGCAACGGTGCGCGAGGTCTTCGAGACCAACACCTTCGGCACGATCGCCTTGACGCAGGCGGTGCTGCCCCAGTTTCGGCAGCGCAGGGCCGGCGTGATCGTAAACGTCACGTCGAGCGTGACGCTGAAGGCTCTGCCCCTGATCGCCGCATACCACGCGAGCAAGGCAGCGGTGAACGCGTTCACCGAGTCGTTGGCGCTGGAGCTCGAGCCGTTCGGCGTGCGGGCGTGCCTGGTGCTGCCGGGCCGCTCGCCCGAGACCCGCTTCGCAGAGAACGGGCGCGCGCGCATGGCCGGCCTCGACCACGAAGCGTATGCCGATCTCGTCAAGAACCTCTTCGCGAGGCTGGGTGATCCGTCTGCGCCGATCACCCGGACACAGGACGTCGCCGAAGCCGTGTGGCGCGCGGCGACCGACCCTTCATCACCGGTGCGCATCCCGGCCGGCGCCGACGCGATAGCGTGGGCGGCCGAGGTTCGCTGACCGACCGGCACCACCGCCGGGACAACAAGGAGATTGCCATGCAGGACAAACCCGTCGCCCTGGTCACCGGGGCGAATCAAGGAATCGGTCTTCAGATTGCCAAGGATCTCGCGGCACACGGCTTCACTGTGCTGGTCGGATCGCGCAATGCCGAGCGCGGCGAAGCCGCGGCCAAAGAAGTGGGGGCAGGCGCCTGCGCACTTCAGCTCGACGTGACGGATCAGGCTTCGATCACGGCCGCGGCGGAGCGCGTGGGCCACGAGTTTGGCCGCCTCGATGTACTGATCCAGAACGCGGCCATTTCGAATACGAAAAGACTGCCCGGTCAGTCCATCGAGGAGTACGCGAAGACAACCCGCCCGAGCAACGTGTCGCTCGATGAAATGCGCGCGGTGTGGGACACCAACGTATTCGGCGTCCTCGCCGTTTATCAGGCGATGCTGCCGCTCCTGCGCAAGGCGCCGGCAGCCCGCATCGTCAACGTATCGAGTGGCGTTGGGTCGCTTACGGTGAACTCGGACCCAGCCTTTGCCTACCGCCCGATCTTCGGCCCCGTCTACCCTGCGTCCAAGACGGCCCTCAATGCTTTGACAGTCGCCATGGCGATGGAGCTGGAGCCGGAGGGAATCAAGGTCAACGCTGTCTCCCCGGGCTTTACCAAAACGAACCTCAACGGTTATGCGGGCACGGACAGCGTCGAAGCGGGCGCTCGCGAGGCGGTGCGCGTCGCGCTGCTGGGCCCGGACGGCCCCACAGGAACGTTCACGCGCTGGGAAAACGAAACGATCCCGTGGTGAAGTCACGATCGACCGTGCAGGGCTCGTAGCCCTTTGCGGCGTACGGGTTAATGGCGGTTCCGGCCGGGGCTCCCCTAACATGTCGGCTCGACCGGTCACGACGGAGCCCTTTCATGCCGCTCTCCCCAGCATCGTCATTGCCGCAGTCCGCCGATCCCGCACTCGCCGCGCGGGTCGATGCGGTGCTGTCCCGCGCGCTCGACGCGCAGCGCCTCGTCGGTGCGGTCGTGCTGATCGCGCGCAACGGACAGCTCGTCTATCAGCGCGCCGCCGGGTTCGCGGACCGTGAATCGCGTACGCCCATGCGCGAGGACACGCTGTTCAGGCTCGCGTCGGTGACGAAGCCGATCGTCTCGACCGCCGCGATGGTGCTCGTGGCGCAAGGCAAACTGTCGCTCGACGATGAGGTCACCCGCTGGCTGGCCGATTTTCGCCCGGCCCTGCCCGACGGCCACGTGCCGGCGATCACGGTGCGCCAGCTACTCACGCATACCGCGGGCCTCGGCTATCGCTTTGCGCAAGCCGAAACGAACGGGCCGTATGCGCGCGCGGGCGTATCGGACGGGCTCGATGGCGCAGGCATCACGCTCGCCGAAAACGTGCGCCGGATCGCGAGCACGCCACTGCTGTACGCGCCGGGAACGAGCTGGAACTATTCAGTCGCGCTCGACGTGACCGGCGCACTGATCGAGGCTGTCTGCGGGATGCCGCTCGCCGATGCTGTCGATGCGCTCGTGCTGCGTCCGCTCGGTGTTCGCGACACTGCGTTCGTCGCTCCCGATCCAGCGCGGCTCGCGACACCATACGTGAACGATACGCCGCAGCCGCACCGGCTCGCCGAGAACGAGACCGTACCCATTCTCGAAGGAACGGCCGGCGTCACGTACTCGCCGGCACGCGCGCTCGACGCGCGGGCTTTTGCGTCAGGCGGCGCGGGGATGGTGGGCAGCGCAGGCGACGTACTGCATGTGCTGGACACGCTGCGCGCGGGCGGCGGCGCTCTGCTGCCTGCCGCCCTCGTCGACGAAATGGGACGCGTGCAGACCGGCGACCTCGATTTGCCGGACCGGCCCGGCGTCGGCTTCGGAATCGGCTTTTCTGTGCTGCGCGACCCGCACGCGGCGGCGTCGCCGGAATCGCCAGGCACGTGGCGCTGGGGCGGGGTCTACGGTCACTCGTGGTTCGTCGACCGCACACGCGGGCTGACCGTCGTGTCGCTGTCGAACACGCTCTACGAAGGTATGAACGGCCAATACACAATCGATCTGCGCGACGCCGTTTACGGCGCCAAGTGACGCGCGGGCAGCTATCGCGCCTTCTGTTGGGAGAAGCCGTGTGGAAACGCAGGTCACCCTTACTTCCAGAACACGTACCGCGCCAGATAGGGGGATTGGCCGATCTGATGCTCGGTGGTACATGCTGCGGGCGGCGCGGCGCCTCCCACCGTATCCAGCCGCTCAACGTAGCGCACGTCGGCAAGCATCCCATTGCCGGCAACGCTTTTCGCTCGTAGCAGAAGTTGGGGAATGCTGCCGGGTGTCGCGCTGGGCGCTTGCGAAATCAGTTCGCCCTCGATCCTGCTGCCATCTCCCGCTTTCCATGACGGGCCTTTCCCATGCTCAATCACCGCGGCCCCACTGGCATCGTAGAGTGTCGCTTGCGGGCGCGCGAAGACCCACTGGAGGCGATGCGCCTGATCGTACTCGCAGGAATAGACTTGCACTCCGGCAGCGGTTGTCATTGCAACCCTGTTCACGTCACTGAGCGTGAATGGAGAAGAGCCGTCTGCCGCATTGCCGGGCCCGGCGGCCATGACGCCCGGGCTCAGAACGGCCGCAAGGCAGGCGCAGGCGATTGAAGCGAAATGTCTGGACATGAAGTTTCCCTGGATCGATGACGGGCTACGGACTGCGAGTCTGCTTTGTATCATTAACAAAACAACCCAGCCTGGTCCGTTATTCCGTGATTCACATCGACGGGCAACGACGCCTGGTGCGTACTCTTGCCAGAACGGAGTGCCCGAATAGGGACGAACCTGTTCGATACCGACGTCGGAGCGCGATGGAATGCCCGGCAGGCTCCGGCTGTTTTGCTTAGGAGAGACACGCGCGACTGGAAATGCTTGTCCTGCCCGGCTGGCTGAAGGATGCTCGCACGATCCAGGCGAGCGACATGCCGTCCGCTGATGCGTTGGGCATCTGAAATATCGTCATTGGCAGCGCCAGAACACAGATAGCGGAAAAGCAAGCAGAGTCAGCCCGGATAGGCAGTCACCATGATGGTCGCGGGATCGGCATCCCAGCTTAGGATGCTCGGCCCGATTTTCTTCACCAGACACACGCTCATGAGATAGCCAGTTTGGAGTTCAAGGAACGTGGACGGATTATTCATCTGCATTTTCGGAATAATCGTCGCGGGCTCGGCGTGCTCGCTCGCGATGACTTCGAACCCACTGTACCGGTTGAATATGCCGTGCCAACCGAACTTCGAGAACCGGTAAAAGTCCCACGGTGCGTCGTGCACAGGCCACGTCTGGTGCGAATGGATGAATGCAAGACCGCCATTCTTCATGACGGTGTTCAACTCGACCGCAGCTTTCCACGGCATCAGCAGGTGCTCGAACGTGGAAATCGAGAACACGAAATCAAAATGGTTGTGCGGCAGTGTTTGCGACATGAAGTGTGCGTCACCAACCACATCAACGTTGGGCCCCGCCGCGATGTCGAAGCCGACATAGCTGGCATGGCCAGGCACGCGATCAGTTTTGGCGTTGCCACTACGCTTGCGCGAGCCGATCTCAAGGACGTTCGGCGCGTCGGCTTCGTACATGCGTCGGAAGAAATCCAGTTCGGCGTTAGACGCGCCGCGGCGTTCCGCGTCGTACGGGATGATCGCAGGCTGTTCGACCATCAGCTCGCGCTCACCGTCGAACAGCACCAGCTGGACTGCTCCGTACCAACTGGGGCTTGAGGGCCGCACTTTGCACGACAAGACAAACCCCCACTTCTCAGCACCCGGACCGAAAGCGGTTCGCAAGTCATCGCGAGGCAGCAGTTCGACTTCGGCGGGGTAACGCACACCGTCAAGCAGTACGTACACGCACGCATTCCGGTTAGCCAACCCGGAAAACCACCCTTCGCAGAACACGTGCGAATGAAAGGCGTGGAACTGGTCGATTGCGTAACGCATCCGTAATCTCCTGATATTCCGTCCTGCAAAGAATAACGTACGGCACCGCCTTACGCCAAGCGCTTCGCCGAATGCTTCCAAGGTCGCTCGCCTGTCGAGCCATAGTTCGTTTTTTCGTAGATAACGTTTCCAACCAGGATTCACTGGCCAACCGCTGCTACGACATAAGCATGAACGTGGTAGCAGAGATAGCAGGCGATTGGGGCGATGCGCTTGAGAAATTGACACTCCGTCACGACCTCGAACTGCGGACACTGCTTCCGTTACACAAAGTGGTGACGCTGTTCGCACTGGTTTCAAAGCAGGAGCGATTCTGCCCCCCAATTCTACGACGCCGACTTTGGTAGCGGAATTGCCGGATGATGTTCATCAAAATCCTGGTGTGTTCACGAAATGCAATTCATCCGGCAACTTCCTCCAATATACAGTTAGTACATTGTTTGACGGAAAAGCGGCGCGACTTGCAAAGCATCTCGGCATAAACAAGAGCGAGTTTCATGGCTGGATTTCGGGAAAAATACGTCCATGCCTCTCTCGGCCAACACTCGTCGCTTACTGTTGCATCTCCGATGTACTTTCTGGCAATAATGTAATGCTGAGAAAGATAAGTAGAAGTTCAGACACAAGATGTTTGATTGAGAGGAAGCGGACCATGTCACTCAAATATCAGGAAGAACTACTAGCAGATTTGGAAGAGATTGTGGAGTCGTGAATAGCGACAAATCTGTGCTGTGCCGCCCGCTTTCTCTATGTCTCTGAAAGACTCCTGCGCAGATTAGTTCCAGAAATTGCCGCAAGGATTGTTGCCAACGGAAAGGAGAAGATGCACGCGGAAAGCATTCAGCGTGAGGACTTTCGATCTGGACGCTTCTGCTAATCATTCCAGTACTTATGCATGAACGGCATCCACCCTGCACTGCAAAAGGTTAGAGAGCACATGTATCTGAAAGCTGGCATAAAGATTGGATTTCGACCGTAAGGCAGCCAATTCCAACAGTTACCCGCAACGCGCCGCCATGGTTGACTCCCACTCCGCCTACCTGTCGTCCTACCCATACCGCAAAATCAATTGCCGTGACCGAGCAGAAAAGAGGCCGGCATAGCGCTTCCGATTCGGTCCTTGCGGTCCCGGCGTCGAATTCCAACCGACATACTGAACGACGCGCTTACGCGCCTCGTCACCGACATATGCGTCCTCCACGCAATCGCCTCGCCAACACCCCAACACCTTCATGCGACAACGCCCGCTGGCGCCACTCCTCACGCTTGTTAGCCGGTGTTACCACCCGTACTTCAACTCAATGCCCGCGTAGTCGGCGTTATGGCCGCCCGCCTGACGTATCGTGTTGCCCACCTGAAAGTGCACGGCTTCGATCGAACCAATGAGGTTGGCCGCAATCGTCCAGTCCGCCCGCAACTGCACATACATGCCCGTCCATAGACTGCCCTTGCCCGCTGTGCCAGGCACGACCTGATTTCCCTGCTGATACACGGCGTCGCCGGTCGTCTCGCGCCACTGGAAACCCAGCGCGCCGAGCAGCGCGAGATTCGCGGTCGGCTTGAGCGTGATGGACGGCTTCACGTGAATCAGGTTCGAATAACCGGTATAGCCAGCAAGCGTGAAGTAGTAGCCGTTCGGAAACAGCGGATTGAAGGTACCGACCCGGCCATCGCCGGGGTGCCGGTCACCCGAAGCCGCATCGAACTGCAGTCCGATGCGCGGCGACCACGGCATGTCGAGCTTGTAGCCCGCGATCGAGCCGATCGCCCACGCGCCGATCGTGCTGTTGCCGACCGTTCCCGTCTGCAACATGCCTTCGGCATCCCAGTCGAAGCGGCCGTGCGTGCCGGTGTAACGCAGGTCCCAGACATCGCGCCGCTCCGGGCCGTGCGCGTCGAGGTATTGCGCATTGCTGCGGTTGTAGCGCGACCAGTAGCCGGACAGATCGCCCGGACCCACCGACTGGCGCTCGAAGCGCACGCCGCTGAACGTGATGTCCCGGTTCGACACATCATCGAATACCGTGGCGTCGCGGTTCTGCACGGGCTGCGTCGCGTAGGCGATAAAGCGCCACTTATGGTATTCGTAGTCGGCCCAGAGCGCGTCGAAGGCCTGGCGCACATTCGGGCCGTCGCGCACGGAGACGAAACGCTGCAGGTCGAATGCCATTTCCTGGCGGCCGACACGAAACTTGAACGTGCCGCCGCCCAGCGCCCCCGTATAGGTGACGAATGCCTGCTCGAGATCGAGCGGGTTCTTGTCGACCGGCGTGACCGTGTTCTTGCCGAACGCGCGTGCGTCCGCGAGTTGCACGAAGAACTGCCAGTGATCGGCAAGATGCGCATCCGCATGGACCTCGATACGCTGGAGCAGATACGTATTCGACTGCGCCGAGCCGATGCCGAACAGCGGCGCGTTATTGCTCTCGACGCGCTCGCGCAGGTTCGCGCCGAGCGAAAGATATGACGAGGGATTGCCGCCGAGCGGGATGTACTTGAGACCGTCGAGCGGCGCGCGCGGAACGCAGGGATTGGCAAGCGCCGACCAGTCCTCCTGCCAGCGATTGAACATCACGACAGGACGTTTGGCGTCGCATACAGCGGCCGTTGCGCCGCCGTTGGCCGCCGTGCCGGCGGCCGCGAGGCTCGCCGCTGTTGCCGGTTGCGCCACCGTATCCGCGAACACCGCGTCGGCGCTCGCAAGCAGCAGCCCCGCGATGGCCATCAAGCTCGCGGCCCTCTCGAATCGACGCTCGCGCGTCGTGCCCCAGATCATGGATTTCCTTGCCATTGCCGGCTTGTGGTTGTGCTTGTGATCGTGCTTGTGGATGTACGTGGCCGCCCCGCTCACGGGGCGAGCGTAAGCAGTGCAATTAGCAGTGCAATCAGCGATGAGATTCGCGGGACGATGCCTTGCGCCGTTTCGATTCATGCGTGCCCCGGCGTCTGCGCACGCTCATGCTCTCCGGTAGTCAACGCGAGCCCGACGAGTGCGCACGCGGGCGCCAGCAGCGCCCAAAACCCCATGTAGCGCAGCGCCAGCGCGCCGGCCACCGCCCCGATCGCGAATGCGGCAATGGCCGGCATCATCTTCCCGAAACGCTCGCGTGCCGCGCCGCGTGCACTCCCGGCCGTGTCCAGCGATAGCATGTCGACCACGTCGAGAATGGCTTGCGTGACGTTACCCGTCATGACGGTATTCGGCACACCGGGGCGCTGAATCAAACGCGGATGCGCGTTCTGCACGCCCATCGCGAACGCGCCCGCGACACCGGCCACGATCACCGGCAGGCTGTCGGGCTGACTGACCGGCGTTGCCCATACACCAGCAAGGCAAAAGCCGACCATGAGCACGGCCTGCACTGCATGAAGCAGACGGGCACCCTGACGCGCGCGCCCCTCGGAGAGCGAGCGCACCAGCAGGCTGCTCAGGACGACCCCGCCGACGAACGCGGGAAATACGATCAGCTTGAGCAGGACACCCTGGCCGAAGCCCGCCACGCCGGCGCCGATCAGCACGAAGTTGCCTGTCACGTGGGCGGTGAACAGCCCGAACAGCGCAACGAAACTCAGCGTATCGACAAAGCCGGCGATCGCGGCAAGGATCGTATCCTCGGACTTCATTTCGCTGCGTTCGCGTGGATTTCGGCGATGTAGCCGCCCGGGAACTGGACGACCGCGGCATCGCGGCCATCCGAGGTGAACGGCGGCACGAGAACAGTCACGCCCGCGGCCTTGGCCTTCTGCAACGTCGCGGCGAGATTCGGCACTTCGTAGCCCGTCATTTCCCGCCCGAATGGATAGGGCAGATGGCCGTCCGTCACGAGCACGGTCACGTTGCCGAAGCCCGACTCGATACGAACGCGGCGATACGTGTCGTTCGGCCGGCCGATTTCGACGCCGGGCGCGTTGGTCACGTCGGAGACGACCTTGCCGTGCGAGAACTTGACATAGGCGTGCACGAACTTGCGCAGACGTTCCGGCGACACGTAGACCCGGTTCTCGGGAACGGTCTGCAGCGCATCGTAATGCGGCGCCTGGGTATGCCAGTAGATCTGCATGTTCACGCCGCCCGGCCACGAGATGATCGCGTCGCGGCCGATCGGGTCGGGAAACGTATCGACGATCACATCCGCGCCGAGTGCGCGCGCCGACTTCATCGCTGCGTCCATGTCGGTCACGAGGTAGCCCGAGCGCTCCGCGCCGAAGGGCCAGGGAATAGGCGTCTTGAAGCCGAACACGGAGATCGTGCCCGACGGCGTGAAGACGAGCTGCGACATCGTCTGGCTCGGCGTCGGCGTGACCTGGAACACGCCCTGCTTCGACTTGCTGCCGCCGAACGTCGCCACGAAGCTGTCGGTGAAACGGTCGAAATCTTCGGGAGCGACATACACGTGGGTCGTGTCGTACTGCGGACCGACCGCGACCCACGGCGGCAGCGCCGGCGGCACCGGCGGCTTGGCGAACGACGCGGGCGCGCCGACGAAACTGCCCGCGATCATCAGGGCAACGAATACGGAGCGAATGGCTTTCATAGCGTGATTTCCTTGATATTTCATCTTGCTGATCGATCAGTCTTCCTGATCGATCAGGCGCGGCTGTCGCTGGCCGCGGGTTGCGCATCGGCGAGCATGGTCACGAGCACGAGCGCCGCGATCAGTCCCAGATGCTCGAAAAAACTGTTGAGCGCCATGAAGCGCGCAGTGCCGGTCTGGTTCCAGAAGTCGTTGGCAACCAGCATCGCCACGGCCGTCAGCATACCGAGGCCGCCCACGCCGATCCACGTGAAGCGGCGCACCACCACGCACAGCGAACCGCCGATCTCGACCACGATCGCGAGCGCTGCCCAGAACGCGGGCGGATGCAGGCCGAAATGCGCCTGCTCCGAGATGGCGCTGTCGAAGTGCAGCGCCTTGTCGACACCGCCGATCAAATAGGCGGACACCAGCGCAAGGCGCACGAGCGGCGCGACCCACCACGGCGAAAGCAGCGCACGGACCCATGCGGGGTTGCTGCTGCCGGTCAGCGCCGTCATGTCAGATCGCCCAGCAGGAGCAACCGAACGCGCCCCAGAAACCCTTGGCATCCGAGGTCGGCAATGTACTGCCCCATGCACTCGCGTGGCCGTGGCCATGCAGGTCGCAGGCGTTTGCGCAAGCGCACATCGCCGCCGCCGCGGCACGCTGCAACGGCGCGCCCTCGCGCTGCTTCACGCCCCAGCCGCCATAGCCGCCGTACTGGCGCACCGGCGACCAGTCCGGCATGGCGGGCGGAATCGGCGCGTCGTATTGCGAGAACGGGCCCGCTCCCCAGACGATCCTGCCGCCGACCACCGTGAGCAATGCCGTCGTGGCGGCGATATCGTCCTCGGCGCACGCGAAGAAGTCGCGGTCCGGCACCATCAGGTCCGCCAGTTGGCCGACCGCGATGCGGCCTTTCCTGCCTTCTTCGTTCGAGAACCAGGTGACGTACTCCGTCCACATGCGCAGGGCCGTTTCGCGATCGAGCAGGTTGCGCTGCGGATACATCCGCAGGCCGCCAACCGTCTTGCCGGTCACGAGCCACGCAAGCGATACCCAGGGGTTGTACGACGCCACGCGCGTGGCGTCGGTGCCGGCCGAGACCTTGATGCCTCTCTCCAGCATCTTCGCGACCGGCGGTGTGGCCTCCGCCGCCTGCGCGCCGTAGCGCTCGACGAAATACTCGCCCTGGTAGGCCATGCGATGCTGCACCGCGATGCCGCCGCCCAGCGCCGCGATGCGGTCCATCGAACGCCCGGAAACGGTTTCCGCGTGATCGAAGAACCAGTTGAGGCCTTCGAGCGGAATGTCCTGGTTGACCTTCTCGAACACGTCGAGCGCGCGGCTGATGGTTTCGTCATAGGTGGCATGCAGCCGCCACGGCCAGCGGTTCTGCGCGAGCACGCGCACTACGCCTTCGAGCTCGCCTTCCATCCCGGGCGGCAGCTCGGGGCGCGCGACACGGAAGTCCTCGAAGTCGGCCGCCGAGAACACGAGCATCTCGCCCGCGCCGTTGTGTCTGAAGTAGTCCGAACCATCGTGATACTTGACCGTGCGGGTCCAGTTCACGAAGTCTTCCTTCTCGTCGTTCGGCTTTTGCGTAAAGAGGTTGTACGCGATGCGCACCGTCATCTCGCCCGCTTCATGGAGCTTGCGGATGACTTCGTAATCGTCGGGATAATTCTGCGAGCCGCCGCCCGCGTCGATTGCGCCGGTCACGCCGAGGCGGTTGAGTTCGCGCATGAAATGGCGCGTCGAATTGTATTGATACTCGGGCGGCAGCTTCGGACCTTTCGCGAGCGTCGCGTAGAGAATCGACGCATTGGGATTCGCGAGCAGCAGTCCGGTGGGGTTGCCCGCGCCGTCGCGCAGGATCGTGCCGCCCGGCGGCTCCGGCGTCTCTTTCGTATAGCCCACCACGCGCAGCGCGGCTGCGTTGAGCAGCGCCCGATCGTACAGATGCAGAATGAACACGGGCGTATCGGGCGCCACGGCGTTGAGCTCTTCGATGCTCGGCAGCCGCTTCTCTTCGAACTGATGCTCGGTGAAGCCGCCGACCACGCGCACCCATTGCGGCGCTGGCGTGATCGCGACCTGCTGCCTGAGCATCTCCATCGCCACGGCGAGAGAGCGCACGCCGTCCCAGCGCAACTCCATGTTGTAGTTGAGACCGCCGCGAATCAGATGCAGGTGATTGTCGATCAGCCCCGGGAGCGCCGGCCGGCCGCCGAGATCGACGACGCGGGTCGCGCCGCCCGCGAGCGGCATCACCTCGGCATCGCTGCCCACGGCGACGAAGCGGCCATCGGCGACAGCCACGGCGGTGGCGATCGGGTTCGAACGGTCGAGCGTGGTGAACCGTCCGTTATGCAGAATGAGATCAGGATGGGTAGCGGTTGCACACATGTGCGTTTCCTCGCTTCACGTACTTCGATTAAAAGCCGAACAGCGGCCTGAGGGTTGGGATGGCCTGCGCGCCGATCAACATGCCCAGCAAACCGATGAGAGCAACCAGCGGCGGCGCCGGCGAGCGGACCTTGATGACGCTGTAGATCACGCCGACGAGCACGCCCGCACTGAGTGATACGAGATACGATTCCATGCGATCAGACTCCTCGAAGGATTAGAATGCGGGTCGTCGCATCCCGGTTCGTGCCACCGGGATCCGCTTCGCGTCCGCACGGCGGCATTGAGTTGTCCTTATCGCCGAGGCAGGCCCACCCGACGTCCGTCGTTTCGATTGCAACATGCGCCAACATGCAAAATCTCCCTGATCTCGAAGCCTGGGCCATCTTCTCGCGCGTGGCCGAGACCGGCTCGTTCGCCAAGGCTGCGGACCTGCTCGGCGTTTCACAGCCGACCGTCTCCAAGGCCATCGCGCGTCTCGAGCAAAAGCTCGGCACCATGCTGCTGTACCGCACGACGCGCAAGCTGTCGCTCACGCCGACCGGCGAACAACTGCGCGAGCGCGCGATGCAACTGCTCGCCGACGCGGAGATCCTCGAAAGCGAAGCGTCGGCACTCGCGATCGAGCCGCACGGCGTCGTGCGTGTGAACGCACCGATGTCGTTTGGCCTGCGCTATTTCGCGCCGCTGCTTCCCGACTTTCTCGCCCGCTATCCGGGCGTCGACGTCGAGCTCACGCTCACCGACCATCTGATCGACATCGTGGCGGGCGGCTTCGACGTCGCGATCCGGATTGCCGAACTGAGCGACTCTTCGCTGCGCTCGCGCCGCCTCTGCGCAGTGCGCCGGCCGCTCGTCGCGGCGCCCGCCTATCTCGAACAGCATGGACGTCCCGCTCATCCGCGCGAACTCGAGCAGCACACGGTGCTGACCTACACGAACCTGCCGACGCCGGAGTACTGGCGCTTTCGCAACGCGACGTCCCGCGAAGAACATGCCGTGCCCGTGCGCGGGCGCATCCGCACCAACAACGCCGACGTACTCGTGCCCGCGTTGCTCGCCGGTCAGGGCATCGCCCTTCAACCGGAGTTTCTGGTGTGGGATGCGTTGAAGCGCGGCGAGCTCGAGCACATCATGTGCGACTGGGCAATCGACGACATCGACGTGAACCTCATTACGCCGCCCGGCATGCTGCGCACGACACGCGTCACCGCGCTGCTCGACTTTCTCGTCGAGCACCTGGCCCACGCGCCATGGGCCATGTCCGAACGCTGAAAGCAGCCAACCTTATGCGCCCGCCGACGCGGCGCCTTCGCATGAAAAGCGCCGCATCGGTCCGTGCGGCCACGACGAACCGCGATTACCTCGCCGGTACCGCCGCGAGCAGTTCATGCGGTTCAGCCGTGCGCTGCTGTGCCTTGTGAACCATCGTGTAGGCATAGTCGACGCCCATGCCGTAGGCGCCCGAATGCTCCTTCGCAATCGCCATGACCGCGTCGTACGTTTCGCGACGAGCCCAGTCGCGCTGCCACTCGAGCATGACCTGTTGCCACGTGACGGGCACGACGCCGGCCTGGATCATGCGCTGCATCGAGAAATCGTGCGCATCCTTCGAGGTACCGCCCGACGCATCGGCCACCATGTAGATTTCGTAGCCGCCTTCGAGCATGGCGCACAGCGCGAATGTCGTATTGCAGACTTCCGTCCACAGGCCCGCCACGATCACCTTCTTGCGGCCGTTCGCCTTGAGCGCGTCGCGAACCTTCTGGTCGTCCCACGAATTCATGGACGTACGCTCCAGCAGTTTGTGGTCCGGGAACACGTCGAGCAGTTCGGGATACGTATAGCCCGAGAAGCTTTCCGTTTCGACCGAGGTGATCGTGGTCGGGATGTTGAACACCTTGGCCGCCTTGGCCAGCGCGACGACGTTGTTCTTCAGCACCTGACGGTCGATCGACTGCACGCCGAAGGCCATCTGCGGCTGTTGATCGATGATGATCAGCTGGCTGTTCTGCGGAGTAAGGACTTCAAGCTTAGGATTGCTCATGACAAATATTTCCTTTGTACCAGAGAGAGGAGACGCTGCCTCACGGGTATGACCGGGAGGGGGCCAGGGTGTATTGCACTGGTGAGATCGTCAGCCAGCTCCGGTTATTTGACACGCTAAAGCGGAAAATCAACAACTAAAAAATGGAATTAATCTAATTCCAAAAAATTTACCCTTAAATAATCTGAATAAGCCTTTTCCCAATTATGAAAACCCGATACTCTTTTTAAAAATTTGCCGTGCAAATGCGGCGCAAAGATCGTCGGTGCGCCGGTCGTCAACGAGGTTCGAATCGTGAAGCCATATATTTTTTCGCTGCTCGCCGGCATCCTTGTCGGTGTCGTCTACTACGCGATTGGCGTGCAGTCGCCAGCTCCGCCCACCATCGCTCTGCTGGGACTGCTCGGTATGCTGGCCGGCGAGCAGATCCTTCCGCTCGCGCGCCGGATGCTCGCGGGCATCAAGCCGGGCGCTGCATGGCGCGAGGCAAAATGCGGCCAGCACATGTTCGGTTCGCTGCCGGGCGCTCACGTATCCGACGCCACGGCAAAGAACCGGCAATCATCGTGACGCATCGCCCCGCACACGTTCCCGCGCTGCCAGACCTGCCGGCACGCGGATGAACAACGTCGAGCTTTTTCACTATCTTCTGCTGCTGATCTGCGGCGCGGGCGCGCTGACCTGGCTCGCCGAGCGCGTGGCGATCCCGCCCGCCGTCGTGCTGCTGCTGGGCGGCTGCGTGATCGCGGTCGCCGGCAAGCGCGTTCCCGACATGGACCCGGACTTGCTGCTCGCGGCCGTGCTGCCGCCGCTGCTGATGTCGAGTTCGTTCTACACGGCATGGAAGGAGTTCCGGCAGGAGCTCACCACCATCGTTTCGCTCGTGCTCGGTGCGGTCACGTTCACGACACTTGCCGTCGCTGTCTGCGTGCGCGCCTTCAACCCCGATCTGCCGTGGGCCGCCTGCTTCACGCTCGGCGCGATCGTCTCGCCCCCCGATGCGGTCGCGGCGAAGGCGATCCTTCAGCGCCATCCGCTGCCCGGAAGACTCGTGGCCGTGCTCGAAGGCGAAAGCCTCGTGAACGACGCCTCGGGCCTGCTGCTCTATCAGATGGCGGTGTCCGCCGCGCTCACGGCCACGATCACGGTCGCGAGCGGAACGGGGCTGTTCTTCGCGCTGACGCTGATCGGCGTCGCGGTCGGTCTCGCATGCGGCCAGGCCATGTGCTGGGTGCTGCCGCGTCTTCGCGATCCGATGCTCGGCATTGTCCTGACCTTCGTCATGGCCTGGGCGAGCTATGGCATCGCCGAGGCCGTGCACGGATCAGGCGTGCTCTCGGTCGTGACCTGCGGTCTCGTGCTCGGCATCCGCCAGCATCGCGTATTCGATGCCGGCATGCGCATCAAGGCGAAGGCGACGTGGGAAGCGATCGTGTTCGCGCTCGATGCGCTCGTCTTCATCCTGATCGGCCTCACGCTGCATGGCATCCTCGCGCACGTGAATCACGAAGGCGCCGTGCTGATGGCCGGCCTGCGTGTCGCGTTGCCCGCGACCGCGGCAGCCATCGCCGCGCGCCTCGTGTGGGTGTTCGCCGCGATCTGGCTGCCGAGCCGCTTGCGCGCAGGGCACGTGAGCAGCCAGCCGTGGTCGTTCGGCGAGGCCGTCGTGCTCGGATGGGCCGGCATGCGCGGCGTCGTGAGCCTCGCAGCCGCGATTGCATTGCCGGGAAATTTCCCGGGACGTGATCTGATCGTCTTCAGCACCTTCCTGCTCATCATCGCGACGCTCGTCGTGCAGGGCGGCAGTCTCGCGCCGCTGATCCGGCTGCTGAAGCTGCGCCCGGTCGCACGCCATACCATGTCCGAGCACGAGGCTCGCGCCCGTACGTTCGGCGCGTCCCTCGCCGCGCTCGAGGAAATCGGCAAGCGTGCGTCCGACCTCGAACGCGCCACGATCGAACGCCTGCTCGCCGAATACCGGATCCGTGTCAGCGCCAACGAGAACGCGTACACGTCGGGCGCTGAACGGGTCGAGCACCGTGCGCGCTTCCTGCGCGTCGAGCTCGAACTCGTCGGCGTGTCGCGCAAGACGCTGCTCGACCTGCACCGCGACGGCAAGGTGGACGATGCGGTCTTGCATCGCATCGAATCCGAACTCGATCTCGAAGAGTTGCGCCTGTTGCGCCTGCTCGAACCGTAACGCGTTGGTATGCACACCGAAGCTTCGATTACCCCGCCCATATGCGTCTGGGTCAAGCCGCCCCGTATGCGCGGCTCAGGAAGCCCTGCTTGGCTCCGCGTCCTGGTTGAGCCACGCATGAATCTGCCCCACCACCGCCGCACCATCTCCGACGGCCGCGGCCACCCGCTTTGGCGCGCCTGAGCGCACGTCGCCGATGGCGAAGAGGCCCGGCACATTCGTCTCCAGCGGAAGGCAGCTCGAAGCCTTGCTGACCTCGGACTGTCCCGTCATGACGAATCCGCGCTCGTCCAGTTGAACGCCGCTCGATGTCAGCCAGTCGGTTTTCGGATCTGCGCCGATAAACAGGAAAAGATGCTGCGTCTCGATGAGCTCGATGACCTCGCCTCCGGCTTCCCGATGCCGCACGTGAATCCGTTCGAGACATCCCTGGCTCGCCTCCAGCGCTTCGAGCGTGCAGTTCGCGCAAATCGAAACGTTTTGCAGCGCGCCGATTCGATCGATCAGATAGCGCGACATGCTGGCTTCGAGACTATGCCCGCGAATCAGCACGCGCACGCTTCTCGCGAAGTTGGCGAGAAACACGATCGCCTGCCCCGCCGAGTTGCCGCCGCCGATCAGCACGACGTCATGGCCTCTCACGATACGCGCCTCGATGGGCGACGCCCAGTAGTAGATCCCTCGGCCGTCGAAGCGCTCGAAGCCTGGCACGCAAGGTTTGCGGTACGCCGCGCCGCTCGCCACCACGACTGCTCGCGCGCGAACGCACTGTTGATCGGAAAGCGCAAGCGCGAACTTGCCGGATGTGCGTTCGATGCGCTCGACCGCCGTCGGAATGGCGACATGAGCACCGAATTTGAGAGCCTGCTGGAATGCGCGCGCCGCGAGCGCCTGCCCCGTGATTCCCGTCGGAAAGCCCAGGTAGTTTTCGATGCGCGCGCTCGCGCCAGCCTGGCCTCCCGGCGCGCGCCGATCGAACACCACCACCGAGAGCCCTTCAGACGCCGCGTAAACCGCCGTCGCGAGGCCCGCCGGTCCGGCTCCGATGATCGCGATGTCGTAGCATTGCGAAGCGCAGAACGTCGGCACGAGACCCAGCCGGGTGGCGAGTTCCGCTTCGTCCGGCGCTCGCAGGACCGATCCGTCGGGACAAAACACGAGCGGAAAGTCGTCGGGCTTCGAGGTGAGGCCGGCAAGGAACCGTACGGCCTCCGAATCGTTGCTCGCATCGATCACGGTCGAAGGATACGCGTTGCGCCTCAGGAAGCCCTGCAGCCGAACCAGATGCGCGTCGTCGGCATGGCCGACGATAATGGGCCCCAGTCCCTGCTCGATGAGCCCGAGACGCCGCAGGATCAACGCGCGCATGATGTGTTCGCCGAGCTGGGCGTCCGCGATGATGAGCGCCCGCAGTTGCTCCGGCTTCAGCACGAGCGTGTCGCAATCGGTCACTGCGATCGCGTCGACGAGGGACGGCTTGCCGGTGAGCTGCACCATCTCGCCCATGAAATGCCCGTCGTGGTGCTCGATCACGAGCGTAGTGCGCCCCCGCGGGTCGCGCGAAAAGATTCGGACGCAGCCGCTCAGCAGGATATGCAATCCTTCGTCCACGCGTCCGGTTTCGAAGACCAGGTCTCCGGCCCTGAACGACTTGCGGCGTGCAAAACGTCTCGCGCTCTGGATCTGCGTACTGGAAAGGCGGGGAAACATCTGGTGCCGCCGATGCTCCAGCGAGGAGAACGGGGGTTCGGATTCCGGTGAGCTCGCGCTCGTATCGTCTGCGTCAATCATGTGCGTCTTGCCTGCCCGTTGGGAATTGCGCGCACGCTTGCCCACCGTGTCAAGTTCGAGTCTCGATTGCTGTCTCGTCTCGCGCGCGGATCATCAGTCGGGTCCACCGCCTTGCGTTGAAACCAGCAAGGAGAAGCCTTCAACGGCCGGTATCGTGTTCGCTTATCGTGTCACCTTTTCGCGGCGACGCACATTAATAAGGACTGAAACGTTCTGAACCCGCGTGTGGCGCGCATAGGCTAACTCCCATGTTCGCCCAGCTTGTGTGCCGTCTGCGCGGAATCCGGTACGGACCAGCCGCCGCCCAGTGCCCGCACGAGGCCAATGGTCGCCACCGCCAGCGCCTCGCGCGCGTGAATGGCGTCCCGCTCGATCGACAACGCGTCGCGGTCCGAATCGACGACTTCGAAGTAGTTGACGTACCCGAGCGCATAGCGCCGGCGCGACAGTTGCGCGACCTGATCCGAAGTCGAGGCGGCGGCGTCGAACGCCGCGATGCGCTCGCGCCCGGCTGCGATGTCGTTGAGCGCATCCTGCGCCTCTCGCAGGGCGTTGTACGCCACGCCGCGATACGCCGCCTCGGCCAGCGTGTAGCGGGCTTGCGCCGAAGCGAGCGCGGCGTCGCGCCGGCCGCCGTCGAACAGCGGCAGCGTAAGCGACGCGGCGAGTCCCCACAGCGAGCTATTGCGGTCGAGAAAGTCGCTGAGGCTGTGGCTCGCGAAGCCGCCGTCGGCGGTTAGCGTCAACTGCGGCAACCATGCCGTTCTCGCCACGCCTACGGTCCATGCCGCCGCATCGAGCCGGCGCCCCGCCGCGTAGACATCAGGACGCTGCGTGAGCACGTCCGCCGGCAGACCGACGGGCACCGGCGGCACGCGCACGGCGCCGCTTCTGTTTCCGTTTCCGCTTCCGCTTCCGTTTCCGAGTTCGAACGTGGCCGCCGATCGGCCGAGCAGCACCGCCAGCGCATCGACGAGGTTCTCACGCAGGCGCCGGCTTTCGGTGAGTTCGGCGCGCGTCGTCTGCCATTCCGTGCGTGCGCGCAGGACGTCGAGATCGCTCGTATTGCCCACTTGCGACCGGGCCTCGACGAGCTTCACGGCAGTCTCGCGCAGCGCCACGGAACGTGTGAGCACGGCGATGTCTTCGTCCACGTAGTGCAGCGTCAGGTAATCGGCGGCGACCTCCGTGGCTACGCGCAGCTTCGCCGCGTCGGCGTCCGCTTCGGCCGCAATGGCGTTGGACTGCGCCGCTGCCGCCTCGCCGCGCAAGGCGCCCGTCCAGTCCACGGTGTACGTCACGTCGGCGGCCACCGCCCACGTGCGCATCATGCGCTTGGGCAACGCGTTGTCGATCGTGCCCGAGGCGCGGCTGCGCGAGTAGCCCGCGCCCGCATCAGCCGACGGCACGAGCGCCGCCCGGCTCGTGGTCACGGCAGCCCGGGCCAGATCGATGCGCGCATTCGCCTGCCTGATATCGAGATTCTGTTCGAGCGCCTGCCCGATGAGGCGCTCCAGTTGCGGGTCGCCGAACATCGCCGGCCAGGCGCTCCCTACGCGGGGCGCGCCCGCCGTCTCGCCTGCATGCCGGAACGGCCCCGGCGCGAGCGGGACGGACAGATCCGCACGATGTGCCACGGTGCACGAGCAAAGCAGCGCGGCCATCGTCATAGCACTGACGCCGCGGCTCATCGCGCGTGCTCCGCCGGCTGAATGGCCGCATGAACGGACAGGCCCGGCGCGAGCCGCACGGGCAAGGGCTGATCGAAAACGATCTTGACCGGCACGCGCTGGACGACCTTCGTAAAGTTGCCGGTGGCGTTATCGGGCGGGAGGAGCGCGAACTGCGCGCCCGTCGCCGGAGCCAGACTGTCCACGCGGCCGTGCAGCGTGACGCCCGGCTCGGCGTCCACCGTCACCGTGGCTGCGTCGCCCGCCGCGATGTGCTTCAGTTGTGTCTCGCGGTAGTTCGCGACGACCCACACGGCAGGCTCGACGATCGCGAGCAGTGGCTGGCCAGGCGCCACACGCTGGCCGGACTCGACCGTCTTGCGCCCCACGTAGCCTGCCACCGGCGCCACCACCGATGCGTACTCCCGCTGCAACGCCGCGTCACGCAAATTCGCGTTGCCCTGCGCCTCCTGCGCCTGCGCCGCGAACAGCGCGGCGCGCGCGGCCACGAGGCGCGCGTTGGCGGCGTCCACGTGCGAGCGCGCGGCAATCCAGGCGGCATCGGCGCTATCGAACTCCTGTTGCGAGAGCGCGCGAGGCGTCCCGGAAACGAGCGACTTCGCCCGCTCGTAGTCGAGCCTGGATTTGTGCTCATCCGCCCCGGCTGCAACGATGGCGGACTGCGCCTCGGCGATCGCGGCCTGCGCGCCGCGCTGCGCCGCCTGCGCCTGCAGAATGCGGGCGCGTTCGAGCGCGACGCGCACGTCGAAGTCGCGCGGATCGAGCTCGACGAGCACTTGCCCCGCATGCACGAACTGGTTGTCGTCCACGACGACGCGCTCGACCGTACCGTTGACGCGCGGCGAAATCATGTGAACGTGCCCTGTGACGTACGCATCGTCCGTGCTGTGGCTGCCCTCCGAAAAAGCGAACACGATCGCGATCGCGACGAGCAGCGCAAACATTGCAAAGCCCGCGATGACGAACAGATGCCTTCTCGTCAGGGCACTATCGTTCGGCGGCACGGATTCCAATTCATGCCCCTTTGCGGCAGCGATAATCGATCGTAATATATTTCGCACTACTGTTCATTGTGTCCTCCTTCCGATGCATAACGCCGCGCTCTCTCATGCCTGCCTCGCCCCGGCCGCTCCCGCGCCGGCTCCCGCCGCACCCGTCCCGACCTGGCGCTCGTATGCGGCGATCGGCGCGGTGCTGCTCGGCGCGATGATTTCCACGCTGACCTCGCGCATCACCTCGCTCGGCCTCGCCGACATTCGCGGCGCGCTGGGCGTGAGCTTCGACGACGGATCGTGGATCAACACCGCCTTCACCGCCGCGCAGATGTTCGCCGGCCCCATTGCCGTCTGGGCCGCATTTGTCTTCGGTGTGCGCCGGGTTCTCCTCGTCGCGGCATCGCTGTTCCTCGCCGCCGAAGTCCTGCTGCCCTTCGCCACCGACTTTCGCGTCTTCATCCTCCTTCAAACCTGCGCGGGACTTTCCTCGGGCGCATTCGTGCCGACCACCGTGAGCTTCATCGTGCGCACGCTGCCCGCGCGCCTGATTCCGTTCGGCATCGCGGCTTACGCGATGAACCTCGAAACCTCGCTCAATATCTCGGCGACGCTCGAGGGCTGGTACAGCGAGCATCTGAGCTGGCACTGGCTCTTCTGGCAAAACGCGCTGCTCTGCCTGCCGTTCATCCTTTGCCTCTTCATCGCGATGCAGGACGAGCCCACCCGCGCGCGCGAGGCGCCGCCCGATTACGCGGGCCTGCTGCTAGGCGCCTGCGGTTTCATGGCGCTCGTGATCGCGCTCGACCAGGGCGAGCGGCTGTTCTGGTTCCAGTCGCCCTTCATCGTCTGGATGATGGGCGCGGGCGCCGTGCTGCTCGCCGGGTCGGTCGCCATCCAGATCCTTTCCACACGTCCCGCCATCCATCTCGCGTGGTTCCTGCGTCCCAACATCGTGATCCTGATCGTCCTGATCGGGCTCATCCGCTTCTGCGTGCTGAACACGAGTTTCATCCCGTCTTTCTTTCTCGCCAGCGTCCATGGCTTGCGCCCGCTACAGGTTGGCGACACGCTGCGCTGGATCGCCATCCCCCAGGTCCTCTTTGCGCCCGCCGTCGCGTTCATGCTGCTGCGGGTCGACCCGCGCCTGCTCATCAAGATCGGCTTCGCCACCGTGGCTTTCGCTTTCGTGCTGGGTACCGGCATCACGAGCGCCTGGGCCGAAACGGACTTCATTCCCTCGCAACTGCTGCAGGCGCTCGGACAAACCATGGTGCTGACCTCGGTCATCTACTTCCTCGGCAAGCACGTAACCGCCGAGCATGCCCTGACATTCGGCGCGGTCATTCAAACCACGCGCCTTTTCAGCGGCCAGCTCGGCACCACCTCGCTCGCGCTCACGCAACGCCTCTTCGAAGCGACGAACTCGGACATGCTCGGCGCCCATGTCGATGCATTCAATCCCCTCACGCTGGAGCGGCTGCGCGCGCTGCCCTCGGCGGGCGGCGCCTCGCTCGCGAGCGATCCGTCTCTGGCGAGCGCCGCCAGTCTCGCGCTGCTCGACCACGGCGTTCGCACGCAGGCCGTCACGCTGGCGCTCGCGGACAACTACCGGCTCGCGGCGGCGTGCGCGATAGCCGGCATCGTTTGCGCGCTGCTGCTCGCGAGGAAACCGGGTAACTGACGCGGCGAGCATGCGGGCATCCATACTGACAGCACCCGGAGCGCCGCGCATTAATAGCCGCTGAATTGTTCTGAACGGGAGCGCCGCCCAGCAAACGTGATATGACCTGCTGGCGTTCGCCGCGAAGCACGCGGCGCGCTAGCCCGCCTTTTGTCCGACCCGCGCCTCGAGAAATTGCAGCAAGGCGCGCACCTTGGTCGAGTGACGCCGGTTAGGCAGATACGCGGCATAGGCGACAGCGTCGCCGTTGTGCGGCGTCACGCGCCAGTCTGCAAAACAGTGCACCAGGCGGCCCGCGCGGACGTGCTCGTTCACGAGCCAGGCGGGCAGCAGCACGAGCCCTTGGCCGGCCAGCGCCGCTTCGAGCAGCATGTCGAGGTTGTTGGAAATGAGCCGCCCGCGCACGCTCGCCTTTTCCTCCACGTCACCGCGCGAGAACGTCCAGACCTGGCTCGCGCGATAACTGCCGCCATAGGCGATGCGCAGGCATTCGTGCTCCGCGATTTCGCCTGGATGCCCCGGCATGCCCGCGCGTTCGAGGTACTCGTGGCTCGCGACGACAAAGCGCGGGTTCTCGGCCAGCTTCCTCACGATGAGATTGGGGTCCCCCGAAGGCAGCCCGATTCTCACCGCGATGTCGATACGCTCGATGGCAAGATCCACGAAATGATCGGTGACCACGACGTCGAGGGCGACGCGCGGGTACTCACGCAGATAGGCAGTCAGATGCGGCGCGAGCACGATGCGGTTATAGACGGACGGCACCGTGATGCGCAACGCGCCGGCCGGCGTGGCGCCGCTGTCGAGCACGCTTTCGTCGGCCTCGGCGAGGTCGTCGAGGATCCGGGAGATCTGCTCCACGTACGCCGTGCCCGCTTCGGTCAGGCTGACGCGGCGGGGCGTGCGCGTGAGCAGCGCGGTGCCAAGCGCGGCTTCGAGGGCATCCATCAGACGCGTAACGGACGACGTCGCCACGCCGAGGCGCTGCGCGGCCTTGGCAAAGCCGCCTGCGTCGGCGACTTCGAGCAGAGTGTTGAGCGCGAGAAGCTTGTCCATGACGGCGATTATGCCAGCGGGATCCTGGGCACTGCCAGGGAAAACTGAAAGCCTGCGCAGCGGGAGCGCGCAAGAATTAACGGCCGGATTCAAGATTTTTCAGACGCGTCGTGACATCCTTCTTCCAGCATCGTGAGGATCGCGAAGACACGAGGGCCTGGCGCCACGCGGATCGCCTCTCGGGAGCGGCTGCCGCGCGCGACGGCGCGCGGGTGGACGGAATCGGAGCCTTTTCGTTGCGAAGCAAGCAACGGGCGGTTGCGTCGCAGGTGTATTCCGCGACCGGCGACGCTTACCTAAGCTTGACACAACCGACATCGCCAATGCTGCTCCGGTGTCGCGACGACGGGACCCGGCCCCGGCCCCGGCCCCGGCCGAAGATCGAAACACAGCCAATGCCGGGCCGACCCGCCACAGTGACCTCATCATTCAAGGAGCCATCATGCCCACGCCCTCGAGCACGCTTGGCCGCAAGACACACGCAATCGAACTCACCCAGGGACTCATTGCGCTGTTCGCTTTCAGTTGCGGCGCGATCGTCGCCAACCTGTACTACGCGCAGCCGATCACCGAGCTGATCGGTCCGTCGTTGCACATGTCCGCTGGTTCGGCAAGCCTGATCGTCTCGCTCACGCAGATCGGCTATGCGCTCGGCCTGTTCTTCATCGTGCCGCTTGGTGATCTGCTCGAAAACCGCAAGCTCATGATCGCGACCGCCCTCGTGTCGATCGTGAGCCTCGCGGCCGCCTCGCTCGCGCATTCTCCGGGCTGGTTCCTCGCCCTCTCGCTGCTGATCGGCTTTAGCTCCGTCGCCGTGCAGATCCTGATTCCACTCGCGGCGCACCTCGCGCCCGATCATGCGCGCGGGCGCATTGTCGGCACGATCATGAGCGGGCTGCTGCTCGGCATCCTGCTCTCACGCCCGCTCTCGAGCCTCGTCGCGGATCACTTCGGCTGGCGCTTCGTGTTCGCCGCCGCCGCCGTGCTGATGGCGCTGGTCACGGCCATCCTCGCACTGACGATTCCGCGCCGCCAGCCCGAGCACCAGGCGTCCTATTTCGAGCTCATCGGTTCGCTGCTGCATCTCGTGCGCACGATGCCTGTGCTGCGCCACCGCGCCCTCTACCAAGGGCTGATGTTCGCCTCATTCAGTCTCTTCTGGACCGCCGTGCCGATCGAACTCACGCGCCACTATGGCCTTTCACAGTCGGCCATCGCGGTGTTCGCGCTGGTCGGCGCGATCGGTGCGACGTCCGCGCCGGTCGCGGGACGCCTCGCCGATGCGGGCCACTCCGTGCGGGCCACGTTCATCGCGCTGATCGCCGCCGCGCTCGCCTACACGCCCGCGCTGATCCATCCGGCGTTCGGCGTGTACGGCCTCGTCGTCACGGGCATCGTGCTCGACTTCGCGGTACAGATGAACATGGTCCTCGGGCAGCGGGAAATCTATGCGCTTCACGCGGCAAGCCGCGGCCGGCTCAATGCGCTCTACATGACGAGCATCTTCGTCGGCGGCGCGGCGGGCTCGGCGCTCGCGAGCACACTGTACGAGCATGGCGGCTGGACGCTCATCGCCTGCGTCGCGCTCGCTTTCCCGCTCGTCTCGCTCGGCCATTTTCTGCTCGTCGGCCGCCCGCATGCGCGCACCACGGCGTAAGCGCGCATCACGTGGCCAGGCAGGCTCCCGGCCGTCTCACCCGCAACAGGAATCCGACCATGCCCTACTTGCCGAGCCCCCACGCGCTGTCCGGTCTCGCGCCCGCGAAGTGCGCAGCATCGGGCACGATGACCCGCCCGGCGACGCCGCACCGTGGCGCCGTCACCAGGACCCGCGTCGTGCCTGCAACCTCGCATCGGGAGCCTTCATGAACCGCAGACGCCTCGGGATCGCTGCAGCGGGGATCGTCGTCGCGGGCCTCGCGATCGCCGCAGCCATCATGTACAAGCCGGCCATCGCGCCGATCGCGCCGCCGGCCCCGGACAGCTTCGATGCGCAGCTCAAGCGCGAGGGTGCGCGCGTGGTCGCGCTCGGCGACTGCATCGTCTGCCACACGGCGAAGGACGGCCAGCCGTTCGCGGGCGGCTTGCCGCTCGCGACGCCGTTCGGCACGATCTACGCAACCAACATCACGCCCGACCCGCAAACGGGCATCGGCGCATGGTCCGAGGCCGCCTTTGCGCGGGCTGTGCGGCATGGAATTTCGCGGGACGGCCATCTCCTCTACCCCGCGTTTCCCTATGTGCATTTCACCCGCATGTCCGATCACGACATTGCCGCGGCCTATGCGTATCTGATGAGCCGGGAACCGGTTCAGGCGAGCGCGCCCGCCAATCAGCTGATCTTTCCGCTGAACTTCAGGCCGCCGGTGGCCTTCTGGAACCTGTTGTTCCTGCGTTCGGGTCCCCGCGAGGCGGATGCTTCGCAAGACGCGCAGTGGAATCGCGGCAAGCTGCTCGTCGATGGTCTCGGCCACTGCGCGTCGTGCCATTCGCCGCTGAACGCCATCGGCGGCGAGAAGGCCGGCCACGCATTCGACGGCGGCGTCGTGGACGGCTGGGAAGCGCCCCCGCTCAATGCACTCGGCAGCGCGGCGAAGCCGTGGACGAAGGAACAGCTCGTCACCTACCTGCGTACCGGACGCGCCTCGGAGCACGGCGCCGCCGCGGGCCCGATGCTGCCGGTCACGCGCGATCTCGCGACCGTGCCGATGGAAGACGTCGAGGCGATCGCCACTTACATCCTCTCGCTCCAGAAGGGCGCGCCGCGCGAAGCCGCACCAGCCGTGCGCGTCGCGGCACGCGAACCCACGCCCGCCGAACAGCGCGGCGCCGTGTTCTTCAACGCCTCCTGCGCGCAATGCCACGGCACGGGCTCGCCGATGCAGACGATCGGCGAGCGCCCGGCGCTCGCGTTCAGCACGGCGATCAACGCGAACACACCGCGCAACGCGGTGCAGATGATCCTGAACGGCATCACCTGGCACGGCGCGGACACGATGAACTACATGCCCGCGTTTGCGGGCGTCTATGACGACCGCCAGATCGCCGACCTCGTCGCCTACATCCGCGGCGCTTACTCGGCAGGACCCGCCTGGCCCGACGCCGAACCGCTCGTCAGCCAGCTTAGGAAGGAGGACAGTGCGCGATGATTTCACTCAACGTAAACGGCGTCCAGCACTCGCTCGACATCGATCCGTCAACGCCGCTGCTTTACGCCTTGCGCAACGATCTCGAGCTTCACGGCGCGAAGTTCGGCTGCGGACTCGGTCAATGCGGCGCGTGCACGGTCATCGTGGACGGCGAGGCGACGTTCTCCTGCCTCGTGCCCGTCAGCGCGATCGGCACGAGGCCGGTGCGCACGCTCGAAAGTCTCGGCAGCGCGGCGCATCCGGGCGCGCTGCAGCAGTCGTTCATCAGGCATCAAGCCGCGCAGTGCGGCTATTGCATCGCGGGCATGATCATGCGCGCCCAGGCGCTGCTCGATCGCAACGCGCATCCCACGGAGCAGGAACTGCGCGCGCACATGGAGCCGAACCTGTGCCGTTGCGGCACGCACATGCGCATCCTCGCCGCCATCCGCGAAGTCGCGGGCCTGCCCGCGCCGCAGGCGGGCGCCCCCGCCGCGCAACCCACCACTGCCGCAAAGACAGCATCATGAGCCACCACGACGATTCCATCGACGAAGGCCGCCGGCACTTCATGATTTCCGGCGCGCTCTTCGTCGCGTTCAGCATGGTCAAGGGCGCTGACGTGCCCGCTCAGGAAGTCATCGCCGACGAGGGCGCGGCCGTGCACATTGGTAAGGCTACCCAGGCGCTTGCGGGCAGCCTCAAGACCAATCCGTTGCTCGATGCGTGGATCAAGATCACACCCGAAGGCAAGGTCACGGTCTTCACCGGCAAGGTCGAGCTCGGCACCGGCGTGCGCACGGCCCTGCTTCAGGTCGCCGCCGAAGAGCTGAACATGGCGCCCTCGCTCATCACGTTCCTCACCGCCGACACGGGCGCCTCGCCAGACGAGGGTCTGACTGCCGGCAGCCATACCATAGCCGACAGCGGCAGTGCGCTGCTCAATGCCGCCGCGCAAGTTCGCGGCCTGCTCGTCGACGCCGCCGCGAAGCGCTTTGGCGTCGATGCCGGCGCGCTCGCCGCAAGCGACGCCGTGATTCGCGCGCAGGACGGCCGCACGATGACCTATGGCGAGGCCGTCGGCCTCGTGGACCTGCATCGCAACGCGACGCCCACCTCACCGCTCAAGGATCCGAAGACGTTCCGCGTGATCGGCACGCCGCTCCCGCGGCTCGACATCCCGTCGAAGGTCACAGGCGGCGTGAGCTACGTTCATGACATGCAGCTGCCGGGCATGCTGCACGCGCGCGTCGTCATGCCGCCCGTGTACGACGCGAAGCTCCTCGCCTTCGATGAAGCCGCGGTCATGAAGATGCCCGGCGTGCTCAGGATCGTGCGCAACGGCAGCATGCTGGCCGTGGTGGCGCAAGGCGAATGGCAGGCCGTGGTGGCGCAACGCGCCCTCGCGGCGAGCAGCCAATGGTCGCCCGGACGGCCCCTGCCGGATCCGGCGACCGTGCATCGCGACCTCAAGCCGCTCTGCACGCAGCAGATCAGGATCGCGGACCACCATGCCCCCGCTGAGCCCGCCGTCAAGACAGTGGAGGCACGCTTCATCAAGCGCTATCTGCTGCATGGCTCGATCGGGCCGTCCTGCGCCGTCGCGCAACTCGACGGCGGCCAGCTCACCGTCTGGACCCACTCGCAAGGGGTCTATCCGCTGCGCGACGCGCTGGCCGAAATGCTCGCCATGCCAAAGGAAAGCGTGCGCTGCGTCCACACCGAAGGCTCCGGCTGCTATGGCCACAACGGCGCCGACGATGCCGCCGCGCATGCCGCGCTGATCGCCACGGCCATGCCGGGGCATCCGGTGCGCGTGCAATGGATGCGCGAACAGGAACACACGTGGGACCACTTCACGCCCGCGATGGTGACGCAGGTGAAGGCGTCGATCGACGCGAGCGGTCGCATCGTGGACTGGCAATACGCGCTCTGGAGCAGTTCGCACAACGAGCGCATCGTCAACGCGGGGCGCCTGCTGCCCGCACGCATGCTCGAAAAACCCTTCGTTTCCGCGCCCTCCACGCCGATGCCGCAGCCCGAGGGCGGCGGCGACCGCAACGGGATTCCGCTCTACACATTGCCGAACATCGAGGTAATGAACAACTTCTCGCCGACCATGCCCCTGCAGACCTCGGCGATGCGCTCGCTTGGCGCGCATACCAACGTGTTCTCCATCGAAAGCACGATGGACGAGCTCGCATACATGGCCGGCATCGACCCCGTCGAGTTCCGGCTGCGTCACCTCGACGATCCGCGCGCGAAGGACGTGATCGAGCTTGCGGCAAAGCAGTTCGGCTGGCCGCGCGCGCCGCGCGCGCGCAATCGCGGCGTGGGCTTCGCATTCGCGAAGTACAAGAACCTGATGGCCTATGTCGCCATCGCCGTGGAAATCTCCGTCGAGCCCGAAACGGGCCTCGTCAGGCTCGAACAAGCGCAGGCCGCTGTGGATTGCGGCCAGATCGTGAATCCCGACGGCGCGCGCAACCAGATCGAAGGCGGCATCGTGCAGTCGGCCAGCTGGACCCTGCACGAAGAACTGCGCTACGACACGAACCGCATTCGCAGCTTCGACTGGGGAACGTACCCGATCCTGCGCTTTTCCTCGGTACCGAAGCGCATCGACGTTCATCTGATCGACCGGCCCGGCGCGCCGTTCCTCGGTACGGCGGAGGCCTCGATGGGTCCCACGGCAGGTGCGCTCGCCAATGCGCTGTTCGACGCGACGGGCAAGCGGGTGCGCGAAATGCCGCTGGCGGGCGACGCGCTGAGGACGCTCATCGACGCGTGATGGGCACGCTTGCGCCACACCGTCGGCCCGGTCCAAGCGAGCGGTCGCACCGGCTGCGAGGCCATACGGCGCAGCGCTCACGGTCCGCCTGCCGCTAGCCACCCGGGGTCAAAGTTTGTATGATCCAGTCCACCGATCGAGGAGTGGATCCAGCATGCCCCGTAGAGCAACCGCGCAGACCGAGCCGCCCGACGACGCCGCGAATGGCGGCCAGCCCGGCGCGGGGCGGCGCCTTCCGCCCGAAGTGCGCGAGCGGCAAATCGTCCTCAAAGCCATCGATCATTTCGCGACGCACGGATTTTCAGGCAGCACACGCGAGCTGGCGCGCCAGATCGGCGTCACCCAGCCACTGCTTTACCGGTATTTCCCCAGCAAGGAAGCGCTGATCGACCGCGTCTACGACGAAGTCTACGAGTGGAACACGGCGTGGGAAAAGCTCATAACGGACCGCGCGATTCCCATTCAGGAGCGGATGGTGCGCTTCTACACGGCGTATGCGAAAGTCATCCTGCGGCGCGAGTGGATCCGCATCTTCATCTTCGCCGGGCTCACCAAGGAAGGCATCAACTCGCGCTACCTGGGGCGCCTGCGCGAACGCGTGTTCATGCCGATGATGCGCGAGATCCGCGCGGCGTACGGCGCGGATGCCGCCACGACCGCCACGGAACGGGCCTCCGACCTCGAGCTGATCTGGAGCCTGCACGCCAGCATTTTCTATATCGGCGTGCGCAAGTGGATTTATGCTTTGCCGGTGCCCGAAGATATCGACGCGCAAATCGCCCAGCAAATCGACGCGTTCCTGAATGGCGTGCCCCATGCGCTCAAGCGATCGCACCGCAAATCGGGCAGGCCGGCATCGGGATGAAACCGGGCTTCATGACATCCCTTGTCATGGGCGAAAAGAGACGTCCCTGTCCGGCCGACTCCAGCGCGAGCCGAGAATCAGCCCGCAAAAGTTCAGCCGGCAGTAATCGGGATCCATGCGGGCAAGAATGTCCGCGCTCCACGTGCCGCTCGTCGTGTGCGGCCGATGCGCGAGGCCTCTGCCTATTGCCCGGATCACGTCTTCGTTGAACGTGGCTTCGCGTGGATAGGCCGCGAGAATGGCCTCGCGTTCGGCACGCGTGTACGCGTCGTAGTTCGTGCCGACGAGATCGGTCCCTGCCGCCTCCGCGAGCACGTGCGCAAGCGGCGAAACATGCACTGGAATACCCGGCGTGGTGTGCAGCGCGATCGCCCGCCACACGTCCTCGGCCACGCGGGGGGAGACATCCGCAAGCAACGAACGCGCCGCATCGGCGCCGTCCACCTCGTAGCGCAAGCTCGAGTGCGCATAGGCCGGACTGAGTCCCATATTCGCGTACATCGCCGTCACATAGAGCGTTTCCTCGTCGCACGCCCGGTGCTCGCGCCGGCCGATCAGCGCCGCGAACACGAAGACACGCCGGGCGTGCCCGACCAGAACCGGCTCGAGCGCCGCGCAGGCGTTTTCGGCGGCGAGGATCGCGAGCGCGGTTTGCGGAATACGCACACCCGCCACTTCGTCCGGCGATGCCGCGGGTGCGGGTTTCATCGCGCGCTCCGTGCCCGCGCCTCGCGCGACGTCCGCACCGCGCCGTGCCGCGCGAGATCGCGCTCCTCGAACTGGAACGAAGTGCCTTCGGCAGTCTCTACGCAGCGCTGAAAGCCCATACGTGTCTCTCCAGATCGTTTCGGCCGATCTCACTCTTTGAGGAAAGCCAGCAGATCCGCGTTCACCTGTGCGACATGCGTGCTGCACATGCCATGCGACGCACCGGGATACACCTTGAGCGTGGCGTTCCTGACGATCTTCGCCGACAGACGTGCCGAATTGTCGATCGGCACCATCTGGTCATCGTCGCCATGCAGGATGAGCGTGGGCACGTCCATCTTCTTCAGGTCCTCCGTGTAGTCGACCTCGGAGAACTGCTTGACGCACTCGTATTGCCCTTTGATCGAGCCCTGCATGCCCTGACGCCAGAAGTCCTGAATCAAGCCCTGCGACACCTTCGCGTTCGGGCGGTTGAACCCATAGAACGGCATTGCGACGTCGAGATAGAACTGCGACCGATTGGCGGCCACGCCATCGCGAATGCCGTCGAACACGGACATGGGCAGGCCGCCGGGGTTGGTCGCCGACTCGACCATCTGCGGCGGCACCGCACCGATCAGCACGGCCTTGGCCACCCGCTTCGAGCCGTGCCGGCCGATGTAGCGCGCAACCTCGCCGCCGCCCGTCGAGTGGCCGACGAGCATGGCGTTACGCAAATCGAGGGCATCGAGCACGGCGGCCAGATCGTCTGCATAGGTATCCATATCATTTCCGGCGGACGGTTGCCCCGAGCGTCCATGCCCGCGGCGATCGTGCGCGATCACGCGATAGCCCTGATTCACCAGAAAGAGCATCTGCGGATCCCACGCGTCCGCCGAAAGTGGCCAGCCGTGCGAGAAGACCACCGTCGTGCCCGCGCCCCAGTCCTTGACGTAGATTTCGGTGCCGTCTTCGGCCCTGACGTAACCGCCGCTGCGCTGATGTCCGTTTGCGGCGTGCGCAGCCGTCCCGCCGGCCGCCGATGCCGCCACACCCGACATGGCGACCGCGCCGGCCGCCTCTGCGCCGGCCGATAGTATTCTGCGCCGCGTCGGCGAAGGCGTGATCCCGTTTGCTTGCAAGTTCATCCGTGTTCTCCGTCCTGGCATTCCCAAACGCTCAATGGCGCACTGAGTTTGCACGTTGCTGTTGTCCGCGATGCAAACGGTCCATGCTTCGCACCGGGAATAGAGCTTATCGACGGAAAGATAAAAGGTCCTTTGCCGGCACTTAAATATGCTTAATGGCGCTTCCAGTTGCCCGAAGAACCTCGGCCAAACCCTGAACGGCAAGATGCTTGGATGACTGGAAATCGCGGCCCGGATTACCAATCGCGAAACCACCGTGTTGCACCGTTCTGCGCCATAATCGCGACGTACTACCACCGGGCACTGCGGTACGTTACAGAGCAAGCCGCGTCTTGCCGGTGCCCGGCAGACGGTACGCGAATCACGTCGGTTCAGGCGCTTTCGGCCGGCCGCCTGGCGGGCCGCTGAGCGGGCCGTCAGCAAACGCACGCCGGGTCGCGCCCGGCTCGAGGTAGCTTTGATGATTTCGTCAGCGTTCACGCAAGGCACATCGACCGGGTCGAAAGATTCGCTCGGGTGCGTCTCCACCAATCTGCGCCAGGACCTGCAGGTCGAGAACGGTGACATCACGTTCTTTCGCAAGTGCATGGACAAACCGGAACTGGAACGCATCGCGATGCCAGGATGCGAACGCGGCTTTCTCGTGGGCGTCTCGTTGCGAAGCGGTCACCGGCGCAAGATCTTTCGCGGCGCGAGGCCAATCGATCGGCGCTTTCATGACAGCTCGATTTATATTCGCGATTTCTCCGAGGACTATCGGGCCGACTTATATGGCAACTTCGACTTTCTGCTTGTCGAGTTGTCTCACGCATTCCTGACTCGCCTGACCGATGAGCACAATGTGGCCGTCGTCCGCGGGCTGACCTGCGGGCCCAATCAGGACGATGCCGTGCTAGGCCATCTCGCTCGCGCGCTCGCCGCCAGCCTCGAGATGTCCGGCCCGCTCAATACGCTCTTCATCGAACAACTCGGCATTGCCATTGGAACGCATCTCGCGCGTCAATACGGCGACCTGCGACCCGCCGACGAGCGTATCAAAGGCGGTGTCAAAGGCGCACTGTCGGCGGCTTGCGCGACACGCGCGAAAGAAATACTACTCGCCCCTTCGCGCGATGGCCTCTCCATTGCCGACGTCGCGCGCGAATGCAACTTGTCGCGCGGCTATTTCATACGTGCATTTGCGAAGGAAACGGGGCAAACGCCGCATCAATGGGTGCTCGAAAAGCGCACGGAACAGGCGCGTCAACTCATGGTGGCCACGGACATGACGCTTTCGGAGATCGCGGCGTATTGCGGCTTCGCGGATCAAAGCCACTTGAGCCGCGTGTTCCTCAAGATCGTCGGCGTATCTCCAGGTGCATGGCGACGCCGGTCCGCGCGATGAACCGCCCTGGAGCGCATCATCGTGCCGTGTGCAGGCTGAGGTCGCCCATGATCTGCGCGCCGAGGTTGATGCCGAACTCGTACAGACGCATACCGTTGTGCCACTCCACGGCTTCCCACTGTGCCAGCGCCTCATCGATCGAACCGTCGGGGTCGCGCAGCCGCTGTGCGAGGGCCACCGCGTTTGCGGCAGCCTTCGCGGCGCCTGCGCCGGTGTGCGGCCGCGCGACAAAGGCCGCGTCGCCTAGCAGCACCGCCCTGTCGAACACGAGCTTAGGCGCCCGGTAATCCTGGATGATCTGCAGGAACGGCGCGTCGGTCGCGTGAACCAGCGCGGCCAGTGCGGGCGCGAGTTGCTCGCCGGCGTCCGCTCGCAGACGTGCGCGGCTCTCGTCGCTGAGGGCGCCCGGAGGGACGGAGAGCGTGCGCCGCACGCCGTACCGGTCCGTCAGCGCCGCGTCGAGCGGTGCGCCGGCTGCCAGAGGCCGGTACCAGACCCAGTTCCAACGCCGCTCTCCCGGACGCGTCGAGCCGTCTTCTCCAGGGATGAGATAGGTCAGCAACTGGTGTGCAGCGCCGCTCTGGAACGTGAACGCATCGACGAGCCGGGCCGCGGCAGCCCCGTCTACGGCCGTTTCCGGCAGAAGCCCCCGCCAGGCCACATATCCCGCATAGTCCGGAAAATCGTCGGGCAACAACAGTGAGCGCGTCGTCGAGTGCGGACCGTCTGCGGCAATCAGGAGATCCGCACGAACGCGCTCGCCATTCGACAGGATCGCCTCGACGCCATCGCCGTCCTGTACGAAGTCCGAGAGTGCCACACCCGCACGGACGATCCCATCCGGCAGCCCTGCCTTCAACGTGTTGTACAGCACGCTCCAGGCTGTCTGAGCCTGCGGCATGCGCTGGCGGAACAGCACCTTGCCGCTCGCGTCGAGGTACTGCCGGTCCCGCGATGGCACGCCGAGCTGCGGCGCGTGCGCGATGCCCGCGAAGCGGAACGCCTCGAGCAGATCGGGCTGCACGACGAGCCCGCCACCCCGGCTGTCCAGTTCGCTCACCGAGCGCTCGTAGACATCGACTGTCCAGCCGATGGCGCGCAAAGACGCGGCCGTAAACAGACCGCCCAGCGAACCACCAATGACAACAGCGCGACGCGATTTTTTATCAGCCATGTTTTTGCTCCTTCCGATCAGCCTTGTCGATATGCCGATAGCGTAGGCGCGCCGGGTGCAATCCGGAACACGGGCTGCGCGCAATGCAGCGTTGCGCCACCAGCAACCCCGTCCGGCGTCCTCTGCATTATAGTTATCAAAAGATCAATAACGATCGCCGCGGCGCTTGCATTTTTCGAATTCAACGGAGATTCGTGAGCTTGATCTGGTTTAAATAATTGCGTGATAAATAACCTATGCCGGAAACGCATGTTTGAATGTGTCCCGGCCTGCGAGCACAAGATGGAAAGTACGCCCACCGAAATGCACGACGAAGTCCGCGAATCCGGCGATTGCGCCGCCATCGTCAATCAGGCCCGAATCCGGTTCGGCCGATGTGACGTCGATCTGACGCAGCGTGAACTGCGCAGGGACGGACAGGTCATTCGCCTGGGCGGCCGTGCGTTCGACGTACTCGCGCTGATCCTCTCGTCGCCGGGCCGCGTCGTCACGAAGGCGGAGCTTCTGCGCACTGTCTGGAACGGCGTGGTGGTCGAGGAAAACAACATTCAGGTTCAGCTCTATCTATTGCGAAAGGCGCTCGGCAACGATCACGAATGCATCGTCACCGTGCCTGGCCGCGGCTACATGTTCGCGCCGCATCGGACATTGCAATTGCGCGGCAGCGCCCCTCGCGACGCGTCGTCCGAATCGCCGCTCCTGCGATGCGCGCCGCTCATCGGGCGCGACGGGGCAATCGCGCAGGCGTGCGCCGCCCTCCCGGCAACCCAGGTCCTGACCTTGACCGGTGCAGGCGGTGTCGGCAAGACGGCGCTCGCCATGTCGATCGCTCACAGGATCGCCGAAGAAGGATCGCTGCGCGTACATGCCGTAGAGCTTGCCGCACTCACCAGCCGCGATCAGCTTCCCGACGTCATCGCGCGGGCCTGCGGCCTGACTGCCGGCGAGTCGGCACGCGAAGTCGAGGCGTTACGTGCAAGGCTATCCGGTACCGACACGCTGCTCTTTCTCGACAACGCGGAACACATCGTCGACGATGTCGCCGCACTAGTCGACCACCTGACGCGCGGCAATCCACGGCTGCGCGTGCTCGTGACGAGCCGCGAGCGCTTGCGTCTCGGACACGAATCCGTCTTTCGCGTTGAACCGCTGGCGATTCCCGCCGCCGATGCATCCGCAAGCGAAATCCTCACGCAACCCGCCGTCCAGCTTTTTCTGTCATGTGTGCAAGCCCAAGGGGCGACGGATCTCGACGCGACAACCATTTCGCTGATCGGCGAGATTTGCCGCCGGCTCGACGGCGTACCGCTCGCGCTCGAACTGGCTGCGGCGCGCGTGCCAAGTCTCGGCATCGCCGGCGTGAGTCGCGGGCTCGACAACCCGTTGACGATGCTCACGCACGGCTATCGCGCGGCGCTTGCGCGGCACCAGACGCTACGTGCGGCATTCGACTGGAGCTATTGCCTGCTCGCTCCCACGAGCCGCAAGCTCTTTCACAGGCTTGCCCTCCTCGGCCACGTGTTCACGCTCGAAACGATCGAAGCCACGGCCTGCGGCACCGATCTGACCTTCGACGCCGCGATTGACGCAATTGGAGAGCTTGTTGCGAAGTCCATCGTGAACGTCGAGTTCGACGGTCCGATTGCACGGTATCGTCTGACTGAATCGACGCGCGCCTACGCTCTCGAGCGACTGCGCGATGAATGGGAACTGCCGGCGTTGTGGCGCCCCCGTTCAGACATGGATGCCGATGATGCCGCGATCCACTCGCAATGTGACGCCAGCGGTTACGCAGGCTTACGTCCATCGGACTGAGTCAAGCGCGTCCCGCCCAGGGTTAACATCGCCCGAGACCAGTCTTGCCCTCATGATTTTTGAACTACAATTGATCGAACGATCATTAATCGATTGATCAATAAAGGAGAGCATCATGCCAGTCACCAAACTAGCCCACTACTCGATCCGCACACTCGACCTCGAAAAATCATGCCGGTTCTACGAGCGCGTACTCGGATTCAAGCAGGGCTACCGCCCTCCGTTCGACTTTCCCGGCGCATGGCTGTACAAGGGCGGCGACGAAGGCGAATACGGCACGGTTCACATCATCGGCGTCGACCCTGACAACCCGGAAGGACTCCTTGCCTATCTCGGCGACAGGAAGCTGCCGGCAACAGGAACAGGCACCGTCGATCACATTGCGTTCCTCGCCACCGGCGTTCAAGCCATGTGGGATACGTTGCGCGCAGAGAACATCGCATGGCGCGACCGCACAGTACCCAGCCTCGGACTACACCAGGTTTTCGTCGAAGATCCGTCAGGCGTCACGATCGAGCTCAACTTCCCGGCTGCCGAAGTGGCTCAACTGAACATCCCGGGCACAGCCCAAACCCCGAACGCAGTAGCCAATGGAGCCTGACATGAACCACACTTCGACGAACCGGAAAGCTGCCATCATCGGCGGCTCCCTTGGCGGCCTCTTCGCCGCGAATCTCCTGCTGCGCAACGGCTGGGATGTCGACGTCTTCGAGCGCGTGCCGCAAGAGCTATCCGGCCGCGGCGCGGGAATCGTGACGCATCCGGAGCTGTTCGAGGTGATGCACGCCGCTGGAGTGCGCATCGACGAATCGATCGGCGTAAAGGTGAAATCGCGCGTCACCTTCGCTCAGGATGGCTCGGTCGATTCCGAGCGCGAACTCCCGCAGACACTCACCGCCTGGAGCAAGATGTACCACGTGCTGCGCTCGGCTTTGCCGGACCAGCACTACCACTCGGGCGCAACCGTCACGGACATCGCGGACGGCCCGGAGCGCGCCACCGTCACGCTCTCCGACGGCTCCGCCATGCACGCCGATCTCGTGATCGCGGCAGACGGATTCCGCTCCGCGGTGCGCGAAAAGTTCCTGCCCGATGCTCAGCTCAAGTACGCCGGTTACGTGGCATGGCGCGGTCTCGTCGACGAGACCACACTGTCCGCCGAAACGCATGCCGCTCTCTTCGACAGGTTCGCGTTCTGCCTGCCTCCTCGCGAGCAAATCATTGGCTATCCCGTCGCCGGGCAGGGCAATAGCACGAAGCCCGGCGAGCGGCGGTACAACTTCGTCTGGTATCGCGCCACCAGCGAAGATACGGATTTGCCCAACCTGCTGACCGACGCCACAGGCAAGCTGTGGACCGGTGGCATTCCGCCGACCCACATCCGCCGCGAAGTTCTCACCGACATGGAGGAAGCCGCGCTCGCCCTGCTCGCGCCTCAGTTCGCAGAGGTCGTCACGCGGGCAGCACAACCGCTCTTCCAGCCGATCTTCGATCTCGAAGTACCCAGAATGGCGTTTGGCCGGATCGCGCTGCTGGGCGACGCCGCCTTCGTTGCGCGTCCGCATTGCGGCATGGGCGTGACGAAGGCCGCCGGCGATGCCATGGCGCTGCTTGCCGCGCTCACGCGCAACGCGGATACGCTCGATGCATTGGCCGAATATAGCGACGTGCGCACGCAATTCGGCATCGCGATCGTTCAGCACGCCCGCCATCTCGGCGCCTATATGCAAGCGCAGCTCAAGGACGAAACCGAACGCGAAATGGCTGAACGTTACCGGACACCGGAAGCCGTGATGCGGGAAACCGCGGTACCCGCCCATTTCTGAGCGCGAGCGAGGCTGTCCGCGCGGGGCAGCCGCATCGCATCTCTGCTACATCGCATTCGACCAGGAGGAAACATCGTGGAACATCCTGTCCCGGCAGTCGCGGGCGCCGCCATGGAAAGCATGGCGGCATCCGCCACCGCAGCGCATCCGCTGCTCAACGACTCGCGCTTTCGCGATCTGGTCAGAAAGCGCCGGACGTTCGCGTGGTCACTAACGCTCCTGATGCTGGCGATCTATTTCGCCTTCATCCTGACCCTCGCGTTCTCACCCAAACTGCTCGGCACACCGATCGTATCCGGCGAACCGAGCACGTGGGGCATCCCCGTCGGCTTCGGCATGTTCGTTCTCACGTTCGCGCTCGTCGCCGTGTACGTCCATCGAGCCAACTCGGTTCACGACGTCATTGCGGCGGCGATCCGCGCAGGAGACGGTCAATGAAACGCATCCTGTTACCGGCCGTCCTCGCCCTCGACGCTTTGCCCGCACTCGCGGCCGAGCCCTCGTCGCTCGCGCACGGCCACAATCCGATCGCGATCGGCATGTTCCTGCTCTTCGTGGCCTCGACGCTCGTCATCACCCGCTGGGCCGCCCGCAAGAATCACAGCGTGGCCGACCACTACGCCGCCGCCGGCAAGATCACGGCATTCCAGAACGGCTGGGCGATTGCGGGCGACTACATGTCGGCAGCGTCACTGCTCGGCATTTCCGCACTCGTTTTCACGAGCGGCTATGACGGTCTGATCTACTCGATCGGCTTTCTCGCGAGCTGGCCGATCATTCTCTTCCTGATCGCCGAACCGCTGCGCAACCTCGGCAAGTACACGCTGGCGGACGTGGTCTCCTACCGGCTTAAGCAGGAGCCGATACGCGCCTTCGCGGCGTCCAGCTCTATCGTCATCGTCCTGCTGTATCTCGTCTCGCAGATGGTTGGCGCGGGCAAGCTCGTCGAATTGCTGTTCGGCCTGAACTACACGTTCGCAGTCGTTATCGTAGGACTGCTGATGGTCGTCTATGTCTTCTTCGGAGGCATGCTCGCGACAACGTGGATCCAGATCATCAAGGCGGTTCTCCTGCTTGCCGGAGCGGCCTTCATGGCATTGATGGTGCTCATACATTTCGGCTTCAGCCTCAATGCGCTATTCGCCCAGGCGATCCTTGCGCATCCGAAGCACACCGCCATCATGAGTCCGGGCGGCCTCGTTTCCGATCCGGTTTCCGCTGTATCGCTAGGCCTCGCCTTGATCTTCGGCACGGCCGGCCTGCCTCACATCCTCATGCGGTTCTTCACCGTCGGCGACGTAAAAGCCGCACGCAAGAGCATTCTCTACGCAACTGGCATCGTCGGCGTCGGTTACGCGCTCATCATCGTCATCGGCTTCGGAACTATCGCGCTCGTCGCAACGGACCCGCAATACCACACCGCGTCGGGCGCCGTGATCGGCGGTGCGAACATGGTGGCGATTCACCTCGCGCACGCCGTCGGCGGCAACGTGTTCCTCGGGTTCATCTGTGCCGTCGCGTTCTCGACCATTCTCGCCGTCGTAGCCGGTCTCACGCTGGCAGGCTCGTCCGCGATCTCGCACGATCTGTACGCGAACGTCCTGCGTCGTGGCAAGGCTTCGGACCGCGAGGAAATGCGCGTGGCGCGCGTGACCACGCTCGTGCTGGGCGTGCTGGCGATTCTGCTCGGCATCGCATTCGAAAAGCAGAACATCGCGTTTATCGTCAGCCTGGCATTTTCGATCGCGGCCAGCTCGAATTTCCCGGTGCTCCTGCTTTCCGTTTACTGGCGTGGCCTCACCACGCGCGGCGCGGTTCTGGGCGGGCTGCTCGGCCTCGCCACCGCCGTCACGCTGACCATACTAAGCCCGACTGTCTGGGTGCAGGTGCTTGGGCACGCTCACGCCCTCTACCCGTATGAATATCCCGCGCTCTTTTCCATGGCGGCCGCGTTCGCCGGGATTGTCGTGTTCTCCCTGAGCGACAACTCCGAGCGCGCAGCGCGTGAGCGCGCCCTCTTCGACGCCCAGTTGGTCGAGTGCGAGCTGGGTATGGCGCGACGCGGCTAACGGCACACAAGCGCGGCCAGCAACTCCCTCAAAGAAACCGGAGACAACACCATGAATTGCCTTTGTTGCCCCTCACCCGGCCGGCGGCGCGTGCTTGGCGCGCTCACCGCGCTGGCCGGCACCGTCGTTGCGGGGCGTACCGCCCCGGCGGCCGAGCCACGGATTGCAGCCACCGGCCTTGCGCCGGCCAAGGTCAGATCGATCGACATTCACGCGCACTACTACCCGGAAAGTTATTGCGACCTCGTTGGCGGCGATGGGAAGCCGTTCGGCGGCTCGTTCGTCTGCGACGACACGTCCTTCACCTTCCAGACGCCTGCTGGCGGTCTCGGTCCCCTGCCGATGAAGTTCATCAATGTCGATGAGCGTCTGAAGGACATGGATGCATCGGGCGTGGACGTGCAGGCTTTGTCGTTGAGCGTGCCGATGGCCTATTGGGGCGACCGGGCATTCAATGCAAGGCTCGCACGCGAATGGAACACGGCGGCATCACGCGTCTATCAGCAGCATCCTTCCAGATTCGTCGTGCTCGCGACATTACCGATGCTCAACGCCACCGATTCCATCGACGAACTCGAGCGCGCGTCGCAGTTGCCCGGCGTTCGCGGTGTGTACATGGGGACGAACATCAACACTCTCGACCTCGACGACCCACGGTTTTCGCCGATCTTCGCGCGCATCGAGCAATTGAAACTGCCTGTCTTTCTCCACCCGCAGCAGACCGTCGGCGGCTCGCGTCTCGGCGACTTCTACCTGAGCAACCTGCTTGGCAATCCATTCGATACGGCGATCGCTGGTTCGCACCTGATTCTCGGCGGCGTTCTCGACCGCTATCCGGATCTGCACGTGACGCTGCCGCATGCAGGAGGCGCGCTGCCGATTCTCGTCGGACGTCTGGACGCGGGCTGGACGGCGCGGCCCGAAACGCGGCGGCTGGCGCAAAAGCCGAGCAGCTATCTGCGGCGCTTCAGCTATGACACGGTTTCGCATTCCGGCCCGGTGCTGGATTACCTGATGCAGAACATCGGCGTGGATCGGCTGGTGCTCGGCAGCGACTATTGCTTCGACATGGGCTATGAGCAGCCAGTCCGCTTTCTGGACCGGCTCGACCTGAGTGCGGAACAGCGCGCCATGATACTCGGCGGCAACGCGGGCAAGCTCCTTCACATCTAGCTCCGCGCCGCGTCGTCAAAACCTTAAAAGTTCTGAAGCGACTGCCTCGCGTCGGCCAGAAATGATTCGGCGGCCGCACGCGAGCCGCTTTCGCACGATGCGCTCCGACGCAGAATCCAGGTGAAGATGGCATCATTCGTCCTGCCCGCTGGGTGCGTGCCGAAGCAGAACCGGCGCGCCAGCGGGGCTGTTTTCGATGCGGCGCACGAGCGCCACGCGGTTTGCTTCGATTGCGACGCGTGACGCCACACGCCTGACGATGAGTACAGGAGGCAACAATGAAAATCATCATTGCCGGAGGCTCGATTGCCGGTCTCGCGGCCGCCTTGACACTCGATTGCACGGGTCACGAGGTCGAGATTTACGAGCGGTCCGCAACACCTCTGCGTGGCCAGGGCGGCGGTGTGGCGGTCCTGCGGCGCATGATGGCCTTCCTCGAACAGCACGGGCATCACTGCCGCGAGACGATCAGCGTGCCGACGCACCGCCGCCGCTGGATCGACCGCGACGGAGCGCTCACACGCGACGAGCCGGAGATGCTGCCGTTCTCGTCGTGGGACGCCGTCTATCGCTCGCTCTGCAGCATGTTGCCGCGCGAGCGCATTCGGTACGGTCAGGCGATAACCGGGTTTCATCAGGACTCCGAATACGTCGATGTCCGCATCGACGGCCGCACCGTGCGCGCCGACGTTCTGATCGCGGCGGACGGCACAGGCTCGGGATTGCGATCACAGCTCTTTCCCGGCTATACGCCGTCGTTTGCGGGCTATATCGCCTGGCGCGGCATTATCGACGAAGCCGATTTCGACGCCGAAACAATCGCCACGCTGGTCGAGAACATGACGCTCCACAAGGCGCCTGGCGAACTCTTCATGGCATTCCTGATTCCCGCGCTGGACGGATCGCTCACACCGGGGACGCGGCGTTTCAACTGGCTCTGGTATCGCAATGAGGCGGACACCCAGGCGTTGCGCCGCCATTTGACCGATCGGGCCGGCACCGTTCATCACGCGTCGATCCATCCGGGTCAGCTCTCCGACGACTCCGTCTCGACGCTGAGGCGGCTCGCCAGCGAACGGCTCCCGTCCGTTTTCGCACAACTGGTGCTAGCCACACGGGCCCCCTTCGTTCAGGCCATCTTCGACGCGCTGAGCCCCGATTTCGCCGTGGGCCGTGTAGTGCTGACTGGCGACGCGGCATGCACAGTGCGCCCGCACACGGCGTCCGGAACGTCGAAGGCGGCGCACGACGCCGTTTCGCTCGCGCAAGCGCTTTCGCCAGACGCAACCGATGTCGTCCAGCGGCTCGCGGCCTGGTCGACGCAGCGACGCGCCGAAGTGACTTCGCTGCTCGAGAAAGGCCCCCAGCTTGCCGCATCGTTCGGCCTCGGCAAGCCATGGCGAACCGATGACTAGCGTCCAACGCAAAACTGCGTAGCGTTGGGCATGGATTCTCCGCGGCGCCGATCATCGATAACGTTGCAGACATCCCGCTCCCCTACATCCACGGAGATCTCCATGTCTGACGCTCTCTTTCAACCGATTCGTCTCGGCCGCCATTCACTCTCGCATCGCGTCGCCATGGCGCCGCTCACGCGCTCGCGCGCCGGTCAGCCGGGCAACGTGCCGACCCCGATGAACGTCGAGTACTACCGGCAGCGCACCGGCGCGGCGCTGATCGTCACCGAGGCCACGCAAATATCGCAACAGGGGCAAGGCTACGCCTGGACTCCCGGCATCCACAGCCCCGCACAGATCGAAGGATGGCGCAGTGTGAGCGAGGCCGTTCATGCCGAAGGCGGAAAGATCTTCCTGCAGCTCTGGCACGTCGGACGCGTCTCGCATCCGGTCTTCCAGCCCGGCGGCGGCCTGCCCGTCGCACCGACGGCGATGCCTGTGCCGGGCAAGACCTTCATTGTCGACGACAACGGCAACGGTGCCTGGGCCGACGTGCCGGTGCCCCGGGAATTGACGCTCGAAGGTATCGCGCAGATCGTGCAGGACTTTCGCATTGCCGCGCGCAATGCGATGGAATCCGGTATGGACGGTGTCGAGATTCACGCCGGCAACGGCTATCTGATCGACCAGTTCATTAACAGCAATAGCAATCGCCGCACCGATGCGTATGGCGGCAGCATCGAAAACCGCACGCGTCTGCTCTTCGAAGTCGTGGCGGCGGTCAGCGACGAGGTGGGCGCGGTGAACGTCGGCGTGCGGCTCACGCCCATGGGCCGTTTCATGGGCATGGGCGACGACACGCCTGAAGCCACCTTCGGCCATATCGCCGAGCGCCTGAACGACTGGAATCTGGCCTACCTGCACCTCGTCGAGCCCGCTATCGTCGGCACGGTGAAGGACGAAAAGCATGATCCTCGCTGGGACGCCATCATCAAGCTCATGCGGCGGCAATTCAAGGGCGTATTGATGCTTGCGGGCGGGTATACGCTGGAATCAGCGACTCATGCGATCGAGAGCGGCCGCGCGGATCTCATCGCGTTCGGCCGTCCGTTCATCGCGAACCCGGACCTGCCCACGCGGTTGCGCGACGCCCTCCCCCTCAACGAAGCCGACCCGGGCACGTTCTTTGGCGGCGGCGCCGAGGGTTATGTCGACTATCCGGCCTTTGTCCCGCTTCAGGACTGACCACGCGCTCAAGGGCGGCGGCGCGCAAGCGGCCGTCCGCCCCGCTTCTGCCTGCGGGGCTTGCACCCCAGGCATCGCTCTGCGCACGGTCGCGCCTGCTACGCCTTGAACGTTTCAGGAGTTTTTATCGTCGGGCTCAGGACCTTTTAGCGGCCACGATCCACAATGGAGCTGCCTGTCCGACCTCAACGCGGCGCCCGAAAGGGCAACGTGCCCGGCCGGCCGAGCCTGGAGCCGATCGCGTGCGTACGATATGGAGCTGCCCAATGGACCCCGATGCAAACGACGAACCGTGGAAGCAAACCATCATCTCGCTTCAGCACGCGTCGAGTTCGTTCACGAATGCTGAAGCCGTAGAACAGGCAAGCGTGGAGCGCAATGCGAAACTCGGGGGTACGCGCTCGAGAACGTCGCGACCGGCATCCCATGTGCCGTTCTCCGGCTACATCCGGATACTCGAACGCCTTTCGAGTACAACCATCTCGATCTATTGGTATGACGCTACGTGCGGCCTTTACACCGATCAGATCTGGAAGCGCACCTATTCACGGCACAAGACGGTCTGCACCGTGACTGGCAGGCCGGTCGAACGTGGCGATGCTGTCTACCGCCCTTACCGGCGCGGCACCTGGCCGGCCAATGCGAACCACTCGATTCTTGCCTGCGTGCTGGAAGCCTCCGAAGGGCCGGACGCGCGCGAACGATGGTTAGAGCACGCGGCGAAACCCGCGCACTCTGCGTGATGCATTACGAGGCAGCTATGCGTGGCTCGGCGTCTCCATTCATCGCGACACGCAACGCACGACGAAACACCGGGACGGGCTGGGCACCGCTCACGACTTCGCTCCCGAGCTTGACGTACGGAACGGCGTGGATCGACGCGAGAGCAGAAGCGGCTTCGAGCTTGCGCACCTGCGCATATCCGTCTTGCGAAGCAAACAGTTCGTTCACACGCGCCCTGTCGAGCCCCACAGAAGCGGCAATGTCCGTCAATACTCCCCTATCGCCGATATCGCGCCCCTCGGTGAAGTACGCGCGAAAAATCGCATGGACCAATGCGCGCGCGTCACGCCCTTCGTGCTGGGCAAACCACACGAGCCGATGTGCGGCCATCGTGTTCGGCGTGCGTTTCACCTTTTCGTAATCGAACGATAATCCATGCAATCGGCCTTCGTCCGCCACGTGAGCGTCCATGGCCTGCGAGCGGGCCCAACTGCCGAATTTGGCCGTGCGATACGCTTTCCGGTCTCGCCCCTCTTGCGGCATGTCCGGATTCAGCTCATACGGCACGAACACGTACTTGACGTTCTCGCTTGCGCCTTCCGCCGCTATGGCTTCCTCGAGCTTCGTCTCGCCGATCCAGCACCACGGGCAGATGAAATCGTGCGTGATACGAATTTCAAGCGGTTCCATTCCGATTCTCCTTCAAAGGTGTCTACACACAAGATAGATCCGCTTGTCGAAAGCTAGAATAGGAACAGCATGCAACGGTTCGTTGCACCGGAGACAAAGCGATGGACAAACTTCAGGCGCTACGCGCGTTCGTCGAAGTAACAGAAAGTGGCGGCTTTTCGAGCGCGGCGCGAAAGCTCGAACTCGCAACCTCGTCTGTCACGCGCTCCGTCGACGCGCTAGAAGAAGCGCTCGGCACCGCGTTGCTCAATCGAACGACGCGCCTCGTCACCCTGTCCGATGCGGGCAAGACTTACTACCTGCGCGCAAAGCGCATTCTCGAAGACATCGCCGAAGCCGACGCTGCCGTCACCGACCGCGGCGATGAACCCTCCGGTCCGCTGCGGGTATCCGTCCCTGTGGAGTTTGCCCGTCAATGCATCAGCCCGCACCTCGGCGCGTTCCTTTCACGCTACCCCAAACTCGATCTGGACATCACGCTGACCGACACGGTTTCCGATCTGGTCTCCGAGCGAATCGACCTCGCAATCCGCCTCGGCACGCCGCCGCCGGATGCCAGCATGATCAGCCGGCACATCGGCAACTTCAAACGGTATGTCGTGGCCAGTCACGTTTATCTGAGCGAATTCGGCACGCCGGTAGCGCCCGAGGAATTGACTGCGCACCAGAGTCTGCGCTTTTCTTATGGAGCCGGCCGGCAGGTTTGGATGTTCTGCAAGGATGGTGTGCAGTCCGAGGTTGTGGTGACGGGAAGACTGAAGACAAACAATTCGGACATTCTCCGCGAAGCGGCGCTGAACGGCGCCGGTGTCGCGTTGCTCCCGAACTGGCTCGTGGCTTCCGATGTGCAAAGTGGACGCCTGACCAGGCTTTTCGAAGGCTATGAGGTCAATCCGAACAACGCCCGGTCCGCGGTGACCGCGCTTTATTTGCCCAACCAGCGCGGATCGAGGCGCATCAGTGCGTTCATCGAGCTCGTCGCCGGCGCGGCGAACTTGCGGTGACCATGCCGCCCGCTACGTCATGCTCCTTGCGAGTACGTTGAGTATTCGCGGCGTCACAGTCCTTGCGGGCGGCCCTTCTCGCGGCAACGCACGTGTGTTCCATATGTAAGCAGACGCTAGATATTGAGCGCACGTTTTCGAACGGCCAGCGCCGCCTCCCGCATCACTTCGGAAAGCGACGGATGAGCATGGCAGATCATGCCTATGTCTTCCGACGACGCCCTGAATTCGAGCGCCACCACGGCTTCCGCGATCAGATCGGAGGCGTTTGCTGAGATGATATGGACTCCCAATATCTCATCGGTGTCCGCGTCCGCAATCACCTTGACGAAACCTTCGGTCCTGCCGATCCCAAGGGCGCGGCCATTGGCCGTCATCGGAAACTGCCCGCTCACCACGTTACGGCCTTCCGCCTTCAATTGCTGTCCGGTCTTCCCCACCCACGCAATTTCGGGCTCCGTATAGATAACCCACGGGATGCAGTTATAGTCGATATGCGGCTTCTGTCCGTCGATGACCTCCGCCACCAGCACGCCTTCATCCTCGGCCTTGTGCGCGAGCATCGGGCCACGCACGACGTCGCCGATCGCATAGATGTGCGGCACGTTTGTTGCGCAATGCTCGTCAACGGGAATAAAACCTCTTTGATCGATCGATAACCCGACCGACTCGAGCCCAAGATCGCGCGTGTTCGGCACGCGTCCGATCGACACGATCAGGCGGTCCGCATCGAGCACCTGTTGCGCGCCGTCCCTCTCCGTATAGGAGATCGACACGCCGTTGCCGCTCGCCTTGACTTCTGAGATCGATACACCAGGCACGATCTTCAGGCCTTGCTTCGAGAACTGCTTCGCAGCCTCTTTCGCTATTGCCTCGTCCGCCGTTGGCAGGAAGTCCGGCAACATCTCCAGCAAGGTGACATCGGCGCCGAGCCGCCGCCAGACGGACCCCAACTCGAGCCCGATGACGCCGGCGCCAATCACGGCCAGCCGGGCAGGTACGGAGTCGAAGGCGAGCGCCCCTTCGTTATCACAGACAATGCGGTTATCCACGGCAACGCCGGGCAGATGACGGGCGTTGGAGCCCGTCGCAATGATCACGTCCTTGGCCGTATAGGTCGCCGTCTCGCCGTCGCCGGCAACTTCGACGCGTATCGATTCGCCCGCCTTGCCCACGAGCTTGCCGTGCCCTTTGAGCCACGTAATCCTGTTCTTGCGAAAGAGAAACTCGACGCCGCCAGTTATCTTCTCGACGATGGTTTCCTTGCGCGCGACCATTTTGCCCGCATCGAGCGTGACGTTTCCAACGGCAATGCCATGATCGCCCAGGTGACGCAGCACATTCTCGTATTCCTCCGACGAAGCCAGCAACGCCTTCGACGGAATGCAGCCGACGTTGAGGCAGGTGCCGCCGAGCTTCGGCTTGCCGGCGGAATTCTTCCACTCCTCGACACAGGCTACGGACCTGCCAAGCTGTGCCGCGCGTATCGCGGCGATATAGCCGCCGGGACCGGAGCCGATGACGACCACGTCGAAGTATGCCGCGTCCGCAGGTGCCGGCGCTGCTGGACCTTCCGCCCGGGTCGCAGCGGGCACGGCAGCCGGCTGGACCGGCGCCCTCGCAGCAACGGCGCCCTCGGTATCGATCACCGCGATGACATCGCCGGCATGTACGGTGTCGCCCTGATCGTGCAGAACCCCGGCCAGAACACCGGCGCCGGGCGCCGGAACTTCGAGCACGACCTTGTCCGTCTCCAGCTCGATCAGAATCTCGTCTTGCGCGACCGCATCACCTGCCTTCTTCTTCCAGGCAAGTAGCGTCGCTTCGGTGACCGATTCGGATAGCTGTGGGACTGTCACTTCCAACCTGGCCATCGGATATTCCTTGTGCGTCGCGTCGAAGCGATCAGCTTCGACAAAAGCTTGTCTATGCCTGATCCCGGCTGAGAGCGTACTCCTCGCGATCATACGCGCGTGATCCGCCGCGCGAATTGAAACGCGACTTAATCGTTCTTAACGTCCTGAAATGACAGGCAGCCTGCATATGTAGAAGACGCTCCACTGCCATCGCCGCCTTGACTTACGATCCGGGTTCCTTTGCGAGCGCCGGCAACATCGATTTGCCGTACAAATCTGCCTCGCACTATTTCCTCGCACGCGCTGGCTCGATCGTTCGTGCAAGTGAAGCTTTTTTGAATGATTAGCGAGAATTCAAGTCGCGCCGCACATAACGAACGCCGCGTTTCAACGTGACATTTATACATCCGGCTTAACAGGCGCAACGGGCGCCATCGCCGCGCGGGTTTGAAAATCACCTGTCTGGCCCTGTGTTGCGCATTTTTGTTCAAGACGTCCCACTCAACTTTGTTTACACTGCAAATTACTCGAAATCGCCGTATTGCCCGGTTCTGCGCGCCGCTCGCTCGTGTCCCGGCAAGCTCGGCAAGCCCGGGACGCCAAACCGGTTCAGAAATGATGGCCTCACGCCGTTTCATCGCCAACGCTTGATCAGTTACGCGTCGTCGAGAAAATCAGAATCTCGCCAGATGGAGACGACCATGATTCAGATAGGATCGTTGCTGGTCAGCTTCGATCAGCGAAGCGTTCAGCAAAATGGCATTTCGCTGCGAATCGGCGCGCGCGCTTTCGATATCCTCGAAGTGCTCTATCGTGCTAATGGCGCCATTCTGTCGAAAGACGACATCATGGATGCGGTCTGGCCGGGCCTGATTGTCGAGGAAAATCGGCTTCAGGTGCATATTGCGGCGTTGCGCAAACTGTTCGGCGTGGACCGCGATCTGATAAAGACCGTGCCGGGCCGGGGCTATCTGCTGGTTGGCAGGGGCACCCAGGCGGCCGAGGCTCGTCCGCAGGCCGCGCCCGCGCCTCAGAGCGCGTCGCTGCCGCCACTCGTCTCGCCACTGATCGGACGCGACGCCGAAATCGAACAGGTCATCGATCAGCTCGATCAGGGACCGGTCACGACGGTCGTTGGCGCGGGCGGCATCGGCAAAACCGCGCTCGCCCTCCACGTTGCGAACGGAATGCGGTGCCGCCACGGTCGATCGGTATGCTTTGTCGAGCTTGCCAGAGTTTCCTCAAACGAGGCAGTCCTCACTATCCTTGCCGACGCGCTCAAGCTTCCCGTGGAGGACGCGCAGCGCTGCCCGGACGCGCTGTATGATGCCCTCGCCGCATTGGAGTGCCTCCTCGTGCTCGACAACGCCGAGCATGTGATCGACGTCGTGGCCCAGCTCGTGGAGGCGCTGGTCGCGCGCAACTCGTTGGTGCGCGTGCTCGTGACCAGCCGCGAAGCACTGCATATCCGGGCTGAGTCCGTGTTGCGCCTCGAACCGCTTCGCGTGCCCGAGAACGGGCTCGCAGCCGACGCGATGCTCGGCTATTCGGCAATCGAACTGTTCCTGTGCCGGGCCCGGTCGCTCGCCACCGACTGCGTCGCCGACGAAAAAAGCATCGCCCTCGCCGCCGACATCTGCCGGCGCCTCGATGGCCTGCCGCTCGCCATCGAACTTGCCGCGGCGCGGGTGGCCACGCTCGGCGTCGAAGGCGTGGCTTCCCGGCTCGATCACCAGCTCGACCTTCTCACCGGTGGATTACGTTCGGCGTTGCCGCGGCATCAAACCTTGCGCGCGACGTTCGAGTGGAGCTACGCGCTGCTCGACGCACCTTCGCGCATTCTCTTCCGGCGCCTCGGGTGCTTTACGGGCACGTTCACGTTCGATGCGGTCTGTGCCGTCGCAACCGAGCCCGGCATGTCGATCGCGGTGGTCGTGTCGAGCCTCGGCGAGCTCACGACGAAGTCACTTCTGAACGTGGAATTTCATGGTCCGATCGCAACTTATCGGTTGACCAAGAGCACGCGCGCTTATGCGATGGAGAAACTTCGCGATGAAGGGGAGGTGCATGTCATCGCAGCCCGGCACGTGGGCTACATGAAAAAACGCATTGAGGAACATGGCCTCATCCGCGCGGAAGGACGCCGGGCCGGCGCGGATCTCAACTCGCGCCTTTCTCTCGACGACGCACGCAACGCATACGATTGGGCGTTCTCTGAAAACGGCGACCCCGCCCAGGGGGTCGCGCTCGCGGGGGCGCTGGTCGGCACACTGCTCGATGCATCGCTCGTGCACGAATGCTGCGAGCGTGCACGGCACGCGCTGGACGTGCTCGACACCCTGCCCGCCGGCTGGGTCGATGTCTTCTGCGAAATGCGGCTGTGCGCCGCCTACGCCTCCACGCTCACGTGCGTGGGCGGCAACGTCGAAACGGCGATGTCGCTGTGGCAACGCGTGTTGCGGCTCGCGCAGGCAGCGCGCGACGACGCGTTCGTTACGCGCGCCCTGTGTGGTCTCTGGCACACCTCGCTGACAAGCGCGGACATTCACGCGTCGATCCGCTACGCCACACGCATCCAGCAGGCGGCGGAGCATAGCGAATCGCGCTGGCAGCAACTGCTGGCGGGCGCGATGCTGGCCATCTCGCTACATGGCTTCGGCGAGCACGAACAGGCCCGCGAACGTCTTGAGTTCGCCGTGACCGAGCTTGGCAAATCAGGCAGCGGCGACTCGTCTTGCGGCACGATGGGCGTTGATCCTCTTGTGCTCTGCAATGGCACGCTGGCACGCATTGCGTGGCTTCACGGAAAGCCGGCGCTGGCCATGCAACTGATGCAAATCTCGCTCGACCCCGTGCGCCGGGACATGCTGGAACCTTCGCTAAGTCACCTGCTTGCCACCGTGGCGGTGCCGATTGCGCTTCAGTGCGGCGACTTGCAGGCCGCATCGCGCTATCTCGCGCTGTTGCGCTCGCAGGTGGCGACCCATCGCTTCGCCATCTGGGAAGACTATGCGGAATGTCTGTCCGTCCAGATCGATCTTCAGTCCGGCGGCGAAGCGTCGGTGCTCGCGCGGCTCGAGCCTGCCCTGCAGCGCCTCGTTGCGCGCGGCTTCCGGCGCATGACTGCGCCGTTCGTCGTCTCGTGGGCCGAGGCGCTTGCAAGAGCCCGTCGTTTCACGGAAGCCAGCGCGAAGCTCGACGACGCGATCCGCCATGGCGAAACCCATGGCGAGCATTGCTTCCTGCCCGAGCTCCTGCGAGCCAGAGGCTGGGTGGAACTCCAGCACGCGCATGCGCTGGACGGCGCGGCGCATGAGGCACGCGCACATTGCGAGGCTCAGGCAACGCACCTTTTGAACGCCGCCATGACGCTCGCGAACGAACACGGCGCAGTGACCTGGAAATTGCGCGCCGCGCTCGACCTCGCCACGCACTTCATCGAAAGAGACGACGCAGGTGAGGCCACGGCGCTCGTTGCGCAATTCGACGGCCTCCTCGATATGAATTCGCAAGCTCCCGATATCCGGCGTCTTGACGCGCTCCGTCGCAGACTGAACGAAACGGATACCGCGAGCACGCGCGTCAGCGCGACTCCCGTGACTGCCGCTGATAACGACAGCAGGGAAAGCCCTGCCACCGTGACCGCCGGGCGCCCGCGGACCGGCTGGCCCGCCGTCGCGAGCCTTTCGCCTGGCGGCCATCCCGGAAGACGTTTTCAACACGATTAAGCCTGCAGCGTGCCCCTATCGTGCACGAGCCTCGCCATCGCGGCGGCATGGCAGGCAATGCCCTCAATGATTTCAATAGTTCAGGGAGTTCAAGTTGAGCACGACATGTTCCCATCTCAGTGAAGCCCGGATCGTCCAGACTGATAAGGATTACTGCGAAGACTGCGTCAAGTCCGGGCAGCACTGGGTTCATCTACGCCTGTGTCTGACGTGCGGATATGTGGGATGCTGTGACTCTTCGCCGAACCGGCATGCGAGCAGACACTATCACGAGACCGATCATCCGCTCGTGCGCTCGATCGAGCCAGGGGAGCGCTGGATCTGGTGCTACGCCGACCAGGTCGTCGCTGGCGAGGTCGCCCCGTAGGCGCACGCAAACCATCCGCACGAGCCGTGTCACGCCCTGAGGGCGAATGCGTCTGCGGGCCATCGGCTCACCGCTCAATTCAGCAGCGCTCCGCCCGCCCCATCCGGATCAGCCTGATAGCGCCAATCTCACGATCAATCCCGGATCGTTGTCCTCGAGCCGAAGCGTGCCGCGATGCAATGTCGCAACCCCTTTGACGAGCGCCAGCCCCAGGCCAACGCCTGGCGTTCCCCGACTCGCGTCGCCGCGATAGAACCGCTCGGTCACCCTGCCTTTCTCCGAATCCGGCACACCGGGACCGTTGTCGGCCACCTCGACTTCGATCGAGCCGTCCGCGCCGCTCAGCGCGACATGTACGTCTGTGCTCGCAAACTTCAGCGCGTTATCGATGAGATTGCCGATCGCCTGGGCGAGCAACAGCGGGTCGACCAACGCCGGCAGGCTATCCGGGCAGCTCAGCGACAGCGTGAGGCCGCGCAGTTCCGCGAGCGGCTGATAGAACTCCACCGCTTCCGCAACGATATGAGCGACATCACTTTGCAGAAACCCCGACCTGCGCACTCCCGCATCGATTTCCGCGAGGCGCAAAAGCGCATTGAAGATGCAGATGACACGGTCGATGTCGCTCAACGCACCCTCCAGCCGCTCCAGCGTTTCGGCATCGACCTTCGTCTTGAGATCGAGGATCATCGTCTCCATCCTGAAACGGAGTTCGGTCAACGGCGTTCGAAGATCGTGAGCGATTGCATTCGATGTGTTACGCACGCTATTGATCATTTCGATCAGCGCGTCCTGCGCGGCTTCGCGGCTGCGCACCTCGTCCTGAAGGCGTGCGTTCTGCTCTTTCAGGGCTTTCTGCAGCCGCCCCAGCTTGAGATGCGTTTTTACACGCGCGAGCAGTTCCTCCATCCGCAGCGGCTTGGTCACGTAGTCGACTGCCCCGACGTGGAAGCCGGCCGTCTTTTCCGCCGTCTGCGAAAGCGAGGTCATGAAGATGACGGGAACCGCGTGGGTTTGCGGATTGGCCTTCAGTCTGCGGCACACTTCGAATCCATCCAGACCGGGCATCATCACGTCGAGCAGAATCAGGTCCGGGTGCACGAGATCCGCCCGCCTCAGTGCTTCTTCACCGTCGCGGGCAATCGAGACGCGCAGGCCGTTGCCTTCGAGAAAGTCGACCACGAGACCCAGATTCGACGCCGTATCGTCGACAACCAGAACGAGCGGCGCAACGCTATCGAGTTCTTCTGTCATGCCGGCTCTCTTCCGTTCATATGCCGCTCGATGAATACGAGCAGCTCCCTCGACTCGAAGTTCTCCGCGAGCCGGCGCACCCGCCGCACGAATGCCTGGTAACGTTCGTCGCTTTCCAGCACGGAATCGGCATGCCGGATGACGTCGCGCATCTGCCCTCGCAACGCGAGACGGTGCAGAATCTCCATGTTCTCTTGCGAAGGAACGGCAAGCAGCGCGGGCGTGCCAGGGTCGCCCGGAGCAGATGAAAATGGCATCGAGGCGTCAAGCGCGCGCTCACCGTCCCCGAATGAGCTCACTACGCCGGACGGCATGTCCGGGCAATGCCCATCGAAGGGCGCCGATGGCTCGACAGCTACGCTGTCTATGTCCTCACGTCTCGTGCAATCCGCGTCATCCGCCGCTTGCGCCCGTTCGCCCTGATCCGGCACCGCGAGATCGAACCAGAACCGGCTCCCGCGTCCGTGTTCACTCTCCACATGAATCTCACTGCCCATGAGCCGGACGAGATGCTGACTGATCGAAAGTCCCAGCCCCACACCCGCGCTGCGCCTCTCGGTATCGCCTGCCTGTTCGAACGGTCGAAACACCCGCTCGATCTGATCGGCGGTGATGCCCACGCCTGTGTCCCGCACCTCGAAGCGCAGCATGCCGGGGCTAACCTGTCCGACCGCGAACGTGACTTCTCCTTCGTCCGTGAATTTCACGGCATTCGAAAGCAGGTTGAGCAATACCTGGCGCAAGCGCTTTTCGTCGACCCGAATGACGCCCGGCATGCACGACGCAATCACGCATGTCTGCGTCAGACCCTTTTCTCTTGCGCGCACACCAACCATCTCCGCAAGCATTTCCAGAAATGGTGCGAGAAGCACATCGCCCGGTTGCAGTTCGATTCGGCCCGCGCCCATGCGCGCGAACTCCAGCAGATCGTTTATCAGCGTCAACAGGTGTGTCCCGCTTTGCTCGATGACCGACACGTGCGACTTCTGGCGTGGATTGAGCCCGTCGTCGCGGCGCAGGATCTGCGCATAGCCGAGGATGCCGTTCAGCGGTGTCCTGAGTTCGTGGCTGATATTGGCGAGGAATTGATCCTTTGCCTTGTTCGCGGCCTCTGCCTCGTCTCTCGCGATGCGCACCGTCGCCTCGAGCGTTTTACGCTCCGAAATGTCCTGCAGGACCGCGATCGTATGGTAGATCCGCTCGCCGGGTTCCCATTGCATTGCCACGCAGACATTGACCCAAACCCGCGTTCCATCGCCGCGCACGAGGAGCTTGTCTTCGGCGTAGTGAGGGATTTTCTTCTCGAACAACAGTCCGAACCTCGAAACGCTGGCAGGCAAATACGATTCGTCCGTGACGTCCCTGAAGGTCATCTTGAGGAGCGCATCCCGGGTATAGCCTACGATCTCGCAGTAGCGTTGATTGACACGCAGGAATCGCCCATCCGAGCCGCAGTGTGCGATCCCGACCGCGGCGTTCTCGAACGTGCCTCGAAAGCGCTCCTCGCTGGCGCGCAGCGCCTGCTCCGCACGCTTGAGCTCGGTAATGTCGATCAACGTGCCGCTCAGGCGGGCAGACGCGACGCCGGACTGCCCGCGCGGCGTGCCGCGCGTGAGCACCCATCGGTACGACCCGTCGCGGTGCAGCAGGCGGTGCTCGATCTCCAGCGCGCCGCCGCCCCTGCACTGGCTTCTAAACGTTTCGCCAAAACGGATCCGGTCGTCAGGATGAACGATCTCCATGAATCGGCCGAAGCTGGGAGCACCGGCATGCTCGCCATAGCCGAGCCACTCGCGGACGTTCCAGCAGCGAAGTACCCAATCGCGTTCATTTTCGCCGCTGAGTTCCAGTTCCCATACGCCAACGTTCGATCCCCGCATTGCCGCGCCGACACGCTCGTTGGTTTCGCGCAGGATCTCCGCTTGCGCCGCGCGCCGCGTCTCGGTCACGTCGCGAATCGCGAGCACGACACCGACGACCTGCCCCACATCGTCGACAATGGGCGTCCCCCGGGTTTCGACCGGAACTTCGCGCCCGTGTCTGCCAACCAGTCTCGTCTTCGCCGGCAGGTCAACCGGCGCCCGGTTGCGCAGGACCGCGGTTCCCATGTCGCCCAGCGGCGTGTTCGTGTCCTCGTCGATCAGCACGAGAATCTTCGCGAGCGGCTGGCCCGCGGCCTCCTCCCGCGACCACCCCGTCAGCGCCTCCGCCACGGGGTTGATCAGCGTAATGCGCGATTCGCAGTCCGTCGCAATCACGCCGTCGCCAATGCTCGCAAGCGTCACGGCATAGCGCTGCTCGCTCTCGCGCAGGCGGCGCTCGGCGCCATGCTTGTACAGCGCCATCTCCACGACCGTGCGCAGTTGCTGGTCTTCGAAAGGCTTCAGGACATACCCGAACGGCTCGGTGACCGTCGCGCGCCGGACCGTCTCCTCGTCGGCGTAGGCGGTGAGAAATACGATGGGCAGGCTGTACGTTTCGCGTAACCGCCGCGCAGTATCGATACCGTCCAGTTCTCCTTCCAGGCGCACATCCATGAGGACGAGGTCCAGCGGCGCCCGGGCCGCCACCGCTATCGCCTCCTCGCCGCTCGCGACGCTGCCCGCGACCGTATGACCGCAGCGCATCAGCTGTTGAGCAATATCGCGTGCAACGACACGATCGTCTTCCACAATGAGTATGCGCGCCGGTGCCATGGTGAAGGCCGCCTAATCCCTAGAGTTTGAAATGAATGACAAAGCTCGTGCCCGCGTCGCCGCCTCGCTGAACCGAAGCATGGAGTTGGCGGGCAAGGTCGGAAACGAGTTGCAGGCCGAGCGACTCGGCCTCCTCGACGGAAAAATCCGGCGGCAACCCTATGCCGTCGTCCGATACGCTGAGCCTGCACCTGCGCTCGTCGTCCGACACCAGCCCGACGCGCAGACACCCGCGCCGGCCCTCTGGAAACGCATGTTTGAGCGCGTTCGAGACGAGCTCGTTCACGATCATGCCGCAAGCCACCGCCCGGTTCATGTCGAGCTGTACGTCGTCCACGAGCACGTCCAGAGACACGTTCAGTTGGCTCAGTTCATAAACACGGGAGAGATGCGCGCACAGATTGCGGATATGAGACGCCATGTCGATGCGCGCGAAATTGCCGGCGCGATACAGATTCTCGTGAACCATCGCCATCGAGCGCACGCGGTTTCTGCTATCCAGAAAGAGCTCCGCGGTCGACCGGTCTTCAACGCGCGCCGCCTGAAGATTGAGCAGGCTGCTGATCAGCTGGAGATTGTTTTTGACCCGATGATGCACCTCGTGCAGCAAGGCATCCTTTTCCTCCAGCAATGCCTCGATCTCCTCCAGCGTGGCGTTTTCAATCGATATCGCGGCCTGCGATGCGAGCAGTCTGAGCACCGCCATCCGCGAGGGTGTAAAAACACCTGGCGCGAGCTCGTTCTCGAGATACAGCGCGCCTATCACCCGGGCCTGCTTGACGAGGGGCAAAGACAGAACCGAGCGCGCGCACGTGCCGCCGAAATACTCATCCGTGGCAAACGGATTCTCCATCGAAGCATCGTCCACCAGCACCGGTTCGTGCGTGCGAAGGCTGTGATGCAGCAAGGCGAGCGGCACCGTTTCCGACGATGCGGCCCGGCGGCCGACGCTAACCATGCTGCCCTCACGAATCGAATTCGCCTCCGCCTCGATCCAGAGATGCTCCGCATGTGGCAAGATCAGCAACGCACGCCGGGCGCCCGCGTGTTCGAGGACGATGGTCATCAGCGTATGCATCAACCGCTCCAGGACCCGCTCGCTGGAAATTGCCTGGGATGCCTTGACAACCGTCTCCACGTCCAGTTGATTCGCCACGGGCTCGCTCGACGGACCCGCCGCATCTTCCGCCATGAGTCCCGGATGGCGCGCATCGAGCGCCCTGACTTTCGCCGTCGCCCCCCAGTTCAGATAAGCCAGCCGGGCGTTGCGCAGATAGACTACGCCGATGGCCGCAAACCCGCGGTCCTTGTAGAACTGACCGGCAATCTCGTTGGCGAGCCCCTCGACATGCGGCAGACGCTGCTCGTGGGCATCCGCTATCGCCCGCTCGTAGTGCCGCATCGCTTCAAACTCGCGCTTCTCTATACGCGCAATTTCGGCCTCGACCAGCGCGGCACGCGAGGCGAAGTTCGCGGGGCAGTGCCGGGCCCAGTCACACAGCTTCTCGACGTGTTCCGCTAGCGCCGCCTGGTTGGCGGCCTGCTCGTCGGGCGCGAGGGCGTCATGCCATTTCAGGCGCGTCAGCGCGCTAAAGAAGTGATATTCCGCCAGTTCGAAGTGGCCCGACGTTGTCCACAGCAATGGCGCCGCCCGCTTGCGCGCCTCGAGCGCGCCCTCGATGTCCCCGGCGAGATAGCGCGCCTGCAACTGGCGTATCCAGTACCAGCACGCCGCGATGGCGAGCGCGGGATTGCCTTCGAGATGGCGCTCCAAAGCGGCCTCGTCCGCATAATCCGCATGGGCGGAGCCGAGCCAGGGCGCCAGTCCCCTTAGCCCGCGGATCAACGACAACTGGGCGGTCATGATGTCGACGATCAGCCCGAATCCCGCGGCGCGAACGATGCGCAGGCGTTCGACGGCCTCGTCCTCGACCTCGGCAAGCGGATGACCGGCGGCGAGCAGGCTCGTCACCAGACAGCAGCTGCTGAAGCCGATATAGGTAAGATCTCCGCTCTGCGTGGCCGCTTCGAATGCTCGCCGCAACAGCGGCAGTCCCGCGCGCATGGGCTGCGTCCACGGCATCACGTGATAGGCAAAGCACATGTACACGCGCGCCCTGAACCGGCCAAGCCCTTTCTCGTCCACGAGCGCCAGTCCCAGCCTGCCGAACTCGAATCCCGCGCGGTAATCGCCAAAAAGCGGACCCGCCACCATGCCGAGGTAGGCAAAACCCAACGAAGAAGCGTCGGCATTCCCATGTCGAATGCTCAGGTTCGCCATGCGGGACAAAACCAGGCACACCAGGTTCTCGTCCGTGAAGAAGGCGGGAGGCAGGACCGCGGTCAGCACATTGAGCGTTGCCTCCAGCGTTTCGTTCTCGAGCAGCGGAAGATCGATGAGGGACGCGACTGGTCTTTGCCCGATCTGGGCGAGCAGCGTCGCATACTCCGCCTGGGCGGCCGCACGAGCGGGATGCGGAGCCCAGTCGATGCCGACCTGACGCAGATAGTCGAGGCAGATTTCGACGGCAGCCTGCATCTGATCGAGCGCGGTATGCAGCGTTACGCGGAGAAACGCCACCGCGGCCTTGTGCGGCACGTTCTCCGCCCTGGCGGCGAGACCGCGCAGGCGCTCATCGGCCAGCGTTGTACTTCCCGTGAGGAATTCGCATTCAGCTCGAAGCAGTTCGAGCGAGAACTTCTCGTCGTAGTGCGTTTGCCATGCCCCGCTGCCGAGAATATCGCTTCCGACCGTCAGATACGCGAGGGCGGAACCGTAGGCCGCGGAAGCCCTCGCACGGCGGCCAGCGCGCAAATTGAGGCTGGCCACTCGCATGCGCACCCGAATGTCGTCGATGACGTGGATGGCCCGGTCGTACTGATTGACGATTTCGAATATATTTCGTTCGACTTCTGGATTGTCATCCCCATCGTCCAGCATCGTCCCAATGCGAAGATGCGCGGGCGCGCGATCCGCCTCGGCCAACAGCGCGTAGGCGGCCTCATGGATCCGGTCGTGAACGAATGCGTAGCCATCGGCCTGCCGATAGACGATGCCTTGGGCGGCGGCCTCCGCGAGCTCCGCATCAATCGCCTCGCTCGACTGGCCGCTCACGCGCGCGAGTACCGCCGTTGAAACGCGGGCGCCAAGGCACGCGAAATTCACGAGCGCGTGGCGGGTCGAATCGGACAGGCGGCCGAGCTTGTCGACCATCAGATCCACGATGCTGTCGGGAAAGCCTCTTCCCGCAATCTGATCCGCGTTGGATGCCCATTCGTGACGCGCCTCGTCGAACGTGAGAAAACCTTCCTCCGCGAGAATCTGAAGGAACTGGACGACGAAAAACGGATTCCCCCCTGTCTTGTCGAACATGACCTGCGCAAGTTGCGCCGTGTGCCGCATATCGCCGTGTGTCGCATCGCGAACCAGATGTGCCACGTCGTCCACACCGAGCGGAGCCAGCAACAGGTCATGAACCCGAACCCGTCCTGCGCGGATTGCCGCGATGACGCGCGTCAACGGGTGCGTGGTCCCGACTTCGTTGTCGCGAAACGCGCCGATGAGCATCAGGTGCCTGATGTCTTGCGACTTACCCAGTGATTCGAGTACCGGGATCGTGCCGGAGTCCAGCCACTGGAGATCGTCGAGGAAGAGCACCAGCGGCTGCCCTGGAGAGGCGAAGGCCCCGATGAATCGCGTCAGCACCGCGACAAACCGTGTCTGCGCATCGTGCGGCGGAAGTTCGGCCACCGCAGGCTGCGGGCCGACGAGGCGTTCGAGCTCGGGAATCAGATTGACGATCAGTTGTCCTTGAGAGCCCAGTGCTTCCTGAATACGCTCCCGCCATGCGCCGATTTCAGATGCGTCTTTGTCAAGAATCTGCTGTACGAGCATCTCCATCGACTGTGCGATCGTTGCATAGGGAATGTCCCGTTTGTACTGGTCGAACTTTCCTGACGCAAACAGGCTGCCCGAACAGGACATCGACTGATGGAACTCCTCGACCAGCGACGATTTCCCGACCCCCGAGTAGCCGGACACCAGAACGAATTCCGGTGAGCCGTCGTAAGCGACACGGTCGAAGACATTGGACAGTGCTCGCACTTCCTCTTCTCGCCCGTACAAACGGTCGGGAATGAGCAGGCGATCGTCCGAGTCCGCCGAGCCCAGCACGAAGGGTTCGATGCGCGCGCCGCGCCGGTATTGCACGGCGCACAACCGCAGGTCGTGCTCGACGCCTCGCGCGGTCTGGTACCGGTCCTCCGCGGCTTTCGCGAGCAGCCGCTCGACAATGGCGGCAAGAGAATCGGGAACCTCAGGCGCGTATTCCTTCAGCGAGATGAGTTTTTTCGCCGTATGGGAGTGCAGCCATTCAGCCGCCGAGCTAGCCAGATAAGGGAATCTGCCCGTGAGCATCCAGTAGATGACGACGCCGAGCGAGTACAGATCCGATCGCGCATCGGATCTCCGGTTCACGAGGCCGGTGCGCTCGGGCGCGATGTAGGGCAGCGCGTCCGTGAACAGGACCGGCTGGCCGGTTTCCTTGTCTTCGGCAGCGGCAGTTGAAGTCAATCCGAACCCGGTGAGCGCGGCCCCGCCGGTCTTTGCGTTGACGAGCAGATGAGCGGGCCGGATGTCGTTATGGATGAGGCCGCGCCGATGCAATGCGTCGAGCGCGGCCGCCACGTTCGCCGCGATCGATAGAACCTGACTGAGCGGCAAAAGGTGCGTCTGCATGGTGGAGAGGACGCTGCCGCCCGGATCGTCGAGGACAAGCGTGAGCCCCCGGCTCTCCCGCAGAAGCGCATCCGGTTGCGTGAAGCGGGGACTATCGAGTCGTGCGCGCAGTCGATAGGCGTTCTCGAGCAACGACAGGGCTTCCGCCGATGGCCGACTGGCCGACGGCCGCGCGGCGAGCTGCGTTTTCGCGGCGCCGCGCGTCTTGACGCGCGAGAGGACAAGGACACCGTCATCCCACAACGTTTGAACGTTCGAGTCTTCCAGATTCATGACGGCGGGCACATCGGTCGGCGGCTTCGGAGGGGGGATCGAATTCATGCGTCGGCCGAAAGCATGTACCCGGAGTTTCGCACGGTGTGCAGGAGCGAGCGTTCAAATCCCGCATCGATCTTTTGCCGAAGCTTGCTGACGTGCACATCAATCACGTTGGTCTGCGGGTCGAAGTGATATTCCCAGATATTCTCCAGCAGCATCGTGCGCGTCACGACCTGATCGGCATGCCGCATCATGTACTCGAGCAGCTTGAACTCGCGCGGCTTCAGGCTGATCGCCTTGCCCGCACGCGTCACCCGTCGCGAAAGCAGATCGACGCACAGATCGCCCACCTTGAGCGTCGTCTCGAGCACGTCGCTCTGCGTGCGGCGCATGAGCACCTCGAGCCGCGCCAGCACCTCTCCGAAAGCAAAGGGCTTGACCACATAGTCATCGCCACCGGCCTTCAGTCCGCGAATGCGCTCGTCCACGGCGTCGAGCGCGCTCAGGATCAACACCGGAACCTTGTTCCCTGTCGCCCTCAACGCCGCCACGATGCTGAGTCCGTCCACGCCGCCCGGCAGCATGCGGTCCAGAATGATCGAGTCGTATGCGCCGCTCATGGCGAGGCACATGCCGTCCTGGCCGTTGTCGGCGAAATCGACCACGTGACCCGCCTCGGCAAGCCCTTTTTTCAGAAAGCTGGCGACCTGCAGATTGTCTTCGACTAACAGAATCTTCATCCCAACCACTCGCGGTTCCAGACGGCCGCCGTGCACGGTCCCGGCGCAACGATGCCGCACGTGTACAGCCCGGTCTTGTTCGCCACAGACATCTGGCCTCCAATTATCCGTCGAGAGCGGATACGCGGTTTTTCGGCGCCTCATTAAATTTAGTTAATGTTCACTTCAGCGGTCGACGCCGACGTTGCGCACCGGTACCCTCGAATGTCCGAAAGACCTTATGCCACCGCTGCGGCAACGGTAGATTAACAAAAGTTAATTTTGGAGTAAGGGTGAGGAAAAGACGCTTCTCCTATCATCCGTCTCTACACGGCCGGCGCACAATCGGCCTGCTCGCAGCATCGGAGCGCCAATGACCGGGCAGGTTGCCGCGCCCCCAAGCCCCTTGCCGAGTAAGTCGGACGGAACTGCAGACATGAACCACGCGATAACCGACTCCCGATCGTTCGATCCGCGCGCGCAGATTATTCAGGTTGGCGAATGCGAGGTAGATCTCGGCGTACGGGCGCTACGTCGCGGCGGCAAAGTGGCGGATCTCGGATCGCGCGCATTCGATGTGCTTGCGACCATCGCCCTCGCGGGCGGACGCATCGTTTCCAAAGATGAACTCATGGAGACTGTCTGGCCCGATACGATCGTCGAGGAAAACAACATTCACGTTCAGCTTTCGGCGATCCGCAAGGCGCTAGGCACGGATCGCAAGCTGATCCTGACGGTGCCGGGACGCGGGTATCAATTGGTGGCCCCTGGCCCCGACGCGAGGATCATACCGTTGCCGCGCCCCGAACCCGGACCAACCGCCAGGTCCAGCCAGATGCCGGCAGGCGAAGCGCTGCTCGGGCGCGAAGCCGCAATAGCCGAAATACGCTCTCTGATGGCCTCGGCGCGCATCCTGACGCTCGTTGGCGCGGGCGGCATCGGGAAGACAAGAATTGCCCGGGAAGTCGCGCGCCTGCTCGCTGCGGAACAGGCTGTCGAGGTCTTCCTCGTCGAACTCGCGACGCACCGGACACGCGGGGCGGTAATGCGCGCGTTCGCTGACGTCTGCGGCCACCCGCTCGACGAGGATGAGCCTGATCTCCAGCTCATGGCGAGCGTGCTGGCGGGAATGCGAGGCTTGCTCGTCATCGACAACGCCGAGCACGTCGTGGAGCACGTGGCCGAAATCGTAGGGCTGATCAGCCGCGCCAATCCCCAGGTTCGCATCCTCTGCACCAGCAGGTTCCGTTTGCGTGTGTCCCTCGAAGTCGTCTATCGTGTCGGCCCGCTCGCCCTCCCTGAAGCAGGCGATAGCCCGGATGCCACGTTCCGCTCTCCGGCGGTCAGTCTCTTCCTGAGGCGCCTGTTCTCGAACGGCGTGAATGTCGACATGAGCCACGATCGGCTCAGCGTCGTCGAGAAGATATGCCGTTGCCTCGAAGGCATTCCGCTCGCACTCGAACTGGCCGCCGGCCGCGCTTCCGTACTCGGCCTGGAAGGTATCTGCGAGGGGCTCGACGAGCCTCTGCTCTATCTGGCAGGTGGTTATCGAACGGCCCAGCCCAGACATCGAACCCTGCGCGCCTCATTCGACTGGAGCTTCGAGATGCTCAACGCCATCGAGCAGATAGTGTTTAGACGTCTGAGCGTCTTCAACGGCACCTTCGCTGCGGAAGCGGCGTGCCTGATCGCATGCGACGCCATGCTCTCCAACGAAGCCGTGATGGACTGCGTCGGCGAACTGGTCGACAAATCACTCATCGAGATTCAGTTTGAAGGCGCGGAGGCGAAATATCATCTGTTGGCACCGGCTCGCTCGTACGGCCGTGAAAAACTGCTTTCGGCGGGCGAGATCTACACGATTTTCGAGCGCCGCACCCTTTACTTCGGCGAGCATCGTCCCGCTCCTTCCATCGACGCAGCCACCTCGCACGCACTGTCGTCGGAGTGTGCCGTACAAACACCCCCATTCATGGGCGCGTAGCGTCGCCCCCCATGTAGCGCGACGACGCCAGGCTTCGTTGCGGTCACTCGCCGCGGGTCAACGTATGCTTTGCACGTGGGTCCCGAGGTTCAGAATGCGTGACGCACACCGAGCATCACGCCAACCTGTTCCGCGCCTGGCTCGACCGTACCGCCGGCGGCCACCGACGTGCTGCCGTTTCGGCCGTTGATCATGTAACCCACGGAAGAATAGACGGAGGTGTTCTTGCTCAGAAAATAGCTGGCGCGCGCAACCAGCCCGGTCGAACTCGTCACGCGTAGCTGGATGTACTTGGCGACCTGCGCGTCAATCACCAGCGAGGCGATCGGCACATAGCTGAGTCCGAGGAAATACAGGTTATACAGCGTGCTTGCGACACCGGCCGACAGGCTGCGGTGAATCCAGCCACCGCCTACTTTCAGGCTGGTCAGCTTGAAATAGCCATCGACGACAGAGCGTGTGTCCGTGTAGTCGCTACTGGTCAGCGGTGCAGACGCACCCTCGTTACCACGCATCTGGTCATACGACACCGCTGCGCCAAAGCTCGACGAATCGTAGGCAATCAGGGCGGTGTATTGCTTGCAGGCCAGGAAATCGCCGGGCACCTGTCCCGGGCAATTCGTTGCAGAAGGGCCGGCGGGACCAGCTGCGTCCCGGCCGAAACTATATGTCGCGCCGATGGTCAGGCCCGCAAACTTTCCCATATAGCCGATGGCGTTGTCGCTGCGTGCATTGGGGAGATAATTGTCGAAGACGTACAGTGAATGAATCGACGGCCCGATAACGTCGGCGTTCAGGAGAGAATAAGCCGTCATGTTGAGCTGCCGCCCAAGCGTCAGCGAGCCGTACGCGGTCTCCAGCCCCACGTTCGCTGCTCGCCCGAACAAGCGGCCACCGTAATCGAAACCGCCGGTGCCCGGCGCGAAGCCGTTCTCCAGCTTGAAAAACGCTTTGTTGCCTCCGCCGAGATCCTCCGAGCCCGTCAATCCCCACTCCGAAGGCACTTCGCCAGTCAATGTGGGCACACCGACGAAACTGCCGCCACCAGCAGCATGGTTATAGTATTCAACTCCTGTATCGATGATGCCGTATAGCGTAATGCTGCTTTGGCCGTATGCGAGGCATGACACTTGCACAAACGAAAAGAAAGCGACACCCCTCAACGCACCGGGCATTTCCATTGAAGTCTCCTTTGTTCCAACGACCATTTTTTTATAACTTACGGTCTACTAATCAATATGCGAGAGATGGCGTGTTTTTCTGTGATCGTTCTGGTCATGTGATACGTGCAAGCCGCCGGCGGCCACAAGGCGAAAACCGCTAACGCCGGATGAAGCGAGCAATGCCCCTAGTGCGCCTGCATCACGGACGGCTCCTGCCCGGCCCACGCGGCCTGCAACAGCCTGAGCACGGCTGCCTCGTCAACCGGCAATGGGTTGTGATCGATGTGGTGGAAGGACTCACTGGCGATGGCCGCGATGCTGTCCGCCGCAACGCCCAGTTCGCTTAGCGCGACGGGCGCACCAAGATCGCATACGAGTCGCTGCAGTGCCACCGCGGGATGTGCGCCCATCACCGACTCCATCGTCGCGCATGCCTCAGGTATCGCCGGCGCGTTATAAGCCAGTACATGTGGCAGTACGACACAGTTGGATTCGCCGTGGGGCACCTCGAAGCGCCCGCCCAGTATGTGACAGATCCGGTGATGCATGCCGATGCCGACCGAATTGACCATCAGGCCGCCGATCGTTGCGCCATAAGCTGCCTGGGTGCGGGCCTCCACGTCAGCGGGTTCATCGGCCAGTTTCTTCAGCGCGCGGTAGAGCATGTCGATCCCGGTCAGCGCGAGCTGGCTCGTCAATGGATTGCTCTTTGGGACATACAGCGCCTCGATGCAATGCGCGAGCGCGTTCATGCCGGTGGTCGCGGTCTCCCGGATCGGCAACGATTGCGCAAGCATCGGATCGACAATCACGGTATTGGCGAGCGCCCTGGGTTCACGCCTGCTGCGCTTTTCGCCATCCACCAGCACGCCGAACAGCGGCGTCATCTCCGACCCCGAAAGCGTGGTCGGCAATGCGATATGAGGCGCGCCGGTCTCTACCGCGATATATTTGCCAACGCCGATAGTCGATCCACCACCGATGGTGACGACGGCATCACATTCCCGCTGGCGGAACGCGTCGAGTGCCGCATTCGCTACTTCAATAGGACAATGAGGCTGCGCACCGGTAAAGCTTGCCTTGACCGCTGCGCCCATCGATTCGATCACCTGAGCGTAGCGCCGCTGTCCCGAAGCGGTTGTGACGACAAGCGCCCTCGACCGCCCTAGCTCGCGCAATCGCGCACTCACCTCGTTCGCGCGGCCAGCGCCGAACATGATGGTCGGCGAGTGGCAGAAGAAATCAAAAACTGGCTTCATCGAAACATCCTTGTATGTTCTGGTGGAACGCCTCGTTACTCAAAGGCGACGTAAACCCGGCCGTTCTCGATCCTGACGGGATAGGTCCGAATGGCCTGGGTTACCGGGGCACAGGTCGGCTCGCCTGAGCGAACGTCGAACTTTCCCTGGTGCAACGGGCATTCGATTTCGTGACCTTCGAGAAAGCCGTCGCAAAGCCGTGCGTGGCCGTGGGTACACAGGTTGTCGGAGACGAAGACGTCGCCATCCACGCAGTAGATGGCAAGGTCCTTTCCCGCGACGATTACCCCGACCACGTCGTCGGCGGGCACGTCTTCGACCGCGATGGCGTCCTGCCACGAAAAATTCGTATCAGTATTCATGATCAGACCGGGTAGATGATGGAGTTCGGAATCATTTCGCTGTCGTAGATCGCGAGACGCGATGCAAACTTCAGACCGTCAGAGGTCGCAACGACTTCGTCGACGTAACGACCCGCGTTGAACACGGTCGACAACTGGTTCAGCTTCGTGCGGATCACGACGTAATTGGCTTCGCTGTAGATGCGGCCGTCCTCGACTTTGCGAACCAGCGGCGCGCCGACGATATGCCGCTGATAGTACGGGTCGTGAAAAAGCGTCTCATTGATGCCGTAGACGCGATCCTTGAGCATCCCCTTGCTTTCGAACGAAAGTGTCGCCAGCGGAAATCCGCGCTCGAAGTTCTCCCGGGGCTGCAGGCGGTAGACACACTGCTCGGTGAAGAACTCCGGCCACAGGTTCCAGTTACCGGAGTCCACTGCGCTCGCATAGTCCGCATACAGCTGCGTCAGCGCCATCCAGTTTTTCAGGTTCTCCATCATTCCGGTGCCTCCATGACTTCGCGCCAGTAGCGGTACATGCCGCGAATGAGCGTATCGCTGACCATGTGATCGGTATCGGCGACCTCATGCCCGCCGAGCTCGGCGAGTGTCCGATGAAACGGCCGGCTTTCGAACGACGACTGGGAGAATTCGATCACCTCGCCATCGTCGGCAGAGACGAAGCCTGCCGGACCGAACAGGTTGGCTTGTCTGAGCCGCCGCTGGATCATCTCTTCGGAATCGTCCTCGAACGCGAAGTGCGTCCAGAAGAAGTCGAATGAGCCGTGTCCGTTCGGCTGAATCTGCCGCGTCGAGATACTGTTGACCGACTGCTGCAGAATGACACTCGGGAAAATGGTCGTCATGACCGCAGTCGGGCCGCCCCACCAGGGCTCCGCCACGATATCGAGGAAGCGCGGATCATTGAGTTGCATGTCCTCCTTGAAGCGCGCGACCTGCGAAACCTCTGACGCCTTCAGCGAGTTGCCTCTCGTGGAGATCATTGCGGCATGCCGGTTGTGCGCGTCCATCTTCAGGGCCGACCGGTTATCGGCACGCCAGAGCCCGAAGGTCACGAACCACGTATGCAGAAGACCAGGATGGTAGGCATCCTTAATGTTCTCCTGCATCAGCTTCCAGTTGCCCGGAATGCGCTGCCGGTTATATCCGAGAACCTTCAGCCTCCGGCCGTTGAAAGTCCTGTCGAAACACTGCAGGATCGTCGGGCCGAGGAAATCCTCGAACGACTCGATCTCGTGGTCGAACGAGGCGAAAACGACCCCGCCCCGCGTTGCAACCTTCAACTTCGTCAAGCCGTTGTCCTGCATCTTGAAGTCGGCCGGCATGCCGCCGAGCACCTTACCGTCCTGCTTCACACCCCGGCGAAACGGAACGCCCTGCAGATCGCCCTCCAACGTGTAATTCCATTGGTGGTACGGACAGGTGAAGCCGTCTTTCCTGTTCCCGTGACGCTCTCTGCAAAACGCCATGCCGCGATGGGCACACGCATTCTCTATGACGTTGACATTGTTGTCCGCGCCCCGGACCATGATGACGGACCGCTCGCCAATCACGGTACGGGTGAAGTCGCCCGGGTTCGGAATCTCAGCTTCAAGGCCGACATAGCACCAGTGCTTGCGATAGAAGAACCTCTCCAGCTCTTTCCTGTAGATCGACTCGTCGGTGTACGCCATGAACGGGATGCGGCTGGTACCCTCGCCTTCCCACTTGATGGTTTGAGGAAATATCGTGGATGTCATTGCGCTGCCTCCATCTTCTGCTGGATTACGGTCACGACCACTTCCGGGAGTCCGTCGATTCGGCCGCGCATCACATCTCCAACCACCACGGGACCGACACCTTCCGGTGTTCCGGTCATGATCAGATCGCCGGGGCGCAGCGGTTCATGGAGAGACAGGTGCGCGATACACTCCGCAGTCGACCAGATGAGCTTTGCCACGTCGGATGCCTGCCTGGTCGACCCGTTGACCGTCAATTCAATTGCCGCCGACGTCACATGCCCGGCTTTCCCGACGGGATGCAATGCCCCAACCGGAGCCGAGTTGCTGAAGCTCTTTCCAAACTCCCATGGCCGGCCTGCGTCGCGAGCCGCAAGCTGCAGATCACGGCGTGTCATGTCCAGTCCAACGGCGTAACCGAACACATGATTGAGCGCCTGGCTCGCCGGAATCTCGAAGCCGCCCTTGCCGACGGCGACCACGAGCTCGATCTCGTACTGATAGTTCGAGGTCATCGACGGATACGGAACCGACACAGGAGCCGAGGCGTCTACGATGGCGCTGGCCGGCTTCATGAAGAAAAACGGCGGATCCCGCTCGGGATCCTTGCCCATCTCTCGCGCGTGAGCGGCGTAGTTGCGGCCGACACAGAAGATGCGATTGACCGGAAAACGCTTTTCGCTTCCATGTACGGTCAGCGAGTAAAGGGGCGAAGCCGGAACTGCCAAATCCATTTGGTTATTCATTTCTCTTACTCCCGCGATTCGCGCCACAAGCCAAGCGCCTGATGGACCGGACGATCGCTGAAACTGAACAGGTGCGTGTCCTTTGTTGCGTGGATGCGCAGCTCATTCCAGGAAGGAACAATAAAGATGTCATTAGGACCAAAGCTGTGCGTGGTTCCGCTAATTTCGGCATGGCCGGAACCCTCCAGACAGACGTAGACGGTACCGTCCGTGCAGCGATAAGGCCGGGTTTCGAAACCGGAGGGGAGCCTCTGTGCATAGGCGCCGATCGTCGGCATCGGCGATCCGCCGGTGGCAGGGTTCACATAACGCAGCTTGAAGCCGAGATGTTCGTCCGGTTCGCCGTGAGAAATCCCCAGCAGCGATTCCCTGGTACGCTCATAGGGATAGACGAGCACAGGGCTCGATGAGACGCCAACGGGCTGGTAGTCGACAGGCAGCATGTTCGCGCCGTATCGCTTCAGGCTGTCGCCTTCGGGCCTGACGGGCGGTTGAGTGGCCGCGCTCGAGCGCTCGGAAAAGCTGGCATCGAGGAATTGCACCAGGGGCACGTCGAGCCCATCGAGCCAAACGGCCGGCTGAGTGCCAGGATTTCCGTGGTCGTGCCATGTCCACGAAGGAGTCAGGATGAAGTCTCCTCTGTGCATCGTGGCGCGCTCTCCATCGACCGCCGTATAGGCGGCATCGCCCTCGAGCAGAAGCCTCAGCGCCGACTGTGTGTGGCGATGCGCGGCAGCCACCTCGCCGGGCAAGACCATCTGCACGCCCGCGTACAGGGTTTGCGTGATGGCAGAACGCCCACGCAGCGCTGGGTTCTCCAGGATCAGTACACGGCGTTCAGCCTCGGCCGCACTAATGAGGCGACCGGCTTCCATGAGGGGTTCGCGAATCTCCGCGTAACGCCACAGGGCCGCTACGGCGGGAGAGCCCGGCGTCGGCGTGACCAGCTTCCCAAGCACTTCCCATAACGGAGTCAGGTTCTGCCGGCTGATGCGGTCGTAGTACTCGCGCCTCGCCTGCGCTTGCTCTGGTTCAATGGTGTGACTTTGCATGGTGGTTGTCTCCGATTTACGTGCCGCTCGAGTAGAAGGCGTCGGCGTAGATGTGCTCGGGCGGTATTCCGCGTTGTTCAAGAAGAAGTGAGGCTGCCTCCACCATGGGAGGCGAGCCGCAAAGGTAGGCGCGAAAATCTTTCAGACCGTCGCCCCAGTCACTGGCTATTGCATCGGTAACGAGGCCAGTGCGTCTCGCCAGTCCCGTCGCATCCGAGGCAGGGATCACCTGAACCGACAGGTTGGGATACTCGCGGGCAAGGTCTTGCAGCCAGTTCTCCCCGTAGACATCTAGTGGGGATCTCACACCGAAGTACAGATAGATAGGGTTTACCAAGCCCGCGCGGATGGCGCCGCGAATGATCGACAGGATCGGTGCGAGACCGGTCCCGCCAGCCACGCACAACATCGGCCCAATGTGTTTTTCGCGTAGATATGCCGTGCCGAGCGGTCCGCTCACGCGCACCGGATGACCGACAGCGACTTTAGAACTGATATAGCTCGATACCCGGCCACCGGGGACCAGACGAACGTGGAATTCCAGTTCTTCGTCTGACGCGAGACCTGCCATCGAGTATGGCCGGATGTGGGCCGGAGTGAACTGGAGCTGCGCGTATTGCCCGGGTGAGAACGACAACGGCCTGGCTGGCCGAAGCACGATTCGCTTGATGTCGTGCGTCATGTCCTCGACCGCCACGACGGTGGCCTTCAGCACCCTCGCCGGATGAATGACGATTTCGTCGGGTTCCGGTACTTCGATCTCGCAGCTTTCCGTCAATACGCTCATACAGGCCAGCGCAAACTGGCCCTCTTTCACGCGGAAAGTCTGTGCCTCCGGCCCCGACTCGAGGAGGTGGCCGCGGGTGACCTTACAGCGGCATGTGCCACATCGACCGGCCGTGCAGCTATACGAAATGGGCACGTTGTGCTCGCGTAGCAACTGCAGCAGATTGGCTCCCGGCGATACAGCCAGCGTGCGATTGAGCGGACGGACAATCAGATCCATGAGATTTGCTCTTCCCGGTAATCTTTCATGGACCAATTCTATGAACCGCACCAACATTGGTAAACGTGATATCGTGAATTATCAACATTTACATCGTGAATGATATGTTGGAACTGAACGACATTGACCTGAACCTGCTGGTCGTTTTTAACGAACTGCTGATCGAGCGCCGTGTAGCCAGGGTGGCCGACAAACTTGGTTTGACACAGCCGTCGGTGAGCAACGCGCTCAGCCGGTTGCGCAAACTTCTCCAGGATGAACTGTTCATTCGTACATCGAAGGGAATGGAGCCGACCCTCTATGCGAGTCAACTTGCAGAGCCGATCAGCGTCGCGCTCACTACGATCCGAAGCTCGTTGAACCAGCAGCCTGTGTTTTCCCCCGCAACGAGTACGCGAAGATTCACCATCGGCATGGCCGATGTAGGGGAAATCTATTTTCTGCCCAAGCTGATGGACAGGCTGGCTCGCGTCGCCCCCCACGTGTCTGTGAGCACGCTGCGCAACTCCGCGGTGAATCTAAGGGACGCGATGGAAGTAGGACAGGTCGATCTCGCAATGGGCTTTCTGCCGCAACTGAAGGCCGGATTCCTGCAACGCAGCCTGTTCCAGCAGGCTTATGTATGTATGTTTCGCCAGGGTCATCCGCTTCAAGGGAAAAGAATTTCCCTCAAGCAGTTCACCGAAGCCGATCACGTCGTCGTCGTTTCCCCCGGTACAGGGCATGCGAAAGCAGACGAGATGATCGAGCGAAAAGGCATTCACAGAAACATCCGGCTTACCGTGCCGCATTTCATCGCCGTCGGGCATATCCTTTCGAATACGGATATGATCGCCACGGTTCCGGAGCGTTACGCGATGGAGTGTCTGGCGCCATTCAAGCTCGCGTACGTCAAGCATCCGGTCGAAATGCCAACGATCGGCATCAACATTTTCTGGCATGCGAAAGTACACAAGGAACCCGGCAACCAATGGCTGCGCAATCTGATTGCCGACACGTTCTCGGATGCCGGGAAGGCGCGGGCGAGGACTACGGATCGATTGCCGCCGTGAAGCCCGATGTATTGGCAAGCTCGAATGCCGCTTCGTGGCCGAAAGTACTCATTCGCGGAAGTCGCTAGCGGATATTCGCCGCTGCCGTGGACGAATGGCTGGTCTGGAGCGGCGGATTCGTATACCTGACGGCAGTGGTGGACTGGGCGACTCGCAAAACTCTCGCTCTCGCGTCATGACCATCAAGGATGGCTGCGCAGCGACTGATCCTCGTTGCGCGCTGCGCCCACCTTTTCCAATGCGGCAACCGCCGATTCATTGCCTTGCAGAATCGCGGTCTGCAACGCAGTCCGGCCAAGCGCGTCGGCATGATCGGGATTCGCGCCGCGCGCGACAAGTTCGGGCAGCAGGTCAAGCCGGCCAAACAGGGCGGCGAACGACAGTGCCGTTTCGCCCGCGTTGTTGGCCTCATCAATCGGACAGCGTGTGTTCATCAGGCGCTCCGAGATCGCAGTGTCCCCCTTGAAGATCGCGCCCATCAGCGCAGTGTTGCCGTGCTGGTCGCCGAGGCATGGATTGGCCTTTGCGCGCAACAGGTAGTCGAGCGCCGCGGGCTGATGCCGGTACGCGGCAAGGATCACCGCGGTATAGCCTTCGCGGGTCGTCGCATCAATCGGGTAGCGCGCGCTGACGAGCGCCTGCAGAATATCGACGCGGCCAAGGCGCGCTGCATCGAACCATTCCGCGTCGTAGCGGCGTAGATCGGCACGCGGGCCTGGATTGGGCGTGACTGAATCGGGTAACGACGTCTGCACGCATCCCGTTGCAGCAACAGCCGCGGCACCGAGGGAAACGGCGGACAGCGCACGGGTCAGGAAGGATCGGAATCGGTTCATCGGGTGCAGGCTCCGCACAGTGGAGCAATGATAAATAAGTGGAAACGAACGAAGGCCGCGGCGCGGCCTTCGTGCCCGAAAGGGCGATCAGTTTTCAGCGAGTTTGTCGGCGAGCGACCTCACGCGCGACAGGTCGGCATGCGTGGCTTTGGCGAGGCGCGCACCGTAGTCGGTGTCGGCCTTGAAGAAATACGACAGCATCGTGTATTTGTTCGTGTCGTTGGTCACGCGGCTGAGATCGCTCGACAGCGCCGTCACAAGGTCCTCCTTCTCCTGCTCGGACAACGTACGGTAGTACTCGCCCGCCTGACGGAAATTCAGCGTCTTGTGGATCGCGGCCTGCTGTGTCGTGCCGGCAAGTGGTGTCTGCACGTACTTGTAGCGCGGATCCTGCGGAATCTCGCCGAGAGTCGACGGCTCATAGTTCACTTCGCCTTTACGATCGCCGCTGTTCATCGCTCCGTCCTGATTGTTGTTCACCACTGGAACGCGCGGACGGTTGATCGGCAGGTCGTTAAAGTTCGCACCGAGACGATACATCTGCGTGTCGGCGTACGAGAACAGCCGGCCCTGCAGCATACGGTCTTCAGACGGCTCGATTCCCGGCACCATCCGGGAAGGAGCGAACGCCGATTCCTCGGTCGTCTCGAAGTAATTGTCGGGCACGCGATTGAGCGTCAATGTGCCGATCTTGCGCTCGGGCACACCGGTCCAGATCTTCGTGTCGTCGAGCGCGTCGAAATCGAACTTGCCGAGATCCTCGGGTGTCAGCACCTGGACGTACAGATCCCACTTCGGATCATTACCCGCCTTCAGTGCGCCATACAGGTCGTTCGTCATCAGGTTCCAGTCCGCGCCGATCGAACCTGGGATATTCTGCGGACGGATGCCGTGTACACCTTGTTCGCTCCTGAAGTGGAACTTCACGTAGTGCACCTGGCCCTGAGCGTTGACGAGCTTGAACGCATGCACTCCGAACCCGTCCATGTGCCGATACGAGTCAGGCATCCCCTCATCGGTATACAGGTGCGTGAGCATGTTCGTTGCCTCGGGCGTGTGCGCGAAGAAATCGAACGCGAGGTTCGGATCCTGAACGCCAGTCACGGCACTGGGTTTGTTCGCGTGAACGAAGTCAGGGAACTTGATCGCGTCGCGAATGAAGAAAATCGGCCAGTTGATGCCGACGAGATCCCAGTTGCCTTGCGCCGTATAGAACTTGATCGCAAAACCGCGCGGATCGCGCGCCTGCTCCGGTGAACCGCGGTAGCCCATCACGGTCGAGAAGCGCACGAACACGGGCGTCTTCGTGCCCGGCGTGAACACCTCCGCCTTCGTCAGATCGCTGATGTCCGTTGTAGGTACGAACTCACCGAACGCGCCGGTACCGCGCGCGTGCACGACTCGTTCTGGAATGCGTTCACGATCGAAGCGTTGCAGCTTCTCGATCAATTGTGAATCCTGCAGCAAAGCCGGCCCATTCGGACCGGCAGTCTGCGAGTTCTGGTTGTCGCCAACAAGCGAGCCGTTATCGCGTGTCATGTCTGCGGCGTGAGAAGACACGCCCAAGGCGACACAGGTTGCGGCCACGAGGCTTTGAAGCAATCGGTTCGCGGCTTTTGACATTTCTATTGCACTCCTTAATGACCATCGTTGATTGAGAAAGCACTGTCATTACAGGACATCAACTCCATATACGCTAATTGAAAATCGAAATTGCCGTGATAGTTGTGCGTATATTGATTAGCCGGATATGTATTCTTCTCTATCGACGTCACGGATCGATGCTGCCACGCTGATAGTTCCGCGCGGCACGGACAAAAAAATTTTGTTCGTTGAGTGACACGCTCCGATCCGCCACGCTGAATGTGGCGACTATCGAAGGCATGCTTCCGCACCTTCATCTAGATGCGAGAGGTCGGAAGATTGGGAGATCGCGCAGAGGCGGGCCCACGGATTCAGCGATGGGCAGAACGCGCATTGAATTGCCGGGAAGATGGTACCGGGACTCGGTAAGCATTGTCCGGCACCACAAATGACTAATCGAGCGGCGTAGTCTGCCATGCAACGTGACGCCACTTGTCCCGCCTCCTGATCCAGACGCTCAGGAATCGCGCTTCCAGCTTCCTGGGTCCGGATAGGAAGTCCACGTCATGCGTTGAATAGCCGGTTATCACGACCGTGTCTTCCAACACCTGACAGTGGCGATCGCGAATTTCAATCAATCTGTAAATGAACTCACCCGCGGATAACGCGCGCAGATACCCTTCTCTGTCATGCACGTTGCCCGACGAGTGCGTATAGACCGCGTCCTCCGCAAAGAGGTCACGCAACAACAACACGTCCCGGTCGAGCATCGCCTGTTGCCGGATCGATTCCAGCCGAAGAACGATATCCAGTCGTACCCTGCTCTTCACATCATCCATTCGCCACGCTCCTTCATCCGTCAGCACGGGATATCGCCGATGCCCGAGTTTCGCTCGACCACCTTGACTAACGCGAAGAAGTCCTCCTCGCAAAATGGTTCCGCGCACATGCCTTGCATCGTCTGGCGCGTTGCGGCGGTCATCGGCATCGTCACGCCGAGTTCACGCGCGGCGTCGAGCATCAGATCGATATCCTTCGCGATCATGTAGGGCGGAAAAGTCGCCGTAAAGTCACGGTTTTCCAGCGCGTGCAGCTTCAGCTTGAGCCATGGGGAACACAGAGGCGAAGCGCCGATCGCATCGAGCATCGCTTTCCAGCCGATGCCACCGCGGCGACCCAAGGCAAGCGACTCCGCCATCAGCGGTGCGAAGTTTGCGACGAGGCAGTTGAGCACGAGCTTCATATATCGCGCCTCGTCTCCACTGCCCATATAGGTTTGCGAAGCGCTGAAAAGCGAAGCGATCGGCTGCACACGTTCCCATGCTTCGTGCGGACCTGATGCATATGCGCTCAACCGCGCCTGTTCGGCAATCGCCGGGTTGCCGGACACCGGCAGCCTGACGTAGTCGACGCCGTGCGCGATGCACGCCTCGGCAACCCGCTGCGAAAGCCGCGGAGAGATCGTGCTGGTCTCGACGAGAACCGCCCCCGCGCATCGCGCCAGCGTCCCGTCGTCATTCAGCACGACCTGTTCGAGCGCCGCATCGTTGGGCAACGACGTAAAGATGATCGATGCGCCCGCCAGGCACTCGGCCACACTGGATGCCACGACAGCTCTATCCGCTGCGATGGCGTTGGCTGCCTCAGGTCTACGGTCGTAGAGCTTCACTCGAAGTCCGGCGTTGACGAGATGCCTGACCATCGGGCCACCGATCCGCCCAACGCCGATCCAGGAAACGAACACGTCGACTTTCATATCTATTCTCCCTGCAACTGTTCCGTCGGCATTGCTATGAATTGCCAGTGAACCATGCACCAGCACTTATTCAATCGCATCCGTTCCGATTGTGTATCGCATATGGACTCCTGCCGATTCCCGAGTTCTCGCAGCGCGAGAACGTTCAGGGTTGGGTCGAATCTGAAAGCGAGTGGATTCGCCAACGACCGGTCACGGCTGACACCGCCAACGACCCTATTTTTGAAGGACCGCCTTACGTCGCTCCTCAATCAGCAGATTGTCGAAGTGCGCGGGGTCCGTCTCCGGGAAGACCCGGGCACATTTGCGGATCATCACGCTCTCAAAGATTCCGGCGGCGTTGTAAGGCTCGCTACGCATGAACTCTTCCACTGCCTCGCGGTTCGGCAAATCGATCGCGATCATCATGCCTATGCGGCCTTCGCCAGCGTCTTCCAGAAGCGCGGCGCCGAGCTGCATGAGTTCGCGGTGCGCATTGATGTACTCCATATGCGCAAGCCGGGTTCTGTCCCGCAGCTCGCGAGTATGGGGACGGTCCAGGCAGATCACGGCATATGACATGTTTCAGCTCCCACGAGTTAGAACGACGCAATCCACAGGGATATAGACCGGCGCTTCACCGCTCTTTCGCCCAGGCGAATTTAAAGGTCTCCTCCACGCCCTTACGGCGATGCCCGGACCGAACACACATCTCGTCTGATGCCTGATCGATCCGCGCAGACATGGCGCTTCTAGCGAAGGCTGATCGTCGTATTGACGCCGTCATTCACTGTCGCGTCGTCGAACCAGCGTGCAGTGACGGTTTTCGTCTGGGTGTAAAACTGCACGACCTGTTTGCCATAAGGGCCAAGGTCGCCCAGTTTCGAGCCCCGTGAGCCCGTGAAACTGAAGTACGGAACCGGTACTGGAATCGGAATGTTGATACCAACCTGGCCGACATCGATTTCGCTTTGAAACTTTCTGGCAGCAGCGCCACTGCTGGTGAACAGTCCCACGCCGTTTCCATAAGGGTTGCCGTTCACGAGAGCGATTGCGTCGTCAAGCGTCGGAACAGACATCACGAGCAGCACCGGACCGAAGATTTCGGTTCGGTAAATCTGCATGTCCGTCGTCACGTCCGAGAAAATTGTCGGCCCGACGAAGTTCCCGTCCTCGTATCCGCTTACGCTGATATCGCGGCCGTCGAGGGTCAGCGTCGCGCCTTCGGCCACACCGGTTTCCAGTAGCGCAAGAATGCGCGCCTTCGCGGCGCGTGAAATCACCGGTCCCACGTCCGTTCCGGGTTCGCTGCCGGCGTTGACCTTCAACAGCTTCGCCTTGGCGACCAGATCGGGCAGCCACTGATGAGATTCGCCCACAAACACGATGACTGAAGTCGCCATGCAGCGCTGACCCGCAGCGCCGAACCCGGCACCGGCCAAAGCGTTCAAGGTGTGCTCGCGGTTCGCGTCCGGCAGCACCACTGCATGGTTCTTCGCGCCCATCATCGACTGAACGCGCTTGCCGTGTTCGCTCGCAAGCCGGTACACGTGAGTGCCGACCGCGGTTGACCCCACGAACGAAACGGCCTTCACGAGTTCGTGCGTGCACAGGGCATCGACGACTTCCTTGCCGCCGTGCACCACGTTCAGAACGCCCGGCGGCACGCCCGCTTCAATTGCAAGCTCGACCAGTTGCATAGTCGACAGTGGGTCCTGCTCGGAAGGCTTCAATACGAAGGTATTGCCGCAGACGATGGCCATGGGAAACATCCACAGCGGGATCATCGCGGGGAAGTTGAACGGGGTAATGCCCGCACAGACGCCGATTGGCTGGCGCAGCGTATAGGTGTCTACGCCGCCGGCGACATTCTCGAGAAATTCTCCTTGCGCGAGGCTGCCGATCGAGCAAGCGTGCTCGACGACCTCCAGCCCACGGAAAATATCACCCTCGGCGTCGGCCAGGGTTTTGCCCTGCTCCGCGCTCAATGTCTTCGCGATGCGCGGCAGATGTTCGCGCACAAGTGCCTGATAGCGCAGCATGATGCGCATGCGTGCGCCCACGGAGGTACGCTTCCACTTTTCAAAAGCCGCGTGCGCCGAACGGATCGCACGGTCAATCTCGTCTGCGGTCGCGAACGGGACCGTAGCAAGCACTTCCTGGGTAGCGGGGTTAATCACCTCTCGCCACTCCTGGGTAGTGGATTCAACTGGCTTACCGTCAATCAGAAGCTTCACCGTGGGCGGTGTGCCAGATACTGTTTGGGGGGATGCATTCATGGATCAGTGCTGATTCCTGGTGGATGTTGTCGGCGGTTGTCGGTGCCGCTGCGCCGAACAGGACAAATTCAAACTATGCCGGTACGGCAGTCGATTGCCACGCTACGACGCGCCAGACGCCTCCCTCTCTAAACCAGACATTGGTATATCGGCTGCGAAGTGATCGTTCGACCCCGCCCAGACGAACCTCCATGCTGACAGCCCCCGACGCGATGGCAGCGTCGGCCGAAATGACGTACTTCTCGTCCTCGCGGTGCATGGAGAGATACTGCGACTCGCCGCTTTCGATCTTGGCCAGCAACGCCCTTTTGCCGTCGACCTTAGCGGATGAGTGCGTCCAGATGAGGTCGTCGCTGAACAGTCGTTCGAGCGCCGCCATGTCGGCGCTCGTCATCGCGCGGCACCGCTCGTCCTCGAGGCTTTTCAGGTCAACCAGTTGTGTCGTATCCACGTTTCCCCCTTCATTTGATTGGCGAAAAAGCGGTCGGCACGAGAATCCTGGTTTCCATCACCTCAATCATCTCGAGAAGCTTCTTCACGACCACTTGCCAGGCCGGATCCTCATACAGCGCAGCACGGCATCGCGCCCGCTCGTTGAGATCGGCGTAGCCCCACATATGAATGATCTGATTAAGCGCTCCGATATCGGTCGAAAAGTACCCAACCATCCGCGGAAGGTGCTTCTTCTGGACCTCCATCGCCTCCCGCACGTAGAGGTCCAGATACGCCGGTACCGCACCCGGTTTCACCGTGTAAGTCCGTTGCTCGACAATCATCGCCGTCCCCTCCTATGCCTGCACCTGGACGGCCAGATGACCGATCCCTTCGATTTCCGCGTCCAGCCTGTCGCCCGGCTTGAGGAACGTTCCGGTCTTCAGGCCCACGCCACTGGGCGTTCCGGTCATGACGATATCGCCGGGTTCCAGCGTCACGTGTTCCGTGATCGCAGCAAGTTGCTCGGCGATGTTCCAGATCATCAGACTGGTTCGGGCATGCTGCTTCACCTCCCCGTTGACCTTGAGAGTCAATTGCAGATCGTTGGCATTGATTTGATCCGCGGGAACGATGCACGGTCCGAGCGGATTGCTCGAGTCAAATGCCTTGCCGCCGAACAGATCGAATTTCACCAGATGCTTTTCGTGAAACTGCCAGTCGCGCGCCGACAGGTCGATACCCACTGTGTAGCCTGCGATGCAGGACATCGCGTTCTCCACTGTGAGTCTTGTCGCCCGCTTGCCGATGACGACGGCCAGTTCGATTTCCCAATCGAACTTTTGCGTCTGGATCGGGTAAGGCACAGAAGCGCCACTACCCACAATCGCCGTAGTAGGCGGCTTCATGAACAAAACAGGAATCTTCGATGACTTGTCGAAATCCGCATAACCCGCGTCCTGTTGCATGTGGTCGAGATAGTTGGCACCCAACATGACCAGCTTGTTCGGGTAAAGCAACGGTGCGAGGATGTCGTCGGCCGATTGCGGAGCCTGAATCTCGCCAGGCGCGCCTTCGGATGTAAGACGCGCAGCAAGACTGCCGAGACGTTTGTGGGACTGCTCCCAGTCGTCGAAAAGCTGCATCAGGCCGCGAGCGGAATCCGCGGGGAGCAGATCCGGTGCCACCGTCGAAATTGGCCAATAACGGCGATCGACCTCAATCACCGGAGTGGGTTTTCCCTGGTGACGGAACGTGGCGAGTGTGTATGAAGGAGTCATGAGTATGCGTTTCCTAGGTATCAAGTAATGACGAGCTATCCGACGTCACCCTACGAAAAAGAAAAGGTCAGTTCCGCGTCCTCCAGCTCTGCAATCCGCGTTAGCTGGTTATATTTCGCGAGACGTTCCGAACTGCGCACGGAGCCGATCTTGATTTGGCCCGCATCCGATCCGACAGCCAGATCGGCAATAAACGAGTCTTCCGTTTCCCCGGAACGCGCGGATACGACGGTCGCGTAGCCCCCCGCCCGTGCACGCTTCATCGCTTCGAACGCGCCGGAGAGCGTGCCGTTCTGGTTCACCTTGATAAGCGTCGCGTTGGCCGCGCCCACTTCTATTCCGCGCGCGATGCGCTCGGGATTGGTCACAAACAGGTCGTCACCGACGATTTGCACGTTCGGGAAGCGCTTCGTGAATGAGGACCACGAAGACCAGTCGTCCTGCTCGAAGGCGTCCTCGATCGAAATCAACGGATATCGCCGGATGAAATCCGCGAGGTATTCCGCCATCTCTTCGCCGTCGAGCGTGCGCTGCTCGCCGGCCAGGTGATATTTACCGTCACGATAGAACTCGCTCGCGGCGACATCGATTGCGATTGCGATGTCGTGACCCGGCCGCAGCTTCGCGCGTTCAAATGCGCGCATCATCAGCTGAAACGCCTCGTCCGCAGACGAATATCCCGGACTGAGACCGCCCTCGTCTGCCAGCAGGGTGGTGATACCGTCTTCGGCCAGCAGCTCGCTCGCAGCCGAGCGCACGCTTGCGAGCATGTTCAGGGCATCACCGTAGGTCTTCGCGCCGACGGGGATGGCGAGGAAGTCCTGAAAATCCATGCTTCGCCGGGCGTGCGCGCCACCGCTGAGGATATTGGTCATCGGCATCGGCATCGAGGTCCGCGTCGTCCCCACGAGCTGCGCAATGTAACGGTGCAGCGGAAGCCGCTCATGCATCGCGGCTGCTCTGCAGATCGCGAGCGACGTTGCAATGACCGCGTTCGCTCCCAGCCGGGACAGGTTCGCCGTGCCGTCGTGAGTGCGCAAAGCCTCGTCGAGCCCGGCCTGCGAAGTTGCGGGCCGCCCCTTGAGAAGCTCGGCGATCGCACCGTTAATGTTGTTCACCGCTTTGGAAACACCTCGACCCTCATGGAGTCCATCGTCGCCGTCGCGCAATTCGAGAACCTCGTGCCTGCCCGTCGATGCGCCTGATGGAGCACAAGCGCGTCCGTACGACCCGTCTCGCAGTTCCACGTCGACTTCGACGGTCGGGCGCCCACGGGAGTCGAGAATCTGACGGCCGCGCACACGCAAGATATCGGCCGAGCGAGCTAGATTGAAAGAAGGATGTGTCACGTCATTTCCATTGGTTAGTTAAACCACCGATTCGCGAACGCCATGTCACCGCCCAGCAATGTCCGCGCAACGCGCCGGATACCCCCTGTGTCGAGCTCAGCAATGTAGTCGACGGGAGAATCGCTATCGAGGCGCGCCAGCAGCAGACACCCGAGCAGCGGCAGAAGACAGGCGTCAAAGACTGCGGGCCCCTCGACGAGATAGCCTTCGACGAACGAACGCTCAGCGAGCAACAGCTCATTCACGTTCGCCTCGCGGCGGTGCGCCTTGAGAATCAGATGAGCAAGGACAAACGCCACGTCGAAACGCGGGTCGCCCCAATGCGCGACCTCCCAGTCGACCACCGTGACGGTTGCGTCGTCGACCAGTAGATTCTTCGGGCTGTAATCACCGTGAACCAGCGCCTGTCGCCGCGCTGTCATGCCTTCGATGACTGCCGAAACTGCGTCGCGATATTCCGGGTTGCGCTGCGCGACTCTTTCGAAGTACGGCGTCACCCGCAATTCGCGGAAGAACGTCTGGTCAGCGAATCGTTCGGCTAGCGCCGGGCACCTGGAGGAGCGCTTGTGCAGCATTCCAAGCAGTTCACCCGCTCTTCGGGCGGTCGCGAGATTGATCGTGCCCGCAAGGAGTTCCTGCTTCCAGTTTTTTTGTGTGGGTGAGACGAGTTCCATCGCGAACTGGTTGCGAACGCTATCGCTCCACAGAACACGAGGTACCACGCCCGGTCCCAGTAATTCGGTTGCGGCGTTCAGCGCTGCGACTTCCGTCAACGAACGCGCCGGGTCCGACCGCCAGTCAGCGGCAACCTTCAGCTTGTCCAGTGCCTTCTTTATCACGATCGAACCCTGAACAGTCTGGATCACCTGAATGTCGCTCGCCACACCGCCCTGCAGCGACTGACCGCTTTGCAGATGGTTGCACGCGTTGACCGGGTCTTTGCCAAGGAGAACCCGCACTACCTCTTCGCAAGCCCTGGTCCGCAGTTCAATGACTGAGGTGTCCGATAGGAACGCCACATGCGGTGTCGCGATGACACGCGCATGTCCGATGAGATTTGCGGGTGGGCTCGGTTCGCCTTCAACGACATCCAGTGCCGCACCGGATAGCCGGTCGTCCGCGAGCGCGTCCAATACGGCCTCGTTGCTGACCAGTCCGCCACGACTGACATTGATGAGCAGCGGCTTGTGTTTGCAGGCCGAGATGAAACTTTCGTCGACCAGATGCTGCGTTTCGCTGGTGAGCGGCGCGTGCAGGATGATGGCATCCGCATTCTTCTGGATATCCGCGATGGTCGCCGTCTGTACGCCTGCTTCCGCGGTCACCGGATAATCGCCGTTCGTCGCCAGCACCGTGCATCCGAAAGCAGCCAGCTTGCGACCGGTAGCACGGCCGATGCGCCCGTATCCGATAATGCCGACCGTCAGTTCGGCTATACGCTTCAGCGGCCGAGACCCCGGCGCCCATCGGCCCTCTTTGACGTCGCGGTCATATCCGGCAATTGCCCTGAAATGGTTCAGCAGAAGTGCGACGGCGTGATCCGAAACTTCTTCAACGCAGTAATCCGGCACATTCGTGACCCACGCGCCTACCGCGGTCGCCGCGCCGACGTCGATGTTATCCAGTCCCACTCCCAGGCGAGCCACAATCTTCAGCCTGGTCGCGCACGTTATGGCGCGCGCCGACACAGGAGCCCAGCAGGTCAGAATGGCGTCCGGATCATGCTCCGCAACCAGGTGCTCAATGTCCTCTTCGCTCCCGGCGACGGCGGGACCCGCGACGAGTTCGAAGCCCGCCGTTTCAATCACGTCGGTTTCGATCTTCAGGTCGGGCCAGGCATAATCGGTGATAAGTACTTTCATCGCATTTCCGAACTGGTTACAGGAGGGCCGACTGTCGGCCCCGCGATCGTCAGGAGCGCAGGAAGTCTTCCGGCATCACCATGGTTCCCCATTGCTCGAGGGATTCCTGGTTATGCGGATTCAATCTCGTCGGGTACGTATCGTTGAGGAAGTCTCCATCGGTCACATGCTCGACACGAAAACCAGACGGGTCGTACCAATAGTCCGAAACTGCTCCGCCGAGCGAGTGACGCACGAGGCCCCACGACGCCTTGTACCCCTTCGACGCCAGGTATTGACGGCCCATGCCGATGGCGTCGAGATCGATCGTCTCGAAGCAGACATGATGTGCACCATTCGTCGGCCCCATGAAGACAGCGATATTGTGGTGGTCGACATATTCCGCGCCGCGCGGAAACCGCATGAACGCGCCAATTGCTTTTTCTTTCGCTTCGCCGATCAGGTCCGAGGGAAATGCGCCTAGCTTCTCCGTGAACCATTCGATAATCGCTGCCGGATTCGGAGAGCTCATTACGACGTGCTTAAGCGCAATGACCTCTGCTGGCCCTACGTCGAAAATCGGAAATCTCCCAAGGCGACGGCGTTCGCCCGCGGAATTCCAGGCGACTGCGGGACGACTTACCGCTATCGGCGCGACGCGAGCAACACCATGAACAAGCTCGATCCTCCGGCCATCCGGATCCATCGTCGCCACCCGTTTTCCACCGCCCGGATAATCGAGGTCTTCGATCGGAGCGCCGAAACGCGCGGACAACACCTGCAAGCTCTCCTCCGAATCCACCTCGAACGCCACCCCGACAAAAGCGGGTTCCTCTCCGCGCTCTGCGATATAGAGATACGGTGCATCGTTGCATCCCCGAAAGAAGATGCGGTCCGGCGTTTCATGCGCGACTATCAGTCCGAAGTCCTCAAAGAACGTCCGAACGGCCGCGAGGTCGCGATGCCGGTATGTTGCATGGCTGATCGATCTGATCATGGTGTCTCCGCCTACTCGGTTTAACTGCATTCATTCAACAGAAGGTCTGCCCCTCGGCGGCGCCTGCATAACGCGCACCGCCCGAGTCAGGCCACGCCAACTCGATGCTCTTTGAACCGGTGAAAGACTGCATGTCGCGCCTGATGGGTCGTCGCGATCAGCAATAACCTTCCAGCGCTTGATGTTGGATCGAAGTATAGGATAAATTTGGGCACACGTGTGCATTATGGTTTACCCGAATCCGCATGCAATATCAGTGGACTGTGGTGGTAGGCACGATTCCGGCGATTCTGCCGGCCTTGGTCGTCGCTCCATCATCGTGGATGGAAAACCAGGTTCGTGGTGCTCCGGCACGGACGCTATCAACAGCGGAGCGCAGCGCCGCCGCTTCCATCAGCACCCGAGCAGCAACTTCCGGGTACATGTTTCGATGTACTGATTGTTTCGATCATGCTCTTCAGTCGGGAGCGGTTTCATGTTTACGTCCAGCCTCACGCTGCAAACCGGAGCGAGTCGGATCACCAGCACAGGCGGGGAGTTTTTACTACTTCCTGGGGATGCTCAACGTCATTCCGGCAACGGACTCACAACTGCCTCGTCGATCCCCGAAGCACCAACGATGGTTCGAACTGGACGATGCCGGGTGAGATCTCCGGTGCGCCATCAGGTTGACGCTCACCGAGACGGGACAGCAGGACAGTAGTCGCAGTGGTAGCGATGTCTTCCACCGGCAACCTCACTGTTGTAATGCCTCCTTCTGCCAATTCGAACCACGCAGGGTCGTGATACCCAACAACGGATATATCTCGTGGCCAGTCGAGTTTCAGCGCCCTCAGCGCCTGCAGAGCGCCCAGAGTCAACTCGGCACTGCCAAGGATGATTCCCGTCGGGCGGTTCCTTCCTGACATCATGGAGGTCACAGCGTGCCGCGCGAACTCCGGACGCGGCGATCCAAGCGCTATCTTCGCGGCTTTCAGGCGATGTTCGGCCAATGCGTCCTGGAATCCGCCAAGCCTCTCCCGCCCTGTACTGAGTGTTTCGTCCCCGCCCACGAATGCGAGTCGTGTGTGGCCGCTATCAAGGAGGTGCCGGGTTGCTGCCTTGATGCCCGCGCGATCATCGATAAGGACGGCGCTCCCCGCAAGATCGGCGTGCACACGCACGAGTTGCACCGTTTCCACGTTCTTCAGCAACGCGCAGGCTTCCGGGCGCGGAGACGCCGTCGGAACAATCACTATTCCAGCAGGGCGCGTTTCGAGAATCGCCTTCAGTTCGCGCAATTCTCGGTCGGGGTTATCGTCAGTGACGGACAGCAGAAGCTGCATCGAATGCGATGCAAGGGAGTCAGCTACGATTTTCGCAACAGTCGCATAAAAATCATTCTGAATATCAGGAATGATGAGACCAACGAGCGAGCTGCGCCGGCCACGCATCATTCTCGCCGAGGCGGAAGGAAGGTAGCCCATCTGGGCAACCACCGCGCGAACACGCGACTTGGTCTCGTCGCTAATCTTCGGGCTATCGGCCAACGCGCGCGAGACCGTTGTATGCGAGATATTGAGCGCCTTCGCTACGTCGCGTATCGTGATTCCCGCTTCCCCTCGCAGCGGCGGCCTTGCGCCCTGCGTGTCGTTGGGACCCATTTTGATAGTCTCTCCACTAGCAGCACATTAAATTCAACGCGCCTTCCTGGCACGGGGCTCACTCATCCGCGGTCATGCCCACGCCGCATTTTACACTGTGCAATTTCGCCATCATCAAGCCCGGCGAAGCGATGCCAACGACAGGCAATTGTCCGTCCGCTCCTTCACGAACCGCCTATGTGAAGACGCTATGACTTTCCGTGAAACAGAAGCTGGCCCGCCCGTGACCGGCAGCTATCCAGCAGCCATAGGACATTCGAAGCGGCAGACAACCGTTGATTTCTGCATTTAATCCAGGGTGGATTGAACCTCGGCCCCCGCTGCAGATTCGATGCACACCAGCCTGCTTCAACGATAGTCGGTAGATGCCGACGTCACAGCATCGCGTTCGGCCTTCAGAAGATCGATGAAGCGTGCCGCGAGACTATCAGGCGGCCTCCCGCCCGGCCGGATAAGCATCGTCTCAATGGGCAAACGAGGTTGAAAGGGGCGCAGCACGATGGGCAAACCAGTCAGTTCGCGGGCTGGCAGCGGATCGACAATGGCGAGGCCCAGCCCCTCAGACACGAGGCCGCACCGCGCCGCCGTGTACTGCGCCATCAGAACGAAGCGTGGCTCGATGCCCGCCTGTGCAAATGACTCCTCGATCGCCCGCTGGAAAACACCCGGGGCACCCGCGATCAGAGGGACGCCCACAAGATCGGACACGGCGATGGTCCGTTTGCGAGCCAACGCGTGCCGCCTCGGCAGCGCACAGACCGCATCGACCGTGAGGAAGGATTCGCACTCGACTCCGGCGTAGCCAGAGCGCGGCCGCACGAGGCCAATGTCGCACTGCCCAGTCGAAGTCCATGACCAGATGGTGTCGGGGCCCGGCACGTGAAGCGAAACGCGCACTCCAGGACTTGCCAAACCTAACCGCCGGATGGCGCGTGGCACGAACCGTGAGGCTAGCGATGGCTGACACGCCACGCGCAGCAACCCGGTTCCTATCTCCCGTATCTGGCGACCCGCTTGCCGAAGCTGATCGAGCCCGGCATAGGTCCGCTCGACTTCGCGCGAAAAAGCTTCTCCCTCCTTTGTCGGCAATGCGCTTCCATGCCCTCGTACAAACAGCGGAAAGCCAAGGTCCGCTTCGAGCTGCGCAACCGCGCGACTGACATGAGGCTGGCCGATGCCAAGCGCTTCCGCTGCTCTCGTCATCCCGCCGTGACGTATCACGGCGCGAAACAGGTCGATATGAGCCGGGTTCATCATGCCTCTTTTGCATGGAAATGATGATTTATGGCATTTGACAACATGGACCAGCGCGCCGTCAAATCGCAGTGACAACTTTAGGAATAGGTGACTCCGATGCCTAACGTGCTCTTCTTTTCGATCCTCACCATTCTGGCCGGCGCCAGCGTGGCCGCTCAGCAGGTACTGAACGCAAGCCTTCGCGTGGCCCTGAACTCGGCGGCCTGGTCGGGCTTTGTGAGCTACTTCGTCGGCGTCGCCTGTATGGCGCTGCTTGCGCTGGTTCTGCGCGATCCGATCCCTTCTGTGGCCGTGGCAGGGCGCATCCCCTGGTGGGCATTTAGCGGGGGACTGTTCGGCGCAATCTTCATCGGCCTGGCCATTTTCCTTATCCCCAAGCTCGGGGCTGCGACCTTTATCGTCCTGCTTGTGACCGGTCAGATGCTCGCATCGGTGACGATCGACCATTTCGGATGGCTGGGCCTCCCCGAACACCCGATTGATCTTCCTCGCCTGATTGGAACCGCACTCCTGGTCGGGGGGTGTGTCCTCATCCGGCGGTAGTTAGGAGAACAGTATGAATCGATGCCAGCATCATGACGCGGATGAACCAGTTGACCTGGCACGCGCACGAACCTCGCCAATCCGCTCGCTCGAGCGAGACGCGATGGACGACGCTCAGGTACGCTCGTCCAACGACCCGGCGGCGGTTTCGCTCGCCACAAAAACCGGCGCAGTTGAATCGGCCTAACACCGTGTCGGCACAGAATGAAGCCGTGAGCGCAGACCGGCCTTATTCAAGTGACCAGGCAGTTCATGCCCAATCAGCCCAGGCAGACCCGACGCAATATCCAGCAGCTCCTGCTCCCTGATGCCCGTGTCATAGCCCATCAGATTGAGCATATGCACGAGATCCTCGGTGCAGGCGTTCCCGCTCGCGCCCGGTGCGTAGGGGCATCCGCCGAGACCGCCGAGTGACGCGTCGAACCGCTCGATGCCTTCGTCCAATGCGGCCAAGGTATTGGCAAGCGCCATTCCGCGCGTGTCGTGGAAGTGCAGCGTTAGCGCCAGTTTGGGAAACAGTTTGCGCGCCTCACGCGCGATGCGCGCGACTTGCGACGGATACGCCATCCCCGTCGTGTCGCACAACGTGACGCCATGCGCGCCCAGCGTCGCAAAACGGCCGACCAGTTCGAATACCTGATACGGATCGATGTCGCCTTCCATCGGACAGCCGAAAACGGTCGATAGCGACACGTTGATCGCCACGCGTTCACTGCTGACAGACGCTATCACATCGGCGAGTTGCGCGAGCGACTGCGCACGCGTCATGCGCAGATTGGCGCGGTTGTGCGTCTCGCTCGCCGACATCACGAGATTGATCTCATCGACCTTGCATTCCATCGCCCGTTCGGCGCCACGAACATTCGGCACCAGCACCGTATAAACGACGTCCGGATTTCGCCGGATGCGATGCATGACCTCTTCGGCATCACGCAACGCGGGGATCGCCTTGGGCGACGTGAACGATGTCACCTCGATCTTCGCGTAACCGGCATCCGACAGGCGATCGACGAGCGCGATTTTCTGATCGGTATCGATGAACTGCATTTCGTTCTGAAAGCCATCACGCGGCGCAACTTCCTGGATATACAGCTTCTTGCCATTGGCAACCTGGAGTGACATGTGCTCGCTCCTCAGATGATGCCGCGGCTGCGCCAGTCGGCGCGCTGTTCGGCGTTGAGCCCGAATCGTTCGAGAATCTCGTCGGTATGCTGGCCCAACGATGGCGCGGGACTGCTCACTTCACCGGGCGTCGCCGACAGTTTCGGGACGATGCCCGGCAGCTTTATCGGCGTACCGTCGTCCAGTTGTCCATCGAGGATCATGCCGCGCGCGAGGTAGTGCGGGTCCGATGCGATGTCGGCCACGTCGTAGATTTTTCCTGCGGGAATGTGCGCCGCGTTCAACAGGCTCAGCACTTCGTCCATGCGATGTTGCCCTGTCCACCCGGAGATTGCTGCGTCGAGCTTCTCTACTTGCCGCACCCGGCCGTTGTTGTTGGCCAGTTCGGGCGACTCACCGAGATCGCTCCTGCCGATGACGCTCATCAGCCGTTTGAAGATGCTGTCGCCATTTCCCGCGATCAGCACATACTTGCCGTCCGCGCATCGATAGGCGTTGCTCGGCGCGATGCCGGGCAGACTGCTGCCAGCGGGCTGTCGCACTTCACCGAACACGGCATACTCGGGCAGCAGGCTTTCCATCATGTTGAACACCGACTCGTAGAGCGCGACGTCGATCATCTGCCCTTCGCCCGATTGATCGCGGGCACGCAGCGCAAGCAATACGCCGATCACGCCATGCAATGCCGAAAGCGAATCGCCGATCGAGATGCCGACGCGAACCGGCGTGCGTTCGGGCTCTCCGCTGAGATGACGCAGGCCGCCCATCGCTTCGCCGATCACGCCGAAGCCGGGCAGATCGCGATACGGGCCAGTCTGCCCGTAGCCCGAGACGCGCAGCATTACGAGGCGCGGATTGATCTTGTGCAGATCGTCCCAGCCCAAGCCCCATTTCTCCATTGTGCCGGGCTTGAAGTTCTCCACCACGACATCGACGTCCTTGACCATCGCGAGGATCAACTCCTGCGCTTCCGGTTGACGAAGATCGAGGCTGACCGATTTTTTATTGCGCGACTGCACCTGCCACCAGACGGAGGTGCCTTCATGCAGCATGCGCCAGTTACGCAGCGGATCGCCTTTATCCGGCGCCTCGATCTTGATCACGTCGGCGCCGAATTCCGCGAGCATTTTTGCTGCAAACGGTCCGGCGATAAGCTGCCCGAGTTCGAGCACGCGAATGCCATTCAATGGTTTGGAAGACATGAATTCCTCGTTAAATTCGTAAGCCTCGGCACTGGACGCGCCATGCGTCGGACAGGGCCGATGGATGCCCGCGCAGCAGCGGTCAATGCTTCTGTTTGCCCAGATAGGCTTCGCGCACGCGGTCGCTCGTCAGCAGTTCCGAGCCGGTGCCTTCGACGACGATGTTGCCCACTTCGAGCACATAAGCGCGGTCGGAAATCGCGAGCGCCTGGTTCGCCATTTGTTCGACGAGCAGAATGGTCATGCCACGCTCTTTCAGCAACTTGATGATTCGAAAAATCTCCGCGACGATCAGCGGCGCCAGTCCGAGCGAAGGCTCATCGAGCATCAGAATCCTGGGCCGGCTCATCAGTGCGCGGCAGATCGCGAGCATCTGCTGCTCGCCGCCCGACAGCGTGCCGGCGTACTGTTCGCGGCGCTCCCTGAGACGCGGAAACATCTGAAAACAGGCTTCGATCTCCAATGCCAGTGTCGCGGCGGACTCGCGGCGCAAAAAGGCGCCGAGCATCAGATTCTCGAAGACGGTCTGATCGGGAAAGATCTGGCGACCTTCGGGCACATGGGCAATGCCCATCCCCACGCGCTTATGCGCCGGGATGCCCGCCAGATCCTGACCGTCGAAAACGATCGTGCCGCTCGACTTCTCGATGCCCGATAACGCGCGCATCATCGTGCTTTTGCCCGCGCCATTGCCGCCGATGATCGTCACGATCTCGTTGCGCTTCACGTGCAGCGAGACCTGTTTCAGCGCGTTGATCGCACCGTAGCTGACCGCGAGGTTCCTGATTTCAAGCAATTGCGTCATGGCTGTCTCCTATGCTGCGGCGCCCAGATACGCTTCGATGACCTTTGGGTTTTCCTGAATGTGACCGGGCAAGCCAGATGCAATCTTCACTCCGTAATCCAGCACGACGATGTGATCGGAAATCGACATCACGAGATCCATGTGATGCTCGATCAGCAGAACGGTCAGCTCCTTGTCGCGCAGCTTGACGATCAGTTCCGTCAGCTCGTCCGTCTCGGCGGGATTCAGACCGGCCGCGGGTTCGTCGAGCAACAGAAGGTCCGGCATCGCGGCGACCGCTCGCGCGATCTCGAGACGGCGCTGCAATCCATACGGCAAGCTCGTGGCGGACGCATCCGCATAGCGATGCAGATCGAAGAATCTGAGAATCGCGTAGGCTTGCCGGCGCATCTCGCGTTCTTCCTCGAGCGCGCCCGGAAAGCCGAGCAGATTCGCGACGAAGCCCGATTTCTGCACGCGATAGAAACCGACCATCACGTTTTCGAGCGCACTGAGCCCGTCGAACAGCTTGAGGTTCTGGAACGTGCGGCCGATGCCCGCCGCCGCGATCTGATTCGCGGTGAGCCCGAGCATCGCCTTGCCCTTGAACTGGATCGATCCCGCGTCGGGCCGCACGAGACCGGAAAGCAGATTCAACGTCGTCGTCTTGCCGGCGCCGTTCGGGCCGATCAGCGAGACGATGTCGCCGCGCTTCAGGCTGAACGACACCTTGTTGGTCGGCACCACGCCTCCGAACGCCTTGTACAGGTCCTGCACGTCGAGCAGCGTATCGTGCGTCGCAGTTTGCGGCTTGACGGGCGACCAGATGCCGGCCTTTTCGCGGTCGGTTTCGGACAGCTTGCTCCGACGCGGCAGCAGCTTCGCAAACAGGCCGGCCAGCCCTTGCGGCATCGCATACAGCGCGAACAGCAGAATCAGTCCGTATGCAAAGTGCTGCACTTCAGGCCAGCGTGCGAGCGCCGCATCGATCACCGTCAGCACGACCGCGCCCAAAAACGATCCGCCCGGCGTGCGTCCGCCGAACAGCACGAGCACGAGCAGGAACACCGATAGGTTGAACGTGACGAAATCCGAGTTGATGTACTGGTTCTGCTGCGCGACGAGACCGCCCGCGATACCGCATGTGATTGCGCTGATCGCGAACGCGAGAATCTTGAAGCGATAGACGCTGATGCCGACGCTCTCGGCCGCGATCTCCGACGTGCGCACCGCCGCGAATCCGCGGCCGAAGCGCCCATTGAGCAACAGCGACGTCATTGCATGCAGCACCAGCCCGATCGCCACGACCACGACCACCCATTGCCTGCCATCGAGCGGCGCGCCATTGAACGTCGGACCGGCGATGCCCGAAAAGCCTTCCTGTCCTTTGAATACATCGGTCCACTCGGACACGATCTTTTCGATGAGAAGACCGAACGCGATCGTCACCATCGCGAGACTCGGGCCTTTGACGCGCAGCGCCGGAATGGCGATCAGTACGCCGAACAGGGCGGAAACGACGATCGCCGCGAGAAGCGCGAGCCACGGATTAATCTGATAGTTCACGCTGAGCAGCGCGACCGTATAAGCGCCGACACCGAACAGGCCCGCATGACCGAGCGACTTCTGCCCCGTCTGACCCACGAGGATATTGAAGCCGGTCGCGGCAATGAAATACGTCCCGATGTTGAACAGGATCAGCAGATAGAAATCGTTAATGCCCGAATACGCGATCATCAAGACCAGCGCGGCGATGACGAGCGGCGCGAAGAGTTTGGCGAGTTTCATACTTTCTCCGCGTGTACACGGCCCAGCAGACCGGCCGGCCGGAAATACAGCACCACGATGATCAGCCCGAACACCGCGATCTCACGCAGGTTGGCATACCACAGGCCAATCAGCGATTCGAGCAGGCCGATCAGAAATCCGCCGAAGATGCAGCCGCGCGGATTCTCCAGCCCGCCGAGGATCGCGGCGGAAAAAGCCTTCAGCGCCAGCAGCGTGCCGACGAACACGGAGGCCGTCGCGATCGGTGCGACCATCACGCCGGCAATCGCGGCGAGCGCCGAGCTGATGCCGAATACGCCGACTGCCACCGCGTTCGCGTTGATGCCCATCAGGCTCGCCGCGTTCTTGCTGAACGCGACCGCGCGCACCGCGTTGCCCATCTTCGTCCGATGCAGCATCCAGTCGAGCACGATCATCAGCACGAGCGTCGTGACGAACACGAGGATTTCCTGCGGCCGCACGCCCGCACCGAAGACACTCACGACGCCATCGCCGAGCGGAGACGACAGCGCGATCGGCGCCGGCCCCCAGATCAGCAGCGCGAGGTTCTGCACGATGATGCCGAAGCCGATCGTGCTCATCACCCACGCCAGCCCCGCTTCGCCGACGAAATGCCGGATCGCCGTGACGTAGAGCAGATAGCCGAGCAGCGTCAGCACCAGAATCGCGGCGACCAGCGCGAACAGGAACGCGCCCCAGGTCACGTCGGCAGGGCTCGGAAAACCCGACAGATGTCCCTGGCTGAACAGCATGGTTGCGCTGACGGCGATCAGGCCCGCCAACGCGAGAAAAGCGCCCTGACCGAAATTGAAGGTCCGGGTGGTCGTGTAAGTAATGCTGAAGCCGAACGCGACGAGGGCATAAACGCTGCCCATCGCGAGGCCGCTTAGCAAGGCTTGAAGGATCTGCATGCTGGACTCCCGCGTGCGATCCTCCGGCCCGCGAGGCACCGGAAGACAGACGCGCTAACGATCAATATGACGATCAGAACTTGAGGTCGGCCGGCGTGATGGCCTTCACCGTCGCGTCGTCGACGGAGACGACCTTGCCGTTCACCCAGCGCACCAGACGGAAGTCCTTGACGCTCAGCGCTTCGTGGTTGTCGGCCGAGAACGGCTTGTTGTACGTCTTGATTACGCCCTTGACCGGTCCGAGATTTTCGAGCGCGGCCTGCACCTTGTCGCCGTCGGTGGACTTGGCTTGCGTCATCGCGGCAGCGAGGAGCTTGACCGAGTCGTAGGCCTGAGCGGCCATCACGTACGTCGGCAGACGGCCTTCACGCTTGACGAGCGTGTCGTACAACGCCTTCGATTGCGGCGACGAATCTTCGGTGATGGAAGCCGTGAAGATCATCTTCTGGGCGAGATCCGGACCCGCGATGCGCAGGAACGGCGAGCTCAGATTGGCCCACGACGCGAGCGTCACCGGGAAGTAACTGATCTTCTCGAGGCTGCGCATGACATGCGCGTTCGAATCGGCGAGCGCGTAGACGATCAGCGTATCCGCGCCGGATGCCTTGATCTTGTTCAACTGCGACGTCATGTCCGTGTCCTTCGGACCGAATTTTTCGTTCGCGACCGGCGTGATCTTGTGCAACGCGAGAATTTCCTGTGCGTCCTTTGCGCCTTGCTGGCCGTAGCCTGTCGTATCCGCGATGATCGCGATCTTGCCGTTCTTGCTGGCGCGCGCGGCATAAGCGGCGAGCAGCGCGATCTGGTCGCGGTCGCGCATCGACACACGATAGATGTAGTTCGGCGGCTGCTTCGCGTAGCGCGCGGTGATGTCAGTCGCTGTCGCAACCGGCGAGATCGTCGGAATCTTTTTCTGTTCGACGATGTGCAGCCACGCCAGCATGTTGCCGGAGTTCACGCCGCCCAGCATCGCCGCTACTTTCTCGTTGTTCACGAGTTCGTTCGTGTTCTGGATGGCCTTCGGCGGCGCGCCGACATCGTCGCGCGCCACGATCACGACCTTGCGCCCCAGCACGCCCCCCGCCGCGTTCAGTTCGTCCGCGGCCTCGCGCGCACCCGCCAGCGCGGAGATGCCGAAGTCGGCCGAGCCGGTCGCGGACATGTCGCTATTGAAGCCGATCTTGATGTCGTCGGCCATCGCGGCGCCAGCGACGCCGGCCAACGTAGCGGCCAGAACGGCGGCGTGCAGTTGCTTGAGGATGGTCTTGCGCATTGCGTCTATCTCCTTGTCGGTGCCGTCGCATGACGGCGGCCGCGATCTGTTATGTGTGCTGGGAACGACGGAAAAAAGCGATTCAAACGACGCTGCCGGCGGGCATTTCAGCCCTGCCGGATCAGATCGGCGGCCTTGTTGCCGATCATCATCGTGGCGGCGCAGATGTTGGCCGACGGCATCGACGGCATCACGGACGAATCGACGACGCGCAGCGACTGCACGCCATGCACGCGCAGTTGCGGATCGACGACGGCGAGCGGATCGCCGTCCGGGCCCATGCGCGCGGTGCCGTTCACGTGATACGACGACACGCCGTAGCGACGTGCGAAGTCGAGCAGTTCGTCATCGGATTGGCACAGCGCGCCCGGCAGCGATTCGCCGTCGAAACACGACGCCAGCGCTTTCGACTGCAACAGGCTTCGCGCGAGGCGGATGCCGCGAATCAGCGTCATCTGATCGTCGGCGTGACCGAGGTAATTCGCATTGATGACCGGATCCTCGAAGGGATCCGCGGAGCGCACGCGCACCTGGCCGCGGCTATCCGGACGATGCTGCCAGACGCCCGTGGTCATGCCAGGAAAGTCATCGAGCACGCCGACATAGCCTTCCTTGTAGCTGGCGGGCGTAAAGACGCCTTGCAGGTCGGGCGCATCGAGGCCCGCGCGCGACTGCCAGAAGTAGTGCACCAGCGACGGGCTCAGCGCCATGATGCTGGGCCTCTTCATCATCCATCGACTGATCTGGCCGACGAGGTTTAGCCCTCGCACGAGCTGATTCATCGTCTGCATGTTTTTCACGCGCGCCACGACGCGGACTGAATAGTGGTCGCTCAGGTTCTCGCCGACGCCGGGCAAATCGCGCACCACGGCGATGCCTTTCTCGCGCAGGAAACCGGCGGGACCGAGTCCCGACAGTTGCAGCAGCTTCGGCGTGTTGATCGCGCCACTCGATACGATCACTTCACGACGCGCCTTGACCGCGTGCGCGACCGACGGCTGCCGTGGATCGCGATAACTCACGCCGATCGCGCGCGTGCTTTCGAACAGCACCCGGGTCGCCTGCGCATAGGTTCGCACCGTCAGATTGGCGCGCGACCTCGACGGCTTGAGAAAACATCGCGCCGTGCTCATGCGCCAGCCGTTGTCGATCGTGCGCTGGAAGTACCCGACGCCTGCCTGACTCGCGCCGTTGTAGTCCGGATTGCGCGGCATGCCGAATTCCTGCGCGCCGGCGATGAAGGCTTCGCACAACGGATGAATCCAGTCGATGTCGCTCACCGGCAGCTTGCCCTGCCGCCCGCGATAGGCATCGTCACCGCCGACGCGCCGCTCCATCGACTTGAAGTACGGCAGCACATCGGCGAAAGACCAGCCGGGATTGCCGAGACTCGCCCAGTGATCGAAGTCGGCAGCCTGGCCACGGTTGTAGACCAGCCCGTTGATCGAAGTGGATCCGCCGAGCGTGCGGCCCTGTGGAATCGGAATGCGCCGGCCATTGGTCAGCTCCGTCGGCTCGCTCGAAAACTGCCACGCGTACTTGTTATTGAACACGGCCTTGATGAAGCCAGCCGGAATGTGCAGATACGGACTGTGATCGGGCGGCCCGGCTTCGAGCACGCAAACCGATGCGCCATCGGCACTCAGGCGCTCGGCCAGAATGGCGCCCGCGGCGCCGGAACCGACGATGACGTAATCGAAGCTACCGGCATCCGTAAAAGAAGCCTCTGACGATGAATTCATAAGCAATACGCAGGCGGCACCCGCCTGTCCTGGCTGACAACACTCACGGGGAAAACTTGCAGGCGACGCACGCCCGCGTGCAGATCAGGCGCTCAGTCGACAACTAACGCGCGCTGTTGAACGACTTGCCGGCGAGGCATGCGTACTTGAGTTCGAGAAACTCTTCGATGCCGTATTTGGATCCTTCGCGTCCGACGCCGGATTCCTTGACGCCACCGAACGGACCGACCTCATTGGAGACTGCGCCCGTATTGATGCCGACGATCCCGTATTCGAGTGCTTCCATGACACGCCAGGTACGCTCGAGACTGGCGGTGTAGAAGTAGGCAGCGAGACCCGATTCACTATCGTTCGCACGCGCCAGCACGCTTTCTTCCGATTCGAACACGCTCAGCGCGACCACCGGCCCGAAGATCTCTGCGTGCGCGATGTCCATATCATTGGAGATGCCGTCCAGCAGGGTCGGCTGGAACAGCAACGAGCCGGGCTCGCTCAGGCGGCCGCCACTCAGGAGACGCGCGCCCTTCGCGACTGCATCGTCGACGAGGCGGCTGACCTTCTGAACGGCCCGTTGATCGATCAGCGGCCCGATCGTCACATCCTTGTCCAAACCGTTGCCGAGCTTCATCCGTTCGATCTCGGCGCGCAGCTTCGCGGCAAACGTCCCGGCGACGCTCGCATGCACGAACACCCGATTGGCACACACGCACGTCTGGCCCGCATTGCGGAATTTGGAGGCCATCAGGCCTTGCACCGCGTCGTCCAGATCGGCGTCCTCGAACACGATGAAGGGCGCATTGCCGCCCAGCTCGAGCGACAGCTTCTTGATGTTGGATGCGCTTTGCTGCATCAACAACCGGCCCGTCGCGGTCGATCCGGTGAACGTCAGTTTGCGGACGACGGAGCTCCCGGCGAGCTCGCAGCCGATGGGAGCCGGATCGCCCGTCACGACATTGAACACGCCCGGCGGAATGCCCGCCTGCTCGCCCAGCCACGCCAACGCGAGCGCGGTGAACGGCGTCAGTTCGGACGGTTTCAACACGACGGTGCAGCCCGCGGCGAGTGCCGGACTGACCTTGCGCGTGACGAGCGCCGATGGGAAATTCCACGCGATGATGGCCGCCACGACGCCGACCGGCTGACGGATCGCCATCATGCGCTGGTCGCTTCGCGGCGTCGGGAGCACGTCGCCATAGACGCGTTTGGCCTCTTCCGCGAACCACTCGACGAAGGACAGCGCGTAGTTCAGTTCGCCTTTCGCTTCTGCGAGCGGCTTGCCTTGTTCGAGCGTGAGCAGCAGCGCGAGATCGTCGCTGTGCCGTTCGATCAGTTGATGCCACCTGCGCAGAATGGCGCCGCGCTCCTTGCCGGTCTTCGCGCGCCACGCGGGCAGCGCGTCATCGGCTGCCGCGATGGCACGCGCGGTCTCCGTTGCACCCAGGTTAGGGATCGTGCCCAGCAGGCTATTGTCGAAGGGATTGCGCACGTCGATGGTGGCGCCGTTGTCGGCTGCACACCAGACACCGCCCACGTAGGCGTGTTGACGCAATAATTCTGCTGCTCGCAATGCCATGCCTGTCTCCGCCTTTTTTCTGTTGAGCTGACGCTGCGTCTCGCGGCATCGTTGTATTCCACTTTTGCTGGCAGTCTAGCAACAGCGGCATGGCGGCCTAAAGCAGCTTTTCATGATGCTGCCATCACGTATCGCGATGACAAGACTTTGGCGCACGGGTAGAATTGCGCCGCCGCGTCGTAGCACGGCGCATCCATCAGCTGCATCAATCACTCGTGTTATGCGTCTCGATCCTGTTTCCCTCAAGCTCTTCGTCAGTGTGGTAGAGCGCGGTACGATCGCGGCTGCCGCGGAAAACGAGCACATCGCCGCGGCAGCAGTCAGCAAGCGTCTAAGCGAACTCGAGGAAACGCTGGGAATACGGCTGCTGATTCGGACCAACAAAGGGATCAGGCCCACGCCCGCGGGCACCGAACTTTCCACGATGGCACGACGGGCGCTGCACGAACTCGATGAAATCGCCGTGCACATGCGCGAATATGAAGTCGGCATTCGTGGCTTTATCCGCGTGCACGCCAACATCTCGGCCATCACTCAATTCTTGCCGGACGACATCAAGAAATTCTTGAGTGAATATCCAAACATTCAGGTCGATCTCGAGGAGAAGATCACGTCGGCCGTGATCAAGTCGGTGGCTGAAAACGCGGCGGACGTCGGTATATTTTCAGGTGACATGTCCGATCAGGACGTGGAGATTTTTCCTTATCGCGAAGATGTGCTGGCTCTTGTGGTTCCGGCCGATCATCCCTTGAAAGCACGCGACGGTCTCCGATTCGCGGAAGCGTTGGACTATGACTTCATCGGCTTGCATCGGGGCAGCTCGATCAATCGCGTGTTGGCCGCCGCTGCGAACGAGGAAAAACGCAATCTGAAACTGAAAGTCCAATGCACTGGTTTCGACGCGTTGTGCTTCATGGTCAACTCGGGGCTTGGCATTGGGATACTGCCGCTCGAGTTGGCTCGACGCTACTCGGTCATGTTCAACTTCCGGATAATTCAGCTTTCCGAAGCATGGACACGGCGCAAAATCCAAATATGCGTTCGCTCCTTTGAATCACTGCCGACTGCCGCCAAGCTGTTCGTCAATCATCTGCGGACAGAACCAGGCTCGCTCTGAAGCGAGGTTCCTTCGTTTTCGTCTCGCCGATGATATGAAAATATGATGCCGATTCATGCTGAAGCGACGAGATAACCGCAATGAACGATGATGTGCTCGCGGCCTTTGCCACGGGCGAATCGAGCAATGCGGATCGCAGTGAAAGTAATCCGTTGGCAAATTCACATGCCATCGACTTCTTTTCGTCCCTGTTTTGTCATTCCCCCCCGATAATTTCTTTCCGTCGTAACGCTTTGTAATAGAGGCAGCATCCCCACGCAGGGGGCTGCCCGTCGTTTCCACACGCCACATCACCGCTTGCTCGTCTGAGTAACGTCATGGAGGCGTTCGTGAAAAAAATTGCCAATGTAATTAGTACACCAATATTTAGAAGCGGCTTGCTTTGTGGCGCCGTTTCCGTTGCGTTTGCTGCCGCTATCTGCCCAGCTGTCGCGCAAAGCGAGCAGCAGGCCGCGGTAGCGGCCGCGACAGTGAACACCGCATCGCCAATCAAGCACGTCATCGTCGTGGTCGGCGAGAACCGCACGTTTGATCACGTATTCGGTGCTTACACGCCCCGCCAGGGGCAGACGGTGGCGAACCTGTTGTCGAAGGGCATCATCACGGCCGACGGCCGCCCAGGCCCGAACTTCGCGCTGGCCGCGCAATACACGGCCAGTGCCACGGACCCGAAGCGCTTCGATATGGCGCCTGGCGGCAAGCAGCTATATACGGTGCTGCCGGCGCCGAATACCGGCTCCACGGCAAGCACACCGAGCGATACCAGTCCGCCGCCGTTCGCTACGCTCGCAGCGGCGCAGGCCGCTGAGGGCGCGATGATGGAGCCTTGGGACGTCGTGCATTTGACCACCGGTGCGAGCGGCTTGCCGATGCATAGCGTCGATACGCGCTTCGGCTCGAACACATATAACCTGCCGAACGGACCGTATCAGATCTCGCGCGTCGGTCCCGACTATGACCAGTACATCAACAGTCCGGTGCACCGCTTCTATCAGAACTGGCAAGAGGCCGATTGCAGTCTCGATCACGCCACACTCGATAATCCGAGTGGTTGTCAGATGGATCTGTTCGCGTGGGTAGAGACGTCAGTGGGCGCCGGTTCGAACGGCCAGCCCCGGCCCGCGAACTTCAACGACGAGACAACCGGTGAAGGAGCGACCGCGCTCGGCTACTACAACGTGAATACCGGCGACATGCCGTATTTCACGCATCTCGCGCGCGAATTTACGATCAGCGACAACTACCACCAGCCGGTGATGGGCGGCACAGGCGCAAACAGCATCATGATAGGTACCGCCGACGCGCTCTACTACACGGACGGCAACGGTAATGCCACGAAGCCGCCGGCGGATCAGATCGAAAATCCGCTGCCGCTGGCACACACCAACAACTGGTACACGCAGGACGGCTATTCAGGCGGTTCGTACAGCAACTGCTCGGATGGTCATCAGCCCGGCGCCGGCGCACTGCGCCAGTACCTGAACCGTCTACCGTACAAGCCGGACGCGAAATGCGCGCCGAACACGTATTACCTGCTGAACAACTACAACCCGGGCTACAACGGGGACGGCACGGTCAATACGAGTGCATTCACGATCCCGCCGTCGCCGGTGCGGACGATCGCCGATACGCTGATCGAGAAGAACATTTCGTGGAAGTACTACGGTGAGGGCTGGAATACGTTTGTGAAAACGCCCGCCACGAGTGTCTACTGCAATATCTGCAACCCATTCCTGTATGAAACCGCGATCATGACGAACCCCGCGCTCGTCAAAGCGCACCTGCAGGACACGACCGATCTGTACGCGGACATTACGAATGGCACGCTGCCCGCGGTTTCGTTCGTGAAACCGGGCGGTCTGCTCGACGGGCACCCGGAGTCGTCGAAGTTCGGGCTCTTTGAATCGTTCGTGCACAAGCTGGTCGACACGGTGCAGCGCGACCCGAGCCTGTGGGCCTCGACGGCGATCCTGATCACGACCGACGAAGGCGGCGGCTACTACGACTCAGGCTACATCCAGCCGCTCGACTTCTTCGGCGACGGCCCGCGCATTCCGATGATCGTCGTATCGCCCTACTCGCGCGGTGGACGTGTCGTGCACCAGTACGGGGATCATGCGTCGATCGTGAAGTTCATCGACCGCAACTGGCATCTGAAGCCAATCACGCAAAGAAGCCGCGACAATCTGCCGAACCCGATCCAGTTGCAGACGCATCCGTATGTGCCGGTTAACGCACCCGCAATCGACGACCTGTTCGAAGCGTTCGAGTTTCCGCGCACGCCGTAACCGTGTGACGTGGTCGGCAGAGCCGGAGCGGCTCTGCCGATCAAACGCCGAACGCGCCCCATGACGGGCTTCAAGGATTTTCGATGCGCCCGCATTCTGCCCGGAAGCGCCTCTCCCCGAAACGACTTATCGCGACAGAACTCGTGTGAACGTCAACGGCCCGGGTGGCCCCGAAAGCCACCTGAGCCGCTCACGAACGCGTCAGCGTTCCAGTCGCTCGGGCCTGAGCAGCACCTTGATCGAGTCGAGCGAGTTGGCAACGACAATGGCCTGCTCCCAGTCGGAAAGCGGGAAATTGTGGGTGACGATGCCTTTGGAAGTGATGAGCCCCCGCGCCATCAGGTCGATCACCACCGGGTAGCAATACGGACCCAGATGCGCGCCACGCACATCGAGTTCCTTGCGATCGCCGATAATCGACCAGTCCGCAGTGGTATCCGCGCCGAAGACGCTGAACTCCACGAAGCGGCCCAGCTTGCGGATCATGCTCAGGCCCTGGGTCACGCCCGCGGGCACACCGGTGGTTTCCAGATAAACGTCGCAGCCGTAGCCCCCGGTTAGCTCCCGCACGATTGCCTCGGCGTTCTCGGTCTTCGGATTGATCACCACGTCGGCGCCAAACGTTTTGGCGAGCGCCAGCCGCTCGGGCACGAGATCGATCACCACGAGTTTCTTCGGCGTCCTGAGATGCGCCGCCTGCACCATCATCAGACCCAGCGGACCCGCTCCCGCGATCACGACCACATCGTCGAACTGGATGTCGCCCCGATTCACCGTGTGAATGGCACATGCGAATGGCTCGATGATCGCAGCGTCCTCCAGCGAGATCGCTTCCGGAATCTTGTGCACGCGCGAGGTTGACGGCAAACGCATGTAATCGGCCATACCGCCGTCGGCCACCACGCGCTGGAATCCAAAGATGTTGTGCACTTCGCACATCCAGTATTTGCCGCTTTTGCAAAACAGGCATTTGTCGCACGGCACGATCTGCTCGGCAATCACGCGATCGCCTTTCTGCACGCCGAAATGCTCGGCCGCGCCTTCGCCAAGTTCTTCGACATAGCCGAAGAACTCATGTCCGGGAATCACGGGGGGCTTGACGTACGCGGGCTGCCCTTCGCCGCCCCAGAACATCTTGGCGCCCGAATAGCACTTGCAGTCCGACGCGCAAATGCCGCAAGCCGCAATGCTGATGACCAGCTCGCCGGGGCCCGCCGTCGGACGCTCGACCGTTTCGAGCCGGTAGTCCCTGGGACCGTGACAGACGACCGCCTGCATGGCGGCGAGCTGCCCGATGGCGCTGCCCGCCAGTCCCTTTTCGAATCCGTGATAAGTCATTTTCAAAATCCTCTTTCGATTGAGCGAAACGCTTCAGCGCCTGGTTTCACGACTGATGAAAATAGCCAGCAGCACAATGCCGCCCTTCACGATCAATTGCAGATACGGCGAGACGCCCATGATGTTCAAGCCGTTGTTGAGCACGCCCAGCAGGAGCGCGCCAACCAGCGTGCCCAGAATCGCGCCCCGGCCGCCGGCAATCGACGTGCCGCCCATCACGACCGCCGCGATGGCGTCGAGCTCGAAGCCTACGCCCGCGCCAGGCTGGCCGCTGGTAATACGCGAAGCCAGCACAATGCCGGCGATCGCCGCGGTCAAGCCGCTGAGCGCGTACACGAGCAGCTTGTAGCGCGCCACGCGCACGCCCGACAGCCGGGTCGCCTCCTCGTTGCCGCCGATCGCATAGACATAGCGGCCGAACGGCGCCAGGTTGAGCAGGACGAAGGCAATGGCGTAGGTGAGGAGCATGACGAGAATGGGCACCTTGATGCCGGCCACCACGCCATCGCCGAGAAACGAAAACGAGTCGGGCAAGCCGTCGATCGGATAGCCGCCGGTATAGATCAGCGCGAGGCCCCGCGCAACGCCCATGGTGGCCAACGTCACGATGATCGACGGCATGCGCAGGTAGGCGACGCAATAGCCGTTGAACATGCCGAACACCGCGCCGACCGCAATGCCCAGCAGCACGGCCACGAAGACCGGCATGCCGAAGCGCACCATCATTCCCGCGCATAGCGTACCCGACAGCGCGACGACCGCCCCCACCGAGAGATCGACGCCGCCGGTGAGAATGGCCGCCGTCATGCCGACCGCGATGATGCCGTTGATCGACGACTGCAGCGCGATATTCTGCAGATTGCCGACGGATAGAAAATTGTCCGTCATGACAACCATGAACACGGATATCACGATCAAGCCCACCAGCGGCAGGAAGGCCGTCGATCTGCGCAGCTGGGTGAAAAAGCCGCCGGCCGGCGCCGGCATGACTGGATGGCTGGCTGTTCTGTTCATGATAGGGAGTTCCCTGCTGTTGCGTGGCGCATGATGTCGCCAGCATTGATGAAGTGGCCTTCAAGGGTCGTCACGATGGACCCGCGCGAGAAAACACAGACTCGGTCGCACATACCGACGATCTCGGGAAGCTCGCTGGAAATCATGATGATCGACTTGCCCTGCTGCGTGAGTTCGCGCATCAGCTCATAGATCTCCGCTTTGGCGCCGACGTCGATTCCGCGTGTGGGCTCGTCGAAGATCAGCACGTCGCATTGATGATTGAGCCAGCGCGCGATCACCACCTTTTGCTGGTTGCCGCCCGAGAGCGTTGCGACGCGCGACTCGATGCTGGGCGCCTTCACGCCCACCCGCTGGCACAAATCGCGGGCCGAGTTCTTTTCGGCCGCGCGGCTGATCAACGCCCGCTTCCCGTACTTCCTGAGGTTGTTGATCGAAATATTGAAGCGAATCGTGAAATCGGTAATCAGCCCTTCAACCTTGCGACTCTCCGGCAACAAGCCAATGCCGTTCGCGAGAGCCTGCGTCGGGTCTTTCAATGAAGCTTCCCTGCCGTTCAGAAGCACGTTCTTCCTGTGAACCGGATCGGCCCCCATCATTCCGAGCGCGAGTTCGGTGCGTCCGGAACCCACCAGCCCCGCAAAGCCAAGAATTTCGCCCTCGTATAAATCGAAACGGTTGACTGGGCCGTCCTTCACGAGCTGTATCCCGGACACGTCGAGCACCTTGCGCGCATGCGGCCCGCGCACGGCTTTGGGCGGAAAGTTGTTTTCGATCTTGCGCCCCACCATCATCTCGACCAGTGCCGCCACGTCTATGCTGGCTACGTCGGCGAAACCCGCATTCGCGCCGTCACGCAGCACGCTAATGCGATCGCAGATTTCGAAGATCTCTTCAAGATGGTGGGAGATGAAGATCATCGCCACCCCCTTGGCGCGCAGCTCGCGCATCACCCTGAACAGATGCTCCGCCTCGTTCGGGGTGAGCGTCGCCGTGGGCTCGTCGAGCACCAGAATGCGGGCATCGAGCGAGAGCGCCTTGCCGATTTCCACGAACTGCTGCTGTGCCACCGAAAGCTCGCACACCGGCACGTCGAGATCGATCTGGACGCCCAGCGACTGGAACAGCTCGTGCGCAGCGTGCTTCATCGCGCGCTTGCTCATCAAGCCGATGCCGTTGGTCCGATAACGCCCGAGAAAGATGTTCTCCACGGCGCTCAGATACGGAATGAGGCTGAACTCCTGGAAGATGATGCCGACGCCGGCCTCGATCGCGTCCTTGTAACCGCTGAATTTTCGCTCGCTGCCTTCGATATAGATGCGCCCTTCGTCGGCCTGATGGATGCCGCAAAGGATCTTCATCAATGTCGATTTGCCTGCGCCGTTCTCGCCAAGCAACGCATGCACTTCGCCTCTGCGAATCGACAGATCGATTCCCGAGAGCGCCTGCACGCCGGGAAAGCGCTTCGAGACCTTTTCGAGCCTCAGTACTTCGTTCGTGTCGTTCATCGCGCTGTTCTCGTGATTGTCGCTCGCGGCGAGAATATCGCCGCGAGCACGACTTCGCGGGTCTTGCCTGAAGTTGCCGGGTGCGGCCTTCGCCTTACCAGGAGAAGGTCTTCGCCCCTGCGGCGTCGATGAGTTTCACGTCCACCGGCACGCTCGAAGGGACGTTGGCGCCCCAGTACTTCGCCAATGCGATTCCCATTGCAATGCGAATCTCGTCACGCGGGAATTGCGCGGCCGTGGCCACCAGTTTCGAGCCGGGCTTCTGCATGGCCTTGATTACTTCCGGCGCGCCGTCGACGCTCGTGAGCTTGACGTCCTTGCCGCTGCTCTCGATGGCGGCAAGCGCGCCCATCGCCCCGCCGTCGTTCACGCTGAAGATGCCCTTGAGGTTGGGATTGGCCGCCAGCATGTTTTCCGTCACGGTCAAAGCGGTGGCGCGTTCCTGCTTGCCGTTTTGCGTGGCGACGATCTTGATGCCGGGGTATTTGGCGAGCGCCTCCTTGCAGCCCTTCACGCGCTGCAGAATGGGAATGACGGGAATGCCGTCGAGAATCGCCACGTCGCCCTTGCCGCCAATGCTTTTCGCCAGATAGTCGCAGGATACGCGCCCCGCGTCGGTATTCTTCGAGCCGACATAGGAGTCGACCGGGCCCTCGGCGTTCGCGTCCACGGTGACGACCATCACGCCCGCCTTCTTCGCTGCACGCACGGCGGACTGCACGCCTGTCGAGTCCGTCGGGTTCAGCAGCAGAATGTCGATCTTTTTCTGCAGCATGTCTTCGACGTCGTTCATCTGCTTCGACACGTCGTGCCGCGCGTCGGTCACGACGACCGTGGCGCCGATCGTGCCCGCCATTTCCTCGACGGTCTGCTTCATCAGGACGAAGTACGGGTTGTTCATCTCCTGGAACGACACGCCGATCCTGATGGGCGGCTTTTGCGTTTCGGCGTGGACCGTTGCGGCGCAACCCAGCGCCGCGGCAACGAGCGTAGTGCGAACGAGCTTGTTCATGTTTGTCTCCAGTTTTGTCTGGTTCTGAATCGCGCACGGAGGCGCAACGTGGAAGGCCGGATTTGCGTGGCCCTATTGCGAGGTATAGCCGCCGTCGATCACCAGGTTTTCGCCGTTGATCATGCCGGCGGCGTCACTGGCGAGGTAGAGCGCGGCATAGGCGATTTCGTCAGGCTGGGCAAAGCGCCCCGAGGGAATCTTGCGCTTGAACTGTGCGCCCACCTCGCCTGCCCAGGCTCGGCGCCCAAGCTCCGTCTCGACCACCGTGGGCGAAATGGCGTTGACGGTAATGCCGTGCGGGCCCCATTCGCCTGCGAGCACGCGCGTCATGCCGAGCAGCGCCGCCTTGCTCGCGCTATACGCCAGATGCTTGTCGAGCCCCACGAGCGCCGCCTGCGACGCCATGTTGACGATACGTCCCGCACCGCGCCCTAGCATGTGGCGACCGACCGCGCGGCTGTAAAGGAACGGGCCCTTGAGATTGACCGACATCGTCTTGTCCCATAGCGCCGTGCTCATGGCTTCGGCCTTTTCTATGAGCCCGACGCCCGCGTTATTGATCAGTACGTCGATGTGTCCAAAGCGGGCAATCGCCTCCGCCACGATGGTCTCGGTGCGCGCCTCGTCGCTGACGTCGCCGTGCCAACCCGCGCTGCCGTTTGCAAACGACGCCGCAACGCGCTCCACGTCGTCGCTGGTATCGATCAACGCCACCTTCGCGCCCTGAGCGACGAACTGGGTGGCAATGGCGAATCCGATACCTGAAGCGCCACCGGTCACCATGACAACCTTGTGGCTAAAGTCGAACGCTTGCTGAAAAGAGCCAGGCATGGAAGCAAAACCTCTCTATAGGAGATGGAAAACGGATTGGTGCTTGCTAGCAGGATGGCCTCTCAACGCTCGGCCACGAACTGCGCGGCGTTCGCTTGCGTCACTTCGGTCCATGGCACCGCGTACAGCTTCGCGGCGCCGTCGCCCCACGGCATGCTCGACGCGTACTGCTGCCAGATCGCCGATTGCGGCTTGTAGCTCGGGCCAATCTCGTGACGCAGCAGAATGTCGAGCGCACCCTGCGCCTGTGCCTTGGCGTCCTGCCGCTCGGTCAACACCATCTCACCGCGCGCAATGGCCTTGATCGCGTCGGTCACGCCGTCGATGCCCGCAATCGGGACCGTCTTCGGGTCGATGCCTGCGGCCTTCAACGCGGCAATCGCGCCAAGCGCCATCTCGTCGTTTTCGGCAATCACCCCGTTGATCTGGCCGGGGTGCGCCGTAATCCAGTTCTGCATCAACGTCAGTGCTTCGGCGCGCGACCAGTTGGCAGTCTTGCGTTCCAGCACCTTGATGCCGGGGTTCTGCTTGAGCACCATGTCGATGCCCTGGCCGCGCTGGGTCGCGCCCATCTGCCCGACCGGTCCCTCGAGAATCACGACATTGCCCTTGCCCCCAAGCCGCTTGACGACCGCCGTCGCTTCAAGCTGGCCGCCAAGCACGTCGTTCGAGCCGATGTACGAGACCAGCTGGTCGCTCTTCACCGGCCCGTTCGATCCGACCACGGGCAGACCCGCTGCGGTCGCCTTGCGCACCACATTGCCGCCCGCAATGGAGTCAATCGGAATGTAGAGCGCGCCATCGTATTTCTGCGTGATCATCGTGTCGAACTGACCGTCCTGCGTCATGTGGTCGTAGCGGCCGTCGAAGACCGTCAGACTGACGAGGCCGCTCTTGACTGCCGGATGATCCTTGATCGCGTTCACCCACAGTTGGGCATACTCGTTTCTTTGGCCGTACACAGCCGCGCCGATCTTCCACGTTTTGACTGGCGCCGACTGCGCGAACGCGGCCACGCAAGTTGCGCCAAGCGCGGCCGATGTAAACCATTTAGTGAATTTCATATCGTCTCCTGGTTATCAGATTGTGCGAGGCTCGGCCTCAGTTGCTTTCCCGGCGCGCGGCGATATCGAGTAGAACCGCACACACGATGACGGCGCCTTTGATGACTTGCTGGTAATACGAAGACACGCCCATCAGATCCAGCCCGTTGTTGATCACGCCAATGATCAGCACACCGAACAGGGTTCCGGCGACGCCGCCTATGCCGCCCGAAAGACTCGTGCCGCCTATCACCACCGCGGCGATCGCGTCGAGTTCATAACCGACGCCCGCCTGCGTGAGCGCCGACGTGGTCCGCGCATTGAGCACGATCCCGGCCAGCCCCGCACACGCGCCGCATATCGCGTAGACGGACAGCAGAATCAGGCGGGTGGGCACGCCGCTCGCACGCGCACTCTTCTCGTTGCCGCCAACCGCGTAGACGTAGCGGCCAAAGCGGGAATAGCGCAGCACGACGAACGACGCGGCAAACAAGCCGAGAAAGATCAGAACCGGAATGGGCACGCCGGCCACTTTCCCCTGGCCGAGAAACAGGAACGCGTCGGACAAGCCGGAGATCGGCATGCCGTCGTTGTAAATCTGCGTTGCACCGCGCGCGACGCTGAGCATGCCGAGCGTGACGACGAACGCGGGCACGCGAAAGCGCGCGATCACGACGCCGTTGAGCGCGCCGCACGCCGCACCGACTGCGACGCCCGCGGCAACCGCCACAACCGGAGAATGGGGCGTGTCGCCCGCAACGACGCTAGCAGCGACCATGCCGGCGAATGCGACGACCGAGCCAACCGAGAGGTCGATACCGCCAGCGAGAATCACGAACGTCATGCCGATTGCGAGCAAGCCGTTGATCGACACCTGCTGCAGGATATTCAGCAGGTTATTGACGGTCAGAAAATACGGGTTCAGCGACGACAGGGCGATGCAGATCGCGACAAACGCCGCGACGATGCCATATCGCGACAGGTGCTTCATCGAGAGGGAGCTTTGAGCAAGCATCATGATGTTTTGTCCAGGAAAATGCGGGAACAGGCAGCGCTCACGACGCCAGATGCGTCAAAGCGTGATGTGACGCCTCGGCGCGCGTGAGCGTCCCGCTGATCCGGCCGCGCGCGAACACGGCGATCCGGTCGCTCACCTGCATGACTTCGTCGAGTTCCGACGACACGACGATCGCGCAGCGGCCTTGCGCCACGAAGCTATTGAGAAATTCGTAAATCTGCTGCTTGGTGCCTTCGTCAATGCCGCGAGTGGGTTCGTCGCACAGCAGCACGCGCGGTTTCGTGAGCAGAAAGCGCGCGAGAATGACCTTTTGCTGATTGCCTCCCGAAAGCTGCTGCACCGGGATTTCGCCGGAGCTGGCCCGGATCGAGAACTGGCGAACCATTTTCGCGAGGGCGTCGCGCTCACGTTCGGCGCGAATCCAGCCGGCTTTCGAGTAGCTGCGCAAGGCGGAAAGCGAAATGTTTTCGCGCACGGAGCGGCAGCCGATCAGACCCGTGTCCTTGCGGTCCTCGGTAATGAGCGCGAGTCCGTTGCTCAGCGCGTCAGCGGGTTTGTCGATGCGCACGGGCTTTCCGTCGATCAGCAGCGTGCCCTCGTCGGGCCGTGTCAGGCCGAAAACGGCGTTGAGAAATTCGCTGCGGCCCGCGCCCATCAACCCATAAATGCCGAGGATTTCGCCACGCTTGACCTGCAGATCGATGCCGGTGAAGCGCTTTCGCTGGGTATAGCCGCGCGCTTCGAGCATCACCGGCTCGTCGCGCAGCGTGGCGGGGCGCTGGCTTCGCGTCACGCGCTCGCCGACGATGCCATGCACCAGATGGGCCGCGTCGATGTCCGCGAGCCGTCCCGATTCGATAAAGCCGCCGTTGCGGAAAATGGTGTATTCGGTTGCGATCGAAAATATCTCGCTCATTCGATGCGAGACATAGATCACGCCGACGCCGCGCGCCGTCAGTCTGCGGATCGCTTCGAACAGAATGGCGGCTTCGGCCTCCCCGATCGCGGAGGTCGGCTCGTCCATGATCAGAATCTCGCTGTCGTAGCTGATCGCCTTGGCGATTTCGACGAGCTGGCGCTTGGCGAGGCTCAGGCGCCGCAGCGGCGCGCGCACGTCGATCTCGAAGCCGAGCGACTCCATGAGTGCGGCGGCGCGTTCGAACAGCCGCGCGTAGTCGATCACGAGCCCGCCGAGCCGCATCGGTTCACGGCCGAGATAGAGATTCTCGGCCACGGTCATGTCGAGTAATGGATTCAGTTCCTGGCTAATCATCGCAACGCCCGCCGCGAGGGAGTCGGCCGGCGATTCGAAATTGACCGGCTGGCCCTTGCAACGGATCGTGCCGCGGTCGCGCCGCAGCATGCCGGTCAGGATATTCAGGAAGGTCGACTTGCCGGCGCCGTTGCCGCCGCATAGCGCGTGCACCGTGCCCGGCCGCAGTTCAAGCCGGCCGTCGAGCAGCGCGGGCACGCCGTTGAACGACTTTTGCACACCCGCTGCGTGAAGCAGGTAGTGATCGTTGTCCATGTCTCCACCACATTGTGTTTTTTATTCAGCGCCACGCGGGGCGTCGTCCATCGCATGCCGCGCGCCAGGGCTCGCGCGCGGCAGCCGGTGGCTCACCGGGTAAAGGCGCCGGCGTTGCCGGCATCGACGTTGAGAATGTTGCCGGTCGATTTGGCAGACAGATCGCTCGCGAAGAAGTACACGCCTTCGGCGATGTCCTCAGGCAACACGCTGAGCTTGAGCATGCTGCGCTTGCGGTAGAAGTCTTCGATGTCGTCGGTCGCGATCTTGTTGGTGGCGGCGCGCTCTTCCTTCCACTTGCCGTCCCAGATTTTCGAACCGCGAATCACGGCATCGGGATTTACCACGTTGACGCGAATGCCGTGCTCGGCGCCTTCCAGCGCGAGGCAGCGCGCCAGATGAATTTCCGCCGCCTTTGCCGTGCAATACGCAGCCGCGCCCGCCGACGCGACCAGCCCGTTCTTGCTCGCCACGAACACGATGCTTCCACCAACGCCCTGCTCCTGCAGCAACCGGTACGCGGCGCGCGCCACGAGGAAGTAGCCGGTGGCGAGAATGTCCATGTTGCGGTTCCACAGTTCGAGGCTGGTGTCGCCAACCGGCGCCGACGAAGCGATGCCGGCGTTCGACACCACCAGATCGAGCCCTCCGAAGTGCGTGAGCGACGCGGCCATCGAAGCCTGAACCGACACTTCGTTCGTGACGTCCGTCACGGCGCTCGCCACCACGTCCTTGCCGAAGCGCTCGCTCAGGCTTGCCTCGGCTTGCGCCAACGCGTTTGCGTCGATATCCGCCAGCAGCACGCAGGCCCCTTCCTGCAAGAAGCGCTCGGCGGTTGCACGCCCGATGCCGCCGGCCGCGCCGGTTACTAGCGCGATGCGGCCCGCGAGGCTCTTCGGCTTGGGCATGCGCTGGAGCTTGGCTTCTTCCAGCAGCCAGTATTCGATGTCGAAGGCCTCCTGCTCGGGCAGGCCGACGTAGCGGTCCACGCGCTGTGCTTCGCGCATCACGTTGATCGCGTTGATGTAAAACTCGCTCGCGATGCGAGCCGTGGTTTTGTCGCGCGCAAAACTCAGCATGCCGACGCCGGGAATCAGGTAGATCACCGCGTTCGGATCGCGCATGGCCGGACTGTTCGGGCGCTTGCATCGTTCGTAGTAGGCGCGGTATTGCTCACGGTACTGCTCGAGCGTGCCATCGAGACCGTCAATCACTTCGTCGAGGTTGTCCCGCTCCGGGTCGAAAGCGAGGACCAGCGGATAGATCTTGGTACGCAGAAAATGATCGGGGCACGAAGTGCCGAGCGCGGCCAACGGTGCGAGGTCCTGGCTGCACACGAATTCGAGGACTTCGGCGCGATCGTCGAAATGCCCCTGCTTGCGCTGGCCGCTCGCGCCGTCACCGCTGATCTTGCCGCGCAGCGAAGGCACGAGCCGCTCGACGACCCGCAGCCGCGCCTGCCGGTCGAGCGGCGCGCGCACCGCGCCGCCGAAGGCCGGCACGTCGCTTCGTTCCGCGAGCCAGGCATTGGCCTGAGCGATCACGCGCACGGTGTTCTCGTAACACTCCTTCGATGTATTGCCCCAGGTGAAAAGGCCGTGATTCTGCAGCACGAGGCCCTTGAGGTTGGGATGATCGCGCGTGATATCGCCGAGCTTCACGCCGAGATCGAAGCCGGGGCGCTGCCACGGCACCCAGGCCAGTTCGCCCTGGAAGATGTCGCGTGTGAGTTGCTCGCCGTGCTCGCTCGCGGCGATGGCGATCACTGCGTCGGGGTGCATGTGATCGACGTGCGCCTTCGGAATATAGGCATGCAGCGCGGTGTCGATGCTGGCGGCGCGCGGATTCAGATTGAAGGTGCAATGCGACGCCATCGCGACCATCTCGTCTTCGTACGCGAGGCCGCGGTAACGCGCCTTGAGCGCCTGCAGTTTGTCCATGTAGAGCGTCGCGAAGCCGTCGATCTTCATGCTGCCGAGGTCGCCGCCCGAGCCCTTGACCCACAGTACCTTCGCCGTCTGCCCGGTCAGCGGGTCTGGCATGTCGATCTTGCCCGAGGTATTCCCGCCGCCAAAGTTGGTGATGCGCAGGTCGCTTCCCAGCAGGTTGGAGCGATAAAGCAAAAGCTCCGGTTCGGACATCGACGCAGCCTGTGCGTCGTCCCAAAGGGAAGCGATCGGTTTCGAAGCGGCAAAAGCGGAAAAGGTCTTCATGGAAGCGTTGTCTCGCTGGTTTTGTGAGTTGACCGCTCGAAGTTTGTCCACAAAACGATCATTTTTCAATCGTCATTCAATCAACTTTGTGATTGATTTTGACTGCGGGTTTTCCACCATTCGTCAATTAATGATTGTTTGATGCGCAAATGACATAATCCAGTGAACCTGGAGGGCGGACTTTGATCAACCATACGCGGCGCAAGAAACTGCTGAAAATCCTCGCTGAGCGAGGCAGCGTCACCGTCACAGAACTCGAGAGCGCGCTCAGCGCCTCGGCGGCAACCATCCGGCGCGACATCACGGTGCTCGCGACCAGCGGGCAACTCGTCAAGGTCCACGGCGGCGCCCAGCATCTCGCACCAGACAAACCGACGGGCCTGGTGGGGTCGAGCTTCGTGGAGAACAGTGCGGTATTTCCGGAACGCAAGCGGGCAATTGCCCGTCGCGCGGCGCAGATGTGCCAGAACGGCGAGACAGTCATCATCAACGGCGGCAGCACGACGCACATGATGGCGGAGTCCCTCGCCGGAAGTCAGCTCACCATTCTGACCAACTCGTTCCTCACGGCGCACGAGTTGCTCACGCATAGCAGCAATGAAATCCTGCTTCCAGGGGGGAAGATTTATCGGGAGCAGAATGTGATCGTGAGTCCGTTCGAAAACGACGTGATCCAGAATCACTACGCGAGCAAGATGTTTATCGGCGCCGCGGCCGTATCACCGTTAGGACTGCTGGAGAGCGATCCGCTTCTGGTGCGTGCGGAAATCCAGCTGATGAAGCAGGCCGACGAGCTGATCGTGCTCGTGGACAGCTCGAAATTCAGCAGCAAGCGCGGCGGCCTCATTGTTTGCCCGCTCTCGCGCGTCACGACGCTGATTACGGACAGCAACGTCAGCCCCGAGACCGTTGCGATGTTGCAAGGTCAGGATATCGAGGTCGTGGTGGTCGACCCCGACCCGGTCGCGCCATGAATCCGGCGCTCAACCGTGCACATGACGGCCGGGTCGTGGTGTTCGACATCGGCAAGACCAACCTCAAACTGAGCCTGATCGACGAGGACGGAACCTCGCTTTCGGAGGCACGCTGCGCCAACCATGCCGTTCACGCAGGCCCGTATCCGCACTTCGACGTCGATGCCATATGGCACTGGCTGCTATGCGAGCTGGAGCGTTTGCCGCAGCGGCACCGGATCGGCTCGATCATCACGACGACGCACGGCGCAACGGTCGCGCTGCTGGGCGACGAAGCACTCGCGCTTCCCGTGCTCGACTACGAGTTCACCGGCCTGGGTGAAGTCGACCTTGCCTACGCGTCGCAACGCGACGATTTCGGCTGCACCTATTCGCCGGCGCTCGCGGGCGGGCTGAACGTCGGCAAGCAGTTGTACTGGCAGGCGAGGCGGTTTCCCGACGCATTCGCGCGCACGCGCGCCATCGTGCCCTACCCGCAATACTGGGCATGGCGGCTATCGGGCGTGGTGGCCGGAGAGGTCACGTCCTGGGGTTGCCATACCGATCTATGGGATGTCACGCGCGGCCGGCTGGCGCCCATGGTGAGCAGGCTAGGCTGGCAGTCGCTGATTCCACCGCTGCGCGAAGCCAGCGCCACGCTCGGCACGCTGCTGCCCGGCCTGGCGGCGCGAACGGGTCTGCCTGCGAACTGTCGCGTCGTGTGCGGCATCCACGACAGCAACGCTTCAATGGTCAAGCACTTCTATGGCGCACCGTCGCCACAAGCCCCGTTGAACGTGATCTCGTCGGGTACGTGGACGCTCGTGGCAGGTATCGGCGCGCCGCTCTCCGTACTCGACCCGCGGCGCGACATGCTGGCCAACGTCGATGCGTGGGGCCGGCCGCTTGCGTGCGCCCGATTTATGGGCGGTCGCGAATTTGCGCTGCTCAACGCGGGACAAGCCAACGACTGCCGCTGGGAAGACATTGCCGCGCTCGTCGCCCGCAGAACGCTCGCGTTGCCCAGCTTTGCCCCATTAGGCGGCCCGTGGCCCGATCGAAGCGGCGAGATCCGCGGGCCGCAACCGTCCTCGCCGCAGGAGTCGTATGCACTTGCAACGCTTTACACCGCATTGGTCACGAACGATTGCCTCGCGCGCCTGAACAGCACCGGTGAAATCGTGATCGAAGGCCCGTTGACCGCCAATCGCCATTTCGCTGCCTTGCTCGCGACGATGCGGCCCAACCAGGCGGTATGGATTTCCGAGGACCGCTCGGGAACCACTGGCGGTGCATATCTTCTGGCGTGCCAACCCGCTGGATACGAGCCGCCGCGTTCGCGCGCACTCCCTCGTTCGATTGCGTACTTGCCGGACTATGTCGCCGACTGGCGCATGTTATCGGAGTGCGTCGCTTCGTAAAGCGGCATCGCTCGAACTGGCTCGCGCCTATTCCAGTTCAGCGCCCTTGAGTTCTGGAATCAGGGTGAGCGTGGCAATCACGTCGATCAGGTAGATCGACGCGATGGTCGCGATCGCGGTGCCAAACGAAAAGCGGCTGGCCAGTTCTCCAATGACGAGCGGCCCGAATCCGCCCACCGCGCGGCCAATGCTCCAGAGGACGTTTTGCGCGGTCCCGCGAGCGTGTGTCGGGAAAAGCTCGCTCATCAGGGCGCCGTATCCGCCCATCATGCCGTTCACGAAGATGCCGACGATCATCCCGCCGATCAGCAACGCTTCGGGCGTCGTCATGCGCGAATAGAGGAACACCATCGCAAGCGCGCCGATCTGGTACAGGACAAAGGTCGGCTTGCGCCCGACACGATCGGCGAGCTGGCCAAAGATCCAGATGCCGACGAGCATGCCGAGAATGGAAGCGGCCGTCCACGTTGCGGACTTCGCGAGCGTAAAGCCGAATGCCTTGGTCAGATAGCCGGGCATCCAGATGATCAGCCCGTAATAGCCGAAGTTCTGCACCGAGCACATGATGATCATGCCGATACTGCGCCGCGTGGTTTCGCGATCGCGAAACAGCGTCTTCAGCGGGAACTCGTGAGACTTCCGGCGCGCTACCTTCTGAACGAAAATTTCCGATTCGCCAATCGCCTTGCGAATGACAAAGGACATGACGGCGGGCGCGAGGCCCACCAGGAACATTCCTCGCCAGCCGATGTGAGGCAGCAGGACCGGTGTCACGAGCGCGGCCACGAGCACGCCGAGTTGCCAGCCCATGCCGACATAGGACGACACGCGACCGCGCTTGTTAGCCGGCCACGCCTCGATGGCGAGCGCCATGCCAATGCCGAATTCGCCGCCGAGGCCCAGCCCCGCCACGAACCGGTAGACGAGCAGATCGTAGTAGCCTCTCGCGAACGCGCACAGTCCGGTAAACAGGGCAAACAGCAAGATCGTGTAGGTGAGGACACGCACACGCCCGAGATAATCGCTCAGGATACCGAATATGATGCCGCCGGCCACGCCGCCCACCAGCGTCCAGGTAACGAGCGCCCCCGCCTGGGTGGACGTGAGGCCGAGATCCGCCGAGATGAGGCTCAGCATGAACCCGAGGATCAGCAGGTCGAAGCCGTCCATGGCGTAACCCGAGACCGAGGCGATCAGCGCCCGGACATGCGGCTGGCCGAGCAACGCTTTGCCCTGCGCAGGCTCCGGCACGGGCCCTGCATAATGCACGTTCGGCGCCGTGGCAGGCGCGCGACCTTCAAAGCCTTCGCTCATATCCTCTCTCCCGTATCGCGATGGTTTAGTTGAACTGGTCCGGATCGTGCGGCAGCGGGTCGCCGGCGCCCACGCGTTCCACGATCAGTTGGTAATGCTCCGGGCGGCGGTGCTTCGCGAAGTTGAAAACGTGCTCGCGGAAGGTGTCGCCAAGCGACAGGTCGATGTTCGCCGTGATCACTTCGTCGTCTTCCGTCGAGCTTTGCGCGGCAATCTCGCCCGACGGCGCGACGATCACCGATCCGCCGATCATGTGGTAGCCATCCTCGTAGCCGCATTTGGCGGCGGCCGCGATCCACATGGCGTTCTGGTAAGCGCTGGCCTGCAGCGTGATCAGATGGGTATGCATGCGCAGATGCACGGGTTCCGGCCAGTGGATATTCTGCGAAGGCGTGTTGTAGCCGAGCACGCCGAGCTCAGCCCCCTGCAGCGACATCGCGCGCCACGTTTCGGGCCAGCGCCGGTCGTTGCACAGGCACATCCCCATTTTCGTACCGAGGGTTTCGATCACCGGATAACCGGTGTCGCCCACGGCGAAGAACTTCTTCTCGAGATGCTGGAACGGCGCCGCGATCTTGTGGTCGGCGTGGCCAGGAAGATGGGTCTTACGATACTTGGCGACGATCTTGCCCGTTTCGTCGACGATGATCGCCGTGTTGAAGCAACGTCCTTCCCTCGTGTACTCGGCGTAACCCAGATAGAAGCCGATACCCGCTTCGCGCGCCGCCGTGAAAAGCGGCTCGACGTCCGCGTTGGGCATCGACTTTTCGAAAAAGCGCTCGACAGCGGCGGCTTCGGTCATCCAGTAGCGCGGGAAGAATGTGGTCAGCGCCAGTTCCGGGTACACCACGAACTTCGCGTTGCGCGCCTTCGCCTCCTTGAGCATCTCGACGAGACGCTTCACGACTGCGCGGCGCTCGTCGGCGAGATGAACCGGACCCATCTGGGCGACGGCGAGACCGAGCTTGCGTGACTGACTCATATGTGTTTCCTCTTTGCGTGAACTGGCCAGATCAGCGATCCAGATAACCAAATGAATGTGCGGGGCCGGCTTCGCCGTCCGCGAGCGCACGGAAGAACTGGCCGCGAGCCGAAACGGGCGGCGGCGACTGGAATGGCATCGGCGTCGAGCGGGGAACGAACCGGCCGCTTCCCGGCGCCGCGTCGAACGCGCCTTCGTGGACGATGACCCGCCCCGCGCTGACGACCGTCGTTGGCCAGCCCGTGACCCGCATGCCTTCGAAGGGCGTGTAGCCAGTCTGGTCGTGAAGCGTCGCCGCGCGCAGCACGACTTCGCGATCCGGGTCCCAGATGGCGATGTCGGCGTCGGCGCCTGGCTGGACGTAACCCTTGCGCGGGGCAAGGCCATACATTCGGGCGTGATTCGTGGACGTCAGCGCCACGAATTCAGGAATCGTCATGCGGCCGCTCCTGACGCCTTCCGAGAAAAGAAGCGGCAGCCGCGCTTCCAGTCCGGGCATTCCGTTCGCCATCTGCTTGAACGTCGTGGCCTCGCCATAGGGAAGCTTGCCCGTTTCGTCGAAACGGTAAGGCGCGTGATCCGAGGAAACGGTTTGCAGTACGCCGTCCTTCAGGGCCCGCCAAAGCGCCGCTTGCGCCGCTTCGTCACGCAGAGGCGGACTGCAGCAATACTTTGCGCCTTCCATACCTGGCAAGTCCATCGCGTCTTTCGTGAGCACGAGGTAGTGGGGGCAGGTTTCGCCATACACCTGCGCGCCCATGCGTTGAGCGGCGCCAATCGTCGCAATGGCGTCGGGAGCGGAAACGTGCACGATGAGAACCGGCGCATCGAAAAGCCTTGCGAGCTGAATGACCCGGTGCGTGGCCTCGCCTTCCGCGAGCTCGACATGGCTCGTGCCGTGATATTTCGGTGCGGTTCGGCCGCTCGCCAGCAGTTTCTGGGAGACCCATCGAATCACATCGTTGTTCTCCGCATGAACCATGACCAGCGCCTTCTCCCTCGCGGCAACGGCGAGGACGTCGAGCATCTGGTAGTCGTCGATCTTCAACTGGTCGTAGGTCATGTAGACCTTGAACGACGTGATGCCGCCGCGAATCTGCTCGACAAGGTCCTCATGCAGGGTCTGGTGGTCGGTCTCAGAAACGATCAGGTGGTAGCTCCAGTCGATGACCGACTTCGCACGCGCGAGCGCCGCGTAGTCTTCGGCCACTTTCCTGAGCGACTGCTTGCGATGCTGGGCCGCGAACGGGACGATCATCGTGGTGCCGCCGTGTGCCGCCGCCACGCTTGCGGAGTACCAGTCGTCCGCGCCGATGAAACCCAGGCCCGAGCGTTGCTCGACGTGGCAATGGGTGTCGATGCCGCCGGGCATGACGTAGCGGCCGGTGGCATCGATATCGCGCGTTCCCGCCGGCAAGTGCGGCGCCACCTCGACGATCCTGTCGGCGACAATGCCGACGTCGGCGCGGAACACCCGTTCGTGGGTCGCGACTTCACCGCCGCGAATCGTGAGATCAAAATGCTGCATGGTGTTTGAGCCCGTTGCAAAGAGAGTTAGACCTGCGCGTCCCGCAGCGAGAGTTTCACTTTCGCTGCGTGCCACCACTCGACACAGGATCGCGCGAGCGCGTTGGTAGGATCGACAGCGGGCATGTCGAGCCGTGCACCGTCAAGCGCGACTGGTATTTCCGTGCAGCCCATCAGCAGTGCCTGCGCGCCCTGGCGTGCGAGCGCTTGAGCGGCTTCAGCCAGCAGCAGGCGCCCCGCTTCGACACGACCCGCCTTCACTGCGGCGATCCCGGCTGACACGTGAGAAGCCTGCATCGTGTCGTCCGGCTCGAGCGGAACGTAGCCGCGCAGTACCAGCGGATCGTGATAGATGCGCGCCTTTAGCGTCGCGGTCGTTGCGAAAATGGCGACCTTGCGTGCCTGCGGGCATTCGAGCGCGAGCACATCGAGCGCGGCCTGGCCAATGTGGAGCACGGGTAGATCCGTTTCGTTCGCCAGCCGCGCATGCCACACATGAGCCGTATTGCACGGAATGGCGATCGCCGCAGCCCCTGCGGCTTCCAGCGTGCGCAGACCATCGAGCAGGTGCGGCCAGGGCGCGTCCGAGCCGTTCAGGTAGGCGCGGCTGCGATCCGGAATCTGTGGCACGTTATGAATGATGATCGGCATGTGCTCCTGATCGGAGGCAGCCGGCGTGGCGCGAATGACCTTCACCAGGAAGTCTGCGGTCGCGAGCGGCCCCATGCCGCCAAGCACGCCCAGACGCGGTGCATTGGCAGGCAGGCTCATGCCGGGCCGCCCTGCGCGCCGCGCCCGCGGCACAGCGAAAAGGCAAGCGCGGCCGCTGCGCTGCAGGGATCCACCACCGCAATGCCAAGCCGGTGTTCGAGTTCGTCCCGCAGCGGGGTCATGCCCGCGCAGCCAAGCACGATCACATCGGCGCCATCGTCGTCCCGCAGTGCCTTGCCGGTGGAGACCAGCCGCTCGAGCGCGCGCGTCCCCCCTGACTCGTCCACAGGCAGATCGGCGGCACGCTCGCCGACCACCGCCCCGCCAAGGCGTGCAGCGTGATAGGCGCGCCAGTGCCGCGGCATGCCCTTCGAGCTGACGGCAATGACGCCCGGACGCTCGCCGATCGCAAGCGCCGTGGCGAGCCCGGTGGAGCCGATGCCGATCACGGGACGCGAGACCGCTTCGCGAGCGGCATGCAGGCCCGGATCGCTGTAGCAGCAGATAACGAAGGCGCTCACGTTGCGTTCGTGCCGAACGGCATGCTCCGCGACGGCGACGGCGGCCCTGTCGGCATCGCGTTGCGTCACGATCCCGCCCTCCACCGCAGCGAGGGTTGCGAACGTGACTTCGGGGTCGGCAGCGCGGCGCAGCGCACGAACGCTTCTTTCGATCTGCGCCGTGACTTCTGCGAGCCCGTTGGGATTCAGAAAAGCAATGGTTTCGGACATGACGGCGAACGATTCACGGAATGGAAAACCTTCAGCGTCAATGTACAAAACCGTTGCCGCGCAGTGAAATAGTTCAAATTTCGCGAGTCATAGCCTCCGTGCATGGGTGCCGTGTGCCAGGAAGCCGCGCGTTACACTGAACGCAGCCCAATCACCGGTTGCATGCGATGAACTACGACGGAGAGAACCCCCATTCCCACACGATGAGCCTGCGCCAGATCGAGGTGTTCCGGGCGATCATGATGACCGGCTCCGTGAGTGAGGCAGCCCGCACCCTGTACGTTGCACAGCCTTCGGTGAGCCGCGTTCTGCAGGTCACGGAAAGCCGGCTCGGCTTCCCGCTTTTCGAGCGCACGCGCGGCCGCCTGTTTCCCTCCCCGGAGGCGAAGCAGATCTTCGAGGAAGTGGAACGGGCATACGAGGGAATCGAGCGCATCGACAATCTGGTGCGCTCGCTCATCGAGGGGCGCAGCGGCGAGCTGAAGATCGTGTGCAGCCCGAGCCTCGGCACGCATCTCGTACCGCTTGCGATCGCCCGCTTCAACGCGGTTTATCCGAACCTGCCGGTGCACTTCGAGCCGCTCACGCACAATCATCTCGTGCCGCGCGTGCTGTTCGGCAAAACCCAGATCGGCGTGTCGATGTTCAATGTCGAGCATCCGAACATCGTGACAATGCCGCTCGTCACCACGCCGCTCTATTGCGTGGCGCGCAAGGGCAAGCTCCCCCGAAAGCGCGTGATCGAGGTGAAGGACCTTGCCGGGCTGCCGTGGATCGACTACGACCACGACACGCCGCTCGGCCGTCTCGTTGGACGATTTTTCCGCAACGATCCCCGCCCCGAACCCATCGTCCGCGTGCGTTCGGCGAGCAGCGCCTGCATGCTTGCCAAGGAAGGCCTGGGGGTGGCGATCGTCGACCCGTTCTGCATCGACGGGAGCACGCGCGGCGAACTGGATATCGTGCCGCTGGATGGCGAGCAGACGCTGAGCGCGAGTGTGCTCTACTCGCACGCGGAGCCGCTCTCCAATGTGTCGCGGCGCTTCATTGACGTGCTTCAAGGCGTGCTGACCGAACACCTCGCCCGGCAGGCTAGCCCGGGGCGCGGGAAAAAGGGCTGACGCCTCGCTGCGTCTTGCGTTCGACAGCTAGCCGCTGTCTTCCCGCTGTCTTCCATCAATCGCGCGTGCAGCCGGATGTGGGCCGTGATTCGGCCGAACGGGTGTCGCTTTAGATGTTCCTGCTGAACACCGGCATCATCAAATACGTCGACTTCGACAAGGGTATAAGGAGTGCTCTTCCTGCCGCGATTCGTTTCGCACAATCCGGCCAGGCATATCAATGCATTTTCATGAGTCGACCGTACCGTCCTGACCGCGCCCTCGGACGGATGCCGGCGTGCGCACGATGTGCAGCTCCCGGGTGCGCAGCGGAAGAGAAAACTGTTCGTCGGTCAGCCTTTGCCTCACGCGGCGGGCGAGATCCCAGCGCATGTCCCAGAACTTGTCTACGGGGGACCAGACACGGATATTCAGCACTGCCGTGCTGTCATCGAAGCGCATCACCATCACCTGCGGCGCGGGTTCCGCAAGCGCGTGCGGATTGGCTGCTACAAGCGCGCGCAGTGTCTCCAGCGCGCGGTTTACATCGTCACGAGCCGCGATTTCCACTTCGAGGTCCAGACGTCGATTGGGATTGCGACTGTAATTGCGGATCGAGTTGCTCCACAGTACGCTGTTCGGTACGTACTCGCAGATGCCGTCTGGCTTCGTAAGACGCGTCATGAACAGGCTGACTTCCTGAACCGTACCTGCGACGCTCCCTGCACCGCCATCGATGTAGTCGCCGGCCTTGAACGGCCGCAGCAGCAACAACATGATCCCCGCCGCGATATTCTGCAGCGTGCCCTGCAGGGCGAGACCAAGTGCGAGGCCGGCCGCGCCAAGCACGGCAATGATGCTCGTGGTCTCGATACCGAGTTGCGAGAGTGCAGCGACGATCGCGACAACACGGATGCCCCACAGGCTGCTGTCGCACAGGATCGGGCGCAGTGTGGCGTCGATGCGCGAGCGCCGTGTGAGCAGCGTGTCCAGTCCGCGTGACACGCGGCGCGACAGCCTCCACCCGATCCACAGGATCAGCGCGGCAGCAAACAGATGTATCGCGAAGGTGACCAGGACATCCTCGAGAAAGTTGGACTGGCCGGGGGCCGCGTGCTCTTCGAGGAGGCTGCTCAGCCATGAACGAAGCGGATCGAGATGATTTTCCACCATGCAACTCCTTCTTTGTCAGTCAATATTGCTTCGGGTCCTCTGCTCGCAGGAAAGGCCTACCGCACTGCATGCGATGATTCGCACCGCCAGGCAATCCCGCAATCGGCTTTGATCGAGCCAACGCCTCAATGACGAGCGCGGCAAGTTTTGAATGTTAAGCGGCTTCCACCTCGAAAGGCAAAACGTGTCATCGGCTCGGGCAGTCGCTGGAGACTGGGGCAGTCGTCTCGTTTGAGACTAATCGACGAATTGCTGTTTCCGTAAGTTCGAAATGCTCCGACATTTTTTTGATGACGTTCTACCCTCGCATTGTAAAACGACGTGTGGCCCGCGAAGCGCTGTCACAAGGCTTTGCGGACCTTTGTGACTTTCAGATGCACTGATCTGCGCGAGATTCACCCGGGAGAAGGTTCTGTCGCAACAAGGCGGTTTGTTATGCTGATGTCATGAAAGCAGAGGCGACAGGAACGATGGTCAATGAGATGAATGCAGCGCTCAGGCGGGTGCTCAAGCGCCTGCACTATCTGCTGGCTTAGAGAACATCAGCGGGAGAGACCGGAATAGCCCGGAAGGGCCATGTGGCGGAAGGCAGCCGACTCCTACAATCGCCCGTGAAGCCGTGCCAGGTTTGGCTCCCGCAGTCCCGGTCGGTGGCTACCCATACTCCTACCCACGTTGTGAAAGTGCCTGTCTTGACAGCCCTTCACCAGTAAGGAGGCACCGCTCCTGCGGGGCAGCCGCCCCAATCAACCGACGGGCACGGATCGAATGCTACTTATCGCCAACAGGGACAGACGAGTCATCTACCGATGATCGGACATTTGAACATTGGTTTCGTCCAGATAAAGGATCTTCGCGCTCGAATCATGTCCGACCGCTCATCGGCCATTGCGATCATTGGGCTGATCGCCCGCCATGGGTCACGATAGGTTGCTCTGCGGTCATTGGACGACCTGATACTTCGAATGACACCTTTCGCCCTGCCATAGGACGGCACACTACGGCGGGCCTTCGGTCTCCCTGAAAGGAGACGTTCAACCCTGGTGCTGTACCCGCTTTGCTCCGGTCGAAACCGAGTGAAGATTGAACGGCGACGCCATGCTCAACGAAGAATCATAAAGCCGTCGTCGATCGCTATCTCATAGGTGGACTGGCTGAACCCGGGATTGGCTAAGGACGCGTACGGCACTGTCGGTTCCTTCATCGCGACTCGCCAGAGAAACGTTGCCCAGAATTTGTCAGTCCGTATGCCCCGTTGTCGAGCGGTCCAAAAACGTCACGATTGACGAACACTCGCGCATGCCTGCGTCGACGTTGCGATCGTAGATTTACCACTCAGCGAGATCTGGGGCCGGCAACATCGAGACAACCATGGCCTGCGGGTTCTTAGCATCATTTGCGCACGCGCCGTCCTCGCTATTGCGCTCGGCGCTATCGCTCTGAAATTTTTCTCCAGTGAGTGCATCCAGGCATTCACTTGATCCGTACGTGATCATGAGGGCGCACCTGATCCCGTTTGCCATTTCCTTTAACGGACGGGCCGTGCTTCTTCGTATCCGCGATTTGCTTCGCCGCGCAACCAATGACTTCACGTTGTTTGCGCATCGGCGCTGCCAACAGGCGCTTCCGCATGTCAATCAAGGAGCAGGGTCATGTCCGATGATTCATCAGCAAAGATTGCCGACGTATTCGATCGCCGCGTAGAACGTCGGCTCCGCCGCAGACAGTTTTTCCGCAACGCAGGCGGTTTGAGTCTGGGGTTGGTCGGTGGCACGCTCATCAGCGCATGCGGCGGAGGCTCGGGCACTTCCGCTTCCGCGAGCACTGCCCCTACTGACGACGAGATCCTGAACTTCGCGCTCAATCTGGAGTATCTGGAGGCCCAGTTCTATACCTACGCGACCACGGGCAGTGGATTGCCCGCGGGCATGCTCGGCGGAGTCGGCACGCCCGGCGCGGTCATCGCGGGACAGCAGGTACCGTTTCAGGATCCGCTGGTCCTGGCGTATGCAAACGAAATCGCAAAGGACGAGCGCGAGCACGTCGCGTTTCTGCGCAGTGCACTGGGGAGCGCCGCTGTCGCACAACCTGCGATCGACATCAGCGGAACCAACCCTAACGGCGCCTTTTCCGTCGCCGCCCGCGCAGCGGGCCTCGTTGGTGCGGGTGCCGCGTTCGACCCCTACGCAAGCGACAACAATTTCCTGCTTGGCGCATTCATCTTTGAGGATGTCGGTGTGACTGCCTACAAGGGCGCCGCCCCGCTGCTCTCGAGCAAGACGTTTCTCGATGCGGCAGCCGGTATTCTCGCGGCTGAGGCCTATCACGCAGGCCTCGTGCGTACCACCCTGTTCGCAAAGGGCATGGACACGTCGAGCCTGATCGCCGCAGCGAACGCCATTTCTGCAGCCCGCGACAGTCTCGATCAGGTCGGCAACGACGACCAGGGTATCGCTGGTGCGACACCCGGCTCGTCGAACATCGTGCCACTCGACAGCAACGGCATCGCGTTCGGCCGAAGCGCAACCGAGGTACTGAACATCGTCTATCTGACAAGTACCGCCGCCGTGAAAGGAGGCTTTTTCCCCAACGGCGTAAACGGAACGATCAACATGAGCGCATAAACGCACACGGCGGGAGTGGCCGGTTGTCGGCACGCCGAGCGATGGGCTTGTCGCAGAATGAAGATCGCATTCATCGGCACGATGCACTGGATAATTCATGAACGAGTCCATAGCTCAGATGGTTGTCCCCCGGACACTCACCGACCAGACCCGTTTCAATGTCGCTGAGACATTGGCGGGCAGACGTCGAGGGCCGGCCGCGATTCTGTCGTTTGCGGGGCCAGCGGTGGTCGCTTCGATCGCATATGTCGACCCCGGCAACTTCGCGACCAACATCCAGGCTGGCGCGAAGTACGGCTATTCGCTGCTGTGGGTCGTGGTCTTTGCCAATGCGGTCGCGATGCTGTTCCAGATTCTCTCCGCGAAGCTCGGCATTGTGACCGGCCGGAACCTGGCGGAGCTCTGCCGGGAGACACTGCCCCGCGTGGTAGTGATGGCCATGTGGCTTCTGAGCGAGGTCGCGGCAATGGCCACCGATCTCGCCGAGTTCGTCGGCGGGGCGATCGGACTGTCGCTGCTGCTGCATCTATCGCTCATCTCCGCAATGGCGGTGACTGCGGTTCTGACGTACGGGCTGCTACAGTTCGAGCGTGCCGGCTTCCGACCGCTCGAACTCGTGATTGCAGGGCTGATTGGTGTGATCGGACTTTCGTACGTGGCTGAGATGCTGATGACACCGATTGCGTGGTCCGCCCTGGCCGCCGGTGTCTTCGTCCCGTCCCGACTCGACAACGGCGCACTGCTGCTGAGTGTCGGTATCGTCGGCGCAACGGTCATGCCCCACGTGCTATTTCTCCACTCGGGTCTGACCCAGAACCGCTCCCAGCCTCGCAACGACAGCGAGCGGCAGACCCTGCTGGTGTTTTCGAACATAGTCATGCAGGGATTCTTCGGCTTCAGCATACCTGTCTGGTTCAGACGTCTCGTCACAGTGTTGCCGGCATTCGTCGTGATCGGCCTCGGCGTCAATCCAACCCGTGCGTTGATCGCCAGCCAGGTCGTGCTGAGCATCGCGCTTCCGGCGCCGATGGCAATGGTGCTGGGGTTTTCGTCGAACCGGAGATTGATGGGACATTACCGAAATCGCACGCCGATGATCGTGCTCGCGTCGCTCGGTGCAGGCCTGGTGATGGTACTGAATCTTGTCCTGGTATGGCAGATGCTAGCGTAGCCGGCGAATGCAACGGCACTACGGAGAGCGTCACGATGCGATGGCGACTGGCACGGGAAGCACTCGTTTCGAACGGCCGCCGCACTGCTACACTGATGCTTACCTCAATCGTGCGTGGCCAACCTGCAGAGAACGCAATGCCTATCCAAGGAAACGCCGAGGCTGGCGGTCGACCTATGGCGGACGATCTCGAAGCCCGGCGTCGCGACGAACTGAACCGGCTTCTGCTGCGGACCGGCGAGGGCGACCAGGCGGCATTCGCCACGCTCTATCAGCGCACGAGTGCAAAGCTGTTCGGCATTTGCCTAAGGATGCTGCGCGATCGGAGTGAAGCCGAAGATGTGCTTCAGGATGTCTATGTAACGGTATGGCGCCGGGCCACGCTATTCGACCCAACATCGGCTGGCGCCATCACCTGGCTCGCGACGATCGCGCGCAACCGGGCGATCGATCGCCTGCGCCGCCGCCGTGAGGAGCCGATGGATGAGTCAGCGGAAGAGGAAATCGTTGACGAGCATCCGTCACCGGCTGCGATAGCCGAGTACAGCGAGGAGCGGCGGCGCCTGGAACATTGTCTGGAAAATCTGCCCGCCGGACATGGGAAGATCGTGCGGGAAGCTTTCTTCACGGGCGCGACGTATGCCGAACTGGCGAAGCACCTCGGTGTGCCGCTGGGCACGATGAAAAGCTGGATCCGTCGCAGCCTGATCCAGCTCAGAGCCTGTCTCGAACAATGAATACGCCCATAAACGACCCTGACGACCTGCGGTGCGCCGAGTACGCCCTGGGCCTGCTCGACGCCGCAGAGCGTGGGGCGATCGAAGAGGCGATGCGGCACGATCCTGATCTGGCGGCAAACGTGGCACGCTGGCAGAACCGCCTGATGCCACTGAACGAAGATATTGCCGAGTTCCCGGCGTCTCCGCAGGTGTGGGCGCGCATCCAGTCCGAACTGGGTTTCGCTCGTTCGGCGCCCCACCCGCCACGTGTCGGCCTATGGGAGAACCTTCGCTTGTGGCGCGTGATCGGTATCGGCGCGAGCATCGTGGCTGCGGCGCTCGCTATCGTTTCGATAGTGCCTCTCGGGCGCCCTCCCGTTACTGCGCCGGGCGGTCATGACTACATGGTCGCCAGCATCGTCCGGGAAGACGGTGCGTCCGGATGGACGGCCACCGTTGACGTTCAGCGCGCCCGCATGGTGGTCGTGCCGGCAAACGATACGCCAGTTGCAACTGATCGCTCCACTGAGCTATGGCTGATTGCGCCGGGTGCGCGACCCGTATCTCTGGGCGTGATCGCCGCCGACCAACCGACCATCGTGTCGCTACCGCAAGCCCAGCTCCCCCTGCTGAAGGTGCAAGCGATTCTGGCCGTTTCGCTGGAGCCCCGCGGCGGATCGCCCACTGGGCAGCCGAGCGGGCCGGTGCTGGCCAAAGGCGTCGTTGGCGGCACATGAGCGTCACCCACATTGCATTTGCCCATGGCGATTCGACGTCTGCGCGATAACGCGTGCATCCGCGACCTCGTTCAACCCGTATCTTCGATTGCTTCCAGTCCGGAAGCATCGATCTTTCGGGAGAATCCAGATGCAATCCTGCAATGAAATGAAAACGTTCGGCGCGATGCTTGTCCTTGCGCTCGCGCTGGGAACGGTGATGCCGGCCGCGACGGCGGGTTCGATGTCCACGGACAGCACCGTGGAAGTAGGCGGCGCCGCGATGTATCCGTCAAAAAATATCATCGAGAACGCGGTGAACTCGAACGACCACACGACCCTGGTGGCCGCCGTAAAAGCCGGCGGTCTCGTCGATACGTTGTCGGGCAAAGGGCCATTCACCGTTTTCGCGCCGACGAACGAGGCATTCGCCGCGTTGCCAGCCGGTACGGTCCAGACACTGCTCAAACCCGAGAACAAGGCCACGCTCACGAAAGTGCTCACGTATCACGTTGTCCCCGGCCGCCTCACCGCGCATGATCTCGCCATGGCGGTCGATCAGGGCGGCGGCAAGGCGAGCCTGAAGACGGTCGAGGGCGACTCGCTCATTGTGACCAGGGATGCCAAAGGGTGGGCCATCACCGACGACAAGGGCGACGTTGCGCACGTGACGATCGGCGACGTCATGCAGTCCAACGGTGTCATTCATGTCGTCGACACCGTGCTGCTGCCCTGACATAGGGTTAAAAGCCGGGGACGGGTCGTCAGGCCGAAGGTGTTCAATCCGCGTGTCTGCCAAGACTGCTCCCGTTCCCGCGTGCCCTTCTCCAAGAGCTTGACGGACCGACTCGGGGCGTGAGGCGGTCTATCCTCGATATCCAGAGCGGACGTTCAACGCGCGAGCCGAACGAATCGGAGATCGCTCAAGGTTGACCCTGAAGACTCATTCGTCAATCGAGAGAGGAGACATTCGCCGGCACGAGTTTGCGAATGTCCGTGAAGCGATCTTCAGCCGCCGCACAGGCGTTGATCGGCGACCGTCAGCAATGGCCGATTACACGACGAACGCGCTTGGCTTGCGAGCACCCACTACTAAAAAACGAACGCGACGACGGGATGCCTCACGGACCTCGTCTGCAAATAACAAAAACTGGCCAGCCGCCGTCAAGTAGAATGCTGCCGCCCAAACGCTTTAAATTTTTTGCTGATCCTGCAGCCGCGCTCTAGCCGACACGATCGATTGTTGCAGCTTCGCCTGCAACGCTTCACGCGGCGGTAACACGGTGAGGTATTCGGCAACGTGGATACCACTTTTGTCGAGTTCGAGCAATTCAATCTGTTCCTGCTTCTTGCCAGCACACAGAATAATCCCAAGCGGCGGCTGCTCACCGGGCTCTTGTTCGTACTTCGCCAGCCACCGCAGATACAGTTCCATCTGACTCTTGTACTCGGCCTTGAAGGCGCCTAGTTTCAACTCGATAGCCACAAGCCGTTTGAGCTTGCGGTTGTAGAACAGCAAGTCGATATAGAAATCGTCATGATCGATCTGCACGCGCTTCTGGGGGGCCACAAAGGTGAAACCGGCACCGAGCTCGAGGAGGAACTGCTCCATCTCGCGCAAGATGGCATCCTCGAGATCTTTCTCCAAGTAGCGGTCGTTAAGCCCAAGGAAATCCAGCACATACGGATCCTTGAGCAATACATCCGGCGACACGTGCTGCCCGTTCCGCAGTTGCGCCAGATCGTGCTATACCGCTTCTGCCGGTTTTCGTGAAATTGCGCTGTGCTCGAACAGCATTGAGTTGATTCGTTTCTGTAGCTGCCGTGACGACCAGCGCTCGAGTCGGCACAACTCGAGATAAAAGTCCCGCTTGAGCGAATCGTCGATATACAGGAGGGTCTTGAGATGAGTCCAGCTCAATTCTCTCCGCAGCACGGAGACAAAGACAGCCGACTGAGCAACGCTGTCATTGCCTCAGCGAGCGTTCACTATCGAGTTGAAAACCGACGCAGTTGTCGTGCCGGCATGCCTGCTTGCCTTCCCACCCATATTTCGCAAAAAACTCCACGGGACGACCGAAGGCAACGAGCGCACTATACGCACAAAACCACGTTAAATCGGCGGATTGTGGGAACCGAAGAGACGCCCCGGGAAACTCCAGGAACGTCTGGCGGAAGGCAGCCGGAGTCGAACCGACCTGAGAGCGTCTGACGCCCTCAACTGGATTTGAAGTCCAGCCGCACCACCGGATACGAATGCCTTCCTTCGGTGATTGATAAACGACGAGTTGATGACGGGCCGCTCAACTGCACGCCGCGGCTCAAGCCACATCGAGCCAACGGCTATCCGCGCGCAACAGGTGCAGGCCACGGTGGAAGCGAGTATACCCAACCCGGTCGAAGAACTCCAAAAGCTGGATCGCGCGTTTCCTGCCCAGCCCGGTGACGTCGCGAAACGGCGCGGCCGCCACGGTGCCCGCGTTCTTCCGCGCTTCGGCCGCTGCGAGCGAAGCGAGTTCGCGAATCACGTTCTGATGATAGAAGAGGTCGTGCACGACCTGGAACAGTTCGCCTTGCCGCGCGAGCTTGCGCAGCAACTGACGCACGCGCTCCTCGGGCACGCCATGGACGTTCGCGAGATCGCGCACCCACGGCGGATCGAAACGCCCCGCCTCGATCGCGGGCAGCAGCGCGGCTGCGAGTGTACGCTCGGCGTCGTCGAGCGTCACCGTGTGGCCGGGCAGATGCAGCCACGGCCCGCGCTTGACGATCTCGCCGCGCGCCGCCGCATCGGCGACCAATGCACTCCACAGCGCGCCGTCGACGAGAGGCGCCGCAATGCGCCGCAAGCGCGACACGTCCGGGCCGAGCTCATCCGGTGAGCGCTCGTGATATTGCGCGAGCGCGCCGGTCAGCCGTTCGGCGAGCGCCTGCCATGTTGCGCCCGCAACGAGCAGCGCATCGTGGCCCGGCAGTTCGATCGTACGCGTGTCGGGCGATAACACGAGCGCGGCCGCGGGCTTGCCCGTCAAGCGCTCCAGCAACGCACGCGACAGACCGCACGGCGCGCACGCGAGCATCGCATCGAGCGAACCGGTGTCGAGCAGTGTCTCTATCGCTTCGAGCCATGCGAGCCGTTCGGGCGAGCGCCGCTTGCGCGCGGGCGCAAACGGATCGAGCACGTGGCCGCCGCCCACCGTGCGGTTGGCCTGCGCATTGCGCACGACGAAGCGGTCACCCGGCACCGCGCACAGCGGCCGCTCGAACACCAGTTGCACGCGCGCGCGTTGCCCCGCACCGAGCGTTTCGCCTTCGAGCAACGCGACCTGCGCGACCTGATGCTGCGTGCCGAGATGCACGTGCAGTGGCGCCCCATGTTCGAGCGCGTGCGGCGCGTCGGCAAGCAGCGTCAGCATGACGTCGATCCGCTCGCTCGCCTGCGACAGACGCGCATCGACGATCCAGTCGCCGCGATCGATCGCGCTCTTCTCGATGCCGGCCAGATTCAGCGCGCAGCGCTCGCCAGCGCGGCCGGTTTCGGCGGGACGATTCTGCGCATGGATGCTGCGCACACGCACCGGCTGATTTTTCGGCGCGAGCAGCATCGTGTCGCCAGTGCTCACGCTGCCGGCGACCACGGTCCCGGTGACGATCGTGCCCTGCCCCGCGAGCGTGAAAACGCGGTCGACCGCGAGACGAAACAGGCCGTCGTCGCGCTTCATGCGCCATGCCGCAGCCTGCTCGCGCAGATGCGCGTTCAGCGCGGCCACGCCCGCGTCATCCGCGCGCGTCGCGCAGGTGTCGAACACGGGCGCATCGTGCAGCACGCTGCCGTTGACGAACGCGGCCACTTCCGCATGCACGTCCTGCAGACGCTGTGCGTCCACGCGATCCACCTTCGTGAGCGCAATCGCGCCGCGTCGGATGCCGAGCAGCTCGACGATCGCCAGATGCTCGCGCGTTTGCGGCATCACGCCGTCGTCGGCGGCGATGACGAGGAGTGCGAAGTCGATGCCGCTCGCGCCGGCGGTCATCGTGTGCACGAGCTTTTCGTGGCCCGGCACGTCGATCAGGCCGAGCACGTCGCCGTTCGCGAGCGGCACATACGCGTAGCCGAGTTCGATCGAGATGCCGCGCGCTTTTTCTTCCTTGAGGCGGTCCGTATCGACGCCCGTCAACGCCTTCACGAGACTCGTTTTACCGTGGTCGATATGCCCCGCCGTGCCGACGATCATGCGTGCCTGCCCTTCAGTTGCTCAATTGGTTGCTCTTCGATTGCCGCTCAACTGCCCACTCACTCCTTTACTCGTTCAGTTGCCCCCTCATTTGCCCTGATACTGCGCCGTCAATTGCGCGATCAATTGCGCCTCATCGGCGGCTTCGAGGCAGCGCAGATCGAGGCGCAATGCGTCGTCCGCGATCCGCCCGATCACGGGCCGCGCCATCTCGCGCAACTGCTTTTCGAGCGCGAGCAGATGACGGCCGCCCCGCTTGCCGTCGGCCATCCTGACGACGAGGCCATGGCTCGGCAGCACGTCGACCGGCAACGCGCCGCTGCCGATCTGGCTGAACATCGGCTCCGCGGCCACCGTGTAGCGCGCGCCGAGCGCCTGCTGCAACACCAGCTGCACGCGCTGCGCGGCACTGTGAATCTCGTCGGCGGAACGCGTGAGCAGGCGCAGCGTAGTGAGCCTCTCGGCCAGTTTCTCCGGCGCGCGATATAGCTGCAACACCGGCTCCAGCGCCGCGAGCGTGAGCTTGCCGACGCGCAGCGCGCGCTTCAACGGATGCTTCTTGATCTTCGCGATCAGATCGCGCCGCCCGACGATCAACCCGGCCTGCGGGCCGCCGAGCAATTTGTCGCCGCTGAACGTAACGATATCGGCGCCGGCCTCGACGGTTTCGCGCACGGTCGGCTCGCGCGGCAAACCCCATTCGCTCAGGTCGACGAGCGTGCCGCTGCCGAGATCGACGGCCACCGCGAGGCCGCGCGCATGCGCGAGCGGCGCGATTTCGGCGAGGCCGGCTTCCTTCGTGAATCCGCTGATCGCGTAGTTGCTCGCGTGGACTTTCATGAGCAGCGCGGTACGCGCATTGATCGCTTCGTCGTAGTCCTTAAGATGCGTGCGGTTCGTTGTGCCGACTTCGCGGAGCTTCGCGCCCGCGCGGCTCATGATGTCAGGAATGCGAAACGCGCCGCCAATTTCGACGAGTTCACCGCGCGACACGACGACTTCCTTCTTCGCCGCCAGCGCCGACAGTGTGAGCAGCACCGCCGCCGCGTTGTTGTTGACCACGGTCGCGGCTTCGGCGCCGGTCAGCTCGCAGATCAGTTCGTCGATCAGATCGTCGCGGTCGCCGCGCTTGCCGGTGGCGAGATCGAATTCGAGGTTCGCGGGTTGCGTGAGCGCGGTCATCACGGCCCGCACCGATTCGTCGGGCAAGAGCGCGCGGCCGAGGTTCGTGTGCAGCACCGTGCCGGTCAGATTGAAGACGCTGCGCAGACGCGATTCGTTGCGCCCGCGCAGCGCCGCTTCGACCGTGGCCTGCAATTGCGCGCTATCGAGCGCGCCGAGCGGCGGGTTACCCTCAGCGTCTGCCGATTGCGCGCGCAGCCGCCACGCGTCGAGCGCATCGCGCAGCGCGTTCAGCACCTGGGTGCGTCCATAGCCACTCACGAGCGGCGCGAACTCCGCCGACGCCATGACCTTTTCCACCGACGGCACGCGCGCCATCAGCGCACGCAATTCCGAGCCGCTCACATCGCTCACGAGGCAATCCTTGTGTCGTTTTGAACCCGCTTTGACTTTGCGCTTCGACCTTGCATCCCGCCGCCGCTAGGTGGATTCGCCGTCCGGCTCCGCCGCGCCGGCTGCCTGCTCCGGCCACAGCCACGGATGCGGCGACGCGCGCCGGTAGCCTTCCGCGCCCATCAGCAGATCGAGCGTGAGGCTTGCGAGATCGTCCGCGAACGGATCGAAGTCGAAGTCTTTCGCCAGAAAGCCGATCTTGCGGTAAGTATGGCATTCGTCGCACGACTCCGCCTTCAGCGCGGCATTTTTCGATTCGGCTTCACGCGCGGCCACGTCGGCCTCGGGCGAGCCGACCACGTGATACGCGATGCCCTTGGTCGAATCGCAGTTCGAGCATTTGACGCGCACCATGTGCCACTCGGTCGCGCACAGGCCGCATTGCAGATAACGGTAGTTATCGTACGCGCCGCCCACCCTCACCGTGCTCGCGACCGGATGCGACCCGCACACGGGGCACAGGCCCGGCGTGTCGACGTAGGGTACCGCGCGCTTGTCGATGTCGGCGGCGAGGTCGGTCCACACGACCTGCAGCGCGGCCATGATGAACGGCGCGCTCGCCGGATCGATTTCCTCGAAACGCTGCGCGAAGAGCGCGTCGGCCTGGACGTCGAGCGCGGCGGCATCGAGCGAGCGCAGCCGCGCGATCAATGCGGCGAGCGGCGGTGTGAGCGGACCCGCCGCTTCGACCTTGTCGAGCAACTGACGCAGCACGTCCTGCCACGCGGGATCGCGCACACCGGAAAACGCCGGAATCAGCGGCATCGAATGCTGCTGCGCGCTCGCGATCAGCTCGGCGCTCGGGGGCTGCGCCTTGAAGTTCGCAATCACCGCCTGTTGCGCGTCGGCGAGCACCGCCATCAGGCGCAGATAGCCGGCGATCGGATTATTGAGCGACGCGAGCTGCCGCAGGCGCGCGGCGCGCGGCGCGAATACCGCGAGCCGCTCGGGCATGCGCAGGCGGGGAATCGCCGTGTGATCGAGCGATTCGATGTCGCCGGCGTCGAGAATGCGTTGAACCAAGGTATCGACCTCTGAAAACTGAAGAGCCGCCGCCCGTCATCGACGAGGAGCGGCGGCCCGGTGCGCTGCGAACGGCGCAGTGGAACGCGCCCCGATGGGTGTTGATCGGCTGCTTATTTGCGACTCATTTGCCGATGGTCTCCCGGAACCAGTTCGGATGGTGCTTCCTCGCCCAGCCGTAGGTAACGGTGCCGCGCGTCATCGCGCCGATCGAGCCCTTGACCCACAGCGCCGCATAGATATGCACGATGATACCGACGATCAGCACGAACGCCGCCGCCGCATGCACAACCACCGCGAGCCGGATGATCTCGATCGGAAAATAGAACGAGAAGTAGCGCCGCCAGATCACGATGCCGCTCAACAGCAGCAGCACGAGGCAGATCACCATCGTGAAGAACAGCAGCTTCTGGCCGGCGTTGTACTTGCCGATCGCGGGGAGCTTTTCCTCGCGATTGTTCAGCACGTCGTCGATCTGCTTCATCCACTGGATGTCGGCGCGGTCGAGATAGTTGTGATGCCAGAAGCGCAGCGCAAGTATCAGGAACGAGATGAACATCACGCAGCCGATGAACGGATGCAGAATCCGCGTCCATTGCCCGCCGCCGAGAACCGCGTAGAGAAAGGCCATCGCCGGATGAAACATCGCGAGGCCGGACAGCGCGAGCAGCACGAACGAGATCGCGGTGATCCAGTGATTCGTGCGCTCGTTCGGCGTGTAGCGCACGATCAGACGGTTGCCCTTCACGTCCGTCAGCCCGGTTTGCTCAGAGTGTTTCATTGGGTGTCCTCCCGCGAACGGCGTGCTTCATCGGCTTCCTGCAGAGCCGCGGCTTCGTCTGCCTCGCTCACCTCGTTCGGACCGACGCGCGTGTAGTGGAAGAAGCCGGCCACGGCCGCGAGCGCCATGCCTGCCAGCGCGAGCGGCTTCGCAATGCCCTTCCACAACGCGACCATCGGACTGATGCGTGGATTGTCCGGCAGGCCGTGATACAGCGACGGCCGGTCGGCGTGATGCAGCACATACATCACGTGCGTGCCGCCGACGCCTGCCGGGTCGTAGAGACCGGCGTTCTGGAAACCGCGGTCTTTCAGATCGACGATGCGGTCCTCGGCCTGCTGCTTCATGTCCTCCTTGGTGCCGAACATGATCGCGCCGGTCGGGCAGGTCTTCACGCACGCGGGCTCCTGGCCGACCGCCACGCGATCCGAGCACAGCGTGCACTTGTACACGCGGTGGTCTTTCTTCGACAGACGCGGCACGTTGAACGGGCAGCCGGTGATGCAATAGCCGCAGCCGATGCAGTTTTCCTCGTGGAAATCGACGATGCCGTTCGTGTACTGCACGATCGCGCCGGGCGACGGGCAGGCCTTCAGGCAGCCCGGATCCTCGCAATGCATGCAGCCGTCCTTGCGGATCAGCCATTCGAGATCGCCGGCGGAATTCTCGTACTCCGAAAACCGCATGACAGTCCACGAATGCTCGGTCAGATCGGCGGGATTGTCGTAGACGCCGGTGTTGTAGCCGATCTCGTCGCGCAGATCGTTCCACTCCATGCAGGCCGTCTGACACGCCTTGCAGCCGATGCACTTCGATACGTCGATGAGCTTGGCGACCGAGCCGGTGGCCGGCTCGCGCACCTGCGGCGGCGGCACGGTCGTGGCCGAAAGGCGTCTGATGTCTAGTGATTGCAGTGCCATCTCTTTTCCTTATGCCTTTTCGACCTTGACGAGAAACGACTTGAATTCGGGTGTCTGCGAATTCCCGTCGCCCACGGAGGGCGTCAGCGTATTGACGAGATAGCCCGGCCTCGTGAGCCCCTTGAAGCCCCAATGCAGCGGCAGGCCGACTGTCTGTACCTTTTTCCCCTCGATCATCAGTGGCTTGATCCGCTTGGTCACGAGCGCCACGGCAATCACATGCCCGCGGTTCGACGACACCTTGATGCGCTCGCCGGCCACGACGCCGATCTCCTTCGCGAGGTCCTCGCCGATCTCCACGAACTGCTCCGGCTGGATGATCGCGTTCAGGCGCGCATGCTTGGTCCAGTAGTGGAAATGCTCGGTCAGACGATAGGTGGTCGCCGTATGCGGGAAGTTCTCGTGCGTGCCGAACGCGGCCTGGTCGTCCGGGAACACGCGCGCCGCCGGGTTGCTGACGACAGCCTTGTTGTCCGGATGCAGCGGGTTGTAGCCGAGCGGCGTTTCGAACGGCTCGTAGTGCTCGGGGAACGGCCCCTCGACGAGGCCGTCGCGCGCGAAGAAACGCGCGACGCCTTCCGGATTCATGATGAACGGATTCATGCCGTTTTGCGGCGGCTCGTCGATCTTGAAGTCCGGCACGTCGGCGCCCGACCACGTCGCACCGTTCCACGCGATCAGCTTGCGGGTCGGGTCGAATGGCTTGCCGCTCAAGTCGCACGATGCGCGGTTGTACAGAATCCGCCGGTTCGCGGGCCACGCCCACGCCCAGTTCAGCGTGTTGCCGATGCCTGTCGGGTCCGAGTTGTCGCGGCGGCCCATCTGGTTGCCCGCCTGGGTCCATGCTCCGCAGAAGATCCAGCAGCCGCTCGCGGTGCTGCCGTCGTCGCGTAGCAGCGCGAAGCCCGGGAGTTGCTCGCCCTTCTTCGCGAGCACTTTGGTTTTGTCGGTGGGATCGGTGACGTCGGCGAGCGCCTTACCGTTGAACTCCATCGCGAGTTCTTCGGGCGTCGGGCTCTCCGGGTTCGAATACGGCCAGCTCATGTTGAGGATCGGATCGGGATACTTGCCGCCGTCCTTGCGATAAGCCTCGCGGATGCGCAGCCACAACCCCGACATGATCTCGAGGTCGCTCTTCGCTTCGCCCGGGCCGTCCGCGCCCTGCCAGTGCCACTGCAGCACGCGGCTCGAACTCACGAGCGAGCCGCGCTCTTCCGCGAAGCAGGTGGTGGGCAGGCGGAACACCTCGGTCTGGATCGAAGCCGCGTCGACGTCGTTGAACGGGCCGTGGTTCTTCCAGAACTCGGACGTTTCGGTCGCGAGCGGATCCATGATGACGAGCCACTTCAGCTTGGCGAGGCTCGCGCCGATCTTCGCCTTGAACGGCGCCGCGGCGAGCGGGTTGAAGCCCTGCGCGATATAGCCGGTCATCTTGCCCTGGTTCATCAGCTCGAAGACCTGCAGCATGTCGTAGGACTTGTCGAGCTTCGGCAGATAGTCGAAACCGAAGTTGTTCCCGGCATTCGCGTTATCGCCCCACCACGACTTCATGAAGCTCACGTGGAACGCGCGGTAGTTGCGCCAGTAGCTCAACTGGTTCGGCCGCAGCGGCTGCGTGGCGCGCTTCGCGATGTAGGCGTCGAAGTCCTGCTCCGCTTCCATCGGCAGCGTCATGTAGCCCGGCAGCAGGTTCGACATCAGGCCGAGGTCCGTCAGCCCCTGGATGTTCGAGTGACCGCGCAGCGCGTTCATGCCGCCGCCCGCGATGCCGATGTTGCCGAGCAGCAATTGCACCATCGCGCCGGTGCGGATGATCTGCGAGCCGATCGAGTGATGCGTCCAGCCGAGCGCGTACATGATCGTGCCCGCCCGTCCCGGCACCGCCGTCGACGCGAGCATCTCGCACACGTGCAGGAATTTCTCCTTCGGCGTGCCGCAGATTTTCTCGACCTGCTCGGGCGTATAGCGCGAGTAGTGCTGCTTGAGCAGTTGATAGACGCAGCGCGGGTTCTGCAGCGTCGGGTCGACCTTGGCGAAGCCGTCGTCGCCGCGCTCGTAGTCCCACGAGGTCTTGTCGTAGCTGCGCTTCCCGGCGTTGTAGCCGGAATACAGGCCGTCGTTGAACGCGAAGTCTTCACGGACGATGAACGACATGTCCGTGTAGTTCTTCACGTACTCGTGCTGGATCTTGTCGTTCGTGAGCAGGTAATTGATGACCCCGCCGAGGAACGCAATGTCCGAGCCGGTGCGAATCTGCGCGTAGTAATCGGCGACCGAGGCCGTGCGCGTGAAGCGCGGGTCGACCACGATCAGGCGCGCCTTGCGGTGCGCCTTGGCTTCAGTGACCCATTTGAAACCGCACGGGTGCGCCTCGGCCGCATTGCCGCCCATCACGAGAATCACGTCCGCGTTTCTGATGTCGACCCAATGGTTCGTCATCGCTCCACGGCCAAACGTCGGGGCAAGACCTGCCACCGTCGGGCCATGTCAGACACGCGCCTGATTGTCGAATGCGAGCATCCCAAGGCTGCGGACAGCCTTATGCGTCAGATAACCGACTTCGTTGCTACCGGCAGATGCCGCGAGCATGCCGGTGGTCAGCCAGCGGTTGACCTTCTTGCCGTCTTCGGTCGTCTCGACGAAGTTCGCGTCGCGGTCTTCCTTCATGAGCTTCGCGATGCGGTCGAGCGCGTCGTCCCACGAAATGCGTTTCCATTCGTTCGACCCGGCCGCGCGGTACTCGGGGTACTTCAGGCGGCTCTCGCTATGAATGAAATCGATCAGGCTCGCGCCCTTCGGGCACAGCGTGCCGCGGTTGACCGGATGATCGGGGTCGCCCTCGATGTGGATGATGCTCGTCTTCGCGTTCTTGGCGCCGTCGCCAAGCCCATACATGAGGACGCCGCAGCCCACCGAGCAGTACGGGCAGGTGTTGCGGGTTTCGGTTGCGCGCGACAACTTGTACTGACGGACTTCCGCCAACGCGGGTGCCGGTGAGAAGCCCATCAGGGCAAGACTCGATCCGGCGAGCGTGGAGGCGGAGACCTTCAGGAATTGTCGCCGGGACATTTGAGTCATTGCATGGCCTCGGCTCTTTTGGGGACGAAATTAATTATAGGTGCGGATTTCGCTACATGCCGCGAGATCGCAACGCATCTTTCAACTGGCAAATATGAAATACCATTGCCGATTCAATGAAAGGCGGCGACTCGAACGGCTGTTTATTTCTGAAGCCGGAAATTATTTCTGCCGCCTATGCGGGCAATGAGTCAATCTTATCGATGGGTTATTTCGCTCCCATGTATTGCTTTGCTCGTGCCTCTTTTCTGGTCTCTTTCCGCGCTTCTTTACGTCTCTCTCACCTCCCACGCGCGCAGTTTTTGCGACGCAGCAGCACGACGCAAACGTTCTTCAACGCTGCACGGGATATCAACAGCCTTCATAATGCGGTCATTCGAAGAACCGGACCTCCCGCCCTCATGACCCACGCCCAAGCCAGCCAGCCGCCCCGCCTCACGAGCCTGTCGCACGGCGGCGGCTGCGGCTGCAAGATCGCTCCCGGCCTGCTCGCCGACCTGCTCAAGCGCAGCGCGCCGCTGCCGTTCTTCCCCGACCTGCTGGTCGGCAACGATACCGCCGACGACGCCGCCGTCTACAAGCTCAACGACGAGCAGGCGATCGTCGCGACCACCGACTTCTTCATGCCGATCGTCGACGACCCGTTCGACTTCGGCCGCATCGCCGCGACCAATGCGCTGTCCGACGTCTACGCGATGGGCGGCAAGCCGATCATGGCGCTCGCGATCGTCGGCATGCCGATCAACGTGTTGCCGCACGACGTGATTGCCGCCGTGCTCAAGGGCGGCGAATCGGTCTGCGCCGACGCCGGCATTCCGCTCGCGGGCGGCCATTCGATCGATTCGGTCGAGCCGATCTACGGGCTCGTCGCACTCGGCGTCGTCGATCCCAGGCGCGTGAAGCGCAATGCGGGCGGCCAGGCCGGCGACGTGCTGATTCTCGGCAAGCCGCTCGGCGTCGGCATTCTCTCGGCCGCGCTCAAGAAAGACCGGCTCGACGCGGCGGGCTACGCGGCGATGATCGGCGCGACCACCAGGCTGAACCGTCCGGGCGCGGAACTCGCGCGGCTCGACGGCGTGCACGCGCTCACCGACATCACCGGCTTCGGCCTGCTCGGCCACACGCTCGAACTCGCGCGCGGCTCGAAGCTGACCGCCCGCGTGCGTTACGCGGATTTGCCCTGGCTGCCCAACGTCGAGAGTCTCGCGGAAGCCGGCATCGTCACCGGCGCGTCGGGACGCAACTGGGACGCGTATGGCCGCGACGTCGTACTGCCCGCGACGCTGCCGCCGGCGGCTCGCGCACTGCTGACCGATCCGCAGACTTCGGGCGGGCTGCTGGTGTCGTGCGCGCCGGACGCGGTCGACGAGGTGCTCGCGTTGTTCCGTGCCGATGGCTTTGGCGATGCGCGCGTGATCGGCGAGATGGTGAGCGGGCAAGCGCGGGTCGAAGTGGTCTGACGCCAAGGCGGGCAAGGCCCGAGCGAAAGCGGGCGACGAACGGAAAGGAAGGCCGGCGCCGCGGACCGGCATGAAAAGGCTGTGGCAGCGCACCGGCGCGAAGGCTGAAGCGCCCCGCAATCGGCCCAACCAGGCCGCCCATGCGATAATTTCATACTTCCCGCGGTCCGTTTCGTCCCTACTCCCTTGAAAAGCCTTCTCGTCACCCTCGACAAAGCCGGTGATTTCGATGAAATCGTCGACGTACGCACACCGCTCGAGTTTGCGGAAGACCATATTCCGGGCGCGATCAACGCGCCGGTGCTGAGCAACGAAGAGCGCGTACTGGTCGGCACGACCTACAAGCAGGTGTCGCCGTTCGAGGGTACGCGGCTCGGCGCGGCGCTGGTCGCGCGCAACATCGCGCATCATCTGGAAACGACGTTCGCCGACCGGCCGCGCAACTGGCGCCCGCTCATCTACTGCTGGCGCGGCGGCAAGCGCTCGGGCTCGGTCACGACGCTGTTCAACATGATCGGCTGGCAGGCGCGGCAACTGGACGGCGGCTACAAAAGCTACCGGCGCGCGACGCTCGATACGCTCGACACGCTGCCGAAAACCTTCACCTACATCGCGCTCGTCGGCCCAACCGGCAGCGGCAAGACGCGTCTGCTGTCGGCGCTGAACCAGGCGGGCGCGCAGACGCTCGACCTCGAAGCGCTCGCATCGCATCGCGGCTCGTTGCTCGGCGCGTGGGCGGGCGTGCCGCAGCCGTCGCAGAAGCGTTTCGACACGCTGCTCGTCAGCGCGCTGCGCGGCTTCGACCCGGGCCAGCCGGTGTTCGTCGAAGCGGAAAGCCGGCGCATCGGCTCGATTACGCTGCCGCTCGCGCTACTCGAGACGTTCCATCGCGGCGCATGCGTCGAGGTGCGCTCGAGCCGCGAGGATCGCGCGACGTTCCTGCTGCACGATTACGCGCACCTGTTCGACCATCCCGAGCACCTGAAAGAACAGCTGCAAAAGCTGATCGGGCTGCATAGCCGCGAGCGGGTGACGGGCTGGCTGGGTCTGGTCGACGAAAACCGGCGCGCCGAACTCGCGGGAGAGCTGATCGAACGGCATTACGACCCCGCTTATGCGCGCAGCAGCGATCAACATTTCGACCAGTTGCCCAACGCGCTGCAACTCGATTTCCGGCCGAACGACGCCGACGTCGTCGAGCAGGCGAAAGCGCTGCTTGCGCAGCTTGAAAGTCGCACGCTCGTCGCCGGCTGACTCAAAACAACAATCTGGAAACCCACATGCAATCTACCCTTCGGCAACCTCGCGTCGCGCTCGGCTGGATCGTCTTTTTGCTGATCGCCGTCGTCGGCCTCTTCTATGTGAAGTGGTTCCCGTACTACAACCGCGCGTTCGTCGCCGCGAGCCAGCATTCGATCGGCAAGTCGATCCTGATGGGCACGTCGGCGAACGCGCCGGCGGCGTCCTGGCAAGCCGCCATCGACTACGCGCTCGCGTACGGCAAGGCAATCTGGCAAGCGATGGTGCTCGGCCTGCTGCTCGGCTCCGCGGTGCAGGCGCTGATTCCGCCGCAGTGGGTCGCACGGGCGCTCGGCCGCACCGATTTCAGCAGCGTCGTGAAGGGCGGCCTGATGTCGTTGCCGGGCATGATGTGCACCTGCTGCGCGGCGCCGGTCGTCGCCGGTCTGCGTGCGCGCGAGGCGGCGCCGGGCGCGGCGGTCGCGTTCTGGCTCGGCAACACCGCGCTCAATCCGGCCACGCTCATTTTCATGGGCTTCGTGCTCGGCTGGCAGTGGATGGGCCTGCGCCTCGCGCTCGGCATCGTGATGGTGTTCGGCCTCGGCTACGTCGTGAACCGCATGGTCACGCCGAAGGAAGCGCAAGCGTCGCAGGCGGCCGTCGCCGAGCTGATCAGCACCGACGATCCGGGCACCGCGTTCACGCGCTGGGTAAAAATCCTCGGCCAGATGACGCTGCGCCTCGTGCCCGAATACATCGCGCTCGTGCTGATTCTCGGCGCGGCGCGCGCGTGGCTGTTTCCGCACATCGGACCGGACATCGACAACAGCCTGCTGTGGATCATCGCGCTGTCGATTGCCGGTACGCTGTTCGTGATCCCGACCGCGGGCGAAGTGCCGATCATTCAGGCGATGCTCTCGTTCGGCATGGCGGCGGGCCCCGCCGGCGCGCTGTTGATGACGCTGCCGCTCGTCAGCGTGCCGTCGCTCGCGATGCTCTGGCGCTCGTTTCCCAGGCGCGTGCTGACGGTGGTCGCGCTGGCGGTCGCGCTATGCGGTGTCGTGAGCGGTTTGCTCGCGGTTGCGCTGGGCTTCTGAAGCCGCGCCGCTATTCAGCTCCGGGTTGTAGAAACATGAAACGTATCGTCGCATTCGCCGTGACCTGCTGGTCGGCAGCCGGGTTGTTGTATGCCGGGCAGCACTCGGTGGCACTGATCGCCTTGAGCGGCGTCGTAGCGCTTGCAGGCTTCGATCTGCTGCGGCCGTGAGGCGCGCCTACGCCTACGCCGCCGCGAGCGCCTCGCGAATCGCCGCGAGCCACAACGCCACTGCATGCGCGCCGGGATCCACATGACCGAGCGCGCGATCGCCCACGTAACTCGAGCGCCCGCGGCGCGGATGCATCGACGCAGTACGTGAGGTGCCTTCAACGGCCGCAGCGACGGCCGCGGTCAAGGCCGCAGCGAGTGTCGCCGATTGCGCGAGCGCGTTCTCCAGCGCGTCGGCGGCGGGCTTGAGCGCATCGACCATCGTGCGGTCGCCAGGCTTGGCACCACCCAACTCCATCAATCCATCCACACCGGCGCTGAACGCCGCAGCCCACTGCTGCGCCGTGCTCCCGCCCGACTGTTCGAGCGCGGCCGCCGCGCGCAGCAGCATCACTGCGTACAACGGGCCCGAGGTGCCGCCGACCACGCGCCGCAGCGTCGCGGACATGCCGCGCAACACCGCCCCCGGGGACGACTCGGCCGCATACGAATCGAGTTCGTGTTGCACGGCGCGTGCGCCGCGCGCGAGGCTGATGCCGAGATCGCCGTCGCCGACACGCTGGTCCATTTCAGTCAACGCCGGCTCCGCTTCCAGCAGACACGCGCAAACGGCTTCAATCACGCGGCGCAGCGTCGCTTCACGCGCGAGCGTCGCGCTGCTCGCGCGTTGCGGCGCGGCAGGCGCGGACCGCACCGACACCTGCGCGACGCGGCCGCTCAACCCAGGCCATGCGCTCGTTTGCGCGGCGGCATCGAGCAGGGCAAGCCGCTCATCGTCCACGCGCAGCAGTGTCAGCGAAACACCCGCCATCTCCAGCGCGCTCAGAAACGTGCCGGCCCATGCGCGCTCGACCTCGATGCCACGCGTATCCAGTTCGCGCAACGCGGCCCCGGCCACCACGTTCAATTCGCTCGACGGCGTGCCGCCAAGGTTGTTCACGAGCAGCGCCACGCGCTCACCCGCCTGCAAAGCCAGATCGCCGACGATCTTCGCGAGCAGCTTGCCCACGATCACACCGGCTGGCTCCAGCGCGCCGCGCGCGACGCCCGGTTCGCCATGAATGCCGAGACCCCATTCGATTTCGCCATCGGCCAGCTCGAAGCCCGGCTTGCCCGCCGCAGGCACCGTGCACGGCGTGAGCGCAACGCCCATCGTACCGAGCGATGCGGCCGTCTCGCGTGCGATCCGCGCGACCTCGGCGAGCGGCATGCCGCTTGCGGCCGCTGCGCCCGCGATCTTGTGAACCAGCACCGTACCCGCGAGTCCGCGACGGCCAGCGTGATCGCCGCTCGCGCTTAGCGCGACGTCGTCAGCGACGATCACCATGTCGACGGGAATGCCCTCGGCACGCGCGATCTCGGCGGCAAGGCCGAAATTGAAGCGGTCGCCCGTGTAGTTCTTCACGATCAGCAACACGCCCGCGGGACCGGCAACCGCGCGTATCGCGTCGAGCACGGCATCCGTGGAAGGTGACGTGAAGACTTCACCGGCCACCGCTGCACTCAGCATGCCGTGGCCCACGTAGCCGCCATGCGCGGGCTCGTGGCCCGAACCGCCGCCCGAGATCAGCGCGACTTCGCCGCGTGCGGCTGCGGCTGCGGCATCGGCGCGCACGACGATCGTGCCGCCATGCAGGAGCGCGAGATGAGGATTGAGCGCCACGAGCCCGTCGAGCATATCGGGGACCACGGTGGACACATCATTGATGAGCTTCTTCATTGCGTCAGCTCCCTTTGCGGCGGCCAGTATCGCGTAGCGCGCGACGGCCGTTTAGTCAGTGACGAAAGCGGATAGCCTAACTGTACCGCGCATTGGCGCAAGACGATGCGATGCCGTGAGCCGTATGTGTGAGCGCACCAAAGTACTCGCGCAAGCGTCGAGCCACAGGCAAAGAAAACGGGGGACGTGCTGCTGATTCGAGAAACTACGAGGGAACTGCCAGGACTGCTGGCGCTTGAATTGAATTGAATTGAATTGAATTGGCAGGACCGTAGACGAAAGCGCAGCCGCTTTCGTCTACGTCACAGATGCGTTGGTAGGCTCGATTGGATTCGAACCAACGACCCCCACCATGTCAAGGTGGTGCTCTAACCAACTGAGCTACGAGCCTTTAGAGGCGCGAATTATAGAGACTCCATGTGCGCCGCACAAGTCCTCTGCGCAATTTATCGCAACGTGCGTGCTTCAGTCAGTTCGTTGCGGCCACCCGGTCTGCGTATCGAGCGGATAAACGGGCCGTTTCACATGTTCAAACCTGAAGAGACCGTAGTCAGAACTCGTGACGCCACGGCTATCGCATTCCACCAACGCCGCGGAAATCGGCACGAAAACCGGCCGGCAATACATGCGCGATTTGAGCAGCAAAAAGCGCGCGCGACGCGGATCGATACCGACGCTTTCGAACACGCCGAGATCCCATGGTTCATGTGTATGCTCGGTCACGACGAGCTTCACGGTGCCCGTGTCGAGCACTGCGGCGCGTCCCATGAACGCGCGCTGCCCGGTGTAAGTCGGGCCGCTGATCACGTATTCACCATCGGTCAGCGCACGCACGACGCCGGTCACGGCAAGCGGTGGGCGCGACGGCAGCGCATCGCTCGTGAGCTTGTTGCCGATCGTCACCGTGACCGTGCTGCCGACGCCCGCTGCCATCAACGCCGCGACGGCCTGCGGATCGCACAACGGTCCGCTGACGATGCCTTCGAGATTCTGCGCCAATGCTTCTTCAAGCAGATCCATCGTGTCGCACGTGCCGCCCGACATGCAGTTGTCGCCGTGATCGAGCAACAGGACCGGTTTGTCGGCGCCGCGCGCGAGTGACGCCGCCTGCGCGACCGACTCGGCCAGCGGTGTGCTGCGATAAACGAAGTCATCACGCTCGCGCCAGATCTGCCGCGCGATGTGTTCCGCGACCGCTTCGGCGTGCGCGCGTTCGCCGTCGGCTACGACCACGACGCTGATGCACGGCGCGGCGATATCGGCAAGCGAGAAGCCCGCCAGTACCGACACCGCGAGCATGCCGCCGGCTTCAGCGGCGCGCGCGGCATCGACCGCGCGTTTCATCGCGCCTTCGCCGGTCGCGCTGCGCAGCGTGTGCGTGAGCAGCGGCGGCTGGCGCCATGCGATCACCGGCTTCGCCTTGCCCTCGATCATGTCGAACAGCAGCCGCGCCGCGTGTGCGCCGGTCTCGTACATGTCGACGTGCGGATAGGTCTTGAAGCTCACGATCACGTTGGCGTTGTCGATCATTTTCTGCGTGACGTTGCCATGCAGATCGAGCGCGACCGCGATCGGCGCATCCGGTAGCAATGCGCGCACGCGCTCGAGCAGATCGCCTTCGCCGTCGTTCGAGTTCTCGGCAACCATCGCGCCGTGCAGGTCGAGCATGACGGCGTCGCAACCCGGTGCGGCCGCGATGATTGCGTCGCAGATCGCATCGTAAGCGGCAGCCTCGACCGGCCCGCTCGGATTCGCCGATGCGGACACCGGCGTCACGATCTCGGCATGCGCGCGCTCGGCCGCATCGATGAACGCGGCCATCGCGGTCTGCATGCCCTTGTTTTCGTCGAACGCATCGCGGCCATAGCTCGGGCCGCTGCGGCCGAACGCGGCGAGCGGCGTCGCCACTGGCGAGAACGTGTTGGTCTCGTGGTTCATCCGCGCGATCAGGATTTTCATGCGCGTGCGCTCCTCGCGTTCGACGCGGCGTTCAGCGTGACTTGCGACAGCACGTTGCCGGCCTCCTTCGCCCGTGCGATGAACGGCTCGTGCGTCTCGTCATCCAGTTCCGTCAACGCGACACGGCATGCGCCGTCTTTACCACTCGCGCCGATCCGCCAATCGGCGAGCGTCGCGACAAGGGTTGATGAATGAGCTTGCATCGATGCTTCCTCGTGTTGAAGACAGCGTGGATGGATCCGCTGGTCGCTTTTTTCCTCAAGCCAGCCGTGGTCTTTTCACCATGATAGATAGGTTTAACTCCGGCTGTTGAGTGGTTGCCGTGGGACGTGGAAGAGCCGTCGCCTTTCGACGAGTAAGCGATCGTGTAAGCCGCCTGGTGCTGGAATCGCTCTAAACGCGGGGTTGCATCAAGGCTATGACACGGTGGGAATCTGACGGTTACGCTGCCGGACAGCGATGATTTGGTGCAGAAATGCCTTCCTGCGGGCGTCTCAGCTGATGAGCATGCGTGAAGGCTCAACCTTTTTCTGAGCGTGCCGTTATTGCGTGTGCTTAGGCAAACCCTCAGGCAAACCCATTGGACCTTCATGGCACACCCCATTCCCTTGTCCCGCAACACGGGCGTCGCCCGGGCACGGCATGCCAAAGCCATGCTGTTGCCCATGCCCCGTCAAATCGCCGACGATCTCGCATTGCGGGTGCATCTATCGCTCGACGCGTTGCGCCGCGGAGCCGGCAGCAAAACCGACGCGCAGACGCTCACGCAGATCATGCTGCTAGCCGGCTATCTGGCCGAAGCAGGTTTCGGTTCGATGAGCCGCGAAGAATTCTGCGCCGCGGATCGCATCGCGGCGGCGGTATTCGATAGGGGCAAGGAAAGCGGTGAATGGAAGCTGGACGAAGCGGGATTCGCGCTTTTCGCGTCGATCGCGACGAATTACGATCGGCAACTGCATCGCGCGCCGCTTTGGGCTGTCACGGCGGCGAGCGAACAGCTCGATCGCGTTATTGCGGGCACGTCTGATCCGGCGCCGGCGCGTAGGCGGGCCTGACGACACCCCGAAACGAGGGCGTAAACGCCAGAACCCCGGTTCTCGTGTCGAGAGACCGGGGTTCAGTCGTTACAGCATGAGGAGCCTGACGATGACCTACTTTCACACGGGCAATCCGCACTATCATCGGCGTGGAGTCGTTTCACGGTCCTGTTCGGGATGGGAAG
>NZ_FXAT01000013.1 GCF_900177725.1 Paraburkholderia susongensis | reverse complement strand
GAAACGACTCCACGCCGATGATAGTGCGGATTGCCCGTGTGAAAGTAGGTCATCGTCAGGCTCCTCATGCTGCATCGACTGAACCCCGGTCTCTCGACACGAGAACCGGGGTTCTGGCGTTTACGCCGCCCCTGCGAAGATCAGCGCAGATCGGGCGTCAAAACCGCAGCCGGAGAATTTCCGTCGACCATTGCAGAAATCGCTGACCGGCAGTATGAACACACACACGGCGTGCTCATACCAGCGCCGGCCACGAAGCCGCTACGTGGCAACCTCTCAGCTACCACCAGCTTCAGCGGGCACTGAAGCAGCCCCCATCCCAATTCCAGCAAGCAACGCTTCATCGCGCGCAATCACTTCAGGCAGATGCATGCGCAGGAATTCGACCCACGTCCGCGTTTTTGCGTCGATGAACTTGCGTGACGGATATAGCGCATAAACGTTCGTCCTTTGCAGCGTATATTCCGGCAACACGCGTACTAGCGTGCCATCGCGCAAACCGGAAATGGCCGCGTAAAGAGGCACCATACCTATGCCCATTCCTTCGCGGATCGCCACAATCAACGACTCGGCGATATTCACGTGCACGGGACCATCCACTTCCATCAGTTCGCTGCCGTTCGGACCATCGAGTATCCATTCGTGCGGCGCAAACGCCGGCGTATGCAGGATCAGGCATTCGTGATGCGCGAGGTCGCCTGGTTTTTGCGGTGCGCCGTGCATGCGCACATAAGCCGGTGATGCGCAGAGGATGCTGAAAGTCGTCCCCAGCGGAAACGACACGAGATCCGAATTCGGCAGTGTCGCAGCGCCGATCACGGCGACATCGGCACTGCCTTCGAACAGGTCGGGCATGCGCTGCGATAACGTCAGCTCGACGGTCACCTCAGGATACAGCGTGCGATAGCGCGAAATGGCTGGCAGGAGGTAGTGCTGGGCAATGCTCGCGAAACTATGCATGCGCAACGCGCCTGTCGGGTGCTCATGCGCGCAACTGGCTTCCTCTTCAGCGATATCGACATCCGCGAGTATCTGCTGCGATCGCTTCAGATAGCGCTCGCCCGCAGTAGTCAGCGCGAGTCGCCGCGTCGAGCGATTCAGCAACCGCGTGCGCAGGTGCGCTTCCAGCTCCGAAACCGCGCGAGACATCGCTCCGGTCGTTGAATTGAGCGACTGCGCGGCGGCGGTAAAGCTACCGGCTTCAACCACGCGCACGAACACTCGCATATTTTGTAGCGTGTCCATCCAACCTTCTACCTTATGACAGAGACCATATTGTCCGCCTGTCACGAAAACATATTGTTGTCCGTTCTGGAAGGGACGTTCCCTGTCCACCGCCTTAATGCGCACATCGCAGGCTTCTACAATCGGCGCCTTGCCTGCCGGTGTGCGCGGTTCCCGCCGGTGCATCTTTCAGCGACCAACCGGGGCGCACTGTTTTCAGATGAAACGCAATCATGCGATCAAACCGGCGATGGATTCCTTCCGGCCGCGCGGCGTCATGTGGCAATGGCCCAACCGGCCGACGTTCACTCAGGCTGTGCGAGATTGGGTGAGTAGCCACGGTCTGATCTGGTTGCATCTGCTGAAAACCGTTACCGCGGGTTTGCTGGCGCTGGGCATTGCCATGCTGCTCGATTTGCCGCAGCCACGCATTGCGATGACCACCGTATTCGTGCTGATGCAACCATTCAGCGGGATGGTCCTCGCGAAAAGCTTTTACCGGATTCTCGGCACAGCCGTGGGGAGCGTGGCCGCACTCGTGCTCGGAGGCTTGTTCGTCCAGCAGCCCGAGTTGTACATGCTCGGCATGATCGTGTGGGTGAGCGCCTGTATTGCTGCGGCAGTCCGGTATCGGCATTTCAGGTGGTACGGCTTCGTGCTCGCGGGTTACACCGCCGCGCTGATCGGCATTCCGAATGTGATGGCACCACAAGGACTATTTCTGGCGGCGCTCACGCGCGCGGCAGAGGTAGTGGTCGGCATCGTATGTTCGAGTTCGGTCAGTGCGCTGATCCTGCCGCAGCGCTCGAGCTTCGCACTGCGACGTACGCTTCAGATCCGTTATGCGAATTTTACAGCGTTCGCCGTCGACGTGCTCGCACGCGGGCTTGCTCGCAATCAGTTTGAGCGGCGTTTCGCGGACCTTATCGATGAAATCGTCAGCTTCGAAGCGACTCGCAGCTTTGTCGCGTTCGAGGATCCGGCGATGCGTTCGCGCAGCCAGCATTTCGCCCGTTTGAACAGCGAATTCATGGATACATGTGCACGTCTGCACGCGCTGCATCAGTTGATCAAGCGCCTGCGTACCAGCAGTTCCGCATCGGTACTGGTTGCGATCGGACCGTATTTCGACGAACTCGCGGTTCTGTTGGCGCGAGAACCCATGGTTGGCTTCGACGCATCACGCGTAGCGGAAAACCTGCGCTTCTTTCAGGCGAGCCTGTCACAGCGTGTGCGCGAAACGAAACGACCATTGGAAGTCACGTCTGCCGAATCTCTCGCGGACTTCGATACGTCTGCGGAATTGCTGTACCGCTTCGTCGGCGAATGGGTAAATTATTTGGATACCTATATATCGCTATCTGGGGGGAAGCCAGAAAACAGGCGGGAAAAAATGGGAAAAACCGAGCGACGCCACATAAACAGCCATCCGGGTAGAACAAACAACTTCGTCGTCCTGTTCGCGTTCCTGCGTTCATCTGTGGTCATCGCAATCGTTGTTTCGTTCTGGATGGAGACCAACTGGCCAAGCGGCGGCCTGGCTGTGATCGGCGCGACGCTGGTTTGCGCGTTGACTTCCACCGCGCCGAACCCTACGAAAATGGCGCTACAGATGGCGCTCGGCGCAGTGATCGCGACGATGACCGGCTACGTCTTCATGTGCTATCTGTATCCGAACATCGACGGCTTCCCGTTGCTGTGCATTGCACTTGCGCCGGTGCTTGCGCTGGGCGCGTTCATCGCAACGCGAAAGGGCGCGGCGGGGTATGGCATTGGTTTTTCGGTGTTTTTTTGTCTGCTTGCCGGACCGGACAACGTCGTCAGTTACGCGCCGGACCTGCTCGTCAATAACGGCATAGCGCTTACCGCTTCGATGCTGCTGGCGGCAATCGTCTTCGCGGTGCTCTTTCCCGCCGATATGCGCTGGCTTATCGGGCGGATCATGGGCGACCTGCGAGCGCAAGCCGTATCCGCGTGCAAGGACGAATTGCCGGGGCTCAACCAGCGGTTCCAGTCGAGTACGCACGATCTGATTTCGCAACTACGCATGTTGTTGGCACGGCGCTCGCGGCGCCGGCGCGATGCATTGCGCTGGATGCTCGTTACGCTCGAAGTGGGCCACGCTGTGATCGATCTGCGTAACGAAGCGGAGCGCGCTGCTTATACGAATATCCTTCAGCCGCGCTGGCGCAGCGCCGTCGAACGTACCTGCAGCGATCTCGCGCAACTCTTCGAACGACCTGGTGCTCCTGCACTCGAACGTGCACTCATCTCGGTGCGTTCGGCTACGTGGCTTGCGCAGGACATGCTGCGAACGGTGCATACGGACTGCGGCAGGCGTTCGGATTTGCAACGTATTCTGAGCTGTTTGCACTTCATTCGTACCGCTTTGCTCGACAAAGATGCGCCGTTCGCTCCGCGTTGACCAATGCGTATCGATCCTTCCGTCAGATGGAAAGATCCCTTCCGGCCAGGACCGTTTATCCGCGTAGGTGGCAGTCATATAGTTTCACTGCTGCATCGCAGTCATCGTAAGTTCTGGAGAACGAAATGAAAGTGTTGAAGATGTTCCTGATTGTCTGCTCTTTGTCCGCCGCTGCCGCTTATGCGCAAACCGCACCGACCGGGCAGGAACAACAGGTTGCGCAAGCCAATACCTCGCGCGTCTCACGCGCCAGCAACGTCGCCGGGAAAGACGGCGCTGATGTACCGAAGACCAAAGCCGAAGAGTGCGTCGGCCCGATGAGCTTTTGCAACATCTACTTCGGCAGCTGAACCGCGCCGCGCGTACTTCCTGTAATGCGCAGATGACGCGCAACACCTGTCGCACGCATCTTGCACGCGACGAAACACCTGCTCGCGACGCCGTCCGATCGAGACGCCGCGACAGGTGCAGCAACCGGCTATTGAGCGAAGCACACCGCAGACGTGGGCACCCGCAGACGGAGCTGGCGACTATGGAGAGACCCCGTTTCATGTACGAAGACCGGATTCGCTGCGCCGAGCTGCGCGGAAAAATCACTACGGCCGCCGAGGCGGCGCTCCTGATTCAGGACGGCATGCGCGTCGGCGCGAGCGGCTTTACGCGCGCGGGCGACGCGAAGGCCGTGCCGGTCGCGCTTGCCGAGCGTGCGCGTCAGGAAGACCGGCCGCTGCGTATCACGCTAATGACGGGCGCATCGCTCGGTCATGACGTCGATCGGATGCTTACCGAGGCGCACGTGCTCGCGCGTCGTTTGCCGTTTCAGGTGGACAGGACTTTGCGCGACGCAATCAATCGCGGCGAAGTGATGTTCGTCGACCAGCATCTGTCCGAAACCGTCGAAATGCTGCGTGCGAATCAGCTCGGCAAGCTCGACGTCGCGATCATCGAAGCCGTCGCGATCACAGAGACCGGCGGCATAGTGCCGACCACGTCGGTCGGCAATTCAGCGAGCTTCGCGATTCTCGCGGAGAAGGTCATCGTCGAGATCAATCTCGCGCAGCCGCTCGCGCTCGAGGGCCTGCACGACATCTGGATTCCGGGCCGCAGGCCGAACCGCGAGCCGTTGCCGATCGTGCGTGTGCAGGACCGAGTCGGCATGCCGGCCATCGGGATCCCGCCAGAGAAGATCGCGGCGATCGTCATCACCGAGGTTGCCGATAGCCCATCCACGGTACTGCCGGCGGATCGCGAAACCGCCTTGATTGCGGCTCATCTGATCGAATTCTTCCAGCACGAGGTATCGCACGGCCGCATGCCGAAGCATTTGCCGCCGTTGCAGGCGGGCATCGGCACGATCGCCAACGCGGTGCTGGCGGGCTTTGTCGATTCGCCATTCGATACCTGCGAAATTTATTCTGAAGTCCTACAGGACTCGACGTTCGATCTGATGGATGCCGGCAAGGTCACGTTTGCTTCCGGCGCGTCGATTACGTTGTCTTCCGCGCGGCAGGCGCAGGTGTTCGGCGAACTCGAACGTTATCGCGACCGGCTTGTGCTGCGTCCGCAGGAAGTCAGCAATCATCCTGAGGTGATTCGCCGGCTCGGCCTGATTGCGCTCAACACCGCGCTCGAGTTCGACATCTACGGTAACGTGAATTCGACGCATGTGGGCGGCACGCACATGATGAACGGCATCGGCGGCTCGGGCGACTTCGCGCGCAACGCGTCGTGCGCGATCTTCGCGACCAAGTCGATCGCAAAGGACGGCCGCATTTCGAGCATCGTACCGATGGTGCCGCACTGCGATCACAACGAACACGACGTGGACGTGGTCGTCACCGAGCAGGGCCTCGCCGATCTGCGCGGCCTTGCGCCCCGCGAACGCGCGCAGCTGATCATCGAGCATTGCGTGCATCCGCTGTATCGCGATCTGCTGCGTGACTACTACCGGGATGCATTGCGGTGGGGAGGGCAGACGCCGCATCGCCTCGACCAGGCGTTCGCATGGCATATGCGGTTGCGCGACACGGGTTCGATGTTGCCCGCCTGATTTTTGCAGCGTCGCTTTGCCGGCGCAAAAAAACGCGCCTACAAAAGAAAAAGCGCCAGCCGGCTTTCGCCGCTGGCGCTTCATGACATCAGATGGCGTGCTCAGGAACCTCGTCGGATGAGCCGGATGATGAACAGCAGGATGACCGCGCCGATCACTGCGGTGATGATCGAGCCGAACCAGCCGCCGCCGAGCGAGATGTGCAGCACACCGGCGAGCCACCCGCCGATGAACGCGCCGACGATCCCGACGATGATGTCGACGATCAGACCGAAGCCGCCGCCTTTAACCAGCACGCCCGCGAGCCAGCCCGCAATCGCGCCGATGATGAGCCATGCAATGATGCCGTGTTCCATATTCGAGACTCCATGGTTGAGTGTGAAAAAATCACGGTGATAGAGCTTAGTCGAAGGTGATGGGACAGTCCATTTTCAGGACACGGAATTAACGTTGTCTAAACTTGCTGCAAGCTAAGTGTAGACGATGCACGCCAATAAAGGGGATTGACGCGATGCGGGTCACTCGGGCGTCGGCTCCGCTTCTCTGGCCGTCCAGCTGACGCTGGACACGCTTTTTTCCATGCTGAGGCGGCTCGCCATCTGTTCGAGCTTCGACTGATCCTTCGGATGCATCGTGAGCGTCGCCGTCACGCGAATACGCCCTGGTTCGTCCTCGACGTCTTCGCTCGTGAGGCTCTGGAACGACAGCGGTGCCGAATACATGGAGTTGGAGATCGCGGTGCGAATGTGGATCTCGTCGGCCTCGCGGCAGACGATCGTCAGCATGTACACACGCACGAGGTCGGCGTTTGCAACCGGTGTCGAGTTGATCATCCGGCTCACTTCGCGCAGCACCGTATTGGTCAGCAGCACGATCACGGTACCCGCGAGCGCGGGCCCGTAATGTCCCGCGCCGCTCAATACGCCCACCGCCGCCGAGCACCAGAGCGTGGCCGCGGTGTTGATCCCCTGGATCGAGCCCTTGTCGCGCATGATGACCCCGCCGCCGAGAAAGCCGACGCCGGACACCACATACGCGGCGATCTGCGTGATGCCGCTTACGCCGTTGCCGGTCAACACGCCGAGCGTGACGAACAGGCACGAGCCGCTCGCGACCAGCGTGATCGTGCGCAGCCCGGCATTGCGCTGCCGCATCTGCCGTTCGAGGCCGATTGCGACGCCGCAGGAGAACGCGGTAAGAAGCCGCAGAAAGAATTCGAGTGTCATCGTTCAGAAAGGTTGGCGCCTGGGTCGGCGCGTGCGTTGCCACGTTTGTTGCCGCAGTGTGAAGCCTACGCGTGACAGCGCTGCGTCGTCCATCGTCGTCTGTGACGGGGACGACAGTGCTCACGCGTGACGAAGCACGCGAACACAAGCTCGCTGTACTGGACATGTGCAGCATCGGCATGGCATCGAACCATGCTGCGCTTCACTGGCAATACGGGAACGTGGGCGAAAGGAGAGCGACGCGCGCCGTCGTGCCGGAGGGCAGGACGGCGACAGAAAAGACTGACGCGGAAATCCCGCCGATCAGGCGATCGGGCGAATCGAAGCTCGGCTAGTACTACTGCTACTGTCCAAGATCGTGGTTCCGGTTAAATGAGTTGGGCGAATTTTAGGCGGCTGTGCGAAGTTTAGTCAAGCCGCGATCGAATCGATGCATAGGCCCGGCGGGGCGCTGCGCAATGGGTTCGAAGAGGGCATTCGCCGCGGCGTTGTGGATCGATCGCAGGATTAGTTGTGACTCCGAATATTGATGGCACTCCCTGGAAGATCGCCGTTCGAGTGCTTGAGAATAAGGCGCGCCGCGCGAATTACGTTTTGCTTCTAACTGGCTTTCTATCGCATCCATTTGCAGGTTCCTACGCGACCCGGAGCGATGAGCGTTGCGCGATCCATCGACTCATCCATCAACTCACCAGCGCGCTCTTTTCTCTCCGTTACCGATCAGCCCGATTTAATCCGGCTCGCCGGGTACGAGCCGCAAACGCGTGATTTCGGAGGGCGCGCCAAGCCGCTTCGGCGGTCCCCAATAGCCGGTGCCGCGGCTTGTGTACACCCACAGTCCGCCCAAACGCGCGAGGCCGGCTGTGAACGGCTGCTGGAATCGCACGAAGAAATTCCACGGGAAGAACTGGCCGCCGTGCGTGTGGCCCGAGAGCTGCAGCGTAAAGCCGGCCGCCGCGGCGGCTTCGGCGGAGCGCGGCTGATGAGCGAGCAGCACCCTGATGAGCACGTCGCCCGGTGCGCCGGCGAGCGCCGCAACCGGATCGCTGCGATGCGCCGGGTCATGATGGCCCGCGGAGTAGTCGGTGACGCCGGCAATCACGGCGCGCGCTCCATCGTGATCGACGACGACATGCTCGTTGAGCAGAACCTGCAAGCCGAGGCGGCGGAATTCGTCGATCCACGAATTTGCGCCGGAGTAGTACTCGTGATTACCGGTCACGAGAAACGCGCCATGCCGCGCGGTGAGTCGCGAGAGCGGCTGCGTATGCTGGCTCAGTTGCGGCACGCTGCCGTCCACCACGTCGCCGGTCACCGCAATCAGATCGGGCTTGAGCCGGTTCACCGCGTCGACGATTGCGTCGACGTAACGGCCTTTGATCGTCGGACCGACGTGGATGTCGCTGATCTGCACGATCGTGAAGCCCTCGAGCGCGGCCGGCAGATCGTCGATCGGCACTTCGATCGTCACCACGCGCGCACGACGGCGCGCGTTGAAGAAGCCGACAAGCGTCGAGAGCAACGCAAGCAACGGCACCGCTGCCGCCGAGCCGGTGCGCCAGTGCGCGATCGCAAGCGTGTGCGGCCAGATCGCATCGATGGTGAGCAGCGACGCGAGCACGAGGTCGCGCGCGAACGTCAGCACCAGCAACGACGAAAAGAAGCCCATTGCGGGCAGGCCGACCCATGCGAGCCGGTCGCCGAGCGGTTGGCGCTTGATGCCGCGCGCCATCATGCCGAGCGGGATCAGGAAGATCGAAGCCACGAGCCACAGCACGCACAGCCAGCGGGCGGTCGTGCCGACGGGCATGTCGGGAATCAGGCGCAAGCCGACGTAGATATGCAGCAGGATGCCAATCAGGATCAGGCGAACAAGAAACGATGAACGGCGCATAGAGAGGGTCAGGGCGGGAGGGGGCCGAAGGGGCGGGTGGCCGGCCTCGGCGAAATCGGTGGAGGCGCGGCGGCAATCGGATTGCGGGCGAGGCATGCACGAGCTTCACGAACGCGGCGAGTCATTCTACCGGCATGTTCGGACCCTTGCTGAGGCCACGAAATCCATGCGAATCCATACGCCTGCGCCGAGCGGCATGTGTGTCCGACGGTGCTTCATGGCGTGCGCAGACCCGGGCGCGATAAATGCCCGACGGCCATTCGCATGGCTGCACGCAGTGCATTTAAATGCCTATGCAAGCTAATTAAATGGGCTTTGAATTGTATTCGCGCGTGGACTATGCTTGAAACAGATCTGTTTGTCTCCGGACCATCGCAGCGGCATTGCAAGGTCACGCGAAGGCTTGCCGAGTGGAGCGTTTGGTTCGGTCACCAGTGGTTCTGCCGCCGGGAAAGAGATCAGGCGAGGGGGAGGCGCACCATGAAGCTGCTCAAATCGGGCCACGAGTTCCATCACGCGCAGGACGCGCAACATCATCATGCGCATCGCGTCGGGCACGAGGGAAGTCATGTCATGCTGCCGCTCGTCGGCATCTCGCTGATGGCGATCGCGCTATACGTCGGCGTACGCAATATCGACTTCTCCCAGCTAGGCAAGGACGCACTGTTCTACGTGGTGATGGTGGCCGTTGCGCTCGGTATCGCGGGACTGTTCGGCGTCGTCGGCGCATGGCTGCGCTCGAACGGCGACGAGGCCGACGAAGGCTTCTGCTTCGTCGGCGCGCTGATCGGCACGGTGGTGTTTTATATCGCGATGCTGACCTGAATTCAGCAGGATATCGAACCGAACTCGCAGCGGCGCATTGCGCGCCGCACCATGCGCGAGGCGTGGCCCTCGGCCGCTATCCAACGCAGAGCGTACAACGCTTCAAAGCAGGCGCTTCAAAGCAACCGCCTCAAAACACTTCGGCGCGCATCCCCATTCAAACAATCCGCGCCGCTTCGTCGAACGAAAAACGCGGGCTGCGCGGGAACAGTTTCGACGGATCCCCATAGCCGAGATTGATCAGGAAATTCGCTTTCACGCTCGTGCCCGCGAAGAACGCTGCGTCGACTTTGGCCGCATCGAAGCCCGACATCGGACCCGTATCGAGGCCGAGCGCACGGGCCGCGAGTATCAGGTAGCCGCCTTGCAGCGTCGAATTGCGAAACGCCGTATCCGCGATCAGGCGGTCGTTGCCGACGAACCAGATGCGCGCGTCCGCATGCGGAAAGAGCTTCGGCAGATGCTCGTAAAACGCCATGTCCATCCCGACGATCACCGTGACTGGCGCGGCCATCGTTTTCTCGAGATTGCCCGCCGACAACGCCGGGCGCAGTTTTTCCTTGCCCTCGGGCGTCTTGACGAACACGAAGCGGCCTGGGCTCGAATTGGCCGAGGTCGGGCCGAGCAGCACGAGTTCGGTGAGTTGCCGCAGCACGGCATCGTCGATGGGTTTGTTCTGCCAGCCGTTGTGTGTGCGTGCTTCGCGAAAGATCTGATCGAGCGCCTGATCGGAAAGAGTCATGAGCGTGGTCCGTGTGAAGGAAAATGAAAAGAGGAGCGCAGCGTACCGCGTCGAATGAGAGAGCAAGGCACCGGTGTGAGGGGGGGCGCCGTTCTCGCCATAATAGCCGGGGTTTTCATTCATTCGCTCGCTCGCATTCAGAGCAGATTCAGGCATGCCGATGACGGATCTTTTCAACGACCTGCCGACGCCCGACGTCGACTGGTATCCCGACTGGTTCGCACCGGCCGAAGCCGCGCTGCTGCTCGCGCGGCTGATCGACGAGGTGCAATGGCGTCAGGACATGATGGGCACCCCTGCGGGCCGTGTCGCGCTGCCGCGTCTGACCGCGTGGCAGGGCGAGCCGGAGGCGGTGTACGTTTATTCAGGCATCCGCAACGTGCCGCAACCGTGGACGCCTGCCGTCGCCGAACTGAAGGCCGCCGCCGAGGCCACGAGCGGCGCGCGTTTTAACAGCGTGCTGCTGAATCGCTACCGCAGCGGCGCCGACAGCATGGGCTGGCACGCGGACCGCGAGCCCGAACTCGGCAGCCAGCCGGTGATTGCATCGGTGAGCCTCGGTGTCGCGCGCACGTTCGATTTGCGGCACAACCGGACCGGCGTCATGCAGTCGTTTTCGTTGAAGGGCGGCAGCCTGCTCGTGATGAAGGGCGACACCCAGGCGCAGTGGCGTCACCGGGTGCCGAAGGAGCCGAGCGTGAGCGGCGAGCGCATCAATCTGACGTTTCGCTGGGTCATCCCGCGATAAGGCCGGGCGCCGTCGCCCGCTCACCCTTGCGCCATACCAAAATTGATATCAACGGCGCGAATCATGTGATTGGACGGTTAACGCGTCGCACAGTACGCTACATCACGATCCATGCACCGTAGGGACCGTGAGGGCTAGGCGGGTCGCTGGATTGCCTACACAACAACGATCAGGAGACAGTCATGGCGAATACACGACGTGCCGCGTTTCGCGCTCTGGGCGCGCTCGCGCTTTCCGCGAGTCTTGGTGCACTGACGCTGGCCGCGCCCGGCGCTCATGCCGAGGGCAAGCAGATTACGCTCGGTTTTGCGCAGGTCGGCGCGGAAAGCGCATGGCGCACGGCGAACACCGAGTCGGTGAAATCGGCGGCGGCGGACGCGGGGATCAAGCTCAAATTCTCCGACGCGCAGCAGAAGCAGGAAAACCAGATCAAGGCGATCCGCTCGTATATCGCGCAGAAGGTCGACGTGATCGCGTTCTCGCCGGTCGTCGAATCGGGCTGGGAGCCGGTGCTGCGCGAAGCGAAAGCCGCGAACATTCCGGTGATCCTCACCGACCGCAACATCGACGTGAAGGACACGTCGCTCTACGTGACCATGATCGGTTCGGATTTCCTCGAAGAAGGACGGCGCGGCGGCCATTGGCTCGAGGAGCACTACAAGAACGACAAGGGGCCGATCAACATCGCCGAGCTGCAGGGCACGGTCGGCTCGGCGCCGGCCAACGATCGCCACGCGGGTCTGATGGAAGTCATCAAGAACGATCCGAAGTTCAAGATCATCGCGTCGCAAAGCGGCGACTTCACGCTCGCCGGCGGCAAGCAGGTCATGGAAGCGTTCGTCAAGACGTACGGCAACAAGATCAACGTCGTGTATGCGCATAACGACGACATGGCGCTCGGCGCGATCCAGGCGATGGAAGAAGCCGGCATGCATCCGGGCAAGGACATCACCGTCGTGTCGTTCGACGCGACCAAGGGCGGCTTCCAGGCGATGGCCGCGGGCAAGATGAACGTCGACGTCGAGTGCAGCCCGCTGCTCGGGCCGCAACTGATGTCGGCCGTGAAGGACGTGGTGGCCGGCAAGCAGTTGCCCAAGCGCATCCTCACGCAAGAGACCGTCTTCCCGATGAGCGTGGCCGCGCAGACCCTGCCGACACGTAAATACTGACGCACCGACGCGATAGCCATCGCGCGATGTTGCGCAATCCCCGCGCGAACGCCGTGGCGTTCCTGAGCGCAAGCGCCGCCACTGACGGCGCGGGGGAGAGGCGCGGCACGGACAGATCGAACAGGTTTCTCCAGTGGTGCCTGACCGCCCGGGCTGCTTCGGCAGCGGGCGGTCTCTTTTAAGGGGCGCGCCGCCGGAGCCAGCCGAACCACGCATAGCCGATCGAGCGAGGTCCATGAGCCATTCTCCATTCGAACCGAATTTGCCGGACTCGCCGGATTCCGGCACGAAGTCCGGTACAAAGCGCGCGCCGGATGCCGCGAGCGCGCGCGAGCCGATTCTGGCGACCTCCGGCGTCAGCAAGACATTTCCGGGCGTCAAGGCGCTGCAAGGCGTCGATTTCCGTCTTTTCCCCGGCGAGGTTCACACGCTGATGGGGCAGAACGGCGCGGGCAAATCCACCTTGATCAACGTGCTGACCGGCGTGCTCGCGCCCGATGCCGGCACGATCCGCCTCGGCGGCGAAGTGGTCGCATTCGCGTCGCCGCAGGAAGCCGAGGCGGCCGGCGTGCGCACGCTGTATCAGGAAGTGAATCTGTGCCCGAATCTGTCGGTCGCGGAGAACATTTTCGCGGGCCGCCAGCCGCGCCGCTTTGGCGCGATCGACTGGCCCGACATCAAGCGGCGCGCCCAGGAAGCGCTTGCGCGTCTCGACGTGGCGCTCGACGTCACGCGCTCACTCGACGCCTATCCGATCGCGGTGCAGCAGATGGTCGCGATCGCGCGCGCGTTGTCGGTCGACGCGCGCGTGCTGATTCTCGACGAGCCGACTTCGAGCCTCGACGACAGCGAGGTCGCACAGCTTTTCAAAATACTTCGGCATCTTAAGCAATCGGGCATCGCGATCCTGTTCGTTACGCACTTCATCGAACAGACCTACGCGATTTCCGACCGCATCACGGTGATGCGCAACGGCGAACGCGAAGGCGAGTACCTCGCGCGCGATCTGCCCGCCGATCAACTGGTCGCGAAGATGGTCGGTCATGAGCGCATGAGCGCGCGTCTGCGCGAAGCGGCGCACGAAGAGCAGGGCGCCGGCGATCTGCCGGCGAGCGAGCAGGAGCAGGCAAACGCAATGGCCGCGCAGCCGTTCGTCGAACTGCGCGGCGTCGGCCGGCGCGGCACCTTGCAGCCGATCGATCTCGAAGTGCCGGCCGGCAGGATTCTCGGCCTTGCGGGCCTGCTCGGCTCGGGCCGTACCGAAACCGCGCGCCTGCTGTTCGGCGCGGACCGCGCGGACAGCGGCACGATCCTCGTCAAAGGGCGGCCCGTGCGGCTGCGCTCGCCGCGCGACGCGGTGCGCCACGGCATCGGCTATTGCGCGGAAGACCGCAAGAAGGAAGGCATCATCGCCGAACTGTCGATCCGCGAAAACATCGTGCTCGCGTTGCAGGCGCGGCGCGGCTGGTGGCGCAAGATCAGCCGGCAACGCGCGCGCGAGCTGGCCGATCTGTGGATCGAGCGGCTCGGCATCAAGGCGTCCGACGCCGAACAGCCGATCGCGCTGCTATCCGGCGGCAACCAGCAGAAAGCGCTGCTCGCGCGCTGGCTCGCGACCGACCCGAAGCTGCTGATTCTCGACGAACCGACACGCGGCATCGACGTCGCCGCGAAGTTCGACATCATGGACCGGCTGCTCGCGCTGTGCGCGAACGGCCTCTCCATCCTGTTCATTTCGTCGGAGATCAGCGAGGTGCTGCGCGTGAGCCATCGCGTCGCGGTGCTGCGCGACCGGCGCAAGATTGCCGAGGTCGCCGGCAAGGCATCGAACGAGGACAACATCTACCGACTCATCGCAGGGAGCGGCGAATGAAGCTATCGAACTGGTTGGCGCGCGACGGGGCCGAGAGCGCGCTGCTGTGGCCCTGCGTGACGCTCGTCCTGCTGTTCGGGCTGAACCTGCTGGTCAATCCGCATTTCCTCGCGCTGCGCATGCTCGACGGCCATCTGTTCGGCGCGCCGATCGACATTCTCAATCGCGCCGCGCCGCTCGTGCTCGTCGCGATCGGCATGACGCTCGTGATCGCGACGCGCGGCATCGACATTTCGGTCGGCGCGGTGGTTGCGATCGCGGGTGCCGCGGCCGCGACGATACTCGCGACGCAAGCCGTGCCGAGCGGCGCACTGGTTGCGCAGGCGCTCGCGGCGGCGCTCGTGGTCGGCGTGCTGAGCGGCATGTGGAACGGCCTGCTCGTCTCGTTCGTCGGCATGCAGCCGATCATCGCGACGCTGATCCTGATGGTCGCCGGCCGCGGCATCGCGCAACTGCTGACCGCCGGGCAGATCATTCCGATCGGCGCACCTGGCTATCTGTTCGTCGGCGGCGGCTACTGGCTCGGCGTGCCGTGCTCGGTGTGGATCGCGGCGGTGGCCGTGCTGGCGACGGCCGCGTTCGTCGAAGGGACGGCGCTCGGGCTCTTCATTCGCGCGATCGGTGTGAATCCGGTCGCGACGCGGCTCGTCGGGTTGCGCTCGAAGGCGATCGTATTCGCGGTGTACAGCTTCTCGGGTTTGACTGCGGCGCTGGCGGGCATTCTGATCAGCTCGAATGTGCGCAGCGCGGACGGCAACAACGCGGGCCTGCTGCTCGAACTCGACGCGATTCTCGCGGTGACGCTCGGCGGCACGTCGCTGCTCGGCGGCCGCTTCAGCTTTGCGGGCACGGTGCTCGGCGCGCTCATCATCCAGACGCTCACGTACACGACGTATTCGATCGGCGTGCCGCCGGAAGCGACGCTCGTCGTCAAGGCGGCGGTCGTGCTCGCGGTCAGCGTGATCCAGTCGCCGGCGGCGCGCGCGCTCGCGGTGTCGTTCGGCGCGTCGCTCGTCAAATCACGCGGGGTGGCACGATGAGACGAATTCTCGAAGCACTTGCGCGCGTGGTCGATCCGCGCACGCTGCCGATTGCGGTGACGATCCTGCTATTCTGCGCGCTATTCGGCTTCGGCTCGGTGATGTACACCGGCTTCTTCTCGTGGCAGGTGCTGCTCGATCTGCTCGTCGACAACGCGTTCCTGCTGATCGTCGCGATCGGCATGACGTTCGTGATCGTGTCGGGCGGCATCGATCTGTCGGTGGGCTCGGTGGTGGCGCTCACGACGATCGTCGAGGCGGTGCTCTCCGAGCACATGCATCTGTCGGTGTGGATCATCATTCCGATCGTGCTCCTGATGGGCACCGTGTTCGGCGCGGTGCAGGGCGCGCTGATTCACTTCTTCCGCTTGCAGGCGTTCATCGTGACGCTGGCCGGGATGTTTTTCGCGCGCGGCCTGTGCTTTGTGATTACGACGCAGTCGATCACGATCACCGATCCGACGTTCCAGAAGATCTCGGCGTTTCGTCTGAACATCGGTGTCGGTTCGGTGTCGGCGAACGTGCTGATCGCACTCGCGGCGCTCGCGGCCGCGATCTACGTCGCGCATTTCACGCGCTTTGGCCGCAACGTTTACGCGGTCGGCGGCAACCCGCGCTCGGCATTGCTGATGGGGCTGCCGGTCGCGCGCACGCGCATCGGTGTGTATGCATTGAGCGGGTTCTGTTCGGCGCTCGGTGGTGCGGTGTTCACGTTCTACGTGCTATCGGGCTATGGGCTGCAAGGGCAGGGGATGGAGCTCGACGCAATCGCGGCGACGGTGATCGGCGGCACGCTGCTGACGGGCGGCGTCGGCTATGTGGTCGGCTCGCTGTTTGGCGTCGGTATTCTCGGCACGATCCAGACGCTGATTACGTTCGACGGTACGCTCAGCTCGTGGTGGACGCGGATCGTGATCGGCGCGCTGCTGTGTGCATTCTGCCTGTTGCAGCGGTTGATCGAGCGGCATGCGAAGTCGGTGCGGCGGCCGGGGGGGACGGGCGCTGTGGCGACGGCGGGGCGTGGGCATGGGCGTGGCGAGACGTCAGCCCCGGCGCAGCCGGATTCGCAGGTGTTGGGGAGGGCGCCGGGGTAGGGTGAGGGCAGGCGGCGGGAATGGCGATGCTGCGGCCATTCGTCAATCCCGTCCCAACCGCCGGCGCACCGTATTCACCAACTGATCGAACGACAACGCCCCGCCCGCAAGCGCAACAACCGCGGAAAAGTTCTCCCGCACGATATCCGTCGACACCTGCCCCGGCGGCGCTTCGACCAGCACGCTTGCGCCCATTTCCTGCATCGCCGTGAGCGCATCGAACCAGCGCACCGTGTAACGCATATTGGTCGCAAGGTCTTCGCGGATCGCTTCGGCCGTATACAACGGCCGCCCGCCGCGATTGCCGATATAAACACTGCCTGGCGCATGAAAATCCAACTCGCCAGAATAGGCGAGCAGTTCATCGCTCGCGTGCGCGAGCAATTCGCAATGCGAAGGAACGCTAACCGCGAGCCGCGTGGCCTTGCGCGCGCCGGCCGCGAGCGCGCGTTCAATGAAGGCGTCGAGCGCCTCGTCCGCACCGGCCATCACGATTTGCCGCGGCGCATTCACGTTGCCGACATACACGCGTTGCCTTTCATCGCCAGCATGCTGTGCAGCGAGCGTTTCCACCTGATGCTCGCTCAAGCCTGAAATAGCCGCGAGACCATAACCCGTTGGGTAGGCCGCTTCCATCAGCTCGGCGCGCCGCCGCACCATCTTCAGCGCGTCACGAAACTGAAGCGCGCCGCAACTGACCGCCGCCGCATAGGCGCCGACCGACAAGCCCGCGCTGATCTGCGCGGCGAACCCTTCATCGGCGAGCGCACGCGTTATCGCTACGCCCGCGATCGTCAAGCCAGTCTGCACGGCGACAGTCGAATGCAATGCATCCGGCGTGTCGAGCGTCAAAACATCGGCGCCAAGCGTGTCGGATGCTTCCGCGATCACTTCTTGCACCGCGCGATGCTGTGGCAGCCGATGCAAAAAGCCCTCGCTTTGCGCGCCCTGGCCGGGAAATAGCAGCGCGAGCATCATGCGGTGCCGGTGTGAGCATCGATCGCCCACGGATCGGCGATCAGTTGTGGGCCGCTGGCGGCGCGCGCCAGCACGCGCGCTTTGCCCGCGGCCCATTCGGCGAGCGCCACGCCGCCTGTGGGCGTTTCGAGTTGTGTGTCGATGCGGATACCGATATGCGCCGCGAGCGCTTGCAGTTGATCGAGCAGGACGCACGCAAAGTCTTGCGCTAAACGTTCGGGCGCGCGAATCAGCAGATCGAGATCGCTGGTTTCGGTCACGGTTGGCATCCGCGTGGCTAATTCGAAGCCTGCACTGCCCGTCGGCCCCCAGACGAATCGAGTGAGGGAGCCCACCGCATCGCTTTGCAGCGCTGAAAGCGCAACGAAACACGGCAATGCACGGCGTCCGGTTTCCGGCTGCGCCTGCGTCAACGATTCCGGAGACACAACGCTCACGATGTCGTCCGCATGCGCCCAGGAACCATAACGTCGTGCACGTCCAGCACCACGCACGCCGATCGCAACGAACCCATCGGCCGCCGGCGCGCGCCGGACGACTGCATACGGCGCGCGCGCGAACGCATCGCGGACCCATGCCGGTTCGTCCGCGAACGAACGGAGGTGTTGCAAGCGCAGCAGATCGTGCGGGCGCCACTGCGTGTTGCTTGCAGCCACGACCGCAGCCGTAGCCGCAACCGCAGCCGTAGCCCCGCCTGCGGACGAAGCGGCACCCGGCGCGACACGCGAGGCCTCGAACGGCGGCGCCGCACAAACCCGCATCACAGTGCATCCCACTGTTCGGCGAGCCGCCGCCGCACTTCGATCGACGCCGCCCGATTCTGCCGCGCCGCCGCCGATTCGAGCCGATGCGCCAGCGTGCGTCCGCCTTCGCGCGCGCTACGGATCTGCTCGATGAGCACGCCGCGTACGCACTCGATCTGCGCTGCATCCGGCGCATCGGCATCAACACCTTCGATCAACTGATCGAGCAGCCCGAGCTTCGCGAACGACGCCATCGAATACGACATCGGCACGATGGTCTCGCCGAGTTCGTCGAGCGCTTCGACCGTGCGGCGCGTGACGCGCGCGGCCGCTTCCTTGCCCATCGCGTGGACCATCGTGCCGGGTGCGTCGAGCGCGACGATGCGGTTCGCCTGATAGCCGTGCGCGAGGAACGCGCCCGACATCGCCGGCCCGACGATCAGCGCGATCACCGGATGACCCGCGTCGCGCGCGCTCGCATAGGCATCGACGGCGGCCGCGCACGCGAGGTGAATGCCGAGCATTTCCTCGCGATAGCCGTACGCCTGGCTTTTTACGTCGACGATCGCGACGATCGGGCGGCGCGTGCTGCCTGCCGTATTTGCGCCTGCATTCACGTTTGCATCCGCATCGATCGCTTCGCGCACCGCGCGCGCGAGCCGCCAGCCCTGTTCGAGGCCGACCACGTTGCTGGTCGCGCGCGCAAAGCGGTTCGCCGGATCGGGCACGACCGTGATGAAGCGCGCGGTTTCCCCGCCGAGTGGCGCATCGCCGCTCCACACGGGCGCCGCGCCGGCCGGTTGGCCTGCAAGCGCATGGAACCAGCGCGCGCCGCGGGTAGGTGTGGTGTCGCTCATGGCTGCTCCTTGTTCGCGGCGCCGTGAATGCCTGATCGATAAAGCTCGCGCATGTTCTGCGGCGTGACGCTTGCGGGATCCACCTGCGCGAGCAGGCTCAGGAACGTGTCGACCTGCTCGCTGCGGTGTGCGGCCGGCACGCCTTGCACGAACGCCGCGTGCACCGCGGCGCGCACCGCGTTGGCGTCATCGTCGACGAGCCGGTCGGCGAGCGCGGTGGCGACGCGCTGCTCGCCGCCGATCAGTTGCCACACGCGACGGCGGTCGCTCGCGTCGAGTTCTTCGATACCGGCTTCCTGCTCGATCACTTCGGGGCCATTCATGCCGAGCCGGCCCTGCTTCGTCACGAGCAGATACGAGCACAGCGCGGCCGCGAGCGACATGCCGCCGAAGCAGCCGACCATGCCCGCGACCACGCCGACCACCGGCACGTGCCGGCGCAGCGCGACGATCGCCGCCTGAATCTCGGCGATTACGGCGAGCCCGAGGTTCGCTTCCTGCAAGCGCACGCCGCCGGTTTCGAACAGCACGACCGGGCGCACGCGCTTGCCGCGCTCGCAGTCGCGCAGGGCCATCTCGAGCGCCGCGGCGATTTTGCTGCCCGACACTTCGCCGATGCTGCCGCCCTGGAACGCGGATTCGATCGCGGCCACCACGGCCGGTTCGCCGTCGATCGTGCCGCGCGCGATCACGCAGCCGTCGTCGGCCTGGCAGACGATGCCTTGCAGCGGCAGCCACGGCGACTCGATGCGATCGAACGGCCCAAGCAGTTCGCGGAAGCTGCCCGCATCGAGCAGCGCGCGGGCGCGCTCGCGCGCGGGCAATTCGATGAAGCTGTCGCGCAGCAGCGGCGCGGCATGAACCGCAGGTTGAGGATTGGCGGCCGTGCTCATACGCTGTCTCCGTCTTCGGCGGCTTCGACCGCTTCCGCGAGCCGCAGCGCGACCACGCCGGGCGTCGCGCCGAAGTCGTTGATTTCGATGCGCGCGGCGCCGTCGTAGCGCGTGAAGAAACGGTCGAGCACGCTCTTCCAGATGTGGCCGTAGCCGTCGACGCTCGTGCGCACGACCACGTGCGCGGCGAGCGCCGGGCCGCTTGCGCCGGCAGCGGCGGGCGAGAGCAGCACTTCGAGATCGCCCGAGCCGACCACGCCGACATGCGCGCGGGTCGTGACGGCGCGTTGCGCCGGATAGTCGAAGGTCAGATGTTCCATGGGGCTCAGCTCCGGCCGGCGTCGCGAGGCGCCAGCATGTCGAGAAAGAGGGTGGCGGCGAGCAGGTCGGCCGCGCCGCCGGGTGACGCGTTGAGCGACAGCAGTTCGCGTTCGAGCGCGTCGAGCGCGTTGCGGCCCGCGGGTGTCGAACTGCCGCCCGTGTCGAGCACGCGTTGCGCACCGCGCTGCCCGGCGTGCAAACCGGCGAGTCCCGCGCGATGCAGCAGGCAGGTGTCGTCGAGCGAGGCCATGATGGTGAGCAGCGCGTCGACGCGCGCGGCGTTCTCGCCGGCGCCGCGCGAGCGCGCCGCCTGCAGCGCGGGCAGGCCGACGTCGACCACGTGCGGGAAGCCGTCCTGTGCTTCGCGGCGCGCACCGCCCACCCGATAGCGCCGGCGCGCGCGTTCGCCGTGGCTGTCGGTGGGCGCGGCGAAGCGGTCGGGGAAGCAGGCGATCTGCGCGGCCAGCGTGCAGATGCGCACGGCGTCGGGATGCCTGGCATTGCCAGGTAATGGTGTGGAGTTGGGCGCGATCGGCGGCGCGATCATTGGCGTAATCATTGGCCCAGGCGCGGACGCGCCCGAACACATGTCCAGCGCCGCACCCGCGACGAGCAAGCCGACGATCCAGATTGCGCCGCGATGCGCGTTGCTGCCGCCGGTCGCGCGCATCATGTCCTGTTCGCCCGCGCGGCCGATCTGCGCGAGTTCGCTGCGCAGCAGCGCGGACGGTTCGCCGCGGTGACGCGCCACGCGCGCGAGCGCCGCGAAAGTCGGTTCCAGCGCGTGCGCCGAGCGCAGCATGATGGCGAGATCGAGGTCGCGATGCGCGCCGCTGCCGCGCTGATCGACCAGCGCGGGCTTCGGCGTGAGCCGCGCTTCGTCGACGAGCGCGGTGATCGCGCAACGCGCGAGTTGCGCATCGAAGCGCTGGGCGGAGAAGCGAGTGTCGAACGGCGCATCACGTAGCGCATCGAGCGGCGCGCCGGAAAACACACCGCACGTGCCGCGCGCAATCGACGCCGACGACAATACCGCGCATTCGAGCGAGGCAGCGTTCGCCATCGTCACCAGCTCCTGAAGCGCGCCGGCGGCGCGTAGAGGCCGCCCGACCACGTGACCAGATCGTCGATGCTGCGCGCCGCGAGCAGCGAGCGCTTCGCTTCGCCACGCCGGATGCCGAGGTCTTCCGGATAGGCGACGATACCGCGCCGGCGCAATTCCGCGCTCTTCTCCGGCTTCGCGCGCAGGCCGATCGGCGTGACGCCGGCCACCGCGGCGAGCGCCGCGCGCCGCTCGTCGATGCCCTCGGCCTTGTGCAGATGCGCGATGCCTTCCTCGGTGACCACATGGCTCACGTCGTCGCCGTAGATCATGACCGGCGCGATCGGCATGCCGCTTTTCGCGCCGACCGCGACCGCGTCGAGTTCATCGACGAAGGTCGGCTCGCCGCCTTTCTTGTACGTCTCCGCGAGTTGCACGACGAGCTTCTGGCCGCGTGACACCGCGCCGTCGCCCTTGAGCAGCTTCAACCACGCCTCGCTCGAATGACGTCGCCCGCGCGGATCGTGGCCCATGTTCGGTGCACCGCCGAATCCGGCGAGCCGCCCGCGCGTGACCGTCGACGAATTCGCGTCCGCATCGATCTGCAGCGTCGAGCCGATGAACAGGTCGACGCCGTATTGCCCGGCCAGCTGGCACAGCACGCGATTCGAGCGCAGGCTGCCGTCGTTGCCGGTGAAGAACACGTCGGGACGCGCCTCGATATAGGCCTCCATGCCGACCTCGCTGCCGAAGCAATGGATGCTGTCGACCCAGCCTGATTCGATCGCGGGGATCATCGTCGGGTGTGGATTGAGCGTCCAGTTGCGGCAGATCTTGCCTTTGAGGCCGAGCGATTCGCCGTAAGTGGGCAACAGCAGTTCGATCGCCGCGGTGTCGAAGCCGATGCCATGATTGAGTGACGTCACGCCATACGGCTCGTAGATGCCGCGAATCACCATCATCGCGGTCAGCACCTGGAGATCGCCGATATGGCGCGGATCGCGCGTGAAGAGCGGCTCGACCGCGAACGGCCGGTCCGCCTGCACGACCACGTCGACCCACGAGCCCGGAATGTCGACGCGCGGCAGTTCGTCGACGATCTCGTTGACCTGCACGATCACGATGCCGTGACGGAACGCGGCGGCCTCGGCGATGGTCGGCGTGTCCTCGGTATTCGGGCCGGTGTAGAGATTGCCGTGGCGGTCGGCTTTTTCCGCGCACAGCAGCGCGACGTGCGGGCTCAGGTCGACGAACATACGCGCGTACAGCTCGACATACGTATAGATCGCGCCGATTTCGAGCTGACCGTCCTCGAGCAGTTGCGCGACGCGCAGACTCTGCGGTCCCGCGAACGAAAAATCGACCTTGTGCGCGATGCCGCGCTCGAACAGCGTCAGATGTTCAGGACGACTGATGCTCGAGATCAGCAGATGCACGTCGTGCAGCTTCTGCGGATCGACCTTCGCGAGCGAGCGCGACAGGAAGTCGGCCTGTTTCTGGTTGTCGCCTTCGAGCACGACACGCTCGCCGGGCTGGATCAGCGTTTCGAGCGCATCGACGATGCGGTGCGCGGGCAGCACACCGTCTTCGAGCCACGGCGCGATGGCCGCGAGGCGGCGGTTCTTTTCATCGCGGCGGGTCGTCCACGAGCGGGCAGGGGCGAATGGCGACGTAGCGGACGTTGCGGCTTCGGCGGATGGGTTCATCGACTCGGTCAACTCCCGGTGGTGGCGCGCGGACGTCTGCCGCGCGGCCTCGGTGGATGCGCAAGCGCGGCTTCGTCTCGCGCGCGTTCGGTCAGGAAACGATGCAGCAATTCGCCGGTGCCGAGCAGATGCGCGACCACGAGCGACTGCGCGGCCGCGATATCGCGGCGCTCGACGGCGGCGAGCAGCGCGGCGTGTTCATTGTCGGACTCGCCCTTGTACGACGGCAAGCCGAACTTCAGGCGCAGATAGCGTTCGCCGCGCCGGTGCAGCAGCCCGATCATGTCCGCGAGCTGCGGGCGGCCGGCGGGCGCGTAGAGGCTCATGTGAAACGCGGCGTTGCGCGCGACGTAGAGCGACGGGTCCGCTTCGCTCTCGGCGGCGTGGCACAGCCCGGCTGCTTCGCGCAAGCTCGCGGCGTTGTGATTGGGGATGGCGAGGCCGAGCGCGAGGCTTTCGAGCGCGGAGCGGATCTCGTAGATCTCGCGCGCCTCGGCCGCGGAGAGCGGCGCGACGGTGGCGCCTTTATGCACCGCGGCGCGCGCCCAGCCCTCGCTTTCGAGCTGGCGCAGCGCCTCGCGCACGGGAATTGCACTGACGGAGAAATGCCGCGCGATCGCGTCTTGGCGCAACGGTGCGCCGGGCGCCAGCGTGCCGTCGACAATCGCCGCGCGCAGCGCCTCCGCGATCACGTGCGAGGTGCTTTCGCGCGGCGCCGCGGCGGGCAGCGCATCGGGCAGAAGAGGGCCGCGCACGGGAGACTCCAGGGGAAAACCTTCGGTTGCGTCACTCATGATTTCAAATATTATATATAAAAAGACGCGTTTTGCAGCGCGGGCAAACCCGGAAGAATTTTCACGGAAAGTGTCTGCGCCGCCCTCTGAGTGAGTTGCTCTGAGTAAGTTGTATGGGGACATTGCCGATCAATCAACGTCGCTGATGAACCACTGAGCGCGCCCGTCGTTTTCGTTGGGTTCGACCACCGTAGGCTGGAGGAGCATGATGAATTCACTGTCCGACCGGACGCCGGTCGCGCGGCGGCGCACGCCGCTCAATCGTTCGCAGATCGCAGGGTTTTGGGGCGCGTGGGCCGGCTGGACGCTCGACGGCATGGACTCGTTCATCTACGCGCTCGTGCTCACGCCGGCGCTGACCGAGCTGCTGCCGCGCTCCGGGTTCGCGGCGACGCCGTCAAACGTCGGACTCGCGGGCTCGATCCTGTTCGCGCTGTTTCTGGTCGGCTGGGGCCTGTCGTTCATCTGGGGGCCGCTTGCCGACCGCTTCGGCCGCACCAAGGTTCTTGCCGCCACGATCTTCACGTTCGCGATTTTCACCGGGCTCGCCGCGACCTCGAGCAACGTGTGGCAACTCGGCATTTATCGCTTCATCGCGGGCGTCGGTATCGGCGGGGAATGGGCGCTGGCCGGCACCTACGTCGCCGAGGCGTGGCCGGAGGATCGCCGCAAGATGGGCGCCGGTTATCTGCAGACCGGCTACTACGCGGGCTTCTTTCTTGCCGCCGCGCTCAATTACACGATCGGCGTGCATTTCGGCTGGCGCGCGATGTTCCTGACCGGCGCGGTGCCGGTGGTGGTCGCGATTCTGATCCTGCTGCGCGTGAAGGAGCCGGAGAAGTGGCAGAAGGCCGAGGCGGGCACCGTGCGCGCGAAGCCGCTGCGCGAAATTCTCGGGCCCGCGTACCGGCGCCGCACGTGGGTTGCCTGCATTCTTCTGACGATCGCGATCATCGGCTTGTGGGCGGGCGCGGTGTACGAGCCGTCCGCGGTGATTCAGCTTGCCGCGCGTGCCGGCATGTCGAAGGGCGACTCGATCCGCACGGCGTCGCTCGCGACCGGGCTGCTGTCGATCGGCACGATTCTCGGCTGTCTCGCGTTGCCGCCGCTGGCCGAGCGCATCGGCCGCAAGCTGACGCTCGCGGTGTACTTCGCGGGGATGGCGGTGTCGATCGCGGCGAGTTTCGGCTGGGCGTTTTATCTGCCGAACGGGCTGGCGCCGTTCATCGCGTGGCTATTCGTGCTGGGCTTTTTCGGCGGCAATTTCGCGCTGTTCAGCCTGTGGCTGCCGGAGCAGTTCGAAACCCGCGTGCGCGCGACCGCGTTCGCGTTCTGCACGTCGTTCGGACGCTTTGTCGGCGCCGGCGTCAACTTCCTGCTCGGCGCGGCGGTGCTGCATATGCAGACGCTCGGCGTGCCCGTCGCGTTGACGGCGCTCGTGTTCATCGCCGGGTTGTTCGTGATTCCGTTCGCGCCGGAGACGAAGGGCGAGACGCTGCCGCAGTGAGCGCTTCAAACTCCCGGCCGGTCAATTCTTCATCGGGAAATTGCGCGGCGTGGTCGGCCTCGGCGCGTGACCGAACCGGGCAACAACGGGGCCACCGCCGGCGAGGTTGATAGTATTGCTGCCCCAAGGCTCGTTATCTTTTTGTTCAGGAGGAGCTTGCGATCGTGCAGAGCCTTACTGGAAGAGGCTCGGCGGCTTGTTCTCAAATAAAGATATTGATTTTTGCCTGCTATTTGCCCGCAGGCCACTACTGGTGCCGGGGGCTCCGGTGTCCGATAGCAAGGCCACTTACGCGCGCGAGCGCCGATCACGCCGCATCGGCTTTATGTCTGTCTTCCGGCATGGCCGGTACGTCGGTCGGGCCAACCGGTTCCAGCCGCATCGCACCCCAGTCGAGCGGCGCAAATGCACTGCCGCCCGCCAGTTCGACCAGCTCCACGAATCTTTCGAGCGACACGCCGGCGACAATGCGCACCGGCGCATTGCCGAAGAAATCCTGCGTGCGCAACCACGGCGCATCGCCGCGATTGATCTCGTTGACACTCAGTTCGCGCCCATCGTAACCCGCCTCCGGTGGAATCAGAGGACCGTCAAACGCGACGGTCAGAATCTGCTGGGCGGCATCGTCATAGGGAGGACCGGCATGCCGCTCGTAGGGCGCGCGTTCCTATCCGTCACGACGTCGCGATAGACCTGCTGCGAATGGTCACGCAGGAAGCGCGCAAGTACCGGCCTCAGGACCATGCGGATCGCGCCTTCACTGGTGTTGATGCGTCGGCATGTCGCGCATCCTGTCGACCGCCAGCATGGCCTCTGCAACAGACGAGATAGCGGGACGGAGCCTATCGGCGAGTCGTTCGCCTGCGTCCGTCAATGACAGTCTGCGTGTCGTGTGATTGAACGGGCGAACACCAAGACGTTGTTCGAGACTCTCGATCGAATGACTGACGACAGAAGGAGTGACGGGACGGTAATTCACCGGCGACGCGGCTTTTCAGGCCGTGTGGACTGCACTGCATGTTCCAACGATCGGACTGCCTATCCACACGGGTGCTACGGAGCTCCCCATTAGCGTTCAATTTGTCGGTCCATAGCTGGTGGGAGATGCCAGCTATGGACTATGCCGAGGGATTCTGGCCTGTGTTACCGGAATCGGTGCGCCAAGGGCCTCAGGAGCGCACGCCTGGCAAATCTCTCGTTGCGTGCTGAGGCCGGATGACCACCGACATCGCTTCTATTGTTCTATCGGCACCGGAGGTTGTGTCTTCGAAATTTCATTTTCACGCGGGCTGCCGAGATTTCGCGACACTCCTCTCGGTGAGCAAACGTAGCAGCAATGCAATGCGCGCTTTGACCGGTGTGAGTGTCCCGGCATGCGGGAAGCGGTCACGTGAAGTTGGGACGATTGTCCCGTTCAGGCATCGGCTCGCCCGCCACACTTCAATGCCGGCTGTCTGCGCGCGAAGGGCGGCAGCGATCAGATCCTCATGCAGCGAGCCGTTTCCGGTAGCTGCCAGGATTAGTCCGTCGACCGCGTTGGGTGCGCCCGATTCCCGTTCGCGAGTCAGAATGTCGACAAGGCGACCGCGGGTGCCCGCGAAGCTCGTCACGATCTCGACCGAAGGCCAGTCAGCAATGTCGATCGAACTGATCAGCTTCCAGTTGCAGGAGCTGTTCCCTGCGTTTGTTGCCGGGCGCGTCAGCCGTGGGTTCCCCTCCTCGACATAGCCGACGGGCCCTAACTCCCCCGACTCGAATGCGTTGAGGCGGTACGGATGGGACTTGCGGACGTAGCTCGCGTCGTGAATCTCACCCGCGCACACGACAAATACGCCGGAAATTCCGGAGGCGACGGCAACGGCAACTGCGTCGCGCAGGTTTTGCGGTCCATCAGGCGATAGGGCTGTGGCGGGCCGCATGGCACATGTCAGTACGATCGGCTTTGTCAGCGAAGGGAAAACTGAGGCGAGGAAAAACGCGGTTTCCTCGATCGTATCCGTTCCATGAGTGATGATGATCCCGCCGACGCTGTTGTCCGTCAGGGCGGTCGCGCAACGATCTGCGAGGTCCCTCCAGATCGACAATGTCATGTCCTTACTGTCGATTTGCGCGACCTGCTCGGCATGGAACACGAAGCCACTCGGGGCGTCAGCGCCACGCACCAACTCGGCAACGCCGACGGTCCCGGCGACGTATTCGAGACTCGCTGCTCCTGCGCCGACGCCGGAGCCAGCGATTGTGCCGCCTGTGCCTAGCACGAGCAGGACATGAGGGGTAGTTTCAATGGCTGGATTCATCTGTTACTCTCACTCAATTGATTGTAGTGTCGAGCCTATGTGGGCACGTGGCCGATTTCGGCGGACCCGCGCAGAAGACGATCTCGTGACGAGGCCGGCCCGCGGATTCGGCCAGGACTGGACGCGGGCATAGGCACTGGCGCTCAGGTGGCAACCCTATACCGTGCGCCGATCTTTTTGAAGAAACGTCGCCGTACTAACGCTCTGCGATTACGCGGTAATCAGCGCTGTAAAACGTTCGAGATCAATGTTGCCGCCACTGATAAGGACTCCAAGACGCTTGTCCTTCAGCTCGTCTTTCCGCTGAAGGATGGCTGCGAGCCCCAAACAACCCGTCGGCTCAACGATCATTTTCATGCGGGATGCGAAGAATTTCATGCCCTCGATGAGCAGTGAATCCGGCGCGGTCAGGATGTCGTCCACGTCCCGCCTGATAATCGGGAACGTGTAGTTACCGAGATGCTGGGTCTGCGCGCCATCCGCGATGGTCTTCGGTGTGTCGATATGGACGATGGCTCCGCTGCGGAACGACTGTTGTCCGTCGTCGCCGGCCTCGGGCTCTACCCCAAAGAGCTTACACGCGGGCGACAGAGCTCGCGTCGCGAGTGCTGTGCCCGACAATAGTCCACCGCCCCCCAGCGGTACGAAAAGAGCGTCCAGCGAACCGACATCCTCGAACAATTCCTTGGCGGCCGTACCCTGGCCGGCCAGCACGTCCGGGTGGTCGTAGGAGGGTATCAGCGTCAGTCCATGCGCTTTCGCGAGGTTGCTTCCGATTTCTTCGCGGTCCTCCGTGTACCGGTTGTAGAACACGACATTGGCACCGTACCCTTTGGTGGCCGTGACCTTTGTCGCTGGCGCATCGTGAGGCATCACGATCGTCGCGGGAATGCCGAGGATCCGGGCGGACAACGCAACTCCTTGTGCATGATTCCCCGACGAGAATGCGACGACACCGGCGCGACGCTGCTCCGCAGAGAATCTGGCGAGCGAGTTAAATGCACCACGGAACTTGAAGGCGCCTACTCGCTGGAAGTTTTCGCACTTGAAGAACACCTCGGCGCCGACGATTTCGTTGAGCGTCCTCGAGGTATTGACCGGCGTACGGTGTGCAAAGCTGGCGATACGTTCAGAAGCTGCTTCAACGTCCGCATAGGAGGGAAGGGAAAGGGTAGACATGGTGAGAGATGTTCGGTTGTTTTTGGGGCTGTAGGTGCACTACCACGGCCACGCTACGGTGGTGCCAGTGCCGTTGGCCAATGTGCCCGTGTATATCAGGCGGCTCACGGTGAGATCCTGCAAGGCAAGTCCTGTCATGTCGAAAACAGTAATGTCAGTGGGATCACGCTCAAAATGCATCTTGCCGTCGAGCAGATCGCCGAGTTCGACGCAGGCAAGCGTGGGATTCCACTGACATTCGCCAATTGCGCGAGCCTGTTCAGCGTCGTCCACCACAATACGTGCCCGCTCAAGAACGCCCGGCGGGAGTTCACGTTTGCCGGCCGTATCGGCACCCACACAGGTCAGGTGCGTCCCTGACTGAACAGCCTCAGCGGCGAACAGCGGGCCGCCACCCGGCGTCGCGGTAATCACTACGTCGCTGCTCGCCACGGCTTCGTTGCGTTCCTTGGCGAGTCGGATGGTGCATTGCTCGCGGAACTGGGCTTCGAAGCTTTCGTCGGTCTCGTTCGAGACGCTCACATAGCGCACGTCGCGCACTTCAGGAAGCGCGTTCAGCGCGTACGTCAGCTGGATTCTTGCCTGTACGCCAGTGCCGAAGATGCAAAGGCGCTGACTACTCTCCGGACGCGCCAGCGCTTTCAGACCCAGGCAGCCTGCTGCACCGGTGCGTGCTGTGGTAATGGCGTTACCGTCGAGAATTGCGAGCGGCCTGCCGGTGGCGGGATCTATCAGCATCACCGTCGCCTGATGGGGCTCACCACCAAGCTGCCGGTTGCCCGGCCAGAATCCAGCCGCCTTGAACCCAAGAAGGTCCTGACTTGCCACGGCGCCAGATTTGATTCCGAAGATTCCGCCGGTATGGAGCCTTTCTCTCACCACCGGAAATACGCGGCCGGCTCGCCGGCTATGGAGCACGAAGGCCTCCCGAACAGCGGCAAGAACGTCTTCGGTTTGCAGGGCGTATTCGACGGCATTCTTGTCGATCAGCAGAAGTTTTGCGTCAGCAGGCATGGCAGGAAATGGACACGTGGTAGAGACCGCCCTTGATGGGGAATGCCCCGGGGAAAGGGGCAGGCGCGGCGTCCGGTTTTTACATTCTGTCTATAAATATATTAAACGTCAATGCCGCTGCGTTTTATCGATGCGCTTCGGACATCCAATCGCCGCTACGCCGGTGGGTCGGCCGCGTAGCGGAGTCAAGCCGATGCAGCGCTATAAACACACAGGCCGTATCAGGTCCGGGACGTTTCGAAGCTGGTGCCGTTGGCGTCCGCCGGTTGCCGACTGCCTTCCTGCACGAGGGACGTCTGATGCGAGCCTGCGGCGCCAAGCTCACCTTCCCATTTGGCGATTACCGCCGTTGCAATACTATTGCCGAAGACGTTCGTCGCGGTTCGTCCCATGTCGAAGAATTGGTCAACGCCCATGACGAGCAGAAGTCCGGCCTCCGGCAGATGAAACATCGGAAGAATCGCCGCGACGACAACAAGTGATCCACGGGGAACCGCAGCCATGCCCTTGCTGCTCACCATCAGGACTAGCAGCATCGTGATCTGCTGTCCGACCGACATGTGGACGTTGAACGCCTGGGCAACGAAGATCGCGGCAAATGCCTGGTAGATCATCGACCCATCGAGATTGAACGAATATCCGAGTGGCAATACGAAACCAACAAGCCGCTTGTGCACACCGAAATCCTGCAGTGTTTCAATGAGTCTCGGATAGGCCGCCTCACTGCTGGCTGTCGAGAAAGCGATCATCATCGGCTCTCGCACCATCTTGAGGAGTTCGGGCATTCGCCGACCCAGAATTGAGCGGCCGGCAACATAAAGAACGATCCACATGGTAAGGAGTGCAACGTAGAACCATCCGATCAGCTTGCCATATGTAACGAGCACATCCAGTCCCTGCACCGTCACGACGCCGGCGATCGCAGCGAAGATTCCGAGAGGCGCAAAAGACATGACAGCGTTGGTCACGAGCAGCATCACATCCATTAATCCGTCTATCGAGCGCTTCAAAAACTGTCCGGCCGGCGTACCCGACACCTTGCCAAGCGCGACGCCGAAGAACAGCGAAAACACGAGTATTTGCATGATCTCGTTGTTCGCCATCGCCTCAGCGATGCTCTTCGGGAACATGTGGGTGAAGAAGTCCCTCAGGTTGAATCCCGTCTGAAGATTGACTGTGGCGTTTGCACTGGGCAGCGGCAGGTTCATGCTCGTGCCGGGCTGGGTGACATTCACGAATAGCAGACCAATGCTCAGCGAAAGGAGAGACGCGATGATGAACCACCCCACGGCTCGAATTCCAATCCTGCCAATTGCTTTCCCGCTGTCCATACTGGCGACGCCGGAAACAAGCGTCGCGAATACGAGCGGTGCGATGATCATCTTGATCAAGCGCAGAAAAATCTCGGTGACGATGGCGAGGTTCGCGGCAATTGCGTTGGCGGCACGGCTATCGGGTGCCATCTGATGGCAGGCATATCCGACCGCCACGCCGAGAACCATGCTGATCATGATCCAGCGTGTCAGTTTTCCTTGGGTCTTCATGATGGTGGTTCCTCCAGCGGTGCGTCAGACCGAAGGGGCCAAGGCGACTGCCTCGACCTCGACACTAACGCCGTAATGCAGGTGGGAAACGCCGGCAACGGCGCGAGCGGGGCGGTGATCGCCAATCCAGGCTGTGTACAGGCGATCGAAATCAGGCCAGGATTTGATGTCCGTGACATAGACGCGCACCTGTACAAGGCTCGTGCGTGTGACACCGGCTTGCTTCAGGCAGCCATCGACATTTTCGAGCACCTGTTCCACTTGCTCCTCGAACGTGTGGCCCTGCAGGGGCAGGCCCGCAGGATTCACCGGCAACTGGCCGGAAATATGGACGAGCCCCGCCGCGATGCAGACGTGCGAGTAGTGCCCAGCGGGCGGTGCGATCTCGGTGCTGTTGGCGCATTGAATTGCACCGTCCGTTTTCTGACCAGACATTTCGTAATCCTTATGTTTGACTATGGTGTTTAGGATGAATAGAGCCACTTCACGACATGGAAACGCCCGAGCGGCCCTTGGTCAATAGCTGCTTGGCCTCACGACTTGAGCGTGAGTTCGGGATCAGTATGTCGTCGCAAAAGCCTGCTGAACCTTGTCCGGCGCAGTCACGCCGTTTGCAACGAGAAGCTGTACCAATACACGAGCCTTCTGCGCGTTGAGGTCGTATGAAACGACGAAGCCGTTCTGGTCGTCCGGAACCTCGACGTTTCGATTGACAAATCCCGATACGACTCGCGTCGACCGCACCACAACGATTCCCTTTTTGACAGCACGTTCGAGCGCATCAAGTGCCTCTTTGGAAGTGTTCCCGTCACCGTCCCCCGCGAGAACAATCCCCTTCGCACCGTCCTTCACCGCATTATCGATCTGGGTTGCATCCATGTTGCTATGCGCGTACACAATCTCGACTCGTGGGAGCGGAGGGTTGGCGGGAAGCGCGTACGCCTGATGTTCCCGTGCCATGACCGGAAAAAGGAATCGAACCGCTGCCGGGTCCACGTAGCCGATGGGGCCGGCATTCGGCGACATGAAGGTTTGAACCGAAGTGGTGTTCGATTTCGTGGCCCAGCGCGGTGCCTGAATCGTATCGTTCATCACCACCATCACGCCGCGCCCGGTCGACTGCGGGCTCGCCGCGACTTTTACGGCCTCGTACAGATTAGCCGGGCCGTCGGCGCCTGGCTCGCTTCCCGAGCGCATCGAACCGACCAGGACAACCGGCTTGTGCGAGTGGAGAACGTTTTGAAGAAAGAACGCTGTCTCCTCGAGCGTATCGGTTCCATGCGTGATGACGACTCCATCCGCCTCGTTGCGATCGAAGATTTCCTTGATCCGCTTCGCAAGCTGGAACCAGATCTTGTCGTTCATATCCTGCGAGCCGACATTCGAGATCTGCTCAGCCTTGATGTTTGCCAGCTTGTCGAGTCCGGGAACACTGGCGACGAGCTGGTCGCCCGTCAAGCCACCCGCGTTGTAACCGATCGCGGACCTGGTATCAGGGACGGCGGCGATCGTTCCGCCAGTGGCGAGGACAATAATGCGCGGGCGCGCGATCGCATTGTCCTGCGATTGGGTCGCATGTTGAGCTTCATTGGCCGCCATCGACGCAGTGGGGCAGAGAAGGGATGTCAGCAGCGCGGTGCTGGCCGCAAGGAGGGTTGCCAGGCGAAGTCCAGTGTTTGTTGCCATGATTTTGGGTGTCTCCGAAATTGAATATGCTTGCAGCGCTCGACCACTCTGCGACAGCAGGGGGAACGGGATGCGGTTGCCGGCGATTCGCTAGCGCGACAGGCCGGATGTCCGGTTGATTGGACTAGACGAAATGTACAATGATGGATAAAAAGTGCAACAAGGGTTATCACTGCCTTCGCTAGTGCAATCGGCACAGGGTCGGTTTTGTGCGAGAATCTGAACAGTTCTGTTAAGTCTGGATAAATCGTCAACCATGGCAAAGAAAAAGGCGAACTCCGAGCAGGAGTCGTTGCTGGAACAGATCCAGTGCATCGCGCAGGGGTTGGGCGAAATGTTTGCGCCCTTTACCGAGGTTGTCGTGCATGACCTTCGCACGCCCAAAAATGCGATTCTGACTATCCATAACAACCTGTCGGGTCGATCTGTTGGCGATCCCGCGACCGAGCTTGGGCTGGCGCGGATTGCGGACGACGACTATCCGCAGATCCTTTCCAACTACCCAAACCGCTTTTCCGACGGCCGTACGGCGAAGAGCACATCCATCGGCATCAAGGATTCCGGCGGGCATTACATTGCGGCTCTGTGCCTCAATGTTGACGTGTCGCTCTTTCGCGGGATCCAGGCGATCCTGGGGCAATTCTGTCTTACGGATAGCGCACCGATGAAGGAATCGCTGGATCCTGCGAGCGCAGACGCGATTCGTGAACGTATTGACCGGTTTGCGGTGAATCTGGCAACTACGCCGCGCCTGCTGAAGGCCGAGCAGCGGAGGGAGTTGATGCAGGAGTTGAAGGGGGAAGGGTATCTTGAGGTCCGCAAGGCGATGGATGTGATCTCCCAGCACCTCGGCGTCTCGCGGGCGACTGTCTATAACGACGTCCGCTAGAGCAGGTACCCCTGAATTAAAAAGGGAGAAACACGTACCAGCCTCGCATAGGCGTGCGAGATCGTTTTAGCCTGAAGCCGACGGGCGCGGGAGCGCCAATCGACTTCGGAGGGGGCACGGCTTACCAGCCGTAGAAGCGGGGCCATGTTTCAGCCGTGCCGTCTTCGGCGATTGCCTGATATTCAGGGTGCTGTGCTCCGGTCGCGCAGGCGTGATTCGGCAGAATGCGAAGCCGCGTCCCGATCGGAAAATGCTTTGCAATATCCCGGTCGACGGAACCAATACGAGAGATGACGCCGTGCTCCTGGTTTGCGCTGCTCAATACGTAATCGCTGAGGGGAGCGCCGTTCTTTGAACACACAAGGCCGTATCCGAAATCGTGTTGCTGCCGCTGCGTGCCGCGATCCCGACTCATCGCCATCCAGCCGGCGTCCACGATGGCCCACCCTTTGTCCTCCTGGTGACCGATAACCGTCGTCAGTACGCTGAGTGCGATGTCTGCCGTGCCGCAGACGCCGACATTGTGCATCACAAGATCGAACATCACGTAGACACCGGCCCGCACTTCGGTGACACCCTCGAGGCGCTCGGCCGAAAGCGCGGTGGGGGTCGAGCCGATGCTGACGACGGGGCACGTCAAGCCCGCAGCGCGAAGCCGTTCAGCCGCCCGGACAGCACCGGCTCGCTCCTGTTCTGCGATGCGAACCAGGTCCTCGTGCTTGCTGTATTCGTAGCTCGACCCTGCGTGAGCGAGGACGCCGCCAAGGTTCATTCCACCGCCGACAAGGGCACGCCCCACGGTGATCAGCAGATCGTCTTCAGGAGCGATACCGGAGCGGTGCCCATCGACATCGACCTCGATCCATACTTCGAACACGGCTCCGTGATCGCGTCCGAAAGCCGCGATAGCTTCGGCCGATTGTATGCTGTCGGCAATGATCTTCAGATCGCAGCCTTGCCGGCGCAACGCTAGCGCCTGGGGCAGCTTCGTGGGGATCATCCCGACCGCATATACGATGTCGCTGACTCCATTCGCAAAGAACTGCTCTGCTTCTTTCAGCGTAGAGACCGTAATGCCCCTGGCGCCAGCAGCGACTTGGGCGCGAACGATCGGCTCGCACTTTGTCGTCTTGACGTGCGGGCGGAAGCTCGCGCCAAGCGAATCGAGCCGGCGTTGCATGCGTTCGATATTGCGGGACATACGGCCAACGTCAACCAGCGCTGCGGGAGTATTCAGTTCGTCAATGTTCATCAGAAGGACCTTCGGTTTGCCCGCGCTGCACACGTGCACAATGCGGCGTTGATCTGGATGAAAGGACTATATGTCGAATGGCTCCGCCCGTGATTAACGGTATCTGAAGTTATCGTTAAGACTTCGTTAATGACGCGCCTGACTTCGAGTTACGTGGCCTGGCGGCAAGGGTTCGGAGAATGGATATCTGTCAGTGTTCTGCGAAGAATCCTCGGGAAAGATTGATGGGCGAATCGATCGCCACGTCCTTTCCGCACGCCACTTCAGCCGGGTCGAGCGTGCGAGGGCGGCGCCTCTGCAAGCTGTCGTTCGATGCGGACCGGCCATTAAACCGTATTTAATGATCGATTTACAAGCCGTTAAGCACAAGAAATTTAAGGCTACCTATATTCGGCTCGCCAGCAGTGGTTTCCGGAGTTGTCATCCTTGATTCAGGACCATGGCTGGTCGTTCGTTGGAACGGAATCTACTGACGGCATGCCGAGCGAAGTTATCGCTGGGATGCCCATGTCCATGCTACGGGTAGCATCTCGTGGGAGATATCTTCATGAAACAGACAGCAGCACTATTACGCCTTTGCGCCGTTGCTCTCGCTATGGCGGGCATTCAAACCGCCAAAGCCGACGAAGTCGTGAAGATCGGCCATGCGGCGCCATTAACCGGCGAAGTTGCTCACCTCGGTAAAGACGAAGAAAACGGAGCGCGGCTTGCCGTGGAGGAATTCAACAAGAAGGGGCTCGTTATCGGAGGCAGGAAGATCACGCTGCAACTCGATGCCCAGGACGACGCCGCCGATCCGCGTACCGCGACTCAGGTCGCCCAGAAACTGGTTGACGATCACGTCGTCGCAGTCGTAGGGCATCTGAACTCGGGATGCTCCATCCCTGCCTCGCGCATATACAACGAAGCTGGGGTGCTGGAGATTTCACCCGCATCCACCAATCCGCAGTATACCCAGCAGGGGTTCAAGTCAACGTACCGGCTCGTCGCGACCGATGCACAGCAGGGCCCTGCGTTAGCTGAGTACGCACAGAAAGTACTGCATGCAAAATCGGTGGCCATTGTGGACGACTCGACTGCCTATGGCCAGGGTCTCGCGAATGAATTCGAGAAGACCGCGAAGGCTGGGGGCGTAACGGTGGTGAGTCATGATGCGACCAACGACAAGGCCACTGACTTCAGGGCAATCCTGACGAAGATCAAGGGTGAGCGTCCAGACGCAATCATGTACGGCGGTGAAGACGCTACGGGCGGTCCGTTCGCGAAGCAGGCGTCCCAGCTGGGGTTGAGCATGAGGGTGCTGGCGGGCGACGGAGTCTGCACAGGCAAGCTCCCTGATCTCGCGGGCGACGCCGCGAAGAACGTGATCTGTTCTCAACCCGGGATGCCGGTGGATCAAATGAAGGGAGGTGCGGCATTTCAGAAGGCCTATGAGGCACGCTTCCATCAACCCATCGAGCTGTATGCTCCGTTCGCTTATGACTCGGTTGGTATCATTGTCGCTGCGATGAAGCGGGCAGACTCCACTGATCCGTCGAAGGTACTCGCCGCGATGTCCGGTAGCGACTACAACGGTGTGATAGGCGATGTCAGATTTGACGACAAGGGCGATCTGCGTGAACCGGTGATTACGCTCTACGACTACAAGGGCGGCAAGAAATCGACTCTGTCTGTCCAGAAGATGTGAGTCGTATCCCTAACAGTCAGCAGGCTCGAGACTTTCACACAGTCGGTAGACGGATGCGGGGTCGCTCGGTTGACAGAGCGACCCCGCCGATGACTCTGTTATCAGTGGCCACTGCTCAATGAACACGTTGGCTTCGGCGCGGCTGCCGAACCATTCGCGATTCAGTAGTTCGACGCTCAGTGTGCCATTGAAGCTTTCGGCGAAGCCGTTTTGCCATGTGCTACCGGGCGTGACGAAGGCCGGGCCGATAGGCACCAGCACGTCTTGCGAGCGCCGACCTAAATCGCCAGGCATTCCTGCGTGTATTCATTGTAGTTCAGGCGTCTAGTGCAGAAGGACCGTTGTCGTGTTGGGCACGCAGGCGCGTCACTCGCCACACCCTATCTCGTCCCACGGCAGGCCGCCATGTGCAAATGACGCGGCGACCTTGCCGCCGAAGTCGTGCGGCTGGTGCCTGGGTCACCTTCTTTGTCCAGTCCTGACCAGCGTCTTGCGAGTCGACGTCAGGCACGCCGCAGGACTCTCGACCGAGACGCCTGCAAAGCCTTCGCTTCATCTGCTCTCCCGAGGGCCTACGCCGCCTTACGCTCGCCACCTGGCGATCAGAACCATTCGTGCTTGCGCTGACCGCAAGAGTTTCCACCTTGTGACAGACGCGGACGGCAAGACGAAGGTGTCCCATCACGGGCGTGTAAACACCTATCCCTTTCTGGCTACATAGGCCTTGGCTTATACGCACATTTGATTGAATATACATAAAAATAAAAAGAATGCATAAAATAGGATCGGGCATTTACAGCATAGGTCATTGGAGGTAGTCAACTCGAAGGAGACGATGGTGAGGAAGGGGATCATGACCACGGCGGTAGTCGTGGCTGCAGGTCTTGGTGTTGCGCCTCGGGCGCAAGCGCAAAGCAGCGTGACGATGTGGGGCACGCTGGATTTGGGCATTTCATACATCAGTAATATTGGAGGCCACTCTGTATGGAGAATGGACAACGTCGACTTGCCAAATCTGCTGGGGTTCAGTGGCAGCGAAGACCTCGGCAACGGCACGCATGCGATTTTCAGGTTGGTGACGCAGTTTGGGGTCAATGGAAATATTCTCGCGTTGCCGAACAACGGAAGTGAGTCTGGAACGGGGCTTTTCGCGGAAAACGCCTGGGTCGGATTGGATAACGAGCGATACGGCAAGCTCACGCTCGGCCGGCAGTACGATTTCATGATGGACACCTTGTATTCCGACGTTGGCGCCGATGCGGCGCGGTACGGAGGTGGCTATTATCAATATCGGGACGGCCCGTTCGGCAACCTGGCTATTCCCGGATCTCCGCCTGGCGATGGGTCGTACCGTTTCGACCATATGGGTGCCGATACGGCATTGGACAATGTGGTCAAATACACGAGCCCACTCATCGATGGTTTGCGGTTCGGGGGAATGTATGCCTTTGGCGGCACAGCGGGCGATTTTCGTGAAAACAGTGCGGACAGTTTCGGTTTGAGCTACAGCTTCAAACCATTTGCTGTTGGCGTGGCATACACGGATATCCGCTACGCGACGTTGCTCGGCGATAGCGTTCGCAATATCGGTGTGGGCGCGAGCTATAACACTCCGAAACTGCTATTAACCGCGCTCTTCACGAATACGCTCAATACGCTAAATGGGGCGATGGTGAACGCTGTTGAAGTCGGGGCGCTTTACTTCGTTGTTCCGTCGTTCTCCACGAGCCTTGCCTACACTTATATGTGGGGCAATGCCGTGGTGGATCACAATCACGCAAACCAACTGGATGCTGTCTTCAAATACCACCTGTCCAAGCGAACCGCAGTCTATGTGCAGGCCGTCTATCAAATCACCAACTCTGGTGCGAACGCGTTGATCAACGGAACGTTCGGCTCGTCGAGTGGAAATACGCAATTCATTGGCCGGATCGGCATGCAAACGACGTTCTGAAGAAAGGCAGTCGGTGAGGCGGTTCGCTGCCTCGCCGATATTGAGGCGGGAGTCGCAACACTCGTGTGAAGGAAACCGATTATCGGTCGCTCGCAGACCCGGCGCAAGCGACGAGAATACTGCAGGAGACGCGATCTAGCAGGGGGGCGTGTCCGGAGCCGCTCCACCATCGTGAGAGGTTCTTGCGGCAGCGATGGCCGACCACGATCAGATCGACCTGCAATCTGTTTGCGTATCGGGCTATGACGTCTATAGGGTTGCCGAAGGCATAGTGCCCTTGTACGTCAAGTCCCCACTCCGCCATCAATTGCTCGACACCGTCACTCAGAATAGATTTCGCATCCTGTTCGAACTGGTCACAGACGACATCGAATACCAGGCCGGCGCTTTGACCGATTCGGGAGTGGAGATCGAGCACGGATAGCAGGTGAGTCTCGGTGTTGAACTGGACAGCGAGTTCAGCGCCTTGGTGCAGCGCCTTTCTTCCCTCGAGCGTGGCGTCATAGCAGAGCAAGATTTTTTTGTAGATGCTCATGGTTCGATCTCGGGATGACGTTGTTGGTATGTCCACGTCGCCTGTCTCTGTTGACGAGTGGTTTTTCTCTACATCGTAGCGACACCGGGCTGATCCTGCACTTCAAAGGCGATTGAACCGGGACTGCCATTCCTCAACGGGCATGAAAGTCGGATCGGCACGGCAGATTCGCTCGGTTTCTGCCCAGATGTCGCCATCGGGGCGTTCGAGATCGAGCGGGTCGCCGTGGGGCTGTGCGACGTACCATGGCGTATCCAGGTAGACCTCGACGGTATTGTCCTCGGGGTCGTTGAAGTAGATCGACAATGCGTTGCCGTGATTTAGACCTCTCATTTTCGAGGCGCCATGAGCAACTGCACCATGCCTTACCTCACGCAACTCGGCCAAGCTCCGCACTTTGAATGAGATTTGCATGACGGTGCTCTGGGCTCCCTCCGCGCGAGAAGATGCCAAAGCGAGCTGGTGATGCTGGCGCGGTGAGGAGCTCAAAAAGGCTATTTCGTATGGCATCGTATGGCCTTGTCCGCGATCGGTGACTGTCAGACCGAAGACGCTGGTGTAAAAGGCGACCATATGATCGAGGTCTCGGCAAAAGACCCCGAAATGAGAGATCTGTGGTGTTGCAGCACTGGACATGCTTGTGGCTCCTGGTGGTCAAGGCACTAGCGCTAGCTGCATTGACGCGATGAAGACGGGCGGAGGATATCTGTGAAACCTGAGGCGTCCTCGGCGGTCAAGGCGCACAGTCTCGGCTGTGCGCCCGATATTGCTGATCGGGCCGCTGGACCCGGGAACAAACGCTGTGAACGCCGAGCGTTGCTCAGTCTTGTTCTACGACCAGGTTGCGAAGTGTGCCGACAGATTCAATCTCGACCTCGACGACGTCGCCCGGGTTCATGTAGCGTGGCGGCTTGCGGCCCAGGCCGACTCCGGATGGAGTCCCCGTCACAATGACGTCGCCTGGTACCAGGGTGAAGATAGTCGACGCATACGCAATGAGTTGGGGAACCGAAAAAATCAGGTGACTCGTATCGCTGGACTGAACGACTTCGCCATTGAGCCGGGTTAGCAGCTTAAGGGGGCGACCCGGAGCGATTTCGTCCGCGGTGACCATCCACGGGCCGAAGGCTCCGGTGCCCTCGAAGTTCTTCCCGGCAGCGATCTGCTTGGCGTGAAATTGCCACTCGCGCACACTGGCGTCGTTATAAACGCTGTAGCCCGCCACGTGATTCCACGCATCTGCCTCGGCAATATCGCGGCCGCCGACGCCGATGATGACCGCAAGCTCACCTTCCCAGTCGAGCGTATCGGAGCAGTGCGGCTTGACGATGGGTTGATTATGAGCGACTTGTGAGCGCCACACGCGAAGGAAGATGGGGGGGAACTCGGACAGATCCCGGTTCAGCCCGGCAGCCACGGCCTCGTTGTGGTGATCGAGATAGTTGCGCACCGCGCACACGATCTTCTCTGCGCGTGGGATGACCGGAAGGTACTCGATTTCCTCAAGTGCGGCGATCACGGGTCGACCTTCTACGTGTTCGGCCGCATCGAGATACGCGCCGCATGCGATGTAGTCAGCCAGAGTGCGTACATCTGCGCGCCAGTTCGAGAGGTCAACCACGCCGTCGTCCACGACGGCCCCGAATGCTTCGCGGCCGGCAATGCGAAAAGAAAGAAGTTTCACTGTCGTTGCTCCACGTGTTCCATAGTTAACTATCAAGGCAGCTCGAAAAGCTGTTCCTGTGCATAAAAATACTATATATGCACAAAATATTCGGCTAGCGTTTACCCGCGTTCGTGGTGCCATGCTGCAAGACCGGTATTCGTCGACCGGTCGAGCGGGGCGATCGAGGACGCGCTGTGACGGCGGCTGTGTCGTATGGGCAGGGCGCAGGTGGCACAAGTACGTTGGTGCCGCGCGTAAGGCGACTGCCTCGGGAAGAACGTTCTGATGGCGATCAGCGTGGGGGGCGGGCGTGGGGCGTCGGCTGTCCTCGCGTTCGGGACAGAGGTGCGGACCGGTTGATCAGCAGAATGGGCGAGGGAGGAGGGCTGTAACGAGCCGCCGCTGAAGGGCGTTCAGGCGAACCAGGACATCCAGTTATTATTTTCTTTAGTAGGAATGCGAATGGATGAGCTAGCCACGAGAGGCGATTGCCGCATCTTGCTCGTCGCACCGGGTTGACCGCGCAGTTATGGAATCCTTGGGGCGCGACAGTGGATGTGTCAATGAGTTGTCCCGGCACCAGTCGGCCGATCTCGTCTCTGCGTTCAAATTGACGGCGCGTCGCGCAGTTGCCTGAACTACTGGACGGTGGCCAACTGCTGCTCAAGCGCGGCTACGACACGGCCCAGCGTGCCCTCGATATGCTTGCGCTGAATCCGCGCGGCCTTGTCCGCGTCGCGGTCGATAGCGGCTTTCATCAAGAGTTCGTGTTCACTGCTCTTGTGCCGCGGCTCGGTTCGATGCAGCGCAGAATAGCGGCGGTAGCGCTCGGCACGATCGAAAAGAGATTCGACCATGCCTCTCAGCAACGTACACGGCGTGGCCGAAAGCAGCGCTATATGGAAAGCGCGGTGTCGTTCGGACCAGTCGTCGTCCAGCACCACCGGACCAGAACCGAGGCGCTTCTCGACCAGACTCAGGCGGTGAAACGCGGTTAGCACGGCGACCTCCCACTCCTCGTCGCCATGTTCGATCGAGTCGGTCAGCGCCTCGTGTTCGAGCAGTACACGAAGGCGCGTAATGTCCCTGAAGTCGTCGATGCTGATGGGCGCGACCCAGAATCCGCGATTCTCTGTCGCTTGCACGATGCCGTCCTGCGCCAGCCGGTTCAGGGCCTCACGAATCGGCGAGCTGCTGAGCCCGTATGCCTTCGAAAGGCTTTCGACCTTCAGTCGGGTGCCGGGCTCGAGTTCACATCGGATGATGGACGTCTTCATCCGGGCGAACGCGACATCGATCAACGGAACACCATTCGAGGCAAGCGTCGAGTCCATAGGCGTAGGTATACAACGGGTTGTCAATACGTCAATTTTATGCGCAAAACCTCGATATATGCAAGGTAAGAGTATCTTGCCGCGGGAGCGAAAAGGGGCGAAGCGCGCAGTCGCCCTGCACCCCAAGGTGTCGTTGGCCGTTCAGGAGCAAGCGGCGGAGAGTGGGCTTTCCTGCGGCTTTTCGGCTCGAAGTGCGGCGACCAGTTCGCGGATCAACGCTCCGGCATCTTCAGGTTTGCGGCAGGCGCCGAACACATAATGATCGGGCCGGGCAATCACGGCACCGCAGTCATGCCGGCGCATCCAGTCGCCCAGCACGCCGTTGACGTCTTGCAGGGTGTAGGGCGGTGCGCTGCTCGCGGGCGGCTCGGTCCCGACGAGGACTAGTTCGAGCGGCAGGTCTCGCAGTGCGTCGCATTCGCGCGCGATCTGTGCGACGAAGGCGGCGTCTGCGTCAGCGCTGATGGCGAGCCGGAATGTCGCTCCCGTCACTTCGTCGAGCAGGCATTCACGTCCGTCCGGCATCCTGACGAGCGGTTGGGGAAGCAACTGGCCGCGCGGCCCGTGATGCGATGAAGAGAGGAAGCCGGCGCCCAGTCCGGGAATCAGCGATTGCCGCACGGTACCACCGGGATTGGCTGCCATCTCGGCAAGCAGGCGTTCGTCGCGTTGGCGTGCAGCGGCTGGGTCGCGCTCGCAGATCATCTTGCCCAGCGTCTTGGAAACGAGTGTGGTCTGCTTGACATGGGGGAGCCGCTCCGCCTGATAGGTGTCGAGCAGCGCAGGGGCGGCCATACCGCGCCTGACGAGTGCGAGTTTCCAGATGAGATTGGCTGCGTCGCGAATGCCTTGGCACATGCCTTGGGCCAGGAACGGCGGCGTCATATGAGCGGCATCACCGAGGAAGAACACGCGACCGGAGCGCCAGTTGTGCAGGACTAGCGCATGGAAGCGATAGGAGGAGGCACGCCAGATTTCGTATTCGTCGTCATCGAGCCAGCGCGAGACGAGCTGGCGAACGAACGCGGGCTCCATGACCTGAGCGGGTGTTTCGCCGGGATTGATCATGAACTCCCAGCGCCGGAGCTGCCCGGGGCCGACGATAAAGGTGCAGGGTCGGGCGATCTCGCAGTACTGGACGTTGGTCGCGGGCAGGTTCTCGCCGCATCCTTCTTTCAGCAGGATATCGACCACCAGCCAGGGTTCGTCGAAATCGAGATCTTCCATGTCGAATCCGAGCTGTGTGCGGATCGGACTCGTTCCACCGTCGCAGGCAAGCACGTAATCGGCGTGGTAGACGCGCTGGCCGGCTGAGGCCTCGAGGACCGTAACCGACGCCCCATCGTCGCCGGAGTGGACTACCTCGACCGCCACACCGAGCTTGACCGTTACCGATGGGAAGCTGGCCAGATGTGCGCGCAGCGAGCTTTCGATCTGAGGTTGCTTGAACGCGTAGTTGGGAGCCCAGCCGAGCTGGAAGGGGGGCTCGTTTGCCTTGATGTGGAGGATCACACTCGAATCGGTCGTCTGGAATATTGAGGACCGGTACGGCATCACGTAGGGTGCAATTTTCTCGCTGAGTCCAAGATTGTCGAAGATGCGCATGACTTCCTGGTCGAAGCCCATTGCGCGTGGCTTGTCGAAGATCGTCAGGGACTTCTCCAGCACAAGGGTGCGCAGTCCGGCCTGGCCAGCCAGATTGGCCGCCACGGCACCAACCGGTCCAAGGCCGACAATAATCAGATCAAAGTTCATCTCTCCTCCATGGTGAATGCTGGGCGCCGGTGCACACGCACGGGGTGCGTGTGTCGTGCGGAGCCTGGCTGCCTTGCCGGTGCCAGACGGATTGATTCATGCTTTCGTGTAGGCGGTCTTGACGGTCGTAAAGAAGTCCACTGCGTACGTTCCCTGCTCGCGTGGCCCGTGGCTGGACGCCTTCGTCCCGCCGAACGGCACGTGATAATCGACGCCTGCGGTCGGGACATTCACCATCGTCATGCCGCTGCGGACATGTCGCTTGAAGTGCGTGGCGTGCTTGAGCGAAGTGGTGCAGATGCCGGACGAGAGCCCGAATTCGCTGTCGTTCGCAACGGCGAGCGCTTCCTCATAGCTGTCGACCGGAATGGCACAGGCAATCGGCCCGAATATCTCCTCGCGCGCAATGCGCATCTTCGGCGTCGCGTCGGTGAATAGCGCGGGCGCGAGGAAGTATCCGCGGGTGCTTCTGCTGACGGGTGCGCCTCCGTAGGCAAGCTCTGCGCCCTCGCTCTTCCCGATCTTGATATACGCCAGATCCTGATCCATTTGGGCTGCGTCGACCACGGGGCCGATCTCTGTCAGCGGGTCGAGCGCATGGCCGACATGAAGTCCTGCGAGCGCTTCGCCCAGTCGCGAAACGAACCGCGCGTAGATGCCCTTTTGCACGATGAAGCGCGATGATGCAGTGCACCGTTGGCCCGTCGAATAGTAAGCACCTTGTATAGCGCATTCGATTGCGACTTCGAGGTCTGCGTCGTCAAGCACCACAAGCGGGTTTTTGCCGCCCATCTCGAGTTGCATCCGTTTGAACTGGCGAGCGCCCTGCAGCAGCAACTCGCGGCCCGTGTCAACGGATCCGGTGAACGAGACCGCGTCGATTTCAGGCGACGTGACGATCGCATTGCCGACCACGCTACCACGTCCCATCACGAGATTGAACACGCCTCGCGGAATCCCGCTGCGCGCGATGATTTCAGCCAGTGCCCACGCGGAGCCCGGCACCAGATCGGCCGGTTTGAACACCACGCTGTTGCCATACGCCAGTGCGGGCGCGATTTTCCATGCCGGGATCGCGACCGGAAAGTTCCATGGTGTGATGATGCCGACAACGCCGACAGGTTCTCGCGTGATCTCGACATCGACTTGCGGACGGACGGAGGGGAGTCTCTCGCCGCCCGTGCGCACGACTTCGCCGGCAAAGAACTTGAATATCTGCCCGGCGCGCGCCACTTCCGCGCTTCCCTCGACGAGGGTCTTGCCTTCCTCACGAGACAGGAGAGTGCCAAGTTCGGACTGTCTTGCCAGCAGTTCAGAGCCGATGCAATCGAGCGCGTTCGCGCGCGCCTGAATGCCGTCGTTGCGCCATGTTCGCTGCGCTTCCCGCGCTGCCTCGATCGCAGAGCATGCTTGCCCGGCATCGGCCTGTGCATATTCTCCGACCACGTCGTCGAGATCGGACGGGTTGATGTTTCTGCGGGATGCTATCCCGGTGCGCCATTCTCCGCCGATGAAATTGTCTTTCATGCCACTGATCTCCTGCTACGTTGCTTGACGTGCATACGGGCGATGCCTGGCACGTAGCTCATGCTTCGTTGGCGATGGGGCTCGACATGAGCATCTTGAGATCGACGATGGCCGTGAGGTGTTTGGCCAGATCGACGACACCTTGCTCCTTGACCGCGCCGAAGCTGCGCCGGCCATCTCGTCTATACGTGACGAGCTTCATAGTCGCCTCCATTTTTAGGCACATTGAGTATTTTTGTGCATATTACAGTATTTCGTCTATGATGCAAGAGTGACGTGCTTTGCGATTGGAACTGCACTGTGGCAGGCCAAGGTGCCGGTCGCAGCCGACGTGAACCCGACGTGAACCAGTAGCACGCGCCTATACCGCGCTCATGGAGGAACGGGTTCTGATGCGGGTAAACACCACGGCACGAATCTGTGTACAGATATTATTTTTATGCATAAAATCCGACTTCGTCGTTCATGACCCATGCGATTTGTCTCTGTTCGATCTCATGCGCCGATCATCCGTGCGAGCCGCGGGCATATCTGCGTACTTGCGTTGGTGGTCGTGACGGATGCTGAGGTTGCAGGCTAATCCTGAGTTTCGAGGGTACGTGGGCGCAGTATTTCAGGAACCGAAATGATATGTAGTCTTGAATTTAAAGAAGCGCTGGATTCGGAAATGTGAGAATCAGAATCCAGCCGGGTTGGTTGATGAATCCGTGGAGGGTACGATGAAGGCGGTTTTGGTTCACACCCCAGGAGGGCCGGAGGCTCTCGATTATGTCGATTTGCCCGTGCCAACTGTGTCGAGGACCAGCGTTCTTATCCGCGCCGAGTGCTTTGGTGTTGGCGATCCCGATGTCCTGATCCGCAAAGGCATCTACAGATGGATGCCCCCGCTTCCCGCGAACCCGGGAAACGATGTCGCGGGGCGAATTGAGGCCGTCGGGGCCGACGTCGTCGGTCTTGAAATAGGTCAAAAGGTGCTGCTTAACGCTCGCGATCTCGCAACCCGCGGCGGGTGTTATGCGGAGTTTGTCTCGGCGCCCGCGGACGCCATCCATGTGCTGCCGGACAATGTCGACCTTGAAGCGGCCGTGTGTCTGGGAAATTACCAGGTCGCCTGGGCGTTGCTCAACGACGCCCCGGCACGGAAAGCGCCGCCCAAAAGCGTTCTGGTGATTGGGCCAGCGGGTGGTGTCGGTTCCGCAATCGTGCAGCTAGCCGCGTTGGCGGGGATGCGGGTGATCGGAGTGGTGAGTACCGAGGAGAAGGCGAACTTCGCGCGATTCATTGGCGCCGGCGACGTCGTCTACTACCGGACGGAAAATGTCATTACCCGAACGTTGGAACTGACCGAGGGGCGTGGTGTCGATCTGGTGCTGGACCACGTCGGCGGCAATCAATTTCCATCGTATCTCGAAGTCCTCAGCGATTGGGGCTCCCTTGTCTCCTACAACGCCTTTACCAGGCTGCCGGAAGCGAACCTGCTTGAAGAGATGCGCAAGCATGTCAACAAGTGCCCGGCGGTTCGCTGCTTTTCTTTCCATATCTACGACGGCAACAGAGAGGGTCGCCGAGCCATCATGCGCGCGCTCATTGGCCATCTGGCGGCAGGCGAAATCAAGCCTTCGATCTCGACACGGTTCAAGCTGTCCGACGTGCGGCAAGCTCATACGCTGCTCGAAGCTGGCGACGTCCTGGGCAAGATCGTCATGACCGTATGAGATCACGCGCAAGAATTCGCGACGAAAGCCGCCGACGATGGCGAATCACTCGCACTCGATCGCACGTCACTGGTCAATGGTATGGCTACATTCACAAGACGGGTGCATCGGGGTCGTGAGATTGGATGTTGTACCGGTAAGTAACCGTTGCTCTCGAAGCCAACGCCACTTTTGCGCACTGACGTCCTGGTTGTGCAGTCATGCTAACGGTGTTCACGCGAGAGCAAAGACACAACAGTAAAGGAGACGATCTTGACAACAAATCAGATGATGAGGGTTGCGCGTTTGCACGAAGTTGGCGGCACGATGCGCGTGGAAGAAATTGCCAGACCTGCGCCGCGGGATCACGACGTGCTGGTGCGTGTACGTGCATGCGGTGTGGTGCCCAATCTTCGCAACATTATCACGCATGGTCCGAGCTGGTATCCGAACCGGCCGCTGCCGCCTTTTCCGGCGATTTTCGGCCTGGACGTCACGGGCGAGATCGTTGAAATCGGCAGCAAGGTGCGGGATGTCAATATTGGCGACCGTGTCTATGTCAATCCGGGCCGATCATGCGGCACATGCCGGCATTGCCGGCGGGGCGATCCTCTCTCCTGCGCCTGGTATACCTTCGCCGGATATTTCGGATTCTCGAACAAGTCGCTGGAGATATTCGAGCAGTACCCCTACGGGGGGTTTGGCGAGTTCATGACGGCGCCCGCGACCGCGCTGGCCAAACTGCCCGACGATATCAGCTTCGAGCAGGGCGCGCGTATCGGCTATATCGGCACGGCCTATTCAGCCCTCAAAAAATGTCACGCCGATGCGCCATCGACAGTGCTGATCAATGGTGCAAGCGGCACGCTCGGCGTATCTTGTGTGCTTTCGGCACTGGCGCTCGGCGTCAACAGGATTCTCGGGACGGGCCGTAATCGGTCCTTGCTCGAGCGGGTCAAGGCGCTTGCGCCGGACCGGATTGAAATCTTTACTCTCGATCAGGGATCGGTCACGGAATGGGCGAAGCGGGAGACAGGCGGCGAAGGCGTCGACAGTGCGATCGACTGTCTGGGGCCGGGAGCCTTGCAGGAAACCTTCCTGGAAGGCTTCTACAGCGTGAGACGCGGGGGCACGTTCGTGAATATCGGTGCAACGCGCAGCAAGGTGCCGATCGAAGTCCACCACCTGATGTCCAGCAACATCTCGTTCGTATCTTCGCTCTGGTTTACGACGCGAGAAGCCCAGGAACTCTTCGCATTCGCGCATGCCGGTCTTCTCGACATGTCGGTTTTCGCGACGCGCAGCTATCCGCTCGAATCGATCGACGATGCGATTGAGGGAAGTCAGGACCGTACCAACGGCGGGTTCTCGAACTTCGTGGTCTGTCCGTAACCGCAAGACCCGGAGGCGAGATGCTTCAGACGAAGCATTTCGCCCGCCCGCAGTGTTCGAAAACCCAATCAAGGCGCCAGGTCGCGTTGTGATACGGAGTTATGTAATGACACTTGCTGCCGATTTTTTCTTTTCATTCCGTAGCCCATATAGCTATATCGCTCTTGTGAAACTACGCGACAGGGTGAAGGATCACGATGTAGCGATCCGCCTGCGCCCGGTCTATCCGATGGCCGTTCGCGTGCCGGGTTTTTTCAAGCGCTCGAATCCATTGATGGTCAAGTATGTGGCTCTTGACACCACACGGGTCGCTCAGCAAGCGGACATTCCGTTTCACTTTCCGCGTCCCGATCCCATCGTCCAGGACATGGAGTCGCTTGATGTATCGCCCGAGCAACCCTATATCCATCGCCTTACCCGGCTGGCGGCAGCGGCACAGCTCGAAGGGCGCTCCCTGGCATTCGCGAATGCCATTGCGCCGGTGCTTTGGGACGGCAGTGTGATCGGATGGAACGAGGGAGATCACCTCTCACGTGCGGCAGCGTCTGCGGGGTTCGATCTCGAAGCACTCGATGCGGCGATCGTGGCCGCCCCGGAGCGTTACGAAGCTATCATCAAAGGCAATGAAAACGACCTGGGTGCCGCGGGACATTGGGGAGTACCGACCTTCGTGTTCCAAGGAGAGCCGTTCTTTGGGCAAGACCGCATCGACGCGCTTTTCTGGCGTATGAAATCACACGGCCTGCAGCGCATGTCTTCCGAATGAGGCGCGCGAGAACTCGGCGGAGTAGAAGAAGCTGGAAGGCAACGGGCACAAGCCAGCCGCTAATGACCCGAATTACCCGGAAGACCTGCACTATGCCGAGAAAAATGCGGGGGCTGCTGGCACCGCCAGTAAGTAGGCCAGGTCTCGCCTGGGAAAAGGAGCGACTTCTGCGCGGTTCCTTTTTAACCGGCGCCTCGAAAGCACCTCTCTTCTCCGCCGTCGCCATTGCTTCGAAACGCAACAGCTTGTCAGTCACCTGATTGCTGACTTGACTCTGTTCTATGACTGTCGACGGCGCCACCAGGCACTAAGGATGAAAATCCCTGCTTGAGGCTTCGCATTAGCTGCTCAACCTGAGCGGGATCCGCTGGGTCATTGCATGAGACGACCCAGAACCTACGATTCTCCGTTGCTTGCACGATACCGTCCTGCGGCGGCCAGGTCAGGACCGAAATAGTCAAAGTTCATTTCCTTGAATTGCGATCTCAGGAATATGCGAAAAATTTGGGCGTAAAAAATAGTTTTGTGCATAAAATAGAAAGATGGCTATAATGGAACCGCTGGCGTGCGACATGGCACCGTGCACGCAGTTGATTGGAACAACTTCCCTGGAGCACGCGGATGTCGCTAATGAACGTAAGAAAGGTCAAGCTGGATCTGGAGGAGGTCTGGCACGAAGGCGGGGCGCGGCTGGAAGAGCCGCTATTGGTCGCAGTGGCGACCGCGATTGTCGCCAATCCTTATGCCGGTCGCTACGAACCCAATCTTTTGCCCTTCATGCAGGCGCTCCGGGAGCTGGGGGCCGATCTTTCGTCGCGTCTCATTACGCAACTGGGAGGCTTATCGAAGGTCGAGGCTTATGGCAAGGGCGCTATTGTGGGTGAGGATGGCGAACTCGAGCATGGCGCTGTCTGGCATGAGGCAGGCGGTTGGGCCATGCGCGAGACGTTGGGCGATCCGAAGGCAATGGTTCCTTCTGCCAAGACGATTGGTGGCGTGGGAACGCGTCTGATGGTTCCACTGGGGCACATTCATGCATCGTATGTTCGCAGCCATTACGGTACCTGTGAGGTCACCGTATGGGACGGTCCGCGGCGCAACGAAATTGCGTTTGCGCTCGCGATGGCGACGGGCGGGCGTGTCCATGCCCGGTTGGGAGGACTCCGGGCATCGGACATTCAGGGGCATGACGGTCTACGTTAGGTCTCGGGAAACCAGTACGTCATTCTCGTATAAACAGGGGTACGCAGATGCAGATCCGACGAGTGGTAACCGGCCGCGATCGGAATGGCCGTTCAGTACTGCTTTCAGACGGCGTGCCGTCGCGTGCCGTCACTTTCCAGGCGGTTCCTGGTTATGCGTTCGCGCAGCTCTGGACGACGCCTCCATCACCGGTTCTCTCGGCGTCCGGCAGTGATCCGACTGAAGGGCAGACGGATATCCTGCCCTCCCCGGGCGGCACGAGTTTTCTGATCGTCACGTTTCCTCCCGAAAGCGCGATGTCCGTGCCGGGTTTTGACCGGGCTGCGGCGGGCGCCGAGTTGGCAGGGCACATGCCCGACTTCGTGAGGACATTCGAGCCGGATTGTCCGGGCATGCATACCACCGACACGGTCGATTACGCGATCGTCCTGTCGGGTGAGATCTGGCTGGAGCTCGACGATGGGCAACAGACGCTGGTGCGTGCGATGGACGTCGCAGTGCAGCAGGGCCCGCGGCATGCGTGGCGCAACAAGAGCGATGCGCCGGCAACGGTCGCGTTTTTCATGGTGGGAGCCACGCGGCCTTAGGCCGGGATGGTACTCGGGAACGACGAGAATCAGGAGCATGCATCCATGAGCGAGCCGCTCGACATTCACGCCCGGCAGCAACTCTTTACGCAGGCTCGAAGCCAGAATGCCTGGCTTGCGAACCCGATATCCGACGAGTTGCTTCGTGAGTTATTCGAACTGACGAGGTGGGGGCCGACAAGCATGAACTGTTCGCCGATGCGAGTCACGTTCGTGCGTTCGCCCGGAGCGCGCGAGCGGCTTTTATCCGCCGTCTCGGCAGGCAATGTCGAGAAGGTTCGCTCTGCGCCCATCGTGGCCATCATCGCTCACGATCTGGCGTTTTACGAGAAGCTCTCCACGCTGTTTCCGCATCGCCCGAATGCAGGCGACATCTTCCGGAGCCAGCCCGCGCTTGCCGAGGAGACCGGCTTTCGCAACAGTTCCCTGCAAGGAGGGTATTTCATCCTCGCCGCACGCTTGCTCGGTTTGGACTGCGGACCCCTGTCGGGCTTTGATGCCCGTCTCGTCAACTCGCTGTTCTTCGAAGGTACGTCGCTGCGCGTGAATTTTCTGTGCTGCCTTGGCTATGGCGATCCGGCCGGACTGTTCCCACGCAGTCCCCGATTCGAATTCGACGACGCCTGCATGATCGTGTAGGTGGGAAAGATGGCTCGATTCAGGCGAAGACGGCGTTGCGCTACTGTGGCAAGAATTCTTCTGATGGGAACACACGATCGTGGAAGTACTAATTTCAGGGGCGAGGGTAGCTGCTTGTCGTGAGCGCTCTCCTGACATCGAAGCCACACGTCGTGCACGTCGCGACGCCGCAGTGGCGGCAAACGCCGAAGATGCATCGGTTTGGCGCTGGTTTTCCGCGCTGCTGGAAGAGCGGCGTATTCGGTGGCGCTTTGCGCTACACAGTTGGGTCGTTCATGTCGACAGAATGCAAGTGGCCACGGAGCCCACGTTTTACGAGGCGATTCGTGCTGCAAAAGAGGAAGCTGATGAGTTGGGGGTGGGAATGCTGTAGAGCCTAGGTGCTTCCTGGTCAGTCAGGTTCATGATCCGGCGTGCGTGCAGAGACGGGTCTTTTTGGTACGACGCTATTCAGTGCGACCGTGGATCGAATGCTCGCGATCCACGAAACAAAGTTGGGAAGGTGACTGCATGATGCTCGCCGATGCTTATGCGGCCGTTTGGGAAAACCTCCTTGGTGGAACGGCACCCGGGCGCGTCCCGTTCAAGATTATGCAGGCGGCCACAATCGGGTTGGACGGCGCGCCAGCCGTTCGCTCGATTGTCCTGCGTCGGGTATGCGAGGCCGATAACGTCATCGCGTTTCATACGGATATACGCTCGCCCAAGTCAGCGGAATTAAAAAATGATCGACGAATTGCGCTGGTAGGCGTAGACCCCGATCGCAACGTTCAGATACGTATTCAAGGCGAAGCACGGATCGTTCATGAAGCGCAGGCGCGAAGGGCCGCATGGGAATCGGGTCGCGCCCAAAGCCAGATTGTCTATCAGACCACGCTTGCTCCCGGGACACCCGTCGACCGGCCAGTCGCAGCAGCGGCTCCAAAGCTTGACGTATTTCAGGCGTCCGACGGCTTCGAAAACTTCTGTATCGTCGAAGTCCGGCCCTCAATGATTGACTGGCTTGATTTGTCGATCGCCGATGCGCCCAGGCGGGCCCGATTCGGTCGAGTTCCCGACGGATGGGAAGGCCGCTGGATTGCCCCTTAGCGGGATGAATGGATTTTGAAAAAATTAACGGGATTGTGATGATGGATTTCGATCTCTTCGTAATTGGCGGTGGCTCTGGCGGCGTGCGTTGCGCACGTATCGCGGCTGGGCATGGCGCGCGCGTCGGCGTGGCGGAGGCCCGTTTCTGGGGAGGGACTTGTGTAAACGTTGGCTGCGTGCCCAAGAAGTTCATGGTCATGGCTGCTGAATACGGTGCCACGGCCGAGGATGCGCGCGGATTTGGCTGGGATATCCTGCGCAACGGGCATGACTGGTCTGCTCTGATCGCCGCGAAGGACAGGGAGGTTTCGCGATTGAACGGCATTTATCGTCGTCTTCTGGAGAATGCCGGCGCGAAAATTTTCGATGCCAAAGCAAGTTTCGTCGACGCCCATACGCTCGACGTGGGCGGGCGGCGAGTCACGGCGGAACGGATTGTGATTGCTACCGGCGGCCATCCTGTCGGGCTTGGTATTCCCGGCGCCGAACATGCCGCTATCTCCGATGACATCTTTGTGGCGAAGGAAATGCCAAAGCGAGTCGCAGTGATCGGTAGCGGCTATATTGCAGTGGAATTCGCCGGTGTGTTCGCCGGACTTGGAGCGCAAACGCACCTCGTCTACCGGCAGCCGCTACCACTGCGCGGATTTGATGAGGATCTGCGCGTCGCACTGGCTGAGGCGCTGGTGCAGAACGGCATCATTCTGCATCCAGGCACCACCCCCGTCGCCGTCACCGCGGACGGTGCCGGCAAGCAAGCGACGCTCTCGAATGGCACCGTGCTGGAGGTGGATATGGTCTTCTTTGCCACTGGTCGCGCGCCTAACACCGAGGGGCTGAATCTCGGGGCCGCAGGGGTGAACGTCGGGGCGCGAGGCGAGATCGCGGTAGGGGCGGATCTTGTCACCAACGTGCCGCATATCTACGCGCTGGGCGATGTGACGGACCGGATGAACCTAACTCCCGTAGCCACGGCCGAGGGACATGCTCTCGCGGATACGCTCTATGGCAACAGGCCGCGCGAGGTAAGCCTGGAGTACGTCCCGACGGCCGTGTTCTCCATCCCACCTATCGCCACGGTAGGGCCGACGGAGCAGCAGGCTGCGCAGAGCATGGAAGGGATCAAGATCTTCATGTCCAGATTCACGCCCATGCGCCATGCGCTAACAGGTCGGGCGCGCAAAACGCTGATGAAACTGATTGTGGATGCAAGAACCGACAAGGTCGTGGGCGCGCATATGCTGGGCGAGGATGCGCCAGAAATCATGCAGGGTCTGGCGGTGGCAATCGTCGCCGGGGCGACCAAGGCGGACTTCGACCGGACCATCGGCATCCATCCGAGCGCCGCCGAAGAGTTCGTCACTCTCAGGACGCAGACGATACGCTCGTGATGCGCGATCCCGTGATCCGATCGCGGATCTCATGAAACCAGCGATCGAATCTTAAGCACTACACCTGAACACGCACGGCAGAAGATTCACGGCTGATGGCCTAATGATGGAGGAAGAGATGGTAAAGCTGGCAAGATCCGATATTCGTACCACTGAAGTGCTGAGCTGGAAGGGGCTACACCTGTTTCACGCGCCTATGTCGACCTGCTCCCAGAAGGTGAGAACTTTTCTCAACCTGAAGGGGGTGGACTGGACCTCGCATACGATAAATATTGGCACAAATGAGACCCTGAGCGAGTATTTTCTCGGTATCAACCCTCGAGGTTTGGTCCCTGTGCTTGTCGATGAAGGTGACGTTCACATCGAAAGCAACGACATATTGCTTCACATTGAAAAGCGCTTTCCTTCTCCGTCGTTGGTTCCGGCGCAACTCGGCTCGGATATCGAGAAGATGCTTGAGTTCGAGAACGATCTCCATCTGGATATGCGCGCACTCACGTTCCGATTTCTGGTCGTACGGTCGACGCCTCCGAAGAGCGCCGACGATCTGAAGAACTATCGGGAGCGTGGGGCGGGCACTGTTGGAGGGGTGAAGGATCTGGAAAAAGAGCGGGAGTTCGAGTTCTGGGATCGCTATAACCGGGAGGGCATTACCGATGAAGTCTCGGTTGCGGCAGCCTTGCGGTTCCACGCCGCGTTCTCGGACTTGAACCAACGGTTGACTTCGTCCCGCAACATCGCGTCGGATGACTTCTCGCTGGTGGATATCGCGTGGATTATCTACACCCAGAGACTGTCGCTGCTTGGCTATCCGGTTCAGCAGTTGCACCCCAAACTCTTTGACTGGTTCAGCCAGCATCAACGAAGGGTAGAGATCGGAAAGGAGATCGCGGTTCCGCAGGACCGCCTCGACGGGATCGCCCGGAGCCAGGCTCAGCAAAAGCTTCAACACCAAAGTTTTATGGATATTTGCGGCCCAGCGTTGGGTGTCACGATCGCTTGATCGGGTGTGCTTCGGAGCCGCGGGCGACACGGCTCGAGTTGCCCGCGATCGGGTGCGCATGCGAAATCCGGGTGGAGGAAAGGCGCCCGACAATGCCGCAGCCTGGACTTCTCAAGTTGTGGCTCGTATCGCATGGTAGGCATATTAAAGAAACGAGACGCTTATGAAAATTGGTACTCCGAAGGAAATTTTAAAGGACGAGAGACGTGTGGCGATGACGCCCCAGTCCGCTCTAGCCCTTAAGAAACTCGGCTATGACTGCTTTATCGAAGCGGGCGCCGGCATCGCTGCCCGCTTCCCCGATGAGGCCTATCGCGACGCTGGCGTGACCGTCGTGCCGAGCGCCGCGGACCTTTGGGCGCTGTCCGACGTCGTCGCAAAGATACGGCCTCTCGAACCGGTCGAAGTCGGGATGACCCGCAGCGGCCAGATCGTTATGTCGCTGCTGTATCCTGGCCAGAATGCCGAATTGCTGGAGGCGCTGAACGCGAGATGCGTCACCGCGCTGGCGCTGGACATGGTGCCTCGCATCAGCCGCGCCCAGAAGATGGATGTGCTGTCGTCGATGGCCAACCTTGCCGGATACCGCGCGGTGGTCGAAGCCTGCAACCATTTCGACCGTTTCATGACCGGCCAGATCACCGCCGCCGGCAAGATGCCGCCGGCCAAGGTGCTGGTGATCGGGGCGGGCGTAGCCGGTCTTGCCGCTATCGGCACGGCGGTGTCGCTAGGTGCGGTCACTTACGCTTTCGACGTAAGGCCGGAAGTCGCCGAACAGATCGAATCGATGGGCGCCGAATTCGTCTTTCTCGAATTCGAGCAGACCCAGGACTCGACCGTCACGGGAGGCTATGCGGCTCCCTCGTCGCCGGAATTCCAGGCCAAACAGCTCGCAAGACTCCGGGGCCTGGCGCCGGAGATCGACATCGTCATCACGACAGCCCTGATCCCGGGGCGGGCGGCGCCGAAGCTCTGGACGAGGGATATGGTCGATGCCATGAAGCCCGGTTCAGTCATCGTCGATCTTGCTGCCGAGCGTGGCGGCAACTGCGAACTCACCGTCCCGGAACAGGCGATCGAGACGGTGAACGGCGTCAGGATCATCGGCTTCACGGACTTTCCGTCGCGCATGGCGGCGCAGGCTTCGACACTCTATGCCACCAACGTCCGCCACATGATGGACGACCTGACACCGGCCAGAGACGGCATAGCGTTCGTTAACATGGAGGACGACGTGATTCGCGGCGCCACTGTGACCAGGCAGGGAGAAATCACTTTCCCTCCTCCGCCGCCAAAGGTACAGGCGATTGCAAGGGCCGCGCCGAACAGAACTCCGGTTGAGTCGGTGCAGGAAAAGGCGGCGCGCGAAGATGCCCAGCGCAAGGTCGCGGGCAAGCGTCAAACCTGGATGCTTCTCGCCGGGGTGATCGTTACCCTCCTGGTCGGCGCAACCGCGCCGCCAGCTTTCATGCAGCACTTCATGGTCTTCGTGCTGGCGGTTTTCGTTGGCTTCCATGTGATCTGGAACGTTTCGCATTCTCTGCATACGCCGTTGATGGCCATAACCAACGCCATTTCATCGATCGTCGTTCTCGGTGCGTTGCTGCAGGTGGGTTCATCCGATCTGATTGTCGGAAGCCTGGCGGCACTGTCCATTTTGATGGCGTCGATCAATATCTTTGGCGGGTTCCTGGTCACGCGCCGGATGCTGGCCATGTTCAACAAGAGCTAGTCGGGAGCAGGCTATGCATTCGGGTTTGGTTACGGGCGCCTATATTGGCGCAACGGTCCTTTTTATACTGGCGCTAGGAGGCCTCTCCAATCAGGAGAAGGCAAAGCGCGCAATCTGGTTTGGCATCGCCGGCATGGCGATTGCGCTCCTTGCGACGATATTCAGCGGTGGCGGCGCGATCGTGCCAATCATCGGCCTGATCGCGTTGGGCGGTGCTTGCGGCACAATCGTCGCACGGCGAGTTCAGATGACTCAGATGCCGGAACTCGTGGCGGCATTCCACAGCCTCGTCGGCCTCGCGGCCGTGTTCATCGGTCTGAATGCCGATATCGAGGCACAGCAGGCGGCGCAGGCGCTGCGTGACGGCGCTGCCAGCACGCTTTCAGGCGGCGTGGCGATGCTCGCGCACAAGACACCTATCGAACTGTCGATCATGCGGGTCGAGGTGTTCCTCGGCATACTGATCGGTGCAATCACGTTCACGGGCTCGATCGTCGCCTATGGGAAGCTCGCCGGAAAAATCCAGTCAAAGGCGCTGATCCTCCCGGGCCGCCACGCGATCAATATTGCGGCGGGACTCGGCTGCCTGCTGCTCGGCGGCCTGTATTTCCGCTGCGCCGGGATCTGGACCGTGATCTGCGTGGCGCTCATTGCAGGCGTCGTTGGCTGGCACCTGATCATGGCGATCGGCGGCGCCGATATGCCCGTGGTGATCTCGATGTTGAACAGCTACTCGGGCTGGGCGGCGGCCGCAACCGGATTTACGTTGTCGAACGATCTTCTGATCGTGACGGGAGCACTGGTCGGCTCGTCGGGCGCCATTTTGTCGTACATCATGTGTCGGGCGATGAACCGGAATTTTCTCAGTGTCATCCTGGGCGGCTTCGGCGCGCGCAGCGGACCGGCACAGGCGATCGAGGGCGAACAGGTGGCGATCGATACCCATGGCGTCGCGGCGATGCTCGACGACGCCGAATCGGTGGTTTTGGTGCCAGGCTATGGCATGGCGGTTGCGCAGGCCCAGCAGTCGGTCTCCGAGCTGGTCAGGCGGCTGCGTGCCAAAGGCAAGCAGGTACGGTTCGGTATCCATCCGGTAGCAGGGCGGCTGCCCGGGCACATGAACGTGCTGCTCGCCGAGGCCAAGGTGCCTTATGACATCGTGCTCGAAATGGACGAGATCAACCAAGACCTCCCTTCTACCGATGTTGCGATCGTCATCGGCTCGAACGACATCGTCAATCCGGCGGCGCAGGACGATCCGCACTCGCCCATCGCAGGCATGCCGGTGCTTGAGGTCTGGAAGGCGAAGCATGTGCTGGTACTGAAACGGGGGCAGGGCACCGGCTACTCTGGCATTGAGAACCCGCTCTTCTACAAGGAGAACGCGCGGATGTTCTATGGCGACGCCAGAAAATCGCTCGACGAACTGTTGACCCAGGTTCACTGAACGATTCGGGAGTAAGGTTCGCGTTGCAGGCAGTGCACACTACGCGACGCAGAAAAACTGAACAGTTGCTAGCTGACAAGTTCTAACGAGTGGGACACTGTGAATGCCTGTTGCAATCTATTGCGGCTGGACAATTGCAGTCGAGGATGCCACATGACGGGCGCCAGGGCATCGGCCGTCATCACGATGCCGATTCGTTATCCATCACGACCTGGACTGGAACCCCAGCGTTCTTGAACAGCGGACGGGTCGACTGGATCGGATCGGTGCACTGGCTGAACGAGTCGGAAAGAATATCGAAGTTTATGAGCCGTACCTAATGAGAACCCATGACGAGAAAATGTTCCGCGCCGTGGAAGACCGCGCTCAGTGGTTTGATGTCGTTATGGGGCGGCCAAACGCGTCGGATGAATATGGCATCGAAGTCGAAGAGACTCGGTTGCCACTGCACACCAAAGTCAGAAAGGCACCATTATGGATCTCCGCAGCCCCGAGCTGCCGTTCGATCCGGGATGTCTTCTGACCGACCTTGCCCTATCAACGGAAGCCTAACATCTGCACCGGCGCCAACTGTCACGACTACCCCATGATTTCAATCAGGATTGCAGTCACGCAATGTCTCTAATTGCCTCGTTCTCCGTGATGACTTAAGCAAGAGCGGCACCGGCGTCCATTACGATCGCTGCGTGGTCGAGGAGTGCCGACAGAATTTCTCGGTATCGCTGACGGTATCGGTAAGACGGGAGCAGGTGGAACTGTCGTCATATAAATGCTCCCGCCCGTCGTTTGACAATCGAGTGGGGTGTAATGTATTGAGACATTCAGATAGTCAATCAAAAATGTTTGAACGATGTCGGTTTTGTAGTTGCTCACGTTGTCGAAGATCACGTGAATCTCTTTTCCGCGTGGCTGGGCCGGTACCACCTCGGTAAGGAACAATACTCACTCGAACGTAATCAAATCGATTGACGAGCCGCAGCCAGCCGTCTCCGGTCCGACTGCCGCCGTCGCTGCCAGAAATCCTTCGTCCCGCAAGCCCGCAAAACGACAGTGTGTCTAGCTCATCGCGGGAAACGGCGATGATCCTGTCCTCCGGCGAGAGAGGTCTGTCCAGGTCTGACTGGTACAGCGCTGGAATTGTTTTCCAGAACGAAAGGTCACCTGTTGCGTCGAAAAGCACGAAGGCGAACAGCGAAGACTGTTTCATTTGTTATGTTTCTGTACTTTACGTTGCCTGGCCTGCTTTGAAACAAGTAGAGTATCTTTCGCGGGCGTGTCGTTGACCGACTTCGTGTAAGTTCGTTTGCGAATGGGCGACGCACCATTTTTCGAGCCCAGAAGCGCGTTGAGCCGATACGTAGCTTCGAAATAGGCCTTCGCTGAAACTGTGTCGAGCTGGCTGTCATGATGACTTACCACGCGCTTAAGAACGGTCAGCTCTGCTTCATCGAGGAACCATGCATCCTCCTTGGTTGCACGATCGGTCGCGGAATCCATTACCCGCTCAGCTTCTTCAAAAAGACCGATGTCGGCGTCACCGAAGCCTGTTTCCCATAGAAAATACGACAGATATGTAATCCGGATCACTTCATTGAATGAATGTTTAAGCTGATATCGCCGAGCGATTCCGACCAGCGCAAGGTGATTGGAAAGGGATATATGTCGCGTGACCTCGGTGGGCATCGGTAACAAAAGCTGCTTAGGAGACGGGAACGCACGAAGGTGCTTCCTGTAGGTAATCGAGCTGAATGATTGCAGCATGCTATATCTTGGGGAATCGGGCGTGACAGGTCTAATCGGGCGCTACCGTTGTCAGGAGTCGACCAGCAGGGCGGCAAGGAAAGTTCTCTACGCGTTTGTGAACTCTAGTCCATCGATACGAGCTGTATCCCTAATCAGGATAAAATCATTGCACCTCGCGGCGCGATTGCCCAGCCTTATGAGCGATCGATATGCCTTGTGTGAACTCGCGACCTGTCGCTCTCAACAAACCACACCTTCACTCATGAAATCTCATCCGAATGAAACGTCTGCCGTCGAGCATTTCGCACGCTCGTTTGCTCCCCACGAACAGCTGGTTGAATCGCTACTGCAAACTCGTGCGTTCGACCACTTTGGAACGGACGGATCACATGACATCGGGCACATCGTCCGCGTCTGGAACCTCGTGTCTCGAATTGCGGAACACGAACCTGTCGTGGACAAAGAACTTCTAGCCGCTGCGACGCTACTTCACGATTGCGTGAATATAGAAAAAAACGACCCGCGGAGGTCGCAAGCCTCGGTGCTGTCTGCAGAGCTTGCATCAGAGCTCCTTCTGCAGATAGGCTGGACTCCGATGCGTATCGCGGCTACTGCGCATGCCATTCAGTCTCACAGCTTCTCGGCTGGCATTGAGCCCCAAACGCTCGAAGCCTTCATCCTGCGCGACGCCGATAGGCTTGATGCACTCGGAGCGATTGGCATCGCGCGTACTTTCTATGTCGCTGGACGACTCGGTCGGAGCCTGTATTGCGCGAAGGACCCGCTCGCACGTGACAGAGAACTGAATGACAACGTTTTTGCACTAGACCACTTTCGGACCAAACTGCTTATGCTCGGTGACGGGCTACGGACGCAAACTGCTCGCCAGATTGCTGCGGAGCGGCTCGAACTGATGCGACGCTTCGTTTCCGACTTCACCAGTGAAGCGTCGCCCTCGTTGTGACGGGCAGAATCCTCTCTGTGTAACTGATCCCTTAGAACTGGTAGCCAACGTACCCGTAGTAACCCCATCCCGTCGAGCGGACCTGAATCGTTCCGCCTGGCGTCTCGAGCTCGCCTCCTTGCCACTGCCCACCGTTATGAAAGTAGCGAGCAACAGCCCAGAACCGCCAATGCTTAAATCCATAATTTAACGCGTTCGTTGCAACAAATGCATTGTTAGTTCGGCTATTGTCCCCCGTCTTTTCACGCAGACGCGAACCGAAGTCGTAGTTGAAATACCCGATGTAGGTAAGCTTTCCTCCATAGAAAGTGGCAATTGGATATATGTACTTCATCTGTAAACGGTAGCCATCCCAGCTGTTTTCGTTGGCAGCGCCATAGTTCTCCCACTGTCTGCGAACATATAGGTTCGCGGAGAGCAGCCACTTTGTATGCGTATCGATGTCGACACCAAAGCCCGAATAGAGCGTGTTCTGTCGTCCTGCCCGGCTATGGCCCAGATCGTAAATCCAGTCAAACGACATGTACCATTCTTTGATCGGCCCAACGGCCAGACTTCGACCCAGCAAGTGGTCAATCGAAATGCGAGGCTCTTGCTCCGTGAAGACTGGTGAGCCATTGTTCGTGACACCCGTATCGTGGACGTTTCCCACACCGAATGCACGCGGGAGGTCGACGTAGCCGTATAGGTCGAAAGGCCCTTTGCGTCCCCAGAATTCGTATTCGGCGTAGACGTCGTTGTTGAGGTACGGCCCAAATCGGGTGCGTGCGCTTCCCACCACACCGAAGCTTTGATTGAGCCAGGAGGACAGGTAAGGCGACGGCTCCGGCGGTGGTTCGTTCACCGGTCGCGACGGAAGCGGCACACCAGCACCGCCGGCGCTCTGCTGCCCGCTTTGGGCCATCAGATTGTTTGGAGCTGTGTCCGTGGCGGCTGCGATGCTTTGCGGTTGTGCCAGATCTTGCTGTTGAGCACATGCTGGCTTTGGAGCGACCGACGCGAGCAACACCGTTGCGGACAACGCTAGCCACTTTTCACGATCCAACATCGACTTCGACGCAAGCTCTGCCTCGCTCCAGAGGTTGAAGCAAGTCATCATAATAGTAGACCTAAGTATATTTTGAATTTCATTGATCTTCTGCCCGACTGCCAGACGGCGTCGCTGTTATTCTGCTTACAAAGAGGCTTCGGCTGGCGCCATCCAGATCTGGACTACACCTACCCGTCGGCTCTTCTTCGATGATGCTTTTGACGCGATGTTGCTGTGCTGCTGATTCAAGCCGGAACGCTTTCGAGCGCGTTTGCTATTTCACTTGCATGCGGACTCGACGCTCGTGCGCCAAGCTTCGTGACAGCGAGACTGGCGGCTACAGCTGCGTGGCGTGTCGCATCTTGGAGGTTGTCGCCAGCAGCCAAGGACGCACAGACAACCCCCATGAATGTGTCCCCCGCGCCCGTTGTGTCCACCGGTTTAACCTTTAGTGCGGGCGCGAGGGAGAAGGCCGCGCTGGAAGCCGAGGCGAATATTGCACCCTTCTCACCCATAGTGATAACGACGGGAGCCCTGGTCTGCGACAATAGCTGGCGAATGGCATCCTCGACTGAAGCGGTTCCGGTAAGCGCTTTTGCCTCCCCCTCGTTCGCGACTACGATGGGGCGAAGCGCATAGAGCTCTTGCGGAACCTCGCGAACAGGGGAGGGGTTCAGCGCGATTTGGGCCCCCGATATTTGTGCGACGCGGGCTGCGCCCAGCACCACTTCGTCGGGAACCTCAAAGCCGAGCACGACAATATCCGAATGCCTTAGGTTCAGTTTGAGCAGCGCGGCACTTACAAAGTCTGAGTTCAGTGTTGCGTTGGCGCCCGGGACTACGACAATGCTGTTTTCTCCATCTGCGCTGACGCTAACCACTGCCGTCCCGGTGGGAGCCGTGTTGTCGACCCAAACGTGCGACGTGTCCACGCCGTTGGCAGCGAGATCGGCGACCGCCGCGCGCCCCGCATCGTCGTTTCCAACGGCCGCGACAATAAACACGGTGGCGCCGGCTCGTGCGGACGCAACTGCCTGGTTCGCTCCCTTGCCGCCTTGCAGCCGCTCGATTGCAGTGCCGCTGACTGTCTCGCCGGGCACGGGAAGTCTCGTGGCGTTCACAACGATGTCCTCGTTCACCGACCCAACGACAATCACGCGTCGCAAGGATGTGTTTTCGGATTGCGGGTTATTGACAGGAGTATTCATTTTTTCAGGATTCCAATCCTCAAGGCGAAACGGCAGGGGCGTAAGGGCTTCGCCTGTAGCTGTGTTACTCGGTTTCTTCAGCGTTCTTCGGTTGTGGAATGAAATACGAGGCGACAAGAGCGGCGGCCGTCACAGCTGCACCAAACAGCAGCGCATTCGAGTAGCCGGCCAGTGAAGCACTGCCGTGCGGGGAACCCTTCACCTGAATTGCGGTGAGAGCCGCAAAGCTCAAACCTGCACCGAGATTGAATGCACCGGCATTCAGACCCGGAAGAAAGCCGGGATTCTCAGGCGGCGACAATACGATCCCCAGTCCGTTTAGCATGATGTTCGCCATCCCGACGTATGCCACGCCCATCACGAGTACGCACGCAATCATGATCGGCAGAGACTTGATTCCGCTGGTGGCGGCTACTGCCAGGCAGACAAGACAGAGAGCAAGACCGACACGCAAGATGCGCCGATATCCGACGAGCGGACCGAGGCGGCCGGCGATGGGACCTGCAATCCAGCCGACAATCGCGAAGGGCGTCAGGAAGATGTACGCGGTGGTGTCCGCGCCCATGCCGAAGCCAGCCGGATGGTTTTGTGCCAGAGACGCAACCACGCCATAGACTGCCGCATAAACTCCGGCCAAGGTGAGCGCCGTGGTTATCAGCAGAGACCACGTCGCGCGCTGTCGCAAATGCCTCGGCGCGACCAACGGCGCTTTGCTTCGAGCTTCTACGAAGTAAAAAGCACAAAATGCGGCGACTCCGACCAAGCCGCACAGTCCGACCTTTGACCAGTTCGCGGCGTCCAGACGGCCTGCTTCGTTTAGCCCGAGCAGTAAGGCGGTCAGCGAAACGACGAGAGGAAAGACGCCAGGCCAATCCATCTTTGTCCCCGCCGAAGGCATCGACTCGTCCGTTTGATGGAGGACCAGCGCGAGTGCAATCGCAGAGATAGCAGTCACAACCCAAAAAATTGAACGAAAGCCGATATGACTTGCGAGAAAGCCGCCTACGATGGTGTCTATCCCTGCGACGCCGCCGTTGACGGCGGTAATCACTCCGAGAAGCAGACCATACTGCTTTTTGTCGGTTACGCTCACCCGTAGCATGAGCAGGCAAAGTTGAATGACTGGTCCGGATGCACCTTGGATAGCGCGTCCGAGAATAAAGGTCTCGATATTCGGAGCGAAGGCGCACAGCACGCTTCCTGCAGTCATTACGCCGAGAATACCCGCAAGAATTTTTCTTCGCCCGACGATGTCGCTGAAGCGAGGGAGGAAAAGCGAGAACAGCGCCGCAAGTGTGAAGAAAACCGTCTGTGACAGCCCTACCATTCGTTCTGAAGTGTGCAACTCGACCGATATAGTTTCGAGTGCTGGACTGACCATACTCGCGTTTAACTGAAACGCAACGCAGGCGGCCAGGAGCGCAACCATAATCGCAGTAAGACTTTCTCCGCGCGGTTGCGTCGCGGTAACATCCGGGTAGCTCGTCATTTCGTTTAACCCTTACTGTTCTCGGGCACGGCTGTCGTTGTACTCCCGCGCCTCGCGTGAATCACGTGACAAATCTGCCACGGTCTCCTTATTCTTCGAGCGGCACGGTGTTCGGTGTGCCGCCCGGTTGTTTATTGCCTTAAGTTGCCCGGCGGGGCCGTCTTGCTTACCGGCTGACGTCCATTGAGTCGAGAAGGCGCCGTGCAATTTCTTCCTCGATGACGCGTGGCACGCATTGGGCACCGTTTTGCATCGCCTGGTGATTCTTGACCACATACTCGAGCGACAGAGCCTGGAGCATGAATCCGAGATCCATCGATTCGATAGAGTTGCCCTTCGGCTGATTGCCCGCGAGGTTGAACATACGACCGTCTGCGACCAGGACCACTTTTCGTCCATCGTCAAGCTCGATGCGCTCCAACGTTCCGTCAATGTCGACCACCGAGCGCGCGCTATTCTTGAGCGACTCGACGTCAATTTCCCATGGGAAGTGACCGCAGTTTGCGAGGACTACGCCGTTGCGCAGATTCCTGAATTCCGACGACCCGAAAACGTTGTTCTGGCCCGTTGCAGTGATGACGACGTCGGCCCATGCCGCGGCGTTTTTCGCGCTATCGACGCGGTGCCCGTCGAGCGCTGCCTCAAACGACTTCAAGATGTCTGTCTCGACGACCGTGACGATCCCTCCCAACGCCCGCAGATACTGCGCAACGCCTCGACCGCACCATCCGTAACCAACCACCGCAAAGTGCTTGCCGGGAATCATCAGGTTCGTGATTCGCATAAGGCTCTCGACCACCGACTGTCCGACGGCATGACGATTCTCGCCGATTGCCTTGAGAAGGCTGTCGTTGATGACGATCACGGGGTAGGGGACTTTCTCCCGCAGTTGATCCCGAAGGCGCAACCCGCCGGAAGTCGTTTCTTCGGTGCCACCCAGAACGCTGTCGTATGCTCCGCGTTCGGCGATGCCCGCAACCAGGTCTGCGCCGTTGTCCAGAAGGACATCCGGCGTCGAGTCCAGTACTGCGGCGATGTTCTTGTGGTGCTGCTCGAGGCTGTCGGCACGCGCTCCGAAGATCTTCATCCCCTGGCTTCGGAGAAACGCGACGATGTCGTCCTGCGTCGAACCATGGTTGCCCGTGGCGACGATTTCAGCACCCCCGGCGGCCAATGTTTCCAGAAGCACGGCGGTCTTCGGCTCCAGATGCAGCGACATACCGATGCGATGGCCTGCGAAGGGCCTGGTCTCCTTGAATTCACGACGCACCCGCTCGAGCATGAACATGCGCGAGCGAATCCAGTCCATACGATTCGCACCGGTTTGAATCAGTTTGGACTCCGAATCGATGTTCTTGATGTCTTCCACAGAAAATCTCCTTGTTACTCCACAAAAATATGCAGATGCACGTCCCGCGAGGGATTGTAGGGGCAAACCCTTGAATGTCTGATCTATGCCCGCAACCTTTACGTCAAGCGCTTGACGTATGTTACATCAAGCGCTTGACGTTGCAAGTGCGGATGAAACTACCTAGGGTTTACAGGGGCAATTTTTGATTGCGAGACAAGATCGCCAGGAACGTCCGATGAGGCGCGGATGGGGAAAGATCCGCACCTCACCGGGATGCAGGTGAGGTCAGACGGCGGGAGCGGAGGATGTGCCCGAGGCGCGTCGCTTTGGGCCTTTTAGTGGTGTCGCGGCCCCGGTGGAAGCTCGAAGATGGAGTTCCGTTTCCACAACGGTGAGGTTGGTTGCACGCCCGTTTATGGTATTTATCATGGCGGCGCCAGCGGCCTGTCCGAGCTCGTAAGCTCGAAAGTCGACGGAAGTGAGCGGGGGAGCGATAAGGGCAGAGAAAGGAATATCGTTGAAGCCAGCAACACTCAGTTGGCCGGGAATATGAAGGCCGGCTTTCTTCGCCGCACGGATCGCGCCGTACGCGAGGATATCGTCTGCCGCGACAACTGCTGTAACCCCGTTTTCCTTCCAGTGTTTCCACGATTCGAAGAACCTTGCTTCGCCCTCTTCAATCGTGAGTTCTCCCGCTGAAGCGATCGCGTCTAGCAGGTGAGCGCCGCCTTCCTGCATTGCAACCTCGAGGTGGTGTCGGCGGACAACGAACGTTCCCTTCTTCGGTTGATAGCTGAGGTAACCGACTCTTCGGTGGCCCATGGCCAGCAAATGCTGCGCGAGGCCTTTTGCCGCTGATTCAAGATTCAAGTCAACACACGGCAAGCCAAGCGTTTGGTCTGGTGCTTCAAGCAGTACAGTTGGGCAAGTCGAGCGAAACAGCTCCATAACGCCGGACGACGGGGCGGCCAGGATAAGACCGGCGATATTCTCTGACTGGGCATCCCGCACGACGTCGATGCCGAAGTCGAGACCGCTTGATGGCACTCGCAACTGAACCCTGTACTGAGCCGCGACGCTCGCGGAGAGCCCATGGAAAACTTCACCAAAAAATGGGTTGCGGATATCCGGACAGACGAAAGCAATGTTGGATGGCGAGCGCGTAGCTAACGTCCGGGCACTTTGATTCGGGCGATAGTCGAGTTCCTGAACTGCCGCCTCTATCCGATCTCGAAGATCATTGTTGATGCGTCCCTCGGTGCGACCGCTGACAACGAGCGAGACGGCCGATACGGAACACCCAACAAGTTCTGCAACATCCTTCGCGGTGGCGCGTTTTGTCTTCATATTCTCTTCCTGTAAGCTCGACACGTCTCGCGGAGTACGAATTAGCCTGCGGATATTGTAAGACACCCGGCGAGGACAATCCCTTGTCCACTTGGCGGGCTCGCGAAAGAATTGGGCCCTGTCCGGAACTGTACCTCTGAACGACGAATAATGCAGAAAAACCCATACGTCAATCGCTTGACGTTGGGCGATTTAACTTGTTTAATGCCTCCGGAAGACCTCGGCGCGCTGGCGCCGTGTTCGCAAATCTGTCGCTCATGTGACAAAAGTTTGGAGGAGAGGTATGCAAAAGGTGATTTTTGACACCGACCCAGGTGTCGATGACGCGATGGCGCTGGCCTTCCTTGCGCGGCATCCGTCGCTGCAGGTAGTCGGCGTGACTACCGTTTTCGGTAACTCGACAATTGACGTCACCACGCGCAATGCTGTCTACCTGCGCGACGAGCTATTCGATCCGCGCGTGCCGGTCGCACAAGGCGCGGCCGATCCCATCCGTCGCAAAGCACCTGCCCCCATCGGCCATATCCATGGAAACAACGCACTCGGTGACATCGCGCTACCAGCGTTGGACTCCGATTGGCGAGAACGAATCGATCCACGGTCGGCGGTTCGCTTCATCATTGATACTGTTCGCGCCAGTCCGAACGAAATCAATCTGCTCGCGGTCGGCCCTCTCACGAACCTCGCCGCCGCCTTTCAGGAAGACCCGCAAATCCAGTACCTGTTGAAGGGCGTCATCGTAATGGGGGGCGCCTTCGGCTACGGAGGGGCTCTAGGAAATATCTCGCCATGCGCAGAGGCGAACATTTCTGCAGACCCAGATGCAGCGGACATTGTCTTTGCCTCGGCGTGTCCTGTGACAGTACTCGGACTCGATGTGACGCAACGGACGATTATGTCGCACGAGTATCTTGAACAATTCAAAGAAGGCGGAAGCGGAGCAGCGCGCCTTGTCTGGGATGTGACGCGAGTGTATGAGCAGTTTCACCAGGACAGCGCCGGCGTTTACGGCATCTACGTTCACGACCCGTCGACCGTCGCATATCTCATCGACCCGTCTCTGTACGCGTGCCGTCGCGGTGCAATTTGCGTAGTCACTGAGGGGGTCGCGATTGGACAGACCATTCAGAAACCCGCGGACATGAAAGTGCCGGCTGCTGCCTGGGACGTAAGGACGAAGCATTCGGTTTGCGTCGACGTACGGGTCGATGATGTCCTTGAGCTCTTTCGCCGAACGGTTCTCTGAGCAGAGCTACAAATGAAGAAATGGCTGGCCAGTCTCACCCATCCAATGCTTATTGACGCAAAGAATGCTGGCTCACTTCCCATGCCTGACCGGGCCACAAATACCCTCGCCATTCGTTGCCACCTCGCACTGCGCGCCATGTGTACCCGCCGCGCATGTCCAGATAGGTAAGTGCTGGTCATGCAACAGGTCACGGCACATGACAAGGCAAAGGACGAACTTTACCGTCTTACTACAATGCTGCTTTACGCACAGCTGACGGCGGCACGTGTCGCACGGGAGTGAAGATAGTAAGGGGCGGCCTGCAAGATATTCGGCCGACCTTGACCGGAAGGCCAGGAGCGGTCGAAGCATACGGTTGCGGCGAAACGAAGTTACGCATTGCCGGGATCACCAGGTCGGCGCAACAACTCGTCAGCGGTCTCCTGTAAAGCCTACCGCGGGTTCACGTCATTCAGCGCGTCGCTCAACCCATACAACTGGCGGCGCGTCGCCACGGCGTCGACGTCGTGGCTGAGCACCACCAGGTCATGCATGTTGCCGTCCCGATCGGCCACCTGGCGATGCAGCAGCGCTTCTGCCCGAAAACTCAACTCCTCGAACACCGCGATCGCGGCTCCCTGGTCGGTCGTCATTTGCGCAACGAGCTTCTTCAGTCCGCGCTCGAGCGCCTGCGCGAAACACGCCTGGATCAGTCCGCGCCCGAGGCCCGTGCCGCGCGATGCGGGCGATACCAGGATACGCAACTGGCCGACATGTCTCGACCAGCTCAGATCGTCGGTGACGATCGCCGTGCAGCCGACCACCGTCCCGTCGCGCTCGCGCGCGATCAGGCTGGTCACTTCCTCGCCGTCGAGCGCGCGCATCCACGCGTCGATGACCTGAGGCCGGCCGATGTCGCGCGGCACGAACAGCAGATCGTGCGCCGGCAAGGTGGCGACGAACGCGACCACCGCGTCCCGGTCGGCGCTCGTCATCCGCGCGATCTCGATCTGCTTGCCTGCGCATTCGATGCTGCGCGGATAGCTGCGTGATGTCTCGGTCATATCGAACGTTCCTCCAGCCAGGAATTGAGTTTCGGCCACATGCGCTTGATCGCGTTCGCGCCGGCGGCAATGCTGACATGGCCGCCCGGCAGCACGACTTCCTCCTTGTCGGGCGATCCGGCTCGCTCCACCAGCGGGCGCGCGCAGGCCGGCGGCACGATATGGTCGTACTGCGCGACGATGTGCAGGAGCGGGACGGTGATCTTGCCGAGCTCGACGAGTCGCCCGCCGATGCGCAAAGTGCCTTCGTATAGCGCATTCTTCTGCAGCAGCTCCTTGGTCGTCTGACGGAAGTAGCCGCCGGGAAGCGGCAGCGTCTCGTTGCCCCAGCGCTCCATCATGCGGTAGCCCTTGACGAACCGGTCGTTCCAGAGGTTGTCCCACAGCCTGATCTGCCCCGCGATGCGGCTCGCCGGGCGCAACGCGTCGAAGCCCGCGAGAACGAAATCGGCCGGCACGACACCGACACCGTCGACGAAGCGGTCGACATCGAAGCTGCGTTCATCCGACAAAGACCGGAACAGCTCCATCTTCGAGAAGTCGATCGGCGTCGTCATGCAGACCAGGTTCTTCACCGGTCCGTCCACGTGCAGCGACTGATGGATCACCGACAGCATGCCGCCCGCGCAGTAGCCGAGGAGCGTCACGTCGTGCTCGCCCGAGTCCTGTTGCACGCGGCGGATACAGTCGGGAATGAAGTCGAGCACGTAGTCTTCGATCTTCAGGTCGCGCTCGTCGTCGGTCGGCTCGTTCCAGTCGATCAGGTACACGTCGTAGCCGCTCCCGAGCAGGAACTCGATCAGGCTTTGCCCCGGCGCCAGATCGAGGATGTACCCCTTGTTCGTCGGCGCCATCACGACGAGGATCGGCACGCGATAGACCTCGTCGACGCTTGCGTGATAGTGGACGAGCTCCAATGTGCCGCGCCGATGCAGCGTGGTCTTCGGCGTGCGGCCGACCGCCGGCTGATTGACGCCGAGCAGTTCCATCCCCTTGAGGCCACGCTGCACCGCACGCTCGACTTCGAGCTGCAGGCGCTCAGCCAGCGCGGGATTCGCGCTCTTCCTGTCAGTGGGCTGCGAGGCCATCGTTCAGCCCTTGTCGGCATGCGTGCCGCGGCGCGTTTGCTTTGCCGCGGCGTGAGGTTCGGCGGGGGACGCCGCACCGGGCGGGCGGCGTGTTCGCGCCGGACGCGGCGCGGGTGGGGCGGCGGTTTCCTGCGGCAACAACCGGTCGAGCTTGTCTTCGATGCGCTGCAACGACACCGCTAGCTTTGCGACCTCTTTGCGGCTCGGCAGGTTGGCATGCCGCAGATAGTCCGTGACGGCTTTTTCGAACAACTGCTGCATGCCGAGCCAGACAGACGAGAACTGGTGGAGTGACTGGAGCACGTCCTGCGATTGCATGCTGCCGGTTGCGAGCGTGTTGGCGTCGTTCTCGAACTTCGACAAGGCGTCGCGCCACATCTGAAACGGATCGGGGAATGCAGGGGAGGCCATTTCGCTTCCTAACGGTCAATACAGGTCGATACGGGTCAATACAGGTCGATACGATCGATGCGCGGAAATCGGGCATGCTCGCGCGTTGCGAATTCAGTCTGTCCGCCGCGCAGGGTGTCACGATGCAGCACGCCGGTCATCACGGTTGCACGCCGCCACGGTAGGTTTCGCTTGCCTCGATCGGCGCGAAGTGCTGCCCGAGCCATTCCCGATAGGCGGCAACAGGATTGAACAGCGGAAAAGCGGGCAGGCCCGTGGTCCATCCGGCATCGGCCATCGCGCGGCGCGTCGTGGTCCAGTACCAACTTTCGAGTTGCTCCCCCAGCATGAGCGACCCGATCAGCAGATTGCGGCCCATGCGCAGTCCCGCCCACGCGAAATCATGTTGGCAGCGCGCCGACAACTCGATCGTGCGATCGGCTGGCGCGGGAGCTTCGCCGGCAGGCGAAACCAGGTTAAGCCGAAGCGTCGTGCCGATGCGTTCGAGCGCATCGCGCGCTGCCCGCAGCACGCCATCGAAGTTCAGGAAGCCGTGGAACTGCCCTGCGTAGTGCAGCAGTTCGACCGGCACGCCGGCTTCACGCAGACGCCCGGCGTAGGCGAGACCATCGTCGCGGATCGGATCGAAGCCGGCCGTTACGACGACTGCCGGCGGCAAGTTGTGCAGCTCATGAGTGAATGCCGGCGAGATCCAGGGGTCGGCCAGGTCCGTGCGCCCTTGTGTAATCAGCACGCGGATCGCATCGATGCTTGCCGATGTCAGCATGTAGCGGCTGGCGTTTTCTGCCTTGGATGCGAAGTCGTCGCGCAGATTCGTCGCGGGATAGACCAGCACCTGAAGCCGCAGTGCCGTTCCCGCTTGTTCGGTATGACGCTGGGCTACGGCGGCGGCGAGATTGCCGCCGGCCGAGTCGCCGCCCACGGCGAGACGTGTGGTATCGATGCCGAGCGAATGCCCCTCGAGGACGATCCAGTCCATCGCCGCCATGCAATCGGCGCGGCCGGCGTACAGGTCGTGCTCCGGCGCCAGGCGATAGCGCACCGCGACGACGGTCACGCCGCTCGCCATCGCGATATGCCGGCAAATGGCGTCGGCGGTCGCGAGTCCGCCCATCACGAAGCCGCCGCCGTGAAACCACAGGAGTGCGGGTGCAGCCTCGGCCGTCACCGAAGGCCGATAGATCTTCAGCCGGATCGGCTTGTGCGGCCCGGGGATCGACAGTGTTTCGACGCGGGCCACCGCATCAGCATGGCCGAGCGCAAGCGCGGACAGACGCCACCTCAACCGATGCTGGCGAATGTTGGAGCGGTTGACCGGCTTCTGTTTCGTGAAGTTGAGCATCGTCAGAAGCACTTCGGCTTCCGGATCGAGGGTTCCGGCGCGCAGCCGTTCTGGACGGCCACGGTCGCGTTGCCCCGGCGCAGGTGAGGGGGTGAAAGTCTCAGCTTTGCTCTTCGTCGAATTCACAGGCTATCCTCGCGCGCGACAAACGCTTTCATTCACAGGGCGGAAACGCCGCCGTCCACGGCAACCGCCTGGCCCGTCAGGTACGAATTCTCTTTTGCGCACAGCATCAGCATCGCGGCGACCATCTCGTCGGGCCGCCCGAGCCGCTTCATCGGCGAACCCTGCGCGAGAAATTCCTGCTTTTCGCCGACATCGCTTTCGGTCACCATCGGCGTTGCGCTGTAGTACGGGCAAACCGCGTTGACGCGAATGTTCCTGCGCGCGTATTCGACCGCCGCGGTGCGTGTCAGGCCCACCACGGCGTGCTTGGCGGCCGCGTACGCGGCGAGCTTCGGCGCGCCGGAGAGGCCGGCCACCGAGGCCACGTTGAGGATGACACCGCCGCCTTGCGCGAGCATCTGGCGAATCTGATGCTTCATCCCGAAGAACACGCCCTTCACATTGACCGCGAAGGCGAGGTCGAGGTCGCTCTCCTCGGTCTCGATCAGCGATTTCATCGGCACCAGAATGCCGGCGTTGTTGATGCCGACATCGAACCGCCCGAACTGCCGGACGGCGGCGGCCACCACCGCTTCGACCTCGGCTTCCGAGGTCACGTCGCAACGCTGCGCGACGACCTCGGCGCCGATGCCGCGCAAGGTCCCGGCGATGCGCTCGAGCCCGTCGGCGTCGTAGTCAGCGAGCACGAGGCGTGCGCCCATGCCTGCCAGTTCCGTCGCGAGCAGGGCACCAAAGCCACCGGCGGCGCCCGTGATCATGACGGCCTGGTCGCGATAGCTGTCCAGTTTCATGCTGTCCTCAGAGAGTGAATCCGTTATCGGCTGCGCCCGATTCGCGTCGCGTCATTCAGTCAATTTGCGGATCGCTTTCTTGTCGATCTTGCCGACGCTCGTTTTCGGTATGCCGTCCACGAACGCGATCCGGTTCGCTTCCGGTACCGCGTACCGGCTGATGCGCTTCGACTCGACGTGCCGCTGCAGATGCTCGCGCACGTCCTCGACGCCGAGCGAGCTTCCCTCGACCGGCACCACCAGGGCCATTGGCCGCTCTCCCCACTTGTCGTCCTTGACGCCGATCACCGCGCATTCCAGCACGTCCGGCAATTCCCCGATCAAGCCTTCGATCTCGATCGACGACACCCATTCGCCGCCCGTCTTGATGACGTCCTTGATACGATCGACGATCTGCACGTAACCGTCCGGCGTCATCACCGCGACGTCCTGGGTATGCAGGTAGCCGCCGCGCCACAGCGCCTCGGATGCCTCGGGCTGGTTGTGGTACCCCTGTGTGAGGAACGGCGCGCGCAGCACGATTTCACCCGGTGTCGCACCGTCGCGCGGCACGTCGCGCATGTCGGGATCGACCACCCGGAGGTCCACCATCGGTAGCGGACGTCCCGTCATGCAACGCTTGCGCACGTTCTCGTCCTGATCGGCCGGTGCGCCGCCCGGAGGAAACTGCGAGAGCGCCACCGTCGGGCCCGTCTCTGACATCCCATAGCCCGCGAACACATCGATGCCCTGCTCGACGGCGGCGCGGCATAGTCCGGGGGGCAGGGCCGCGCCACCCGTGATGATCTTCCAGCCGCTCAGATCGTGGCCGTCGCGGCGCGCGGCATCGAGCAGCATCTGCAGGATGGTGGGCACGCAATGCGAGAACGTCACTTTTTCGGTCTTCTTCAGCTCCAGCAATATCTCGGGGACATAGCGGCCGGGCAACACGATGCGCAGCCCGAGCAGCACCGCGATGTACGGCACGCCCCACGCGAGCACGTGGAACATCGGCGTGATCGGCATGTACACGTCTTCGCGATGCAGCCGCTGTCCATCGCGCGGCGAACACAGGCTCGTCGAGATCGTCAGCGCGTGCAGCACGATCTGACGGTGGCTGTAGCACACGCCTTTCGGGTCGCCCGTGGTGCCCGTCGTGTAGAACAGCGCGGCGCGCGTGTTCTCGTCGAACTCGGGAAAGACGAAGTCCGGCGAGGCAGGCTCGACCAGCGCCTCATACTCGCCCGCGACGGGCAGGGGCGTGGGCGTCATCGGATGGCCGTCGGCGAGCACCACGACCTGGCGCACGAACTTCAGCTCCGCCTGGATCTGCTCGAGCACCGGCAGGAACTCCGCATGAACGAGCACCAGGGCGGCGTGCGAGTCGTTCAGCGCATACGCGATCTGTTGCGGCGAAGTGCGGACGTTGACCGTGAACAGTGTCGCGCCCATCATCGGGATTGCGAAGTAACTTTCGAGGTAGCGGTGACTGTCCCAGTCCATGACGGCGACGGTCGCGCCGTGCCGCACGCCGAGTGTTTCCAGTGCGGAGGCGAGCTGCCCGATGCGCCGGCGCAGGTCGGCGAACGTATAGCGCAGCTTGCCGCGATAGGTGATTTCCTGATGCGCGCTCAGGCTTTGCGAGTTCAGCAGCAGTTGCTTGATGAGCAGCGGATAGGCGTAGGCCGACGGGGTCGGTGCAATCAGGTTGTCGGGGCTATCGGATGCTTGGGTCGCTGACACGGAGACTACCTCGTAGAACTGTCGGCGCAGCGGCGTGCCGCGTCATCGTGTCAAAGCATACTGTGCACGGCCGATCGATTCCCCCCCTTCGGGGAGGGGGAGGGTTACCGGGTATCCCGGGTCTCGTGCGTCATGTCCATCGCGGCTCGCTGCGCCCTCGGCGCGCTGGCGAGGCTGGCGCCGCGGCGCGATATGCGCCGGCTGGAGGTCCGGCTTCAGCCGCCGCTATCCAGCAGCCCGAGCGCCGTTGCACGATGCACTACGTGCTTGCGCGTGCCGGCATTGAGCTTGCGAAAGAGATTCTTCAGATGCCATTTGACGGTCTCCTCGCCGATCGCCATGGCCAGTGCAATCTCCTTGTTCGACAGATTGCGCGCGAGCAGCTCGAGGATTTCCCGCTCCTTCGGCGTGAAGACCATGCTCGGCACCGCGCGCAGTCCCTCGCTCGCGCGCGGCGCCGGCATGCGCGCGACACGCCGCGCCTGAGCGGCCGCCGCGGCCGATGCGCCGGCCGACTCCTCGTCGTTCAGGCGCGCCATCCAGTTCGCGAGTTCGGGATGCGCATCCACGATGGTCCGCATCAGGTTGAACGTCTGGGCCAGATTCATCGCCTCGAGCAGAAGCGCGCGGCCGTTTCCCTCGGTTTGTTCGATGACGAGGGCGCGCAATGCCATGACTTCGATGCGCACGCGGCCCAGCTTCATCGTCTCGGCCAGCGCGCTGGCTTCGCCCAGGGTGTCGAGCGCCTGACGCCAGCGGCGCGCGGCGATTGCGGCATAGGCATGCGCGAGCGTTTGCGTCAGTGCGACCAGCCGGCTCCAGAGCGGCGCCTTGGCGACATCCCGATGCGAGGCGATTTCATCCATGCGGCGCACCAGCGCTTCGCAGGTCTCGGCGCGATAGCGGCCGGCGTGCATGCGGATCTGTTCGCCGAGGCTGGCGATGCACAGCCGCGGCAAATGCCTCTCGCTGCCGATCGTGTAGAGCGTGTCGAGCAGATCGAGCGCGCGATGCGCGACGTCCTGCGCGGCTGCGACACACGCCGCGGTCCGGTAACCGATGATGACCGTGTCGGGCGTGCCCGCATGCTCGAGAACGTCGAGCCGGTTGGCGAGCAGCGCGGCGGCTTCGTCGATGCGGTCGGCGTCATAGGCAACGGCGGCGAGTGTCGCCGCGAACATGCACGTGAGCGGATGGCGCCGGCCCAGATCGGCCTCGGCGCTCGCGAGCGCCGGCCGCAGCGTCTCCTCGGCGAGACGCATCTTGCCTTCCAGAAAATAGCTTTGGCCGACGGAGAGATCACCCCAGCGCACGATATAGCCGATGCGCTTTTCGAGGTCGCCGCGAGGGAGCGCCTGCAGGACCCGTCTTGCCTGCGCCGGTTCGCCGCGCAGCATCGCACGGGTGGCGAGACGGTTCATATGCGCTTGCACCAGCCATGGCGGACCGTCCGGCGGCGATTCGACCCAAGGCTCGAAGATGTCGAGAAACCGATCGATTTCATCCGAGAAGAACACCGCCGCGCTCGTAATCAGCGCGCATTCGTAGCGCAACGCGGCATCCGCCTCGGGATTCGCGAGAATCCGCGCCACCTGCTGCTGCGCTTCCGCGTGACGCGCGCCGGTCGCCAGTGCCCAGGCGGCGGCAAGGCACAGGCGCGGGCGCCGCTCCAGTTCCTGTTCCGGGAGCAGTTGCAGCCAGTTGAGCGTCGCGTCCAGATGCCCTTGCGTGACGGCATCGTGCAGGCATTGCTCAGCCAGCTCATAGGCCATCTGATGTTGCCCGGCGGCATGCGCATGGCGTGCCGCTTCTTCGAGCATTCCGTGCCCGGCGAGCCACGTCGTCGCGCGAGCGTGCAGTTCGGTTTGCTCGGCCGCCGGCAGATGGGCGAGGCGGCCCCGCAGGGTATCTCGCACCAGCAGATGGAGGCGGCACCAGGCGCCGTTTTCCGCTGTGATGAAACACGGCGTGTCGCGCATGAGGCGGGCGAGACGCTCGGGCGCGAGCGGATCATTCGTCAGCACGGCGCACAACTCCGGATGCACCGCGTCGACGACGCTCACGCGCATCAGAAAGCGGCCGTCCTCCTCGGAGAGCGCCGAGATCAAGCCGCCGACCAGATGATCGCGCAGCGCGCCCGAACGGTCGGACATCGCGTCGATCACCTCGCGTGGATCGGTCGCGCGGTCCATTGCCGCGAGGCCCAGTTGCAGGCCGAGCGGCCAGCCATCGGTGCATTCGTGAATCCGCGCGCAATGATCGGCGTCCACGCGCGTGCCGAAGCGGCTGCCGATCAGTGAAATGGTCTCGTCGAGGCGAAAGCGCAGCGCCTCCGGCCCGAGCGCGACACCCTGTCCGTAGGCCAGCAGATCGGTCATGACGAGGTCGAGTCCGCGCCGCGTCGCTGCCACGATTTGCAGATTGGGCGGCGCGTTGTGGAACAGATAACTGAGCGCCTCGATGCCGCTCGATGGCAGCCGCTCGATTTCGTCGACGATCAGCACGACGTCGAGCGAAAGCTGGGCGATTTCGGCGAGCCACGCGGTCAGGCCGTCGAGTTCGCGCGCGGGCGCCATCGCGCCTTCGAGCACGAAGCGGCCGAACTGCGGGCGCGCGCAACCCACCCGGATCGCATGCACGAGCCCGAACAGCAGCCGGTGCGCATCGTCGCGCTCCTCGGCCGAGAGCCAGGCCACCGCGGTCCCGCGCATCAGGTATTCGCGCCGCCATTGCGCGAGCAGACACGTCTTGCCGAAGCCCGCGGGCGCCTGGATCGCGATGATCTGCCGGTCTTTCAAAGCCGGATCGGCGGAGCTCAACCGCGGCCGTGCCAGCAGGTAGGCGGGCGCACGCGGCGGGATCGTCTTCAGGAGAAGCTCGGAAACATGCCTGTCGTTATCGTCGGGCGAGAGGGACATCGGGTGCGTTCGTGACCCTGGAGCGGGTTCCTGCGGGCAGTGTCGGGTTGTCGAAAGCGGAATGCCGTCATGCATTCCATGCAGGAGCGGGTCGAGTGGAGGAGGGACCGCCCCCCTGCCGCGAGTGGGATCGGCCCCACGTTCTCGCACTACCATGTCTCCAAGGCCATTCTATCTGAGGAGACTTGCGTGTCATTCGAAATATCCGGCAAGGCCGAGCCATTTCGCGCGCGCTAGGGCTCGTCATGTATCGCCACCTTCTGGTTCCCGTGGATGACTCGGATGCGTCCAGCGAGGCCGTCGGGCACGCGGTGGAGTTCGCCTGGCTGCTCGGCGCGCGCATCACGTTCTTTCACGTGCCGACCGGCGAGGCGGCGTTTCCGACGTCTCGCCGACGAGGCGCCTTCGCTGTCGAGCCGAACGCGCTCGCCTGGGAACTGCTCGCCAAGGCGCAAGCCGCGGCACGCGCGCATGGCGTGACCTGCGACACGGTTAGCGACACCGCGAGCGACGCCGATCAGGTCCCGCACCGGGCGATTCTCTCGGCCGCGCGCGAGTACGGCAGCGACCTCATCCTGATGGTGTCTCGCGGTATGCACGATGCCGATACCGGACTCGCGACCCGGACCGCGAGCGTGCTCGCGGCGGCCGAGCGCCCCGTGCTGGTGTGCGCGCCAGAGCAACGGCCCGTGCCGATGCGCGTGACGCGCATGCTGCTCGACGAGCATCGCGCGCACGCGGCTGTTTTGCATGCGTGGCTGGGCATGCTGCGTCATGTGCGCCTGCAGGACGGCAGCCCGGGTCTCGCGCCGCTGCGCGCATGCGCCGGGTACCTGCATAGGCGCGCGTCCTCAGCGTTGCGGCAGGGCGGGAATGGCGCCAGTTGCCTCGATGAACGATTGCGCGGCCGCACCGGCGCGATCAGCGCGGAACTCGATGAGCTCGTGCTGCGGCGCCGGCGCAACAGGCGGCTGACGCGCGAGCTGAACGAACTGGTCGAGCAATATGCACGCGGGCTTATCCCGGTCGCGGAACTGGAACAGGCGGTGAGCGCTTACGCAACGTTCTCGTGGGAGCACCACGGGCGCGAAGAGGGCGTGGTGTTCGCCGCGGCCCGGCGCTATCTGAGCGATGCGGACTGGCATGCGATCGACAGGGCGCTCGCCACGCGGATGTGCCAGGGGGCCCGCGCGGAATCTGGCAGCTTGATTTCCCTTATCAACGATACGTGGGCGGACACCGGCGCGCACGCGCACGGCGTGCCGCCGCCCGGCAAGCCGTCGGCCGTTCGGGCCGACCCGCGGACTTAACAGGAGACTGTAGGAAAAATGAACATAGAACCGCTGACATACGCCATCGGCGCGGAACTGACCAACGTGAACCTCGCCGATGCCATCCATGACGACGGCCTCTTTGCTGTCATCCGGGAAGCGTTGTTGAAGCACCGTGTCCTGTTCCTGCGCGACCAGGACATCACGCGCGCCGAGCACGTCGCCTTCGCCCGCCGGTTCGGCGAGCTGGAGGACCATCCGGTCGCGGGCAGCGACCCCGAGCATCCGGGCCTCGTGCGCATCTACAAGACACCTGACCAGCCCAACGACCGCTATGAGAACGCATGGCATTCCGATGCCACCTGGCGCGTCGCGCCACAGTTCGGCGCCGTGCTGCGCTGCGTGGAGTGTCCGCCGATCGGCGGCGACACGATGTGGGCGAACATGGTGCTCGCCTACGAGAAGCTACCGGCGCACATCAAGGCCCAGATCGCCGACCTGCGCGCGCGCCACAGCATCGAGGCGAGCTTCGGCGCGGCGATGCCGATCGAGAAGCGGCTCGCGCTGAAGGCGCAGTTCCCGGATGCGGAGCACCCGGTGGTGCGTACCCACCCCGAGACCAGCGAAAAGGTGCTGTTCGTGAGCGGCTTCACCACGCACTTCACCAATTTCCACACGCCCGAGCGCGTACGCTACGGACAAGACCACAGCCCTGGCGCGGCCCATCTGCTGAGCTACCTCGTGAGCCAGGCGTATATCCCCGAGTACCAGGTGCGCTGGCGCTGGAAAAAGAACAGCGTGGCGATCTGGGACAACCGCAGCACCCAGCACTATGCGGTGATGGACTATCCCCCGTGCCACCGCAAGATGGAGCGGGCCGGCATCATCGGCGACGTGCCGTATTGATCGTTCACCTCGTTCAAACAACAGGACATTCCGGTGACGATCGCGCAGCGGTGAATCCGGCGTGGCGTCGCCACCCCGGGAATGGCGATTAATCAATTTGCTTTCTGGCGCGGGACAGGTGGCGTAAGGCTTCCGTTCCGCAGGAAAAGCGGCCGCGCGCGCAGTCGGCGCATGAGAACCGCGAGCCAGTTCATTCAGGAGACGATCTTGCACGCACACCATGTTGACGACTCCGCGCACGGCGATATCGGCGTCACACGATCGCCGGTTCGCGTGTACGCGTGGGTGGTTTTCGCATTGACACTGGGCCTGTTGATCTCCGACTACATGTCGCGGCAGGTGCTCAATGCGGTATTCCCCTTGCTGAAAGAGGTATGGGGTCTGTCGGACACCCGGCTCGGTTCCTTGAGCAGCGTGGTGGCGATGATGGTCGGGATACTGACCTTTCCGTTGTCGGTGTTGGCCGACCGCTGGGGACGCGTCCGAAGCATTGTGCTGATGGCGACCATCTGGAGTCTGGCCACGCTCGGCTGTGCCGTTTCCACCAGCTACGACCAGATGCTCGCCGCGCGAGCCCTGGTCGGCATCGGCGAGGCGGCTTACGGCAGTGTGGGGATCGCGCTCGTGTTGAGCATCTTTCCGGCCTATCTGCGCTCGACCCTGACCGCCGCGTTCATGGCGGGCGGATCGTTTGGCTCGGTGCTGGGCATGGCGCTGGGTGGCATGGTGGCGGCACAGCTCGGCTGGCGCTGGTCATTCGGCGCGATGGCCGCGTTCGGCTTTCTGCTGGTGCTCGTCTACGCCGCCGTGGTGTCGGAGAAGCGGCTCGCCTCCGAGCGGCCCGGCGAGGGGGCGGCCGCACGCGGCAAGCCCGCGATGCGCGTGAGCTTCCGCACGCTGATGCAAGGGCTTTTTTCGTGCCGCTCGGTGCGGTGCGCCTACGTCGGCAGCGGCCTGCAACTGCTCGTCCCCGGTGCGATGTATGCCTGGCTGCCGAGCTATCTGAACCGCTACTACGCGATGGCGCCCGGCAAGGCCGCCGTGAGCGCGGCGGGCTTCGTGCTGGCAACCGGCGTCGGCATGATCTTCTGCGGCATCGTGACCGACGTCGTCAGCAAGAAGGTCCCGCAGCGCAAGTGGCTCGTCGCGGTGCTCTATTGCCTGCTGTGCTTCGTTTCGCTGAGCATCGCGCTGCGTCTGCCCCCGGGCACCGCGCAGATCGCCCTGATCGGCGCCGGCATGTTCTTCAGCGCGGGAGCCTGCGGACCCTCGGGCGCGATGGTCGCGAACCTCACGCCGCCGAACATGCACTCGTCCGCCTTCGCTACCCTGACGCTCGCCAACAATTTTCTGGGCCTTGCGCCCGCCGCGATTCTGACCGGATTCATTGCGGACCGAATCGGTTTGCTCGGCGCGCTGCAGATCATTCCTTTCGCCACCTTCGTCTCCGCGCTCGCGTTCCTGCTCGGCAAGCGGAGCTACACGGCCGACCTGCAGCGGCTCAATGCACAGCGCGCGCAAGCCGCAACCTGACCAAAGCCCTGACGGAGCCTCGCTGATGAGCGCCGCAAGCCTGGCCGCGATCCCGATCAGCGAGTTTCATCGCGAGGCGAGACAACGTAACCGATACCGCGCGGCTGACGTGAGCGGCAGTGATTTTTTATCTTCTTGAGGAGACTGACGGCAATGACACAGGCAATCCGCTTTTACGAAACAGGTGGTCCCGAGGTGCTGCGGCTGGAGAACGTCGAAGTGGGCGAACCCGGCCCCGGCGAGGTCCGCGTGCGGCACACGTATGTGGCCGTGAACTTCATCGACATCTACTTCCGTACCGGGCAATACCCGCTCGCGTTACCCAACGGGCTGGGCTCGGATGCAGTGGGCGTCGTCGAGGCTGTGGGCGAGGGCGTGTCCGACATCAAGGCAGGCGACCGGGTCGGCTATCTGTTGGGGCCGCAGGGCGCCTATTCGGAGGCGCGCGTGATGCCCGCCGACGTGCTGATTCCGCTACCCGACGGGGTGAGCGATCGCACCGCATCGACGCTGATCATGAAAGGCATGACGGCGCAGTACCTGTTTCGCCAGGTCTATCCGCTCAACGGCGGCGAGACCATCCTGTACCACGCCGCCGCGGGCGGGGTGGGGCTGATCGCCTGTCAGTGGGCACGCAGCCTCGGCGTGACGATGATCGGCACGGTCAGCACCGACGAGAAGGCCGAAGTGGCGAAGGCGCATGGCTGCACGCACACCATCGTGACCTCGCGCGAGAACATCGCCGAGCGAGTGCGCGAGATCACCGGCGGCAAAGGCGTCGAGGTGGTGTTCGACTCCGTGGGCAAGGACACGTTGCAAGCGTCGCTCGACAGCCTGCGGGTGCGTGGCACGCTCGTGAGCAACGGCACGACCTCGGGGCCGGTGCTCATCGATACGCGCATGCTCGCGGGCAAGGGATCGATCTGGGTGACGCGCCCCGCGATGATCCACTATGCGACGCCGCGCTCCCACATGCTCGGGATGGCGAAGGAACTGTTCGATCTCGTGCTGGCCGGCAAGATCAGGAGCGAACCCGGCCAGACCTTCGCGCTCGCCGAGGCGGCCGACGCGCATCGCGCGCTCGAGTCGCGCAAGACGGTCGGCTCGACCGTGCTCGTTCCGTAAAACACGCGGCCCGGTCGTGCGGGCGCGGCACCGCCGGCTCGCACGCGCACGGTGCTGGGTGCAGCGCCGTGCCGGCGGCCGTGGCTGAAGCTGAAATCAGATAAGGAATCCTGATGAGTCTTTCCTCACTTCAAAACCTCGATGGACGCGTCGCGCTCATCACCGGAGGTTCGCGCGGCCTGGGTCTGCAGATGGCCGAAGTGCTCGGCGAACTGGGCGCCCGCGTTGCGATCACCGCCCGCAAGAAGAACGAGCTCGACGCCGCCACTGGGCATCTGCGGGCACTCGGCATCGAGGCGGTACCGATCGTCTGCGACATGGGCGATCTGGACGCGATTGCGCCGATGGTCGAGCAGGTGATCGGCACGCTCGGACAGATCGATATTCTGGTCAACAACGCGGGCACTTCGTGGGGCGCGCCGACGATCGAGCATTCGCTGGAAGGCTGGCAGAAGGTCATCACGCTCAACATGACGGCCATCTTCGTCGCGACCCAGGAGGTGGGCCGCCGCTGCATGGTGCCGCGCCGTCGCGGCAAGGTGATCAACATCGCTTCGATTCAGGGACTGACGGGCGTCTATCCCGAGAGCATGCCGACGCTCGCCTACAACGCGAGCAAGGGCGCGGTGGTCAACATGACGCGCACCCTCGCCGTGGAATGGGCGCCGCTCGGCATCACAGTCAATGCAATCGCTCCCGGCTACTTCCCGACCAGAATGACCGCGCCGATCGATGCGGCCCTCGGCGACGACAAGACCGCGTCGATGGCGCCGATGAACCGCGTGGGCGGTCCCGAAGACCTGAAGGGCGTGACTGCGCTGTTCGCGTCGGACGCGAGCGCTTTCATCACCGGACAGATACTCGCGGTGGACGGCGGCTTGACGGCCATCTGAGATCAGCCTGGCAAGCACGCGCTCGGGCTGTCGGGACGGGCGCGCGTTTGCAACCGGCAGTCAGTTGAAGCGCGCAGGGCTGGCATGGACCCGGCAGGTGCGGATCCAGGTTTCCATGGGGAGGGGGAGGACGCCACTGATGCGAGAAGTGTGGCGCGGTCTTCGCGCCACGGGTCGGGAATTCAAACTGGACTTCCCGACATGCCGCCGGCGCGGTGCGCGCTGGCGGCATCGTCCGTTACTCGCCGTCAGGCGATCTTGCGCAGATAGCCTTGTTGCCCGCCGTTGCGGTTGGGCGCGAAGCCGTTTGCCGCGAGGGATTCTTCCACGGTGTCGTAGAACACGCCGATCTTGCTGATCTCACGTGCCTCTTTGGCCGTGGCGATCGGCCGGCCGAACTCGCGCGAGATGCGCACCAGTTGCTCGACCTGCGCGGCCGTGCCGATCTTGGCCGTGCGTGACTGGTTCCACAGGTTGTCCTCGGTACCCGTGCGCACGTGCAGGCCCATCGCGATACCCATCATGTTCACCGGCAGCACGTTGAGCACGGAGCTTTCCACTGTCAGCACCGCGCCGTCGGGCACCGCGCGCACAAAGTTGGCCATGTTGTAGAGGTTGGGCGCATCCATGCCGCCGCCGATGGCGACCCAGTTCATGACCAGCGGGCCCTTGTAGATGCCGCGGCGCATCAGCCGCTCCACCGATTCGAAGCTGTTGATGTTGTAGCACTGGAACGCGCTCTGGATGCCCGCGGCCGTGAGGCGGCGCACGTGCTCCTCGACCCAGCCGGGTTGCGCGGGCACCGTCATTTCCTTGTAGGCGTTGAACACCACCGGGTCTTCCATCGAGGTGCCCTTGATGTCACGCGTATCGAATTGCTCGAGAAAATTCATCTGCGAAGTGTTGACGGTCACCGTCACCTGGTCGGGCTTGGGGTCCAGTTCGGCCAGCATGTGGCGCGTGTCGTCCGACAGCCACTTGGCTGCCGCGCCCTCGGTTTCCGGCGCGAAGCTGATGGAGCCGCCCACCTGGATGATCATCTCCGGCACGCGCGCACGCACCCCCGCGATCAGTTCATTGAACTTCGACAGACGCTTGCTGCCCTTGCCGTCCAGTTCGCGCACGTGCAGATGCAGCACCGTGGCGCCCGCGTTGTAGCAGTCCACCGCCTTCTGGATCTGCTCTTCCATCGTGACCGGAATCTCCCCGGGGAAATCCGACGGCAGCCACGACGGCGCATAGGGTGCCGCCGTGATGATGAGCGGCTGCTGGTTCTCCGGAAAGAGATGTCCGTCGAGAAAGTTCATGATGTGTCTCCTGGATAAAAAGAGAAGGGAGGGCGGTGACTTGACGGAAGAATATCGCTGCAAGATAGACCCCGATGTATTATTCGGGACATCGGATGTCTAAATTGGGACACTGCCATGCAGCGATCCATGCTCACGATTCGCAGCGCCAGCCTTACCGGCTATACGGAACTCGCACGCCAGCTCGGGCTGGATCCTGCGCGCATGTTGCGCAGGGTCGGGTTGAGTGCGCGCGATCTGGTCGATCCCGATACACCCATCAGCACGACTGCGGTGCGCGAGCTACTGGAAAGCAGCGCGGCGGCGGCGAAGGTGGAGGATTTCGGCTTACGGCTGGCGATGCGCCGGCGGCTCTCCAACCTGGGGCCGATCAGCGCTGTCATGAGTGAAGCGCCTACGGCTCGAGAAGCCCTTGAGAGCTTGTGCCGCTACATCCGCCTGATCAATGCTTCACTCCTGACCAGCATTGAAGACTATGGCGACGCCGTATTGATTCGCGAGAACATTCTGGTGGACGACAAGAATTCAGTGCGACAGTCCATCGAGATGGCCGTCGGCGTACTTTACCGGAGCATCGAGGAGCTCCTCGGGCCGAGCTGGCGGCCGCGAAGCGTCTGCTTCGAGCACCGCCCACCGGACAGCGCGACATGCCACAAGGCCTTCTTTGGATCGGCGGTGGAGTTCAATTCTCACTTCAATGGCATCGTGTGCCGCGCCAGGGACCTGGCGGCGGGTCGGCCCGCCAGTGATTCCCAGATGGCGCTCTATGCCCGCCGCTTTCTGGATCAGGCGTTATCAGGCGCTGATGACAGTGCCACGCATACCATCCGTCAGGTCATTGTCGCGATGTTGCCCAATGGCCGATGCACGGCCGACCAGGTGGCGAGACACCTCGGCGTGGATCGTCGTACTTTGCATCGGCGTCTGGCCGCCGAGGAAACGAGCTTTTCCGCGCTGCTTCAGGCTGTCCGGTGCGAACTCGCGTCGCGGCAAATCCGCGATAGCGACCGTTCGCTTTCCGAGCTGGCGGATCTGCTCGGTTTTTCCAGTCCAAGTGCTTTCGCTTTCTGGTTCAGGAAACACTTTGGCAAGACGGTTTCGAAATGGCGAGCGTGCTGACCTCGGTCAGTATCGATCTCGCCCACTGGTTTTCTCCATGCGTGTGCGTACGCTCCCGGGACTATTTCGAGGCGAGTTCCGCCAACGTCTGTCCCGAATAAGCAAATGGATGTCGTGGATTATCAAGCGGGGGAGCGGACTGGACAGGACAATGGGTTGATCGCAGTCGAGCCGGTAGCGCCGACAGCCGCTTTCCCTTTGGAGATCCAGCATGAACTTTCTCGACGGCCATCTCTTTCCGGAGAACCAGCAGCCCTTGATCATCACGGCGGCGCCCTATGCGCCGGGTTGGTTGCCTGGCGACTTTCCCGAGGATATTCCGGTCACCATGGACCAGCAGATCCAGAAGGCGGTGGACTGCTACAACGCGGGCGCCACGGTGCTGCACCTGCACGTGCGCGAACTGGACGGCAAGGGCAGCAAGCGCCTGTCCAAATTCAACGAACTGATCGCCGGCGTGCGCAAGGCGGTGCCGGAGATGATCATCCAGGTGGGCGGCTCGATCTCGTTCGCGCCCGAGAACGAGGGACAGGCAGCGAAGTGGCTGTCGGACGATACGCGCCACATGCTGGCCGAACTCGAGCCCACGCCTGACCAGGTCACGGTGACGGTCAATACCTCGCAGATGAACGTGACCGATCAGGCGGAGGACGCCGATTTCCGGGGCACCTCGCGCGCCAATCCGGCCATCTTCAACGCCTACAAGGAAATGACCGTGCCCGCGCAGCCGGGATGGGTGGAGGAGCACGTGCGCCGCCTCACGGCGAGAGGCATCCAGAGCGCCTTCCAGTGCTACAACCTCAACAGCTTCGAGTCGGTGGAGCGGCTGATGCGCCGCGGCTTCTACAAAGGCCCATTGGTCATGAACTGGGTGGCCATCGCCGGCGGCATGGATACGCCGAGCGTCTACAGTCTCGCCAACTTCATTCGCGCCGTGCCCGATGGCGCGGTCGTGACAGTGGAGAGCAACGTTCGCAATGTCCTGCCGGTCAACATGATGGGGATCGCGATGGGCCTGCACGTGCGCTGCGGCACCGAAGATTGCCTGTGGAACCAGTCGCGCACGGAGAAGATGAGCAGCGTGAAGCAGATCGAGCAGCTCGTGCGCATCTCGCGCGAGTTCGGCCGCGAGATCGCCACGGCGCAGGAGGCGCGCGAGATCTCGAAGATCGGCGTCTTCTACGACACGGTGGAGGAGTCGCTGCACGCGAACGGTTTTGCGCCTAACCGCAACGGCGGTAATCAGGGGTTCCTGCGCAAGACGGCCTGAGCGAACCCTTCGGCCCACTCCCATCCACCAGGAACCAGAAGGGTTTGCTGATGCATACCGACAACAGAAGCCTGCCGCTTGCAGGCGTGCGCGTACTCGATCTCTCGCGGATTCTGGCCGGGCCGTGGAGCGCCATGGTGCTCGGCGACCTGGGCGCGGAGGTCATCAAGGTCGAGCATCCGCAGCGCGGCGACGATACACGCGACTGGGGCCTGCGCATCGGCCGGACCGAGACCGCGTACTTCAACAGCGTGAACCGCAACAAGCGCTCGATCACGCTCGACCTGCAGACGCCCGAAGGCCAGCGAATCGCCCGTGATCTCGCGAAGACGTGCGACGTCGTGATCCAGAACTTCAAGTTCGGCGGCGCGGAGAAGCTCGGGCTCGGTTATGAGCAGTTGAGCGTGGAGAACCCAGGCCTCATCTATTGTTCGATTTCCGGCTACGACCGTACCGGCCCCGAGGCCGCGCGGCCCGGCTATGACCTCGTCGTGCAGGGCGAAGCGGGCCTCATGGCGCTGAACGGCGAAGCGGACCAGCCGCCGCTGAAGTTCGGTGTCGCGGCTGTCGACCTGTTCACGGGGATGTATTCGGCGCAAGCGATGCTCGCGGCGCTGTTCGAGCGCGAACGCAGCGGGCGCGGGCGCCACATCGAAATGGCGCTGTTCGATTGCGGGCTCATGATTACGGCCTACTATGGGCTCGAGGCGCTCGTGATGGGCGAGGACCCGCCGCGCTACGGCAATGCGCATCCGTCGATCGTGCCTTACGGCGTGTTCGACGCGGCGGATGGTCCGCTCGTCATCACCGTGGGCAACAACAGCCAGTTCGAACGCTTCTGCCGCGAAGTGATCGAACGCCCCGATCTTGCCGACGATGCGCGTTTCAGGACCAACATCCTGCGCTCGCAAAACCGCGAGATGCTGCTGCCCGAACTCACGCGGGAATTGGCCAGGCAGCCTCGCGCGCTGCTGCTCGAACGGCTCGTTGGCGCCGGCATTCCGTGCGGCGAAGTGGCGGGGCTGCGCGACGCGCTGTTGTCGAAACGCGCGAAGGATGCGGGCCTCGTGACGGAGCAGGCGCATCCGCACACGGCAAGCGGCACGACGCCCGTGCTCGCGCCGCCGTGGCGCTTCGACGGAGAGCGCCTGCCGGTGCGCCGGCCGCCCCCGCAACTCGGCGAAGGCACCCACGACGTTCTGCATGTCGGGCTTGGGATTTCGGAGCGGGAGTTGGCCGAGTTGAAAGAGAAGGGGGTTATCTGATCCGCTGGCGGGCTTGGCGGCGCTACCTCATTGTCCGCGCTGATCCGCGCAGACTAGGGCTTGCTCCAGGTGCTCGTTGCGCCACAGGCTCGGCGGTTTGCCGAATTCGGCGCTGAACCAGCGCGAGAACGCACTGAGTTCGGAAAAGCCCAGCAGGTTGCCGATATCGGACATTGAATGACGCGGCTGGGCCAGGTATCGCACCGCGAGTGAGACACGCACTTCGTTCAGGAGCGCCGAGAATCGCTGTCCGGACTGTTCGAGCTGGCGCTGCAGCGTACGGGGCGTGCGGCCCAACTGGAAGCTCACGGGGTCGATCGCGCCTTGCCCGCGCGGCAGCAGGACGTGGATGGTGCGGCGCACATTGTCGGCGAGCGATTCCGTGTTGTAGCGCGGCTGCAGGTCGAGCAGCGCCTTCGCGTGGCGCGCGAGATGCACGTCGGCCAGCGGGTTAGCGCGGTCGAGATCCTGCCGGGGCAGCACGATGCTGTCGAACTCACTGTCGAACACGACGTTTCGTCCGAAGAAGCGGCGATGCACCGCGAGGCTCGCGGGCGCAGCATGCGAAAAGTGCACGCTGCGAGGCATGTATTGCGGACCGAGTATCGAGCGCATGAGACTGAACACCACGCCGACCGCCAGTTCCACCATTTCCGGTCCGGGATCGGGCCGCCCGGTCACGAGCCCGACGTGCACGACTGCAACGTCGATGGTTTCCTCGACCTGAATGACCACCGAATCGCTCAGCAGATGACGATAACTTTCGATCTGCGCCAGCACCTGGCGCAGCGTCGGCTGGTGCTGCAGATAGAGACTCAGCGGCCCGAAATCGGAGAGCCGCCATGCTTCACCGACGCGCAAGCCGAGCGAGTCGCAACCGGCCTCGTGTGCCGATCTTTCGATGACCCGCGCGAGGTCCGATTCGGGAATGCGCAGATCGGGAGTCGCGAGGCAGGACGGATCGAGCCCCGCGTCGCGCAACGTGCGAACCGGATCGATGCCCACGCTTCGGGCGATCTCCGAAAACTTGCTCAGGGAGGCGGCTCGAACCAGGAGAGGCATGGCTTTACACGCGAACGATGGTGGTAAAGCGTAACGTTTGTGCGGTGCGGCGTCTGTCAGGAATAACCATGAACGTAATGCGTGTCGCGCGTTGTCAGATCGTGTCGCGCAGCGTCAAGCGGGTTGGCGGCGCAGTTCCCACAATGCATTTCCATGGCGGTGCGTCACCAGCGGAATTTGCAAAAGGGACGCAACGAACGAAGCGGGTGGATGGCCTACGCGCTCATCTGTGCCGTCCTCCGTGCGAGACCCCTGTTCACCGGAATATGTCCATGCGAATCGAACGACTGACCAGCAATATCGGCGCCGAAATCTCCGGTGTCCATCTGGGCGATGCGGCGCGCGACGACGCGCTGTTCGCCGAAATCAAGGCACTTCTGCTCAAGCACAAGGTGCTGTTTCTGCGGGACCAGAACATCACGCGGGCGGAGCACGTCGCGTTCGCGCGGCGCTTCGGCGAGCTGGAAGACCATCCTGTCGCCGGCAGCGATCCGGATCATCCGGGGCTCGTGCAGATCTATCGCAGCGACAAGAAGGAAAGCTATGAAAACAGCTACCACACCGACGGTTCCTGGCGGCCTTGCCCGTCGATGGGCGCGGTGCTGCGCTGTATCGAGTGTCCGGAAGTCGGTGGCGACACCATCTGGGTCGACATGGGCGCGGCCTACCGCAATCTGCCCGATGAGATCAAGCAGCGCATCGACGGGCTGCGCGCGAAACACAGCATCGAGCATTCGTTCGGCGCGGTGATGGCGCCCGAGGCCAGAGCGAAGCTCGCCGAAGAAAACCCGATGGTCGAACATCCGGTGGTGCGCACGCACCCCGAGACCGGCGAAAAGGTGCTGTACGTGAACGGCTTCACGACGCACTTCGCCAACTTCCACACGCCCGAAAACGTGCGCTATGGGCAGGACAAGACGCCCGGCGCGAGCCATCTGCTCAACTATCTGCTCAGCCAGGCCTATATCCCTGAATTCCAGGTGCGTTTTCGCTGGAAGCCGAACAGCGTGGCCATCTGGGACAATCGCGCCACGCAGCACTACGCCGTGCATGACTATTGGCCCGAGCCGCGCAAGATGGAACGCGCCGGCATCATCGGCGACCGGCCGTTCTGAGGCGCACGCGCGGCTGCGAGGGCGTTAGCGCATGGCCGGAAGAACGACATAACAGACACGCACGAACAGGCCCGAAATCGGGCCGGAATTCAGGAGACGCCGAATGGCACACGCAATCAGGATGCACGAAACCGGTGCGCCGGAAGTTATGCGCTGGGAAGAGGTGGAAGTCGGCGCGCCCCGGCCCGGCGAAGCGCGGCTGCGCCACGAGGCGGTGGGCCTCAACTTTGCCGACACTTACTTCCGCACCGGCCTCTATCCGGTTCCACTGCCAGCGGGCATGGGCGTGGAAGCCGCGGGCGTGGTGGAGGAAGTCGGCGCAGGCGTGACCCATGTGACGCCTGGCGACCGCGTGACCTACACGGGCTTCGTGAACACGCTAGGCGCGTACAGCACCGAGCGGCTGATTTCCGCGGCCCCGCTGATCCGGCTGCCGGAACGCATCGCGTGCGAGACGGCGGCGGCCATGACGATGCGCGGCCTCACGTCGGCCTATCTGATGCGGCGGATCTGGCCGCTGCATGCCGGCGAAACGATACTCGTGCACGCCGCGGCGGGCGGCGTCGGCCTGATTCTCTGCCAGTGGGCGAAGCTGCTCGGACTCACGGTGATCGGCACCGTGTCGAGCGAGGAAAAAGCGGCGATCGCGAGCCAGCACGGCTGCGATCACGTGATCGACTACACGCGCGAAGACGTGGCGCGGCGCGTGCGGGAGCTGACCGGTGGCGCGGGTGTGTCCGTGGTCTACGACAGCGTGGGCAAGAACACGTTCATGGCCTCGCTCGATTCGCTCAAGCGCCGCGGTCTGCTCGTCTGCTTCGGCACGGCCTCCGGCGCGGCTCCCGCGTTCGAGCCGCAGCTCCTCGCCCGCAAAGGCTCGGTCTTCGTCACGCGCCCGGCGCTCGCCGACTATATTGCGGATCCGCGTGAGAAAGCCGAACTCGCCGATGAGATATTCGGCCTCGTTGCCGCGGGGCGCATCAGGATTGAGATCAACCAGCGCTACGCGCTCGAAGACGCCGTGCAGGCGCATCGGGACCTCGAGGCACGCAGAACGACGGGTTCGTCCATTTTTACGATCTGAGGCGGCGCGCGCTTCACCCTCGTGAGGCCGGCGGCATGAACAGGAGTACTGACTTGAGAGAGACTACGAACCGGACTGGCAACACGCCAACCGTCGTGATCGTTCCGGGCTTGCGCGATCACGTCGAACAGCACTGGCAGACGCTGCTCGAAGCGCATCTGCGTGCGCAGAACCGGCCTGTCGCCGCGGTGCCGCCGATGGGGCGCGACGAGCTCGATTGCGCGTCGCGCGTGGAGGCGATCGAAAAAGCCGTGGTGGATGCCGGCGCGCCCGTGATCGTCGTCGCCCACAGCGCTGGCTGCATCATGGTGGCGCACTGGGCCCGGCGTCATCCGCGCGCGATCGTGGGTGCGCTGCTGGCCGCGCCGCCGGACTTCGAAACGCCGATGCCCGAAGGTTACCCGGACCTCGACACGCTCGACGCCACCGGCTGGTTGCCGGTGCCGCGCGAGCCGTTGCCGTTTGCCTCGATCGTCGCGGCGAGCCGCAACGATCCGCTTGCCCGTTACGAGCGCGTGATCGAGCTCGCGCGCGGCTGGCACAGCGAACTGGTGGACTTCGGCAACGTGGGCCATCTCAATCCGGCTAGCGGCTTCGGCGAATGGCCGGCCGCCGTCGGGCTGATCGAGTCGCTGGCGTGGCGAACGGCGGCAGGAGAGGGCACTGTGCCGAAGCGCGCCTGAGTTGCGCCCGGTCGGTGCCTGGTCCGCTACGCACGGCCGGGGACGAATGCGACTAGGCGAAACGGCGGAAACCCGGCGCTTGCTGTTCAAAGGAACAATCAAGGAGACGAATGTGGGAATGCAAGCGACGGCCGCCATGGGCGAGCGCTACGCGCAAACGCCGACTGTATCCAGGGCTTACGCCTGGTGTGTGTTTGCGCTGACCTTCGGACTCCTGCTCGCGGACTATATGTCGCGGCAGGTGCTCAACGCCGTGTTCCCGTTGCTCAAGGCGCACTGGTCGCTCACCGACACGCAGCTAGGCTCGCTCAGCAGCATCGTCTCGCTGATGGTGGGGTTGCTGGCATTCCCGCTTTCGATCCTGGCCGACCGCTGGGGACGCGTGAGGAGCCTGTTCTTCATGGCGATGCTGTGGAGCCTCGCCACGCTGGGCTGCGCGGTTTCGGCAAACTATGGTCAGATGTTCGCGGCGCGCCTGTTCATCGGCGTCGGTGAGGCTGCCTACGGCAGCGTCGGTCTGGCCGTCGTGCTCAGCGTGTTCCCGGCCCATCTGCGAGCGACACTGTCGGGCTCGTTCCTCGCGGGAGGCTCGTTCGGCTCGATGCTCGGCATGGCGCTGAGCGGCATCGTGGCCGCGCATCTCGGCTGGCGCTGGTCGTTCGTCACGATGGCCGTGTTCGGTTTCGTGCTTGCGCTGATTTACCGGGTTGTAGTGACCGAGCAGCGCATTGCGCCCGGCCACATGACCGGCTCGCGAGCCACAGGCACGCGGCCACCCTTCGCGCCGCGCGAGTTGGCGCGCGCGCTGTTCGCCTCGAAATCCATCGTGTTCGCGTATCTGGGCTGCGGCGTGCAGCTGATTCTGCCAGGCGCGTTGTTCGTCTGGCTGCCGAGTTACCTGCTGCGCGCCTATGACATGCCGCTCGACCGCGCGAGCGTGGTGGCCGCCATCTTCGTGCTGACGTCGGGCGTGGGCCTCGTCGTGTGCGGCATGCTGACTGACCGCATCAGCCGTCACCACCCGGCCCGCAAGTGGATGATGGCCATTGTGTACTGCGTGATTTCCGGTGCCGCGTTCGCTGTGGCATTCCAGTTGCCGCCGGGGAACCTGCAACTGACGCTGATCGGCGTCGGCATGCTGGTCGAATCAGGCGTGTGCGGTCCAACCGGGGCGCTCGTGGCCGAACTCACGCCATCGCGGATCCATGGCACGGCGATGGCGATCTGGGCGCTGGCCAACAACCTGCTCGGCCTCGCGGCGGGTCCCGTCATCATTGGCATGCTCGCGGACCGCATGGGCCTGCACGCGGCACTCGAACTGATTCCGTTGGCGACCGTTGTCTCGACCCTCCTGTTCGTCGCGGGCAGGCGGCTCTATTCACGCGACGTTGCGCGCCCGGCCGGTTGACGCCGGGGCGCCTGAGCGGCCAGTCGTATCTGAAGGAACGACGTGCCGGTGGGAAATAGACAGTACAACCAGGCAAATAGAAAAGATCTGGTATCACCTCGGCATGCGGGAAAAAAACGGGCTGGTCAGAACCGGCTGTAACCGGAGATCGGAGGAGACACAATGAAGCTGAAGTCGAGTACCCTGGCCGTCCTTGCGGTCATGGCGGGTACAGCGCATGCGCAATCGTCGGTGACGCTGTACGGCGCCATCGATACGGGTCTGCTCTATCAGAGCACGTCGGCCGCCTCGTACGCGGCGAATGCGAAGAATCTGGGCCACGTCTATGCCTTGAAGGACGCCGGCATCTATGCCAGCTTCTGGGGCATCAGAGGGACCGAAGATATCGGTGGCGGCTACAAGGTCAATTTCCGGCTGCAAGGCGTATTCAACAGCGGAACCGGCAAGTTCGGTCTTGCAGACACGACAGGGGCCTCCGCCATCTTCAACATGCAGTCGACGGTCGGTCTGTCGGGACCGTTCGGCGCGATCGACTTCGGGCGGCAGTACGCGCCGATGATCTATGCGCTGGCCGATACCGATGTTCGCTCCGCCCAGTACTTCGGCAGCGTCCTCGGGGCGTGGCTCGGCATGAACCAGGCGGCGGGCTGGTCGGGGACCAACACCAACGTGCCGATCGGTGCCCTGTACGACAGCAATGCGATCGTCTATCAATCGCCGAAGTTCTACGGTACATGGCTCGCGCTGGAGTACGCGCCGGGCGGTGTAGCGGGGCAGTTTCAGGGTGGCACGCGCGAATCCGCCGTGCTCAGGTACTCGAACTACGGTCTGAACCTGGCCGCGGTGTACTACAACGCGCACGACACCAACCTGGCCGCCGCCACACCCACCGGCCTCAACAACAACCGTTTCTACTACTTCGGCGCGAAGTACACGTTTCACGGCCTGTCCGTTTCGGCCGGCTATGGTATCGGCAAGAATCCGTCGAACACGAACTCGGCCGACTTCGAACTCATTTCAGGCGGGCTCGGCTATCAGTTCAATCCGTTCTTCAGGCTGACCTCGGGCTTCTATTATCTGAGGGATCGCAACGACTCGGCGAATCATTCGATGGAATACGCGCTTGGCGGCGAGTACAACTTATCGAAGCGCACCATGCTCTACGCGCAGGTAGGCTATGTTGCAAACCACGGAACGATGAACCAGGGGATTACTTATGGTGCACCCGTTGCACCGGGTGTCTCCACCACGGCGGTGTCGCTCGGCATCCGCCACAGCTTCTGACGATTTGACGAAACGAGAGTGAAAGGGAGAATAACGACGATGAAAATGACCAGTGGCATTCGCGTGACGCTTGGCGCCGTGGTCGCGGCGGTATCGGTCGCCGCGTGGGCAGAGGCCAGCGAGACGGTGGCCGCGCCCGCGAGCGCGACAGACGGCACGATGGTCGCCGCATCCGGTGCAACAAGCGCAAAGACGCAGCGCAAGGCGAACCGCGCGCTGCGGCGCAAGGTGTACGCGGCGCTCGCGGGGCACAAGGAGATCAACGCGGGCGACATCAGCGTCACCGCGAGGAGTGGCGCAATTACGCTGAACGGCACGGTGACTGACGCATCGCAGATCGACACGGTCGTGCAGATCGCCAAGGGTGTCGCGGGCGTGACGTCGGTGACGAACCGGTTGAGCGTGCAGCGGCCGATTGGGCAGTAACCGGTGTTATTCAGCGATCCTGAAGGTTGTGAACGGTCTGCGCTGGGAGCGCCGGGATGTTGGCCTTCGCCGCTGGATAGCTGCGCAATTGATCAGTGACGATCTTGCGTGGCACCCGGTGGAGCGCAGCACATGCTTGAAGAAACGTTTGGCGGCGGGCCTGTCACGGCGCTTTTGAAGCAGGAGGTCGAGTTCGACTCCGTGCCCGTCGACTGCACCTCACAGCAGGTACGGTTCGCCACGCAGGGTGACGAACATCTCGTCGAGGTGCCAGGTGCTATCTGGCTTGCGGCGCGCCGCTTTCACCCGATGGGCAAAGCTCGCGCCGAACTTATCGCACCAGCGGCGAATCGTCTCGTAGCTGACCGTCACGCCGCGCTCGAACAGCAACTCTTCGATGTCGCGCAGGCCGAGTTGGAACCGGAAGTACCACCGCACCGCATGGCTGACGACCGTCGCCGGGAACCGGTGGCCGTGATAAATCGATTTCGTCTTCGTCATCGCAGCATGCTACGCGAACACCCCGCCAACGTGACAGCGCCGTACGAAGGTATCGAGGCTCAAGATCCAACGGGAGTACGGCAAGAGCCAAAGGGAGTATACGGTCGCGAGGCTCACTCCGTGTAGCGTGTCAGCGATCGAAGGGCCATGCGGGTTTCCCGCAACAACCGCTCCATGACGTTGGCTACAGGCTCGATGTCACGCAGCCAGGCCACGCTCTGGCCAGCGGCCTCATACATCAGTGGCTCAATGGCATGCTCTTCGACGGCGGCGAGCAGTTCACCCGTCAATGCTTGCTGGAATGGCATCTCGAGCGGCTCGGGCGCGCCACGACGTTCCCACTCGTCGCTGAATGCACTGCGTACGACACGACACGGTTTGCCGCTATGTGCCCGCGTAATGACGGTGTCCTCGCTTCGGGCATTGATCAGTTTGGCCGCGAGTGCTGGCGGCAGTTCGTGCTCTCGCGTGCCGAGCCAGAGTGTTCCGAGCCATGCACCCTGTGCACCCAGGGCAAGCGACGCGGCGACCTGGGCGCCCGTCCCGATTCCCCCCGCTGCGATCACCGGCTGCCCCTGCGCGGCCGCGACAACCTGCGGGACGAGTGTGAAGGTTCCGATCGGGCCGGTGTGACCACCCGCATCGTAGCCCTGCGCGACGAGAATCTCCGCTCCCGCGTCGAGCGCCTTCTGTGCATGACGAACGCTGCCGACCAGCGCGATCGTATGCTGCCCGGCATCTCGCGCACGCCTGAGCACACCTGGCGGCGTGCCGACACCTGCGGCGAACACTTCGACTCCGCTCGCCACCGCCGCCTCCACTTGCTCTTCGAACAGTGCCTGCGAGCGCACGTATTGCGAGAAAAAGTTTCCACGCGTCGCCTGCGGTACTTGGTACCGCGCAAACAGTTCCTGCACGAAGTCGCGATGCGACTGCGGCAGCGCCGCCGCTACCGATTCGCGCGTATTGTGTTCGGGCAGCCCGGTGGGCAGCAGCAGGTCCACCCCGACCGGATGATCGGGACACAGTTGGCGCAGCCCGCGCAGCTTGTGCTCTAGTTCGCTCGGGCCGTCGCGCGCGGCGGCATAGACGCCGAGCCCGCCGGCCCGTGAAATCGCCGCCGCGACTTCGATCCGGTGGGCGAGCCCGAAGACCGGAACGCGGATACCGAGCCGCGTGCAGAGATTGTTTGTCAGCGGATCAGTCATGGCAGTGCAGATCCGGTTCGAAGTCCAGGCAGGGATGCTGCGGCATCTGGGCCGCCATGCCGAGTACGTAGCGGCCGATCAGCGTCTTGTGGATCTCGCTCGTGCCCTCTCCGATCTGGTTCATCTTGGCATCGCGCAGGAAGCGCTCCAGCGGATAGGCCTTGAGATAGCCGTTGCCGCCCAGCAGTTGCAGGCAATCGACCACGATGTTCATGCACAGATCCGTCACATGCATCTTGGCGACCGAAGCGTGCGCGGCGACATCGGCATCGCCGCGGTCATAGCGCTGCGCGGTGCTATAGACGAGGCAGCGCGCAGCCTCGATCCGCGCCGCCATCTGCGCGACCATCCATTGGATACCTTGGTGACTGCCCACTGACTGGCCGAACACCTTGCGCTGGTTGGCGTACTGACTCGCGATGAGCAAGGCGCCGCACGCGCGGCCCAAGGCGATCGCCGCGTGGCCGATGCGGGCGCGCAGCAGCGTATCCTGCGCCAACCGCATGCCTTCCCCTTCGCGCCCGAGAAGCGCGCCTCGCGGCACATGGACATTCTCGAAATCGACCATCGCGATCGGGACACCGTGCCAGCCGAGCTTGGGAATATCCGCGGATACCGTCACGCCGGGCGCCGCGCGCGGAACGACGAACGCGGAGAGCCCCTTGGAGCCCTCCGGTCCGGCGTCCTCGCGCGCGACCACGACAAAGACGTCCGCCACGCTCGCGCGTGTGATGAATTTCTTGCGGCCATTGATGATCACGCCGCCATCCGCCGGAGCGTAACGCGCGGCAAGCCGCGCGACGTCGCTGCCGGCGCCCGGCTCGGTCAATGCGAACGCCGCTTGCTGCGTGCCGTTCGCGAGATCCGGCACGAGCTCCCGCTTCAGCGATTCGCTGCCGCCTGCGAGGATCGGGCGCGACGACAGATCCGTTCCCGTGATCAGCGATGCAGACGTGCTGCAAGCCGACGCCAGCTCTTCGATGATCCGTACGCGCAGCAACATGCTCGCGTCCGTGCCGCCGTACTCGCGAGGAAACGCCGTCGCGACAACACCCTCTGCGCAAAGCAGACGAAACGTCTCCCACGCAAAGACGTCCTCGCGCGCGACGCGCGCAGCATCCGGGCCGATCTGTCCGGCGACGAGCTGACGTACGCGCGCGAGCAGTTCCGCCTCTTCGGGCGCAAGTTGCACGAGCGGATGATTGCAGGCATTCAAGGGCATGCTTTCTCTCCTTTCAAATGACGCCGCTCGCGCGCAGTCGTTCGAGGGTGTCGTTGTCGAGACCTAGTTCGGTCGAATAGAACGCGGCATTGCTGCTACCGAGATCGCCTCCCGCGTGGCGGATTTCGCACGGCGCGGTCGTGAACCGCGGCACCACGCCGGCCATGCGGACGGTGCCGAAGTCCCGGTCGGGCACATCGCAGATCGCGTGGCGCGCGCGCAGATGGGGATCCTGCTCGATCTGATCGATACCGTAGATCGGCGCGATCGTGCCTTGCGCCGACTCGAACGCATCTAGCACGTCCGCGAGCGTGTGCCGGGCGCACCAGTCCGCGAAGACCGCGTTCAATTCCGCCGCGTGGCTCACGCGGGTCATATTGCAGTCGAATCTGGGATCGTCGACCAGGTCCGCACGGCCGATCGCACGGCAGTTGTTCGCGAACATCGCATTCGTGCTGCCCGACAGCGACACCCAGTGATCGTCACGCGTGCGGTACACGGCGGCTGGCGCCGAATACTGATTGGCATTTCCTGAGCGCTGGCGGACCACACCGAGCTGTTCGTATTCGATCGGCAGGAACTCCAGCAACTTCAGTGTCGCTTCGGTCAGCGACAGATCGATTTCCTCGCCCGGCGCATCCGGATCGCGAGCGCGCCGCCACAGTGCCGCCAGCACGCCGATCGCGCCGAACAGGCCGCCCACGTTGTCCGCGACCGGATAGCCGGTATGCGTCGGCTCGCGATCCGCGTCGCCGCTGATGTGCGTGAGGCCGCCCATCGCCTCGAACAGTCGGGCAAATCCCGGCCGGTTGCGATAGGGGCCGGTCTGGCCGAAGCCAGTCGCGCGCAGGATCACGAGCGAAGGCTGCGCTTTGTACAGCGCTTCTTTAGTCAATCCCCAGCGATCGAGTGTGCCCGGCCGGAAGTTCTCGATCAGCACATCGAACTTCGGCAACATCCGCAGCAGCATGGCTACGCCTTCCGCCTTGCGCAGATCGAGCGTGATGAAGCGCTTGCCCCGATTGGTCACCTTCCACCAGAGGGGTTTGCCGTCCTTGTGCGGAGGGAATCCGCGCGCGCCGTCGCCAGCGCCGGGTAATTCGACCTTGACCACGTCCGCGCCGTAATCGGCCAGCAGCGCGGCGGCCGACGGTCCGGCGATGATTGTCGCAATGTCGAGCACCCGAAGGCCCGTGAGCGGTCCAGCCATATCAGCGTCCTCGCTTTAATCAGAAAATCGGTACCGCCTGGACGGCTTCCTTACGGCGGCGATTGAGTGCGGTCCTTACACATCGACGGCGGGCTGCGACGACGGAGCATCGTGCCGACCGGGTGTCCAGTTTCGGGCCACGCCGAGCTTCGATCGCTCCGGATCGAGCAGCCTGAAGCCGGCGAGTGCGCACATCAACAGCAGGCTCCCGAGTACGGCGAAGCCGATCTCATAGCCGGCGGACATACCGTGCACGGCACCGACGGCATGCCCCATGAGCGCCGGCGCAATCAACCCGGCGATCGTGGCGATTGAATTGTTGATGCTCAGCATCGCGCCCCGTTGCGGCGCAGGGACGACCTCGCCGATCATCAACGGGCCGAAGACGAAAATCAGTTGACTCGTGACGCTGCCAATCGCGAGGCAGACGACCTTGAAGGCCGGTGCGGCATCCACGACCGTGGAGAAGAACGCGATTCCCGCGACCAGCGCGCCGACGCTCGCGATCAAGCCCCTCGCGACTCTCGACGAAATTCCGTGAGCGAGCATCCGCTGCGACGACCACGAAAGCGCGAGCGTGACCGGGATCTGTACCGCGATGATCAGGGAGAACAGCCAGCCGGCAGACGTCGCGGAATACCCGAGACCTAGACGCAGATAGGCGGGAAACCACGTGAAACAGATCGAGATGGCGGCATAGCCGACAAAGGAGAGCATCAGATTGCCGATCAACGTTCGATCCGCGAGCAGCCGCTTGTAGGGCACGCGGTCGGACAATGCGTTCGACGCGGTAGCGTCGGCAGGCACTTCATCGACACGCCCTTCGACGGACAGCAGCACCCAGAGAGCCGTCCACGCAACACCAACGACGCCGAGCGCAAGAAACGCGTGATGCCATCCATACCGCACGATGATGAAAGTCAGCAGTGGACCGGCGATCATCATGCCGGTATTCGCCCCCTGCTGGACGATGGCGTGCGGCAGTCCGCGCCTGCGATCGTCGAACCATTTGTAGCAGGCATGGAGCGCCAGCGGGAAAGCCGGCCCTTCGCCGAGCCCTAGCACGATGCGACAGAAAACGAGCAGCGGCAGCGTGACGGTGCCCACCATCGGAAACTGGATGAGCGCCCAGATCAGCGAAAGCAGCGTCAGCAGCCATTTCGTCTTCACCCGATTGGCGAGGAAGCCGAAGCAGATTCCCGAGATCGAAAACAACAGAAAGAAGCTGCTGCCGACGAGACCGAACTGTGCCGGCGTCAGCGAAAGGTCGTGCATGATCGGGACGGCCGCGAGCCCGATCACGGCCTTGTCGGCGAAATTGACGACCATGAACAGGAATAGCATGGCCACGATGATCCAGGCTCGCCATCTCTCACTGATTGTCCGCATGTCTCCTCCTGGTGACGCAATGCCTGTTGCACATCTTTGCGCGTGACATGGCGGCGAGGGCACCTCGCATTCGCGAACGATTGCGCGGACCCGGGCGTTTCCATTGCGTTGGAGAAAACTCTACTTGTCGGCCCAGGACACGCCAATGCCTAATAGCGCAAACCAGCTATCTCGAATGGAGATGTTATGCCGACACCCGAAACAGCCGCCGAACTATTGACCCTCAAATCCATGCGGGCGCTCGTGACCGTAGCTCGCGCGGGCAGCGTCACGCGTGCTTCGGCCGAACTGGGTCTTGCTCAGTCCGCGGTGAGCAGGCAGGTCGGCGAGATGGAACGCGCGCTCGGTGGCCCGCTGTTTCACAGGACCGGGCGCGGCTTGCAACCGACTGATCTCGGAGCCGAGGTACTACCTCGTATCGAGACCTTGCTGGAAATGGCCGAGGAATTGGCGCGCTCGAGCCGTGAGAGGGCGTGCATGCCGAGCGGGATCGTGACCTTGGGGCTCGTGCCGGGCGTAGCGGGCTTCCTTGCTTCCGCGCTGTATCGCGAAGTCGCAACGCAATATCCGCAGGTGCGGTTGCGGATACTGGAGGGCTACAGTGGGGACATGGAAACGGCCTTGACCCAGGGACGCCTCGATCTCGCCGTGCTCAACCGTTATCGTGCGGAGGGCAGCAACAGCTACCGTCGACTGTTCGAAGCGCAACTGTGCGTGGTGGGACGCCGTGAGGTGCTGGCCCGCTTCCTCGGAGTCGAGGAGGCACGGCATGGCGATGCCGGATGGCCCGCCAGCTTGCCATTGCAATCGGTTGCTGGAATTCCGCTGGTCCTTCCCATCCCACCCAATGCGATTCGCAATCTTCTCGATGAACAGACCCGGGGCAAAGGAATCGCAGCCAATGTGATCCTGGAGGCAGGATCGTCCACTATCGTCATGAGCATGCTGCGCGAGCACGAGTGCGCGAGCGTTCTGCCACCGCATGCCATTGCGGATGAGCTCGGAAGCGGCCGCTTTAGCGCGGTCCCCCTTGCGGAACGCGCTTTCCGGCAGCATGTCGTGTTGGCCACCAGCAGCCAACGGCCCTTTACGCTTGCCAGCAAGATGGTGGCAGGTTTGATTCCGGGCGTGGTGAATCAACTCGGCTGCGCGTCAAGACGGCCTTCCCCCCGAAGCCTTGGCCGATAACGAGGTGTGGTCGAGTGGTGTGAACAAGGACCCTGTAAGCCGCCGTCAGCTTCAGCGAGTGGATGGCGGTGTTACGTGGTTTCGCTGCTGGTCGACTGAACAAGCAAATCGCGGCTGATCTCTATCTGAGCGAGCGGACCATAAAAAGCTGCCGCGCCGAGGTGATGCGCGAGATCGACGCCCACTCTGGTCGCTCTCGGGTAACGTGATCACCGACGTCGGCGCTCACGAACACTGAACTGGCGACTCGGCCGGGGACCGGTACCGACCCGTTCCCGTCGATCGGGCCGTCAGAGATGTGGGGAGGTTCCGGATGTCGAGCAGTTGCTCGGTGCAACCGCTCATGGATATGAAGAGGAGGGCTATGACGCAATCGAACCAACTCGCCCGGGTGTCCGCTTTCCGTAACCGTGACATACCCATTGATCATAATCGCCGCGATATCAATTTCCGTATGGCAAGCACGTGATTTCCTCATTCGCCTAATAATTCATGGAATAGAGGCAAACAAAACTGACTGCATGTTCGCGCGTCAGTGGCTCTGATATAACGGCGAATTTGCCTTGGTCATCCAGTCGAATCTATAGCGTCAGGCGGTTCGTCAGTCTGGTGCTATTTGCAGCCCATTCGCGACACCAACTACCAAACTTCCTTTTCTGGGATGTGTTTGTGAGCGAGCGGGTTTGCTTTTCGACCACCCACTTCGACTGATCTGAGATCAAGAAAAATCCGAGGCGCGGACATCACCTGTTGCTGATGAATTTGATTGTAGTGGCGCGATCGGGAAAGGACTAGTAATTGCCGGGAAGGTGGTGAATCGCACATAAGCGAGCGTGATATTGCAGTATCTGTTAGTTCTCTTCCATCAGGGAGAATCCCCGTGAACCGACGAGCGTTCTTGGCCAGATCGTTGGGCGCATCATTAGCGGCCGTGCCGACAATTGGGCGCACATACGTAGGTTGCGGGCCGGTCATGCCTCCCGGAATCCAAATGTGCGAGGCGGGCCTCGCAGCGTCGGTCGCTCCCGTAGCGATCCAGCAAATGCCCGAATGGTGCTGGGCGGCCTGCATAGAGGCTGTCTTCCGTTATTACGGGCACTACATACCGCAAGTTGAAATCGTGAGAGAAACATGGGGCGAAATAGTCAACCTACCTGGCCAGCCTCAACAAATCGTTGCCGACCTGAACCGTCCATGGGTGGACACGGAAGGTAACCCTTTCAGGGTCTTTGGGGACGTATACAGTGCGAATGTCATCACAGCGTCCCAAGACCTCGCGAATAACATGCCACTGATTATCGGTTCAATGGGCCATGCGATGGTGCTTACCAGTTTGCAATGGGCAAGGAATGGATTGGGAGCGCAGCAGATCGCAGCAGCAATTGTACGAGACCCTTGGCCGGGAAATGCAATGCAGCGGATTCTAAGCCCACAGGAGTGGTTTTCAGTTAACTTTCTGATTCGAATAAGAGTGATTTAATGTTTCCGTCAATTTTTTGGAATTTCGGTTGCATACAGGGTGTGTGAATTTTGTATAAAACTTGGCAATATTTGTTGGCTGATGGGAGACATAAGATGACCGCGACGCCAATTGGACAACAGATCAACTCGTTTACCGAGAAAGAATGGGCTGCACTGAAAGAAATTGCCAACAGACCAGAACGACCGTGGTGGCGGGATTACCCTTTTCTCGTTTCACTGCTTGCATTTACTTTGTCACTATCCACTTCTATTATTTCCGCATATGAGAGCCGCATACGCGACATCCATGACCAGCAGGCCCAATTGGCTTCGGCGTTAGCGTCTTTGCAGGATCTGAATTTTAAGCAGGTGGAAATACATGAAAAATATAAGGGCACGGCAAACGAATTTCAAGCCGCCGCACTGCTAAATAATGAGATTAGCAGTACATTGCATACGGCAGAGAAACTCGGACTACAACTTGGAACTCGTGCTACAACAGCGGATCTTACCGGTGTCGCAGAAGGGCTTTACGGACTTGGTCAATATGAGTCGACTGAGAAGTTACTAAATTTTGCTCTGAAGGCAGCAGAAACGGCCAACGATGCATCAATGGCACTGCGCGATCTCGGTTTCTACATGATCCGTTCTGGAAAGGGCCCAGCGGCGTTGAAAATGGGCCAGGATTATTACGAACGAGCCTACAATATTGACCGTGAATATGACCTTTCCACCCAGCCTGCGGCAGTGACATGGTTACGCGTGAGCGCTCTATTGAGCTGGGCAAATGCACTGGCGACCGTCGACTGCATCGACGCGCAGAAGCACTATCGGGATGGGGTCGCGCTATTGCAGAACTCACCGAGCACAATAGACTTCGACAGAGTACGTTACGCGGCGCAACAGCAATCAACAACCGGAATCGGCGGAGTGCAATCCTGTCCACCTCTGCCTTGATACAGGACCTCCGTACAATTCGATAGCACGTTGCTCGGAATCAGTACTGGGCGATGCAAGTAGCTCTCTGTATAGCGCTCCAGTCGCACGACTTGCCACGTGTCGTGTTTCAAACATTTTTCATTTCATATCGATCGCTGCTTCGTCGCAAGAACGGCAGCCGCTAAATCAGAAAGAGATCGTTGGTGTTCATCAGTTTTCGTTGAACCACGAACGATCGCAATTGCAGAGATCTTTCATGGGGCATCCGGCAAGCTTCAGATGCGAACCCTCCGCTCGAATGGCGGTTTTAGGATGAGCGATCGGCAGTTCCTGGCCGCTTGCACTCGCTGAGCCATGAAGCCACAAAGCAACCGCTGGCCCGGGCGGATGTTTCTGACCGGCGGCTTACGGGGTAGGATATTGAACGCGCACAGTCGGCCAGAAGGAGTCATTCATCCGCACCGTCGGTCAGGCACTCGGGCGTCGGTTCCTCTCAGGAACCGGTCATTTAATTCGCAATCGCGAAGTGTTGCTTGTTGGCCATGGCCGACCTCAGGCTGCAGCGTGCTTCACGGACGTTTTGCTCCACGGCACCCACGAATTTCCGGTTTTACCGCAAGCCTAACGCTACCGGGCACAGCTGCTCGATCTGCTGGCTAAAGTCACTGGCTGATCGCGACACTCACAAATTACCAATGTGGTGACCAAGGTTCAGCTCGAATTCACCCGCCTTACCAATACCCCGCTCAAGTAGCTTGGGCATACGCTCGCGCGCACCGGGCCAGCCAAAAGTCTTGAAGAAAGTATTTTCGGTGGCCCGGAGCTGCGTATCGTCGGGCAAGCCAATCTGGTTGATCGTTGCTTTGCAGGTGCTCAGCGCCTGCTTATCGAACGACAGAATGCGCCGGACGAAGTTGTCGACAAATGCATCGAGTTGAGCTTCCGGAATGGCGCGGTTGATCCAGCCGTACCGCTCTGCCGTTGTCGCATCGAAGTCATCCGCACCGAGAATGATTTCGAGCGCTCGCGCTCGTCCGACCAGAAGCGGTAAACGTTGCAATGCGCCGCCGCCCGGGATCAGGCCAGTCCCAACCTCGGGTTGACCAAAAATAGCTCGCTCTTGGCTCGCGAAGCGAATGTCGCACGCCAAGGTGAATTCGCTTCCGCCGCCGCGAGCCCTGCCGCGGATGACGGCGATGCTGATGACATCACTGTGCGCGAGCCGGGTTGCGGCATCGATCCAGCGCGGAGTTCCGAAACGGCTGCGTGGCTCGGCAGTGCTGTAGTGGGCAATGAAGAAATCCGGATTTGCGCTCTCGATGGTTACCACCTTGAGCGACCGGTCCGTTTCGATCTCGCCGACGAGATCGTAGAACTCGTCGTACATACCATCGGTAAAGGCATTGATCGGAGGATTATTCAGCGTGACCCGCCAATGTCCCTGAGTTGTCATGTCGACAGCGATTTTCTTTTGGACGTCGCTCATGGTGTCTCCTTCAATAAGCAGATCATCTTGATGACTTATCCCATCGGCCGGCGATTGCTTTGCGTTCGATATCTTTTCCGTAGAGCGGAGCTTCTTCCGAGTTGTGCAGGCTAATCGCCTTACCAGCGAACGCTCGAGCCTGTTCAAGCGTGATTCCGCGCTTCTTGAGTGCGTCGAGATAACCTGGCGCGACATGAAGCTCGATGCGGTTCATGAACTTGGTGGTCATCGCATCGACAGCTTCTGCGATGAACTCCCAGATGACGATCACCTTGGTCCGATCATCAATCGTCGGACCGATCGAATCGGATACAGATACCAGCCGGCAATGCGATCTTTCGGAAATGTCCTCGACGTAGTGCTGAATCATGAGATTTCCTACGTGCTCGACATTGACGGACATACGTTTACCGTCTACGTGCAGGGTTGATCCGCCTGCTATGTGGGCCGTTGAGCATGCCTGATATTCCGCATCGGTCAACGTAAACACCCATTCGGTAAGGTCAATCCTTCCGATCGGCGCATGGATGGTGGCTTCAACCACGGACGTCGCAATCAAGCCATCACTTTTCTGTGCTTCGCTCATCTCGGCTATTCCTTGGACGCGTTGGTCAGTTTCTCGATGAGTTCCGCAGTCGAAAGAATGGCGCTCGCGTACTGTGGAAAGTTGAATTTGAGCGACGCGTCCATTTCCGGGAAGCCGAAACTCCCGATCGCGTCCTTGACCAGCGTCACCTCGTAACCCAGTTCGGCGGCAAATCGGACCGTCGACTCGATGCACGTATTGGCACGCAAGCCAACCACGATCACCTTACGCACGCCGTATTTCTTCAGTAGGAGGTCGAGATCGGTATTCGCGAAGCCACTCGACATCCAGTGCTCCTGGGCCACCACGTCGCCGGGTTTCGGTTCGAAATCCGGATGGAAGCATCCGCCCCAGGTGCCCTCCGCAAATACACGATGATTGGCCGCGTCGGCTTGTACGGGCGGCATCGTTTTCCAATGCGCGTACGTATCCGTTTCGCGCCATCGGTGGTGGGGAGCGATGAATACCTGCATGCCGTGGGACCGGGCTGCTGCCAGAATCTGGCGCATGTGTTCGACAACATCGAGCTTTATGAGCGTCTCTTTGCTGAGCTGATACAGCTTGCCGCCTTCCGATAGAAAATCGTTGTAAGGATCGACGATCAGTAAGCCCGTCAGTTCAGGTGCGTACGTCAGGTCGGTCACTTAACACTCCTGGTTAAGAGTCAGGCGTTTGCAAGATGGCGGTGCAGAAATGCTTCCGTTCTGCCATTGGCCAGGGACGCGGCAGCGGCATCGTAACGCGTCCCGCTATGGCGGGCGAAAGCGTGGTAGCAGCCGGGGTAGGTGAAAAATTCGACGTTGAGACGGCTACCGAGCGCTTCCTTGATGCTACGCTGCGCTTCCGGGGTGACAAACTCATCCTCTTCGCCCACGTGCATGATTATCGGCGCGGCGAGGCCGGCACTCTCACCCAGGAAGCGCTCGGTCTGACCGCCGTAATACCAGGCTGCGGCATCGACGTGGCTGCGCGCGGCCGTCAGGTAGGTCATGAGTCCACCGAGGCAGAAACCCATGACGCCAACCTTGCCGTTACACCCCTGAAGGGCACGAGTCACTGCGACGACAGCGGCGATATCGCGCACGCCACGGTCGAAGTCGTAGTGTTCGTACAGCGCCAGCCCCTGTTTCCACTCTTCCGGGCTCCAGGAATGCAGGTCCAGGCCTGGCGCCTCACGCCAGAACAGCTCCGGAGAGACGGCGATGAAGCCCTTGCCAGCCAGCTCCTCGCAGGTGGCACGCAGATCGGCGTTGACGCCGAAGATCTCCTGAAGCACGACGACCGCGGGCGCGGACGGATGATCGGGATACACCACGTAGGCATTGAGGGCACCATCGGCGACCTCGACCTGCATCGATTGCCTGTTCATTGCACCGTCCTCTTTGGTGTGCCGTCACCTGCTTTGATGATGAGGCGATCGTTCATTGAAATCCCCTTCAACGCGAGAACTACTCGTTGACGTGGACGCTGTTAGCAGCCTCGATGATGAGTTGGGCGGTCTCCTTGGCGTGAGACATGTAAGCTACATGACTCGACTTCACTTCGATCGTCTGCGCGTTCATGCGCTTCGCCATCATGCGCTCCTGGTCCGGGTTAATGGACCTGTCCTCGGTGGCCACCATGTACCAGGCAGGCTTCGATTTCCAGGCAGGGTTGGTCACCTTGTGGGTAAAGGAGTCGGCGGAGATCAGCACCTGTGACGCGGCCATAAAGGCGGTTTGCGCTTCCGGAAGGTCCGCGGCAAAGTCCGCGTGGAACGCCGCTGGATCAATGTAGAAGTAGCCATCATCGGTCGCCTTGATCCCCGTAGTGGCTGGCGGCACGTCCTGTTCGATGGAGGCGCAGCTTTCTCCGGTGTCCAGACCGAACGCGGCGATATAGACAAGGGCTGCCACCTTCGGATGGTTCCCGGCTTCGGTGATGACCGCTCCACCGTAGCTGTGGCCCACCAGGACCACAGGGCCAGGCTGCCGATCAATCACAGCCTTCGTAAACTTCACATCCTCGGCATAAGACGTCTCCGGATGTTGAACGATGGCGACCGTATAGCCTTCTTTCTTGAGGATGTTGAAGACAGGTTCCCAGCCCGAGCCATCGGCAAAAGCACCGTGAACCAACACCACGTTCCTGACCGCCTGCTTCATGACACCTCCTTATCTCATCGGTTTTTTGCCTTGATCTGAGCTGGTCGTTAATTCGTTTGTCGGAGCCCAAGGATCTTGGCAAACTTTGCTTTGCAAGTTGATGTTTCACAGCCATCACACGGTGGCGCCACCAGCATAGTCAGGGAGGGCCGCAATGCCGAGAGACAAAAGTGACAAAGTGGCAGGCAAAACTGCCATTCGGCCGCTCCCCCAAAAGACGAGCATCGGGATACTTCTCTACGGGGGAGCCAGACTCGCCGCAGCGCACGGCCTCACGGATCTATTCGAGGCTGGGAACTACTACAGCGCACAATTCGGTGGAGGACATCCGGCGACGCTGGAGGTTAGTCATTGGAGAATAAGCCCGGACTCGGCGCAACCGGGGTGCGTTTTCTCCTCGCACGGGGATCCGCCAAGTCGACTCGATTGCCTGATCATTGCTCCTCCCGTCAATATCGACCACCAGACGGAGGAAACCGAGAATCTGCTTGACTGGGTAACGCAGCAGCACGCCTCAGGCACTCTGCTCTGCGCAGTATGCGGGGGAGTCTTCATGCTCGCCCGCACAGGCATGTTGAACGGCAGGTCGGCTACTACGCATTGGAACTATGCGCGGATACTCGCGGAATGGTTTCCAGAACTATCCGTCAATTCTGACGAGCTCATCATCGATCTGGGGGATGTCATCACCGCCGGCGGAGTCCTGGCCTGGGTCGATTTAGGGCTACGGCTGGTGGATCGCTATCTTGGACCTGTGGTCATGGTGAAGACCGCCCAGTTTTTTCTCGCCGACCCGGCGGGCCGCCAGCAACGCTTCTACGCGAACTTCGCACCCTCGCTGCATCATGGGGACAAAGCTGTCCTGGACGTTCAACTCTGGCTTCAGACGACTCACGCCCAAGCGGTCACGGTCGAGCAAATGGCCACCAAAGCACAGCTGGGACATAGAACCTTCTTACGCCGCTTTCAAAAGGCGACCGGCCTCAAGCCTACCGAATACGCACAACGCCTGAAGATACAGAAGGCGCGGGAGCTTTTGGAGTTCACGACATTATCCATAAAGGAGATTTCCTGGAAAGTGGGGTATGAGGACACGGGCTTCTTTCGCAAAACCTTCGAGAAATTCGTCGGTCTGGGACCTACAGATTATCGACGCCGGTTTGGAACCGGCGGTCGAGCGGCGCTTGGGACCGCCTAGGCGCCGCAAAATCGAGTCAATAGCACGGCCCCGGCAACATCGATTTCAACAGAGAAAGTGACAAAAATTTGCGCTTGCCTCGTGGAAGCCTATATAAATCGATGAAGTAGCATTCCTTCACATTGCGGATGCTGAGCTCATCCCGCTCCAATACCAGCATTAGGCCAACAGCTAGCCTCGCTGACTGCGAGTGAAGCCGATCGCGACGACACGGCTGGACGGTCTGAAGGTCGAAACGATGAAGGCGGCCCACGAACTCGTTGAATCAGGACGGACCATCGGAAAGGTCGTGATCGCAATTTGATCGAGTCGGGGCTCGCTCGTCATCCTCTGCTGACATACAAACGCATCCCTCTGGATTGAACGTCCGCTGCCTGTGCGGAATAGCCGTTCGAGCGTCTCTGGGCGCACGCCGACGAATGGCGGACGATGGCCGGGAGTACGCGTTCACCCACCTTGCCGGAAAGCTGCCGTTGAGGACTCCAACGTCAGATCTGTGGAACGTGTATGGAACTGGTGCTTTCGGCCATGAACGATCGGCCGATCACGCTTTTAAATGAGCATTCGAACGTCCGGTCTGCCCCAAACGGTAGACCTTCGCGTGTCGATGATTACGGGCAAGTGGTCGGCCAAAGGGAAAAATCGAAGCGAGGTGACTGCGCCCGCACATATCGCAGTGCTTTCCGAGGAGATCAATGCAATGGATCAAGAAACGGTGTGTCCGGGTCGCTGGTGTAAAAGACAACGACACGGAGGGACTCGCTGAGGCTTCGGTTATAACCGGTCATCTTAACGTGCGGCGGCTCCACCATTGCCTGACCTTGAGTGACGGTGACGGGCGCCATGCCTTCCATCTCTAAAGTGAAGGCACCTTCCAGCACATAAACAGTCACCGGAAACCTGTGCGTATGAAAAACGGTTTTATCGCCGGGTTTGAAACTCGCTGTCAAAACGCGAAGCTCCTGTTTTTCCCCTTTCGGCATGCCTTCGACAATTTGCTGAAGAAGTATTTGAGGCTTGACGGTTCCCGACTCTTGTGCCGCACAAGGTAGGCAGACGGCCGAGCCCAAGGCGAGGGCTACGAAAGTCAAACAGGTAGTCGTTTTCAATGTCTACTCCATTCAAGATAATACTCGCCAGCGGATGCCGCCAAGCCAAGACTGAAAAAGGAGATTCTGGACTGTGCCCGCTACATGTCCTGGACACGTGGTGAGTATTGGCGGCGTCGAACGACGGCAGAGGCGAGGGGACTGTGTCCAAACTCAAAATTACTCGAATTGCGAACCACCCCTGCCGTGCTTAAAGCTATTTCAAAACGACCGCGTAAAGCACAACCTCAGTCTTGCCAACATTCTTTATGGAATATGCCGTGGTTGATCCATTTGATTCGTCAAACCACTTTACGTCGCCGGTCTTAAAGACGATTTCATTCGTTTTGCCATACAGGTAAATTCTTAAAAGCGTGCCGCCCTTCTTGACGCGCACGACGCGGTTGCCCACGGTTTCAACCGCCCGGATTTGTCCGGGTTTCCACGTAGCCTCCCGAACCTGCACCTTATCGTTCTCCAGCAATATCTTTTCGACTCTGTCACCTTTCGTGTCCATCGCTTTGTCTTCTGCCATTGCGGGGCTCAAGCCGCCCGCAGACAACATCAGAGCAGCAGCCACGGGGACCAGCTGCAGGCGAGCATAACGGTCTCCTTTCGCGATGGAATCGCAGATGTCACCTTCTCATGAGTTACCTCAACCCCGAGATACGCGAAAAATTTCAGTATGGCTGCGCAGTCGTCGTTCTCCCGATCAGGGCTCCGGTCATGTGTTACGGCAATCCATAGTTTTTTTCGGGCCGTCACAGGGACGGCTTGAGCATAATTGACGACAAGAGCTGGCGTGACAGGCAGCGCGATGGGGAGCACGCGCACGGGCGTCCTGTTGATTGAAACTCGGCGTCCGCGTAGTTGACCCACGGGCGCGAGTCACGAGGAGTCCGGGGAGGTGGGCTACGCGCTTACTATAATGATCCGGCCGATTTTCTTCTCTGTGCGGCAAGTCACACTTCTTCGGCGCTAATCGTATCGTGGCTTTTGAAATTCTTACGACCAGAACTCACCGAAAGTCTTTAGATATCTCTTTGATGTCTGCCAAGCGACAGCTTCGCGAAACAGGATGCCTGGCAGCGGCAAAGGTACTTTTCGTAGACTATCTTCAACGTCTCGTTTCATTGACGTTTTCGCTCCAACGGTAAACTTGGATTTAGCTTCCATTCGCGATGGCTTTAACAAACCTTGCGCGAAACAGCTGTTGTTGCCGCATTGGATGTTGCTGAGCAAGGGTGACGGCAGGGACCCGCTTCCGGCTGCGTAGAACACGCTTGCCAACGGCTGAAAATAACCTGGCATCGGTCATTACGTCGAAAGCAAGTCGATCGTTGGCAATGGGTCGACCAGGGGCGGTCGCTATCGGACCGTGTTCGGCCACTTTCAGCCGCTCGACATCAGCGGGTAGATCGTTGACAACCGGGGAGGAGCAGTGGCTAAGTGCTAATGCCCCAAGACTGCGGGAGATGTTCCTTACTGATAGTCCAACATGACATGCGTGAGTAGCGCCCCGCTTGGCCTTGTTGCACTACCTAAGCCTGCATCCATGCACTAAATGAGTCGGGCAGGACATTCGAACCGCAGATCACTGCGGCCACGCGCTTGCCGCGGTAACGCAAGGGGTCTTCCAGGATTGCTGCGATGCCGAGGGCGGCCGAAGGTTCCACGACAAGGGCAGCGTGCCGATAGAGCATTTGCATGCCCGCTACGATGCTCTCTTCTTTGACCAGCGGGACGTGATCTGCGATGGCGAGCAGATCGCCAAGCACCGCCGAAATGGGAAACCGGCCCGCGACGCCATCGGCGATCGTATCGGTGCGCTCAGTGGTAACGATCGACCGTGCCCGCCAAGACATGGCCATTGCAGGAGCACCTATTGGCTGCACGCATACGACTTCCGTCGCTGGTGACAAGGTCTTGAAGACATGACCCACACCGGTGGCCAAAGCGCCTCCGCCAAGCGCGAGCAGGATTGTATCGATGCGATCGAACCCATCGAGGAGCTCAAGGCCGATGGTGCCCGCGCCTTCACAGGTGTCGAGGTTTTCGCTGTCCTCCACGAGAAACGCATCGCCATGGGCTGCGATTTCCCGGGCACGCTCACGCGCATTCTCGATGTCTCCCTCGACCAGTTCGACTGCCGCGCCCAGCCGACGGATCCGGTCAATTTTCGCGACATTGGCGCTTGTGCCCGCAATCACCGTGACATCGATTCCGCGTGCGTGGCCACTATAGGCGAGTGCCTGCCCGAGATTGCCAGCGCTTGCGCAGACGGCGCCCCTTGGCCCCGGGCTTCCTGCGAGACGTGACACCACGACATCAGCCCCGCGCCCCTTGAAGCATCCGATCGGGTTCGCGGTCATCAAGTTTGATGACGAGTTCGCAGCCCAGCAGGTCTCCAAGAGCGGGGCAATCGAATTGCGGCGTGTCGCGAAACACCCGTGAAATCACCTGCCTCGCTTTCAAAATGCGTCCGAGATCGAGTCGGGTGTCCGGCTGCGTGGCCTTAAAGTGTTCTGTGGATCGTTCGCTGAGAGGCAGCATAAGATGGGCCTTGTCCGGAAGGGGGCTTTGATGAGCAATCGTGGTATAGCAGAAGGGGCGAATCGGGACACGAGTTGAAATCGACGGCATGCCGTACAAGGCCTCAACGAAGACAGGCGAGTCGCGCAAACGACGCGAACCCGGTTGCCGAGTGACCAATCCCCGTGAGTATAACCAGAACCTTAAGCAGCGCGGGCAGCTCAGCCTGTATTCTCCGGACGGCGATCTGAAGGCGCTGTTTATCGGCGCAAAGCCTTACGCACCGGGCGTGTCGGGTCGTCAACCGACCTATACCTCTGGCTGACAGCTATCTGGCTATCGTCTCGGTGACAACGTTTGGCTATCGAAAGGCTGGGACCCGAACGGCTGAGACCGGCCAGGGAACGGTCGGTCGAAACTTCATAGTGAGCGGCGCGGATGGGGCGGCTACGGCCAACCGCGTCAGGCAATAGTCGGCTTACTGTCTCCGTTCACGTTCCCGTTGCCGACGTTCGCCTGCCGCTCGGGCTTCCGCCAGACTCTCAATTTGCTCGCGCGTAGACAGAACATGCGCGACGGCTATCGGCCAGTCGCAGCACTCCCTGATTCCGCGCTCGTTCATTTCGAACCACGTGTCACGGGCGGCCGCGTCGAGCGTGTCGGCCCTGCGCATGAAATCAAGCGCCAGATTGTGCAGTGCCGCGTCTCTGGTGATGAGCGCCGCCACGCGGAAAGGTGCATTGGAATTCTGCGCTGCGATGTAGTTTTCACGCTCACTTTCGGTCGAGTGGTAATTCGTGCCATCGCGAACATCCGTTCGCACGCCCCAGCGGCGGCCGTGCTTGTTAATTTCGTCACTTGTCATGTATCCCATACTGTTCCTTTCTGGGTTGATAGCCTAGTTGCCGATCGATTGCAATTGCCTCAGACGTTCGCGGCGCTGTCGGTCCTGTGGGCGCGCACTAATGTGCCTCTTGCTCTGCGTGAGAGTACACAACATTGGCTGATCTAGACGGAATGTCCGTTCTCGAGAAAGCTGAAGGTCCCTAATGGGTCGGTTTGATGCGTTCGCTGTCGGACCGGGTCGACCATGAAGGGACACTTGAAGGGGGCGCCGGCAATCTAGAGGACTTTCTTCTATAACTCATGTCGGGAGCGTTAAATATGCAAGCTGCCTGGACTAGTGACGATGAATACATTGTCGATCGGCTTGTGCATTCTGATGATGCTTTGAAGAATGCACTTTCCGCGAATACCGCTGCCGATCTGCCGCCGCATGATGTCGCGCCCAACCAGGGGAAACTACTGCATATTTTCGCGCGCATGATACGCGCGCGTCGCGTGTTAGAAATCGGGACACTCGGCGGATATAGCACCATCTGGCTCGCTCGCGCGTTGCCTGAAGGTGGCAAAGTCGTCACGCTCGAGGCAGATGCTGCACACGCCAAAGTGGCACAATTAAATATTGAAGGGGCCGGGCTTGCCAACGTTGTGGAACTGCATGTGGCTCCGGCGCTGGAGAGCTTGGCAAGACTACCTGCCGAAGAACCCTTCGATCTCGTTTTCATTGATGCGGACAAACAGAATAATCCTGCATATCTTGAATGGGCGCTTCGGCTGTCACGTTCCGGGACCGTCATCATCGGTGACAACGTCGTACGAGACGGAGCGATCACTGATCCTGACAGCGTGGACCCTCGGGTGCAGGGTGTTCGCCGCTTCTTCGATATGATCGCCGATGAGCCTCGCCTGACCGCCACGGCTTTGCAAACGGTTGGCAGTAAAGGGTGGGACGGCTTCATGATCGCGATCGTGAACGACCACGTCTGAGGCAGATAGATAAACCGGTTTGGGCATCTATATCGACCGCATCAGGCTCCGTTCGGTCAGTTTCGGCCGCTCAGTCATCCGTCGCGAATGTCTCTTCTCCGCATCCCATCCGACAGTCGACAGAGTTGACACAGGCATTTTCGCAGTGGATCGACTTGTCTGTCCGGACCCATTGCACTTCGGTGATACTTGTCCATCGCCAATCGCCAATAGTCCACGGAGGCAGGGTCTCGCATTGCCCCCGGAGAAGTTTTTGCTATTACCATATTCAGAGTTCGCCAGGACTGGGGGGGTGAGGCAACCGCCATTGGGCATGGTCGAAATATGGCACGTGGCGAAACCTGTGTCGTGGCAGAGCATAAATGAGCCAGGGAAATGAACACTAGTTATCTCTTCGTCGAACCCAAACCGATGATCTTATGGCGACGCCTGCTTTGGGTGTGGGCTACGTTCTGGCTACTCATGCTGGCTCTTGGGATTCAGGAGTCGCTGTGGTCAGGCAGGCTGCAGTTCTGGCGGCCGCTTGTCAACAACGGCACCTCAGCGCTTGCTGCCACGGTGCTGATTGCAGTGCACATCAGGCGTAGGGATTGGCGCGATAGTCTTCTCAACCAGCCGCTGCGATGGTTTCTCCACTCCTGGGCGTCGATGCCGCTGCAAATGGTCGCGTATATCACCGCAATGTATGCGTTGCGATTTGGTATCTATGCACTGGCGGGCTCCAGGTACCAGCACGGACCGTGGCTCGAAGTGATGGCCTACGAAGCGACGAGTTTCGTCATGTTCTATGCGTTGTTCAGCGGTATCCTTTTCGGCGTCCGGTCCTACAGGGCGTGGGTAGAAGAGCGGTTGGCCGCCGAGAAGCAGGCGAACCTCGCGCGACAGGCGCAACTCGCACAACTGACCCAGCAACTGCAACCCCACTTTCTGTTTAACGCGCTGAACAGCGTTTCATCGTTGATCCATACTGATCCCGACGCGGCCGACATCCTGCTCACCCGTCTGGCGACCCTGTTGCGCGCGGCGACCGACGCAAGTCAGCGTCCAGAGCAGTCACTGGCCGACGAGCTGACTTTGCTGCGCGCCTATGCAGACATCATGGTTCAACGTTTCCCTGATCGCGTCCGGATTTCATGGGAGGTCGACGCCAATACACAGGATTGCCGCGTCCCCACACTCGGACTTCAACCACTGCTGGAAAACTGCTTCCGTCATGTTGTCGAGAAGCGCAGCGCGTTGACGCACATTGCAATACGCATCAAGCGTAGTGTGAACCGGCTGAAGATCGAGTTCGAGGACGATGGGGATCTGCAGCGTCTTCCTGAACGGCGTGGTGTGGGTCTTGGTAACCTCGAGCGCCGTCTGCAATCGTTGTACGGTACGCAGGCGAGCCTTGAATTGCGACTGCGGCCGGGAAACGGCCTGATAGTTGGGGTGAGCCTGCCATGCGCGCACTGATTGTCGACGACGAGGCACTTGCTCGCGGGAAGCTGCTGCGTATGCTTCAGGCATCTCCCGATGTCGAGGTGATTGGCGAAGCCGCCGACGGTGCAACAGCGCTGATGCTGGCTGCGCAGTTGCAGCCGGACGTGATCTTCCTCGACGTACAGATGCCTGAGATCGACGGCTTCGACGTGGCAGCGTCGTTGCCGGACAATGCTCCAGCGGTGGTATTTGTTACCGCGTTCGATCAGTATGCATTGCGGGCCTTCGACGCCCAGGCAGTCGACTACCTTTTGAAACCTGTCGAGCCGGAGCGTCTCGCGCGTACCGTGCAGCGGTTGCGCGAGCCTGTCCGCGGTGCGGCTCGTCCGAGCGTTGGCATGCCGGCGCATTTGGTGATCGCAGATCGGGGACAAACGCATGTCGTGCACTGCGCGGATATCGAATGGCTGGAGGCGGCCGACAACTACGTCAACATCCATCTTCCCGGACGCAGCCTGCTGATACGACGCACGCTGGCCGCTTTGCTCAATGATCTCGCCCCTGCATTTGTCCGCACGCATCGCGGCGCTGCGGTGGCGCTCGCCGCAGTGCTCGCTGTGCGGCCGCGCGGCAAAGGCGATGCCACAGTGGTGCTGCACAGTGGTGTCGAGGTCCCCTGCAGCCGACAGCATCGCGAAACGCTGATGCAGCGTCTGCGGCAATAGCGCGGATCACCCAATCTGCCCCGCGGCAGACCCAACTCGTCCCAGGCGGATTGCTACGCCGGGAGCCCCAAACTACGCTGGCTGATATCACCCTTTGGATGATCCGGCCATGCCTGTGCTGCTAACGGTACTCAAATACGCCAATGCCCTGGTCCTCGTCGCTTCAATGGCCGAGGCTCTGGTGTTCGTTGTCCGACGCGGCTGGCATGGCTATGACTGGAAGGCAGGCAGCGTGTCAGTGGCCGACTTTCTCGTTCGTGAGTACCCGTTGCGCTGGATGCTGCCACTGGTGTTCTGGAGCGATGCAATGAACTGGGTCTGGCGGCACCGGCTCTGGACGTTGCCGATGAACCATTGGAGCGGGTGGCTGGCCTGCTTCGTTGTTCAGGAGTTCTGCTATTACTGGTACCACCGCGCGGCCCACCGGACGCGTTGGTTCTGGTGCACCCACGCGGTCCACCATTCACCGAATCAACTCTACCTGTCCACCGCGTACCGTATCGGCTGGACTGGCCGTCTGACTGGATCGACGCTGTTTTTCGTGGCCGCGCCGCTACTCGGCATTCCACCCCAGAGCGTGATGCTGCTGCTTTCACTCAACCTGCTTTACCAGTTCTGGCTGCACGTCACCTGGATTCCACGCCTCGGACCGCTTGAATGGATTCTCAACACGCCTTCGGCACACCGCGTGCATCATGCGTCCAACCTCGAATACCTTGATGGAAACTATGGCGGCGTGCTGATCGTGTTCGATCGGCTGTTTGGTACCTATATTGCAGAGATGCGCGACGTGCCATGTCGCTTCGGTCTGGTCCGGCGAGTCACGTCCTATAACCTGCTCACTATCGAGTTCCAGCACTGGCACACGTTGTGGCGTGACCTCCTGTCCGCGCGTTCTGTACGCGATATTTACGGCTACGTAGCCAAACCACCCGGCTGGAAGCCAGACGGCAAAGGAGAAACAACAGAAGAGCTAAGGCGTCAGGCAGACCCGCAGTCCTTCGGAGTGGGATAGCGATAGTATCGCCTGGCTACTTGAGAGCGGCCGTTCGCGAGCGCCGACTACGTGTGGCCCCTGTGTCCACCCTCGGACGCGTTTCGCCGGCCCAGGCAAACCGCGCCTGCCAGACCGCGCTAGCCGCCAGACCGTGCAACCTGTTCGCGTACGTCACGCCCGGCAACGCGGCCTGTCGCCTGGTCAAGCTGACCCAGGCCGAGGCGCGTGCCGAATTCAAACAACGAGTCTCATCAATGCCTGATAAAGCTGTTCGGGCTTAACAGGCTTGTGCAGCAATGGGTCGCCACTTGCGGACGCCTCGCGAAGCCGCTCGGGAGCCGTATCTCCCGTGATGATCAATGCCGGTAGATTCATCCCTGCTGCGGCGCGCAAAGCACTGATGACTTGTGCCCCAGTCTGTTGTTCGCGAAGTCGATAGTCGCTGATGATGATCGACGGTGCACACACACGTGCAGCAGCTATCGCGTCCTTAACAGAGCTTGCCGCCTGGCATTGGCATCCCCAGCTCTCCAACAAACGCACCATGCCCGAACAGACCGCTTCGTCATCGTCGATCACCAGCACACGCAAATCTTTGGGCAACGTACCGAGGAGCCCTGGCGCTTGGAGTGGCGAAGCCAGTTCAGTCAACGGCAAGACGAACCTGAATACGCTCCCTTTACCAGGCCGCGAAGAAAGCGAGAGCTCCAGGTTCATTGCGGTAGACAAGCCCTGTACGATAGCCAGGCCCAGGCCCAGCCCCTTGTTGCGGTCCCGTTCTGGATTACCAAGCTGATGAAACTCGCGAAAGATATCTTGCTGATCCGCCGCGGCAATGCCCACCCCAGTGTCCCAAACCTCCACCTGGACATGCTGCGCCCGGCGACGGCACGCTACCAGAACGCCACCATGCGCCGTGTAGCGGATCGCATTTGAGACGAGGTTGCGTAAAACCATTTCAACCAGGCTGGCGTCGGAGTCCACCGTCACGCTGGTCTCGCGCGAACGATAGACCAGGCCTTTGGCATCGGCCAGCGGCGCCAGGTCATTCTCGACTTTGTTCAACAGGCCCTGTAGATCGAAGGGTAGGGGGCATGGCTGAACCACGCCTGCTTCGATGCGGGAAAAGTCGAGCAGTGCATCAAGCATGTCGCTGGATGCCTGCCAGGCGGATTGGGCGCTGTTCAGCACGTCACTTTGATGCTTCGATAGTCCACTGTGCGCGAGGACATCGAGAAATAAACCCTGCGCGTGAATCGGTTGGCGCAGGTCGTGGCTGGCGGCGGCGAGAAACTTGGTTTTGGCCAGATTTGCATATTCAGCCGTGCGTCTGGCGTCCTCTGCGGCCCTGATCAGGTCAAGATTTTCGAAGCGCAGCCTGATGGCGGCCAACGCCGCGACATTGCTGTTACGGGCCTGCCCAACCAGGCTGACCGCGTATAGCAATCCTGTCAGTGACAGTGCCCGATAAGCCGAGTCTCCCGACAGCCACAGCCACGACGTCGCCAGCAGTATCACGGCCAACGAGAATGAGAAGAAGGCGGGCAATACCGGCGCAAGCAAGGACATCGAACTGCCCAATATGCCCGTCAGTACCGCAAGCACCATGATGCTTCCGGTCGTGGTCGTACTACCCAGGGCCACCCAGGCCAGTGCCCCCCAAGCAACGCCATCCACGGCATGCATGACGACCAGGTTGACGACCAGCTTGCGGGCCTGAGCGGGCGCGATGACACCGGCCAGACGCTTGCGAGCGTCGAATGCGGCGTAGAGCTTGGAAAGAATGACGGCTGGGCACCAGAGCATCAAGGCGCGGTAGTTCACGTCATTTTGCAGGGCGTAAACCAGCAACAGCGCCAATAAGATTGCCGGGATGACGGACACGCCCACGTTGCCGTACAACAGCCGCAGCTGCTCGACCAGCAGGCGGTCCTCCGGCAACTTCCAGAGTTTTCGCAAGTCAGGCGACCAGTCCATGCTTGCGCGCGGAGACGATGGCCTGGGTGCGACTGGTGACGCCCAGCAGACCAAAAATTGCCTGCACATGGCCGCGCACGGTGAATTCGGATAGTGACATGCGCCTGGCAATGACCTTGTTTGGCAATCCATCGCATAAAAGCTGCAGAACTTCCGACTGTCTGGCAGTCAGCCTGATCAACTGATTCTCGCCTGCGCAAGAAACCGCGCTATCGCGAGCGATGCCCGGTTCGGTCGCCACAAGGGCGCGCTCGACAGTCTGGACAATTGCACCACTGCTGTCGGCTTTCGAAACGAATGCAAACGCACCGCGCTCCAGAGCTTCCGCAATAGTCTCAGGAGCGGCCATCGACGACAACATAACCACCGGCACTCGAGGCCAGCGCTGACGAAATATCGCTACGCCTTCGATGCCGTCCGGCCCCTGCAACAGGATGTCCAAAAGGATCACATCAGGCGCATCCTTCACCAGGTTAATCGCCTGGGTCACGGAAATCGCTTCGACAATGCTCGCCTCAGGAAAATGCCGGCGCAAGACCAGGCAGAGCCCTTCCCGAAACAAGGCATGGTCATCGATTAATAACAGACGAAAGTCACGCATGGGGGCATTGCACCACCCGGGTGTAAAGAAAGTCAATCAGTCAATTTTGACCATGTCCGAAGAGGCCTGTAACCGATATCCTTGGTTCTGGCGAGAAGGCTTCGTCAGCTGCCGCAAGCACCTGCCAGGCACCTGAACTGTACCGCACCACGCATGCCTGGCTGCTTCGTTCAAACCCGCGCACTCCATGGGGAAACTACCATGTCACTCCGCATCAACGACATCGCGCCCAACTTCACCGCCCATACCACTCAGGGGACGATTGATTTCCACGCCTGGATCGGCGATCAATGGGCCATCCTGTTCTCACACCCCAAGGACTTCACCCCGGTGTGCACGACCGAACTGGGCTATATGGCCCGCATCGAGCCGGAGTTCACGCGCCGCAACGCGAAGCTGATCGGCCTGTCGGTCGATGCAGTCGAAAGCCACGGCAAATGGGTGGCCGATATCGAAGAAACGCAGGGCGCCAAGGTCAACTACCCGATGATCGGCGATACCGATCTTGCCGTTGCCAAGCTGTACAACATGTTGCCCGCGGAGGAAGAAGGCACGTCCGAAGGCCGCACCGCCGCCACCAATGCAACGGTGCGCTCGGTGTTCATCATTGGCCCAGACAAGCGTATCAAGCTGATGCTGACCTACCCGATGACAACCGGCCGCAATTTCGACGAGATCCTGCGCGTGCTCGATTCGATGCAGCTCACCGCCAGGCACAAAGTGGCGACGCCGGTGAACTGGAAGCAGGGAGAGGATGTCATCATCACACCGGCGGTCAGCAACGAAGAAGCCGAGAAGACTTTCCCGGGTTTCAAGACGATCAAGCCCTACTTGCGCACCACGAAGCAGCCAGGATAACGCCGATGACGGCCAGTCAACGGCGCGGGTCGCGCTGTTGGCCGCCTGGCGTCGCGAGTCGCCCGCAAGCCGGCCGGAGCCACAAATAACCATGACCTCTCACGTTCTCGACGGCTTCTTCAGCCAGGCCACCGCTCAAAGCCGTCTACAGTCAACCCCGGCCGACTGTGTGCTCGCGCTCGCGCCGCTGATGCTCGATCTGATCGATCATGCCGGTACGTTTCTGCAACCCCTTCACTATCGAAGCAGCGACGTGAGCTATACCCGTAACCTCATCTACGAGGCGCCGGACAAAGGTCTCTCGCTGTACTCGCTCGTTTGGCTTCCTGGTCAGTGGACGCCAGTGCATGACCACGGAAGTTGGGGTGTCGTTGGCGTGGTCGAAGGCGTTCTGGAGGAACGTAGCTATGTAAGGCTGTCACCAGATCGCGGAGCCGACGAAGAAATCGACCTGGTGCGTGGAGGCATCGTCCTGCTACGGCGCGGTTCCGTGACCAGCTTCGTACCCAATCCCGATCACATTCACGTTACCGGCGTACCCAAAGAGCGCTCTCGCGCAGTCAGCCTGCACCTCTATGGCAGAACGATGAATGACTTCAACATGTACGACGTGGAGGCCCGCACCCGTCGCCGCATCACCGTTGCGCATAACGAGAGCTAGCCCGAGTGCCCACGTTGGGTCGGAGTGCCCTTTCGCTTGCCTGACAGGTAGACATTGTGATGGAGATTCGAGCAGACCCGGGGACAGTCTGAGGCCGGTCGTCTTTACCGGTATGACTGAGTAAATTGAGTAAAATCAGTTGTCTTGTCGATAGGCGTGCCTAGAATAGAAGGACCTTGATTGGCGAAAATAGATCGGCACCTTGTCGTTCATTCTGTCCGCCGTTAATAGCCCGCTGCGTTGATTCGATTCGGTCAATTGTCTGTCGAATTGATAGCGTCGCCGCAAACGGTATTTTTTTGGCTACCGTTTTTCGAAGTTTGGCGTAACCCTGTTGATCCTCTGCGAAGCAGACAGCGCTCGTCATGCGCTGTTGCAGCAAGCGTTTCGCAGTTAGCCGCTCACCGTACGATTCTCGTATGTTTTGTATTGGCACATCAGGTCGGATCGTGACAGTGGGCTATCTTGCCGTCTGAGCACTCCAGCGGAATATTTGCCGTGACTATCGTCTTGCCGGCAGTTGTCCTTGCGCAGGCAGCGATCATCCTGTGGCTGCTGACTTCGCGAGCGCGGCGGAACCGGTTTGTGCCGTCGGGCAGCGGATCCGGGCAGGAAGATGTTCCTGCCCGGATGGCTCAGCCTTTGATGACCGGCGTCGGCGCCCGGCGGTTGCCCGTATGGTCGAGAACAAGGTTCGCCGATTTCCTCGCAACATTGAAGGAGCGCAGTAGATCGGACGCCTCGCATGGCGAGCGAGGTCCTGACGACTTTCCGGGTCCGGAGAAAATGCGGTCCTTTCGGGGGCAACCTGCGAGGCAGGCGTTCGCGGGGAGGTGCCGAGTGGCCACAGTTCAGGCTTTTCACTGGGCTACGGTCACGCGACAGCGGTCTCATACACACCACGAGCACCACGAGCACCACGACGGCACGCCGCAGCGGCCCGTGCTGACAGGCGGAATCTCCGGGCAGCAGTTTCTCGAGGACTGTTTTCCCGAGCTTTGGGAATGGTTGCCGGTCGGGATTCTGGTGCTGGACGACCGGGGCGAGATCCTGCTGGCAAATCGGCACTCGGAAAAAATCTTTGGCTACGGTCGCGGTGAATTGATCCGAGCGCCGGTTTCCCGACTTATCCCCGAACTGTGGATCAACGGCAAGTCAGCCTATCAGGACGGCTTTCCGTCGACGTCAGATGGCCTGCCCGCCAGTTCCATCCACAGCCTCAATGGGATACGAAAGGACCGATCGGCCTTCCCGGGGGAATGCCGTTTCCTGCGAGCTTCCTTTGAGGGTAGCGGGGCGATTCTCGTGTTCATCGAGGACAGGACGGATCACTATGCGCTGCTCCGAAACCAGCAGGATCTCGCTCACGTGACGCGGGTTTCGACCATGGGTGAACTCGCCGGATCGCTTGCGCACGAACTGAACCAGCCGCTGACGGCGATCCTCAGTAACGTGCAGGCGGCGCTGCGGTTCATGTCGGCCGATCCAATCGATGTGGCCGAGGTCCGCGAGATCCTGGACGACGTCGTCCAGGACGACTATCGCGCTAGCGAGATCATCCGGCGCATTCGTTCAGTCGTCAGGAAGGGGGACGCGGAGTTCGCGTTACTCGATCTGGCCAGCATGATCCGTGACGTCGTTCTCCTGCTGCACAGCGATGCGATCCTGCGCCAGACCCGGGTGACAACCGATATACGCGACGATCTTCCCGCCGTGTATGCCGACAAGGTGCAGCTGCAGCAGGTCACGCTCAACCTGCTTCTCAATGCATTCGATGCGATGAGCGCCATATCGCCGGGCGAGCGTGTGGTATCGATTGCGCTAAGCCGGGAGCGTGACGACATGGCGCGCATCGCCGTGCGCGACTGCGGCCATGGGCTCACGGTAGGCAAGCTGGATAACATTTTTAAGCCGTTCTATACATCCAAGCCCCACGGCCTCGGGCTGGGATTGTCGATCAGCCGGTCGATCGTGGAGCTCCACGGTGGGCGGCTATGGGCCGAGAACAATACTGATCGAGGCGCGACGTTCTATGTCACGTTGCCAACCGGGAACGCGCAGAGACACGAGGAGTCGCGGTAAGCGCTATGGGATACCCTGAGCCGGTGGTGTTCGTCGTCGACGACGACGATTCCGTACGTATCGCACTTGCGCGATTGATACGGTCGGCAGGTTACCGTGTCGAGGTGTTTGCCTCAGCAGGCGAATTCCTGGCCACTGCCAGCCTCGCCGCATGTCCTTCGTGCCTGGTGCTGGACGTTCAGTTGCCGGACATCGACGGTCTTCAGTTGCAACGCGAGCTGGATGGCGCATGCCCGATCATCTTCATCACGGGGTACGGCGACATTTCGATGACTGTCCACGCAATGAAGGCCGGTGCGTCCGATTTCCTTCCCAAACCCGTGCGCGACGCCGAGTTGCTGGGTTCGATCGAGCTGGCGCTCGAGCGCGCCCGACAGCTCTACGCCATGCGTTGCGAACGGGATGCGCTCTGCTGCCGCTTCGATCGTTTGACACCACGTGAACGGGAAGTCATGGCACTGATCTCCGAAGGGCGCCTCAACAAGCAGATAGCGGGCAAACTCGGTACGGTCGAACAGACGATCAAGGTGCACCGTGCGCGAGTCATGACGAAGATGGAAGTCACGTCGGTGGCGGAGCTGGTGCACATCCTCGACAGGATCGACATGCTTTCCGCAGCCGAGAACCGGCAGTTCCGCTAGGTCCGCGGCTGCACTGCCTGTCAGCGCAAGCGGCCGGTGCCGCGTCTCGCGCGCATATATGACCAAAGTCCAATACCGTGATCCGGTCGCGTCTCTTAGTCTAGTGCTTTAGGGTAGGCGAGTGTCCGCCTATCTCCGACTCTGGACCATTCGAAATGGGAACTACCACGCCGTTTGTCGTCGTCGTCGATGACGATGAGTCGGTGTGCCGGGCGATCAAACGATTGTTGCGCTCCGTCGGTTTCACGACCGAGTCGTACTCGAGCGGCGAGGAATTCCTGACCACGCTGTCGTCGATGCCCTCGTACCGGCCGGATTGCGTGATTCTCGACATCCAGATGCCGGGTCTGAACGGATTGGAGGTGCAACGACGTCTGGCAGGAAGCGGTTTGCCTGTCGTATTCATCACGGCGCATGACGACATAAACATGAGGGCGCAGGCGCTCTCGGCAGGCGCGGTGGCCTATCTGCCAAAGCCGTTCAACGACGAGCTATTCATCAAGACAGTGCGTGCAGCCATACAGGGCACGCCGTAAGCACGGGGAGCCCGCGTGCCGGTTGCCGTATGCGACCAAAGTTCAATTGTCATTGGTTAAGAAGGCAACCAATATTAACTTCGCGGGAAAAAAATTGGTGCGTCAGGTACATCGCTGGCCACGACGCAACGCGACCGGGCATCGAACATTTTTGAACGGAGCACCTCCAGCTCATCAACGAGGGTACAGCCTGAACGATGACCCCATCCACCATGCAGTCGGACGTCTATGCGTTCATTTTTGGTCAGTCAGGCCTGATGGCTGGCATGGGCGTGCAAGGCCAGAAGATTACGCAAATGAACCCCTGACACGTTGAATGATCCGCACGAGTGAGCGCGGTAGTTCGATCTGTGATCAGTGTGAACACCTGAATCGGAGTGTCCTTGCGGAGGACCGGGTCATGAAAGTATCGCCGCGCGTCGTAACTGGACTGGCCGTCCTTCTGGTGGCATGGCCGGTATTCGCCCAGCAGCCGATTTTCTATCCCGCCAAGGGGCAAAGTCAGCAGCGTCAGCAAACCGACCAGGGTGAGTGTCAGGTCTGGGCAAAGCAGAACACAGGAGTCGATCCTGCCGCACTCGCACAGCAGGCCGGTCGACCGGCTGCTTCGCCGCAGCAGGGAGGAACGGTTAGGGGTGCTGCCGGAGGCGCCGCACTGGGCGCCGTGGGTGGAGCTATAGGCGGCAACGCGGGCACGGGCGCGGCGATTGGCGCGGCCACGGGGGCGATGGTTGGCGGAGTGCGCCAACGCCGTAACAACCAGGCTGCGGCCCAACAGCAGCAGGCGGGCCAGCAGCAGGTCTCCCAGCAGATGGAGACCTTCAACCGGGCTGTGGCGGCCTGCATGTCTGGCCGCGGGTATACGGTCCAGTAGACATCGTTCGTTGCGGGGAGCGCTACCCATGAACAGACAATTCCTGCGCTTCGCGTCCGGCTCGCCTTGCTGGTCCGGTCTGGCTTGCACGCCCAATTAGCCGTGACAGGTGATGCCATGAAATGCGCGCCTCTAAATGCCTGCCTGCAACGATTCTCAAGGGGCCATCTGGGACTGGCGCTCGCCTGTGCCACGCTGGCGCTGTGCGCTGGTTGTCACAAGCCGGCCGGGTTGCCGTCAACTGGACCAGTCGAAGTGACGGTGATGACAGTCGAGCCGCACGATACGCCGGTCGACTTCGAATTCACCGCGCAGACGGAAAGCTCACGGGAGGTGCAGATTCGTGCGCGCGTCGATGGCTTTCTCGACAGACGTGTGTACACCGAGGGTCAGCTGGTCCACGCCGGGCAGACACTCTTTCTGATGGATCCCAAGCCCTTCGAAGCGGCGCTGCAGACCGCAAAAGGGCAGCTTGCCCAGCAACAGGCGAGGCTCTATGTGACGAAAGCCAATCTGGCGCGCGTGATCCCGCTCGCGAAACAGAACGCGTTGAGCCAGAAGGATCTTGACGATGCGACTGGCAACGAAAAGCAGGCAGAGGCTGCCGTCATCGCTGCTCAGGGCGAGGTCGAGACAGCGCAGCTCAATCTCAGCTATACGACAATCAAGTCACCGCTGAACGGCCTGTCGAGCTTCGCCAAACAGCAGGACGGCAGCTATGTGACTGCCGCCGCAAACGGATTGCTGACTACTGTCTATCAGCTCGACCCGATGTGGGTCAACTTCAGCGTCTCCGAGAACGAGTTGCTCGGGTATCGCAGCCAGATAGAAAAAAAGCAGCTCGTGTTTCCGCCTAACAACGATTTCGAGGTCTCGGTCGTTCTGGCCGATGGCACAGTATTTCCTGCAACCGGCCACATCAACTTTGCCAATCCGGCGTTCAGCACCGAGACGGGCACGTTCCTCGTGCGCGCGTCGTTTGCCAACCCGCAGGGTACCCTGCGTCCTGGCCAGTTTGTGCGGGCGCGCGTCTCGGGCGCGATCCGTCCGAATGCGATCCTCGTGCCTCAGCGCGCGGTCCTGCAGGGGGCGAAGAGTCATTTCGTCTGGGTGGTCGATAACGAGTCCAAAGCCCGTCAACGCGTGGTCGAACCCGGTGAGTGGCATGGCGACGACTGGTTCATCACCGACGGATTGCATTCCGGTGAACGCATCGTGGTCGATGGCGCGATCCGGGTCATCGCAGACACGCCGCTGAAGATCACCGGAGCGCCCAGGCCGGCCAGTCAGCCGGCTGCCTCCAATGCGCCGCGAGAAGAGCCACAGCATCTCGCAGCGTGGCAGTCCGGCGAGACCGTGACGAAGTGACGGGCGGCCGATATGAACATCTCCCGCTTCTGCATCGACCGGCCGATTTTCGCGTCGGTCATCTCGATCGTGATCACGCTCGGGGGCGCATTGGCGATGCTAAGTCTGCCGATCGCGCAGTATCCCGACATCACGCCCCCGCAGATCACGATTTCCGCTACTTACCCGGGTGCCAGCGCGGATGTGGTCGCAAACAATGTGGCGGCGCCGATCGAGCAGCAGGTCAACGGCGCGGACAACATGATCTACATGTACTCGTCGAGTTCGTCGACGGGCAACTATACCCTCAATGCCTTCTTCGAGATCGGCACGAACCCCGAGCTGGCGCAGGTCGATGTGCAGAACCGCGTGAACCTGGCTTTGCCCCAATTGCCGTCCTCGGTGCAGTCGCAGGGCATCCAGGTGCAGAAGAAGTCCTCGGCGTTCATGATGGTGATTGCCGTCTATTCGCCGACTAACCGTTTCGACGCGACCTATATCGCCAACTACACCAACATCTATGTGCTCGATGCACTCAAGCGCATACCGGGCGCGAATCAGTCGAGTATCTTCGGCACGCCCGACTACGCGATGCGCATCTGGCTGAAACCGGATCGCATGGCGCAACTTGGCGTCACGGCGGCGGATGTGCAGAGGGCGGTGTCCAACCAGAACCAGCAGTTCGCGGTGGGGAGCATCGGCCAGTCGCCAACCGGCACACCCGTCGAACAGTCGTTTGCAGTCACCACGACGGGCCGGCTGACCAGTCCGGCGGAGTTCGACAACATCATCATTCGTGCCCAAAACGGGGGCGCGGCGATCGTGCGGCTCAAGGACATCGGCCGGGCTGAACTTGGCCAGAAAGATTATTCGATCCGCAGCCGGTTTCAGGGCAAGCCCGCCACGGTCCTCGCGGTGTACCAGCAGCCGGGCGCCAACGCGCTCGATGTGTCGAAGCAGGTGCGCGCCACGCTCGCGGAGTTGAAGAAGCAGTTCCCGGAAGGCATCGACTACGACATCGCGATGGATACCACGGACTTCACCCGCGCATCCATCTCCGACGTGGTTCACACTTTCTTCGAAGCGCTCGTGCTGGTCGTGATCGTGGTGTTCGTGTTTCTGCAGAGCTTCCGCGCGACGCTGATTCCGGTGCTCGCGGTGCCGGTGTCGATCATGGGCACGTTCATGGGCATGCTCCTGCTCGGTTTCTCGATCAATATGCTGACGCTGTTCGGCATGGTTCTGGCGATCGGCATCGTAGTGGACGATGCGATTGTGGTGGTTGAGAACGTCGAACGGAACATGAGCGTGTACAAGCTGAGTCCAAAAGACGCAGCCAAGCGGGCGATGGACGAAGTCGCCGGGCCGGTCGTGGCGATCGTGCTCGTGATGTGCGCGGTTTTCGTGCCGGTGGCGTTCCTGAGCGGCATTACCGGACAGTTGTACAAGCAGTTCGCCATCACCATCGCTATTTCGGTGGTGTTCTCGGGGCTGGTTGCGCTCACGCTGTCGCCAGCGCTGGCCGGCATCCTGCTTAAGCCGGGACACCACGAAAAGAAGGGCTTCTTCAAGTGGTTCGACGGCTGGTTCGAGCGGATGACGAACAGCTATTCGAACATGGTGCAGCTGGTCATCAAACGTTTTGTCGTGGCGCTACTGCTTTTTGCGGGCGTGATCGCGCTTGCGGTTGTCATGATGAGATCGATCCCCACGTCGTTTCTGCCGCCCGAGGATCAGGGCTACCTGCTTGGCGCGGTCATCATGCCGGATGCAGCGAGTCTCGATCGCACGGGGGCCGTCTCCCAGCATGTCATCGACTATTTCTCGAAGCAAGACGGCGTGAGCAGCGTCACGACCATCGACGGGTTCAGCCTGCTCGACAGCCAGAACAAGAACAACGCCGCCACGTTTTTTATCGGCCTCAAGGGTTTTGATGAGCGCTACAAGTTTGCCAACATCCGAACGCAAAATGCGCGCGCGTTGCTGATCAGCGCATATGAAAACCTGTCGAAGGTCCAGGAGGGGATCATCCTCCCGGTCAATCCACCGTCGATTCCAGGCCTCGGCACGACCGGCGGCACGGAGGTATGGATTCAGGCCCAGGGTGATGCCACGATCGCGCAACTGGCCGGCGTGGTGGACCAGTTCATCGAGAAAGCCAAGACGCGGCCTGAACTGCAACGCGTGACATCGACCTTCAATGGCTCATCGCAGCAGTTGCTGGTCAACGTGGACCGCGACAAGTCGGAGACGCTGGGCGTGCCGATACAGGACGTGTATAGCGCGATGCAGACGATGTTCGGCTCGCTGTATGTGTCGCAGTTCAACCGTTCGAGCCGGTTGTGGCAGGTGATCCTGCAGGCCGAACCCTCGTACCGGCTCACGCCTCAGGATCTCGACCGGATCTATGTTCGCAGCCAGACCAACAGCATGGTGCCGCTCAAGTCGGTGGTGACCTCGGAGTACACCACAGGTCCCGTTCTGGTGACGCGCTTCAACAATTTCCTGGCGGTGAAACTCACGGTCAACGGCGCGCCCGGCGTCAGCTCGGGGCAGGTGCTGTCCACCATCGAAGAGCTCGGCGCTGAGGTGTTGCCGCCGGGCTATAACCTCGGGTGGAGCGGCGAGGCGTACGAGGCGAGGAAGGCGGGCAGCACGTCGGGGCTGGTGTTCGTATTTGGTCTCGTCATGGTGTTCCTGATTCTCGCTGCGCAATACGAGAAGTGGAGCCTGCCGATCGGCGTGCTGATGGCGGTGCCTTTCGCGCTGTTCGGCGCGCTGCTTGCCATCATGCTGCGCGGCCTCGAAAACGACGTGTACTTCCAGATCGGCTTGACGATGCTGGTGGCGCTCGCCGCGAAGAACGCGATCCTGATCTTCGAGTTCGCCGTGATCAACCGCGAGGCGGGCGAGTCGGTGTACGACTCGGCGGTCTCCGCGGCGAAGGAGCGGCTGCGCCCGATCGTGATGACGTCGCTCGCGTTCATTCTCGGCTGCGTGCCGCTGGCGATTGCACTCGGCGCATCGCAGAACAGCCGGCACTCGATCGGCACAGGCGTGATCGGCGGCATGCTCGGCGCCACCGCGATCGCCGTGTTCTTCATCCCGATGTTCTTCTATGTGCTCGAGACGATGTCCGAGAAATCGGGCGGCAAGAAAACCCCGGGGCCGAGCGGTGGTGCATCGGGCGATAGACCTTCGGCGGGTGTCGACGCGGGCCCGGGCGGGCCAAAAGTCACGCCGTCCGCGAGACGCGAGGACGAATGACATGCGTCGCTCAGTGTTCCTGCCGGTACTGGTACTCGTCCTTGTGGGACTGGGGGGCTGTCTGCTTGGTCCCAATTACGTCCGGCCGACGGTCGAGACACCGGCGACGTTCCGTTTCGAGTCCGGTGAAGCCGCCGAGATTGCCAATGCCGCATGGTGGGAGCAGTTCCAGGACCCCGTATTGAACGAGCTGATTGCCACTGCGCTCGCCGACAACAAGGACATCAAGATCGCGGCCGCACGTGTGGACCAGTTCCTCGGTCAGTTCGTCACAACCCGCGCGGGGTTGTTTCCGCAGGTGAGCGCGGGCGTCCAGGCGGGACGCGAGCGGGAATCGCAATCTGGACCGATACCGCTGCCTGCGGGGCTACCGCCGGTCTTCAACGACTTCCAGCAGACGCTCTCGGCGTCGTGGGAAATCGATCTGTTCGGCAAGGTGCGCCGTGAAACCGAAGCGGCGCGTGCGAGCCTGCTGGCGAGCGAGGAGGGGCGCCGCGCGGTGATCCTTTCTCTGGTCGCGTCGGTGGCGACCGCCTACATTAATCTGCGCAGCCTCGACCAGCAGCTTGCGATCGCAAAGGCCACCACCGCAAGCCGGCTGGAGTCGGTAAACGTGTTCACGTTGCGGTTCAAGGGCGGCGACGTGTCGCAGATGGAGCTCGCGCAGAGCCAGTCGGAATACGAGGCATCGGCCGCGACGATCCCGCAGCTGGAGGCGCAGATCGCCCAGCAGGAAGACGCGCTTTCGGTGCTGATGGGCCATAACCCGGGCGACATCCTGCGCGGTCGGCAACTGTCGGAACTCGCGATTCCTGTCGTGCCGGCGGGGCTGCCCTCGGATCTGCTCGAACGGCGTCCCGATCTTCTTCAGGCCGAACAGAACCTGGTTGCCGCGAACGCTCTGATCGGTGCGGCGCGCGCGCTTTATTTTCCGTCGATCTCCCTGACTGGACTGTTTGGTTCGGCAAGCGGGGAGTTCTCGAATCTGTTTAAAGGGCCGGCGAAGATCTGGACCTATGCCGGCTCGCTGACGGTGCCGATCTTCACTGCCGGCAGCATCAGCGGGCAGGTCAAGCAGGCCGAAGCCCAGCAGCAACAGGCATTGTTCCAGTACCAGCAGGCGATCCAGGTGGCGTTTCAGGAGGTCGACGATGCGCTTGTCGGATTACAGAAATCGCGGGAGCAACTCATGGTGCTGGGTCGCCAGGTGGATGCTCTGCGTGACTATGCAAAGTTTGCGCGGCTGCGCTATGAGGGCGGCTATACGAGCTACATCGAGGTGCTGGACGCCGAGCGCAGTCTGTTCAACGCTCAGCTCAGCTATACCCAGACCACCGGCACAGTGTTCAGTTCTGTCATCGCGCTTTACAAGGCGATGGGCGGCGGCTGGGTGGTCACCGCAGAACAGATGACGCACCAGACTCCGCAGCAGGAGGGCAGTATCTCCCGGAAGGGGGGCGACGCTATTGTGGAGCTGCCGCGATGACGACAAGGCCCATGATCGCCTGCCACGAATGCGATCTGTTGCAGCGCGAGCTGCCGCTGCCGCCGGGGGGCGTGCTGCGCTGCCGCCGATGCAACGCCGAGCTGTCGCGCAGCCGTCCGGACAGCGTCGACCGGGCGCTGGCGTTCACGCTCAGCGCAATGGTGCTGTTCGTCGTCGGGAACGCGTTTCCGATGGTCGGCCTCGATGTCAACGGCGATCTCGTTCAGACGACCTTGCTGGGCGCCGCTCGCGTGCTGTACGACGATGGCATGTGGCCGCTCGCCGGGCTCGTGCTGGCCACGACGTTCGTGATGCCCCTCCTGCAGATGGCGACGATGATTTATCTGCTGGTGCCGCTTCGCTTTGGCCGGCTTCCGTACCGGTTCGACGTGGTCTTCCGTCTTCTGCAGCTGGCCCGCCCATGGGGGATGACCGAGGTTCTGATACTCGGCATGCTGGTCGCACTGGTCAAGCTGGCCCACATCGCCAGTGTCGTGCCCGGCACGGCGTTGTGGACATTCGGCGCACTCATGGTGCTGCTTGCCGCGGCGAGCGGCGCGTTCGACCCGCGTGAATTCTGGGAGCGCACGCGCGCCGCGCAGGCGGCTGGCGCGGAGACCGTCGATTCAGTCACACCACGCGCACCCACAGCGATGGGTTCCGGCCTGCTGACCTGCCACACGTGCGAGCAGCTCGTGAAATCCTCCACGCACAGCGACGAAGCCGCCTGCCCGCGCTGCGGCGCGCGTCTTCACGCACGCAAGCCCAACAGTATCGGCCGCACATGGGCGTTCCTGATCGCCGCGATGGTCCTGTACGTCCCGGCAAACGCGCTGCCTGTCATGAACACCAGTTCGCTGTTCGGCAGCGAGAAAGATACGATCCTGAGCGGCGTGGTCTACCTCTGGACCTCCGGCTCATGGCCGCTCGCCGTGGTCGTGTTTATCGCGAGTATCGCAGTGCCGATGCTCAAGATCATCGCCTTGATGTTCCTCGTCATCTCCACGCAGTTCGGGTCGGCCTGGTCACCGCAACAACGCTCGCGCATCTACCGGGTGGTGGAACTGGTTGGGCGCTGGTCGATGCTCGACATTTACGTCATCACCATTCTCGTCGCGCTCGTGCAGTTCAAGGGCCTCGCGACCATCCAGGCAGGCCCTGCAGCCATCGCGTTCGGTTCGGTCGTCGTTCTGACCATGTTTGCCGCACTAGCGTTCGACCCGCGCCTGATCTGGGACCGGGCGGAGAGTAATCATGTCCAGGCCGCCCGGTAACATTCCGCCTGAAATTCCCGAGGCCGTTGTCGTGCCGCGCAAGCGCTGGCGCGTCCAGCTGGTCTGGCTGGTGCCGCTCGTCGCCGTGCTGATCGGCGGCTGGCTTGCCGTCAAGGCGGTCCTCGACAAGGGGCCGACGATCACGATCAGCTTCGAAACTGGCGAAGGGCTCGAGGCAGGCAAGACCAAGATCAAGTTCAAGAACGTGGACATCGGTACCATCACGAGCGTCGTGCTGTCGCCGGACCACAGCCGCGTGATTGCGCGTGCGGATCTCTCCAGGGACGCTTCGAGCCTGCTGGTCGACGACACGCGTTTCTGGGTCGTGCGCCCGCGCATTTCCGGGGGCACGGTATCAGGTATTGGCACGCTGCTGTCCGGTTCCTTCATCGGCATGGATGTGGGAACCGGGAAAGAGTCGCGCCGCGACTATGTCGGGCTCGAGAAGCCACCTGTTATCGCCACCGGCGTGCCTGGGCGGGAATTCATATTGAAGGGTGATGATATGGGCTCACTCGATGTGGGCTCTCCCATCTTTTTCAGGCGCCTGCAGGTGGGACAGGTCACGTCGTATGCGCTGGATGGAGATGGCAAAGGAGTGACGCTGCGCGTGTTCATCAACGCGCCCTATGACAGGTACGTCAAGGATGATTCCCGCTTCTGGCAAGCGAGCGGCGTCGACGTGTCGCTTGATACGAGCGGCGTCAAGGTCAACACCCAGTCGCTCGTGGCCATTCTCATCGGCGGGCTTGCATTCCAGACGCCCGAGGAGAACGCGGGGAAAAGCGAGGCCGCCGCGGGTACTGAGTTCTCACTGTTCCGTGACCGCACGGAGGCCATGAAGCGCCATGACCGCATCGTCGATACCTATGTATTTAACTTCACCGAATCGGTGCGTGGGCTGTCGGTCGGTGCACCCGTCGACTTCCGTGGAATCACCGTGGGTGAGGTGGCGGCGATTTATACGCGCTTCGATCCTGTCAAAAAGAAGTTCAGCATTCCGGTCGAGATTCGCCTTTACCCCGAGCGCTTCACATCGCGCTACAAGGATGGAGGAGAGGGTGGACGAGTTGCCGCCCCCGCCGATCGCCACGAACTGGGGAACTGGCTGGTCGAGCACGGTTTGCGTGGGCAACTGAAGACCGGGAACCTCCTGACTGGCCAGTTATATGTTGCGCTCGATTTCTTCCCCAACGCAGCGAAAGCGGCAATCGACTGGAGCGGCACCCCGCCTGAGATTCCGACCGTGCCCGGCGGCCTGCAATCATTGCAGGATTCGGTGACGTCGCTGCTGGCCAGACTGAACAAGATTCCGTTCGAGGGGATCGGCAACAACACGAAACAGACGCTGCTGGACGCCGATGCGCTTCTCAAGCGGCTGGACTCCGAGGTCCTGCCCCAGGCGCGCGCCACACTGGCAGCGGCACAGACTGCACTGAATTCCGCAAACACAGCGCTGCAGCCTGACTCGCCACTCACCCAGAGCACCAGCGAAACGATGCGCGAACTCGCACGCACCGCGGCGGCTTTCCGTACGTTGGCTGACTACCTCGAGCGTCATCCAGAGGCGCTGATTCGCGGCAAGCCGGAGGATAAAAAGTGATGCGCACGTTCCTGTCCCGGGCGTTGCTGCTGACGGTCGCCGCACTGGGCGCCTGTGGTACGTCGCCAACCGCCAGCTTCTATACGTTAGGCGCGGTCGCCGCGCGTGAAGACGACTACCCCGTCCGCCCGGTCGGTGTCGTGGTCACATCGGTTACGGTGCCTGATCTCGTGGACCGCCCGCAGTTCGTGGTTCGCGTCAGCGATAATCAGGTGAAGCTCGACGAGTTTGCACGCTGGGCGGACCCGTTGAAGAGCCAGATTCCGCGCGTAATAGCGGCGGATCTGGTGGTTCTCCTGCCCGGCGCCCGCGTGTCCATGTATCCGCAGGAAGTCGATGCGGGAGCACCGTACCGGGTCCGGGTCGAGCTTCAGCGGTTCGAAGGGGCGCCCGGCGATGCGGCGACGGTCGAGGCGCTCTGGGTAGTTATCCCGCCCAAAGGCAGCCCGTCGATAAACGGCCATACGTTGGCGCGCGAGCCCAGCCCGGGCCCGGGCTACGAGGCACTCACGGCGGCGTACAGCAAAGCGCTGGGAGACGTGAGCCGTGATATAGCCGCGGCGATTCAGGCCAGCCTGTCGAAGTGAAGCGAGGTGGGGGCGTCGCATTCACCCGCAGATACATGGAATCGCGGTCACGGAGCTTATAGGGCTTGCCTTGCGGTTCGGCGTTCAGCAGGAGCGGCTGAGTGAGCTTCATGGATCAAGTCGGACCCATGTTGCGCAGGTGCCAGGCTCACTCCACACGACGCCGCGCGCGGCCGCCCGGATGCAATAGCGAAAACAGCGGCGACAGCAGCGGCCAGCCCAGATTGACGCCGAGACTTGCCATGACGATCAGCGCCATGCCCGCGAGTTGCGGCAACGACAGCGCGCGGCCGTACACGAGCGCATCGACGACGATCGCGGTGAGCGGATAGACGAACAGCAATACCGCGATCACCGGCGTGCTCAGTTTCGGCAGCGCGCCGTAAATCAGCACATACGCCAGCCCCGTGTGCAGCACGCCCATGCCGATCAGCCAGAACCACTGCATCGGGCCGATATGCGTGAGCGTCAATGGGGCGATCAGCGGTGCAATCAGCGGCAGACAGATCACGCCGACCGCGCATTGCGCGAGCGTCAGCAGATGCGGGCGCAACCCGCCGAGGCTCTTCGCGATCAACGTGACGCTCGCATACAGCAGCGAGCCGAACAGCGCCTCGCCAAGACCGATCAGATAGCTCGTGTGACCCTGCAGGTTCCCGCTGGCGGCCACGCCCGACGCCAGCACCAGCCCGACGAAGGCGGCGGCGATCCAGCCGAGCCGGTCCGCGCCGAGCCGCTCGTTGAAAAGCGCCGCGCCGATCAGCACGACCCAGAACGGCTGCACATGAAACACGACCGTCGCGACCGCGATGCTCGTGCGATGGATCGCATCGAAGAATCCAACCCACTGCGTGACCATCAGCACACCGGAGATCAGCGCGAGCACGACCGTGCGGCGCGTGAAATGCGCGCGCGTGAAGAAGCCCTTCCACGCGCAATATGCGGCGAGCGACAGGAAGCCGAACAGGCAGCGAAAGAACACGAGCGTGAGCGCGTCGAGCCGCGCTTCCTCGACGAAAACGCCGAGCGTGCCCATCAGCAATCCGCCGCTCGCGAGTGTGATCGCGCCTTGTTGAGGTTGGCTGAGGGACATGCAAAACGGCTCCGTAAGGGAATGAGCCCGAGTATTGCGCCGCTTGCGGGCTCATCACAAACGAATTAAATTGAGAAATTCCATAAGCTGGATTGATGAATCGTGAACCCTGAATTCGACGTCGACCTGTTGCGCAGCTTCGTCGCGGTCGTGGAGGCGGGCAGCTTCACGAAGGCGGCGGCGAGCGTGCATCGTTCGCAGGCGGCGGTCAGCATGCAGATCAAGCGGCTCGAGGCGATGCTCGGCACGACGCTATTCGTGCGCAACACGCGCAATCTGTCGCTTACGCGGCCCGGCAATACGCTGCTCGAATACGCGCGGCGCGCGCTTGCGTTGCAGGAGGAGGCGTGGTCGGCGATCGTGCGGCCCGAGGTGAGCGGGCGCGTCGTGCTCGGTGCGCCGGACGACTATGTGTCGTCGCTGCTGTCGCCGGTGTTGCGGCGCTTCGCGAATCTGTACCCGCGCGTCGAGATCGAGATCGTCTGCGCGCAGAGCACCGCGCTCGCGCCGATGCTCGCCGACAACAAGATCGACCTCGCGTTCGTCACGCGCGACCGCAAGCTGCGTGGCGAATTCGTGCGCAGCGAGCCGATGGCGTGGGTCGGCGCGTCGGTCGATACCGCGGTGCTGAAGACGTCGCCGTTGCCGGTGGGGCTTTACGAACCGGGCTGCGTCGCGCGCCAGCACACGCTGGCCGCGCTCGATGGCGCGCGCATCCGCTATCGTGCGGCGTTCAGCAGCGCGAGTCTGATGGGACTCGTCGCGACCGTCGATGCGGGTTTGTCGGTGATCGCGCTCACGCGTTGCAGCGTGCCGCCGCGGCTCGCGATTCTCGGTGAGGCGCAGGGTTTGCCGAAGATCGCGCCGCTCGAAATCGTGGTGGCGCGCAGCGCGAAATCGGACCGGCCGACCTGCGATTATCTGGCGCAGCAGATGATGCAGGATCTGTCGCTGCGATAGTGACGGCCCCCGCTATAACCCTCAACCGCGGGGATAAGCCGTCACCTCTCCATCGACCGCAATCCGCACCCGCGCGCCCGGCCGCGGACACAGATAACCGGGCACGCGCGCGCGCACCATCGTCCGCGTGGCGGACTGCAATTGCAGCGCGACGCTCGCGTCTTGCCCCTGGAAGATCACGTCGGTGACGAGCGCGTCATGCGCGGCATCTGCTCGCGCGGCTTCGTCGGCGCGCAGCAGACGGATCTGCTCGGGCCGCAGCATCACGTCGACCGCACCGTTGCCGACCGGCGCGGCGAGCGCGAGTTCGCCCAGTTCGCAGCTCGCGCGATCCTGCCGCGCGATGCCCGGCAACAGCACCGCCTCGCCGACGAACGACGCGAGTTCGCGCGTCACCGGCCGCCGGTACAGCGCTTCGGGCGTCGCCGTCTGGATCAGCCGGCCGTTCCACAGCACCGCGACTTCATGCCCGAGCGACAGCGCCTCGGACTGATCGTGCGTGACCAGCACCGCGGTCGCATCGGCCGCGGCGAGCGCGCTCGCCACCGCCTGGCGCGTTTCGACGCGCAACGCGGCGTCGAGCGACGAGAACGGCTCGTCGAGCATCACCAGCGTCGGCGCGGGCGCGAGCGCGCGAGCGAGCGCGACGCGCTGCTGCTGTCCGCCCGACAATTGCTGCGGCGCGCGCTCGCCGAAATGCGCGGGCAAGCCGACCAGTTCGAGCAGTTCGGCGACGCGATGCCGCGCGCGGCGCTGCGTGCGCGGCAGGCCGAACACGATGTTGTCCGCGACCGACAGATGCGGAAACAGCGCGCCTTCCTGCGGCACATAGCCGATGCGGCGCTGCTCCGAGGGCACGTGCAGGTTGTCGCCGACGACGCGCCGTCCGTCGATCTCGACGCTGCCGCCGTCCGCGCGCTCGAAGCCGCACAGCAGGCGCAGCAGTGTGGTCTTGCCGCTGCCCGAGGGGCCGAGCAGCGCGAGCAGTGTGCCGCGCTCGACCGAGAGATCGATGCCGTGCAGCACCGGGTGGCCGTCGAACGATTTCTGCAGTCCGCGGATACGAAGTTCGCTCATGAAAATCCGATGGAGTCCGAAGATAAAATCCAGTGCTCGCTCAACCACGTTCGCCGAGCAATGCCGAGCGGCCGAGCAGCGCGAACAGCAGCCCCGACGCGAGCAGCGAGATGCCCGTGAGCAGCGCCGCATACGGCGCGGCGGCGGCGAACGCCATCGTCGAGGTGTCGGCCCACACTTGCGTCGCGAGCGTTTGCGTATCGAGCGGCGAGAGCAGCAGCGTCGCGTTCAGTTCCGTGACGACCGAGATGAACACCATCGCCGCCGCCGCGCCGAGGCCGGGACCGGCGAGCGGCAGGATCACGCGCGCGAGCGTCTGCGGCCAGTTCAGGCCGAGTGCGCGCGCGGTTTCCTCGAGACGCGGCTGTGCCTGCATGAACGCGGCGCGCACGCTCACGAGCGCGACCGGCATGAACAGGATCGCGTATGCGACGACGAGCAGCGTCGCGCTCTGATAGAGCGGCTGCAGCGCATGCACCGCGAGCGAGACGATCGCGAGCGCAATGACGAGCCCCGGCACCCCTTGCGCGAGAAACACGCTGCGCTCGAAGAGTGTCGCGAAGCGCGTCGGATAGCGCACGAGCAGAAACGCGAGCGGCACGACGAGCAGCGTCGTCAGCGCGGCGGCGGCGAGGCCGAAGCCGAGCGACGAAAGCGTCGCATTGAGTAGCAGTTCGGGCGACACGTCGGCGGGTGTGACGGCGGCCGCGCCCGGCTGCGTGAGCCAGAAGCCGATCATGCCGAGCGGCACGCCGAGCGTGGTCAGCGCGAGCAGCGCGAAGCCCGCGACGACGACCCAGCGCCACGCGCCGAGGTCGTAGCGCAGCACCGCGCGGCGGGTGCCGCGATCGACGCGCTCATAGCGCGCCGAGCCGCGCACGCGAAACTCGAACGCGAGCACGACGAGACAGATTACGATCAGCAGGCACGCGAGCAGCGATGCGCCGCCGCCGTCGAAACTGGTGCGGAATTCCGCGTAGATCTGCGTCGTGAACGTACGAAAGCGCAGCAGCGTAAACGCGCCGAACTCCGACAGCACGCTGAGCGCGACGAGCAGCATGCCGCCGAGCAGCGCCGGGCGCAGTTGCGGCAGCACGACGCGCACGAAGCTCGTCCAGCGGTTGCAGCCGAGCGCGCGCGCACTTTCTTCGAGCGCGGGGTCCATGCCGCGCAGCGCGGCCGCGACCGGCAGATAGACGAGCGGGAAATACGCGCAGGTGAGCACGAGCAGCGCGCCGTTGAAGTCCTGCAGGTCCTCGCTCAACGACACCCACGCATAGCTCGAAATGAAGGCGGGCATCGCGAGCGGCGCGGCGCAAAGCACGGCCCACGCGCGGCGTCCCGGTAGATTTGTGCGCTCGACGAACCACGCGGCGGCCGTGCCGAGCACCGCGCATACGAGTGTGGTCGCGACGGTAATCAGCACCGTGTTGACGAGCAGTTCGCCGACGAGCGGCCGCCAGATCAGATCGAGCGCGTCGCCGATACCGAAGCTCGCGGCGCGCCAGAACGTAAACGCAATCGGCAGCAGCACCAGCAAGGCGCTGAGTGCTGCCGCCGCGAACAGGCCGCGCGGCGCGCGCGCACGCGCGTGCGCCGGGGCGGGGGGGACAGCCGGCGGACCGGCTGACAGCGTTTCGCTCATTTACAGCAGACCCGCCTCGCGCAGCAGCTTACCGGCCTGGCTATCGTCGCCGAGCTGCTGGATCGTCAGCGCGGGCGGACTCAGTTCCGCGAACGGCTTGAGGATCGGGTCCGGCGCGACGCCTGCGCGCAGCGGATATTCGAACATCACGTGGCTATTCGCCATCAACTGCTGTGCGCGTTCGCTGACCAGATACGCGAGAAACTTCTGCGCGCCGTCCGCGTTGTGGGCCGACTTCAGCACGCCCGCGCCCGATACGTTCACGAGCGCGCCGGCATCGCCGTGGCCGAAGTGATAAATCGCGCTGCGGGTTTTCGCATCGCCGATCTCGGCGTGCAGGCGCGCCCAGTAGTAGTTGTTGATGAGGCCGGTCGCGACCGCGCCGCGATTCACCGCGGCGACCACGCCTTCGTCGTCGTCGAAAATCTGCGAGTTGGCTTTGAGGCCCTTGAGCCACGCGAGCGTTTGCTCTTCGCCCTTCAGCGCGAGCACGGCGCTCACGAGCGGCAGGAAATCGCCGTCGCTCGGCGCGATGCCGACCCGGCCTTTCCATTCCGGCTTCGCGAGATCGAACAGCGACTGCGGCAGTTGCGACGGCTGCAGCTTCGTCGTGTTGTACGCGAGCACGTTCTCACGCGCGGTCACGGCGACCCACGCGCCGCTGGGCGAATTGAAGCGCGCGGGCACTGCGCCGAGCGTCGCTGCGTCGACCTTCGCGAGCAGGCCCTTTTCCTCGAGCAGCATCAGCTCCGGCGAGTTCTCCGTGAAGTACACGTCGGCGGGCGATGCGGCGCCTTCCGCGACGATCTGCGCGGCGAGCGCCGGGCCTTCACCGCTGCGGATTTTCACCGAGATGCCCGACTCCTTCTCGAAGTCTTTCGCGAGCAGGTTGACGACCTGCTCGTGTTGCGCGTTGTACAGCGTGATCGATGCCGCATGGGCTGCCGACGGCATCGTCGCGAAAGCGGTGAACGTGAGCGCGGCCACGCCGCTCAGTGCGCGCAGGCGGGCGCCAAACCAGGAATGAGCCATGTTGCAAAAGTCCGTTTTGATTGCGTTGAGTGAGCCGGACGGTGCGCGTCCGGCGTATTTCATTTACTTCGGATGTCTGATCGAATGCATGGGCAGATACATAAGCGGCTGCATCATGTCTCGAACAGCCCCGCGCCGATATACGAACCCGGCTTCGCACCCGGCGGCACCACGAAAATCGCGCTGCCGACATGGGTCGTGAACTGGTTCATCATGTCGAACTTCGCGAGCCGGTCGTTGATCGGAATGAAACCGGTGCGCGGGTCGCTCTGGTGCGCGATGAAAATGAGCCCCGCGTCGTACTCGGTTTCCTGACGCCACGGCGGCCAGCGCTCGATATAGAAGTTCGTGCCTTCGTTGTACGAATACGAGCGGCGCAGAATCTGCGCGCCGTTGTTGCTCGCCCGATTCGACAGACGCACGTGCGAGTTCTCCGGGATCAGCGGGTTGCCGTCCTTGTCCTCGGCGGTGAGATCCACCGCGTCGAACTCGTTCTTGCTGCCGATCGGCGCGCCGCTGTACTTGTGTCGGCCGAACACCTGCTCCTGGAAGCCGAGCTCGGTGTTGTCCCAATGTTCGAGCGTGATGCGGATGCGGCGCACGACCGTGTAGGTGCCGCCTTCCATCCACGGCGCGTCGTCGGTAGCGCGAGCCCACACGAACTGGTTCATCGACTGCGGATTCGCGATCGGCGGATTGTTGGTGCCGTCCTTGAAGCCCATCAGATTGCGTGGCGTCTGGCCGCGCGGACCCGACAGGAAACCGGCCTGGCCCCAGCGCATCGTCGCGACGCCGTAGGCGCGGCGCGTCAGTTGCCGCACCGCGTGAAACGCGACCTGCGCATCGTTCGCGCATGCCTGGATGAAGAGATCGCCGCCGGTCTTCTCGTGGATCAACTGATCGCCGTTAAAGCGCGGCAGATCGACGAGCGCGGCGGGGCGGCGCGCGGCGAGCCCGTAGCGGTCCTTGCCTTCATGCGTGAAGAGGCCGGGGCCGAAGCCGAACGTGATCGTGAGTGCGTTCGGGCCGAGACCGAGCACGTCGCCGGAATCGGGCGCGGCGTGGTTGTCGCCGGCGTCGCCCGTGGGCAGCGCGGCGGCCGTGTCGCCCCGGGTGAGGCGCGCGGCGGCCTCGGTCCACGTGCGCAGGAGGGCGATCACGTCGTCGCGCTTGTCGGTGGTCAGATCGAGCGCGGCGACGTAGGTGTGACTCTGCTGCGGCGTGACGATGCCGCCCTGATGCGCGCCGTAGAACGGCTCGACGGCGAGCTGCGGATCGTGCTCGGTGCCGGGGGCGGGCGCCTTCGCAAGCGCGGGCTGCGACGTCGCGAGGCCGGCGCCCAGGCTCGCGCCGGCGGCGACCGCGGCGCCTCCGGCCTTAAGAAAACCGCGGCGGGACGGCCGTGGGGGTTGATCGTTTGTCATGGTCACTTCACTTTCATCAGGCGTTGATGCTGTGGTTCGCTGCGGCGCGGCTTACTTCGCGAGCACGAGCGTATTCACGTCGTCTTCGACGTAGTAGAAGCCGTCGCCTTCCGGCGTCATCGCGATCCCGAAGAGGTCGCCGTTGCCCGGCGGCGATTGCGCCTTGTCGGTGTCGATCCAGCGCGCGTAGATCTGCTTGCCGGTCGCCGGATCGATTTCGACGACCTGGCCGTTCAGCGCGTTGGTCACGAGCAGGTGGCCGTTCGGCGTGGTGGTCATCGCGAGCGGGCGATGCAGCAGGCCGTCGGCGGTCAGCTGCCGGCCGACGCCCGCGCTCGTGTCGCGCGTGAGCGGATCGTCGATTTCGGTGATGCGGTTGCCGATCGCGTCGGACACGTACAGCAGTTTCTGATCGGCCGACATCGCGAGCCCGGTCGGCCCGACGAGGAACACGCCCTTGTCGGCCTGCGCGCCGAAGCCACTGCCGATCACGGTTTCCTTTTTCACGACGGGCGGTTTGCCGTCCGGCACGTCGAGGTCGAGCCGCAGCACGGTGGCCTGCTTGAAGACGGGGGGATCGCCGTCCGCGCCGCCCACGCCGAAGCCCGCGTTGCTGACGAACAGCGTCGCGCTCGTGCCGTTGTCGACGACCGCCATGTTGCCCCACGGGTCGTTGATGTTCGGGCTCGTGATCGTCGAGGCGATCTTGCCGTGCGGGTCGATCACGATCAGGCAGCCGGCGCCCTTGGTGCCGGTGGTGCCGTCGTTGCTCGGCGTGCTGCCGATGATCACATAGCCCGACTTCAGCATCGTCATCGCCGTGGACAGGCCGATGCCGCCCGGACACTCCTTGAGGTCGCGCGGCACGGTCGCGAACACCGTCATCTGTTTGGTGTCCGGATGATAGTTGACGATCGTGCTGCCGGTGCCCTGCAGATTCGTCGAATTGTTGAAGTTGCCGACCAGCACGTCGCCCTTCTTGACGGTGCCCGCGCTGACCGGCGCGACCACGACCGCGTACGGGTTCTGGTCGCCGTTCTCGGGCACGGTGTTGATGAGCGTCGTGTGGTGCTTGATGGTTTCGAGGAAACCTTGCGGCTCGGCCTGCGCGCTGGCGGCCGTCGCGAAGGCGGCGGCGCCGGCTGCTGCGGCGATCAGAGCCCGCGCGGCGCGTGGCGAAAACTTGCGCGTGGGATGGTTCACGATTGGGCCTCCGTGCATGAGCACAAAGCAGGGGTTGCGGCGAGGATCGAAAGCATGGGAAGTGCGGGTCCGGTTGCGTGTGAGTGCGTGTGATTGGGTAGGCGCGAGCGGTATGTGTGAGCCGCGGACGGCGTCAGAAATTGATGTTGGTCCGTACGCCGACGACGAACGTATTGCGCAGCGGCTGCGTCGGGTCGCTCGGGTTCTGGCCGGCGCCGGCGTTGAACGTGTACTGCGCATCGGCCTGCAATTGCCACCACGGATTGACCTGGTACTGATAGGTCGCCTCGAGCGTGGTTTCGCTCGTGCGCACGCCGTACGGGCCGCCGGTGAATGCCTGGGTATCCTGATCGAGTCCGTTCACGTGATTGCCGACCTTGATATAGGTGAGCGCGAGGCCCGCGCTATCGTTGTCGCGGCCGGCGAACGGTGCCTTCAGCACGATGCCGAGGTTGGCCGCGAGGCTCACGAGGTTGCGGTCGCCGGGCGCGCCCATCACGCGCGCGAACACGCCGAGGCTGCGCGGCCCGTCCGGATCCGGGCGCCACACCATCTGGTCGGCGACCGCGTAAATGCTGTAGTTGCCATGATGGTTCGCGGCAATCCCGGTCGACGCCGGATTCGCGAGCGACAAGCCTGTGTTGTCGTAACGCTGATCCGCGAAAGTGTTCGTGTTGTACCAGAGGCCGAGCTTGTAGGTGCCGGGCAGACCGCCGCCGCCCGCGCCGACCATTTGACCCTCGGCCGGCTGGTTGATCGAGTACTGCAACTCGCCGATCCACAACGCGCCGTTATGCAGGTTGAAGTTCGTGCCGCTCATGTTGTCCGGGTTGTTGCCGAGCGGGTCGCCCGAGTACACGCCGGCCAGCGCGGTCAACGAAGGGGTGATCTGGCCGCGTACGCGCACGCCGAGGCCCGCGAGCGGATAGGCGGGACCGCCGGACGGCAGATCGTACGAAGGCACCGCGGGCCAGCCGAACATCGTGTTCAGGAAGAGCGCCGCATACGAACTCGTGATGAATTCCTGGTCGAGACTCTGCTGGCCGATCTTCACGTCGACACGCTTGTCGAGAAACGACTGCTGATACCAGAGCTCCCACAGACGCGTCGCGTCGTCGGCCTCGATGCCGCTCGCGGTATTGAGCGTGCCGAGCTTGTTCGCGCTTAGGTTCGCGCCGTGAATCTGCAGCGCGCTCACGTTGAAAAGGCCGCCCGGCAGGCCGAACGCTTTCTGCGTATCGAGTTGTACGGTGGCGGTGGTGAGGCCGTCGTAGTCAGCGCCGCGTGCGAGACCGCCGCGCAGATTCGCGAGCACTTCGCTGGTTTCGGTCAGCGTAAACGTCACGCCGTATTTGCCGAGCCACGGACGCAGACCGCCTATGTCGCCGAGCATCTGCTGGCGGTTCCAGAAGCCGGTCCACTGGTCGGTCTGGGTCGCCTGGATTTTCAGGTCGGCTTCGGGTGCTTCCGGGGCCGCGTCGGGATTAGTCTCGGCCATCGCCACGCCGGCAGTCAGCGACGCCCAGGCGAAAGCCGTGCACAGTGCGACGTTTCGCATCGAAGGCACACGCGTACGCGTACGATGAATTGCGCCGGCGCGTGTTGAGGAGTCGCAAAGTGGACGCGTGTCAGAGCGGCGTCCGTTGAGTTGGGCGAACTTCATCGAGATCCTTGTTGGTGTTGTTTCGACTGATCTAATCAACGTTGCGACTGCCTCGCGGGCGAATTCGCGTGATGTCCTGGGATGTCGAGGCAGCGGATGGCGAGATCGTACGCAGGCGAATCAGGAGAGTCAATGAAAATAAGAACGATTCTCATATATATTACCGACACCTTAATTCCAACCTTTACGGACTACTCTTAAAACACATGTGTTTGTAATTAATAACGAATAAATGTGTAAATGAATTGTATTAATGTGCTCATACCGAACGTAAAGGGACGCATGATGTCGAAGCGCACGAGTAACCTGAAAGCTCAAAATAAGGAGATGGAAATGAATCGACGCGTTCTTCTGGTTTCATTGCTGACGAGCGGTGCTCTGTTGGCGGGCGGCGCGGCGCATGCGCAGTTGAATCTGAAGCAGTTCGGCATCGGCGGCGGTGACAGTTCGGCCGGCGGCTCGGCAGGCGGCGGCCTCGGCGGCGCGGTGAGCAATGCGCTCGGCGGCAATTCGGCGAGCGCTTCGTCGGGCGGGGTGTCGCAGTTGTTGCAGAACTACGTGGGCGCGAACCAGCAGGTGCTGAGCGGTCAATCGAGCCTTGCCTCGGCGATGGGCATGACGAGCGCGGCCGGCCAGGCGCAGCAGGCGGCTGGGCTGCTGAGCGGCGGCACGCCGTCGGTGAGTCAATTGACGCAGATGGGCAGCACGCAACAGTCGTTGTCGCAGAAGCTGACCAATGCGTTCTCGAGTCAAGCGGGAGGCGGCGCGTCGGCGACGCCGATCAACAAGGAAGCGTTCACCGAAGGGTTGTCGTCGCTTGGCAAGGGCGTGAGCCAGTATTCGAGTTTGCAGTCGGGGCTCGGCAGCGTGGGGCAGATGAGTCCGAGCGCGTTGCTGCAATCGGGCCTTAACCCGCAGACCGCGCAAAGCGCGTCGTATATCGCGCAGTCGGCGCCGGGCCAGTTGCAGTCGCTGATGTCGACGCTGAGTTCGGCCGTGCAGTTCGCGTCGAGCCACGGCATCAGCGTGCCGTCGGTCGCGACTTCGGCGTTGAAGGGAATGTAGTTGGGGGGATGTCGTTGCCGCGGTCATTGCCGCTGCGATCGCGGTGGCATTTGCCGCGCTAGTTGATGCAATGTCGCGCGGTCTGCAGGAAGGTGCCGCCGCTCATGCGGCGCCGTGTCCGTCAGCTTGCGCGCCGCGACGAAAACAGGCTTGCTTGCGGATCAGCCGCATCGTGCCGGGCGCGCGCGAAAGCCGCTAAGATAGTTTTGCTGAAGCGGGCTCGCGCGTTGCACGCAAGCGCCGCCGGCCCGCGTGCGGTGAACCCGCCATCCTTTCTATCGGAACCACGCCGATGTCCCACGCCATCAATCTGGAAAACTACTTCTCCCGCATCGGCTACTCGGGTCCGCGCGCGGCCACGCTGGAAGTGCTGCAGGCGATTCACCGGCTGCATCCTATGGCGATTCCGTTCGAGAACCTGAATGTGCTCACGGGCCGTCCGGTCAAGCTGGACCTCGAATCGCTCGAACGCAAGCTCGTTACCGAAAAGCGGGGCGGCTACTGCTTCGAGCAGAACACGCTGTTCGCGAACGTGCTGATGCAGCTCGGCTTCAAGGTCACACCGCTGCTCGGACGCGTGCTGTGGGGCCGCGAGCCCGGCACTATTGCGCCGCGCACGCACATGGTGCTGCGCATCGACATCGGCGATGACGCGTGGATCGCCGACGTCGGCTTCGGCAGCGTGACGCTGACCGCGCCGCTGCGTTTGATCGCGGGCCTCGCACAGCCGGTTCCGCTCGGCAACTTCCGCCTCGCCGACGCCGGGCGCGACATGTTGTATCTCGAAGTGCAGGCGCCTGACGAAGGCTGGGCGCGCGTCTATCGCTTCGATCTGCATCCGGTCGAATGGATCGATTACGAGACCTCGAACTGGTACACGTCGACCTCGCCGGATTCGGTGTTCGCGCACAACCTGATGGTGTGTCGCGTGTTGTCCGACTTGCGCGTCACGCTCCTGAACGACCATCTGAACGAGCGCGATGCGCAAGGCCGGATCGTCATCGAGCGGCAGATCGCAAGCGCTGGCGAACTCGCCGACTGTCTGCGCGAGCGCTTCGGTTTGAACCTCGAAGACCTCGACATTGCCAGCGTGTTCGAGCGCGTGCGGACGCGCAACGAGGCCGTTTGATGAGACCACTTAACAGGACTGCTCGATGAGGCCATGTAACGCAGCCACATAAGCAGCCCGCCCAAGGAGGTGCCGCCATGGTCGCCCGTCTGATCCTGCAATCGCTCGCATGGCTCGCGGGCATGGGCGTGCTGCTGTTCGGCGCGGCGGGCACGCTCGCGTGGCCGGCGGCGTGGTGGTATGTGCTTGAGCTGGCCGTGTTGAGTCTATGGCTCGGTCTGTGGCTCGCGCGTCATGATCCCGCGTTGCTGGCCGAGCGGCTCGCGCCGTTCGTGCAGGCGCAGCAGAGCCGCTGGGATCGCCTGTTCATGGCCGTGGTCGCGCTCGTATGGTGCGCCTGGCTGATCCTCATGGGCTTCGACGCGGTGCGCTTTCGCTGGTCCGCGCCGCTGCCGGTCCTGCTCGTGAGCTTCGGTTCGCTGTGCGTGTTCTTGTGCATCTTCATGTGCCGTTTCGTCTTTCGCGCGAACAGCTACGCGGCGCCGGTCGTGAAGATTCAGGCGAGCCGCGGCCACAAGGTGGCCGACACCGGTCCTTATGCGTATGTTCGTCATCCGATGTATGCCGCCGCGCTGCTGTTCTTCATCGGCACGCCGCTCATGCTCGGCTCATGGTGGGGGCTCGCGGCGCTGCCCTTGATGGCGTTCGGCATGGGCTGGCGCGCGGTGCGTGAGGAGCGCCTGCTCGCCGAGCAGCTCGACGGCTACGCGGCCTATATGGAACGGGTGCGCTTCCGCTTCGTGCCGTTCATCTGGTAGCACGCCGCGTTTCGCGATAGCAACGCGCGGGCGAAACACATCGAGAAAACGCGCGAACCCGCGGCCGAACCAGATAAGATTGGGCACGGTGCCGGAGAACCGTGCCACGGTGTACAACGTGTACCACCGGCGTACCACCCATGAGGTTTGGAGTGAAAACAACTACACAGGCGCACAGCGCACAAGCCGTACAGGACGGGCAGAAACCGAATCAGAAACTGGACCAGAATCCGAACCCCGCCGGGCGCGACCGCGACACGCCGGTCAAGGCCATGCCCGCTTACGAGCAGATCAAGCGCTACGTGCTCGAGCGCATCAGCGAGGGCGCCTGGAAGCCGGGCGGGCTGATCCCTTCCGAAACGGAACTGGTCAAGGAATTCGGCGTCGCGCGCATGACGGTGTCGCGCGCGCTGCGCGAGCTGACCGCCGAGCGCGTGCTCACGCGCGTGCAAGGCTCGGGCACGTTCGTCGCGCCGCAGCGCTATGAATCGACGGTGCTGGAAATCCGCAATATCGCCGACGAAATCGCCGCGCGCGGTCATCGTCATGCGGCGCGCGTGCTGACGCTCGAACCGGGCGACGACGCCGATGCACTCCAGGCGCTCGGTCTCGCGAGCGGCCCCGCGTATCACTCGTGCATCGTGCACAGCGAGGAGGACGAGCCGATCCAGTACGAGGACCGCTACGTCAATCCGAAAGTCTTCCCTGATTATCTGCAGCAGGATTTCACGCTCGAAACGCCGAATCACTACATGATGCGGCTCGCCCCGGTGCAGCGCGCCGAGTTTCGCATCTACGCGCAGAAACCCGACGCCTACGTGCGGCGGCATCTGATGATGGATATCGGCGAGCCGTGTCTGCTGCTGTGGCGGCGCACGTGGGTCGGTGAGAACGTGGCGACCTCGGTGCGGCTATGGCATCCGGCCTCGCGCTTTCATCTGGCCGGGACCGTGTAGCGCTGCGCTGTTATCAGCCCTGCCGTTGCGACGTATCCGGCGAAAAACGGCAACCGAGCCGATAGCGCGAGCCCGGATGCACGAAGCGCGCGAACGTCACCGCGACGCCGCTCGTCCACGTGCGGCGCGTTAGCGTGAGGCAGGGCTCCTCGACGCGGATTTCCAGCAGCGCGGCTTCAGCGGGCGTCGGCAGCGCGGCATCGACGATGTGTTCGAGATTGTGCGCGGGCACGACTTCGAGCAGATACTCGGATGGCTTGAGCGCCGAAAAATCGTGTTGCAGAAAATCCGGCGCGACAGCCGGATTCACGTAGCGATCTTCGAGCTGCACCGGCAGGCCGTTCTCACGGTGCACGCAGATTACGTGAAACACCGAGGCGCCAGGCGCGAGGCCCAGCGCGTTCGACACCGTCACCGACGCGGACTCGCGCTGCAACAGCACCATATCGCAACGATACGCATGACCGCGCGAGCGGATTTCGTCGCCGATATGGGCGATCATCAGCAGCGTCGATTGCGGCTTGCTCTGCGCGACGAACGTGCCGACGCCGGAGATGCGCGTGACGAGCCCCGCATCGGCGAGTTCGCGCAGCGCGCGGTTGACCGTCATGCGCGATACGCCGAGCGTCGCCACGAGATCGAGTTCCGAAGGCAGGCGGTCGCCCGCGTGGCGCTCGCCCGATTCGATGATCTGGCGGATGTGCTGCTTGACCTGTTCGTAGCGCGCGGCGGGCGGCTCATCGGTCGCGCGCGCGGTTCCTGCCGCGATCGCCTTCGTGGCTCCAGCCGACGGCTTGCCGCGTAGCTTCTGACGCGCGATGGAACTCATAGCGGCTCGGTGTCGTCGGGACCGCGCGTCCAGAACGCGTTGCGGTCGAAATAGTTTTGCAGGAACTGCCGCAGACGCGGCTGCGCGGCATCGTGAAAGACTTCGCGCGGCTTGCCTTGCACGGCGATGCGCCCCTGATCGATGAACACGACCTTGTCCGCGACCTGCGCGGCAAAGCCCATTTCATGCGTGACCACGGCCATCGTCATGCCGTCGCGCGCGAGCTGCTTCATCACCTGCAGCACTTCGCCGACGAGTTCGGGGTCGAGTGCCGAGGTGGGTTCGTCGAACAGCATGATGTGCGGCTCCATCGCGAGCGCACGGGCGATCGCGACACGTTGCTGCTGGCCGCCCGACAGTTTCGCCGGATAGGCGTCGCCCTTGTGCGCGAGGCCGACTGTCTCGAGCATCGCGCCCGCGCGGCGGCGCGCTTCGTCGTGCGAAAGCCGCCGCACACGCAGGAGCGCTTCCATGACGTTGCCGAGCGCGGTCATGTGCGGCCACAGGTTGAACTGCTGGAACACCATGCCGACGTTACGCCGCACGCGGTTGATCTCGCCGGGCGACGCACGCACGCGGCGGCCGTTGCGCTCCGTATAGCCGAGCAGTTCGCCTTCGATGCGCACGTCGCCCTGATCGTAGGTTTCGAGCGCGGCGAGGCAGCGCAGCAGCGTGCTTTTGCCCGAGCCCGACGGCCCGATGATGCAGACGACTTCGGAGCGCGCGATCTCGAGATCGACGCCGCGCAGCACCTCGACCTCGCCGAAGCGTTTGCGCAGGTCGCGCACTTCGATGAGCGGCGCGGCGTCCCGCGCGGCGAGCGAAGGCGCGCGAGAGGACGATGAAGATGACGTGGAGGAGGGCATGTCGGCGATGGCGTTCATAGGAGCTCCGGGGTCATGCCATGAAGCGTGAGAGGCGGGCTTCGGCCCACATGCCCGCGCGCGAGGTCAGCTCGACGAGCGCGAGATAGCACACGCACAGCACCAGCAGGGTTTCGACGAAAGCGAAGGTGGCCGAGCCGATGCCGGTCAGCACGAAGGTGAGTTCGGGCACGGTGACGATCGACAGCACGGCGGTTTCCTTGCTCAGCACGATGATGAGATTGGTGAGCGCGGGCACGATCAGCACGAGCATTTGCGGCGCCTGAATGCGCAGGATCGCCTGCCAGCGCGTGAGCCCGAGACATGCCGCCGCTTCGAGGTGCCCTTGCGGCACCGACTGGAAACCGGAGCGGAATGCCTCGGCGAAATACGCGCTGCCATAGAGGCCGAGGCCGAGCACGCCGGCCGTCATCGGTTCGAGCGTGAGGCCGATCGAGGGGCCGCCGTAATAGAGCAGAAACAGTTGCACGAGAAACGGCGTGCCGCGCAGCAGCTCGATATAGACGCGCAGCACACCGCGCATCCAGCGTCCGCAGAAGAGTTGCGCGACGGCGATCAGAAAGCCGAGCAGCAGACCGATCGCGACCCCGGCGGCCCAACTGCCGAGCGTGGTCGCGAGACCCGCGGCGATCGGCTGCAGGTTGTGCGTGATGACGGTGGGGTCGAATGCTTGCATGGCGGGGCTCGTGTGGGTTCGGCGCTCAGGCGTGCTGCAAACGGTATTCGGCGGCGTGCGCGACGAGCGCGAGCGCACCGCAGATCACGAAGTAGATGAGCCCGGCCGCGAGATACGCTTCGAGCGGCCGGTACGTGCTCGCGGCGATGTTCTGCGCGGTGCGCGTCAACTCGGCGACGCCGACCACCGAAATCAGTGAAGAAGCCTTGATGAGCAGCACCATTTCGTTGACGAGCGAGGGCAGCGTCAAACGGAAAGCCTGCGGCACGAGAATGCGCCGCAGCGTGTCGAGCGGCGAGAGCCCGAGCATGCGCGCGGCTTCGAGATGCCCGGGCGGAATGCTCAGAAAACCGCCGCGCAGGATCTCGGCGATATACGACGCCGAGCACAGCGACACCGCGCTGAGCGCGGCGACGATCGGCGACACGTTGATGCCTGCGAACGGCAGCAGGTAGTAGACGAGCAGCAGCTGCACGAGCATCGGCACGCCGCGAAAGAAGAACACGTAGGCGCCGCCCGCGAGACGCGCGGCGCGGTGTTGCGAGAGCCGCGCCGAGCATACGCCGATGGCGACGAAGAAGCCGATCACGAGCCCCGTCAGCGAAATGGCGATGGTGGCGAGCGCCGCGTGCAGCAACAGCGGCAGGCCCTGAACGAAGACGGTCGTGCTGAACATGACGAACCCGGTCAGTGGAACGGAAAGGGCGATGCGGAGGCCATGACGTGCGACGTGACGTCCTTCACGGCGCGCATGGCCCGCATCGGTAATGCTCAGTAGTTCGGCGCGGGCATCGTGGTCGGCGCATCCATCGTCACGCCGAACCATTTCTTCTGCAGCGCGGCGAGGCGTCCGTCGTTGTGCATCTTCACGAGCGCGGCATTGAACGCATCGACGAGCGGTTTGCTGTCGGCGTCCTTGCGCAGCGCGTACGCGAAATACACCTTCGCGCCGAACGGTGGCTGCACGACCGCGAACATCTCGGGGCGCTGCTTCGCGACGTAGGCGATGTTGGTCATCGAGTTCGCGACCGCCGCGATGCGGCCGGCGGCGAGGTCCGCATAAGCCTGATTATTGTCGACGTATTCGCGGATTTCAGGCGGCTTCGGCAGCGTCGCCACATAGCTCTTCAACTGATCGAACTGCGCGCTACCCTTGCCCGCACCGACTATCTTGCCCGCGATATCCGACGACTGCTTGAGCGACGTATCGTTCGCGCGCTTGAGCAGCGCGTCGGTGGCGTCCGCGACGGGCAGCGTGTACGCGTAGCGCTCCATGCGCGCCTTGGTGACGGTCAGCGGGCCGCCCACCATGTCGAACTTGCCCGCTTCGAGACCGGGCAGCACGCTCGGCCAGGGCAGGTCGATGAAGCGCACCTTCACGCCCAGCTCCTTGCCGACCTCCGCGAACAGGTCCTTGTTGAAGCCCGACTGCTGGCCGTTTTCGAGGAAGTCGAACGGCGCGAACTGCATTTCGGTGCCGACCACCAGTTCGCCGGCCTTCTTCACTTTGGCGAGCTGGTCTTCCGCGTGGGCCGCGACGCTTGCCGCGCACAACGTCAGCATGACCAGACGACATTTCCAGCCTGCAAGAATACGCATGGGTTTCTCCGGGGCGAACAGGTGTTGTGGGTATCGGTTCAAAGCAGTATATACCGCGTTCCCGGCGAGAAATAAATAGTTGCGCGGCTAGAGAAAAGCCCTTATATCGAGGCGAAAAAAGCCTCTTGCAGGCGCGCTTTTGGCGGTATATACAACTGCAATGCAAGTGGCGCATGCGCGGCCTTTCGTGATACTTCGGCGATGCTTCGGCCATGCTTCGCGCCACCTCTTTCACCAGTCGATTGCACCGGCGGGTTCAATCGATCCATCCGGTGCAACCGGCCCTTCTGGGAGCAGAGCAATGCCCGTGACCCGCATTCCGATCATCGATCTTGCCGGCGTACGCGCGGGCGATTCGCGCGCGCTCGAGCGCGTCGCACAGGAAATTCGCGAAGCGTGCACGGCGATCGGCTTCTTCTACGTCATCAATCACGGCGTGCCGCAAGCGGCGATCGATGCAGCCGCGCAGGCCGCGCGCAGGTTCTTCGCGTTTCCGGTCGAGACCAAGCGGCGTGCCGCGGTCAATCATCGGCATCGCGGTTTCAATGCGCTCGGCGACGCGACGATGTATCAGGCCACGCGTCCCGACTACAAGGAGTTCTTCAGCATCGGGCTCGAACTGCCCGAAGACGATCCCGACGTGCTCGCGGGCCAGGCGCTGCGCGGGCCGAATAACTGGCCCGACTTCATGCCGGAACTGCGCCCCGCGCTGTATGGCTATTACGAGGCGATCGGCGCATGCGGCGCCGATCTGTTGCGAGCGGTCGCAATGAGTCTTGGCGTCGGTGAGGATTTTTTTGCTCCGCGCTACACGAAGCGGATGCAGCGTACGCAGATGGTCTACTATCCGCCGCAGCCGCCGCAATCGGATGAAGATCAGTTCGGCGTCGCGCCGCACACCGACTACGGCTGCATCACGCTGCTGTGGCAGGACCAGGTGGGCGGCCTGCAGGTGCGCGAAATCGCCAACGACACGTGGATCGACGCACCGCCGGTCGAAGGCAGCTTCGTCGTGAACGTCGGCGATCTGCTCGCGCGCTGGACCAACGACCGGTTCCGCTCGACGCTGCATCGGGTCATCAACGCGTCGGGACGCCAGCGCTATTCGATCGCGACGTTCTACGATCCGACCTACGGCGCGCTCGTCGATCCGCGCGAACTCGGTGTGAGCGACGCGGCCGTCAAATATCAGCCGGTCGCCGCGGGCGACTACATACTCGGCCGCATCAACGATTCGATGGGCTATCGGAAGAAACTCGCCGCCAAGGCAACGTAAGGAACCGCCGCATGACAGGCATGACAGATCACGGCATCACCGACGATAAAACGATCACGACCGCGACCACGACCGCACCGCTCGCGGCGACACTCGACGCATTGCGCGCCGCGCTCGGCGACGACGCGGTACGTGTCGGCGCGCAGATCGGCGAGCGCGCAATGACCGACTGGACGCGTCACGAGCCGACGCGTCCCGCCGCGCTGCTGCTGCCGCGCACGACGCAGGAGGTGTCGCGCGCGCTCGCGATCTGCCATGCGGCGCATCAGCCGGTGGTACCGCAAGGCGGCATGACCGGGCTGGCGGGTGGCGCGATTGCGCGGGCCGGCGATATCGCGATGTCGCTCGAACGCCTCGCCGGCGTCGAAGAACTCGATGCCGCGTCGGCCACGCTGACCGTGCGCGCGGGCACCACCTTGCAAACCGCGCAGGAAGCCGCGGCAGCCGCGGGCTTCGAACTCGCGCTCGATCTCGGCGCGCGCGGTTCGTGCCAGATCGGCGGCAATCTCGCGACCAACGCGGGCGGCAATCGCGTGATCCAGTCGGGCACCGCGCGCGACCAGGTGCTCGGGCTCGAAGTGGTGCTGGCGAATGGCGACGTGCTCACGTCGCTTGGCAAGATGGTCAAGAACAACACGGGCTACGACCTCAAGCACTGGTTCATCGGCTCGGAGGGCACGCTCGGCGTGATTACGCGCGCCGTGTTGCGGCTGCATCCGCAGCGCGCGGCGCGTCATACGGCGCTCGTCGCGCTCGACGGCTATGACGCGGCCGTGAATTTGCTGCGCCGTTTGTCGACGCGCTTCGGCAACGATATCGGCGCATTCGAGATCATGTGGCCGGACTTCTACGACTTCGGCGTGAAGCTGACCGGTACGCGTTCACCGTTCGATGCCGCGCATCCGCTCTATGCGCTGATCGAACACGCGGGCTTCGACGCGAGCGACGACGGCGAACGCTTTGCGGAAGTCCTGACCGATGCGCACACCGAGGGCGCGCTGCGCGACGCGGTGATCGCGCAGTCGGTTGCCGATGCGCGTGCACTGTGGGCGATCCGCGAGTGCACGGCGGAGTTTCCTGTCAGGCTCGATCCGATCAACTTCGACGTGAGCTTGCCGATCGGCGAAATCGGTGCGTTCGTCGAGCGTTGCCGCGCCGCGCTCGATCAGCGCTGGCCCGGCAACGAGTCATATTTCTTCGGGCATATCGGCGATTCGAATCTGCACGTGACCGTCGACGGCCGTTCGGTTCCCGGTGTCGATCATCACGCGGTCTATGCGTTCGTCTACGAGATGCTCGGGCCGTTGCACGGCTCGGTGTCGGCGGAACATGGCATCGGCCTGCTCAAGCGCGAGTTCCTGCCGATCTCGCGCTCGCCGGCCGAGCTCGCGGCGATGGCCGCGATCAAGCGCGCGCTCGATCCGCACGGCATTCTGAATCCGGGCAAGCTGTTCTGAACCGGATGCGACAACCGGTGCGAAAACCGGTGCGATAACTGAATACGCCAACCGGGCGCAATGACGCGTGCGTTGAAAACGTGGCGTACGTCCTAGCACTTTGCGAGTGCGACGTTGAGCATGGATCTACGCCACGTCAGCCATCAATGAGCGGTGACGGAATCGAGCCCGGTCGAGCGAACCGTTTCCTGAACCGCGGGTGACGCGAGATAGTCGAGCAGCGCCTTCGCTTCCTGCGGATGCGGCGCGTTGACCGGAATGCCCGCGGCAAAGCGCGTGACCGATTGCACGGACTCGGGAATCTTGCCGACGAAAGCCGCGCCTTTCACCGGCAGCAGTTCGCTGACCTGCTGGAAGCCGATTTCGTATTCGCCGCTCGCAACGACCGAGGCGACCGGAATCTTCGGCACCATCTTCGCTTTCGCGCTCACCTGATCTTCGATGCCGAGCCGCTTGAACAGCTCGCGTTGAATATAGACGCCGCTTGCGCTGTCCGAGTAGGCAATCGATTTCGCGTGCAGCAGCGCGTTTTTCAATCCTTCGACCGTGCTGATGTCGGGTTTCGGCGCACCGTCGCGCACGACCATGCCGATGCGCGAATCCGCGAGCTCCACGCGCGAACCGGGAACGACCTTGCCCTGCTTGATGAGATCGTCGAGCGCGTAGCCCACCATGATTACCACGTCCGCGGATTCGCCGCGCGCGAGCCGATTCGGAATGGCTTCGGGCGATTGACCCATCGACGGCCCGAGTATCGTATCGAGCGTGTTGCCGCTCGCGGCCGCGAACTTCGGCCCGAGCTCTTTATATGCGGCCGTGAAGCCGCCCGAGGTCATGACGCGAAGCTCTGCCGCCTGCACGTTCGTCGCGGCGACGGTGCTGCCGAGCAGTCCGGCAGCGAACAAGGCGAGAAAGAATTTTTTCATCGGAATGAGCGTGATAGTGCGAAGTGAATGAGGGCGGAACGAAAGAGAAATGAAGGCGTGACGAACGTGGACAAGGACGCTGGCCGCGTGTCGCGCAACACGAACCTTACCGGAATGACGGCGGCAGGAGAACCCGCGTCATCGGGAAGACGCATTGCGCATCAATCAGCGAAGGGACATGAAGCGAAGCGAAAGGCGGGCACCGCGCGCGCATTGACGGTAGTTCGCGCAGCGCCCGTGAATGAGCGAACCGCCTCAATGCGCGTCCAGATACCGCACGATCACCGGATAAACATCAGCCGCCGCGTTCTTGCCGAACATGCAGTCGATGTGCCCGTAGCCCGGAATCAGATGCCGCTCATACGGCTGCTCGGGGAACGCAGTGCGCAGCATGTCGTAGGTGAGCTCCGTGCTCTTCGGCAGATAGGTCTCGTTCTTTTCGCCGTGAATGAAGCCGATCGGCAGGCGCATGCCTGCCAGTCCCTTCTTGCCGTCGGCGCCGGTCAGGTACACGTCGCGGCCTTTCGCATCGACGACCTTGCCGGCCCGCACCATGGCCGCCAGATGCGTGAACACCTCGACGTCGTGAATGCCGAACAGTTCCTGCAGGTTGGCATGCAGCGTCTCGCCCAGTTTCTCGTGTTCGTAGAGCAGGCCGTACAGGAACGTCGCGCGATGACAGATCGGATTGCCGCAGCCCTGCGCGTGATTGACCGGATAAAGCCGCAGCGCTTCGTCGTACAGGTTCTCGGGCCATGAGTCCTCCTGCGTATACGCAGTGAGATCGCGTATGCGCAGATGCTGCATGAGGTCTGGAATATGGAGCCCGGCCTTGATTCGTTGCAGCGTGCCCGGCACCGGATGCGCGGACACCTGCGAAATAACCGCCGAGCGCACGCCCTCGAGTTCGTACATCAGCGACATGCTCAGCGCTAGCCCGCCCATGCAGTGACCCAGCACCTGAATGTCCGGCGCGCCGGTCAGCGCGCGAATCTTCGCGACCGCGGCGGGAATGTCCTCGCGCGCGACCTTGTCGACGTTGGTCGGCACGAGCACGCTCGGCAGCTCGATGCTCACGCGCAGATCGACGAGCCAGACGTCGTAGCCCGATGCGCACAGATATTCGACGAGATTGGTCGGCGTCAGATCGGTCGAATAGATGCGGCTCGACACGCCCGAGCCGTGAATCAGCAGGACCGGCCTCGCGGCTTTTCCCGAAGCCGGATCGTGGTAGCGCGTGAGCTTGAGCGTCGTGCCGTCGGGTGTGTCGAAGAACGTGATCTGCGGCGGCGGCGCGCGCAGCGTGCGCTTCGCGCGCGGCGGCAGGTTCGGATCGTAGAATTGCAGCGGCGCGGCCACGCCGCCGTATTCGGTGAACAGCACGCCCGCGAAGAACTTGCCGAACTTCAGCGTCCATTCGAGGCGGGTTTTCAGATCGGGCGTGTTGGTGACTTCGAGCGTGCGCTGCTGCTTGAGGAAGTTCTCCGGCGTGATGACGAGCGTTGCTGTGCCGATCGGCGCCGCGGCGTCGTCGGCCGACGCGCGTATTTCCGCGTAGAGCGTGTTGGTCTGCTCCCACAGATTGATCGGCGACGTACGCGTGATGATCTTCTTGCCGCTCAGATAGTACGTCTTGCCTTCGGCCGCGTTGAGCGTCATGCGGTAAGTCATGTTGCGCTCGTCGACGTCCGACGCGTTGACGATGAACAGGTTGAACGTGCCGTCGGTGATCGTCAGCGGTTGCGTGGAAAGGGCGGGGCAGGTCAGTGTGCCCGCGGTGCGAGCGAGATGCTGTGGATTGCTTAGCATATCGGCGAGATCGTCCGACTCCACCGTCAACGTGAATTCGATCTCGCTCTTCGCGGTTTCACCGGCCACCGCAGGCAGGTACGTGCCGACCATCGTCTCCGTGAAGCGCAGGCCGATCTTCTGCGCGGGCGGCGTGGCGGCCGTGCCCGCCGACGCATAATCGATCGACCAGTCGTGCGCCTTCGCGAGCAGCTCGCAGTTGCGCTCGGCGAGCGCGGAAATCGTCAGCAGCGGATTCACGCCGAGCGACATCGGCATCACGGCGCCGTCCATCACATAGAGGCCGTCGTGTACCGCGTCGCCCGCCGTGCCGCTGAATACGCGGCCCCTATGATCGACGACGCCGCGCTGCGCGTCCTCGCCCATGCCGCAGCCGCCGAGCGGATGCACGGTGACGGTGCGTCTGCCGAGAATCTTCGTTGAAATCGGATTGCGCACGTATTTGCCGCCGAGCGGCGCGGTGGCCTCGATCAGCACGTTCTCGATGGTCTTGAAGATCGGCTGGCGGCCCGCGTTTTTCCATTCGATGCGCGCGCGGCCTTTGTCGTCGATCGTGACGCGGCCGCTTTCGTCGTCATGCGCCATCACGAGATAGCTTTGCGTGTGATTGAGCGCGCCGTGATACGGGCCGCGAATCAGGCTGTCGATCGCGCGCGCGTCGTAGGCAAGCCGCTCGCGCAGCGAGGGCGGCCCGGCCGGGTCCACGCCTTCGATGGGCGCGACCGCGCCGAGCATGCCGACGAGCGCTTTGCCGACCGGCCCGGCGAGCGAGCCTTCCTCGATCACGTAGCCATCCTTGACGTTCTCACCGTTCTTGCGGACGTCGATGAGCCCGGTGATGGTCGGGCCAACCTCGGGAATCTGTCCTTTCACATGCTCGCCCCAGCCGACGCCGTTGATCGTGTCCTTCGTGTTGTAGGCGAACGCGAGCACGTCGCCGTTGCCGGTGAAGTGCTGACCGAGCATGTCCGAGGTGCTCAAGCCCTCCTTGCGCGAGCGCAGCAGCAACGCGCTGGAGCCGATCGTCCCCGCCGCGACGATGACGATGTCGGCCAGCACGAACAGATCGGGCGCATCGTAGCTTTCGCGGCCGAGCTTCACGAGCTGAAAGTTCACCTTCCATTGCTGCGTGTCCGGATCACGCAGCACCGAATGCACGGCCGCGCCGGTGAAAATCTGTGCCCCGTGCGCAACCGCGTCGGGAAGATAGTTCATGTGCGTGGAGTTCTTCGCGTCGTAGTTGCAACCCGAGTTGCAATCGCCGCAACCGACGCAGGGCTGCTGCTCGACGCCCGCCGCATTCGGACCTTTCGTAAACGTGACCGTGATCGGTGGCCGGGTGAAGCGGTTCGCCATGCCGAGCGCCTGCGCCGATTTCTGGAGCGCCTGCAGTTTCGGCAGCGTTGGGAAGTCGTCGGGCACCGGTGTCGGCGACAACATCTTGCGCGCGCGCGCGTAGCCTGCGTCGCGGCCAGCCTGGTCGGTGCGCAGCGCGGCCGGCCAGCGCGGGTCGTCCCACAGGCGCGGGTCGGCTTCGAGCGCGACGTTCGCATTGATCAGCGAGGTGCCGCCGAGCCCGCAGCCGACCACCGCGTTGACGTCCTCGTTCACGTGCACTTCGAGCAGCGCGAGCGGCGAGCCGAGCTGCGCCTCGGCGGTGTTGTACTGGATCTGCTCGCTGCCGTGCACCGGCGTGCGCGGGTATTCGCCGGCCATGAATTCGCGGCCGCGCTCGAGCACGCATACGCTGCGGCCCGCGCGCGCCATACGGCTCGCGGCGATCGCGCCGCCGTAGCCCGAACCCACCACGACCACTTCGTAATGCCGTTGCAGCGCCGTCGGCGCGCTCGATAAGCGGTTCATCAGGACCACCTCGTCTGGAATCGGATGCGGGGAACGGAAGCCGTGCTTCGGAACAAAGACGGCATGCGGCGGCAGCTTTTTTATCGTAGGCGATGCGCGCACGCAAAAAAAGCGCGCCGTGGAGGGCGCGCAGCCGTAGCGTGCGACGTGTGAGTCGGCAGTCGGGGCGGCTTTTGGGTCCATCCTGCCGCCCGCTCATGCGCGGGTTGTCGCTCCTGGGTGACCTGTCACGCGGCCACTTCGTTCATTTCACTATCGCTCGATTCGGCCGCGAGCAGGTTCAGTGCGAGCAGAATGGCCGCGCGATTCTCGACGTCGATCGCGATGCCGAGCACATCGGTCAGCCAGCGGCCGATCTTGGTATTGGAAAAATCGAGGGCCCCGCCCGTCTTTTTCATGGTGACGCCGAGTTTGACGGCGCGATAGTGATAAGAGGGGACCCGATGCTGAGCCGCCACCGCCGAGAGCCCGCCTTTGCCTTCCGAGCACCAGCCGAGGCTGCCGGCCAGCACGATCCGCTCGGGCTCGTCGAGTCCGTCGATGAATTCGCGAGCCGCGAGCCGCACGCGCTGCTCGTCGAGCCCGTATTGCAGCAGCACGCTTTGCACCGGGTCTTCGAGCGCCTGGGCATGCAGATCGATTTCCTGCGCCATGCCTTCGTTTTCCATCGAGACGTTGCGTTGATGGCCCGCGCTGCGCAGGCAGTCGATCAGATAGCGGCGAAAATACGCGCATACTGCATAGCTGTTCGAGGGCGCGCTGTCGGCGCAGGCGCTCGTTTCCGTGTGGCCGGGCGCGAGGCGCAGCACCTTCGCGTAGATGAACTGCGCGACCAGTTCTTCCTTGTCCTCGCCGAGCGCCTGCAATTCGAGCGGGTGATAGGTCCGCAGCGCGCGCCGGACCAGTTCGACGATCGACACCATCTCGTCCGCGGACAGGCGGGTGCGTCTGCGCCACAGGTCGGGCAGGATGGCGTCGTCGAGCTGGCGGGCGAACTCGTAGCACGGAACTGCGCCCATGGAAACCTCCGTCATGGATGGGGCAAGGAGCGCGGTGGACTTGGGCGGTGAGCCGCAAAGCGTGGGATGGAACCTGTGACATGCCGCGCTGGAACGTGAATGCAGTATGGGTCGCGGCAAGGCCTTCGCCTATATGGATTAAGTGTTAGCTGATGGGTAAACTGCCGGGTAAACCGTCCGGCGGATGCCTTTCTGTTGGTCGGAAGGGCGCGCACCCACCGCGCCGCCTCAACGAAGTTGCCATGCCCGACAAGGAGACCGCGCAATGCGGGCCGACCCGATCCAGCGTGCCATCGACGAAGACCTCGTGCGCGTGCTTTACGCGCAGGACCCGATCGCGTTCTTTTCGCACTGGTTTTCGATCGCGGTGCTGGTTGCGATCTACTGGCCGCATGTGCCGTCGCCGCCGCTCTTCATCGCATGCTTCGGCTTTTATGCGGCGGCCAATTGCGCCGGCCTTGCGCTATGGATCTGCAATCGCCGCTATCCGCAGCTCGTCTCGCCGCGCGACTGGATCTATCTGCACGCGCTGCGGGGTGTCTTGCTGTATAGCGGGCCGGGCTTCGCGATATGGTTCGCGTTCCAGAGTCCGCAAACCGATCTGCCGCTGCTGCACACGGTCATGCTCGTCACGCTCGCCGCCGGCGTCTTCATGTCGAACGGCTTCGACCTCCTGAATTTCTCCACTTCGATTCCGTTCCTGCTGTTGCCGTCGATCGTGCTGCATTTCGGCTCGCATACGTTCGACCGCACGATTCTCGCGATCGTCCTCGCGTTCTTCTTCTGCGCGATCAACGTCTATGCGATGAGTTATCGCAAGCTGTTTCGCCAGGTCGTGCAGGCGCGCGTCGATCAGCAATACCTCGCGGAGTCGCTGGCGGCGCAAAAGCACGTCGCCGAAGAGGCGAGTCTCGCGAAGACGCGTTTCTTCGCGGCCGCGAGCCACGATCTGCGCCAGCCGCTGCATGCGATCGGCCTGCTCGCGGCGTCGCTCAACGATCCGGCCGCGACGCCCGCGCAGCATGTGAAGACGGCCGGCCACATCGTCTACAACGTCGAGGCGCTCAACCAGTTGTTCAACCAGGTGCTCGATCTCGCGCGGATCGAAAGCGGCGTGACCCAGGTGATCCGGCTGCATTTCCGGCTCTCCGAGCTGTTCGAGCGGGTCGGCAGCCAGTATCGTCCGCAGGCCGCGGCGAAGGGGCTCGCGCTGCGCATCGCGCCGACCTCGCTGGTCGTGTACGACGATCCGGTGCTGCTCGAGCGCGTGCTGAGCAACCTGCTGTCGAACTCGGTGCGCTACACCGAGGAGGGTGCGATCTGGCTCGGCTTGCGGCACGCGGGGCGGTCGAAGGGCGGCTTCATCGAAGTGCGCGATTCGGGCATCGGCATTGCGCCGGAGGAGCACGAGCAGATTTTCGAGGAGTTCTATCAGGTCGCGAATCCGCAGCGCGACGCGCGCCAGGGGCATGGCCTCGGGCTGCCGACCGTCAAGCGGCTCGTCGCCCTGCTCGGCGGCGAACTGCAATTGCGCTCGGCGCCGGGGCGCGGCTCGGTGTTCCGCTTTCAGGTACAGGCAGGCGACCCGGGCGGCATCGTCGCGAGCCTGAACGACTCCGTCGCGGGCGGGCCGGCGGCGCAGGGGCGCTACGTGCTGTGCATCGACGACGACCCGTCGATTCTCGAAGGCCTCTCGACTCTGCTCGCGCGCTGGGGCTGCAACGTGCGCGGCGCCCGCGACGAGAACGAGGCGCTCACCGCGCTCGAAGGCGGTTTCGCGCCCGACGCGGTGCTCTGCGATTACCAGCTCGCGAATCACCGGACCGGCGCGCAGGCGCTGACGGCGGTGCGTGGCGCGCTCGCGCGCGCAGGGCGCGGCAATGTCGTGACGCTGCTGATTACGGGCGATATGGCGTCGGCGGAACTCGCGTCGCTCGCGTTGCAGGGCATTCCGGTGCTGCATAAGCCGGTGACGCCTGCGCGCCTGCGGCGCACGCTGGAAATGCTGTGGCAGCAGGCGGAGCTGGATCGCGGGCGGCCGGCGGGAGCGCCCGCGTTGCGTGACGATGCGCTAGTGGGGGGCGTGGACAGCGGCGCGCTGCAAACGCTGCAAACGCTCCAGATGCAAGCGCTGCAAAAGGACGCAGCGGCCAGCACGGTTGCGACGGGTGGCGCCGCTACAAAGTCTTCCCCGCCTCGAGCCACCCATTGATTACCGCGATCGCCGTCGACCGGTTATGCACGCCGAGCGCCCGGAAGATCACCGATAGATGCACCTTGACCGTGCCTTCCGCGACGCCGAGGTCGCGCGCGATCATCTTGTTGGTCCAGCCGCGGTGAACGAGCCGCATGATGTCCTGCTGACGCGGCGAGAGGTTCTCCAGCAGATGCTGTTGATGCGGCTGCAGCGCCGGCACCTGCGTGAGCGGTTCGGTCCGCGCGGCGGACCCCTCTCCTGACGCATGAGCCGTAGCTTGCGCGGCGCTCTGGGCGGCGATGCCCGCCACCGCGGCGGCTTCCGAAGCCGTACCCGAAGCCGCCCCCGCGCATGCGTCCGCCGTTTGCGTGTCGCGCGAACCGAGCAGACTCAGCGCTTCCATCGGCACATAGGCGCCGCCGGACAGCACCAGCTCGATCGCCTTCAGCATCACGCTGGCCGGCTGCCGCTTCGGCACGAAGCCGAGCGCACCCGCCGCGAGCACGGCGCGCATTTCGTTGGGCGATTCTTCCGCGGAGAGCACCACGACCGGCAGCGCCGGGTTCGCCTTCAGCAGCGCTTCGAGCGAACTCGCGCCGCTCATGCCCGGCATGTGCAGGTCGACGATCGCGAGATCATGGTTGGCGTCGGGGCGCGCGGCGGTGGCGAGCGTTTCCCAGCTATCGGCTTCGTCGAACTGGGCTTCGGGATCGAAGCCGCGCAGCATGCCTTTGACGCCTTGCCGGATCAGTTCATGGTCGTCGGCTACAAGAAACTTCATGATGTCTCCGCGAGTCGGGCCTGTCCGTTGAGGGCTACCGCTGTTGCAGGGAATTGCTTCTGTCCTCGTGAAACGCATCATGGCCGGTATTCCGCGCTTCGGTGTCGCGCTTCTGTGCCGCGCTTCTGTACCGATTCCGGGCCGCGTTTCCATCTCGCTTGCCGGGCCGATCCGCATACCGGCGCCGTTCGATGCGCTACGTGATGTTAAGGCAGGTCTCCCGCGCATAGGTTCCGGCTTGCTAGGTAGACGAGCCGCGCCGCCCTTTTTTGAAGCGCTCGCGCGCGCGATCCGTCAGGTTATGCCAGCCGGATCAACACGCGCACGCGCGCCGCTATCCGACGGCAAACAACGTCGCATTCATCAGAAGCTTGAAGGCGAAGCCGAGCGACATCGCCGCGGCCACCCCAAAGCACCACAGTGCGACGAACCAGAGCCAGCCCGGCAGCTTGCGCGCGCGCGGCGCCGGGGCGGTGCCGCCCGCGGTTTCAGTGATAGTGATGCGGGTCGTCATGGCGCACCTTGCCTCGAAAGATCCAGTAACCCATCGTCGTGTACGCGACGATGACCGGCAGAATCACCGCGGCGCCCGCCAGCGTGAACGTCTGGCTCGTGCGCGGCGCGGCGGCCTCCCACAGCGTCATGCTCGACGGGATCGCATACGGCCACAGGCTCACGAGCAGCCCCGCGTAGCCGAGCAGCACGAGCAGCAGCGCGAGCACGAACGGCGTGTTGTGATGGCGCGCCCGTACCGCGCGATACATGAAGAACGTGCAGATCGCGACGAGGAACGGCACCGGCAGCAGACGGTGGAAGATCCCGTCATGGAACCAGCGTTGCGCGATGCCCGCATCCATCAGCGGCGTCCACAGGCTCACGAGCGCGATGAAGCCGAGCAGCACGAGCGTGAGCGGCCACACGACGCGATGCAGGCGCCGCTGCAGATCGCCCTCGGTCTTCGCGACGAGCCAGCAGCAGCCGAGCAGCGCGTAGGTCGCGACGAGCCCGAGGCCCGTGAGCAGGCTGAACGGCGTGAGCCAGCCGAACGCGTCGCCGGCATAGGCGCCGTCGGCGACGGGAATGCCTTGCAGGAACGCGCCGAGCACGATGCCCTGGAAAAACGCCGCGCCCGCCGAGCCGCCGATGAACGCCAGATCCCACAGGTGCTTCGTGCGGCGCGCCTTGGCGCGGATCTCGAACGACACGCCGCGAAAGATCAGGCATACGAGCATGAAGACGAGCGGCAGATAGAGCGCCGACAGCACGGTCGAATAGACGACCGGAAACACCGCGAACAGCGCGGCGCCGCCGAGCACGAGCCAGGTCTCGTTGCCGTCCCATACCGGCGCGACCGTGTTCATCATCAGGTCGCGTTCCTTCTCGTCGGGGAAGAACGGGAAGACGATGCCGATGCCCAGATCGAAGCCGTCGAGCACGACGTACATGAAAAGGCCCAGCGCGATGATCGCGGCCCATACGACGGTTACGTCCATTTTCTTTCTCGCTTTTTGCAGGATTAGACGGCGTCGATCATCTGATCGGCGGCGGACAGCGGGCGGCGCGCGGTCTGCGCGAGCGCCGCCTGCGGCATGCCGTGCGGTTTGTCGTGCGGCATGCCGCCCGGCGTGCTGCCCGGCAGCGCGGGGCCCGCGCGCATCAGCTTGAGCATGTAATAGATGCCGGTGCCGAACACGAGGAAGTAGACGACCACGAACGTCATCAGCGAGAGGCCGACCTGCTGCGTGGTGAGCGGCGACACGGCCTGCGACGTGCGCATCACGCCGTACACGACCCACGGCTGGCGGCCCGCTTCGGTGGTGACCCAGCCGGCCAGCAAGGTGATGAAGCCGCTCGGGCCCATTGCGACGCACAGGCGCTGGAACCACCGCGATTCGAACAGACGCCCGCGGCGGCGCAGCACCCAGGCCGCGGCCGACATCGCGATCATCAGCACACCGAGCCCGGCCATGATGCGGAAGCTCCAGAACACGACGGTCGAGTTCGGGCGGTCCTGCGGCGGGAAATCCTTGAGACCGCGGATTTCGCCGTCCCAGCTATGCGTGAGGATCAGGCTGCCGAGGTGCGGAATCGACACCGCATAGCGCGTGGTTTCCGCCTGCATGTCGGGGATGCCGAACAGGTTCAGCGCGGTGCCGCCTTTTTCGGTGTCCCACAGACCCTCGATCGCGGCGATCTTCGCCGGCTGATATTTGCGCGTGTTCAAACCGTGCTGATCGCCGACGAAGGCCTGGATCGGCGTGAGAATCAGCAGCAGCCACAGCGCCATCGAGAACATTTTCTTCACGGCCGGATCGCGCCGCCCGCGCAGCAGATGCCATGCGCCGACCGCCGCGACCACGAGCCCCGCGACGATGAACGCCGCGAGCGCCATGTGCGCGAGCCGGTACGGGAACGACGGATTGAAGATGATCTTGAACCAGTCGAGCGGCACGACCCGGCCGTTGACGACCTCGAAGCCCTGCGGCGTTTGCATCCAGCTATTCGAGGCGAGAATCCAGAAGGTCGAGATCAGCGTGCCGATCGCGACCATCAGCGTTGCGCCGAAGTGCGCGCGCGGACTCACGCGCTGCCAGCCGAACAGCATGATGCCGAGAAAGCCCGCTTCGAGAAAGAACGCGGTCATCACTTCGTACATCAGCAGCGGGCCGGTGACGGGGCCCGCGAAACTCGAAAAGCCCGACCAGTTGGTGCCGAACTGATAGCTCATGACGACGCCGGAGACGACACCCATGCCGAAGGCCACTGCGAAGATCTTCGACCAGAACAGGCAAAGATCTTTGTAGTACGCCTTGCCGGTTTTCAGCCAGCGCCATTCGAGAACGGCGATGAAACTGGCGAGGCCGATGCTGAGCGCCGGGAAAACGATGTGAAACGAGACGGTGAACGCGAATTGAATGCGGGCGAGATCGAATGCCGATATTGCGGAGTTCATGATCGTGATGTGCGTGAGGGCCGCGTGAGCGGACTACGCGCGTCGACCGGTGTCGGTGCGCACTGCGCTGGGCAGATGGCGCAAGAGTAGGGGATCGGAAGAAATTGTGTTGCGATGCGACGTGCGTCAAAAAACCGCCTTGTTTTATGCGGGATATGTTTATTCCGATCGCAAGCTATTGATGAGCATCAAGTTTTTTTAATTGCCTCGCGCGCCCCGCACGACGAGTCTTAACGCGTGCGGCGTCGATCTGCGTCAATCAACCGCGCTGCAGCAATGCGCTGCGCCACGCTTCGTCGAGGCTCGGCGGGCTTCGTCGCGGGCCGCGTTCATCGTCAACCGACAATCGATCCATCCGAGCCGACTTCCTTCGCCGATAAGCTGGCGAGGCGATTTTTTTACTTCTACGATGCTCGTTGCCGCCTTGCCATTTCAGGCACTCTCCACCCGGCCGTACCCGCATGGTCTTCTGTCATGCACGGCGCGCATGCTTCGGGAGCAGCTTCATCCACCTGCCGGCGACGGCAGACTTCAATCACAGGAGTCCACAGATGAGCACGATCAAAACGAAAGACGGTACGGCGATTTTCTACAAGGACTGGGGCAAGGGCCGCCCGGTCGTGTTTTCGCACGGCTGGCCGCTCACCGCCGACGCATGGGACGCGCAGATGCTGTTTCTCGGCAGCAAGGGCTTTCGCGTGATCGCGCACGACCGCCGCGGCCACGGCCGCTCGGAGCAGCCGTGGGACGGCAACGAGATGGACACCTACGCCGACGATCTCGCCGCGCTGATCGAGCATCTCGACCTGCGGGACGCGACGCTCGTCGGCCATTCAACGGGCGGCGGCGAAGTCGCGCATTACATCGGCCGGCATGGCACGGGGCGCGTCGCGAAGGCCGTGCTGATCGGCGCCGTGCCGCCGCTGATGCTGAAGACCGCCGACAATCCGCTCGGCCTGCCGATCGACGTGTTCGACGGCATCCGCAAGGGCGTCGTCGACGATCGCTCGCAGTTCTTCAAGGATCTCGCGGTGCCGTTTTACGGCTACAACCGGGCGGGCGCGAAGGTGTCGCAGGGCGTGATCGATTCGTTCTGGCGGCAGGGCATGGCTGGCTCGATCAAGGGACTCTACGAGTGCATCAGGCAGTTTTCCGAAGTGGACTACACCGAGGACCTCAAGAAGATCGACGTGCCGACACTCGTGCTGCACGGCGACGACGATCAGATCGTGCCGATCGACGCCGCCGGCCGGCAGACCGCGAAGATCGTCAAGGACGCGACGCTGAAGGTGTATCCGGGCGGCCAGCATGGCATGTGCACGGTCGAGGCCGACAAGGTCAATGCCGATCTGCTCGAATTCATCGGTTCGTGATGGTGTAGCGGAATGACGGCGCGGGGGCGGTGGAGGGCGGCGAGTGCTTGCTGTTCTCGCGGCCGCCCCCGCGCTTTCTCATTTGAAATACCTCGAGACGCCGAGGGCTTGCCAATTCTGTTTCGCGTTGCTTGCAGTGCGCCCACACCGTGAGCGGATCGAAAGATCCATCAATGGAACGAAAAATCATCTTTCAGTTATACGACATCCCATAAATATAAGACTCGTATCTCTTTGTTTTATAAAGAAACGGTGAATTCGCGACGCTGAAATTAAGGGTAAATGCCTGGTTGAAATCCGCTTGGCCATCGTTGATAGTACGTTATCGTATAACATGAGTGGGTTATGCGACGCGGTGCGTCCTCCACTCGGTTCTCCCTGTCTCCCGGTTCGATCTCGCGCGCGGCGCACAGTAAAGGAACTCCTATGAAGAAGATTGCCCTGAGTGGCGCCGGCGGCCAGCTCGGCTCCGTCGTTCGTGCTGCGTTCGTCGCGCGCGGTGTTCCGTTGCGTTCGGCGGCGGGCTCGAAAGTGCTGACGCCGCTCGTCGCGGGCGAAGACGTGATGAACGGCGACCTGCGCGACCCGGCGGTCGTCGATCGGTTGCTCGACGGCGTGGACGTGCTGATCCACCTCGCCGGCACGAGCGTCGAGCGTCCGCTGCCCGAGATCATCGAGAACAATCTGCGCGGTCTCGTCGAAGTCTATGAGGGCGCGCGCCGCAACGGCGTGAAGCGCATCGTGTTCGCGAGCTCGAATCACGCGATCGGCATGTACCCGGTGACCGAGCATCTGAGCCTCGACTGCGAATTGCGCCCGGACGGCTTCTACGGCCTCTCCAAGGTGTGGGGCGAAGCGCTCGCGCGCATGTACTGGGACAAGCACGGCATCGAGAGCGTGTGCGTGCGCATCGGCAGCTGCCTCGAGCGACCGACCGAGCAGCGCCACCTGAGCACGTGGTTCGGCCATGAGGACTTCATGCACTTCCTCGACCGCTGCATCGAAGCCGAAGACGTCGGCTTCCTGACGATCTGGGGCGTGTCCGCCAACACGCGCAGCTGGTGGGACAACAGCGGCGCCGCGCGTCTCGGCTATCAGCCGAAGCAGAACTCCGAAGACTACGCCGCGGACATCCTGTCGCGCCCGAATCCTCTCGATGCGCTCGGCCAGCGCTTCCAGGGCGGCGCCTTCGTCGGCATCGACTATTCGCGCAAGGACGACCCGGCGCTCTGAGCGGCGGTGCCAGACACTGTCGGGCGCGCTGTACGCGATCACCTCGGACATGTTCGGCAAGAACGAAGTCGCCACCGCGACGGGCATGGCCGGCTATCTGGGTGCCGCGGCGTTCACTGCGCTGTTCGGCGTGCTCGTCACGCAGATCGGCTACAGCCCGCTGTTCGTCGTGCTGGCCGTGTTCGACCTGATCGCCGCGGCCGTGGTCTGCCTGATGGCGAAAAGCTCGGACAAGGCGCCTGAGCCGATGTGGATGTCCACGGAGCCGGTGGCTGTGAAGTAACTCGAGTGCGGGTCGGCTCGGGAGAGTCTAACCGTGGATGGAAAGAAGCGGCGCCCGTTTTGGGGCGCCGTTTTTTTCATGGTCGCGTGACAAGCGGCTTGTCGAAGAACGGGACATGCGCCGTCGAGGCGCAGGTACGGTACTCGCACGAGATTCATCCATCGCCTATACCGGACGGCGTTGATGCATTGACCAGGTCGGGTCGGTGCAGCACTCCGAAGGCAGAGCTTTTCATGAGGTATTCGCACAATTCATCCATCGCCCATAGCCCGATCGTGTCCTCCCTGTTAGCGTGCCGATTCGATAGGAATACGGAGGATTTTGCATGGCGCAGGTTAATGAGTCAGACGGATTTCGTGTAGCACTGAGCGCGCCGCAACTGGCGGCGATACTGGCTCGCCAGTCGATCAGCCAGTCAGAGATGCTTTCCAACCGGCTATGGGGCGGTCTGCAGGTCGTCGGCGGCGTGCTGGAAATGGTCGGGGCGGGCGCGCTATGTGTGTTGCCGGAACCGACCATGGCGAGCAAGGCGGGATGTGTCGCGTTTGGCGTGCATGGTTCGGATACGGCGGCGGCCGGTTTGCGGCAGATCTGGACGGGTCATGACACAGCTACGTTGACGTTGCGGGGCACAGCGAAGCTGGCCGAAGCGATGAAGGTCAGTCCTGACATGGCGAACAATATCGGCCTGTCAGTCGACATGATCGTGCCGTTCGGCTTCGCTGGGTCGGTCAAGGCTGCACGCGTGGCCGGCGTCACGATGGGCCGGATCAATCTGCAAATGCATGAGGCGAAAGCGCTCAATCCAAGGCTCGGAGGACACACACTCCTGAAACATGTTGGCAAGGACGAAGCGTGGCTCAGGGACCGGCTGGAACGCGAACCCAAGCGAGCAACCGTATCCTCATTTACAAACCTTGAGCAGGCCGAACGCGCCATTTCGGAGACAATGCAGGCTAATGCCGCAAAAATCAGGGCATGGGCGCAGTCCCCAAATCAGGATGAGGCGGTGAGAATAAACAAAGTCGTTGCCGGCGATATCGGCTACGGAGTGACGCGGGCGACTGGCAAACTCACACGGATGAACGAGGTTTTCGTGACACTAAAATACGAAACCTACAATGGCATGCCGTATTACATTCTTACCGCCTACGTTGGATGAGAACCAATGAATTCGTCTGAGCGTTATCCAGAAATGGATCGTATGTTTGGTATTTACTTCGGCCAGGATTTTGACCTGTTTGGAGAGACCGTCCCGGAAATTGTCGCGTGTTACAAGAAAGGAAGCCCTTACCGTTATCAAGAGCTGATTCAGGAAATGAACTCGTTCAGGGGCGAACACCCTGATGACCTGGATTCCGCGTTCGAAAAGGATTATGGGCGGGATTTTGATCCCAAATTATGGGGCTACACAACCGCCTCGTTTTTTGACGAATTGAAGCGCCTCCTGAGCGAGTAAGCTCTCCGGCTGCTCAGTTGGATGAGAACCGATGAATTCGTCCGAGCTTTATCCAGAAATGGATCACATTTTTGCTATTTACTTCGGCCAGGATTTTGACCTGTTTGGAGAGACCGTCCCGGAAATTGTCGCGTGCTACAAGAAAGACAGCCCTTACCATTATGAAAAGCTGCTCCGCGAACTAGGCGCGTTCAGGCAGGAACATCCGAATGACCTGGACTCCGCGTTCGAAAAGGATTATGGACGGGATTTTGATCCCAAATTATGGGGCTACACAACCGCCTCGTTTTTTGACGAATTGAAGCGCCTCCTGAGCGAGTAGGCTCTCCGGCTGCTCAGTTGGATGAGAACCAATGAATTCGTCCGAGCTTTATCCAGAAATGGACCATCTTTTTACGACGTATTTCGGCCAGGATTTTGACCTGTTTGGAGAGACCGTCCCGGAAATTGTCGCGTGCTACAAGAAAGACGGCCCTTACCATTATGAAAAGCTGCTCCGCGAACTAGGCGCGTTCAGGCAGGAGCACCCGAATGATCTGGATACCGCATTCAAACCGTTCAGGCGGGGATTTCGACCCGAGGGATGGGGTTATACCATCGCCTCTTTCCTTGACGAGATACAGCGCATTCTGAGCGAGTAAGCTCTCCGGCTACTCAAAACCTGGCCGTGCACCTGTGTATCAAAGTAGCCGTGCCTCGCACGGCCTTTTTTTGGGGTTGGTGAATTGGGTGACGTGCTGGTTTGTGGTCCGGTTGTTGTCATGAGGTATGGCTGGCGGTGGGGCTGGGTAAGCGCGTCTTCATTACCGTGTAGATTTCGTCGTTGAGTTTGGCTATTTTGGTGCCCACCAAATGAATGGTGGACGCAACAGTGGACAGCTCTCCTCAATCCAAACGGTCCAAGCGACCCAATTTTTCTGTCGAGTTCAGGCGGCAGATCGTCGAGGCGACGCTCAAGCCGGGCACGTCGGCCGCGCTCATCGCTCGCGAGCACGACATCAACGCCAATCTGCTGTTCAAATGGCGTCGTCCTTATCTTGCCGGCGATTTCGGCATGCCCGAATTGCCGGTGCCAGAGGCGCCTGTACTCAACTGGCTACCAGTGGCCGTAGCTGAGCCTTTACCGGAAGTGCCGGCGTGCCCATCGTCGGACAGCGCCAGCACCTACGAGGTCGAATGCGGCGACGTCCGGCTATGCCTGAGCGCTAGCACGCCCATCGCAACCCTGATCAAGATTGTGCGGGGGCTTCTAATGCTGCCGTCCGCCGTTGGCCTGCCGTCCGGATCCCGAGCGTGGCTGGCCGGGCGTCACCGACATGCGGGCCGGATTCAACGCCCACTGCAGAAAAGGCGGCCTACCTGGAGGCGCACTACAAGCGCTTCCTGGAGTAGGACGCAGAGCGCAGCTCCAAGCCGCGCAATGTAGCCTAGGTCTAGCGGGCTCCAGCGGGGTGCCTGTTGAGGCGGCCACCTCGACATCGTCCGTGCCTGCGAGAATCGCCCACATATGATGACGGCACGTTACGGCCTACAGAAAGCTTTCATGCACGAAACGCTCAAGCAATTAAGCATCGGCTGGCGACAGGGTGTCGCACTGAGCACGGGGAAAAACCATTTATAGTGCACTGCACAAGCCCGTGCGATCGGTAGATGCGACCTGACGGTCGTGTTATAGTGCACTGCACAAGCCCCGTCCGATCGGCAAGTGCGATCTGACGACCGCGTCCGGCGTTGCCGGGTTGCGGACAGACATGCCGCTGAAGGTGATTCGACACGCCTGTCAGCTTCGCCCAGTTTCTGTCTACACCATCAAAATGAGGTCCCTGTGAAATACCTTCCCCGCATCGCCGCGTCTGGAGCACTCCTGGTCGTCGCTCTCGGTATCGTCACCTTCGCCCAGATCAAGTTCGCGCCGCAATCCGCAGACAACAACCCGGTGGCACGGATCGTCCTGAACGTCGAGTCGCAACTGAACGGCTGAGCGACTCCACCGCTGTATGTAGCCCGCGCCCCGCAGGCAAAGAAAAACCCGCCTGGCTCGAAGAGAAGTAAGCGGTGACCACACCCCGTCTTGACGGTCGTCGAAACGGCGTGGGATGCGTTACCTGGATTCGTTCACGTAAATCTTGTAGGCTTTCCCACGGTCGTCCGTGGCGGCCATATATTTGCGGCCACTGACGGGCCAGTGGAACCGAAGCTGGGTAATCGAAGCGACATTGACGTTTTGTTGGGCAAACTGTCGCTCGAGGCTCGAGCGATAGGTCTCAATCGACGCCCGAATTCGTGCTGATTCCAGCGACTCAGGAGAGAGTGCGCCGGATAGCCAGTCAATTTCTATGTCGAATCCCCGCTTATGTATCGACGCGAGATCATCGATCACGTACCCATCCAACATGTAGTTCATGAGACTTGTGAAGCTCGCCCCGAGGTTGTGTATCGCGGAGTAGATGTTTTTGTATTTCATCTTGCAGATCGGGTGTTGGACAGGTCGATCAGGAAGCCTATCGCAGGGCTGTTAGATATGTTCATTGTGCCGACATTCCACGGCAATAGTTCATCGACCCGGTTGATCGGGTGATCCGCAATGAGCACGAGCACGTGGCGCAGATACGTCTCGGGATCGATGCCGTTGAGTTTCGCTGTACCTATCAGGCTATAGATTGCAGCGGCGCGTTCACCACCCGAATCAGCACCGGCAAACAGGTAGTTTCGGCGACCAATTGCGACGCCGGGCAGTGCACGCTCAACAGGCAGGTTGTCGATTTCGATCTGGCCGTCATCACAATAGCGTGTGAGCGCTTCCCACCGGTTCAAGGCATAAAGGATTGCGCGACTCGTGTCGGATTTACGCGAGAGCGTCTCCAGCATCTTTGTAAGCCACTCATGGAATTGATCGAGTAGCGGCTGCGCGTGCTCCTGCCGATGCGCACGGCGCTCGTCAGGCGGTTTGCCCCTGATCGTCTCCTCAATCCTGTATAGCGCCCCGATACGCTCGAGCGCTTCGGTATTCAACGCATTCGGGCGCGCTGCGTGCAATTCGTAGAACTGTCGTCGAGCGTGCGCCCAGCAAGCCGCTTCGGTGACGCGCCCGGTTTCGTAGATGGCCTGATAGCCACCGTACGCGTCTGCCTGCAGCGTGCCGTTGAACGAGTCGAGGTGCTGCTGCGGATGGATGCCCTTGCGATCCAGTGTATAGGCGAACCACACCGCTGGCGGCGTCATATCGGCCGACGCACGATCATCGCGCACGTACACCCACAGTCGACCGGTCTTCGTCTTGCCGTTCCCCGGTGCAAGCACTGGAAACGGCGTGTCGTCGGCATGCAGTTTCGTCGCCGACATCACGTGACGACGTAGTGTTTCAACGAGCGGCTGCGGCAGCGTCGCCGCGTGACCGACCCACTTCGCCAGCAGCGAGCGATCAAGCTCGACACCTTCTCGCGCGTATATGACTGATTGCCGGTAAAGCGGCACGTGGTCTGCGAACTTCGAGACCAGCACGTGTGCCAGCAGCCCCGGGCCAGCGAGGCCTCGTTCGATAGGGCGACTCGGCGCAGGCGCCTGGGAGATGTGGTCGCAACACACGCACGCGAACTTCGGGCGCACATGACGGATGACCCGGAAGCTTGCCGGTACGTACTCAAGTTGTTCGGCGATGTCTTCGCTCAGCGACTTCATCTGGCCACCACACTGCGCGCACTTCCCTGCAGAGTCGGGCAGATGCGTCCTGATCTCGCGCGGGAGATGTTCAGGCAGTGGCTTGCGCCGTGCCTGTTCCGCAGCCACGCGCGGCGTCTTCGGGATTTCGACCGGCGCCGCGCCTTCGTCGGCCTCAAGCTCTTCGAGACGCAGCTCGAGCTGCTCGATCTGATGGTCAAGCTTCTCCGACTTGCGACCGAACTGCATACGACGGAGCTTGGCAAGGAGCAACTTCAGGTGTTCGACTTCGGCTGTGCGCGAAGCCAACGCGGCTTGTTGCGAGTCGACCGTTTCCTGCAGTTTGAGCACATGCGCGTCGCGCTCGCGCAGCGCCGCCTCCTGGCTGAGCAGCATGGCCTTCAGCGTTTCGACATCGTCGGGAAGTGGGCTCGCGCGCGTCATGTGGGCAGTTTACGCGCCGGCGGCGACGTTTACAACGCCGAGGTCGGTCGTGCCGTTCTCGTCGGTTGCCGCCAGTCGATGCCTTCCAGCAGCATCGAGAGTTGCGCCGGGCTCAGGCAGATAACGCCACCGTCGGCTTGAGGCCATACGAAACGCCCCTTCTCGAGCCGCTTCATCAGCAGGCACATACCATCGCCGCTCCACCACAGCACTTTGAGCAGGTCACCGCGCTTGCCCCGAAACACGAAGACGTGCCCGCAGAACGGATCCCGTTCAAGCACGGTTTGCACCTTGGCGGCGAGGCTGTTGAATCCTGCCCGCATGTCGGTCACACCGGCAAGCCAGCCAGACACGCGTGCCTGATGGCAGGCCAATCACGACGACGACCGCAACGTTGCCAGTACCGTCCAGAGCGCGTTCAGGTCAAGTGGTCCATCGAAGCGGACTCGCACGGCGCCACACTCGACGACGATACTCGACGTCTGCGGCGCCGCTATGGGCAAATGCACAGGAATGAACGTCTCGGCGGGCTGAGCTTGCGGAATCGGTTGAGCCGGCTCACGAGCACGACGCCAGCGCGCGATCATGTTGGCGTTCAAACCGTGCTCCTGTGCTACATCCGCGATGGAACGGGCCGGATCGTTTGATTGCGCTACGACCATCGCCCGGAATGCCTTCGAGTAGTTCTTAGATCCAGGTCGTCGGCCTACCGCCTTCGTTTCCATCGTTCTGATTCCCACTTGATCTGGTGGGAACTAGGTTGCCGCTTGTGCGCATCTATGAACAGACGGTGGTGAAGCAACGCTTACGGGGCTGGCGTTCGCTCATACGTATCTGCGACGCGACGCGCGCACACGCAAAAACGCCGCTGCGTCACCCCTTCCTTAAAAAGGAGCGAACGCAGCGGCGCAATTTCCCGAGCGCGCGTGAAGCGTGAATTTACGCCGGCTTCTGCCCGATTTCGTGATTCGCGAGCACTTCGAGCGCGCGCACCATCGCCGAGTGGTCCCACGCCTTGCCGCCGTGCGCGACGCATGCGTTGAAGAGCGCCTGGCAAGTGGCCGTGTTCGGCAGCGACACGCCGAGTGCCTGCGCGGTCGACAGCGCGAGGTTCAGGTCCTTCTGGTGCAGCTCGATGCGGAAGCCCGGATCGAAAGTGCGCTTGGTCATCCGCTCGCCGTGCACTTCGAGAATGCGCGACGACGCGAAGCCGCCCATCAGCGCCTCACGCACGCGCGCCGGATCGACGCCGGCCTTCGACGCGAGCAGCAGCGCCTCGCCGACCGCCTCGATGGTCGCCGCGACGATCACCTGGTTGGCGACCTTGCACACCTGGCCCGCGCCGACCGCGCCGATCAGCGTGACGTTCTTGCCCATCATGTCGAAGAGCGGCTTCACGGTATCGAACGTGGCCTGCTCGCCGCCGACCATGATGGTCAGGGAGCCGGCTTTCGCGCCCACTTCGCCGCCCGAGACCGGCGCGTCGAGGTAGTCGGCGCCGTGCTCGCGCACGCGCGCCGCGAAATCGCGCGTCGCCATCGGCGAGATCGAGCTCATGTCGACCACGATCTGGCCCGCGCGCAGTCCGCTCGCGAGCCCCTGTTCGCCGAACAGCACGCGCTCGACGTCCGGCGTGTCCGGCACCATCACGAAGATCACGTCCGCCTGCGCGGCCACCGCGGCAGGGCTGTCGCACGCGAGCGCGCCGGCCTGGGTGAGCTCGTCGGGCACGCCGCTGCGCGTGAACGCGGCGAGCGCAACGCCGTTCTTCAGAAGGTTGGCGGCCATGGGCTTGCCCATGATGCCGAGTCCGATAAAGCCTGCTTTTTTCATGGAATGCTCCGGAGATGTCGTGGCGGTGACGTTCAAGCTGCGCCCGCCTGTTTCTGCATGAAGTGTTTCTGAACCGATTGCGCGGCGCCCTTGAGCAGCCCGAGGTCCGCGCAGACCGCGACGATGCGCGCGCCCATCGACAGATAGCGCTCCGCATCCGCCTGCACGGGCGCGAGAATGCCGCTGGATTTGCCGGCTGCCTGCGCGCGCGCGAACACGTGCGCGATGGCCTGCTGCACGTCGGGGTGCGCCGCGTTGCCGAGGTGGCCGTACGAGGCCGCGAGGTCGGACGGGCCGACGAACACCGCGTCGATGCCGTCCACCGCGAGAATACTGTCGATCGCTTCGACCGCCTTACGGCTTTCGATTTGCGGGATCACGCAGATGTTCTCGTTGGCGAGCGCGAAGTAATCGGCGACCGTGCCGTAGCGGTTGCCGCGATGGCCGACCGACACGCCGCGGATGCCCTGCGGCGGGTAACGCGTCGAGACGACGGCGCGAGCCGCGTCGTCGGCGCTGTCGACGAACGGCACGAGGAAATTCGAGAAGCCGCTGTCGAGGAAGCGCTTGATGACGACGCTGTCGTTGGCCGGCGGCCGCACCACCGGCGCGCTGCCGCTGTCCTTGAGCGCCATCAGCTGGGGGATCAGCGTGAGCACGTCGTTGGGCGCGTGCTCGGCGTCCAGCAGCATCCAGTCGAAGCCGACCGTGCCCAGCAGTTCGGTGGCGATCGGGCTGGCGAGCGACGCCCAGCAGCCGATCTGGGTCTCTCCACCGCGCACCGCGCGGCGGAAGCTATTGGGCAGGGACTGATAAGGCGTGACTGCGGGCATGCGGTATCTCCTCGAACTGCGATGGATCGGGAAAAGCTCAAAGCTGCGACGACGGCAGGAAAACGCGGTAAGAGCGCCGCAAAACTGCCGTCAAAGCGGCAAAACGCGAAGTCATAAGTCGTCGTATGTCTTGTCGCAGGTTAGCATCGATGCCTGTTCTTGTAACGGGCACGTAAACCCGAATATCCCTGTCCGGCAAGCGTTTCAGGTTGCATGCGGACCTCGCTATGTTGTAGGATGACCTATATCTTAAGCCTTCATGTGAGGAAAGCCAAAAATGCCTATTACCGGTGAAATGCTGATCGGCCGCAAAGCGGTGCGCGGCGACGAAAGAGCGCTGCGCGCATTCAATCCTGCCACGGGTTCCGAGATTGCCGAACCGGTGTTCGGCAGCGGCACCGTTGCCAATGTCGATGAGGCGTGCGAACTGGCGCGCGAGGCGTTCGACATCTATCGTCAACTGCCGCTCACCGTGCGCGCTGAATTCCTCGAGCGTATCGCCGATGGCATCGTCGCGCTCGGCGACGAACTGATCGAGCGCGCGCAGGCCGAATCGGGCCTGCCGAAGGCGCGTCTGGAAGGCGAGCGCGGCCGCACGGCAGGCCAGCTCAAGCTGTTCGCGCAGGTCGTGCGCGCGGGCCAATGGCTCACCGCCACGCTCGACTCGCCGCTGCCGGAGCGCAAGCCGCTGCCGCGCTCGGATCTGCGCATGCAGAAGATCGCGCTCGGCCCGGTCGCCGTGTTCGGCGCGAGCAACTTTCCGCTCGCGTTTTCGGTGGCGGGCGGCGACACCGCCGCGGCGCTCGCGGCCGGCTGCCCGGTCGTCGTCAAGGCGCACCGCGCGCACCTCGGCACGTCGGAGCTGGTCGGCCGCGTGATCCAGCGCGTCGCGCAGGAAATGGATCTGCCGGAAGGCGTGTTCTCGATGATCGTCGGCGCGGGCAACACCGTCGGCGAAGCGCTTGTCGCGCATCCGGCGATCAAGGCAGTCGGCTTCACCGGTTCGCGTGCGGGCGGCACCTCGCTGATGCGCGTCGCGGCGGCGCGTCCCGAGCCGATTCCGGTCTACGCCGAAATGAGCAGCATCAACCCGGTGTTCCTGATGCCGAACGCGCTGGCGGCACGCGGCGACAGCATCGCGCGCGGTTTCGTCGACTCGCTCGTGCTCGGCGCGGGCCAGTTCTGCACGAACCCGGGTCTCGCGATCGCGATCGACAGCGATGCGCTGAAAAGCTTCGTCGCCACGGCTTCCGAAACGCTCGCCGCGAAGCCGGCGCAGACGATGCTGACCGCGGGCATTTACAGCGCGTACGAGGACGGCGAGAGCAAGCTTGCCGCGACGAAGGGCGTCGAGGTCGTGGCGCGCGGCGTTGCCGCAACCGGTCCGACCCAGGCTTGCGCGGCGCTGTTCGTGACCGACGCGCAGACATTCCTGTCGAACCCGGCGCTCGAAGACGAAGTGTTCGGCCCGGCGTCGACGATCATCCGCTGCAAGGACGAGCAGGAACTGCTGAAGGTGGCCGAGCACTTTGCCGGCCAACTGACCGCCACGCTCCAGATGGACCGCGCCGACGTGGCGGCAGCGCAGAAGCTGGTGCCGATTCTCGAGCGCAAGGCGGGCCGGATTCTGGTCAACGGCTTCCCGACCGGCGTCGAAGTGTGTCACGCGATGGTGCACGGCGGCCCGTTCCCGGCCACCTCGGACAGCCGCGCGACCTCGGTCGGCACGACGTCGATCGACCGCTTCCTGCGTCCGGTGTGCTACCAGGATTTCCCGGCGGAACTGTTGCCGCAGGCGCTGGCCGATGGCAATCCGCTTGATCTGTGGCGCCGTCGCGATGGTGAGATCACGCGCGGTTAAGTTGCGTGCCTGATTTCCGTGCCCGGGCCGAGCGCCTGGGCACGAAGCAAGGTGAGACGAAGCAAGGCAAGGGCAGACGGCATCAGCCGATCGCCGATCACAGCGGGATAAAAAAATGGCCGGGATTTCCCGGCCATTTTTTCGCCTGCAACGCAGGCAAACCCAGCAGACTCAGCTATTCGCCTCGCTCGCCTCATTCGCCCGGCGCAGCCGCTCACGGCTATTGGACAGATGCATGCGCATCGCCGCGCGTGCGCCTTCCGCGTCGTGCCGCGAGATCGCTTCGAGAATGCTCTCGTGTTCGAGATTGACGAGCGACAGGTACGAATCCGGGTCGGCGCGCGCGATGCCGGCCGAGTCGAGCCGGTTGCGCGGAATCAGCGCGCTGCCCATCTGCGAGAGGATGTCGACGAAATAACGGTTGCCCGTGGCGCGCGCAACCGAGATATGGAATTGCAGGTCGGCATTTACGCTGTCGAGCCCGTTGTGGCGCGTCGCTTCGATCGCGTCGAGCGCGGTGCGCATGCGCGCGAGGTCGTCCGGCTTCGCGCGTTGCGCGGCGAGACCCGCGCATTCCGTTTCGAGGCTGATGCGCAACTCGAGAATGGACAGCACGTCGCGCAGCGTAGTGGCGGGCACCATGTCGATACCGAGCTTTTCGCGCGGCGGCTCGAGCACGAAGCTGCCGATGCCGTGCCGTGTCTCGATGATCTTGCCTGCCTGCAGGCGTGAAATGGCCTCGCGAATCACGGTGCGGCTTACGCTGAGCGTGTTCATCAGCTGCGATTCGGTCGGGAGTTTGTCGCCGGGCTTCAGCACGTTGGCTGCAATCTGCTCGGTGACATAGTTGACGACGAACTCGGCAAGATTGCGTGCGCGTCGTGGCGGTGCCGCGGATGCGAGTGGTGTAGCCATCGAAAACGCCCCTTGATCTGAAAGTTGCAGAGGTCCCTGCATTTGATTATACCGTCGTCTGACGACTGATTATATAAGCGCCGGATCGTTTTCGGCGAGGTAGTCATAGATATCGGCGAAGTCCGCCGGCACGGGCCTTCCGGGCACGGATACCGCGAGGTGCGCGGCGCGCCGGGCGGCCGGAAATACGATAACCGCAACGATCGCCGAAACTCCGGCCGCAACGCCGGGCAACGCTAACCGTATGCGGTTCACGCATTGCACCGCTCAGGCCGCGCGCAGTTCGACGCGCTTGATGTCCTTCACGATCACGAGGTAGCTGAACACCGTGAGCAGCGCATTGGCGCCGACGAACACGAGCGCGCCGTTGAACGAGCCCGAACGCGCGACGAGATAGCCGATCACGATCGGCGTGACGATGCCGGCCACGTTGCCGAACATGTTGAAGATCGCACCCGACAGACCCAGCGCTTCCCGCGGCGACGTATCGGCCACCACGGCCCAGCCGAGCGCGCCGATACCTTTGCCGAAAAACGCGAGCGACATCAGCGCGACGACGATCCAGTCGGTCGAGACGTAGTTGCAGCCGATGATGCACGTCGACAGCAGCATCCCGCCGACGATCGGCACCTTGCGCGCGACCGTGAGCGATGCGCCGCGCCGGATCAGCCCGTCCGAGATCACACCGCCGAGCACGCCGCCGGAAAAGCCGCAGATCGCCGGCAGCGAGGCGACGAGGCCCGCCTGCAGGATCGTCATGCCGCGCGCCTGCACGAGGTAGATCGGAAACCAGGTCAGGAAGAAGTAGGTCAGCACGTTGATGCAGTACTGCGCGAGATAGACGCCGAGCAGCATGCGATTGCCGAGCAGCTGGCGCACGAGCGCCCAGCCGCCGGACCTGGCGATGTCGTCGGGACGCCCCTTGCGCGCGCCGCTCACGAGGCCGCCGCCTTGCTCGATGTAGTCGAGTTCGGCGCGCGACACGCTCGGGTGGTCGGCGGGATTCTTCATGAACTTCAGCCACGTGAGCGCGAGCAGCAGCCCGATCACGCCCATCACGAGGTAGACCGCCTGCCAGCCGAACACGTGGGTGAGCCATGCCATCAGCGGCGTGAACACGACCGCGGCAAAGTATTGCGCAGCGTTGAAAATGGCCGATGCGGTGCCGCGCTCGTTGGTCGGGAACCAGCTCGCGACGACCTTCGCATTGGCCGGGAACGCCGGCGATTCCGCCGCGCCCATCGCGAAACGCAGTACGAACAGCGCGGTGACTGCCGCGCCGGCGCTGCCGAGCAGGCCGATCGAGCTTTGCAGCAGCGTAAAGAGCGACCACGAGAAAATGCTCGCGGCGTACACGCGCCGCGCGCCGAAGCGGTCGAGCAGCCAGCCCGCCGGCAGTTGCGACAGCACGTAGGCCCAGCTGAATGCGGAGAAGATGTAGCCCATGCGGATCGCGTCGAGGCTGAACGCGGTGCGCATCGCGGAGCCAGTGACCGAAAGGGTCGCGCGGTCTGCGTAGTTGAGGGTGGTGATCAGAAAGATCAGCAGCAGGATCGCGTAGCGGACTCTGGTGCGTGCCGCGGTGTCGGCGGTCTTGGCGGAACTGGCCGGGCGGCTCATGTCCATGGGTCATCTCCTGAATTGTCTGGCGAGCGTGCGGTCTGCACGCCCGGCGGCTGATCGGCCGCCTGCCTGTCATGCGAAAGCGTGCAAAAGCAGAGCGCCCGGCGACGTTGCCGTGCCGGGCGCTCGCAACGGGGCCGTCTATGCGGTCCTCGTTCGTATGGCTGGCGGTGTTCGCGCGAACCGTGACGCCACAGTCTTACTGCGGTCCGAGCTTCTTGATCAGCGCGTCGAGTTGTTCCATTTCTTCGCCGGTCAGATCGGTGAGCGGCGCGCGCACCGGACCTGCGCTGTGGCCGACGAGCTTCGCGCCTGCCTTGACGATGCTGACTGCGTAGCCCGCGCGGCGGTTGCGGATCTTCAGGTACGGCAGGAAGAATTCGTCGATCAGCTTGCCGACCGTGGCGTGATCGTCGGCCGCGATTGCGCGGTAGAAGTCCATCGCGGTCTTCGGAATGAAGTTGAACACCGCCGACGAGTACACCGGCACGCCGAGCGCCTTGTAGGCCGCTGCATAGACTTCCGCGGTCGGCAGGCCGCCGAGGTACGAGAAGCGGTCGCCGAGGCGGCGGCGGATCGTCACCATATTTTCGATCTCGCCCACGCCGTCCTTGAAGCCGATCAGGTTCGGGCAGCGCTCGGCCAGACCTTCGAGCATGTCGGCGTTGAGCTTCGAGTTCGCGCGGTTGTAGATGATGACGCCCATGTTCGGCACGGCCTTGCAGACTTCTTCAGCGTGCGCGGCGATGCCTTCCTGGCTGGCTTCGGTCAGATAGTGCGGCATCAGCAGGATGCCTTGCGCGCCGTGGCGCTCGGCTTCCTTCGCGTAGGCGATCGCGACGCGGGTCGGGCCGCCCGCGCCGGCCAGAATCGGCACCTTGCCCTTGCAGACTTCGGTGGCGGTGCGCACGACCTTCGAGTAGTCGTCGTGCGTCAGCGAGAAGAATTCGCCCGTTCCGCCGGCCACGAACAGTGCCGAGGCGCCGTACGGAGCGAGCCATTCGAGGCGCTCAGCGTAGGTGTCGGCGCGGAATTCGCCTTGTGCGTCGAAGTCGGTAACGGGGAAGGAGAGGAGGCCTTCGGAAACGATCTGCTTGAGTTCCTGCGGTGTCGTCATGGTGAGTATCCAGGCGTCAGTATGTTTTGATTGGTCGGATCGACTCGCAGGACCAGAGGTCCTACAAGTAGAAATTCATTGAAATATTGATTTCTTATACGTCATCGTACAACAACAAATCCGGTAACTCAACGGGGTTTTCACGGCATAATGCATCCTATAGGGTAAATACGGAACATCCAGGCAAAGTTTCATGTTGTAGGATGACGTATGAATGGCTGGTGCAGCAGGCTGATAACGCCTTAAGGATTGATGCAATGGAACAAACTCCGCTCTACATACGCGTTCACCCCAACGACAACGTCGCGATCGTCGTCAACGACGGCGGCCTGGGCGAGGGCGCGGTATTCGCCGATGGCCTCCGGCTGCTCGAGCGTGTGCCGCAGGGCCACAAGGTCGCGCTGGCCGATCTGGCCGAGGGCGACGAGGTCATCCGCTATAACGTGGTGATCGGCTATGCGCTGAAGGCGCTGCCGAAGGGCAGCTGGATCAACGAGCACGTGATCCGCATGCCGAGCCCGCCGGGGCTCGAAGATCTGCCGATCGCCACGACGAAAGCGCCGGACATGCCGCCGCTCGAAGGCTACACGTTCGAGGGCTACCGTAACTCGGACGGCTCGATCGGCACGCGTAACATCCTCGCGATCACGACCACCGTGCAGTGCGTGGCAGACGTGGTTCAGCATGCGGTCACGCGCATCAAGGCCGAGCTGCTGCCGAAGTACCCGAATGTCGACGACGTCGTGAGCCTCGGCCACACGTATGGCTGCGGCGTCGCGATCGACGCGCCCGACGCGATGGTGCCGATCCGCACCGTGCGCAACATCGCGCTGAACCCGAACTTCGGCGGCGAGGTGATGATGGTGAGCCTCGGCTGCGAAAAACTGCAGCCCGAGCGCCTGATGCCGCCGGGCACGATTCCGATCGCGGCGGCCGCGAATGTGGCCGAAGTCGCCGACATCGGCGACGTCACGGCGGACCAGAACGGCGACGTCGTGGTGCTCCAGGACGAAGCGCACGTCGGCTTCCAGTCGATGATCGAGTCGATCATGCGGATGGCCGAAGGGCATCTCAGGCGCCTGAACAACCGCCGCCGCGAAACCTGCCCGGCGTCCGATCTCGTGATCGGCGTGCAGTGCGGCGGCAGCGACGCGTTCTCGGGCCTGACCGCGAATCCGGCCGTCGGCTTCGCAACCGATCTGCTCGTGCGCGCGGGCGCGACCGTGATGTTCTCGGAAGTCACCGAAGTGCGCGACGGCGTCGATCAGCTCACGGCGCGCGCGGCCAATGCGGACGTCGCCGCGGCGATCATCCGCGAAATGCAGTGGTACGACGATTACCTGAAGCGCGGCGGCGCCGACCGCAGCGCGAACACGACGCCCGGCAACAAGAAGGGCGGCCTGTCGAACATCGTCGAAAAGGCGATGGGCTCGATCATCAAGTCGGGCAACTCGGCGATCTCCGGCGTGCTGTCGCCGGGCGAGAAGGCGCGCCAGAAGGGCCTGATCTACGCGGCGACGCCGGCGAGCGATTTCATCTGCGGCACGCTGCAGGTGGCCTCGGGCATTACGCTGCACGTGTTCACGACCGGCCGCGGCACGCCGTACAGCCTCGCCGAAGTGCCGGTCATCAAGGTCGCGACGCGCTCGGATCTCGCGCGCCGCTGGCATGACCTGATGGACATCAACGCCGGCACCATCGCGACCGGCCAGTCCAGCATCGAGGAGGTGGGCTGGGAGCTGTTCCGCCTGATGCTCGAAGTCGCCAGCGGGCGCAGGCAGACTTGCGCGGAGAAGCTCAAACTGCATAACGCGCTGACGCTGTTCAACCCGGCCCCGGTGACCTGATCGCCCGCATGGCCTCTGCCTCGTTCTGGTGAGCGCCGGTTGCTCCGGCGCGCATCTCTGTTCAGTTCATCCGATCGCACTCACAGAAGCAAAAAAGACATGACCGATTCGAACGTTGACCGCTCCGCGGCAAAGAAACCTTTCCACCGTCTGCTCCTCACCGGCGCAGCGGGCAATCTCGGCAAGCAGTTGCGCGGTGCGCTCGCCGGCTGGGCCGATATCGTGCGCGTTTCCGACATCGCGCCGCTTGGCGAAGTCGCCGCGCACGAAGAAGCCTCCGTCGTCAATCTCGCCGATGAAGCGGCGGTGCACGCGCTGCTCGACGGCGTGGACGCGGTGGTGCATCTCGGCGGCATTTCCGTCGAAGCGCCGTTCGAGGATCTGCTCGAAGCGAACATCCGCGGCCTGTACAACCTGTACTCGGCCGCGCAGAAGCAGGGCGTGAAACGCATCATCTACGCAAGCTCGAATCATGCGGTGGGCTTCCACCCGGTGACCTCGGTCGTCGGCATCGACGCGCCGCTGCGTCCGGACGGCATGTACGGCGTGACGAAGTGTTTCGGCGAATCGCTGTCGCGCTACTACTTCGACCGCTTCGGCCTCGAGACCGTGTGTCTGCGGATCGGCTCGTCGTTCGAGCAGCCGAAGTCCGCGCGCATGCTCGTCACGTACCTGAGCTATCGCGACTTCATCGAACTGGTGCGCTGCTCGCTGTTCACCAACCGCGTCGGCCACGCGATCGTCTACGGCGTGTCGAACAACCGCATTTCGTGGGTGGACAACACCAAGGCCGCGTTCCTCGGCTTCCGCCCGCAGGACAGCTCCGAGCAGTTCGAGCATCTGTTTCCGGCCGGCGCGCCCGACACACGCTTCGACGATCCGACCCAGTTGTACCAGGGCGGCCCGTTCGTGCTCGCCGGGCCGATGGAGCCGAAGCGGGAGCCTAAATAATGAGCGCAACGGCCAACCCGACGGTGGAACGGCTCGAAGCGGCCGGGCCGCTGCCCGCGGCGACGGGCGAAAGCCCGGTCTGGCGCGCGGCGGAGCAGGCGCTCTACTGGGTGGACATTCCGGCGAAGAAGATCGTGCGGGCGCGGGTCGAAGCGGGCGAGCGCACCGAATGGCTGTTGCCGGAGCAGGTCGCCTGCATCGCGTTCAATCGTGACAGCACGGTGCTGGCCGGTTGCGAAACGGGGCTCTTCGCGGTCACGCTCGGCGACGCGCCGGGCTCGGCGAACACTGCGGACACGGCGGGCGGCGAGCCGCTGAAGGCGACGGTCCGCAAGCTCGCGGCACCCGAATTCCCGCGCGCCGGCATGCGTTTCAACGACGGTCGCTGCGACCGGCAAGGACGCTTCTGGGCCGGCACGATGGTGCAGGACATGGCCGCGGCTATCGCGGACGGCGCGCTGTATCGCTTCGACGCGAACGGCGTGTTGTCCGCGCCGGTCGTCGATGCGCTCATCACGCAGAACGGCCTCGGCTGGTCGCCGGACGGCACGACGATGTATCTGTCCGACTCGCATCCACTGCGCCGCCTGATCTGGGCGTTCGACTACGACGTCGAGTCCGGCGAGCCGCGCAACCGGCGCGTGTTTGCCGATCTGCATCATTATGCGGGCCGCCCCGATGGCGCGGCGGTGGACGCCGACGGCTGCTACTGGATCTGCGCGAACGACGCCGGCCTGCTGCTGCGCTTCACGCCGCAAGGCAAGCTCGACCGGCAGATCGCCGTGCCGGCCGTGAAACCGGCGATGTGCGCATTCGGCGGCCGCCATCTCGACACGCTGTTCGTCACGTCGATCCGTCCGGGCAACGGCGCGAGCGAGCACGACGGCCACGTGTTCGCGGTGCGGCCCGGCGTGAGCGGGCTGCCCGAGCCCGAATTCGCGGGCCAACTGTAATCAGGCTTGCGGGAAGCATGCGCCGGGATGAAATTTTTCTCCCGGCGCTTTTGTTTTAACGGGCATTTTTATGGCCCTTTATTTGTCACTCATCGTACAACATGCGATGTAGAGAGCATGGATCGTCCGTGTTTCTCCTGCAAAAAAACAACACCTCGCGAGATACTTCCATTCCCATGCCGACGCCGTGCCAGCTGGCGCGGGCCTTGGCGGCATGCTGCGCCGGTCATTGGTACCGGTCGTTTCCTGTCTGCGGGTAAATACCGTCTGTACAAGTCAAAACCGCTTTTATAGACTTCATATGTCGTCGTACAACATATAAGCCCAAACAAATTGCTTTCGGAGGGATTTTGGGCTGCAGTGCAAACACGGCGGCTTTCGGATGTGCATCGCGTTTCTTCATGCGTGCCCGAAAGTTTGCCGGCGTGATTGAAGTAAGGAAGTCGAGTTGTCGACTGGAGTGCTGGAGAACCTGTGCCGGGGATGGTTGCACAGCCAGTACGGCAAGCGCCCGCAACCTGCGAAGGGGCGAGCGTGGAGCCGGAGACGCATCAAAACCATGTCACATCCGCAATTGATGGGATGGTCAATTTTTAAGGAATGTCACGATGAACAAGAAGTTTGCCTCCTCCCGTGTTTCGATGATCGTCGCGGCCGCGGCGCTGGCGTTCAGCACGATGTCGGCTGAAGCCCGCGTGTTTCGCGTTTCGGACGTGCACGGCGACACCTATCCGACCAACATGGCTGTGAAGTACATGGGCGAGGAAATCAGCAAGGCGACCAACGGCAAGGACTCGGTGAAGGTTTTCGGTAACAGCTCGCTCGGTTCCGAAAACGACACGATCGACCAGGTGCGCATCGGCGCGCTCGACATGGCGCGCGCCAACGGTGCGGCGTTCAACGAGATCGTGCCGGAATCGATGATCCCGTCGCTGCCGTTCCTGTTCCGCGACATCGACCATTTCCGCAAGGTCATGTACGGCCCCGAAGG
>NZ_FXAT01000018.1 GCF_900177725.1 Paraburkholderia susongensis | reverse complement strand
GATCGTCGGCTGGCTGTCGCAGAAGCAGCTCGTGCGCGGGCTCACGTTCGGGGCGGTCAAATGACGGCAGGCGCGGATACAGGCGCGGGTGTGAAGACGGCGGCAGGCGCGACAGTGAACACCGGGATCGGTCATTTCGCGCTGATCTGCGATTGCGACGGCGTGCTGATCGACAGCGAAGCGGTGGCGGCGCGCATGCTCGTGCACGAACTCGAAGCGCGCTGGCCCGGCGCCGAGATCGAGCCGGTCGTGCTGCCGCTGCTCGGGCTGCGTATCGAGCGCGTGTTGCGCGACGCCGCGGCCCAGCTCGGCAAGAGCCTCGGCGCGGGCGATATCGACGCGATCCGCCGCTCGGTCGAAGCGGCCGCGATGCAGGCGCCGGCCGTGGACGGCATCGAGGCGGCGCTCGGCCAGGTGCCGCTTGTCAAAGGCTGCGCGAGCAACAGCTATCGGCCCTATGTCGAGGCAGTGCTGGCGCGCACAGGTCTCGCGCGCTTTTTCGGCGACCGGTTGTTCTGCGCCGACGCGGTGCCGAATCCGAAGCCGGCGCCGGACGTGTATCTGGCGGCGGCGCGCGGTTTCGGCCTCGGGCCGGGCGCGTGCCTCGTCGTCGAGGACAGCGTGACGGGCGTGACGGCCGCCGCTGCCGCGGGCATGGCGGTGCTCGGCTTCATCGGCGGCGGTCATGCAAGCGATGCGCAGATCGACCGCCTGCATGCGGCCGGCGCGCGTCACGTATTCGACGACATGCGGCAGTTGCCCGAACTGGTCGCGCAGTGGACGTTGAGCGCGACGGCGGCGGCGCCGTAGGTATCCTAAGCAAGCGGACCGGCAAGCTCGCGCAACGCGGGTCAGCACACAGCACCAGCGAGTAGCACGCAGTACCAGACAGCAACACACGGAGACACATCATGGCAAGCCTAACTTTGCGCAACATCAGAAAGGCCTACGACGACAACGAAGTGATGCGCGACATCAACCTCGACATCGCGGATGGCGAGTTCGTCGTGTTCGTCGGTCCGAGCGGTTGCGGCAAATCGACCCTGATGCGGATGATCGCGGGCCTCGAGGACATCACGAGCGGCGATCTGAATATCGACAACGTGCGCATGAACGAGGTGCCGCCGGCCAAGCGCGGCATCGCGATGGTGTTCCAGTCGTACGCGTTGTATCCGCACATGACGCTCTACGACAACATGGCGTTCGGCCTGAAGCTCGCCGGCACGAAGAAGCCGGAAATCGACGCGGCGGTGCGCAACGCGGCGAAGATCCTGCACATCGACCATCTGCTCGAGCGCAAGCCCAAGCAGTTGTCCGGCGGTCAGCGCCAGCGCGTCGCGATCGGCCGCGCGATCACGAGAAAGCCGAAGGTGTTCCTGTTCGACGAACCGCTGTCGAATCTCGACGCCGCGCTGCGCGTGAAGATGCGCCTCGAATTCGCGCGTCTGCACGACGAGTTGAAGACGACGATGATCTACGTGACGCACGATCAGGTCGAGGCGATGACGCTCGCCGACAAGATCGTCGTGCTGTCGGCGGGCAATCTCGAACAGGTCGGCACGCCGACGATGCTCTATCACGCGCCCGCGAACCGCTTCGTGGCCGGCTTCATCGGCTCGCCGAAGATGAACTTCATGGAAGGCGTCGTGGAGTCGGTGTCGCACGACGGCGTGACGGTGCGCTACGAAACCGGCGAGACGCAGCGCGTCGCGGTCGATCCGGGCACAGCGAAGCAGGGCGACAAGGTAACGGTCGGCATTCGCCCCGAGCATCTGCACGTCGGCACGACCGAGGACGGCATCGATGCGCGCACGATGGCGGTCGAATCGCTCGGCGATGCGGCGTATCTGTACGCGGAGTCGAGCGTCTCGCCGGACGGTCTGATCGCGCGAATTCCGCCGCTCGAGCGGCATGCGAAGGGCAATGTGCAGAAGCTCGGCGCGACGCCCGAGCACTGCCATCTGTTCGACAGTGAAGGCAAGGCGTTCCAGCGCAAGATCGTCGAGGTGCTGGCCGCGTGAAACGCGTGACGAAGGGCAAGCGGCGCGTGCGCCGCTTGCCGCTCGGGCGGGCCCTCAGGGCCGCAACCACCCCAGGCCGATCGGACGCGCCAACAGCGTGCGGTATAGCGCAACGACCAACCGTGTCAGGGTTGAACCACCGGCGTTCCACAGTGGCGCGGTTGCCGCATACACGATGCACGGGACCGCGGCCGCGCCGATCATGTCGAGCGGGAAATGCACGCCGAGAAAGATCCGGGCCCATGCGACTACGATGCCGGCGGCGACGGTCATGCTGCCGGTTCGCACCATGCGGCCGCGGAGCAGCGTTAGCGCGACTGCCGAAAACACGGTTCCATGATCGCTCGGAAATGACGAGTCGGCGGCATGCTGCAGGAACGTGTGCCCGAGTCCGATCATGAATGGCCGCGGATGCGGCCAGACGAGGCCGATCACCTGATTGGCACCGAGCGCGAGCAGCGTGACGACACACGCGCGGATGGCGAGCCCGCGCTGCTGGATGTCACCGGAAAGCCACATCATCACGAGTCCGAGCGGAATCAGCCAGATCAGGTAGTTTGCGAAGACGAGCGCCGTGCCGATCAGCCACGCCGGTGTTGCTGGCGTGGCATTGATCGTCATGAAGAGCGCCTGGTTGAATGTCTCGATGGTGTTCATGGTAAAAACTTGACAAGGTGCCGCGAGCTTACACACCGAACCCTTAACGCAGGGTTAACATGGCAGCTGGCGGTACTGCATCGCCTTCAGGCTGGCTTCAGTTTCGAATCCGTAGTGCCTCCTGTCGCCGCCACCGGGCCGCCCGTTTTCAAAAGGAGAACCGATGAAAAGCCTGATCGCCACCTCCGCCGCGGAGGTGACCGCCACGACGGTCAAACAGCTTCGCGACAAGATCGATCACAAGCACTGGCTGGCCGGACAGCCGATAAGCGAGATGGGCACAGCCGGGCTGACCGGCGAGTATGACAAGGCGTTCGCGGGCACCTCGAAGGCCAGGGTCCACGACATCAGGGTGGCGCGGTAATGTGGGGTAATCCGCTGCAGACGTCCCGGCTGTTTGCGCGGGAATGGGCGGCGGCGCCCTGGTCGGTCGGCGCGATCTGCCCTAGCTCACGGCGGCTCGCCGTGCAGATAGCGCGTGAGGTGCCGGCAGGCAGTGGCGCCGTCATCGAGCTCGGTGGCGGTACCGGCGCGGTCACGCACGCGTTGCTCACGAATGGCGTGCCGGCCGGGCGGCTGGTCGTGGTCGAGCGCTCCGCCGCCTTCGTCCAGCACTTGCGTAAACGCTTCCCGGACGTGCCGGTCATGCATGCCGACGCTGCGTGCCTCGCCCGGTGCCTGCCGCGTGACCTGGGCGTCGACGCGATCGTCTCATGTCTGCCGTTACGCTCGCTGCCAGGCCACGAAGTTGAAGCCGTGGTCGATCAATGGCGGCAAGTCCTGCGGCCCGGTGGTGTCGTGATCCAGTTCTCCTACGACATCCGGCCGGCCAGGCGTATGCCGGATACCGGCGGCGATCTCGTCATGCAGTCGAGCCGCATCGTCTGGGCTAACCTGCCGCCTGCCCGTATCGTGACGATGCAACTGCGAGCGCAGCGAAACGCCACTTCCGCGCTCATCGGCGACTAGCAACCCAACTGGCAACCCGTTACCCGCCATCGGGCCTGGGCGGCGAACCCGCGACTCACGCTTCCAACGCCGCTCTCGCGCACAACTCGTCGGTCACGAGCCCCGACAACCAGCCGCCCTTGAGCACCGCGATCAGCGCCTCGCGCTTGCGCTCCCCGCCCGCGAAGCCGATGGTCGGCCGGCGCGGCGGCGCGTCGAGCGCGACGCTCGTCACGCGCCGCCCGGTCGGCGATTCGACGTGCGCACCGGCCGCATCGATCGGCAAGCCGAGCATTTCGGCCACCGCGCTGCTCTGCATCAACTCCTTCACTTCCGCCGCCGTGATGAAGCCGTCTTCATACAACGGACACGTCATGCCGATGTTGCCGATGCCGACGAACGCGACATCGGCCTGCGCGGACAGCGACTCGACGATCCGGTAGAGCCGGTGATTGCACCACTGCGCGCGCTCGGCCTCGCTGTCGGCGAGCAGCGGCGCGGGCAGCAGGAAATGCTTGCCGCCGGTCTTCTCGGAGATGTGCAGCGCGACGTCGTAGCGGTTCGAGGAGCCGTCCTGCGCGATCGCCCCGACCATCGATACCAGCCGGTGCTGCGGACGGTCGAGCTGCGCGATCTGATCTACCGCGGCCTTCAGCGTGCGGCCGCTGCCGACCGCGACGACCATCGGCTTCTCCGCGCTCAGATAGCGCTCCATGACCTGCGCACCGGCCACCGCGAGCTTGCGGTCGACTTCCTCGGGCGTGTCGCCGTCGATCGGCACGACTTCGCACAAGCCGAGGCCGTAGCGCTTCGACAGTTGATCGGCGAGCGACAGGCAATCGGCCAACTGATGGTCGACGCGCACACGAATCAGATTCTTTTCGACCGCGAACGCGACGAGCCGCTGCGCGACCGGACGCGAGACCTGCAGCTTCTCGGCGATTTCGTTCTGGGTATTGCCCGCGACGTAGTAAAGCCACGCGGCGCGCGTGGCGAGATCGAGTTTTTCCGTGGACTTGGGCACGATGGGTTTCGCTTGAAGTGTGCCGATGAAAGCGGCCGGCTCCGCTTCTGCACGGATGCCGGCCGGCTGGGGCGCTCAGGCGAGCGGAGCGCGCGCGGGATCGAACAGCGGCCGCACGTGGCGGTAGAGCGCGCGATACGCTTCGAGCCGCGTGCGCAATTCCGCGTGACGGCGCGGATTCGGCGTGAACTCCTTTTCGACGGGCGGTTTGGTCAGCACCGTGGCCGGGTCGCCGCCCGCGGCGAGCCAGCCGAGGCGCGCCGCGCCGAGCGCCGCGCCGGTTTCGCCGCCGCCGTGCTTGACGGTGGTGGTGTCGAGCGCGTCCGCGAGCAACTGGGCCCAGTAGTCGCTGCGCGCACCGCCGCCGAGCAGCGACAGCACCTTCGCCTCGGTGCCGGCCGCGCGCAGCGCGTCGAGGCCGTCGGTGAGCGCGAGCGTCACGCCTTCGAGCACCGCGTAGCCGAGCAGCGCGCGATCGGTCGCGTGGTTCATGCCGAAGAACACGCCCTGCGCATACGGGTCGTTGTGCGGCGTGCGCTCGCCCGACAGATACGGCAGGAAGAGCGGCGCGGTAGCGAGCGCGTCGGCGGGCAGCGCCTCGATTTCGGCGAGCAGCGTCGGCTCGTCGGTCGAGGTGAGCTTGCAGACCCAGCGCAGACAGCTCGCCGCCGACAACACCACGCTCATCTGATGCCAGCGGTCGGGAATCGCGTGGCAGAACGCATGCACGGCAGAGGCCGGGTTCGGCCGGAAGCTGTCGCCGACCACGCACAGCACGCCCGAGGTGCCGAGCGAGACGAAGCCGTCGCCCGGTTGCGTCGCACCGATGCCGATCGCGCTCGTCGCGTTGTCGCCGCCGCCCGCCGCGACGATCACGCCGTCGCCAAGGCCAAACTCGCGCGCGACCTCCGGCCGCAGCGTGCCCGACGGCGTGCTGCCTTCCGCGAGCCCCGGCATCTGCGCGCGCGTCATGTTGCAGGCCGCGAGGAGCGAGTCGGACCAGTCGCGCTTCGCGACGTCGAGCCATAACGTGCCGGCCGCATCCGACGGATCCGACACCTTGCCGCCCGTCAGTTGCAGGCGCAGATAATCTTTCGGCAGCAGCACGCAGGCGGTGCGCGCAAAGATTTCCGGCTCGTGACGCGCGACCCACAGCAGCTTCGGCGCGGTGAAGCCCGGCATCGCGAGATTGCCCGCGACGCTGTGCAGTTCCGGCGCGCGCTCGGTCAGCTCCGCGCATTCCCGGTCGCTGCGCATGTCGTTCCAGAGGATCGCGGGGCGCAGCACGCGATTGTCCGCGTCGAGCAGCACCGCGCCGTGCATCTGCCCCGACAGGCCGATGCCGCGAATCTGCGCGAATTCGTCCGGATGGTGCGCGCGCAAGGCGTTGAGGGCCGCGCGCGTGCCCGCCCACCAGTCCTCGGGATTCTGCTCGGCCCAGCGCTGATGCGGACGCGAAACGGTAAACGGAGAGCCTGCGGTGCCGATCACGCGTCCGTCGGAGGCGAGCAGCAGAACTTTCACTTCGGACGTGCCGAGGTCGATGCCAAGGTACATGGGCGCGAAACCTTAGTCGTTGGGGATGCGCTACTTTAGCCGCACATCGCGCGCGCTGTCATGAGCATTAAGCCTGGCTCATTGCGCTTCGCTGGCGTGGGAGCGGAATCGGCGCATGGCGGCCGGCGTCGAGCCGTGCCGCTCATGCAATGCTGCGTCGCCATGCCGCTCATCAGCGCCGCTCAGGCCGCGCCGCGTTTGACGAGCCATGCGTCGACACGCGCGAGTGCGCCCGCGAGCGCGGCTTCGAGCTCGGGCGTCTGTGCCATGCGGCCCCACAGCAGCCGGTCGGCGGCGAACGCGCGCAACGGATCGGGCGCCGCGAAGAAGCCGTGCGCGACGCTCTCGTCCATCACGCCGTCCTGATACGCGTACGGCAGCTTGCCCGTGTGCCAGCGTTCGAGAAAGCGGAAGAACAGCGCGGGCAGCACCGCGGTCGCCGCCGGCGTGACGCCGCGCTCGAAGCACTCGGCGAGCGTCGGCGCGATGAAGCCGGGCAGCTTCGAGAAGCCGTCGGCGGCGACGCGCTGGTTGGTGTCGAGAATATGCGGATTGCTGAAGCGTTCGAGCACGATGTCGCGATAGCGCGCGAGATCGAGCGGGCTCGGCGTGAGACACGGAATCACGTCCTCGGTCACGTAGTCGTACGCGAACTGGCGAATGTCGGCGTCGAGCGTGCCTTCGTGGATGTAGTTCAGGCCGACCAGCGTGCCCGCCCACGCGATGCAGCTATGCGTTGCGTTGAGGATGCGGATTTTCGCTTCCTCGTACGGCAGCACCGAATCGACGAGTTCCGCGCCGACTTTTTCCCAGGCCGGCCGCCCCGCGACGAAGTGGTCCTCGATCACCCACTGGATGAATGCCTCGCCCATTACCGGGCTCGCATCGTCGACGCCGGTGGCGGCCTTCACGCGTTCGCGCACGTCGGGCGTCGGGCGCGGCGTGATGCGATCGACCATCGAGCAGGGGCACGAGGTGTTCTGATCGAACCATCGCGCGAGTTCGCTCGCGCCGCGCCGCTCGAGAAATTCGCTCATGCCCGCATGAAAACGCTCGCCGTTGCTGCGCAGGTTGTCGCAGGTCTGCAGCGTGACCGGGCCCGCGCCGCGCTTCATGCGTGCGTCGAGAATCGCCGCGAGCGCGCCGTAGATCGTCGTATGGCCGCCGGCGAGGTCGGCGGCGAGATCGGCGTTCGCGGTGTCGAGCCGGTCGTGCTCGTCGAGGTAATAGCCGCCTTCGGTGACCGTGAACGCGATGATCTTGCAGGCGGGATCGGAGCCCGCCTCGATCAGGCCGGCGAGGTCTTCGCTCCACGGCAGCACGCGCTCGATCGAGCGGATCGTCTCGTAGGCGCGCTCGCCGTGCGGCGTGACGGTTTCGAGCGTATAGACGCCTTTCTGCGCGGCGAGCGCGTCGAGCACCGCGTTCATGTCGCCGCGGATATTGCCGACCGTGAGTGACCAGTGCGGTTCTCCGGGCGACTGTGCTTCGTTGAGGCGGTGCAGATACCACGCCTGATGCGCGCGATGAAACGATCCCGCGCCGATGTGCAGGATCACGTGTGCGGCCGTGCCGCTGCCTTGCCCGCTGTTCATGTGCGTCTCCGTGTCGGCCCGAGTTAGCGCTTTAGCGCTTACTCGGGTCCCATGCTGACTAGCCTTGTTCGCCGCTCTCGAAGCGGGCGTTTTGTGCGTTTGGAGCATTTGCTCTGTATGTGAGCGAATGATCGTACCCGGCGAAACGAAAGTCAAGGCGAGGGCGTGGGGTTTTCGTGGCGCAGCGCGGCATGGCACGCGCACGGTGTCGACACAGCGTGCGGAACAGCGCGAAAACCCGCCATGCGATCCATATTGCATTGCATCAAATTTGACCTTGCGAGCGTCCGGATTAACCCGAATGCAAAAAAGTATCGGTCCACGGTTTCTTTTTAAGTGGTCGTCAACGCGTTTGGCGGGTACTTTTCGCTTTACAAGATCAAGATCGGCGGCGCCTCATGCGGGCCGCTCTCATGGAGGCAGACAGTGCAACCTGATCTCGAGATCGTGGCCGTGCGCCGCGACGAATCGTTCAAGGTGTGGTCGCATGGCTATCCGTATCGCACGGTACGCTGGCACTTTCATCCGGAGTACGAAATTCATCTGATCGTCGAGACGAGCGGCAAGATGTTCGTCGGCGATCACATCAGCGGCTTTGCGCCGGGCAACCTCGTGCTGATGGGCCCGAACCTGCCGCACAACTGGGTCAGCGACGTGCCCGAAGGCGAGAGCGTCGCGCAGCGCAATCTCGTCGTGCAGTTCGGCCAGGAGTTCGTGTCGAGCTGCGTCGACAGTTTTCCGGAGTGGCGCCAGGTCGAGGCGCTGCTTGCCGATTCGCGCCGTGGGCTGTCGTTCGGCATGCAGACCTCGGCGCAGATCAAGCCGCTCTTTCTCGAACTGCTCGTGGCGCGCGGCTTACGCCGTCTCGTGCTGTTCATGTCGATGCTCGAGATCCTGACGAACGCGCAGGACCGCGAAACGCTCGCGAGTCCCGCGTATCAGGCCGACCCGACCAGCTTCGCCGCGACCCGCATCAACCATGTGCTCGCGTATATCGGCAAGAACCTCGCGAACGAGCTGCGCGAATCCGAGCTCGCGCAGCTCGCCGGCCAAAGCGTTAGCGCGTTTTCGCGCTATTTTCGCCGCCATACCGGGTTGCCGTTCGTGCAATACGTGAACCGCATGCGCATCAATCTCGCGTGCCAGCTGTTGACCGACGGTGAGTTGAGCGTGACCGACATCTGCTTCAAGGCGGGCTTCAACAATCTGTCGAATTTCAACCGGCAGTTTCTCGCGGTGAAGGGCATGGCGCCGTCGACGTTTCGCCGCTATCAGCAACTGAACGATGCGAGCCGCGATGCTTCCGAGGAGGCCGCCGCGCGCGGCGCGGGCATCGACAACGCGCCGGCTATCGTGCTCGCGCCGGGGCTGCCGAGGAATGGCGCCGCTTATCCACTTACCTAGCACTCACTTAGCACTCACCTGGTACTTCCGTAGTCCGCTGATCGGATCCACCCGCTTTTCAACACGTATCGCGCTGTGCGAACACAGCGCGAGGGACGTGCTTACTTCAAAAAATGGAGACAACCATGAAGCAATCTGTTTTTCAGTCCGCTTTGCCGTCGGTCTCGTTGAGGACGTTCGCGCGGCGCGTTGCCGCACTCGCGTTCGGGCTGTCGCTCGTTGCGGCATCGGTATCGGCCGCGCAGGCCGCGCCGCTCAAGATCGGCATGACGTTCCAGGAGCTGAACAACCCCTATTTCGTGACGATGCAGAAGGCGCTCAACGATGCGGCGGCCTCGATCGGCGCGACGGTGGTCATCACCGACGCGCATCATGACGTCAGCAAACAGGTCAGCGACGTCGAGGACATGCTGCAGAAGAAGATCGACATCCTGCTCGTGAATCCGACCGATTCGACCGGCATCCAGTCGGCCGTGACCTCGGCGAAGAAGGCGGGCGTAGTGGTCGTCGCGGTCGATGCGAACGCCAACGGTCCGGTCGATTCGTTCGTCGGCTCGAAGAACTACGACGCGGGCGTGATGGCCTGCGACTACCTCGCGAAGTCGATCGGCGGCAGCGGTGAGGTGGCGATTCTCGACGGCATTCCGGTCGTGCCGATTCTCGAACGCGTGCGCGGCTGCAAGGCGGCGCTCGCGAAGTCGCCGGGCGTGAAGCTCGTCGACGTGCAGAACGGCAAGCAGGAGCGCGCGACCGCGCTGACCGTGACCGAGAACATGATTCAGGCGCATCCGAATCTGAAGGGTGTGTTCAGCGTGAACGACGGCGGCGCGATGGGCTCGCTCTCGGCGATCGAATCGTCGGGCAAGGACATCAAGCTCACGAGCGTGGACGGCGCGCCTGAAGCGATCGCCGCGATCCAGAAGCCGAATTCGAAATTCGTCGCGACGTCCGCGCAGTTTCCGGCAGACCAGGTGCGCATCGCGCTCGGCATCGCGCTCGCGAGGAAGTGGGGCGCCAATGTGCCGAAGGCGATTCCGGTCGACGTGAAGCTGATCGACAAGAGCAACGCGAAGGGCTTCAGCTGGTAAGGCGGCACATGCGCTGATGCGTACGCCGGCTGCCTCGCGCGGAGCATGCGCCGCGCGAGGCACGCAGGTACGCAACGCAAGCTCGCGACAGGAACACACGATGGACACGATTCTCAAGCTCGACAACATCAGCAAGAGCTTTCCCGGCGTGAAGGCGCTGCAAGGCATTCATCTCGAGATCGCGCGCGGCGAGATTCATGCGCTGCTCGGCGAAAACGGCGCGGGCAAATCGACGTTGATGAAAATTCTCTGCGGCATCTATCAGCCCGACGAAGGCACGATCACGATCGACGGCGAAGCGCGCCACTTCGCCAACTATCACGACGCGGTGGCGGCGGGCGTCGGCATCGTGTTTCAGGAGTTCAGCCTGATCCCGTATCTGAACGCGGTCGAAAACATCTTCCTCGGCCGCGAATTGAGGAACGGCTTCGGCCTGCTCGAGCGCGGCCGGATGCGGCACGCGGCAGCGGAGATTTTTCAGCGGCTCGGCGTCGCGATCGATCTGTCGGTGCCGATCCGGGAACTCTCGGTCGCGCAGCAGCAGTTCGTCGAAATCGCCAAGGCGTTGTCGCTCGATGCGCGCATCCTGATTCTCGACGAACCGACCGCGACGCTCACGCCCGCCGAGGCCGCGCATCTGTTCGCGATCATGCGCGAGCTGAAGCAGCAGGGCGTTGCGATGATTTTCATCTCACACCATCTCGAAGAAATTTTCGAGGTGTGCGACCGCATCACGGTGCTGCGCGACGGCCAGTACGTCGGCATGACCGAAGTCGCGCAATCGGACGTGAGCCGCCTCGTGCAGATGATGGTGGGACGCCGCATCGAAAGCAGCTTTCCGCCGAAGCCGCCACCGCGCGCCGACGCGAAGATCGTGCTCGACGTCGTGCGCCTGCAGTTGCTCAAGGACAGCCCGGCGCTGAGCTTTTCGCTGCGTGAAGGGGAAATACTCGGCTTCGCGGGACTCGTCGGCTCGGGGCGCACCGAGACCGCGCTCGCGGTGATCGGCGCGGATCCGGCCTACGCGAAGGAGATTCGCGTGAATGGCGCGGCCGCGAAGCTCGCCGATCCGGCCGACGCATTGCGCGCGGGCGTCGGCATTCTGCCCGAGAGCCGCAAGACCGAAGGGCTCATCACCGACTTTTCGATCAAGCAGAACATCTCGATCAACAACCTCGGCAAGTACCGCTCGCTGCGCTTCTTTATCGACCAGCGCGGCGAGGCGCGCGCGACCGCCGACATCATGAAGCGCGTGGGCGTGAAGGCGCCGACGATGCACACCGAAGTCGCGACGCTCTCGGGCGGAAATCAGCAGAAGGTGGTGATCGCGCGCTGGCTCAATCACCACACGAACATCCTGATCTTCGACGAACCGACGCGCGGCATCGACGTCGGCGCGAAGGCCGAAATCTATCTGCTGATGCGCGAGCTGACCGCGCGCGGCTACTCGATCATCATGATCTCGTCCGAACTGCCGGAGATCGTCGGCATGTGCGACCGCGTCGCCGTGTTCCGGCAGGGCCGCATCGAAGCGATGCTCGAAGGCGACGCGATCGACTCGAACGCCGTGATGACCTATGCGACCGCCGGTTCGCTCGGAGCCAATCATGAACATGCCTAATCATTCTTCTTCGCCGTCTCCTGAAACCTCGACTGTCGCCGCAGATACGGCAGGCGCGCCCGCGCGCTTGAGCTGGGCCGCGCTGAAACGCTCGACGTTGTTCTATCCGTTCATCGGCCTGCTGGTGGTCTGCATCGTGATGGTGTTCGCGAGCGACAGCTTTCTCTCCGCCGCGAACATCGAGAACGTGCTGCGCCAGGTGTCGATCAACGCGATCATCGCAGTCGGCATGACCTGCGTGATCCTGACGGGCGGCATCGATCTGTCGGTCGGCTCGGTGATGGCGCTCTCGGGCACGCTTGCGGCCGGCCTCATGGTCGCCGGCATGAACGCGGTGGCCGCGCTTGCGGTCGGCATTGCGGTCGGTCTCGGCTTCGGCGCGGCCAACGGCTTTTTCGTTGCGTTCGCGGGTATGCCGCCGATCATCGTCACGCTCGCGACAATGGGTATCGCGCGCGGTCTCGCGCTGATCTACACGGGCGGCTATCCGATCGACGGACTGCCCGACTGGGTCAGCTTCTTCGGCAGCGGCAAGATTCTCGGCATCCAGGCGCCGGTCGTCATCATGGCGGTGATCTATGTGATCGCGTGGGTGCTGCTCGAGCGCATGCCGTTCGGCCGCTACGTGTACGCGATCGGCGGCAACGAGCAGGCGACGCGTCTGTCGGGCGTGCGCGTCGCGCGCGTGAAGCTGATTGTCTACACCATCGCCGGTTTGACGTCCGCGCTTGCCGCGATCGTGCTGACCGCGCGCCTCATGAGCGGCCAGCCGAATGCGGGTGTCGGCTTCGAACTCGACGCGATCGCGGCTGTCGTGATGGGCGGCACGTCGATTTCGGGCGGACGCGGCTCGATCATCGGCACGCTGATTGGCGCGCTGCTTCTCGGCGTGCTGAACAACGGCCTCAACATGGTCGGCGTGAATCCCTACGTGCAGAACGTCATCAAGGGCGGAATCATTCTGCTCGCGATCTACATCAGCCGCGACCGCAGAAAGTAACACTCTCTTCCTCACACTTCTCTCTTCGCAGGACCATGCAATGACGACTCAATCCAATCAGTCCGATCGGCAGAACATGACCGCCATCGTTTGCCACGCACCGAAAGACTATCGCGTCGAACAGGTACAGAAGCCACGCGCCCGCGCGCACGAACTCGTGATTCGCATTGCCGCGTGCGGCATCTGCGCGAGCGACTGCAAATGCCATTCGGGCGCGAAGATGTTCTGGGGCGGTCCGAGCCCATGGGTCAAGGCGCCGGTGATTCCGGGGCACGAGTTCTTCGGCTACGTAGAGGAACTCGGCGAAGGAGCGGCCGAGCATTTCGGCGTGAAGAAGGGCGAGCGCGTGATCGCCGAGCAGATCGTGCCGTGCGGCAAATGCCGCTATTGCAAGTCCGGCCAGTACTGGATGTGCGAAGTGCACAACATCTTCGGCTTTCAGCGCGAAGTCGCGGACGGCGGCATGGCCGAGTACATGCGCATTCCGCCGACCGCGATCGTCCACAAGATTCCCGATGGGATCTCACTCGAAGACGCGGCGATCATCGAGCCGCTCGCCTGCGCGATTCACACGGTCAATCGCGGCGATCTGCAACTCGACGACGTCGTCGTGATCGCGGGCGCCGGTCCGCTCGGTCTCATGATGACGCAGATCGCGCATCTGAAGACGCCGAGGAAGCTCGTCGTGATCGACCTCGTCGAAGAGCGGCTCGCACTGGCGCGCGAATACGGCGCGGACGTGACGATCAATCCGAAAGAGCAGGACGCGCTCGCGATCATCCGTTCGCTGACTGACGGATACGGCTGCGACGTCTATATTGAAACGACGGGCGCGCCGATCGGCGTGAACCAGGGCATGGACCTGATCCGCAAGCTCGGGCGCTTCGTCGAATTCTCGGTGTTCGGCGCGGACACGACGCTCGACTGGTCGGTGATCGGCGATCGCAAGGAACTCGACGTGCGCGGCGCGCATCTCGGGCCCTATTGCTATCCGATCGCGATCGATCTGCTGGCGCGCGGGCTCGTTACGTCGAAGGGCATCGTCACGCACGGCTTTTCGCTCGAGGAATGGGACGAAGCGATCAGGATCGCGAACTCGCTCGATTCGATCAAGGTGCTGATGAAGCCGCGCGCTTGAGCCATGCCTCGGCCATACGCTTGAGCCACGCGAGCGAAGGTGGCATCGGGCGGGGCCTGTCAACGGAGACTCTATGAATTACGTCATCGGCGTCGATATCGGCACGCAGAGCACGAAGGCGCTGCTCGTCGACGAACACGGCGCGATCGTCGCGCAGCATGCGTCGGGCTATCAGCCCGATACGCCCAAGCCATTGTGGGCCGAGCAGTGGCCTTCGGTGTGGCTGAAGGCGGTGGTCGAGTGCGTCGCCGCCTGCGTGAGCGATGCGCAGGCGGCCGGCGTCGCGGCGAGTTCGATCAAGGCGCTGTGCGTGAGCAGCCTGTATGGCGGCTCGGGCATTCCGGTGGATAGCGACATGCGTCCGCTCGCGCCGTGCCTGATCTGGATGGACCGGCGCGCAACCGCCCAGGTCGACTGGGTGCGCGACAACGTCGATCTCGAACGGCTCTACACGATCACCGGCAATGGCGTGGACAGCTACTACGGCTACACGAAGATGCTGTGGTTGCGAGAAAACGAGCCGGACGTGTGGGCGCATACGCGCTATTTCCTGCCGCCGAACGCGTACGTGATCTACATGCTGACCGGCGAGGTCGCGGTCGATCACAGCTCGGCCGGCAACATCGGCGGCGTCTACGATATCGCGCGGCGCGACTGGTCGGACGAAGCGCTCGACATGCTCGGCATCCCCGCGACGATGATGCCGGATCGCCTCGTCGAATCGTCGGATGTGGTGGGCGGCCTGCTGTCGCAATGGACCGCGCAGCTTGGGCTCGATGCGGGCACGGCGATCATCGCGGGCGGCGTCGATGCGGCGATGGCGACGTTCGCGGCGGGCGTCACGCGGGCGGGGCAGCATGTCGCGATGATCGGCACCAGCATGTGCTGGGGCTATATCAATCAGCGCGTCGACGCACGGCACGGCTTGATTAGCATGCCTCATGTTTTCAACGGGCAGCACGACATCTACGTGTTCGGCGGCGCGATCACCGCGGGCGCGTCGGTCAGCTGGTATCGCGAGCAGTTCTGTCATGCGGAGATCGAAGCCGCGCGCGCGACGCCGCATGGCGATCCGCATCGGCTGCTCGAAGAGGTGGCCGCGCAAGTGCCGGCCGGCGCCGACGGCGTGCTGTTCCTGCCGTATCTGATGGGCGAGCGCAGTCCGGTGTGGGACGCGAAAGCGAGCGGGGCGTTCATTGGGCTCTCGCTCTTTCATACGCGTGCGCATCTGTATCGCGCGGTGCTCGAGGGCGTGTCGTTCGCGCTGAAGCACAACATCGAGGCGGGGCGCAAAGGCGCGCAGTCGCTCGACGACAAGCTGATCGTGGTCGGCGGCGCCGCGCATTCGGACCTGTGGATGCAGATCATCGCCGACGTCACCGGCTATCCGGTCTACACGATCGAGCAGGACGTCGAGGCCGCGATGGGCGCCGCGCTGCTCGCCGCGGTCGGTGTCGGCCTCGTGTCGCGCGAAGCGGCGCAAGGCGGCTGGGTCACGCTGATCGAACGCGCGCAGCCCGACGCGCGGCGCATGGCGTTATACGAGCAGCGCTTCGGCGTGTACACGGACCTCTATCCGGCGTTGAAGCCGGTCATGCACCGGTTGCAATCATCATGAATGCCACTTTCGATTTCTCCGGCCGCTCGATTCTCGTGACGGGCGCGTCGAGCGGCATCGGCCGCGCCACGGTCGAGGCGTTGTGTGCGAGCGGAGCTTCGGTCGTCGCGGCGGCGCGCAACGTGAAGGAACTCGCGCGGCTCGCCGAGGAAACCGGCTGCGAGCCGTTGACGCTCGACGTCAGCGACGAAGCCGCAATCGACGACGCGTTCGCTTCGCTCGGCACGTTCGACGGCCTCGTGAATTGCGCGGGTATCGCCTTGCTGGAACGCGCGGTGGATACGACCGCCGCGAGCTTCGACTGCGTGATGGCGGTGAATACGCGCGGCGCGGTGCTGGTCGCGAAGCACGTCGCGCGCGGCATGATCGAAGCGAAGCGCGCGGGCAGCATCGTCAACGTGTCGAGCCAGGCCGCGCTCGTCGCGCTCGACGATCACCTGAGCTATTCGGCGTCGAAGGCCGCGCTCGATGCGGTAACGCGAGCGCTCTGCATCGAACTGGGGCCGTGCGGGATCCGCGTGAACAGCGTGAACCCGACCGTCACGCTGACGCCGATGGCGGTGCTTGCATGGAGCGATCCCGCGAAACGCGACCCGGCGCTGGCCGCGATTCCGCTGCGGCGCTTTGCCGAATCCGCCGAGGTGGCCGCACCGATTCTGTTTCTTCTGAGCGATGCGGCTTCGATGATAAGCGGCGTATGCCTGCCGATCGATGGGGGCTACACGGCGAGGTGAGCACCTCGCGCGCGAGTGTTGACGCAGTTAGAGCATCGTGCGTACGTGCCAAAGCTCGGGAAACAGCACGACGTCGAGCATCTTGCGCAGATACGGCGCGCCGCTCGTGCCGCCGGTGCCCTGCTTGAAGCCGATGATCCGCTCGACCGTCGTCACGTGCCGGAAGCGCCATTGACGGAACGCGTCCTCGAGATCGACGAGTTCTTCGGCCATCTCGTAGAGCTCCCAATGCTCGGACGGGTTGCGATACACCTCAAGCCAGGCGGCTTCAACCGACGCATCGTGCACGGTAGGCTGAGTCCAGTCCCGCTCGAGCCGCGCGGGCGAAATCGCAAAGCCGCGGCGCGCGAGCAGCCGCACCACTTCGTCGTAGAACGAGGGCGCTTCGAGCGATGCCTTGACCTCGGCGTAGATGTCGGCGCGATGCGCGTGCGGCTTCAGCATCTGCTCGTTCTTGTTGCCGAGCAGGAACTCGATCTGCCGGTACTGGTACGACTGGAAGCCCGACGAGCTGCCCAGATAAGGCCGCATCGCGGTGTATTCGGACGGCGTCATCGTCGCGAGGACGCTCCAGGCCTGCACCAGTTGCTCCATGATCCGCGACACGCGCGCGAGCATCTTGAACGCGGGCGGCAGCTCGTCGCGATGCACGGCCGTGAGCGCGGCGCGCAGTTCGTAGAGCGCGAGCTTCATCCACAGTTCGCTGGTCTGATGCTGGATGATGAAGAGCATCTCGTTGTGATCCGGCGACAACGGATGCTGCGCTTCGAGCACCGAGCCGAGCGACAGATAATCGCCGTAGCTCATCGACTCCGAGAAATCGAGTTGCGCGTCGTGCCAGCCCGCCTCGACGGAGCCCGCCGCCGCGCCCGCAACTGAGCCCGCAGCTTGGCCCGAAGCGGAACCCGCGGCGGCCGCGCCCGCCGCCGCGCGTCCATGCCCGAACGGGCAGCCTTGTGCCGCCGGCTCTTCCGGCAAGCCCGGCGTGTGCATGTGATCGGTCATTCTGTGATCCTCAGGTAACGGCGCCGCGTGCGGCGAATTCGGGGGCCCGCCAGGTCTCGTGCGTGAGCACCTCGCGCAACGTTTCGACGGCGTCCCACACGTCGACGAAGCGCGTGTAAAGCGGTGTAAAGCCGAAGCGCAGCACATGCGGCTCGCGATAGTCGCCGATCACGCCGCGCGCGATCAGCGCCTGCATCACTTCATAGCCATGCGGATGTTCGAAGCTCGCATGCGAGCCGCGCTGCGCGTGATCGCGCGGCGTCACGAGCTTGAGCGGAAACTCGCCGCAACGCGTTTCGACGAGTTCGATAAAGAGATCGGTCAGCGCGAGTGACTTCTTGCGGATCGCCTGCATGTCGGTTTGCAGGAACACGTCGAGCCCGCATTCGACGAGCGCCATCGACACCATCGGCTGCGTGCCGCACAGATAGCGGCCCACGCCGTTGTCCGGCTGATACGACGGGTTCATCTCGAACGGCGCGCGGTGGCCCCACCAGCCCGAGAGCGGCTGCGCGAATGCGTTCTGATGGCGCTTGGGCACCCACACGAACGCGGGCGAACCGGGGCCGCCGTTCAGATACTTGTATGTGCAGCCGACCGCGTAGTCCGCGCCGACACCGTTCAGGTCGACCGGCACCGCGCCCGCCGAATGCGCGAGATCCCACAGCGCGAGCGCGCCCTTGCCGTGAATCAGCTTCGTCAGCGCGGCCATGTCGTGCATGTAGCCGGTGCGGTAGTTCACGTGCGTAATCATCGCAATCGCGGTGTCCTCGCCGATCGCGTCGGGCAGCTCGGACGGATCGTCGACGAGGCGCAGCTCGTAGCCGCGATCGAGCTGCTCGATGAGTCCTTGCGCGATATACAGATCGCTCGGGAAATTCGAGCGCTCGGAGACGATCACGCGGCGCTTCGGATCGCGCGTATCGGCGAGCCGAAGCGCGGCCGACAGCAGCTTGAACAGATTGATCGAAATCGTATCGGTGATGACGACTTCGTCTTCAGCCGCGCCGATCAGCGGCGCGAGCTTGTTGCCGAGCCGGCGCGGCAACGCGAACCAGCCCGCGTTGTTCCAGCTGCGGATCAGACCCTCGCCCCATTCGGCGGCGATCACGGTCTGCGCGCGCTGCGCGGCAGCGGCCGGCGGCACGCCGAGCGAGTTGCCGTCGAGATAGAGGGTGGTCGGCGACAGCGCGAACTGGTCGCGCAGTGTTGCGAGCGGGTCGGCGCTGTCGAGTGCCACAGCTTCGTCACGATGGTTCATGGTGGATGCGTTGCTCCGATCGGGAGGGTTTGTCGGGTTGTTTGCCGGATGGTTCTTCGGGTTGCCTGCCGTACGTCAGTGCGGGCCGGGCAGCGCGCGCAGCACCGCGCGGACCGGGCTCGCGTCGAGCGTGGTCAGTTTGAGCGGCAGTGCGATCAATTCGTAGTCGCCGGGCTCGACCGCGTCGAGCACGATGCCTTCGAGAATCGCCATGCGGTGCGCGCGGATCCGGTGGTGCGCGTCCATCGTCTTCGATTCCTGCGGATCGAGCGACGGCGTGTCGATGCCAACCAGCTTCACGCCGCGTTCGGCGAGCAGATCGATGGTGTCGGGCGCGACAGCGCAGAACGCGCTGTCCCAGGCGGCGGTCGGCGCGTTTTTGTAAGTTCTTAGTAAGACTCGCGGCGGCAGATCGTCGAGCGAGCCGCGCAGGTGTTGTGGCGTCACAACAGGCGACGCCCCAATGCAATGAATCACTCTGCACAGGCCGAGATAGGTGTCGAGCGGCACTTCGCCGATTGCGGCGCCCTCGGCGTCGTAATGCAGCGGTGCGTCGGTATGCGCGCCGGTGTGCGGCGACAGCGTGAGCCGCGCGACGTTGACCGGCGAGCCTGCTTCCATGCGCCAGACACGCTCGATGCCGACCGGCGTGTCGCCTGGCCAGACGGGTGTGGCGGTGTCGACGGCGGGGGTGATGTCCCAGAGTGTTGGCATGACGGTTTCGCGCAGGGTGACTATCTCCAAATGATAGTGGTCAAGCCACAAAATGTGATTGCGAAAAAATCTCCTTCTTCGCCGTGTCTTGGAACATAATTTGATTTAAACGGGAAAGGGAGACCGAATATGAACGCGATCTCGCTCGACGCCACCGATTGCCGTATCTTGACGGTGCTTCAGCAGGAAGGACGGATCAGCAATCTCGACCTCGCGGAGCGCATTTCGCTCTCGCCGTCGGCCTGTCTACGACGCCTGCGTCTGCTCGAGGAGCAGGGCGTCATCGAACACTACCGCGCGTGTCTGAACCGCGAAGTACTGGGTTTCGAACTGGAAGCGTTCGTGCAGGTGTCGATGCGCAACGACCAGGAAAACTGGCACGAGCGTTTCGCCGAGGCCGTGCGCGACTGGCCGGAAGTGGTCGGCGCGTTCGTGGTGACCGGCGAGACCCATTACCTGCTGCGGGTTCTCGCGCACAACCTCAAACACTATTCGGATTTCGTGCTGCAGCGTCTGTACAAGGCGCCGGGCGTGATGGACATCCGCTCGAACATCGTGCTGGAGACGCTCAAGGAAGATTCGGGCGTGCCGGTCTCGCTCGTGAAGAAGAGCGGCGGGCACGGCGCCGCGCATACCGAGCGCTGAGGGCGGCGGTGTGCTGACTCAAAGCAGCTTGAGCCCGTGAAACTGGCCGCTCTGGAACACGAGCGGCGCGATATCGGCGGCGTTGTCGTGCACGCCGCAGCGCTCCACCTCGCCGACGAAAATCACGTGGTCGCCTTCCTCGTAGCGGCTGCGGTTATGGCATTCGAACCACGCGAGCGCGCCGTCGAGCACCGGCATGCCGCTGTCACCCGCCGCATGCGACACGCCTTCGAAGCGGTCGCCCTTCACGGTCGCGAAGCGCTTGCATAGATCGAGCTGCGAGGCGGCCAGCACGTTGACCACGTAGTGACTATTGACGCGAAACACCGGCATCGACGCCGAGCGTGTCGCGAGACTCCACAGCACGAGCGGCGGATCGAGCGAAACCGAATTGAACGAACTGGCTGTAATGCCGATCAACTGGCCCGACGCGGCGCGCGTCGTGATGACGGTGACGCCGGTCGCAAACTGGCTGAGCGCCTGTTTGAATCCGGCCTGGTCGAAGTTGGGCGGGCTTGCGCGCTTCATTGGGGCAGAGCCCCCGATACGCGCCGTGTGGAAGCCGGGCTGAAGTGCGGGCACGCGCGGCTGGAAGCGAATGATTCGAAAGTCATAGTGAAAATCGTCGATTTCCGCCAATTTTAACTGCAATCGCTGAGCGCGCCGCACGGCGATGCGTGCGTGAGCGCGGGATCGACGGCAAAGCGCTCCGGATGCACATTCGCGATGCCGCTCGCCGCGCAGGCGGCTTCGAAGGTGGTGCGGCCGGCATGCCATCCGGCAAGTGCCGTCCGTTCTGGTTGTTCTATCGGTCGACTGGTTCAGATGCCGTTGTTATTCAGTTGCCAGTTGCGTTGAATGAGTCGTGATAGGAAACCGCGCCGACAGGAGTGTTCCCATTAAACGAAAGTGCCTGGAAGTATTCGGGCGGCACGCCTGGGTAAAGAAGCCCGTCGTGAACCTTGAATCCAAACCGGCCGTAGTACTCGGGATCTCCCAGCACCACACACCCTCGAGCATTCATTGCCTTGAGTTCGGAGAGTGCTTTTCTCGTTAGCTCTGAACCAATGCGATTGCCTTGATGCTCGGGAAGAACCGAAATCGGACCAAGGCCGTACCACTGGTCCGCGCCAGTTGAAATGCTCACAGGGGACACGGCGACATGACCGACGACATTCCCCTGAAGCTCGGCCACAAGGGAAAGGGTCAATTGATGGCTTTTTCGCAAGGCATCAACGATCCAGTGCTCCGTATGGCTCGAATGCGCTGCATTTCTAAATGCGGCTTCGGTGACGGATCGAATCGAGTCGATGTCGGAGCTGTTTTCTTGACGAATATTAATCTTGTCGCTCATTTACCGTGCTTTTGAGTGTCTGGATTGCCGTGCCCAAAAGTTCTCGATGTATGCTGCTCCTTCGTCTCCCAATGATTTCCTGGACACCTTTGGGGTGGTGCTGGTCATCTGGAACCTCTAAAATTTACTTGTTCCATTGGCAGATTTTACGGTGATCGACCAACTTTGAGTGGTGGTTGTTTCGGTGCGGATCAATCGGCGATCTGTTTGAAAGCAATCACTTAGGAGGTAAAAATGACAGAAACAATTGTGCTTGGCGGGGGTTGTTTCTGGTGCCTCGAAGCGGTGTATCTGGGCGTCGACGGTGTCAACGCGGTGGAGTCGGGGTATGCGGGCGGTCGCACGCGCCATCCGACCTATGAGCAGGTGTGCGACGGCGAGACCGGTCACGCTGAAGTAGTGAAGGTCGACTTCGATCCGGCGAAGATCAGCGATCGCGAGATTCTCGACATCTTCTTCGCGATCCACGACCCGACGCAGCTGAACCGGCAGGGCAACGACGTCGGCACGCAGTATCGCTCGGTGATCTTCACGCAGTCCGATGCGCAGCGTGAGACCGCGCTACAGGCGATTCACGAGATCGGCGAACAGCGGATCTATGACGGCAAGATCGTCACCGAGGTGCTGCCGCTCGGCGGCAACTACTGGCCCGCCGAGGCGTATCACCAGAACTATTTTGCGCAGCACCCGAATCAAGGGTATTGCTCGTTCGTGGTTGCGCCGAAGGTTGCGAAATTCCGGCAGAAGTTCGCGCATCGGATCAAGGCGGGTTGACGGCGGGGCACTCCGACGGCGCGTCGCCGCCGTCCGCCTCGCGTCCCTGAGCGAGACGCGCGCAGGCCTCGGCAATCTCCCCGGCCAGTTTCACGCAACTGAGCGGCGCCGACCCTTCCGCCTTGTTGTTGACCGCGATCACGACCGGCTGGCCGGCGAGCGCATAGCGCGCGGCCAGTTCGGCAAGCGAGGCGCGAGTCGCCGGGTCTTCGTCGACGAGCCGGTTGAACGGCTCGTACTTCGCCTTCGCCTGCTCGTATTTGAAGCCGCCGTGCAAGCTCCAGCGCACGATCAGCGGGCCGGCCGGCTCGCCGTCGAGCAGCGCGAGCGCCGCGGCCTGGCGCAGCGGGTCCGGCATGCGCGCGTGAATTCCCACGCAGTAACGCACACCCGCCGCCTTCAGCATGCGGATGAAGCGCGGCGTGAGCAGACTCGCGTCGCGAATTTCGACCGCGTAGCAACTGCCAGCGGGCAGCTTCGGCAGCGCGTTTAGAAATTCGCCGAGGCGCTCGATGAACGCCGCCGGCTGCGCGAGCATCGCGTCAGGCAGCGGCGAGAACTGGAACACGAGCGCGCCGGCTTTCGCGCCGAGTCCTTCGAGACAGGGCGTGACGAAATCGTCGATCGCCATCTGCGCGTTCAGGAAGCACGGGTTCAGCGAAACCGGCTCGCCGCGTTCGGCGCGCACGGTGGCGTCGGTGATCGTCATCGGCGCCTTGACGATGAAGCGGAAGTGCTCGGGCACCTGCTGCGCATAGCGCAGGTATTCGGTGACCGTGAGCGCCTGGTAGAACGACCGGTCGATGCTGACCGTTTTCAGCAGCGGATGCGCGCCGTATGCGCCGAGGCCTTCGCGCGAGAGTTTGCTGTTGCTGTAGTCGTCGCCGTAGACGATGCCGTTCCAGCCCGGAAACGACCAGGTCGACGTGCCCAGGTGGATCTGCTGCGGTAGCTGGGCCGCGAGCGCGAGCACTTCGGGCGACGGCGGCGCGGCGACGACGTCACGGCCGCGGCGTTTTTTCGGGGTGTCGGCGGAGGTGGGCGGGGCGTTTTGCGTGGATGCGGCAGGGCCGGGCGTGTCGTCTTCCCCCAACGATGTGGCGGCAGTCTTCGCGCGCGGCTCGCGCCGGCGCTCGGGCTGCGCTCCATCCACCGGCATCCCGAACAGATCGAACTGCGCGGCCTCGCTAGCCGCCTCGTCCGGATTGCCGCCATTGCCGCGCAATGGCTCTTCGACTTCGTTCGTCCCGCTCTGGTCCATCAATGTCCGGCCTGCTGTTATGGATTGCGCCGTGGCGTGCGCTCATGCGTGCCGCCGCGGCGCCGACCGGTCACAACAGGATCACGGCGGAGTCACAGCGGTTTTTCGTACATGTAGCGGCGCGACCACGGCAGGTTTTTCGCGCTATGGCCGGCTTTGCGGCACACCACCTGGAAGATCGACACGTCGTCGTTTTCGAACGCATACGCGCAGCCGGCGAGATACACGCGCCAGATGCGGAATTTCTCGTCGTCGACGAGCTTGCGGGCTTCGTCCGCATGCGCTTCGAAATTCTCCGCCCAGATGTCGAGCGTGTGCGCATAGTGACGGCGCAGGCTTTCGACGTCAACCGGTTCGAGCCCGCCGCGCTGCATCGATTCGAGCGCGAGGCCGATATGCGGCAGCTCGCCGTCCGGGAACACGTAGCGGTCGATGAACTCGCCGCCGCCGAGCGCGGTTTCGCCGCTGTCCGCGTCGCTCGACGTGATGCCGTGGTTCATCGCGATGCCGTCGTCGGTCAGAAGATCGCGCATCTTCTCGAAATAGCCCGGCAGATTCTTGCGGCCGACGTGCTCGAACATGCCGACACTCGTGATGCGATCGAACTGCCCCTTGATGTCGCGATAATCCTGCAGGCGAATCTCGATCTGGTTTTCGAGTCCGGCCGCCTTCACGCGCGCGGTGGCGAGATCGAACTGGTTCTGCGAGAGCGTCACGCCCACGCACTTCGCGCCGAATTTCTGCGCCGCGCGCAGCACGAGCGCACCCCAGCCGCAGCCGATGTCGAGCAGACGCTGCCCGGGCTGCAACTGGATCTTCGTGAGGATGTGGTCGATCTTCTTGATTTGCGCGGTCGCGAGATCTTCGGTGCCGGTCTCGAAGTACGCACACGAGTAGACCATGTTCTCGTCGAGCCACAGCTTGTAGAACTCGTTCGAGACGTCGTAGTGATACTGGATCGCCTTCCTGTCCGACGACTTCGAGTGATTGAAATAGCGCCGCACGCGCGCGAGCTTGCTCGCGCTGGTCACGGTGCTGCGCGCGAGTTCATAGCCGATATTGATGATGTCCGACAGCTTGCCCTCGATGTCGATCTTGCCCTTCACGTACGCCTCGCCGAGATTGTCGAGGCTCGGTTCGAGCAGATAGGGCAGCGCGGTTGCGCTCTTCACGTGCAGCGTGACCTGGGGCGCGGCGAACTGCCCGAAGTCGTGTTGCTGACCGTCCCACAGCACGAGACGTGCGGGCAGGTTAGCTCTGGTTTTGACATCTTCAACCCACTGCGCCAGCTTTTTCTCCCAGAACATGTGATCTCTCCGTGTTCGTTGATTTAAAGCAAAGCTTTTGTGGATCGCGACATGGCGCAGCGCACTCCCAGGCCGCGCAACGCAATCCGGCCGGTGCGCCGCTACGTTGGCGGCGCCGCCGGCGTGATTCATCGGATCAGGGCGACAGGCGGGCGATCCGCCAGTTGCCGCTCTCGGCGCTTTCGCCCGCGCGTGTATAGAGCAGACGGTCGTGCAGCCGCGACGGCCGCCCCTGCCAGAATTCGATCGTGTCGGGCACCAGACGATAACCGCCCCAGTGCGGCGGGCGCGGGGGATTGTCGCCGTATTGCAGGCTGATTTCGCGTTCGCGTACTTCGAGCTGCGAGCGGCTTTCAATTACCTGACTCTGATTCGAGGCCCACGCGCCGATGCGCGAGCCGAGTGGACGCGACGCGAAATACGTGTCGCTTTCTTCCGGGCCGGTCTTGACGACGCGGCCCTCGATGCGCACCTGGCGCTCGAGTTCGATCCAGTGGAACAGCAGGCTCGCGTAGGGGTTCGCGCTCAACTCGCGGCCCTTGCGGCTCTCGTAATTGGTGAAGAACACGAAGCCACGCGCGTCGACGCCCTTGATGAGCACGATGCGCGCCGAGGGCCTGCCGCGCGAGTCGACCGTGGCAAGCGTCATGGCATTCGGTTCGGGCAGTTGGGCGTCGATTGCCTGCCGGAACCACGTGTCGAATTGACGGAACGGATCGTGGTCGACGTCGGCAACGTCCAGAGAGCCCAGCGAATAATTTTTTCGAAGCTCGGCGAGTGAGATCATGTTCTTATGCGAACGCTACAGTTGAAACAAGTATAGCTAAGGAGCCGGTTTTTTGCGCGCGAGCGGGCAAGCCCGGACGTGCCGCATCTGCGCCACACCTTGCGCGAGCGCAAGCTTGCAGTGTTTCGCCGCTTCCCGCGACTTTTGCTCAGCCGGCGTGGCTCGCGCTGCCGTTCGTGTGCTTACCTGGATTGAAGCGTGATGGCAAAACGTTCGGGTGAGACCTTCAGGCAAAATACGGGCTGCGCGCCCTGCACTCACATCACGGGAGCGCCGCCGCTTTCCGTTCCATCCGTGTTTTCGAGCCCTGCCATCATGTCCAGCACCGCCGCGCAATCCGATCTTACTACCAGCCTCGACGCGAATGAAACCGCCGACCGCGCGCGCCGCTTCGGCGGAATCGCGCGTCTGTACGGCGCCGATGCGCTCGCCGCGTTCGAAGGCGCGCACGTCGCGGTGATCGGCATCGGCGGGGTGGGCTCGTGGGTCGCGGAGGCGCTGGCGCGCAGCGCGGTCGGTGTGCTTACGCTGATCGATCTCGACAACGTTGCCGAAAGCAATACGAACCGGCAGATTCACGCGCTCGACGGCAACTACGGAAAACCGAAGGTCGAGGCGATGGCCGAGCGCATCGCGGCGATCAATCCGTATTGCGATGTGCGGCTCGTCGAAGACTTCGTCGAGCCGGACAATTTTGCGGCGACGCTCGGCGGCGGCTTCGATTACGTGATCGACGCAATCGACAGCGTGCGCACGAAGACTGCGCTGATCGCATGGTGCGTCGAGCGCAAGCAGGCGCTGATTACGGTCGGCGGCGCGGGCGGCCAGCTCGACCCGACGCGCATCCGCATCGACGATCTCGCGCTGACGATCCAGGACCCGTTGCTCTCGAAGGTGCGCGGCCAGTTACGCAAACAGCATGGCTTTCCGCGTGGGCCGAAGGCGAAGTTCAAGGTGAGCGCGGTGTATTCGGACGAGCCGCTCATCTATCCGGAAGCGGCCGTCTGCGATATCGACGAGGAAGCCGAGCACGTGAGCACGTCGCCGGGTCACACGGGGCCGGTCGGCCTGAACTGCGCGGGGTTTGGTTCGAGCGTGTGCGTGACCGCGAGCTTCGGTTTTGCGGCGGCTGCGCATGTGTTGCGGGAGCTGGCGAAGCAGGCGAGGGCTCGGGCGGCTGTTTGAGCGCGGCGTTTCGGAGCTTGCGGCGCATCGAAGCCGAGGCACGCTGGCCGCGGCTGCGGCATTCACCGCAACCGCGCCATGCAACGAGCGCTGATCGATACGACGATTCAGTACGGCCGGTACGACCACCCGGCGCAGCAACTCAGTACAACGACGCGCTCAGCTTACGCCGCCATTGCGACACCAGCTCCGGCTGATGCGCGGCCAGATCGAACACCGAGAGCATCGTCTTGCGGCCGATATCGTCGCGGAACGCGCGGTCGCGCTGCACGATCGCGAGCAGATGCTCGAGTGCACCCGCATATTTGCGGCGTGCGATAAGCGCGCTAGCCAGATCGAAGCGCGCTTCGAGATCGTCGGGATTCGCGGCGACGCGTGCTTCGAGCGCATCGGTGGGCGGCAGGTCCGCGGCGGCATCCACGGCGTCGAGCCGCGTCTTGATCGCGTTGAAACGCGCGTCGATGCCCTGCGTCGTTTTCGGCGACAGCAGATCGACTTCGTTGCGCGCTTCGTCGATACGGTTGTCTTCGAGCAGCAACTCGATGCGGTCCATGCGCGCGTCGTCGAAACCGGGGTCGTACGCGAGCGCCGCCTGCAGCAGATCGTATGCGTCTTCGCGGCGGCCCTCGGCGAGCGCGGTCTGCGCTTCGACGCGCGCGGCCGGCGCGCCTTGCGGCACGAGCCGCTCGATGAATTCGCGCAGTTGTCCTTCCGGCAGCACGCCGACGAACTGATCGACCGGCTGGCCGTCGGCGAAGGCGATCACGTGCGGAATGCTGCGCACCTGGAAGTGCGCGGCCAGTTCGTGATTCTCGTCCACGTTGACCTTGACGAGCTTCCATTTGCCGGCTGCTTCGACTTCGAGCTTTTCCAGCATCGGGCCGAGACTCTTGCAGGGGCCGCACCACGGCGCCCAGAAATCGACCAGCACGGGGGCCAGGGTCGACGCCGCGATGACGTCCTGTTCGAAAGTGGCCAGAGTGGTGTCCATTGCGTCCTCGTCGATAAAAGCGGTTTTGTACGTGCCTAGCTTGGGCCGAATCGCGTGAATTCAATGCGGGCCGTCAGATGCCCGTGGCGCGCGCTAGGTCTGCGCCTGTCTTGCCGGCGGCTCCACCGCATTCACTTGTGCTGCGGCAGCGGAATCCATTCGGTTTCGCCGGGCACCTGGCCCATTTCCTGATTCGTCCACGCAAGCTTCGCGGCTTCGATCTTCTCGCGTGAACTCGCGACGAAATTCCACTCGATGAAGCGCTCGCCGTCGAGCTTCTCGCCGCCGAGCAGCATCACGCGCGCGCCGTGCGTGCTCGCTAGCGTGACCGTTTCGTCGAGCGCGAGCACCGCCATCTGGCCCGCTTCGAGCGGCGTGCCGTCGATCTCGAGATCGCCTTCCACGAGATACACGCCGCGCTCCTCGTGCTCCGGCTCGAGCGCGAACGCGCTGCCCGGCGTGAAGTCGGCGGCCACGTACAGCGTGCCCGAGAACGTCCTGACCGGCGAGAGCGCGCCGAACGCCGTGCCCGCGATCACGCGCAGCGTCACGCCGTTGCGCTCGACGACCGGCAGCGTGTCGGCCGCGTGATGCGCGAACGACGGCTCGGTTTCTTCGTCGGCGAGCGGCAGCGCGACCCAGGTCTGGATGCCGTGCATCGTCTGGCCGTGCGCGCGGTCCTCGGCGGGCGAGCGCTCCGAATGGACGATGCCGCGCCCGGCCGTCATCCAGTTGACGTCGCCGGGGACGATCTTCTGCTCGGAGCCCAGGCTGTCGCGATGCATGATCGCGCCTTCGAACAGATAGGTGACGGTTGCGAGGCCGATATGCGGATGCGGACGCACGTCGAGGCCGACGCCGGGTTCGAGGGTGGCCGGGCCCATGTGATCGAAGAAAATGAACGGGCCGATCAGGCGCGCCGCCATGGCCGGCAGCACACGCCGCACGGTCAGGCTGCCGACGTCGCGCAGATGTGGTTTGAGGACGGCTTTGATCGAGGAGGTCATGGGCAGGCTCGACGGGAGAATGAAAGGAGAGCGGTTCAATCGACGATTCTACTGCGCGCCGCGCGCGGCCGACGTCAACAAAGGAGCGAGCGGGCGGGCGAGGGTGCGGTGAGCCGGGGCAACAGGCCGGTATGACGGCTGGGGCATGACGATAACGGATAGCCAGTCGCGTGCCCGGCGTGCACGCGCCACCCCACACTCCACCACACACGCCGCGCCGCCCGCTCCGCTAAACTGCCGGATCGGACCATCATATTGGAGACTGGGATGTCGCCCAGGGATCTGCTGCTCGCGTTGATCGTCGTGCTCGCGTGGGGCGTCAACTTCGTCGTGATAAAGGTGGGCTTGCATGGCGTGCCGCCGATGCTGCTCGGCGCGTTGCGCTTCACGCTCGCCGCGGTGCCCGCGGTGTTTTTCGTCAGGCGGCCGCAGATGCCGTGGCGCTGGCTCTTCGCCTACGGCGCGACGATCTCGTTCGGGCAATTCGCGTTCCTGTTCTCGGCGATGTACGTCGGCATGCCGGCGGGGCTCGCATCGCTGGTGCTGCAGGCGCAGGCGTTTTTCACGCTGATCTTCGCGGCGCTGTTTCTGCAGGAGCGCTTCCGTTTGCCGAACGTCGCGGGTCTGCTGATCGCGGCCGCGGGCCTTGCGGTGATCGGCCTGCAAGGCGGCCACACGATGTCGCTCGCCGGCTTCGTGCTCACGCTGTGCGCGGCGTGCATGTGGGCGCTCGGCAACATCGTCACGAAGAAGGTCGGCAAGGTCGATCTGGTCGGGCTCGTCGTGTGGGGCAGCCTGATTCCGCCGCTGCCGTTTTTCGCGGCGTCGCTCGTGTTCGAGGGGCCGCGGGAAATCGCCGCCGCGCTGACCGGCATCAGCGCGCTGTCGATTTTCGCGATCGTCTATCTCGCCTTTATCGCGACGTTGGTCGGTTATGGCTTGTGGAGCCGCCTGCTGTCGCGCTATCCGGCGAGCCAGGTCGCGCCGTTTTCGCTGCTGGTGCCGATCGTCGGGCTCGCGTCGGCGTCGCTGCTGCTCGGCGAGCAGTTATCCGCGATGCAGGTCGCGGGGGCCTTGCTCGTGATGGCGGGGCTCGCGGTCAATGTGTTCGGCGGCTGGGTCGTGCAGCGGCTCATGCCGGCGCGCTGAGCGCCGGCGGCGCGCCTCGCTCACGTCATGCGGTTCTTCGCGAGCGGCGGGTTCGCCGCGAAATAGCGCTTGATGCCGGTCAGGATCGCGCTCGCCATCCTGTCGCGATACGCGTCGTCGTTCAGGCGTCGCTCTTCGTCCGGATTGCTGATGAACGCGGTCTCGACGAGGATCGACGGAATGTCCGGCGCCTTCAGCACCGCGAAGCCGGCCTGCTCGACCGAGCCCTTGTGCAGCTTGTTGATGTCGCCGATTTCCTTGAGCACGAAATTGCCGTAACGCATCGAGTCGCGAATCTGCGCGGTGGTCGACATGTCGAACAGCGCGCGGTTCACGGTGGCGTCGGCGGATTTGATGTTGATGCCGCCGATCAGATCCGACGAGTTCTCCTTGTTCGCCATCCAGCGCGCGGCCGCGCTCGTCGCGCCATGCTCGGACAGCGCGAACACCGACGAGCCTTTCGCATCGGGTGTCGTGAACGCGTCCGCGTGAATCGACACGAACAGGTCCGCGCCGACGCGGCGCGCCTTTTGCACGCGCACGTTGAGCGGCACGAAGAAGTCGGCGTCGCGCGTCATCATGGAGCGCATGTTCGGTTGCGCGTCGATTTTCGCGCGCAGCTTCTTCGCGATGTCGAGCGCGATGTGTTTCTCGTAAGTGCCCGCGCCGCCGATCGCGCCCGGATCTTCCCCGCCGTGACCGGGGTCGATCGCGACGGTCAGCAGACGCACGGTGTTGCTTCTGCCCGGTTTCGGCGTGCTGAACGCGTAGGCGTCGTCGCTGCCGCCGAGATCGTTGCCGTCGAGGCCGCGCGCGGTGCTGCCGCTGCCATTGCCGCCCTTGTTGCGCGCGATCGCGGCGGGCGGCGCGAGCGGCGCCGACGGTGTGGCCTGCCTACCCGCGATGATCGGCGCAGTGGGCGTCCCCGTGCCATGCGCGGGAGGATGCGGCACGCCGGACGCGCTGCCGCTGCTGTCGTTGCCACCGCCGTTCTGCGCATAGTGCTCGAAGAACGCCTCGCTGTTGTCGGCGGGCGGCGTCGAGCCGGGGCCGCTCAGCGTGGCGGGCGGCGCGCCGTTTTCCGCGTCGAGCGCCTGCTGCTTGCGCTCGGTCTGCGCGAGCAGATCCATGAGCGGATCGGGTGCGACGGCCGGATACAGGTCGAACACGAGCCGGTACTTGTACGTGCCGACCGGCGGCAGCGTGAACACCTGCGGTTTCACCGAACCCTTGAGGTCGAACACCATGCGCACCACGTGCGGCTGATATTGCCCGACCCGCACCGACGAAATTTGCGGATCGTTCGGCGTGATTTTGGAGACGAGATCCTTGAGCTCCTGATCGAGATCGAGGCCGTTCAGATCGACGACGAGCCGGTCCGGTCCCTGCAGCAGTTGCTGCGTGTTCTGCAGCGGCTGATCGGATTCGATCGTCACGCGCGTGTAGTCGCGCGCGGGCCACACGCGCACGCCGAGCACCGAGCTCGCCCACGCGAGGCGCGGCGCGACGAGGCCGAGCACGAGCGTCGACGCGCCCGCCCGCAGAATCTGGCGGCGCCGCCAGTTATGCGTGGCGCCCGCCGCGGATTCGATCGAGTGGAACGGTTTGATCAACATCTTTCGAGACATGCCTTTCCTGATTCGCTATATGCCCGTGCGACGAGTACGCGTGCGTCTCCTTCGCCGTCGAGCGCGAGCGAGAAGACGAGATCCGGTACGCCAAGCAGCGGCCCCACGCGCTGCGGCCATTCGACGAGGCAGATCGCGCCGCTGTCGAAATATTCGCGAAAGCCCGCGTCGGCCCATTCGGCCGGATCGCTGAATCTGTACAGATCGAAGTGATAGAGCGCGAGTTCCCCAGCGGGCCGCTCGAGCACATAAGGTTCGACGAGCGTATAGGTGGGACTGCGCACGCGGCCGGTGTGACCGAGACCGCGCAAGGTTGCGCGCACGAGCGTGGTTTTGCCGGCGCCGAGGTCGCCGATGAGTTGCACCTGCAGGCCGTGGAATGCGTGGCCCCTCGCCGCTTCAGGCTCTTGCGCGGGCTGCTGGTCCTGCGCTGCCTCGCGCACGCTTTCGATCGCCTGTGCGAAACGCTCTCCGAACGCGTGCGTGGCGGCTTCGTCCGCGAGCGCGAAGGAGCGTTCGAGCAGGACGGGAGCGGGCGGCAGGTGCGCGTGATCGGGATTGACAGGCATTCTCGTAAAATAGCGTGATGAACCGAAGTCCGACGTCCTCTGTGTCCTGCATGAGCGCATCGGCCGATGCCGAGCCGACCCCTCGTGATATGCCTCGTTTCGACGAAGCAGCGCTCCGTGCGCTCGCGCTCGACATCAAGACGTGGGGCCGCGAACTGGGCTTCGGGGCGATCGGCATTAGCGACACCGATCTCTGCGCCGCTGAAGCGCCGCTTGCGGCGTGGCTCGAAGCGGGGTGCCACGGCGAGATGGATTATATGGCGAAACACGGCATGAAACGCGCGCGGCCGGCCGAGCTTGTGGCCGGCACGCGACGTGTGATTACCGCGCGCATCGCTTATTTGCCTGCGTCGACGCTTGCCGGGAGCGCACCCGGACGTGCGTGGGAAGAGGCAAGCGAGGGTGCGTACGAGGGTGCGTATGAAGCACCCGAAAGCGTGTCTGGAAGCGCGCCGCAAGACGCGCAGCACACGCCACGCACACGCGACTGGCGCGCGGCCGAGCATGCGCGGCTCGCGGACCCGTCGGCGGCGGTGGTGTCGATCTATGCGCGCGGCCGCGACTATCACAAGGTGATGCGTAATCGTTTGCAACATCTGGCCGAGAAAATCGAAGCGGCGATCGGGCCGTTCGGCTATCGCGTGTTTACCGATTCAGCGCCGGTGCTCGAAGTGGAACTCGCGCAGAAGGCGGGCATCGGCTGGCGCGGCAAGCACACGCTGCTCCTGCAGCGCGATGCCGGGTCGCTGTTTTTTCTCGGCGAAATCTACGTCGACATCCCCCTGCCGACCGATGCGCAAACCTCGCCCGAAGCCGCGCCCGAAACGCCGGGCTCGCATTGCGGCAGTTGCACGCGCTGTCTCGGCGCGTGCCCGACCGGCGCGATCGTCGCGCCTTACAAGGTCGACGCGCGCCGCTGCATCTCCTATCTGACGATCGAACTGAAGGGCAGTATTCCCCTGGACATGCGGCCGCTGATCGGCAATCGTGTCTATGGCTGCGACGATTGCCAGCTCGTGTGTCCATGGAACAAGTTCGCGCAGGCCGCGCCGCTCGCCGATTTCGACGTGCGGCACGGGCTCGATCGCGCGTCGCTCGTCGAGCTGTTCGCGTGGAGCGCGGACGAATTCGACACGCGCATGCAGGGCAGCGCGATTCGCCGCATCGGCTACGAAAGCTGGCTGCGCAATCTCGCGGTGGGTATGGGCAATGCGTTGCGCGCTGCGCCCGGAAGCCTTGGCGATGAGGCTCGCGCGGCGATCGTGCAGGCATTGAGGCAGCGCGCCGGCGACCCTTCGGCCGTCGTGCGCGAGCATGTGGAGTGGGCGCTGGAAGCGGCGTAAAGTAGCGGCAATTCGCGGCGGTTGGGTTGCCTTCGTGGCGCGCGTGCAGGAAGGCGCAGGCACGTCACGTGGCGAACGTGCAATGCGAACCCGCAGCGCAAACCTTCAGCCGCGCGGTAGGGGCGCAGGTAGGGGCGCAGGTAAAGGAGCAGGCAATCATGTTCAACGCAGTGATCGACGCGCCGTTCGGCAAGGTCGGCATCCGCCTCGAGGGCGACGCCGTGCGCGAGATCGTCTATCTGCCGGAATCGACGCGCAATGTCGCGCCCGATACACCGCTCGCGCGCGAAGCCGCCGAGCAGATCGAGCGTTACTTCGAGCGCGCGTCCGCGAAGTTCGAGCTGCCGCTCGCCGAGTGCGGCACCGCGTTCCAGCGGCGCGTGTGGCAGGCAATCAGCGAGATTCCGCCCGGCGTCGTGCTCACCTACGGGCAGCTCGCGAGGCAATTGGGCAGCGTGCCGCGCGCGGTCGGCCAGGCGTGCGGCGCGAATTTCTTTCCGATCGTGATTCCGTGTCACCGCGTCGTGAGTTCGAGCGGCATCGGCGGATTCGCGCATCATGCGGGCGATGGTTTCTTTCGCAACGTGAAGCGCTGGCTGCTCGCGCATGAAGGCGTTCCGTACGCATGAGCACGAGCGTGACGGATACCAGTAAGAAGGCCGGCGACGCGGCGAGCGCGTCGCCGCTTCTGCTCACGAGTTCCGCGTCGATCGATGCATTCTGCGACGCGCTGTGGCTCGAACACGGCCTGTCGCGCAACACGCTCGACGCGTATCGCCGCGACTTGCGACTCTTCTGCGAATGGCTCGCGCACGCGCGCAACGCGTCGCTCGATACCGCGAGCGAAGCCGACCTCACTGCCTACAGCGCAGCGCGCCAGAAAGACAAGGCGACCTCGGCGAACCGGCGGCTCTCGGTGTTTCGCCGTTATTACGCGTGGGCGGTGCGCGAGCATCGCGCGGCGCTCGATCCGACGCTGCGCATCCGCTCGGCGAAACAGCCGCCGCGTTTTCCGTCGACGCTCAGCGAAGCGCAGATCGAAGCGCTGCTCGGCGCACCCGATATCGATACGCCGCTGGGCCTGCGCGATCGCACGATGCTCGAGCTGATGTACGCGAGCGGTCTGCGCGTGACCGAACTCGTCACGCTGAAGACCGTGGAAGTGAGCCTGAACGATGGCGTGGTGCGCGTGACCGGCAAGGGCTCGAAAGAGCGCCTGATTCCGTTCGGCGAAGAGGCGCACGACTGGATCGAACGTTATCTGCGTGACGCGCGCCCAGCGCTGCTCGGCGAGCGCGCGGCGGATGCGCTCTTCGTGACGACCCGTGCGGAAGGCATGACGCGCCAGCAGTTCTGGAACATCATCAAGCGCCACGCGGCGGCGGCTGGCGTGCATGCGCCGTTGTCGCCACATACGCTGCGGCACGCGTTCGCGACGCATCTGCTCAATCACGGCGCGGACCTGCGCGTCGTGCAACTGCTGCTCGGCCACACCGATATTTCGACCACGCAGATCTACACGCACGTCGCGCGCGAGCGGCTGAAGTCGCTGCATGCGCAGCATCATCCGCGCGGGTGATGCGAGCTCGATGCGAGCTCGAGGCGGTTTGACGTGGGCCTGACGCGGGTTCGGTGCGGGTTCGGCGCGCGCTCGACCCAGCCCGCCTGACCAGACTAACCGCCGCACCCGCCGTTTCAGAGGAACTCGCGCAGCCGGTGCTTCAGAATCTTGCCGGTCGATGCAGCCGGCAACGCCGCAAGCACTCTGAGTTCGACCGGCCGTTTGTATGGCGCGAGCCGCTCGCCGCACCACGCGATCAATTCCGCGGGCGTGACCGTCGCGCCGGAAACCAGCTCGACGAACGCGATCACTTCCTCGTTGCCCTCGACCGCGCGCCCAATCACCGCCGACTGCACGACCTGCGGATGCGCGTTCAGCACATGCTCGACTTCGGCCGGATACACATTGAAGCCCGAGCGGATGATGAGCTCCTTGCTGCGCCCGACGATATGCAGCGCGCCATCCGCGTCCTGGCGCGCGAGGTCGCCGGTCTTGAGCCAGCCGTCTTCGGTGACGGCCGCGCGCGTTTGCTCGGGGCTGCGGTAGTAGCCGAGCATCACGTTCGGCCCGCGCACCCACAGTTCGCCGATCTCGCCTTGCGCCGCTTCGATGCCATCGAGCCCGACGAACTTCACCTCGACACCGGGAATGATCTCGCCGACCGAGCAGTCGCCGCGCGGCGCATCGAGCATCGTGTGCGAGACGGTCGGGCTGCTTTCGGTCATCCCGTAGCCGTTGTGCAGCGGCAGACCGTAGACGGCTTCGGCCTGCGCTTTGAGCGCGGCGTCGAGCGGCGAGCCGCCCGAATAGGCGAAGCGCAGTTGCGGCGCGGACCACGCGTGGCCCTGCGTCTGCAGATGTTCGAGCAGCTTCGCGTGCATGGCCGGCACGCCCTGGAAGATCGACACGCGCTCTTCGGCGAGCGCGCGGCGCACCGCTTCCGGCACGAAGCGCGGTGCGAGCCGCAATGTCGCGCCCGCATGCAGGCTGCCGAGGCACACCGACGCGAAACCGTACACGTGCGAAATAGGCAGCACCGCATAGACGACGTCGCCGGGCCCGACCTCGCGCAGCTGGCTCGACACCGCGGCGATGTACAACAGATTGCGGTGCGACAGCATCACGCCCTTCGGCGCGCCGGTGGTGCCGGTCGTGTAGATCAGCGCCGCGCATTGACGGTGGTTCGCGGCTTCCACGGGTTCGGCTTGCACCGTGCTGTCCACCGCATACGACCATGCGCCGATGTCCGGCGCGAGCGCGGGCGCGCTCTGCGCCTCGTGCCGCTGCGCATGCTGGCGCGCGTCGGCGGAGCTTTCCACCGCATAGGCGACGACGCGCGGTTGCGCATGCGCGCGGATCGAGTCGAGTTCGGCTGCGGACAGGCGCGCATTCGACACGAGCGCCCATGCATCGAGCTTCGCGGTTGCGAATAGCAGCACGATCTGCGCGATGCTGTTTTCCGCGACGATCATCACGCGATCGCCGCCGCGCACGCCCCATCCGCGCAGCAGCGCGGCGGTGGCGTCGACGGCTTCCAGCAGTTGCGCGCTGGTCAGGCGGCGCGCATCCTCGATCAGCGCGACGTGCTGCGGATCACGCGCGGCGGCGAGCGCGGCAATCTCGCTGATGCGCGCGGGCAGGGCGGCCAGCAATGCGGGAATGTCGATCGTGGAACGGATGGATGAAGCTGGGCTCATCGCTGCCTCCTGTTATTCGCGAACGATCGTGCCACAATCGCCGGGCCCGCACAATTGGCCGGTCGGCAAATAGCCGTTGTACGAACTCGCCATTACAATGCGCCGATGAGCAAATCCAGACATGTCTCCGAAACGCCTGCCACGCAGCTTTTGCGCCGCCACGGCGTCGCGTTCGGCGAACATCCTTACGACTACGTCGAGCACGGCGGCACCGGCGAATCGGCGCGGCAACTCGGCGTGGACGAACATCATGTCGTGAAGACGCTCGTGATGGAAGACGAGCACGCGAAGCCGCTGATCGTGCTGATGCACGGCGACCGCACCGTGAGCACGAAGAACCTCGCGCGGCAGATCGGCGCGAAGCGCGTCGAGCCGTGCAAGCCCGACGTCGCGAACCGGCACTCGGGTTACCTGATCGGCGGCACGTCGCCGTTCGGCACGCGCAAGCAGATGCCCGTGTACGTCGAGTCGAGCATTCTCGAGATGGACAAAATCTGGCTGAATGGCGGGCGGCGCGGTTTTCTCGTGAGCGTCGAGCCGAAGGTGCTCACGGATCTGCTGGCGGCCAGACCGGTGCAGTGCGCAAGCGTCGATTGACTTTCGGGTTGGTGCCGGCCTGAATACTTTCTTCGCGGATGTGTTCGGTAGAATGTGCGCCGCCCTGTTTCGAGTGGCGTGCCCTGAGGCGGTTGGGGTGTCGAGTGTCAGACCGCGATTCCTATAAGAGTCCCACATGCAAAATGTGATCGTTGCTATCGTTGCCTATCTGGTCGGTTCGCTCTCGTTCGCGGTGATCGTGAGCGCCGCGATGGGTCTCGACGATCCGCGTTCGTACGGCTCGGGCAACCCGGGCGCCACCAACGTGCTGCGCAGCGGCAGCAAGAAGGCGGCGATTCTCACGCTGATCGGCGACGCCTTCAAGGGCTGGCTGCCGGTGTGGCTGGTCGTGCATTTCGGCGCGCGTTACGGGCTCGACGACAGGTCGGTGGCGATTGCGTCGCTTGCCGTGTTTCTCGGCCACCTGTATCCGGTTTTCTTCCGCTTCAAGGGCGGCAAGGGTGTCGCGACCGCCGCGGGCGTGCTGCTCGCCATCAACCCGACGCTTGGCGTCGCCACGCTGCTGACCTGGATCATCGTTGCGTTCTTTACGCGCTATTCGTCGCTGGCGGCGCTGTGCGCCGCCGTGTTCGCGCCGCTCTTTTACGTGTTCCTGTTCGGGCCGCGCATCATCGCGCTGGCGGTTCTCGTGATGAGCGCGCTGCTCGTGTGGCGCCATCGCGGCAACATTGCGAAGCTGATGCGCGGGCAGGAGAGCCGTATCGGCGACAAGAAGAAGGCGGCGAGTCCGGCTGCGGGCAACGATCTTTGAGGCAGGGCTGCAGGGCAGGAGCGGCTGAAGTGGCCGGAGTCGTGTGCGGCGAGCACGTTGCGTCTCGACGCCGGTTTCGGCGCGGATGGCCGATGCAAGGCATCCCGACGCCGCGGCGGCTGCCGTCCGGGCTTTAGCGCGAGGCTCGTTGCCAGCCTCGCGCGCATCTCGCCGCTTAGTCTCGCCGCTTAATCGCGGAAGTTGTTGAAGTCGAGCGGCGTATCGGTCACGTCCTTGCGCAGCAGCGCGATCACGCTTTGCAGATCGTCGCGCTTGCCGCCGGTCACACGCACCGCGTCGCCTTGAATGCTCGCCTGAACCTTGATCTTGCTGTCCTTCACGAGGCGTACGATTTTTTTCGACAGGTCGCCGGATACGCCCTTCTTGATCTTGATGACCTGCTTGACCTTGTCGCCGCCGATCTTCTCGATCTTGCCGTAGTCGAGGAAGCGCACGTCGACGTTGCGCTTCGCCATTTTCGACAGCAGCACGTCTTTCACCTGGCCGAGCTTGAAGTCGTCGTCGGCATATGCGGTGAGTTCGTTTTCCTTGTGCTCGACGCGCGCATCGGACCCCTTGAAGTCGAAGCGCGTGGAAATTTCCTTGTTGGACTGCTCGATCGCGTTCTTGACTTCGATCATGTTCGCTTCGCAGACGACGTCAAACGATGGCATTGCATTCTCCCAATAGTGCGGCGATGCGTGACGCGGCCGGTCGGCTGCTCACGGTGCACTCGCTATAATCACGGACCGGACGTCATTTTACCGACGCCACTCCCTTTTGCCCAAGGCTGTCGCGCAGCGTCGCGAGATGGCCGATCCGGCCAGGGGGCGCTACTTTGTCGTCATGCGACGTTTCCCTGTTCTCGTTCCGATGTCCCAATCCGATTCCGCCGCCGCTTCCACCTCCGCTTGCGCCGCTCTTTTCGCCGGCTATCCGTTGAAGGCGCACAACACCTTCGGCTTCGACGTGCGCGCGCAGCTTGCGTGCCTGATCGAGCATGAAGAGCAGTTGCTGGCTGCGGTGCGCGATCCGCGCGTTGCCGGCCTGCCGCGCCTCGTGCTTGGCGGCGGCAGCAACGTCGTGCTGACCGGCGACTTCGCCGGGCTCGTGCTGCTGGTCGCGCTGCGCGGCCGGCGCGTCGTGCGCGAGGATCAGGACGCGTGGTATGTCGAAGCAGCCGGCGGCGAGCCGTGGCACGAGTTCGTCGCGTGGACGTTGGCGCAGGGGCTGCCTGGCCTCGAGAACCTCGCGCTGATTCCGGGCACGGTCGGCGCGGCGCCGATCCAGAACATCGGCGCCTACGGGCTGGAGATGTGCGAGCGTTTCGCGTCGTTGCGGGCAATCGAGCTCTCGACGGGCGAGGCGGTCGAACTCGACGCGCAGGCGTGCCGCTTCGGTTACCGCGACAGTTTCTTCAAGCAGGAAGGGCGCGGGCGTTTCGTGATTACGTCGGTGACGTTCCGTTTGCCGAAGGCGTGGCAACCGCGCGCCGGCTATGCGGATCTGGCGCGCGAGCTGGCGGCGCAAGGTCATGCGGGAAGCGCCGGTAAGGCCGACGGCGCGGGCCTGCAGCCGACCGCGCAGGCCATCTTCGATGCGGTGGTCGCCGTGCGGCGCGCAAAGCTGCCCGATCCGCTGGAGCTCGGCAACGCGGGGAGCTTCTTCAAGAATCCGGTGATCGAGGCGGCGCAGTTCGATGCGCTGAAGCGCCGCGAGCCGGATGTCGTGTCTTATCCTCAGCCGGATGGCCGCGTGAAGCTTGCCGCGGGCTGGCTGATCGACCGGTGCGGCTGGAAGGGGCATGCGATGGGCGCGGCGGCCGTACATGACCGGCAGGCGCTCGTGCTTGTCAATCGCGGCGGCGCGAGCGGTGCGGAAGTGCTGGCGCTTGCGCAGGCGATTCAGCGTGACGTGCTGGAAAAGTTTGGTGTGGAGTTGGAGTCCGAGCCGGTTTGCCTGTAACGCGCGGCTGCGGTATTTGCCGGAGCGGGAACGGTAGAAATGGAAAAGGCGCCGGGAGTTTTCTCCCTGCGCCTTTTTACATTCCGTCCGTGACTGTGCTGCTGCGTGGGCGTTTGTGCTCCTGAAGCGTTGCATTGTTGCGCCGGCGCGCACACCTTGCCTCGTATTCAAAATGCCCCGTCGCGTTCCCCGCGGGCGCCTCGCGAGTCGCTCGGCGGCCTGGCTCAGTGGTTGAGCTTGCCGAGCAGCAGGAATTCCATCAACGCCTTTTGCACGTGCAGACGGTTTTCGGCTTCGTCCCACACGACGCTTTGCGGGCCGTCGATCACTTCCGCGCTGACTTCCTCGCCGCGGTGCGCGGGCAGGCAGTGCATGAAGAGCGCGTCGGGATTGGCGCGCGCCATCATCTCGGCGTCGACGCACCAGTCCGCGAAGGCCTTCTTGCGCGCTTCGTTTTCGGCCTCGAAGCCCATGCTGGTCCAGACGTCGGTGGTGACGAGATCGGCGCCGGCGCAGGCCTCGTTCGGGTGGTCGAATTCCTCGTAGAACGGCGCGCTTTCCGCGGCGACCAGCGCGCGGTCGAGCTTGTAGCCGGGCGGCGTGGAGAGGCGCAGCTTGAAGCCGAGAATCTGCGCGGCTTCGATCCACGTGTAGAGCATGTTGTTCGCGTCGCCGACCCATGCGACCGTCTTGCCGCGGATCGGGCCGCGATGTTCGAAGTACGTGAAGATGTCCGCGAGCACCTGGCACGGGTGATATTCGTTGGTAAGCCCATTGATGACCGGCACGCGCGAATTTTCGGCAAAGCGCTGGATGATGTCCTGCCCGAACGTGCGGATCATGATGATGTCGACCATGCGCGAAATGACCTGCGCAGCGTCTTCGATCGGCTCGCCGCGGCCGAGCTGCGTGTCGCGCGTGCTCATGAACACGGCGTGGCCGCCCAACTGGAAGATGCCGGCTTCGAACGACAGGCGCGTACGCGTCGAATTCTTTTCGAAGATCATCGCCAGCGTGCGGTCATGCAGCGGGTGATAGGTCTCGTAGTTCTTGAATTTGCGTTTCAGAATGCGCGCGCGTTCCAGCACGTACTCGTAGTCTTCGAGCGATAAATCCTTGAACTGCAGGTAGTGGCGAATTTTCTTGGCGGTCATGAAACAAATACGGCGGTCTCACCCGGCAGGGTTGCCGGACTGCGCCGCCGTCGTTTGTGGTGGAGGGTAGCCCCCCTTCCTTACGGAAGAGGAGCCCCCTTGGAACCGGACTTGCGACTTTCACCGCATCCGGCTCGAGCCTATTGACGAAGCTCTCCTATTGGAGAACCGGCTTAGTTACAACAACATTCAGGTTATGCACTTGCTGGTGGCAATGCGGGTGCAAGAGAGCACGGTTAGACAGCGCGTCCGAGCCGCCATACATCCGGTATTCCAGATGATGATCATGCCAACCCGTTTCCTCTGTCAACTCCGTACCGCACAGCGCACACAAACCACCTTGAGACATATACAGCGTAACCCATTCGCGCCGGTACGACATGGATTGTTCCAGCCGCGCCTGTCGAAGTTGCTCGCCGTACTGTTCCCATTGCGGGTCGAAAGGATTGTATGCTCCCTTGACCTTCTTGTGCCGCTGAATCGGAGTACCGGTGATCTGGTACAGCTCCAGTAAGCCCTTACTGCCGTCGTCTTTCACCACGGGAGCGGCGAACACCCAATTCCGCGCCCCAACCGAATGGAAGTATTTCTTCCTGATCCAGTCGCGGCTCTTCTGTGGATGTCGCCGTTTCGACCACCGCCAGAGTCTCTGAAAAATCAGGTACTCCATGCGGCTGTACGTCGCCTTGGCCACCACGGGGCGGTGATACTGCGCCCAACCACGTAGCATCGGGTTCAGCAAGCGAATCAACTCCTCTTGCTTTACCGTCTTGTTGCCGCTAATCACTTCCACCACCTTGCGATAGAACGCTTGCGCGTTTTTCTTGCTCGGCTTGATGAGTAACGTTCCGCGATATTTGCGGAAATGCCACCCAAGGAAGTCGAAACCGTGGTCAATATGCACGATTCGCGTCTTCTCCTCGGACAATTGCAGCCCTCGTACAGCAAGGAATGCTTCGACCCAAGGTTGGACTTCAGTTTCCAGCACGTCTTTTGACACGCCGGTTATCACAAAGTCATCCGCGTACCGTACAACATTGATTTTCAGCTTCTTAACCTTCGCGAGTCCGAACTTTGCACCGAGGTGCGCTATCAGTTCTCGTTCCAGGCCATTTAGCGTCACATTGGCCAACGTTGGGGAAATGATACCCCCCTGCGGCGTACCGGCTTCCGTCGCCTGAAGCTGACCTTTGTAAATCAAGCCAGCTTTCAGCCATTTCCGGAGGATCGCCCTGTCCATCGGGACATGGTTTTCCAACCAGTCATGGTTGATATGGTCAAAGCAGCCTTTAATATCCGCCTCCAGAATCCAAGTTGCCGAAACCTTCTTGGACGTAGAGAGGAATATTTGGGCCATAGCATCAGCCGTCGAACGATTCTTCCGAAAGCCATAAGAATTCGGATCGCTCGTTGACTCTGCCACTGGCTCCAAAGCGAGCAAGTACAGAGCCTGCATCGCTCTGTCCAGCATGGTCGGGATGCCCAACGGGCGCATCTTCCCATTCGCCTTGGGGATAAAGACCCTCCGTAATGGCAGAGGTCTATATCCGCGCCGCCTCAACTTGCCGACGGCGAGCCATCGGCTTTCAGGCGTGTCCCATAGCTCACGATCGACTCCAGCCGTTCGCTTACCTTGGTTTTGCGTAACGCGTCGTATCGCCCATACCTTGGCGGACAACGTGCGGGTTAGCATCCGTTGCAGTGCCTTCACTCTGCGCCAGTTGCCTTCCTGCGTAGCCTTCGCAATTCGAATCTGCATCCCTCTCACGTTCCGTTCAACTCGTCGCCAGTCTATGGCGTACCAGTTGTCCAGTGCGTGGGAAAGCGCAGATCCATCCTTACGGATCGATACTTTCATGCTGCTCTCCTTCTCGAAAAAAAAATTCCCGAGCAGGAGAACGAAGTTGTCCCCTTGCGGGAGCCAATTTCGCTCCCGCAAGGGAATCCAGATAAATTGTCGGTGTACTGCACCCGACGATAGTTCGAGTCAAAGGGTAGTCAGCCGTCCTGCGACGGTAGACCAGACGGAAGTCTGCCCGCTTTCGCGTGAGGTAATGTCTCAACCCCTATCCGAACCATTACAGTCCGACATTCGCTTTTTCCGTCCTCCCATACCTGCATGGCCAACAGTGTTCCTTGCGGTTCACCTGCCAGAGACGTTCGTCCCGGGCAGTCATACAGGCTTACCACGTTCCCTATCTGTCACACGACTGGTTTAGGGCCTGCCTATTCCCCGGTGATTGTAACGACGACGTAACCCGACGAGTCAGCGAGTTAGCCAATCACGTACCCTTTGGTCAGTGCCAGTAGCAGCTTCGGCACAACGCATGCTTACGAGGTTTATCAGCAGTTCACATATGTTGCCCATGCCAGCCAGCCTAGCTCCTCAACCCCCTTGCTGCTGGGAGTCTCCAAGGCTATACCTCACGGTTTCGCCTTGCCCGGTACCGGGGGCTACGTTGTCAGGAGAGCTTCACACCTCACCGTTGCCAGTGACGCATGTCTCCGTAGGCTACTGCTAGTCGTATAGCAGGTTCGCTGCCTACCAATGGATACAGCCGGTAGGTTGAACAATGACAGACAGAGCTTTCGCTCGCGTCGTACATGAAATGACGGACAGTTTTACCCGATGAAATGCTTCGCCAAGCCAGCAGCCACCACACTCGCAACCGCTAAGCCACCAACGAACCAACGAAGGTCGTCGAGTCTTTTAGCAATGCGACGGAGGTCAGCTCTCATCCCGACAAACCCATCCACGATGGATGTGATATCGCGACGGACTGCATTTACACCGTACTGATCCCGCTTTTTCATGCGACCACTTGATAGGGACAGTAGACTGTCCCAAAGGAACCCCGAACCGGCGAACCGATCCCACGGCCTATATGTAGACGCAATGCAATGTCTACCAAGGGGCCGAGCCGTGACTTACTACGGGCGCTGAGATTGTTTAAGGAAAGCTCAGCCTTTCCAAAGGCTTGATTTTTAGAGAGGTTGTCTCCTCTACACGACTACTGCGAGCGTCGTGTCGCACAACTCAATCCAGCATAAAGGATTTCGTCCTGTTTGACGAGTCGGCGAAAAGACGGAGAAAGCCGTCCGAAAGCGTCGCGAAGGCATCGGCGCGCGCTTGTGTGCGCTGCGGGAAAAGGTCCGCTGCGCTATAATCTCAGGGTTATCCCAAGCCCGGCGGACCAGCGTTTCGCATACGGAAACGCGGCTCGCATGGTGCGGAAAGTCTGTCACGGCCTGGCCGTCATGGCAGGCGCCAGGGCGGTTCAGCCGGTTCCCAGCAGCGGTTCTCGTCGTTCGGTTCGTCATTGTTGCGTTAGCGCCAGCTTATGTCGCGGGCGGTCGCAAGCGCTTGCCGTGCATGCCGCGGCTGCGGCGAGTCCGGGCCACGGCCGGCATGGCGCTGGCTTGCCGTCATTCCGCAGGGCAGTCACACAGGTATTCCTACATGGCCGAAGCAGCTCCAATCGAATATTTCATTCAAGGCATCACGTCGACCGGGAAAAAGTTTCGGCCGAGCGATTGGTCGGAGCGGCTCGCGGGCGTGATGTCGTGCTTCGGGCCCGGTGTGAGGAAGGGCCCGAACGCCTATATGCAGTACTCGCTGTACGTCCGGCCGACCATGATCGGCGACCTCAAATGCGTCATTCTCGATTCGCGTTTGCGTGACATCGAACCAATGGCCTTCGATTTCGTGCTCAACTTCGCAAAAGACAACGACCTCGTCGTGACCGAGGCGTGCGAATTGCAGCTCGATCATCACGACACGGAGTCTGCGGCCCAAAATACGCGCTAATCAGGCGCAACGGGCCGAGTATGAAGAAAAACCGCCAGTGGCGGTTTTTTTGTCGCTCAAGCCATGCATGGTTCAGGTTTCACGACTCGAGCGTTGGGCTGGATAGCCGGCGAGGCGCGGCGCAACCGTGGCGGGAGCGGTGAGCCGAAAACAAAGAAGCCCGCCAAAGCGGGCTTCTCGTGCAGCGGAAACAGGAGGTGGCCCGCCGAAGCGGGCCGACCGGAATTACTGCGCGGCGGGCGCTTGCAGACCCTTGATGGCTGCAGCGAGGCGGCTCTTATGGCGAGCAGCCTTGTTCTTGTGAATGATGTTCTTGTCGGCGATGATGTCGATGGTCTTCGACGATGCCTTGAAGATTTCAGCGGCCTTGGCCTGCTCGCCTGCGTCGATTGCCTTGCGGACAGCCTTGATAGCCGTGCGGAACTTCGAGCGCAGTGCCGAGTTGTGCGAGTTTGCCTTGGCGGCCTGGCGGGCGCGCTTGCGTGCTTGTGCGGAGTTAGCCATGACGGTTCCTTATCCTGTTCCTGTTTCCAGTACCCGCCCTTCAGGAGGCGAGGTGCTGCTTCTCGATCCGAACCCTTGGAAGCGATTGCCCAAGGGCGCAAAAAAGTGTCGAAAAAATCGATCGAACTACGCGAAGGCGGGCCCGTATTCCCGGTTGTTGGATGTATTGACAGGTGGCGAAGCACCGACCTGAGAATCTCGTCCAAAAACCGTTCGAAAACCGAGCGAGCTTCGAAACCGACGATTATAGCAACAAAATCAGGCACGTGGCAACGGCGATGCGTGACAACGCAACACCAGCGCCGCGGCGCCATACCGGGAACCCGTAGTCCGGGCTTGGTTGCGCCGCAGTGCCAACAGGGGAGGGGGCCAGAGCGGGGCCAGAGCGCGTGGGGCGCATGCGCGAAGTCTGGGCACGAAACCCGGTCGCGAGAGAAAAGGGAATCAAACCCGCCCACCAGGCCAGAAAAACACGGAAGAGCCCGAAAAACGCGCTTTGTAGCCAATCTGTGCGAACGTCCGCGCGGCAAATCGGTCCGAATCGCGTTCCGGCTCGTCGTCCGCACTTGCGGCACCCGTATAATAAGCGCCCCATGAATCTATTCCGAGCCCTGCTGACGGTCAGCGGCTTCACGCTGCTGTCGCGCGTGACCGGACTGGCCCGTGAAACGCTGATCGCCCGTGCGTTCGGCGCCAGTCAATACACTGACGCGTTCTACGTCGCCTTTCGCATTCCCAACCTGCTGCGCCGCATTTCCGCCGAAGGCGCGTTCTCGCAGGCCTTCGTGCCGATCCTCGCCGAGTTCAAGAACCAGCAAGGCCACGACGCCACCAAGGCGCTCGTCGACGCGACCTCGACCGTGCTCGCGTGGGCGCTCGCCGTGCTGTCGGTGATCGGCGTGCTCGGCGCGTCGGGCGTGGTGTTCGTCGTCGCGTCGGGCCTCGCGCACGAGGGCCACGCGTACGATCTCGCGGTCGCGATGACGCGCATCATGTTCCCGTACATCATTTTCATCTCGCTGACGTCGCTCGCGTCGGGCGTGCTGAATACGTACAAGAACTTCTCGCTGCCCGCGTTCGCGCCGGTGCTGCTGAATATCGCGTTCATCGCCGCGGCGGTGTTCGTCGCGCCGCGTCTGCAAACGCCGGTCTATGCGCTCGCGTGGGCGGTGATCGTCGGCGGCGTGCTGCAGTTCGTCGTGCAGTTGCCGGGCCTGAAGAAGATCGACATGGTGCCGCGCATCGGCCTGAACCCGCTGCGCGCGCTCGCGCATCGCGGCGTGAAGCGGGTGCTCTCGAAGATGGTGCCCGCGATGTTCGCGGTGTCGGTCGCGCAGATCAGCCTCATCATCAACACGAACATCGCGTCGCACATCGGCCCCGGCGCGGTGTCGTGGATCAATTACGCCGACCGGCTCATGGAGTTTCCGACCGCGCTGCTCGGCGTCGCGCTCGGCACGATTTTGCTGCCGAGTCTCTCGAAGGCGCATGTCGACGCCGATCCGCACGAGTATTCGTCGCTGCTCGACTGGGGCCTGCGTGTGACCTTCCTGCTCGCGGCGCCGAGCGCGGTTGCGCTGTTCTTCTTCGCGCAGCCGCTGACCGCCGTGCTGTTCAACTACGGCAAGTTCGACGGCAACTCGGTCGTGATGGTGAGCCGCGCGCTGTCCGCGTACGGTGTCGGCCTGATCGGCCTGATCCTGATCAAGATTCTCGCGCCAGGCTTCTATGCGAAGCAGGACATCAAGACGCCGGTGAAGATCGGCATCGGCGTGCTGATCGTCACGCAGTTGAGCAACTACGTATTCGTGCCGGTGTTCGCGCATGCGGGTCTGACGCTGAGCGTCGGGCTCGGTGCCTGCGTGAACGCGTTGCTGCTGTTCTTTGGTCTGCGCAAGCGCGGCATTTATATGCCGTCGAGCGGCTGGCTCAAATTCTTCGTGCAACTGCTCGGCGCGTGCCTCGTCCTTGCCGGGGTGATGCACTGGCTCGCGATCAGCTTCGACTGGATCGCGATGCATAGCCAGCCGGTCGATCGCATCGTGCTGCTCGGCGCATGTCTCGTGCTGTTTGCCGCGCTATATTTCGGTATGCTTTGGCTGATGGGCTTCAAGTACGCGTATTTCAAAAGGCGAGTGAAGTGATCACGATGACGCGGGTTCTCGATTATTTCAGTACGCTCGTCGCCGAGGACGAAAGCCTGCCGCTGACCGAGGCGGCGCTCTCGCTCGGGCAGGACGCCTATCCCGACCTCGATCTGCAGGCGGTGCTTGCCGAAATCGACGAACTGGTGCTGCGTCTGCGCCGCCGCATGCCGGACGACGCCGATATCCGCCAGAAGGTCGGTGTGCTGAACCGGTTCTTTTTTCGCGAACTTGGCTTCGCGAGCAACCTCAACGATTACTACGACCCCGACAACAGCCACCTGAACGTCGTGCTGAAGCGGCGCCGCGGCATTCCGATTTCACTGGCGGTGCTGTATCTGGAGATGGCCGAACAGGTTGGCATTCCAGTGCGCGGCGTGTCGTTTCCGGGCCACTTCCTGCTGCGCGTGACCACCCCCGACGGCGACGTGATGCTCGACCCCACCACCGGCCATTCGCTGTCCGAGGCGCAGATGGTGGAGATGCTGGAGCCGTACGTGGCTTCGGCCGGCGATTCGATCGGCCGCGCGCTGCGTATGTTGCTGCAGCCGGCCACGCGCCGCGAGATCATCGCGCGGATGCTGCGCAATCTGAAAGCGGTCTATTTGCAGACCGAGCGCTGGCAGCGGTTGCTCGCGGTGCAGCAGCGCCTCGTGATCCTGTTGCCGGACAATATCGAGGAAGTGCGTGATCGTGGCTTCGCGTATGCGCGGCTCGATTATCTGCGTCCCGCGCTCGAAGACCTCGAAAGCTATCTCGGTGACCGGCCCGATGCGGAAGATGCGACGGTGGTCGAGTCGCAACTGCATGAACTGCGTCAGCGCGCGCGGCATGACAACGGCGAGTAGCCGCGCGCAGCTTCGTTTTTAGTTTCGTTTTTTTGTCTGCATAAAAAGGAACGCCTGCACATGAGTCATGTGCAGGCGTTTTTTTCGCTCCGTGCCGCATGTGCCGCGCGATGCGCTCCCGGCACGGCGAGTCAGGCGGCCATCACTTCGGCTGCATGCGGATCGCGCCGTCCAGACGGATCACTTCGCCATTCAACATCGGATTGTCGAAGATCTGCTTGGCGAGCATCGCGTATTCCGCCGGTTTGCCGAGGCGCGGGGGGAACGGCACCATCGCACCGAGCGCGTCCTGCACTTCCTGCGGCATGCCGAGCAGCATCGGCGTTTCGAAGATGCCAGGGGCGATCGTCATGACGCGGATCGCGTTGCGCGACAGGTCGCGCGCGATCGGCAGCGTCATGCCGACCACGCCGCCCTTCGACGCCGAGTAGGCGGCCTGGCCGATCTGGCCGTCGTACGCGGCGACCGACGCGGTGTTGATGATGACGCCACGCTCGCCATGCGCGTTCGGTTCGTTCTTCGACATCGCCGTCGCGGCGAGCCGGATCATGTTGAACGTGCCGATCAGATTGATCGAGATCGTGCGCGCGAACAGATCGAGCGGATGCGGGCCGTCTTTGCCGACCGTTTTCGCAGCCGGCGCGACACCCGCGCAATTGACGAGACCACGCAGCGTGCCGAGCTTCGTCGCGGCTTCGACGGCCTGCGTCGCGTCTTCTTCGCGGCTCACGTCGCATTTGACGAACACGCCGCCGAGTTCCTTCGCGAGCGCTTCGCCCGCGTCGAGATTGAGGTCGGCGAGCACGACCTTGCCGCCGTTTTCAGCGATCAGGCGCGCGGTGGCGGCGCCCAGACCCGATGCACCGCCGGTGATCAGGAACACGTTGTCGCGAATCTCCATGTCTTCTCCTTTGCTACGGTTATTCAGTGCTGTCTCGTTCGAATCCATGTTCGACGATCGATTGTAATGACTGTGCTGCGATGCGGAAAGCGCAGCGGTTGGCGTTGCGGCTCATGAGGCAGACCGCGGTGCAAGCGCACCGGGACGGAAAGCAACTCATTCTCGCCGCGTGCCGCCTTTGCTCGATAACGTTCCGTGGCGTCCCGATCAATGCGCGCCAATGAAAAACCCGCCAGCGCGGGCGGGTTTTTCATCAAACGCGAATAACGGACAACGCGCGCTTACTTGAGCGCGTCGAACGCGCGGGCGCGAATTTCCTCGACACTGCCAAGGCCCGAAATACGGCGGTATTGCGGTGCCTTCAGTTGGCTCGACGCGTCGCCGTTCTTCGCCCAGTTGTTGTAGTAGTCGATCAGCGGCTTGGTTTGCGACTCGTACACTTCGAGGCGCTTCTTGACCGTTTCTTCCTTGTCGTCGTCGCGCTGGATCAGCGGTTCGCCGGTCACATCGTCACGGCCTTCGACTTTCGGCGGATTGAACTTGACGTGATACGTGCGGCCCGACGCCGGGTGCGAGCGGCGGCCGCTCATGCGCGTGATGATCTCGTCGAACGGCACGTCGATCTCCAGCACATAGTCGATCGCGACGTCGGCCTGTTTCATCGCCTCGGCTTGCGGAATGGTGCGCGGAAAGCCGTCGAACAGATAGCCGCTCGCGCAGTCCGGCTGCTGCAGACGCTCTTTCACGAGGTTGATGATGAGCTCGTCCGTGACCAGCTCGCCCGCGTCCATGAAGCGCTTCGCCTCGAGGCCGAGCGGCGTGCCTGCCTTGACGGCCGCGCGCAGCATGTCGCCCGTGGAAATTTGCGGAATGCCGAATTTTTCCTTGATGAAGTTTGCCTGAGTGCCCTTGCCGGCGCCCGGTGCACCTAACAGGATCAAACGCATGTGATATCTCCAGATCTATGTGAATTCTTTGGTGACGCGGCAACTACCCCGGCGACTCCGACTCTCCGAAGAGCCCGCGTCGGCTGCCGTTTCATGTTTCGCGCTGCACGTCGGAAACGACGGCGCTGCAAAACGTCAACGGTGCGACCGGGACAACCCTGGGTGTCGCCTGTCATGGGAGGCGTGCATAGCCGCCCGATTATGCCACGGCTTCCCGCGCTCAAGACCCGAATAAAGCCCGTACACGGGCGAGATCGGCGGGTGTGTCGACCCCGGGCAACGGTACGTCCTGCGTGACGAGCACGGCGATGCGTTCGCCATGCCACATCGCGCGAAGCTGTTCGAGCGCTTCGACCTGCTCGATCGGCGAGATGGCGAGACTCGGGTACGTGCGCAGGAATTTCGCGCGATACGCATAGAGGCCGATATGCCGGTACACGATGGCGGGTGCGGGCGGCGCGGGCATCGACGCGACGTTGGGCCAGTGCGGCTGCCACGCGTCGCGTGCCCAGGGGATCGGCGCGCGCGAGAAATACAACGCGACGCCGCGCGCATCGGGCACGACCTTGACGACGTTCGGATTGAAAATTTCGGCGGGATCGGTAATCGGATGCGCGGCGGTAGCGATCACGCAGCCGCCCGTTGCCGCGAGATGCGAGGCGACGCCGCGCACGAGCGCCGGGTCGATCAGCGGCTCGTCGCCCTGCACGTTGACGACGATCGTCTCGTCGCTCCAGCCGAAGCGCGTCGCGACTTCCGCGAGACGGTCCGTGCCCGATGGATGATCGGCGCGCGTGAGCACTGCGTCGAAGCCGTGGTCATGTGCCGCGTCGAGCACTTCCTGCGCGTCCGAGGCGATCAGCACCTGCTGTGCGCCCGATTCGCGTGCGCGCTCCGCGACCCGCACCACCATCGGCTTGCCGCCGATGTCCGCGAGCGGCTTGTTGGGCAGACGCGTCGACGCGAGGCGGGCCGGCACGACGGCGATGAACGGCTGAGTGGCAGTGGCGTGGGTCATCGGATGAAAGACGGCGGATAAAGGCGGCGGATGACGGGAGGGACTTGCGCGAGACCGCGCGCATCACGGCTTCGCGCTGCCGGACAGCTTCAGGCGACCGAACCCGGGTTCAGATCGACCGGCGTGCCTTCAACGGTCTGCCGTGCTTCGTCGACCAGCATCACGGGGATGCCGTCGCGAATCGGATAGGCGAGCTTGTCCGCGTTGCAGATCAGCTCCTGCGCGGCGCGGTCGTAGCTGAGCGGGCCCTTGCAGATCGGGCAGACGAGGATTTCAAGCAGGCGAGCGTCCACGGACTTTCTCCACAACTAATGCAGTGAGGCGATGATCGAGCGCGGCTTCGACCGGGACTACCCAGATGCGCGCATCGTGCCAGGCCCCCAATTTTACCGCATCCTTTTCCGTTATCAGGATCGCATCGGCGTCCACATCGGTGAACGGATTGCGCTCGAAGGCGTAGTGATCGGGCAGCGCGCGGGTCGCGGGCGTGAGGCCGGCGGCGCGCAGCGTCGCGAAAAAGCGCTCCGGCGCACCGATGCCGGCCGCGGCCAGCACGCGCTGACCGGCGAATTGCGCGAGCGGGCGGCGCAGCGCGGGATTGTCGAGATGCCACGCGTCGGCAGGCGCGAGTTGCAGCGCGAACGTGTTCGGCCACGCGGGCAGCGTGCGCGCATACGGATCGTTGATGAGCGTCGCGTCGCGGCGGCGCGAGAGCGGCTCGCGCAATGGCCCGGCGGGCAGCAGGAAGCCGTTGCCGCCGAGCCGGTGATCGAATACGACGAGTTCGACGTCGCGCGCGAGGCGGTAGTGCTGCAGGCCATCGTCGCTGACGATCACGTCGATGTCGCGGTGCGCGGCGCACAGCGCCTGAGCGGCCGCGACGCGATCCGGACAGACCCACACCGGCGCGCCGGTGCGGCGTGCGATCAGCAGCGGTTCGTCGCCGCCTACGCTTGCCGGAGAATCGGGTGTGACCGGCGTCGGCGTGCTCACGCGCGCGCCGTAGCCGCGCGACACGATACCCGGCGCGAAGCCCGCGGCGCGCAACGCTTCGACGAGCGCGATCACGGTCGGCGTTTTGCCGGTGCCGCCGACCGTCACGTTGCCGACCACGACCACCGGCACACCGATGCGCACCGACTTCAACCAGCCGAACGAGAAGGCCGCGCGGCGCGCGGCCGCGATCGCGCCGAACACGCACGCGAGCGGCGTCAGCGCCCACGCGAGCGGTCCGCGTCGTTGCCACTCGCGAGCGAGGCGCGCTTCGAGACGATCGTTGAGTGTGCTCATGGGCGGGTTGCGGGCATGGGCTGCGCGCCGTGCGCCGGACGAGGGCGGCGCGGCATCGTGAAGGCGTCATGCGCAATGCGCGGGGTCAGCATCAACGCGGTTCTCCGGGCAATCGTGTGGTGAGGCGAAAAATGACGCGGCGGCAAGGGCCGCGCTTGCCGGACAGCGTGCCGCAACGGCCCGCTTCGCGGCGTTAGCGGCATGTCCGGCATGCCGTGCAACCCGCCACTCTAGCGCGCGGGCGTCCCGCCCGGCAAGTCGCGTAGCGCCTGCCTACGTTTTCCGGCGACATCCACAGCCTGTGGATAACTTTGTGGAGAACCTACCCCTCAATCGCCCGAAAGGGCCGTTCCGCGCGCTCTGGATCGGTGCGCTACGTTCTTGTCGAGATATAAACGCCATATAAATCAATGGCATGCTTCGAATTCATCAGCGCTGGCGGGCGTTCTGGCGGAATTCGTCAGGTGGTTCCCGCCATGTGGACACTTTTAACAATCATGCCGTGACGCTGGACGCCGATGGCCGGTCGGTCTATCGTCTGTCCGGCCAGTCCTACTTATTCCTCGCATGAATCCCGAAAGCCCTTTTTCTTCGCCGGCGACGCCCGGTGGTGAAGTCGTCGTTCCCGTTTCCGCGCTCAATCGCGCGATCGGCTCGATGCTCGAACGCTCGTTTCCGCTCGTCTGGGTCGCAGGCGAGGTGTCGAACTTCACGCGCGCCGCGAGCGGTCATTGGTATTTCTCGATCAAGGACGCGCAGGCGCAGATGCGCTGTGTGATGTTTCGCGGCCGTGCGCAATACGCCGAATTCATGCCGCGCGAAGGCGACCGCATCGAAGTGCGCGCGCTCGTCACGATGTACGAGCCGCGCGGCGAGCTGCAACTGAACGTGGAGGCCGTGCGCCGCACCGGTCAGGGGCGTCTCTACGAGGCGTTTCTGCGGCTGAAGGCGCAGCTCGAAGCCGAAGGCCTGTTTGCCGCCGAGCGCAAGCGCGCGTTGCCGGCGCATCCGCGCGCCATCGGCATCGTCACGTCGCTGCAGGCGGCCGCGCTGCGCGACGTGCTGACCACGCTGTCGCGCCGCGCGCCGCATATTCCCGTGATCGTTTATCCGGCGCCCGTGCAGGGCGCGGGCGTGAGCGCGAAGCTCGCCGCGATGGTCGAGGCCGCTGGCGCGCGGCGCGAGGTCGACGTGCTGATCGTGTGCCGCGGCGGCGGCTCGATTGAGGACCTGTGGGCCTTCAACGAAGAAGTGCTCGCGCGCGCGATCGCGGAGAGCGCGATTCCGGTGGTGAGCGGCGTCGGTCACGAAACTGATTTCACGATTGCCGATTTCGCCGCCGACGTGCGCGCACCGACGCCGACCGGCGCCGCCGAACTCGTGAGCCCGCAGCGCGTGCTGCTGCTGCGCGAACTCGATCACCGGCACGCGACACTCGCACGCGCGTTCGGCCGCATGATGGAGCGGCGCGCGCAGCAACTCGACTGGCTTTCGCGCCGGCTCGTGTCGCCGGCCGAGCGTCTCGCGCGGCAACGCATGCATCTGCAGCAACTGAGCGCGCGGCTCGCCTCGGCGGGCTCGCGTCCGGTGCGCGACGCGCGAGCGCGGTTTTCGCTGTTGCAGATGCGCTGGCAGCGCTGGCGTCCGGATCTCGCTTCCGGGCGCGCGCGGCTCGACAATTCCGCGCAACGTCTGAACACGGCATGGTTACACCAGTATGAACGTCGGGTTGCGCGTATCGGCACGCTGGCCGGGCGGCTCGAAGTGCTGAGCCCGCAGCGCACGCTCGAGCGCGGTTATGCCGCCGTGCTCGACGCGCAGAGCGGCCGTGCAGTCCGCTCTCCCTCGTCACTGAAACCGGGACGGCGCCTGACGATGCATCTCGCCGAAGGCTCGGCCGACATCGCGCTCGCCGACGTGCAGGCGCGTCTCACCGACGGTTTCTGACGTTGGTGCACCGAACGACACGCGCGTGTCCGCGTGTGTCGCGTGTGTCGCGTGTGTCTTTAGGCAAGCCAGGCACGCGCCGTGCGACCCCGCTTTGACGGCTTTATACGCGGCATCTTTGCCATACTGGGCATAAAGTCCGTTGGTTTGCGGGGTTATTCCAACTCGCCTACAATCGAGTGCTCGATAGCGTCATCCGCAGACTCCCCACAACAGATACAGAGAAGGAAAGCACCATGGAACATACGCTCCCGCCGCTGCCGTTCGCGAAAAACGCGCTCGTCCCGCACATGTCGGAAGAGACGCTCGAGTTTCACTACGGCAAGCATCACCAGACCTATGTGACCAACCTGAACAATCTGATCAAGGGCACGGAGTTCGAAAACCTGTCGCTGGAAGAGATCGTCAAGAAGTCGTCGGGCGGCGTGTTCAACAACTCGGCTCAGGTGTGGAATCACACGTTCTTCTGGAACAGCCTGTCGCCGCAAGGTGGCGGTGCGCCGAGCGGCAAGCTCGCCGACGCGATCAACGCGAAGTGGGGTTCGTTCGACAAGTTCAAGGAAGAATTCGCCAAGACCGCGGTTGGCACGTTCGGCTCGGGCTGGGCATGGCTCGTGAAGAAGGCGGACGGTTCGCTCGACCTCGTGTCGACGAGCAACGCAGCGACGCCGCTCACCACCGACGCAAAGCCGCTGCTGACGATCGACGTGTGGGAACACGCTTACTACATCGACTATCGCAATGCGCGTCCGAAGTTCGTCGAAGCGTACTGGAACATCGTCAACTGGGAATTCGCGGCGAAGAATTTCGCGTGAGACACGCGGGTTACCGTGTGATCTCGCGGCATGACGCGATGAGGTCCGGGTAGCCTGAACCGACTGTCGCGGTTGCGACGGCAACGGTAGCGAAAAACGAAAGCCCTCCTGTGTGAGGGCTTTCTGTTTTTGTGGGGCCGGGCTTTGGGCTCACGTCACAGGTTTGGATTCCGCTTTGAGGTTCGAGGGCTGCTTCCGGCATCATCGGCGCGTGTCTTTCCGATGAGTTCCAGCCGAAAGATTGTCACAGTTGGTAACTGCGGCCCTGTGCGCACGACGCGGGGCAGAGGCGATGAGCCGGCGCGTTTTGCGGTCATTTGCCAGGCGCTGGCTAACTGCTCTCCCTGCTCCTTACCTTAGGCTTCCTAGCCGCTCGAGTCGGAGTCGCTCGACATCTGCCGATGCCGGCCCCCCCGGCCGCCGCCGCCTGACGGCTTCACTGAACTGGCGGGTGCGAGCGGCGGTGGAGGGTGGTTGATGTACTGGAAGTTCTGGGCGATCGCGGCACTCGGATAGCTCGTAGCCGGTTGCTGGAGCACGTCGCTTGGCGCGGCCGCAGTAGACTGCGCGAACACGGGCGCCGCACAGGCGACGCAAGCCGCGCTCGCGGCGAGAATGAGCGGGTTCATTGAGGCATCCTTCGTTTCAATAATATGGGCCGACCGCATGGCTGCGCGAGCGCGCGGCGGGGATAGTCTGGCGCGAGTTTAGGCCGCGTTTCCCGTAATTTGATTGCCAGCTCATTTACAAGCATTACCCGATATAACGCGCGCGATCGCCACTTTTTGCGCTGCGCGCGCTCAGCCAGGCGCGGTACGGCGAAAAACTTTCTGTAACGAACCGGTAACCACGGAATTCATCGGTTAGCCTAACGTTTAAATTCCAATTTCCTGAAGTGCACTACCATGATTTCGAACAACAAATCGATCAGCCTCGCCATTCCGGCGGTCGTCATCGCACTCGCGCTTGGCGGTTGTGCAGTGGTGCCACCGAGCGGTCCGAGCGTAGTCGCGCTGCCGCATAGCGGCGAACCGCTCGCGCAGTTCCAGCAGAATGACTACGCTTGCCGCGACTACGCGAACCGCTCGACCAATCCGTCCGGCGCGGCGCAGGCGGCCACCACGAACAGCGTGAATAGCGCGGCACTGGGCACGCTCGGCGGCGCGGCGGTCGGCGCGCTGATCGGTGCGGCGGCGGGCAATGCCGGTGCGGGCGCGGCCATCGGCGCGGGCAGCGGTCTCCTGATCGGCGGCGCGAACGGTGCGAATGGCGCCGAGTATTCGGCGGCCGGTCTACAGGCGCGCTACGACGCGGCCTACGCTCAATGCATGACCTCGAAGGGCGACACGATCGCGCAGCCGCAGCCTTACTATGCCGCGCCGCAACCGGTGTACGTGGCGCCTCGGCCCTATTACGCGCCGCCGCCGGTCATGTATGCGCCTTATCCGTACTACTGAGCCGCCGGGTGGCCACTGCCAATCCTCTGGAGGTTCGGGTGGAGTGTCCGGGCATTGACGGATGATCCGCCGCGCCTGTGAGTACAACGGTCAGTCGTTGTAACGGTTCTGTTATGTCTGGCGGATAGGCGCGAAACGATGGCGGCAAGCTCACTGGCAACGGGCGCCGGTGTGGGAGCGACAAACGGAGTAGCGGTGTTTGGGTTGTTATGAGGTTGTCGCGGTGTGCTTACTCCGTGCCGTCCGTTTTATTTGCCACTGTCGTTTTACGCGGGCGACGACCGCGCGACGCTGTCTTGCGAGTTGCCTTCTGCGCCACAGGGGCTTCGTCTTCACCGACCGGTGATGCAGGGGCCTCGGCTGGCGCGGCGATTTCAGGCGCTTCATCGATCGCTCGCGGTGCGCTCTTCTTCACTTTCTTTGCGGCCGTTTTTCGCGATGTGCGCTTTTTGGCGTTTTGGGCACGCTCGGCCTGTTCGCCCTCTGTTTCCTCGGCGGTTTCCTGGCCGGCGACCGGCTCCGTGCCCGCGCGCTCCGATGCTACCTGGGGCACTTCGGGCAGTGCTGCCACGAACTCGTTTGCTGACGGCACCTGTTCACGCGTCTCGTCCTCCTGAGTCTGCTCGCTGGCTACCTGCTCGGCGACTGCTGGCTCGACGGCCGCGGATTCCTCAAAGGCAACTTCGTGTTGGCCGCGGCCTGCCTTGCGTCTGTTTCGATCTTTTCGACGCGATTCGTGCTTGGCGCCCGGCTCGCCAGTGGCAGCTTCCACGGCCTGTGCCTTATGCGAGTGTTCAGCCGACTCCGTTTCAACAGGCTCATTCACGGTTTCGCCGGCGACATTCGCTGCTGTGCTTCGATATACATACGCACCTGATTTCTCGTCGCGGCCGAATTCGAGCAGTCCTCGTGCCTGCGCTTCTTCCAGCAGATTGCCGAAAGCGCGAAAACCGTAGTACGTCTCGTTGAAGTCCGGTTTGCGCCGTTTGATTGCGTTTTTCAGCACGGACGCCCAGATCTTGCCGCTATCGCCCCGTTCGGAAGCGAGCGCGTCGAACGTTTGCACCGCAATTTCAACCGCCTTGCTGCGGCGTTTTTCCAGATCTTCCTTAGGCCGGGCCTTGTCCTCGTCGGGTGCACGTTTGGCGGTTTGCTGAGTGCCTTGTTGCTGGCGCGACGATTCACGCCTGACGACCGAGCGCTGACTTTCGCGCACGAGATCGTCGTAAAAGAAGAACTCGTCGCAATTGGCAATCAGCAGATCCGACGTGGACTGCTGCACACCCACGCCGATCACCTGCTTGGCGTTCTCGCGCAGTTTCGACACCAGCGGAGAAAAATCCGAATCGCCGCTGATAATGACGAACGTATTGACGTGCGATTTCGTGTAGCAGAGATCGAGGGCGTCGACCACGAGCCGGATGTCGGCGGAATTCTTGCCCGACTGGCGCACGTGCGGAATCTCGATCAACTCGAAATTGGCTTCGTGCATCGCTCCTTTGAAGCTCTTGTAGCGGTCCCAGTCGCAATAGGCTTTTTTGACGACAATGCTGCCCTTGAGTAGCAGGCGTTCGAGTACCAGCTTGATGTCGAATTTGTCGTACTTCGCGTCACGCACGCCCAGTGCGACATTTTCGAAGTCGCAAAATAGCGCCATGCTGACGTTTTCGTTGGATGACGCCATGTATCTCTCCACTGAAGCGATCGTCGAAGTCGACGAATCGCGACATGATAGCGATTCCAGCGAAAGTGGGCAGCTTTTGTGGTCTGATGCGCACGCACGGGCATGAAGTAATCCGGCCTGAAATGCCACAAGTCGTTTCCGCTACATGTTCCCGTTGCGAATGGCGCCGCCTGGCCCCGCGCGAGTTTCCAGTACTTCGTCGATTAATCCATAGTCTCTTGCTTCGAGCGCCGACATGAAGTTGTCGCGGTCGGTATCGCGCGAGATTTCCTCGATGCTGCGGCCAGTGCGTTCAGCCGTTATTGCATTGAGACGCGCTCGTGAATACAGCACCTCCTTCGCCTGGATTTCGATGTCCGCCGCGGTGCCCTGGCCGCCGCCGGACGGTTGGTGAATCATGATGCGCGCGTTCGGCAGCGCATACCGTTTGCCGCGTTGGCCCGCGGTGAGCAGGAAGGTGCCCATGCTCGCCGCGAAACCAGTGCACAAGGTCGAGACCTCGGGTTTGATGAATTGCATGGTGTCGTAAATCGCGAGGCCGTCGTACACCGAGCCGCCCGGCGAATTGATGTAAAAAGAAATATCCTTGTCAGGGTTCTCGGATTCCAGAAAGAGCAGTTGCGCGACGATCAGACTGGCCGACTGCTCGTTCACCGGCCCGACCAGAAACACGATGCGCTCGCGCAGCAAACGGGAGTAAATGTCGTACGCACGCTCGCCACGGCTGGACTGTTCGATCACGGTAGGCACGAGGCCCAGACCGGAGACGGATGGGTAGCTGGAATGCATAGGTTCCTCGTTACGAGTGCGCGGCACGGGCAGGTGGCACGGGTGTTACCAGGTGCTCGGGTGGCGCCGGGTCAGAAACCGCGCGCGCCCCGCGCTGGTTGTTGCTCATTTGACGAAGTCGCGGCCAGCCGTGTGACAGGAATTTTTTTTCGTCTCGCTGTCACATCCCCGATTGCTCGCGCGTCAAACTGAAGGAATGCCGACGCTGGCGAGCGCCCGCGCAATGTCGCAAGCTCGCTTTTTCACTACACACGATCTGGAGGTCTACGCATGACGGAACAGGGAATCGACAAGGCATCCAGTTTCGAGGCGGCGCGCGCCCGTCTACTGGCGCTCGCGTACAGGATGCTGGGCAGCCGGGCGGAAGCGGAAGACGTGGTGCAGGACGCCTGGCTCAAATGGCATCTGGCCGATACGCGGGCCGTGCAAACACCGGCCGCGTGGCTTACCACCCTGACCACGCGCATGGCGATCGACCGTTTCCGGCAGGCGCAGCGTGAGCGCGCGTCGCAGGCCACCGGCTGGTTACCGGAGCCTTGGCTTGACGAGGTTGCGCCATCTGCTGAGGAATTGGCGTTGCGCACGGCGGATATGTCATACGGTGTGATGCTGCTGCTCGAACGTTTGAAGCCCGAGGAACGCGCTGCGTTCGTACTGCATGAAGCCTTCGATTGCGATTATGCGGAGATCGCCTCGATTCTCGAGCGCACGCCGGCCGCTTGCAGGCAGATCGTCCATCGGGCCAAGGCGCGTTTGCAGCTGGCCGGTGCGCCGTTGAAGCGGCCCGATCCGGCGGTGCATGGGCGGATCGTCGAGCGTTTGCGCGCGGCGCTGGAAACGCAGGACCGGGCGGGTCTGCTACAGCTCTTTAGCGGCGCGCCGGAAGTGATGAGCGACGCGCCCTTGTGCGGTCCCCAGAATGCGGCTCTGCAAGTACCGCTGAGCGAGCCCGTCCCCGTGGCCGCATCCGAACCGCTGCACACAGGCGAACCGGTGGCTGTGGGCTGGGTGGACGCAATAACCTCGCTCGCGCAACAGGCGACCCATGCCGAAGTGGTGTCCATGCAGGGGGATGTGTGCCTCGCGCTGTTCTGCGAAGGCGACGTCGTTGGGGTGATCGACGTGCTGACGGACGGCACAACGGATAGTTCGGCGAAGATCGTCGCGTTGCGCATCGTGACCAGCGCCGCGCGTTTGGAGGCCGCTAACCGCATGCTGGGCCGAGCGGCGGTCAAGGAACTGCTCGCACGGATCCAGCATCGCCCGGGCGCCTCAACTGCGGTGAGCCGCGACTTCCCAATTGATGTCTACGCATAGCACCTGTGTGCCGTGTGGCGTATGGGCAGCAATCGAGGCAGTGACGCACAGGTGTGCTTCGTTGATCGACAGATAGGGTGGCGTCAGATGCACCTGACCGGGCTGACGCATCGCCTGAATAAAGTACGGACGGCGCTCCCAGCTCGCGCCTTCCGAATGCAGCAGCGGGTGGAAGCGCTTGGCGCGTTGCGACGTGCGCCCCGGTGGCAGCACGTTGTCGCCGATCTGCCGGCCCGAGCCGTCCAGCACGAAACAGCGAGCCGTTTCGCCAAGTGCGAGCAGCGGTGCAGTGGCCTCGGTGACGGATTCCCCGGCAACCAGTTGCGCGGCGGCTGTCTCCAGGGCGGCGACATAAGGCGCGAGCCTTGCGGATTGGGCTTTCTCACGTGTCGCGACCCGTTCGCGCAGCGCCGCGGAGAGCGAATCCATGAGGTCGGCCGCAACTTGCGGCTTGACCGGTTCGACGCTCGGGCCCGCGAAAAAGGCGCCTTGGACGAAGTCGACGTTGCATTCAAGCGCGATCAGCGCGTCACGCTCGGTGCTCAGTCCGCCCATCAGCACGAGTTGTCCCGACTCATGCAGCAGCGAGACGAGACCCGGCAGCACGCGCTCGATATGCGAGTGTTCGCTGGCTTGCGCGAGGATGCAGCGGTCGAGTGTCACGATGTCCGGCCGCAGATTCCACACGCGGTCGATATTCGAATGCTTCGCACCGAAGCCGTCGAGTGCGATCAGGAAACCGGATTTGCGCAACGCGTCGATGATTTCGGTGAAGCGCGTGGTTTCGCCGCCCGCCTGCTCGGATACTTCGAGCACCACGCGCTGCGGCGGCAGACCGAGTGCCTTCAGGCTGGCAAGCAGCGCGTCGCCGTAACTGGTGTCCATCAGCGCAGCCGGATGCAGGCTCAGGAAAAGCCATTCGTCGTGGCTGTCGAACGCGTTGAAGTTGCCGAGGTGCAGCGATTCGGCCAGTCGCCCGAGTTCCAGCAGGTCGCCGCGTCGGGCGGCCTGTGTGAAAACCTCGTGCGAGGGCACGTGCTGCGCATTTTCGTCGTGGGCGCGCAACGATGCGTGATACCCGATCGCACGCCGGTGCGACACCGAGAAAACCGGCTGAAACACGCTGAAGACGGTGTACCCGCCATACAGGACGGTACGCCGGGAGCCTTCGTCGCCGGCCATCGGGCGTGGTGGCTGAAAACCGGGAGGATCGAGTTCGATCATGCTCATCATGTCAGTCGTGTGAAAGTGGCGGCGCTTGCCGGATCGGCACGAGTTTGCCCGCGCAGATCAAAAGTTTACAGGATAGGCGAGCAAGAACTATGCGCGTGCGCAAACGCCACCTGAGTGTCCATCAGCCATGCTCTGATACGGCAATTGTGCGCCCGCTAAAGCGTGAAGGCGATGATTCGCACTTCGCTGGTGCGGCGCACGCCCTGTTGCAGGTCGGCGGCGCTCTTCAGTGGCACTCGCGGCAAGCTGCGCCGGAACGCGCTCCGCTTGCCCATCGCTATCGTTCCGGGTCTCATGTCCGTTCCGAAGGATCGGTTTTTTTCGCGGGCGTGCGGATGTCCGGCGACAGTTGCGCGAAGATCCACGACGAGCACGCGGTAATGATCCCGACGCACAGGAACGTCGCATGAAACGCGGGCAGCGAATTGGCGGCGGTCACGCGTTGCATGAGGCCGGTAAAGGTCGTCAGCAAGGCACCGGCCACGGTTACGCCAAGGCTCATCGAGAGCATCTGTACCAGCGAAAACAGGCTGTTGCCGCTGCTCGCGCCACCGGTGCCGAGGTCCTTCAATGTCAATGTGTTCATCGCGGTGAACTGCATCGAGTTCACGCCGCCGAACACCGCGAGTTGCACGAGCCGCAGCCACAACGGTTGATTCGTGCTGGTGAGGGCAAAGCTCGCCATCATCAGGCCGACCAGAATCGTGTTGGCCATCAGCACGCTTCGGTAGCTGTACTTGACGATCAATTTCGTGACGAGGCGCTTGGATGCCATGCCCGCCGCCGCGACGGGCAGCATCATCAGGCCGGCTTCGAAGGCGCTATAGCCGAGACTCACCTGCAGCAGCAGGGGAATCAGATAGGGCATCGAGCCGCTGCCGATTCGTGCGAACAGATTGCCGAGCAGGCCGACACTGAAAGTGTGGATCTTGAAGAGGTCGAGCGGGAAGATCGGCGACGGCTCGCGCACCGCGTGCAGACCATAGGCGACGAAGCAGGCGAGACTCAGAATCAGCAGCACCAGTACCGTTGCGTGCTGAATGCCGAATTCGCTGCGGCCGTCGAGCGCGAACGAAATCGCCACCATGCCTACAACCAGAAACAGGTAGCCCGTTATATCGAACTTGCCGGTGTTTTCGTTGCGGCTATCCGGCATGAAGATAAACGTGGCGATGCAGCCCACTACGCCGACCGGCACGTTGATCAGAAAGATCCAGTGCCACGACGCGATCTTGACGAGCCAGCCGCCGAGCGTTGGGCCGATCAGCGGTCCGATCAGGCCCGGAATCGCCACGAACGACAAAGCCGGCAGATAGCGTTCCGCCGGAAAGGTGCGCAGCACCGCGAGTCGCCCTACCGGCAGCAGCATGGCGCCGCCCACGCCTTGCAGAACGCGGAAGATCACCAACTGATTCAGCGTGTGCGAGTTCGCGCACAGCAACGAGCCGACTGCGAACACGAGGATCGCACTGAAGAACACGCGCCGCGTGCCGAGCTTGTCGGCAAGCCAGCCGGACACGGGGATCATCACCGCCATCGTCAGCGAATAGGCAATCACCACCGATTGCATGCGCAGCGGCAGCTCGCCGAGACTTGTCGCCATCGCGGGGAGCGCGGTGTTGACGATGGTCGAGTCGAGCGTCTGCATGAAGAAGCCGGTGGCGACGAGCCACAGCATCACGGTGAGAGAACGGGGCGAGGGGCCCGAGGGAGTGGGGGTGTCTGGGGCGAGGGCGGGCGGCGTCGGCGTCGTGGACATGGAGGGCGGCTGGGCGCGCAGGGGCGGGCTGGGAGTCGCTATTCTAGGGAAAAGCGCGGCCTGGCGCAGCGTCCCGTGACGGGCGGCGCGCGAGGCGGCGGTCTGCCCGACCCGTCTTCACGCGTCCGGCGCCAGCTTCGCTGCCGCGTGGAAAAACGCCCGCGCGCGCGGATCGTTCCCGAATGCCACGTGAATCCGGGTCCACGGACTCGGTTCCTGATTCGGCCGGAAGTAATGGCCCGGCGCGACCGTTACACCGAGCGGCGTGCCGCATTCCACCAGCCGCCTGGCATCGGCCACATGTGCCACGCGTGCCCATACGAACTTGCCGCCCGCCGGCTTCTCGAAAATTTCCCAGCCGGCGTCTTCGAGCGTCTGGATGGTCGAGCCGAGCGCATCACGCATCTGGCGGCGCAGACGTTCCAGGTATTTGTGATACGCGCCGCGCTCCAGCATCGACACCGCTACCGCTTCGGCAAAGCGCGAGCCGCCGATGCTCGTCAGCATCTTGATATCGACCAGGTCCTTGATGAGCGCGTGACCCGCCACCACGCAGCCGATCCGTAGCGACGACGACAACGTCTTCGACAGTCCGCCAATGTAAATGACCTGCTCGAGCTGATCGAGCGTGGCAAGGCGGTCGCTGATATCGGCCTGGAGGTCGGCGTAGATGTCGTCTTCGATAATCGAGAAGCGGTGCTCGCGCGCCATTTGCAGGAGCCGGAAGGCGACCTGCGGCGCGACCGTGGTGCCGGTCGGATTGTGGAACACGGTATTGATCAGCAACAGTTTGGGCCGGTGCAGCTTGAGCTGCTCCGCCATCACGTCGAGGTCGGGACCGTTGTGGATGCGTGGAATGCCGATCAGCCGCACGCCATGCAGCTTCAGCAGGCCGTACAGGTTGTAATAGCCGGGGTCTTCGACAAAGATCGTGTCGCCGGCCTTCAGCATGTAGCGCATCAGCAGATCGAACGCCTGGCTCGCGCCGTTGGTGATGAGAATTTGCGACGCATCCGCCTGGATGCCCAACTGCGCGATGCGCACACGCAGATGCTCACGCAGGACCGGGTTGCCGAGCGGCGTCGCGTAATCGACCATGCTCGAGGGGTCGGTGCGCGACACGTGGCGGATCGCCTGGGCGATGCCATCCATGTCGCGCCAGCTTTCCGGAATAAAGCCGTTGCCGAGCCTGAGCATTTCGCCCGGATGACTGAACTGCTGGAGCAGATGGTCCGATTCGTCCTCGGCGCGGCGCGGGTCCGACGCGCCTGCGCAGAGCGAGCCCGCCGGCTGGCGATCGGCGACATAGAAGCCGGAGCCGCGCCGCGAGTCGACATAGCCGAGCGATACCAGCCGGTCATAAGCCTCGATCACCGGAAAGCGGCTCACGCCGAACTCGGCTGCGAACTGGCGGATCGACGGCAGCTTCGAGCCGGGGTGCGCGTTGCGCGAGCGGATCCACGCGGTGACACCCGAGACGATCTGTTCGGTGAGCGGCACGCCGTTGTCGCGATCGAGCTGGATTTCGAGCTTCATACGGTTGCTTTCCTCTGTTGGCCGCCGAGGTGAAGATGGGCGGCTCGCGTCGCGCCAGTCAGGCTAACTGTTCGGTTTTTCGACTGAACAGTTCCGATGAAAGTGTTCGGAACTGTGCATGGGTTTCCGATCATCGCACGTCAATAATCGCTACAACAGGAAAGTTCTTCAAGGAGAGCGGCGATGCGTGAAGTCCGGATTTTTGAACTGGAACATGGCGAGCCCGCGGCGGCCTGGCGTGTCGCGCGTCCGTCGATTTTCAAGGTGATCTCAGGCGAGGCCTGGCTGACCCTCGAGGGCGAGCACGAAGATCATTGGCTCGCGACGGGCGAGTCGATCGAATTGCCGCGCGGCTCGGTGGCGTGGATCAGCGCGGGGCAGGCGGGGGCGCGTTTTGCGCTGGCAAGCGGCTCGCAGCGCGCAACGCCGAAACCCCTTTCCGGGTGGCCGATGCTGGGCTGGCTGGCGCGCCGTCCCAGTGTGGTCTGAAGCGGTTGCGCGCGGCATCACCCTGATTCACCCACCTCATACTCCCCGATGTACCTCGCGCGCGGGCGGATCAGCCGTCCGTCGCGCGTTTGCTCCATCGCATGAGCGATCCAGCCGACCACCCGCCCCACGGCGAACAGCGTGAACGCCGCGCCGGCCGGCAACCCGAGTCCCCGCTCGATGGCGACGAGCGCGAAGTCGACGGTCGGTTCGGCGCCAGTCGTGTCACGCACCGCACGCGCGAACCGCAGCACGTCGTTCAGCGGCGAGCGGGCCGGCGCGCAGTCGGCGAGCATCTCCAGCAGCAGCCGCGCACGCGGATCGCCGTCCGGATAAAGCGGATGGCCGAAGCCCGATAGCACCGGTCCCTGCGCACCCTGTTCGTGGCGCGCGAGACGGTTCGCCAGATAGCGGTCCAGATCGGGCGCGCGCGCCGCTTCATCGAGCAACGCGGCGATGCGCACCGTCTCGCCGCCGTGACGCGGGCCGGCAAGCGCCGCGAGTCCGCCCGCCACCGCGCCGAACAGGTGCGTACCCGTCGACGTGATGCAGCGGACCGTGAACGTCGACGCATTGAGTTCGTGATCGGCGCAGGCGACCAGCGCCGCGCGCAGCAGCGCGCTCTGCTGCCGGTTGCGCACCTGCCACGTGGCGGCGAGCTGCCGGTGCAGCGGTTCGTTCGACGGCGCCGACGGCAGCATCGCGGCGGCCAGCAGCCGCATGACGGCGCATGCGGTGTCGAGTTGCGCGTCGCGGCCGAGCGCCCACACGCGCGGTATCTGCGCCGCGGCGGCCGGCAGCAGCACGAGCGCGCGATCGAGCGGCGTGCTGTCGCTCCAGAGCTTGAGCCACGCGCTCCATTGCGCGGGGGCGAGCGGCACGGCCGGTGCATCGGCGATGCGCCGCACGCTGCATTCCCACAGCAGCGCCGCGACGTCTTCGAGCGATGCACTGCGCGCGAGCGCCATCGCATCGTGTCCGCGATACAGGAGACGCCCGTTCGCGACCAGCGTGATCGACGATTCGAGCACCGGCACGCCCCAGTCGAGCACCTTCTGCGCGACCTTGCCCGCGCGTTTGCCATCCGCCTTGCGGCGCGCGAGGCGGCGCACCTCGGCGGCATCGTAGAGCCGATGGCGGCCCTGCGCGTCGGGCGACGAGCCGAGCATGCCGCGGCTCACGTACGCATACAGCGTGGGCAGGCTGACGCCGAGCGTCGCGGCGGCTTCGGCAGCGGTGAGGAAAATCGGGCTTGACATGAAAATGTGCGGAAACCGAAGAAATCAATATATATTGATTATCATAATCAAGATTGATTACGGCAAGGCGAAATTCTAGACTCGGGTCACTTCCTTTCTGTCCGCGTTTCGAACGCGCCCCATGCCATGACGCCCGAACTCGCTCTCAAACATATCTGGACCCTCGCCGGATGCGATCCGGTCGTGCTGCACTCCGTTTCGTTGAGCGGCGCGGACCCTGGCCTGCCGTCGGTCTACCGCGTCGGCAGCCTCGCTTCGGCCACCATCGCCGCGACGGGTCTCGCCGCGGCTGAATACTGGCGCTTGCGCACGGGGCGCCGGCAGCACGTGTCGGTGCAGATGCGGCGCGCGCTGGCGGCGTTTCGCAGCGAGCGCTATCTGCGTATCGACGATGGGCCGCCCCTCGTGCTGCGCGACCCTGTGACCGGTTTCTACGAGACACGCGACGGCCGCTGGATCCAGTTGCACACGAATTTCGCGCATCATCTGCAGGGTGTGCTGCGGGTGCTCGGCTGCGAGAACGGGCGCGAGCCGGTGGCGGCCGCGATTCGCAACTGGGACGGCGCGGCACTCGATCAAACGCTCGCCGACGAGGGCCTGTGCGCCGCGCTGATTCGCACACCCGACGAATGGGCCGCGCTCGAGCAGGCGAAGGCGATTGCGGGGCTGCCGCTCTTCGAGATCGAGCGCATCGGCGACGCACCGCCCGAGCCGCCTGAGTCATCGCCGCGCCGCCTCGATGCCGGGCTCGAGCGGCCGCTCGCGGGCGTGCGCGTGCTGGACCTGTCGCGGATCATCGCGGGACCGGTGGCTGGCCGTGCCCTCGCGCATCATGGCGCGGACGTGTTGACGATCAACGGCCCGCATCTGCCGAACATTGCGCCGCTCGTGATCGACAACGGCCGTGGCAAGCGTTCGGCCGTCGTCGACCTGCGCGACGCGGCCGGATGCGGGACGCTGCGCGGGCTCGCGGGCGGCGCCGACGTGTTCCTGCAGGCGTATCGTCCGGGCGCGCTCGCGGCACGCGGCTTCGGTCCGGACGAACTCGCGCGGCTGAGGCCCGGCATCGTGTATGTGTCGGTGTGCGCGTATGGGCACACGGGGCCGTGGTCGCAGCGGCGCGGATTCGATAGCCTCGTGCAGTCGGCGAGCGGCATCGCGTGGACCGAGCGCGCGGCGGCAGGCTGTGCCGAGCCGCGGCATCTGCCGTGTCAGGCGCTCGATCACGCGACCGGTTATCTGGCCGCGTTCGGCGCGATGGTCGCGCTCGCGCGGCGGGCCAGCGAAGGCGGCAGCTGGCATGTGAGGGTGTCGCTCGCGCAGACGGGGCGCTGGCTTCAGTCGTTCGGGCTGTTGTCCGAGGGGCAGCAGGCGCCCGACGTTTCGCTCGACGAGATAGGCGATTGCGTCGCGAGCGTGCAATCCGAATTCGGGCGCGTGCTTGGGGTGCAGCCGGCGGAGGAACTGGAGGAGACGCCCGCGTTTTATGCGCTGCCGCCGGCGCGTATCGGCGCGCATGAGGCTCGGTGGACGTGACGGCTGGGCCTGTTCACGCTAATGACGGACTTGCGCTGGCCGCCAGAACGGCCGAGCGCAAGGAATGCGACGAAGGCGATACCACCACCCACCCACCACCCACCGCGCCTACTTCCTCAGTTCCGCCACGAAATCGTAGTAATCGTTGCGGCAATACGTGTCGGTCAATTCAATCGCCCGCTGATCGGCCGTATAACCGACGCGCGTAATCAGCAGCAGCGCCTCGTTCGGCGCAATGCTCATCTGCTGCGCGATTTCCTCGCTCGCGTTCACCGCGCGGAAATGCTGCAGCGCGCGCACGATCGTCAGTCCGCGATTCTCGAGGTAGGTGTAGAGCGAATCGCCGATTGCCTGCGGATCGGGAATCACCGCCGCCGGAAACGTGGAGTTCTCGACCGCCATCACGATGCCGTCGGCCAGCCGCAGCCGCCGCAACCGCGTCACCGCCGCCGCCGGCGACAGGCCGAGCTGGATCACTTCATCGCGATTGGCCGGCGAAATTTCGCGCGACAGCCACTTCGAACTCGGCGTGAAGCCGCGCCGCCGCAGCATTTCGCTGAAGCTCGACAGACGCGACAAAGGGTCTTCGTAGCGCGGCGTGATGAAGCTGCCCGCGCCCTGAGTGCGGCGGATCAAACCCTGCTCGACGAGCAGCGCGATCGCCTTGCGCGACGTGATGCGCGACACGCCGAGCGCCTCGGAGAGCACGCGCTCTGAGGGCAGCGCCTCGCCGGCATTCCAGCGGTTTTCGTGGATCGCGCTGCCGAGCTTGCGGGCGAGTTGCAGATAAAGCGGCGTGTCGTTTTCCGGGTCCGGGCGCAGGTCGCGCCAGCGGTCTTCCGAGGCAGAGGTCATGGGGCTCACGCAAGATGGGCAAGCGGCAATTCTAGAACATCGGCGCGCCGCGTTATAGCGGGCTTTTGCCAGGCGCACCGCCGCGAGGCCGCCGAGCCGCTAAACTCGTTGCTAGTTTTTTCGTAGCATGCGTCGCGCCGTGATGCGCCGTACCGTGTCGTGCCGCGCGATGTGCGTGCCGCACGGTGAGCATGCCGCGCAACGCATCGCATTGGATCGAGCCACTTCGAGGAGTCAGCATGACGAGCGATATCGCAAGCGTGAGCCTGCCTGGCGGCGAGCGCATTCCGGCATTGGGGCAAGGCACGTGGGAAATGGGCGAGAGGCCGGCGCAGCGCGCGGCGGAAATCGATGCGCTGCGCTGCGGCATCGAGCTCGGCATGACGCTGATCGACACGGCCGAAATGTACGGCGACGGCGCGACCGAGTCGCTGCTCGCCGAAGCGCTCGCCGGCTTACGCGACAAGGTGTTCGTGGTGAGCAAGGTGTATCCGCACAACGCGAGCCGGCGTGGCGTGATCGCAGCCTGCGAGCAAAGCCTCAAGCGTCTGAAAACGGATCGGCTCGATCTGTATCTGCTGCACTGGCGCGGCTCGGTGCCGCTCGCCGAAACCGTCGATGCGTTCGAGGCGCTGCGCCGCGCGGGCAAGATCCGCCACTGGGGCGTGAGCAACTTCGACACCGACGACATGGACGAACTCGTCGCGACGCCGGGCGGCGACGCATGCGCGACCAATCAGATTCTCTACAACGTGGCGCGCCGTGGCCCGGAGTTCGATCTGCTGCCGTGGCTCGCCGCGCGCGGGATGCCGGCGATGGCCTACAGTCCGGTCGATCATGCGCGCCTGCCGAAGCGCTCGCCGCTCGATGACATTGCCGACGCGCGCGGCGTCTCGGTGTTTCAGGTGGCGCTGGCGTGGGTGCTGGGCAAGCCGGGTGTCTGCGCGATTCCGAAGGCGGGGCACGTCGAGCATGTGCGTGATAACCATCGCGCATCGCAACTGAAGCTGGAAGCCGCTGAACTCGCCGCGCTCGACGCGTATTTCAAACCGCCGCGCAGCAAGCGTCCGCTCGAAATGCTGTGAAGGTGGGTGCAAGCCTGAGCGCGGCCGCCGCTTGCGATGCGGCGGCGCGCTTCATGGAGGGCGTTGACGGTCCCGCAGGGGACCCCGGCGATGCCGTTGCGCTTAGGTGCAGGCGTGGTGCAGGTGCACGGAGCCGAGCACGGCGACTTCGGCGGGCGTGTGCTTGAGGGAGTCTTCGTCGACCTGGGCGGCATCCGCGAGGAAGTCGTCGATGAGCGACGACACCGGCACATTGCTCAGACACAGCGACACGCGCTGCGTCTCGTTGGCGGGCATGGTGGCGCGCTGGCCGAGGAACAGCACCCCGTACTGATAGCCGTGGATGATGCCGCGGATCGCGCCGACGCATCCGGCTTGCGCGGCGTTGTCGTTGCGCTGCTTGCACATTTGCACGAGGGTGTAGGCCGAGAACGTCGGGTCGACCGGCGGCGCGGCCTGCGACATGGTTTGCCGCATCTGCTGGGACGAGGCGGGCGCCGGCGTTTGCGCATTGGCGAGCGATGCGAGGCCCAGTGCGGCGGCCATCAGCACGGCGGCGGCCGCGCGTGTCGCGGAGGGGGGGACATTTCGTTGCATGTTGTGGGCCCTCATGTCGATTGTTGAATCTGATATGAGGCGATCGTCTCGGATTGGTTCCATAACACTCGCACGCAATGGAGGTTGTGTTCCCACCGCCTGTGGCGCGGTTCGCGTGACGGTCCGGCGATTGCCGTTGCGCGCTCTGTCGCGTTCCATTGGCGCTCGTGCCGAAGGCGGGCGGGTCGCTCCGACCGGCTTCGGGCGGTGACGTTCGACCCGGGGGACCGGGACGTCACCGTCGTTGCCGGCGGATAGCGGACAGTATGCCGGTACATGCCGCCGGCGGGTAGAGCACGGGCCCACTATCCGTGGCTCGTGCGACGTCGAGCCATCGCGTCGGCGCGATGGAGCCGGGCAACGGGGTTACGGAAAATTACCCGCCATCATGCGCCGCGTCGCCAGGATTGCCGCTGTCCGCCGGCTTGCCCGCGCCGTTATCGCGTGCGCTGGTTTGCAGCGCGCGCAACGTATCGACGGGGATATGGCAGCGTATCAGGTGCGCGCGAGCCTGCGCCGGGTCACCGCCCGCATCGAGAAAAGGCGGATCCTGCTGCTCGCAGATCGCGCCTAGCTTGCGCGGACAGCGCGTGTGAAAGACGCAGCCCGACGGCATGGCGCCCGCGCCCGGCAGCTCGCCGGACAGATGGATGCGCGCCGGCTGCCGCCGCTCGTCGCCGGGCGCGCCATCGCCGTGCAGCGTCGGCACCGCGGAGAGCAGCGCCTCGGTATACGGATGCTGCGGCCCGTCGAACACCGCGGCGGCCGGCCCGATCTCGAGCAGCCGGCCGAGATAGAGCACCGCGATGCGATCCGACACGTAGCGCACCACGTGCAGATCGTGCGAGATGAACACGTAGCTGACGTCGCGCTCGCGCTGCAGGTCGGCGAGCAGGTTCAGGATCGCGGCCTGCACCGATACGTCGAGCGACGAGGTCGGCTCGTCGCAGACCACGACGCGCGGCTCGCCGGCAAACGCGCGCGCAATCGCGACGCGCTGCTTGAGTCCGCCCGACAGCTGCCGCGAGCGCGAATCGAGATAGCGCTCCGGCAGACGCACGGCGGCGGTCAAGGCAGCGAGCCGTTCGTCGATCGCGGGACCGCGCAGCGCCGTGAAGCGTGTGAGCGCGCGGCCGATCAGCCGCTTCACCGAATGCGCGCGATTGAGCGCCGAGTCCGGATTCTGGAACACGATCTGCAGCGACTTCAGTTGCTCGCCGCTGCGGCGCGTGACGCGTGCGGCGAGCGGCGCGCCGTCGAGTTCGAGCACGCTGCCCGCATCGGGCGTGAGCAGGCCGAGCATCAGCTTCGCGAGCGTCGTCTTGCCGCTGCCCGATTCGCCGACGAGCCCGAGCGTTTCGCCGCTCGCGAGTTCGAGCGAAACATCGTCGACCGCGCGCAGCGGCGCACCCGACACGTGGAACGTCTTCGACAGATTCCGCGCGCGCAGCACCGTAGACGACGGCTCGCGTTGCCGCGCATCGCCTGCATCGCGCGCGTCATTGGGCAATACCGCGGGCAATGCGGCGGGCAATACAGCGGGCAACGCATGGGGCGATGCACCGGACACTGCATCTGACACCGCATCAGGCAGGCCATCAGGCAGGCCATCGGGCAACATGCGAGGCAACGTATCAGGTAACGCATCGTGCGACGCGGGGGGCGCTTCGGGCGCATTCGACGCCGCGCGCGGCAATTCGATCGCGCGTTCGTGATAGTGACAGCGCGCCATCTGGTCGCCGTGCGCCGCGCAGAGCCTGTAGGGTGGAGGCGCTTCGCGACGGCAGCGATCGTCGGCGAGACGGCAGCGTTCCGCGTAGATGCAGCCTTGCACGACCGAGCCCGGCAGCGGCAGGCCGCCCGCGATCGTATCGAGCCGTTCGCTGTCCTTGCTGCGCCCGGCGCCCGGCAGGCACCGCAGCAACCCCACGGTGTAGGGATGACGCGGCCGCGTGAAGACGTCGCGCGTCGCGCCTTCCTCGACGAGCTTGCCCGCATACAGCACACCGACGCGCTCGCACATGCGCTCGATCACCGCGAGGTTGTGGCTGATGAACAGCACCGCGGTGCCGAGCTCCTTGCGCAGTTGCGCGACGAGGTCGAGCACTTCCGCTTCGACCGTCGCGTCGAGCCCGGTGGTCGGTTCGTCGAGAATCAGCAGGGCGGGGTTCGACGCGAGCGCCATCGCGATCACGACGCGCTGCTGCATGCCGCCCGACAATTGATGAGGATAGCTGTCCATCACGCGCTCGGGCGCGGCGATGCGCACGCGCCTGAGCATCTCGAGCGTGCGTTGCAGCGCTTCGTCGCGTGCGGCGCCGGCCGCTTCGAATGCTTCGGAGACCTGTCGCGCGATCGTCAGCGACGGATTCAACGCGCGCCCCGGATCCTGATAGACCATCGAGATCGTCGTCGCGCGCATGCTGCGCAGCGCATCGGCGCCGAGCTTCTGCACGTCCTCGCCGGCGATCACGATCTTGCCCGCTTTCACCTTGCCGTTGCGCGGCAGATAGCGCAGCGCCGCCATCGCGACGGTCGACTTGCCGCAGCCCGACTCGCCGACGAGCCCATACGCTTCGCCGCGGCGCACGCGAAACGAGATGTCCTGCAGCACGTCGCGGTCGCGTCCGCGCACGCGGTACGCGACCGTCAGGCCGACGATGGTCAGCGCGTCGGTACGATCGCTCCTCGACACGTCGAAGGCCGCGAACGCCGCGGAGGAGGAGGGCTGCGCGTTCATCGGTCGAGCACTCCCTGCACGGCGTCGGCGATCAGGTTCACGCCGACCACCAGCGAGGCGATCGCGCCCGCCGCGAACACGACGGTCCACCAGGCGCCGCCCGCCATCAGCGTGTACGACTCGGACAGCGCGAGCCCCCAGTCGGCCGAGGGCGGCTGGATGCCGAAGCCGAGAAACGACAGCGTCGCGACCGCGAAGATCGCATAGCCGAGCCGCACGGTCGCTTCGACGACGATCGGCGGCAGCACGTTCGGCAGGATTTCCGCGAACATGATGTAGGGCGCGCGCTCGCCGCGCAGTTGCGCGGCGGCGACGTAGTCGAGATGCCGCTCGGCGAATACGGCGGCGCGTACGGTGCGCGCGGTGATCGGCGCGAACGTGATACCGATCACGAGGATCACCGTGAAGTTCGACGCGCCGAGCGCGGCGAGCGCGAGCAGCGCGACGATCACGAGCGGCAGCGCGAGCACCGCGTCGATCATGCGGCCCACGACGTTGTCGACCCAGCCCTCGAAGTAGCCGACGACGAGCCCGAGCACGGTGCCCGCCGCGGTGCCGAGCAGCGTCGCGAGCGGCGCGATCGTGAGGATGTCGCGCGCACCGACGATCACGCGCGAGAACACGTCGCGGCCGAGCTGGTCGGTGCCGAACCAGTGCGTGTGATCGGGTGGCGCGAGCGAGTTGAGCGGATCGGAGGCATACGGATCGAGAGGCACGAACCACGGCCCGGCGATGGCGCAGCCGATCCACCATGCGACGATCAGCGCGCCGACGACGAAGGTCGGCGAGCGCAGCAGCAGGCGCAGACGCGCAAAGCGGGGCTCGGCGCTGGAGCGCGGCGCAGAGCCCGGCGCAGGCGGTGTGGGCGGGCCGGGTGGCGTGGACGAAGCCGGCGGCAAGGTCGCGCTCATTGCGCGCTCCTCACCCGCAGCCGCGGATTGAGCAGCACGTGCAGCGCATCGGCGACGAGGTTCGCCAGCGTGTAGACCACGCCGATCGTCAGCACGCCCGCTTCGAGCATCGGAAAGTCCTTCGCCTTGGCTGCGTTGTAGATCAGCGAGCCGATGCCCTGGTAGTGGAACAGCGTCTCGACCACGACGAGTCCGCCGATCATGTAGCCGAGCTGCGTCGCGGCGACCGTGATGGTCGGCAACAGCGCGTTGCGCAAAACGTGGCGCCAGATCACGACGTGGCGCGGCAGGCCTTTGAGGATCGCGGTGCGCGTATAGTCGGCGTCGAGCGCTTCGACGGTGCCTGCGCGCGCCATCCGCGCGATATAGCCGAAGAAGACGAACACGAGCGGCAGCACCGGCAGCACCAGATACCGCAACTGCTCGAAGACGCTCGCGCCGGGCGGGTACGACGCTTCGATCGGCAGCCAGCGCAGCCAGACGCCGAATACGAGAATCAACGCGATCGACGACACGAATTCCGGCACCACCGTCGCTGACAAGCCCGCGATGCTGATCGTGCGATCGAGCCAGCGCCCCGCGTGCATCGCCGACCAGACGCCGCCCGCAATGCCGAGCGGCACGACGACGATGAACGCGAAGAGGCCGAGCTTCGCCGAATGCGCGAGCGCGTCGGCGATGAACGGCCCGACCGGTTCGCGGTACGCATACGAAAGTCCCATGTCGCCGCGCACGAAATGCGTGATCCAGTCGACGTATTGCGTGACGAGCGGACGATCCGCGCCGAGCTGATGATTGAGCGCGGCGACCGCGCGCGCATCGGCGAGCGGGCCGAGCACCGCGCGGCCGATATCGCCGGGCAGCAGCTGGCCGCCCGCGAAGACGATCAGCGACAGCAGCCACAGCGTGACAAGCGAGAGGCCCGCGCGCGTCGCGAGAAAACGCGCGACGCGGCCCGCGTTGCCGTTCGCCGCCGCTCGCGATGGGGAAGGGGACGCCTTGGCCGACATCGTGAACTCCTGCGCAAATGCCCAAACGCGCCGACGCTTACGCGCTCAGCGTCGCGCGGTCGAAATAGAGCTGCGCGAGCGCGGTGAAGCGCACGCCGTTCACGCCTTTGCGCATCGCGATCAATTGATCGTAGAAGAACGGGATGATGAGCGGCGTTTCGTCGAGCAGCAGCGTCTGGATCTGTCCGGAGATTTTCCTCTGCGTGGCGAGGTCGATCGCCGCGACGAACTGCGCGACCAGTTGATCGTATTGCGGATTCCTGAAGTGCGCGGCGTTCCACGTGCCGTTGCTCGTGAGCGGCGCGTTGAGGAACACGTTCGGCACGCCGCGATGGCCGTAGTCGGTGATGCCGAGCGGCGAGTCGAGCCAGTCGGATTTGCCCGGCGTGCCCGCGCCGTAGTAGAGCGACTGGCTTTCGACCTTCAGATTGATGCGCACGCCGATCGCCTTCGCGGCGTTCTGCACGACCACCGCGAGGTCGGGAATCTCCATGTATTTTTCGGTGGTCAGCGTGACGTCGAAGCCGTTCGGCACGCCCGCCTGCGCGAGCAGTTGCTTCGCTTTCGCGACGTCGATCCTGCGTTGCGGCACGCCCGCGTCCGACGACGGAAACACCGGCGCGAATGGACTATCGTTGCCGAGTTGCGCGCGGCCCTTGAAGAGGCCGCGCACGATCACATCGCGATCGAGCGACAGCGCGAGCGCCTGGCGCACCCGCTTGTCCTTGAAGAGCGGGCTGTCGTTGCGCATGTGAATCTGCCGGTGCGCGCTCGACTTCACACCAACGGCCTTGTAGTCGGGATTGTTCAGAATGCTCGCGCCGCCCTGCACGGTGAAGGTGCCCATCACGTCGGCCTGATGGCCCTGCAATGCAAGCAGCTGCGCCTGCTCGTCGGCGTAGAACGTGAACTGTACGCGTTGCGGTAACGCTTTTTCTCCCCAATAGTCGGGATTGCGTACGAATGAGGCGCCGATCTTCGGCTGATACTTCTCGAACCTGAACGGACCTGTGCCGATGAAGCTCTTTTCGTAATTGCCCGCGTAATTCGCGGGCAGGATCACGCCGTTGTAATTATCCGAAGAAACGTAGTACGGGAAATTGCCGTTCGGCGCATCGAGATGAAATTCGACCGTGTGTTCGTCGACCACTTTCGCGCCGCCCTTCGACAGCACCCCCTTCAAGACCGAGAGCGCGGCCGAGCCGCTCGCCGGGTCGGCGAGACGGTCGAACGTGGCGACCACGTCTTTCGCGCCGAAGCTTTGGCCGTCGTGGAATTTCACGTTGGGGCGCAGCTTGAAGGTCCACACGTCGCCCTTGTCGTTCGGCTTCCACGACAGCGCGAGCGCCGGCCTCAGCATGAGCTTTTCACCGTCGTCGTCGATCAGGAATTCGCCGGTCTGGTTCAGCAGCGCGAGGCTCGCGGCGTCGGTCACGGTGAGCGGATCGACGGCTCCCGCCGGCGTCAGATGCGCAACGCGGATCGTCTGGTTCGATGTGCCCGCTGCGCCGGGCGCGTTTTGCGCATGCGCGCGCGACATGCCGAGCAAACCGCCGCCCGCGAGCGCCAGACCGATCACGCTCGCGTGGCGCAGCAGCTCGCGCCGCGTGATGCGGCCGGCAAGGAATTCGTCGATGGCGTGGTTGCCGTAGGCGTCGGCGGTGGAGCGGGCTGCGTTCAGTGCTGGATGAAGTGCGAGAAATCGGTCCGCGGGTGTTTTCATCGATGGAGTGTCCAGTCCGTTCTGCTGCCGGTTCTGAAGCGTCGCGCGAGCCGCGCGACAGCGCGAGGTGCAGCGCGCTTTCGGGCCCGTGGCGTGTGGCCGCGGCGATCGGCGAAAGCGCAACGCTGCGCAATGCGGTTTCAGTGTAAGCGATTGCTTGCGGCTCTGGCGCGCTTGCGGCGTTGCGGGCTTGCCGATCGGCCGATAAAGGAGCCGCTGTGTGTCGTCACTGCAACGGTTGGCCCCGCGCTTGGCGTAACCGTTGCCGCAACCGCCACTGCCATGATTGCCGCGATGCGCAGCCGTCATCACGAACGAACCGTCAATGCCGCGTCGGAATCCTTACTGGTCGCACGATGCGCTTGCAGTGAGATTTACCATGGAGACTCTGGAGACTCGCGCCAGGCAGGGTCTTACCGCACCGCCGCATCCGGCCGGCGCCAGCGATGAAACAGCACCGAGCCGATCCAGCACGCCATGAAGGCCGCAACGATGCCGTAGCCGAGCGCGCCGAAATGATCGTTGATGCCCGCGACCGCATCCCAAACGCCCCCGCTCCAGTTGAAGTGCTCCGACAGCAGCCCCAATGCCTCGACGCCGCCGATCACGATCGCGACCATCGCGGACACGAACGTGATGCTCGCGTTGTAGTAGAGCTTGCGCTTCGGGTCGTCCATGGCCCAGCCGTAGGCGTGCACCATCAGCACGTTGTCGGTCGAATCGACGAGCGTCATGCCGGCCGTGAAGAGCGCCGGAAACACGAGGATCGAATAGAGCGGCAGGCCCGTGCTCGCCTGCGACGCGGCGATCGCGAGCAGGCCGATCTCGGTGGCGGTGTCGAAGCCGAGCCCGAACAGCACGCCGACCGGGTACATGTGCCAGCTTTTCGTCACGAGCCGGAACAGCGGCCGCAAGGCGCGCGAGAACAGGCCAACTGGCGCGATGGCGCCGGCGGACTGCGGCGCCGCTTCGCCCCCTTGTTGCGCATGCCGGTAGCGGCGCCAGACGTCGCGCAGGATCACGAGATTGACCGCCGCGAGCACGAGCAGAAACGTCGCGGAGACGAGGGTGCCGAGCGTGCCGCCGACTTCCTTGAAGCTCTCGAAGCGTCCGTGCAGCGAATGCGTGGTCCATGCGATGCCGAGCGTCGCCGCGATCACGATTGTCGAATGACCGAGCGAAAACGCGAGCCCGACGCCGAGCGGCCGCTTGCCGGTCTGCATGAGCTTGCGCGTGACGGCGTCGATCGCGGCGATGTGGTCGGCGTCGACCGCATGGCGCAGACCGAAGCCATACGCGAGCAGGGCGGTGCCGAGCAGCAGCGGATAGTGGCGAAACGCGACGAGCGCCCACGCCCATGCAGCGAGGTTGGCGGCGATCAGCACGGCATACAGCGTGACGAGGCGAGGGCGCAGCGAGGCGGTGGGCGTCATGAGGCGCGCAGACAATCGGGCAGCAATCGGGCAGGTTAGTCGGTGGGTCAGTGATCGTGCGGATGCTTGTGAATCGGATCGACCCAGTAGACCGCTTCGGGCTGTTCCACTGCGTCGATGTTCAGATTGACCACGACCGCTTCGTTGTCGCTGCGCACCAGCACACATTCGAGCGGCTCGTCGGTGCTTGCATTGATCTCCTGATGCGGCACATAGGGCGGCACGAAGATGAAGTCGCCGGGGCCGGCTTCCGCGGTGAATTCGAGGTGTTCGCCCCAGCGCATGCGCGCCTGGCCGCGCACGACGTAGATCACGCTTTCGAGCGCGCCGTGATGATGCGCACCGGTCTTCGCGTTCGGATGGATCGTCACGGTGCCCGCCCAGATTTTTTGCGCGCCGACGCGCGCCGCGTTGATCGCGGCGGCGCGATTCATGCCGGGCGTCTGAGCGGTGTTGGTGTCGAGTTGATCGCCGCGGATGACTTTCACGCCGTGCTCGCGCCAGTCGATCTGCGCGGCGGCCTCGTGCTCGGCCCGGTAATGCGGATGTTCGTGATCCTGGCTCATGGTGTCTCCTCCTCGGCGTGAGCGCCGTGTTCGAGTCCGTCGCTTGGGTTTTGCGCCTGGGTTTTGCGTTTCAGGGACGTGCTTCAAGCATCGTGTTTCAGTGCAGGCTATTAGCAGAGGGCTCCATTGAAGCTCGTCCAGTCAGGCTGTCCGACATTCTGGCACGTTCAAAAAACGTGTGCGTGATGCAGCGCCGCGCGCGAACAGCGCCGCGAAAAAAAGCCCGCTCACACGGAGCGGGCTTCGAGCCGTTGGCGTCGACGGCGGCATCGTTGCTGGCATGCAGCGCGGCAAAGGGCTGGCTTGCCGCGCCCGACACCGCCGCGCCGGCGTCATTGCTTCTTCGCGTTGATCACGGCTTCGGCGACGTTGCTCGGCGTTTCGGCGTAGTGCTTGAACTCCATCGTGTAGGTCGCCCGGCCCTGGGTGGCCGAGCGCAGCGACGTCGAGTAGCCGAACATCTCGGCGAGCGGCACTTCCGCGCGCACGAGCTTGCCGCCGCCGCCCGCGATGTCTTCCATGCCCTGCACCATGCCACGCCGGCTCGACAGGTCGCCCATCACGTTGCCCATGAAGTCTTCGGGCGTTTCCACCTCGACGGCCATCATCGGTTCGAGCAGAATGGGCCTGGCCTTGCGCATCGCTTCCTTGAACGCCATCGAGCCGGCCATGCGGAACGCGTTTTCGTTCGAGTCGACATCGTGGTACGAACCGAACGTGAGCGTCACCTTCACGTCGACCACCGGATAGCCCGCGAGCACGCCGGCCTTCAGCGTTTCCTGGATGCCCTTGTCGACGGCCGGGATGAATTCGCGCGGAATCACGCCGCCCTTGATCGCATCGACGAACTCGTAGCCCTTGCCCTGTTCAGCCGGCTCGAGCGAGATCACCGCGTGGCCGTACTGACCACGCCCGCCCGACTGCTTGACGAACTTGCCTTCGACGTCCTCGACCTTGTTGCGCACCGTTTCGCGGTAAGCCACCTGCGGCTTGCCGACGGTCGCTTCCACGCCGAACTCGCGCTTCATGCGGTCGACCAGAATTTCGAGGTGCAGCTCGCCCATGCCGGAGATGATCGTTTGGCCCGATTCTTCATCCGTCTGCACGCGGAACGACGGGTCTTCCTGCGCAAGACGGTTCAGCGCGATGCCCATCTTTTCCTGATCGGCCTTGGTCTTCGGCTCGACGGCCTGCGAGATCACCGGGTCGGGGAAGATCATCTTTTCGAGGATGATCACATGGTTAGGATCGCAGAGCGTGTCGCCGGTGGTGGCTTCCTTCAGGCCGACCGCCGCGGCGATGTCGCCCGCATAGACCTCCTTGATTTCCTTGCGCTCGTTCGCGTGCATCTGCAGGATGCGGCCGAGGCGCTCCTTTTTTTCCTTGATCGCGTTGTAGACCGTGTCGCCCGAATTGACGACGCCCGAATACACGCGGAAGAAGATCAGCTGGCCGACGAACGGGTCGGTCATGATCTTGAAGGCGAGCGCCGAGAACGGATCGTCGTCGTTAGGATGCCGTTCGATCTCCTTGTCGTGCTCGTCGTGACCGGTGATTGCGGGCACGTCGACGGGCGAGGGCAGATAGTCGATCACCGCGTCGAGCATCGCCTGCACGCCCTTGTTCTTGAACGCACTGCCGCACAGCATCGGCACGATCTCGTTGGCGATCGTGCGCGCGCGGATGCCGTGCTTGATTTCTTCTTCGGTCAGGTGGTGCTCGCCGCCCAGATACTTTTCGAGCAGCTCCTCGTTCGCCTCGGCGGCGGCCTCGACCATCTTGTCGTGCCATTCCTTCGCGGTGGCCGCGAGTTCAGCCGGAATCTCGCGGTACTCGAACTTGATGCCCTGGCTGGCGTCGTCCCAGTAGATCGCCTTCATCTTCACGAGATCGACCACGCCCTGGAAATGCTCTTCCGCGCCGATCGGAATCTGGATCGGCACGGCGACCCCCTTCAGACGCTCGCCGATCTGCCGCTGCACGCGGAAGAAATCGGCGCCGACGCGGTCCATCTTGTTGACGAAGGCGATGCGCGGCACCTTGTACTTGTTCGCCTGGCGCCACACGGTTTCCGATTGCGGCTGCACGCCGCCGACCGAGTCGTAGACCATGCACGCGCCGTCGAGCACGCGCATCGAGCGCTCGACTTCGATCGTGAAGTCGACGTGGCCCGGGGTGTCGATGATGTTGATCCGATGCTCGGGATAGTTGCCGGCCATGCCTTTCCAGAACGCGGTCGTGGCCGCCGACGTGATCGTGATGCCGCGCTCCTGCTCCTGTTCCATCCAGTCCATCGTCGCCGCGCCGTCGTGAACCTCGCCGATCTTGTGGGTCACGCCGGTGTAGAACAGGATGCGTTCAGTAGTGGTGGTTTTGCCGGCATCGATGTGAGCGCTGATGCCGATATTCCGGTAGCGCTCGATGGGAGTCTTGCGGGGCACGTGAACCTCCTTGGAATGGCGCGCCTGAAACGCATGCCGGGCGGCCGTTGGGGCCGCCCGGGAAGTCTGGATGCTGCTGGATCGAGATTACAAGGATAGCGCGTCGGTTGGTCTTTTGCATGAATCCTGCTGGCGGGCGGGAGGCGGGTTCGCGCGTGGCTGCGCGAACGAAAAAAAGCCGGCGCCCGTGGCAGGCGCCGGCTTTTTCTGGAAACGCGCTGGAACGGCGGGGCGGCGTGGAGCGCCGCCCGATGTGCGGCAGGACGCGCTGTTCATCCCGCCGCCTGCCGGTTTCGCCGCGCGCGTGAGCTTACTGCGTCATCCCCGGCACCGGCGGCAAACCCTGAATCTGCATGCCCGGCTTGATGCCCTTCGACGTGAACCAGCCCTTGCTCATCTCGAGCGCGAACACGCCGTTGTGCGTCGGGCAGTGGTTGTTGGTGGTCTCGGCCTGCATCTCGTCGATGTCGGTGATCGTGCCGTCGGCGCGCATGAACGCGATCGACAGCGGGATCAACGTGTTCTTCATCCAGAAGCAGTGGCCCGCGTTCTCGTTGAACACGAACAGCATGCCTTCGTTCGGGGCGAGATTCGTGCGGTACATCAAGCCCTGTTCACGGTCCGCGTCGTTGGCGGCGACGGCCGCGTCGATCACGAACATGCCCGCGGTCAGCTTGACGCGCGGAAATTCACTCGGCTGCTTGGCGCCCGGTGGCATCTGCTGCGCATGGACGGGGGCGCTGGTGGCCGCGAACGAGATTGCCGCGAGCGGCAGTGCAACGGCAATAGCGAAACGCGCCATCAACGAGCGCATGGAAAATCGCACGGCATGACTCCTTGCTCAAATTAATTCGCGCATGTTACGCGAGCGCGTCAAAAACAAAAAGGCAGATCGCCTTGCGGTGATCTGCCTTACAACGCCGTAAGAACGGCAATGAAGCGAGTTCTTGACTGCGTTTTTACAACAAACTTACTCCGACGCTGCCGAAGCTGCAGCAGCAGCAGCTGCCTTCTTGTGCGACTTCTTGTGAGCGTGGTGCTTCGTGGTCTTCTTTGCCGACGAAGCTGCTGCTGCCGGCGCTGCCGAAGCTGCTTCCGGTGCCGAAGCTTGTGCGAATGCTGCCGTTGCGAAGAGGCCAGCGACCAGAGCGGCGATCAGTTTGTTCATTGTGTGAATCCTCAGCTTGAGTTAATTAACCAAATGACCCGGCTTATATAGAGTCATGTCGGTAAACGTGCCATCCACCTTTCGGTTGACAGATGCATCGAACAAATTTTTTTCGATGCGTCTGCTAGCGTTCAGACTTTCGTACTCGCCGCGAAAACGGCGTATGCAAAGGTCTTTAAAGCTGAATGCCGGATAGCTTCGGGGCATCTGCGTCGAATAACGTATGGCACTGCAGAGCGGTTGACGCGAATTCCACGGAAAATTTTTGTCGCGATGCACATGATGAAAATGCGGCGCGACGGCTTTTGCAAGCCTGTGTGCTTCATCTTTTCGCGCGCGTTTCACGCATTGGTTTCACGCGCGATTTTGTTTGTCGATACAACGAGTTACTGCGATTGATGCCAGCGCGATTCATGGCTGAAATGCATGACGTCCCGATGCATTCGCAGGTTCAGACGACGCCGTCCCACGGTGCATTCGATCGCAACTCGACACTCTCGCCCGGTTGAAGTCCAAGTGAAAAAATGTCAAGCGCGCCGACGCCGACGCGCACGAGACGCAGTGTCGGAAAACCCACCGCGGCTGTCATGCGCCGTACCTGGCGGTTCTTGCCTTCGGTGATCGACAACTCGATCCACGTGGTCGGGATCGCGGCGCGATAGCGGATCGGCGGGGTGCGCGTCCAGAGCATGCTGCCTGGTTCCACATGATTCGCGCGACACGGGCGCGTCACGTAGTCGCCGAGATCGACGCCGCTCGCGAGCTTCTTCAACGCGGCCTCGTCGATCGCACCTTCCACTTGCGCCCAATAGCGCTTGACGAGTTTGTGACGCGGCTCGGCGATACGTGCCTGCAACGCGCCGTCGTCGGTCAGAAGCAGCAGGCCTTCGCTGTCCGAATCGAGCCGGCCCGCCGGATACACGCCGGGCACCTTGACCCAGTCGGCGAGCGACGCGCGCGTTTCGTGCGGCGAGAATTGACAGATGGTGCCGAACGGCTTGTTCAGTGCGAGAAGGCGCATAGGAGAGAAGGATAAAGTCGCGCAAGTCGCGCGGACGGGGACGCGGCCGGGCGCATTGGCGCACACTGGGGCGCATCGAAGCGCATCGAAGCGCATCGAAGCGCTTCGATGTGCGTCACGCAAACGTCACGAAGCGTGGCGAAAGCGCAGCGTGAAAATCTGGCGACGGCATCCGGCAAGCATCGTGAGCGTGGTCTGTCGAAGCCATCGTCCGGTCGTGGATGGCGCGATGATAATGCATAAACCGGGACAACGATTCTTGTGTCTTATAGAAGAGTGCAGCACTCTCCGGCGTGCGTTCATGTTGGAAAACCCCGAGCCATGGCCGCCTCGCCGCGCGCGAGGCGTGGGCTAGAATAGCGGCCAGGCCGCTCGCGGGCGTCCGGCATTGCGCGGCGAGGGGCGCCCCCTTGCGCAGTCTCCCATCAGCTTTTGCACAGCTTTCACTGGAGTCCGATCATGCCGTATCAGCACATCAAGGTTCCGACCGGTGGCGACAAGATCACTGTCAACGCCGATTTCTCGCTCAATGTTTCCGACCAGCCGATCATTCCGTACATCGAGGGCGACGGCACGGGTCTGGACATCACACCGGTCATGATCAAGGTCGTGGATGCGGCGGTCGAGAAAGCGTACGCGGGCAAGAAGAAAATCCACTGGATGGAAATCTACGCGGGCGAAAAGGCGACCAGGGTGTACGGCCCGGATGTATGGCTGCCCGATGAAACGCTGCAGGCGGTGAAGGAATACGTCGTGTCGATCAAGGGGCCGCTCACCACGCCGGTCGGCGGCGGCATCCGCTCGCTGAACGTCGCGTTGCGCCAGGAACTGGACCTCTACGTGTGCCTGCGGCCGGTGCAGTATTTCAAGGGCGTGCCGTCGCCGGTGCGCGAGCCCGAAAAGACCAACATGGTGATTTTCCGCGAGAACTCGGAAGACATCTACGCGGGCATCGAATGGGCGGCTGAATCGGAGCAGGCGAAGAAGATCATCAAGTTCCTGCGCGAAGAAATGGGCGTGAAGAAGATCCGCTTTCCCGATTCTTCGGGCATCGGCATCAAGCCGGTGTCGCGCGAAGGCACCGAGCGTCTCGTGCGCAAGGCGATCCAGTATGCGCTCGACAACGAGCGCCGCTCGGTCACGCTCGTGCACAAGGGCAACATCATGAAGTTCACCGAAGGCGCGTTCCGCGACTACGGTTATGCGCTCGCGCAGAAGGAGTTCAACGCGGAGCTGATCGACGGCGGTCCGTGGATGAAGGTCAAGAATCCGAAGACGGGCGGCGACATCGTCGTGAAGGACGTGATCGCCGACGCGTTCCTGCAGCAGATTTTGCTGCGCCCGGCCGAATACGACGTGATCGCCACGCTGAACCTGAACGGCGACTACGTCTCGGACGCGCTCGCGGCGCAGGTAGGCGGCATCGGCATCGCGCCGGGCGCGAACCTGTCGGATTCGGTTGCGATGTTCGAAGCGACGCACGGCACCGCGCCGAAATACGCGGGCAAGGACTACGTGAATCCGGGTTCGGAAATTCTCTCGGCGGAAATGATGCTGCGCCATCTCGGCTGGACCGAGGCGGCGGACCTGATTATCAGCTCGATGGAAAAATCGATCCTGCAAAAACGCGTGACCTATGACTTCGCGCGCCTGATGGAAGGCGCAACCCAGGTGTCGTGCTCAGGATTTGGGCAAGTGATGATCGAGAATATGTGATTCATGCGCTGGGATTATCCAGCATGCATTGCAATACCCCGGCGCGATGACGTGACCGGGGTATTTTTTTATCCGGAGATTCCGCGCGTTTTTCTCAAGCCGGAAAATCCGTGCGGCCAACAGGTCTTGAATGACGTAAGAATTACGCCGCATAAAAAGAAACCCGGCGCGAAGCCGGGTTTCAAAAAGGACGGGTAACGAACCGATTCAGACGGGTGCCTGAATGTTCGATGCCTGTTTGCCTTTCGGGCCTTGCACGACCTCGAAGGTGACCTTCTGGCCTTCCTTGAGCGTCTTGAAGCCATTCATCTGGATCGCCGAGAAGTGTGCAAACAGGTCCTCGCCACCCTCGTCAGGCGTGATGAATCCGAAACCCTTTGCGTCGTTAAACCATTTGACCGTACCAGTTGCCATTTCCAACTTCCCCTGTAACTCATGTCACTACCACGAGCCCTCGAAAAGCCACGACCGCGTGAAGCAGCCGCTCCCTCCTCACAAGCTCACCATCGGCATTTTTTCGAAATTATGGCTTGGTGAAAAAAGTGCCAGCTTGATTGTTGGGGCTCTTTATTCGAGTGTCAAGAAAATTTTGAGATGCCGTTGCCGCGTTGCAAACAGGCCGCTTTCCAGGGTTTTTCCCGCTTCCGTTATGTGCGGTTGCGCAAGCGGCGCGTCTTGAAAAGTCGCATAATCGACCCACATGCCGGACTGTGGGCGAGCCGCCGGAACCGGCCGCGGCGAGCGCTCCCAACCGGCTGCGGCAGGTTATGCGATACTCGATCCGACCGCGGTGCAACACGCACCGCGCAGCATGACAGGATAGGGGCCGGCTCCGCAATCGGCCCGTCGAAAACGCGCGGGCCCGGGCATTCATGACCATGTCGTGACTGACCGGCCGCAGCGAACGGGCTCATCGGCCGCGGGCCGGGTTTTGACAGGATTGCGGGCCTGTCCTAGTTGTTTAGAATGGGTGTATGGCGATTATCCCGGACAAGCAGGACGGCACCGTACTGGAGCGGCAGGAGCAGAAACTCAAGCCGCCGTCCATGTACAAGGTAGTGCTGCTGAATGACGACTTCACGCCGATGGAATTTGTCGTGATGATCGTGCAGGAATACTTCAATAAAGATCGTGAAACCGCAACGCAGGTTATGTTGAAGGTACATCGCGAAGGCAGGGGAGTTTGTGGGGTCTATACGCGGGACATCGCGTCGACCAAAGTCGAGCAAGTCGTTACCCACGCACGGCAGGCCGGGCATCCGCTGCAGTGTGTGATGGAGGAAGCATGATTGCCCAGGAACTGGAAGTCAGCCTGCACATGGCGTTCATGGAAGCGCGCCAGGCAAGGCACGAGTTCATAACGGTCGAACATCTTTTGCTCGCCCTGTTGGATAACCCGACGGCGGCGGAGGTGTTGCGTGCATGCGCGGCCAATATCGAGGATCTGCGCCAGAACCTGCGCAACTTCATTCATGACAACACGCCGACCGTGCCGGGCACGGACGACGTCGACACGCAGCCCACGCTTGGTTTCCAGCGTGTGATCCAGCGCGCGATCATGCATGTGCAGTCCACCTCGAATGGCAAGAAGGAAGTGACCGGCGCCAACGTGCTGGTTGCGATCTTCGGCGAGAAGGATTCGCATGCGGTGTACTACCTGCAGCAGCAGGGCGTCACGCGTCTGGACGTGGTCAATTTCATCTCGCATGGCATCGCCAAGACGAGCAGCACCGACCCCGCGAAGGCGAGCGACGCGAATGCCGAGGCCGACGAGGCCGCCGCGCAGAAAGAAACGCCGCTCGCCCAGTTCACGCAGAATCTGAACCAGATGGCGAAGGACGGCCGCATCGATCCGCTGATCGGGCGCGAGTCGGAAGTCGAGCGCGTGGTGCAGGTGCTGTGCCGCCGGCGCAAGAACAATCCGCTGCTGGTCGGCGAGGCGGGAGTGGGCAAGACCGCGATCGCCGAAGGGCTCGCCTGGCGCATCACGCGCGGCGAAGTGCCGGACATTCTCGCGGATGCGCAGGTGTACTCGCTCGACATGGGCGCGCTGCTCGCCGGCACCAAGTATCGCGGCGACTTCGAACAGCGCCTGAAGACGGTCCTGAAGGAGTTGAAGGAGCGTCCGCACGCGATCCTGTTCATCGACGAAATCCATACGCTGATCGGCGCGGGCGCCGCATCGGGCGGCACGCTTGATGCGTCGAACCTGCTCAAGCCGGCGCTCTCGTCGGGCACGCTCAAGTGCATCGGCGCGACCACCTTCACCGAATATCGCGGCATCTTCGAAAAAGACGCGGCACTCTCGCGCCGGTTCCAGAAGGTCGACGTGACCGAGCCGACCGTCGAGCAGACAGTGGCGATCCTGCGCGGCCTGAAGTCGCGCTTCGAGGAGCACCACGGCGTCAAGTATTCGTCGGGTGCGCTGTCGGCGGCGGCTGAGCTGTCGGCGCGCTTCATCACGGACCGTCACTTGCCGGACAAGGCGATCGACGTGATCGACGAAGCGGGCGCGGCGCAGCGCATTCTGCCGAAGTCGAAGCAGAAGAAGACCATCGGCAAGAACGAGATCGAGGAAATCATCTCGAAGATCGCGCGCGTGCCGCCGCAAAGCGTGTCGCAAGACGATCGCAGCAAGCTGCAAACGCTCGACCGCGACCTCAAGAGCGTGGTGTTCGGGCAGGACCCGGCGATCGACGCGCTGTCGGCCGCGATCAAGATGGCGCGCGCGGGCCTCGGCAAGCTCGACAAGCCGATCGGCGCGTTCCTGTTCTCCGGGCCCACGGGTGTCGGCAAGACGGAAGTGGCGAAGCAGCTCGCGTTCACGCTCGGCATCGAGCTGATCCGCTTCGACATGTCGGAATACATGGAGCGTCACGCGGTGAGCCGGCTGATCGGCGCGCCGCCGGGCTACGTCGGTTTCGACCAGGGCGGCTTGCTGACCGAAGCCGTCACGAAGAAGCCGCACTGCGTGCTGCTGCTCGACGAAATCGAGAAGGCACATCCGGACATCTTCAACGTGCTGCTGCAGGTGATGGACCACGGCACGCTGACGGACAACAACGGCCGCAAGGCGGATTTCCGCAACGTCATCATCATCATGACGACGAACGCGGGCGCCGAGGCGATGGGCAAGTCGGTGATCGGCTTCACGAACCGCCGCGAGGTGGGCGACGAGATGGTCGACATCAAGCGCATGTTCACGCCGGAGTTCCGTAACCGTCTCGACGCGACGATCAGCTTCCGTGCGCTCGATGAAGAAATCATCATGCGCGTGGTCGACAAGTTCCTGATGCAGCTGGAAGATCAACTGCACGAGAAGAAGGTCGACGCGCTCTTCACCGACGCGCTGCGCAAGCATCTCGCCAAGCACGGCTTCGATCCGCTGATGGGCGCGCGGCCGATGCAGCGCCTGATCCAGGACACGATCCGTCGCGCGCTCGCCGACGAGCTGCTGTTCGGCAAGCTCATGAACGGCGGTCGCGTCACGGTCGACGTCGATGCGGAAGACAAGGTGCAGTTGACGTTCGACGAACATCCGGCGCCGCGCAATCCGAATCCGGAAGCGGTGGAAGTCGAGTAAGACGTGAGGGCGGCGTTGCTTGATGCCGCTTGATGTCGCTTAAGACCAGCTTGATGCTGGTCGAACCGGAAGCAGAACGGCGCGGGTTTTATCCCGCGCCGTTTTTTTTACGCTTTGGTTTTCCGCTGGCGGTGCGCGCTAAAAAACGCAGCCGCCGCCGAAGCAAACCATCAATGCTTGCCGGTGCTGCCAAACCCGCCCGCACCGCGCACACTTTCCTCGAAGTCATCGACGATATTGAACTCGGCCTGCACGACCGGCACGATCACGAGTTGCGCGAGGCGTTCCATCGGATTCAGCACGAACGTCGTTTCGCCGCGATTCCATGTCGAAATCATCAATTGCCCCTGGTAATCGGAATCGATCAGGCCGACCAGATTGCCGAGCACGATCCCATGCTTATGGCCGAGGCCCGAGCGCGGCAGAATCATCGCGGCATAACTGGGATCGCCGACGTGAATCGCAAGACCGGTCGGCACCAGCGCTGTTTCGCCGGGCTTGAGCGTCAACGGTTCGTCGAGGCAGGCGCGCAGATCGAGGCCGGCGCTGCCGGTCGTCGCATAAGCCGGGAGCTGTTCGCGCATGCGTTGATCGAGAATCTTCAGGTCGAGTTTCATTCAGGTTCGGTAGTTGGGTTGGGGTAGTCGTTGGAGCGGGCGGCGCGCCGGCAAAGGCGCCGTCAGGCCGCCGTATTCGAGCCGAGCTGGAACGCCTCGGCGAGAAGTTCATAGGAGCGCAGCCGCGCGCGATAGCTGCCGGCGACCGTGAGCACCATCAGTTCGTCGGCCTGGAACTGCTCCTGCAAGGCCGTGAGCCGCTCGACGACGCTCCCCGGCGTGCCGATGATGCTGCGCGGTTTTTCCCGATCGATCACGAGTTGCTCACGCTCGCCGTATTCCTGTGCGACGCCCTGTTCGATCGTCGGAATCGGCTCGTTGAGGCCGTACGCCATCTGCACGCGACGCAGATCGACGGCTTTTTCGAGGTCGGCCGCTTCCTGCTCGGTATCCGCGCAGATCACGAAAACCGCCGCGGCGAGATACGGTTGCGACGCTTCCTGGCTCGGCTGGAAACGCTCGCGATACGCGAGCGCGACCTGCTTGCCGAAATGCGCGTTGATGAAATGCGCGAACGAAAAGCGCAGGCCGAGCTGTGCCGCAAGCAGGCCGCCGAATTCGCTGGAGCCGAGCACCCACAACTGCGGGTGCGTGTCGATTTGCGGTTGCAGCAGCACGCCTTGCGCGAGGTGGTCGGCGGGGAGCGCGCCGTGCATGAGCCCGAGCAGATCGGCCACCTGTTGCGGGAAAATTTCGCCGCGATTGTAGGCGCCGGCGGCCACCGCCTGCGCGGTGCGCATGTCGCCGCCCGGCGCGCGTCCGACACCGAGGTCGATGCGGTTCGGGAACAGCGCCTCGAGCATCATGAACTGCTCGGCGACCTTGAACGGGCTGTAGTACGGCAGCATCACGCCGCCGGAGCCGAGGCGAATGCGTTTGGTCACGCTGCCGAGGCGCGCGAGCATCACTTCGGGGCAGGGGTTCGACACGCCACGCAGGCCGTGGTGCTCGGCGCACCAGTAGCGCGTGTAGCCAAGGTCGTCGGCGAGTTGCGCGAGGTCGACGGTGGCGGCGATTGCGTCCACCACCGAATGCCCGGCGATCACCGGCGTTTGATCGAGCACGGAAAGCAGCGTCATGTCAGTAGTGCTCCGGATGATTCCGTTCGCAAGACAACGTGGGCGGTGGCCGTGAGAGCACGCCGCCTGCTTTAGCGAAACGGACTGGTGTCGGGCAGGCGCTTGGCGATTTCGGCGATCAGCGTGCGCGCGAGCGTCTGCTTGTCGGCGCGCGGTAGCTTCGTGGTGCTGCCTGCTTCGAACAGGATCACTTCGTTGTCGTCGAGCCCAAAGGTGAGTGGGCCCAGATTGCCGATCAGGAGCGGCACGTTCTTGCGCGCGCGCTTTTCCTCGCCGTGGATTTCGAGGTTGTCGCTTTCCGCCGCGAAGCCGACCGCGAACGGCCGCTTCGGCAGCTTCGCGACCGCGGCGAGGATGTCCGGATTCTCGACGAACGAGAAGCCTGGCAGCGTGCGCTCGGCGGTCTTCTTGATCTTCTGCTCGCTGACGTGATCGACGCGCCAGTCGGCCACCGCCGCGACGCCGATAAAGACGTCCGTGCCGGCGACCGCGCGCATCACCGCATCGTGCATCTGCTGCGCGGTTTGCACGTCCTCGCGGACCACGCCCCAAGGCGTTTCGAGCGCGACGGGGCCGGCGACCAGATGCACCTCGGCGCCGGCCTGCTGCGCGGCGCGCGCGAGCGCGAAGCCCATCTTGCCGCTCGAACGGTTCGTGATGCCGCGCACCGGGTCGAGCGGTTCGAAGGTCGGCCCGGCGGTCAGCAGCACGCGCCGGCCGGACAGGATCTTCGGCGCGAAGAACGACGCGATCGCTTCATAAGTCGCCGCCGCTTCGAGCATGCGCCCGTCGCCGATTTCGCCGCAGGCCTGCGGGCCCGAATCGGGGCCGAGCACGGCAATGCCGTCCGCGCGCAATTGCGCGACGTTGCGCTGCGTCGCCGGGTTCTGCCACATCTGCCGGTTCATCGCCGGCACGACGAGCAGCGGACAGTCGCGCGCGACGCACAGCGTCGAGAGCAGGTCGTCGGCCATGCCGTGCGCGAGTTTGGCGAGGAAGTCGGTGGAGGCGGGCGCGATCACGATCGCATCGGCTTCACGCGACAGATCGATATGCGCCATGTTGTTCGGCACACGCCCGTCCCACTGGCTCGTGTAGACGGGACGGCCCGAGAGCGCCTGCATCGTGATGGGGGTGATGAACTGCGTGGCCGCTTCGGTCATGACGACCTGCACGGTTGCGCCCGCCTTGGTCAGCAGACGCGTGAGTTCGGCGATCTTGTAGCAGGCGATGCCGCCCGTCATGCCGAGGACGAGGTGTTTGCCTGCGAGTTCAGCGGTTGCCAACGAAAGCCTCCGACAAAGCATGGTGGCGCGCGACGGCGCGAGGGCGTTGCACCTCACCGCCGCGCCTTTCAGGCCGGACGCGAGGCGCGGCTTTCGGGACCGCGGCAGCGCCTCACATCAGGGACGCCGGCGACGTCAGCGTGTTCCGCGTACGCGCCGCAACTCGTCGAGCACGAGCAGGATCGCGCCGATCGTGATCGCGCTGTCGGCGAGATTGAACGCCGGCCAGTGCCAGCCGCCCACGTGAAAATCGAGGAAGTCGATCACGTGGCCGTACATGAGTCGGTCGATCACATTGCCGAGCGCGCCGCCGAGAATCAGCGCAAGCGCCGTGCAGAACATCTTCTGCCCGCTGTGGCGCTTGAGCAGATAGCAGATCACCAGCGCGGCGACCACGCCGAGCGCGGTGAACGCCCAGCGCTGCCAGCCGCCCGCCATCGCGAGGAAGCTGAACGCGGCGCCGCGGTTGTACACGACGATCAGGTTGAAAAACGGCGTGATCTCGTGCGGCACACCGTAGGCAAACACCTTGCGGACCGCGATTTTCGTCAACTGGTCGAACAGGATGACGATCAGCGCGATGCCGAGCCAGGGTGCCAGCGAGCTGCTTCGGGCCGATGTTTTCGACATGCTTCCCGCCATTATGCCGCGCTCCTCGTTTCGCCATTGCCGAACAGATTGCTGAAGCAGCGGCCGCACAGCGACGGATGCTCGGCGTTCGCGCCGACGTCCGCACGGTAGTGCCAGCAGCGCTCGCACTTCAGATACTTCGAGGCGATCACTTCGACGCCTTCGTCCGCTTCGCTGTCGACCTTTGCGACGCTCGCCGCGGAAGTAATCAGCACGAACTTGAGGTCGTCGCCGAGGCTCGCGAGGGCGTCGTAACGCGCGCCGCTCGCGCGGATTTCGACCTCCGCCTGCAACGACGAGCCGATCAGGTTCGCGACGCGTGCTTCTTCGAGCGCCTTGGTCACGTCGCCGCGAACCGCGCGCAGGAGCGTCCACTTGTCGAGCAGCGCGCCCGCGTCCGGCACGGCCGGGTACGCGTGGTACGTCTCGGTGAAGATCGTCTCGCTGTTGGGCTGGAACACCTTCCACGCTTCTTCCGCGGTGAACGACAGGAACGGCGCCATCACGCGCAGCAGGCCGTGCGCGATGTGATAGAGCGCGGTCTGCGCCGAGCGGCGCGCGACCGAATCCGCAGCCGTGGTGTACAGGCGGTCCTTCAGCACGTCGAGATAGAAGCCGCCGAGGTCTTCCGAGCAGAACGTCTGCAGCTTCGCGACGACCGGGTGGAACTCGTACTTCTCGTAGTGCGCGAGGATGTCGTTCTGCAGGTTCGCCGACAGCGCCACTGCATAGCGGTCGATCTCGAGCCAGTCTTCAACCGGACGGGCATGCTGCGCGAAGTCGAAGTCCGACAGGTTCGCGAGCAGGAAGCGCAGCGTATTGCGGATCCGGCGATAACCCTCCGTCACGCGCTTGAGAATTTCCTCGGAAATCGCGAGTTCGCCCGAGTAATCGGTCGAGGCAATCCACAGGCGGATGATTTCCGCGCCGAGGCGGTTCGCCACTTCATGCGGATCGATGCCGTTGCCGAGCGACTTGCTCATCTTGCGGCCCTCACCGTCGACGGTGAAGCCGTGGGTGAGCAGCGCGTTGTAGGGCGGGCGGCCGTCGAGCATCGACGCGGTCAGCAGCGACGAGTGGAACCAGCCGCGGTGCTGGTCCGAGCCTTCGAGGTACAGGTCGGCGGGGAACTGCAGTTCGTCCTTGTGCGAGCCGCGCAACACGTGCCAGTGCGTCGTGCCCGAGTCGAACCACACGTCGAGCGTGTCGCGGTTCTTTTCATACATATTGGCGTCGTCGCCGATCAGCTCGCGCGGATCGAGCGTTTGCCACGCCTCGATGCCTTCCTTCCCGACGCGCTGCGCGACCTGTTCGAGCAGCTCCAGCGTGCGCGGATGCAGCTCGCCGGTTTCCTTGTGCACGAAGAACGCCATCGGCACGCCCCATTGGCGCTGGCGCGACAGCGTCCAGTCCGGGCGGTTCGCGATCATGCTGAAGAGGCGTTGCTTGCCCCACGACGGATAGAACGCGGTGTTCTCGATGCCTTCGAGCGCGGTTTCGCGCAGTGTCTTGTCGCTGTCGTTGGGCTTCACGTCCATGCCGGCGAACCACTGTGACGTCGCGCGGTAGATGATCGGCGTCTTGTGGCGCCAGCAGTGCATGTAGCTGTGCGTGTACTTCTCGGTGCGCAGGAGCGAGCCCGCGCCTTGCAGCGCCTCGATGATCTGCGGATTGGCGGCCCAGATCGACAGGCCGCCGAACAGCGCGAGCGATTCGATGTAGCGGCCGTCGCCCATCACCGGATTGATGATGTCCGAGTCCGACATGCCGTGCGCCTTGCACGACACGAAGTCTTCCACGCCGTACGCGGGCGACGAGTGCACGACGCCCGTGCCGGTTTCGGTCGTCACGTAGTCGCCGAGATAAACCGGCGCGGTGCGCTTGTAGGCCGGATGCGCGGACGCGAGCGGGTGGTTGAAGCGCAGGTTCACGAGCTTTTCGCCCGGCGTCGTGGCGACGACCGTGCCTTCGAGGCCGTACAGCTTCAGGCAGGCTTCGACGCGTTCCTCGGCGAGGATCAGGAGGCCGCGCGGCGTATCGACGAGCGCGTAGACGATTTCCGGGTGCAGGTTCAGCGCCTGGTTGGCGGGGATCGTCCACGGCGTGGTGGTCCAGATCACGATGCCGCCTTCGTTGCGCGGCAGCGCGGCGAGGCCGAAGGCCTGCGCGGTCTTCTCCGGCTCGGCGAAGCCGAACAGCACGTCGATGGTCGGATCGGTCTTGTCCTTGTACTCGACTTCCGCTTCAGCGAGCGCCGAGCCGCAGTCGAAACACCAGTTGACCGGCTTCAGGCCGCGGAACACGTAGCCCTTTTCCATGATCTTCGCGAGCGCGCGGATTTCTCCGGCTTCGTTCGCGAAGTTCATCGTCTTGTACGGATTGTCCCAGTCGCCGAGCACGCCGAGACGCCGGAAGCCGACCTTCTGCTTCTCGATCTGCTCGGTCGCGTAGGCGCGCGCCTTTTGCATCACTTCGGCGGCGGGCAGCGACTTGCCGAACTGCTTTTCGATCTGGATTTCGATCGGCATGCCGTGACAGTCCCAGCCCGGCACGTAGACCGCGTCGAAGCCCGCGAGGTTGCGCGCCTTTACGATCATGTCCTTCAGGATCTTGTTCACCGCGTGGCCGAGGTGGATGTCGCCGTTCGCATAGGGCGGGCCGTCGTGCAGGATGAACTTCTTGCGGCCCTTCGAGGCGGCGCGGATCTTCTCGTAGACCTTGCGTTCCTGCCATTCCTTGACCCATTGCGGCTCGCGCTTGGGCAGGTCGCCGCGCATCGGGAACGGCGTGTCGAGCAGGTTGACCGGGTAGCGTGACTGCGGTTTCGAATCGGCTTTCTTGTTGCTCATGATGTGGATGGCGGTGAATTCGTTCTATGCGCAGCGAGGGCGCGGATTGCGCGCGATGCGCGAGGAGCGTGGGACGCGCCCGGCAGGCAGCTCGCGTGAGTCACGCAACGCCTTTCGATGCGCGCGGCGACGGTTCATGCGGCGCTCAGCACGCTCGCGTGGACCGCGGCGGTTATCTAATTCGGTCGGTGGCCGACGTGGCGAAACCGGTGGAACGGCTGCCCGGCGTGCCGGCGCCGACTGCGGCGAACCACGCGCGCGCATTGGCGACGTCGCGCGCGATCGCGGCGGTCAGCGTTTCGAGGTCGATGTACTTCTCCTCGTCGCGCAGCTTCTTCAGAAATTCGACGCGCACGAGTTTGCCATACGCGTCGCCGTGCCAGTCGAGCAGATGCACTTCGAGCAGCACGCGGCCGGAATCGTCGACGGTGGGACGCAGCCCGAGGCTCGCGACGCCCGGCAGCGGCTCGTTGGCGAGGCCATGCACCTGCACGACGAAAATGCCGCCGAGCGCCGGGCGCTTGTGCGCGATCGGCAGATTGAGCGTGGGAAAGCCGAGATCGCGGCCGAGCTTCATGCCGTGCACGACATGGCCGCTGATCAGATAGTCGCGGCCGAGCGCGGCGCGCGCCGAATCGAGGTCGCCCGCGACGAGCGCCGCGCGCACGCCCGAGCTGGAGATGCGCGCGCCCGACGGGTCGGCGACCGTCGCCATCTGTTCGACTTCGAAGCCGTACTGCTGGCCGGCGGCCTTCAGCGACGCGAAATCGCCGGCGCGCTTCGCGCCGTAGCGGAAGTCGTCGCCGATCATGACCCAGCGCGCGTGCAGCCCGTTGACGATGATCCGCTCGACGAACGCATCCGGTGACTGGCTCGCGAACGTGTGATTGAAGTGCTCGACGACGACCCGGTCGACCCCGTTGGTGCGCAGCGCCTCGAGCTTGTCTCGCAGCATCGCGATGCGGGGCGGCGCGCCGGCCGGATTGAAGAACTCGCGCGGGTGTGGCTCGAAGGTCATCACGCAGACGGGCAGGCCGCGTGCGTTTGCGGCTGCGCGCACGTGGGCGAGCAGAGCCTGGTGGCCGCGGTGGACACCGTCGAAGTTGCCGATGGTCAGCGCGCAGGGCGCGCGGCTCTCGGCATTGGGAAGACCGCGGAAGACTCTCACGATAGCGGGTTGCAGCGGCTGCTGCGGTTGCAATAGGGGCGCGGCCGGGATGCCGCAAAACACTCGATTATAAACGCTTGGCGCAACAGACGGCTGCGCCGTCGCTGTCCGCCTGTGGCCGAATGATAAAATCCGCGCATGAAAAAACTCGTCATCCTGATTTCCGGGCGGGGCAGCAATATGGAAGCCATCGTGCGCGCCTGTGCGAGCGAAGGCTGGCCGGCGCAGGTCGCCGCCGTGATTGCCAACCGTCCCGATGCCGCGGGGCTTGCGTTCGCGGCGTCGCGCGGTATCGCCACGGCGGTGGTCGATCACCGCCAGTTTCCGGATCGCGACAGCTTCGACGCCGCGCTCGCCGAGCAGATCGACATTTTCGGGCCGGACCTCGTGACGCTCGCGGGCTTCATGCGAGTGCTCACGGCGCGTTTCGTCGACCATTACGCCGGGCGGATGCTGAACGTGCATCCGTCGCTGCTGCCGAGCTTTCCGGGCCTCAAAACCCACCAGCAGGCGCTCGACGCCGGCGTGCGTCTGCACGGCGCGTCGGTGCATTTTGTCACGTCACAGCTCGATCACGGGCCGATCGTCGCGCAGTCGGCGGTGCCGGTCGTGGCGGGCGACACCGCGGCGACGCTCGCCGCACGCGTGCTCGCCACCGAGCACATCATTTATCCACGCGCGGTGCGCTGGTTCGTCGAAGGGCGTCTCGCCCTCGAGGACTCGCGCGTCACGCTTACGCCGCCGGAGCCGCAATGGCTCTTTGCCGGTCACACCGCCGGAGAGGGCGCATGAGATTGCATGGTTTCCTGATTGGACAAACTGAAACGCTGCTGGCCGAAGTGCTGCGGCTGAACGGTCCCGCCGACGCCACCACGAGCCGCTTTTTCCGCGCGCATCCGAAGCTCGGGCACGGCGAGCGCGGCGTGATCGCCGAGGCGGTGTTCGCGGCGCTGCGCCGCCGGATGGAATTCGCCCACCTCGCCGAAAGCGGCTCCGGCAGCCCGGCGCGGCGCATGGCGCTGCTCGGTCTGATGCAGACGGCCGGGCGCAACGCGCTCAAGCCGTTCATCACCGAAGCCGAGGCGACGTGGCTCGAGCACGTGTCGAAGATCGACCCGGAAAGCCTGCCGCTGCGGATTCGCCTGAATCTGCCCGACTGGATCTGCCAGGCGCTCAGCACGCAATTCGAGGCCGCCGAGCTCGCGCAACTGGCCGCCGCGCTGAACTATCCGGCGCCGCTCGACTTGCGCGCGAACCCGATCAAGGCGAGCCGCGACGACGTGCTCGGCGCGCTCTCGAAAGCCGGCATCGAGGCCGGCGCGACACCGTTCGCGCCGCTCGGCGTGCGCGTGGTCGGCAAGCCGGCGTTGACGAAACTCGACGCGTTCCAGCAGGGCTGGCTCGAAGTGCAGGACGAGGGCAGCCAGCTGCTGTGCTCGCTGGTCGCGCCGCGGCGCGGCGAGATGATCGTCGATTTCTGCGCGGGCGCGGGCGGCAAGACGCTCGCGCTCGGCGCGGCGATGCGCTCCACCGGCCGGCTCTACGCATTCGACGTCTCCGAGCGGCGCCTCGCCAAGCTCAAGCCGCGCCTTGCGCGCAGCGGCCTGTCGAACGTGAATCCGGTGCTGATCGACAGCGAGCACGATGCGAAGATCAAGCGTCTGGCCGGCAAGATCGACCGCGTGCTCGTCGATGCGCCGTGCAGCGGCCTCGGCACGCTGCGCCGCAATCCGGACCTGAAGTGGCGCCAGTCGCCGGAGTCGGTTGCCGAGCTGGCGCCGAAGCAGGCGTCGATTCTGGCGAGCGCGGCGCGTCTCGTGAAGAAGGGCGGGCGTCTTGTCTACGCAACCTGTTCGATCCTCGAAGCGGAAAACGAGACGGTCGTGCAGCAGTTCCTCGCCGACCATCCGGACTTCGCGCTCGTACCGGCGCGCGACGTGCTCGCCGAGCAGCGCATCGAACTCGAAATGGGCGACTATCTGAAGCTGTGGCCGCACCGCCACGCCACGGACGGCTTCTTCGCCGCCGTGCTGGAGCGCCACAGCTAGGCGCAACCGGCTTCACACTGGCGCGTGGGTTCGTTTGCGGGCCCGGCGCGCCGGCCATTTCGGCGAGATCACACACACGAGTCTTCCTCTCGTCGGGCCGGCGGGCGGCACAATGCCGCATGCGGCAACAATGACCGATTCCAATGCCGTGCCCGCTTTCCCGTCCGCTTCCTTGCCCGACACCGCGCTCGGGCAGGCGGGCGGCACCTCGAACGGTGTTCGCTGACAGGCAGGACGCACCGCCGCAGGAGCCGAAAGTGTTCTGCGGCGGTGCCATCCTCTTGATATCACACAAAAAATCCCTATTTGTTACAAACACTTGGAACGCTTCGAGTAGAATATCGTCCAACCTCGCGATATGCTTTCACTTTCTTGACACACGCGGTGCGTGTGCTCCGTGTCTCTCGTTCTGCAGGTAACTTACCTTGTTGAATTCTTTGCTCGATTTTCTTGCCCACGGCCTGTTGCACTTCTCATGGTGGCAACTCGTCGTGTACACGCTCATCGTGACGCACATCACGATTATCGGCGTGACCGTCTATCTGCATCGCTGCCAGGCGCACCGCGCGCTGGAGCTGCATCCCATTGCGAGTCATTTTTTCCGCTTCTGGCTGTGGATGACCACCGGCATGCTGACCGGCCAGTGGGCCGCGATTCACCGCAAACACCACGCGAAGTGCGAGACCGAGGAAGATCCGCACAGCCCGCAGACGCGCGGCATCTGGAAGGTGCTGCTCGAAGGCGCGGAACTGTATCGCACCGAAGCGAAGAACGAAGAAACGATGCGCAAGTTCAGCCACGGCACGCCGAACGACTGGATGGAGCGCAACGTCTACACGAAATACCCGATTCTCGGCGTGAGCCTGATGATGGTGCTCAACGTCGCGCTGTTCGGCGTCGTCGGCCTGACCATCTGGGCGGTGCAGATGATCTGGATTCCGTTCTGGGCGGCAGGCGTGGTCAACGGCCTCGCGCACTTCTGGGGCTATCGCAATTTCAATTCGTCGGATGCGAGCACCAACATCTTCCCGTGGGGCATCATCATCGGTGGCGAAGAGCTGCATAACAACCACCACACCTACGCGACGTCGGCCAAGCTGTCGAACAAGTGGTACGAGTTCGACATCGGCTGGATGTATATCCGCATCATGTCGGCGTTCCGTCTCGCCAAGGTGAAGAAGGTCGCGCCCACGCCGCGTCTGACCACCGGCAAGCTCGTGCTCGATCAGGACACGCTGCAGGCCGTGCTCGCGAACCGCTATGAAGTGATGGCGCGTTACGGCAAGGCGCTCAAGCGCGCGTATCGCCAGGAGCTTGCGCATCTGAAGGAAGTCGGCTCGCGCGAAAAGTATCAACTGATGCGCGGTGCGCGCAGCTGGTTCCACAAGGAGGAAGCGGGCCTGAACGAGCCGCAGAAACGCCAGTTGCCGCAGATTTTCGCGAACAGCCAGAAGCTGAAGACCTACATCGACATGCGCAACGAACTCGCGTCAATGTGGGAGCGCTCCAACGCATCGCGCGAACAACTGCTCGCGCAATTGCAGGACTGGTGCCACCGCGCGGAGCAGAGCGGCATCAAGGCGCTGCACGATTTCGCGATGCGACTGCGTCGCTATGCTTGAGCGCGAAGAAATCCATTAAAATTTAGGAACGTCACAAAACCCCGCGTTGGCGGGGTTTTGCTTTTTGGGGCCGCGAAAAGCAGTAGTGCGGTAGCGAATGTAGTGCGCGACCGGCAATCTGTGGCGGCCAAGCGAGGACAGAGGAGATCATGGAGCAGCAGGCGATCAGGACCGTCGAATACGACCGGCCGCAGGCACAAGGCACGACATGCGGGATCGGGCAGGCATGGGCGAAGGTGCCCGAGATGCCGTCGGCGGCAGAAAAGGTGGCGCTGAAGGCACGCATTCGCGTGTTACTCGAACGCGAGAAGGCGGTGCTCGTTGCGCACTATTATGTCGACGCAGAATTGCAGGAGCTTGCCGACGAAACCGGCGGCTGCGTGGCCGATTCGCTGGAAATGGCGCGCTTCGGGCGCGATCACGATGCGCAAACGCTCGTGGTGGCCGGGGTGCGCTTCATGGGCGAGACGGCGAAAATCTTGAGTCCCGACAAGCGCATTCTGATGCCGGATCTGGACGCGACCTGTTCGCTCGATCTCGGCTGCCCGGTCGGCGAGTTCTCGGCTTTCTGTGACGCGCACCCGGAGCGCACGGTGGTCGTGTACGCGAACACGAGCGCGGCAGTGAAGGCGCGCGCCGACTGGATGGTGACGTCGTCGATCGGACTCGAGATCGTTGCCGACCTGCACGCGCGCGGCGAAAAAATCATCTGGGCGCCGGATCGTCATCTCGGCAGCTATATCCAGAACAAGACCGGCGCGGACATGCTGATGTGGCAAGGCTCGTGCCTCGTGCACGACGAATTCAAAGGCATCGAACTCGATCTGCTGCGCGCCGACTATCCACACGCGAAGGTGCTCGTGCATCCGGAGTCGCCGGCCAATGTAGTCGCGCAGGCGGACGTGGTCGGCTCGACCACGCAGTTGATCGACGCCGCGCAGAAGCTCGACGCCACGCATTTCATCGTCGCGACCGACCTCGGCATCCTGCACAAGATGCAGCTCGCCGCGCCGGGCAAGACGTTGATCGCCGCGCCCACGGCCGGCAACAGCGCGACCTGCAAGAGCTGCGCGCATTGCCCGTGGATGGCGATGAACGGCCTCGCGAATCTGGCCGACGTGCTCGAGCGCGGGCACAACGAGATTTTCGTCGATCGTGCGATCGGCGAACGCGCGCGCTTGCCGATCGATCGCATGCTGGACTTCGCGGCGCGTCACAAGAAGCGTGTGCAGGCGAGTGGCGATCTTGCGCGCGATACGCAACTGTATTCGAACGTGGGGGCAGCGTAATGACAGCGGTTGAAAACGCGCCTGAGCAGGCAGTGGAGCGCGAGCGCTTCGAGGCGGTGTCGCCGCTCTTCGCGGAGATTCGCGCGCAATACGGCACCGCGTTCGATGCGGCTCTCGCGCGCAACGTCGCCGATGCGCTCGCGGAAGACATCGGCACCGGCGATCAGACTGGCCGCCTCGTTCCCGCCGACGATATCCGCAACGCGCGCATCATCGTGCGCGAGGATGCGGTGCTGTGCGGCGTGCCGTGGTTCAACGCGGTGATGCGCGAAGTCGATCCGCGTATCGAGGTTGCATGGCGTTACCACGAAGGTGAGCGCATGAGCGCGGACACGCCGGTGTGCGATCTGCGCGGGCCGGTGCGTGCGTTGCTGACCGCGGAGCGCAACGCGATGAATTTCCTGCAACTGCTGTCGGGCGTAGCGAGCGCGACGCGCCGTTATGTCGACGCGATCGCTCATACGCGTACGCGCGTGCTCGACACGCGCAAGACGCTGCCGGGCTTGCGGCTCGCGCAGAAATACGCGGTGCGCGTGGGCGGCGGCGCGAATCAGCGGCTTGCGTTGTACGACGGGATTCTGATCAAGGAAAACCACATTGCCGCCGCGGGCGGCGTTGGCGCCGCGATGGATGCGGCGCTCGCGCTGAATGCGGGCGTGCCGATCCAGATCGAAGTCGAAACGCTCGAGCAACTCGAAACCGCACTGGCACACCGTGCGCAGTCCATTCTGCTCGACAACTTTTCGTTCGACATGATGCGCGCCGCGGTTCGTATGACGGCGGGGCGGGCGGTGCTCGAGGTGTCCGGCGGCGTGAACTTCGAAACCGTGTGCACGATTGCGGAAACGGGCGTCGATCGCGTGTCGATCGGCGCGCTGACCAAGGACGTGCGCGCGACGGATTACTCGATGCGGCTCATCTGACGCGAGCGCCCCAACGTATCAGCGCTTGCGACTGCAGAACGAGGCCATTGCCGGAGGTTTGCGGCAATGGCCTCGTCGCTTTCGCCTGCTTTTGCCTGCTCTCGCTTTCACTGTAGCGATCGCCTCAGTTGCTGGTTAAGTGAGCGCTCCGGCGCTCGCTCACGTGTTGCGCTTGCGCACATACTCAGGCGAAAGTACCGTCGGCAGCGCTTTGGGGAGAGTAGCCGGCCAGTCGCGGCTGAAATGCAGCCCGCGGCTTTCGCGCCGCAAGCGCGCGCCTTCGACGATCAGCGACGCGACGTCGACCAGATTGCGCAGCTCCAGCAGATCGCGGCTCACCTTGAAGTTCGCGTAGTACTCGTGGATCTCGTCGCGCAGCAGCGTAAGCCGGTGCCTGGCGCGTTCGAGCCGCTTGTCGGTGCGCACGATGCCCACGTAATTCCACATCAGCCGGCGCAGTTCGTCCCAGTTGTGCGCGACCACGACTTCCTCGTCCGGATCGGACACGCGGCTCTCGTCCCAATCCGGCAGCGGCGCATGCACGGCGGCGCCAAAGCCTTCCGCTTCGATCGCTTCGGCGGCCGACCGGCCGATCACGAGGCACTCGAGCAGAGAGTTGCTGGCAAGCCGGTTCGCGCCGTGCAGGCCTGTGCAGGATGTCTCGCCGACGGCATAGAGTCCCGCGAGATCGGTGCGGCCCGCGAGATCGGTGACGACGCCGCCGCATGTGTAGTGCGCGGCCGGCACGACCGGAATCGGCTCTTTGGTGATGTCGATGCCGAATTCGAGGCAGCGGGCAAGGATGGTCGGAAAGTGCTCGTGCAGGAACTCAGGCGATTGATGGCTGATGTCGAGATACACGCAATCGATGCCGCGCTTCTTGATCTCGAAGTCGATCGCGCGGGCGACGATATCGCGCGGCGCCAGTTCCGCGCGCTCGTCGTGGTTCGGCATGAAGCGCGTGCCATCCGGCAGCTTCAGGATGCCGCCTTCGCCGCGCACTGCTTCCGAAATCAGAAACGACTTCGCGTACGGGTGGAACAGGCAGGTCGGATGGAACTGGATGAACTCCATGTTCGAGACGCGGCAACCGGCTCGCCATGCCATGGCGATGCCGTCGCCAGTGGCGGTGTCGGGGTTCGTGGTGTACAGATAGACCTTGCCGGCGCCGCCGGTGGCGAGCACCGTATGCGGTGCTTCGATCGTCACGGTGCGGCCGCTCTGCAGATCGAGTGCGTACAGGCCGTGGCAACGGCGGCCGGGCAGGCCGAGGCGCTCGGACGTGATCAGGTCGACGGCGTGGTGATCTTCGAGCAGCGTGATGTTCGGGTGGTGGCGCACCTGCTCGCTGAGCGTGGCGACTACCGCGTGTCCGGTCGCATCCGCGGCATGAATGATCCGGCGATGGCTGTGGCCGCCTTCGCGCGTGAGGTGAAAACCGAGCTCGGCGGCGTCGTCTTTCGTGAACGGAACACCCTGTTCGATCAGCCATTCGATCGCGGCACGCCCATGTTCGACGATGAAGCGCGTCGCCGCTTCGTCACATAGACCGCCGCCGGCGACTAGCGTGTCGCGCACATGATTGTCGATGCTATCCGCGGAATCCAGTACCGCGGCGATGCCGCCTTGCGCCCAGTCGCTGGCGCCCTCGGTCAGTGATCGTTTGGCGATCACCGCGACCCGCCGCGTTTGCGCGAGATTGAGCGCGACGCTCAAGCCAGCCAGACCGCTACCGACAATCGCCACATCGAATTCCATTACCTGCATCTCCGTCTTTCGTTTTGCGATGACGACGCACGAATCGCGCGCCGCTAAAACGACAAAGGATACGCGTCGAGACGAGCGAGCGAAAGCTGGCCGAACGGAATAGGGTGGTTCGTGCGGGAGAAGGGTGGGGAGGGTGGGGATGACCGATAGCCGGGGCGACGCTACCACGAGTAGCAGGCCAACCACGCTGCACAGTCAGCGCGGATGTGTCCGCGCAAAAACAAAAGCCCCGCACGAATGCGGGGCTTTCTTGCACATTTGCCTTCGTCAGGCAGAGGAGCCTCGATCTTATTTGATCTTGGTTTCCTTGTAGTCAACGTGCTTGCGGATGACCGGATCAAATTTCTTGATCAGCATCTTTTCCGGCATGTTGCGTTTGTTCTTCGTGGTCGTGTAGAAGTGACCCGTGCCTGCGGTCGATTCCAGCTTGATCTTGTCGCGTGCGCCCTTTGCCATGATTTACTCCTTAGGCTTCACCGCGTGCGCGCAGGTCTGCGAGCACAGCGTCGATACCGTTCTTGTCGATCAGGCGCAGGCCGGCGTTCGAAATACGCAGACGCACCCAACGGTTTTCGCTTTCCACCCAGATGCGGCGGCTTTGCAGGTTCGGCAGGAACCGGCGCTTGGTCTTGTTGTTCGCGTGGGAAACGTTGTTGCCGCTCATCGGCGCTTTCCCAGTTACTTGGCATACGCGTGCCATGAGAGCACTCCTAATACGCTAATTCTGAGTTCGAACGCCGTGAAAGTTTCCCGAAAAGAGCCGCGCTGAAGTTGAGCCTGAGGACTCGTGACTGCAGCCGCCTGACCTTTGCGGAACGCCTCGATGGCTTCGGAACAGGGGGTTGGAAATAGGCAAACCGGAATTCTAGCAGAAAAAAAGCCGCAAAATCAAACCTTATTTGCGATGCTAGGCGCGACTGCCTGGCAGCGGCGCGCCCGGCCAGCCGGCGCGCGCGAACGAGTAGACGCTGTCCGCGCCGATGACCAGATGGTCGATCAGCTGTACGTCGATTAGCGCGAGCGCTTCGCGCAGCGTCTGGGTCAGGCGGCAGTCGCTCGCGCTCGGCTGCACGGCGCCGGACGGATGATTATGCGCGACGATCAGACTCGCCGCATTCGCGCTCAACGCCCGCCGCACGATCTCGCGCGGATACACGGCCATGCGCGTGAGCGAGCCGTGCGCGTTTTCCTCGCAGCTTATCAGCCGATGCCGGGCGTCGAGAAAGAGCGATACGAACACTTCCTGCGGCCGCCCGCCGATCAGCAGACGCAAATAGTTCTCGACCGCTTCGGGCGAATTCATCAGGGTTCGCTTGCGCATCTTGTCGACCAGCGAGCGGCGCGCCATTTCCATGATCGCGAGCAGCTGCGCCTTTTTTGCCGGCCCGATGCCGCGGATGCCGTCGAAGTCCGAGTAGGTCGCGTCGAGCATCGCGCGCAGCGAGCCGAAGCGTTCGAGCAGCGCCCGCGCGACGCTGAACACGTCGTGGTCGGGCAGGCCGGTGCCGAGCACCAGCGCGATCATCTCGGTGTCGGACAGTACCTTGGCGCCCTGATGGATCAGCCTCTCGCGCGGCATGTCGCGCTTGTGCCATTTGCCGCGCAGGAGTCGCGGCCGAGGGCGCGCAGCGGCGCCGGCAGTCCCGGCGGCCACAGCAGTCCCGGCCGCTCCCGCGGCCTTGGCGCGGGCCCGAGTCTTCGGCTGTGCCGTTGGCGCAGGTGTTTCGTCGATTGTGCTTACAAAATCGGCCATATATACATAGTCCTTCGCTTCGGGTTGACGGCGCATGCGGCGCGCCGCGCCGCCGGGGCCACACCGCCTCGCGCGCGACGGACTCAAGCCGGCGCCCGCTAGGTGGCTTACAATAGACGCTTTGCGCACGGCACCACGACGGTCTGCCACACGCGTCGACTGCGCCCGCGGCGCACGCGTGCAGCGCGCCTAGACTGAGCGAGCATTGCATGAGCATCATCGACATTTCCGAGGTGAAACCCGGTTCACACGTCACGCTGCATTACCGGCTTTCCCTTGCCGATGGCGCCGAAGTCATCAATACCTTTAGCGACAAGCCGGCCACGCTGCTGCTCGGCGCCGGTCAACTGGCGCCGCCGCTGGAAGATATTTTGCTGGGTTTGAAGGTGGGCCACCATTCGACCTTTCAGCTAGCGCCGGGGCAGGCGTTCGGCCCGCGCAATCCAGAGTTGATCCAGCGCGTGTCCCTCGCCACGCTGCGGGAGAACAGCATGATCGGCGAGGATTTTTCGCCGGGTGATCTGGTCGAATTCAACGCGCCGGGCGGCGGGCGCTATGCCGGCGTGCTCAAGGAAGTTGGCGAAACGTCGGCCCTGTTCGATTTCAATCACCCGCTTGCCGGCCAGGCGCTGGCGTTTGAAGTGAAAATCATCGGGATTCTGTAAACATGAGCATTACGGATACGACTCTTGCCGAGGCCGAGATCCTGCTGGCGCAGCCACGCGGATTCTGCGCCGGCGTCGATCGGGCGATCGAGATCGTCGAGCGGGCCATCAAGCTGCATGGCTCGCCGATCTACGTGCGTCACGAAATCGTCCATAACGTCTATGTGGTCGAAGATCTGCGCAAGAAGGGAGCGATCTTCATCGAGAGCCTGGACGAAGTGCCCGCGGGCAACACGGTTATTTTCAGCGCGCATGGCGTGTCGAAGGCCGTGCGTTCGGAGGCGGAGTCGCGCGGGCTGCGGGTGTACGACGCCACCTGTCCGCTCGTGACCAAGGTGCACATCGAAGTCGCGAAGATGCGCCAGGACGGCTTCGACATCGTGATGATCGGCCACAAGGGCCACCCGGAAGTCGAGGGCACGATGGGCCAGGCGGCCGAGGGCATGCATCTGGTCGAGGACATCGAAGACGTGCAGGCGCTGCGGCTGGCCGATCCCGAGCGGATCGCGTTCGTCACGCAAACCACGCTGTCGGTCGACGACGCGGCCGAAATCATCGGCGCGCTGAAGGCCAAATATCCGTCCATCCGGGAGCCGAAGAAGCAGGACATCTGCTACGCCACGCAGAATCGTCAGGACGCCGTGAAATTCATGGCGCCGCAGTGCGACGTCGTGATCGTCGTCGGCAGCCCGAACAGTTCGAACTCCAACCGCCTGCGCGAACTTGCCGAAAAGCTCGGCGTGCCGGCCTATATGGTTGATTCACCGGACCAGATCGATCCGGTCTGGGTCGAGGGCAAGCGCCGCATCGGCGTGACGGCCGGCGCGTCGGCGCCGGAAGTGCTGGCGCAGGCGGTCATCGCGCGCTTGCGCGAGCTGGGCGTGCGCAACGTGCGCGCGCTCGAAGGCATCGAGGAAAACATCGCGTTTCCGCTGCCGCGCGGGCTCGGCTTGCCAGCCTGACAATCCGTTTGCTTTGCTGAAAGGAAAGCGCACCCGAGGGTGCGCTTTTTTTATACCTCTGATCCGGCGAATCCCTTCTTAAATAAGTGCCCGATCAAATCGATCGATCAATTTCCGTGGGCTTGCGCACAATTTATTTTGATTTGTGATCCGGTGTTTTATTGATTTTCGATCAATGCATCCCCGTTTTAAGCTGGTGCAAATCGCTGGTGCCAATTCACCGAGCACTTAATTAGTGCGTTGTATCTAATGGGCGCAAAAATGTCATATGTGACGCAAAGCCCGGCGCACCCGGCTCCTGGGCCAAACGGCCCACAACACTTGATGCCAGGGGGCTTGCCGATGGTGCAACTGGTGCACGAAAAAGAATCGCAACCCGGTTGCGCCTTATAGCGTATTTCGTTCTCAAAATACGGTTGCAATGCAGGAAAACCCTGCCGGTTCAACAATATTGCCAGCCATAAAATTGGAGTTACAATGCGCGCGTTCTCAAGGCCGTAGGGTCCTGAACAGTGGATTTTGCAAGGCGCAGGAGACCTTACTTGATGCGAGTCAAATTTGCTTACGCCGTGTCCATCGCGGCCGCGGTTGCGATGTTGACCGCGTGCGGCAAGAAACAGGACGGCGAAGCGGGAGCGGGAGCGGGCGCATCGGCGGCTTCGGCCGCGGCGGTGGCCGCCGCGAGCGAAGCGACTATCGTAAAGATCGGTCATGCGGCTCCGTTGACGGGCGGCATCGCGCATCTGGGTAAAGACAATGAAAATGGGGCGCGCCTCGCGGTCGAGGAAATCAATGCGCAGGGTCTGACGATCGACGGTCACAAGATCCAGTTGCAGCTCGACGCGCAGGACGACGCGGCGGACCCGAAAACGGGCACCGCCGTCGCGCAGAAGCTGGTGGACGATCATGTGGTCGCGGTGATCGGGCACCTGAACTCGGGAGTGTCGATTCCGGCGTCGAAGATCTATAGCGACGCGAGCATCGTCGAGATCTCGCCGTCGTCGACCAATCCGGCGTACACGCAGCAGGGGTTCAAGACGACTTACCGTGTGGTCGCCACCGACGCGCAACAGGGTCCGGCGCTCGCCAATTACGCCACGAAGGCGCTGGGCGCCAAACGCATCGCGGTAGTGGACGATGCGACCGCCTACGGCAAGGGTCTCGCGGACGAGTTTGCGAAGACGGCCGAGGCAGGCGGAGCGAAGATCGTCGCGCGGGAGGCGACGAACGACAAGGCCACGGATTTCCGGGCCATTCTCACGAAGATCAAGAGTGTTCAGCCGGACGTCATCATGTTCGGCGGCATGGACGCGACGGGCGGGCCGTTTACGAAGCAGGCGGCCGCGCTCGGTATCAGGGCAAAAATCCTTGGCGGCGACGGTGTGTGTACCGACAAGGTGGGGGAGCTGGCGGGTAGCGCCGTGCAAAACCTGGTCTGTTCGGAAGCAGGACTCGCGCTTTCGAAAATGGACAAGGGAGCGGACTTCGAAAAGAAGTACGAGGACCGCTTCCACACACCGGTGCAGATTTACGCGCCGTTCACGTATGACGCTGTGTACGTGATCGTCGATGCAATGAAGCGCGCGAATTCGATCGAGGCGCCCAAGGTGCTGGCTGCGATGCCTTCGACCGATTACAACGGAGTAATCGGTCACATCGCGTTCGACGACAAGGGTGATTTGAAAGAGAGCGCCATTACGCTTTACGACTTCAAGGACGGCAAGAAAGCGGTTCTCGACGTCGTAAAGATGTGATGACGGGAAGTACAGCCTGACGGCACCGAACCCATCCAACGGTGCCGTTTTTGCATCCGCCCAAGGCGAGCCCGCGACCGCATCACGGTTGCAAAGGCAAACCGGCGGCGGATAACCCTTACCGGTCTTTTACATCAGTACCCGCAGTGCCGTTGAGATTCCGTAGCGCATCACCGCCCACCGGCAGATGAAAAACGCGAATCCAGTCGCACGGGCTAAGGAGCATTAAATGGATATCTTCATCCAGCAGATCCTGAATGGACTTGTGCTTGGCAGTGTCTACGCCATCATCGCACTAGGCTATACGATGGTTTACGGCATTCTGGGCATCATCAACTTCGCTCATGGCGATGTGTTGATGGTGGGCGCGATGGTCGCGCTCTCAGCCATAGGCGTGCTGCAGAACCACTTCCCCGGCCTCGGCAACGTGCCGACGCTCATCATCGCGTTGATCATCGCGGCAGTGGTCTGCTCGGTGGTCGGCTACACGATCGAGCGCGTGGCCTACCGGCCGTTGCGGCGCGCGCCGCGTCTCGCGCCGCTGATCACCGCGATCGGTGTGTCGATCCTGCTGCAGACCCTTGCGATGATGATCTGGTCGCGCAACCCGCTGCCGTTCCCGCAGCTGTTGCCCACTGACCCGATCAACGTGATCAAGGCCACCGACACGACGCCTGGCGCCGTGATCTCGATGACCGAAATCGTGATCATAGTGGTGGCGTTCCTCGTGATGGGCGGCCTGCTGCTGCTCGTGCACAAGACCAAGCTCGGCCGCGCGATGCGCGCGATCGCCGAGAACCCGGGCGTCGCGAGTCTGATGGGCGTGAACCCGAACTTCGTGATCTCGGCGACCTTCATGATCGGCTCGGCGCTGGCCGCTCTCGCCGGCGTGATGATCGCGTCCGAATACGGCAACGCGCACTTCTACATGGGCTTCATCCCCGGCCTGAAGGCCTTTACCGCGGCGGTGCTCGGCGGTATCGGCAATCTTGGCGGCGCGATGGTGGGCGGCGTGCTGCTCGGCCTGATCGAGCAACTGGGCGCGGGCTACATCGGCAACCTCACGGGCGGTGTGTTCGGCAGTAACTATCAGGACGTGTTCGCATTCATCGTGCTGATCGTCGTGCTGGTGTTCCGACCGTCGGGCCTGCTCGGCGAACGCGTGGCGGATCGCGCCTGATCCCGGGAGAAATAAACATGACCTCAATTCAACCGATCGAGCCGTCCACGACGCTCATCCCCGAAAAGAACCTGACGAAAACGCTGGCGATCGGCATCGTCACAGCCATCTTTGTGATCGCGGCGCCGATGGTCATCGGCGCCGCGGGCGGCAACTACTGGGTCCGCGTGCTCGACTTCGCGATGCTGTACGTGATGCTTGCGCTGGGTCTCAATGTGGTGGTCGGCTTCGCCGGCCTGCTGGATTTGGGCTACATCGCGTTCTACGCGATCGGTGCATACACGGCCGCGCTGCTCAGTTCGCCGCACCTGACCACGCAGTTCGACTGGATCGCGCACCTCGCGCCGAACGGCCTGCACATGCCGATCTGGATCATCGTGCCGATCGCGATGGCGCTCGCCGCGATGTTCGGGATTCTGCTCGGTGCGCCGACGCTGCGTCTGCGCGGCGACTACCTCGCGATCGTGACCCTCGGCTTCGGGGAAATCGTGCGGATCTTCATGAACAACCTCGACCGTCCGGTGAATATCACCAACGGCCCGAAGGGGATCACGGGGATCGATCCGGTGTCCGTTGGCGGCTTCAGCCTCGCGCAGACGCATACGCTGTTCGGCGTGCAGTTCCCGTCGGTCTACCTGTACTACTACCTGTTCGTGTTGTGCGCGCTGTTCGTGATCTGGACCTGTACGCGTTTGCAGCATTCGCGCATCGGCCGTGCATGGGCCGCGATCCGCGAAGACGAAATCGCCGCGAAAGCCATGGGCATCAACACCCGCAACGTGAAGCTGCTCGCGTTCGCGATGGGCGCGTCGTTCGGCGGCCTGTCGGGTGCGATGTTCGGTTCGTTCCAGGGCTTCGTGTCGCCGGAATCGTTCACGTTCTGGGAATCGGTCGTGGTGCTCGCGTGCGTCGTGCTCGGCGGCATGGGCCACATTCCTGGCGTGATTCTCGGCGCGGTGCTGCTCGCCGTGTTCCCCGAGTTCCTGCGCTCGACGATGGGTCCGCTGCAGAACATGATCTTCGGCCATGAAATCGTCGACACCGAAGTGATCCGTCAGTTGCTGTACGGTCTCGCGATGGTCGTCATCATGCTGTACCGCTCGGAAGGCCTGTGGCCCGCGCCGAAGCACGAAGACAAGATTGCGAAGCTGGCGAAGCGCAGCGGCAAGAAGCCGGTGCGCGCATAAGGGACGGGGAGAAAAGATATGAGCGATAACATTCGTCTGTCCGTGAAGGGTGTGAACAAGCGCTTCGGCGGTCTGCAGGCGCTCTCCGAAGTCGGCCTGCAGATCCGCGCGGGCGAGATCTACGGCCTGATCGGCCCGAACGGCGCCGGCAAGACGACGTTCTTCAACGTCATCACGGGTCTGTACACGCCGGATTCGGGTGAGTTCAAGCTCGACGGCGTGGAATACACGCCGACGGCCGTCTATCAGGTCGCGAAGGCGGGCATCGCGCGCACGTTCCAGAACATCCGTCTGTTCGGCGGCATGACCGCGCTCGAAAACGTGATGGTCGGCCGCCACGTGCGCACGAAGCATGGCCTCATCGGCGCAGTGTTCCAGACGCCGGCTGAGCGCCAGGAAGAGCGTGAAATCAAGGAGCGCGCGCTCGAACTGCTCGACTACGTCGGCATCACGCAGTACGCGGATTACACGTCGCGCAATCTGTCGTATGGCCACCAGCGCCGCCTCGAAATCGCGCGCGCGTTGGCGACCGATCCGAAGCTGCTCGCGCTCGATGAACCGGCGGCCGGCATGAACGCGACCGAAAAGGTCGAGCTGACCAAGCTGCTCGACAAGATCCGCGCGGACGGCAAGACGATCCTGCTGATCGAGCACGACGTGAAGCTCGTGATGGGTCTGTGCAACCAGATGACAGTGCTCGACTACGGCAAGGTGATTGCCCAGGGTCTGCCGCAGGACGTGCAGAAGGATGCGAAGGTGATCGAAGCTTATCTGGGTGCGGGAGTCCACTGATGTCCACGACGCAAGCAATGTTGAAAATCAAGGGCCTGCAGGTCAACTACGGCGGCATCCAGGCGGTCAAGGGCATCGATCTCGAGGTCGGGCAGGGCGAGCTCGTCACGCTGATCGGCGCGAACGGTGCCGGCAAGACCACGACGATGAAAGCGATCACGGGTCTGAAGGCGTACGGCGCCGGCGACATCGAGTACATGGGCCAGTCGATCAAGGGCCTGCCCGCGCATGAACTGCTCAAGCGCGGTCTCGCGATGGTGCCGGAAGGGCGCGGCATTTTCGCGCGCATGTCGATCGTCGAGAACATGCAGATGGGCGCGTATCTGCGCACGGACGCGGACGGCATCAAGTCCGACGTCGAGCGCATGTTCGGCTTCTTTCCGCGCCTGAAGGAGCGCGCGGCGCAATACGCGGGCACGCTCTCGGGTGGCGAGCAGCAGATGCTCGCGATGGCGCGCGCGATCATTTCGCGCCCCAAACTGCTGCTGCTCGACGAACCGTCGATGGGTCTTTCGCCGATCATGGTCGAGAAGATCTTCGAAGTGGTGCGCTCGATTTCGTCCGAAGGCATGACCGTGCTGCTGGTCGAGCAGAACGCGCGCCTTGCTTTGCAGGCAGCGAACCGCGGCTACGTGATGGACTCGGGTCTGATCACGATGTCGGGCGACGCGAAGCAGATGCTCGATGATCCGAAGGTGCGGGCTGCTTACCTCGGTGAATAAGTGAGAATGAGCCGGACCCGATAGTCCGGCCGCGTCGCCAACCGTAGCTGTAGCGACAGAAGAAAAGGCCGCATGCGTTCACCAACGCATGCGGCCTTTTTGCTTGTTTTTGCATTCAGGCTCAGGCGCGGAAGTCACGCCGCAAGCAGCGCTTCACTCCTGCACAGCCGGCGCTGCGTCCGCGAATTCGCCGAGCCGTTTGCCGAGGCTGATCACCGCGTCGGCGCGATAACCGAGTGCCTCGTAAAAGGCGCGCACTTCAGCCTTCGCGGATAGCACCTGCAGATTCAGCTTCGGACAACCCAGCTTCGTCAGCGCGTTTTCGACGTGTGCAACGAGCCGTGTGCCGATGCCATGACGTCGCAGCGATTCGTCGACCGCGAGCGAATACAGCCAGCCGCGGTGTCCGTCATAGCCGCCCATCACGGTGCCGACGACGCGTGCGCCGAGCACCGCGACGAAGAACAGCTCCGGTTGCGTCGCGAGCTTGTTCGCGATCGACAGATGCGGATTGCGCTGCGGCCGTGTCACGTCCCGGTACTCGGGAAACGCTTCCTGCCACAGCGCGACGACCGCATCGGTGTCGCTCGCGTCGAAGCGGCGGATCGATAGCGTCGTGTTCGTCGTCATCGGTGCGTTCCTCGTCGGTTACAGCGAGTCGAGAACCGAGCGCAGCATCGCCAGCATCTGGTCGATCTCTTCGGTCGTCACGTTCAGCGCCGGCATGAAGCGCAGCAGGTTCGGACGCGCCGCGTTGAGCAGCACGCCATCAGGCTGCATATCGCGCGCCTTCTCGACGATCTGGTTGCCGATGTCCTTGCCGAGCAGCAGCGCGCGCAGCAGACCTTCGCCGCGCTCGCCCTTGAAGCCGCGCTCTTCGGACAGTTCGAGCAGCTTCGCGCGCAGGTATTCGCCGCGCGCCTGCACGCCTTCGAGGAAGCCCGGCGCCGTCAGTTGCGAGATCACCGAATAGCCGACCGCGGTCATCAGCGGATTGCCGTTGTAGGTGCCGCCCTGATCGCCCGCTTCGAACACGGCGATTTCCGCCTTCGAGAGCAGCGCCGCGAGCGGCACGCCGCCGCCGATGCCCTTGCCGAGCGTCATGATGTCCGGCTCGATGCCCGACAGTTGATGCGCGAACAGCGCGCCCGCACGGCCGCAGCCGCTCTGCACTTCATCGACGATCAGGAGCAGGTTGTGCTTTTTCGTCAGCTCGCGCAGTTGCTGCATGAATTCGCGCGTGGCGGGAATCACGCCGCCTTCGCCCTGAATCGGTTCGAGCATCACCGCAACCGTCTTCGCGCTGATGAGCTTTTCCACCGATGCGATGTCGTTCAGGTCGGCCTTCGGGAAACCCGGCACCTGCGGCGCGTAGATCGTGTCCCAACCGGGCTTGCCGCTCGCCGACATCGTCGCGATCGTGCGGCCGTGGAAGCTGTGGTCGAACGTGATGATCTCGAACGCGCCGTCCTTGAACTTCTTGCCCCACTTGCGCGCGAGTTTGATCGCGCCTTCGTTCGCCTCGGCGCCGCTGTTCGCGAAGAACACTTTGTCGAAGCAGCTGTGCTGCGTGAGCAGACCCGCGAGCTTCGCCATCGGCTCGTTGTAGAACGCCGGCGACGGGTTGATGAGCAGCTTGGCCTGGCTGTTCAGCGCTTCGATCATGCCGTCGTTGCAGTGGCCGAGGCTGTTGACCGCCCAGCCCTGGATGAAATCCAGATAACGCTTGCCGTTGTTGTCGTAAATCCACGAGCCCTTGCCGTGTGTGAACACGACGTCGGGCCGGTTCGTGATGTACATCAGCGAATCGATCGGGTACTCATTGAAATTCATGACGGCAGGCTCCAGGCAAAAGGTAAGGAAGCACGGTGAATGGAAATGGCGGGTTGGCCGGTGCGAAGGTATAGGAAACGGCGGCCGGAAAAACAGAAAAGCCACGGCATGCCGTGGCTTTCATGATTCGAACAGCTTGCGCCTGTGCGGCGCGAATCCGTGACGAAGCCAGCGGCGTCCCTAAGGAAGCGGCGAGCGGCGACGTCGGAGTTCGGACTGGATGCGGTTCATGCGCGAAAGAATACGATAAGAAAAGCGCCGGTGTAAACCATCAATTTGCATGACGCCGCAACGAAGCAGATTTTTGAGCGCCTGCCTCGATGCTGACACGTTCGGCGCGCACGGCCCGCACGGCGTGCCGTGCGTTCGGTCGGACTGCGCGATCAGACCGCGTTCGCGAGATCGGCCGCGCTCGTGAACGAGTCCGCGTAGAACTCGTCTTCCGGCAGCTTGTGATGCTGCGTGAAATCGCGCTGAGCCGATTCGACCATCACCGGCGCGCCGCACGCATAGACCTGATAAGCCGACAGATCGGGCAGGTCCTCGATCACCGCGCGATGCACGAAGCCCGTGCGGCCGGTCCATGCGTCGCTCGCGTCGGGCTCGGAGAGCACCGGCACGAACCTGAAGTTCGGAATCTCGCGCGCCCATTGTTCGGCGAGTTCGAGCAGATAGAGGTCTTTCTTGCGGCGCGCGCCCCAGTAGAGCGTGATTGGCCGCGTGATGTTCTTGAACACCACATGCTCGACGATCGCCTTCAACGGCGCGAAGCCGGTGCCCGACGCGAGCAGCACGATCGGCTTGTCCGAGTCTTCGCGCAGGAAGAACGTGCCGAGCGGTGCTTCGAAGCGCAGGATGTCGCGCTCCTTCATCGTGTTGAAGACGTGATCGGTGAACGCGCCGCCGGGCATGTGGCGGATGTGCAGCTCGATCGGGCCTTCGGTGTGCGGCGCGTTCGCCATCGAATAGCTGCGGCGTTTGCCGTCTTTCAGAATGAATTCGAGGTACTGGCCGGCCAGATATTGCAGGCGCTCGTTGGCGGGCAGTTGCAGCTTCACGACGATCACGTCGTCGGCGCGGCGCTCGATCGCGCTCACGCGGCACGGCAGCTTCTTGACCTGCACGTCGCCGACGCCGGCTACTTCGCGGATGTCCACTTCGAGATCGGAGCAGGCGGTCGCGCAGCACAGGAGCGCCATGCCGCGCGTCTTTTCGTCGTTCGACAATGCCGACGACGAATGCGCGCGCTGTTCGATTTCGCCGCTCACGACGGTACCCTTGCACGAACCGCACGCGCCGTTCTTGCAGCCGTACGGCAGGCCGATGCCTTGACGCAGGGCGGCGGAGAGCACCGGTTCGTCCTGTTCCACCTGAAACTGCCGGCCGCTTTGCCGGAGCGTGACGTTAAATGCCATAAAGTTGTTCGAAATCGAAAAGTCGGAATCGTTATCGGACCCGCCGGATCAACCGTGCGGTACCTGCCGCATGTGACGGCTACAATGCGTCCACCATGAAAGCGACACGAAACTTCCGCCGGCCGCGCGTGCTGATCGTTGGATGCGGCGACGTCGGCATGCGCTGCGTGCCCTTGCTGCAACCGCGCGCGCATGTCTTCGCCTTGACGAGCCACGCGCAGCGTTGCGCCGAACTGCGCGCCGCGGGCGCGACGCCGCTTGTCGGCGATCTCGACGAGCGCCGCAGCCTCAAACGGCTCGCGGGCCTCGCGCCGACGGTGCTGCATCTCGCGCCGCCGCAGAAGTCCGGCGACGACGACCGCCGCACTCGCGCATTGCTTGCGGCGCTCGGTGCCGCGCGCGGTGCAGCGGGTCGCATGGGTCACATGGGCCGCAGTACCGTGGGCCATATGGCCGCTGCCGCGATGGGTCCGGCCGTCGCTCCAATCGCACGAATGCGCCGTGCGCGCGCTTCATGTCTGGATGCTGAAACACCCGGTATTGTACCCGACAGGGTACGCTGGGCCGCCGCTGCGCGCGCACCGGTGCGCCACGCGCCGCACATCGTTTACGCGAGCACGACGGGCGTCTACGGCGACTGCGGCGGCGCGTGGATCGACGAAACACGCGCGGCGAGGCCGGCCAATGCGCGCGCGAAACGGCGCGTGTCGGCGGAGCAGCAGTTGCGGCGCGCGACCGCGCGCGGTGTGGTCGCTGTGAGCATCGCGCGGATTCCCGGCATCTATGCGCGCAACCGCCTGCCGCTCGCGCGGCTCGAGAAAGGCACGCCGGCGCTCACCGCTGCCGAGGACGTCTACACGAACCACATTCACGCCGACGACCTTGCCGGGATCCTCGTGCGCCTCGCGACGCACGGCAAACCGGGGCGCGTGATCCACGCGTCCGACGATTCGTCGCTGAAGATGGGCGAGTACTTCGATGCGGTCGCCGACGCGTTCGGTCTCGCGCGCGCGCCGCGTATCACGCGCGCGCAGGCCGAGGAGCAGCTCGATCCGAGCTTGCTGTCGTTCATGCGCGAATCGAGACGGCTCGTGAACCGGCGTCTCAAGGAAGAGTTGCGCGTGCGTCTGCGCTATCCGAGCGTCGCGGATTTCTTGCGGGAAGTGTGAGGGTCGCGCAGGGCAAGACGAGGGAGGGGTGCGGGGGAGCGCGGGGGGCGCAACACGAAGACGGCCCTCACGAGGCATCGCTGCCTCGCAAAACCGCTTGCCCGTCGCGCTGGATCAAACGGCCGCCCTGATGCGCCGGCAACACCGGCGCGGCCCGTCCGGCTCAGGTCAGCGCTGGCATCACTTCCAGCAGCAGGAAGCACAGCATCCCGCCAATCAAGGCGCCGATCAGGCTCGGATGATACCTGTGCCGCAGCCGCATGATGACCAGCAATCCGCCGATCAGCAGCAGCGCCAGACAGATAAAGGTAACCATCGCCTGCGAGATCGCGCTCGTGCCGTCGATATGCATGGCGTTCCTCCTTGAAACCTTTGTATTCGTTTGTTTAAACGAGTATAGGGCGACACGTAAGGAACGGCATGCTGCGCTGCAGCGCACGTATGTGCGATACACGCGCCATGCGCGCGGGCTTTTCCCGGCGCATCAAGGGCTTATGCGGGCACTAGCGGCTCAGTAGCGGTTTACCCGCTCAGTAGAGAACCGAGGCCGGTTTCGTCGAGCCATTGCCACGCTCCGGGCGCGAGCGTCGCGGGCAATGCGAGCCCGCCGATCCGCTCGCGATGCAGCGCTTCGCAACGGTTGCCGCAGGCCGCGATCATCCGCTTGACCTGGTGGTATTTGCCTTCGAGCACAGTGAGCGCGAGCGTGTGCGGATCGCGCGCGTGCGCTTCGAGCGCAGCGCTCGGTTTCGTCTCGCCGTGCAGCAGCACGCCGTCGCGCAATGCGTTCAGTTGCGCGTCGTCGAGCGGATGGCGCGTGGTCGCGACATACAGCTTCGGCACCTTGCGTTTCGGCGAGGTGAACTGATGCACGAACTTGCCGTCGTCGGAGAGCAGCAAAAGACCCGTGGTGTCCTGATCGAGGCGGCCCACGCACTGCACGCCGCGCTCGGCGAATTGCGGCGGCAGTAGACTGAACACGCTCAGATGATGCTGCGGATCGCGCGAACATTCGTAGCCGGCCGGCTTGTTCAGCAACAGATACGCGTGCTCGCGATACGGCCACTCGATGCCGTCGACACTAAAGCGCAGCGCGCCGTCGTCGACGGGGAAATCGGCGTCGGCGTCGGTGCACACGGCGCCGCCGATGCTCACGCGCGCATCGCCGATCAATGCGCGGCATTGCCGGCGCGAACCGAAACCTTGAGTGAAGAGAATGCTTTCGAGATTCATGGCGAGCGAAGAATAACACCGCAAGAAGCGGAGCGCCGCGCAACGGCTAAGCGGCGACGATGGACTCCTCATCCTGAACTGCATGAACCCTGGGAGTTCGTCGATGCACGCCACGTCTTCATCCTCTGCCGCGAGCCGTTTGCCCGCCGCGTTCCACCGCCTCGCCTGGTCGAATCTGTGCGCGCAATCGGCCGAGCAGATCAGTCTCGCCGCCGCGCCGCTCGTCGCGGTGTTCGCGCTCAGCGCGAATGCGCGCGACACGGGTCTGCTGCAAACGGCGCAGACACTGCCGTTCCTGCTGCTCTCGATCCCGCTCGGCGTCTGGGCCGACCGCCGCTCGCGCCGCGTGCTGATGACGCTTGCCGAAAGCGTGCGCGTGCTCGCGATGCTGTGCGTGCTGCTGCTCGTTCTCACGCATGCGCTGAGCCTGCCGCTGCTCGCCGCGTTCGGCTTCGTCGCCGCGACCGGCACGGTGGCCTACAACGTCGCGGCGCCTTCGCTCGTCCCGTCGATCGTGCCGCGCGAGGCCTACGCGAATGCGAACGGCCGGCTCGAACTCGCGCGCAGCGTCGCGTATTCGGCGGGACCGGCGGCGGGCGGCTTGCTGGTCGGCTGGATCGGCGCGGGCTGGGCATATGGCGGTGCCGCGGCGTTATCGGCGCTCGCTGTCGCGTTGCTCGCGGGCTTGCGCGAGCCGCCACGCGCCGCCGTGCCGCCGCGTCACTTCATGCTGGAGTTGCGCGACGGCACGCGCTTCGTGTTGCGCGATGCGCTGCTTCTGCCGATGCTCCTCACCGCGGTGTTCTTCAACCTCGGTTTCTTCATTCTGCAAGCGGTGTACGTGCCGTACGCCGTGCATCGGCTCGGGCTCAGCGCGTCGGCGGTCGGCGTGACGCTCGGCGCGTATGGTGTCGGCATGGTCTGCGGCGCGCTCGCCGCGCCCGCGATCGCGCGGCGCCTCGTGTTCGGCCGCATGCTCGTCATCGGGCCGACGTGTGGCCTGCTTGCGTCGCTCGTGATGGTCGCGACGCTTATCGCGCCATCGTTCTGGCTCGCGCTCGCGAGCTTCTTCCTGCTCGGCGTGGGGCCGATCCTGTGGGTCGTCGGCTCGACGACGCTGCGTCAGGCGATCACGCCCGAGCGGATGATGGGCCGCGTGTCGGCGCTCATCAGCACCGCGACCTACGGCGCGCGGCCAGTGGGTGCGCTGCTTGGCGCGGTGCTCAGCGCGCGCTGGAACATCGACGCGTGCCTCGTCGCGGCCGCCCTCGCGTTTCTCGTGCAGGCGCTGATCATTTTCATGTCGCCGGCGGCGCGGCTCGCGAGCATTCCCGAGCAGGGCGCAGCGGCGTGCTGAGACCAAGAACCCGGCGATGAAAATGGATTTTCATCGCCGGTCGAGCGGGCGGAAGCGACAAAGCCCCTTGTCAGAGGGTGTTTTATCGGTAAAAACCCTCAATTCATGAAAATGAATTTTTTCCTGAGCACGTTCTATGTAAATATACTTTCATTCAATTCAGCTGGAACGACCGCGCCTGTCTGCTCGCATGATTCATCACTCATCCGCTGCTTCCAGTCCCGCCGAGCAGGCCATTGCCGCGCGTATCGTCACGGCCATGCCGACCCTCACGCCGATCCACCGGCGCATGGGCGAGTACGTGCTGGCCAATCTGTTTCGCGCGGCGACCATGCGGATCGACGAACTCGCGAGCGTGGTCGGCGCCTCAGTGGCGAGCGCGAATCGCTTCGCCCGCGCGCTCGGCTTCGATGGCTATCCGCAGTTTCGTGAGGCGCTCGTGCGCGGCTTCGAGGCGACGCTCGCGCCGGTCGAACGGCTGCGCAGCGCGCAGGAGTCGCTCGCAGCCGGCGATAACCTGATCGATGCATCGCTCGAACAGGCCATCAACAATCTGCACGCGACGCGCACGTCGATCGATCGCGCCGCGGCCGACGCCGCCGTCGACGCGATCATCACCGCGCGCCGCGTATTCGTGCTCGGCTTCGGCGCGAGCGCGTTTCTCGCGAGCCTGATGGAGCACGGCTTGCTGCCCTATCACGACAACGTGCGCTCGCTCGCGCTGATCGGCGGCCCGTCGCACGCGGCCCGGTATCTGGTCGGTTCGAGCGAAGGCGATCTGGTCATCGGCATCGCGTTTCCGCGCTATGTCGACGACACGATCGAACTCGCGCGCCGTGCGGCCGGGCGCGGCGCGCGCGTGCTCGCGCTCACCGACTCTCCGCGCTCGCCGCTTGCGCAGTTCGCGGACCTCTCGCTGTATGTGCGCACCGACCGGCGGCTCGCGTCGAATGCCGATTCGGCCGTGCTGGCCGTGATCGAAGCGCTGTGCGATGCGGTCGCGTATCGCGCGCAACGCTCGGTGAAAGCGGCCGCCGAGGTCAGCGAATTCGTGCTGCCGTGGCTCGTCGATCCGCAGAGCGGCTCGGCGCACCCAATCGACGAACCGGCGCGCGCCGCGAGCCAGCGCGCACGGACCAAAACAACCCGCACTCCACAATCCAAACGATGAATTCCAACGCAGTCATTGCCATTCATGGCGGGGCAGGGACGATCCTGCGTACGTCGATGTCGGCCAGCGCCGAAACCGAATATCACGCGGCGCTCAACGCGGTGCTGAGCGCCGGCCAGCGCGTGCTCGCCGAGGGCGGGAGCGCACTCGACGCGGTCAGCGAAGCGGTGCGTCTGCTCGAGGACTGCCCGCTCTTCAACGCGGGCCACGGTGCGGTCTACACGGCGGCCGGCACGCACGAACTCGACGCTGCGATCATGGATGGCCACACGCTCGACGCCGGCGCGATCTGCTGCGTGAAGCGCGTGCGCAATCCGGTTCTGGTGGCGCGCCGCGTGCTTGAACGCAGCGAGCACGTGCTGTTCACCGGTGAAGGCGCGGAAGCGTTCGCGGCGGCGCAGGGACTCGAGTTCGTCGATAACGGCTACTTCGATACCGAAGCGCGCTATCGCCAATGGCAACTCGCGCGCGAGCAGCAGCGCCCGATGCTCGATCATGATGGCGCGACGCTCGCCGCGGCCGCCGATGCCACTCCCGATGCCACTTCCAATGCCGCGTCTGAAGCGAAGGGCGATGCCATGCCGCACGAGCCGATCGATCCGAACCGCAAGTTCGGCACGGTCGGCGCAGTCGCACTCGACCGCCACGGCCACGTGGCCGCGGCGACGTCGACGGGCGGCGTCACCAACAAGCAGGTGGGCCGCGTCGGCGACACGCCGCTGATCGGCGCGGGCTGCTACGCGGACGACGCGACTTGCGCGGTGTCGACCACCGGCTCCGGCGAAATGTTCATGCGCATGGTCGCCGCCTACGACGTCGCCGCGCAGATGGCCTACCGCCGGGTCACGCTCGAAGAGGCCGCGCACGACGTCGTGATGAACCGCCTGCCCAGGATCGACGGACGCGGCGGCCTCGTCGCCGTCGACGTGCATGGCAACGTCACGCTGCCGTTCAATACCGAAGGCATGTACCGCGGCTTTGCGCGGCTCGGCGAAGCGCCGGTGACGGCGATCTATCGTTAGCCATTCACCGCTTCGCCACTTCTCCTGAACTCTCGTTAGCCGCGTTCGAATTCAAAGGAATCACCGTGCCGACTTCATCGCACACCGCCCGCCCGCTTATCGAAACCATGCCGCCGCAACGCGTGCTCGCGGTCGACGATCTGACGGTCGCGTTCCGCCGTGGCGGCTCGACCTTCAACGCGGTGCGCAATCTGTCGTTGACGGTCGAGCGTGGCGAGACGCTGGCGATCGTCGGCGAATCGGGCTCGGGTAAATCAGTCACCTCGCTCTCGCTGATGCGCTTGATCGAGCATGGCGGCGGACGTCTCGCCGGCGGCAGCATCGCGTTCCGGCGGCGCGACGGCAGCGTGCTCGATCTCGCGAAAGCTTCGTCCGGCACGATGCGCACGATTCGCGGCGCCGACATCGCGATGATCTTCCAGGAGCCGATGACCTCGCTCAATCCGGTCTTCACGGTGGGCGATCAGATCAGCGAGGCGATTGCGCTGCATCAGGGCAAGAGCCGCGAAGCCGCGCGAGCCGAAACGCTGCGCTTGCTCGAACTCGTGCGGATTCCTGAAGCGAAGCGCGTTGCCGCGCGCTTTCCGCATCAACTGTCGGGCGGCATGCGCCAGCGCGTGATGATCGCGATGGCGCTCTCGTGCAAGCCCGCACTGCTGATCGCCGACGAGCCGACCACCGCGCTCGACGTGACGATCCAGGCGCAGATCCTGCAACTGATCCGCGGTTTGCAGGACGAGATGAACATGGGCGTGATCTTCATCACGCACGACATGGGTGTGGTCGCCGAGGTGGCCGACCGCGTGCTCGTGATGTATCGCGGCGAGAAGGTCGAAGAGGGCGCGGCGGACACGCTGTTCGCCGCGCCCTCGCATCCTTATACGAAGGCGCTGCTCGCCGCGGTGCCGCGGCTTGGCTCGATGCAGGGCACCGATCAGCCCGCGCGCTTTCCGATCCTGAGCGTCGAGGAGGCGGGAGCGAACGGCGCCGATGCGGCCGTGCAGCCCGCCGCCGCGGTCGCCGATGAAGCGCAGCCGCCGGTGAGCGACGAGACGCCGCCGGTTCTGCGCGTGCGCGATCTCGTCACGCGCTTTCCGGTTCGCAGCGGTGTGTTCGGCCGCGTGACGGGCCGCGTGCACGCGGTCGAAAAAGTCAGCTTTGATTTGCGGCCAGGCGAGACGCTCGCGCTCGTCGGCGAATCGGGCTGCGGCAAATCGACCACGGGCCGCTCGCTGCTGCGGCTCGTCGAAAGCCAGAGCGGTTCGATCGAATTCAATGGCAAGGAAATCAGCTCGTTGACGGGGCCCGCGTTGCAGACCTTGCGCCGCGACATCCAGTTCATTTTCCAGGACCCGTTCGCGTCGCTCAATCCGCGTTTGACCGTGGGCTTCTCGATCATGGAGCCGCTGCTTGTGCACGGCGTCGCGCAGGGCGCGCAAGCGCAGGCGCGCGTTGCGTGGCTGCTCGAGAAGGTCGGCTTGCCGGCTGAGGCCGCGCGTCGCTATCCGCATGAATTCTCGGGTGGGCAACGTCAGCGTATCGCGATTGCACGCGCGCTCGCGTTGAATCCGAAAGTCGTGATCGCCGACGAATCCGTGTCCGCGCTCGATGTGTCCGTGCAGGCCCAGATCGTCAATCTGATGCTCGATCTGCAACGCGAACTCGGCGTTGCGTATCTGTTCATTTCGCACGACATGGCGGTGGTGGAGCGCATCAGTCATCGCGTCGCGGTGATGTATCTCGGCCAGATCGTCGAGATCGGTCCGCGTCGCGCGGTGTTCGAGGCGCCGCAGCATCCGTACACGAAGAAGCTCATGAGCGCGGTGCCGGTCGCCGACCCCGCGCGCCGTCACGCGAAGCGCATGCTCGCCGCCGACGACATCCCAAGTCCGATCCGCGCGCTGCACGACGAACCGGTCGTCGCGCCGCTCGTCGCGGTGGGACCGGGTCACTTCGTCGCGCAGCATCGCGTCGGTGGCGCTTACTAAGCAGAACGACTCATTACATTAGACCTTAATCCGTTTCATCTCGCAGCCTGGAGCAACCTCATGAACCTGCTGGTCCCGTCCTTTCCGTTTCGTTTGCGCGCGCTCGTCAGCGGCGGCGCGGTGGTGTTCGCGATGCTCGCGGGCAGTGTGGCGCACGCCGAAACCACGGCCGTGATGGCCGTCGCGTCGACCTTCACGACACTCGATCCGTACGACGCGAACGACACGCTCTCGCAAGCCGTTGCGAAGTCGTTCTACCAGGGACTGTTCGGCTTCGACAAGGACATGAAGCTCGTCAACGTGCTGGCCGACAGCTATGAAGCGAGCCCCGACGCGCGCGTCTACACGTTCAAGCTGCGCCACGGCGTGAAGTTCCAGGACGGCACCGACTTCAACGCGGCCGCGGTGAAGGCGAACTTCGACCGCGTGACCGACCCGGCGAACAAGCTCAAGCGCTACAACATGTTCAACCGCATCGAGAAGACCGAAGTGGTCGATCCGTACACGGTGCGCGTCACGCTGAAAGCGCCGTTCTCGGCGTTCGTCAACGTGCTCGCGCATCCGTCGGCGGTGATGATCTCGCCGGCCGCGCTGAAGAAGTACGGCAAGGACATCGCGTTCCATCCGGTCGGCACGGGTCCGTTCGAACTCGTGAAGTGGGACCCGGCGGGCGACCTGACCGTGAAGAAGTTCGACGGCTACTGGAAGAAGGGCTATCCGAAGATCGACGCGATCGACTGGAAGCCGGTCGTCGACAACAACACGCGCGCCGCGCTCATGCGCACCGGCGAAGCGGACTTCGCGTTCCAGGTGCCGTTCGAGCAGGCCGCGCAGTTGCAGTCGAGCCCGAAGGTCGACCTGATCGCGGCGCCGTCGATCATTCAGCGCTACATCAGCCTGAACATGAACCAGAAGCCGTTCGACAACCCGAAGGTGCGCGAGGCGCTGAACTACGCGATCAACAAGGAAGCGCTGACGAAGGTCGCGTTCGCCGGCTACGCAACGCCTGCCGACGGCGTGGTGCCGCAGGGCGTCGACTATGCGGTCAAGCTCGGCCCCTGGCCGTACGATCCGGCGAAGGCGCGCGAGCTGCTGAAGGAAGCCGGCTACCCGAACGGCTTCGAAACGACGCTGTGGTCCGCGTATAACTACTCGACCGCGCAGAAGGTGATCCAGTTCGTGCAGCAGCAGCTTGCGCAGGTCGGCATCAAGGCCAGTGTAGAAGCGCTCGAAGCGGGCCAGCGCGTCGCCAAGGTGGAGAGCGCGCAGGATCCGGCGAGCGCGCCGGTGCGCATGTACTACACGGGCTGGTCGTCGTCGACGGGCGAAGCCGACTGGGCGATCAGTCCGCTGCTCGCGGGGTACTCGTTCCCGCCGAAGATGGTCAATACCGCCTACTACAAGAACGATGCCGTCGACAACGATCTGAAGCAGGCGCTCGAAACCATCGACCGCACGCAGAAGACCGCACTCTACACCGATGCGCAGAAGCACATCTGGGCCGACGCGCCGTGGATCTTCCTCGTCAAGGAAAAGATCGTGTACGCGCGCAGCAAGCGTCTCTCGGGTGCTTACGTCGCGCCGGACGGCTCGTTCAACTTCGACGAGATCGCGATCAAGTGATAACCGGATTGGTTTCATGCTGAACTTCCTCGTCAAACGTCTCTTTGGCCTGCTGCCGACGCTCTTCATCGTCGCCGTGCTGGTGTTTCTGTTCGTGCATCTGTTGCCCGGCGATCCGGCGCGGCTCGCCGCCGGTCCCGAAGCGGACGAGGCGACCGTCGCGCTCGTGCGCTCCGACCTCGGCCTCGACAAGCCGTTGCCGCAGCAGTTCGTCAACTTCTTCTGGCGTATCGCGCACGGCGACTTCGGCGTGTCGACGCGCAGCAAGCGGCCCGTGAGTCAGGAAATCGCCGAACGCTTCATGCCGACGCTGTGGCTGACGATCGCGAGCATGGTGTGGGCGGTCGTGATCGGCATGGCGCTCGGCATCGTTTCAGCGGTGTGGCGCAACCGCTGGCCCGACCGGCTCGGCATGACGCTCGCGGTGTCGGGCATTTCGTTTCCCGCGTTCGCGCTCGGCATGCTGCTCATGGAGATTTTCTCGGTGAAGCTCGGCTGGCTGCCGATCGTCGGCGACGGTTCGTGGCGCAGCTACGTGCTGCCGTCGCTCACGCTCGGCGCGGCGGTCGCGGCGGTGATGGCGCGCTTCACGCGCGCTTCGTTCGTCGAGGTGATGCACGAGGATTTCGTGCGCACCGCGCGTGCCAAGGGCGTGCCCGAGCGGCTCGTGATCGTCAAGCACTGCCTGCGCAACGCGCTGATCCCCGTCGTCACAATGATGGGTCTGCAATTCGGCTTTCTGCTCGGCGGCTCGATCGTCGTCGAAGTGGTGTTCAACTGGCCAGGGCTGGGGCGCCTGCTCGTCGATGCCGTGGCGATGCGCGACTACCCGATCATCCAGGCCGAGGTGCTGTTGTTCTCGCTCGAATTCATCATCATCAACCTGATCGTCGACGTGCTGTACGCCGTGATCAATCCGACCATCCGTTTCAAGTGAGGCGCGCATGAGCACCACTGCCACCGGGCCGAACGCGGCCAACGCCGCTTCCGCCGAACGTGCGATCCGCACGCCGTGGAGCGAGTTCTGGCGCAAGTTCCGCAAGCAGCACGTCGCGATGGCGGCCGGCGTTTTCGTGCTGCTGCTGATCGTGGTCGCGATCGTCGCGCCGCATATCGTGCCGTACGACCCCGAGAATTTCTTCGACTACGACGCGCTGAACGCGGGACCGTCCGCGGCGCACTGGTTCGGCGTCGATTCATTGGGCCGCGATATTTTCAGCCGCATTCTCGTCGGTTCGCGCATTTCGCTCGAAGCGGGTTTTCTGTCGGTAGCGATCGGTGCGGCGATCGGCACGTTCTTCGGACTGCTCGCCGGTTACTACGAAGGCTGGTGGGACCGCATCACGATGCGCGTCGCCGACGTGCTGTTCGCGTTTCCCGGCATTCTGCTCGCGATCGGCGTCGTGGCGATTCTCGGCAACGGCATGATCAACGTGATCTGCGCGGTGGCGATCTTCAGCATTCCGGCGTTCGCGCGGCTCGTGCGCGGCAATACGCTGATGCTCAAGCAGCTCACGTATATCGAGGCGGCACGCAGCATCGGCGCGTCGGACTGGACGATCATCGTGCGGCACATCCTGCCGGGCACAATTTCGTCGGTCGTCGTGTATCTGACGATGCGGATCGGCACGTCGATCATCACCGCAGCGAGCCTGTCGTTCCTCGGCCTCGGCGCGCAGCCGCCGACGCCCGAATGGGGCGCGATGCTCAACGAAGCGCGCGCCGATATGGTGACCGCGCCGCATATCGCGCTGTTTCCGAGTCTTGCGATTTTCCTGACCGTGCTCGCGTTCAACCTGCTCGGCGACGGTCTGCGCGACGCGCTCGATCCGAAGCTGGATCGACCATGAGTAACGCTAACTATTCCGGTGAGCGTGCGCCGCATATCGGCACGTTGCCGGCCGGACCGCTCGGCACGATCGCCGATGTGGAAGGTGTGAGCGTCGGACATTGCACGCTCGCTGAAGGCGCGCTGCAAACCGGCGTGAGCGTGATCCGTCCGCATCGCGGCGATCCGTTCGCCGACAAGGTGCCCGCGGCGGCGTCGGTCATCAATGGTTTTGGCAAGAGCGTCGGGCTCGTGCAGGTCGAGGAGTTGGGCACGCTCGAAACTCCGATCGCGCTGACCAATACGTTCGGCGTCGGCGCGATCGCGCAGGCGCAGATCAGGGCGGCGATTCGCGCGAATCCGCGCATCGGTCGCGAATGGCCGACGGTCAATCCGCTCGTATTCGAATGCAACGACGGCTACCTGAACGATATTCAGGCACTGGCGGTCACCGAACAGCATTTCAACGAAGCGTTCGACGCCGCGAGTACTGACGTCGCAAGCGGCGCGGTCGGCGCGGGGCGCGGCATGTCGTGCTTCGATCTGAAGGGCGGCATCGGCAATGCGTCGCGTGTGGTGAACGCAGCGGGGCGCGCTTATACGGTCGGCGCGCTGGTGCTCGCGAACTTCGGCCGCTTGCCGATGCTGACGATCGACGGCACGCCGCTCGGCCGTGTGCTCGCGCAGCGCGCGGCCGGGGCCACCACCGTTAATGCCGCTAACGTCACTCACGCCGCCGCAGCCAGCGCGACGGCCGACAAGCCCGAGCAAGGTTCGATCATCATGATCGTCGCCACCGATGCGCCGCTCGACGCGCGCCAGTTGAAGCGCCTGTCGTCGCGCGCGGCGGCGGGTCTCGCGCGCACCGGCTCGGTGTACGGCCACGGCAGCGGCGACATCGCACTGGCGTTTTCCACCGCCTACACCGTGCCGCACGGCGCCGACCGTGTCACGCTGCCGCCGCTCGTCGCCGATCACTGCATGGACCCGCTGTTTCGCGCCTGCGCCGACAGCGTCGAGCAGGCGATCGTCGATGCATTGTGGAGCGCGGAATCCGTGACCGGCCGCGACGGCCACCGGCGTGTTTCGCTGCGCGACAGCGCACCGGACCTCGTCCAACTCCTGAAGACTCCTGAGCAATGAAAGTCCTCATTTCCGCCGATATCGAAGGCGTGGCCGGCGTGTTCCATGCCGAGCAGACACGCGCCGGCAACGGCGAATACGAAGCCGCGCGCCGCTGGATGACGCTCGAAGCCAACGCCGCCATCGAAGGCGCGTTCGCGAGCGGCGCGACCGAGGTATGGGTCAACGATTCGCACGGCGGCTTTCGCAACCTGCTGCCCGATCTGCTCGATCCGCGCGCGCAAGTCGTGCTCGGCAAGCCGCGCACACTCGGCATGATGGCCGGAGTCGAATACGGCGCCGCGCTCGTCTTCATGATCGGCTATCACGCGAAGGCGCAAACACGCGGCATCCTCGCGCACACGATCAACAGCTTCGCGTTCGCGCGCGTCGCGTTCAACGGCGTCGAACTCGGCGAAGCAGGGGTGTACGGTGCGCTCGCCGAAGAATATGGCGCACGCGTCGCGCTTCTATCGGGCGATGACGTATTCGCCGAGGAAACCGCGCCGCGTTTTCCGGGCGCGCGTTTTGTCGTCACGAAGCGCGCGACCGGCAATGCGAGCGGGGTTACGCAGTCGCCCGCGAGCGTGCGCGAGATGCTCCATGCCGCTGCGCGCGACGTGGTCCGTCAGCACATCGATGAGGGGCGGGCGCCGCAGGCGACGCGCGCAGAGGCGCAGCCCGTCGAGTGCGAACTGCGCGTGCAAACGAGCGCGCTCGCCGATCTGTTCTGTCAGTGGCCGACGCTCACGCGCGTCGATGGCGTGACGCTGCGCTTTGACGCGGCGTCGGCCGAACATGCGGTGCGGATGCTCAACTGCCTGTCGGCGATGTCGTTCATGCTGCGCTGAGCGGCCGGCTCGGCTCGCGTTGCGTTCCTGCCTGAAGGTTCACGATCCGTCCGCTTCGCGACGGGAGCCGTCCATCCGCCGCCAGCCACGCGTCTCGGCGCGGCCCACCGTCGTTCCCGGGTACGCACGAGCCGGCTGTGTCTACTGCTGCCGGCTCAACTCGCGCGCGGCGCGATCGATCGCATCGGCTACCGCGCCCGCGTGCGACACCGGCGCGAGGTGGCTCGACGCGACCGGCACGACCTTCGCGCCGATTCGCTCGGCCATCTGCTTCTGCAGCGCCGGCGATACCGCGCGGTCCTTCGTCGTCAGCACGTACCACGACGGTTTCTCTTTCCAGCCGACCTGATCGACCGGTTCGTTGAACGCTTTCGCCGCGATCGGCACCTGCGCGGCGGCGAGTACGCGCGTGACGGTTTCGGGCACGTCGGCCGCGAGGTCGGCGCGATAGTGCGCGCGATCGAGCCACAAAAAGCCGTTGGCGTCCGCGCTGATGTTCTGACCCGCCGGCATCGGCGCCGCGTGCTTCATCACGTCCACCGCCGATTCGTGCAGCTCCGGCGCGAGCGCGGCGACATACACGAGCCCGGCGACGTTCGGCGCATTCGCCGCGACCTCGGTGATGACGACGCCGCCCCACGAGTGCCCGACCAGCAGCACCGGACCGTCCTCGCGCGCGAGCACGCGGCGGGTCGCGGCGACGTCGTCGGCGAGCGAGGTGAGCGGGTTCTGCACTGAGCTCACGTGATAGCCCTTCTGCTGGAGCTTCGCGACGACGCCGTTCCAGCTCGAACCGTCGACGAAAGCGCCGTGCACGAGCACGATGTTGCGCACGGGGCCGGCGAGCGGCATGGCGGGGGGCGTGTTCGGAGCCGAGGCGGCGGCAGTGGGAGCGGCGGTGGCCGCTGGGGGCGCCTGCATGGCGGGCGCGGGAGCAGGCGCCTGCGGCGCGCTCGCTTCCTCGGCCGGCTGGGTGGCAGGCTCGTCGCCGGACTGCGATCCGGCCGGCGGCGTTTCAGCCGATGGAACCGCAGGCGTTGTCTGGGCGAGCGCGCCCGCGCCCGCGAAGCAGAGACACAAAACGGCGGCGCAAAGCAGACGTTTGGGCAACATGCTGAGTCTCCGCAGGCTGAGAGGTCGACTACGGCAACATACCGAAGCCCCACTGTGGTGACAATCACAATCCTCGCGCTTAGGTGCGGCGGAGAACCAACGCGGGTTGCTCCGAATGTCGGAGGATTATCGGCCGGGATAAAATTATGGGTTTTGCCGGGCCGAACCACCACGTCCGGCTGGGTAAGGCTGGGTACTTTACCCAGCGGTCTACATACAGCGATCTCCATACAGCAGGGCGCAATGAATAGTGCACAGCAGCAAGAGGGCCTGAAGCGCGGGCTCAAGAATCGCCACATCCAGTTGATCGCGCTCGGCGGCGCGATCGGCACGGGTCTCTTTCTCGGCTCCGCGAGCGTGTTGCAGGCGGCCGGTCCGTCGATGATTCTCGGCTACGCGATCGGCGGCGTGATTGCCTTCATGATCATGCGCCAGCTCGGCGAGATGGTCGCGCAGGAACCGGTCGCCGGCTCGTTCAGCCACTTCGCGTACAAGTACTGGGGCGACTTCCCGGGCTTCCTGTCGGGCTGGAATTACTGGGTGCTCTACGTGCTCGTGAGCATGGCCGAGCTGACTGCGGTCGGCACTTATGTGCATTTCTGGTGGCCGGGCGTGCCGGCCTGGGTGTCGGCGCTCGTCTGCTTCGCGGCGATCAACGCGATCAATCTCGCCAACGTGAAGGCCTACGGCGAAACCGAGTTCTGGTTCGCGATCATCAAGGTCGTGGCGGTGATCGGCATGATCGTGTTCGGCGCTTATCTGCTCGCGAGCGGACGCGGCGGTCCGCAGGCGACGGTCGCGAATCTGTGGAGCCACGGCGGCTTTTTCCCGCACGGCTTTCACGGGCTCTTCTCGATGCTGGCGGTCATCATGTTTTCGTTCGGCGGGCTGGAGCTGATCGGCATTACGGCTGCCGAGGCCGCCGAGCCGCGCAAGAGCATTCCGAAGGCCGTCAACCAGGTGATCCTGCGGATTCTGATTTTCTACATCTGCTCGCTCGCGGTGCTGCTGTCGCTGTATCCGTGGAACGAGGTGGCGGCGGGCGGCAGCCCGTTCGTGATGATCTTCTCGCAGATCGGCTCGACGCTGACCGCGAACGTGCTCAACGTGGTGGTGCTGACCGCGGCGCTCTCGGTGTACAACAGCGGCGTGTACGCGAATAGCCGCATGCTCTACGGTCTCGCCGAGCAGGGCAATGCGCCGCGCGCGCTGCTGAAGGTCGACCGGCGCGGTGTGCCGTACATGGCGATCGGTTTGTCGGCGCTCGCGACGTTCGCGTGCGTGATTATCAACTACGTGATTCCGGCCGAAGCGCTCGGTCTGCTGATGGCGCTCGTGGTCGCCGCGCTCGTGCTGAACTGGGCGCTCATCAGTCTCACGCATCTGAAGTCGCGCAAGGCGATGATGGCCGCGGGCGAAACGCTCGTGTTCCGTTCGTTCTGGTTCCCGGTCAGCAACTGGATCTGCCTCGCGTTCATGGCGTTGATTCTCGTGATTCTCGCGATGACGCCGGGTCTGTCGGTATCCGTCTGGCTCGTGCCGGCGTGGCTCGTGCTGATGTGGATCGGGTATGTGATCAAACGCCGGCGCGAGCATGCGCGGCGCGGGGTGGAGATGGCGGGGCGTTGAGTGGAGTGGTGTGCGGAGACTTGATACTCGTTGCCGGCTTGCGGATAGTTCGTCGGAGCGAAGCACTTCCGAATCTCGTCCCGCGTGGCCGGCGTGTCTTCGATAGGCTGGCTTTGTGTTGCTCGAAATGGTTTCCATCCTCTCTGCCGAAGCTGATCCTGTAAATCGATGAGGAGCCCCATGGCGTCGTTAGGCGGTAGGGGTTCGACTTGTGGTGACAGGCAAAGACACCTATGAGCACGAACCCCATCTATCACGACGCGGAGATTGGCACTATTGCCTATTCGCGTACTCGCAAGAGCGTGCAACTCGACTTTCAGCAGACGAGTGGTGACGATATTCATCTGACGTTCTCTGGTGTGAGGGCGTTTCGCGTCAATGACTTCGGTTTGCAGAACGTCGTGTCGCGTGTGCTCGTTTCAACGTCGCGCGTGTTCTCAGCGGACGAGGTTCGAGACTATCTGCAATGGGCGCACAGTCAGCACGATTACAAGGCGTCCCTCGCCGATGCCAAAGCAACCGAAATTGAAAGAGCGCTTTCGCAAGGGGCACTTTTTCTGTTTGTCGTCGAGCCGTCGGTCGGCGCGGAAATCGTCATTCTGTGCGAGGGCATGGAGATTACTGTGTAGCCACAGATGCAGTTCTAGCCGACTCTCACAAGTCGGCTTTTTTGTGCATCATCGAAGGCAACGGAGATTTTTGGGCCGTCGCCCATGTACGGACAACCTGTCGCACGGTATTTATTCTGATCGCTGCCGATCCGGGCAGCGGCTTCAGATAGATCGTCGACACACCTATGTCCCTGACTGTATTTGAGATGTGCTCCGTGGAACTGTGCTGTCAGAGACCACTGGGCGCCCGTTATGTTATCTGCGATGAACAGCACTACAAGGTGTGCCTGAGAAAGGCCGCCGACCTCGGGAAGGCCAAAGCAGATACCCGGGAATTTCTCGGTATTGCCGGACTGAACCGTCGCGAGTGGGAGAAGGACGGGAATCTGGTCAGGAGTATCCAGAAGCGTGGCTGGCTGTGGTTGCGTGGTGTTCGGGACCGCAACCCCGACACCGATGGCTGGTGGGTTATCAATGCGCTTCTCTCCGAGGTGCGCAGGGGCTCGCTGCTTGCCATCAAAGGCCCTCGTGCTGACCTGTTTCCACGACCTCACAGCACGCCGTTGAGGACTCTTCCGGCGAGCGCAGTCTATCTCCCGAACGGCAAACCCAGGCTGTCCGGCCAGTATGATCCGGCCATCCGGCAAGGCCGGTTGGTCGCTGCGCGCGCGGCCATGCCTCGCGGCAGCGGCGGCAGTCTGCTCGATGCGACTGGCGCTGGTGCGTTGGCCGGTGACCGCGGCGCGAACGCGGATAGCGCAGATGGTAGCGGCTTGGCCGACGATGGGGGCACCTCAACGCTGCTTGGCGACGCGCAGTCGTTCGAGTACCAGACGAATATACCTGATGGTGACTCATTCGACATTGCCAAAACGCCGAACGATGGCGAGCCTGGTACGTGGTACACGAATCCGGGCAGCGGTCAGATGCGGCTCTTTGGTGATGATGGAAAACCCGTTGTAGACCTGGATTTCGACCATTTTCACAATGGCATGAAACCGCACGCGCATAACTGGAATGGCAGCGCGAGAGACGGTGGGGACATGGTTGTACCTTTCAGTCCCTGGAACCCCTGATGGATGGATCAAGATGAAAATTATCGAACAATACGAATCGTTTCACGACTGGTATCTGCTCGGCATAGCAGCAGACGTGGATAAACAGGTTGTCGAACTTCACCTTATGTTCGACAACAAGAAAGACCGGGTACGGCTGTCGTTTGGCGGGGCTACCCGATGTTGGGCCAACGATTTTCTGATACAGAACATCATGTACTCAATCAAGGTGCTGACCGATTTCAACTCGGACGAGTACCGGAAGGGACTCGCCTTGCTGGACAAATCTTATTCCTGGGGGAAAGGGAAGCCGTTGAAAAACATTGCGTTTGTCCAGGCCACACTAGGCGCTGAATTGCTTATAGAGTTTGATTCTCTTGAAGTAGAACCAGAACCATCTGTTTAGGGTGCTGGAAAACGGGAGGCCGACTCTCGTGAGTCGATTTTTTGTGGGTCATCGAAAATTTTGACGACTACGACAAAACCGCAACGAGCAAGCATTGTTTTCTACGACGAAGAGACAGACCAGATCAAAGTGTGCAATGTACTTCGATCGAAGGTTCAGACCGTGCTCGATCATGCAATGTCGATGCCTGTACCGCCTGAAGCGCAGGAACATTCGGACCAGCCGATCACGAATGAGGATGCACGTCAACTCGACGGAATGATGATGTTGCTTCAAGGCTATGCCAATCCCGAGCTTCGCGAGCGGCTTCAGATCACAACGGCTGAACAGATGAACTGGACGCCGATGAAACCACCCACTGAGTAGTGGGCGCGTCAGCAACGCGCCTTCTTGAGGGTGCGTGCAAGGTCTATCGCCGCCGCGTATTGCCTGGCATTCCTGCAAGACTGCCAAATCGGCTCGCACCGGACCGGAATCGGTCAGGCGTGGCGAAGACAGCTCTCATGCCGCGAAAATCCACATCAACCTCGCGCCAAACGTAGCTCATGAATCAGGTTGATGAGCGCGCGTAACCGCGCCGGTACGAAGCGGTGGCTCGAGTAGTAGAGCCTCAGTCCGCCAAACGACGGGCACCATGGAACCAGCACGGGCTTCAGCGCACCGGACTTCAGTTCTTGCGTGATGAGCCATTCGGTGATGAAGCCGATGCCCAGCCCCAGCAGTACCGCCTGCTTGATCGCGGGCAGCTCGTTGAGCGCCATACGCACGGGCAGATCCATCTGCAGCTTCTGACCGTTGCGCTCCAGTTCCCAGTGATAGATGCCGCCGTGCGACATGCGCATGCCGATGCTCTGGTGCTTGAGCAGGTCGCGCGGATGCCTCGGCGTGCCGTGGCGCTTGAGATACTCGGGCGTGGCCACGACGAGCATGCGGATGTCATGCGAGAGCGGCACGGCGATCATGTCCTGCGGCACCGATTCGGCCAGGCGGATGCCCGCATCAAAACCTTCGGCGACGATATCGATCATGCGTGACTCGCTCACGATGTCGATACGCACCTCGGGGTAGCGCTGTGCATACAGGCTGAAGAGCGGGTCAAGCAGCAGGAATGCCGCACCGTGCGGAGCATTGATGCGCAACGTGCCGCTGGGCGTGTCGGGGCCGGTGCTGGCTTCTTCGCCGGCGCTTTTGATTTCGGCGAGCGCGGGCGCGATGCGCTCCACATAGCGCTGCCCAGCGTCGGTTAACGCCACGCTGCGCGTTGAGCGGTTGAACAACCGCACCTTCAGGCGCGCTTCCAGTCCGGCCACGGCACTGCTCACGGCTGTGGTGGACATGCCCAGTTCCAGCGCCGCACCGCGAAAGCTGCTGCGGCGCGCGACGGCCAGAACCACTTCCAGTTCGGTGATTCCTGTGCGGTGCATGAATTGTCCTGATTTTCCGGATGCCTCATCATAGAAAAGACAGCTTATCAGAACAATAAACCCTCTCTAGACTGCATGGCATAGCGACCCCAAAGGAACTGTCATGCAACGCATTGAACACATCTATATCAACGGCGAATTCGTCACGCCGCACGGCGAGGAATGGTTCGATCTTCACAATCCCAGCACCGAGGAAGTCATCGGCCAGGTTCGCCTGGGCGACGCGCAGGACGCGCAGCGCGCCATCGCGGCGGCCAAGGCAGCGTTGCCAGCCTGGTCATGCACCACGCGCGAGGAGCGCCTCGCCGCGCTCAGGCGCATGCACAAGGCCGTTGCCGCACGCGAGGACCAGTTGATGGAAGCCATCGTCATGGAGTACGGCGCGCCTTTGGTCCGCGGGCGCTGGATGGCGACCTATCCGGCCGATGTCATTGCTCAGGCTATCGACACGCTTGAAGCGTTCGCCTTCGAGGAGCAGGTGGGCACCGCGCGCGTGGTTCTGACGCCCGTCGGCGTGGCCGGCCTGATCACGCCCTGGAACAGCAACGCCGGTTTCATCTGCAACAAGCTCGCTACCGCGCTGGCAGCGGGCTGCACCGCCGTTATCAAGCCCAGCGAGATGAGCGCGATGCAAACGCAGATCGTGATCGAAGCCTTGCACGAGGCGGGCTTGCCGCCCGGCGTGTTCAACATCGTCAATGGTCGGGGCGAGGTGGTCGGTGAAGAAATTGCGCATCATCCCGATATCGCCAAGATCTCGTTCACCGGCTCGTCCGCCGTGGGCCAGCATCTGGTGAGCGCGGGTGCCGCGACCATGAAGCGTGTGACGCTGGAGCTGGGTGGCAAGTCGCCCACCGTAGTGCTGGACGACGCGGACTTTGCGGCCATCATGCCGTTCGTGCTGCAGGCTGGCTTTGCCAACAGCGGCCAGGCGTGCATTGCAGGCACGCGCATCCTCGTGCCGCGCCACCGGCTCGCCGAGTTCGAGCAGGCTGTCCAGGAGGCCGTCCCTCACATCAAGTCCGGTGATCCGCGCGATACCGACACCGCCATCGGTCCGATGGTGAGCGCCAAACAGTGGGAGCGCGTGCAGAACTACATTCGCATCGGCGTGGAGGAAGGCGCGCGGCTGCTGGCGGGTGGCGAAGGCCGGCCCGATGGTCTACAGGCGGGCTGGTTCGTGAAGCCCACCGTATTCACCGACGCCACCAACCAGATGCGCATTGCGCGCGAAGAAATCTTCGGACCCGTGCTGACCATCATCCCTTACGACGACGAGGCCGATGCCATCACCATTGCAAACGATACGCGCTATGGCTTGAGCGCCCTGGTGCTCGGCCAGGACCTTGACCGTTGCGAGCGCGTGGCACGCCGGATCGACTCAGGCCGCGTGCTCGTGAATACGCTGGCCCATGAGCCGCGTGCGCCGTTCGGCGGCTTCAAGCATTCGGGGCTTGGGCGCGAAATGGGCAGGTGGGGGATGAATGCGTATCTGGAGCCCAAGACCTTGTTGATGGGACAGGGGTGAGCGCGGACGTCGGTGCCATTGGCTCCATGTGATCAGTCGCGGCATGCGGCTATGGCACATCGCGTTTTTTCAACACCGCTTTCAGGTCTTGCCGCATCGGTGTCAGGAACTGATTGGCTGGTCCACTATCTTCCTTGCAGCTACCGGCGAAGCATCCTGTTCGGTGATGCCTTCGCCGACGATCATGCTTTGGCCGAGCATGGCTTTAGCGGTGACTCGGCGCAAGTTCTGCCGATAGTTTCTGACCTTCATGCCGCATAGGGGGCGCAGAAGGTGGCAGCGAAGGTCGCTGAACCGAAGATCGACGGCGCGCGGGTCCTTCCTACGAGTGTTCACAAGGCGGGCGCGAAGACACGCGAATATCGGGTAGCTAAGGGTCTATGAAGGTGTTCGCATTGTCGGGTTTGCATCCGTTCCGGGCCGACTGATTTCAGCGTGTACAGGTTTCGGGTGCGAACAATGCGAACCATCATGCAGATGTGTTGTGGCAAATGCGAATATCGCCACGAGTGGATGCTCCGGACGGAATGTGGAACCGTCCGGGTGCAGCGACAAGCCGGTTAGTCGCGCAAAAGACCTCTCAACTCGTCAAAAAACGAAGCGGTTGTGTAGCCCCATAAAATTGGATTGAAATCAAATCCGTATGCAGCATAGAATTTTTCATCAAGATTTTCACCTGCTTCTTGTTCGAATTTGTCTATTTCACATAACATGTCTGCAATCTCCTGAGGAGAACTGTCTCTCTTGAAGCAAGATACAACTTCCTCCAGGGTATCACCCCAAAGATCGCTGTCCTGGTTGAGATATCCCCCGAAAAGGACGTAGAACTGGGGATATGATTCTTCGTTCATCATTTCAGTAGATAAGACGTCAAAACGTAATATGGCATTCCATTGTATTCTTCAAGTTTAATGACAATCCGAATCGTACTCATGTCCTTTAATTCCCCGCTTGCTCGAATAACTCCATAGCCCACTTTTCGTTCGACATCCTGAATTAGGACCAGAGGTCGCTTCGATTCTGATTGAGCCCAACTCCTGATTTGCAGCGTGTTGGACTCCATCACCCTGGAGATCGCCCATTCCGCCGCCGGTAAATCTCGAAACGACGATACCACGTCTCTTTTGGGTTCCAGGCGCAGCCTCTCCCGTAACTGCTCTGCGGTCCTCCCTACATGCTTCTCTATCGTGTGCCCTCCGAGCCTTGGGTTGAGCGCTTTCGCCTCGTGCATTTGCAGATTGATCCGGCCCATCGTCACGCTGGCGGCGCGCGCAGCCTTGATTGAGCCAGCGAAGCCGAACGGCACGACGATATCGAGCGAGAGGCCGATATTGTTCGCCATGTCGGGGCTGACCTTCATCGCTTCGGCCAGCTTCGCCGTTCCCCGCAGCGTCAGAGTAGCCGTGTCCTGTCCCGTCCATACCTGCCGAAAGCCGGCCGCCGCCGTATCCGAGCCGTGCACGCCAAATGCAATGCGCCCTGCCTTGCTGGCCATCGTCGGGTCCGGCAGCACACAAAGCGCGGCGGCTCCGGCCATCTCCAGCACGCCGCCGACGACCTGAAGGCCACCCCAGAGCCTGTTGGACGCCATCTCCGACCGGCTGATCGACTGGCGGGTCAGCACCGCCGCCAATTGGGGAGCGCTGAGCACGACACGCATGCCGTCCGAATCCTGTTGATACAACATTTCGTAATCCTCTGTAGCTGTCGGGGAGCAGTTAACCTAGCAGGCGAATACAGGGACACGGAATGGGCGATGGATGATTTTGGGCTTTCGCTATGTCAACAAAAGTCAATACATGCTCACGCTGGAATTCACGCCGTGATACACCGGCGCAAGCAGATGGCACGAGCGGTCCAGCGCGCCACACAGGGGGCGCAGAAGGTTGCGGTGAGGGTCGCTGAACCGAAGGCCGACGGCGCGGGTTCTTCCCGAGGGCATTCGCAATGCGGGCGCGAAGACACGCGAATATCGGGTAGCTAGGGTGCGTGAGGGTGTTCGCGTTGTCGGGTTCGCATCCGTTCTGGGCCGAGTGATTTCAGTACGTGCAAGTTCGGGTGCGAACAATCATGGATATGTCTTAGGGCAAATGCGAACATCGCCGCGCGTGGATGAACCGGACGACATGGAACCGTCCTGGCGCAGTGATAAGCGGACTACTCGCTCAGAAGGCGTCTCAGTTCGTCAAAAAATGAGGCCGTAGTGTGGCCCCACGGCTCGGGAGAAAATTCATGCCCGTACGTTTTATCGAACGCGATGTCCAGATCATGCGGGTGACTCCTCTGGAACCTGTCGATTTCCGCGAGCATTAGCTTATGGTCAGCGAGCGGGCTATCTCTTTTGTAGCAGGCAACGATGGCAGGAATGGTATCGCCCCATATGTCAAAGTCCTGATTCAGATAGACCCCGAACAGTTGGTTAAGCTCAGGATATTCAGAATGATCCATCGTTAAATCTCAGAATAGGGATGCCGTCATAACATAGTACGGCATACCGTTATAGGTCTCATATCCCACGTCTCGTGTTAGTTCAAGTGGTTTGGATCGTGCCGTAGATTGTGTCCATGCTTGGATGCGAGACGCGTTGTGCTGCATGACCTCTGAAATCGCCCACTCTGCAGATTCGATGCTCCTGAACGACGAAACAGTTGTTCTTTTCGGTTCGTGTTTCAGACGGTTCCTGAGCCATGTTTCGTCCTTTTCAACGTGCTTCAGGATGGTGTGTCCTCCAAGCTTTGGATTAAGGGCCTTCGCTTCGTGATCCATCAGCTTGATCCGGCCCATCGTGATCTCGGATGCCCGTACCGCCTTGATCGACCCGGCAACGCCCACCGACACAGCGATATCGAGCGACAGACCGATATTGTTCGCCATGTCGGGGCTGACCTTCATCGCTTCGGCCAGCTTCGCCGTTCCCCGCAGCGTCAGCGTAGCCGTGTCCTGTCCCGTCCAGACCTGCCGCAGGCCGGCCGCCGCCGTATCCGAGCCGTGCACGCCAAATACAATGCACCCTGCCTTGCTGGCCATCGTCGGGTCCGGCAGCACACAAAGCGCGGCGGCTCCGACCATCTCCAGCACGCCGCCGACGATCTGAAGGCCGCCCCAGAGCCAGTTGGACGCCATCTCCGACCGGCTGATCGACTGGCGGGTCAGCACCGCCGCCAATTGGGGAGCGCTGAGCACGACACGCACGCCGTCCGAATCCTGTTGATACGACATTTCGCAATCCTCTGTAGCTGTTGGGAAGCAGCTAACCTAGCCGGCGAACACAGGGGCACGGAATGGGCGATGGATGATTTTGGGCTTTCGCTATGTCAACAAAAGTCAATATATGTTCACGCTCGAATGCACGCCTTGGTGCGTATGGACGGGCGGGTTAGTGCCGGTTCTGTCCCACAGATCAATGTTTTTTGCGCAGTCAGGCCGGTGTGCAGACGTGTTTTGCCTATGCTTCCATTATCGAGCGGCGCTTCCAGGCAGACTGCCCCGCCGCGGGCCGTTAGGCTACCGTCCGGTCGTGATCGGAATAACTCCGGCCCCAGCCTTGATCTGGTCAAGCCAGAAAAGCATCGAAGGCCCGTGACATCTCGCCGACCTTGGCGGGTTCGGTGATCGAGGCGAAATGCGTTGCCCGCGCGGGCGGTATCGCGCTGACGAGATCGCGTGCTGGATCGCCTTGCAATAGCCTTCCTTGATCGCATGGCGGAATACGCGGCTGATCTAACTGGCCGCGTTCCTCCATCCACGCGAGCGCAAGGCTCTTTTCCTTTCCGGCGAAGTGGTACCTGAAAATCCATCGCTTGCTGCCCGATGGCGTGACAAGCAGGGGGCCGCCGCCGTCATATAGCTTCTGCTATTTTTCTCCCGGCCTGGCGTTACGGAGCGTGACGTCGGACAGCGCCATATTTGCTCCTTCCGCTTTGCGCTACTGCGAAGGGCGCTTTCTGGCCGCTGCGCGCTCGGTGCACGCGAACCCGCGAACGAACCCCTAATGGGGGTTGTTATCGGTGATGAACCATTAGAGGCTATAGAAAACAGAAAACCCGCTCAGCGTTATCTGGTGGGGTTGTGTCGTGAACTGTTGAAATCGGTTGGAGGGTATTTGGTGCCCAGGGCCGGAATCGAAAAATACCACCGGGCGTGGCTGCTAGTTTATTGACACGCTCTTGGTCGGTTCGCATATGTCTCAAGTCGAGACTTCGCTTGGGACCAATTTGGCCGTATGCGACGATTTCCTTGATTGAAAAGGGCGGTCGCGGGTGCGACGCACACCTGCCGACAGTGCTCAATGCATGCAGGCTGTCGTTTGTGTAACGTGAAGATTGGTCGCGTTGAAGACGCAGTGCATAGTGACCGCCGATAGTCTGAAAAGCAGAGCACTAGCGGCTTTGGGAAACACGCCCCCCTGCCGGCCTGCGACTGCGCTTGCGAACGGCAGCTTCGTCCGCC
>NZ_FXAT01000022.1 GCF_900177725.1 Paraburkholderia susongensis | reverse complement strand
GTCGAAACAGCCAAACCGGAGCAGTCGAGGTGTTACCGACTAATGCCGCCCGCTGGGGTGGACTCAATACAAACCTGCACAGTAACGACTGACCGCTTACCGTCAAAGATTCGGCCGGCCGTCGTTGGCCGCACTGAGACAGATGTCGGCCGGCGCAGTCCGACCGATTAAGCGGGCGCTCGAAACGCCCAGCAGACCGCCGAATAACAGACGCTCAACGGTTGCATGAGAGGTGGCTTGGGATCGCAAATTTAGCTGGACTCGCGAGCACAAAATTGACTGGACTGGCAGGAAGGCATGCATTCGATTGCCTATCCCTGCGCGGTCCATTCCGTCAGCCCCCGGGCGCAGGACTGTTTGCAGATGATCGGTTTTGGTCGCCTCCCGAGGTGTTTGAGGCAGCGACGAATGACTGCGCCAGGTCCAGCACTTTCGGCTTGTCCGGCTCTCCATCCATATAGGGTGCCTGAGTCAGCCGTCCGATGGTTTTCAGACTGCGGATCATCACCTTGCCGCTGTCCGGATAGGTGCAGACCTCGTGAGGATCATTCATTCCGACCGCAAAGTAGACAAGGTCCTCGTCGAACGGATTTGCCAGTTGGTGAGCGACGCCTGTGCCCGCCGGGCACGAGATGCAGTCGCCCGTCCGGATTTCCTGCACGGTATCGCCGTAGCGGAAAACACCTCGGCCCGACAGCACAAAGAACACCTCGTCCGCTCTTGCGTGCGTATGGAAGGGGCAAGCCGTTCGGCCCGGGGGCACCCGCGACAGGTTGGCACCGAGACGACCGGGGTTGACGTCAAGGGCCGGCGTTAAGGGCTTCCATGCGCTTCCCCAATGATCGCCCCCCATGCGCTCGACTTCGTTGACGTCGCCGACGTTGATGACAAGTGATGGCATCAACGCATGCTTAAACTCCTTCTCCATTTTTTTCTCCGTCGTTGATTGCATGTTCGGAAACTATAGGACCTACTATTTCTCTCGATCACGCTCACTTAGATTGAACCCTGCCGCACTTGCCGACTGTCCTCAAGCGCCCGCCATTCCTTGACAAGTTGCCTTCGACTTCTGGAATACCGGTCCTCCAAAAATGTGGCCTCGACGATACGGTCAACACGGAACAATCGGAATTCCTCCCGCAGTTCGCACCACGCGGCGATATACCGCCACGGCTCAACGAAACCCAAAACAATCGGCCATATCGTGCGCTCAGACGACACCCCATTGTGGTCCTCGTAGGTGATGTGCATCTTGCGCTGCTCTCGTAACGCCTGCCGCACGCGCGTTAAATCGAGCGTCGAGTTCACATTGTTCCGGCCGACGTAAAGGGTATCGTCACTCAAAGCCTCCCTCATTTCGGAGGAAAGGACAGCGCCGATTTTTGCCAACGCGTTTTGCGCTGCGCGAGCCAACGCGTTATCCGTCTGGCGACTTACCCACTGAACCCCGGCAACCAGTGCCTGCAATTCTTCCTCGGTAAACGACAACGGTGGCAGCAAGAACCCCGGCCGCAAGAGGTATCCAACCCCCGGAGCGCCGTCGATGTCGGCTCCCATCGCCTGAAGCGTTGCGACATCGCGACGAAGCGTGCGCAGCGACACGCCGGTTTCTTGCGCAAGCACCTCACCAGACACCGCCCCACGGTGTCGCCGAAGTACCTGCATAAGGTCAAACAGTCGTTGGCTTCGAGACACGCTCAGTCCGTCGAAACAAGCCCCTTTCCGCTGAACATGCGACCGGATTCGGTCGCCTCGATCAGCGCGGCTTCCTTGAAGTGTTGATGAAGAAAGCACAGTGTAGAACGGCACCATGCCAAATTCTGTCACCATTGAAACGAAAGGCAACAGTGTCACCAAAGTCGCTTTCCGCCAGCGAGTTGTTAGTCGGCATTAAAGCGGTCTACGAGTTTGTTGGATTGCGGAAAGCAAAGCCCCTCTGTCAAGGGTGCTTCCTTTGAAGGAGCCGTACGTTTCCAGAAGCTCGAACTTTCACGTACTCGAAAACGTATTCGTTCTACGTTGGCTTATCGTGGGACGCGGTCTTCTTCATAAAGACTGCCCAGTAAGCGATCTGGATCTATTTTTCTGGTCCCTAGGGCGGGACTCGAACCTCCACAGTTGTCAGTGCCAGGACCTGTACCTAGTGCGTCTAACAATTCCGCCACATCGGAAGGCGGCTGCTTTGCTATCGGGGGTCACTACTCTCTGACGGTATTGGATGACGGTATTGGCCCTGGGCCGTTGTCTAGTCCGCAGCAATACCGTCGCGCACGCCGCGTACGAGCCTGTCATTGGGTGATTTGTGCGAGAGGGATGGTTGTTTGGTCGACGGGTGGACGCTCCTGAACGACTTCAGACACAAAGCGCGGATCGTAGAAATGTCGCGGTGCCAAACAGCTCGCATAATGTAGGCGAGCAGAGGAGCATGTAGGGTGGTACGCATTACGATATCATGGTTGAACGGCTCGTCCCGACTGCACGCCATTGTTGGCTTCGCACGTTCGATCGAGAATCGAGTGGGAATTAGACACTAGCCTTCAAGGACCGATTCGGAGGTCTCATGCGCGCATTCTCGATGTCTCGCGGCCACTTGGTTTTCTTTGCATATACAGGACGGTTGTTAGAGCATGGCAGGGCACGGAGATTCGTGCCGTGCACGGAAATGTTGGGATCGATCTGCTGCCCTCATATGCGTGTAAAGAATTGAAGCGCAGAGACGCAGGCATCTTGCTGCAAACAATCAATCACTCATGCTCTGGAGAGCGTCGCCCCAATCCTGCATCATTTTCTGTCTTTCAGGCAGAAGCTCAGCTTTGTTATACGCTCTGCTTACCCGGTTCTTCTCGACGTGAGCCAATTGACGTTCAATCGCCAGTGGAGTAAATCCCTGTTCGTGTGCCCATGTGCTAAACGTACCGCGTGCGCCGTGCGCCCTGAATAGCCGTTCACCATTGAATCCAGTGCGAATCAGCGCTGCGTTGATTGTGGTAGGCGCCATGGGGCGCGATTTGTCTTTGACATTTGGAAATACATAGTCGTCAGCGGCGGTAGCTCCAGTGATTTTCCGAATTTCTTTCAAAATTTCAATTGCCTGAGTGCTCAGTGGCACGACGTGTGGATGTCCCATCTTCATGCGCTCGCCGGGAATGGCCCATATCGCAGATTTCAGGTCTATCTCGTTCCATGTTGCGCCCCGTAATTCGGCAGTTCGCACCGAGGTAAGCAACAGCAGACGCATTGCCAAACGTGTGCGCACGGTTCCCACGACCGACAATGAATTCAGTAATCGTTTGAGTTCATTGGCCTCGAGCGCGCGATTGTGTTTTGCGCTTTGCGATCGACTCCAGCAGGTCGTAGACGTGCGCTACCTTGATATCGCGTACTGGCATTTTCCCGAGCGGCGAATCTTTCACGTAGCGCGAGAGAAATCGTACAGCTTGCCCGCAGTAGTACTCGCTCCATCTGTCGCGGTTGTCTTCAATCCAGTCCTCGCAGACGGCCCAGAAGGTGTTCTTGTTGCGTGTGATCGTCTGCAATTGCTGCTGCTTCTCATAGGCCTTCGGGTGGATACCTGACGCCACCAGCCTGGCTGCATCGTTGCGACGTTGGCGGGCGCCGCTTATCGACAGATCGGGGAATCGTCCAAGGGTATAGCTGCAATCCTCGCCATCCAGCCGGTAGTCGAATTTCCATACCTTCGAACCGAAGACCGACACCCGCAGATACATGGAGTCGCGGTTACGGAGCTTATAGGGCTTGCCTTGCGGTTCGGCGTTCAGCAGGAGCGGCTGAGTGAGCTTCATGGAGTTCTCCTTGACGGACAACTACCATGAATTTCACCCGCAATTTACCCGCAAAACTATCGGAAGCAGGCGGGTTTCCGCGGATCAGGTCGGACTCCTGACCGTGAACCGGACTTGCAACCGGGGCGAATGCGTAAAGCCTCATCCATTCGCTATAACCGTTTACCAGAAAGCCCCCCGAGCGTTCGACATACCGCTGGCGGGACGTCTCGTAGACTCTGCGAAGCGCAAACCACGGCACCTGCGGCAGATCATGATGAACCGCATGATAGTTGTTGTTCAAAAACAGCAGCCGCCAGAACCATCCCGCTTCATTGACGACCGTGCGATGCGCATGCGTTTGCGCGACACGATGCTCCTGAAACGAGCGCACCGATGCGAGCGATAACGCGCCATACCCCACGCAGACGATAAAAACCCATGCCGGTATCTCGCACACCTGCTGCAGCCACGCGGTGAGCACGACCAACGCGGCGAGATGCGCGAGCCATGCGGGAACGTCGCGCCAGTCGCCGTCCCGGATCTTGCCGAGCGCCTGCGCGCCGGTGGCGGCAATCGAGAACGCTGGCCCGAGCAGCAGTCGTCCGATCAACGTATTGCGGAAAACGAGCAGCGCGCGCATCGCCGTTCCCGCGCGTTGCCACTCGGAGACGCTCACGAAATAGCTTTCGGGATCGCGGCGGGGCTGTGTCAGGTGCGCATCGTCGTGATGCAGAAGATGGGACGCGCGATAGATGCGATAAGGGAACCACACCGCGAGCGGCGCAAACCCGAGCAGCGCATTGATGAATCGCGAGCGGGTCGGATGGCCGTGCAGCAGTTCGTGCTGTAACGACATGTACCACGTACCGAGCACGGCCAGCAGCGCGGTCGTCAGCGGCAGACCGAGTGCGCGCGCATGCGTTGCCACGCCGAACCAGCCGCCATAGATCGCGGCGATCAGTGCCCACGTCGGCCATTGGGTGCGCCACGCGCGGCTTGCGGCAAGACGGGCGATGTCGTTGCGCTGCGTATCGTCGAGATAGATCGCCATCGTGAAATCGGTCGTGATGCAGGTTCAGTCCCGCAGGTTCAGACCGATCGTACGGGCCAATGCGGCGCGCCCGAACCATTTTATCGAGCAATGCATCTGCGCAATCGTGGATAGCGCGTGTTCAGCAAACGCTCAATGAACTTCGGCGACGCGGCACGCGTGATCGAGCAGTCCCTCGGCGGTGCCGCTGCCGCTTTCCACGTCGATGCTGCTGTTGACGATCAGCCAGCCGTCCGTCGCTGCAGACGGGCCCGCGCCTGTCACGAGGATCGTTTGCGCGGACATCGTCGCGGGGTCCGGATTGTCCCGGGCGACGATCCGGAACGGGTTGTCGGTTCCCGTCAGCGACATGACTCGCATGATCCGGTAGCGTCTGCCATCGAGCGTGTCCCAATGCCATTGGCCGGGCGTGTCGTGCGCATGACTCGCGAGCGCGACGCTGACGTCGCGCTGCATGCAGTCGATATGGATATGCAACTGGTTTTGCGAGCGGCGATATTCGGAGTTGATTTCGAGGCCGAGCTGATCGTCCGGCAGCTCACGCTTGACCGCTTTCCGAACGTAGCTGCGCGAATCCCACGCGTCGCTCCAATAGTCTTTCGCGTCGGGCGCGAGCACGAGCGGGCTTTCGATTCCGGTGATCCGGTCAGTCGGCATCAGCAGATACTGCGAGCGCCCGAGAATATCCTTCAGTACGACATAGCGTTTGTCGAGATCGACGAGCGTGCATTGGCCCGGCGTGCCGGTCGCCTGCTGCGATGGCACGCAGCGTATGTCGACGATCTTCCATAGCGCGTTGGAATCGACTGCGGCGAGACGCGCGCATGAGGTGGTGGCGAGTGCGACCGCGAGGGTTGCGCTCACCAGGCAGAGGCGAGGCAAGAGACGAGGCAAGGGGTGGCGCAAAGGGCGGAGCAAGGAGTTGCGTTTCAGGCGGGCGGCGGGTGTCGTCATCGTCACTTTGGGGAAGATTCTTGAAAGCGTATCAAAGGCGCGGCCGCCGAAGCGGAAACCGGAGCGGGCCTCGAAGCGGTCGTCAAAGCGGACCTCAAAGCACAGGCGCCGGCGGCGCACCGAGCACCTGTTCGAACGCGACGCCTATCGCGAGCAGCCGCCGGTCCGCACCATGCGGTCCATCCAGTTCGAGGCCGACCGGCAGGCCGCTCGCGCTCATTCCGGCCGGCAGCGAGAGCCCTGGAATGCCCGACGTGCTGGCCGGATCGGTATTGCGCAGAAACGCTTCCATCGTATCGATCGGCGGGCCGCCGTCGATCGATACCGTCGACGAGCCCTTCAGATCGTCGATCGGCACGGCAGTGAGCCTCGTGGTCGGAAAGAGCAGCGCGTCGAGATTCGCGTCCGCGAAGGTGGCGGCCATGTAGCGCTGCAGGCGCGGGCGCCAGTAGTTGAGCGCCGTGGGATAGTGTGTGCCGAGCACGTCGGCGAGCACTTCATCGTAAATCGCGCGCACGTCCGGGCTCGCAATGCGTGCGGCCAGCGCGGCGACCGTTTGCACCGGCGCACGATTCGCGACGAGCCACGCGAGCACGTCGTCGCGCGCTTCGTGAATCGCGATCGGGCCGCCGACCATCCCGTTCAGATAGTCGAGTTCGCTCATCGCGACCGGCACGAACGTGACGCCCGCCGCTTCGAGCTTTTGCAACGCGACGCGCGCGACGTCTTCGACCTGTCGTTCGAGTCCGTCCCACAGCGGCGCGGGCAGGCCGATGCGCAAACCTTCGAGCGCAAGCGCGGGCAGCGCAGCGCCACCGGCGATCACCCCGTCGAGCAGCGCGAGATCGGCGACGCTGCGCGCCATCGGCCCGACCGTGTCGCGCGTATGGCTGATCGGCACGACCGCGTCGGAATCGTGATAGCGCCGCTCGGCGCCGCCATTGCCGACCGATGGACGGAACCCCGCGGTGCCCGTCAGCGCGGCCGGGATGCGCGTGGAGCCGCCCGTGTCGGTGCCGAGGCCGGCGGGCGCGATGCGCGCGGCAATCGCGACGGCCGTGCCGCCCGACGAGCCGCCCGGGATCAGCGAAGGATCATAAGGATTGCGTACTGGTCCCGCATGCGCGGCGAAATTCGTGCTCGTGATGCCGAACGCGAGTTCGTGCATGTTGGCTTTGCCGAGCACGATCGCGCCCGCGTCGACGAGACGTTGCACCGACGGCGCGTTCATCGCCGGCACGAAGCCTTCGAGTGCAGGCGTGCCCGCCGAGGTCGGCAGACCCGCCGTGTTGATGTTGTCCTTGACGACGATGGGCAGGCCGGCAAGCGGCAGACGCGCTCGCGCCGTCGCGGGCAATGCGTCGATACGCTGCGCGGCGGCGAGCGCGCCGTCGAGGTCGAGCGTGGTGAGCGCGTTCAGATGCGAGAGCGCGGCGGCGCGCGCGAGCAGCGTGGCGACGTAGTCGACGGCCTTCAGGCGGCCGGACTGGAGCGCATCGACCGCTTGCGTTGCGGTCAGTGCGAGTTGTGCGTCGACGGTCCATGTCATGAGCGGCGCCTCCATATCGTTGGATGCGTCGCCGGCTGCACCGGGCAGATCGCCGCGCGCGATGCCCGCAGCCTGCCCTGATAGGAGCGCGGTGCCGGACAAACGCGGGATACGGAGAGAAGGTGCGGGCGTTCCGGCGGCATCCGTCGAGGTAGCGCACAGGTTACGCGTGCAGAAAGCGAACGCAAGGGTTCACCTATTCTGGCACAACCGCCGCGAATGCCGCGCGATGCACGACGACGGCGGGGCCGAGGCGCGAGGCGTCGACCTATACATCGCGGCCGTCCTGACCGACGCGGGGGAACGCCGATGAAGATGCCGATGAGGATGCCGCTGAGCCTACTGATGGTTATCGATCCACATGCGTCCCCAGTCGGACGCGTAGGCGAGTGCATGCTCTTCGTCGAAGAAGTAATCGAGCGCGTCGAACGAATACGCTTTGCGTCTGTTCGCGCTGAACTCCTCGATGGTCAGATTGGCGGCGAATAATCCATTGGGCAGCAGTTGCGTAGCCGCTTCGACTTCGTAGCCCTTGTAGCGGATGTGTGAGTTCATGATCTTGACTTGTTGATGTGCCCACGTGCGTTGTATCGAAACCAGTGCGTGCGGCGCCGCCCTGTCACGCCGGACGTTCGTCAGGCGGCGGGCAGGGGGTAGCGTAGGGCGCGCTGCGCAGCGGGTGAACCAATCTTTCGTCGTAAGCAAATCAGCGCGGGGCGGGAGTGATATTCAGGAGCCCGGATCGGATCAAAGTCGCTGTGTCCGGCCACACTATCGGCAGGGGGGTACGGTGTCTGTTATGTGCCGCACGGTTTGCGCGAAGCGCGCCGCCGAGGGCCGCCGCAGGTCGCCGCAGCGGCGCCAGGGTGCGCGAAGCAGGGGATCAGACCGCGTGCAGGACGCGCGAGGAGCGGGTGTCGGTGGTGGCAATCGTAGTGGCAGCAGCAGCGGCGGCAGCCTTGCCGGCTGTATGGCTGACGGCCTGATTGGACAACGCGGCCGGCACGCCTGATGCACGATGAGCATTGAACGCGAGCGCGAATTGCGCGGCCTGCTGACCAACCGTCGCGAGCTGTTCGACGACTTTCGGATCGGAGCAGGTGTCGGTGCTGTCGAAGCGCGTTTCCAGCGTGTTGATGCCCGCGCCGAACGGCGTTGGCCAGCCGCGCAGCGCATGCACGATCGAGCGCAGTGACGTCAGCACGGAACCTGCCGCCTGCCAGCCATAGGCGGTGACGATGCAGCCGACCGCGCGGCCGTCGAGATACGGCCGCTCGTCGGCGCGCAGTTCCTCGAGCGTGTCGAGGGCATTCTTGACGAGGCCCGAGACGCCGCCGTGATAGCCCGGTGTCGCGATGACCAATGCGTCCGCGTGACGCACGGCTTCGATCAGTTCGAGCTGTTCGCGGGTGCGCTCGGGCTGCTCCGGCGCATAGTGTGGCAGGCTATGCAGAAAGGCGCCGCCGAACAGGCGGGTGTCCGCGCCGGCGGCTTGCGCGCCGCGCAGCGCAAAAGCGAGCGCGCGCTCGGTCGACGAGGCCGCGCGTGTCGTGCCCCCAATGCCGACGATGAGCGGCCGGCGGGAATGATCGAATCTGCTCAACGAAATGCTCCTTCGGTAGCGGCTCATAAGGCGGCTGATGGCGAGGTTCAGGCGGACAGCGCATGAACCGCTGCGGCGCACCCGACTTTGAAGCGTCATCTTAATGACCGTGCGTCACACCGCTAAGCGACTTTTTGTTCTAACGATATAACCGCGCGGCGATTGGCGCGCTGCAATGCACGTGAACACGCGGCCGATAAGCATATGGCAAACGCTTGGTTAGGCACGTGCCGGGCGGCGGTTATGATGGGTCCGTCTCCTCCATGACATCTCCTTTGACATGGGACTCGGCCTCGCTGCGTCAGTGGCGAGGCCTTTTTTTCGCGTTTTTTATCCCTCTTGCCGTTGTTCTCGCGAGAGCGCACGCGATGGCCCGGCCCGCTTCACGGTGACGCCGTTTTTTGCATGCTACGATGGCCGCGTGGATTCATGGCGAGATCGAGCAAAGCATGGCAACCCTGTACGACACGCTCGGTGTGCACGCGCACGCCACCGACGAAGAAATCAAGCGGGCCTACCGCAAAGCCGCGATGAAGTGGCACCCCGACCGCAATCACGGCGCCGAAGATGCGGCGCACGCCGTGTTCCAGGAAATCAAGGACGCGTACGCGATCCTCTCCGACGCGGAACAGCGCAAGGTCTACGACACGGTCTACGCCGAGCAGATGCGCGCGTTCGAAGCGCAACTCTCGCGCCGCCAGCGGGCCCAGGCGAAGCGCGAGGCGGCGGCGCGCGCAGCCGACGAAGCGGCATATGCGGAGATGGTGTCGCTCGCGATGCGTTTCGCCGACGAGGGCCACAATCGCGACGTGCTGTTCGGCGTGCTGCTCGGGCGCCAATGCGAGCCGCAGCGAGCCGCGCAGATTGCGGACAGTGTGGCCGCGTTGCAGGCGGCGCGCCGCGAGGAAGCGCAGGCTGCGCAGAGAACGAAGGACGCGAAAAAGCAGGCGAAGGCGCGGGCCGCGCACGCGGATACAGCAACTGAGCCGGCTGAGCCGGTTGAAGCCACGGCCGAGGCCAGCACGGCGCAGACGAATCAAGCTGCCGCCGATCACGAGGCACCCCAACCGAAACGCGCGTACCGCGCGAAGCGCGATGAATCCGCAAGCGAGACGCACACGATGCACCCGGCCAGTACGCTCAGCAATCTCTGGCTCCAGTTTCTGAACGGTCTGCGGTTCTGACTGACACCTCGGGCCGTTCGCTTCCGTCTGTTCGTCACTCGTGCGCCAGCAGTCGCAGTTGTGCGACGAATTGTGTTCCGCGCTCGGCTGCGTGGCTGTAGTCACACCGGCGGTGTTTATTCCGTGCGTCGCGGTAGCAGGCATCCTCAACGGAGACATGGTTCGATCCGATGAATATTGACAGGGTAATGTAAGACGTTTTCCGCGCTGGTACACTACGGAGCGTTTCGCAGTGCGTTGTGCTCAGTGCCCGTGAATCGATGTCTGAAGCGAATTCGAGTGGCGCAAAAATGGAGACGCCGCCGTGTCACGGGGGCGCAAGACTGGGGCGGCAGAATGCCGCTCAGGGGCCAATAGAAAACATGGGTACGGGGTCAGCGTGACCAGAAAATACAAAGTGCTGTTTCTTTGTCGGGACAATTCAATCCGCAGCATCATTGCCGAAGCCTTGCTGCGCGAACTGGCGGGACACCGGTTCGAAGCATTCAGCGCGGGCCCCGAGCCGGCCACGCGAATTCATCCGCTGGCGCTCGCGCAATTGCGGCCCGGCATTTCCGGGCGCACGATGCTGAGCCCGAAGAGCTGGCTCGAATTCACCGGAGAATGGGCGCCGCATATGGACGTCGTCATCGCGCTCGATGAATCCGTGAGCGGACTTCATGCGCCGGTATTTCCCGGCGCGCCGTTATTTCTCGACTGGGCCATTGCCGATCCGCTCGCGGGCGGCCGTATGTCCGATGACGAACAGGCGCGTCTCTTCGACAAGACGTTCTGGCAGAGCGTGCGGCAGGTGAGCGCGTTTATCGAATTGCCGCAATATGCGGTGCATGCCGCGAATGCCGTCCATGACGCGCGCGAGACGGATGACGGTGCAAACCCGGTGCGCGGCGCGGCTGCGCATTTTGAAGCCTCCGCGATTTCAATCGTGCCCTGAAGCGGGGCGGCCCGGCCTCAGCGGCTGTCGGGGCGCGCGAGCCGGCTTCCGGCGAACGGGTCGTTCGACCAGTCCACCTGTTTTTTCGGCTGGGGCGCGGGTGCCGGCGCCGGCTTCTCCGACAATTCGAAGTGCTCGATTGACTGCCCCGCGCTAATGGCCTGCTTGAGCCACTGCGGCATTTCGCCGTTGCCGTCCCAACTGTCCCCGGTCGCATTGCGATAGCGCCCGTTTTTCTGGGGCAGCGACTCGGACGCGAGCGCGGCAGCAAGGTCGTCTGGTTTGATACCAAACTCTTCCATACGATGGCGGAGATACGCAATCATGCTATCTCGCTTCCTTTCGTCCATAAGATATTCGTCCTTCTAAAACGTCCTGCGTTCCGTCAGTTACAGATTGCAGGCAAAAGCTGCGAGGCATCGAGCCCTACAGGATGGGGCCGGCCCGCGGTGGGGTTGTTGATTGAAGGGAATGCTACGAGCCGCGTTAAAAAAACGTTGCTCCCTGAATTGCAATACGACGGCCTATGCCAAAGGCAGCCGCCTGAAAAACCGACCGTCAAACTGGATGTTTCAGATTGTTTCAATTAGCCAACATTTCAGCATGCCGCAGCGCGGCAAACGGGGGCAGGTAAGCCCGATGTCCACGATGAAAAATTTCTGTCTCGACGCATTGCTTGCGAATGGCTGGGATCACTTCCACACTTTCTGTCTTTCACCGGACTTTCGCCGGTGTGCGGGCGCCGCTTTTTGTGCGTTATAGCGACATCATAACGCAATGCGCGCGCAAATCACGCTTTGTTCACACTGATTTTATCGGTAAATGCGGTTTATCGAACGGTGTGGACATTTGACCACATCCGCGGAACCCCCCGGATTGAATTCCCCCGCGCGCGAACTATAAAAGAACTACAAAAGCAGCTCAACGCAAACTTGCTGCCGCGCTTGCGGCGGCCGATTCCGGCGGCGCGCGGGAGCGTGTCCGACATCGGTTGCAGGTGTGGCAATTCTTCACCCGTTTAGTTCGATGACCCGTCGCAGCAGTGGCGCATTGGCATCGACCCGTTCCTCGGCCCGCTTGGGCAGGTTGCGTTTCGCGGATCAATTCTTCTGGAGGACGAAAGCTGCTGCGCCGGATTCGAGGAGTCCGGAAATGAAAGTACGTGTATTGATGGTTGCCGCAAGCGCCGTTCTGTTTCTCGCGCCGAGGACAGCCAATGCCGCGGAGCCGGACGCCGGCATGTCGGGCCGCGCGCTGATGCAACAGAACGCGGACGAATCGGCGCAGGCTACCACCGACATGTCGTTCGGCCGGGGTTGGCAGGCACAGCAGGATCGCGATCAGGCGATGCGCGATGTCTCGTATGGCGGCGTTTCCGACGGGCAATCGGAAGCGGGGAACAGGCGCAGCCGGTCATGCGCTTTCGGGCCCCAATGCAAGGTGTATTTCGGGCAATGACCGGTTGGAAAGCGGAAGCCGAGGCGGGAGCAGTGCGCCCGCCGAGGCGCTTCTACAGGCACAGCGGATGCTGACGCGGGCGGCAGCATCCGCTGTGCCCTGGTTGTGGTATTCGGTTGTGGTATTCGTTAGCTATCGATGCAGCAGCAGATTCATCGGCGCACAGTGCCGGTCTCGACGCGTGCGTGAAAAAACACCGAAGCGTACGGGAGAGAATCAAACCTGAAGTCGGCACTGCCTGACGCCCGCATTTTTCGTTCACGCAGTGCCCATTGCGAAACCGTTGCGAAACAGTGGCAAAACCGTCATGACGATTTGCAACGACGAGGCTCGATAATTCACGAATGACAACGCCTCATGACCTGCCTTGCCATTCCTTTACACGTTTGTTAGCATCCCCCGGACAGTTCGAAATAGTCATAACGTTTTCAATTTCCGGGCCCTCATCAATCGGGTCGGGCAGTGATCGCAGTGATCGATATCCTGGCGAGGAATGTGTTATGGCTACTCATCCACCAAGCCGCTGACGCTCGAAAGAGCGGGTGCGCAAAGCCGCGCGGTTCCTTGCGCGTCATGACCCGGAAGACGTTCGTTTATCTATTGCGCTGGCACAAGCGCATGGGCTGCGCATGGATTTTCCGCGGGTTTTTCATCATGAATATCGGAAGCGTTAAACAGGAGCCGCCTTTGCGCCCGGAAAGCGGAGGCCAGGTTGGTAAGAGCGCTTGACTGTCCGCCTTCTTTTTTAATGGCGCCGCCGCCGGTGGTTTTGCCCGAAAAGTATTCAGACAGAACGAATGCCCGTCACGGGAATAAAGGCAAACGACTCTTCACTCTCGTGCGTTCGTGTTCGGCGGGCCCGGCGGTTATTTTTCGAACGCATTCGGTTCGCCATCCATTTTCCGCATCATTGTTTCTGTTCACCGGGTTCTTCCGGAACGGGCACGTAGCACGCCATCCGTGACAACGAGATTCGCTGATACCAACGACGCAATCAAAAAGGAGAGTTTCATGGCTTGCAATACATCGGGTTCGGGGTTCGCACGAGTGAAGACCATCACGATCGCGCTGGCGGTGCTGGCCGCGATGGCGGGTCCGGCCGTCGCGCAGCAAAACGCAGCGGCGCCGGCCTCGGAGCCGCAGGCGGTTGGCGCGGTGGCGCTGCTGCATGTTCAGGCGCGCGTCGTCGCGATCGATTCCGCGACGAACAGCGTCACGCTTCGCGGTCCTCGCGGCGGCGAGGACACCTTCGACGTGAATCCCCAGGCCGCCGACGTGAGCAAGCTGCATATCGGCGACATCGTGAACATCGCGTACAAGAAAGCGGTGCTGATCGGCGTCGACAAGCTCGCGCCCAGCGGCATCCGCAAGCGCGTCGATACCCAGGTCACGCAGCCGGCGGCCAACGGTGTCGTCGCTTCGGCGCGGCGTGTCGAAGTGGTGGCGACGGTGCGCAAGCTCGACCGCAAGAATCGCACGATCACGCTGCGTGGGCCGACGCGCACGGAAACGCTCGACGTATCGCCGGATGTGGCATTGGATCAGATCAAGGTCGGCGACTCGGTGCGCGCCGTGTTTGTCGCCGCCGTGGCGGCGTCCGTGTCGCGAGGCGGCGCCGAGGTCAAGTGAGCAAGGGGGCGCTCTATGCGCTAATGAGTGTTCAGGCGCATCATGGAAGCACGGCGTCATCTTTCGACATGAAGCATCGGTGATGCCGCGCCCAGATGGATTGCTGCGCGAAGGAGCATCGAATGGAACAGGATGAATCGGAGTCCAACGGCGAGGCCGAGCGTAAGAAGCTTATTAGCAGCAAGATCCACGTCGGCCTTGCGGCGTTCGGCACTTTGGCCGCGGTCGCCGGGATCGGCATCGCGATCTACGGCGGGATCAATTTCGACCAGACCAGGGTGCTGCTCGGCGTCGGCATTATTGTCGTGTCGACCATTCTTTATATTTCGATGCTTTTTATCGAGGCGAATTAGCCGCCATTCTTCCGGCTTTCGCCCGCGTCGAGCCAGCGATCCACTTTTGCTATCACCCCCTCCAATACTCGAATTGTTGGCGCATCGCAGCGCCCGTATATTGACCTGACTGAACAGTCAGCGCGGTCAGCAGCGATACAACTACACGAGGGCACGCCGCGCAGGCGGCCTACAGGAGCACAGCAATGAATCGGATCGATCTGGAGGGGCGTGCGGTCGTCATCACCGGCGGCGCGCGCGGCATTGGCTACGCGGTGGCGCAACGGGCGTTGCAGTCGGGCGCGTCGGTTGCGTTATGGGATGTGGACGGCGAACGTCTCGCGCACAGCCAGCGCGAGCTGGCCGCGCTCGGCAAGGTCAGCGCCGTCATGGTCGAGTTGACCGACGAGGCCGCGGTGGCGAAAGCAACCGCGCAGACTGTCGCCGATCACGGCTCGATCGACGTGCTCATCAACTGCGCGGGCATCACGGGCGGCAACGGCACGACGTGGGAGCTTGCGCCCGACGTGTGGCGGCGCGTGATCGACGTGAACCTCATCGGCCCTTATCTGACCTGCCGCGCGATCGTGCCGCAGATGCTCAAACAGGGTTATGGGCGCATCGTCAATATCGCATCGGTGGCGGGCAAAGAGGGTAATCCGAATGCTTCGCACTACAGCGCATCGAAGGCGGGTTTGATCGGCTTGACCAAGTCGCTCGGCAAGGAACTCGCGACTAAAAACATCCTCGTCAATGCGGTCACGCCGGCTGCGGCCAAGACCGAGATCTTCGATTCGATGTCGCAGCAGCACATCGACTACATGCTCTCGAAGATTCCGATGAACCGTTTCCTGCTGCCGGAAGAAGCGGCGTCGCTGATTCTGTGGCTATCTTCCGAAGATTGCGCGTTCAGCACCGGTTCGGTGTTCGATCTGTCCGGCGGCCGCGCCACTTATTGAGCGCGCGCGGCACACGCATCGCACGCGTATTGCACGCGTATTGCACTCGCGTCGAACGCGCGTTGCCGAGCCGCTTCGACGCCTCTCTCACGGAGCCCTTCGATGGCTATGCCTACTATCCGGCACGTGCGTGCCTTCATCGTTCGCGGCGGCGGTGCGGACTATCACGACCAACCCGGCGGACACTGGATCGACGATCACATCGCGACGCCGATGGCGCGCTATCCCGAGTATCGTCAGAGCCGCCAGTCGTTCGGCATCAACGTGCTCGGCACGCTGGTCGTCGAGATCGAGGCGAGCGACGGCACCGTCGGCTTTGCGGTGACGACCGGCGGCGAGATCGGCGCGTTCATCGTCGAGAAGCATCTCGCGCGCTTTCTCGAAGGGCAGCTCGTGACCGACATCGAGAAGATGTGGGACCAGATGTACTTCGCGACGCTGTACTACGGGCGCAAGGGCGTCGTGCTCAATACGATTTCCGGCGTCGATCTCGCGCTGTGGGATCTGCTCGCGAAAGTGCGCAAGGAGCCCGTGTATCAACTATTGGGCGGTCCCGTGCGCGACGAGCTCGTGTTCTATGCGACCGGCGCGCGGCCCGATCTCGCGAAGGAAATGGGCTTTATCGGCGGCAAGCTGCCGTTGCAGCACGGTCCCGCGGAGGGCGAAGCCGGACTCAGACAGAACCTCGACAAGCTTGCCGACATGCGCTCTCGCGTCGGCGACGACTTCTGGCTCATGTACGACTGCTGGATGAGCCTCGACGTGCGCTACGCGACGCGGCTCGCGCAAGGCGCGCATGAGTACGGCCTCAAATGGATCGAGGAATGCCTGCCACCCGACGATTACTGGGGTTACGCCGAACTGCGCCGCAACGTGCCGCGCGGCATGATGGTGTCGACCGGTGAACACGAGGCGACGCGCTGGGGCTTTCGCATGCTGCTCGAAATGCAGTGCTGCGATCTGATCCAGCCCGACGTGGGCTGGTGCGGCGGCATCACCGAGCTCATCAAGATTTCCGCGCTCGCCGATGCGCACAATGTGATGGTCGTGCCGCACGGTTCGTCGGTGTACAGCTATCACTTCGTCGTGACGCGTCACAACTCGCCGTTCGCCGAGTTTCTGATGATGGCGCCGAAGGCCGACCAGGTCGTGCCGATGTTCAATCCGCTGTTGCTCGACGAACCGGTGCCCGTGAATGGCCGCATGAAGGTGCCGGACACGCCGGGATTCGGCGTGCGGCTCAATCCAGAGTGCACGCTGGTGCGGCCTTATCCGCATTGAGCGTATCGGGCTCATCAAGCAGGCGCATCAGTCATGCGCTGAATCGTGAACCCCAGCGTGAATCTCAGCAAAGGAGAATGACGTGCTGCTCAAGGACAAGGCCGTGATCGTCACCGGCGGCTCGCGCGGCATCGGCCGCGCGATTGCGCTTGCCTGCGCCCGCGATGGCGCGGACGTGGCGATCAACTACTGGGGCGATAACGACGCATCCTATGGACGCCGTTCGGCGGTCGCGGAAGTGGTCGGCGAAATCGAGGCGCTGGGACGGCGCGTGATCGCGGTGGAAGGCAACGTCGCCGCGCGCGATACCGGCCAGGAACTCGTGCGCCGCACGGTCGAAGCATTCGGCAAGGTCGACGTGCTGGCGAGCAATGCCGGCATCTGTCCGTTTCACGCGTTTCTCGACATGCCGCCCGACGTGCTCGAATCGACCGTCGCGGTCAATCTGAACGGCGCGTTTTACGTCACGCAGGCAGCCGCCCAGCAGATGAAAAAGCAGGGCACGGGCGGCGCGATCGTCGCGACGAGTTCGATCAGCGCCCTGGTGGGCGGCGCCATGCAGACGCATTACACGCCGACCAAGGCCGGCGTGCATTCGCTGATGCAGTCGTGCGCGATTGCGCTCGGGCCATACGGTATTCGCTGCAATTCGGTGATGCCGGGCACGATCGCAACCGACCTCAATGCCGAAGATCTCGCAGACGAAGCGAAGAAAGCCTACTTCGAGAAGCGCATTCCGCTCGGCCGCCTCGGGCGTCCGGAGGATGTCGCCGATTGCGTGGTGTTTCTCGCCTCCGACCGCGCGCGCTACGTGACGGGCGCGGCGCTGCTCGTCGACGGCGGTCTTTTCGTCAACCTGCAGTAAGCGTGCGAGTCGAGCGCGATGCTTGCGTCAATTCACGGCGGCGGGCGTAGAGAGCGCAGTGGGCGCATCGATAGCATTGTCGCGCGCGAGTGTGCGCGAGAAGCCGCGCAGCAGTTCGATGAAACGCAGCGCCGGCTCGGCGAGCGGTTCTTCCTTGCGCGTGAGGATGCCGAAGCCCGCGAGGCTCTTGCCGATTTCGAGCGGCAACGCGACGAGCAGTCCGCCGCGCAGGTGGTCGCGTACGACCGACTCGGGCAGCATCGCAACCGCATCGTAATTTTCGAGCAATTGCAGCGTCGCGAAGATCGACGCGCATTCGGTCAGATTGACCGGCGTTGCGAGCCCCTCACGTGCAAGTTCTTCCTCGAACAGCACGCGCGCCGGACTCGTGACCGGTTGCGCGACCCACGGCCAGTCGACCAGTTCACGCAACGTAATGCGCGTGCGCCGCGCGAGCGGATGCACCGCGCGCACGACGAGCAGCAGCGTTTCGCGCGCGAGCGGCTCGAAACTGAAATCGTTGTGCTGAAGAGGGTTGGTGAGACGGCCGAGCGCGAGGTCCACTTCGCGGCGATGCAGCAATTGCACGACCTGGTCGCTCGTCTCGCCGAGAATGCGCACGTTGAGCAGCGGGCTTTCGGTTTTCAATGCGGCGACCGCCATCGCGAGCAGATCGGGCGCGGCGCCCATGATCGCGCCGACGGTCAACTGCCCGTGGCCGCCGCGGCGCTTGACCTCGAGGTCTTCCGCGAAGCGCGTCAGTTCGGCGAGCGCGCGCCGTGCGTAAGCGAGCGTGACGACGCCGAGCGGCGTGGGCGTCATGCCGCGCGCGTTGCGCTCGAAGAGCAGGAAGCCGAACGCTTCCTCGATATCGCCGAGCATGCGGCTCGCGCTCGGCTGCGCAACGTTGACGGCCTCGGCGGCCTGGTGGAGATTACGGGTGTCGTCGAGCGCGACGAGCAGGGCGAGGTGCTTGAACTTGAGCCGGTTGACGAGTGCGACGGCGGCTGAATGTTGGCTCATGGTTCCGGTGCGATTCGGTTTGTGGATCGCCCAATCCCAACAACGGATTGAGATGCTATCGACGCAGGAATTATAGTCGCATCAGACCCGCATCAAACGCTTCACCGGGAAAGCGCCGGATATCACATCAACTAGCGGGCATTGGGTCGGTGCAAGCGCTAAAGCGCTAACTCCAACAGGAGACAGGCTGCAATGGAAACTATCGCTTTCCGGATGGTGCTCAACCCCGGCATGCGCGAGGAATACGAACGGCGTCACGCGCAGATCTGGCCCGAGCTGGTTGACGCGCTGCACAACGCCGGGGTGCGTGACTACCGGATTTTCTTCGACCCTGACTCGCATCATCTTTTCGCCACGCTGACGCGCACGAGCGATCACACGATGGACCAGTTGCCGCAACTCGCCGTGATGCGCAAATGGTGGGATTACATGGCCGACATCATGCAGACCGAGCCCGATCACACACCGCTTCAGCAAACGCTCGAACCGGTCTTTCATCTCGGTCATCGTGTATCCGTGAGCACTCACGCCGCGAGCACTCACGAGTAGTACAGCAACGAACAGACCTCGAAACGCTTTTCACCCGACGAAGGTGCCGCATGCAGGTTGTCGATTCGCATATCCATCTGTGGGATCTGAAGACGCATCGCTATCCGTGGCTCGACAACCCGGGCGTGTCGTTCGTCGGCGACGCGCGTGATCTGAAGCACGATTATCTGCTCGACGATCTGCTCGATGAAGCGGGCGAGATCGAGGTGCTCAGGCTCGTGCACGTCGAGGCCAATCACGATCCCGCCGATCCGGTCGAAGAAACGCGCTGGCTGCAGTCGATCGCCGATCGTGATGGAGCGCGCGGCATGCCGAACGCGATCGTCGCCGCCGTCGATCTCTCCGCGCCGAACGCACCCGCGCTGCTCGAAGCGCATGCGTCGTTTGCGAATACGCGCGGCATCCGGCAGATCCTCAACGTCCACCACGACAAGCTGTTCGATTACGTCGGCCGCCACTTCATGCGCGAGCCGCAATGGCGCGAGCATTTCGCGCTGCTGCGCCGCCACGATCTCTCGTTCGATCTGCAACTGTATCCGTCGCAGATGGAGGAGGCGGCCGCGCTCGCGCGCGCGCATGCCGATACGCTTTTCATCGTCAATCATGCGGGCATGTTCGTCGACCGCAACAGCGTGACGGGTTATCGCGCATGGCGCGAGGGTATGCGCACGCTCGCGGCTTGTCCGAACATCGCGGTGAAGATCAGCGGCCTTGCGATGTTCGATCATCGCTGGACCGTCGAAAGCCTGCGACCTTACGTGCTCGAAACGATCGATACGTTCGGCGTCGAGCGTGCGATGTTTGCGTCGAACTTTCCGGTCGACCGGCTGTTTGGCTCGTACACGGATTTGTGGCGCGCGTATGCTGCGATCGTCGCCGATGCGAGCGACGCTGAAAAAGAAGCGCTGTTTCGCGGCAATGCGCAACGCTGTTATCGCATCTGATACGGCCGCGTACGTGTCTCGCAGCCACTCATGCACAAGATTTACAAGAAGCCGTCGGGAAAACCGCATAAGAGAACACGGCAAGCATCTTTCATGAGACCGGAGTAAGCGCTAAAGCGCTAACTCCGATCGACAGCTTTGCATGGGATTGGAGTAAGCGCTAAGGCGCTAACTCTGATCGACAGGAGACAGGCAGTGCAGCAATCCCCATCCGCGACGCCAAGACTCGAATTGCGGCACGCGAGCAAATCATTCGGCCGCGTGCGCGCGCTGTCCGACGGCGACCTCGTGCTGTGGCCCGGCGAAGTGCATGCGCTGCTCGGCGAGAACGGCGCGGGCAAGTCGACGGTGGTGAAGATCCTCGCCGGCGTGCATCAACCCGATGCCGGCGAGCTGCTCGTGAACGGCGAGCCGCGCCGCTTTGCGACGCCCGCTGAAGCGCGCGATGCCGGACTCGCGGTCATCTATCAGGAACCGACGCTGTTCTTCGATCTGTCGATCGCGGAGAACATCTTCATGGGCCGGCAGCCGGTCGATCGCTTCGGCCGCATCCAGTACGACGCGATGCATCGTGAAGTGGGCGGCCTGCTCGAGTCGCTCGGCGTAGAGTTGCGCGCGGATCAACTGGTGCGCGGTCTGTCGATTGCGGATCAGCAGGTGATCGAAATCGCCAAGGCGTTGTCGCTGAATGCGAGTGTGCTCATCATGGACGAGCCGACCGCCGCATTGTCGCTGCCGGAAGTCGAGCGGCTCTTCGCGATCGTGCGCAAGCTGCGCGAGCGCGACGTCGCGATCCTGTTCATCACGCACCGGCTCGACGAAGTGTTCGCGCTCACGCAGCGCGTGACGATCATGCGCGACGGCGCGAAGGTTTTCGACGCGCTCACCGCCGATCTCACGACCGAGGCGGTCGTCGCGAAGATGGTCGGCCGCGATCTCGAAACGTTCTATCCGAAGGCCGCCTGCACGCCGGGCGAAGTGCGCCTGTCCGTGCGCGGCCTGACGCGCATCGGCGTCTTCAAGGACGTTTCGTTCGACGTGCGCGCGGGCGAGATCGTCGCGCTCGCGGGCCTCGTCGGCGCGGGACGCAGCGAAGTCGCGCGCGCGATCTTCGGCATCGATCCGCTCGACGCCGGCGAAGTCTGGCTCGGGGGCCAGCGCATCAAAACCGGCAAGCCGGCCGCCGCGGTGCGCGCGGGGCTCGCGCTCGTGCCCGAAGACCGCCGCCAGCAAGGGCTCGCGCTCGAGCTGAGCATCGCGCGCAATGCGTCGATGACGGTGCTCGGCCGGCTCGTGCGGCACGGCCTCATTTCGGCGCGCAGCGAGACGCAGCTCGCGAATCAGTGGGGCGCGCGCCTGCGCCTGAAAGCGGGCGATCCGAACGCGCCGGTCGGCACGCTCTCGGGCGGCAATCAGCAGAAGGTCGTGCTCGGCAAGTGGCTCGCGACCGGCCCGAAGGTGCTCATCATCGACGAGCCGACGCGCGGCATCGACGTCGGCGCGAAAGCCGAGGTGTACAGCGCGCTCGCCGAACTCGTGGGCGACGGCATGGCCGTGCTGATGATTTCGAGCGAACTGCCCGAAGTGCTCGGCATGGCCGACCGCGTACTCGTGATGCACGAAGGGCGCATCAGCGCCGAGATCGCGCGCGCCGATGCCAACGAGGAGCGCATCATGGGCGCCGCGCTCGGCCAGACGCTTTCACCGCTGGGACGTGCAGCATGATGCGCCATTCGACTCATCCCGCGCCGGTCCAGCAGCCGCTGCCGGAGCGCTCCGGCAGTTCCGCGGGCGGCCTCGTCGCGAGCATTGCGAAGAGCCGCGAGACGACGCTCTTCGTCGTGCTGATTCTGCTGATCGTCGGCACCGGGCTCGCGAAGCCGCAATTCCTCAATCTGCAAAATCTGCGCGACGTACTGCTCAATGTGTCGATCGTCAGCCTGCTGACGGCCGGCATGACCGTCGTGATCCTGATGCGGCATATCGATCTGTCGGTCGGCTCGACGGTCGGCGTGAGCGCGTACGCGGTAGGCAGCCTCTACGTCGCGTTCCCGCATATGCCGGTGCTCGTTGCACTGGCGGCGGGACTCGCGATCGGTCTCGTCGCGGGCGGCATCAATGCGCTGCTCGTCGCGGTGGGGCGCGTGCCTTCGCTCGTCGCGACGCTCTCGACGCTGTACATTTTTCGCGGCGCGGACTACGCATGGGTACATGGCGGCCAGATCAACGCGACGAGTCTGCCCGACGCGTATTCGCGGCTCGCGACCGGCACGCTGCTCGGCATCCCGACGCTCGCGCTGATCGCGCTCGTCGTGCTCGTCGGTCTGTCCATCTATCTGAAGCAGTTTCGCGGCGGCCGCGAGCACTACGCGATCGGCTCGAATCCGGAGGCCGCGCGGCTGGCGGGCGTGAACGTCGAGCGTCGCGTGATGTCGGGCTTTCTGCTGTCCGGCGCGATCGCGGGCTTCGCGGGCGCGCTGTGGCTCGCGCGCTTCGGCACGGTCGATGCGAGCACCGCGAAGGGCATCGAATTGCAGGTCGTTGCGGCCGCGGTGGTCGGCAGCGTCGCGATCACGGGCGGTGTCGGCACGATACTCGGCGCGACGCTCGGCGCGCTCGTGCTCGGCGTCATCAGCATCGCGCTCGTCGTGCTGCACGTGTCGCCGTTCTGGGAACAGGCGATTCAGGGCGCGCTGATCGTCGCGGCCATCGCCGCCGATACCTTGCTGGCCCGCTCCGTCGCCAAACGCATGATGAGGAAACGCGCTCATGGCTAAACCCGATTCCGCGCTGCTCACGCGCAAACGCGAAACGCCGCTGCAATGGGAAGCCTTGCTCGTGATCGTGCTGATTGCGTCGCTCGCGCTCGGACGCTGGCTCTCGCCGGTGTTTCTGAGCGGCGCGAACCTGAGCAACGTGCTTGCCGATCTGACCGAGATCGCGTTGATGGCGCTGCCGATGACCTTGATTATCGTCGCGGCCGAAATCGATCTGTCGGTGGCGTCGGTTCTGGGCGCTTCCAGCGCGCTAATGGGCGTGCTGTGGCACATGGGGTTGCCGATGCCGGTCGTGATCGTTCTGGTGCTGATCGCGGGCGCATTGGCGGGGCTCTTCAACGGGCTCGTGATCGTCAGGCTCAACCTGCCTTCGCTCGCGGTCACGATCGGCACGCTCGCGCTGTTTCGCGGGCTCGCTTACGTGTTGCTCGGCGACCAGGCAGTCGCGGATTTCCCGGCCGCTTATACGGCGTTCGGCATGAACACGCTCGGCGCGAGTTTCATTCCGTTGCCGTTCGTGATCGTGATTGTCGCCGCTGTGCTGTTCACCGTGCTGCTGCAGGCCACCGCGTTTGGCCGCAGCCTCTATGCGATCGGTGCGAATCCGACCGCCGCCGCGTTCTCCGGTATCGAGGTCGCGAAGATCAGGCTGCGCCTCTTCGTGCTGTCGGGACTCGTGAGCGCGCTGGCGGGCATCGTCTATACGCTGCGCTTCACGAGCGCGCGCGGCGATAACGGCGAGGGCTTCGAGCTGTCCGTGATCGCCGCGGTGCTGTTCGGCGGCGTGAGCATTTTCGGCGGACGCGGCTCGATGATCGGCGTGCTGCTGTCGCTGCTGATTATCGGCGTGCTGAAAAACGCCTTGACGCTCGACGACGTATCGAGCGAAACGCTGACCATCGTGACCGGCGTGCTGCTGCTCGCGTCGGTGCTGATACCGAATCTCGTTGCGCGCTGGCGTGCGGCGCGCGACCGGCGCTTCATCGCGAAGTCCGTGGCGGCGGCATCTTCTTCGTCGGCTTCGTAGTCAACACTCTGTCCAACAACAACGCAGGAGACACTTCATGTTCAAACCTCTACGTCACACCGGTATGGCTGCGCTATGCGCCGCGTTGCTCGCGCTCAGTTGCAGCGGCGCGTTCGCCGCCGATCTCAAGAGCGGCCTGAAGATCGCGTTCGTGCCGAAGCAGATCAACAACCCGTATGAAGTGATCGCCGACGATGGCGGCATGGCCGCGATCAAGGAATTCGGCGGCGTGGGCAAGGTCGTGGGACCGTCGGATGCGGGCGCCTCGTCGCAGGTGTCGTACATCAACACGCTGATTACGCAGCGTCAGGACGCGATCGTGATTGCCGCGAACGATGCGAACGCGGTCGTGCCATATCTGAAGAAAGCGATGAGCCAGGGCATCAAGGTCGTCACGTTCGACTCCGATACCGCGCCCGAAGGCCGGCAACTGTTCGTGAACCAGGCGAACGCCGAGAGCATCGGCCGTGGCCAGGTGCAACTGGTTTCGAAGCTGATGGGCGGCGAGGGCGAGTTCGCGATTCTGTCGGCCACGCCGAACGCGACCAATCAGAACACGTGGATCAAATGGATGCAGGAGGAACTGAAGAAGCCCGAGTACTCGAAGATCAAGCTCGTGAAGATCGCGTACGGCAACGACGACGATCAGAAGTCGTTCGTCGAGACGCAGGGGCTGTTGCAGGCATATCCGAACCTGAAGGCGATCGTCGCGCCGACCACGGTCGGCATTGCGGCGGCGGCGCGCTATATCTCGTCGTCGTCGAGCAAGGGCAAGGTGGCCGTGACCGGCCTCGGCACGCCTAACCAGATGCGCGCGTTCGTAAAGAACGGCACCGTGCAGGCGTTCCAGTTGTGGGATCCGAACCAGCTCGGCTATCTCGCCGCGTATGCGGCGGCAGCGCTCGCGTCGGGCAAGATCACCGGCAAGGAAGGTGAATCGTTCGACGCCGGCAAGCTCGGCAAGCGCACGATCGGCGCGCAAGGCGAAATCATTCTCGGACCGCCGACCACGTTCGATGCGAGCAATATCGACAAATTCAACTTCTAGAGAATGAAAGGGACTTCCCCGCTCGCTGGTGTCGATGAATGTTCGCAACTTCATCGCGGCACACTGATGCCGGCTGGCGGTTTCCGCCGCAGCCTCGGGACGAGGAAGCTCCCTGCAATCTCTAGCCGTTACGATGTCGCAGAGCATCTGCGCATCGAAGAAGAAACGCAGGCGTATCTTGGAGCTGCGTTCGAGAATGGTGGCGATGATGCAACATTTGTCACGCGCGCCATTCGCGACGTAGCGCGTGCGCGTAGTCTGGTGTCGAAGATGCGCGAGCGCGGCGCTGATATCGAACAGGATTGAAGCGCGGCGCGCGTCGCCGACCAGCCTCAGGATGCTGGAGCCGCTCGTTTTCCTGTGATTCTGCAAAGAACCGTCAAATATTTGATTAATGGCCAAGATTGGGCGGAAGCCCATTGCGACCACGAATGTACTCCGGTAAAAAATGAAGCGCTCGCATAGCGCGCATCTCCTCGAATGAGGTCTGCACTTATGCAACGCTCATAAATTTACAATGGAGAACATCAAGACAGATGGCTTATACGGGAAAATTTCTGATAAATAACGAGCCTCTATTACCGCTCACCTTTGTCGGCCTCGGCACATTTAACGCGTATTCAGGTGACAAGCAATACCGCAATCGGGGCGGCTGCACGACGGTGCCCGATAACGGTCCGATTCCCGCTGGTAAATACTGGATCGTGGATCGCCCCACGGGCGGCATCCGCTCGAAGGCTTATGCATTGACGAAAGATACGTGGAATGCCATCAAGGGAACTCCGTCCGACCACGCTGAATGGTTTGCACTGTACCGGGATGATGGGGCGATTGATGATGTGACGTGGGTCAATGGGGTCAAGCGCGGGCAGTTCCGGTTACACCCCGCAGGCGGCCAGGGTACTTCATTAGGCTGCATCACCTTGCCGCGCCATACCGATTTTTTGGCTATCCGGAATGCGCTTCTACACACCGCGACTATCCCTGTACGTAATTCGGGACTCCACGCGTACGGAACGATCGAGGTAGTTACATATGGCAATACTTGCCCGTAGGGTTTTCAAGGTCGTACTGTTTCTCGGACTGTTCGTTCTTGCGATTCGTTATGTCCACACGTACCCCGACCCGATGACGGAAAGCCAGTTGCTCGTATGGTGGAATGCTTCGGAATGGCTCGGTATTCGCGACCCCGAGGATTTATATTTCGTAGTGTGGGTGACGATTCAACTGATTGTTACCGTTTTGGCTTACATGGCGATCATGAGGCTATGGCGATACTATCGGAGCAAACATCCCAGCGGGACTGGCGGCGCATGATTTCCGAACCTGCCGTGTAGGCACCGGCCAAATCGTTTAACCGCGCGAAGCCGTGACGAGGATTCGCTGCGGTTGTGCTGATCCTCGAATGAGGTCTGCAATTATGCAACGCTCATAAATTTACAATGGAGAACATCAAGACAGATGGCCTATACGGGAAAATTCCTGATAAATAACGAGCCTCTATTACCGCTCACCTTTGTCGGCCTCGGCACATTTAACGCGTATTCGGGCAACAAGCAATACCGCAATCGGGGTGGCTGCACGGCGGTGCCCAATAACGGTCCGATTCCCGCTGATAAATACTGGATCGTCGCGCGCCCTATTGGCGGCGTACGGTCTGCGGTAATAACGTGGTTCAAAGATGAATTTAATTTCTATTCGAATAATCCATCCGATCACTTTGAATGGTTTGCACTGTATCGTGATGATGGTGTCATTGATGATGTAACCTGGGTTAATGGTGTCAAGCGCGGGCAGTTCCGGCCGCATCCGGCAGGCGGGCAAGGTATTTCGCTCGGTTGTATCACGTTGCCCAGCCATACCGACTTTATGTTTCTCCGGCGCGCACTTCTGCACACCTCTACGATCCCCGTACGTAACTCAGGCCTTCGCGCCTACGGAACAATTGAGGTCATCACGCATGGCAACACTTGTCCATAGACTGTTCGAGATGGCTTACAAGGCTAGACAGCGCATGAGCAAGGCCGACCGTCGGGCCACCAAGGTCGTGTTGTTTCTAGGTCTGTTCCTTCTATCATTCATTTTCGTGCGTCCGCTTCACGATAGATGGTCTGAGGCAGAAATGCGCGCATGGTTCAACGCATCGGAGGCGCTCGGCATTCGCGATCCTGAAGATTTGTACATCGCGGTCTGGATGACGATCGAACTGATTGTGGCGGTGCTCGCCTATGTGGCGATCATGAGGCTATGGCGGTGGTATCGGAGCAAACATCCCACCGGGACTGGCGGCGCATGATTTCCGAACCTGCCGTGTAGGCACCGGCCAAATCGTTTAACCGCGCGAAGCCGTGACGAGGATTCGCTGCGGTTGTGCTGATGTGGCAGATGACGGCGGCAAGACGCCCCGATTGACGCGCGTCACTGGCATGTGCTGAAGCCTCGGACTGTACCGTGCAGCCGGGGCTTTCGTTTTTCCTGCGGGCGGCAGATCAGCCGGCCTCGGGATCGCCCGACAGATCACCCCGCGCTCCACCCAATTCACGCAGTTGCAGCACGCCCGGCTCGTGCGTCCCGAGCACGCGCTCCCGCCCGATGCCAGCTCGTTTTTCGTCGGGCAATTCGGCGGCGAGCCGATGATCGGCTTCACTCACGAAGCTCGACTACTGCGGCTTCGGACTTTTCTTCGGCACCTCGGCGAGTTGCTGCCATTGGTTCGACTGATTCCGGGTAATGCCGAAGTCAGCAAGGCGTGGAGTCTTGGTGCGTCTCGATGTGCTTCGACGTACTTCCGCGCGCTGCGCTGCCGGCGTTTATCGCCGGATCGCAAAACGCCGCGCGTAAGCGGCGGACGTCGACGCGCTGCCCCACACCTCGCCGTCGATCAACTCCCGCTCGATATTCCCGTCGGGCACCGCCACCTTCATGCGCGCTGCTGCCTCGCGATACAACTGCGTCTGATTGATACACGCGGCGATCTCCGCATAATCGTTGCGCGCGTCGATCATCCCCCAGCGTTCGAACTGCGTGAGAAACCACGCGCCTTCGAACGGGTGCGGATAGTTGACCGTGCCGTTGTCGAAGAACCGCATCGGCAGACGGCGCGCCGCCGGCGCAGTGTCAGGCCGACTTTCAAGCCGCTCTCCAAGCCGCTCTCCAAGCCGCGCGGCAATCAATCGCTCGTCGATGCCGATGTAATCCGGCCGCGCGAGCCAGCGCGCAATCTCGTCCCGATGTCCCGCGCCGTCGAGCCAGCGGCATGCTTCGAGCAGCGTCTGCACGAGCGCGCGCGCCGTATGCGGATATGCGTCGACAAAATCGCGCCGGCACGCGAGTACTTTCTCCGGATGTCCGGGCCATACCTCGCTCGTCAGAGCGACCGTGCGGCCGACACCTTGCGCTTCGGCCAGCGCATTCCACGGCTCGCCGACGCACAGACCGTCGAGCCGGTCTTCGCTGAGCGCAGCGACCATTTGCGGTGGCGGAATCGCGACGCTCTCGATGTCGCGCAACGGATCGATGCCCTGCGACGCGAGCCAGTAGTAGAGCCACATCGCGTGCGTGCCGGTCGGGAACGTCTGAGCGAACACCGGTTTGCGGCCGAGCGCGGCGAGTGCGTCGCGCAACGTGCCGTGTGTTGCGAGCATGTCGGCGAGACGAGTCGACAGCGTGATCGCCTGGCCGTTGCGGTTGAGCACCATCAGCACGGCCATGTCGGTGCGCGGACCGCCCAGGCCCAATTGCACGCCGTAGACGAGGCCGTAGAGCGTATGCGCCGCGTCGAGCTCGCCAGCGAGCAGCCTGTCGCGCACGGCGGCCCACGATGGCTGGCGGCACAACTCGAGCGTGAGCCCGTGCGCGTGGCCGAATTCGAGCAGCTTCGCGGCGACGAGCGGCGCAGCGTCGGACAGCGCGACGAAACCCAGCCGCAGATGGGTCTTTTCAAGCGGCCCGGACGAGGCCGGCGCGATGACGGAAGTGGCTGGATTCATGAGCGCTTCATTTGAGCGAGCCGGCCGCCGCGACGACCGCGCGCGCGACCTCGGCGAGTTTGACGCCCTGGTTCATCGCGCGTTTGCGCAGACTCGCGTAGGCGGCGGGTTCGGTGAGTTTCTGCTGATCCATGAGCAGGCGTTTCGCGCGATCGATGAGCTTACGCTCGGCGAGTTCGTTCTCGACCTGCGCGAGCCGCTCGCGCAACTGCGATTCCTGCGCGAAACGCGCGAGCGCGACTTCGAGGATCGGCGCGAGCCGCTCGCTCGCGAGGCCCTCGACGAGATACGCGGTGACGCCCGCGTTCACCGCGTCGCGAATCAGTTGCTGGTTCGCGTCGTGGCTGAACATCAGCACGGGGCGCGGCGCGCTTGCGTGCATCACCGCGAGTTGTTCGAGCGTGTCGCGCGACGGCGATTCGGTGTCGATGATGATGACGTCGGGCCGCTCGTTCTGCACCGCGCGATGCAGCGCGTGCGGCGTCGCCGTGCCGGCCAGCATTTCGCAGCCTAGCCGGGCGAGGGCGTCGCGCAGATCGCCGATGGGTTTGTCGGTGTCGGTGACAAGGAGAACACGCAGCATGGGGGAGTGGGGAGGGGCAACTGGCCAGGGTTGAAGCAATGGGTATGCCAGATGCTGCGTGACGAGATAGGCGGCGGGCGTGAGGGCGCGGGCCGTGCTGCGCATATTTCGGCCGTGGTGCGTGTGTGGCGTGCGTGTGGTGTGCTTATTGTGAGGGTATTGGAGGAGGTATTGGACGTGTTACGCGCGTTGCCCGTAGCGACGGAAGCTGGATGAGGATTTGTCCGCAATCGCGTGAGGCTGTGTGATGTGGCTCGCCCGGCGATGCTGCACCGGTGCGGGGCATGCAAGCCCGTTCACGCGCGATGCACCGAAGCGGCGCATCGCGTGCATTGCCACCTAAGCCGCCGAAATCGCTGAAGCCGCTGAAGCACCCGAAGCACCCGCAACCATCAAAGCCACCGCGAATAACTCCGCGGCGAAAACACCAGCGTCACCGCGATCATCGCGGCGATGCAGCCCGCGAGCATGATCCACGCGGCAACGAAGCCGCCGCTCCAGCCGCGCACGATGCCGGCCACGAGCGGCGCGACGGCCGCGACGATGAAGCCGACGCCCTGCGTGAACGCGACCAGTTGACCGGCCACGCGATGATCGGCCGAGTGGTCCATCGCGGTCACGAGCGAGAGCGAGAACACGCCGCCGAGTCCCGCGCCGGCCATGCCGACCCACAGCAGCGGCGCGGCGTCGGGCCAGACGATCAGCCCGAGCACACCCGCCAGTTGCGCGGACAACCCGAGCACGAGCCACGGCCGGCGATCGCGGAACGACGCCGCGGCGAGCGGCAGCAGCAATGCCGCCACGGCCTGAAACACCGTCATCGCCGCGAGCAGCGAGCCGCTGGCTTCGACGCTCGCGCCGCGCTGCTGATAGAACGCCGGCAGCCACGCGACGAGACTCGTATAGCCGCCGTTGACGATGCCGAAGTAGAGGCCGAGCGTCCACGCGCGCCGCGTGGTCCACGGCGAGAAGGCCGGCGCCGGCGCGGCAGCGGAATGGGCGGCGGCGTGATGGCCGGGCTGCCCGCGCGTGAGCAGCCACCAGCATGCGAGCGCGATACACGCGGGCAGTGCCCAGACCGCGAGGCCCGCGTGCCACGACTGTGCTACGCGACTCACCCACGGGCTCAGACTCGCGCCGAGGCCGCCGCCGCCCATGATCGACGCGGAGAACACGCCCATTGCGAGCGGCACGCGCGCGGCAAAGCGCTGCTTGATGACGGCGGGCAGCAGCGCCTGGATCGCGGCGACGCCCGCGCCTGCGAACAGCGCCGTCGCGAGCAAGGCCGCGCCGCTCGACGCCACGGCGCGCGCCGCGCAGGCGAACGCGATTGCGAGCAGACCGAGCGAGACGCCGCGCGTTTCGCCGACGCTGCGCGTCAACGCGGCCGCGCCGAATGCGCCGACACCCATCGCGACCACAGGCAGGCTGGTCAGCAACGACGCGCCGTAGAAGCTGAGGCCGGTTGCCTCGCGAATCGTCGTCATCAGCGGGCTGATCGAGGTCAGCAACGGGCGCAGGTTGATGCCGATCACGACGATCGCGCCGAGCCACACGACGTCGTGCCACGTCAGCCCGGCACGGGCGGTGTCGTTCGTGGAGACGCGGGACGGGGTGGCGCTGGAGGGCAGATTCACGATAGACCTGAAGGTGAAGGCGCGACGTTGCCTGGCAAAGGCGGCGGCGCGGAAATGGGCGAAACGCGACGGCGGGGCGGGGCAGACGGTGATTCGTGCGCCCCTTGGCGCCGGATGGGGCGATCGGCGCCAGGAATCGGGGAAAACTGCCGCAATCAGCGATTTGGTTAACCATGATAACATTAAATGGTTAACCATTTATCCGAATGCCCGGTATAAGCCAGGGACGTGATCCAAGTCATAATCGGATTGGCGCAGCCCGCAGGCCACCGCTAGAATGCCGGGCAACGCTGTGCCGCCCATGTGCTGCTCATGTGTCGCCCGCGTGCAATACCGTGCCGCTCATGCGCGGCTGTCTGCCGGCTTTGTACGGCTTTTGCTCCGTTTCCATGCGCTTTCCCGTCACTGAATTCATGGCTCCACGTACCCGCCGTTCTTCGTCAACCGAACCCGACGCGCCCGCTCCCGGCTCGAGCGATGACGCTTCGCCCAGCGTCGAAGAGCGCATCTACGCGTCGATCACCGCAGCCCTGCTGCAAGGGCGCTTGCGGCCGGGCGCGCAACTGGTCGAGCGCGATCTCGCGGCCGCGTTCGGCTGCACGCGCGGCGCGCTGCGCAAGGTGCTCGCGCGGCTAGGCTTCGAGGGTAAGCTGGTGCTCGAGGCGAATCGCGGCGCGTTCGTGCCGTCGCCGTCGGAGGAGGACATTCGCCAGGTGTACCGCGCGCGGCAGATCGTCGAGGCGGGCATCGTCGCGGCGCTGTGCGGCGCGTTGAGCGCCGCGCACAAACGCCGTCTGCGCGCGCACGTGCGCAGCGAAGAGAAGGCTCAGCGCGCGGGTGTGATCGATGAATCCGTGCGTCTCGCCGGCCAGTTCCACGTGCTGCTGACGGAACTCGCGGGCGGCACCGAACTGCTTGGCCTCGTGGGGCAACTGGTCGCGAAGACCGAGCTGTACAAGGCGCTATTCGATCCGTCGAAGGGTTCGAACTGTTCCGCGGAAGAGCACGCGCGCATCATCGACGCGCTCGATGCCGGCGATCTGCAGGCCGCGTTGACGGCGATGCGCGAGCATCTGTCGGAACTGGAAGAGCGGGTGGTCGAGCAGGTGCGCAGGAGCGCGGCGGGGGAGGATCTTGGCGCGGTGTTCGGGGTTTAGACGGCGGCGGCGTGATGCGCGCGGCGTCCATCGCGAAGGTCGGGAAGATCGTGGCGTAAAACGTTCGCGCATGCATTGATGAGTATTCCGAACAATCGGACAGGGCAACGAACGGGAAGTGAAGTGGTGAAGAAGGTACGAGCCTGATGCGGCCTCGCGCCTTCGTGCGCAGTTCGAGCGAGCCACCTCACACCGCACGCCGGGCTTCGCCGGTGCGCAGTGCGCCGCCGTTACCGTTACTTATCGCCGCTTATCGACGCCGCGCGGCATGCGATGCCGGACGGGGGCCGCCGCTCGGGCGTTCATCTTTATGGCGGAAATTGATCCGGCCTTTGGTCAGGTCGTAGACCGACATTTCGAGCGTCACGCGATCGCCCGCGAGAATACGGATGTGGTTCTTGCGCATGCGTCCGGATGCGTAAGCGCCGACCACGACGCCGTTGTCGAGCGTCACGCGGTAGCGGCTATCCGGAAGCACTTCGTCGACGATACCGTCAAGTTCAAGCAGTTCTTCTTTCGCCATGCATAACTCCTGGTCGATGGGATATATAGGGTGCCGGCCGCCGGCAAACCGGGCGGCAGGACTTCGGATACGGTGGGCGGGGCGGTGCCTCAATGCGCCGCCTGAATGCGCCGCGCGGCATCGGCTTTCGCCTGCTATGGCGCTAATGGTGCACCGGTTTCGTAGCCGCGGCGGCGGCTCAAAGATCGGCGACCGACTGGCCGCTCACCTGACCGTCGATTAACCGTTCGGCGTGCGCCATGCATGCGATGCGCGCCTTGCCCATGCCGTCGAACGGAAACAGATACTGCAGGCGGAACACCCGGCCTTCGGCCGCTGCATTCGCGCCGACGCGGCAGATGCGCACCGACGCGTCGTACCCTGCGCCGGGGTCCCGGCTCGTCTGCGCGCCCGCCGGGCGGCGCGGATAAACGAGCGGATGAATTTCGTAACCTTTGTAGGTCTTGACTGCTGGATTCATGAAACGTATGTCCTGTATTGCGTGGTCCGCATGCCGCGCGCGGGGGAAGTGCGCGGACGCGGACCGGGCGGCGCAGCACCGAAGGGCGCGCCGCGATGAAAAGGGGTGGCACAGGTCAGGCTGACCCGCAGGCTCACTGACAACGGCTCGAGCGGCCGCGCGAAATCGCGGATGCGACGGAAAAACACGCTGAAGTCGCGCGCATCGGACGCATGAAGCAGAACCGCTCAGTTGTACGACTTGCGACGGCGAATGCCTGCGGCGCATTGCCGGGGTGACGGGATCGCCGGCGAGCGGCGATCGAACAGTCGGGGGTAGTGCGGAGATGCCAGTTTGAGACTGCTTGGTGCTGCCAGTGCTGCTGGGTGCGAAATGCAACTATTGCAATATGATGCCTGAAATAGGCCCGATTGGATAGTACAAAGTTCCGTGCGCGCCTGAAACGCCCGGCTGGCGGGGCTTTGCGGGCAGGCGGGTAAGTGCCGATAGCCGCCGATACCGCCGGTAACCGCCGATAACCGCGATAGCGCGCGGCATGCCCCGCGCGTGCGCTTTAGCGCGAGGTTTCCGCGACGCGTTTCTGCAACTCGCGCGCGGCCGCAAGAGGAATGCGCGCGTCGTCCCAGCCGCGCAGCCATTCGACTTCCTTCGAGGTAAAGACCGCTCCGTAATTGCGCAGCGCGTATTGCAGCGAATCGATGATGTGGTTGCGAATGATTTCAGGCGTGCGCTCGTCATCGAGCACGGCGCGAAACGCTTCGAGCGTGGCCATCGGTTGGCTCCATCGGTTGGATGCGTGTTTATCGCACGAAAAAAATGTGCTCGTGCCGCGGACAAAAATCGCGACGCCGCATGGCGGCGAAGCCGAGAAGGCGCCGCCTCGGCGTCCACCCGTCGCGACACGCAGCCCATGCCGCTACAATGGCGCGTTGCTGCACCGAGCCTGCGCGTGTACGGCGCATCCAGCCGCATCGCTTCGTCATTCGCAACGCCGCGCCACGCGCGTAAGCACCGCCTCCTTCGAACCTCGCGTTTTTCCCATGCGCAATCCGAACGTGTCTCCTGTCAAAGACCTGCTGCTCAAGCGCTACGCGCCGATCGCCGACGGCATCGCGGCGCTTCTCTATCCGTGCGCCGAAGTGGTGATTCACGACCTGCGCGATCAGACCATCGCCTATCTCGTGAACAATCTGTCGAGGCTCGAGGTCGGTGCGCCGTCGGTGCTCGACGACGCGCATTACGCGGCGCGCGGCCAGACCATCGGCCCGTACGAGAAACTGAACTGGGACGGCCGGCGCATGCGCTGCGTGAGCAACATCCTGTTCGACGACGACGGCAAGCCGGCCGGCATGCTGTGCGTGAACTTCAATATCGCGGTGTTCGAGGACGTGCGCTCCACACTCGATCTGTTCATCAAGGGCGGCTCCATGACCGCCGCGCCTGCCGACGATCTGTTCCGCGACGACTGGCAGGACCGCATCAACACGTATCTGCACACGTGGCTGCGCGAGCGGCAGATCGGCATCAATGCGCTCACGCGCGAACACAAGCGGGAAATCGTCGAAGCGCTGCATGCGCAGGGCGCGTTTCGCGGCCGCAGTTCGGCGAACTACGTGGCCGCCGTGCTGACGATGGGCCGCGCGACCGTCTACAAGATCCTGAAGCAGATGAAAGAGGGCGGCTGATGGCGGCCGCACAGCGCTTTTATTGATTCGACGAGGACCCACACCATGCGTTATCGGCACTACAAAGGCGGCATTTACGAACTGGTCTGCGAGGCCACGCTCGAATCCGATCCGACTGTCACGATGATCGTCTACAAGGCGGCCAATGGTACGATCTGGACACGGCCCGCTACGGTGTTTTTCGAGCTGGTCGAGCAGGAAGGCGTCAAGGTGCCGCGCTTTGCACCGATTAATTAGGCAGATGCGCAGGCAGATGCGCGGGCCAAGGCACAGGCCGATGCGGCCCACGCGGATCGACGCAGGCTGCCGGAACGATAGGAACAGGAAAACCGAATGCGATTATTGCTTGCCATCCTCTTGCCGTGGTTGCAGTTCTTCACGATTGGCCGTCCGTTTGCGGGCATCATCTGCCTGATTCTGCAGGTGACGCTGATCGGCTGGGTGCCGGCCGCGATCTGGTCGGTGTATGCGCTGAGCCAGTACAACACGGACAAGAAAATCTCCCGCGCTTTTGGCAACGGGAATTAGAGCCGTCATTAGCGTGAACCAGCCCTATCGGGCCTATACGCGCGTCAAAACCCGCATCGAGCGTTGCTCGATGACATGGGCGCAGCGCCGTGCGCCGCGCCCTTCAGCCTCTCCACCACTCACCGCGCCGCCAGTTCGATCGCGTCCGGCACCTCGATCACCACGTCGGTCTCGGCGATCGCCACACACGGCAGGATATAACCCTCCGCCTTTTCCTCGCGGCTGAGGCCCGGCCACTCGATCGTGTAGCGCACGCGGCCGGCCGTCATCCTGCACAGACACGTGCGGCACGTGCCGTTGCGGCACGAGCGCGGCAAACGCAGATTCGCGAAACCGGCGGCTTCGAGAATCGTCAGCGAATCGGGTGCCTCGAAGCTCTGGCCGAGCGGCTCGACGCGAACCAGAGGCGGGCGGGTGGAATCGGACATCTTGTCAGTGCTTGGCTGGGCGCAACACCGGGTTGCGCGACGTTGAGTGCGCGACACTTTACACGGGATCGCGCGCGGTTTTATGCCGCGCCGCAACATGCGCCGGCGTGCGTACCAATGTACCCGTCGACGTATCACCAAGGCACCCGCCAGGGCGCGCGCTCACGGCCCGCCCCTCAAGGAAAACCCGGGTAAAACTTGCGCCTTGCGCGAACTCGTCTAAAGTAAATCAATTCACCTCCGCGCGTCGCGAACCCGCGCCGCAGCAGCGGGGTGACGGCCCGCGTCGACTGCATTGGACAAGGAGGGGGAGCGGCGGACGCGACAGGATGCAACCCGTGCGCGCATTACCCTGGTCGCACCATGCGCGGCAATCTTCCAGGTGACTCCCATGCAGATCCTTTTCCCGAATGAAACCCCTGAATATTCAGGTCGCGAACTTACCCTGGCGTTTCCCGCGATGATCGATGGGCAGAGGGTGGAATGCATGATTACCGCGGAAGCGCTCGAGGATCACTTCGGCGCCGCGTCGCCGCGTCTGGAAGACATGATCGTCGCATTCGACACGCACCGCTCCCGCATCGAGGCCGCCACGCGCCGCCTGCTGTCGGAGACGCGGGCGCAATGCCTCGTGCTCAGAAGCGGCTATGTGCGCTTTTACGAGGCGAACTGGCGTAACTGAGTGACTGGGCGAGGGTGTGGGCGGTGCCGGCACGCGCGGCAGGCGCTTTCTCGCTGCGCGCTCAGATTATCCGCCGCAGCGCGCGGTCCTTGAAAATCACGTGATGCACGATTGCCGCCAGCGCGTGCAGCCCGATTACTCCGTAGAACACGTTGCCGAGCAGTTCGTGCGCGTCCTTGAGCAGCGGCCGCGCGATCGAATCCGCGCCGACCAGCGTGAAGCTGATGTTCGTCCACGCGAGCGTGACCGGCCGCCCGCCAGCGTTGACCATCAGCATGCCGAGCAGCGGTTGCACAAAGATGAACACGTAGAGCGCGAGGTGCGCGCCGCGCGCGAGAAACGCGAGCGGCCGGTTGTTTTCGATTTCCTCCGGCGCGCCGGCCCAGAGTCTCCAAAGCAGCCGCAAAACCGACAGCGTGAGCACGAGCGTGCCCGCCCATAAATGCACGCCGGTCCAGAGCACGCGGCTGTCGGAGCCGCGCGGGCCGCGTATCTCGATCGCCAGATAGGCGAGCGCGACCAGCAGAAAAATGATCCAGTGGAAAAAAATGGCGGGCTTCGTGTAGCGGTCCGCCGTGCGGCTATAGGAAGACATGCGGGGCTCCTGTGATCAGGCCGATCGTTTCTGGAATCATCGGATGATAAACGGTGCCCGAGCGAAACGGGCTCTGTCGACGAACCATTGTTGATCCTTGCCCGCGCGCGGCTACTCCTGGTTATCCGCCGTTAATCGCCGTCACTCGCTGCCGAGGTAGAAATAACGGAACAGGAAAATCGCCGCGATGATCCACACGACGAGCTTTACCTGGCGCGCCTGGCCCGTCAGCAGCTTGAGGCCCGCGTACGAAATGAAGCCGAACGCGACGCCGTTGGCGATCGAGTAGGTGAACGGCATCAGGAGCGCGGTGAGCGCGGCCGGCACGACCTCGGTTGCGTCGTCCCACGGCAGATCGAGCATTTCGCGCAGCATCAGGCACGACACGTACAGCAGCGCGGGCGCGGTCGCGTAGGGCGGCACCACTTCGGCCAGCGGCGCGAAAAAGAGCGCCGCGACGAACAGCACGGCTACGGTGATGGCGGTCACGCCGGTACGCCCGCCCGCCTGCACGCCCGAGGCGCTTTCGATGTACGCGGTGGTCGACGACGTGCCGAGCATCGAGCCGGCCAGAATCGCGGTGCTATCGGCGAGCAGCGCGCGGTTCAGCCGGTGCATCTTGCCTTCGACGAGCAGCCCCGCGCGGTTCGCGACGCCCATCAGCGTGCCGGTCGCGTCGAACAGTTCGACGAGGAAGAACACCAGCACCACATTCAGAATGCCGGTGGAGAGCGCGCTGCGGATGTCGAGCTGGAACAGCGTCGGCGCGATCGACGGCGGCGCGGAGACGATGCCGTGAAATTCGTTGCCGCCGAAGAAAAAGCTCAGGATGGTCACGCCGACGATGCCGATCAGGATCGCGCCGCGCACGCGCAGATAGTCGAGCGTGACGATGCCGAAAAAGCCGATGGTGGCGAGCACGACGTGCGGGTCGTACAGGTTGCCGAGCGTGACGAGCGTGGCCGGATTGCCGACCACGATGCCGGCCGATTTCAGCGAAATGATCGCGAGAAAGAGGCCGATACCGCCGGTGATCGCAATGCGTATCGAGTGTGGAATGCCTTTGACGATCACTTCGCGCACGCGAAACAGCGTGACGATCAGGAACAGGCAGCCGGAGATGAACACCGCGCCGAGCGCGGCCTGCCACGTGAAGCCCATGCCCTTCACGACCGTGTACGCGAAGTATGCGTTCAGGCCCATGCCGGGCGCGAGCGCGATCGGGTAGTTCGCGTACAGACCCATGATCAGCGAGGCGAGCGCGGCCACGATGCAGGTCGCGACGAAGACCGCGTCCTTCGGCATGCCGGCGTCGCCGAGAATCGCCGGGTTGACGAAGATGATGTAGGCCATCGTCAGGAAGGTGGTGAAACCGGCCAGAACCTCTGTGCGCAAGGTTGAGCCGGATTGTGTGATGCCGAAGTAGTTGTTAAACATATTCATTATTTTTTCATTCCCCCACGCGCTATATCGCTCAGAAGACTTTCTGAAATCACCCGGACGAGGCGCTGGAAACGTGACATGTGTTGTGTGTTTTTTGCAACGGATGACCATGTTTGATGGGCGGCATGCAAATCGCGCGAGTCATTCGGATAGTCGATCTGTTTGCAGCACCAGTGCTGCGGACAAGGGTGCCTGCGGACAGGAACTACATGACAGCAGTGCGTATTCCCCTGTCATGCATTACCTGTCGCCGGTCGACTATGCGCGGTTTTCCGCGGCCCATTCGAGATACTTTACCCAGGAATTTCCGCGCGGGGCATTCTCGTTCGAGCCGCCGTTTTGCCGGGCTAGTTCGGTGCCGGCGCATCAGTGCGCAGCGCCCGGCGCATTACGCGCGAGCCACCGATCCAGTTCGCCCGCGAACGTCTTGCCGTCGCGTGGGCTGAACGCGGCAGGGCCACCCGTGTCGACGCCGCTCGAGCGCAACTGGTCGAGCATCGAGCGCATGCGCAGCCGTTCCTCGATCGTGCCGGGCGTGAACCAGTTGCCGCGCGGATCGAGCGCGTGGGCGTCTTTTGCCAGCACGGCGGCGGCGAGCGGGATGTCGGCGGTAATCACGAGGTCGCCCGTGGCAACGCGCTCGACGATCAACTGATCGGCGGCGTCGAAACCGGCGGGCACCTGGATCGCGCGAATCAACGGCGACGGCGGCACGCGCAGAAACGTGTTGGCGACGAGCGTCAGCGTCGTGCCGGTGCGGCGCGCGGCGCGATAGAGCATGTCCTTGACGACGGCAGGGCAGGCGTCGGCATCGACCCAGATTGGCATGGTGTGGGCTCCGGCTGCTTTGGCGCGGATCCGCGGCGGCGAGGGTGTCGAAGGGGCGGATGATACCTTGCCGCGGCGCGGTAAGCCCGCGAAGGCAACCGCGCAAAGGCACCCACCTGCCGCGCCGCCATCACATTCACCCGCCGCCATGCGCATTGCCCCGCGACGAGCTTATCCCCAGCACACCCCCGCTTTACGGCGCCGACGGTTTGCTGAACCGCTCCAGCACCGCGCTCACGAGGTCGATCGGCAGCGGAAACACGATCGTCGAATTCTTGTCGGCGGCGATCGTCGTCAGCGTTTGCAGGTAGCGCAACTGCATCGCCTGCGGCTGCTGCGCGAGCGTCTGTGCCGCTTCGAGCAACTGCCGCGACGCCTGCAATTCGCCCTCCGCGTGAATCACCTTGGCGCGCCGCTCGCGCTCGGCTTCGGCCTGGCGCGCAATCGCGCGGATCATCGTTTCGTTGATGTCCACGTGCTTGATCTCGACGATCGACACCTTGATGCCCCACGCGTCGGTCTGCGCATCGAGCACCTTCTGGATGTCGGCGTTGAGTTGCTCGCGCTCCGAGAGCAACTGGTCGAGATCGTGTTTGCCGAGCACCGCGCGCAGCGTCGTCTGCGAAAGCTGGCTGGTTGCCTCGAAGTAGCGCGCGACCTGGATCACCGCCTTCTCCGGATCGACCACGCGGAAATACACGACCGCGTTGACCTTCACCGATACGTTGTCGCGCGTGATGACGTCCTGCGGCGGCACGTCGAACACGACGGTGCGCAGATCCATGCGCACCGCCTGCTGCACGATCGGGATGATCAGCACGAGCCCCGGGCCCTTGACCTTCCAGAAGCGTCCGAGCATGAACACCACGCCGCGTTCGTACTCGCGGAAAATCCGCACCGATGAAGCAATCAGCACGGCCGCGAGCAGGATCAGGATGCTGCTGAAGCCGAATGTGAAGCCGATCATGAACGTTCTCCTTCCAGTGCGTCGAGCGGCGTGACGGGCACCACGGTGAGCGTGAGGCCGTGCCGCGCGGTGACGCGCACGCTTTGGCCCGCCGCGGCCGGCGCCGTGCTCGACACGCGCCAGCGCTCGCCGTGCACGCGGGCCCAGCCTCCCAGCATGCCGCCCGTTGGGTTCTCGGGCAGCAAGCCGCCGTCCAGCACTACGCCGACGCAGCCGATCAGCGCCTCGGAGCCCGTCACGACCGGCCGCCGCCGCGCGCGCAACGCGAGCTGCGACACCCCGAGCACGAACGCGACGCTGAACACGACCACCGCCGCGATCAGCGGCAGCGGGATGCCATAGCCGGGCACGTCGGTGTCCATCAGCATCATCGCGCCGATCACGAACGCGACCACGCCGCCGAAGCCGAGCGAGCCGAAGGTCGGCAAGAACGCTTCGCCGATCAGGAACGCGATGCCGAGAAAGACGAGCCCGAGGCCGACATAGCTCACGGGCAGCATCTGCATCGCGAACAGGCCGAGCAGCAGGCTGATCGCGCCGACCACGCCAGGCAGCACGAAGCCCGGATTCGCGAATTCGAAGAACAGGCCGTACATGCCGATCATCAGCAGGATCAGTGCCACGCTCGGATCGGTGATGACGGCGAGAAAGCGGCTGCGCCAGTCGGGTTCGAGCACGACGAGCGGCGCGTGGGCGGTGTGCAGCGTGACGCTGCCGGTGCTCGTCGCGATCGTGCGGCCGTTCACCTGGCGCAGCAGGTCGGGCACATCGCGCGCGACCACGTCGATGACGTGCTGCGCGAGCGCTTCCTCGTCGGACAGGCTCACCGCTTCACGGACCGCGCGCTCGGCCCAGTCGGCGTTGCGCCCGCGCATCTGCGCGAGGCCGCGGATGTAGGCGGCCGCGTCGTGGACCTGCTTGCGCAGTTCGGTCGATTGGGTGTCAAGAGGGAGAGCGGCTGCGGCGCCTGAGGCGGATGCTGATGCCGAAGCAGATCCGGACGCCGAAGGCTCCGATGCCGAGGAACCCGGCGCCGAAGGCCCGGACGCGCCGCCTGTCATGCCGCGCATATCCGGCAAGCCCGGCGCACCACCGCCGGAAGGCGGCTCGGCCCCGCCGATCCCCATCTCGATCGGCGTCGCGGCGCCGAGATTGGTGCCCGGCGCCATCGCCGCGATATGGCTCGCGTAGACGATGTAGGTGCCCGCACTGGCCGCCCGCGCGCCGCTCGGTGCGATGAAGGTCGCGACCGGCACCGGAGAGCCGAGTATTGCCTTGATGATTTGCCGCATCGACGTATCGAGCCCGCCCGGCGTATCGAGCTGCAGCACCGCGAGCTGCGCGCGCTGGCTCGCGGCGCGTTGCAGGCCGCGCACGATGAAATCGGCGCTGGCCGGTCCGATCGCGCCGTTCACCGGAATCACGACGACGCTGTTCGCGGTTGCCGCCGCGACCGTGGCGGCATTGGCCGCTTGCACCGGCGCGAGGCCTTCGCGCGCCGCGAACCCGGATGCGAACCCGGACAGCAACGCCAAAACCGACGCAAATGCCAGCCCAACCGGCAACAGCCGACCGCGCGCGCCTATGGCGCGCATCAACCGGCGCGCCGCACCGCCTTGGCCAGGTGGGCTGCGCGAACCGGACTGCCGGAGCGGGAGACGCGGATACGTGTTCATCGCCGACGGCCGCCGCGCTCGCCGATGATGCTGGGCGGGCGCGGGCCGATACCTCGATCAAGGCTGGCCCGTTGTTGCTTAAAGCTTAGTCCGATTCCGCGCGGCGCGTGAAATCGCCCCTGGCCGGGCGATAGTCGGCCGGCCGCATGCCGGTCCACTTGCGAAACGCGCGATGAAACGCGCTCGGTTCCGCAAAGCCGACCGCGTTGGCGATGTCGGCGATCGTGCGGTGCGTGCGCTGCAATTGCTCAATCGCGATGTCGCGCCGCAGCGCGTCCTTGATCGACTGATACGTATAGCCTTCCTGCTTCAGATGCCGCCGCATCGTGGCCTCGGCGACATGCAGGCGCGCGGCCATCTGATCGGCGGCAGGCCAGTTCGCCGTCGGCAGCGCGCGCAGCGCCTTGCGCACGCGCGCGGCGAGCGAGCCGGCATTGCGGTATTTGACGATGAAGCTGCCGGGCGCATCGCGCAGAAACGCGCGCGCCGAGCGCGTGGTCTGGATCACGGGCAGTTCGAGAAAGGCGGGTTCGAGGTCGACATACGACTCGGGCTCGCCGAAATGCATCCGCTCGCAGAACATCAGCTCGTATTCGTGCGCGGCGGGAGGCGCGGCGCAGCGAAAGCGCGCTTCGAGCAACGGAATGCGCCGTCCGACGAGCCAGCACACGAGCCCGTAGACGAGGATGAAATACGTCGCGTACGCGAACATCGCCGGCGCGGCCGCGCCTTCGCGTTCGACGAATTTGAGCCGCACGTGCTGCGCGTGCGTTTCGATCGTCGCGCCGAGGTCGTCGAGCACGAGCCGCATGAAGCCGACCGCGCGCGCGAGCGCCTGCGCGCCGTTGCGCGCGCCGAGCGCCATCTGCGTCATCGCGATGAAGCTGCCGCTTTTCATCGGATGCGAGTCCTGGCCGAAGAATTCGTCGTCGAGTGCGCGCGCGATGCCGGCCCACAGCGCGCCGTATTGCGCCGACGACACGCGGCTTTTCGGCGACGCGAGCATCGGCGCGGCGATGCCCGCGGCTTCGGCGAGCGGCAGCGCATCGAGGCCGCGTGCCCGCGCGAGCGCGAGCGTTTCCTCGACGAGACTGACGGAAATCGTGCCTTTGTCGCTTTTCATGTCTGGGTAAGGGAGTCCGGTCGATCTGGCAAAAGCGCTCAGCAGCAGGTTGTCGAGGGTAGGCAAAACCCCCAGAAATAGCGGGGCTGCAGGCACACGCATGGTAGCAGTATGGCAAAAGCGCTCAGCAACAATGAGCGCAGCGAGCATCGAGCGTCGCGGGCCGCTTGCCTACACTTGCAGCAACGAGCAATCAGTAACGAGCGATCAGCGGCGGCAATGGGCGCCAGCGAGCGCGGCCATCGCCCGCAGCCTCGTCTGCACACAACAGGACGCAGTCATGGACAGCTTCTACACCGACGAACAACGGATGATCCGCGACGCCGCGCGCGACTTCGCGACCGAGCGTCTCGCGCCGCACGCGGCGCAATGGGATCGCGACGCGCAACTGCCCGCCGAGGTCGTCGCGCAGATGGGCGAACTGGGTTTTCTCGGCATGATCGTGCCGCCCGAGTGGGGCGGCTCGTACACCGACTACGTCGCTTACGCGCTCGCGCTCGAAGAAATCGCGGCCGGCTGCGCCGCGTGCGCCACGCTCATGAGTGTGCACAATTCGGTTGGCTGCGGGCCGATTCTCAACTTCGGCAGCGCCGCGCAGAAAGACCGCTATCTGCACGATCTCGCGAGCGGCCGCACGATCGGCGCATTCTGTCTGACCGAGCCGCAGGCGGGCTCCGAGGCGAACAATCTGCGCACCCGCGCCGTGCTGCGCGATGGGCAATGGATTCTCAACGGCAGCAAGCAGTTCGTGACCAACGGCGCGCGCGCCGGTCTTGCGATCGTATTCGCGGTGACCGATCCCGAACGCGGCAAGCGCGGCCTGTCGGCGTTCATCGTGCCGACCGGCACGCCGGGCTTCAACGTGGGCCGGCCTGAGCACAAGCTCGGCATTCGTGCGTCCGACACCTGCCCGATTTCGCTCGACAACTGCGCGGTCCCCGAAGCCAATCTGCTCGGCGAGCCGGGCGAGGGCCTGCGCATCGCGCTGTCGAATCTCGAGGGCGGGCGCATCGGCATCGCGGCGCAGGCGGTCGGCATCGCGCGCGCCGCATTCGACGCCGCGCGCCGCTATGCGAGCGAGCGCGAACAGTTCGGCAAGCCGCTCAAGGACCATCAGACGATCGCCAACATGCTCGCGGATATGGCGACGCGCCTCTCCGCCGCGCGCCTGCTCGTGCATCACGCGGCGCGGCTGCGCTCGGCGGGGCGGCCGTGTCTGTCGGAAGCGTCGCAGGCGAAGCTGTTCGCCTCGGAGCTGGCCGAGGAAATCTGCTCGAACGCGATCCAGATTCACGGCGGCTATGGCTACCTCGAAGACTACGCGGTCGAGCGTCACTATCGCGACGCGCGCATCACGCAGATCTACGAAGGCACGAGCGAAGTGCAACGCATGGTGATTGCGCGTCACGTTTGAGCGCAAAATAGCCTGGCCGCTGGTGATTCGCGGCGAGCATGCGGTAACGACGGTGGCAGTCCTGGCGGTAGCTTCAGAGGTAACCTCAGCGGTAACCGGCAAAAAAACGGAGCGCACAGCGCGCCCACGGCAACCATCTTGCATGGGATCGGAGCAGGAGCTTTGTGTGGGACTTGAGCAGGTGCCCAAGCCCCCTGCCGATCGACAGGAGACAACGATGACAGCAGCGAAAGGCTTTCTCGAAGCGCGCGATCTGCTATTGCGCCACAGGACCGACTACGACCGCGCGTATCGCGAATTCGCATGGCCGGCGCTGGGCGAATTCAACTGGGCGCTCGACTACTTCGACACGATCGCGCTCGGCAACGACAACCCTGCGCTGTGGATCGTCGACGATCCCGCGAGCGACGGCCTGCGCCTCTCCTACGCACAGATGTCGGAGCGCTCTTCGCGCATGGCGAACTTTCTGCGCGGCGCGGGTGTCGGCCGTGGCGACCGCGTGCTGCTGATGCTGCCGAACCGCGTCGAACTGTGGGACGTGATGCTCGCGGCGATGAAGCTCGGCGCGATCGTGCTGCCCGCCACCACCCAGCTTTCCGCCGACGACGTGCGCGACCGCGTGCAGATCGGCGGCGCGAAGTTCGTCGTGGCCGATAGCGCGGAGCTGGGCAAATTCGACACGCTCGACGTGCCGCTCACGCGCTTCTCGGTCGGCGCGGCGCGCGATGGCTGGACCGATCTCGCCGCCGCCCGCGACGCGTCGCCGCAATTCACGCCGGATGGCGTCACGCGCGCGAGCGATCCGCTGCTGCTGTATTTCACGTCCGGCACCACGTCGAAGCCGAAGCTCGTCGAGCACACGCACGAGAGCTATCCGGTCGGGCATCTGTCGACGATGTACTGGATCGGTCTGCAACCGGGCGACATTCATTGGAACATCAGTTCGCCGGGCTGGGCCAAGCACGCATGGAGCTGTTTCTTCGCGCCGTGGAACGCACAGGCCTGCGTGTTCGTGTTCAACTTCGCGCGCTTCGTGCCGAAAGACACGCTCAATGCGCTCGTACGCTTCAACGTGAGCACGCTGTGCGCGCCGCCGACCGTCTGGCGCATGCTCGTGCAGGAGCGTCTCGCCGATTATCCGGTGAAGCTGCGCGAGATCGTCGGCGCGGGCGAGCCGCTCAATCCCGAGATCATCGAGCGCGTGAAGCACGCGTGGGGCATCACGATTCGCGACGGCTTCGGCCAGACCGAAACCACCTGCCAGATCGGCAACTCGCCGGGGCAGCCGGTCGTGCCCGGCTCGATGGGCCGCCCGCTGCCGGGCTACCGGATCGAACTGCTCGACGCCGACGATCAGCCCGTCACCGAAGGCGAAATCGCGCTGCCGCTTGCCGAGCGTCCGCTCGGTCTCATGACCGGCTATGCGAACAACGCGACCGCGACCACCCAGGCCATGCGCAACGGTTTCTATCGCACGTCCGATGTCGCGCTGCGCCGCGACGACGGCTACTACGTGTACGTCGGCCGCGCCGATGACGTATTCAAATCGTCCGACTACCGGCTGAGCCCGTTCGAACTCGAAAGCGTGCTGATCGAGCACGAGGCGATCGGCGAGGCGGCTGTCGTGCCGAGCGCCGACGCCGTGCGTTTGTCGGTGCCGAAGGCGTTCGTCACCGTACGCCAGGGCTACGAGGCCGGACCCGAACTCGCGCGCGCGGTGTTCGCGTTCTCGCGCGAAAAGCTCGCGCCGTACAAGCGGATTCGCCGTCTGCAATTCAGCGAACTGCCGAAGACGATCTCCGGCAAGATTCGCCGCGTCGAATTGCGGCGCCGTGAAATGGAGCGCGCGGCCGAACCCGCGCGTTTGCCTGACGAGTACTGGGAAGAGGACTTTCCGGATCTGCGCTGATCGCCTCGCGCGCCTGTTCTGTTTTCAGGCTCCGGCTTCGAGGGGCCAGCGGTTTTTCATCTTCGTCACTGTCCGGCCGCCGCGCGGCCATCGCACAGGAGTTTCAGCATGAGCACCATTGCTTCGAAAGAGGCTTCGAAAGAGTCCAGCCGCGACGTTGCCGGCAGCGGCGCGCCTGCCACCGTCAAGCTGCTGATCAACGGCGAATTCGTCGAATCGAAGACGGCCGAGTGGCGCGAGATCGTGAACCCGGCCACTCAGGCGGTGCTCGCGCGCGTGCCGTTCGCGACTGTCGCGGAGGTCGACGAGGCGGTACGCAGCGCGCATGCCGCGTTCCAGACCTGGAAAGACACGCCGGTCGGCGCGCGCATGCGCATCATGCTCAGGTACCAGGCGCTGATTCGCGAGCACATGCCGCGCATCGCGAAGACGCTTTCCGCCGAGCAGGGCAAGACGATTCCCGATGCCGAAGGCGATATTTTCCGCGGCCTCGAAGTGGTCGAGCATGCGTGCTCGATCGGCACCTTGCAGCAGGGCGAATTCGTCGAGAACGTCGCGGGTGGTGTGGACACCTATACATTGCGGCAGCCGCTCGGCGTGTGCGCCGGCATCACGCCGTTCAACTTCCCCGCGATGATCCCGCTGTGGATGTTCCCGATGGCGCTCGTGTGCGGCAACACGTTCGTGCTGAAGCCCTCGGAACAGGATCCGCTATCGACGATGCAACTCGTCGAACTCGCGCTCGAAGCCGGCGTGCCGAAGGGCGTGCTCAATGTCGTGCACGGCGGCAAGGACGTGGTCGACGCGCTCTGCACGCACGAACTCGTGAAGGCGATTTCGTTCGTCGGCTCGACGGCGGTCGGCACGCATGTGTATCGCCTCGGCAGCGAGCACGGCAAGCGCGTGCAATCGATGATGGGCGCGAAGAATCACGCGGTCGTGCTGCCCGACGCGAACCGCGAGCAGACGCTCAACGCGCTCGCGGGCGCGGCGTTCGGCGCGGCCGGACAGCGCTGCATGGCGACCTCGGTGGCGGTGCTCGTCGGTGCTGCGCGCGAGTGGCTGCCCGATCTCGTCGCGAAGGCGAAGACGCTGAAGATCAACGCGGGTCACGAGGCGGGCACGGATGTCGGCCCGGTGGTGTCGCGCGCGGCGAAGCAACGCATTCTCAGCTTGATCGACGCGGGCGTGAAGGAAGGCGCGACGCTCGCGCTCGACGGTCGCGACGTGCATGTGCCCGGTTACGAGCAGGGCAACTTCATCGGCCCGACCGTGTTCGCCGACGTCACAACGGAGATGGAAATCTATCGCACCGAAATTTTCGGGCCGGTGCTCGTGGTGCTGAGCGTCGCCACGCTCGACGACGCGATCGCGCTCGTCAACCGCAATCCGTTCGGCAACGGCGTTGGCCTCTTCACGCAAAGCGGCGCGGCGGCGCGCAAATTCCAGAGCGAGATCGATATCGGCCAGGTCGGCATCAACATTCCGATTCCGGTGCCGGTGCCGTTTTTCAGCTTCACCGGTTCGCGCGGCTCGAAGCTCGGCGACCTCGGCCCGTACGGCAAGCAGGTCGTGCAGTTCTACACGCAGACCAAGACGGTCACGGCCCGCTGGTTCGACGACGACACCGTCAACGACGGTGTCAACACGACGATTCGCCTGCGTTGAGCGGTTTGCGCGCGCAACGGGGAAACCTCGCGAAACACAGGCCAGAAACACGAACCAGAAGCACGAACCAGAAGCACGGGCCATACGGGAGACGGCACCATGAAAATAGGCTTTATCGGACTCGGCAACATGGGCGCGCCGATGGCGCTCAACCTGCTGAAGGCGGGCCACGCGCTCAGCGTGTTCGACCTCAGTGCGCAGGCCGTGCAGACACTCGTCGACGCAGGTGCGCAAGCGGCTGGTTCGCCGAAGGCGGCCGTGACCGGCGCCGAATGCGTAATCACGATGCTGCCCGCGGCGGCTCACGTGCGCAGCGTGCTAGGCGCGGACGACGGCATCCTCGCCGGCATCGCGAAAGGCGTTGTCATCATCGATTCGAGCACGATCGACCCCGCCACCGTGAAGGCGTGCGCCGAACTCGCGGCGCGCCACGGCAACAGCTTCGTCGACGCGCCGGTCTCGGGCGGCACCGGCGGCGCGGCGGCCGGCACGCTGACCTTCATGGTCGGCGGCAGCGCGAGCGCGTACGAGCAGGTCAAGCCCGTGCTCTCGGCAATGGGCAAGAACATCGTGCATTGCGGCGACACCGGCACGGGCCAGGTCGCGAAGATCTGCAACAACCTCGTGCTCGGCATTTCGATGGCGGGCGTCGCGGAGGCGATGTCGCTCGGCGAGGCGCTCGGCATCGATACGAAAGTGCTCGGCAGCATCATCAACACGTCGACCGGACGCTGCTGGAGTTCGGATACCTACAATCCGATGCCCGGCGTGATCGCGACCGCGCCGTCCTCGCGCGGCTATACGGGCGGCTTCGGCACGGATCTGATGCTGAAGGACCTCGGCCTCGCCACCGACGCGGCACGCAGCGTGCGTCAACCGGTCTATCTCGGTGCGCTCGCGCAACAGCTTTATCAAACGGTGAGCACGAACGGCGCGGGACGGCTGGACTTTTCGGCGGTCATCAAGCTGTATCGGCATGATGACGGTGAAGAGGGCAACGGAGGCGCCCGATGATCGGCCTCGACTACGCGCACGACGGCGCTGTCGCGCTGCTGACGCTCAAACGCCCGCCCGCCAACGCGTTCACGCCGGACGGCCTGCTGCAATTGCAACACCTCGTCGGGCAACTGAACGGCGATGCGCGCGTGCGCGCGGTCGTCATCACCGGTGACGGGCCAAAGTTTTTCAGCGCGGGCGCCGATCTGAACACGTTCGCCGACGGCAATCGCGAAGTCGCGCGCACGGCGGCGGCGCGCTTCGGTGCGGCCTTCGAAGCCTTGCAGAACGCGCGGCCCGTCGTGATCGCGGCGATCAACGGCTATGCGATGGGCGGCGGCCTCGAATGCGCGCTCGCGTGCGATATCCGCATCGCGGAGCAACACGCGGTGATGGCTTTGCCCGAGACCGCGGTCGGCCTGCTGCCGTGCGGCTGCGGCACGCAGACGCTGCCGTGGCTCGTCGGCGAGGGCTGGGCCAAGCGCATGATTCTGACCGGCGAGCGCGTCGATGCGGCGACCGCTTTGCGCATCGGTCTCGTCGAGGATGTCGTGGAGCGGGGCAGCGCGCATGAAGCCGCGTTGAGCATGGCGCAGCGTGTGGCTGGTTTGAGCCCGCAGGCGGTGAGCTTCAGCAAGGAGCTGATCCATGAGGCGCGTCATGGTGTGCCGCGCGCGGCGGCGCTCGCGCTCGAACGCGAGCGTTTCGTCGATCTGTTCGACGGCGCCGATCAGCGCGAAGGTGTCAACGCGTTCCTCGAAAAACGCGCGCCGCGCTGGCAGACGAGCGGGCAGGCAGACGGTGCGCTCGAGGAGATGGGCCGATGAGCGCTGTGCCCGAGGCGCGCCACGAGACCAGCCCGCAAGTGGAGCGCGAGATTCTGTTTCGCGTCGTTAACCGCGTCGCGATCGTCACGCTGAACCGGCCGGCCGCGCTCAATGCGCTATCGCACGCGATGGTGCGCGAACTCGCGATGCTCGTCGAGCATTGCCGCACCGACAGCGGGATCGTCGCGCTCGTGCTGAAAGGCGCGGGCGACAGAGGCTTCTGCGCAGGAGGCGACGTGCGCGAGGTGTATCGGCTCGCGACGCACGGTGATGCGCGCTGGCTCGCGTTTTTCATCGACGAATACCGGCTCGACTATGTGCTGCACACGTTTCCGAAGCCGGTGGTCGCGCTGCTCGACGGCATCGCCATGGGCGGCGGCATGGGGCTCGGGCAGGCGGCGCGGCTGCGCATCGCCACGGAGCGCAGCCGCATCGCGATGCCGGAGACGCGCATCGGCTTCGTGCCGGACGTCGGCGCGAGCCATTTTCTGAGCGTGATGCCGGCCGAGCTCGAGCTGTATGCCGGACTGACCGGCGCGACCCTCTCCGGCGCCGACGCCGTGCGTCTGCATCTGGCCGACCTGTGCGTGCCGGCCGAGTGGCTCGCGAGCTTCGAGGAGCGCCTGCAACGCATGCCACACGCAGGCGAGTGCATGGAGGCATTGCGCGGCGTGTTCGAGCCGCCGTGCAACGTCGTGCCGCACGCGCCGCTCGCCCCGTTCACGCAACTGATCATGCGGCACTTCGATCGGCGTTCGAGCGTCGAGCGGATCGTCGCGACACTGCGCCACGATCTCGAACGCGAACCGCCGCGCGAGGTGCGGCAATGGCTGCAGGCAACTTACGACACACTCACGTCCCTCTCGCCGACGATGCTGCACGTGACGCGCGAGGCGCTATTGCGCGGCCGGCAGATGACGCTTGCCGAATGCTTCCGGATGGAGCTGGGCATCGTGAAGCGCGCGATCGAGGAGGGCGATTTCCGCGAAGGCGTGCGCGCGCTGCTGATCGACAAGGATCGCGAGCCGCGCTGGTCGCCCGCGACGCTGGCCGAGGTGGGACCTGAGCGCGTCAGGCATTTTCTGGGCTCGCCGTGGACACACGAAGCGCATCCGTTGGCGGGGCTCGGCGCCGCAGCCGACGCGGTGCGCGACCGACTGAAGAACTGACGCTCCCTCGGACGTTTCCTGTTACCGCGAGCCCATTCGGACGCGCAACCCGTGGGCGCCGCGGCCTGCACCGTCCGTGCCGTCCGCGCTCGTGTTCGCCTGCGCGGATCGGCCTGTCACACTCGACCCGTCACCACCTGATACAGTCAGACGTTCCCGGCGCGTGTGACGCGCCGGATCACATCGCCTGTTCGAGGAAGGTTCATGCTGGGATTCGACGTCGGTACCGCCAGAAAAGTCTGGACTGCGTTTCTGATCGCACTGCTGTTCTGCATCATCTATATCGCGTCGACCACGGTGCTCGTGATCGTGTTCGCGGTGTTCTTCAGCTATCTGATCTATCCGATGGTGACGCTCGTCGAGCGCTTCAGGCCGCGGCGCCTGCCACGCGTCGCGTCGATCGCACTCGTGTTCGTGGTGGTGGTCGCGCTGATCGCCGTGGTCGGTTCGCTCTTCGGCGTGCAATTGCAGGACCAGGCGACGCGTCTGCTCACGCAGTTGCCCGCGCTGATGCGCACCGACGTGCCGAACCGTCTGCCGTTGCCGCACTTTCTCGAGCCGTTGCGCGAGCGGATCGTCGATTTCCTGCGCAGCCAGATCGAGACCGGCTCCGACAACGCCGTGCCGATGGCGCGCAGTCTCGGGCTCGGCGTCGTGCATGCGGCGAGCAACCTGATCTATCTCGTGCTGATTCCGATTCTGAGCTTCCTGCTCATCAAGGACGGCAGTCAGATGCGCGATGCGTTTCTCGCGCTGCTGTCGACGCGGCATCGCAGGTTGTGGAGCGAGATCGTCGGCGATCTGAACGTGCTGCTCTCGAAGTACGTGCGCGCACTGCTGTTTCTGTCGCTCGCGACGCTGATCTGCTACGGCGTCGCGTTCTCGCTGCTCGGTCTGCCGTACGCATTCCTGCTCGCGGTCAGCGCGGGCCTGCTCGAATTCGTGCCGTTCGCGGGGCCGCTTGCCGCCGTGGCGATCACGCTCGTGGTCGCGGTGTTCAGCGGCTATCCGCATCTGCTATGGCTGGTGATTTTTATCGGGCTGTACCGGCTGTTCCAGGACTACGTGCTCAACCCTTATCTGATGAGCGAAGGGGTCGAGGTGAGTCCGTTTCTCGTGATCGTCGGTCTGCTTGCGGGCGATCAGCTCGGCGGCGTCGCGGGGATTTTTCTCGCGGTGCCGGTGATTGCGATGCTGAAGATCGTGATCGGCAAGGCGAGGGCGTTCCACTCGGCGCCGCACGATGAGGGCGATGCCGAGCGGCGGGCGTTGACGGGCAAGACGGATTGACGCGTGTTCACATCGCACCACGCGGGCACGGGCATGGCAGCGGCGTGTGCCTGACAGGAGCGCCCGCGCATGATGGGCGGCGGCGCGGGCGCGCTCAGTCGTCGATCGATTCGTGGACCGCGACGGCGCCCTGTTTCCAGTAGCTCGCCGCGCGAATCCGCGTTTTATTGACGCCGCGCTCGCCGCACAGATGCTGGCGCACCGCGCGGATGCTCGCCGCTTCGCCGGCGGCCCACACGTAACCTTCGCCGCTTTCCGGCAGATAGGTGTCGCGCACCGCCTGCAGAAGCGCTTCGCCCCGCGCGCGGGCCTGTCTGCCTCGCTCGCTGCGATAGCACCAGACGAGGTGCAGCTCCGCCTGCGTCGTGAATTCGATACGGGCCGACGGATCGGCCACTTCGATCACCGCCGCGACGCGCGCGCCCGCCGGCAGTTCTTCGAGACGGCGCGCGATGGCTGGCAGCGCGGTGTCGTCACCGACCAGCAGATGCCAGTCGAAAGCGGTTGGGATTACGAACGAGCCGCGCGGACCGCCGACGCCGAGATACTGGCCCACTTTGGCCTGTGCGGCCCACTCGGCGGCGGGGCCGGCTTCGTGCATCGCGAATTCGATGTCGAGTTCGCGCGCCTCGTGATCGAAGCGGCGCGGCGTGAAATCGCGCGCGGTCGGACGCGGGCCGTCCGGAAACACGGGGCCGTCGGGGCCGGCTTGCGGCAGCGTCGGCTTGTCGGCGCCGGGCTCGGGGAAAAATACCTTCATGTGATCGTCGAACGATGCGGACACGAAGTCGTGCAGATCGTCGCCCGTGAAGGTGACGCGAATCAGATGCGGGCTCAGCGGGCGCACCGCCTTGACTTGCAACAGCCGGAATTTCAGCGGATGCCGTACGCGCTGCACGGCGAGATCGGGTCGATTGTCCTGAGTTTGCATGAGGGTGTTGCTCCTGTTCGGATCGTGCTCTGTTCGATTGGGTGCGCGGGGTGGCGCGCTCTTAGGCGGTGGGCTCGCCGTTCTCGCCTGGGTTCTCGCTCGCGTCCTTGCCGGCGCTTGCATCTTCGATTTCCCTTGCCGCGCGCATCAGGATTGCGGCGATGCGGCGCTGTTCGTCGGCCGGCGCGTTGTCACGGCGCAGCAGCGCGTTCTTGAGCGTGCGGCGCGCCTCGTTCAGCTCCGGCACCCAGCCGCCTTCGCTGACGTCGGCCGGCTCCTGGCCGGCGAACGCGCGGCGCACCGAATCCATCTTGCGTGCGATATGCGCGAGTCTCGCGAGCATCAGCTCGACGCGCTCGCGGTTCGCGGCCAGATATTCGCGGCCCGCGTCCGATAGTTCGTAGCGCTTACGATTGCCTTCGAGCTGTACGGTCACGTAGCCGAGTTCCTCGAGATACGTCAGCGCGGGATAGACCATGCCGGGGCTCGGACTATAGAAGCCGTTCGAGCGCGTTTCGAGCGCCTTGATGAGCTCGTAGCCGTGGCTCGGCTGGGCGTCGATCAGCGAGAGCAGCAGCAATTGCAGGTCGTCGGAGCTGAATTTGCGGCCGCGCGGAAAACCGTCGCCTTCACCGCCGAAGCCGCCGGGACCGCCGCCGAAACCGCCAAAGCCACCGGGGCCGCCGGGGCCGCCGAAGCCGCCGCCGAAGCGCCCGCCGCGGCCGCCAAAGCGGTGGTCGTGATGGCGGCTGATCGCGTGCCACAAGGCATGGAGCGAGAAGGCCTGATGCGGGAAGGCATGACGCGAGACGTGCTCGCGAGGATCGGCGGCGGAGGGGCCATTGGAGCCAGCGGGTGTGCCGAAGCCGTCGGGGTTCTGATTGCGCGCGTCAGCGTGGAATTCGTGGTGGCGGCGACCGCGGTGGGCATTGCCGTGGAACACGTGCCAGAGCGCGTGAAGCGACTCGCGGCCGAAATCGCCGTGGGAATGGGCGTCCGCGCCGCGCGGACCGGAAAAACGGTGTGAATGACGCATCTTGGGTACTCCCGTGCTGTCGTAAGATGTATCTTAAGATATATATCTTAAGATACTCTGTCAAATTTTTTTGTAGCACGCGCGCTTGCCCAGGCGGTTCTCGATACCGTTTTCCATGCCGTTTCGTCATTGAATGAATGACACTGATGCTCTCGTGAAATTGCCGCATGGCCGCCGGGAATGCTCCCCGGCACGGCATCCGCGGGTATCGGGGGAGAGGCCCGATACATGCGCGGCGCAGGCCTCCATCACGCCAGCCCCTTCGGAGCGCTCACGCGGACATGCTAATCTTGCTCCCTTCGCGGAAGCCGCGCGCCAAAGCAAACACCATGATGGAAGCCTTCGATCTGGACGGAATCGAGCAAGCGCTCTTCGTGGTCGGCGAGCGCCATGAGACGCTGGACGAGCCGTGGCACGCGTATCACCGCGCGAAGCTGATTTACGTGAGCGATGGGGTGCTGACGGTGCGCACCGAAACCGGCCGCTGGGTCGTGCCGCCCGGCCACGCGCTGTGGATCGCCGCGAACACGCTGCACTGCCTGCACGCCACACGTCCCGTGCACCTGTATTCGCTGTATGCCGCTCCCGATCCGGACGCAGCCTCCGCCACTTCCACCGCACAAGAGCCGCTGTCCGCGCCGTTATCTGCGTCAGCGTCTGCGTTGCTGCCCACGCAAACCGGCGCGCTCGTCCCTGATGCGCTCGTGCGGGCGCTCCTCGTTGCCGCGGCCGATCTGCCGCATGACCAGCCACTCGACGAACCCGCCCGCCGTCTTCTGCAAGTGCTGCTGGACCGCCTCGCGACCTTGCCTGCCGCGCCGCTGGGGCTGAGCTGGCCGCAGGATCCGCGCGCACAGCGGATCGCCGATGCGCTGGGCGCCGATCCGGCGCAATCGCGGGTGCTCGATGAACTCGCCGCGGCGGCCGGTGTGACCGCCCGTACGGCGGCGCGTCTGTTCGCGAAGGAAACGGGGCAGACCTTTGGTCAATGGCGGCAGCAACTGCGTTTGCTGGCCGCGCTCGAATATCTCGGCGCGGGCGAAAGCGTCACGCAGGTGGCGCTCGAAGTCGGCTATAGCGACGTGTCGTCGTTCATCGCGGTGTTCCGCGAAGCGTTCGGCGACACGCCTGCGCGTTATTTCCGCTGACCGGCGTCGCCGCCCTCGCACTCCCGCCTCAATGCGCTCCCGCCGCATCCGCTCCACCACCGCCCTTGGCCGGCCGGGTGATCCAGATCAGCGGAATGATGACCACGAAGATGACCGCCGAGATAAAGAAGATGTCGTTCAGGCCCATCATCGCCGCCTGCGTGTTCACGGTGAAATCGAACAGCGCATGCGCCGATTGCGTATTCAGATGCAGCAGCGACTGCGTCGTGTCGATTTGCTGCGCGAACGCCGGGTTGTCGATCGAGGCCTGCTCCGTGAGCCGCACGTGATGGAGCACCGTGCGGTTGTTCCACGCCGTGCCCGCGAGCGAGGTGCCCACCGCGCCGCAGAACACGCGTACGAAATTCGACAAACCGGCCGCCGCCGGAATCCGGCTAGGCGGCTGGCCCGACAGGATGATCGACGTGAGCGGCACGAAGAACAGCGCCATCGGAATGCCTTGCAGTAGCGTCGGCAGCACGAGGTGCCACGTGTCGATCTCGACCACGTATTTCGAGCGCATGTAGAACACGATCGCGAAGCCGACGAACGCGAGCGTCGAGATCACGCGCGCATCCGAGCGCGGCAGCACGCGGCCCATCACCGGCGCGAGGATCACCGCGAAGATGCCGAGCGGCGCGGTGACCAGCCCGGCGTCGACGGAGCGGTAGTTCAAGTACTCCTGCATCCATTGCGGCAGCAGCACGAGGTTGCCGAAAAACACGCCGTACGCGACCGAAATCGCAATCGTGCCGCCGAGGAAGTTGCGCTGCTGGAAGAGGCGCAGATCGACGATCGGATGTTCCGCGGTCAGTTCCCACACGAGGAAGAACGCGAAGCTGATCAGCGCGACGAGGCCGAGAATCGAGATCACCGGCGACGAGAACCAGTCGAGGTCCTTGCCCTTGTCGAGCATGATCTGCAGCGATGCGACCCACGTGATGAGCAGGCCGAGGCCGACCACGTCGATCGGCGGTTTGCGCGTGGGCGATTCGCGGGTGCGGTAGATCATCCACGTGACGCCCGCCGCGAACAGACCGACCGGAATATTGATGTAGAAGATCCACGACCAGCTATAGCTATCCGTGATCCAGCCGCCGAGCGCGGGGCCGGCAATCGGGCCGACAGTCGCGGTCATCGCCCACAGCGCGAGCGCGGTGGATGCTTTCTCCTTGGGATACGAACCGAGCAGGATGGCTTGCGAGAGCGGAATCAGCGGACCGGCCACCGCGCCCTGGAAAACCCGCGCGAGCAGCAGGATCGGCAGCGTCGGCGCGACGCCGCACAGCCACGACGCGAGCACGAACGCGAGGATCGCGCCGACGAACAGCTTCACCTGGCCGATGCGTTGCGTGAGCCAGCCGGTCAGCGGAATCGACACGGCGTTGGCGGCCGCGAACACGGTGATGACCCACGTGCCTTCGTCGACCGAGACGCCGAGGTTGCCTGAAATAGTGGGGATGGCGACGTTCGCGATCGAGGTGTCCAGCACGTTCATGAACGTGGCGAGCGCGACCGCGAAGGTCGCAAGGACCAGCTTGCCTCCTTCAAGTGGAGGCGGTTGTGTGGCTTGGCTTTGCACGGATTTTCCCTGTGTTGGTATGACTGTGGGGAACAGGCCTGGGAGCAGCGTTGTTGACGTGGGGAAATCCGTTCCCCCACAATTCCCCGCACGGCGCGACGAGGGAAACAGCATACCCCGTCTACGAAAACAGCGTGACGGATCATTCATCCAATACTGTCACTTTTACGTCGGGACAGATCAGGCCCGACTTTCCATTCAGGGGTGTGACAGATAATCCATTCAGTCGATAACTGGACGGATTATCAGTTTTATTTTGCAGTGCAATTGCGGGGTACTGACCAGACGCATTCCCCATGAAAGCAGATTGAATTGTTTTTACTGGCCCCGGGTGTCATTGGCGAGTCAATGGCGGTGGACGCAGCACGAGTTGACGACGCGAGTTTCGAAAAGGGTTGTGAAAAATCGAAGGACTTCTGCGTTTCGCTTTGCAAGGGTAAAGACGAAATTGCACATGGCTTCTGGGTCATCTAGTCGAAAGATCGCGTCGTACTTTTTCTTGATGGCGCGACACATGACTACTCGCTGGCCGACAGGGATCTCAGCACCATTCCAAATAGAGGTCGTTCCATATAGCAGTTGGGCATTGCCAGGCGAACCGCGACATGCTATGTCGCGGTGTATGGACATAGCATGGAACTAACTGATGTTCTTCGCCGCAGACACGGTGGGGCGCTGCTGCGCGTGGTGCAGCGTAGGTGTGGTCACGTGTGCGCTGTTAACGGTACTCGTCAATCTCAATTGTGCCCCCCATTGCCTCCATGATGGTACGAATATCGTCCGGTACATCAGGCACGCGATTCCCAGTTTCGTTGTCCCAGTAGCAGAAGAAGCGCATGTGGGTGTGTTTCTCCGCTAGTAATTGGCGAAGGTCCGAGCGTGGAAGATTAAGGTATTCAATGAGGTAGCGTAGATGAGGCTCAAGGGAATCACTGCGAACAGCGGATTTACTTTCCACTCCCCAAAGCCCAACGCGACCGGGAACGCGGCTTGGTCGCCCGGACGGCGTTGTAAACGGCTCGCCTTTAGTAATCGCAATATCCGGCTCGATGCCGAAGTATTCTGACCAAAACGACGGCACCAGTGCGTCGCCAGAAATGTAAAACGTTGCATGTGCGCGTTGATAACCTGTCATCAATGCCGCCTCAGTCTGCCCAGTCATGAAAATTGCCGACATAATTGCCTTTGAAGTACACGTCACCGTTATCGTGCCAGATAACGTTATCTGCAGGCCCCAAGCCATTGCGTGGCTTGAATTTATGCAGGATATCGCCGAAAGTCTTGCGGTCATACCCTAGCATCTTCGCCGCGTAGTTCGGATTGTTCGTACTTGCAGCCAGTTCCTCTGCGTTGCCGTCAGGCATGGCCGGCCGATAGTCAAACGGCTGCGCGTCACTGAGCGCACCCACAATGGGGGAATAATACGATGGTGTGTCGAGATTTTGAGGCACGTGCGGGCCGTTGCCGTAGAGCACCCTTGTTATGTCCGCGTCGGCCGGTTGTTGCGTACGCGCAGGGACTAGCCGGAAAGCTTTTTCGCGCTGCTTTCGTATCGCCTCCACGCACTTGCGCATATCGTCCTTCTCGGGCACAAAAAGCAGATTGCCGTCCTTTACTTCGTTGTACAGGGCCTTGGCGACCTGATGGTTGTCCATCCTGTTCATGTGAAAGATGTTGTCGCTTTTCCCGAGCACGTTGCGCAACTCATAGGACTGGTGGGACAGCAGCATGGACGGGGCATGTCGCAGCCACGCTACGCGGGCTTCTTTCATGCCCTCTACCAGATCGTCGTGCGCCTCGCGGGGTACGCTCGCCGGCAATGCAAAATGAAACCACTGGTCCACATCGAACATGCGGGGCGACCGGATGTGAAGGTAGATCGATTTGCGAACGCTCCGCCAGAAGAGATGTCCGTGCTGCCCTTCACGGACACCGTGATGAGAACCCAACGAAAGCGACAACATCGCGCCTCACAGCCAATTGACCAGGCGCGATTGTGCAACAGAACAACATCCCAAAAAACACCGGTTCACCACGCCCCTGACGGGCTGCTGGACCTCACGGGCTTGGTCTGGTTCGACTACCTCGCGGTATGGCCGGGTGGGGCGGTACTGACGGCGGGCTTCTGCATCGCATTCATTGCGCTCATTACAGGATTTCTGCAGCAGATCAGTCCTACGAGTACATCATGCGCCAGCGTCCTAAGCGTACAGCGCTCGATTACGACAAGTTCTGCGCGCGGCTTCGGAAGCGCCGCGATCCGAGTTATGGAGCCATCCTTGTCATCGCCGCCGATATGCCGGCTTACAACCGCGCGAACCAACCCCGCAGCGTATGCTCGCGCCTAAGCCCGCACGCGGCGCCCGAGCGTGCAACAACCACGTGCAACACTTACACCCCCAAAACCACGAATCAACCGAGAAAAGGAAACGACCATGACCTGGGAGCAATTCGAACACGGCTGGCGGCGCGCGCCGGTGAACGCGCCTGCGACGAGTCTCGTCGCGCTGATGCACGGCGTCGGCAGCAATGCGCGCGATCTGATGCCGCTCGCGGATATCTGGAGCGAGAGCCTGCCCGATGCGGCGTTCGTGTCGCTCGACGGCACCGATCCGTTCGACGGCGGCTTCGGCGGCCGTCAGTGGTTCAGCCTGAGCGACGTCACCGAGGCGAACCGCACGGGGCGCGTCGCCGCTGCGTATCCGGCGCTGCGCCGCATGCTGGACGCCGAACTCGCGCGCTATCAGTTGTCTTTCGAGCGGCTTGCTCTCGTCGGCTTTTCGCAAGGTTCGATCATGGCGCTGCATCATGTCGCGACCAGCGCGGAGGGCGCGGCGGCGGTCGTGGCCTACTCGGGGCGGCTCGCGTCGGCCATCGCCGTCCAGAGTGGCGGGCGGCGCGACACGCCGCTCACGCTGATCCACGGTGAGGACGACGACGTGATCCCGGTGCGCGAACTCGAATACGCCGCCGACGCCTTCAGCCAGGCCGGCTACCCGGTCGACGCCTACGCGCTGCCCGGCGTCGGCCACACGATCACCGCCGACGGCGTCGCACTCGGCCGTGCCGCGCTGCAACGCGCGCTCGGCGCGGTGTCGCGCGATTGACACAGCCGCGCTGGAAAGTGGCCCTAAAGATTCCGATCCGCTTGCCGTTATAGGGGGATTGGCTTGAAAATCACGACCGCCGCGCGCCAGCGCAACGCCCAGCCGGGCGTGGCGGGCGGTTAAGTACCGGGGGCGCATTTCCAGACCGCCCAAGACGGCGGATAACGACATATCAGAGCCCGTTTATGGCCAGACCGACGCCGCATCATCCGCTCTTCGAGCGACTGTTCCGCCATTGCGTGGCGGTGGATCTCGGCACGGCCAACACCCTTATCTATACCGACGGCGGCGGCATCGTGCTGAACCAGCCGTCCGTCGTGTGCTTCCAGAAAGAGCCCGCGAGCGGGCCGAAACGCATTGCCGCGGTCGGCACCGAGGCGCGCCAGCTGCTCGGCCGCACGCCGCGCAATCTCGAGGCGGTGCGGCCGATGCGCCACGGCGTGATCGCCGACTTCTCCGCCGCCGAACACATGATCCGGCAATTCGTCGACATGGCGCGCCCGCGTTCGCTGTTGACCCGGCGCGCCGCTTTTACGGTGTGCGTACCCGACGGGGCGACTCAGGTCGAGCGGCGCGCGATCCGCGAGGCCGCCGGGGCGGCAGGCGCGTGGCGGGTCAGCCTGATCGGCGAATCGCTCGCGTCGGCGCTCGGCGCGGGCCTGCCGGTGTGCGACGCGACCGGCTCGATGGTGGTCGACATCGGCGGCGGCACGACCGAAGTCGGCGTGATCGCGCTCGGCGGCACCGTCTATAGCGGCTCGGTGCGCGTCGGCGGCGACAATTTCGACGCGGCGATCGTCAGCTACGTGCGCAATCTGTACGGCGTGCTGCTCGGCGAGCAGACCGCCGAGCATGTGAAGAAGCGCATCGGCTCGGCCGTGCACGATGTGCCGCTCGAGCAGATGAACGCGACCGGCCGCAGCGTCGACGACGGCTTGCCGCGCACGGTGCAACTGAGCAACCGCGATATCGCCGAGGCGATCGAGGGGCCGCTGCGGCAGGTGATCGGTGCGGTCAAGCGCGGGCTCGAACTGGCGCCGGCCGAACTGGTCACGGACATTGCGCACAACGGCATCGTGCTGACGGGCGGCGGCGCGTTGCTCGGCAACCTCGGGCGGCGTCTCACCGATGAAATCGGTCTGGACGTGCATGTCGCCGAGGAGCCGCTGACCTGCGCGGTGCGCGGCGCGGGCGTGGCGGCCGCGGCTGGGTTGCTCGGCGAAGCCGGATACGAGTGAGTGATATGTGACAATACGCTTCGCGTCCCACTTTCAGGGACGTCGACGCGCTTCTTTTCCAATGCTTTTTTTTGCCGGCGCCGCCGAAATTGCGTGTCGCCACGCTGTCCGTGAACCACTCGTGAATCAATCTGTTTCCGCTGCGTCCCCGTCGTCATCGTCACTTTTCATCGAACTGCATAACGGTTTGCGCATGCCCTACGTCGAGGCGGGCGAGGGCGAACTGCTGCTGTTCGTGCACGGCTCGCTCTGTGATTACCGCTACTGGCAACCGCAGCTCGCGGGTCTGTCGAAGCGCTATCGCTGCGTTGCGGTGAGCCTCACGCACTACTGGCCGGTGACCGACACAGGGCAGGACCTGCCGTTCAGCTGGAGCGAGCACGCGGACGAAGTCGCGGAATTCATCGACCGTTTCGGCGCGGGGCCGGCGCACGTGGTCGGGCATTCACGCGGCGGCTGCGTGGCGTTTCATTTCGCGCGACGCCATCCCGAACGCGTGCGCACGCTCATGCTCGCCGATCCGGGCGGCCCGTTGCAGATCGCAGGGCGTGCGCCCGCGCGTCTGCCGGAAACGGTCAACGCGCTGCGCGCGAAAGCGGCGCAACTGATCGAAACGGGCGAAGTGGAAGCAGGCTTGCAACTGTTCGTCGATTCGGTGAGTCGCCCCGGTTTCTGGGCGATGAGCACGCCGGGTTTCCGGCGCATGGCCACCGACAACGCGCACACGCTCGCAAGGCAATTCCGCGATCCGTTGCCTGCGTATGTGCCGGAAGAAGCGGCCGAGGTGCGCTGCCCGGTGCTATTGATCGACGGCGAAAAGAGCCCCGATATGTTCCGGCGCACCGTGACCGCACTGCAAGGGTGGCTGCCCGATGCGCGCCGCCAGACGGTGCGCGGCGCGTCGCACGGTATGAACCTCGCGCATCCGTCCGCGTTCAATCGCTACATCGACGAGTTCATCGAGGCGTTCATTGAGGGTGATACGCGCGCAGTGAGGATGTAGCGGAAACAGCACGGGAGATCGGCAGGCGCGCGCCGCCGATCGCCCGTTCAGGCCTCAAGCCTTGCGATGCGCGTCCTTGTCGAGCGCGCGTTCGGCCGCTTCGCCGACCACCCCGTGGTAATACAGATGCACGCCGATCGCGAGTGAGTCGTTGCGAATTTCATGGAACACTTTCCATGCTTTCGCCGGATCCTTGAACAGCAGATAGTGCGCTTCCTGCGCGACGAGATCGGCGACTTCATGCAGGCCGTGGCCGTGCAGCACGTTGACGAGCGTATCGAGACTGAGGTGCGTGCGCGCGTCGGTGCGCGGATAGAGCATGTGCAGCACCGCGACGTTCTGCGCCTTCAGTGCCGCCGACAACGCAACGACGATGTCCTGATGATTGAGCGCGGTGACGGTGTTGTCTTCCGTATGGACGTGATCCGGAAACAGCGTTTCGAGAGAAGCATTCATCGGGTCCTTCCTGTTTTTCTGTTTGATCAAAAGAGCCCGCATCGGATGGCGCGGGCCGTAACATCAAAGCGTGGATCGAGTATCGCAGATGGATGTGGGCCGGCGCAGTCCGCTTGCCGCAAAACATTGTTGCAGCGGTTGCGCCGACTTTCATTTGGCTAGCAACGCGCTGATATGTGTAATGTGTGTCGAAAAAAGAGGCACGCGCAGGCTGCGCCAATGATTCGCAGAAGGCGTGCACGCAACGAGTGTTGCGCGCACCGAGATGGATTGTTGCAATCAATCGTCGCAATCAACGCGGCGCCGACCCGTAGAATGCGGGGCGGGGCTGAGCATGCCCGTACCTCAGGCAGCGCGTCGAGATCGCGCCGCGGCGTACGGCTATCATGCATGCCGGCACGTACGGTATCAAAGCAAAAGGACGATCCAGATGAATTCGCAGACACACGCAACGCTGAGTTTCTCCGACAGTGATCAGACCATCGATCTGCCGATCTATCAGGGCACGTTGGGCCCTGATGTCATCGACATTCGCAAGCTGTACGGCCAGACCGGCAAATTCACGTACGACCCGGGCTTCATGTCGACGGCGTCGTGCAATTCCGAAATCACGTATATCGACGGCGACAAGGGCGAGTTGCTGTATCGCGGCTACGCGATCGACAACCTCGCGCAGAACGCCGACTTCCTCGAAACCTGCTATTTGCTGCTGAACGGCGAGTTGCCCAATACGCAGCAGAAAGCCGAGTTCGTCGACACCGTCACGAAGCACACGATGGTGCACGAGCAGATGCACTTCTTCTTCCGCGGTTTCCGTCGCGATGCGCACCCGATGTCGATTCTGGTTGCCGCAGTCGGCGCATTGTCCGCGTTCTATCACGACTCGCTCGACATCACCAACCCGCAGCATCGCGAGGTATCCGCGGTCCGTATGATCGCGAAGCTGCCCACGCTGGTCGCAATGGCGTACAAGTACAGCATCGGCCAGCCGTTCGTGTACCCGCGTAACGATCTCTCGTACAGCGC
>NZ_FXAT01000011.1 GCF_900177725.1 Paraburkholderia susongensis | reverse complement strand
GTGATCGCGCGCACGGCCGGCTGGAGCGCGCACATCGTCGAGCAGCGCATCGACAACAAGATCATCCGGCCGAGCGCGAATTACACCGGACCGGAGAATTTAAAGTACGTGCCGCTAAATAGGAGAAAATAGCGGTCGCTGTGCGCTTTCGAAGCGCGCGCAGTTCAACCCGCGCGGTCGCCAGGACCGGTCGCCCGCGCAATGTTTAACTGAAATTAGATAGAAAGGTTTTCTCCATGAAAAAGCTGATGATCGCTGCCGTGATTGGCGCCCTGTCCACGACGATGCTGTCCGTCTCGACTGATGCCGCCGCACAAACGGCGACCACTACGACGAAGCCTGCTGCCAAAAAGGCTGTCGCCAAGCGCCCTGAGCCGCGCCGCCTGATCAAGCGCAAGGCGAATCCGGCGAAGGAAGCGAAGGTCGATCCGATCCCGGACGGCTCGGAAACGTGGTCGTGCAAGGACGGTCTGGCTTTCCAGATGAAAGGCGACATGAAACGTGACCAGGTCGTCACGGTTCACTGGGCGAACAAGAACTACAACCTGCCGCGCGAAACGACCACGACGGGCGCTGACCGCTTCCACGACGCCGCAACCGGTATGGATCTGGTCGTGATCCCGACCAAGGCCATGCTGTTCCAGGACAAGGACAGCTCGCGCCTCGCCGACGAGTGCAAGACGGCCGCGATGGCACAAGGCGCGCCGGCTGCAACGCAATCGAACGCGATCAACAAGACCGGCAACTGATTCCCGCCATCAGGAACGCCCTCCCATGTCAGCGCCGATTCCGAACGTACGACCCGCCCCGGACACCGTCCTTGCGGATATCGTCGACTACGTTCTGAACTATCAGATCGACAGTGCGCTCGCGCTAGAAACCGCGCGCCACTGCCTGATCGATACGCTCGGCTGCGGACTCGAGGCGCTCACCTACCCGGCCTGCACCAAGCTGATGGGACCGATCGTGCCGGGCACGATCGTCCCCAACGGCGCGAAGGTGCCGGGCACGTCATTCCAGCTGGACCCGGTTCAGGCCGCCTTCAACATCGGCGCAATGATCCGCTGGCTCGACTTCAACGACACCTGGCTTGCCGCCGAATGGGGTCATCCGTCGGATAACCTCGGCGGAATTCTCGCGACGGCCGACTGGCTCTCGCGCACCGCCATCGCAGCGGGCAAAGCGCCGCTGACGATGAAAGACGTCCTGATCGCGATGATCAAGGCGCACGAAATTCAAGGCTGCATCGCGCTCGAAAACTCGTTCAACAAGGTCGGGCTCGATCACGTGCTGCTGGTCAAGCTCGCCTCCACCGCCGTGGTCGGCCAATTGGTGGGCCTCACGCGCGACGAACTCATCAACGCGGTATCGCAGGCGCTTGTCGATGGGCAGGCGCTGCGCACCTACCGCCACGCGCCGAACACCGGCTCGCGCAAGTCGTGGGCCGCCGGCGACGCGACCTCGCGCGCGGTGCGCCTCGCACTGATTTCGAAGACCGGCGAGATGGGCTATCCGTCGGTGCTCACCGCGAAAACGTGGGGCTTTTACGACGTGCTGTTCAACGGCAACGCGTTCAGATTCCAGCGCCCGTACGGCTCGTACGTGATGGAAAACGTGCTGTTCAAGATTTCGTTTCCGGCCGAGTTCCACGCGCAAACCGCCGTGGAAGCCGCGCTCGCGCTGCATGCGCAGCTTGCCGCGCAGGGCCGGCGCGTCGACGAAATCAGGAAGATCACGATTCGCACGCACGAAGCGGCGATTCGCATCATCGATAAAAAAGGTCCGCTCGACAATCCGGCCGACCGCGATCATTGCATCCAGTACATGATCGCGGTACCGCTGATTTTCGGCCGCCTCACGGCCGCCGATTACGAAGATGCGCTCGCGCAGGACGCGCGGATCGATGCCCTGCGCGCGAAGATGGAATGTGTCGAAGACACGCAGTTCACGAAGGATTATCACGACCCGGAGAAGCGCTCGATCGCCAATGCACTGACGATCGAATTCGACGACGGGTCGAAGTTCGACGAAGTCGTAGTCGAATACCCGATCGGTCATAAGCGCCGTCGCGAAGACGGCATCCCGTTGCTGGTCGAGAAGTTCAGGACCAACCTCGCGCGGCGCTTTCCGGTCAAGCAGCAACTGGCGATTCTCGGCGTATCGCTCGATCAGGCCAGGCTCGAATCGATGCCGGTCAATGAATACGTCGATCTGTACGTCATCTAGGTTAAGTACTGTAGTTCCGCGATCAAACCAAGGAAAACACCATGGCCCACAACCTCCACAAAACGCTCAAGGAATTCGACAGCGGTTCCGGCAAAGGCAAGTTCTACTCCCTGCCGCACCTCGGCAAGGCGCTGAACATCAAGATCGGCCGCCTGCCGGTTTCGATCCGTATCGTGCTGGAATCGGTGCTGCGTAACTACGACGGCAAGAAAATCGCCGAAGAACACATCACGCAGCTCGCGAACTGGAAGCCGACCGCCGCGCGCGTCGACGAAATCCCGTTCGTCGTGTCGCGCGTCGTGCTGCAGGACTTTACCGGCGTGCCGCTGCTCGCTGACATCGCCGCGATGCGCGGCGTCGCGAAGGCGGTCGGCAAGAACCCGAAGTCGATCGAGCCGCTCGTGCCGGTCGACCTCGTCGTCGACCACTCGGTGCAGATCGACCACTTCCGCGAAAAGAACGCGCTCGACCTGAACATGAAGCTGGAATTCCAGCGCAATAACGAGCGCTACCAGTTCATGAAGTGGGGCATGCAGGCGTTCGACACGTTCAAGGTCGTGCCCCCGGGCGTCGGCATCGTTCACCAGGTGAACCTCGAATACCTCGCACGCGGCGTGCACAAGAAGGCTGACGGCGCGGACACGGTGTACTACCCCGATTCGCTCGTCGGCACCGACAGCCACACGACGATGATCAACGGCATCGGCGTGGTCGGCTGGGGCGTGGGCGGCATCGAGGCCGAAGCCGGCATGCTCGGCCAGCCGGTGTACTTCCTGACGCCGGACGTGGTGGGCGTGAACCTGAAGGGCAAGCTGCGCGAAGGCGTGACGGCAACCGATCTGGTGCTGACCATCACCGAACTGCTGCGCAAGGAAAAGGTGGTCGGCAAGTTCGTCGAATTCTTCGGCGAAGGCACGCGCTCGCTGTCGCTGCCGGACCGCGCGACGATCGGCAACATGGCGCCGGAATACGGCGCGACGATGGGCTTCTTCCCGGTCGACGAAAAGACCATCGACTACTTCAAGGGCACGGGCCGCACCGACGCTGAAATCGCCGCGTTCCAGAACTACTTCAAGGCACAGGAGCTGTTCGGCATTCCGAAGGAAGGCGACATCGACTACACGAAGGTCGTCACGCTCGATCTCGGCACCGTGGCGCCGTCGCTGGCAGGCCCGAAGCGTCCGCAAGACCGTATCGAAATCGGCAACGTGAAGTCGACCTTCTCCGATCTGTTCTCGAAGCCGGTCGCTGAAAACGGTTTCGCGAAGAAGGCAGCGGATCTCGACGCGCAATACACGACCAGCAACGGTGTCGACGTGAAGAACGGCGACGTGCTGATCGCCGCGATCACGTCGTGCACGAACACGTCGAACCCGAGCGTGCTGCTGGCCGCCGGCCTGCTCGCGAAAAAGGCTGTCGAAGCCGGCCTCACGGTCGCTCCGCACATCAAGACCTCGCTCGCGCCGGGATCGCGTATCGTCACCGAATACCTGACGAAGACCGACCTGCTCAAGTACCTCGACAAGCTCGGCTTCACGCTCGCCGCTTACGGCTGCACGACCTGTATCGGTAACGCGGGCGATCTGACGCCGGAACTGAACGAAGCGATCACGAAGAACGACATCGTCGCGGCTGCGGTGCTGTCGGGCAACCGTAACTTCGAAGCGCGTATTCACCCGAACATCCGCGCGAACTTCCTCGCGTCGCCGCCGCTCGTCGTCGCTTACGCGATCGCCGGCAACATCACGCGCGACCTGATGACCGAGCCGGTCGGCAAGGGCAAGGGCGGCAAGGACATCTACCTGGGCGACATCTGGCCGACCAGCGACGAAGTCAACGCGCTGCTCAAGTACGCGCTCGACGCCGACGAGTTCCGCAAGAACTACTCGCAGCTCACCAAGAAGGGCGACCTGTGGAGCAAGATCGAGGGCGAGGAAGGCCAGGTCTACGACTGGCCGAAGTCGACCTACATCGCGGAGCCGCCGTTCTTCGGCAAGGACTTCTCGATGACGCCGGCGAGCAGCATCGCACCGGTCAAGGGCGCGCGCGCACTGGGCATCTTCGGTGACTCGGTCACGACCGACCACATCAGCCCGGCAGGCTCGATCAAGGAAGACTCGCCGGCAGGCAAGTGGCTCAAGGCCAACGGCGTGCAGAAGGCCGACTTCAACAGCTACGGCTCGCGCCGCGGCAACCACGACGTGATGATGCGCGGCACGTTCGCGAACGTGCGGATCAAGAACCTGATGATCCCGGCGAAGGCGGATGGCACGCGCGTCGAAGGCGGCCTGACGATTCACCAGCCGAGCGGCGAACAACTGTCGATCTACGACGCAGCGATGAAGTACATCGACGCCGGCACGCCGACCGTCGTGTTCGCGGGCGAAGAGTACGGCACGGGCTCGTCGCGCGACTGGGCGGCGAAGGGCACGCAACTGCTCGGCGTGAAGGCTGTGGTCGCACGCAGCTTCGAGCGGATCCACCGTTCGAACCTGGTCGGCATGGGCGTTCTGCCGCTGCAGTTCAAGGGCTCGGATAGCGTGCAGTCGCTCGGCATCACCGGCGAAGAAACGTACGACATCGAAGGCCTCGGCGACAACTTCAAGCCGCAACAGGAAGTCACGCTCGTGATTCACGGCAAGGACGGCGACAAGCGCGTGCCGGTGCTGCTGCGTATCGACACGCCGATCGAAGTCGACTACTACAAGCACGGCGGGATTCTGCCGTTCGTGCTGCGCTCGCTGCTGGCTGCTTAAGCCAGACGGCGGCGCAAACAGCCTCGCTGTTTTGCAGGGGCTGCGTCCTGTGGAGGACGCAGCCGACTTTGAAGCCCGACCTCTGGTCGGGCTTTTTTTATCTCAATCCCTGACCGCTCGCGCCGCATTGCGCCCGCGCAGCCATTCGAGCGCGAGCAGCAGGCACGTCGAGAACACGATCAGGATCGTCGCCAGCGCGGCAATGGTCGGGCTGATGTTCTCGCGAATACCGGTGAACATCTGGCGCGGCAGCGTGGTCTGATCCGCGCCAGCGAGAAACAGCGTGACGACGACTTCATCGAACGACGTCGCGAACGCGAACAGCGCGCCCGACATCACGCCCGGTGCGATCACCGGCAACGTGATGCGGAAAAACGTCTTCACCGGATTCGCGCCGAGCGACAGGCTCGCGCGCACGAGGTTGTAGTTGAAGCCCTGCAACGTGGCCGCGACCGTCGTCACGACGAACGGCACGCCGAGCGCCGCATGCGCGAGGATCAGCCCGATATACGTATTCGCGAGACCGAGCGGCGCGAAGAACAGATACATGCCGACGCCGACCACGACGACCGGCACGATCATCGGCGAAATCAGGACCGCCATCAGCAGACCCTTGCCGCGGAAGTTCGCCTTGGTCAGTCCGATTGCCGCGAGTGTGCCGAGCACGGTCGCGACCACCGTCGCCGACGGCGCGACGATGAAGCTGTTCTTCGCGGCCATACGCCATTCGTCGGACGCGACGAGGTTCTGATACCAGCGCAGCGACCAGCCCGGAATCGGATAGACAAGGAACGTGCTCGACGAAAACGACAACGGCACGATCGCGAGCACGGGCAGGATCAGATACAGCAGCGTCAGCACGACGAGCGCGCGCAACGCGAAATACCACACACGCTCCACGAGCGACGTATGCGGTGCGAACAGGGGCCTGGCAAGTTTCATCGCGGTTTTGCTCCGTTCAGTTCATTGCGCCCGGTCAACCGAGGCTCAACGACGAACGCGTGAAGCGTCCATAGATCACGTACAGCACGAGCGTCGCGGCAAGCAGCAGCCCGCCGAGCGCGCACGCCATGCCCCAGTTGATCGTCACGTTCGTGAAGTACGCGACGTAGTAGCTGACCATCTGGTCGTTCGGTCCGCCGAGCAGCGCGGGTGTGATGTAGTAGCCGATCGCGAGAATGAACACGAGCAGCGCGCCCGCACCGATGCCCGGATAGGTCTGCGGCACATACACGCGCCAGAACGCAGCGAACGGATGGCTGCCGAGCGAGATCGCCGCGCGCTGATAGGTCGGCGGAATCGACTTCATCACGCTATAGAGCGGCAGGATCATGAACGGCAGCAGGATGTGCGTCATCGAAATATAGACGCCGGTGCGGTTGAACAGCAGCGCGAGCGGATCGTGCAGCAGACCGCTCGCGATCAGCGCCTTGTTCACGAGCCCTTCGTTCTGCAGGATCACGATCCACGCGGCCACGCGCACGAGGATCGAAGTCCAGAACGGAATCAGCACGAGAATCATCACGAGGTTCGCGCGGCGCTCCGAGAGCGTCGAGATCCAGTACGCGAGCGGATAGCCGAGCAGCAACGTGAAAATCGTCACGGCCGCGCCGATCACGAACGTGCGGCTGAAGACCTTCAGATAGATCTGCTGGTCAGGATCGGTCGGCACGATGCGGCCGAATGCGTCCTGCTTGTGATCGAGCGACGCAAGCAGATAGAACGGCGAAAGCGTGCTCGAGTTTTTCGCAATCGCCTGCCAGTACGCGACGTCGTTCCAGCGCTCGTCGAGTTCGACGAATTTCGCGCGCGTCTCGCGGGGCGTCAGATGCAGCGGCTGGTTGTTGTCGTCGGCGAACGGCATGGCGCGCGCCGATTTGGCGATCAGCGAGCGATAGCCCGGAATCTCGACGTTCAGGCGCCGCGCGAGCGCACCCATGCCGTCGCTGTCGGCGATGGCGGTGAGGTCGGTTGCAAGCGCGGTATAGGCGGCGTCAGGCGGCGGCGTTTTGCGGTCCCAGCCGCTTAGCGCATTGAGCGTATGCGGCAACGCGCTCGCGACTTCGGGATTCTGCGCGGCGCGCGTGAGCAACGCGCCGATCGGCACGACGAAAATCAGCAGCAGGAAAATCGCGAGCGGCGCGATCAGCAGTAACGCCATCGCGCGCTTTCTCGCTTCCGCGGCCTTCAGTTCGCGCTTGAGCCGACTGGCTGATTCAGGCGTCGAATCGGCGGCGATCGTCATCGTAGTCACACCCGTTTCTCCTGTCCCACCCGTGGGGGCGTCGACGGGAGTGAGCGCTTTGGCGCTCACTCCCGTCCTCATACGTCAGCGCGCGGCCCCGCCCCGTGGCGAAGCCGCGCCCGCTCACGAGGAGCCCGTGAGCCAGAAAGCCCGCGCAGCGCTTACTTCGACGCCCACGACGCAAACCGCTGCTCCAGCTCGTCCCCATGATCGGTCCAGAACGACAGATTCTGCAGCACCGCATTCTTGCCATTGGCCGGCGAGTTCGGCAAATTCGCGAGCGTCTTCGCGTCGAGCGACTTGATCGCCGCCACGCTCACCGGACCGTACGCGATATGCTGCGCGTAGTCCTGCTGCGGCTTCGACGTCAACGAATAAGCGATGTACTGCTCGGCGAGCGCCTTGTTCGGCGAACCCTTCGGAATCGCCCAATAGTCGAGGTCGTAAATGCTGCCGTTCCACACGACCTTGAGGTTCTTGCCTTCGCGCTGCGCGGCGTCGATACGGCCGTTATACGCGGTCGACATCACCACGTCGCCTGCCACCAGGAACTGCGGCGGCTGCGCGCCCGCTTCCCACCACTGGATGTTCGGCTTCAGCTCGTCGAGTTTCTTGAACGCGCGGTCCTGGCCTTCTTTCGTCGCGAGCACCTTGTAGACGTCCTTCGGCGGCACGCCGTCGGCCATCAGCGCGAATTCGAGGTTGTAGCGCGCGCCCTTGCGCATTGCGCGCTTGCCCGGGAATTTCTTCACGTCCCAGAAATCGGCCCAGCCGGTCGGCGCGGTTTTCAGCTTGTCGGCGTTGTAGGCGAGCGCGGTCGACCACACGAAAAAGCCAACGCCGCAGGTTTGCGGCGCATCCGGAACCAGGTCCGATTTTTTGGCGATCTTCGACCAGTCGAGCTTTTCGTACAGTCCTTCATCGCAGCCGCGGCCGATGTCGCCCGACTCGACTTCCACCACGTCCCAGTTCACGTGCTTCGCCTCGACCATCGCCTTCACCTTGGCCTGCTCGCCGTTGTATTCGACGGCCGTCACCTTGTTGCCGGTGGCCGACTCGAACGGCTGGTTGAAGGCGACCTTCTGCGCGTCGCCATTCGCCCCGCCGAAATTGACGACCGTCAGCTCGGCGGCATGGACCTGCGCAGCGCCCAGCGCGAGCGTGACAGCACCGACAGCGATAGCGCAGCGCGATTTCCCGATCTTGCTCATGGTGAGGCTCTCCTTTTCCTTGGTGACGTGCGTAATGTGTGTGATGTACTCGATGCCACGCGCCGTGCGGTTCGCCACGTACCGCCAGCTTTGTCGTACCGCCGACCTGCCGCGCCGACGCCTCGCGCGTGCGGCGCTTCACCGCCCTGCTTCACCGCCTTGCTTCACTGCCTTGCTTCACTGCCCTGCCTGCCTCAGGCCCCCGCGAATATGCGCAGATGCTCGGGCGCAAACTCGAGCGCGACCGGCACACCGGGGGCGAAGGCGTCGAGCGCGTCGGTGCCGAGCGGCACCTTGACGAAGCACTCGTCCTGTTGCGGCACGCCGCAGCGCATGCGCACGTGGTCGCCGAAATAGATGAGCCCGCGCGCCTCGCCGGCGAGCGCATTGGCGCCGGGCCGCGCAACCCCGTTCGCGAGCTTCATGCGCTCGGGCCGGATGCACGCGACCGCGGGCGAGCCCGCCCGCGCGCCGCCGATGTTGCGGCCGGTGAGGCGCGTGCCGTCGCTCAGATGGAATTCGCAATACTCGCCGTCGACATTCGCGATCGTGCCGCGCAGCCGGTTGCTGTCGCCGATGAAGTTCGCGACGAACTCGTTGCACGGCGATTCGTAGAGCCGGTCGACGGTATCGAGCTGCTGCACGATGCCCTTGTCGAACACGGCGACGCGGTCGGACATCGTCAGCGCCTCGCCCTGGTCGTGCGTGACGTAGACAAACGTCACGCCGAGCTTTTCGTGCAGCGATTTGAGTTCGTATTGCATGTGCTCGCGCAATTGTTTATCCAGCGCGCCGAGCGGCTCGTCCATCAGCACGAGCTTCGGCTCGAACACGAGCGCCCGCGCGAGCGCGATGCGCTGCTGCTGGCCGCCGGAAAGCTGCGCCGGGTAGCGCTTCGCGAAGCTCTCCATGCGCACCATTTTCAGCGCGTTGTTCACGCGATGCGCGCGCTCCTCGGTGCCGAGCTTGCGCACGGTCAACGGATACGCGACGTTCTGCTCGACCGTCAGATGCGGAAACAGCGCGTAGTTCTGAAACACCATGCCGATGTTGCGCTTGTGCGGCGGCACGTTGTTGAGCAACTGGCCGTCGAGCCAGATCTCGCCGCCGGTCGGGAATTCGAAGCCCGCCAGCATCATCAGGCAGGTGGTCTTGCCCGAGCCGGACGGGCCGAGCAGCGTCAGGAACTCGCCCTGATGGATATCCAGATCGAGCTGTTTGACGACCAGCGTTTCGCCGTCGTAGGTCTTTCGCACACCTCGAAAGCTGACGATCACGTCTTCGGTTTTCATCACCTCGTCTCCTCTGCTGTGCGGCAGGCGCCCCGCCAGGTGGCAGCGGGATCGCATCTATTGCGTGGCTCACTATAGACCGTTACGGTTCTACAATATGGAGCCATTTCATTATTCCGGATAGAACCACTTGGACACAGTGATCCTGTCGGACTGGCTTGCCACGCGGCTCGACCGCGGCGGCGCCGAACCGATCTACCGGCAGACGCTGCGGCTCACGCAGCAGGCCATCCTGACCGGCCAGTTGCCGCCCGGCACCAAGCTGCCGAGTTCGCGCACGCTCGCCGAAGACCTCGGCATCGCGCGCAACACGGTGCTGCACGTCTACGACCAGTTGACCGCCGAAGGCTACGTGATCTCGACGACGGGCAGCGGCACCTACGTCGCCGACACGCGCCCGGACGCGGCCGCGGTGAATGGGCGCAACAGACCCGAGGCGGCCGCGGCCGGGGATGCGGCAGCTCAGCCGGCCACTCATGCGCCCACTCATGCGGCCACCCACACAGCCGTCCGGCCGGCCAGCGACAGCGCAAGCCAGCCACAGCGCGAGCGCAACGATCTGTCCACACGCGGACGCCGTCTGATCCGCCAGGCAGGCGTCTCCGCGAAACAATGGGGCGCGTTCATGCCGGGCGTGCCCGATGTCTCGGAGTTTCCGGCGCGCACGTGGAGCCGCCTGCAGGCGCGCCTGTGGAAGGAAGCCAATCCCGATCTGCTGACCTATGCGCCCGGCGGCGGCTACCGGCCGCTGCGGCGCGCGTTATCGGATTATCTGCGCGTCGCGCGCTCGGTCAAATGCACGCCGGACCAGATCATCATCACGACGGGCATTCATCAGTCGATCGATCTCGCCGTGCGTCTCTTGACCGACGTCGGCGATCGCGCGTGGGTCGAGGAACCGTGCTATTGGGGTGCGCGCAGCGTGCTGCAGTCGTCGGGCATCACGCTCGCGCCGGTGCCGGTGGACGGCGAAGGGCTCAATCCGCGTGACGAGGACCTGCAAGAGCCGCCGCGTCTCGCGCTCGTCACGCCGTCGCATCAGTATCCGCTCGGCATGGTGATGAGCCTCGCGCGCCGCCGCACGCTGCTCGAATATGCGCGCCAGCACGACGTCTGGATCATCGAGGACGACTACGACAGCGAATTCCGCTACGGCAGCCGGCCGCTCGCGTCGCTGCAGGGACTCGACGAAGCCGGCCGCGTGATCTACGTGGGCAGTCTCGGCAAGATGCTGTTTCCGGGCCTGCGGATCGGCTACATGATCGCGCCGGAGCATCTGGTCGATATATTCCGGACTGGCGTCGCGGAGCTGTACCGCGAGGGCCAGCTGATGCAGCAGGCCGTGATGACCGATTTCATCATGGACGGCCACCTCACCTCGCACGTGCGCCGGATGCGCGCGCTATACGGCGAGCGCCGGCAGATTCTGATCGACGCGATCACCGCGCGCTTTGGCAGCGAGTTGCCCGTGATGGGCGATGAAGCGGGCCTGCACCTCGTGCTCGGCCTGCCGGACTACTCGGACGATCGCGCGGTAGTGGCCGCCGCCTACGACGCGGGCGTGATCGTGCGGCCGCTCACGAGCTACTACAACGACCCGGCGCAGCCGCGGCGCGGACTGCTGCTCGGCTATGCGTGCGTGCCGAACGACGGCATCGGGCCCGCGTTCGACACGCTCGCGCGGGTGATCGAACAGACGGCGCTCACTTCAAGCCGAAGTCCACACGCGTCGTCGCGCCCTTGTCCTTGATGCCGTCGGCGTTGAGCTTCGGCGCGACGATGAACAGGCGGCTGCTGTCGATCTTGCCGTCCAGATACTGCTGCACGCTCTGCGCGCGCTGCTGCGCAAGCTGACGCAAGCTCGCGTCGTCGATCGGCGCATTGGCGGCAAGCGCGCCCTTCATGTCGTCCTCGGGCAGCGTCTTCGTCATGCCGATAAAGTTGCGCGGTTTCTTGAAGTCGCCCGACTTGTACGCCTTGGCGAGATATTTGTCATAGTCTTTCTGATCGACGGTGACCGCGGACGGATCGACGCTCTCGCCGTTGCCCACCGTGTCCTTGATCTTCTGCTGCTTGACCAGCCGGTCGACGTACTGCGTGCGCAGCGCCGGTTCGTCGATCTTCGGATCGACGCGGCCGATCAGATCCATGCGGATCGACGGCTTGTCCGCGAGCGCCTTCACGATCGTGTCGAGCTTCTGCTTGTCGGCGTCGCTGAGCGTCGCCGAGCCCGGATCGAACTCCACGTAGCCGAGTTCCTCGCTGTTGCCGCCGAACGCGTTGGCGATCAGCGAGAACGGCGCGGTCACGGCCTTCTCGAGCAGATTGAGCACCGCATGCCAGATCAACCCGCCGATGCTGAACTCGGGGTTCGACAGCGAACCCGACACCGGCAGATTTACGTCGATTTCGCCGCGCGAATTTTTCAGCAGCGAGATCGCGAGACGCACCGGCAGCTTGGTCGCCGTGTCGTTGTCGATGTGATCGCCGAACGTGAGCTGATCGATGAACAGGTGATTGTTCGCGCTCAGTTGATCGTTATCGAGCTTGTAGTGCAGATCGACGTTGAGCTTGCCCTTGGTGATCGGATAGCCCGCGTATTTCGCCGAATAGGGCGTGAGGTTGGTCAGCTCGATGTCGTGCGCGGTCGCGGTCAGATCGAGCGCCGGCTTTTCGATCAGCGGATTGACGGTGCCGCGGATCGACAGCGGACCGTTGGCCGCGAGCTTCGCGGCGACGTCGACCGGCGCTGGCGTCGTCGATTGCGTGCCGAACGCGCCGACCGTGCCCTGAATGTCGACGAGATTCGCCGTGTAGTTCGGCCGGATGAAGTTGTCCGTATAGGTGACGCGGCCCTGCTGCAGCACCAGTTGCCCGAAATGCAGCTTGACCGGACTTTGCGGCGGCGTGGCGGCCGTGACGGTGGCGGGCGGCGCCGCTGCCTTCGACGCCGATGCCGCCGTGGGCGCGGACGCAGCCACTGCCTCCGACGCCGCCACCGGCGTCAGTTCCACGTGCTCGGCGCCGCTCTTGTCGCGCGTGAGCGACTGCGCCGCGCCGGTTTCATGCGCAACCACGTCCTTCAGATTGAGCTTGCCTTGCGCGTCGAGCAGCACGCGCCCGTAGAACTTCGAGAACGTGACACGGCCCGCGTCGACCGAGGTGCCGTGTTCGCCGTAATCGGCCTTCAGGTTCGACAGCGCGAGCGAGCCCCAGCCCGCGAACGGGTCCGAGGTCGCCTTGTCGAGCATGCGCACGTCGACGAGCGCGACGTCGCCGCGATAGTTCGCTTTCAGCGCCTTCTCGTTGGTCACCGCGAGATCGCCGTTCGCATTGAGCAGCGCGCTCGCGATCACCGCATTGAGCTTGCTGCCGAAGTACGGCTCGAAGGCCGCCGCGTCGAGCCGGTTCGCGTTCACCTTGACGGCCAGCTTCAGCGGCGTCGCGGTGACGTCGCCCTTCACGCCGAGCGTGCCTTTTTTGTTCAGCGTCGCCTGCAGATCGACGGGCAGCGGACGGCTCAAGTCGTCGCTGATCTGCTGCACCTTCAGTTGCAGCGGCGCAATGCTCAGCCTGACCGGCTGTGGCGTGGTGTTGTCGGTGAAATTGGCGGTCGCGTCTTTCAGCGTCAATTCGCCGATCTTGTAGTGCCACGCCGGGCCTTCCGCCTGCGCTTTCTTTGCCGCGTGGACCGCTGTGCGCTGCTTCTCCGCCTCATGCGGACCGGCGAGCGACGTGAGGTTGATGCTGCCGTCTTTCAGGCGCTGCGCGTCGAGCGCAAGACCGGTCGCGTCGACGCTCGTGACGTCGGCCGTGCGGGCGGCCAGGTCCACCTGCTTGACCACGACGTTGCCCTGCGCGAGCGAAATCAGCGGCGTCTTGTCACCGCGCGCCGCCAGCTTGAGCGACTGCATGTCCACTTGCGTGTCCGCGACCGTCACGGCCGCCGGCGACTTCGACCAGTTCGCGTCGATGTTCGTCGTCACGGAGAGCGCGCCGTCCAATACTTGCGCCGCGGTCGCGGTGTCGAGATAGGGTTGCAACGGCGGCAGCTTTAGCGACTTCAGATCGAGCTTCGCGCTGGCCGTCTTCGCCGCGAGGCCGAGCGTGCCCTCGCCGGCGAGCGAGCCGCCGTCCTTGAAACCGGTGCTCACCGTGTAATGCGCGGGTGCGGACGCAAGCGTCGAAAAATCGTTCAGCGTGACAGCGAGGTTCTGCAGACTGGTATCGAACGGGCGCGCGGCTGCCTCGTCGTGGACATTTACCGTGCCGTCGTTGAGCGCGAAGTGTTTGATCGACAGATCGATTGGCGGGGTGGATTTTTCGGCGGCTGTGGTCCCGGCGTTGGCTTGCGCCTTGGCGCCGGACGCCGCGGCCGGTGCGCTGGCGGCTGCGCTCGCGGTTTTGCTTTCCGTTGCGCTTTCCTTTGCGCTTACCGCCGCGCCCGTCGCAGTCTTCCCAGACGCCGGCGCGAACATCCGCTCGACGCTGAGCACGCCGTCCTTGTCGCGCGCGAGGCTCGCGTTCGGCGCATCGATGCGGATTTCGTCGAAGTGATAGATGCTCTTCAGCGGTTCGAGCGACGCCGCCGCCACATGCACCGCGTGCGCCGCGAAAAACGGCGCCTTGCCCTGATCCTGCACGTCGACGTCGTCCAGATCGACCGTGCCCGCGACGCGCAGCGACGGCGTGTCGTTCGACATCACGAAGTTGAGCTTGAGGTCGGTGGACAGCTTGCCCGACTGCACGATCACGGGCAGTCGGGCCGGTGAGTAGGACATGAGCTTCGGCACGTCGAGCGCATCGAAGCGCAGCGACACTTCCGACTCGCGCGACGCCGCGAACGGCTTGGTCTTGCCGTCGATCGCGAGCTGACTGTCGCCGTCGATGCGCGCGCGCAGCAGCGGTTCGACGAAGATATCGGTTTTCGAAGGCAGCGTCGCGATGAACGGAATGCCGAGCTTCCATTGATCGATCACGTGCTTCGTGCCGAGCAGCCGGTCGTCGAACGTGATCTGGCCGTTTTCGACGCGAATGTTGGAGACGGAGAACTGTGTCGGCTTGCTGTCGGGTTTCGCGGGCTGCTTCGAGAATTTCTCGATCAGGTCGGTGAAATTGAAGCGCTGCGCATCGTAGCGAACGATATGAAAACGCGGCGAGTCGACCTGCACTTCGTCGACGATCGGCGCGCCGCGAAACAGCGAACTCCACGAGGGCTTCACGATGAGCCGCGAAATATCGATGAAATCGCCCGTGCCGCCGCGCTCGCCGATATGCACGTTATCGGCTTCGAACCTCAGCGTGTACGGATTGAGCGCAATGCGGCCGATCGTGGCGGGCCGATCGAGCTGCTTGCTCAACTGCTGGCTCGCGATGTGGCGAATCAGCGGCGGCGCCGCGAAAAAGCCGAGCAGGCCGAACACGACGAGAAAGATCAGCACGCCTACGAGAACACGGCGCGTGCGGCGCGACTGTGCGACTTCGCGCACGGTCTGCATTGAGGAGGCTAACGATTCTTTATTGAGGCTTGCCATACCCGGTCTTGATGAGTGCGGCGGCAAGCCCGCCGCGAAAACAGGAATCCCGCAAGCGGCAGTATAAGTCGTGAATCCGCGATGAGACAGGATTGTCAGACATCGCTTGAAGATTCGCGCTGCTTACCGATGACTTTCTGAAGCCACCCCGTCACGTCACCGCCGCACGACCGGCGGCGGCTGCCAGCGGCCGTCGGTGGCTTGCGGCTTCGGCGCGTACAGACGCAGCACCAGTTGCATGTCGGCGCGCGGCGCCGGCAACCAGTTGCCGGTCCTGCTGCGCGTGGACGACACGACCACGTCGAGCGAGCCATCGCGATTGCGGTGCACGCCGTTGCGATCGCCGACCGCGAGCCGCGCCGGCGCGCTCTCGCCCAACGCGCCATCCTTCGTGTAGGCGGTGATCGACCAGAAGCCGCGCACCGGCGGCACCTGGTTCGCCGCGAAGTGGATCACGTAGCGATTCGCACCGTTCAGCGTATTGCCGTCGCTGTCCTGCGTGACGACCGCGCGTACTTCGTCGTCCTTCGTACCGATGCCCGGCTGTGTGCTCGCCGCATACGCGCGCAGCGCATAGTCGGGGCCGTAGTTGCCAACGCCGTCGCCGAACCAGCTCCAGCCATTCGCGCTCAGCAGATTGGGAGGCGGCGTGGCGACACGGTCGCGGCCATCGGCGAGACCGGCTGCGAGCGCGTTGGGCGATTTCGGCAGCTTCGCCGGATCACCTGGCGTGACGCCGAGGTCCGAGAGAAATTTCAGCGCATGCGGATCGGCCGGTGTGGGCGGATTGTCAGGCAGAGCGTCGGCGAGACGGCCGAAAAAGCCACTCGCGTCGAGTGCGGCCACCTGCTGCTGCTGCGTGCCGTTGGCGCCCATCGCTCCATTGACGTTGCCGCGCGGCGGCGCGACCGATGCCGCGCGCTCGTCGCCGTCGTAGAAGCTCAGCGGCGCGAGGCGGATCGCGCGTTGCAGCTTGCGGACCGCCGCCAGATCGCGCGCGCCGTTCGACTGGATACGCACGCTCACCCATGCATTGAGGGTCGGCACTTCGATGCGTTTCGCGCCCTTCGGCAACTCGCCCTGCCAGCCCGGCGTGACGAACGCGATCGTCTGCGCGTGAATGCCTTTCGCGCTGGCCGTGCCCGCCACGAACTGCGGACCCGTGGACCACACGACATTGGTCCACATGTCGAGCACGCGCGCGTCGACATAGCGGCCATGCGAATCAGGTAGCGACAGGATCACCGGCTCGCTGCCGAGGTCGAGCCAGCCGGTCGAGTCGAGCGTATCGAGGCTCGGCTGCGGCGGATTGGCCGCGCCGATCGGCGGCAACGCCTGCGCATGCCGCAGCGTGTTCAAGGGCGCCTGGCCCGGATCGGTGCCGACCGCCGCGTCGCGCGCGGTGCTCATCAGCACGAGCGGATAACCGAATACGTAGGAATCGGCGACTTCATCCTTGATCCAGCCGGTGCTCTGATGCGTCGCGGACGGAGTCGACGCGCAGCCGGCGAGAAATACGAGGCCTGCGAGCGATGCGCAGGTCCATTGAATCGAAAACAGCTTTCGGCGATTTTTTATCATTCGTTCAGAGTGCGGAACGTGCGGTCCTATGGGAGATGCCGGTGCGCAGCGCCAGAAACATGCGCGGCCTCCCCAAGCCTTGCGCAGCCAGTCCGCGGATTGCGACTCCGACAACATCGCGTTGTATCGTATCCTTGCTAACCAGGCAAGCAGAAAGCAGGGAATTGCGCCTGATAGCGCGCATGCAGTTCATATACACGAGACGAGCGGCATTTTTACCCTCTTCGCATTGGTAACGAGCGCGCGAACGCGCCATACTTTCGATTCGATTTCGGTTTCGATTCCAACTCGCCCACAAACTCATCCACATTCTTTCGTTGTCCGCATCCGGAGCGCTTCGATGTACATGCCCGCCCATTTCGAAGAGAACCGCCCAGAGGTTCTTCATCGCCTGATCGCCGAGCAGCCGTTCGGCGCGTTGATTACGAACGGCCCGAACGGGCTCGACGCGAATCATCTGCCGTTCGAGACGCAGCTGATTTCCGCTGACGGCGACGCCGCGGCCGGAACAGGCGATTCGTCGCGCTGCGTGCTGCGCGCTCACGTCGCGCGCGCGAACCCGGTCTGGCAGGAAGCGGCGACGCATCCCGAAGCGCTCGTGATCTTCCAGGGACCGGCCGCCTATATTTCGCCGAGCTGGTATCCGAGCAAACACGAAACGCATAAACAGGTGCCGACCTACAACTACATAGTCGTGCATGCGCATGGCAGGATTGTGGTGCACGACGACGAAACGTTCGTGCGCGGTCTAGTCGCGCGGCTCACGCGCAAGATGGAAGCCGGCGAGCCAGTGCCGTGGAAAATGGGCGACGCGCCCGCCGACTTCATCGCGCAGATGCTCGGCGCGATCGTCGGCATCGAGATCGAGGTGACGCGGCTCGTCGGCAAATGGAAACTCGGCCAGAACAAGGCGGCCGAGGACCGGCGCGGCGCGGCGCAAACGCTGCTCGCGCGCGACGGCGAGCAGCAGAAGGCAGTGGGACAGGCCATGCTGGATGCGCCGCCGGCGTTCTGAGCGGATGCTTCCGGCACTTCGGCCGCTTCCGGTGCATCTTTGCCTGCGCTCAGCCTGCGCCGCTGGCGCCGCACCGCCAGCGTAGGCCACCCGGCAGCCGCATGATCCGTGCTTGACCTTGCCATCATGGGAAGGTCAATACTGGATTCACCATGCGGCCTGATGCCGCCACGAGCCTTGCCTGCCATGACCGAACTTGCCAATCCGCAGCGCCCCGCCGGAGCTGCCGCCTCCTCGCCTGCCACGCGCGTCGTCGAACTCGATATCGGCGGGATGACTTGCGCGTCGTGCGTGACGCGCGTCGAAAAAGCGCTGTCGAAAGTGCCGGGGGTCGCGCGTGCGTCGGTGAATCTCGCGACCGAGCGCGCCCGCGTGGAAAGCGACGCCACGGTCCAACCCGGCCTGCTCGCCGATGCCGTGCGCAAGGCGGGCTACGAAGCCACGCTCGATGCGGATACGGGCGTTGCGACGACGCAAGCCGAAGCGCCGCACGAAGCGCCAGCCGCAACGCCCCAGGCCACCGAACTGTCGATTGGCGGCATGACCTGCGCGTCATGCGCGATGCGCGTCGAAAAAGCGCTGTCGAAAGTGCCGGGCGTCGCGAGCGCGTCCGTGAATCTCGCGACCGAAACCGCCACCATCCATCCAGCCGGCATAGCCGCCGACACTGATGCGCTCATCGCCGCGGTAAAAAAAGCCGGCTACGAAGCAACGCCAATCACACCGCCAGCACCGCCGGCATCCGCTGCCACGCTCGACGCAACCGCCCCCGCCGCTACTGGCGAGCACGCAAGCGCCGACAACAGCGCCGCCCGCAAACAGGCCCAGGCCCGCCGCGAACTCGCGGCGGTGCTCGCCTCCGCCGTCCTGACGCTGCCGCTCGTCGCGCCGATGGTCGGCGAATGGTTCGGCGTTCACGCCATGCTGCCGCCGTGGCTGCAATTCGTGCTCGCGTCGATCGTGCAGTTCGCGTTCGGCGCGCGCTTCTATCGCGCGGCCTACCGTGCCGTGCGCGCCGGCGCGGGCAACATGGACCTGCTGGTCGCGCTCGGCACATCGGCGGCGTACGGAATCAGCGTCTACGAACTCGTGACGCATCCGGGCGACACGATGCACCTCTATTTCGAGGCCTCGGCGGTCGTGATTACGCTCGTGCGCTTCGGCAAGTGGCTCGAAGCGCGCGCGAAGCGGCAGACCACGGACGCCATCCGCGCACTCAATGCGCTGCGCCCCGATCGCGCGCGCATTCGCGCCGGCGCCGACGAGCGCGAAGTGCCGCTCGCGCAGGTGCGCGTCGGCACCGTCGTGATCGTACGGCCGGGCGAGCGTGTGCCGGTCGACGGCGTGATACTCGAAGGCCGCACGCATATCGACGAATCGCTGATTACCGGCGAAAGCCTGCCCGTGCCCAAACAGACGGGTGACGCGGTCACGGCTGGCTCGATCAACGGCGAAGGCGCGCTTGCGGTCACGACCACCGCGATCGGCGCGGAGACGACGCTCGCGCGCATCATCCGCCTCGTGGAAAGCGCGCAGGCCGAAAAGGCGCCGATCCAGCGGCTCGTCGACCGGGTCAGCGAAATCTTCGTACCGGCCATTCTCGTCATCGCCGCGCTGACGCTGGCCGGCTGGCTGATCGCCGGCGCGGGCGGCGAAACCGCGATCCTCAACGCGGTCGCGGTGCTCGTGATCGCCTGCCCATGCGCGCTCGGACTCGCGACGCCCGCCGCGATCATGGCCGGCACCGGCGTCGCGGCGCGCCACGGAGTGTTGATCAAAGACGCGGAAGCGCTCGAAATCGCGCATCGGGTCACGATCGTCGCCTTCGACAAAACCGGCACGCTGACGCTCGGCCAGCCCTCGATGACGGCCTTCGAGCCGGCCAACGGCATGAGCCGCAACGAAGCGCTCGCGCTTGCCGCGGCGGTGCAGCGGCATAGCGATCATCCGTTGGCGCGGGCGGTGGTCAGCGCGTATGAGGCGCAGATCGGGCACGCGAGCGTCGAAAACGCTGAGGTCGAACCGGGTGCCGCGTTAGCCGCTGCGGCGAGTACTTCGCCGAACGCCACGGCTACGAATTCGTCCGCGAATTCGCGCGCCGACCGCGCCCACAGCGCGATCGCCGAAGCCGCTCCCGCGGCAGTCCCGCACTCAACAGCCGCGCGCGCGGTCGCGGGCCGTGGCGTCGAAGCCGACGTCGACGGCCGCACGCTCGCGCTCGGCAGCACGCGCTGGCTCGACGAACTCGGCATCGCGCCGCCGCCCGCGCTCGCCGCCCGCGCTCGCGAACTCGAAGCCGCCGGCAACACGGTCTCGTGGCTGATGGCGCGCGCGCCGCAAGCGCCGCAGGCACTCGCGCTGATCGCTTTCGGCGACACCGTCAAACCGACTGCGCGCACAGCCGTCGAGCGGCTCGAGCAGATGGGCATCCGCAGCGTGCTGGTCACCGGCGACAATCGCGGCAGCGCGGCGAGCGTCGCGCATGCGCTCGGCATCGACGAATTTCATGCCGAGGTGCTGCCCGGCGACAAGGCCCGCGTGATCCGCGACCTCAAGATCCGCCACGCCGGCATCGTCGCCATGGCGGGCGACGGTATCAACGACGCGCCCGCGCTCGCCGCCGCCGACATTGGCATCGCGATGGCGACCGGCACCGACGTCGCGATGCACGCGGCCGGCGTCACGCTGATGCGCGGCGACCCGGCGCTCGTGGCCGATGCGATCGACATCTCGCGCAAGACCTGGCGCAAGATCCAGCAGAACCTGTTCTGGGCGTTCGTCTATAACCTGATCGGCATTCCGCTCGCCGCGTTCGGTCTGCTGAACCCGATGCTCGCGGGCGCGGCAATGGCGTTTTCGAGCGTGAGCGTCGTCACCAACGCGCTGCTGCTGCGCACGTGGCGCGGTGCCACGAACCATGCGGCCGAGCGGGGGCGCTGAGCGCCGCACGGCTCCGTCAAAGGGGCGCATGGCTCCCGCTTCGGGCGAACTGCCTACGCGGTCGGCCGGAACATCTGGAACATCGCGCCGATTTCGGCGTAGTCGGCGCGATAGCCGGCACGCATGATCGGCTGCGCGGCTTGCGTGTCGAACAGGCCGTCCTTCAGATACGCCTCGTCGATATGCACGCCCACCACCTGGCCGAGCGCCAGATAGTTGTCCATCGGCTTGCCGTCGAGGTCGTGCAGACGCACGATCTGCAGCAGCTTGCATTCGAGGGCGGCCGGCGACTCGCCGACGTGCGGCACCGCGACGTTGCGGCCCGGCGCGGGCGTGAGTCCGGCCAGCGCGAATTCGTCGACGTGCGGCGCAACCGGCGCCGACGAACGGTTCATCTGCTCGGCGAGCGGCCGGGTTGCCAGGTTCCAGACGAATTCGCCGGTGGCTTCGATGTTGGAAATGCTGTCTTTGCGGCCCTCGCTGCAAAAACCGATGATCGCCGGGAAAGTGGCGAACGCGCCGAAGAAGCTGTACGGCGCGAGATTGAGCGTGCCGTCGGCATCGCGCGACGAAATCCAGCCGATCAGCCGTGGCGCGACGATGGCCTTGAACGGATCGTGCGGCAGACCGTGACCGGCGGCGGGGTCGTAGAAGTAATGAGACATGGCGTAGGGTTGGGTTGGCGTGTGATCGTGAGCGCCCAGGGAAGGCGGTGCGCCTGAATACGGGAGCGGCGAAGAGAAGCTACTTATACCGCACTAGCCGCGGCCGATCACGCGCTTGCGCCCTTCCGCGACGCGCGCAAGACGCGCTTCGTCCCACTCGTGAAAGCCCGCGCCGCTGCGCACGCCGACCCGTCCCGCGTCGACCTGCGCGCGCAGCAGATCGATCACGTCCTCGTCCTTCGCGAGTTGCGGCATCAGATGCGAGGCGATGTCGACGAAGGTGTCGAGCCCGCCCATGTCCGCGCCCTCGAACGGGCCGACGATACCCCAGCGGCGCCCCAGCGAAGCCTTCATCACCCGGTCGACCACTTCGGGCGTCGCCGCCCCCGAACGGACGATATTCAGTGCCTCGCGCAGCACCGCGAACTGCAGCCGGTTGCCGACGAAACCCGGAATCGCCTTCGCGAGCACGACCGGCTCCATGCCGATCGCGCCCATCAGCGCGGCGGTGCGCTGCGTGACTTCCGGCGCGGTCGCGCTGCCGGGCACGACTTCGACGAGCGGAATCATGTGCGGCGGGTTCCAGAAATGCGCGATCACGAAGCGCTCTTTCGCGCGCAGCGGCGAGGCCAGCTGATCGGGCGGGAAACTGCTCGTGTTGCTCGCGAGAATCGCATCGTCGGCGAGCAGGTTGGTCAGCGCCGCATAGAGACGGTGCTTCAGTTCGAGCACTTCGGGGATCGCCTCGATCACGAATTGCGCGGACGCGATCGCGTCGAGCCGCGCGTGCGTTTCGATGCGCGAGAGCGCCGCCTGTTTCGCCGACTGGTCGATACGGCCGGCATCGATCAATTCGTCGAGCACCGCTTCCGCTTTCGGCGCGACGCTCGCAAGACGCGCCGGGTCGACGTCGTGCACGATCGTCCGGTACCCATGCAAGGCGCTTTGCGTCGCAATGCCGACGCCCATCAGCCCCGTACCCACCACGCCTACCGCCACGTCCTGCGTTGTCTTGTCCACACCTGCTCCCGCTGCCGTCGATGAAAGCTTCGAAGCATAACGCAGCACGCGCGAAACCCGCGTCCAGACACGACGAAGCCGGTCTTTCCGCGAGGGAAGGACCGGCTTCGTGGACTCACGCCGCCTGTTGCGGCGCCGTCATGCCCGCATTAATAGCGGGGCTGGGGCGGCGGACGATGGTCGTCGCCGTGGTGGTGCGGATCGTAGTCGTGCGGATGACGACGCATCCAATCATCGTGCGCCCAGTAGCGATGGCCGTCCCAGTAGCGGTCGCCATGCCAGCCGATGTTGACCGACACGCCCACCGGCATCATGTGCGGCTGACCGTACACGACCGGCGCCGGACCGTTTTCGATGACCACCCGTTCCTGGGCGAACGCGCCGCCGGCAGCGAGCAGTGCGCCGCCAGCGAGAAGAGTTGCAATAACCGAGCGTGATGCCTTGCCAAAGGTTTTCATAATGGACCTCCCGTCAAAGTTTTATTCCAGGCCAGCGTCCGTGTTTGTTGGGCTTTGCCGCTCCGGCTCGATTGAGCCCGAACCAGACACCGTACGCTTGTGACCCACTTTAGCGGCCCGAATCGCGTGAAGACGTGAGCACTTGTAAGCGAGAATTTCATAGATAGGGACGGATGATGGAATCCGCTTCCTGCTCTCGAGTCCCGTTCTTCAAGACTTTCAGCATAGACCGGCGAGACGGTGCGGCGAATCGACATGAGAGCCTGTTACATTCATTTCGCCCGAGAAATATTTCGCAAGGATGACGCCCGTCGCGCGGCACGGCGGCCGAAAAGCAAAAAGCCACGATTCGCTTGCGCGAACAGTGGCTTCATTGAGATGCGCACCCGAAGTGCGCGCCCCGGCGCGTTATGTTGCGCCTGGGACGGTGAGGCTGCTCTTACTTAGTCGGTCAGCTTGATGCCGAACAGCGTGGCTTGCGCGCGGCGCATGCGATCCGCTTCGCGGCTACGGGCTGCGTACGAGTAGTCCGAATCCAGCGGCAGATGGGGCGACGCAAAGAGGTCGCTGACCTTTTGAAACAGTGCAAAGATGAAGCTCATGGCGACTCCCGGTTAGTGATTGCGTTGCTAGGGTTTTCCCTTAACCGTAACTATAGGGTTTTCCCTAGGAAAAAGCTAGTGCAATGCAGCAATTTTTCGGTGTGGTGCGATGTCGCAGCCTGATTGGGTCTTGATGCGTTGCATCACGACAACGTCCCCGATTTAACATTTTCGGGCTCAATGGGGCGGCTACTGGAGCGTTGGGGTGCGGTCTCGCGGATGCGCGCAACGAGCAGGGAAATTCATTGGCGCCTCGGGATTGGCGCGTGGAGGCGCGGTGCGGCGGCAGAGCTATCCCGTTCGGGTTGAGTACTTTCGCCCTGCGGCCACGTAGTGCGTGGCCGGTGTAGCCGTCATGAACCGCCGTCGCGCCAGCCTTGCACTGGCGCGACGGGAAGAACCGTCAGTTCGTCGCCGGGGACGCTTTCGTCCTATGGCCGTGCGGCGCGCGGCCGGCGTGCCGGGTATGAACCGGCGTTACGCCAGCAGCCTGTTGGGGCGCAGCCGGCGTCGTCGCAACGGGTGTCGCCGTAGCTGGCGCGGAGGCGGCGTTCGCGGCCGCCATGGCTGCGTGCGTGTCGAGCAGGCTGACCATCGCCGCCTGCTGGTTCTGCATCATCTGCTCGATGCGGTGCTGCTGGGCCGTGGTCTCGCGGGTCAAGCGCATCAGCAGCAGGGTCTGCGTAACGCCGATCGCGACCGTGACCAGCAGCGCCCCCACCACGACCGACAGCATCCATTTCACGCGGCGCGAGTGATCGGTCGCGGCGCGGCGCTGATCGGCGATCACGCCATAAAGCGCATCGACGGTATCGGCAAAGGCGGTGGCCCGCGCGAGATCCAATTCCGGCCCGGCGCGTAGCGCGGCGGTGGTTGCTTCGGCGCTATGCGCTTCGCGCCAGGGTGCGGCGAATGCGGCGTGGGTGTCCGTGTCCGTGGCCACGGGTGCCGCTGCGGGTGCAGATGATTTGTCCTGCTTCGTGTCCGCCCGCTCCGTCTCTACCTGCTCCATGTCCACCCACTCTGTGGCGGCGGCGAGCCCAGCGGAACGGGCGGACGTTTGCACAGCAGCCTCATCGGCGGATTGACTTGCGTTGCCGGCGTCGGCGATGACGGCGCCGGTGGTAGCGGCCGTTTCGCCCGAAGCCATCGCGGCCTTCGCGAAGGTCGCGGTGAAGCGCTGCGGCCGCTTGCCTCCGCCCGAGGTCGGTGCAACGGACGAACCCGCCACCATCGAACCAGTCGCCGACCCTGCATCCGTCGTCTGGCGCAACGCGGTCACGCTGCGAGCGACGGTCGCCGCCGCCATCGCCGAAGTAAGCGGCGCGGACTGCTCGCGCGCGGTTGCGGTGGGTTTATCTCCAGTAGTCGCGTCCGCCTTCGGCGTCGCATCGCTTGAAGCACCTGAGGGGTTTGTCGCAGCATTTACGCTGCCTGCAACGTCTACCGCCCCACCGTCCGCCACGCCGTCCGCCGACGCAATCTCCGCGGCCGGCGGCGGCTCGATATCAAGCCCGCTCAATTGCGCATTGACGGGCGCCGCAGCGTCGGCCTTCGCGGCGCGCGGCGCACGGCGCGCGGCCTTGTCGGGCAATGCGTTGTCGTCGAGCGCGCCGACTGCCTGCAGCACCACGTCGGGCAATTCGAAGCCATCCAGCGTGCCCTGGCGAATGTCGATGTTCATCGCTTCGAGCGCCGCGCGGGTGGGATCGTCGGGGAACAAGTCGAGTGTGCTGCCGTCGCGCGAAGCGCCGCTCAGTTGCGCGAGGCGTTGTGCCGAGCGCGCCGCGCGCGCCAGCTTGTTTTCGGTTTCGGTGGAGACGCTGCCCTGACGCTGCTTCTTCGAAGCGGCGCGCCTGGGCCTGGACTGCGAGGATGCTACGGAATCAGCCATAGAGAAAAAAGCGGTCGTCGCCGGGAACGCAGGCGCCAGATGCCGCTCATCATTGCCATTGGAATTTTTAGAGCCCGCATTGTCGCACGGCGGTCCGCCCGCGCCGAAGCCATTCGGCGAGGATTTGCGCCGACGATTTGCGTCGAGAATTTGTGCCGATCCGCCACTGCCTCGCTTCACGACGCCGCGTCGTCCTGGCGGAACTGTCTGACGCCGGGCAACTGCCGCAAGCGCTCGCAGATCGACTCGTATTCCACACTCGACACGCGATGCAGCGTAATCAGCACCTCGTCGCACTCGGGCGCGTCGTCGCTCTGCTGCATCACGAACTGCTTGACACGCGGGCTCGCGGCGCCGAGTTCGTCGTGCAGCGAGTGAAACGTCAACGCGCCGCGCTCGACGATCATCGTCAGCTGGCGCCGCTGCTTGACCGTGATGAAGCGCCGCTCCAGCGGCTTGATGCCGGCAAGGATGATCAGGATGATGATGGTCGCCGCGATCGACGCCGTGTACAGTCCGCCGCCGACCGCGAGCCCGATTGCGGCGACCGACCACAGGCTCGCCGCGGTGGTCAGCCCGCGCACGATCTCGCCGCGCAACAGGATCGAACCCGCGCCGAGAAAGCCGATGCCCGACACCACCTGGGCGGCCATCCGCGACGGATCGAGCACGACGTGTTCGCCCTGCAGCACTTCGGCGAAGCCATACGCCGACACGATCATGATGAGCGCCGACCCCACGCAGACCAGCATGTGCGTACGCAATCCCGCCGCCCACGAAAGCCGCTCGCGCTCGAAGCCGATCACGCTGCCGAGCGCTGCGGCCAACACGAGACGGGAGATGAGTTCGAGATTGCCCAGCATTGTTGTTCCTCCTTATTTGTGAAATGAGCCGGGGGGTTGTCGCGGCATGCGCGCCTGGCTTTGCGCGCGGCGCATGCAGCATGTGCCGCATGTACTGCATACGCCTCTTGCGCCTCTTGCGCCGCATATGCGTCGAGCATTACAGATGATCGAGCTAACGTGTCAGCGCAAGGCGTTTGCATTATGCTAGGCCGCACACCGCCGCGCCCCTGGAAAGGCGCCTTTGGAAATACGGCCCGGAAATGTGGCCAGGAACCGTAGCCTCGAATTACGGCCTTGCATTGCAACCCTGAACCGTGAATTGCAATCCTGACCCGCAACCTGGACCCGCCGCCCTGAATGCCGCTTCCGCTTCGACACCCTGCACCTCGCGCACACCGCGCCTGAACCCATTCGACTATGCCAAGCACGCCCCCTTCCCCCACCTCGGCCACCGCCGGCGCGACCGCGCTGCGCGAGCACTTCGCGAACGTGGTGCTGCCGATGTGGCGCGGGCCCGGCTTCAACACCGCATTGAAACTGCCGTACGAAGCGCTCAGCGCCGACGATCATCGGCCGCTGCCCGCGCAACGCTATCGGGCGATGGCGTGCGCGCGACAGTTGTTCACCTTCTCACAGGCAGGCGACTTCGAGCATGCGCACGTGCTGTTCGATTCGTTGAAGCACATCTTTCAGGACACTGACCACGGCGGATGGTTCTACAGCGTCGACGCGCTCGGCGCGCCGCTCGACACCACCAAGGACCTCTACACGCACGCATTCGTCGTGTTCGCCTGCGCCGAATACGGCCGGCGCACCGGCAGCCACGACGCGCTGGAAATCGTGCACAGCACGTCGGCGCTGATCCAGTCGAACTTCGCGGCCGACGACGATCTGTTCAACGCCGCGCTCACCGTCGACTTCGCGAAGGTCACCGGCACGCCGCTGCAAAATCCGCTGATGCACCTGACCGAAGCCTGGCTCGCCGCCTGCGAAGCGACGCGCGACAACGCCTTCGGCGCCGCGCTGCGCCGCCTTGCCGGCGCGGTCGCGCGGCACTTCGTGCATGCGCCGAGTGGCTGCATCGCCGAATTGCCGATCGGCGCGGGCGGCAACCGCCTGGAGCCGGGGCATCAGTTCGAGTGGTTCTGGCTCGTCAGGCAGGCGGGCGGCCTGCTCGACGGAACCGGGCTTGCCGAAGCGCTCGCGCGCGCCTTTACCTTCGCGCAGCAGCACGGCGTGGACCCGGATAGTGGCGCCGTGTGCGCATCGCTCGACGAAGCCGGCAACGTCAAGGACGCGACCCAGCGGATCTGGGCGCAAACGGAATATCTGCGCGCGCTCGCCTGCCACGACGACCCGGCCGCGCACGCCGCGCTGCCGCGCCAGATTGCGCTCTTCGAGCAACGCTTTTTGCATCCGCGCGGCTGGTTCGAGTGCAAGACACCCGAAGGCGAAGTCGCACGCGCGGACATGCCGTCCACCACGCCGTATCACCTCGCCACCGCCTATGCCGCGCTGCCCGCGGCCGAGGAACCCAAAGCACAGCCTTAAGCAGATTTTGAGGGGGATTTAAAGGCGGATGCCGGAAGATAGCAGGTCGAACGAACCGACAGAAAACCATCGCCCTGGCGGAGAAATGCGCCGGTCCTTTGTCCAAAATTTGTCCGGAAGGCACTGCCGCTGGTTTACCCTGGCGACAAGAAATACCTTCCGGCAGCGGTGCAAACGTCGAAAAAACGTCAAAACCGGGGAATACCCGAATGCAGGTTGATTGGCGTCTGTCATAAAGACGTGATACAACTCTCCCCTCGCGCTTCGCCTCATGTCGAGGAATAACGAACGCGAATGCAACACACAACATTTATTGGATCAAAAATGGCAACAGGTACTGTTAAGTGGTTTAACGATGCAAAGGGCTTTGGTTTCATTACGCCGGACGACGGCGGTGAAGACCTGTTTGCGCACTTCTCGGAAATCCAGTCCTCGGGCTTCAAGTCCCTGCAGGAAAACCAGAAGGTGTCGTTCGAAGTCAAGCAAGGCCCGAAGGGCAAGCAGGCTGCGAACATCCAGTCGATCTAAGTACTTCCAGGTACTTCATAGACCGGCTTAGATTGCGCACATAGGCGCCTTTTCAGGCCCCGCATCTAATGCAAAATGGCTCGCCTTGCGCGAGCCATTTTCTTTTTGGGCTTTTCTGATGCATCTTTTCGATGCATGCTTTTTTAGCGCCGCCGCATTAAATCGCATGCATTGTGGTTAATCCGAATTCCGCATTCACCGCCTGCATTGCGCCGGGGTGTTGCGTACGCAACACAGTTTCCGAAATTTCGAACACCGATACCGCCTGCTTCAATTGCTGAGTCTGCTGATGCAGTGAAGCCGCCGCAGCAGCAGCCTGTTCGACGAGCGCCGCGTTCTGCTGCGTCATCTCGTCCATCTGCACGACCGCCTGGTTCACCTGCTCGATGCCGGTACTCTGCTCGAGCGACGACGCGCTGATCTCCGCCATCATCTGCGTGACGCGCAAAATCGACGTGGACACGTGGCTCATCGCTTCGCCGGCGCGCTCGACGAGCGTCGAGCCGCCCTGAATCTCGGCAACCGACTCGCTGATCAGCGTCTTGATTTCCTTCGCCGATTGCGCGCTGCGCTGCGCGAGCCCGCGCACCTCGCCCGCCACGACCGCGAAGCCACGGCCCTGCTCGCCCGCACGCGCCGCTTCGACGGCTGCGTTCAGCGCGAGAATGTTCGTCTGGAACGCAATGCCGTCGATCACCGAAATGATCTCGGCGATCTTGTCCGAACTCTGCGCAATGCCGCGCATCTTGTCGACCACCTGGTTGACCACTTCACTGCCGCGCGAGGTCGCGTCGAGCGCGGTCTCGGCGAGCGCGTTCGCTTCGCGCGCATGGCCGGCGTTCTGGCGCACGGTGGCCGTCAACTCTTCCATGCTCGATGCGGTTTCTTCGAGCGAAGCTGCCTGGTTTTCAGTGCGCGCCGACAGATCGGCGTTGCCGGTCGCGATTTCATCGGCGCCGATATGGATCGAATCCGCCGATTCGCGCACGGTCTGCACGGTGCGCGCGACGCTCGCCTGCATCGTCGCGAGCCCCGAGAACAGCCGGCCGATTTCGTTGGTGCCGCGCGCGGCGATCGGCTGATCGAGGCGCCCTTGCGCGATGCGCTCGAAGTGGCGGCCCACCTCTTCGAGCGGCGCCACCACGCCGCGGCGCAGCACCGTGTAGACCGCGAAGGTGCCGGCCACGAGCGCGACCAGGATCACGATACTGACGATGCGAAACGCCGCCATGCGCGCATCGATCGAATCGAGCGAGGCGCGGCTCGCGGCGTCGCCGAATTGCACGAAGTTATGCGATTCCGCGAGATAGGCGTCCTGAAACGACTGGGTCGGCTGATCGAGGAAGGCCTGGATGTCGTTCGAGTCGAGATACTGCGCGAGTTCGCCGAGCGCGTCGTGCAGCGTCTTGTACCGCCCGGCAAGTGCGGTGGCGCGCGCGTTGTTTTCGTCGCTGGTCTTGCGCGCGCTCATGAACGCCGCGAACGACTGATCGGCGGCGACAAGCTGCTCGCGCGCATGCTGCACGATGTCCGTCGGCTCCGCGCCGCCGCGCACCATGCGCGTGCCGGCGCGCGACAGGTTGATGCGCGCATCCATGAGGCGCTGCGTCGTCTGGTTGACCGCGTCCACCTGCGTGAGCGCAATGTTCGACAGTTCGCCCACGTCGTCGTGCGTGCGGGTCAACGACCAGAAACCGAGGCCCACCGTGACGAGCTGGAATACGCAGAACGCGGCCAGAACACATAAGAGGCCGGATGCGACCTTGATCTTGCTGAACATCGTGGACACCTGGAGAGCAAAGGATGGCGGGGGCTACACCAGGGTTTACGGCAGGTCGGCGCGCGACTTGAGACCGACTTGAGACCAATATCAGCAAACAGCGGCCGATATCGGCTGTTCGTCGGCGATCATCGTGATTGGATTCTTTTTGCGCAACAATGCCGCGCGCATTTTGCCGAATCACCTTGACGCAGTGCAGCCACGCTTCCTAGAGTGGGTAGGGACCGCACGAAGCACACCACTGCGGATGCCCACACGGGCCTTCTCCGAAGGAACCACGATGACTGACCTTCTCGACCGGGCGCGCGGCGCACTGCACGCCCAGCCGTTCAGCATGCTGCTTGGCGCGGAATTGACGCACGTCGGCAACAACGAACTCACCCTCTGTCTGCCGATTCGCGACGAACTGAGGCAGCAGCATGGCTTCGTGCATGGCGGCGTCATCAGCTATCTCGCCGACAACGCGCTAACGTTCGCGGGCGCGCTGTCGCTCGGCCCGAAGGTCGTGACCGGCGAATACAAGATCAACTATCTGCGCCCGGCGATGAACGGCATGCTGCTCGCGCGCGCGAGCGTGGTCCATGCGGGACGGCATCAGGCGACCTGCCAGTGCAGCGTGTATGCAGTGGATGGCAACCGCGAAAAGCTCGTGGCGGTCGCGCAGGGGACAGTTAACCGGATTGGGGAGAACGAGGGGGATGTGCCGGGCGGCAGGGAATGAGAAGGCACGCGATCTGGCGATATTCGTCAATATATGCGCGACACCCTCCCCGTCGAATGACGGGAAGGGTGTGAGTACTTATTCAATTCCTCATAGCGAGCCGGCCTCTGCCTGGCGGGATGCAGCCGCAAATTTCGGACGTATCCGCACATAGAACACCACGGCAAGCAGCGCAAGCCAGATCGCGCCGACATAGAGCGCAACACGCGTATCTTCAAACCACCCGAGCATCACAATCACGAATCCCATGAATGCCACCGTCAGCGCGGGCGCGACCGGCCAGAACGGCACACGGAATTTCAGCGCCGCGACTTCGGCGCGCGACAGCCGGCGGCGCATTGCAATCTGCGACAGCAGAATCATGAGCCACACCCAGACTGTCGCGAACGTCGCTATCGAAGCGACCACCAGGAACACGTCCTTCGGCATCAGGTAGTTGAGCAGCACGCCGACGAGCAGCGCGCCCGCCATGACCAGCACCGTGACCCAAGGCGCGCCGTGCCGCGAGGTTGCAGTCAGGACGAGCGGCGCCTGACCCTGCTGTGCCATGCCGAACATCATTCGGCCCGCGCCGAAGATGTCACTGTTGATCGCCGAAATCGCCGCGGTGATCACGACGAGATTCAGGATCGTCGCGGCCGACTTCACACCGAGCGCGGAAAAGATCTGCACGAACGGGCTGCCGTTGCCGCCGACACCCGTCCACGGGAAGATCGACATCAGCACGACCATGGTCAGCACGTAGAACAGCAGGATACGTGCGGGCACCGTGTTGATCGCGCGCGGAATCACCTGTTCCGGATTCTTCGCCTCACCCGCGCTCATTCCGATCACTTCGATGCCGCCATACGCGAAGATCACGACCGACAGCGACGCGATGAGCCCGCCGACACCGTTCGGCATAAAACCGCCGTGGCTCCACAGGTTCGACAGCGCAGGCGTGGTGCCGCCGCCCAGATGCATGCCGGTGCCGAGGATGGCGACGCCGCCACCGATCATCGCGACGATCGCAACGACCTTGATGATCGACAGCCAGAATTCCATTTCGCCGAACACCTTCACGTGACACAGGTTGAGCCCGCAGATGATCACGACGATCGCGAGGACCCAGATCCATTGCGGTACGCCCGGAAACCAGAATCCCATATAGATGCCGAAAGCCGTGATGTCGGCAATCGCGACGATCACCATCTCGAGCGTGTAGGTCCAGCCGGTCACGAACCCGGCGAATGGCCCGAGATTTTCCGTCGCGTAATGGCCGAACGAACCGGCCACTGGTTGATGCACGGCCATTTCGCCGAGAGCGCGCATCACCATGTAGACGGCAGCGCCGCTAAGCAGGTATGCAAGGATCACGGCCGGGCCCGCGAGCTGGATCGCCGAGGCCGAGCCGTAAAAAAGCCCTGTGCCAATCGCGGAGCCAAGTGCGAGAAAGCGGATGTGCCGTGCGTTCAGATGACGCTGCAGGTTTTTCATGGGTTTCCACTGCGATAGGTTGTGCGCTGACTCAGGCGAGTTGCGCCAGCCCAGAGGTGTGAAGTTGTCTAGACAACATAGGTCGGACGAATGGTAGCAATCGGCGAGCGACGTCCGGAATCAGGGGTATCCCTGGCGGCGCTGCGGATGAGCACGTTCATCCGTCTCCTGTTTCACTGCCTGTCACCGCCCGGGAGTTTGGCGGCGTAGGGGGTATCGGCCTTTTCAGGACAACGGAGTGCTTATGCAGTCTGTCTGGATTTCGGATATGTCGCGGAGGCGTGAGGGTTTCACCGAGACTTTTGGCAGCGGCGAGGGAGAGCGGAAAACTGGCGCGCGAGGAATATGAATTGCTGACTGGGGGCCTCGTTGCGCGCCAGGTTCGTCCGATACCACCCATACCGCCCTCAAGGCAGACGCAAAAAAACCGACTCGCGAAGGTCGGCATTTGCTTTTCAGTCGAACGATTCAGGAGCGACAGTCCCGCCCTCTATCACAAAATGGACCGCATCGACGCCCGGCGCGAAGAAGCGCCAGTCTTCGTCTTCTTCAACACCGTCCGGGACCACCACAAGCCGATACTCTCGCGAGAACGAAACGGCTATGCCGCCCGCGTCGTCTGCTGATACGTCTTCGACCTTGATAGGCCCTTGCCCCACGAGTATTTCGTGCAAGCGCCTCACCGTGTCGTGCGCCTTTTCATCTGGCCCACGCAAATCTTCCCGGGTCGCTACGGTGTCGCCTTTCCACTCGATCTGCCAGGCGCATTGCACATGCAGCGCCCACGCCCCATCCTCACGTTCCCTACCCCTAAGCGTGTACCGCCTTTGCAGGCCAAACTGCATGGTGAGCATATCTCCCGCATGGCTGACCCAACTCACGTCAAGACCGACGAGCACGGCAAGCCGTTGCATGATCTGTGCTGTGGTGTCAATCATTCCCCTCTCCAAACAAATCGCGCCCGCGCTCCAACATCTCGTGATAGCCGAGCCCCTGTTTACTGATCTCATCGTGCAACTGCCGCGCCTGATCCTGGTTCAACCGTAACACCCTCACCACGGCTTTGAACTGTTTGTTCTGCGTCTGGTTGTTGCGTGGCGTCCCCTCGCCGCCCGCGAGTTCCATCGCGTCGCCATCCGGCAGGTCCTCCCTATACTCGAACGGATGCACGTCGCCGAGCAGCGTTGAGGTGTCCCCATCGTCGGCCAGACCGCTGCCATCTGCACTATCCGCGTTCGCGCCGCTCTCACCGGTGACCGCCGTATCGGGCAGACCACCGCCGCTGCCGCCAGACGTGGCCGCGCGTGCAGCGACCAACCGGCTTTGCCGGGTGCCCGGATCATACCGGCCGGACAGCCTGGGTTCACTGTCCGGGAAATAGACTGCGCTCGCCGGGAGAGTCCTCAACGGCGTGCTGTGGGGTGGCGGAAACAGGTCAGCACGAGGGCCTTTGATGGCAAGCAGCGAGCCCCTGCGCACCTCGGCGAGAAGCGCACCGATGACCCACCAGCCATCGGTGTCGGGGTTGCGGTCCCGAGCACCATGCAACCACAGCCAGCCACGCTTCTGGATACTCCTGACCAGATTCCCGTCCTTCTCCCACTCGCCACGGTTCAGTCCGGCAATACCGAGAAATTCCCGGGTATCTGCTTTGGCCCTCTCGAGGTCGGCGGCCTTTCTCAGGCACGCCTTGTAGTGCTGCTCATCGCAGATGACATAACGGGCGCCCAGTGGTCTCTGACAGCGCAGTTCCACGGAGCACATCTCAAATACGGACAGGGACATAGGTGTGTCGACGATCTATCTGAAGCCGCTGCCCGGATCAGCAGCGATCAGAATAAATACCGTGCGACAGGTTGTCCGTACATGGGCGACGGCCCAAAATCTCCGCTACCTTTAATGAAACAGAAAAAAGCGACAAACAAAAAAGCCGTTCCCGCAAAAAACGGGAACGGCTTCTCCGATTGCAACACTGCTTATAAAGTCCAACGCCCGGCTAACTCAGCCAAAGCGCCGGCTCACAAAAACATCAGCGCATCAAGCAAAAGCACGAGTCACGAATCACAAACCGCGCACGCACGACCCACAGCACGCGCGCCACTCGCAATTCATTCCGCCGCGTAAGTCTTCTGCGTCTGCTCGCCGAGACCTTCAATACCAAGACGCACCGTCTGCCCCGGCTTCAGATACACCGGGTTCGGCTTCACGCCCATGCCGACGCCCGGCGGCGTGCCGGTCGAGATCACGTCGCCCGGTTGCAGGCTCATGCACCGCGACACATACGCGACCAGTTGCGCAACGCCGAACACCATCGTCTTCGTGCTGCCGTTCTGGTAGCGGTGGCCGTCCACTTCGAGCCACAGGTTCAGGTTCTGCGGATCGGCAACTTCGTCGCGCGTGACGACCCACGGGCCGATCGGGCCGAACGTGTCGAAGCCCTTGCCCTTGTCCCAGGTGCCGCCGCGCTCGATCTGCCATTCGCGCTCCGACACGTCGTTGATGACGCAGTAGCCGGCGACGTAGTCGAGCGCATTCGCTTCGTCGACATACTTGGCATGCTTGCCGATCACGACGCCGAGTTCGACTTCCCAGTCGGTCTTCTTCGAGCCGCGCGGAATTTCGATGTCGTCGTTCGGGCCGCTGATCGCGCTCGTCCACTTGTTGAAAATGACCGGCTCGGCCGGCACCGGCAGATTCGATTCCGCCGCGTGATCCGCGTAATTCAGGCCGATACAGATGAACTTGCCGATCTTGCCGACGCACGGACCCACGCGCGGATTGCCCTCGACCACCGGCAGCGTCGCCGGATCGAGCGCGCGCAGTTTTGCGAGGCTTTCATCGCTCAGCGTCGCGCCGTCGATATCGCCAACCACCTTCGACAGGTCGCGAATCTTGCCTTGCGCGTCGAGCAGGCCCGGCTTTTCCTGGCCTTTCGGCCCATAACGAAGCAGTTTCATCGTTGCACTTCCCTTTACGTTCAGTAGTGTTCGGTTCGTCAATCAATCAGAATCAGTTCGACCATCCGCCGTCGATCACGTGGATCTGACCCGTCGTGAACGACGATTCGTCGGACGCGAGATACAGCGCCAGCGCGGCGATCTCTTCCGGCTTGCCGACGCGGCCCATCGGCTGACGCGCAACGAACGCGGCCTGCACCGCGTCGAGCGTCGCGCCCTGCGCCTGAGCCTGAGCGGCGATTCGCTGTTCGAGCGACGGCGAGGACACCGTGCCCGGGCAAATCGCGTTACAGCGTACACCACGCGTGACGAAGTCCGCAGCGACGGCCTTGGTGAGCCCGATCACCGCGGCCTTCGAGGCGCCGTACGCAAAGCGGTTCGGCACGCCCTTCACGCTCGACGCCGCCGACGACATGTTGATGACCGAGCCGCTGCCCTTCTCCAGCATGCCCGGCAAAAACGCGCGAATCATACGGTACATCGCCTTCGCGTTGAGGTCGAACGCGAAGTCCCAATCCTCCTCGCTGCATTCGAGGATGTTGCCCGCGTGCACGAAGCCCGCGCAATTGAACAGCACGTCGATCGGGCCGAGTTCGGCGGCGAGCGCCGTGATCGCCGCGCCGTCGAGCACGTCGAGCTTGCGCGCCTCGACCGGCTTGCCAGCGAGTCCGTCGATGCGGATGTCGGTGGCGATCACGCGCGCGCCTTCGCGCGCGAAAAGTTCGGCGGTGGCGAGACCGATGCCTTGTCCCGCCGCGGTGATCAGGGCCGTTTTGCCGGCCAGTCTTTGTGTCATCTACGACTCCAGTTGGATGGGCTGCTAACGTGCAGAGTTGCCTGAATTGCCAGAGCTTGGGTTGCCGGAATCAGAGCCGGTAAAACGCAGCGGCGTTCTCGCCGAATACGGCGTCGCGCTCGGCGTCGTTCAACGACGCGAGCAGCGTGGTCGCCACCGAATGCCAGAGCAGATAGTCGCCGTTCAGTTCGAGCACCGGCCAGTCGCTGCCCCACATGAGCCGCGCGGGGCCGAACGAATTCAACAGATGCTCGACGTAAGGCCGCAGCGTGTCCTCGGTCCAGCCGGGCGCGGCCTCGGTCGCAAGGCCCGAGAGCTTGCAATGCACCTGCGGCAGCGCCGCGAGGCGCGTGATCGCATCGGCCCATACCTGATAGCCCGCCTGACCGTACCGGATCTGCGGCTTCGCGCCATGATCGACGACGATGCGCAGCGCCGGAAAACGCTGCGCGAAGATTTCGACGTACTCGACATGGCGCGCGTAGATCAGCGCATCGAACGCGAGGTCGTGCGCGATCAGCGCTTCGATTGCCGGTGCGAGATCGGGATTCGCGATCCACCCGTCATCGGGCAGGTCTTGCAGCATCGGCCGCACGCCCTTGAATTTCGGCTCGCGCGCGAGCGCCTCGATCACCTCGTGCGCATCCGGCAGCAGGAGCGGCACCCAGCCGACCACGCCCGCGATCGACGGCTCGTGCCGCGCGATCTCCAGCAGATAGCGCGTTTCGTCGAGCGTCGGCGCCGCCTGCACGACCACCGTCCGCTCGATGCCCGCCTGCTCGCGCAGCGGCTTCAGATCCGCCGGGCCGAACGGCCGGTAGAGAATTTTCAGCTCCGGCGTGAGCCACTCGTAATCGCCTCGCGCGGGATCCCAATAGTGCTGGTGAGCGTCGATCGGCATGGTGCAGTCAATCCTCCGGTACGGGCGCGCGCGCGTCGAGCAGACCGGCGTCGCGCAACGCGGACCACAAGGCCGCGGGGATCGGCTGCTCGAACGACGCGACGTTCTCGCGCAATTCGTCGGCACTGCGCGCGCCGGTCAGCACGGTGGCGACCGCCGGATGCGCATACGGAAACTGCAACGCGGCGGCGGCGAGCGGCACGTTATGCGCGCGGCACACTGCCTCCAGGCGCGCGACGCGCTCGATCACTTCCGCCGGCGCGGCGCCGTAATTGAACTTCAGATCGCCCGCGACACCGCGCGCCAGAATGCCCGAGTTGAACGCGCCGCCTAACAGGATGCTGACGCCGCGCGCTTCGCAGGCGGGCAGCAGATCGTCGAGGGTGGTCTGCTCGAGGAGCGTATAACGGCCCGCCAGCAACGCGCAATCGATATCGAACTCGGCCATCGCATCGAGTATGACAGCGCCTTCGTTGACGCCGAGGCCGACCGCCTTGATCGCGCCGGTCGAGCGCAGGCGGTCCAGCGCGCGAAAGCCGCCGCCTTCGGTCAGTTGCCGCCAGTAATGCGGATGCTGCTCGCCGTGCGTGACACGGCCGATGTCGTGCACGAGCAGAATGTCGATGTCGATGATGCCGAGGCGCTGCTGGCTGTCTTCGAACGAACGCAGAATGCCGTCGTGCGTGTAGTCGTAGATCGCTTCGAACGGCAGCGGGTTTTGCCAGCCTTCGCGGTCGTCGAACGGCGTGGTGCGCGGCACGAAGCGGCGCCCCACCTTGGTGGAGAGCACGTACTCGCCGCGCGGATAGCGGCGCAACGCGGCGCCGAGCCGATGCTCGGCCTTCGTGTTGCCGTAGTGCGGCGCGGTGTCGAAGTAGCGCACGCCTGCGTCCCATGCCGCGGCGATGGTCGCATGGGCTTCCTCGTCGGACAGGTCGTGGTACAGGCCGCCGAGCGGCGCCGTGCCGAGACTCAATCCGCTTACTTGCAGCGAGCCGCGGCCGATGCGGCGCCGCTGCCCGATCCTCGATCCGATCGTTGCCGTCATGGTGCGCGTCTCCTTGTCTGCCGGAGCGGGTGCTTCAGCACGTACTCCGGTCTCATGTTTTAGTGTCTAGTGTTTTACCACGCATGGGCTTCGTTTGCCCATACGCTTGCCTGCCGCGTTACCTGGCCGCAGTCCGATCAATGCTGCGCGAGCGTCACGACCGCACGCGGCGCCGCACTCGACGGCAAGCACGCGGGCCCGACCGGCTCGAACGTCTTGTAGGTCAGGATGAATTCCTGATGCCCGAGCACTTCCGATTTCGACGCCGCGCCACGCGACACCGCAACCGTCTGCTCGAACACTTCGCGGCCCACTTCGTCGAGCGTGGCGCGGCCTTCGAGAATGCGGCCCGCGTCGACGTCCATGTCGCCGGACAGATTGCGATAGGTCGCCGGATTCGCGCACACCTTGATGACCGGCGAGATCGCCGAGCCGACCACCGAGCCGCGCCCGGTCGTGAACAGGATCACATGCGCGCCGCACGCGATCAGCTCGCCGATTTCCGCGTTGTCGCTGATGTTCGGAAAGCCGAAGCGCGGCTCGCCGTCGGGCACCACGTCGAGCAGATAAAGGCCGCCGGTCGGCGGCACGTCGCCCGGCTTGACGATGCCGACGATCGGTGACGCGCCGCTTTTCGCATACGCGCCGAGCGACTTTTCTTCCTGCGTCGTGAGGCCGCCGTCCGCATTGCCGACCGCGAAACTGCCATGCCCGAGAATCGAGTAGTAGCGCGCCGCCTTCGCGACGCACGCGACGATTTCATCGCCGAGTTCGGGCCGCGCCGCGCGCGATTTCATATGGAACTCGCAGCCCACGAGTTCGCCGGTTTCCTCGAAGATGCAGGTCGCGCCCGCGTCGATCAGATGATCGAACGCGCGGCCCACGGCCGGGTTCGCGGTGATGCCGCTCGTGCCGTCCGAGCCGCCGCATATCGTGGCGACCACGAGTTCGGCGAGCGCCATCGGCACCTTGCGCTGCGCGGCGAGTTGCGCGCGCGCGCCGCGAATCCAGTCGACGCCATATTGAATCGTGCTGCGCGTGCCGCCCTTTTCCTGGATCGTCAGCACTTCGACGGGACGGCCGCTCGCGCGCACGAGATCGGCGAGATAGTGCTTGTTCATGCTCTCGCAGCCGAGCGACACGAACAGCACCGCGCCGACGTTCGGATGCGTGGTCAACTGCTCGAGCATCTTCTCGGCATAACCGTTCGGATAGCAGCCCGGAAAACCGATCAGATGCACGGGCGGCTCGCGTTCGGCGGCGGGTTTGTCGAACGCGTCGAGCGGTTCGCGAAACTGCGCGACGATTTCGCGCGCCACGTGGTGCGCGCATTCGACCAGATAGGCGACCGCGACCACGTTGCGGATGCCCTTGCGGCCGTCGCTGCGCAGATAGCCTTGCAGCATCGGCTGCTGCGCGGCGCTTGCTACAGAAGAAATGTCAGTCATGATCGTGTCAGTGATGGACGAACTCGTGGCCCGCGTCGTGCGTGTAAGTCGGCAGGTAGTCGCTCGCGAGGTTGTGCGTATGCAGATGCGCGCCGCGCGGCACCGCTTCGGTCACGTGACCGATCGGCGCGCCGTAGCGCAGCACCTTGTCGTCTTTCGCAAGTTCACGACGCGCGACCTTGTGGCCGAGTTCGATGGTCTTCGCGAGCGTGACGCGCTCGCCTTCGATCTCGATCTGTGTGCCCGCCGCGAGCCGCGCCGCCGCGATCAGGCAGTTGTCGGCGGGACTGAGCAGGATCAGGCGCGGGTCGGTTGGCAATGAATGACTCGTCAAAGCAGTTCTCCGTAATACGTGCACATCAGGCGTGCGCATCAGTTCTGGCCTTCGCCGCTCGCGAGGCGCGCGACCATCAGCGAGCCGAGGATGATTGCGCCGTAAATCGCCTGAATCCAGAACGACGGCACCTGGGCCAGCGTGAGCAGGTTCTGCACGACGCCGAGCAGCAGCACGCCGGAGAGCGCGCCGAGCATCGTGCCCTTGCCGCCATCGAGCGAAATGCCGCCGATCACGGCCGCCGCGAACACCGTGAAGATCATGCCGTTGCCCTGATTCGCGTTGATCGCGCCGACGTAGCCGGTCACGATCAGGCCGCCGAGCGAAGCGAGCATGCTGCCGAGCACGAACACGCCCCACGTGATGCGCTCGACGCGAATACCCGCCGCGCGCGCCGCTTCCGGATTGCCGCCGATCGCATACAGCGCGCGTCCGAGGCGGTGATAGCGCAGCATGAACGCGGCGACCGCGAACGCTGCCGCCGCGAGCCACACCGAGAGCGGCAGGCCGAACACGATCGTGGTCGCGAGCGTGAAGAACGACGGCGGCATGTCGAACAGCGTGCCGCCCTTGGTCGCGCCGACCAGCATGCCGCGCAGCACGATCAGCATCGCCAGCGTGACGATGAATGCATTCAGCCGCAAACGCACCACCAGAAAGCCGTTGATCAGCCCGATCACCGCGCCGACCGCGACGATCGCGAGCAGTCCGGCCGCCGCGGGCCACTGCGTGCCGAAGCCCGCGGACGCCGCCGGCATCACGAGCATGGCGCCCACTGCGGGCGCGATGCCGACCGTCGATTCGAGCGAGAGATCGAACTTGCCGGTCAGCACGATCAGCGATTCCGCGAGCACGACGAGCGCGAGCGCCGCCGACGCACCGAGCACGCTAATGAGATTCGCGCGCGTCAGAAAGCTCGGGCTCACGAACGCGCCGATCACGATCAGCAGTGCGAGCGCGGGCACGAGCGCCAGATCGCGCAGACGCGCGAGTTCGAAGCGGGCGCGTTTGCCGCCCGTTGCGCTCGCATTCTGCTGCGACGAGGCAGCCGCCGCACCGAAGGCGGGGCTGGGCACACTATTCTTCATGGAGACTGACTCCTTCAACGGATGCGATCAGGTCGTGGTCCTGCCAACCAGCGGGAAACTCGGCCGCGACACGGCCGCGGAACATCACGAGCACGCGGTCGCAGGTGCGCAGATCGTCGAGTTCGCCGGACACGATCAGCACGGCCTTGCCCTCTTCGCGCACACGGTCGACGACCGAGAGCAGCGCTTCCTTCGATTTCACGTCGACGCCCGCGGTAGGGTCGATCAGCACGAGCACATTGGGATCGGTGGCGAGCGCGCGCGCCATCACCACCTTCTGCTGATTGCCGCCCGAGAGGCCCGACACGACATGCTCGGGACCCTGTGCGACGATGCCGAGCGCGTCGATCATCTTGCGGCCGAACGCGTTCTTCTTCGCGGGTGGCGCGATGCCGAACTTGCCGAGCATGCGCGCAATCGTCATCGACGCGTTTTCCGCAACCGATTGCGACAGCACGAGCCCTTCGTGATGCCGGTCCTTCGGCACGCAGCCGATGCCATGCGCAAGCGCGGCGGGCACGTCGCCGGGCGGCAGCACCTTGCCGTCGACGCGGATCGTGCCGCGCTTCGCCGCGCGCAGGCCCGCGATCGCCTCGGCGACGCTCGTGCGGCCGCTGCTGGTCGCGCCGGTCAGGCCGACCACCTCGCCGCGCTTGAGGTCGAACGACACGCCGTCGTAATCGGCGCCGGCGAGATTCTCGACTTGCAGCGCAACCGCGGTATCGGCGGGCAAGGCGGCACGCGACGCCGCATCGGTCACCGCGAGCCCGCCGCGCTCACCCGTCATCGCTTCGATCAGCTTTTCGCGCGGCAGCGCGGATACCGGCGCGCTCACGATATGCCGCGCGTCGCGCAGCACCGTCACGGCCTGGCAGATTTCGTAGACCTCCTGCAGATGATGCGAGATGAACAGGAAGGTCACGCCCTCGCGCTGCAACTCGCCGATGCGCCGGAACAGGCGCTTGATTTCGTCGCCGTCGAGCTGCGCGGTCGGTTCGTCGAGGATGATGAAGCGCGCGCCATACGACAGCGCCCGCGCGATCTCGACGAGTTGCCGCGCTTCGACCGTCAGGTCGCCGGCGCGCGCGTCTTCGCGCACGTCGATCTTCCAGTGGTCGAGCAACGCGCGCGCATCGCGGCGCATCGCGTGCCAGTCGATCATGCCGCCACGCGACGGCTGCCGGTTGATGAAGAGGTTCTCGGCGACACTCAGCTCGCGGATGATCGTCGAATGCTGATAAACGCAGGCGACGCGCTCGCGCCAGGCATCGCGATCCGAGATCGGCGGCGCAGGCTCGCCGCCGAAACGCACCTCGCCGGTGTCGGACTTGCGCAGGCCGGTGAGAATCGACACGAGCGTCGATTTTCCCGCGCCGTTGCGCCCGACAAGCGCATGCGACTCGCCGGCCATCACGCGCAGGCTGACGTCTTTCAGCGCGGCGTGCGAGCCGAAGCGCTTGCCGACTTCGAGCGCTTCGACGACCGCGGGAGATTCCCGCGGCGCAACCGGCGTGACAATCGGTTGGGAAGCCATCGTGCTCATTTGACGGTGTTGCCCCACAACGCCTTGTCGTCGACATTCGCCTTCGTCACGAGCGGCGCGGGCAGTTGATCTTCAAGCAAGCCCGGCGCGAGCTGGATGATGTTGCTGCCGTGATCGGTCGGGCCCGGCTTGAAGGTTTGTCCCGCGAGCGCGGCCTTGATATAGAAGAGCCCGTATTTCGCGTATGAATCGGCCGGCTGCGATATGGTCGCGTCGATCTCGCCGCGGCGAATCGCTTCGAATTCCTGAGGAATACCGTCGTTGCTTACGATCACGATGTGCTTCGGATTGCCAGCCGGAAACAGCATCTGCTTGCGCCGCAGCGTTTGCAGCGTCGGCGACAGATAGACGCCGCCCGCCTGCATGTAGATCGCCTTCACATCGGGATTGGCGGTCAGCAGGCTGTCGAGCGCGGTAGCCGCGACGTCACCCTTCCAGCTCGCCGGAATTTCGAGCAGCGACAGAGCCGGATAGCCCTTCAGACACGCGCGGAACGCCTCGGAACGATCGCGCCCGTTCACCGATGAGAGGTCGCCCATGATCTGCACGACCTTGCCCGACTTCACATGCTCCCCGATGTATTTGCACGCCTTCTCGCCGTACGCGTGATTGTCGGCGCGCACGACCATCGCGACCTTGCCCTGCGTCGGCGCGACATCCACTGCGACGACCGGCACGTTCTTCGCCGCGGCGGCGTCGAGCGCGCGGCTGATCGCCGCCGAATCGAGCGGGCCGACCACGATGCCCTTCGAGCCGAGGTTCAGCAGGTTGTTCATGTCGGTGATCTGCTGCGCGGGATCGCCGTTCGAATTGACCGGCGCGAGGATGTCGAGGCTCATGTCCTTCGCGTACTTCGGCAGGTAGTTGTTGTACGACTGCCAGAACGGCGACGTGAGCAGCGGCAGATCGAGCCCGATCTTGCCGGTGTCGGCGGCATGCGCGGGGCCGCTCGCGGCGAGCCCGGCGACGCACGCGGCGGCGGCCAGTGCGGAAAGTGAGCGGCGGAACAAACGGCGGCCAGCGTGGGGCTTTTGAGCAAACGACATGGTTGTCTCCTGCCAGGTGTAGTTGAACTGCGTGAGCCGGTCGTCGATGCCGGCACTTGGTCCTGCGTTTTCTTTTTCGGGGATATTGGCATTCATTCACCAATGAACGTATTATTCATATACGAACTTTTTTTAGTCAAGCGGCATGCGCGACAGGAAGCGTCCGTGTTTTCCCTGGACGAACAACACGTCGCTTGCGAATCGCTACGCACTTGCCCGCGCGCGCCAGATAATGAGAACTGCACACGCAAATCCGCTTACAACGACGATGGACGCAGAAGACAAAGACGACGACCGTTACCGGGCCCCCGCGCTCGACAAAGGCCTCGACATCCTCGAACTGCTTTCGGAGCAGAAAGAAGGGCTCACGCGCGCCGAGATCACGAAACTGCTGGGCCGCAACGCGAGCGAGATGTACCGGATGCTCGAGCGCCTCGTTGCGCGCCAGTACGTGGTGCGCTCGGCGGCCGGCGACCGCTATTCGCTGAGCCTGAAGCTGTATGCGCTCGCCCATCGTCATCCGCCGATGAACCGGCTGATCGCCGAGGCGCTGCCGCTGATGCAGCGCTTCGCCGATACGGCCGAGCAGTCGTGCCACCTCGTCGTGTACGACCGTGGCAACCTGCTCGTGATCGCCCAGGTCGACGGGCCGGGCACGTGGGGGATGTCGGTGCGGCTCGGCTCGCGGGTCGGTTTGATCGACACCGGATCGGGCCGCGTGATGCTCTCGTTTCAGAGCGTCGAGCAGCGCCGCCAGATGCTTGCCGAGCACACCCGTGTGAAGGGCGAAGTCACGATCGATCGCGAAGCGCTCGAAGACGCGTGCGAGCGGATTCGCGCGGCGGGTTTCTCACAGAAGGACAGTCAGCAGACGTTCGGCGTGACCGATCTGACGTTCCCGATTCTCGGGCCGGCCGGCCAGGCGATTGCGGTGCTCACGTGCCCGTATCTGCGGCGTATCGACGAATACGTCGCGCCGACGCTCGAAGCGGCTACCGTGTTGCTGCGCGAGACGGTGCAGGCATTGTCGATGTTTCGGGAGCAGGCGGCGTAGGGGGTTTCGACCGAGAGTGGGAATGCTCGCGGAAAGGACTGTCCACTGCATATCGGCCGCTCCCGCACATGGTTTAGAATGGCGGCCCTTCCAAAATTACGCCGCATGAGCGGGCTCGTGCGCGCATCGATTGAGCAATGGCCAAACTTCTGACCGATTCCGAATTCCAGCGTTTTTCCGAACTCCAGCAGAAGCAGTCGAGCTTCACGATCACCCCTGAAGAAGCCGACGAGCTGCGCGACATCGTCGCTCACGCGCAAAAGCGCCGCGACGATCGCGCTGCCGCGATGCAAAGCATCGAGACCTTCATCCAGCAATTCGACATCACGCCCGACGAGCTGTTTTCGCCCGAGCAGATCGGCGAAGCGGCGCGCACCTACGGCCTGATTCCGGCCGCGCGCAAGGAGCGCGTGCTGCCGCCTTCGCTGACGTTCAACGGTAAGCCGTATCAATGGACGACGCGTCCGCTGCCCGACGAAATCCGCGTGCCGCTGTTCGACGCGTTCAAGGGCGGCGAATCGGTGAAGTCGTTCATCTCGACGCTGAAGGACGCGAACCGTTGCGCGGCGACGATCGCGCGTCTCGAGCGCGAAACCGGCGCGGTGTACGCGCAGGCATGGCTCGAGGAACTAGCCGTGACGCGCGCGCAGGTCGATGAGGCGGCGGGGAAGCTGGCGGCGTGAGTGGAATGGGTGAGGTAACGCCAGGCGTCGACGCCTCCCCCTCGGCCGCTCGCTCAACGCGCGGGCTGATTCTGTCCTGACTTCGGGTCCGACTTTGGATCCGACTTCGGCCCGCTCGTCGCATCCGCCCCGGCCACCTCGTCCAGCGCCATGCGAAAGCCGACCACGGCGGGATCTTCGGTCCGCGTGATCGTGAAGCCGCTGGCCTTCGCGAGTGCGATCATCACGCCGTTCTCGCGCAGCGCCTCGCCGACGAGCCAGTGAATCCCGCGCGCCCGCGCGTACGCGATGATCCGCTGCATCAGCAGCTGGCCGAGACGCCGGCCTTTCTGGTCCGAGCGCACGGCCACCGCGAATTCGGCCGTCTCGTTGTCGGGATCGGCCACCGCGCGCACCACGCCGAGCGTCTGCGCCACACCTTCCTCGTTGTCGATCGTCGCGATCAGCGCCATTTCGCGGTCGTAGTCGATCTGCGTCATGCGCGCGAGTTGCGAGTGGTCGAACGTCCCGACCGCGCCGAAAAAACGCAGCCGCAAATCCTCGGGCGTCATCGCCTGCACGAAGTCGCGATGCGCGACTTCGTCTTCGGGACGGATCGGCCGCACCGTCACGCGCATGCCGTGCCAGTCGAGCGTTTCCTCGAAGCGCCGCGGATACGGCACGATCGCGAGGCGGCTGCGTTGCGCGCCAAGACTCAGCACCGGCTCGACCACCATCACGCAGTCCCGGTAGACCCTGAGCGTCAACGCAATCCCGACGATCTCGCGCACATTGCAGACCGCCTGCGACAGCGCCGTCAGCGCCGCGAGCGTGGGCTCGGGTGCGACGAGCCGCGCGTAATGCGAACGCTTGACGATGTCGCGCGCGAGTATCGGATTGAGCGGCGGCAGACCATAGACGCTCAACGCGTCGGACACGCCATCGACCGGTGGCGCGGTGAAGCGGAACACGGGGCCGAAGTTATCGTCGTCGTGGAGTTCGACGGTGATGTCGACGATGGAGTTTGGAGCGAGGGTCGTGCCGCTCGCCGCGTCCTCTCCATTCGCCCCCTCCACCTGCAACCCGAAGCGCGCCAGAAACCGCGCCGCCGCTTCCCCCGTGAGCCGGCTCGTCCCCGCGTCGAGCGCCGCGCGAGCCTGCGCCTGAGCCGCGTCGATCGCCTCGGGAATCTGCGCGGCCAGGCCCTCCGGCGTTTGCATCAGCAGCTCGCGGCCCAGCCGGTAATCGACGAGACGCGCAAACGCGCGCGCGAGCCGCTGCGGCGTCGTGTGAACCGGGATGCCCTGCGCGTGCAGCGCGTCGCGCATCGTCGCGTCGAGCCCGCCGAAGAAGCACGCGAGCAGCCCGCGATACGCGAAGCGCTGATGCGCGATCAACGCCTGCGCCACCTCGTCGACCGGCGCGCCGTGCGTCGATGCGTGGACCACGAACGCCGTGCCCGTGCTGCGATGCTCGGCGAGCAGCTTCAGCACGGTGCCGAAATGCTCGGGACGCGCGTCGTCGCCGAGCTGCAGCGGATTGCCGCCGACCACATGCGGCAGCGCCTCGCGCAACGCGTCCGATGCCTCGGCGGGCCACGGCGCGAGCGTCCCGCCGGCGGCGGCGAACGCGTCGCACGCGAGCGTCGCGAGGCCGCGGTCGCTCGTAATCAGCGTCGCCGTCGCGCCCGCCGCCACGCGTCCCACACCGAGCGTTTCGATTTCGTCGAGCAGATCGTCGAGCGCGTCGACGCGCACGAGGCCCGCGCGCCGGAACGCCGCCGTGTAGAGCCCGTCGGCGGGATCGTCGCGGCCCGAGCGCAGCGCGAGCACCGGCTTGTTGCGCGCCGCCGCGCGCGCGGCCGACATGAACTTGCGCGCGGCGCGCACCGTATCGAGTTCGAGCAGGATCGCGCGCGTGCCGGGGTCGCTCGCGAGATAGTCGAGCACGTCGCCCGCGTCGACGTCGGCCTCCTCGCCGAGCGCCACCGCATGCGAAAAACCGAGCCCGCGCGCGTGCGCCCAGCCCAGCACCGCGTTGGTCAGCGCATTCGACTGCGACACCCACGCGACGCCGCCTGCCTTGACCGTGCACGACGGCGCCCCCAGATGCGCGCCGAGCGCCGGCGACACCACACCGAGACTGCTCGGCCCGACGATGCGCAGCAGATACGGACGCGCGGCCGACAGCGCGTGCCGCAGCGCGAGCCGGTCTTCGTCGCCACGCACCTCGCCGACGATGATCGCCGCGCGCGTGCCCATGCCGCCGAGCCGGTGGATCAGCGCGGGCCACGTCGCGGGCGGCGTGCAGATCACCGCGACGGTGGGCGCCTGCGGCAGATCGCCGGCGTCGCGGATCACCGCATGGCCAGCGAGCGTTTCGTACTTCGGATTGACCGGCCACAGCGGGCCCGCGAAGCCGCCTTCGAGCACGCGCGCCCACACCATCGCGCCGGTGCTGCCCGGCCGTTCGGACGCGCCGATCACGGCGACGGATTTGGGTCGAAACAGGGCGTCGAGATTGCGAACGGTCACGGGCGCTCCACGAAGTAAGAGAGACAGGCCGGTGCGGCGCGAGCGCGCGCGCTTCCGTCAGCATAGGCGAAGTCGCGCGGGCGCGGGGCGTCTCGCCGCGACCATGACATGCGCGAAACGCACGGGATCAGCGTGCGGCTAACGTGCCCCTCCCCTGCAACCGGCGAGCGCACGGTCAAGATATTTTGCAACCTGATCAAGCACAAAACCGAGTGGCAATGCGACAATCATTCGGCCATCCGAAGGAAGGCAAAGCGGTTTGCCTCGCATGAATCGCCGGCGGATGGCGGGTGAAATTGCGCGCAGGAGACGACTCGACGCGCAGCCGGCAAGCAGCAACCCGGACCCCGCGCGACAGGCGTATGTGAGGCCCGGGCGACTACAAGAAACAGAAGGTGATTTATGCGGCGCTTGCCATCGCTGATCGCGTTGCGCTTCTTCGAAGAAACGGCCCGGCATATGAGTTTCAATCGGGCAGCCGCAGCGCTGTGCGTCACGCAAGGGGCGGTGAGCCGGCAGATCAAGCTGCTCGAGGAATCGCTCGGCACAAAGCTGTTCGAGCGCGATCACAAGGGCATACGCCTCACGCAAGCGGGCCTCGAGTTGCTGCCCTGTCTCACGGAAGCTTTCGACACGATCGAGCGCGGCTTTCGTCAGATAACCGTAGTCAAGGGGCGCCGCCGCCTCGTGGTCGCCGTGCCGCCTACTTTCGCGACGCAGTGGTTCTCGCCGCGGCTCGGCTCGCTCGCGGTGGAATTGCCCGACGTCGAACTGTCGATCCGCACCGAGCCGAGCGCCGATTGCCACTGCCAGATCCGCTTCGCGCGCCACGCGCTGCCGGACACGCATTCCGAATTGCTGATGATGGAGCGGCACGTCCTCGTCGGCGCGCCGCAACTGCTCGGCCGGCCGCTCGACGCGCTGCTCGACTCGATGCCCGCGCTACACGTGCTGCACAACGACGCGCGCCTCGAACTGTGGCCCAACTGGCTCGCCAAGGCCGGGCTGCCCGCGCGCTACTCGGAAAACGGCATCGAATTCTCGACGCTCGAACAGGCGATTCGCGCGGCGAGCAAGGGTGCGGGTTTAGCGATCGTCGACAGGAACATGATCGTCGAGGAACTCACGAGCGGCACGCTCGCGCAGTTTTCCGATATCGAGGTGGCAGGTCCTTTCGGCTATTGGCTCGATGTCGCGCAAGGGCATGCGGCGCTCGAATATGTGCAGGCGTTTGGGGGGTGGCTGCGCGATGAGGTGTTGAAGATGCGGTGACCGTGCGGGTGCTGTGCCGCCAGGAAAAAAGCCGCGTCGAATGACGCGGCTTTCTGTTGTGAAGCCGAAGCTGCGGGCGGTTGGCGGTTGCCCGCCATCACCCACTCTTACATCGCCTTCCTGAACGGCGCTCCCGAATGCTCGCGCAATTCATTGAACACGATCTTCGGCCACGCCTTCTGCGCAACTTCGATCTCCGACACGTGCGAGGCCAGATAGGTCGGCGCGTCGGATGCATCGAGCGCGATCCGCGCCGAGTATGAATCCGTGAAGCGGCGCAATTCGGCCGAGTCGTCGCAGGTCACCCAGCGCGACAGGCGGTAACGCGCGGGCGCCATGCGCACGTCGACCTTGTATTCGGTCGACAGACGGTGCGACACCACTTCGAACTGCAGTTGCCCGACCGCGCCGAGAATCATCAGTCCGCCCGCCTCCGGACGGAACACCTGAATCGCGCCTTCCTCGCCGAGCTGCTTGAGCGCTTCGCCGAGCTGCTTCGCGCGCATCGGATCGACCACTTCGACCGTCTGGAAAATTTCCGGCGCGAAGAACGGCAAGCCGACGAATTGCAGCTGCTCGCCTTCGGTCAGCGTATCGCCGAGACTGAGCGTGCCATGATTCGGAATCCCGATGATGTCGCCCGGATACGCCTCGCTCACGGTCTCGCGGCGCTGCGACAGGAACGTCACGACGTTGTTCGCGCGAAACGACTTGTTCGAGCGCGTGACCTTCACGGCCATGCCGCGCTCGAAACGTCCCGAGCACACGCGAATGAACGCGACGCGGTCGCGGTGCGCGAGGTCCATGTTCGCCTGCACCTTGAACACGACGCCGGTGAACTTCGGCTCTTCCGGCAGCACCGGACGCTGCACCGTCATGCGCATCGACGGCGGCGGAGCGAGGTCGACGAGCGCGTCGAGAATTTCCTTCACGCCGAAGTTGTTGATCGCCGAGCCGAACAACACCGGCGACTGCTGGCCGGCAAGGAACTGCTCGCGGTCGAACTCGGGCGTCGCGCCGCTGATCAGATCGATCTCTTCCTTCGCGCGCACCCAGGCGTGGCCGAAACGGTGCTCGCCTTCCTCGCCGCCCAGCGCCTGCAGCGTTTCCACCGCGCCGCCGGCCGTATCCTGGCCCGCGCGGAACACGCGCACCTGATCGCGCTGAACGTCGTAGACGCCCTGAAAATCCTTGCCCATGCCGATCGGCCAGGTAAACGGCACGGCGGACACGCCGAGGTGCTGCTCGATTTCATCGAGCAGTTCGAGCGGCTCACGCACCTCGCGGTCGAGCTTGTTGATGAACGTGACGATCGGCGTCTTGCGGCTGCGGCAGACTTCGAGCAGCTTCAGCGTCTGCGCTTCGACACCGTTCGCGCCGTCGATCACCATCACGGCGGCATCGACCGCGGTCAGCACGCGATAGGTGTCCTCGGAGAAGTCCTCGTGACCCGGCGTGTCGAGCAGGTTGATGACGCACTCGCCGTACTCGAACTGCATCACCGAGCTGGCGACCGAAATGCCGCGCTGCTTTTCGATTTCCATCCAGTCGGACGTCGCGTAGCGGTTGCTCTTGCGGCCCTTCACGGTGCCGGCGATCTGGATCGCGCCCGAAAACAGCAGCAGCTTTTCGGTGAGCGTGGTTTTACCCGCGTCCGGGTGGGAAATGACCGCGAACGTGCGGCGGCGTTTGAGTTCGGAGACTGACATCGGGTCTGGCGGTCACGGAAAGGGGTTCAGGCGGTTCCCGGCGCCCTCGGGCGGCCGGTATGCCGCGCATGGCGCGGCGGCGGCGAGCTGCGCGAGTCGGGCGAAAGCCCGGAAACGACTGGAGATCTCGCCGCGTCGTGAAACAGGCTACGAACGTGGCCGCCAACCTGGCTGCGGCAAAGGCCGCAAACCGGGCCTCGGCCCAACGTTCGACAATACGGGAATCGCCAGCGCAGAACGGCGCAAGGTGCGAATGATACACGCCTCGCGCGGCAGCCGGGGGAAAGCGGGCTGCACGCGGCCAAGCCACGCCGAAAACGAACCGCGCCCGAACCACAACATGGTTCGGGCGCGCATTCCCGGCGATCCGGGCCTAAGAAGAGAGGAAAGTCCGGCCTGTTACGCCCCGCTTGCCTGGTTCAACGTCAGATGCCGCGTTTCCGGCGCCCACGCAATCGACACGATCATCCCGATCAGCAGCACGGCCGCCAGCACCATCATCGTGACCTGGAAACCGAGGTGGACGATGCCGAGCGGCAGCAGGAACGTGCCCACCGCCGAGCCGAGCCGGCTGCATGCAATCGCGAGGCCGACGCCGCACGCGCGCACCTCGGTGGGAAAGCACTCCGGCGGAAACACGCCGACGAGATTCGAGAACGCGGACATCGTCAGCGTGAACACCGCAAACGCGACGATCATGCCGGCGCTCGCCGACCCCGGCAACAGACTCAGCGCGAGCAGCGACACGCACGTCACCGCGAACGAGCCGATCAGGAACACGCGGCGCGGCAGCTTGATCGTGAGCCAGATGCCGATCAGCGCGCCGAGCACGAGAAAGCCGTTCAGCAGGAAGTCCGCGCCCGAGTCGTGGTTCAGGTGAATGGCCTTCAGGATCGTCGGCAGGAACGTGTAGATCGCGAAGTACGGAATGACCAGACACACGAAGAACGCGCAGTTGAAAATGGTCCGGCGAATCAGGTCCGGTTTGAACAGGCGCATGAAGCCGCCGGGCGCGGGCGCGTGGTCGTCGTCGGCGACGTCGAGCGTGACGTTCGGGCCGAAGTACTTCGTCACGATCGCGCGAGCCTCCGCAATCCGGCCTTTGCCGTGCAGCCAGCGCGGCGACTCCGGTGTGCCCATGCGCAGCACGAGGACACACAGCGCGGGCACGCCCGCCGACGCGAGCAGCCAGCGCCACGCATCGGGCGACGCATCGGCGTAATGCATACCGAGCACGTTCGCGATCACGTAGCCGACGGTCCACACCACGCTGAACGAACCGAGCAGCGTGCCGCGATGCTTGCGTGGCGAGAACTCGGCGAGAATCGCGTGACCGACGGCAAAATCTCCGCCCATGCCGAAGCCGATCAATACCCGCAGCAGACATAGCTCCAGCGGCGAGCGCACATAGAACTGCGCAAACGCAGCCGCCGTGATAATCAGAAAGCTCAGCAGAAAAATCTTCTGGCGTCCGAGGCGGTCCGACAGCCAGCCGAACACGAGGCTGCCGATGAAAATGCCCATCAGCGCGGAACTGCCGACCATGCCCATCCAGAAGGCGTCGAGCGGCATCTGGCGATTCATCGACGCGAGCGCATAGCCGATCGTGCCGAGCGCGAAACCTTCGGTGAAGTGCGCGCCGAACGTGAGGCCGGCGATCTTCACGTGGAACGCGTTCAGCGGAACGTCGTCGAGAGAAATGGCGCCGCGCGCGGCGGCCGTCGCCGGCAAATGGTGGGGCAGGCCCAGAGCGGCCACCTGAATGTCCTGATTGCTCACGCTGTCTCCTTTGTCGACCGGAGCGAGTGCTTCAGCACTTACTCCGGTCACATGCAAGATGCTTGCTGTTGGTATCGATCCCTGACGCAGCCCGTGCTGGCGGCTGCGCCCTGTGCTGCGTCCCCGTTCGCTTTCACGTTTGCTTCGGGTTCCGCGCTTGCTTGCGCTTCCGTCAGCGCCCGAGGCCGCCCATCATCATGTATTTGAGCTCCATGTATTCGTCGAGCCCGTACTTCGAGCCTTCGCGGCCGAGCCCCGATTGCTTGACGCCGCCGAACGGCGCGACTTCGGTCGACAGAATCCCTTCGTTGATGGCGACCATGCCGCTTTCGAGCGCCTCGCCGACGCGCCAGGCCCGCGCGAGATCGCGCGTGTAGAAATACGCGGAGAGACCGAACGGCGTGTCGTTGGCTGCGGCGATCGCTTCCTGCTCGGTCTTGAAGCGGAAGCACGCGGCGACCGGACCGAAGGTTTCTTCGCTGGCGATCAGCATCGAACTCGACGCGTCCGCGAGCACGGTCGGCTCGTAGAACGTGCCGCCGAGCGCATGCGGCTTGCCCCCGGTCAACACGCGCGCGCCCTTCTGCAACGCATCGGCGACGTGCGCCTCGACCTTCTTCAACGCCGCCTGATTGATGAGCGGTCCCTGCTCGACCTCGCCCCGCAGCGCGTTGCCGACGCGCATCCCGCGCACCGCCTGCGTGAGCGCTGCAGTGAACGCCTCGTAGATGCCGTCCTGCACGTAGAAGCGGTTCACGCACACACAGGTCTGCCCGGTGTTGCGGAACTTCGATGCCATCGCGCCCTGCACGGCCGCGTCGACATCGGCGTCGTCGAACACGATGAACGGCGCGTTGCCGCCGAGTTCGAGCGAGAGCTTCTTCAGCGTATCCGCCGATTGCCGGGCGAGCAGTTTGCCGACGCGCGTCGAGCCCGTGAACGAGAGCTTGCGCACCACGTCCGATTCGGTGAGCGCGCCGCCGATCGCGACCGCATCGCCGGACACGATGTTGAACACGCCCGCCGGAATGCCCGCGCGCTCAGCGAGCACCGCAAGCGCGAACGCGGACAACGGTGTTTCCTCGGACGGCTTGAGCACCATCGTGCAGCCGGCCGCGAGCGCGGGGCCGGCCTTGCGCGTAATCATCGCGAGCGGAAAATTCCATGGCGTGATGGCCGCGACCACGCCGACCGGTTCGCGCGTCACGACGATCTTCGCGTTCGGATTGGGACTCGGGATCACGTCGCCATAGGCGCGCTTCGCCTCCTCCGCGAACCACTCGAAGAAGCTCGCCGCATAGCCGACTTCGCCGCGCGCTTCGGCAAGCGGCTTGCCTTGCTCGAGCGTCAGCAGTTCGGCGAGCGCGTCGCGATTCTCGAGCATCAGCTCGCCCCAGCGCTTCACGCGCGCGCCGCGCTCTTTCGCGGTCAACGCCCGCCATGCGGGAAACGCGCGGGATGCGGCGGCGATCGCCTGCGCGGTTTGCGCCGCGCCGCCTTTCGCGACCTCGGCTATCACTTCGCCCGTCGCGGGATTCAGCACCGCATAGGTGCTCTTGCCGGCGCCGTCGTACCACTCGCCGTTGATGTAATGCCCTGTGCGAAGAAATTCGTTCATGCGGCCTTCTCCAGATTGTCGGCGAACACGCCTTGCGCGAGCCGCGGCTCGCGAGCGATGCGCCGGCTCGCGGTGTAGTCGTTGATGAGATCGCACGGCGTGTAGTTGCGCTCGAGCTCGAACAGTTCGTCGTCGGTGAGCGTCGTGCCGAGCGCGGCGAGCGCGCTGTCGAATTGCGCGGGCGTATCGGCGCCGACCAGCATGCTCGCGACGCCGCCGTGATTGAGCACCCACGCCTGCGCGATCTGCGCGGCCGCCACGCCGCGCCGTGCCGCCACGCGCGCGACGGACGCCGCGATTTCGCGCGAGGCGCGATCGCCGTACATCTGCGCGGTGAAGAAATCGGTCTGATTGCGCGTCGAGTTCGGCTCGCAGGTCAGTAGCCCGCGCGCGAGCGGACTGAACACCGACACGCCGATGCCTTGATCCCGGCAGTACGGAATCATTTCGCGCTCTTCCTCGCGATACGCGAGATTCAACTGCAACTGCATGTTGACCGGCTTGTGCCAGCCGTTGCGCTCGCAGGCCTGCATGATCTTCGCGAGCTGCCACGTGTACATCGTCGACACGCCGATATAGCGCGCCTTGCCCGCGCACACGATGTCGTTCAACGCGCCCATTGTTTCTTCGACCGGCGTGTTCACGTCGAAGAAATGCAGCATGTAGATGTCGACGTAGTCCATGCCGAGGCGCTTGAGCGAGCCGTCGATGCCGTCCATCACGTGCTTGCGCGAATGGCCGCCCGCGTTCTGATACGCGCCCATGTCATAGCCGACCTTGGTCGTCACGACGATTTCCTCGCGGCGCGCGACGCGCTTCAGAATGCGGCCCACCACTTCCTCGCCGACACCGGTCGAATAAAAATCGGCGAGGTCGATGAAGTTGACGCCCGCGTCGAGCGCGTGACGCACGATCGGCTCGCTTTGCGCTTCGTCGAAGATCCACGGCTTCCATTGCGGTGTGCCCATGTTCATCGTGCCGAGGCACAGACGCGAAACCTTCAGGCCGGACTGGCCGAGGCGAATGTATTCCATGCTGCTTGTCTCCTTTGTCGATCGGAGTGAGTGCTTTAGCGGTTGATTCGTGGTTGGCGCTTTGGCACCTACTCCGATCCCATGCAAGATGGTTGCGGCCGGGCATGTCGATCTCTTCGACACCGCCCGAAGTATGTTTAGGTATCCTGATAGCGAATGCGCAATGCGGGGCGCCCGGCGACGCACCTTATCCGCGTCGCGCGCTCAACGCTGTTTCGGCGTGTAGAACGGGTTCGACACGTCGCGCGCGGCGGCGAAGACTTCATCGCGATGCGGCAAGCCCTTCATCGCCGCGAGAATCGCGTTCTTGCATGCGCGGTAGTTGTTCTCGAACACGGCGTCGAGATTGTCGGTGGCCGGGTTGACCCAGTTCGCCGACACGACGACCCAGTCGTTTTCCGCTTCGGGCGGCAACGTGCCGTTTTCCAGCGATTCGGCCACCGCCTTCGCGATGCCGGCCTGCGACGCGCCCCACGTCGCGTTGCCGTGGAAGTCGTTCGCGATCTGCGCCTTGTTCACATAGAGCGTGAGCGGCTTGGTCGGCACGCCGGGACGCGCGATCACGACGAACGGCGCGTGACCCGCCGACGGCGTCGCGAGCGCCGTGGCGAACGCCTGCCCTGCCGGACCGTTGCGCGGGCCGACCAGCACGTTGATATGCGCGAGATTGACGCCCGGGCCTTCGAATCCTTCGCCGATAAAGAGTGTTTTGTCCGTCGATGCGCTCATGGTCTTTCCGTCGGTTTGAGTGGATGACCGATTGTGGCGCGTGGCCTTGGCGACCATGTATCGATGAGTTCTGAGCTGGGGTATGAGGCGAACTCAACTCCGGGTTTGCCCCGAGCACCGGCTTTGCTCAGGCGCGACGCCCGGCGTGCGCGCATGCACGCGCGCAAAGGTGAGTGCTTTCGGGACTCGTCGCGACGCGTGTCGAATCGCCGCGAAAGGTGAGGATCGCGAAGATCATCCGCGCACCCGCAGCGGCAGATCGAACAGGAAGACAAACCGTGTAGAAGCCGCAGCCATGCTCTGAAAGACCACCGGCACGCCGCGCGTGGAATGCCTGGAAATGCCAGGGAATGCCCGCCAGCAAAGGCTCGCGCGGCTTTCCGGCGAGGCATGCGCATCAGCGCAACGCGGTGGCGGCACATGCGCCCGGCGGTGCGTCGCGTGACAGAGCCTGGCTCACCGAAGCAAGCGCATGAAGAGCAAACGCGCCGGCCAAGCTCGCGGATCGCGTTCAGGCTCGATTCAAAGGTGAGCGTTTTCAGGACCCGCGCAACGGCGCGGAAGAAAGCGTACGGCGTATCGCTTCAGGAAAGATGCGCGGCATGATCGCGGATCGCGGCGAGCATCACGCGACGATCGCAACGCGCTGACGGCCCTCGGTAGGCCTCGACAGCCCCGGCAAGCAGGCTTGCACCTGCATCAAGCGTCGATCAGAAACCGCTCGCGATTCTTGCCTGCCAGCCACGCGGGCGCGCGGCCGCGGCCGCTCCACGTTTCGCCGGTTTTCGGATTGCGGTACCTGGCGACCGAAGCCGAAGCCGCCTTGCGCCTCGGCTTCGCCGCGCTCGTGAAGCCGAGTTCCTCGGCGGTCAGATCGTATTCGGCGATCTTCTGCCTGATCTCGGCAATCACTTGCGCGACTTCGCGTTCGCGGGCCGCTGCGACTTCCTTGTGGAGCTTTTCGAGTTGCGCGGTCAACTGCTTGTAAGAGGCCATGCGGTGTTCCCCCATCGGTTGGACGAACTGCTGTGCGGACATTATCAGACGAATAAGGCACAGCATAGTGAATCACGCGGCCCTATGCATGAGGCAGACGCTGCGCAGGCCGTGCTGGCCGCGCCGTGAGGGCGGTGAGGGCAGTTGGAGCGATGGGAGCCGGTAAGCGCCGCAAGCGCGCTCAGTCGTCGATCGCGTCGTAGATGCGGCGTTCGAAGTCGGTTGCCATCGGGAAGGGGGCGATCGAGCGGCGCTGAATCAGCATCACGCCAATCAGGTTTTCGACCGGATCGGCGAACCAGCTCGTGCCGTACGCGCCCGGCCAGCCGAACGAACCGGGCGAGCGATAGCCGAGCGGCAGTTGCTGCGCCGGATCGTCGACGATCGACAGGCCGAGGCCGAAACCCTGCCCCGCCCAGATCACGTGCCCGAAGGCCGGCAGGCGGCGCTGCTCGCGCGTCAGGAAGTTGCTGCGCATCAGATCGACCGAGCGATGCGACAGCAGACGCGTTTCGCCGACGCGCCCGCGCCCGAGCAGCAACCGCGCGAATTGCAGGTAGTCTTCGGCGGTCGAGACGAGCCCGCCGCCGCCGCTCTGGAAGCGCCGCGGATTCGCCCAACGGCTCGCCGCCGGATGATCCTCGATCACGCGCCGCCGCGTGTCCGGATCGACGTTATACGCGGTGGCGAGGCGCGCAAGCTGTGCGTCGGGTACCCAGAACGCGGTGTCGCGCATGCCGAGCGGCTCGAAAATGCGCGTGCGGAAAAACTCGCCGAGCGGCATGCCGCTCACGCGCTCAATCAGCACGCCGAGTACGTCGGTCGCGACGCCGTAGTGCCAGCGCGAACCCGGCTGGAACATCAGCGGCAACGCGGCGATGCGTGCAAGCCACGCGCTGTTGCCGCCGTTCGCCTCGAAGCCGTTGAAGGCGGCCGCATAGGCTTCGGACAGCGGACCCGTCGCCGTGAAGTGATAGGCGAAACCCGCGCGATGCGTGAGGAGGTCGAGCACCGTGAGCGGCGCACGGACCGAGTCGGTGTCGTCGAGCGGGCCGGTGGGATCGCGCAGCACGCGCGGCGCCGCGAGTTCGGGCAGCCACAGGGAAATGGGCGAATCGAGCGCGAGCCGGTCTTCCTCGATCAGCAGCATGATCGCGGCGCTCGTGACCGGCTTGGTCATCGAGGCGATGCGAAACAGCGTGTCGCGCTCCATCGGCAATTGCGCGGCTTCATCGCGCAGGCCAAGCGGTTCGAAATAGCCGATTTCGCCGCGCCGCCACACGAGCGACACCACCCCTGCCACTTCGCCGCGCTCCACGTAACCTTGCATCGCGGTGGTCAAAGCCGCCAGCCGGCTCGCGCAAAGCCCTGCTATTTGCATGTTCGTCCTGTGTCAGTCAAGGGAAAGTCCAGCCATAAAACTTATCCGATCGAAGAGTATACGACGGACTTTCTTTATTGCTGACATTCACTTTCCGGCATTCAGGCTTTTTGCCGCTTTTCGAGCGCGCACAGCGCCGCATTCAAACGTCTGACGCGAGTCGCCTGCGCCGGCACGAGAACCGCGCCGGAAACCAGATCGATCCGGTTGCGCCAATAAGAGAGCGGAATACGATCCTCCGCCGATATATGCGAAATAATCTGCTCCAGATGCTCAATATCTTTTTCGAGTTGTTGATGATTCATTGCTTTTCCCCGGATTCTATTAAATTAGTGTTGAAGCAAAAATCGAAGCATGGAGGGCGCAATGGCCAGCGGGCGCGGGCGCAGCGCTACCGGGAGCGGAAAATACTTCCTGAGCGTCTCCTGCGTCAGAAAAACCCGGCAAAATCTGCCTGCCAAGGTTAAATCGCTAACGGTTCGAAAAAGAATACTGCTACTGAACTTCGCGTTCCGTTAGCTTCCGCACCGACTCCGTTCGACGGCAAACCGGATAGCGATTATTGCGAGGTCCGGCTGGGAGAATAATTGGCGATACGCGAGTCGCCCCAGCAAAGGGCCGCGTATAAAAGCGATACGTATGCTAACCGATTATCTGACGTAAATTGGGCGGACGGATTTATGACGACCATACGTTTATCGATCAGCTCGCGTGGCCGCACCGGCATTGCACCGGCGCGGTGTGAGCGCGTACTTACTTCGCGCGGCAGGCGTAGATCAGATTGAGCGTGCCGCCCTCGCTGGACTGGCGCACGACGTCGTACGCGCCGTTGCACGCAGCGCTGGCCTGTTGCGAGCAGGAATCGGAGCCGACCCGGCATTGCACGAGCGTGGTCGCGCGGCCATCCGAGAGGAACAACGGCGCGCTGCTGCTGCAGCCGCCAAGCACGACGATTGCGCCGGCGGCCAGCATGGCGCTCAAGCGGCGTGCGAAGAAGGAAAGACTGCGTTTCATTGGAAACCCCGGTCACGTCTTGTTGTTCGATCACACAATTGTGCCACGCGGCACTTGCGCTGCGTCAGTTGCCGCGCCATGCGGGTTCGGTGCAGTCGGCGACGCGCAGCCGGGCAAGCGCGATGCCTCAGACCTCGATTCCGTGCGCGGCGATTTTCTTGTATAGCGTCGCACGTCCCATGCCGATCTGTTTCGCCGTGTCGAGCACGCGGCCGCCGTTCGCGCGCAAGGCGTCGCTCAGGAAGCGCTTTTCGAAGGCGGCCATCGCGTCGCTCCATGACGCGGGTTCGGCGGCCGCGTCCGCGGTGGCCGGCGACGGCGTCCGCCCGTGCACGGGCGTCGGCGTTTGGACCCGCCCCGGCGCGCCATGCAAGCCACTGCCGCCACCCTGCCCCGATCCGATGAACGGCGCGAGCGTTCGCGCATCGATCCGCTCGCTGTCGGACAGCATCACGGCGCGCTCGAGCGTATTGCGCAACTCGCGCACGTTGCCTGGCCACGCGTACGCGCAGAGCAGCCGCAACGCGTCGTCCTGCAATTCGAGGTGACCGCCGCCGCGCGCCTGCGCCGCGAGGTCTTCGAGCATGGCGTACGCGAGCGCCTCGATGTCGGAAGGCCGCTCGCGCAGCGCGGGCGCGTGGATCGTCAGCACGTTGAGCCGGTAGAACAGGTCTGCGCGAAAGCGCCCGGCTGCGACGAGGGCGGGCAGATCGGCCGACGTCGCGGCGATGATCCGCACGTCCGCGCGCACGATCCGGTTCGAGCCGAGCGGCTCGAACTCCTTGTCCTGCAACACGCGCAGCAGCTTGCCCTGCAAAGGCAGCGGCATATCGCCGATTTCGTCGAGAAAGAGCGTGCCGCCGTTCGCCAGCTCGAACTTGCCGACCCGCCCTTTGCGATCGGCGCCCGTGTACGCGCCGGGCGCGGCGCCGAAGAACTCGACTTCGAGCAGCGTCTCGGGAATCGCCGCGACGTTGACGCTCACGAGCGGCTGATTCGCGCGCGCCGAGCCGCCGTGGATCGCATGCGCGAGCAGTTCCTTGCCGGTGCCGGTTTCGCCGAGCAGCAGCACCGGCGATTCGAGTTGCGCGGCGCGCCGCGCCTGGCGCTTTACTTCGAGCGAGGCCGCGCTCGTGCCGACGAAGCTGCCGAACGTATAGCGGGCGCGGCGCGCCTGCGCGAGCGACTGGCGCGTCGCGATCAGCTCCTGCTGGAGCCGCGAGTAATGGGAAAAGAGCGGCGTGAGCGCCTTCAGTTCGTCGAACAGCGCGAAGCCGACCGCGCCGATCGTCACGCCGGCGTCGTCCTTGAGCGGCAGGCGCGTAACGACGAGCGGTTCGCGGTCCGTCTCCATGATGTCGAGCAGGATCGGCTTGCCGGTGTTCACGACCTCGCGCATCAGGCTGTTGGGAATCACCGCTTCGCAATCGCGGCCGATCGCCTGCCGCGGATCCGAAAAGCCGAAGCGCGCCGCGTAGCGCTTGTTGATCCAGACGACGCGCGCCTGCGCATCGACGATGAACGTGCCTTCGCTGAAATTCTCGAAGGTGCGAAAGAGCGAATCCATCGCCCGGCGCAATACATCGCCGTAGGTGACGGGCAAGCCCGCCCAGTCGGTCATCATGCTGTCGCTGTCTCCACGTAGGCTCGTGATTGTGTTTGTCTCTATTTGTAGACAACATTATCTACAACTGGAGATATGAGCGGCAAGCCTACTGCATCAAGGTTTATCCCAGGTCGAGCGTATCTTCGATGAATTCGAATCCTGTTCTGGAGACGTTTCGGTACAATCGGCCGCGCGGCCTTGCGACGCCGACGCGAGCGTTAGGCTTGCGCCATCGGCACTTGCGGCGCTTTCAGCGCCGTGGCGACCGGTGTGGCATGGAACCTGCGTTCTGCCCGCCCCGCACCGTCGCTTCGCCAAGGCGGCACATATGCAGAACAACCAAGTTTTGGAGACCCAATGTCCTTTGTCATCGTCCTCGCCGCGCTGGCGTTCCTGATGTTCGCCGCGTACCGCGGCTACAGCGTCATCCTGTTCGCGCCGATTGCCGCGCTCGCCGCCGTCCTGCTGACCGAACCGGCCGCCGTCGCGCCGGTGTTCACGAGCATCTTCATGGACAAGATGGTCGGCTTCGTGAAGCTCTACTTCCCGGTGTTCCTGCTCGGCGCCGTATTCGGCAAGGTCATCGAGCTGTCGGGCTTCTCGGAATCGATCGTGGCCGCGGCGATCCGCTATATCGGCCGCTCGCGCGCGAATGCGGTGATCGTCGCGGTGTGCGCGCTGCTCACCTACGGTGGCGTGTCGCTGTTCGTGGTGGTGTTCGCGGTCTATCCGTTCGCCGCCGAACTGTACCGCCAGAGCAACATTCCGAAGCGCCTGATGCCGGGCGCGATCGCGCTCGGCGCGTTCTCGTTCACGATGGATTCGCTGCCCGGCACGCCGCAGATCCAGAACATCATCCCGACCACGTTCTTCAAGACGACCTCGTGGGCCGCGCCGACGCTCGGCGTGATCGGCTCGCTGTTCATCATCGTGGTCGGCCTGTCGTATCTGGAATGGCGCCGCCGCGCCGCGATGGCGACCGGCGAGGGCTATGGCACCGAGCTCGTCAACGAGCCGGAGCGCGTCGAATCGAAGCAGCTGCCGCACCCGCTGCTCGCGGTCGCGCCGCTCGTCGTGGTCGGCGTCGCGAACTTCCTGCTGACCCGCTGGATTCCGGTCTGGTACGGTCCGACCTACACGATCACGCCGGACATCCTGCCGGGCCTGCATGCGCCGGTCGAAACGACCGTCAAGGCCGTGGTCGCGATCTGGGCTGTGCAGGGCGCGCTGCTGCTCGGCATCGTGATGGTCGTCGTAACGGCGTTCGGCCGCGTGAGCCAGCGCTTCGCGGTCGGCACGAAGGCGGCGGTCGCAGGCGCGCTGCTCGCGTCGCTGAATACCGCGTCGGAATACGGCTTCGGCGGCGTGATCGCCGCGCTGCCGGGCTTCCTCGTGGTCGGCAACGCGCTGAAGAGCATTCCCAATCCGCTCGTCAATGCGGCCGTTTCGGTCAGCACGCTCGCGGGCATTACGGGTTCGGCGTCGGGCGGCATGAGCATCGCGCTCGCGGCCATGTCGGACGTCTTCATCAAGGGCGCGGAAGCCGCGCATATTCCGCTCGAGGTGCTGCATCGCGTGGTTGCCATGGCGAGCGGCGGCATGGATACGCTGCCGCACAACGGTGCGGTGATTACGTTGCTGGCGGTGACTGGATTGACGCACCGCCAGTCGTATCGCGACATCTTCGCGGTCACGGTCATCAAGACGCTCGCGGTGTTCTTCGTGATCTCGGTGTATTACGCGACCGGACTGGTTTGAGCGGAACGCGTGGCGAGGCAGCGGCATACGCCGTTTTGCATTGCCCCTCGGGCGCCGGTGTTTTTTACCGGCTCCGCTGTATTGGTCTGATAAATCGGCATTACTCCCACCTCGACAAGCCGCTATTGAAGCAAGAGGATGAGAGTGTCAGCGCCCAATCGTTGCAAGGGCAGGCTGACCCGAGTAACAACGGCGTTTGATGGCCCGTCCACTTATCCGGATGGGCCATTTTTTGCGCGGCCGTTCTGCATGTGGGTGAAATGCGACGCGCTGTGCCGCCTCTTGTGCCGCCTCCTGACGCAAAGCGATCCACGTCCGCCCGACCCGCCCGCACGTCTTTCGTACGTCACTCGTACGTCGCCCGCATGACAATCGTGAACACACATCGCGTCGCCAAGGCGGCCTGAAAAATGCGTCCGTTATGGCGGGGAGTCGCGTTAAACTGATTGCCACGCTCCGGGAGTGACCATACTGGCGGCGTCACACTCAAGTAAAACCCGGGCGTTACAGAGAAAGCCAGGCACGGCGGCGCGGCAGACGGCGCGCTCCCGTTCGTACAATGATTCGATCAACAACGGAAGAAGGACAACTTCGATGCGCATCACCGGGTCCTCCGGGTCAATGGCCCTGCTCACCGAATACGACGACGCAACGGCGCGCGAACTCCGCTCGCTGCGCCTCGAATCGACAGATGACGGCAAAGGCATCCTGCTGATCGAGGTCGATGAGCGCAAGCCGGGCATACATCGCGAAGTGCGCTACGAAATCACGCCCGCCGAACTGATTGCCGCGATCCGCGCGCACGGCGCCGAATTGCCGGGTGAGCAGCACAATCATCGTCAGTGACATTTGGCATGCTGCGAGACGCGGGAGCGTGATCGCCGCGTGCCTTGCCCGTCTCGCTCGCTGAGCATAGACGCGGGTATGCGGCATTGTTCGCGCTTACCGCCCCTGCGAGCGCCGATCCGCTTTCCTTGTTCCGGCGAGGCGGCCAATCCGCACTTTTCCGTGCGCTTTTCCACGCGTTTGCGCGCTTTTTTACGCTCACGGCCGAACCTGCCTGCGTCGCCTTCGGCACCGCGTGACAGCGCTTTCAACGCCCGCGTGGCGGGCAGATTTTCAGGCCGTTTGCACGTCTCGAAAATGCGTCCATAATCCTTGCATCCCCCTTTGCTCTCCTAACCGTGCTGCGCCCGCAAGGGCATGGATGTAAACCGATGCTACATGACCTCGTCGAGCAATACGGCCCCGCGCTCGTATTCGTCAACGTGCTGGCCGCCGCGCTCGGGTTGCCGGTGCCGGCGATGCCGTCGCTCGTACTGTTCGGCGCGATGGCGGCGATGCACCCCGGCTCGGTCGGCACGCAGTTGCTGCCCGTTCTCGTGCTATCGATCTTCGCTACGCTGATCGGCGACAGCGCGTGGTATCTCGCCGGCCGCATCTACGGCGGCAATACGCTGAAAACGATCTGCCGGCTATCGCTTTCCCGTGACACCTGCGTGAAGAAAACCGAGCGCTTTTTCGGCCGCTGGGGCGTACGCGTGCTGGCCGTCGCGAAGTTCGTGCCGGGCCTGTCGATCGTGTCGATTCCGATGGCCGGCGCCATGCGCACCCGCTACCGCACCTTCCTCACCTATGACAGCATCGGCGCCGCGCTCTGGTCGGGTACCGGCCTCATCATCGGCGCGCTGTTCGCGCGGCAGATCGACATGCTGTTCGCGATCGCCGGGCGGCTCGGCCGCACCGCGGCCGTCGTCGTCGTCGCGCTGCTGCTGTTGTACGCGGCGTACCGGTGGATCCGGCGCCGTCAGCTGATCTCGAAGCTCGCATCCGCGCGTATCGAGGTCAACGAACTCGCGAAGCTGTTCGCGGCCGGCAAGCCGCCGGTCTTGTTCGACATCCGTTCGCAGGAAAAACGCAAGCTCGATCCGTTCGTGATTCCAGGCGCGCAATTCGCCGACGAACGGCAACTCGACAGCATCGTCGCCACCTATCCGCACGATCAGAAACTCGTGATCTACTGTTCCTGCCCGAACGAGATTTCCGCGGCATGGATGGCGAAGCAATTGAACGAGGCCGGCTTCTCCGACGTGCTGCCGCTGCGCGGCGGCATGGAAGCCTGGCGCGACTCGGGCAAGCCGGTAGACGCGCTGCCCGAGGCGTCGCCGCCGGAAGTCGCGGTCGACGACATCGCGCCCAAAGCCGTATAGCGCGGCGGCGTCCGCCTGAGCGCGCGCTCGCGCGCCGCGCCGCACCGTTTCGCACCCCCGTTCAATCGTTCAAGTGAACACCGAAGGAGCGGTTCAATGCTTTCGACTCAGGACGTTTCGACTCAAGAGGTGGAAGGCCAGCAGGGAGTCGTCGCCGACGCGCCGTTTTCGTCGCTCTCGACGCGCATGCATCAGATGTTCCCCGCGCTCACCTGCGCGGAAATCGGCCGGCTGCGCCGCTTCGGCGAGGTCGGCCACTGGCGCTCCGGCGAATTGCTGTTCGAGACCGGCCATCCCGGCCCCGGCATGTTCGTGCTGCTCGAAGGACGCGTGAAGGTTTATCAGCGCGATGGCATCGGCCGCGAGGTCCTGATCGGCGAGCACGGCGCGGGACATTTTCTGGCCGAGGTCGGGCAACTGTCGGGGCGGCCCGCGCTAGTAAACGGCATGGCGATCGGCGCAGTTCAGGCGCTGCTGATTCCGCCTGACCGGCTGCGTGCGCTGATCGTCGCCGAGGCCGAACTCGGCGAGCGCATCATGCGCGCGCTGATCCTGCGGCGCGTATCGCTGATCGAAAAGGGCGCGGGCGGCCCGATCCTGATCGGCAACAGCAGCGACGCGCGGCTCGTGATGCTGCAAGGCTTCCTGTCGCGCAACGGCCATCCGCATTCCGTGATCGACGAACGCGACGAAGACGCGCTGCGCCTCATCGAACAATTCGCCGCGCGGCGCGAGGACATGCCGCTCGTGATCTGCCCGGACGGCTCCGTGCTGCGTCATCCGAGTACGCCGGAACTTGCGACCTGCCTCGGCCTCCTGCCCGATCTCGACGACTCGCACGTCTACGACGTCGCGATCGTCGGCGCCGGACCGGCGGGCCTCGCCGCCGCGGTATACGCGGCCTCCGAAGGCCTCTCGGTGATCGTGCTCGACAGCCGCGCCCCGGGCGGCCAGGCGGGCGCTAGTTCGCGCATCGAAAACTACCTCGGCTTTCCGACCGGCATCTCCGGCCAGGCGCTCGCGGGCCGCGCGTTCGTGCAGGCGCAGAAGTTCGGCGCGCACGTCGCGATTCCGGTCCACGTGAAGGCGCTGCAGTGCGGGCAGTCGCCGTACCGGCTCGAACTGAAGTGCGGCGGCCACATCAGCGCGCATGCGATCGTGATCGCGAGCGGCGCGGTGTACCGGCGGCCCGCGCTCGAAGGGCTCGAGCGCTTCGACGGGCGCGGCGTCTACTACTGGGCGTCGCCGGTCGAAGCGAAGCTGTGCAAGCGCCAGGAAGTCGTGCTCGTGGGCGGCGGCAATTCGGCCGGCCAGGCCATCGTCTATCTGGCGACGCATGCGGAGAAGGTTCACGTGCTGATCCGCCGCAGCGGTTTCGAAGCGACGATGTCGCGCTATCTGATCGACCGGATCCGCTCGCTGCCGAACGTGTTCGTGCATCCGCATTCGGAAGTCGGACGGCTCGAAGGCGATGAAGACGGACTGGTCTCGGTCGCGCTGAAAAAGCCGCTATCCGATGGCGTCGATCACTTCGACACGCGGCATCTGTTCCTCTTCACCGGCGCGGACCCGAACACCGAATGGCTGCGCACCTGCGGCGTGCAACTCGACGCGAAGGGCTTCGTGCTGACCGGCATCGGCGCGGACGGCTCGGCCGCGGCCTGCGATCTCGCGACCACGGTCGAAGGCGTGTACGCGATCGGCGACGCGCGCGCGGGATCGACGAAACGGGTGGCCGCGGCGGTCGGGGAAGGCGCGGCCGTCGTCGCGCAGATTCATCAATTGCTGGCGGCATTCAACGGGGAAGTGGTGGCGCTGGGCGCGTGAGCAGTACCACGACGATACCGGCGGCCAGCAATGCGATCGCCATAGCCATCGCAAAGACCATGAAAAAAGCGCACTGTGAATCACACAGTGCGCTTTTTTCCGTAGACAGCGCCGCCCACGCAGCGCCGCCGCAAACACGCGCTTCAGCGGCCTATCCTGCCCACTCAACGGTCCAGCTTTGAGCGCAACTCGCGCGCGGCTTCCAGCAGTCCTTCGTAACCCGAACGCGCATGCTCGGGCAGATCGGGATCGCCGACCAACGCGCCGAGCGTTTCGATCAGACTGTAGACAATACCCTTCGCCGCGCCCGATGCAATATTGCCGGACGACACCTGCTGATCGACGTGGCTGAGCGCCGCGTCGAGGTGCTCCATCTCGGGACGATCGTCAGCGGGCGGCTTGGGAGAAACATCTTGCGTCATGATGAAACATCGCTCCTGTTAATGCATCGGTGGACCAGCCTGTCACGTTGTTATATACCGATCATGCGCCGCCGTCCATTCGTGTTCGGCGCGAGTGCGATCCGCATCAAGGCGTCCAGCGATACATGAGGATCTTCGCGCGCGCGTCGTCTTCGAGCAGCACGACGTACTCGCCGTTCTCGCGTGCTTCGCCAGCATGCGTATTCGATGCATTAATACGCCGATATCGGAACCGATAAAAGCCGGCTCCCGGAAACACTCACCTGCCGTCAATTCAGCCGGTTTCTCCGCCCCCGTAAATACTCACCTTGAGCGATCACGTCGCAGCCGTCCTCATGAACCCGTCACCGCACGCCGCACGAAAATCCGCCGCGTCAGGTCGAACGCGACCAGATTGCCGGCTACCACGAGCAGCAGTCCAACCACCGCGAGCGCGGACCACCGGTAGCCCTCGAAGACCGTCGACGCCGCCAGCGCGACGATTGGAAACAGCACCGTGCAGTAAGCGGCGCGCTCCGGTCCCATGCGTCCGACCAGCATCAGATACGCGGTAAAGCCGATCACCGAGCCGAACACCGCGAGATAGGCGAGCGCGCCGAGATAGCGCGGCGAAAGATCGAGCGCGAACGAGTAGCCGGCGAGCATGCTGCCGATCGTCAGGATGGCGGCACCGATCAGCATGGCCCAGCTATTGGTCGCGAACGGATGCAAACCCATCGACTGCATGCGGCTCGACAGCAGATTGCCGGCCGAAAAGCACATCGTGCCGAGAAACGCGACGCCGAGACCGAGCCACGCGGTGTGATCGCCGAGATGCCCGGCCATCTGCTGAACGAACAGACAAACGATACCGACGAGCCCGAGCAACGCGCCCGCTATCGCCGTCGGTTGCAGCGGCCGGCCCATGAACAGCCGCCCATTGATCGAGTTCAGCAGCGGTGCGGTCGAAAACACCACCGCCACGAGGCCGCTCGGCACGATCTGCTCGGCGTAGTAAAAGCACAGGAAATTGAGGCAGAAAAGCGCGAGGCCCTGCGCGGCGAGGAAGCGCCACGCTGCACGCGGCGGCCAGATCGGCCGGCGCATGATGCGCAGCAGCGCGAACAGCAGGAGCGCCGCGATTCCGAAGCGCCACGCAATCGACACGGGCGGCGGCACCGCGCCGAGTTGCCATTTGATCGCGATCCACGTCGTGCCCCAGATCAGCACGGTGGAAACATAGAGCAGAAGATTCATGGTCGGGCCTCAGGCGGCAATCTCGCTCAGCAACGACGAGCGCCGGTAACAAGCAACAGGGACGGAACCCGACTATGCCGCCGCGCCGCCGCCCGCGCTTGTCCAGGATTGCGCACTTTTTCGCGCCGATGCACCGCCAGGCGAGGCTCGCCGTATACTGGGCGCTCGATCATTCATCGGAAATCGTCCGCTCGCCGCCGTGAACGCCAGCCCGTCCGCCCCCGTGATATCCGCTGCCGAAACGCCCTTCGGTTTGCAGTCGGTCTGTCACACGCTCGCCAGCGCCAACGCGAACCTGGACCGCTTCGCGTGGCTCGGCGACGGACTCGCGATCGCCGTCTGGACGCGCGACACGAAAGAAGCCGAGACCGTCTACGAGCAGCCCGGCCATCACACGCTGTCGTGCTATCTGGACGGCGGCTACCGCACCGAGCGCCAGAAGATGCCGGGCCACTACGGTGCGCCGTCGCGGCTGTGCGCGCTGCCTGGAGATCACGAATCGCGCTGGTGGGTGCGCGGTCACATGCACTTCATGCACCTGTACTTCCTGCCCGAGCACTTCACGCGGCGCGCGGTGCGGGAACTCGACCGCGAGCCGCGCGAACTGACGCTCGCCGACCGCACCTATTTCGAAGACCCGCATCTCGCGACGCTATGCCAATCGCTCGTCAACGAAGACTGGCAGAGCCCCGACGGCCTCCTGCGCACCAACGAGACCGCGCACGAAGTGCTGAGCCAACTGTTGCGTGGACAAGGCGTGCGGCGCGCCGGCGTATCGCCGAAGGGCGGCCTGTCGGTCGCGACGCGCCGGCGACTGCGCGACTACATCGACAACCATCTCGCGCAGCCGCTTACGCTCGGCGAGCTGTCGGGCGTTGCGGCGCTCTCGGAGTTTCATCTTGCGCGCATGTTCCGCGAGTCGTTCGGCCTGCCGCCTGCCGCGTGGATCGCGCAGCAGCGGCTCGAGCGGGCGCGCATGCTATTGCGCACCACCGCATTGCCGCTCGCGCAGATCGCCGAGCAGTGCGGTTATGCGAATGCGAGCCACTTTAGCCACCGCTTTCGCGAGAGCGCGGGGGTGACGCCGAGTGCGTATCGGCAGGTTGTCGGCGTTTGATCCACATCATCATCGCAGCGCCATCGCCAGCACGCGCGCGACGTGGATCGCCTCGACGCCCGCGCCATCGTGAATCTGATGCCGGCAACTGGTGCCGTCGGCGACCACCACGGTAGCGCTGTCGACCTTGCGCACCGCGGGCAGCAGCGACAGTTCGGCCATCGCCTGCGACGTCGCATAGTGCTCGGCTTCGTAGCCGAAGCTGCCGGCCATGCCGCAGCACGACGATTCGACCGTCGACACCGCCAACTCCGGAATCCACTTCAGCACGGTCTGCACCGGCGTGAACGCATCGAACGCTTTCTGATGGCAGTGGCCGTGCACGAGCGCCTGCCGCATCGGCAGAGGCTTCAACGCAAGCTGCAAACGTCCGGCCTTTTCCTCGCGCACCAGAAACTCCTCGAACAGAAATGCGTGCTGCGAAAGCCGCCGCGCTTCGTCGCCGAAACCGTACTGCAGGAACTCGTCGCGCAACGACAGCAGACACGATGGCTCCAGCCCCACGACCGGCACGCCACGCTCGACGAATGGCCTGAACAGATCGAGCATGCGCCGTGCTTCCTGCTTCGCTTCATCGACAAGACCCGCGGCGAGAAACGTGCGTCCGCAACATACGGGGCGTTCGCCCTCGCGCGCATTGAAATGCACCGTGTAGCCCGCGGCTTCGAGCACCTGCTGCGCGGCGCGCGCGTTATCGGGCTCGATGTGATTGTTGAAGGTGTCGACGAAGAGCAGGACTTCTTTTAGCGTGGGCTTTCGCGTAGGTTCTTGCGCCGCGTTGCGTGCGGGCCCGGCGCTCGCATTGCGGCTCACCCCGCTGCCTACCATGCCGCTCTGCTCGCGGGACAGCGCATCGGCGAGAAACGGCTTCCTGAAGCGCGGCAAACTGCGCTGTGTCGCGAAGCCGACCGAGCGCTTGAACCACGCCGACAGCACCGGCACGTTGTCCGCCAGCGCGAGCAACCCCGGCATGCGGCTCGCCGCGCCCGCATAGCGCGGCATGAAAGCGACGAGCCTGTCGCGCAGACGCAGACCATGCCGCTTCATGCGCGCCGCCCGCGCCTCGATCTTGAACTTCGCCATGTCGACGCCGGTCGGGCAATCGCGCTTGCAGCCCTTGCACGATACGCAGAGGTCGAGCGTCTCCTTGACGTCGTCGCTCGCGAGGCCGCTTTCGCCGAGCTGCCCTGAGATCGCGAGCCGCAACGTATTGGCGCGCCCGCGTGTGAGGTGCTGCTCGTCCTTTGTCACGCGATAGCTCGGACACATCGTGCCCGCATCGAACTTGCGGCAGTGGCCGTTGTTGTTGCACATCTCGACCGCTTTCGCGAGACCGCCGCTCAGATCGCCGCCGCTGCCCGGCGCGCTTTCCACGCCCGTCAGCGGATCGCGCTCGACGTTCCACGCCGACCAGTCGAGCACCGTGTCGAGCCGCTGCTCCCTGTAGCCCGGCGCGAAGCGGAAATTGCGCGCGTCGTCCATCTTCGGCGGACGCACGATCTTGTCGGGATTGAAGCGGTTGTCCGGATCGAACAGCGCCTTGATCTCGCCGAACGCCTGGTTCAGGCGCGGCCCGTATTGCCACGCGACCCATTCGCCACGGCACAGGCCATCACCGTGTTCGCCCGAATACGCGCCCTTGTACTCACGCACGAGCGCCGCCGCTTCCTCGGCGATCGCACGCATCCTGATCGCGCCATCGCGGCGCATGTCGAGAATCGGCCGCACATGCAGCGTGCCGACGCTCGCATGCGCGTACCACGTACCTTCGGTGCCGTGGCGGTGAAACACCTCGGTGAGCCGGCTCGTGTAATCGGCCAGATGTTCGAGCGGCACGGCGCAATCCTCGATGAAGGAAACGGGCTTGCCGTCGCCCTTCATGCTCATCATGATGTTGAGCCCGGCCTTGCGGACTTCCCACAGCGCTTTCTGCTCGTTCGCGTCCGGCATTTCGACGACCGAATCAGGCAAGCCGAGATCGCTCATCAGTTCGGTAAGCTGACGAAGTGATGCGAGCTGCGCGGCGCGGTCCTCGCCCGCGAACTCGACGAGCAGAATCGCCTGCGGCTCGCCGACCAGCGCTTTCGCGATTACCGGACGAAACGCCGGATTGCTCAACGCGAGATCGATCATCGTGCGGTCGACGAGCTCGACCGCGACCGGCTTGAGCCTGACGATGTGCTGTGTGAGCGCCATCGATTGCCGGAACGTCGGAAAGTTGACGACGCCGAGCGTCTTGTACGCGGGCAGCGGCGCGAGCTTCAGCGTGATCTGCCGGCTGAACGCGAGCGTACCTTCCGAGCCGACCAGCAGATGCGCGAGGTTGGCGCTGCCGTCATCGGTATAGGCACGCGGATTCTGGCAATCGAACAGGTCGATGTTGTAGCCCGCCACGCGGCGCAGTACCTTCGGCACGCGCTCGACGATCTCGTCGCGCTCGCGCTGCGCGATCCGCGTGACGTCCGCGATGATCCGCTGCAAGCGCTCGCCTTGCGGCGGCTCGCGCAGCGATGCGAAGCGCGCTTCGCTGCCATCGGCGAGAATCGCGTCGATCGCCTCGACGTTGTGCACCATGTTGCCGTACTCGATCGAGCGCGAGCCGCACGAGTTGTTGCCTGCCATGCCGCCGATCGTGCATTGCGCGGCCGTCGATACGTCCACCGGAAACCACAGGCCATGCGGCTTCAACCACGCGTTCAGATGATCGAGCACGACGCCGGGCTCGACCGTGACCGTGCGTGCGACGGCATCGAACGCGACGATGTTGTTGAGCCACTTGCTCGTGTCGACCACGAGCGCTTCGCCGACCGTCTGCCCGCACTGGCTCGTACCCGCACCGCGCGCGAGCAGCGGCACCTTCTCGCTACGCGCGATGTCGAGCGCGATGCGCAGATCGTCCTGATCGCGCGGCACCACGACGCCGACCGGCATGATCTGATAGATCGACGCATCGGTCGCGTAACGGCCGCGGCTCGCGATGTCGAAGAGCACGTCGCCGCGCAGCGATTTGCGCAGATGCTGTGCGAGCGGACTCGTCATGCGTGCGGCGGACGGGACCAGATGGATCGGCTTGACGAGTACGTTGGCAGTGGGGTTCGTCATATCGTCGGTCTGGGGGATATGAATGAAGCCATGTTTTATGTGCCCATGCGCGTGGAAACCTGCGCCTTCTCCGACGCGCCCAGTTCGAAGCGGCTTTCCGGCTGCATGCGGAACGCGAGCACGACCCCGACGCCCATCAGCAACATGCTGCCGACGAACGGCAAATCCCAATTGCCGAAGTAGTCGATCAGGAAGCCGCCCATCACCGGCGAGATGATCGCGGCGAGCGCCGAGCCCGTGTTCATCATGCCGCTCGCGGTACCGGAGAATTCCGGGGCGATGTCCATCGGGATCGCCCACATCGGGCCGATCGTCATTTCGGCGAAGAAGAAGCCCGATGCGAGACACGCGATCGACAGCGCCAGGTTGTGCGTGAACATCAGCGGGATCAGCGACAGCAGGCAGAACAGCATGCACACCGACACCATCCAGCTGCGCGCGCGCTTGAGGCTGCCGGTGCGCTTGAAGATCGCGTCGGTCACGAGGCCGCCGAGCGTGTCGCCGATCACGCCGGCGAAGAACACGACGGAAGCGAAGATCGCCGACTTCTGCAGTTGCAGATGATGGTTGTGCAGGAAGTACAGCGGTATCCAGCTCAGGAACAGCCACAGCGTCCAGCCGTAACAGAAGTACACGATCGTGACCGGCGTCATGCGGCGAAACAGCTTGCCCCACGGCAGGCCCGTGACCTTCGGCTTCGGCGCCGGCAGCACGGCGAGCTCCTCAGGCGTGATGCGCGGATGATCTTTCGGATGTTCGGTGAACGTGACCGCCCACACGACGACCCACACCAGGCTCAGCGCGCCGCAGATATAGAACGATTCGCGCCAGCCCCAGGTCGCCATCACGAGCACGATGAGCGCCGGCGCGACCGCATTGCCGACACGCGACGCCGCGTGCGTGATGCCCTGCGCGAAGCCGCGCTTCTCTTTCGCGACCCAGCGCGACATCGCGGACGTCGCGGCGGGGAACGTCGCGCCTTCGCCGAAACCGAGCACGAGGCGCGCGACGAGCAGCGAAGCAAGTCCGCCCGCGAACCCCGTGAACACGGTGGCAAGCCCCCAGATCGCGCCGCAGAACAGCAGCGTGCGCTTCGCGCCGAAGCGGTCGCTGACCCAGCCGCCGATCACCTGAAACAGCAGATACGGATACGCGAAAGCCGAGAACACGAGGCCCACCTGCGTATGCGTGAGATTGAACTCCTTGCCGAAGCCCGCCGCCGCGGTACTGACGTTCACGCGGTCGAGGTAGGTGATGAAGTACATGACGCATAGCATCACTAGAACGATACGGGTCGCACTGGTCAAACGAAACCGCTTCATCGTCTCTCTCCATGGCATGTGTCGACGGCGCGCCTGAAGTGGCGCGCTTCGTCGTCGCCCGCTGTCGCCCGTTATCGGCAACGGCCGCTGTGGACGCGTTGCATGTCGCTCAGGCCGCTTTCGACCCCAGCGTTTTCGGCGCTTCGCTCAACCACTCCATGGCAGCCGGCATGCCGCTTTCCCTGAGCGGCACACCCGCAAGCCGCAGACCCATCTCGCAACCGGCGAGCGTTGCGAGCAATGTCAGGTCGTTGCAATCGCCGAGATGGCCGATGCGGAACATGCGACCCTTCACCTTGCCGAGGCCCGTGCCGAGCGACATGTCGAAACGTTCGTAGATGAGCTTGCGTACTGCATCGGCATCGACGCCCTCGGGCGTCATCACGCCGGTCAGCACCGGGCTATACACGGAGGGATCGGCGCACTGGATTTCGAGGCCCCACGCGCGCACCGCGCGGCGCGTCGCTTCGGCAAGACGCTCGTGACGCGCGAATACTTTGTCGAGCCCTTCGCCGAGAATCATGTCGAGCGCTTCGGAGAGTCCGTACAGCAGGTTCGTGTTCGGCGTGTACGGCCAGTAACCGCTCTTGTTCATCTCGACGATTTCCGTCCAGTCCCAGAAGCTGCGCGGCAGCTTTGCGTGCTGGTTCGCGGCCATCGCTTTCGGCGAAATCGCGTTGAAGCTGATGCCCGGCGGCAGCATCAAACCTTTCTGCGAGCCCGATACGCTCACGTCGACGCCCCATTCGTCGTGACGGTAATCGGCGCACGCGAGGCCCGAGATCGTGTCGACGAGCAGCAGCGCCGGATGACCTGCGGCGTCGATCGCGCGGCGCACCGCGGCGATGTCGGAGGTGACGCCCGTGGACGTTTCGTTGTGCACGACGCAGACCGCCTTGATCGCGTGCTGCGTGTCGGCGCGCAGACGCTCCTCGATCATCTGCGGCTGCACGCCGCGCCGCCAGCCCTCGATGCCTGGCAGCCCCAGGAATTCGGGCTTGAGCCCGAGCTTTTCCGCCATCTTTTTCCACAGCGTCGCGAAGTGGCCGGTCTCGAACATCAGCACCGCGTCGCCGGGACTCAGCGTATTGGACAGCGCCGCTTCCCACGCGCCCGTGCCGGACGCCGGATAAATCACCACCGGCTGCTGCGTTTTGAAGATCTGCTTGATGCCGGCGAGCACCTTGAGGCCGAGTTCGCCGAACTCGGGGCCGCGATGATCGATGGTCGGATAGCTGATCGCGCGGAGGATCCGGTCGGGCACCGGACTCGGCCCTGGAATCTGCAGGAAGTGACGGCCAGCGAGGTGGAAATCCAGCTTGAGCATCGGGCTTCTCCGATTGAATTTTGCATTCAAAAAACTATATCAGACGAACTGCGACGTTCCAAAGGACAATTAAGCGTTCTGGCGCCTGGGTTTACCCGGTTTATTAACTAATTTTCGCTCTTCCGATAGAATCCCATTTAACGTTGAACCAAGGGTTTTTGTATGCAAAATTCGGATTTCGATGCAGGAGTCGCCGCTGCCCCGCTGATGCCGAAGGTCGAGCGGCAGCGGCTGCACGACACGGTGGTGGAGCACATCCGCCGCTTTATCGTCGAGGGGGTGCTGGAGCCCGGCAAGAAACTGAACGAGCGCGAGCTGTGCGAAACGCTCGGCATTTCGCGCACGCCGTTGCGCGAGGCGCTCAAGGTGCTGGCCGCCGAAGGGCTGATCGAGATTTCGCCGAACCGCGGCGCGTCGGTGTCGAAGATGTCGGAGGCGGAAGTGCGCGAGACCTTCGAGCTGATGAGCGGCCTCGAAGCGTTTTCCGGCGAACTCGCGGCCGAGCGGATCACCGCCGCCGAACTGGCCGAGATCAAGGCGCTCCATTACGCGATGCTCGCGTGCCGCGCGCAGAACGATCTGCCCGGCTACTACAGCCGCAACCAGGCGATCCACGACAAGATCAACGAGGCGGCGAGAAATTCAGCGCTGCGGCAGACGTATATATCGATCAACCGGCGCCTGCAGGCGCTGCGGTTCCGCTCGAACTATCAGACGCCGAAGTGGGACAGCGCGATTCACGATCACGATGAGATGCTGAAGGCGCTCGAGGCGCGCGATGGCAAGAAGCTCAGCGCGATTCTCAGGCAGCATCTGCTCGATAAGCGCGATGCGGTTTTGCAGGTGCAGTCGCAGGCGGAAGCCGTGGCGGCTTCTGCGTTGAAGGCCTGAGGCGTCGAAAGTGTTGCGGGTTCCACTGCTTCGGTGTGCAGACGCCTGGCAGTACGGTGGCAGCACGCAACACACTGCACATCGCCCGCGCGCAGACGCCGGAACTTGTCCACCTAAAATGTTGGCAAGGCTGTGGACAACCTTCTCATAGGCAATCCAAGTCATTGAAGCAGCGGCAATATCCGCTTGCGGTTCAAGCGTAGGCAGCCTGTGGCGCCGCGTGGCCGGTCATGCTGAAAAACTGGGTGGCAAGGGCAGCGCACGAGGTACTACGCGTTCAATCTCCAGTTCTCCACACAATTTGTTGGCAAGCTTGTGGACAACCGTCTCATAGTCCGCCCAAGTGCTTGATGCAGCAGCACTATCCGTTTGCGGTTCACGCGTAGGCAGCCTCTGGCGCTGCGTGGCCGCTCGCGCTGCCGGGCCGCTTTGCCAGGCCGGTTTGCCAGGCCGGTTTGCCAGGGACGCCGTACGACGCGCGGCATCCTCGACATGCAGTTGTCCACATAATTTGGGCACAAGCTTGTGGACAACCTGCGCATAGGCCTGCCAAGTGATTGATGCAGCAGACCTATCTCTCCCAGGTTCAGCGACAGGCAGCGGCGCAGCATGTCATCCGATGCGGCAACCCGCGCCCGCCCGCGCCGCTCCTGCGCGCATCGAATCGGCCGTGAGAAAATGACGGGCTCTGCAAGCCAACGATCACAAGGAACGACATGACCTCCTCTTCTCCGATTCGCGCGATCGTCACCGGCCACGCGCGCGGCCTCGGCGCAGCACTTGCCGAACAACTGCTCGCGCGCAACGTCGCAGTGCTGGGTCTGTCCCGCTCGCGGCACGCCACGCTGAAAACGCGCTTTTCCGCACAGCTCGAAGAAATCGAACTGCAACTGGCCGACCCCGCGCGCGTTGCGCAATGGATTGCCACCGACGCGCTGCGCAACTTCGTGAGCGGCGCGCAAACGGTGCTGCTCATCAACAACGCGGGGATGGTACAGCCGATCGGGCCCATCGAAGGACAGGACGCGGCGGACATCGCAAAGGCAGTGAGTCTCAACGTAGCCACGCCGCTCATGCTCGCCAGCGCGCTCTCCGCTGCGGCCGTCGATGCGAACGACCGGCGCATCGTCCATATCTCGAGCGGCGCGGCGCGCAATGCGTACCCTGGCTGGAGCATCTACTGCGCGACGAAGGCCGCGCTCGATCATCATGCGCGCGCCGTTGCGCTCGACGCGAACCGCGCGCTGCGCATCTGCAGTCTTGCGCCGGGCGTGATCGATACGGACATGCAGGCGGAAATTCGCGGCAGTGGCGAAGAACAGTTTCCGATGCGCGCGCGTTTCGAAGAGCTCAAACGCAACGGCCAACTGTCGACGCCCGAACAATGCGCGGCCCAGTTGATCGACTACGCGCTCAGCGACGCATTCGGTCAAACGCCGGCCGCGGATATTCGCGAGATCGCGAAGCCGGCGTAACGGACGATTTCGACGCCCCCCGAAAAACCTCACCTTTCGCACGCAGCGATGGCGGATCGACGCAAATTGCCGTCATTGCTGCTCCCGAAAACCCTCACCTTTCGGGCTTTAAGCGGGATAAAAGCCTGTTTGGGCGAGTTCGCCGCGCATGACACATGCCGCTCCCGAAAATCCTCACCTTGAGACAAAAGCAGGCAGTCCGCATGCAGCGATGCTGGCCGTGCGTGCGGCATATAGACTGGACATTCAACGGGTTACGTTAAGCAATCGGCGCGGCAAATGCCTTTTTCCGCAACTGGATGACTCATTTGCAAGGAACGTGCGGCCGATTCGGCATCGCGCGGCTCCCGAATATCCTCACCTTTGAGCAAACACGGCGGGATGCGCGCGTTGCCATAATCGTCTTGCCGATGGGTTTATTCGTGTATTTGACGGATTAAGGTGCTTGCAAAGAGCCTTCCGCGAACAACTCCCGAAAACTCTCACCTTTCTCGCATAGAACGGCTTGCCCTGCGCGACGCCCAGCATTTCGCGTGGCTGTGGCAAGCGTTCGGCATGCACTTCGCCGCAGCGGTTTTTTGACAACCGACCGACTCCCGGATTCCCTCACCTTTCATCCTGAAGTGCGCAGACAGGTGCGCATATTCTCACCTCGCCGGCTCCCGAACCTTCTCACCGAACAACCGTGGAACGCGGATCAATCAGTTGACGAGGCAAGAGGCGCCACCGCACGACGCCGCCGCGAATGACGCATTCGTGCAATCGCCGCGGCATATAATCAGGTCCGACGGTCGAACACTCGTCTGGAGGCGGCATCGCGTTTCGCCGCCTCTTCTCCACTGGCACTATGCGGCTCGAACAGCAGTTCCTGACAAACCGGCAAAGGAGGAAGAATGAAAACAAATGGTGCGAGCAGAATACTCAGTGCGATGTTTGCGGTGACCCTTGCGACTTGCGCGACCTATGCGAACGCGCAGACGCCGGGCGGCCCGCCGGGCGATATGTCCGCGCAAAGCCAGCCGATCGCTGCGTCCGCGCAGCAAAACCGATCAGATAGCCAGTTGGTCCGTGACGTCCGCCGTGCCTTCACGCGCACAACGGGGCTGAATTCTTCCGGCATTCACGTCGAGGCACGCCGCGGCGTCGTGACGCTGACCGGCTGGGTGCCGCAGCGTTCGCAGGTCCAGCGGGCCGGCAATGCCGCGCGCTCGGTCCGTGGCGTCAGGGCGGTGTCGAACCGGTTGACCGTGCGAACGAGGCGCGGCGCAGGTCATTGAGTCGTGCGAAGCGACATCGGCCGGACGGGATCGGTGTCGCTTCCTGCAATCCCACCGCGGTCACTTCCGCGGTCACTTCCGCGGTCACTTCAACAGATAGCGCAGCGTGACGCACAGCGCACTTTTCTTTGCTCTGCTTAATAAACAGATTGACCTCCGCCGCGGCGCTCCGGCGCATTAGGCCTCCTTCTGAAGTAGTGCGAACGGTGAGGATTTGCGGGAGCTGGGTTGCGTCAGATCGCCGACATGAGCGATTGCCACGCGGCCCCCTTGCAAACCAGACTAACCTGGCCTTCCGGCGATGCCGTTCCTCACAACGCTGCACGCAACGTATGCTTCATCAGCTTGCCCGTTGCAGTGCGCGGCAGTGTTTCGCACCACACGTATTCGCGAGGAATCTTGTATTTGGCGAGGCGGCTCGCAAGAAAAGCACTGAGCTCCGCGGCATCGGGCTGCGTACCCGGCGCCGGCACCAGCATCGCCACCACCGTCTCGCCCCAGTCGGCATGCGGGCGGCCGATCACGGCCGCATCCTTGATCGCCGGATGAGCGAGTAACGCATCCTCCACTTCCTTCGAATAAACGTTCTCGCCGCCCGTGACGATCATGTCCTTGTTCCGGTCGACGATGAAAAGGAAGCCGTCTGCGTCCTTGCGCGCGAGGTCGCCGGTGCGATACCAGCCGTCGCTGAACGCTTCCCGCGTCGCGTGTTCGTCGTCGAGATAGCCCTGCATCGCGGACTCGGCTCTGAGCCAGATCTCGCCCACTTCGCCGGCCCGCGCTTCGCGCCCATCGTCGCGCACCACGCGCAGATCGACGCCTGGCGCGGCAACCCGTCCGATCGAGCCGGCCTTCGTCACCTGCTCCTCGGGATAAAGCACGGTGCCGGACGGCCCCGTCTCCGTCATGCCGAAGACCTGATAGAAACGCTCGCTCCGATAAGCGGACGTCAACCGCCGCGCGGTGTCGGCACCGATCGGCCCGCCGCCATAGATCCAGGCTCTGACCGAGCCGAGATCGAACGCGGCGACATCGAGGTCCATCTGCAGCGGCAACAGATACGACACCGGCGCGCCGAAATACAACGTGACCCGTTCGTCCTGAACGATCTGCAAAAACGCGCGCGGATGGTATTCGCGCAGAAAGATCAGCGTGCCGCCGACGTAGAGCGTGCCGGCCATCCAGTTGTTGAGCGGCGACGAATGCCAGAGCGGCATCGCGATCAGCGTGCGTTCGTCGCGCGTCATCGAGAGCGCCTGCGCGGTGGTGAGCGCGCCGATGCATACGTTGCGATGGCTGAGCAGGCAGCCCTTGGGCCGGCCCGTTGTGCCCGACGTGTAGAGAATTTCAGCGATGACGTCGTCTTCGGGTGGCGCGCCGTCGAATGCGTCGGCGTGGGCAAGCAGCGTATCGAACGACGCGTGGCCCGGCGCTTCGCTGTCGGTGCTCAACATCGCGACCGAAACCGACAACCGTTGCACGACCGGCGCAAGCACGCCGTCGAAGATGCACAGCTTCGCCTTCGCATGCGCAAGAATGAAGTCGACCTCCGGCGCCTGCAGCTTGTGATTGACCGGCACCACCACCGCGCCGAGGCGCCACACACCCAGCATCGCGATCATGAAGCCAGGCGTGTTGAAGCACATGACCGCGACGCTGTCGCCCGCCTTCACGCCTTGCTGCGCGATCACGATGGCGGCCCGGCGCGACAGGTCGTCCATTTGCGCGTACGTATGGCTGGTTCCCGCGTAGCGGAGCATCGGCTTGTCCGGGTACTTGCGGACGTTGCTGTCAAACAGGGAAACGATGTTCATGGAGCGTTTTATGTTCCTTGCTGAATGTCGCGGCAACCACCGCGGTGGCCCCAAAATGTAGTCACAACGATTCCCTGTGTCAGACGGGCCACGCCCGCTCGATAATCTTCGCCTGTTGCTCATGCTCGGGAAGCGTGCCGAAAACACGGCCCCATTGCGCGTCGAAACGGCTCGCAATGAATGCGTCCGCAACGTAGGCGGGCGCATACTCGCGCAGCAGCCGCGCCTGCACGAGCAGAATCAGGCGCTGCGCTTCGCGGCGCGCGAGCGCTTCGAGCATGGTGTTCTCCGCACCGGGTACGCCGGCCAGCGCCTCGATGTGCGGGCGCAATCGCGCATCGTCGTTGCAGACGGGCCGGATATCGTCGATCAAGGCGGCCAGTGCCTGCGGATCACGGCTGATTGCGCGCAGCATGTCCAGCGCCATCACGTTGCCCGATCCTTCCCAGATCGAGATCACCGGCGCCTCGCGATACAGCCGGCCCATCGGGCTTTCGTCCATATAGCCGTTGCCGCCGAACACTTCCATCGCTTCCGCCGACAGTTCGATGCTGCGCTTGGCCACCCAGAATTTCGCGGCGGGCGTGACGATGCGTTTATACGCATGCTGCAACGGATCGTCGTCCGCCAGTGCGAACGCCTGCGTGAGACGCATCATCAGTTGAGTCGCGGCTTCGCTTTCCAGTGCCATGTCGGCCAGCACGTTGCGCATCAACGGTTGTTCCGCGAGGCGTTTGCCGAACGCGTGACGCTCGCGCGCATAGTGAATCGCCTGCACCACTGCCTGACGGATCGTGCCCGCGCTGCCCATCACGCAATTCAGCCGCGTATAGGACGCCATTTCGATGATGGTCGGAATGCCGCGCCCTTCCTCGCCGACCATGCGCCCCCACGCGCCGAGGAATTCCACTTCGCTGCTCGAATTCGAACGATTGCCGACCTTGTCCTTCAGACGCTGGATATGCACCGCATTCTTGCTGCCGTCCGGCCGGTAACGCGGCACGAAGAAGCACGACAGTCCGTTCCCGGTGCGTGCGGTCACGAGATGCGCATCGCACATCGGCGCGGACATGAACCACTTATGACCGACGATCTCGTAGTCGGCGCCTCGCCCCTCGCCATGAATCGGCGTGGCGTGCGTGCGGTTTGCGCGCACGTCGGAGCCGCCCTGCTTCTCGGTCATGCCCATGCCGATCAGCATCGACGTTTTCTGCTCGAACGGAAGATCGCGCGCATCGTAATGGCGTGAATAGAGCTTCGGCATCAGTTGCTCGAACAACGCGGGCTCCTGGCGCAGCACGGGGATGCTCGCGAAGGTCATCGACGTGGGGCACTGGGAACCGGCCTCGATCTGGCCGTGCATGGAAAACCCCGCCGCATACGCGGCCCATGCGCCGGGCCGCGTATCGGAGAACGGCTGCGAGACGAGATTCTGCTCGCGCAGCATCGTCATCAGCCCATGCCACGCGGGGTGAAATTCGACGCGATCGATGCGGTTTCCCTGGCGGTCGAATGTATGAAGTTCGGGTTTGAAGTGATTCGCGTCTTCGGCCATGCGCAGCGTTTGCGCACTGCCGAGCCGCGCGCCGTAGTCCGCCAGTTCGGATTCGTGCGCCTGCGCGCCGGCGCGTTGCACGGCTTCCCGCAGCGCGAGGTCCGTTGTGTAGAGGTTATAATCGGCCAACTCCGGCACGACGTTCGTTACCTCATGGGTGTTCCAGTTCATGAGCGTCTCCTTTTCGAAGCATCCCGACCAGTTCACGGTCAACCCGCCATCGGCGGACATTTCCGCTCACCGTTCGAGCTTTTTTCCGGTCATCCAGTATAGGGACGACCCTCTGCGCGCGTGTTCGGATTCACAGACATGAAGGAAGCGCTCCCCATCAAAGCCACCCGCCGCAGGCCCGCGCAGTCGCGCGCGCTCGTCACTGCGGAGGCGATTCAGCAGGCCTTTGTTCAGCTTCTGGTCGAGCACGGCTACGACAAGGTGTCGATCCGGCAAGTGACGACGGCCGCGGGCGTCGGTATCGGCAGCTTCTACGAATATTTCGCCAGCAAGGAAGCGCTCGCGGCGGTATGCGTTCATCTGCGCATCAAGCGGATCGCGGCCGAAATGAGCGAATGCATTCCAGCGACGCGCGCCGAAGCGCTGCCCGCGCGAGTCGATGCCTTGCTCAACGCGCAGATTCGCGCGCCGCTCGCCGAACCCGAACAGTGGTCGACGCTCTTTCTGCTCGAACGCCGTGTTTCCGGCATCGATGCATACCGCAAGCTCTATGCGGAGTTCGTGCAGTTGTGGGCGGGCATGCTGGCATCGGCATCCGACTGGCCCGCCGATGCGCCGACAGAAGATGCCGCGTTCGCCGTGCATGCGATGATCTACGGTCTCGTCTCGCAAGCGCTGATGACGCGCACGGCACCTCACGATACGGCCGCGCTGCGTCGTCTGCTGCATACCGCCGTGCACGGTTATCTTTCGGTCATGGCGCCGCGCGCGTATCGGCTTTATCGCTTCGGGTCCTGACGGCTACGCGCAGACGTTGGCACCCTCTCGCACACTAACGTCTTAACGTCTGCCGCGCTCGTGAGCGAGCCGTTTCGCCACGTCTTCAAAGCAGCAGAGAAAGCGCTGCGCCGCGGAAGTCAAAGGACGATCGCGGCGAACCACCGTCGATACGGTCGTGTCCGGAAACGCCTCCGCCACGTGCAGCGCCGTGATCTTGTGATGCGCCATTTCGAGCCGGAAAGTAGGTTCTGTGACGATCCCGATCAGATCGGTCGTTTTCAGCAGCATGATGGTCGGGAAAAGCGACTGGCATCGCAGGATTCGCTGAGGCACGGGCAAACCCTGCTGCCCGAAGTAGCGCGCAAACGCCTTGTCGACGTCATCGCCCGGCTCGCACGGCAATAGCCACTCCGATTCCAGCAGCCGCTTCAACGTTCGCACACGCGCAAGCGGATGCCCCTGCCGCGAGACGGCGAAAAGCGGAATCGACAGGATACTTTTCTGCTCGACGAAATCCGGCCACTGCGTGCCGGGCACGCAGTTCACGACCGCGAAGTCGGTCTCGCCGTCGTGAAGCGCGTTGAGCGCGGCCGGCAACGGCGACTCGCGAAACACCACCGATGTATTCGGCATGCTCCCGCGAAACGCCGCAAATGCCTGCGGCGCGAGCGCGCCCGCGACCACCGACGACACCGTTATCGAAACCTGCCCCCCGCGGCTGTCGCGCATCGCGATCAGTTCATCCTGCGTGCGCCGCATGTCGCTCACGAGCAGGCGAGCGCGCCGCTGAAAGAGCGCACCGTATTCGGTGAGCTTGACCCCGTTGACCGAGCGCGTGACGAGCGGCACGCCGAGCAGCTTCTCCAGTTCCCGCATCGTCACGGTGATGGCCGGCGGCGAAAGTTTGAGCGCGCGTGCCGCGCCATGAAGACTGCCTTGTTCCACGACGCTCAAAAACACCTGCAACTGGTGAAGTTTCATGAGTCTCCTCGGTAGTAAAAGAATTTTAATGAGTTTTATTTTTTCTGGCTTGTGCACGCCGGTTGCTGCGGCCATGATCCGCCGAGGCCGTAGGGCAACGCAGTAGGCCGGATCGCACAGCAGCGCGCCGCGAGGAAGAAGCTCAGCGCGAACCGCTCGTCCAACACGACGTCGCGCAATTTCGTTGGTCTAATAATCCCAGAGATCCAGACATGGTAGTCGAGAGTTTTTTTTCGCAGACATACGCCGAGGCGCGCGACAGGTTCATCGAGGCGGCAGAAAAACGCGCGATGAACGTGCAGCGTGCCGACCATCCCGACAAGCTGGGCCCCAACGGCGAGACGCTCTCCATCGACGTCGCGCTGTACTCGCCCGAGCATGCGAAGTCGGTCCTCATGGTGACGTCGGGCACACATGGTGTCGAAGGATTTTGCGGGTCCGGTTGCCAGACCGCGCTGCTGAACGACGGCATGCTGTTCGACGAACTGCTCGACGGGAAAATCGCGCTGCTTCTCGTGCATGCGGTCAATCCGTATGGATTCGCGCATTTGCGTCGCGTGAACGAGGACAACGTCGACCTGAATCGCAATGCGACGGACTTCCGCGTGGCGGCCGCCGCCAATCCGTTGTACAAGGCGCTCGATCCGCTGCTGCTGCCCGCCACCTGGCCGCCCGGCGAGACGGACGACGCCGCGTTGCTCCAGTACATCCACACGCACGGCGAGCGAGCGCTGCGCGACGTTACGTCGAAAGGACAGTACGAGGTGACGGACGGTATGTTCTACGGCGGCAATACGTCGTGCTGGAGCACGCAGCAGTTGCGCGCGAGCCTCGCGACGCACGTGTCCCGGTACGAACGCATGGTGTGGATCGACATTCATACCGGGCTCGGTCCTTATGGTCATGGCGAAAAGATCTTCATGAGCAGGGATGCCGCCGAATTGCAGCGCGCGCGTGACTGGTGGGGCAGCGACGTAAAGCCGATCTTCGAACCCGGCTCCGTGTCGACCGATGCGCAGGGACCGCTGCTGAACCTCGTGTACGAGGAATGTCCGTCGGTTGAAAAGACCACGCTCGGCCTCGAATTCGGCACGCTCGAGCGCTTTAGCGTACTAAGCGCGTTGCGCGCCGAGCACTGGCTCCATCGTCATCCCGAGGCACCGGCCGAACAGGCGGCGCAGATCAGGCGCGATCTCAAGGACGCCTTCTACTGCGACGCCGCCGCGTGGAAAGGCATGGTGTATGCGCAAACGCGCGTAGCCGCGCTGCAGGCAATCATCGGTCTTGCGCGGACAAACGCGCGGAGCTGAGAGTAAGCCGGTCACCACATCGCCCGGCACGCGTCACAACTTCTAAATACGAGACCACGAATGGACGCATTCAATCAGATGGCCCGCGCCGATGCATCGGCCGGCATGCTGGAGCGGCGCGTGCAGCGCCGCACGATCTTCGCGGCCGCGCTCGGCAACGGCCTCGAGTTCTTCGACTTCACGGTCTACAGCTTCTTCGCGGCGCTGATCGGCAAGCTGTACTTTCCTGCCAGCACCCAACTTGCCGCGTTGATGCTGTCGCTCGCAACCTTCGGCGTCGGCTTTATCGTGCGGCCGCTCGGCAGCATCCTGATCGGCGCCTACGCGGATCGCGCGGGGCGCAAGCCCGCGCTGACGCTAACGGTGATGCTGATGGCACTCGGCACGGGAGCGATCGGCCTCGCGCCAACGTACGCGAGCATCGGTCTCGCCGCGCCGGCGATCATCGTGTGCGGACGCTTGTTGCAGGGCTTTTCCGCGGGCGGCGAGGTCGGCACCGCGACCACCTTCCTCATGGAAAGCGGCAAGCGCAACCAGGGCGCGCTCGTGAGCTGGCAGATGGCGAGCCAGGGCGGCGCCGTGCTGGTGGGCGCACTCGTGGCGATGACGCTGGTGAAGACGCTTTCGCCGGCCGCGCTCGAAGCATGGGGGTGGCGCGTGCCGTTCGTGCTCGGCCTCACGATCGGTCCGATCGGCCTCTATCTGCGTACCTTCCTCGAAGACACTCTCCCTCATGCGGCGCGCCGTCAGCGCACCGCAGGCCGCATGCCGGCGCGCTGGCTGCGCCAGATCGCGGGCGGCACGATGATCGTGATCGGCGGCACGGGAACGCTGTACACGATGGTCTATTTCCTGCCGTCGTATCTGACGATGACGCTCGGCACACCCGCGTCCGCTTCGCTTGCCGCCGCGTGTGTGGCCGGTCTCGTGGTGCTTGCCGGTTCGCCTTTCGCCGGGCGCCTGACTGACCGGCTGCGCAGCGGCAAGACGCTCATCTACGTCAGTTCGATCGGCACCTGCGTACTCCTGCTTCCCGCATTCCACGCGATTCGCGCCTTTCCGTCGATCTATCTGATCACCGGCGTCGTCGCATTGCTGGTCGCACTGATGACGCTCTCCAGCCCCGCCGCGTTCGTTCTGATTCTTCGGGCGTTCAGCCCCGACGTGCGTGCAACATCGCTCGGGATAATCTACGCGATGGGCGTGACGCTCTTCGGCGGCTTCGCGCAACTCATCGTGCTCGAGTTGTGGCATTGGTCGGGCAGCTTCTACGCGCCGGCATGGTACGTGATGGGTTGCAGCGCGATCAGCGTGATCGGTGTCTTCATTTTCAACGAACATGATGAAGAAGACAGCCGGCCTCAGCGCGATTGAATTCGATGCAGCAAGAGGCTCGGGTTGCGAATGGTGAGGATTTCCAGGAGTCAGGTGAACTTGCCGCCAAAGGTGAGCTCTTCCAGGATGGTGAGGGCTTCCAGGAAGTGACAACTCCCGAAAACCCTCACCTTCAAAACTTGAACTTCACCTGAAACCCGATCGTAAACGGCAGATTATCCGAAGGGATCGGTGGTATCACAATGAAATTCGCGCCGATGCGCTTGTAGTCGACCATCACGATCGGCGCGACCACCGGCCCGATCGTGTGATTGCGGCCGAGCCCCCAGTTGCCGTAGTTATAGCCCGAGATAATCCCGCCGATCGCCGCGATCCGCACGAAGCCCCAGTGCGCGAACTCGGGCGCCCAGACGCCGCCGCCATAGTAGGACGGCCGGCGCAGCGAATTGCGAAAGCCGCCTGCGGTGAGCGCCCACTGGTTATTCAGCCAACATTCGACGCCGAGGCCGGGATTGAACTGTTCGAAATGGGTGTCGGGATCAGGGTTGATGTGATACGAGCCGAGCATCGCGTCGACCCATACGCCCCCCTCGCACCAGTTGCCCGCATGAGCGGCAGAGGCCGCCGCCAGACTCGTCAGGAGCGCCATCGCCGTGCGCCGGATATTCTTGTTCATCTGCCGAAAGTGCATGTTTTCTCCGCCACCGGTCGAGCGCCGGTGTCATTGATGTTCTGGCGGCCTGCTTGCCGTCCGTCGCGCACTGTACCTCAACCCGCGCGTGCGATGTCGAGGACACGCTCGGCCGACCGGGCACGACACGTGCCCCGCAGCCAAAGCCGCAACGATAACGGAGAACCGATGGCAAAGCGGTGAATCCGCAGCGCGCGGCGAGCACCGCCGGCGCCGAATGCCGGAATGCCGCTACAGACCGAGATCCGACAGGCCCGGATGATCGTCGGGACGGCGGCCGAGCGGCCAGCGATACAGGCGGTCGGCCTCGCGGATCGGCAGATCGTTGATGCTCGCATGACGATGCGCCATCAGGCCATGCTCGTTGAACGCCCAATTCTCATTGCCGTACGAGCGAAACCAGTTGTTCGAATCGTCGTGCCATTCATAAGCGAAGCGCACCGCGATGCGATTTTCGGTGAACGCCCACAGTTCCTTGATGAGGCGATAGTCGAGCTCCTTCGCCCACTTGCGGCGCAGGAAGCCGACGATTTCCGCGCGTCCATGAACGAACTCGGCACGGTTGCGCCAGACGCTGTCCGTTGTATACGCCAGCGAGACGCGCTCGGGCTCGCGGGTATTCCATGCATCTTCCGCGGCGCGCACTTTCTGGATTGCGGTTTCGCGCGTGAACGGCGGCAGCGGGGGACGGGTTTCGATCGTGTCGGCCATGATGGTTCCTCAGTCAGGTAGCGGTGCGCCGGGATGGCGGCCGTCTGGTTTCGCCAGTGGTTGTGGAAACGCGCGCGGGCTTCGCTGCGGATTTCGCTACGGATTTCACCGCGGCATCGAGCAAGGTCTTCGCCATCATTTGCGCATCGAGCGCGGCGTCGGCCTCGCCGCTCACGAGCGCGACCGCGATCGCGCCGTCGAGCAAAACGAGCCATTGCCGCGCGAGGCGTGCCACGTGGCGCGCACCCCGCGCACCCAGATCCGATTCCGCCGCGAACGCCTCACACTCGGTCCGCACGAAATCGAGCAGACGTGCCTTGTGTTTGCGCGCGACGATCCGGATCGGATCGTCGGCGGACGCGATCTCACCAGCCGCGTTCAGAAACGCGCAGCCGTGAAAATCCGCCGACGCAAACCACTCGCGCAACACGTCGAACATGCCGAGCAGACGTTTGCGCGCGGTCTTGCCGCGCCGTTGCGTGCCGGCGATGAACCAGTTCATCCAGCGTTCGTCGCGCCGTTCGAGCGCGGCCGCAACGAGTGCATCTTTCGATTCGAAATGCGTATAGAAGCTTTTGCGCGCAGTGCCGGACTGCCGCACGATCGCATCCACGCCGGTTGCGTGGATGCCGCCCGCGTAGATCAGTGCTTCGGCGGCGTCGAGCAGGCGCTCGCGCGCGTCGCCTGGCGGCGTTGGGCCGGTGAGGGTTTCGCGTGTCATGACCGAAAGGTAGAACGATCATTCTCCTTCGTCAAATCCTTTTTGTTTTTGCGAGCTTTCAGCGGGATGAGTACGCTTGCTGCTATCGTGACGAAGATCGCTCAACTGGACGACTTCGATGCATCCATCTTCTGTTCGCAGCGCATGCATGCGCGCGCTGCTCGGCGCAACGCTGCTCACCGTGATCGCCTGCACGCCGGTGCAGGTCCTCACGCACTCGGTCAGTCAGAACGAAGCGCGCGTGCCGCCTGGCCGCTATGACATCGATCCGGATCATACGAGCATCACGTTCGACATCGATCACTTCAAATACTCGCGTTTCACGATGCGATTCGATCGCAAGCGGGGGCAGCTCGACTGGAATGATGGCGGCCTCGAACGAAGCACGGCAACGGTCACGATCGATGCCGCGAGCATCGATACGAATGTGCCGCTGCTCGACAAGATGGTGAAGAGCGACAGCATGCTCGACATGTCGCGCTATCCGGAGATCGGTTTCGCGAGCACGCGCTTCGAGCGCACGGGCGAATCGCGCGGCACGCTGACCGGCGATCTGACGATACGCGGCGTCACACAACCGGTGACGCTCGACGTCACGTTCAACGGCTTCGCCCCCGATCCGCTGACTAAGAAAGACACGCTAGGCTTTTCCGCGGACGGCCACTTCAGCCGCGCGAAGTTCGGTCTGTCGACGTGGTATCCGGCCGTCGGCGACGACATTCACGTGCGTATTCAGGCCGAATTCGTGAAAACGCCCGCAGGCGCGTGAGCGCAATACGGGCGTCGCAAGGTCGAACGGTGTGCTGCGGATGCAGGCTCAGGCGGCGGTCCAGTCGAGAATCACCTTGCCGCTCTCGCCGGAGAGCATGGTCGCGAAGGCCTGCTGATAATCGTCGACCTTGAAATGATGCGTGAGGATCGGCGACAGATCGAGGCCGCTTTGCAGCATCGCGACCATCTTGTACCAGGTCTCGAACATCTCGCGCCCATAAATGCCCTTGATTTCAAGGCCTTTGAAGATCACCTGCGTCCAGTCGATTGCGGTCTGCGCGGGCGGAATACCGAGCAGCGCGATCTTGCCGCCGTGGTTCATCGCTTCGAGCATGCTCGTGAATGCGCTCGGCACACCGGACATTTCAAGTCCGACGTCGAAGCCCTCGGTCATGTGCAAATCGTTCATCACGTCGCGCAGCGATTCGCGCGACACGTTCACCGCGCGCGTCGCGCCCATCTTGCGCGCAAGTTCGAGGCGATAGTCGTTGACGTCGGTAATCACGACATTGCGCGCGCCGACGTGCTTCGCAATCGCGACCGCCATGATGCCGATCGGTCCCGCGCCGGTAATCAGCACGTCTTCGCCGACGAGGTTGAACGACAGCGCCGTGTGCGTCGCGTTGCCGAACGGATCGAAGATCGCGGCGAGATCGTCGGAAATTTCGGGCGGAATCTTGAATGCGTTGAAGGCCGGAATCACGAGATATTCGGCGAACGCGCCCTCGCGGTTCACGCCGACGCCGACCGTATTGCGGCACAAATGCCGGCGTCCCGCGCGACAGTTGCGGCAGAAGCCGCACGTAATGTGCCCCTCGCCCGACACGCGATCGCCGATCGCAAAGCCGCGCACTTCCTCACCCATTTCGACGATTTCGCCGACATATTCATGGCCGACGTGCATCGGCACAGGAATCGTCTTTTGCGCCCAGTCGTCCCACTTCCAGATATGAATGTCGGTGCCGCAAATCGCGGTGCGCGTGATGCGGATCATCACGTCGTTATGGCCGACTTCCGGCTTCTTCACGTCCGTGAGCGTAAGGCCCGGTGCGCGTTCGAGTTTTGCCAATGCTTTCATTTGCGTCTCCGTTCCAGTCACGCCGCTGTCATGCCGAAATGACGCCGAGCTCGCGGCCGACGCGCGCGAACGCATCGACGGCGCGGTCGATCTGCGCGGGTGTATGCGCGGCGCTCATCTGCGTGCGGATGCGCGCGCGGCCGCGCGGCACGACCGGGAACGAAAAGCCGATCACGTAGACGCCTTCCTTCAGCAGCGCATCGGCCATTTTCCCCGCGAGCTGCGCGTCGCCGAGCATGACTGGAATGATCGGATGCTCGCCCGGCACGAGCGTAAAGCCGAGTGCGCTCATCCTGCTTCTGAAATGCGCGCCGTTTTCGCGGACCCGCGCGCGCAGGTGGGCGCCTTCGTCGCTCGCGAGCAGTTCGAGCACCTTCAGCGACGCCGCGGCGATGCTCGGCGTGAGCGTGTTCGAAAACAGATAGGGACGCGAACGCTGCCGCAGCAGTTCGACGATTTCCTTGCGCGCGGCGACGTAGCCGCCCGAGGCGCCGCCGAGCGCCTTGCCGAGCGTGCCGGTGATGATGTCGACGCACGACAGCACCCCGCAATGCTCGGGCGTGCCGCGCCCATGTTCGCCGACGAAGCCGACCGCATGCGAGTCGTCGACCATCACGAGCGCACCGTATTGGTCCGCGAGATCGCAGATGCCGGCGAGGTTCGCGATGATGCCGTCCATCGAGAACACGCCGTCGGTCGCGATCAGCTTGAAGCGTGCGCCGGCGGCGTCGGCTTCCTTGAGGCGCGCTTCGAGATCGGTGAGGTCGTTGTTCCTGTAGCGGAAACGCTTTGCCTTCGAAAGCCGCACACCGTCGATGATGCTCGCGTGATTCAGTTCGTCGCTGATGATCGCGTCGTTTTCGTCGAGCAGCGTTTCGAAGAGACCGCCGTTCGCGTCGAAGCAACTCGAATAGAGGATGCAGTCGTCGGTTTGCAGAAACGCGGCGAGCGCCTCTTCCAGTTCCTTGTGCACGGTTTGCGTGCCGCAGATGAAGCGCACCGACGCCATGCCGAAGCCGTCCTTGTCGAGACCCTGCTTCGCGGCTTCGATGAGCCGCGCGTCGCCGGCGAGGCCGAGATAGTTGTTGGCGCAGAAATTCAGCACGTCCGTGCCGTCGGCGAGACGCACGTTGGCCGACTGCGGGCTCGCGATCACGCGCTCGCTCTTGTAGAAACCATCGGCGCGGATCTGCCCGAGGGTGCCGCGCAGATGGGCAAGGTATTGGTCACGCATGAACGGAGCTCCTGAGAGGTGAGGCCGGTCGCCTGAGCATCAGCATATTCCCTATGGATGGCATGTGCAGCGGCGGGACGGCCTGTTATAGTCGGTTGTCAGCTTTACCGGATATTTTCGTTTTTTCGAACTAAAATCCGGTATATCGAACAACTCTAAACGATGGGTCAGGAAATGGCAAGTTCGGGTACACGTCGCGCCGCGGCCGGTGCAACGCTCAAGGCAGCGCCCGCCTCAGGCACGGCGGCGGCGCCGGCCAGTGCGGCGCCGCCGCGCGTCGGCGAGCAGATTCAGCGGTTGCGGGCCGAACGGCGCATGACGCTCGACGATCTGTCGCGCGCGGCGGGCGTGTCGAAATCGATGCTCTCGGAGATCGAGCGCGACAAGGCCAATCCGACGATTGCGGTCGCGTGGCGGCTCACCAATGCGCTCGGTGTCAGCCTCGATTCGCTGTTTGCGCCGCCGAAGGCGCCGGAGGCGATCGCGGTCTCGGGCGCGCACGACATTCCCACGCTGAGCGGCCACGACGCGAAATATCAGTTGCGGGTGTGGGGGCCGATCGAGCTGGCCGGCAAGTTCGAGTGGTACGAACTGACGCTGCAACCGGGCGGAGCACTCGTCTCGAATGCGCACGAGCCCGGCACACGCGAGCATCTGACCGTGCTGAACGGATCGATTGAAGTCGAGGCAGCAGGCGCGACGAAACGGCTCAGAGCGGCGGACACCGCGCGCTACGTCGCGGATGAACCGCATGCAATCCGCAATGCAGGCAAGGGCGAGGCGAAGGCGTTGCTGGTCGTGATTCACGGCTGAGCGCCGGATACGCGGCCGATGACGGGCGGCTCGCGCAATAGACCGTTCGGCCGAGGTTGCGTCGAGTACTGTATGTTTGTACAGTATCGAGTATCGACTGGAGCCGATAATGAACAACCTGAAAACCGACCCTACCGATCAAGCTCTGGCCGCGCTGCGCTACCAAACCGCCGCGCGCGATCTCGAACATATCGTGCGCAACATCGCGTCGCGCTACATCGTGAAGCAGGTGCCGCTCACCTGGCGTCTGCTGCATGCAATCGAAGCCGAAGCGTTGGCCGACCTCGGGTTTGCGAGCCGGCATGACGACATGATGCTGGGTCTGTTCCAGCGGCCGTCCGATCTGCCTTATCCCGAAACCGATGACACCGTGGATTTCGGCACGTCCAATGCGCTGCCGGCGGTGTTTGCGTTTGCCGTGAGCGCCTATGAAGAAGCGGCGCGGGAAGCAGCCCGTCTTGCGGCGCAACCAGCGCCTCGCGATGCACCACTGAAGCGCGTGCGCGCCTGGGGCGGGTAACGCAGCAGCGGGCTCCGGTTTCTTCGGCTTTTTCGTCCGGTTTTCGCGTTCATTCGGACTTGCGTTCATGAGCGCCTACAATACGTACAAGAAAATGCGCAACTAACGGAAGAAATACCGATGTCACCTCCTCATCTGTCCGATCCCGTTCCACACCCGTCGCCCTCCACCGACCTTTTCGATCAGCACCGCGAAGACTGGCGTCGCGATCCGCAGGTTGCTTTCGACGCGTGGCTCGCGAAGCAGCATTTCAGACGTTCTTCCGCATTGGTCTACCAGGCGCAATGGGGACAATTCCTCGACTGGCTCGGCGCACGGCAAAAAAGCCTGGTCACGATCGATACACACACGATCGCCGAATTCGCCGCTGGACTCGAGATCCGCAAAACGCAGCGCAGCAGGTATTTGCGGCTGATCGAGCGAGTACTCGATCATGTTCGCGAAATTGAATCCGCGTCGACCAATCCGGCCCGTTTCATTGCTCAGGATGGCGAAGCAGCATGGAGAAATGCGCGCGACAATGATCCGACCGGCTTTCTCTCGCATGCCGAACGGACCGCATTGATCGCGCGGTTATTTGCGCCCTTGACGGATTTATCGACGGCGCAGCGCTGGAGAGAACGGCGCGATCGTGCGTTGATCGCCGTGTTTCTGGGCGGTGGACTGAAGACGGGCGAAGCGGCAGCGCTCACGGTTAGTTGCGTAAATGCGGGCTCGCCCTGGGTCACGATCGAGTCGGCGAATCCGATGCTGACGCGGCGCACACGGCTTGCGCCATTCGCGACAGCGATTCTCGACGCCTGGCTCGCCGAACGACGGCTGACGGAACTGGCCGGACATCTCGTCTTCCCCGCCTCGCCGTCCGGGCGCCCAATGCACAAGGCTACGATGCTGCGCGCGGTCGACGCGCTGGTCGATGCCGCGGGAATCGCCGCGTCGCGGACCTCGCGCGCGAGTCCGCAAACCCTGCGCAATACTTTTGCGGCAGATCTGTTCGAAAGTGGAGTGGAAGCGGAGCAGGTCGGCCAGTGGCTCGGGTTCGTGCAGGCAGTGTCCGCGAACCGGCTGTATCGCGCGTGGCAAACGTGGATGGATCGGCAGGATTCACCGGTCACCAACGTGCCGGACCCGGCGGTCCCGCCATTGGCCGCGCCCCGGCGTGACGGCCGTGTGACAAGGAAAACGGGAGCAAATGAGCCCTGAAAATCCTCACCTTTTAACTCCCGAATTTCCTCACCTTTGACGCTTTTGACGCTTTATCCGCTATCGCACGGTGCCGACGGGTGGCGCGGACTGCACGGCCGAATCGCTCGACAGAAACTGGCTGACCGCCGCCAGCCTTGATTCGCCGAGGCCCGACGAGTGCTCACATTCTGGGCAGAGCAGCTCGAAACGGTGATCGACCTGCGACAGTTCCGGCTCACCTTCTTCACATTTCGGGCAACGCGCGGGCAGCGTGACATGGCCGTCCGCCGCGGTGCCGATCAGGCTCAACTCTTCGCTGGTCAGCCGGCCGGAACCGACCAGCGAACAAAGCAGCGCGGCGATTGCCGGATCGATGCCCTGCTGGCCGCGCAGCGCGGTGACCTCTTTCGTCAACGCATCCACTTCATCAGACTGTTCGCGCAGCTGCGCGTCGAGCCGATCCGCGCGCGCCTTGGCCGCGGCAATCTGCTGAATGAACTCGAATTCCTTGCGGCTCGCGTCGCGAACGCCCGACTGATAGGTCGCGGCCATGCTACGCAGCGAATCGAGTTCGACCAGCATCGGTTTGACGCGTCGCTCGGCTTCGGCAACTGCGTCCTTGATCTGCTGCGCATAGTGTTCAGTGCTTTGCCGCAATTCGACATGCAACGCGTCGATCCGGTCACGCAGCGCGGCATTCGCCGTCTGTTCGGTCTCGAGGCGCTGACGGAGCACCTCGTTTTCCTGGTCGAGCCGGCGCGTGGTCGCCTGCAATCCCTCGAGATGGACATTTCCGTGGGTCGTCGCGCTCGATAACTCGTTTTCGAGTTCGCGAACCCGCTCCCATGCGGCTTCGGTTCGCGCTTCGCTTCGTTTGATCGCCTCGTCGGCCGCGTCGCGGCGAATTTCCGCGTCGCGGGCGCGTTGATCGGCAGCGCTGATCTGGGCGTGGACTTCTTCGCGTTCGCCATCGAGCGCGGCCTTTGCTTCGGCAACCGCTTCTTCGAACAGCGCACCCAATAGTTCGCCCGCACGTTCTTCAAGCGCCTTCGGGATCGCGCCAGCGCCAACTTTGACGCGCGACACATTGCGGATGCGTTCCCAGAAGTGATCGATGTCTTTCGGGATGTCGCTGGCGCTGCCGGTCTGTGTGAGATCGCGAACCGCCGCCATGGACGGGCGAATGCCCAGATCGAAAAAGAGCCGCTTGCAGGCATGGAGCGAAAGATCCTGCCTGCGCACCCCTTGCGTACGCATCGCTTCAAGCTCGCTGCGAATGGCTTGCCGTTCCAGATCCAGATTCATGTCTGCCTCAATGTCACCCAAATTGGATAAATCATAACAATTTACGTAGCGTTTGCTACCAATTTGTTCGTGGAGAGGGAGTCGACGTAAACAGAGGTGCTTTGAAGGACAAAGAGCGCTGCTGAATATGCGTGGAGGACTTTTTCCCGTGAAACAAAACGAAGAATAGCCAATAAGCTCTTGTAAAGAAAGAGGTTTTATTGATTTTCAAATGATCGTGCACTGTTTCACGAACGCTTGCTGATGCTGACGGGTTAGGAAGGTGGTGTCTTGGAAGCTCGCGGGGGAAGTCAGTTGAGAGTCATAAAAGTAAACACCTTTGAACCCTTGTTAAAAACGTTAACGACTCAGCAAACCCTTATCTGGCGGGGATTCTAGCCCGTCAAGGTGAAGCTTTGCGGGAGACGTGGTGAGACTCTGCGGGGAACTCGAGTGATGGGGTTCGGGGATCCTGGTGAGAAGGTCCGGGACAGAACGTGAGCGGGTTCAGGAAACGCCGTAAACATGCGGTTTGGCCAAAGGTGAGATTTTGCGGGACGCTGGCGCCCTGAATCGCGCGGCCATGCTCGAAAGTCCTTTCCTAGGTCAGTTGGATCAAAGGTGAGTGCTTTCGGGAGGTCGATGGGAGCTGATTTTTGGGCTTGTTTTAGGGCTGTTAACCCTATTGGTGAGCCGAGTCGGGAGAAAACGCGAACCGAAGGTGAGGTTTTACGGGGCCAGCCGGTCATTTTTGCCTCAGTTTTGGGCATTCGAGCCGCTAAGGTGAGCTTTTACAGGATAGAACTCGAGTCGAGGGGCCGAAGCCGGTCCGCTGCGTTGGCCGGCCGGCAAGTGCGGCAATCGGAAAGGTGAGCGAATTCGGGATGTGAGCGAGCGGTTGGACTTGCAGACCTGATCCGGCTGCCGATTTGGCTAAAGGTGAGATTTTTCGGGATGCCTGGAAGTCGTTTCCAAGCCTCAAGGTGAGGAGATTCGGGATCCAGAGCAAGATTATCGGCTGGAGACGCCCGTCTGATGGTAGTTGCGAGCCCCCTAATTTGCGAATACTGGATTTCAAAGGTGAGGTTTTTCGGGAAGCCTGGATGCGATTAGTGGAAAGGCTCGCGAGGCCGGAAAGTGATTCGAGGTGAGAACTTTCGGGAGTAGCGGGTGATGGCGGGTGCCTGTGGATTATCGCAAGTCACTGAAATCATTGAAATCTTGTCCCTCCGGCTGGAAAGGTGAGGTTTTTCGGGACTTTCTATGGCCGCCGCGCGTCTGCTTCGGAAAACCTTGAAGGCGAGGTTTTTCGGGAGGCTTTTTGGGTGCGAGGCGGTGCTGGCGCGGCTGGAGGGCGCGCTGGTTCACATCGTTCGACGGCGTTAAGGTGAGCTTTTTCGGGGGCATTTGAGAAAAGAGATTTCGATCAGAGAGCAAAGCTCGGGTTGGTCGCGGGCTTGAGCCACCGTTTTGAGCCCGGTTTTCTGAATGAGACGGAGCAGCAGGTCAGGCTAAATCAATAGGCAATCGCCTGTTTGGCGTTGGAGAGCGTCACCGGGCGGCCGCCCGGATTTTCTGCGACGAGGATGAGGTTGTCAGCGCGGGTGTCTGAGCTAACCGGGCGGCATCCTGTGGACTAACCTCGCTGCGCCGCACGCAGCCTCTCAATGGCGATAGTCTTCGAGCTCCCCGTGAGGTCTGGAACCCGTCCCGGCTCGACGCACTCCCCTCTCAGACTGTGCCGATAATGCATCCGTCGATCCGACGTTTGCCTGGACGGCATCATCCCGCTGGCGGCAAAACGCATCCGACGCTCTGCCACCGGGTCGGCACGTCGCGGTACCCCGTTGTTTATGCGATAGCTCGAAAAAAATCGCAAATTTTTTGAGGTGAGAAGATTCGGGATAGAGCGCTCCCCGTTCGTGCGCACCGCAAATTTGATCTGATTCGCGAAGGCCGCGACCTGCAAGGAGAGCCCGAACCTGGCGGCGCGCGGGTCAGGTGAGGGTTTTCGGGAGTTGCTCGAGGTGAGTCGCGCTTCGTAAACTTGCATCACCGGCAACGGTGAGATCGACGCTATAGACGCGTATCACCACAGCCGGTATGCTCACGCGAAATTCCCTCTTCACCTCGACGCATGGCCACGAAGCGCGCGAAAAAGACCGATGTAGTCAGCCCGAGCTCCGCTGAGTTGCGCAAAGCCGTCGAGGCGATCGCGATCCAGCCCAAGAGCGGCAAAATCACGCTGCTTACCCGCAAGCTGTTCAACGTGCTGCTCGCCGTGGCCCAGCAGGCGGATGAATCGGGCGACACGTACCGCGCCTTGCTGTCGGACATCGTTGCGAACTCGGCATTCGATTCGAACGACACCGCGCTCGTCAAGGAGCACCTGCGCCGCATGGTGTCGGTGCAGGTCGAATGGAGCACCGGCACGTCCAGCCAGAAGCCTGGCCGCAAATGGGGTATTTCGACGCTGATTGCCGACGCGGAAATTCTCGAAGACCCGAACACTCGCCGCGTCTGGGTCGAGTTCTCGTTTGCGCCGAAGATCAAGAAAAAGCTGCTCGATCCGGTTCAGTATGCCCGTCTGAGTCTGCAGTTCCAGAGCCAGTTGCGCAGCAGCGCGGGCCTCGCGCTTTATGAGATCTGCGTGCGCTATCTGACCAACCCAAGCCATCTGACGATGCGCGAGACGTGGGAATGGTGGCGCCCGATCCTGTCGGGCACGCCGGACACGGAAGCGGGCGACGAAGCGAAGCGCGAGTACAAGTATTTCAAGCGCGATTATCTGCGTCCGGCGATCGCCGAGGTCAACGCAGTGACGAACATCTTCGTGGAGCTGATCGAGCATCGTGAAGGGCGTCGCGTCGCCGAAATCCAGTTTCGCGTGACTGAGCGCAAGCAGCCGATGCTTGCGCTCGACGAACATCCCAACGTGTTCGACAGCACGCTGGTCGACCGGATGGTGAAGATCGGCATCCCGCTCAAGGAAGCGCAGACGTTGTATGCCGACAGCGAGGAAAACCGCATCCGCGCGGCTTTGCAGATGACCGAGCAGCGCATGCGTAGCACGTCGCTGCCGCCGGTGCGCAGTGCGCCGGCGCTGTTCAAGGATGCGTTGAAGAAAGGCTATGCGCCGCCCGTCGAGACATTGCCGTTGGCCGGCAGTGTCGGGAAAGTCGCCGCGACGCCGGCTGACGATCTCAAGGCGCGTCTGCTCGGCGAATACTCCGCGTATCGCCGCAAGCAGGCCTACGAGTTGTACAACGAGCAGGGTGAGTCGGAACGGGATATCGCACGGCAGTCTTTCGAGGAAGAGGAACTGCCGGGGCTTGGCACCCACATGCGGGACGACTGGCGCCGTCGTGGGCTGGATTCGAAGATCGTCGAAACGGTTTTCTTCGACTGGCTCGCGCGTAAGACCTGGGGCGAACCGACCGACGGTGACCTGCTCGCCTTTACGCTGAGCCAGTCGCGCGCGGCCTGAGCGGTCAATATCGCCCGCTAGCGGGCGGTCTTCAATGAACTCACCGATGAAGCGTGGCGCGCGAACGCGCCCGCCACTCCGCCCACCTACTTCAGCATCTTTTCGATCTGTCGGAGAATGTCATCGCGCTTTTCACGCGTGAGGCCTTTCAGGCGCAACTCGAGCCGATCGTCCCCGTAGGACTTGAGGTCGCCAACCGAGACTCCCTCAAGTTTGATTTCCAGACGTTGCGCATAGCGTTGCCGGCCTGCCGGCTTGGTGCTTTCCTGCGCGGTCGCCCTGCCCTTGACGATGTCGGCGACCTGGCGTGTGCTCAGGTCGTCGGAGAGGATCCGGTTGATCAGCCGCAGCGTGGCTTCCGCGCCCCGGGCGGTGTGATACCGGCCCACCTGGTATGCCATGTTTGAGCCGAAGCGGTCGGGACGCGCGACCATCTCGTGCATGATGGTTTCCGGCAATTTGGCGATGGACAGCGCGACCGCGACGGTCGATTCGTCCAGCCCGAGATGTTCTGCCAACTCCTTCTGGCTCTGGAAATGCCGCTCATCGAGAAAGCGCTTCCAGACGACCGCGTTGTCGAACACCGTCTGCGAGTCGCGCTGGACGTTCAGGTCGTAGCCGAGCTTATAGCTCTGGAGGCCAATCGGCAGATCGATGACGATCGCTTTCACCGACTCCTTGTTCGCCTCTTTCAGCGCCCGCACGCGCCGGCCGCCGTCGCTGACAAAATAGGTGCCGGGATTATCGTAGTCGGGGATGACGTGAATCGCCTGTTGCTGCCCCTGCTTCGCCAGATTGACGGCGAGCTCCGCAATCGACGATTTCAGATAAAAGTGCCGCGGATTGAAGGGGCTTGGCTTGATCGCTTTGAGCGCAAGTTCGATGACCTGACCCGGGCGGTAGCCGTGCTCGAGTCTCCACGCACGATAGGCCGCCGATTCGTTGGCCGTGTCGACGGTATCGATTTCCTGGATGCCTGGCGGCAAGACGGCGGGTATCGCACGCCCGGCGTTGGCGGCATTGTTCGGTGCGTTCTTGACCAGGCCGTCGATCGCATTCAGACGATCGAGCGCCGTGCGTTTCTCGCTGCTGGTCGTATCAGGACGTGCTTGAAAGCCTTTGGCGAATTGGGACGGTTTCATTCGGGGTCCTTTATGCGCATAAACTCAGGGGAGCAGGGCGGCGATCTCGTTCGCGCACGCCCTGACTTCGATAGCGGCGAGCTTGGCGCCGCGGTCGTTCATCTGAAGCACGGTCTGCCCTAACGCCATCGCCTGCTTGTAGGCTTCGCGGGTCGGGATCTGGGTCTTGAGCAGAGGGAAGCCGAGTTCTTCCAGAGCGCGCTTCAGCTCGCGCGTCAGCATCCGTTTCTCTTCGGTCTTGTTGAGCAGAAAGACGGCGCGCAGGTCTTCGTTCATGACCTGGGCTTGCTGGACCAGCTTGACGAGGCCGATGCTCGACCAGTAATCGGCGGGCGATGACGACGTCGGGATCACCGCGACGCTTGCCGCGAGCAGCACGACGCCGGAAACTTTTTCAGTGATGGAGGGTGGGCAGTCGACAACGATGATGTCGTAGTCAGCCACGAACTTCTTGATCTCGCGATGGATCTGGCTGCCTGCTTCTGAGAGGTTGACGACGTGGAATGGAATGCCGACGTCGCCGGAGGAAGCGCTGGCCCAGTGGATCAGGGTGTTTTGGCCATCCGCGTCGACGACGAGAACACGCTTGCCTTTTTCGTGAAACGCAGCGCCGAGATGCATCGCGATTGTGCTTTTCCCGACCCCGCCCTTCTGCTGTGTTACCGCGATGATTTCAGCTGCCAAATTTCACCTCCTCTTTTTAGACGCAAATGGATTTTACCTGGATGAATTCCTATTTCAAATGATTTGTGTAAATGAAAACAGGAATTAGCCATTCGGCAGAGGTTTATGCGCATAAAGAGGACAGGCGCGCGCGGAAGTGTTCGGCCAAACAGGTGCGGGCCGAGGGGCTGACGGCTTTTCTCCTCAAGTGTTTGACGAAGTGGTGTTGCGAGAAGCGGCGGTTGCCATGCGTGCGCTGCGCGTTGGCGAGGAAGTCTCTGTTTCTGGTGATCTGGTTACCGCGACGTGCGCCACTGACGTGCGTCACTGATGTGCTTCGGTTAGGTAGGGGCGTGGACAAGACTTTATGCGCATAAACCGGCATATCCAGCTTCTGTCCCACAGGCGAGCGGCCACGCAATCGCCTCACTGCATCCTCGTCCGGTCAGCGGCTAAAATCTCTCTCTATCCCGCTGCAACGACCCTCTACAACGCAAACCCCAAACCACCCGATGATCACCATCTACCACAACCCCCGCTGCTCCAAATCACGCGCTGCCTGCGAACTCATCGCGAGCACCTACAACAGCGCGAATGAAGCAACCGAAATTGTCGAATACCTGAAACAGCCGCTTGGCATCGCCGAGCTCAAGCAGCTCAATGCACAACTCGGTTGCCCAATCCGCGAAATGATCCGCGACACGGAAGCTGAGTACAAGGAACTCAATCTCGCCGATCCATCGCTCACCGACGCGCAGCTATATCAGGCATTAGCGCAGCATCCGATCCTGCTGCAACGTCCGATCGTCGTGCGAAACGGGCGAGCCGTGATTGGCCGCCCGCCTGAAAACGTCGCGGCACTCTTCGCCTGAGCGAACAGGTGAATGTCGAAGTAAAGAAACTCGCGTGACGTAACAACGTCACGCGGCGCAAACGTCATGCGGCGGCGCTAGGCTTTGCCTGCCAGCGCCGCATCCCGGGTGACGATTTTCGTTGGGATCAGACGCAGTTCGGTGAATGTATCGGCGATACGTTGTTGTTCAGCAAGCACGTTCGCATCGACCGGTTTGTAGATATGCGCGTAATGGCGCAAACCTGATTCGATCACGCTCGCGTCGAGCCCCTGAATCGGTGCAAGCTGCGCGGCGGCCTCGCTGTAATGGCCGCGTACCCATTCCCCTTCCTTGCCGATTTCATCCATCGCGATGGCGAGTACCTCGCCGTTCTGCTGCGCGAACGGCCGCGCGCTCAGAAAGAACTGATGGTGACTCACGATACCTTCGGCATCCGCCAGCAGGCGCGCATTCGACTGCCGTTTCGCTGCTTCGAGAAACGGATCCCAGATCGCCCATGCGTCGACCGCACCGCGTTCGAAAGCCGCGCGCGCGTCGGCGGGCGGCAGATAGACGGGTTGAATTTCGTTGAACTTCACGCCGTTCTTCTGCAACGCTGCGACCAGAAACCAGTGCACATCCGAGCCTTTGTTCAACGCGATTTTCTTGCCCTTCAAGTCAGCCAGCGTTTTGATCGGCGCATCCGGATGCACGAGGATGCCTTCGGCGTGCGGCGTCGGAATTTCATACGCGGTGTACACGAAGTTCGCGCCCGCGGCCTGCGCGAACACAGGCGGCGCTTCGCCCACATAGCCGAAGTCGATCGCACCGACGTTCAGCCCTTCGAGCAATTGCGGCCCGGCCGGAAACTCGGTCCATTTGACAGCGATGCCGAGCGGCGCGAGCCGCTTTTCGAGCGTGCCGTGTGCCTTGAGCAGCACGAGCGTGCTTGCTGCTTTCTGATAGCCGATGCGAAATTCTTTCGCGTGCGCATCGGCGGCAAACACGGAAGCGGAGACGACAGGCAACGCGGCGGCGGCCAGCGAGGCTCCCGCGCCGGCAAGAAACGCGCGGCGCGTGAGCGGCGAATGACGGGACATGAAAGTGCTCGTAAAAAAGACGGACGCGAAATGGCCCGATTGGCTCCGACGATAATTCGTCTGCCCGCCTGGACGAACCGATAAATTCGCATAAGCAAATCACGCACGCGCAGCGAAGCATAGGCCGCGACGCACTGTGTCCGCCTCGCTGCGGCGGGTCGCCACCGGCCGCTACAATCTGCCAACCGTGCGGCTAGCCGCGTGCCAGCCACGCAACGCCGCGCCTGCCTCAACCGATTGAAAAGGGACACCGTGCATCTGACGACAACACTCGCTCCGTGGGCCGCCCACGATACTCAACTCATTCTGTCGTGTGCGCTCGGACTCGCACTGATCATCGTCTTTATCAGCGTGCTCAAGCTCGCGCCGTTCCTGTCGATACTGGTCGGCACGTTCGCGGCGGGCTTTGCGGCCGGTCTGCCGCTCGAAGCGATTGCGAGCGCCTTCAGCAAAGGCGCGGGGGCGTTGCTCGGCGACGTCGGCATCATCATCGCGCTCGGTGCGATGCTCGGCGCGCTGATGGCTGAGTCGGGCGCCGCCGACAGGCTCGTGTCGACGATCCTCGAACATTCGACGCCGCGCACGTTGCCATGGATGATGGCCGTGGTCGCGTTGCTGATCGGCTTGCCGCTCTTCTTCGAAGTCGGCCTCGTGATGATGGTGCCGATCATCTTCGTGATGGCGCGCCGCTCGCAGCAGCCGATTCTGCGCATCGCGATTCCCGCGCTCGCGGGCATGACCACGCTGCACGCGCTGCTGCCGCCGCATCCGGGTCCGCTGATCGCGGTGAGCGCGCTGCACGCCGACCTCGGTCTGACGCTCGGCCTGGGTCTCATCGTCGCGATTCCGGCCGTGATTCTGGCGGGCCCGCTCTATGGCATCTGGTTGTCCAGGCGGATGCATGTCGTCGAGCCCGAAGAAATGGGCAAGCTGTTCTCCACCCAGCAGAACGGCGCCGAGCCGCCGAGCTTCGCGATTTCACTCATTACGATCCTGCTGCCTGTCGTGTTGATGCTCGGCCGCACGGTTGCGAAGCTGCTGCTTCAGCCTGAGACCTTCCTGTTCAACACGCTGAATTTTCTCGGCGAGCCGCTGGTCGCGCTCGGCTTCACCGTGCTGTTCGCCGTGGTGGCGCTGGGCTGGTCGCGAGGCATGGCGCGCGAGCGCGTCGGCGGCATTCTGCGCAAAAGCCTGCCGCCGATCGCCGCGCTGCTGCTCACCATTGGCGCTGGCGGCGGCCTGAAACAGGCGCTCGTGGTGGCGGGCATCAGCACGACGATCGGCAAGATCGCGGTGGGCGCGCATATGCCGCTGATTCTGCTCGCCTGGCTCATCGCCGTCGCGCTGCGCCAGGCCACCGGTTCGGCGACGGTCGCCACGACGACGACCGCCGGCATCGTCGCGCCGGTCGTGGCGGGCCTCAGCGCGACGCACAATTCGCTGATGGCGCTTGCGATCGGCGCGGGCTCGGTATTTTTCTGTCACGTGAACGACGCGGGTTTCTGGATGGTCCGCGAATACTTCGGACTGCAATTGAAACAGACGGTGCTGGTCTGGTCGGTATTGCAGACGATCGTGTCCGTCGTCGGACTCGTGTTGACGCTCGTGTTGTGGACCACGTTGACCTGACGCCGCACCCGGGAGCCGGGCGCAGCGTCATCGCCGGCAATTGGCTCATGCATGCACGCATGCGCTGCCCGCTTCTCCCCGCGCGCCGCGCCGCTTACACTGGCTGGCGAACGAGGCGCACTCCGCGCCTCGCGTTCCTGAAAAGCGGAGCCACGCCATGCTCGAGTTGAGACCGTCCTGCGAAGGCTGCGGCAAGTCACTGCCGCCGAACGCGACCGACGCGATGATCTGCACGTATGAATGCACGTTCTGCGAGGTCTGTGCGTTTACGAGGCTGCGCAACGTATGCCCGAATTGCGGCGGCAATTTCCAGCATCGACCGATTCGTACGCGTGCGCAGCTCGAGAAACATCCGGCGCGTACCGAAGCCCATCCCGTCTTTATCGATGAAGCGTCGCACGCGCGCTTTTTCGAACGCTACCGGGACACGTCACCCAGCGAGCGCTGAGCGGAGCCGGCCAGTGCGGCTGACGTGACGTGAGCCGCGAGGCACAGACGCCGTGCGACGCGCCTATGCATGTGCATAGGCGGCGAGGCACATCAACCACCACTCAGCGCCCAGCCGCCCAGCCACCTCTTCCCACCCGCCACGTTTCAATCGTCGCCATTCGCGGCCGCATCCGGCGTTGCGATTCCGCTCGCCGTATGCGCCGCCGCACGCAGCAAACGGATCTGCTTGCGATAGTTGCGGCAGCCGCTGCAAGTCGGCAGATGCAGCCGGATCGCGAACCACTCGCCAGCCGTGAGCGACCGGTCGAGCGCGTCGGATAACAGGCGCGTGATGTTCTTACACTTCCCCATTCGCATCCTCGCTCGATAAGCCTTTTTCGCTCAGGCACGTGCGCAATCGCAGGCGCGCGCGGTAGATCAGCACGCTGCAATGATTGGCGTTGATCTGCAATTCGGCGCAAATGGCCGTGATGTCGAGATCGAGAAACTCACGCATCATGAATACGCGACCGATATGTTCGGGCAGATGTTCGAGGCACATCTCGAACAAGGTCCAGAATTGCTGCTGACGCAATGCGGTTTCGGGCGTCGGCCACGGGCGCGGTTTCGTCTCCGGCGACCAGTGGCCGTTGTCCTTGAACAGCTCGCGATCGAGCAGCGCCTCGCCGTCGAGTTCGGATTCGAGCGCCGACAGATTGACCGTGCGCTGTCGCGCGCGCAGCGTGTCGACGAGCTTGTGCCGCAGGATGCCGAACACCCACGTCTTGTGTTCCGATTGCGCGGCGAACCGGTCGGCCTGGGTCCATGCGGCCGTGAGCGCTTCCTGCACGGCGTCTTCGGCTGCCGCGGCATCGCGCAACTGCAGGCGGGCGAAGCGCACGAGATCGCGCCGCAATTGCGCGAGGTAGACGGGATCGTCGAGCGCCGGGCCGCCTAGCTGCGCCATGCCGAGCTCCGCCGATGCGCCGGCCAGCGTTTGTCGCGCCGCGCGTGTTTTTCCAGGACTTCGCGATTCATGAGCGGATGGCCGTCCTTGCAGTGTCTGCAAATGAGGGAGCCATTCTCCCCCATGCTCCGGCGCAAGCGAATCGGTATTGAACATATGCCCTTGGTAAGCGATGGCCAAAGAGCTTGGTCGCGCGTCACGGCAGCTTATGACAGCGGCAACATATTATTGCGAAAAATGAAATCGAAAGACTTGGCGGAAACTGCGGTATATCGGCGTGATGGTCAATAAAATTGCGCCGCTTTGGCATCGGATTAGCACATCAAGGTGAGGTGGATTATCTCAATTAATAAAATAATGTCTTCTTGTCTTCGCTGTTTGTGGGTGTTCATCGGCTCGTTATGCTTCAGGCCATCGATCGCATGAGATCGCGAACCACACGCAAACGAGGACTCCCACCATGAAACGCATTCTTTCCGCCCTGATTGCTTCCGTAGCGCTGTTTGCAGCCGCTTCCGGCGCAGCTCACGCTGCCGCTCCGGCTCCCGCTCCGTGCAACGGCCCGGCATCGTATTGCAACGTGTTCTTCGGCAACTGAGCGGAGCGCGGCGGCCGGACGAGTACGCTCCGGCTGGCAGATGAAAATCCGTCGACGCAGCAATAGCAATAGCAACGCGTCGAGGCCAAAACAAAGGGCGCCGGAAACGGCGCCCTTTCTGCAACGTCCTCGCGCCGATTTGCCTCAAATCGTCCCGACCCGGAGGCAGGCTTGATTGACAAGGCAAAAGTCTCAGTTATCCACAAGGTTATTCAGTGAATTTGTGGATAACTTCGCGGGATAGAAGGTTATCCACCGGCGCTGTCTTTGCGATCCCGCTCCGGCTTGCGCAAGAAGCCCCGATTTGCTGCTCCGCGTCGCCAGCCGCGCGGCTTTTGCCTATGATGGACACCTCGTACCCTTTGCGCGTCGAGCGCCTTACCCGAGGAAACGAACCATGGCCTATCACATTGCAGTTGTCGTCGGCAGCCTGCGGCGGGACTCGTTCAATCGCCAGTTGGCCCAGGCGGTGATTTCTCTTGCTCCGTCCGATTTCACTTTCGAATTCATCGATATCGGCTCCTTGCCGCTCTACAGCCAGGAGTACGACGCCGACTATCCCGAAGCGGGCAAGAAGCTCAAGCAGCGAGTCGAAGCTGCGAACGGCCTGCTGTTCGTGACGCCCGAATACAACCGCTCGATGCCTGGCGTGCTCAAGAACGCGCTCGACTGGGGGTCGCGCCCGTGGGGCACGAATTCATGGGGCAATAAGCCCGGTGCGGTCATCGGCACGTCGCTCGGTGCGACCGGCACGGCGCTCGCGCAGCAGCATCTGCGCAACGTGCTCGCCTATCTCGATGTCGCGACGCTGGGTCAGCCGGAAGTCTTCATCAAGCACGATGCCGCGGCCATCAACGAAAAAGGCGAGATCGTGAACGACGGCACGCGCAAATTCCTGCAGACGTTCGTCGATCGCTACGTCGCTTGGGTCAAGCGGTATACGGCGGCATAACCCATACCAGAAACACCTTGGGGCGGCGCGACGCATAGACAGCGGCCGCGCCGCGCACGGGCAGCGCAGTGGGCAACACAGCACAACGCGGCGGCACCGTCCGATTAACCGCCCGCCCAGCCACTTACCTCGCCTAAACGTGGTGATGCCCCGTCACCCGCTCCCATCCATGACGCACCGCGAGCTTGAAGCGCTCCCATGTGCTTTCCGGCGCCGTGTTTTCCCAATGGCGCCGCGCTTCGGGCTCGACCTCTTCCCACGGGCGGTCACGGAAATGCACATCGTTGCCGATTTCCGCGCCATAGCGATACGCCGGCACATAGTCTTCGTAACGCTCGTTTCCGCTCGCGTACTGCTCGTCGTAGTGCGCGCGAAAATCCTCTTCGTATTCGAGATATTCGTTCGGTATCTCGCCAGGGCCGGCATCCGGCTGCCCGCTTTCCGGGACGATTTCAGACGGCTGCATTACCGCGCCCGAGCCCGGCGCCGAGCCTGCTGCGATCGCACTGCGCTCCGCATGACCGACCTGCGGATCCGTGACCGGTTCATTGACGGGGCCGGTCGTGGGCCGCTCGTTGAGCGGCGGCGGCACGAACGGTTCGGCGTCTGTACTGCCCGGGGGCACGGTGTATAGCGGATCGCGGGGCGTCGTCTCCGTGGACTGGCGTGGGGCGCTGGCCGCCGGGGTCGCGCCTGTCGTTCCGGCTACGCCGCTGTCGCCGGTGTTTTCAGCCGCAGTGCCCGGGCGAGTTGCTCCCGCCGCTCCAGTCGCTTCCCGTGCGACCGTTGCCGCCGTCGTCGGGCTCGATGTGCGCGGCGTGCCCGGCATCACCGCTCCGATGCCGAGTTCGTCGAGCACCGAATATTCGCGTCCGGCCGAGGTTTGCGTTTGCCAGTCGGGCAACTGGTCGCCGATGTCCGTTGCACCGAGCCGCACGAGCGTATTGCGCGCGAGTTCCGCATGCGACTCGCTCGCGGCGCTGACGCACACGAGCACCGCGCCGCGCCGCATCGCTTCGGCGTAGCGCGCCGTGTCCGGCGCGCGCGAGCCGGGCGCGAACAGGCTCGACAGAAAGCGTTCGATATTCGCCAGCACGCCCGCGTTGGCGACTTCACCGGTGAGCGAGCCGACCGACGGCTCGGGGTTCGCCTGCAGATCGATCTTCTCGCGCGCAAAACCGGTTTGCACGAGCGTGTTGCGGGCGCTTTCGGCTTGCACGTAAGTGTCGAATAAACCAATCACGGTATGCTGCATGGCTGTCTCCCGACATGTTCAGGCGTAACGGGCAGCGTCGGACGCGCTGTCCACCTCCACCTTGCTCAGATATACCCCGCAACGATCGTGCCGGGGGTAGGCCGCGCGCCCGTATGTCTCGCTCTGATGCCCGCCGCGCGGGGCGCCCATGCAAAAAAGCGCGGCGTGTCGCCGCCGCGCTTTTACAAGTTTCTGGTAAATGACGCCTATGCTGGCGTGCCTCGTGCCTCGTGCCTCGTGCCTCGTGGGCGCCAGGCGATGGCTGTCAGGAATCCGCGGGATGTGTCGCCGGATCGATGTCCGTTGGCGCGAGATCGTGCTGGATCCCTTCGAGCAGTTTCTCGAGCAAGCCGATATCGAACGGCTTGGAGAGTACGCGTACGTTCACATGCCGCGCGCGGTCCAATTCCTCCGCATAGCCGGTGACGAGAATGACCGGCAACCGCGTGTCGAAGGCGAGCACTGCTTCGGCCAGATCGATGCCGTTCAGCTTGCCGGGCATGTGAATGTCCGACAGCACGAGATCGAACGGCAGCGGCTCGCCGGTGTCCGCGCGCTTCGCGCGGGCGTCGTCGAGCAGGCGCAGCGCCATGTCGGCGTTGAACACGCAGGTGACCTGGTGGCCCATCATCTGCAGCAGCGCCTCGGTGCCGGCGGCCACTTCCTGGTTGTCCTCGACGAGCAGGACGCGCAGCCCTTGCGGCGCATCGCTTTCCTGGGCGCCCGCTTCGACCGGGCTGGCGCTCTGTGGTTCGGCGCTCGCGCGCGGCAGGTAGAGGCGCACCGAGGTGCCCGCGCCGATCGCGCTGTCGATGGCCGCGAGCCCGCCCGAGCTCTCGCAGAACGCGAAAACCTGCGGCAGGCCGAGGCCCGTGCCCATGCCCTTCGACTTGGTCGTGAAAAGCGGCTCGAACGCGCGCGCGAGCACGTCGGGCGCCATGCCGGCACCGGTGTCTTCGAGCGAGAGCTGCACGAACTCGCCGGTGAGCGGGAAGCCGTCCTCATGACGGAACACGACATTGCTCGCCCGCACCGTGAAGCGCCCGCCGTTGGTCATCGCATCGCGCGCGTTCACGGCGACGTTGATGAGCGCCAGTTCGAGTTCCGCGGCGTCGACGCGCACCGGCCACGTATCGACGCCGCTGTCGATCACGAGCGACACTTTCGCGCCGAGCGACGCGCGCAGCAGTTCGCGGCACGTCGGCAGCCAGCGTTCGAGCGACAGCGTTTCGGTGCGCAGCGGCTGCTTGCGCGCGACGCCGAGCAACTGCCGCGTGAGCGACTGGCCGCTCTTGAGCGCGCGCTCCATCGCCGACAGTTCACGATCGACCCCGCCCACGCCACGCCGCCGCACGATCTGCACGTTGGCCGAGAGGATCATCAGCAGGTTATTGAAGTCGTGCGCGACGCTGCCGACCAGCGTGCCGAGCGCCTCCATCTTGCGCGACTGGCGGTACGCGGATTCGACCGAGCGGCGCATCGACGCTTCGGCCTGCCAGCGCTCCCACGCTTCCTCTTCCGCGCCGAGGCGGCGCAGCGACAGCCAGATCACGCACCACAGCGCGATCGACGGCGTGAACATCGACAGGATCAGCACGCTCAGATGCCGGTACCAGGCGCTCCAGATGGCCGAGGTGCGATAGCCGCACAGCACATACACGGGATACGAGCCGACGTGCCGGAACGCGACGATCAGATTGCCGCTCGCGAGGTTCGAGCGCATTCGCACCACGCCCGCGCGCCGCCCCTGCGCGACCGCCTCGGCGAACGGCGAAGCGGGCGTGAGTTCCGCCGGCCCGCGCGGGCCGCTGGGATAATGCGCGAGCACCGCGCCGTCGGTGCGCACGAGGCTCATGACCATCGGCGTGTCGTTGCTGCCGCCGAGCAGCTCGCGGTAGAACGCGTCGAAATAGCCCGGCCGCAGCGCGATCGAGACGACGCCCGCGAACGAGCCGTCGGCGGCCTTGCGCTCCACGCCCATGTTGAACACCTGTTCGCCGGCCACGTGCCCGTTCATCACTTTCGACACGTGTTCGAGCTCGTTGCCGTCGCGTATGCCGACGAAGTCCGCGCGCTCGCCGATCGACAGCACCGGCACCGGATAAAACCGGCTGCTCGCGAGCAGCGCCCCCTCGAGTCCGAAAATCGACACGGCGGCTACTTGCGGATAGCCGCCGCCCATCGTGCGCAGCTTGTCGTGAATCGTGGGTTCGCACGCGCGGATGCCGTCGTCGTCGAGGCCTTCGGTCAGATCGACGATGCGCGAATTGAGCGCCTCGTTCATGTCGAACACTTTCAGCGCGTGTTCCTCGGCGACGCGCACCGTGCGCAGCGTCATGTCGGTCGCGTCGGCCTCGCGCGAGCGCAGATCGGTGAATGCCATCGCCGCGACGTAGGCGAACGGCAGCACGACGGCCACGACCAGCAGCGCGATCAGCGTGATGCGCCGCACGTGGAAATTCTGCTCCGGCACGACGGGGAACGACGCGTCGTCCTGCTCGCGAGCGGAGTCGCGGGAGAAGTGGGAAAGGCGGCTCGCCCGTGGCGAGTCGACCCGGTCTTGTGTCATTTTCGTTGATGCCAAAAGTCGTCTGGAACTGGCAGGCTCCTAGCGGCCCGGTATCGGCTCATTGCCGCATTCAGAAGAAGCATAGACGCCGGGGCGGCAAAAGTTGCCGCAAAGGGTGGCGCTCTGGTGCCGGCCGTGCCGGGCGCGCCTTGAGAGCGGTGTTGAAACAGCGGCGAATCGGGAAGTGCAAACGCACACAAAAGTATAGATATAAAAAAATAGGTGCTGGAATGATTAAATTATTTTAAGAAATCGGGCTTGTGTGGAAGAATTCTATCAATGAACGCGTTTCTGGCGAGTTGCTTTTGCATGGGTTTGCTTCGACGGTGCGCATCTCGCCAGCCGTCACTGTATCTGGTCGCGGGTCGATCAACCTCGCGCCGTATCGATCCGCTATCCACCCGATGAACGGGCGCACGATTGCGTGGCCGACGTGGCGCGCTTCGAGCCCGCCTCGCCTGCAGGCCTTCGTCTCCGTCCCCGTATTCCCCCGTGAGACTGCGGTCACCTGCAAAGGTTGTTATACTTTTCGCCGTTTCCGGCATCCCGGCCGGATGTTTCGCGCGTGTCCGCGCGCGCGGGCCCACTGTCCTGCGGGTCGGCATAAAACTTCTTTGAACGCCTTTCAGCAGGCGCCTCCAGCGGAGATCGTCTTGGCTGTTTCCAATCTTGTCGTGGACGATACTGAAATCGACGCTGCTGCCACCACGTCCGGCAGCTCGTTTTATCTTGCCATGCGCATCCTGCCGGCTGCGCAGCGCGATGCGATGTATCAGGTCTACGCTTTCTGCCGCGCTGTCGACGACATCGCCGACAGTGACATGCCGCGCGCCGAACGCGCCGCCGCGCTCGAGCAATGGCGGGCCGACATCGACGCGTGCTATGCAGGCCAGCCGCGCGCCTCGTTGCGCGCGCTGACGCGGCACATTCACACGTTTCATCTGCAACGCGAAGATTTTCACGCGATGATCGACGGCATGGCGATGGACGCCGCCGCCGACATCTGCGCCCCCGACGAAGCCACGCTCGACCTCTATTGCGACCGTGTCGCGAGCGCGGCGGGCCGTCTGTCGGTGAGGATATTCGGGATGCAGGAAGAAGCCGGCCGGCTGCTCGCGCATCATCTCGGCCGCGCGCTGCAGCTCACGAACATCCTGCGCGACATCGACGAAGACGCCGATATCAACCGTTGCTATCTGCCGCACGAACTGCTCGCGCGCGAAGGCATCGCGGTCGCGAACCCCGTGCAGATCGCCGACGACCCCTCGCTGCCGCGCGTTTGCGCGACGCTCGCCGAGCGCGCGAAGCAACACTTCACCGCCTCCGACGCGATCATGGATCGCGAGCCGCGCGCTCAGGTGCGCGCGCCGCGCATCATGTCGGGCGTTTATCGTGTGCTGCTCGAGCGCACGCTGGAGCGCGGCTTCGACATCCCGCGCACGAAGATCAGCAAGCCGAAGCTGCGCCTGCTGTGGATCGTCGCGCGGTACGCGCTCTTCTGAGCTGATGCCGAAGCTCGTCCACGTGGTCGGCGCGGGCGTGGCCGGGCTCGCCGCCGCAGTGCAGTTGCAGCGGCGCGGCGCGCGGGTCGTGCTGCATGAAGCGCAGGCTCAGGCCGGCGGCCGCTGCCGTTCGTATTACGATGCAAAGCTCGGTGCGACGATCGACAGCGGCAATCACATCGTGCTGTCGGGCAACACCGCGACGCTCAACTACCTGCGCGCGATCGGCGCCGCCGACGAACTGAGCGGCCCGTCGCTGCCCGAGTATCCATTCGTCGATCTGGCGACGCGGGCGCGCTGGACCGTGCGTTTGTCGCCGGGGCTTTTGCCGTGGTGGATTTTCGATGCGCAAGCGCGTGTGCCGAACACGGGTCCGGCCGATTATCTGGCGCTCGTGCCGTTGCTGTTCGCGAAGCCGGCGCGCAGCGTCGCGCAGACCATGCGCTGTGATGGACCGCTGTGGGAGCGTTTGCTGCGGCCGCTGTTTCATGCGCTGCTGAACATGGAGCCGCGCGAGGCGTCGGCTGAACTGACCGGCGCGATGGTGCGTGAGACGCTGCTGGCCGGGGGCCTCGCATGCCGGCCGCTCGCGGCGCGCAACGGCCTCGGCAGTGCGTTTGTCGATCCGGCGCTGCGGCTGCTGCAACACGGCGGCGCGACGATCCGGCTCGGCTCGGGTCTGCGCGAGATCACGTTCGCCGCCGATCCGGCGCGCGTGCAGGCGCTGCATTTCGCCGGCGAAAGCATCACGCTCGACGCGAACGACGCCGTGATTCTCGCGCTGTCGCCCGAAGCCGCGCCGGCGCTCGTGCCGGAGCTGCGCGCGCCGACCCGCTTCGCGGCGGCGCTCAACGTGCATTTCGCGGTCGAGCCGCCGTTCGGCTTGCCGCAGGTCACCGGGCTGCTCAACGGCACGGCCGGATGGCTGTTCGCATTCGACGGCCGTCTCTCGGTGACGCTCAACGCGGCCGAGCGCCTGCTCGACACGCCGCATGAAGCGCTCGCGGCGACCGTCTGGGCCGAAGTCGCGCAGGCGGTCAATGTGCCGCTCACGCCGATGCCACCCTGGCAGGTCGTGACGGAACGACACGCGGCGTTTGCCGCGCTGCCCGATCAGGAAACGCTGCGGCCGGGCACGCGCACTCGCTGGAACAACCTCATGCTCGCGGGGGACTGGACGGCTACCGGTCTGCCCGCGACGCTTGAAGGCGCGATCCGCTCCGGCCAGAAGGCTGCGGATACGCTGCTGAATCAACCGATGGAACGCCGATGAACGATTTATCCCAACGCCAGCCGCTCGACGCGGCCCTGCCTGAAGCCGAATCCGCCGCCGCGGTGATCGAAGCGACTGAAGTAACTGACGCGGCGCCCGCACTCGCGCAAGCCGGGGCATCCGGCGCGCGGCCGCCGGCGGCCGGCGCAACGCCGCTCGACGCCGCGATCACGCGCGCAACCGACACGATCCTCGCCGCACAACAACCCGACGGCCACTGGGTCTATGAACTCGAAGCCGACGCGACGATTCCGGCCGAGTACGTGCTGCTCGTCCACTACCTCGGCGAAACGCCGAACCTCGAACTCGAACAGAAGATCGCGCGCTATCTGCGCCGCATCCAGCTGGCGGACGGCGGCTGGCCGCTCTTCACCGACGGCGCGCTCGACGTGAGCGCGAGCGTGAAGGCGTACTTCGCGCTGAAGATGATCGGCGACCCGGTCGACGCCGAGCACATGGTGCGTGCGCGCGAGGCGATCCTCGCGCACGGCGGCGCCGAAAAAGTGAACGTGTTCACGCGGATCCTGCTTGCGCTGTTCGGCGTGGTGTCGTGGCGCGCGGTGCCGATGATGCCCGTCGAGATCATGCTGCTGCCGATGTGGTTCCCGTTCCATCTGTCGAAGGTGTCGTACTGGGCGCGCACGGTGATCGTGCCGCTGCTCGTGCTCAACGCGAAGCGGCCGCTCGCGCGCAACCCGCGCCGCGTGCGCATCGACGAGCTGTTCCGCGGTGCGCCGGTCAACACCGGCATGAACGAGCGCGCGCCGCATCAGCATGCGGGCTGGTTCGGCTTTTTCCGCAGCGTGGACGCGCTGCTGCGCACGGTTGACGGTCTGTTGCCGAAGGCCACGCGCGAGCGCGCGATCCGCGCGGCGGTCGCGTTCGTCGACGAGCGGCTGAACGGCGAGGACGGCCTCGGCGCGATTTTCCCGGCGATGGCGAACTCGGTGATGATGTACGACGTGCTCGGCTATCCGGCCGATCACCCGAATCGCGCGATCGCTCGCCAGTCGCTCGACAAGCTGCTCATCGTCAAGGACGACGAAGCGTATTGCCAGCCGTGCCTGTCGCCGGTGTGGGACACCTCGCTCGCGGCGCATGCGCTGCTCGAAACCGGCGAGGCGCGTGCCGAGCAGGCGGCCGAGCGCGGGCTCGCGTGGCTGCGTCCGCTGCAGATTCTCGACGTGCGCGGCGACTGGATTTCGCGCCGCCCGAACGTGCGCCCCGGCGGCTGGGCGTTCCAGTACAACAACGCGCATTACCCGGACGTCGACGATACGGCGGTGGTCGTGATGGCGATGCAGCGCTCGGCGGCGCTCACGCAGTCCAGCGTCGATCGCGAAGCGATTGCGCGCGCGCGCGAATGGGTGGTCGGCATGCAGAGCAGCGACGGCGGCTGGGGCGCGTTCGAGCCGGAAAACACCCAGTACTACCTCAACAACATCCCGTTCTCGGACCACGGCGCGCTGCTCGATCCGCCGACGGCGGACGTCTCGGGCCGCTGCCTGTCGATGCTCGTGCAGATCGGCGAGCTGCCGCAGGGCAGCGAACCCGCGCAGCGCGCGTTCGCGTACATGCTGAAGGAGCAGGAGTCCGACGGTAGCTGGTACGGCCGCTGGGGCCTGAACTACATCTACGGCACGTGGACTGCGCTGTGTTCGCTGAACGCAGCCGGCATGCCGCACGACGACCCGCGCATGAAGCGCGCGGTGCAGTGGCTCCTCTCGATCCAGAACGAGGATGGCGGCTGGGGCGAGGGCGGCGAGAGCTACAAGCTCGACTATCGCGGCTACGAGCGCGCGCCGAGCACGGCGTCGCAGACCGCGTGGGCGCTGCTCGGGCTGATGGCGGCGGGCGAGGTCAATCACGAGGCGGTGGTGCGCGGCATCGACTATCTGCAGCGTGAGCAACGCGAGCACGGGCTGTGGGACGAAACGCGCTTCACTGCGACCGGTTTTCCGCGCGTGTTCTATCTCCGTTATCACGGCTATCGCAAGTTTTTCCCGCTGTGGGCGCTCGCGCGGTTCCGGCATCTGAAGCGCAACGGGGTCACGCGCGTCACGGTTGGGATGTAACGGATGCCTGCACCGACAACCGCGCCGGGCGGCGTGCCGGCAACGCCGTCCCTTGGAGCGCGTCGCGGCTTGCCCGTGATCGTCGTGACGGGCATGGCGTTCGAGGCGCGTATTGCGGGCGACGGCGACGATGGCGTCGAGGTGGTCTACGCGGCGCGCGCCGATCTGCTCGAACGCGCGTTGAACGCGGCGCTCGCGCGCGGTGCGTCGGGCATCGTCAGCTTCGGGACGGCGGGCGGGCTTGCGCCGGACCTGGAGCCGGGCGCGCTGATCGTCGCCGATGCGGTGCATGGGCCCGCTGGACGGCTCGAGACCGACCGGCAATGGGCGGACCGGATCGCCGCCGCCGTGAGCGCGGCTGGAACCCCGGGCGGGCTTGCCGGGCGTCTGCGACGCGGCCCGACAGCCGCGGTCGCTGCGCCCCTGATGACCGCCGGCGACAAGCGCGCGCTTCACGGCTCGACCGGGGCGCTCGCGGTGGACATGGAATCGCACATTGCCGGCAGGGCGGCCGCGGCGCACGGGCTGCCGTTCGCGGTATGCCGCGCGGTCGTCGATCCGGCCTGGCGCACGTTGCCGCCGGCCGCCACGGCTGGCCTGCGCGACGACGGCAGCACGGCGCTCGGGCCGATTCTGCGGGAATTGCTGCGGCAGCCGTCGCAGCTTGGCGCGCTGATCCGGCTTGCCGCCGACGCCCGCGCCGCGCGCACCACGCTGATCGAGGCGCGGCGAGCGCTAGCAGAGGGCGGCGCGCTGCGGATGGCAGGCGTCGGCTGATACAACGCGGCGGCGACGCTTGCCGCTGCCACCCGAAGGCTATTGCCGCGATTAATTATGCAACCGTTGAAATACTAGGGAAAACCCCTATATTTGGTACAATGTCAGTGTTAACCCTAGGTTCGAGGGCGCGATGCCCCCGGCCAGGAGCCTCAGACACGGAGTACCAGATGAATTTCCACACAAGAAAGTGGGTCAAGCCCGAAGACCTGAATCCCAACGGGACGCTGTTCGGCGGCAGCCTGCTGCGCTGGATCGACGAAGAAGCGGCGATCTACGCGATCTGCCAGCTGGGCAACCAGCGCGTCGTGACCAAGTTCATGTCCGAGATCAATTTTGTCAGCTCGGCGCGTCAGGGCGACATCATCGAGCTTGGCATGACGGCCACGCATTTCGGGCGCACGTCGATCACGCTGCGCTGCGAAGTGCGCAACAAGATCACGCGCAAGAGCATTCTGACGATCGAGAAAATGGTGTTCGTCAATCTCGACGAAAACGGCGCTTCCGCGCCGCATGAACGCTCGAGCATTCGTGACGCGGACGAGCAGTTTGCCCACTATCGCGCGAATCTGGATCCGTTGCCGCAGGGCGCGGCAGTCATCGAGGAAGAGCGGGTGGCGGCGCGTAGCGAGGTCGATAGCCTGCATTGATGCGGCGGGCAAGCCAGGGTGGATGGAGCCGTGGCGTGGTTCGTCCGCCGGTTCGCCCGGAGCGAGCGCCATGCTCATGAAGAGCGCCGATGTGGCGCGTTGGCTCAGAAGATGTCGTCCTTTTCAGCGGGGCGCCCAATGCGGGCGCCCCGTTGCGCTTTGAGCGCCTCTTGCGCCACAGACTTATTGCGATGCCGGCGCCGCAGCCGGTTGTCTGGTGTTTGGCGCAGCTTGCAGTGCTGGCGTGGCGGATGCGCCGGCCGGCGCTTCGGTGGCGGGCGAGGCCGGTGCGGGCGCTGCACCCGCTGCACCACTGCCGTTGGCTGTGTCGCCCGGGTCGGTGTAATTGGGCAGGCCGGCTGGCGCACCTGTGGCTGCTCCAGCGCCGGATGAACCCGATGCGCCATCGGGCGAGGGCGTCGTCTCGCCCGGGTCGGTGTAGTTCGGCAAATCGCTCGGCGCACCCTTGGCAGCCCCGGCACCCGATGCACCATTGGGCGCCTGCGCCGCCGCGCCCGGATCCGTGTAGTTCGGCGCGCCCGTGCCGGAATCGCCGTGGTCCTCGTAATTCGGCAGCGGCGCGGCGTTCTCACCCGTGCCGCGCAGACGCGCAAGGCGCTGCTGCGTATAGGCGTCGCGCACGAACGAGTACTTGTCGAGCGCGGCCTGCTGCAGCAGGTCGGTCGCGCCGAGCATGTCCGAGCGCGTGCTCACGAACTGCAGCACATACAGCGGATTGCGCGTCGCCGGTTCCACGTAGTTCAGCGGATTGAACTTCACGTCGACGACGAGCCCCATGCTGTCGCGCACCGTGCTCGGCCCGAACAGCGGCAGCACGAGATACGGGCCCGACGGAATGCCCCAATGCCCGAGCGTCAGGCCGAAATCCTGATGATGCTTGGGCAGACCCGCCGGCGTCGCCCAGTCGAGCAGGCCGCCGATACCAAACACCGAGTTGAACGCGAAGCGAACGATATCTTCGGTTGCATCGGTGATCTTCAGCTGCAGCAGCGCGTTCGCGGCATTGGTTAGGTCGCCGAGGTTCGAGAAGAAGTTGCTCACGGCCGTGCGCAGCGGCTGCGGCGTCACCTTCTGATAGCCCTTCGCGACCGGCGCCGCGATGTAGCGGTCCACGCCGTCGTTGAAATTGAAAATGACCCGGTTCACCGGCTCGAACGGATCGCCCGGCTTGCGGTCGGGCGCGGTTGCGCAGCCGGAGATCAGACCGGCGGCGGTGAGCGCGAGCGCGGTGTTATGCAGCTTCATGCTTATAGTCCTTTATTCTTCGCGCGACGTTGGCGCGGCTTGCCCATCAGCACGGGCTGAAACACCACTGCGCCGATCAGCGTGCAGAACAGCGAAAGCGCGAGCAGCTTCCCCATGCTGGACGTGCCTGGATGATGCGACAGCCAGAGGCTACCAAACGCCGTGGCCGTTGTCGCCGCGCTGAACAGCACTGCATGCGTGAGGCTCGACTGCAAAAGGCCGGTCTGGCCGTGGCGCCACGCCATCACGAAGTAGATCTTGAAGGCGACGCCGACGCCGAGCATCAACGGCAGCGCGATGATGTTCGCGAAGTTCAGCGGCATGCCGAACACGACGCATAGCTCGAGCGTGACGAGCGCGGAGACGAGCAGCGGCACCAGCGTGCGCAACACGTCGCTGACGCGCCGCAGCGCGATCCACAGCAGGATCGCGATCGACAGCAGCGCGTAGACGGCCGCTTGCAGGAACGCCTTGATGATCGTATCGGCGGAATGCAGGATCGAGATCGGGCCGCCGATCGCGCCCGGCTCCGCCTTCTTCACCGCATGCGCGAAGCGCGCGAGCATCGTGTCGTCGTTCGGGTCGACGCCGGGCGGCACCTTCGGCGCAATGTCGACGAGCGCGCGGCCACCCTTGCCGATCCATGCCGCGATGATTTCCTTCGGCAGGTTCTCATCGGTGATTTCGGTCGGCTGGAGCAGATTTTCCAACTGCTTGAGCGCAAGGCGCAGCGTTCCGGACATCGCGGTTTCGGCCCGGTCGCGCGTGGCGGCGTCGGCGGTTGCGAGCTTCTGCAAGGTCGCCGACAGATGCTGCGCTTCGGCGGCCCCGGGGCCCGGGTGGTCCTCGGCGGCGAGCGAGAGCTGGTTCGATGCGCGCTTGAGCGCAGCGACGCGGACCTCGTCGGTGGCCGGCGTCGCGGTTTGCTGCTGCAGCGCGGGCAGCAACTGCTGCGCGGCGCTCGCGATCAGCATCATCTTCTGCTGCTGATCGGCCGGTACGAACGTGCTCAGCGTCGTCACGCGGCCCACTTCAGGCAGCTTGCGCAGACGCCCGGCGATCGCATCGGCGTCGGCGAGCGACGGCGCGAGCGCATGCACGTTGTTGACCGCCGCTTCCGGCGAATCCTTCAGCGCCAGCAGCGTCGCCATCGACTCCGTATGCGGGTCCTTCAGATGCAGCGGATTGAAGTCGAAGCGCAGATGCGTAAGCAACGGCGTTGCGCCGATCACGACGATCAGCGTGCCGATCAGCACCGGCTTGCGGTGACGGTCGAGGAAGTCGTCGACGGGCGCGAGCTGCTTGAAGCCCGGCGAGCCGGCTTCGCCCGGCGGATTGAAGACCTTCAGCAGGGCCGGCAGCAGTGTCATGTTCGTGAAGTACGCGACGAACATGCCGACCCCGGCGATCTGACCCAGCTCCGACACGCCGCGGTACGCGGTCGGCAGGAACGAGAAGAAGCTCAGCGCGACCGCGACCGCCGCGAGCGTGAGCGGCACGCCGATGCTGTGCGCGGTGTGCATGAGCGCGGCGGAGAGCCGGTTGTCGCGGTTGCGTTCCTCGCGGTACTTGACGCCGAATTGCACACCGAAATCGACGCCGAGCCCGACGAACAGCACCATGAACGCAACCGAAATCATGTTGAGCGCGCCGACCATCATGAGACCGAGCGCGGCCGTGATCGCGAGGCCGACGAACAGCGTGATGAACACGGCCGCGATCATGCGGCCCGAGCGCAGCGCGAGCCACAGAATGGCCAGCACGACGATGAAGGTGCCGATGCCGTTGAGCACCGCGCCGTCCTGCACCGAGGCGAACTCTTCGTCCGCGAGCGGCTGCTCGCCGGTCAGGCGGATCGTCGCGCCGAAGCGCGAGTCGAGGTGCAGCGAAGCCGCGGTCGCGCGAATCGCCTTCGACGCGCCTGCTCCCGCCTCGAGCGCGTCGTAGTTGACGACCGGCTGCACGACCACGAACGCGCGCGCCGGATCGGTGGCGGCCGTTTTGTCGACGAGCGCGCGCCACGAGAACGCGGCCGGCTGGCCGGCCAGCACGCGATCGAGCGTGTTCGCGCTTTGCGACAGCAGATGGCTCATGTCGGCGAGCTTCACCTGGCCGAGTTGCAGCGGCAGCAGCAGGCTCGTGGTCAGCGTGCCGGCGAGGCCGGTCAGGCTCGGATCATGCGCAAGCGCATTGACGAGCGGGCGCGACTGCACGAGTTGCGAGGTGGTGGACATCACCTCGTCGGTGGACGGAAAGAGCAGGCCGTTGTGTTCGAAGAACGGGCCGCCGGCGGGCTGCGAGACCGATGTGAACTCCTTCGGATCGGCCCTGAGCGCGGCGCTCAGCGCATTGGCAGCAGCATCGGCGAATTCGGGCGCGCGCGCTTCGACCACCACGAGCACGGTGTCGCCGCGATCGGGGAAGGCGGCGTCGAGCGCGTTCTCCAGCGCCGACCATTGCTTGTCGGTCTCGATGAGACGGCTGACGTCCGTGTTGATCTTGAAGTTCTGCACGACGTAGACGCCGCCCAGAACGGCGAGCACGATCGACAGCGCGATGATCCTCAGCGGATGACGCACCGAGTACGCGACGAGACGGACGATGGATGACTTCAGCATGTAGGCGGACGTAGCCTTATCACGGGTGTTGTTTTTGACGAAGGTGCATAAGTATACAGAGCCTGGAGCCACGGCAACGCAGACCGGCTTCGGTAGCAAGTCCAGCACCCGGCCGGGATGGGAACGCAATCCCGGCTATACTGGTCTATCCCTCATTAGCCTTGGGCTCATGGGCCCGCCGGCACTACTTCTTTCAGGTCCTGACGAGCGTATGAAACGATATCTGTCTGCTTTTCTGGCTGCAGCCGTGGTGTCCACGGCTGCATTCGCGCAAAGCGTGCCCGACGCGGTGGTAAAAAGCGCGGTCGAAGGCACGGTTACCGCAATGAAGGCCGACCCGCAGGCGCGCGGCGGTGACATGGCGAAGATCACTCATGTCGTCGAGACGCACTTCCTGCCCGCCACCGACTTCCAGCGCACTACGCGTATCGCGGTCGGCAAGCCCTGGTCGACCGCCACGCCCGAGCAGCAGAAGCAGCTGTACGAGCAGTTTACGCTGCTGCTTACACGCACTTATGCCGCATCGCTGTCGCAACTGCGCGACCAGGACGTGAAGTTCAAGTTTATGCCGGTGAGCGTGCCGGGCGGCGCAACCGACATCGTCGTGCAATCGCACGTAATCAGCAACGGCGGCGACGATGCAATCGACTACCGGCTCACCAAGGGCCCGTCCGGCTGGAAGATCTACGACATCAACATGATGGGCGCCTGGCTGATCCAGGTGTATCAGACGCAGTTCGCCGACCAGATCGCCAAAGGCGGCATCGACGGGCTCATCAAGTTCCTGACCGAGCATAATGCGCGCGGCGCCTAGCCCGGCCGACAGGTTTCTTGAGCGGTAAAAGAAAAACGCGGTGGCCTTGAATGACCACCGCGTTTTTTCATGTGCAACGCATAATGCGCAGAGAATCACATGCGGTGCAGGGCGGCGCGCAGCCACCCTGATCGAACCACTCAATGCGCCACGGTCGCGGTCTGCACCTTCTTGCCCGTGCCGGTGCGCTTGATCTCTTCGAGCTTGATCTCGACGTGACGCGAGAACACGTACTCGGCGGGACGCTGCTTGTCGAGCGGGATGTCCTTCGCGAACTCGCCCGTGGTCTTCGGACCACGCATGCTGACCTTCAGCGCCTTCAGCGGATGCGCGACGGTATCCATCACGGCCGTCGCCTCGAAACCGCAGTGAACCATGCAGTCGGCGCACTTCTCGTAGTTGCCGGTGCCGTACTTGTCCCAGTCCGTGGTTTCCATCAGTTCCTTGAAGGTCTTCACGTAACCTTCGCCGACCAGATAGCACGGCTTTTGCCAGCCGAACACGGTACGCGCCGGGTTGCCCCACGGCGTGCATTCGTAGCTCTGGTTGCCCGCGAGGAAGTCGAGGAACATCGCCGACTGGCTGAACGACCAGTTCTTGCCATTGTTGCCGCGCTTGAAGATCTCGCGGAACAGCTGCTTGGTCTTGTCGCGGTTCAGGAAGTGCTGCTGGTCTGGCGCGCGCTCATACGCGTAGCCCGGCGACACCGTGATGCCGTCCACGCCGATCGGCCCAAGCGTGTCGAAGAACTTCGCCACGCGCTCGGGCACGGCGTCGTTGAACAGCGTGCAGTTGATGTTCACGCGGAAACCACGGCGCTTCGCTTCGCGGATCGCGGCGACGGCCTTCTCGTACACGCCTTCCTGCGACACCGAGTGATCGTGCGCTTCCTTGTCGCCGTCGAGGTGGACCGACCAGACGAAGTACGGATTCGGCTCGTAGTCGTCCATCTTCTTTTCCATCAGGAGCGCGTTCGTGCACAGATACACGAATTTCTTGCGCGCCATGATGCCCTTGACGATCTGCGGCATTTCCTTGTGCAGCAGCGGCTCGCCACCCGCGATCGAGACGACCGGCGCGCCGCATTCGTCGACGGCCTGCAGGCACTCTTCGAGCGACAGGCGCTGGTTCAGGATCGGATCCGGATAGTCGATCTTGCCGCAGCCATTGCAGGCGAGATTGCAGCGAAACAGCGGCTCCAGCATCAGGGCGAGCGGATAGCGTTTGTTGCCGGAGAGATGCTGGCGCATGATGTATGCGCCGACGCGGACCTTCTGTAGCAGCGGAATAGACAAGATGTCCTCCTTAAACTTCGCGTGCAGCGAGTGGTTGCATCAGCTTCGATGGCAACTTGAATTCGACTTTCTCTTCACGGCCCGCCATCGTCGTGACATCGACGGGCCCCAATGCGCGCAGCGCATCGATTACGTTCTCGACCATCTCTTCCGGCGCCGAAGCGCCGGCCGTGATGCCGACCGTCTGCACGCCGGCAAACCATTCGGGCTTCACTTCCGAGCCGTCGGCGACGAGGTAGCTCGCGACGCCGCTCTCGCTGCCGATTTCGCGCAGCCGGTTCGAGTTGGAACTATTGGTTGCGCCCACCACCAGCAGCACGTCGACCTCTTTGCTCAACTCGCGCACCGCCGCCTGGCGGTTCTGCGTCGCGTAGCAGATGTCGCGCGTGTCCGGACCGACGATGTCGGTGAAGCGGCGCAGCAGCGCGTCGATGATGTCGCGCGTGTCGTCGACCGACAGCGTGGTCTGCGTGACGTAGGCGAGCGGCGTGCTGGCCGGTAGATCGAGCTTCGCGACTTCGGCTTCGCTTTGCACGAGCAGCACCTTGCCCGGAATCTGCCCGATCGTGCCTTCCACTTCGGGATGGCCCGCGTGGCCGATCAGGATCAGCGTGCGGCCGGCGGCGACATACTGGCGCCCTTGCACGTGTACCTTGGTGACGAGCGGGCAGGTTGCATCGAGTACGTCGAGGCCGCGGGCTTCGGCGTCGCGCTCGACCGTTTGCGCGACACCGTGCGCGCTGAAGATCGCCACAGCGCCTTGCGGCACTTCATCGAGTTCCTCGACGAAGCGCGCGCCTTTCTGGCGCAGATTGTCGACCACGTGACGATTGTGAACAATCTCGTGGCGGACGTACACGGGCGCGCCGTGTTGCTGTAACGCACGATCGACGATTTCGATTGCGCGGACAACGCCCGCACAAAAGCCGCGGGGCTGAGCAAGGATGACTCGCATAAGTTGGCGAACTCCGACTGACGCGGGTTTCGAAGAAGTCGGTAAAACTGACTTTATCGCCGCGACCATCTTGATTAGTTGACGTCTTGAGCCCCGGCGACGGGCCGGTACAGCAAAACCAAACGCGCATTCTAACGCTATCGGGGCCGCTTTGCTTTCTGCTGCAGCCTCTGTGTTGGGCGGCAGCCGTGCCGCGGCTACCGCAGAGGCGCCGCAGCGGTGCGCTGGGCCATGAGGCATAGCTGCACGGGTTCGGCGGAACCCTTAAACTACCGGTCTTTGCGGCGCGCATAACGCGCTGTATTACAGAATGGTTTCGAGGCTCGCTGGATGAACGTCGATCAGCACGAAAATTTTCCGATCGCGAGCGTGTTGCTGCCGAAGGCGCTGCGCGCGCCTGTCGGCATTATCTATCAGGTTGTGCGCACTGCGGCTGATATCGCCGATGAAGGCGACTGGAGCGCCGCTGAACGCCACGCGCGTCTCGCGGATTTCCGCGCCGGTCTCGACGCGCTCGCGCAACGTCGCGCGGCGCCCGTGCATGCGTTGCTGTTCGGCAAGCTCGCTGGCGTGGTCGCGCAATATAAACTGCCGCTCGAGCCTTTTTACGAGCTGCTCGACGGCTGCGCGCAGGACATCGACACGTACCGTTACGAGGATCGCGCCGCGCTCGTCGACTATTGCCGGCGCTCGGCGCATCCGGTCGGGCATCTGATGCTGCATCTGATCGGCGCGGCGACGCCGCGGAATCTCGCCGACGCCGACGCGATCTGCACCGCGTCGCAGTTGATCAGCTTCTGGCTCGACGTCGCCGCCGACTGGAAACGGCAGCGCGTGTACTTGCCGCAGGCCGATTTGCGGCGCTTCGGCGTGACCGAGGCGCAGATCGCCAACGGTGTCGCCGACGACGCGTGGCGCGCGCTGATGGCGCACGAGGTGGCCTTCGTGCGCGACATGCTGGTGCGCGGCGCGCCGCTCGGGTTGCGCGTTCCGGGACGGCTCGGCTTCGAGCTGTGCGGCGCCGTGCATGCGGGCCTGCGTTTTCTCGAACGCATCGAGCGTGCGGACTACGATGTGTTCCGCGAGCGGCCGGTGCTCAACGCGTTCGACTGGTGCGTGGTCGCGGCGCGCACCGTGGCAATGCAACTGTCCAGACGCGTCGGCGTGGCGGCGCGATCAATCGAGGGTAATGCGTAATGGCGGCGGTCCTGTTTCTTCTTTCGTGTGTTTCCCTGCTGATCTGGTGCGTGCTGCTGTTCGCGCGCGGCGGCTTCTGGCGCGCGCGTCCCGCCGCGCCGCTCGCCATCGCGCCGCGCGTCGAGTGGCCGGCGGTCGCGGCCGTGGTGCCGGCCCGCAATGAAGTCGACGTGATCGCCGAGGCCGTCACGTCGCTGCTGCGCCAGGACTACCAGGGCGCGTTCCACGTGATCGTCGTCGACGATCACAGCACCGACGGCACCGCCGACGCCGCGCGTGCCGCCGCGCTGGAACTGCAATGCCCGGAACGCCTGACGGTGCTGAGCGCGAAGCCGCTGCCGCCGGGCTGGTCCGGTAAGGTGTGGGCGCAGTCGCAAGGCATCGAGGCGGTGCGCACGCTCGGCCTGCCTGCCGAGTTCCTGTTGCTGACCGACGCCGACATCGGCCATCCCGCCGACGCGCTCACGCAACTGGTCGCGCGTGCCGACGCGGAAAAGCGCGACCTCGTCTCGCTAATGGTGCGGCTGCGCTGCGATTCGTTCTGGGAAAAGGCTTTGATTCCGGCCTTCGTATTCTTCTTCGCGAAGCTGTATCCGTTCGCGTGGGTCAACAATCCGCGCAACCGCACCGCGGCTGCGGCGGGCGGCTGCATGCTGGTGCGGCGCGGTGCGCTCGAGGAGGCGGGCGGCATCGAGTCGATCCGCGCCGAGCTGATCGACGATTGCAGCCTCGCCGCGCGCATCAAGCATCGCGGCACGGGCCGTCATCCGATCCGGCTCGACGTGGCCGCGAAGAGCGTGTCGCTGCGGCCGTACGATAGCTGGCGCGACATCTGGAACATGATCGCGCGCACGGCCTTCACGCAATTGCGCTACTCGCCGCTGCTGCTCGCGGGCACGCTCGCCGGCATGGCGATCATCTATCTGCTGCCGCCCGTCGCCGCGCTCGCGCTCGGGCCGCTCGGCTGGCCCGCATGGCTCGCGTGGGCGGCGATGTGCTGCGCTTATGCGCCGATGCTCGTCTACTATCGCCGCTCGCCGTTGTGGGCGCCGTTCCTGCCGCTCGTGGCGCTGTTCTATGTCGGCGCGACGTTCGCGTCGGCGGTGCGTTACTGGCGCGGCAAGGGCGGTCAGTGGAAGGCGCGCGTGCAGGCGCCCGCGCAGGAGCGGTGACGCCGGGCGATCGAGAGTCGCGCGGATAGCCGCCCGACGTGATCGGCCCAGTCGGCACGATCGACACGCGACGGCATAAAAAAGAAACAGTGCCTGCCCGGATCGATACCGGTCAGCGCAACGATGCCCATGATGGTCTCCCGAAAGAGGAAACGGCCCGATCAGCGTAAGCCGATCGGGCCGTTTCGGTCAGGCTGACCATCTCGTTAGCGGCTTTACGCCGCTTTTTTGCATTACGCGTTGCTGAGCATCATGTACATCTGAATCACCACGTCCGGCGAGAACGTGAACGGCACCCAGCCGTGGCCGGTGTGGCGCATGATGAGCAGGCGGTCGCCGTTCGACTGCTTCTGCACCGCCATGACCGGATTCTTCGTCGACACGAACTGCCAGCCCGGCGGGACCCCTTGCGGCTGCTCCGGCGTCATCGAGGCGCGCGCATTCGACAGTTCCTCGATCAGCCGGCCGATCTGATCCGGGTGCAGCGAGACCATCTGATTGCCGATCGTCATCGTGATTTCGTCGCGCGCGGGGCGGTTGATTTCGAGCGTCGGCTGGAGTTGCGGGGCGGGCGGATCGGTGTCCGGTTGCGCGTCGGCTGGCTGGTGCGCAAGTGCGTCTGCTGGCGCGTCCGTGGGCGCTGCAGCCTGCTCGGCGGTAGCGTCGGGCGCGTGGGTGTTCGCGTGTCCGGTGGCCGCGAGGTCCGGCGCTTCGTGCGTGGCAAGTGCCGTTTCCACCGCTTGTGCGTTCACCGCCGCTTCCGCCACGCGATGCTTCGCCGCCGCATGCGACGATGCGGCCTGTGCGGGTGTCTCGGGAATGTTTTCGGCCTGCCTGGCCACGACATCTTGAATGAGCTGATCGACGCCCGTTTCCAGCGCGCCGAGCTGTTCGTAAAGATTCATGCGAGGTTTCTCTGGTAAGACCCGCGATTTTACCTGCTGCGCGCGGGCTTTGATCTGTCGCGGGCGCGGGACTTGTAACAAAATGCTTACGGCCGCACGCAATCGTGCGAGACGAACCTTGGGCGGCTGGCGTTCATGCAGGAGTCAGCGTTGAAACCCGGCTATGGGCAGGGCTACGAGCAGGACCGCGAGCCGAGGACCGTAATGACGCTTCGCCGCCCCAGTCACTACTTCAGATAGCCCGCTTGCCGGAACCATTCGAGCGCATCGGCGAGACCTTCGCGATAAGGCCGCGCGCGATAACCCAGCTCGCGTTCCGCCTTAGCCGACGTGAAATACATCTTGTTCTTCGACATCTTCAGGCCGTCGACGGTCACGAACGGCTCGCGCTTCGTGATCTTCGCGACCGCTTCCGCGCCCATTGCGAGCGGGTAGAGTGGCCAGCGCGGCAGGCTCAGCGTCGGCGGCTTGCGGCCGGTCAGCGCGGCGATATCGGCGAGCATCTGCTGCAGCGGCAGATTTTCGCCGCCGAGAATATAGCGCTCGCCGATCTTGCCGCGTTCGAGCGCGAGGAAATGACCGGCCGCGACGTCGTCGACATGCACGAGATTCAGGCCCGTATCGACGAACGCCGGGATCTTGCCGAGCGCCGCCTCGACGATGATGCGCCCGGTCGGCGTCGGCTTGACGTCGCGCGGGCCGATCGGCGTGGACGGATTGACGATCACCGCGGGCAGGCCGTCCTCGGCGATCATGCGCTCGACCGCGCGCTCGGCGAGCACCTTGCTGCGCTTGTACACGCCGATCGCCTGGCCGGCCGCGAGCGGCGAGGTTTCATCGGCGGACTGGCCGGAGCTGGTCACCTTGAGCGTCGCGACACTGCTCGTGTAGACGATGCGCTCGACGCCTTCCTTCAAGGCCGCGCGCATCGTCGCCTCGGTGCCTTCGAGATTCGAGCGCTCGATCTCGCCGGGGTCCGGCGCCCACAGCCGGTAGTCGGCGGCCACGTGCAGCAGATAGCGCACGCCGCGCAGCGCGTTGCGCATCGACGCTTCGTCGCGCATGTCGCCGACGACGATTTCCGCATCGAGCGCTTCGACGTTTTTGCGCGGACTCGTCGCGCGTACCAGCACGCGCACCTTGAAGCCCTTGCTTTGCGCGATGCGCGCCACCGACGAGCCGACGAAGCCGGACGCGCCGGTCACTAGTACGAGATCGCGATTCTGTTCGGTCATTCTGTTTCCATTTCCTGCATGACGGTCGACGGATTGTACGTGGCGCGCGCACCGCGTGGCGCGTCGGATGCGCGTGCGATAGATGACCGCGATCGAGCAGGCCCGCCGCGAGGCGACTAGAATGCCGGCTTGAAAGATTGTGAGGCATTAAAAGGAGGTAGCGGCATGGCCCCGGATCTGGATGAGCGGATCGAAACGTATTACGTGCGGGTGCGCGGCATCGTGCAGGGCGTTGGTTTTCGCCATGCGACGGTGCGCCAGGCACACGCGCTTGGCATCAAGGGATGGGTGGCGAATCTCGCCGACGGCTCCGTCGAAGCGATGTTGCAGGGACCGGCCAACCAGATCGACCGGATGCTTTCGTGGTTGCGTCACGGACCGCCGGCGGCGCGCGTGAGCGAAGTGAGCGGCGAGGAGCGCGCAACGGAAAAGCGCTATGAGCGCTTCGAGCAGCACTGAGCAACGTTCATCGCGCCACCAGCAAACTCTCGGCAAAGCCCCACTCTTTCTCGATCCATTGATGGCTGCATGCGAAGCCGGCGTCGTCGGCGATCGCGGGTAGTTCTTCCGCCCGATATTTGTGGCTGCTCTCGGTCCAGATCGTTTCGCCTTCCTCGAGCGACACCGTCAATTGCGCCGCGCGCACATGCGCGGTGACGTCGCGCTTCGCGCGCAGATGCATCTCGATGCTGCGCGCGTCCGGATTGAAGCGCGCGACGTGCTCGAACGCGTCGAGCGGAAAGTCGCCGTCGAGTTCGCGATTGATGCGCGCGAGCAGATTCAGGTTGAACGAGGCGGTCACGCCGATCGCATCATCGTATGCGGCAATCAGCACCGGCGTCGGCTTGATGAGATCGGTGCCGAGCAGCAACGCGTCGCCGGGCGCGAGCATGTTGCGGATATCGCGCAGAAAACGCGTGGCCGCGAGCCTGCCGAAATTGCCGATCGTGCTGCCGAGAAACAGCACGAGTAGCCGCTCGTGCGCCGCGCGTTGCCGGCTCACTTCGGCGAGACCGGCCAGATAGTCGCGCTCGTAACCGACGATCGAAATCCGCTCGATGTCGCCGAGCTCGCGCCGGCACAACTGCAATGCGGTGCGCGAAATTTCAATCGGGCAGTAAGAAGTGGGGCGCTTTTTACACAGTGCTTCAAGAATGCGCCGCGTTTTACGGCCGCTGCCGCTGCCGAGTTCGGCGACGGTCACGTCATGAGGCAGATGCTCGACGATGTCCGCCGCGTGCTTCGTGAGCAGCCGTTCCTCGGCGCGCGTCACGCCGTATTCGGGCAATACGGTAATCACTTCAAAAAGTGCGGAGCCCACTTCGTCGTACAGATACTTCGACGGCAGTTCTTTCTGCGGCGTGTGGGCAAGTCCGGCGCGCACCTCTGCGGCAAAGGCTGCGCGCAGGTCGGAAGGCGAGTTGCTGAGCGATAGGGCTGACTGGGTCATGCTGGCTCCAGGAGTCATATTCGATGAGCGGGATTGCTGGCCGGGTAGTGGCATGCGCGGTGAAACGCGGTTGACGCATGCCGTGGGCGAGAAGCGCGGGTGTGATCGTCACGGCCGGCTGACCGAGGTCAGGACGGCGTGCGGGACTGCATTCGCGGGCCCGGCTCGAGAGTGCTGCGTTTGTTGTCGCGAACGCGTGACGAACAGCGTGCAAAGCTTCGTAGCAAGATTCGCGCTCAAGCGGGGATTGAACCAGGTTTGCACCGGAATGCGGTTCGCCCGCCGCAGCGCATGAAGTTATGTTCTAGTGCATCGACGCCCGATGCGCACGGACTAATTGCAGTTCATTGCCGAAAAAGCGCAGCCCCCCGCCGACCGATAACCCGTCTAGAATGCCGGCTTGCGCCGTTGATCCCGAACAGGACGCAGCGCCTGCCGCATGGCTTGCGGAGGCTTCCCGCTCAAGAGACTTCACTTCCAATGACAACAACGAATGCCGCGCGCCCGCATGCTGCGCCGCCAGCCCGCGTGCGGGCAACCACACCGATTTCGCACTACGCACGACGGGCCGCGCGATGAACCAGCAAGACGTCAGGCGCGGTATTGCGCTTTCGGTCGGCGCGTGCGCGATGTTCGCATTACTGTCTGCTTACGCGACCTTGCTCGCGCCGCTCACGGGGCTCGACATCTTCGCGTGGCGCATCGTGTGGACCGTGCCGGGCGCACTGCTGCTCGTCGCGCTGCGCAAACGTCTGCCGATTTTGCGCCAGCTTCTTTGCCGCATGATGACCGAGCCGAAGCTCGGCGCCGCGATGAGCGCGAGCGCGGCTTTGCTCGGCCTGCAATTGTGGCTCTTTCTGTGGGCTCCGCTGCATGGGCGCATGCTCGAAGTGTCGCTCGGCTATTTCCTGATGCCGCTCGTGATGGTGCTGGTCGCGCGCTTCCACTATCACGAACGGCTCGACGCGTTGCAGTGGCTCGCTGTCGCGTGCGCGGCGGTGGGCGTCGCTCACGAGCTGTGGGTGACGGGCGCGTTTTCGTGGCCGACGCTGATCGTCGCGCTCGGCTATCCGCCGTACCTGGTGCTGCGTCGCAGGATCAATCAGGATTCGCTCGCGATGTTCACGGTCGAGATGGCGTTGATACTGCCGGTGGCTGCCGTGCTCATCGTCAGCGGTGGTTCGCTGCATGCGATTGCCGGCCGCCCGCTGATGTGGTGCGTGCTGTTGCCGGGCCTCGGCGCGTTGAGCACGCTCGCACTCGCGTCGTATCTGAAGGCGAGCCGCCTGTTGCCGGTCGCGTTGTTCGGCATTCTCGGCTATGTCGAGCCGGTGCTGCTCGTGCTCGTGTCGATCACGCTGCTGCGCGAGACGCTGAGCGCCGCGCAACTCGCCACGTACGTGCCGATCTGGATCGCGGTGGCGTTGACCGCGTTGCATAGCGTGCGGCTGGTGCGCTTCGCGCCGAATTGAGCGGTATGGCTCGAATGCATCGCGCGGTGTGACGATCAGCGATGCGCTTCGGCACGCGCGGCGTTGATGCGCGTCGGACCGACCTGCGCCTCGATCGCCTCGCGCAGATCGGGACGCCAGCCGGCACCGAACAGCGCTTCCGCGAGCACGAAAAGCGGCCCGATCAGCAGGCCGATCACGTCGTCGACGAAGGCCGGCTTGCGATGTTCGTACGCGACGTGGCCGATGAACTGGAACACCCAGCCGATCACGAACAGGCCGATGCCGGTGGTGAGCCACACGAGCGTCGATTGCGCGGCGATCCACTCGCCGAAGGCGATGCACAGCGCCGAGACGCAGGCCATCGTCACGCCGAGCGGCACGTCGAGCACGAGGTAGTAAACGGTGGCAGCGACGAACAACAGCCACGCCGGCGACAACATCACCGGGAACATGCCGGCGCCGAAAGCAGGGCGGCTCAGCAGCACGGCGAGCGCAAGCACGATCATCGGAATGCCGACGAAGTGCGTGGCGATATTGCGCCGGTCGCGATGATAGGCCGCGTATTGCGTCAGTTGCTGCGTCAGCGTTCTCATGAGTGCCGCTCCTGTGTCGAAGTCAGCATAATCGCGGGTAGCGGAATTTGAAACCATCGGGTAGCCGACAATCAGCGATAAATCAGCGACCATCGCGCACGGATGCCGTCCCATGACTGAGCGTTTTTCATCGAATGAGCTTGCCGCGCTGCTTGCGCGCAGCGCGTGGTTTCGCGCGGCGCCCGCCGGCATGCGCACGGAGTTGATCGAAGCGGGGCGCGTCGAAAGCCTCGCTGCTGGTCAGCGGCTCTTCACGCGCGGCGATGCCGACGATGGGCTCTATTGCGTGCTCGACGGTCTCGTGAGAATCGGCGCGGCGAGTCCGGCGGGCAAGGAAGCATTGCTCGCCGTGATCGAGCCGGTGAACTGGTTCGGCGAGATAGCGCTGTTCGACAGTCGGCCGCGAACTCACGACGCGTATGCTGAGCGCGATTCCGAACTGTTTCATGTGCCGCGCGCAGCGCTTGCTGCGTTGCTCGAACGCACACCGGCTTACTGGCATGTGTTCGGCCTGCTGCTCACGCACAAGCTGCGTCTCGTGTTCGACGTGATCGAGGAAGCCGCGCTGCTGCCTGCCGCGCAGCGCGTGGCGCGTCGTCTGTTGCTGATGGCGGGCGGCTACGGCGAAGCCGGCGCGCTGCGCCGCGTGCTCCGGGTCCCACAGGAAGATCTCGCGATGATGCTCGCGTTGTCGCGCCAGACGATCAATCAGGTGCTCAAGCACTTCGAAACGCAAGGCGCGTTGAAGCTCGGCTATGCGGAGATAGAGATCGTCGACGCGGACAAGCTGCGTGCACTGGCGGACGAATAGAACGGCACGCCGCAAGCGGCTGGCGGCATGCGAAATTAACGCGCTCCCGCGGTGCCGGCACGCCGTTTCAATGGGCCGATCGTTGCGGCGGGGAGAGTCGAGAGCAGCGTGTGCAACGTGAAGTCGAGATCTTCGCGCGCAATGTCGAGTTGCACGCGGATTTCGTTTCGCACGGCTTCCGTGCTGACCACATACACGCCGAGCGGCGAATGAAGCAGCGCGCGTAGCTGGGTGCCGGCGTGATCGTGAGGCGGGTGGGGCAGGCTCACGTGCAGAAGCGCGCGTGTCGACGGAAACGGGATGACGTTGTTGCGTTGAACCTGCCTGCTGGCAGGCTGCGGCGCGAGCTCGCCGATTGGTTGCGTGAGAGCCATGTGATGCAGCGTTCGTTTGACGCGCTAATGAGTTGGAACGGTTCGAGATTAAACTTCGGCGAATAAAGACAGTGCAAAAATTCGCGTGTGTGTCGGCAAAATGATACGGCGTGAAAGTATGCATTCGCACAGCGCCATACGTGGCTCGCACGCCTTCGCGCAATCCGCACGGAAAAAAGGCGAGTCATATGACTCGCCCTCCCTGAACGGCGCAACCCGGCTTCGATCAGCTTCTATTTCAACGACACCTGCATGGCCGGTAAGCGCCGGAACCGATCACGTGTTATTGCGTTTTCGTCGTGTCGGCTTGTGCGCCGTCGGCTTTTGCCGGGGCATTGCTGGCCTCTTTCGCGCTCCCCGCCGGAGTCTTCGTGGCGCTCGTTTCAACGGCTTTTTTCTTGGCCGACTTGTGGGTTTTCTTCGTATGGGCGGAAGTCTTTTTCACATGCGACTTCGCGGTGGCGTGCGCGGGTGCTTTCGTAGCGGTAGCGCTTTCGTCGGTGGCGCCGGTTTGCGCGGCGGTGCTCGCCTTCAGATTCGCCTGACCGGCGGGCTGCGTTTGCGTGGCTTGCGCGGGTTGTGCGGATTGCGTCGTCGACGGTGCGGCCGTCTGAGCAAAGGCGGTCGACACGAGCAGAGCAGAAGCGAGAGCGGCGAAAAGCGTCTTCATGATGTGACTCCTTGGTTGAACCGGTGGATTCTTGTGTCGCGGCTGAATCATTTCAGCGCTGCCGGTTTAACGTAGGGCGCAGTAGCGGAGTTGACGCTGTCGTGGTGACAAAACGTAACTACTGCGTCTTCGCTGATACATGTCGGAATGCCGGATTCGGCGGTCGGTTCGCTGGAGAGCGGGAAGAAGAAAGCGCAAAAGAACGCACAAAAGAGAGAGGCGGAAGAAGAGCTCTTCCGCCTCTTAACAATACTTTGCTTTTGCGGGCTGGCTAATATGCGACTACCGCGAGATTAAAGCGTAGCGCAAGCCACCCGCGTCATTGAAACGGATTCCGCACGACGCCAGGTTTTTCATCGGGCTCGTCCTTCACCTTTGCCGGTAAATCCGCTTGCGCCTGCAGGCTCGCAACGATTGCGTCCACCGCTTCCTTCAGTGCGAGCGCCGCCTTCAGTCCGGACTGATCGCGTGTCAATTCCAGCGTGCCGTTCAGCACGACGCGCGCAGTGCCGTTGCTGAGCGTGAGCGCGTCGCCCTGAATGTTGAGCACATCGTCATCGTTCGAATAGGGTTTAAACACCTTTCAGTCCTCCTGGCCGCTGGTCCTTGAGGTTCTCCGGAATGCCCGGAAAACGGATGCCCGATACCGCTTCGAGTTCGTGAATCGTCCGGATGTCGTAACGGTTGGTCGAGACATTATCGGCCACGACCGCGAACGCCATGTGTCGCGACGGCACATAGACGACTTTGTACAACTGCGTTGGCACGAATACGCGCGTCGGCCCGATGGTCCGCAACTGCTGGCCGACGAAGAGCGGCCCGGTGACGACGTATGTGTCGTCGTAGGAGAGCGCGATCTTGCGTACCGCCGTTTCGATGCGTGCCCACAATCGCTGGTTGTTCTGACGGTCTTGCGGCACGATGTTGGCAAGCGAGAACGATTGCGCCATCGCCTGTTCGTTCCAGCGATTGCCCGCCGGGCTCATATGGCCGCGATCGAAGCCGCTGCGTTTGTAGTCGGCGAGCGTTGCGCCTTCGCCGTCGGGCAAACGCGCGTCTTCGAAGAACTTGTTGGTGCGCGTCATCTCTTTCGCCGCTTCGATATGCTCGCGCGTCAGATGCTCGGCGGACCACAGCGGACCGTGCGTGACGCCCGAATGCAGCACCGCGAAATCGCTATAGCAGAGCAGGCGCGTTTTCGGCGCCATCTTCTGATTGGTGAGGACGGGCCATTGCGCATTCGGCGTGAACTGGGTGCAGGAAGGCGCTGCGCTCGCGTGCGCGGCGACAGCGAATAACAGGCAGGCAAGCCACTTCTTCATGTGTCGAGGGATCGATGGATGGGGGCGCAAGTATAGCGTCGCGGCTCGCCAGTATTGAATTCGCGATGCTCGCCGGGATAAACCAGCGGACAAAAAAATGGGCCGCTTTGCAGCGACCCGAATGCGTGGACTTCCGACTCTACGTACGCAAGCTTAAGAACGTCTTAAGCGTGGCGGCGCTACGTTGCCGATGTGCGCGTTCACGTACGCGCGCAGTGACACCTGCGAGCAAGCGTTCGCGCGTGAGCCGGAAGTTTCGACCGGAAGAGGAGGAGAGGTAAATCGCGCTAGAACCTAATTACCGAACACGCTGTTTTCCGCGCGGACCTTCTGGCGGTCCACCGCCTGCAGACGCCAGAATCCGCTGGCCGGCTTGTGCGTGGGAAGCGCTGTCCATGCGGCGGCGCCCTGCGCCGCGCTCACGCGTTCCTTGCGATCGACATGCAAGCCGCGCAACGTACAAAGCGGTGCTTCCGCGCTCGGCGCACAGAGGGTGGTCACGCCGTCCTCGTCGTGCAACTCGCCCCACGGGGGCAGATCGATCCCTTGATGCGCTTCTCGCGACCACCGGTGTTCGTCGGTGTCGAGCCAGAGCACAGCATAGTCGTGGCTTACGGTGGGATCGGAACCGTTGATCAGGATGGTCAGTCGCATGTCAGTTCCGTACAAATTGCGAAGTGCTTTATTAGTCTAGGCGGCGCCGCGCGTTATGCAAGGCGAAAGGTGCGAGGTGTTTGAGCGAGAACAAAGGGCGCATGTGCGGCGCGTCGGCAGCGCGACGGGCGCAGCGGTTGCACCTGTCGCGAACCACGTATCGCGGCGAAAACCGGGCGCCGGCGCGAGCGGATCGCGCACTCAATTAAACGCTATCGAGCCGGCTCTCAGGGGAGATCAGGCGAGATCGAGCGGGGCCGTCAGATCGCCGAGCGGCGCGAGCCCGTTGCTCGCAAACGCCTTGTCGCGCGCCACCACGCCGTCGAGCGGCGCGAGCCCGTGCACGCGGCTGATGAAGCGCAGAATCGAGTTCGTGTCGTACACCGTGTGATCGACGTAGCCCTTTTTCGCGAGCGGCGAGATCACGAGCGCGGGAATTCGCGAGCCCGGACCCCAGCGGTCGCCGATCGGCGGCGAGACGTGGTCCCACCAGCCGCCGTTTTCGTCGACGGTAACGATCACGACCGTATTCGCCCACTGCGGGCCGCGCTGGATGTGCTCGATCAGCGTCGCGATATGACGGTCGCCCGATTCGACGTCCGCGTAACCCGCGTGCATGTTCAGATCGCCTTGCGGCTTGTAGAACGTGACGGTGGGCAGGCGTCCGGCATCGATATCGGCGATCAGACGATTGGTCGACGCGTCGTTGCCGAGGCCGCCGTCGCGCAGATAGCGGCGGCGCGCCGCGGTGCCCGGCGCGTAATTGGCGAAGTAGTTGAACGGCTGATGGTGGTACTGGAAGTCGGGCATCGAGCCCGTGTCGCGATGATCGAGCGCAAACTGCCACGCGCCGCTGTACCACGCCCAGTCGACGCCCTTGTCCGTCAGGCGGTCGCCGATCGTCGCGTAATGCTGCGGCGGCATGACGCGCGGGTCCGACAGGTCCGCGAAGGCCGGGTTGCCGCCTTCGGCCGGGCGCACGCTGCTCGGCTGATAGGGCGGCGCCATCGTGTTGACCGCGTAGCCGTCGGCGGTGAACGCGCCGTCGTTGACGAATTTCGGCGGACCGTCGAGCGCCGAGGCGGGCGAGTTCGGCGCGAGCTTCAGGCGCGTGCCGCTCGGGTCGTCGCCTTCGACGACGGACACCATTTTCTTCGCCGGGCTGTTGTGGATGTCGGGATAGTAGGGCGCCTGCGCCGAGATCAGAAAGATGTGGTTCAGCCACGAGCCGCCGAAAGCGGCCATGAAGAAGTTGTCGCACAGCGTGTACTGCTGCGCGAGATTCCATAGGCGCAATGTGTCGGCGGAGTTGCGGTAATGCCCCATCACGAGGCCGCCGGAATCGCCCCACGCGGCGAACTGGTTGTTGCGCCCCGCGTTGATCTGCATCTGGTTCTGATAGAAGCGGTGCACGAGGTCGCGTGTGATGACGCCGTTCGGCAGCGGCGCGCCGTGCGCGTCGACGAGCCGGAACGGCCGGTTGTGCAGATGATCGAGATCCTTCTCGCCGATCATGAAGCGCTTGCCGTCCACTTCCTGCGCCTGCGGCACGAGCCCGCCCCAGATTGCCGGCAGACGCGGCAGCGGCGTCTTGCCGTCGCGGTCGAGCTGCACGTAGCGCTCGGCGGTGACCGCGTCGAGCGGATGCTGGACGCCCGGGTAGTTGCCGTAGAGGTTCGCGAAGCTGCGGTTCTCGGCGTAGATCACCACGATGTTCTTCACCTGATCGTGCAGCGCAGCGTCGAGCCGAAGGTCGGCGGCGCTGCGCGGCGGCCCGTTGCCCGCCAGGCCCTCGCCGGTCTTGCAGCCGGTCAGCGCGAGGCCGAGGCCGACCGCCGCGAGACCGGTGAGGACGCGGCGGCGTTCGGGATCGTCGGGTGAGTCGGCGGTGTTGTCGACGCCGTTGGGGTTGTCGAGATTGGGCGGCAGGTGAGGATCGTGATCGGTCATCGGCTGGTTCCGGGTTGAGGTGACGCTCGCATCCGCGACGCACACGGCGGCGCGCGGCACCGGTTGCGGATTCGAAGAGGCCGGCGGGCCTCGCGGCTTACGGCAGCCGGCGCTTCACGCGCCAGCTGTTGTGCGTTGCATCGACTGCAAATAGTAGCCAGTGCCGTGCGTCCACGGGATGACGCTTTTGTGTCGCATAACCGTCGACGGCCAATTCGAGTTCATCAGGCGCGCGCCGGTGGCAGGTGGCATGCGCGCCCGAGCCATCCGCGAATTCGACGATTGCCTTCGCGAGACCCACTGCGGCGGACGGTTCGGGCAGATGCGCGATGCGCACCGGGCAGCCCGGATAAAGATGCGAGTCGGCTACCTGAATCTGGATGGAATCGGACATGGCGTGGCCTCCATACGCTCGGGCGGCGCGAGCGCGCGGCGGCGCAACGTGCCGCGCGGCGGACCGGCTCAAAGAATAGCATCGCGCCGGCGATCCGCAATACGCTTGCGGCGGCGCGCGAGCCGCCGGGGCAGGCGCGCCGCGCGGAGCGCCGCGGTCTTCGCGCTATCATGACGATCTGTACACGATGAACCACAAAGAAACGGCAGCCACGATGGCAAAAGAAGACCAGACAGGAGTGGGACGCAAGCAGATGAAGCCGCGCGCCGCGGCTGTCCCGGCTGTGCAGAACGAAGCGGCGCAGCTCACGGACGCCGATGCGGCCGGTGCCGTTGACGACGAGAGCGCCGGCGGATCGACCTATCTCGTGCCGGGCCTCGAACGCGGCCTGCGCATCCTCGCGGAATTCAGCGCGCGCGAGCCGGTGCTCGGCGCGCCCGAACTGTCGAAGCGCATCGGCATTCCGCGCACCACGACGTTCCGCCTGCTGCAGACGCTCGCAGCACTCGGTTTTCTCGAACGCGTCAATGGCGACCGCTATTTCCGCCTGAGCGTCGCGGTGCTGCGGCTCGGCTTCGAGTACCTGAATTCGCTCGAACTGACCGACGTCGGCACGCCGATTCTCGAACGCCTGCGCGACGCCACCGGCTTGAGCACGCATCTGCTGATCCGCGATCAGCGCGACGTCGTGTTCGTCGCCAAGGCGCAGACGCATGAGCCGATGTTCAGCTCGGTCAAGGTGCACGTCGGCACGCGCCTGCCCGCTCATGCGACCGTGCATGGCCAGGTGCTGATGGGCGATCTGAGTTTCGAGGAGTTGCGCCAGCTTTATCCCGAGCCGCAGCTCGAACGCTTCACCGAACGCACGCCGGCGAGCGTCGAGGAACTGTACGGCAGGGTACGCGAAAGCGCGGCGCTCGGTTACGCGGTGAGCGAGGCGTCGTTCGAACGGGGGATTTCGGTGGTGAGCGCGCCGGTGCGCGATCAGAGCGGCAAGATCGCCGCCGCGTTGACCGTCACGATTCCGCGTTCCGATATCGGCGAAGCAGCCGAGCGCGAGCCGCTCATCATCTCGGTGTGCCAGGCGGCGCTCGATCTGTCCGAGCGCCTGAGCTATCGTCCGCGCCCGGACGATCCGACCGCGATACAGGCGCGCCGCAGGCCTGTTGCGGCTCATTGATCGCGCGGCCGGACCCGTCATTTCATATCAGACTGGCTGGCTGACAACCTCACAGCCAGCCTGACAACCGCTTAGAACGAGTGATGAATGCCGCTCAGGACGATGGCCTGATTGCGGCCGCTCGACACGCCCGCGGTGAAGAACGCCGCATCCGTGTTCGAACCCGCGCGCTGATACAGCGCGTTGATATAGACCTGCGTCGATTTCGACAGCGCATAGATGTTGCCGATCATGAACTGCGTCCAGCGATGTCCCGCGAACGTGGTCGTCGCGGCGCCGCCCGCGATCGTGTTGAACGGCGTGACCTGCCAGTTCGCGCCCGCGTCGTAGCTCTGATACGTATCCGAGTGGCCTGCGCTTTCGAGCTTCACGCGCGTGTACAGGCCGTGCACGAGCACGCTGCCGAACTGGTACGACAGGCCCAGGCCCATGTTCTGCAGGTTGTCGGCCATGTAGGTCGCGGCGGGCTGGCCCTGGAAGGTCGTGATGCCGGTCGTGACGATCGACGGCGTGCGGTTGTTCTCGTTCGAGTAGCTCGCGCCGGCCTTGAAGCCGCCGTTCGCATACGTCGCCGCGAAGCCGTATTCACGGCCGGTGGCGAAATTGGTCGTATTGCCGAGACCCATCATCGCGCCCACGCTGAAGCCGCCGAACGTCGCCGAACGGAATTTCACCGAGTTGTCGTAAGGCACGACGGCGGTGTTGGCGAGCGCGTCGATATTGCCCGGGTGAAACGCGTACCAGCTCGCGGCCTGATAACCGGTGCTGAACGTGCCGAGCACGTCGAAGCTGAACGGCGTCTGATGACCGAAGGTCAGCGTGCCGATCTGGTCCGAGGCGAGGCCCACGTAAGCCTGGCGATTGAACAGCACGCCCGGCTTCGCCATCGCGCCGGTGTTCGTATAGAAGCCGTTTTCGAGCTGGAACACCGCCTTCAGGCCGTTGCCCAGATCTTCGACGCCCTTCAGGCCCCAACGGTCGGGCTGCATGTTGCCCTGTTCCTGAATCCACTTCGAGCTGCCACCCACGTTGCTGATATACGCGACACCGGCATCGAGGCTGCCGTATAGCGTCACGCTGCTTTGCGCCCACGCGCACGTAGTCATGCAAGTTGCCGTCAAGCTGGCTGCAATGATTTGCTTCACCGTTGGTTCTCCTGATCATGCGGCGTGGACTCTCGCCGGATGTGCTGTCTCTGATCTGTGCCTGGGGTTGTGAATACCGTTCTGATTTCTTCGCCAGAACCTCATGGGCCTTACGTTCCACCTATGGACAAACGTATCGCCTATGGAAAGTATAGTGAAGCTGAAATTATTCAAAATAAATTTCAGATCGGTACAAACCCGCACATGCCCCGATGCGTTCGTCTGATGATTCGGCTCCGGCCATATCCGTCAAAGGCCCGCGCGGCTTAAGGTTGCGCGCCGCGTGGAGCGCGCCGGTGTGCCGTCGATACGACAGTCAGTGTTTTCCCCTAACAGGCCATTTTTTTATTTTCTCCGCGCAGAGCGGCTCCTATAATTGACCATACACGAACTGATGTTCCTTGTATGGAACAAAAAGGCTCAGGAGAAGGCGAGAAATGACTGAACAATGGCGCTGCGCCGGACATGCCGGCGAACTGTCCGAAGACTCCCCGCTCGAGTTCAAGCTCGACGACACGGAAATCGGCATTTACAAGGTGGGCGACGAGATCTACGCGATGGAAAACGTCTGCCCCCACGCGTACGCATTGCTGACGCAGGGCTTTGTCGACGGCGACACCGTCGAATGTCCGTTGCACGAAGCCGTGTTCCATATCCCGACCGGCAAGTGTCTGAAAGAGCCGGGCGGCCGCGACCTGAAGATGTACTCGGTACGTCTCGCAGGTGAAGAAATCCAGATCAAGGTGGAATGACATGCGAGAGGTAGCCGTGAATTTCAATCCCTTCCTGAAGCCGTGGCTCGCGCCGCAACCGAACAATGTCGCCGGCAAAGGCGTGATCGAGAAGCCGGGCGAGAGCGGCAACATGGTCTGGCAGAACCGCAAGGCCGAGCCGACCCAGTACGAAAACGACTTCGGCGATGCGCTCGAACGCGTTTTCGAAGCCGGCGCGACGGAATTGCACGAAGTCGTCGACGGTTTGAATCGCGACGGTTTCCGCACCCCGGAAGGCACTCCGTGGAGCACCGAGCGCCTCGCCGCCGAATTCCGTCTGCTCGCCGACTAGGCGCGCTTTCCCGAACACGTTTCATCGCATCCGTACTGGAGTCTCTTCATGACGTCCCCCGCTACAACTGAAGGCACGGCCGATCCGATCAAGTCGTACCTCGACAAAGGTCTGCGCAACTACTGGTATCCGGTCGCCCCGAGCTGGCAGGTCGGCAATGCACCGATCGGCGTGACCCGTCTCGGCGATCAGATCGTGCTGTGGCGCGATCAGGAAGGCAAAGTCCACGCGCTCGAAGACCGCTGCCCGCACCGCGGCGCGCGTCTGTCGCTCGGCTGGAACCTCGGCGGCAGCGTCGCGTGCTGGTATCACGGCATCGAAATCGACGGCAGCGGCACGGTCGTGAACGTACCGGCCGTGCCGAGCTGTCCGCTCGAAGGCCAGAAGTGCGTGAAGTCGTATCCGGCCGAAGAGCACGCCGGCGCGATCTTCCTGTGGTTCGGCGACGAAGCGCACAAGGAACCTGCGCCGCTCGTGTTGCCGGAAGAACTGGTTGGTGAGGAATACGCAAGTTTCCTGTGCATGTCGAACTGGAAGTGCAATTACCAGTACGCGATCGACAACGTGATGGACCCGATGCACGGCGCCTATCTGCACGCGACCTCGCACTCGATGGCCGAAGGCGACAAGCAGGCCGACATGCGCGTGCGCAAGACCGAAACCGGTCTGATGTTCGAAAAGGTCGGCCAGCGCGACGTGAACTTCGACTGGGTCGAACTCGGCGAAACCGGCTGCCTGTGGATGCGCCTCGCGATTCCGTACCGCAAGAAATTCGGCCCGGGCGGCAACTTCGGGATCATCGGCTTCGCCGTGCCCGTCGACGAAAACAACTGCCAGGTCTATTTCTGGCGCACCCGCAAAGTGCAGGGCTGGCAGCGAGACGCATGGCGCTTCCTGTACCGCAACCGCCTGGAAGGTCTGCACTGGGACGTGCTCGAACAGGACCGCTACGTGCTCGAAAGCCTCGCGCCGAACGCGCGCGAGCACGAGTTCCTGTATCAGCACGACGTCGGCATGACGCGCGTGCGCCGCATGCTGCGTCAGCGCGCGCAGCAGGATCTCGCCGCACTCGAGGCGCATCGCGCCAACGCGGCGCCCGCCGCCACGGATGCTGGTCACAGCCATGCATAACGACGCACTCACAGCGCTCAAGGGCCGGCGCATTCTCGTGACGGGCGGCGCGCGCGGTCTCGGCGCGGCGTTCGTGAGCGCGCTCGTGCAGGCCGGCGCGCAGGTCGTGTTCGGCGACGTGCTGCACGACGCGGGCCGTGCGCTCGCGGCGTCGCTGCAGGAGCAAGGCCACGCGGCGACCTACCTGCCGCTCGATCTGGCCGACCCCGCGAGCATCGCGCAGTTCGCCGAGCAGGCTGCGGCGCAGCTCGGCGGCCTCGATGCACTGATCAACAACGCGGCGATCACGAATTCCGGCGGCAAGTTCGCGGATGAACTGTCGGTGGAAACGTGGGACGCCGTGATGAACGTCAACGTGCGCGGCACCTGGCTCATGAGCACCGCCGCACTGCCTTATCTGCGCGACTCGGGCCGCGGCAGCATCGTCAACATCGCCTCGGACACGGCGATGTGGGGCGCGCCGAGGCTGTTGGCTTACGTCGCGAGCAAGGGCGCCGTGATTTCGATGACCCGCTCGCTCGCTCGCGAATTCGGCGCGCACGGCGTGACCGTCAACGCGATCGCGCCGGGCCTCACCGAAGTCGAGGCGACCGCTTACGTTCCGGCGGAGCGTCACCAGTACTACCTGCAAGGCCGCGCGCTCACGCGCGCGCAAGTGCCCGACGACGTGACCGGGCCCGTGCTGTTCCTGTTGTCCGATGCCGCTCGCTTTGTGACCGGCCAACTGCTGCCGGTCAACGGCGGCTTCGTGATGAATTGATCTTGTCGAATCGAAAGGAGAAAGAGATGGCGGACGCCGATAACGAACGCAAATCCTGGGAACAACCCGCGGACGCGAGCTTCCAGCAGTGGCTGGACGGGCGCGTCGCGCGCCTCGAAACGCGTCGCTACGACTGGGACGCGCTGAAGTTCCAGGCCGACTACGACCCGAAGTACCGCCGTGCGCAGATGCGCTACGTCGGCACGGGCGGTACGGGCGTCGCAAAGGACGTCAACACCATTCCGGCGGGCAGCTTCACGTTCTCGACGATGGTGATTCCGGCCGGCAACATCGGCCCGAGCCATATTCATACGGATGTCGAAGAAATCTTCTTCGTGCTGCGCGGCAAGATGAAAGTGGTCTGCGAGCGTGACGGCGAGACGTGGGAAGCCGTGCTCGGCGAGCGCGACCTGATCTCGGTGCCGCCGGGCGTGTATCGCACGGAAATCAACATCGGCGAGGAAGACGCGCTGATGTGCGTGATGCTCGGTTCGTCGAAGCCGATCACGCCGACGTATCCGCCGGATTCGCCGCTCGCGAAGATCAAGCGCAATTAAGGCGCAATGAAAGCGCGCCCGTAAGCCGTCCACGTCGTCTTATTTCACCCGCGAAGGAAATCATGTCCGCAGTCCCGTCCGCCAACGCCGATCAGCATGCCTCGCTCGAAGCGCGTCTCGCACGCTATCCGGCGCAGCAAAGCAGCCTGGCATCGCAACGCGTCGTGAGCTATCGCGAAGCCGGTCACACCGGCAACGATGCGCTGCCGCTCGTGCTGCTGCACGGCATTGGCTCGGGCGCGGCATCGTGGGTGCAGCAGTTCGACGCGCTCGGCGCGACGCGCCGCGTGCTGGCCTGGGATGCGCCGGGCTATGGCGCATCCACGCCGGTCGCGGCGCACTCGCCGGTTGCGCAAGACTACGCCGCCGTATTGAAGGAATGGCTCGACGCACTCGGCATTGAACGCTGCGTGCTGGTCGGGCACTCGCTCGGCGCGATCATCGCCGGCGCGTTTGCGGCTGCGCATCCGCAGCGTCTCGCCGGCCTGCTGCTGCTGTCACCCGCGGGCGGCTACGGCGCGGCATCGGCTGAAGTGCGCGAGGCGAAGCGCGATCAGCGCCTCGTGATGCTGAGCGAACTCGGCCCGCAAGGTCTCGCCGAAAAACGCAGCGCCAACATGCTGTCCGCCCACGCGAGCGACGAAGCGCGCGCATGGGTGCGCTGGAACATGTCGCGCGTGATTCCGCACGGCTACGCGCAGGCTACTCACCTGCTCGCCAACGCCGATCTCGCCGGTGACCTCGCGCGCTACGAAGGCCGCGTCGACGTCGTGGTCGGTGCCGCAGACACGATCACGACGCCCGAAGCCTGCGAAAAGATCGCGCTTGCCGCGCGGGTCCGCCTGCAGGTCGTGCCGCGCGCGGGACACGCGGGCTATATCGAAGAACCCGCCGCGTACACCGCGATCATCGACACGTTCAGCCGCGCAAGCGGCGCTCAACCGAGCCAACGCGGAGCCATTGAATGACGCCCGGAATGACGCCTGATAGGCCTGACACGCTCGATGCCGAGCGCAACGAAACCAGCGGCGATTCCGGTTACCGGGTGCCCGGTCTCGAACGCGGCCTGAAGATTCTCATGGAGTTCTCGCCGCGCGAGCCGGTGCTCGGCGCACCGGAACTGTCGCGTCGCCTGAATATTCCGCGCACGACGGTGTTCCGTCTCCTGCAAACACTCGAAGCGCTCGGCTTTCTCGAACGCGCCGACAAGGACCGCAACTATCGCCTCGGCGTCGCGGTGCTGCGGCTCGGTTTCGAATACCTGAGCTCGCTCGAACTGACCGACTTCGGTCTGCCGATCATCGAGCGGTTGCGCGATGACACCGGCCTCACGAGCCACATCGTGATTCGCGACGGACGCGACGTCGTGTTCGTCGCCAAGGCGCAAAGCCATGCGCCGATTTTCAGCTCGGTGAAGGTCAACGTCGGCACGCGCCTGCCCGCCTATGCGACGACGCACGGCCAGGTGCTGATGGGCGACCTGAGCTTCGAAGAACTGAAGAAGCTCTACCCCGAGCCGGAACTCGAGCGCTTCACGGCGCAGACGCCGGCCACGGTCGACGACCTCTACGAACGGATTCGCGACGACGCGCGGCGCGGTTTCGCGATCAGCGAGTCGTCGTTCGAACGCGGCATTTCGGTGGTGAGCGCGCCGGTGCGCAACGACACGCACCGCATCGTCGCCGTCATCACGACAACGATTCCGCGCCGCGAGATCGGCGCGTCGCTGCTCGACAGCGGCCTCGTCGACAAGGTGCGCCGCGCGGCCGAAGAACTTTCGCAGCGGCTCAACTACCGGCCGAAGCTCGGGCCGAACGCGGGCAGCAAATACATGAAAGCACTGGGGCTCTGATGATCCAAATCGATTTGACCGGACAGGTAGCGGTGGTGACGGGCGGTTCGTCCGGCATCGGTCTCGCGACCGCCGAACTGTTTCTGCGCGCGGGCGCCTCGGTTGCAATCTGCGGCCGCGACAGTGAGCGTCTCGCGAAAGCGCAGGCCGCGCTCAGCGCGAAGTGTCCCGACGCGCAACTGCTCGCGCATCGCTGCGACGTGCTGGACGCGAATGACGTGAGCGCGTTCGCGCAGGCAGTGCAGCAGCGTTTCGGCCGCACCGGCATGCTCGTGAACAACGCGGGCCAGGGCCGTGTGTCCACCTTCGCCGATACGACCGACGACGCGTGGCGCGAAGAACTCGACCTGAAGTACTTCGGCGTGATCCGCCCGACGCGCGCGTTTCTGCCGATGCTGAGCGATACCGCCGGCGCCGGCCGCAACGCGGCCATCGTCAACGTGAATTCGCTGCTGGCGCTGCAGCCCGAGCCGCACATGGTGGCGACCTCGTCGGCGCGCGCGGGCCTTCTGAGTCTCACGAAGTCGTTGGCGGTCGAACTCGCGCCGCAGCGCATTCGCGTCAACTCGATTCTGATCGGCATCGTCGAGTCGGGTCAGTGGCGCCGCCGCTACGAGACGCAGGCGCAGCCGGGCCAGAGCTGGGAAGACTGGACCGCTGAACTCGCGCGCAAGAAAAACATTCCGCTAGGCCGCTTCGGCCGTCCCGAAGAAGCCGCTCAAGCGCTTTTTTATCTGGCTACCACGCTGTCGTCGTACACGACGGGCAGTCACATCGATGTTTCTGGAGGCGTTGCACGACATGTCTAACAAAACCACCGTTGGCGAACTGATCGCCGCCTTTCTCGAGCAATGCGGCGTTCAAACCGCATTCGGCGTGATCTCGATCCACAACATGCCGATCCTCGACGCGATCAACACGCGCGGCAAGATCCGCTATGTCGGCGCACGCGGCGAAGCCGGCGCGGTGAACATGGCCGACGGCCTCGCGCGCGTCTCCGGCGGCCTCGGCGTCGCGTTCACGAGCACGGGCACCGCGGCGGGCAACGCGGCGGGCGCGATGGTCGAGGCGCTGACGGCGGGCACCGCGCTCCTGCACGTCACGGGCCAGATCGAAACCGAATACCTGGACCAGGACCTCGCGTACATCCACGAGGCGCCGGACCAGCTCTCGATGCTGCAATCGATCTCGAAGGCCGCGTTCCGCGTGCGTTCGGTCGAAACCGCGCTGCCGACGATCCGCGAAGCCGTGCGCGTTGCGCAAACCGCGCCGAGCGGCCCGGTCAGCGTCGAAATTCCGATCGACATTCAGGCCGCCGAAATCGAATGGCCGAACGACCTCGCCGCGCCGCACATCACGACGCTCACGCACTGCGAGACGCGCGTCGCGCAACTCGCGGAGCAACTGACGAAGGCGAAGCGCCCGCTCCTGTGGCTCGGCGGCGGCACGCGTCACGCGCGCGCGGCGGTCGAGCGTCTGGTCGCGCTCGGCTTCGGCGTCGTGACGAGCGTGCAGGGCCGCGGCGTGCTGCCCGAGGATCATCCGGCCACGCTGGGCGCGTTCAACGTGCACGCGGCGGTCGAGAGCTTCTACAAGACCTGCGACGCGCTGGTCGTGGTCGGCTCGCGTCTGCGCGGCAATGAAACGCTGAAGTACAAGCTCGCGCTGCCGCAACCGCTCTATCGCATCGACGCCGATGCGCTCGCCGACAACCGCGGCTATCGCAACGACATGTTCATTCACGGCGATGCCGCGTCCGTTCTCGACGAACTCGCGACGCTGCTCGAAGGCAAGCTGAAGGTCGATCCGCAGTTCGCGCAGGATCTGGCCGCCGCACGCGAAAGCGCGGTCGCCGACGTGAGCAAGGGGCTCGGCCCGTATAAGCGCCTCGTCGACGCGCTGCAAGACGCCGTGGGCCGCGACTACAACTGGGTGCGCGACGTCACGATCTCGAACAGCACCTGGGGCAACCGCCTGCTGAAAGTCTTCACGCCGCGCGCTGGCGTGCACGCGCTCGGCGGCGGCATCGGCCAGGGCATGCAGATGGGCATCGGCGCGGCGCTCGCGGGCAGCGCGGCGAAGACCGTGGCCCTGTGCGGCGACGGCGGCCTGATGGTCAACGTCGGCGAACTCGCGACGGCCGTGCAGGAAAACGCCAACGTGATGATCGTGCTGATGAACGACCAGTGCTACGGCGTGATCCGCAACATTCAGGACGCGCAGTACGGCGGCCGCCGCTGCTACGTCCAGTTGCATCAACCGGATTTCGCGCAGTTCTGCGAAAGCCTGAAGCTCACGCACTACCGCATCAAGTCGCTCGACGACGCCGCCGCGATCATCCGCGAGGGCATGGCGAAGAGCGGTCCGGTGCTGGTCGAGGTGGACATGCTGTCGGTCGGCTCGTTCGCGACCGCGTTCGCGGGCCCGCCGGTCAAGAAAGAGGAGCCGCAACATGCATGAGGCCGGCTACGCGGGACATCACGCGCCCATTGACGTCGCGATGATCGGCTTCGGCGCGATCGGCCAGGCGGTGTACCGCTCGGTCGCCGCCGATCCGGCGGTGCGCGTGTCGCACGTGATCGTTCCGGAGAGTCAGGTGGCGTCGGTGCGCGGAGTCGTGGGCGCGAGCGTGGACGTGGTGTCGTCGGTGCCGGCGCTCAGCACGCGGCCGCAATTCGCGCTCGAATGCGCGGGGCACAGCGCGCTCGTCGATCACGTCGTGCCGTTGCTGAAGTCGGGCACCGATTGCGCGGTCGCGTCGATCGGCGCGCTCTCCGACGTGACGCTGCTCGATGCGCTCGCCGCCGCAGCCGACGAAGGCGACGCGACGGTCACGTTGCTCTCGGGCGCGATCGGCGGCGTCGATGCGCTCGCGGCGGCGCGTCTCGGCGGCCTCGACGAAGTGCTGTACACGGGCCGCAAGCCGCCGACCGGCTGGCTCGGCACGCCGGCTGAAGAGGTCTGCGATCTGCGCACGCTCACCGAAGAGAAGGTGATTTTCGAAGGCAGCGCGCGCGACGCGGCCAGGCTCTATCCGAAGAACGCGAACGTCGCCGCGACGATCGCGCTCGCGGGCCTCGGCCTCGACAACACGACGGTCAGGCTCATCGCCGATCCGAACGTGACGCGCAACGTGCATCGCATCCTCGCGCGCGGCGCGTTCGGCGAGATGTCGCTCGAAATGAGCGGCAAGCCGCTGCCGGACAACCCCAAGACGTCCGCGCTGACCGCCTATAGCGCGATTCGCGCACTGCGCAATCGCGCGGCGCGCTGCGTGATCTAAGACCTGCCAGGCCCCTGGCTTGAAAGCTAACGGAATGACCGACATGACTCACTTCGATACCAGCCTCGTGCCTAACGGCGATATTTTCATCGGCGGCGAATGGCGGCAAGGGCGCGGCAACCCGTACAAAAGCCTGTATCCGGCGGATCAGTCGGTCAACATGGAAATCTCGACGGCCAGCGCCGACGACGCGCGCGAAGCGGTCGAAGCCGCTGACGCGGCATGGCGCAAGCCGGACTGGTCGGGTCTGAAGCCGCATCAGCGCGCGCTGATCCTGTATCGCATCGCCGACCTCATCATGGCGCGCCACGAAGCGCTTGCAAACCTGCAGCGCCGCGACAACGGCAAGCCGATCGGCGAGACGCGCGTGCTCGTGGCGAGCGCGGCGAACACGTTCCGCTATTTCGCGGCCTGCCTCGAAACGCTCGACGAAGAAGTCACGCCCTCGCGCGGCGACTATCTGACGATGAGCCTCTACGAGCCGATCGGTGTCGTCGCGGCCATCACGCCGTGGAATTCGCCGATCGCCTCCGACGCGCAGAAGCTCGCGCCGGCACTCGCGGCTGGCAACGCAGTGGTGCTGAAGCCCGCTGAAGTGACGCCGCTGGTGTCGCTCGCGCTTGCGCGCATCTGCGAGGAAGCCGGTGTGCCGAAGGGCGTGGTGAGCGTGGTGCCCGGCAAGGGCTCCGTGATCGGCGACGTGCTCGTGCGTCATCCGCTCGTGAGGAAGGTGTCGTTCACGGGCGGCACCGAAGTGGGCCGCGGCATTGCGCGCATCGCGGCGGACAAGCTGATGCCGGTGTCGCTCGAACTCGGCGGCAAGTCGCCGACCATCGTATTCGACGACGCCGATCTCGATCATGCGGTCAACGGCGTGCTGTACGGCATCTTCAGCTCGTCGGGCGAAGCGTGCATCGCGGGTTCGCGCCTCTTCGTGCAGCGCTCGATCTACGACACGTTCATGCAGCGTCTCGTCGAAGGCGCGCGCAAGCTGCGGGTCGGCGATCCGTCGCGCGAAAACACGCAGATGGGTCCGCTCATCACGCAGGCGCATCGCGAATCGGTCGAGCGCTATATCGCGCTCGGCCTCGAAGAAGGCGGCCGTCTTCTGTGCGGCGGCGAGCGTCCGGCCGGCGACGGCCGCGAAGCGGGCACCTATCTGCAACCGACGATTCTCGACGGCCTGACCAACAACGCGCGCATCTGCCAGGAAGAAATCTTCGGCCCGGTGCTCGTCGCGATGCCGTTCGACGACGAAGCGGCGCTGCTCAAGGAAGCGAACAACAGCGTGTTCGGCCTTGCCGCGGGCATCTGGACACGCGACTACAAGCGCGCCTACCGTACCGCGCGCGGACTCGAAGCCGGCACGATCTGGATCAACACTTACAAGCTGTTCTCGATTTCGACGCCGTTCAGCGGCTGGAAGGAGAGCGGCATGGGACGCGAAAAAGGCCGTCTCGGCATTCGCGAATACATGCAACAGAAGAGCCTCTACTGGGGCTTGAACGAAGCGCCGCTGGCGTGGGCGAACTAAAGCGGGCAACGAAGAGGCACGTTATGACGATTCTCGGCATTGAACAGATCACTTACGGCGTGACGGATCTCGCTACCTGTCGCCGCTTTTTCGCGGACTGGGGCGTCAAGGAGACCGCGCACGACGAAACGCACGCGCGCTTCGAAACACTGAACGGTTGCACGATTCTCGTCGTCGACGCGAACGAGCCGTCGCTGCCGCCCGCGTTCGAGGAAGGCCCGACGCTGCGCGAAGTGACGTGGGGCGTCGCGACGAAGGCGGAACTCGACGCGCTGCGCGGCCGCTTCGCCGGTCAGCCCGGTCATTTCGAAACCGACGACGCGGTTGGCTGCATCGACCCGAACGGCATGGCGATTCGCGTCGAAGTGACGCGCAAGCGTGCGGTGGACGTGCACGGTTCGCCGTCGAACGTGTGGGGCCAGACGCTGCGCGTCGATCAGCCGTCGCCGATCTACGAGCGCGCGGAACCGGTTGAAGTGGGCCACGTCGTGTTCTTCACGAACAAGCTCGCCGAGCAGGAAAAGTTCTATCACGAACTGCTCGGCTTCGAGACTTCGGACCGTTATCCGGGCCGTGGCGCGTTCATGCGCTGCGCGCCGCACGGCGGGCATCATGACCTGTTCCTGCTTGCGCTGCCTACGGCCAAACGCGGCCTGAACCACGTCGCGTTCACCGTGCGCGACATTCACGAAGTGTTCGGCGGCGGCATGCACATCAACCGTTGCGGCTGGGAAACGCAATTGGGACCGGGACGTCATCCGGTGTCGTCGGCGTACTTCTGGTACTTCAGGAATCCGGCCGGCGGCCTGATCGAGTATTACGCCGACGAAGACCAGCTCACGCCCGAATGGCAGCCGCGCGATTTCGAGCCGGGTCCGACCGTGTTCGCCGAATGGGCGATCGAAGGCGGCATCGACGGCAACACGCGGCGCCAGAAAGATGCGAAGGCGCCGGAAGGCAAGTTCATGACGGAGCGCAAAAATGACTGACGCTGCTACCGAAAAGGCCCAGGCCGCGCATGCGGGGCTCGAAGCGCCGCGCACGATCGTCGTGATCGGCGGCGGTCAGGCAGCCGGCTGGGTCGTGAAGACGTTGCGCAAGGAAGGCTTCGACGGCCGCCTCGTGATGATCGCCGACGAAGTGCATCTGCCGTACGAGCGCCCGCCGCTCTCGAAGGCGGTGCTGGCGGGCGAAGCGGACATCGAGACCGTGCGCCTCGTGAAGCCCGACGACATCGGCGCGCTCAACGTCGAAGCATGGCAACCCGATTGCGCGACGTCGATCGATCGCGAACAGCGCATCGTGCGCACGCGTTCGGGCCGCGAAGTGCAGTACGACCGGCTCGTGATCGCGACCGGCGGCGCGGCGCGCCGTCTGCCCGATGCGCTCGCGCAGACCTCGCATCTCGCCTATCTGCGCACGCTCGATGAAGCGGTCGCACTCGGCGAACGGCTGCGCGCCAGCCAGCGCGTGCTCGTGGTCGGCGGCGGCTGGATCGGTCTGGAAGTCGCGGCGACCGCGCGCAAGCTCGGCGTCGAGGCCTGTGTGGTGGAAGGCGCGCCGCGTCTGTGCGCGCGTTCGCTGCCGCCGCTGGTGTCGGATTTCCTGTTCGAACTGCATCGTGCGAATGGTGTGGACGTGCGTCTGAACGCATCGCTCGTGAAGCTCGAAGATCACCCGAACGACGCGAACCGCATTCGTGCGACGTTCGCGGACGGCTCGACGCTCGACGCCGATTTCGCGGTGGCCGGCATCGGTCTCACGCCGCACACGGCGATTGCCGAAGCCGCGGGCGTGAAGGTCGAGAACGGCATTGTCGTCGATCATTTCGGCGCGACCGACGACCCGCGCATCTTCGCCTGCGGCGACGTGGCGAATCATCCGAGCGCGTGGCTCAAGCGCCGCGTGCGTCTGGAGTCGTGGGCCAACGCGCAGAACCAGGCGATCTCCACGGCGAAAGCGCTGCTCGGCACCTTCGAACCGTACGCGGATATTCCGTGGTTCTGGTCCGATCAGTACGACGTGAACCTGCAGATTCTCGGCGACATCCCGGCCGATGCGCAGCTCGCGGTGCGCGGCGATCTGCGGGCCAGGCGCGCGACGCTGTTCTATCTGGAAGACGACGTGATTCGCGGCGTGATCGCGATCAACACTCCGCGCGAGTTGAAGCTCTCGCGCAAGTGGATGAACCAAGGCCGGACCATCGACCTTGCCACCCTGACTGACGCCTCAACGGCGCTTGCCTAACCATTCTTACGGACGGCACCTCGGCATGAGAACCATCGATAACACTACAGGAGACCGCAGCAGCGCCGGTGTTTCAGGCGCTGTGACCCAGGGCTCGATCATTGCGCGTCTCGAGCGCATGCCGAGGAACGCGCTGCAGGTACGTGCCCGTATCCTGATCGGTCTCGCGACGTTCTTCGACGGCTTCGACGTGATCGCAATCGCGACGACTCTGCCTCTCCTGATCGCGAAGTGGCACCTGACACCATGGGACGTCGGTTTCCTTCTTGGCTCCGGTTCCGTAGGACAACTGATTGGCGCGTTCCTGTTTCCGTGGTATGCGGAGCGTGGCGGACGCGTGAGGGCGATTGCGCTGAGCTCGGGCATTATCGGCATTACCAGTATCGCGTGCGGCTTTGCGCCGACGTTCGCGGTGTTCGTCGCGCTGCGTATCGTCCAGGGTCTGGGGCTCGGCGGCGAACTGCCGGTGGCCGCGACTTATATCAACGAGATCAGCCGCGCGCATGGCCGTGGACGTTTCGTTCTTCTGTACGAAATCGTCTTCCCGATCGGCTTGCTCGCCTCGAGCGCGATGGGTGCGTGGATCGTGCCGCGCTTCGGCTGGCAGACGATGTACTTCATCGGCGGCGCGCCGCTGATCCTGTTCTTCGTGCTGCGCAAGCTCGTGCCGGAATCGCCGCGCTGGCTCGCCGTGCGCGACCGGATGGCCGAAGCCGATTCCGCCGTGCTGGCGTTCGAACGTGCCGCGAAGGTGCCGCTGCCACCGGTTGCACGCGCGTCCGAATTCGACGAGATGGTCAATCGCCATCCGAAGCGCCGCATCGCGGACCTGTTCGGCCCGGCTTATCTGAAGCGCACGCTCGCCGTGGCGATGCTGTGGGTCACCTGCGGCTTCATCCAGTACGGTCTGTCGACCTGGCTGCCGACGATCTACCGCACGATCTATCACGCGCCGCTGCAGCTCGCCCTGAACCTGGCCGTGGCGGCTTCGGTGCTCGGCGTGCTCGGCTCGCTCGTCTGCGCGCTGCTGGTCGACAAGGTGGGACGCAAGCCGATCATCAACGTCTCGTTCCTGTTATGCGCGATTTCGCTGGCGATGGCGGGCGTGTTGCACAACTCGTCGGTGTACGTGGTCGCCACTTGCTGTGCGCTGGCGCTCGGCTTTCTCGCCAGCGGCTTCATCACCGCGTACGTGTACACGCCGGAGCTGTACCCGACGAGCGTCCGCGCGATGGGTTGCGGCATTGGCGGCGCGTGGCTGAAGGTCGCGGCGATCTTCGCACCGGCCATCGTTTCGAAAACGATGATCGGCGGGAATCTCGACGTGGCGTTCTATATTCTCGCGGCCGTGCCGTTTCTCGCGGCGATCGCGGTGCATTTTCTCGGTGTCGAGACCAAAGGCAAAGTGCTGGAGCAGCTCGAGGCTTGAAATCCGGGATCGCGTTACTGATAGACGCGCAATGAAACGAAAGGCGCACCGGGTGGTGCGCCTTTCGTCTTTTTGGCATTCGCTCCTGAACTGCGACGCCGTGCGTTACAGCGCCCTGCGATAAACCACGAATCCCGACTTGTCCGCGACCTGGTCGTAAAGCTTCATCGCGGTGTGATTCGTCTCATGCGTCTGCCAATAGACGCGCTCCGAACCATCGGCTTTTGCGCGCGCATAGACGGCTTCGATCAGCGCGCGTCCGACGCCTTTGCCGCGCTCGGTGTCGAGCGTGTAGAGGTCCTGCAGATAGCAGATCGGCCCCGCCATCGTCGTGTGACGGTGGTAGAGGAAATGCACGATGCCGACCAGTTGCCCGTCGCGTTCGGCGACGAACGCGTGCATCGGCTCGTAGCCGTCGAAGAAACGATTCCACGTGATTTGCGTGATTTCGCGCGGCAACGCGGTGTCGCCCGAGCGGCCGTAGAACGCGTTGTACGCGTCCCATAGCGGCAACCATGCGTCGAAGTCTTCACGGATGACGGCGCGAATCTGGATCTGGGCAGACATGTGTGCGGTTCCTTGTCGGATGATGAGGGCAGGGGCGAGCCCATAGCGGGCCGTCGGAACCGACAGGATAGGAAATTAGCGGCACTATTAGTAGCTCCACAATCTGCGCAAGATCTGGGGCCACTTGCCGGATGAAGCGTTACGCAGTGAAGCCTTCGATGCACACGAGTGCGGCGCGCGTCATCGCGGCTTCGCCGGTGAAATCCTGCTGGGGGACGAATAGCGCGCTGGCGTCGGACACGGTTATGCAGGCGACGGGCGTCGCCGTGCAATTGTCGCGCGTGTCCGGGTTTCCCCGAGGATAGAGCAGATGGTGAAGTGGTCTCCGCGCACCACCGCGTGCCACAGTGTCAATGCTTGCGATTCGGACTATGGAGAAGCTGGTTGCGCACCTTCTTCGCGGCGAAGAGCGGCACGTAATCGAACACGCGCGCTTCGTGCCGGTAATCGGCGAGCGTATCGGCGTACATGCGGGACACCGTTTCGGTTGGCGTGTCGGTTTCTTCGGCGATGCTTTTCACCACTTCGTCTACATTAGGCTCGGGCTGCGACATGGATCTCTCCGGATGGGGCGGCGGGCTGGGTGGACGGAACGCGGACAGCAGGAGTTCATTACAGGATGCGATTCGCAAGCATGCCAATTGAATCGATCTATCGCACGATCCGTTCCACAGAGATTTTTGACTTGTGTCGCGGTGAGCGGCCGTCTGATGGGGCCCTGCCGAAAATCAATGGGTATGGCGGTGATGAATATCTGGGAAATGCGCATGGGCATGCGTGACCGGTGCATGGTGATGCGGATGGGTGTGTGGTTCCTCACCGTCCCATGCGAAATCGTGTTCGTGCTGGTGATGCGCGTCATGCCGATGACGATGCGTATGGTCGAGCGCCTCGTGGGTGTGCGGGTGCTCGTGGCGTTCGCGCACGTGCAGCCAGACGCCGAGCGCCATCAGCGCGGCTGCGATCCAGAATTGCAGGGTCGGGAGTTCGGGCCACAGCAGCCACGACAGCGTCACGCCGAATAACGGCGCCACCGAGAAATACGCACCGGTTCGCGCGCTGCCGAGATTGCGCAGCGCAACAACGAACAACACGAGGCTCACGCCATAACCCGCGAAGCCGGTCAGCATGGCGAGCGCGACGCTCCACGCATGCGTGCCGTGCGGCCAGCTCGCGCCGACGGCGAACGCAAGCGCTACGTTGACCGGCCCCGCAACGAGCCCCTTGAGACAGGCGATGAATGTCGCGTCGTGCGCCGACACCTTGCGCGTAAGGTTGTTGTCAATAGCCCAGCACGCGCAGGCGCCGGCGAGCAGCAGCGCGCCTGGCGGCAAGCCGGCCGCGCCTGGTTGCCAGGACAGCGCGACGCCGCCCGCGACGATCGCAACCATGCCGAGAAACACCTGCACGTCGACGTTCTCGCGGAATACGAGCCACGCGATCAGCGCGGTGAACACGCCTTCGAGATTGAGCAGCAGCGAACCGGTGGCGGCCGGTGTGGTGTTCAAACCGAGCATCAACAGTGCGGGCCCGGCGACGCCGCCTGCGGCAATCGCGCCGGCCAGCCAGGGCAGGTCGCGCAACGGAAAGCGGTGCCGCTCCCTTTGCTGGACGGCGGCGCGTGGCGCCAACCGGCGCGCCAGAATCACGACGCCAAGGCCGACGCCGCTGCCAACATAAAACAGGCCCGCCAGCAAAAACGGCGACAGCGAACCCAACAGCGCTTTCGCGAGCGGCGTGGTCGCACCGAACAGCGCGGCGGCGAACAGAGCGGTGAAGGCGGCGCTACGACGGGAGGGCATCGGCGGACCGGTGGCAAGGGCAATGAAGATGCGCACACGATACCGCGACTGGCGAGGCGGCGGGTGGACCGGGCCGGAAAGGTTACAGCGGCGTAAGCCACGCGTTCCGGCCCTCGCGCGGCTATCTTGTGGCCTTCTGCGCCACGTGCTCGATCCGGTCCCGCACAATCCCGATCGCCTGCTTGAGCGCGTAGACGTCCTGGAAGTAGCGATACGGAATCCGGATCTGGCTCGCGCTGGCGTCGATGCTTTCGATTTCGTCGCTCCATTGCGCGACTTGCGCTCGAGTCGGCTCGCTGTTTTTCCACACTTCGTCTTCGAGCGCCTTGATCTCGCGATACCAGACCACCAGCCGCTTTTTCATGCGAGTTTCGAGCATGCGCGGCAGCGCCTGCATGAGGCCGATCAATAGCGCCATGAACGGCAGCAGGATCAGCAGCCGTCGTTCGATCAGACTCGCGAGCCAGAACGGCAGGTAGCGATACAGGAACGGCCGGCCCGATTTGAAGTAGCGGACGCTTTCGTCGGAGATCGGGAATTCCTGGGTGCGCAGATTCGGAAACGTGCCGAGCGGCGTGAAGTAATCCTCGCCGCCGTGGACCGTGCGCGCCGCGTCGAGCAGCAGATAGGTGAGCGCTGGATGCAGCGTGTCCTTCGACACGAGCAGCGCGGTGGCCGCAAGCAGCGTGACGTCGCTGCGCGGCAGATCGTCGGCGACGCTGGTCGAGGCGCGCGGCAGGACGATCTTCGAGAGCGACGGGAATTTCTGCACGAGTGCGTCGGCCTGCGCGAAGCTCATCAGCTTCAGGTTGCTGGTGAGCAGCGTTCGTTGCATGTCGGCGTCGGGTCTGCCGATAAAGAAGGCCGCGTCGACCTGACCATTTTCGAGTCCCTGATAAGCCGCGTTCGCATCCATTTGCAGCAGCGTCGTGTTCTGACTCGTGATGCCGCTATAGCCGAGCAGAACCTGCGATACGTTGAGCAGGCCGCTGCCGGGTACGCCGAGCGAAATCCGCTTGCCGCGCAGTTGCGAGAGCCGGTCGATCGTCGCGTCGCCGCGATAGAACACCCAGATCGGTTCGTACGAGACGGCGGCGATCGTTTGCAGGTTGTCGGTGTCTTTCGGATTGGTCGTGCCCGACTGGATGAAGCCGACTTCGTAGGCGCTGTCGGGGTCTGTCAGCCGCTGGTAATTTTCGACCGAGCCCGACGAGCTGCGGATGTCGAGCTTGATGCCGTCGCGCTTCAGGATGGGCGCGTAGCGATCGGCAAAGCCGCGATAGATGCCGCCGTCCGCGCCGGTCGTGATGACGATCGTGCGCTGGAACGCGGGTTCGAGCACGAGCGCGAACATCCAGCCGAGCGCGGCAAGCAGCACGATCGCGCCGACGATCAGAAGGCGCCGCCGCCGCCGCGTCATGGGGGTTCTTTGGCTGCGCTGAAGCGCGGGGTTGTGTCTGGGCATCGTTACCCGTCTCTGGTCAGGTCCGGCCTGGGTGAGTCGTGACGTGGACTCAGGTGGATTTGGTTTTGGGTTCTTTGGACTTTACGATATCAGAAGGTTTTGTTCGATAGCCAGTGCTGTGAGGGTGGGATTTTTATGTCGCTGCTCGGGTTTGTCGAGGATGTGCTTGCCCCCATGCCCACAATTGGAGTATCGATCCACTTAGCGGGAAGCTCGGGCGCGGCCCTGGTCTGCCCTTCTCCCTGCTCCCTTGATCAGCGAAAGAAATGGAAAAGTTAAATTACATAAACGTGCGGGATTTGCAGGATTTTCCCAGCTTCCACGACGCAGAACTCTTTCAGATTGAGCACCGTCGTGATGATCGCGAGTTGGAGCTTGGTTTTAGACGTGTCAATGGAGAAATTGAGTTCCTGCTTTTCACGCAGGTGATTTCGCAGCGCATGGTGGACTTCACCGAGCAGAACGTGGCGTCGCGATTACTGCTATCGCCGAAGCATTCGTTTTCCGTCAGCGAAGTACGTACCTTAATCGGATGGGTACGCAGTTATACCGATTCCAAACCTGCATCTGTATCTGACGAACAGGTGGAACAGCTCCATCACGCTTTGCTTGAAGGAACGGCGACCCTATTCACGCTCGATCCCTCATGCGGTGCTGAAATGGTTGTGCTGTGCGAATCTGCGTGGTTGCGACAACGCTAAGGGCCTATGTATATCGTCACCGGTAGCTCATGAACGACCAGATCAACGCGTCGATTCTGTTTTCTGCCAACTGTCCGGACCAATATAGATTGCCAACATGGACAGCAGGTTGAACGCAATACCGAGGCCAACGATCGGCCATGTCGCATCACCGGTATGCGCCTGAATCAGGGTTGCGGCAAACGGCGCGCTGCTGCCAACCACCACGGCCAGGTTGTAGGCGACCGCGGACCCCCGGTAGCGGATTTCCGTCGGGAAGGCTTCCGCGAAATAGGCAGGCTGCACGCCTGCATGGAACTGGGCCGCACACAGCAGAAAGACGACGGCCACGGCAATCAGCAGCGTGTTGCCGCTGAGCACAAGCGGGAAGAAGACGACGAACGCAAGCAGCATCGTGCGTGATCCGACCAGCATGGCCGTGCGTCGCCCGACCCGATCACACAATGCACCGCCGATACCCATCGCAAACATCGAGCAGATATGGGCGAGAATCAGGATCGCGAATGCGGTCGGTTTTGCCATGCCGAGCTTGTTGGTGACGAACGACAGAATGAACACCGTCGCGATGAAATAAGCAACCGACACTGCCACCCAGACTATCATCAGCCGGAACACCGTTCCTGCATAGCTCAGGAATGCAACGGCGGGCTGACTATCGCCCCGACGCTTCCTCTCCATTTCCACCTTGAACGCAGGGGTCTCCGAGATTCGCATCCGGATGAACAGCCCGATCGCTACCAGCAGGAAGCTGAACAGGAAGGGCACCCGCCATCCGAAGCGCAGGAACTGATCGTTTGTCAGCAACGCGGCCACCCCGAAGAGCAGCGCATTGGCCAGCACCTGCGCGAGCGGCGAGCCCATCGCGATAAAGGAGCTATAGAAGCCGCGCCGGTCTTTGGGCGCGTGTTCCATCGTCAGCAATTGACTGCCGGTGACTTCGCCCCCGAGTGCGAACCCCTGCATGAATCGCAGTACGACCAGCGCGAGCGGCGCTATCACGCCAATCGATGCATATGTCGGTAGTACGCCGATCAGGAAGGAGCAGATGCCCATCAGCAAAAACGTGAAAACCAGCATGTTCCGGCGGCCGACGCGGTCGCCCAGATAGCCGCACACGAGGCCACCCAGTGGGCGGGCGACGAACCCAACGGAGAAGGTCGCGAAAGCAGCGAGGGCGCCCGTCGTGGGATCGGTCTCCGAGAAAAATAACTGCGGCAGCACGGTTGCCGCGATCGCGCCGTAAGCCGCGAAATCGAGCCACTCCAGTGCCGACCCCGCGATGCTGCTCAGCGCAGCGCGGTTGGCCATGTCCGTGCCGTCAGACGCAGCGCCAACGTCGGCATGGCGATCCAGCGCTTCTCCTGGGTTATTCATTCTTTGTCTCCTGATGGGATTTTCGCCGCTCGGGTCGAGTGGCCAGATATGGATGGTTGCGGCGAGCCGTTCCGCCGATCAGCGTCCTGTCCAGTTCGGCGGGCGTTTCTGGGTGAACGCTTTCGGACCTTCGCGGGCGTCATCGCTGGCGAGCATGCGCTGCGCGAGCGGGTAGTCTTCGTGCATCGTCGAGGCGAGGTTTGCCCGTGCGAGGCTTTGCAGCATCACCTGTTTCGACGCCTGCACGGCAAGCGGCGCGCCAGCGAGAATCTCTTGCGCCAGGGTGCGGGCACGGGTCATCAATTCGGCCGCCGGAGCGACTTCGTTGATCAAGCCAATGCGCTTCGCTTCTTCGGCTGAAATCCGTGTGCCGGTCAGGACGAGCGCCATCGCGTCCTTCATGCCGATCTGTCGAGGCAGGCGTTGCAACAGACCGCCGCCCAATGCGGCGAGTCCGACGCGAGGTTCGGGCAAGCCGAACTGCGCGTGATGAGCCGCGATGCCAAGATCGCATGCTGCGAGAATCTCCATGCCGCCGCCGAGGCACAGACCATTCACCGCTGCGATCAGGGGTTTCCAAAGGTCGAACCGGTGGGTGATGCCGGCGAATCCGGTCGATGGCTTGGTGTGGTCGCCCGTTGCATCGAGCGCTTTCAGGTCGGTGCCAACGCAGAAGGCCCGCTCGCCGGCACCTGTCACGATCGCGACACGTAGCGACGGATCCGCAGCGTAGCGATCGAATGCATCGGCGAATTCGCGGTGCGCGTCCGGATGCATCGCGTTGAGGACCTCGGGGCGATCGATCGTCAAGGTCAGCAATGGACCATCGACCTCGAAGCGGCAGTAACGATAGGATTCAGGTGCCATTGCGAGCCTCCGCACGCGCTCAATCGAGGGGAACGGTAAGCCGGTCGATCACCGCCCGCGTCTGAGGACGCACGCCGCGCCACCATGCGAACGCTTCGGCGGCCTGTTCCACAAGCATCCCGACACCGTCCGCGATACCCAGCACACCCGCGTTGCGTGCGAGTTGCAGAAAAGGTGTGAGACGCTTACCGTACGCCAGCTCATAGGCTGCTCCGGTCGGGCTGAATACTGATGGAGGTACTGGCGGGAGTTCGCCGGTGAGGCTCGCTGAGGTCGCGTTGACTACGAGGTCGAAGCGCCCCATGGCGTCGAGGTCGCCATACCCGCATGCGACGAGAAAGTCGCCCGTCGCGACTTGTGCGGCCAGCGCCTTGACCTTCGCGACATCCCGGTTCGCAACGACGAGTTCAGCGGGAAGCGCCGCGATGAACGGTAGCAATGCGCCGCGCACCGCGCCTCCCGCGCCGAGCACCAGCACGCGCTTGCCGGCCATCGGTGTTTTCAGATTGACTTCGATGTCGCGTACGAGGCCGACGCCGTCGAAGTTCTCCGCGATGATGCGACCGTCCCTGAAGCTCAGCGCATTCGCCGCGCCAGCGAGTGCCGCCCGCTCGCTGCGTTCGTCAGCCATCGCGAACGCCTTCAGCTTGAAGGGCGCTGTCACGTTCATGCCTTTGCCGCCGCCCGCGATAAACGACCGGACGGTCGCAGCGAAAGCGTCATCCGGCTCCAGCGGTCCTTCGATTGCCACGTACGACATGTCCTGCTGCGATTCTTCGGCAAACAACCCGTGAATCAACGGCGATTTCGTGTGGCCGATCGGATTGCCGATCACTGCGTACTGGTCGCTCATCAAGGCCTCACCTTCGAATACAGCACGCCGTCCGTCTGCATGGCATCAATCTCGGCCGCACCAAAGCCGAGTGACGCAGCGACTTCCGCATTGTGCTGACCGAGGTCCGGCCCAACTTCGCGGATGGTCGTGTCACAGCCGGAGAAGCGGAACGGCAGATTCGGCAGGCGCAAGGTGCCGAAGCGTGGGTGTTGCTGCTCGACCACCATGCCGCGCGCGATGATCTGCGGATCGGCCAGCACCTCGTCGATGCGCTGCACCTTCGCGCAAGGCACGTCGATACTATCGAGCAATTCCAGCACCTCGGCGACGCGCCGTCCGGCAACCCAGGGCTTCACCACCGACAGAATTTCCACGCGATTCGCATTGCGCCCGTTCAGCGTGTGGAAGCGCGTGTCCATGCCGAACCCGGCTGGTCCGCCATGTGTCTCGATCAGGGCCGCAAAGCGTTTCCACGCGTCGTCGACCTGTGCGGCAATCACGAGGTCGCCATCTGCCGCGCGGAACACGCCGTAGAGCGTCGACGTAGGCATGTCGTGACCCGTCTGTTCGGGAACGATGCCCTGCGTCGTGTAGCACTGCACTGCGTATTCGTGCATCGACACGAGCGTGTCGTACAGCGCCATGTCGATGTGCTGTCCGCGGCCGCTCTTCACGCGGCCGAGCAGCGCGGCATTGATCGCCGCCACCGCGTGAATGCCGGTGTACATATCACCGAGCGAGATGCGCATCAACGGTGGCGGTTCGCCAGGATTGCCGATCATCTGCATGATCCCGCTCTTCGCCTCGGCGATCAGGCCGAAACCGGCGCGGTGCGCGTCCGGTCCCGTGTGGCCGTAGGCGGAGATGGAGCAATAGACGAGACCCGGATTACGCGTGGACAGTTCGTCGTAGCCGAGCCCAAGTTTGGTCAGCGCGCCCGGCCGGTAGTTCTCGACGAACACATCCGCCGAGTCGCACAGCCGTTGCATGAACTCCTTCCCACGCGGGTCGCGCATGTTGACGCTGACGCCACGCTTGCCCATGTTCATTTGCAGAAAGTAAGCGCTTTGCTCGTCGTCCAGCACGGTGGCATGTTGACGGCCCGCGTCGCCGGTGACCGGACGTTCAACCTTGATTACTTCGGCGCCCAGCGCCGCGAGACAGCGCCCGACATACGGACCGGCGAGAAAATGGCTGTAGTCGACGACGCGAATACCTTCAAGAGGACGTGCCTGCATCAGAATGCTCCCGGTCGGCGCGGCACCATCAAACGGTGCTCGCCATGCTGGACGACCTGGCCGTCCTGATTGATCAGCTCCGACGGCAGCACCACAATGCCCCAGTCCGGACGGCTCCTGCTGGCCCGCATCGTGCCGACGCGGAATTTCACGTGCAGCACGTCGTTCAATTTGATCGGCAGATTGAAGTCCCATGTCCAGCCGAGCGACATGCCCGGTAGAAAGCGGTATTCGCTTTGAGTCTTGAGTCCGTCGGCAATGGACAAGCCGAACAGGCCGTGTGCGACGATCGAGCCGAAGTGGCTCGCGTTCGCATATTCCTCATCGACGTGGACAGGTGTGTGATCGCCCGTCAAATCGGCGTAGGCCAGAATGCGCTCTTTGGTCACCGTGTAAGTCGGACTTACGCACTCGTCGCCTTCACGGGCGTCGTCCCAGTATTTATCGACGATCGTCATTTCAAGCCTCCGCGCGCGGGTTGATGTTCAGTGCTCGCGCCACGCACGAGGCGGGCTTCGCCTGGATCAGTTCGACGGCGAGGCCGTCCGGCAGACACAACCAGTTGCGCCCCTGTGGCATCTCGCTTACGTCGTACCGCTGCGCCGCGGCGAGCGCGGCTTCCATGTCTTCGCACATGACGCCAAGGTGGCCGAGCCGGCCCTCGGGCGCGTCGTAGTTGGGGTTATGAATGAATTGCAAACCACCTATGGTCCAGTACTGACGGGGTTCATCGACGCTGCCGTCCACTTCGCGCATCGTCATGCCAAGCACGTCTTCGAAGAAGCGGATGTGCCAGTGGATATCCTTCACCCAGATGGCCACGTGTTCCAGATAGGCCTTGCTGCCGTTCATAGGGTTGTCTCCTTGTGTTGTCGGTCGGCCATGGCACGCTCGATGCCCTTGATGCAGGCGACCAGTGTCGCGTTGACCGGGGTCGGCACGCCGTGCCGTTGTCCCCAGCGCACGACCGCGCCGTTGATGAAGTCGATTTCGGTGATGGAGCCTTTTTCGAGGCTTTGCAGCATCGAAGTCTTGAAGCCTGGCGAAAGTCCTTCGCCGGCGAGCGTCCAGGCACGCTCAGGGTCGGTGGTGGAGAGCGTGACGCCAGCGGCCTGGGCAACCGCCATCGCTTCGGCGACCGCTGCAAGCGCAGCCGTCCTCAAAAGCGGTTCGTCGTAAAGCTGGCCATATGTGAGCCCGGTCGTGCCGGTCAGTGCGCCGGTCGCGACATTGACCAGCAGCTTGTCCCACATCGTGCCGACGATATTGGCGCTGACCGTCGTATCCAATCCAGACGCATTGAACGTTTCGGCGATTGCATTCACGCGGGAGGTAATCCGGCCGTCCAGTTCGCCAATGTGGGTCGTTTTGCCGGCGACGCCAGACTCGATGTGTCCCGGATTGCGCATCACGCCACCGACATATGTCTTGCCGGCGAGCACGCGCTCGCGCCCTACGACGTCAGCAAGCACATCTTCGTGCCCGAGGCCGTTCTGCAATGACAGAACAAGCGTTTCTGGCCCGATCAGGTCCAGAGCGCCACGTATCGCAGCGTCGGTATCGAATGACTTGACCAGCACGACGACCAGATCGACGACGCCGGCTTCGGCAGCCCGTGTCGTGGCGCGAACTTTCACGCGGCGGGAGCCGTTCGTATCGTCTACCTGTAGACCGTCACGCCTCATCGCCTCAACGTGCGCTGCCGAGCGGTTCAGCAACCAGACGTCGTTGCCGCCTTCGGTGAGCGCTGCACCAATCGCACAGCCCAGCGCACCCGCACCCAGAATCGCAATCTTCACTGCCGTCTCCTTAACATGAAGATCAAGATACAAGCCGGCGATCATGTCAGCAATGCAATGAATTCAATGACGTCATTGCCATAGGCAATATTGTTCGATGCATGATGGTGAAACTCCGAAGTCATTTGCACAGGATCACTAACGATGGATTTGCCCGACGGCGGAGGTGCGCGGCGTTTCACCGAAGCCGTGCGCGGGCATGCAGCAAAACGGTGCAGATCCCGCTAACGGCAATCACGAGCATGCCTACGGCAGTCCAGAGGTCGGGGATCTTGCCAAAGAGCGCCCAGCTGAAAAGCGTTGCGAACGCAAGTTGCGCGTAGCTGAACGGAGTGAGGAGAGCGAGCGGTGTTCTGCGTAATGCCTGTAGCATCAGCAGATGGCCGAAGGTCGCGAGTGACGCCATCACGAGGACCAGCAGCCAACTGCCCACCGTCACCTTGCGGATTTCAGGCAGGAGGTCCGCCTGGTCGACCCATAAAAGTCCAGCGAGCGCGACACTCGCGACTAATGCGGTAATGAAATTGGTCGTGGTCGGGTCGCCGGCCGTCGACAGTTTGCTCGACACGACCTGAAAGCATGCGAACGTCGTGGCGGCGCCGATCGGAAATGCCACTGTCCAGCTGAAATCGCCACTACCTGGCCGCACGACGATCAACATGCCGATGAAGCCCAGAACGACCATCGACCATTTGCTTTTCGGCACTTCCTCGTTGAGCAGGGTAGCCGCGAGCAGCGTAGCAATCAGCGGTGCCATCATCGCCAGTGACGTGGTGACTGGGAGCGGCAAATAGCGCAAGCCCGCGAATGTGCAAGCCGAATTGAGAAGGAGCAGCAACGCGCGCAGGAGTTGCAATTTAAGCGCGCCCGCGTTGCGGAAAGGGTTAATGCCCTGTCTTACCTGCCACGTGCCGAGGGCGATGGCCTGGAAGCTATAGCGTCCGAAAAGCAGGGCTACCAGCGGCACCGCCGCGCCGATGACCTTGACGGTGGAATCGCTCGCGGCGAACGTTGCTGTCGTCGCGATCATCAGCACAATGCCAGCTTCGGCGGTCATCGGAAGCGTGATCTGGCGGTTCAAATTGACGTCCGTAATAAGGCCGCCTGATCAGCAGTGGTGGAATTTCGGCAATGCACGTCGTACGTATGAAAAAGGCGGTTACTGGGACGGGCGAGACCGTCGTCGCAACGCAGGCGCTTCGGTGCAAGCGCCTGCATTGCTTGCTAGGGTGCCTGCATCGTGGCCTTTGCGACTCTTATATCGTCCAGGGTTTGTGCACGCAGCTGATCGTACTGTTCCTTCGGGATCGGGAGCGCAGCGCTATTGCCCAGATCATCCAGCCGGACGCGATATGTCTCTCTCGCGCTCCACGCGGCAAGCGCGGAAATGATCGTCAGGCCAAAAGTGATGGATCCGACGATGAGCGGAATATTGTTCGATCCAGGTGGCGCGACGGCGGCAAAGAGCGCCGGAAGCAGTGCGGTGATGGTCGTGCCGAGATTCTGTGCGATTGCCATGGCCGAGACGCGTGAGCGGGTCGGGAAAAGCTCCGGGTAGTAACTGGGAAAGATCGCGTTATACCCCTGATAAACCACGCCCCACATGAGTATTGACATGATGAACGCGAACGGCAGGTTGTGGATGCTGATCGCGTACAGATACCCGAATGAGAGCAGACCGGACGACAGCGCACCGACGATGATGGGAATCCTGCGGCCGATGCGGTCGGAGAGGTTGCCGACGTAGGGAATCACCAGAACCGCCACAATGTTTCCGATCACTGGAATCCACAGGTACACGCTTTTGTGAAAGCCGATGCCATACGAATCCTGTACCGCATAGGCGGCCCCGAAGATCGTTGCGACTACCGGAATGACGTTCATGAACGCCATGCCCACGACCCGGATCATGTCGCGCCAGCTGTACTTGAACGCCTCGATAATCGGTGCGCGGGCGACCTGGCCCTGCTCGTCTTCTTTCGCGAAGGCTGCCGTTTCCTCGACTTCACGCCGGATGATGAAGCCCGCCAGCAGTACAACAGAACTTAAAAGGAAAGGAATGCGCCAGCCCCACGATACGAACAGTTCTTCAGGCATGTAATACGCGAGCGGCAGGAACACGGCGGCGGCGAGAATCTGGCCAGCCTGCACGCCCTGCAACGTGAAGCTTGCGAAGTAACCGCGTCGTCCGAATGGCGCCTGCTCCATGATCATCGAGCTGGCCCCCGAGATCTCGCCGGCTACGGCGAATCCCTGTACGAGGCGCAGGATCACGAGTAGCGTGGGGGCGAGCATGCCGACCGAGTGATAGGTCGGCAGAAGCCCAACGGCCATGGTGGAGAAACCCATCAGGAACATGCACAGCAGCAGCACGGTTTTACGCCCCTGCGTATCGCCCCAGTGCCCGAGGAAAAATGCACCGATAGGCCGCGCCACGTAGCCGACGCCGTAGGTCGCAAGCGACGCGACAATTGCGATTTTCGGGTTCCCCGCAGGGAAGAAGATTTGTGGAAAGATGAGAGCGGCGGCCTGCGCATAGATGAAGAAGTCGTAGTACTCAAGCGCGGAACCTATCCAGCCGCTCGCTCTGGCCTTCTTTGCCTGCCTGCGTCGCTTCGCGGTGGCGGCCCCATCACCTGCGCCGCCCAGTGACAGCGATTCCCTTTCCATGAAGTCTCCTGATTTTTTAAGTTTGCCGGAGCACCATTGACGGCTGCATTCCCGGTGTTTCGCGCTGGCCGGATATCTGGAGGTGGCTCCTGCGGAGTCGAGCGTGAATAACGGCCAGCGCGCAACGAGCCTGGACGCCGATCCCGTGGCCATTCCTCCTTGACCTGAAGCCCAAGATACGAGCGGATATTCATTTCCGCAATGCTATGATCGCAATGACATCATTGCGTGAGGCAATAGTCTTATGAGCTCAACTGAACTCCCTGATTTGAAGTTGCTGCAGCTATTCGATCTCCTCTACGATGTCCGCAGCGTCACACGCGTGGCCGAGCAGCTAGGACAGAGTCAGCCAACGATCAGCATCTGGCTGGGACGTTTGCGGGAGCATCTGCACGACCCACTGTTCATACGAACGCCGGCCGGCATGGCGCCGACGCCACAGGCCGATGCCTTGATCGGGCCGTGCCGGGAAATCCTGGAGTCACTACGCCGCTTCGCGGCCTGGGAAATTGCGTTTGATCCCGCCACCGCCAAGCGGCGTTTCCGGATCTGCATGACCGACGCCAGTCACATCACGCTATTACCGCGAATGTTGGCGCATGTGCGCGCGCAGGCACCGGGTATACGCCTCGAAGCGGCGCGTATCGACGGCAATACCGAACGGGCGCTGGAGTCCGGCGAGGCAGACCTTGCCATTGGTCATGTTCCCTGGCTTGGAGGGGGGATTTATCAACAGCAGCTTTACATGCAAGACTGGGTCTGCCTGACGAATCGTCGTCATCCAAGACTGAAGAGCAAACTGGGACTGAAGCAGTACCGCGCGGAAGGGCACGTCGCGATCACAGCGGGGACGGGCGCACAGTTGCTAGAACAAGCGCTGGTGCGTGAGCACATCGACCGCGAGGTAGTGTTGGAGTTGCCGGGGTTTCTCGGACTTGGGGCGATCATCAAAAGCACTGACCTGATAGCGACGTTGCCACGGCACATCGGCGAAACTTTGGCGAAGGTCAATGATCTGGTGGTTCACGCATGTCCGGTTCCTGTGGACAGCTTCGCCGTGCGGCAGCACTGGCACGGCAGATATCATCACGAAGCCGGAAACCGCTGGTTGCGCAGTCTGGTCGTGCAGCTGTTTTGCAGTACGGCTTGACGAGAGATCGCCCGAACTCGTAACAGGTAACAAGCAGCAGGTAACAAGCAACAGGTAACCGGCCGCTTCGCGAAACCCAAGAAACGGCTCCCGCATTCGACAACGCTAAACCCCCACCTCACCCCCCAAATCCCGCGCAATAAACTCCACAAACGCGCGAATCCGATTCGACATCTGATGCCGCGGCGAATACACCGCGAAGATATCGGCGTTCGGCGTATCGTGATCGGGCAGCAACTGGATCAGCGAGCCATCGGCGAGGTACTGCCTGATGTCCCACTCGGCGCGCATCAGGATGCCGTGTCCTTCGAGCGCCCACTTCACGGCAATCTCGCCGTCGTTGGTCGTGAGCGTGCCCTTGATGCGCACTGCCTCCGTCCTGCGAGCGGCGCCTCGTCCCGAAGTCAGGCGCCACACGCCGTACGCTTCGTCGCCCTGACGGATGCCGATGCAGTTGTGGCGCGTCAGATCGTGCGCGGTGAGCGGCATGCCGTGCGCCGCGATGTACGACGGCGCCGCGCACAGCAGACGCCGGTTCGGCGCGAGGCGGCGCGCGACCACGCGCGTGTCGGGCGGCTCGCCGAAACGGATGCAGACGTCGAAGGTGTCGTCGGTGAGCGGCGGGGGCGTCACCGAAAGCTGCAACTGCACCGACACCTGCGGATACTTCGCGACGAAGCGCGCAATGGCCGGCCCGACGTGGCTGCGTCCGAAGCCGAGCGTCGCGTTCACGCGCAGCAAGCCCTTCGGCGTTTTCTTCGCCGAGCCGAGCAGTTCGGCCAGCTCGTCGATTTCATCGAGAATCCGCCGCGCGTGCTCGAGATACAGCTCGCCTTCAGGCGTGAGCATCATGCGGCGCGTCGTGCGGTTGACGAGCGCGACACCCGCGCGCTGTTCCATCTGCGTGAGGCGCTTGCTGACGGCGGCGGCCGTCAGCCCCAGTTCGCGCGCGGCCGCGCTCAGGCTGCCGGAGGCGGCGAGCGTCGAGAAAAAGCCCAGATCCGCTGGCTGGACGGTATCGCGCATCGTCGTTTCAGCGCCTTTTCATTTGTGAATTCAAGTTAAAGATGCTTTGAGTTTAGCACCGGTTTTTGCCTGCGGGATCACGCTAAAGTGCAGTCACACTCTTCACAAGGCACAAGGACGGAGACATGAAAACCTATCGCATCGCAACCATCCCTGGCGACGGCATCGGCAAGGAGGTCGTGCCGGCTGGCGCGCAGGTGCTCGAAGCGCTCGCGAAGAGCACGGGCTCGTTCGCGTTCGAGTTCGAGAACTTCGACTGGGGCGGCGACTACTACCGCGAGCACGGCGTCATGATGCCGGCGAACGGGCTCGATGCGATCCGCGGCAAGGACGCGATCCTGTTCGGCTCGGCGGGCGACAAGGACATTCCCGATCACATCACGCTGTGGGGGCTGCGGCTGAAGATCTGCCAGGGCTTCGATCAATACGCGAACGTGCGCCCCACGCGCATCCTGCCCGGCATCGACGCGCCGCTGAAGTATTGCAAGCCCGAAGACCTGAACTGGGTCATCGTCCGCGAAAATTCGGAGGGCGAATATTCGGGCGTGGGCGGCCGCGTGCATCAGGGCCATCCGATCGAAGCCGCGACCGACGTGTCGATCCTCACGCGCGCCGGCGTCGAGCGCATCATGCGCTTCGCGTTTCGCCTCGCGCAGTCGCGTCCGCGCAAGCTGTTGACCGTCATCACGAAGAGCAACGCGCAGCGTCACGCGATGGTGATGTGGGACGAGATCGCGCTCGAAATCTCGAAGGAGTTTCCGGACGTCACGTGGGACAAGGAACTCGTCGACGCGGCGACCGCGCGCATGGTCAATCGTCCCGCGACGCTCGACACCATCGTCGCCACCAACCTGCACGCCGACATTCTCAGCGACCTCGCGGCCGCGCTCGCGGGCAGCCTCGGCATTGCGCCGACCGGCAACATCGATCCGGAGCGCCGCTTTCCGTCGATGTTCGAGCCGATCCACGGCTCCGCGTTCGACATCATGGGCAAGGGGCTCGCGAATCCGGTCGGCACGTTCTGGTCGGTCGTGATGCTGCTCGAACACCTCGGCGAATTCGCCGCCGCACAGCGCGTGATGCAGGCCGTCGAAGCGGTCACCGCGAACCCGTCGCTGCATACGCGCGACCTCGGCGGCACGGCGACGACCGCGCAGGTGACGGCGGCCGTGTGCGCGTTCATCGAACAGGCGGCGGCGCCTGCCGCGAACGCGGCCTGAAATTCGGCTAGCGCGGCCCAAAGCCGGCCAAAGTATCGACAAAACCCGGCCCACTGCTGCGCGCCGCAGGAGGAGACAATGATTTCCGAACTCGAAAGCCGGGTGTCCCGCAAGCTCATGCTGCGGATCATCCCGTTCGTCATGCTGCTGTACTTCGTGAGTTTTCTCGATCGCGTGAATGTGGGCTTCGCCGCGCTGTCGATGAACAAGGCGATCGGTCTTTCGCCGACCGCCTTCGGGCTCGGCGGTGGACTGTTCTTCATCGGCTACTTCCTGTTCGAAGTACCGTCGAATCTCATCCTTCACAAGGTCGGCGCGCGCCGCTGGATTGCGCGCGTGATGGTGTCGTGGGGGCTCGTGTCGCTCGCGTCCGCGTTCGTCGTCGGGCCGAACAGTTTCTACGCGCTGCGCTTCATTCTCGGCGTCGCGGAAGCGGGCTTCTTTCCAGGCATCATCCTGTATCTGAGCTTGTGGTTTCCGGCGCGGCAGCGTGCGGTCGCGGCGGCATGGTTCATGGCCGCCGCGCCGATTTCCACCGCGATCGGCTCGCCGATCTCCGGCGCGATCATGAAGCTGCCGCCCATCGCCGGGTTCGCCGACTGGCAGATGCTCTACATACTCGAAGCATTACCCGCGATCGTTCTCGGCTTCTGCGTGCTCAGGTATCTGACCGATAAACCCGCGCAGGCGGAATGGCTGCAACCCGACGAACGCGACTGGCTGATCGCGAAGCTGAAGCTCGAAGCGGAGGCGCGGCATGCGCACGCCGGCCACACCGCCGGCGCGCTCAGCGCGTTGCGCGATCCGCGCGTTCTCGCGCTTGCGTTGATCTACTTCGGCACCTCGGCGGGACTCTACACGCTCGGCCTGTGGGCGCCGCTCATCATTCGTCAATACGGCTTCGGTTCGTTCGAAACGGGGTTGCTGGCGGGCGTGCCGAGCGTGCTCGCGGTGATCGCGATGGTCCTGTGGGCAAGACATTCGGATCGCACCGATGAGCGCACGTGGCACGTCGTGATTCCGTGCGCGCTCGCCTGTCTCGGCTTCATCTTCGCCGGCAATGCGACTACCGCGTTGATGATCGTGCTCGCGCTGGTGGTGGTGAACGTCGGGATCAGCGCGGCGAAGGCGCCGTTATGGGCGATGCCGAGCATGTTCCTGTCCGGCGCGGGCGCGGCGGCGGGGATCGCGATGATCAACTCGATCGGCAATCTCGGCGGCTTCGTCGGTCCGTTCGCGATCGGCTGGCTCAAGAACGTGACGGGCGGGTACGCGGCGGGGCTGTATGTGGTTGGCGCGACGCTGGCGGTGTCGGCCGTGGTGACGTTGATGCTGAGCCGGCAGTCGAAGCACACGCCCGTTGCCGTGGGAGAACGGCACGGGCATTAGGAGAGCGAAATTGGCTCGTGCGTGAGGCTTGATGTGAAACGGCCGCCGGTGTTGCAACACCGGCGGCTTTTTTATCGAAGCACGCTTGCGATCGGCTCACGCCGGGCTGCGGCGTTGGCGAGACCGTTACCTCGACGCCGCGGCACCTTGCCCGCCTCGTCGTAGTAAAGGCCGATGCTCAGATTGACCTTGCGGGTGCGGGCAAGCGCCGCCCGGATTGCATCCCGAGGGCGGCGGCGCCGGCGCGATGGTGGTGGATTCGCGGTGTGGCCATCTGGTCACGTCTCTATTGGCATGTTATCGATGACAAATTGAAGTGTGCTTCTGATATCGTGCTTTCACTGGATTGAACGTGATAGAGTCTGCGAATTCGTGTAACCATAACGGCAGATTCTTCAATATGACCCTCGATCGAACGGATATGCGCATCCTTCGCCAGCTTGAAAACGACGGGCGTATCAGCAATCAGGACCTCGCGAACGCGGTGGGTCTTTCGCCGTCCGCATGCCTGCGGCGAGTGAAGCTGCTCGAGGAAGAGGGGTTTATCGAGGGCTACCGGTGCGTGATAGCGCCGAAGCGTGTCGGCGTGGAATTCGAAGCGCTCGTGCGCGTCTCGATGCGCCCCGATGTCGAGGAATGGCACGACAAGTTCGTCAGCGCGTTGCAGACGTGGCCCGAGGTGGTGTCGGCGCAGGTCGTCACGGGTGCGTCGAATTACGTGCTAACCGTGCGTGCCCGCAGTCTCGATCACTTCTCCGACTTTGTCATGAACCGCTTACATCGCACGGCGGGGGTGATGTCCACTGATTCGGCCATCGTGCTTGCGACGCTGAAGCGCGACGGGTCGGTGCTGGACCTCGTGAATAAGCCTGCATAGGGCTGTATAAGGCGAATTTTCGTATCGCGTGCGGGACGCTCAGCTCGAAAACGTATGACAAATAGCTTGCCCGGCGTCTATGCTGGCGCAGGTGAAGGACCGGCGGCTTTCCCGGGTCGTCGCGTTTCGAGTGACCGGCCTTGCACCGTGATGCCAGCGGATACGGAGACGGAGACGGAGACGGAGACGAGATGACAACGCACGAATCTTCGCAGGCGCTCAGTCCTTCGGACTACATCGCCCGCCATCTGCACAATTTCTCCACACCCTCCACGCCTTCGCCTGCCTCGGCTGCTGCCGGACATCACCTGGGGTTCTTCGTTTGGACTCCCTATGGACTCATTCTGGCAGGGGGGCTGTTCGTCGTATTGGCATGCTTTGCCGCGTTCAGGGACCGCGGGGCGCCCTTCAGTTTCGACAGGCGCATGACGTTCGGCCAGCGTCTGTATCTGTGGTGGTCCTGCGCATGGCGTCAGTGGCTTGCGAGCACGCTGCTCTTCGCGGTCGTTCTGCTGGTCTTTTACTTTCTGATTCTGAGGAAGGCGCCGTCGCTCATGCAGTTCTCGGCGAATCTGGTCCCGCATGATCTCGCAAGCCGCTCGCCGGGTTGGTCGGTTGCGATCGCGGCCTCGCCGGCTATCGCAGCGCTTCTCATCTACTCGCTGGTGAACCTGCCGCTTGCGGGCTACATGGTGCGAAGCGGACTTGCCGCGCACGCCATGGGCGGGCCTGCACACTTCGGCTTCTGGCACGCAACGTTGCTCGGGTTGACGACGTATGTGTGGGCCGCGCCCGGCAGCCTCGTGATTGCCGACGTGGTGGTTTCACTGCCGTTTCATGCGGAAGATCTGCTTTACGCGATCTTTATCGCGGCATGGGGAATGTATATCGTGTTGCCGCGGCAGGTACGCAGGGTGCAGAAATGGGCGAAGAGCGCGTAGCCCGTTCGGCGGCAACGCGCGAGCTTCTCAATCGCCCGGCAGACGATAAGCAAACTCGTACGAGTGCGCCCCGCCGACGATATCGATCCTGAACTCGCCTTCGATACCGCTCAGCTCCGCCGTGCCCGAGTCCGGCACGACAGTGACCGACAGCGACGAAACTCCGCGATTCATGACGCCGACATGCTGCAGCACGAACGAGCCCTGCTTGCCCGCGAGCGTCCCACTGACTCGCTCGATTGCAACATAGCCGGCCGAGCCCTTGACGTCGGTCATCGCACTCAGCATTTGCCCTTGCGTGGTTGCGGCGAGATCGCCGGATATCTGCTTGTCGATCGACATGCGGCCGAGCTTCGATTCGGCGGCTATGTTTTCTAACGGCATGGGTTGGAGCGAGACGACGAAGGTGCCTTTGGCGATGCGTGTCATCGGGAATTTCTCCTTGAACGGGCGGGTGGCGAATCAGCAAGCGATGGCCGATGGTCGATGGCCGAGTGAAAATGGCTGCGTCCTGGAAACGTAGCACACCTTGCTGTCGGCAAGCCACACAGTAAGCCACACAGCGAGCCGCACAGCAAGCCGCACGGTGAGCCGCCCGCTTCACCCGGCGTCACTTCGAACACGCGCGGATCGACTGCAACAACACGCTCTGGTCCGCCGGATCCTGAAAGAACGCGACAAGGCTCGCATGTTCGTCGTTGGCGAGGTTGTCCGGACAGTTCTTGCTGTCAGCCGGCACGCGTGGCGTCGGTGTCGTCGAGACAATGGCCCCGACCAGGGCGGCAATCAGAACGACCGTGATAGCAAGGCCGACCAACCATAACGTCGCGTCGTCGGTGAGCGCCTTGCGCCGCTGTGCAGCCTGCCGGGACTCGCAACTTTGTGTCGAAGATGGGTTCATGCCGATGGCCTTTGATAGTCCGCGTTGGAAAAACCAGCGCTTCTATCTTCCATCTGCGAGTAAGATCGAAAAAGTTGAATTTATTGACCATCACATTCAGATTTTCTGACCAACGATGTCCCGATGAGAGAAATTAGCCTCGACCGCTTGCGCACCCTCGTTGTCGTTGCCGACCTCGGCTCTTTTGCCGAGGCCGCTCGCGTTCTTCATCTCGCGCCACCGACGGTCAGTCTGCACATCGCCGATCTCGAGAGTCGCGTCGGCGCCGCGCTGCTGTCGCGCAAGCGCGCGCAGGTGCGGCCTTCCGCGATCGGCGAAACGCTGATCGCGTACGCGCGCCAGTTGCTGAGCAACGCCGAGCACGCATTGGAAGACGTGCGGCGGCAGGTGGCAGGTCTCGGCGGACGCGTTCGACTCGGCGCGTCCACCGCGACCATAGCGAACCTCTTGCCCCAGGCGTTGGAGCGGCTTGCCGCGGAGCATCCCGGAATCGATGTGCAAATCGCCGTGCTGACGTCTGAGGAGGCGCTCATGAGACTGGCGGAGGAATCGCTCGACGTGGGCATCGTGGCGTTGCCCCAATCGCCGACAAGGGGGCTGTCGATCGAAAAATGGCGCCGCGATCCTGTCGTCGCACTCATGCCGGCGGATTGGCAGTGTCCGGCTCGCATCACGCCTCAGTGGCTCGCCGCGAGGCCGCTGATCCTCAACGACGCCAGCACCCGGCTGTCCCGATTGACGACCGAATGGTTCAGCGCGGCGGGGCAGCACCCTACGCCCCGCATCCAGCTCAACTATGCGGATGCGATCAAAAGCCTCGTCGCTTCGGGATACGGTGCCGCGCTGTTGCCGCGAGAAGCCAGCCTCCCGCTTGCCGATGCGCGCATCGTGACGCGTCCGTTGCGTCCGGCGCTGTGGCGGCAACTGGGCCTCGCCTATCGTGCCGGTGCTGTGGAGTGCCCCACACAATATGTTCTCGACGTATTGCGGAGTTTGCGTTTGAGCTAGGACCGGTGCAAAGCCGGACCCGCGGCTCAACTGCTCACGAGAACTGGCAAAAGCGAAGACGATTACCAAACGGGTCGGCGATCGCCATCTCCCGTCCCCAGTCAACCGTTTCGACACCGGGCCGCGCATACCTGTACTGCTTGCTTTGCAATTCCTGATGCAGCGCGTCGATATCGTCGACCGGCAGAAAGACCGCGGAGCCCGGCGTGCTGTCGCCGTGGTGTTCGCTCAGATGAAAAACGACGTCCCCGCGTTTGATCTGCGCGTAGAGCGGTAAATCATCGGCAAAGCGATGTTCCCACTCGAGCGTGAAGCCCAGATAGCCGAGATAGAACTCGTAGGCCTTCTCGACCGAGAAGATGCGGAGAATCGGAATGGCGGCGCGAAGTGTCATGGCGTTATGTCCCTGGGTCGTGGCAACAGTAATCGATCTTGCGTTCTATCCGTGGAACAGCGCCAAAAGAGTACCAAAAGGGGAATGCCGAAGGCTCGCTGAATTCAGGTCATTTTTTCCGTAGTGCCCGGGCGCCGCAGGTAGCCTGTTCACACGACGCCTCCGTGTGCCCCCGAGTTGCGCTACATCACTCCGTGCCGGCTGCCGCTGGTGCCATGCGGCGGCCGCTTCAAGTAGACTGGTGAAGATGCCGGCCTCGACATGCAGGGCGGTACCTTCTATCCGCTCGTGCACGGAGGTTTGATTTATGCATGCTGTTCCCCCGCTCGAACAAGATATCGCCGACGCAACCGTCGCGGCCTCGCCTGCTGAGGCGACGCCGCAGATTCCTGCGCACTCCGCATCGCAAACCGGCGCGCACCCGCACGCTCCCAGCCACGCCGCCAATGACGCCCCCGTGCGCGATCTGCGCCGGGTCGGCATTCACCCGGATCACTGGTACCCGCTCGCGTGGTCGCAGGAAGTGAAGCGCGGCAAGACTCATGGCGTGACCTTTGCCGGCGATCCGATCGTGCTCGCGCGCACGGAGACCGGCAAGGTGTTCGCGCTCGAAGACCGTTGCGCGCATCGGCAGGTGCCGCTGCACCAGGGCGTCGTGGACGGCGAGTCGATTCGCTGCGGCTATCATGGCTGGACCTACGACTGCTCGGGCAAGTGCATCGACGTGCCGTATCTGGGCCGCGACCGCCTGCCCAACGGCGTGCGCTCGTATCCGTGCCAGGAAATCGGGGGGCTGATCTTCGTGTTTCCGGGCGATGCCGCGCTCGCCGGGCAGCGGCCGCTGCCCGGTTTCGGTTCGGTGGCGGACCCGAAGTACAAGACGCGCCGCTTCGGCCGTCCTGTCAATTGTCATTACTCGTTCATGCACGAGAACCTGATGGACATGAATCACCAGTTCCTGCATCGCCGGCAGATGGGCAAGATGCGTGCGCGTTCGGTCGGGCGGCGGCGCGGCGAGGGCTGGGTCGAGGTCGATTACACGTTTGCGCGCATGGAGGGTCAGCAGCCGATCGGCGAGGCGATCGTGTTCGGCCAGAATCGCAAGACCGGCGGCAACAACGACAAGGACGTGATGACGATCCGCACCGAGTATCCGTATCAGACGCTGCAGATTCGCAATGCCGAGCAGACTCTCGTGATGGACCTGTGGATCATCTACGTGCCGCTCGATCGCGAACAGCGCACCAACCGGACGTTCGGGCTGCTGTCGATCCGCAAGCCCGGCATTCCCGGCGTGATGCATCTGCTGTGGCCGCTGCTCGTGTGGTTCACCGAACGCATCTTCAAGGAAGACCGCGAGATCGTCGAGGCGGAGCAACGCGCGCACGATTCGCAGGGCGCTGACTGGAATCACGAGGTGTTTCCGGTCATCAACGAACTGCGCGCCTTGCTGCGCGAATGCGGCGCGCCAGATCAGGTGGTGGGCATGGGTACTGGCGACACGTCGGTGATCCGTTTCTGGGATTCTCGCCACGGCAATCCGCTCGCGAAGACCTGAGCGCTCCATTTCAGTGCACGCCAGCCTGCGACGCAGTTCCAGGCCGGTTGGTTTCCCCCTCGTCGCGAATTAATCCATCTCCCCACGGTAGGCAATGCGCCGCGCGCGAGCGGCGATAATGTCTCCCGGTACTTTATTGCGCGCAAGTTTGCGCCAATCGGCATGCGCGGTATGCGCGCCCGTGTACCATTGCGCTTTTTCCGAACTTCAAGAAACACTCGTGACCACGCAACAAACCCCCGCCAACGCGCGTAAATCCCTCACTCTGCTGCAAATGCTTAGCCTCATCGGCGGCGCGGCCCTCGTCGCCGCGATCGTGCTGAATCTGCTGGTTCAGGCGCGCTGAAGCACCGCCCGCAGCGCGAGCCGTTCTACGCCAGCGCGAGCCGCCGGCTTCCTCGATATTCCGATTGCCATGTACAAGAAGGGCGTAGCCGTAGAAATCCAGTTTTCCCCCGAGCGGCTCAACGACGGCGCGGGCGATCCGTACTGGATCGATCTGACGCAGGACGAAGCGCAGCGCCTGCTCGTCAGCGCTGCAGGCGCGGCTTGCCGGGACCGGCAGCGGCACGGTGGCGCCGCTCGTCGTGAGTCTCGATGCGACGTCCGCGCCGCAGGCGGATGGCGCGGCCGCAACGGCCGGCCACCGCGATGCCGCTGCGTCCGATGACTTCAAACAATGGGTCTGCGTGATCTGCGGCTGGGTCTACGACGAAGCCGCCGGCGTGCCGGAAGAAGGCCTCGCGCCGGGCACGCGCTGGGCCGATGTGCCCGCCGACTGGCGCTGCCCGTTGTGCGATGTGGGCAAGGACGACTTTGCGCTGGTGGAGTTTTGAAGCGGGGCGGTCGGGTCTTGCAGAAGCCAGCCGCCCAGCAGGCTCCCCTCAAGCCGCCCCTTGCGGATAATCGGCGCCTTCGGTCGTCGCTTTCCATGCGTCGAAATCGGCGCGCATGAAGTCGAGCTTCCTGTGCGCGAGTTCGAGCGCGGCCTTACCGAGCAACAGACGCAGCGGCGGTTCGTCGGACAGCGCGGCGTCGATGATCGCCTGCGCGGCGCGCACCGGATCGCCCGCCTGGTTGCCGCTGCGTGCTTCCGTCTGCTTGCGGCGCTCGCCGGCCGTGGACGCGTAGTCGTCGATCAGCGTCGCCGACTGCTTGATCGACGGACCCGCCCAGTTGGTGCGGAACGGCCCCGGTTCGACGACCAGCACGCCGATGCCGAGCGGTTTCACCTCGAGCGCGAGCGATTCCGACAGACCCTCCACCGCGTACTTCGTCGCGTGGTAGTAGCCGGTCGCGGCGAAACTCGCAATGCCGCCGATCGACGACACGTTGACGATCAGCCCGCTGCGCTGCTCGCGCATGATCGGCAGCACGGCCTTCGTCATGTCGATGAGACCGAACACGTTGGTCTCGAACATCGCGCGCACTTCGTTGTCCTCACCTTCCTCGATCGCGGCCAGATAACCGTAGCCCGCGTTATTGACGAGTGCGTCGATGCGGCCGAAATGGCGCTTCGCCTGCGCGACCGCACCCTCGATCTGCGCGGTGTTCGTCACGTCTAGCGGCAGGACCAGCGCTCGCTCGCCGTGCCCTTCGGCGATGTCCTTTACTTTCGACGCGTCGCGCGCGGTGACGACGGCGCGCCAGCCGCGCTCGAGCACGAGCTTCGCAAGTTCGCGGCCGAAGCCGGTGGAACAGCCTGTAATCAGCCAGACGGGATTGTCTCGATTCATCATTTGGGAAACTCCTGTTGATGGTCTACGACGTGAAGACCTCGATACGTCGCCCCGATACGGCGCGAACGCGCGGCATGCGCAGCCGCGCCGGCAATCGGTATGCGGGTTGATGTCAGCCTGAAGCGTGCCCGGTTTGCGGCGTGAACCGCGTAGACGGTATGAGCGGCGACTCGCGCGAGCGCGGATCGTTCCGCGCGTGATACAGCGAGCGATGACGATGAGATTGCCGCGCTGACTACTCAGACTGCTATGACCGTCTTTGTCCGGTATGGCGTTTCAATTGTAGTCGCAGCGCGGCGGCTTCGCTTTGCAGCGCGCCGACGAACGCATTCGCGAGCGAATGTGCCGGCCGGTGCTCGGGATGAATCACGCTCACGCGAAACGGCAACGACAGCGCGAGCGGCCGGATGTGCAGGTTGCGGCCCGCGAAATCGACGGCGGTAAGCGGATTGACGATCGCGATGCCGAGGCCCTGCCGCACGAAACTGCACACGGAGACCGCAGTCGGCGTTTCGATCAGCTGACGGCGCGCGATGTTGGCCTGCGCGAACGCCTCGTCGATCTGAAGCCGATACGGATCGTTCGCGGAGAGGCTGATAAAAGCCTGATCCGCGAAATCCTTCAAGCCGATCACGCGTTTGGCGAGTAGCGGATGCCCGTCGGGCAGCACGCACACTTCGTCGACTTCAAGCAGCGGCGTCAGACGCGTGCCGGGCGGCGGCGCGCCGTGCTCGGTGAGCCCGAGATCGTAGCGCTGCGCGGTCAGCCACTCTTCGAGGAACGGCGACTCCTGCGTCGCGATGGACACACTCACGCCCGGCTGCGCGTCGTGAAAGCGTTTGACCGCGCCTGGCAGGATCGAATGCGAAAACACCGGCAGCGCGATCACGGAAAGCTGGCCGCCCTTGAATTCGCGCAGGGCAGCGGCGGTCGACGCCACATGCTCCAGCCCGACATATGCACGCTTGATCTCGTCGAATAGCGTCAGCGCGGATTGCGTGGGCCGCAGCCGTCCCTGCACGCGCTCGAACAGCGCAAAGCCGATGCTTTGCTCCATGCGCGCGAGTTCGCGGCTCACGGTGGGCTGCGACGTGCAGAGCATGTCCGCCGCTTTGGTGACGCTGCCTGCCGTCATCAGCGCGCGAAAGACTTCGATGTGCCGGTGGGTGAGTGCCATGATGGGTATATCAAAAGTGAATGGATGGCTGATAAACAGGTATTTTACTGAATGATGGATGCGTCGCATGATGTCGGCTATTGCAACGCATTGCTTCGACGCAGGACAGACCGTGACGTCTTTCAACTCGCACCAACTTGCTGAACTTGCGCGCCGGTACGGCACGCCGCTGTGGGTCTACGACGCTGAGGCGATTCGCCGGCGTATTGAGGAACTGCGCAGTTTCGACACGATTCGCTACGCGCAGAAGGCGTGCTCGAACGTGCATATCCTGACGCTGATGCGCGACGAGGGTGTGCTGGTCGATGCGGTTTCTTTGGGCGAAATCGAGCGCTGTTTCGCGGCGGGCTTCAGCGCTGAACCCACGGCCGGACCCGTGGCCGAACCCTCGGCTGGCTCGGCGGCGAACAACGATCCCGATGGCATAGTCTTCACCGCCGATGTGCTCGATCGCGCGACGCTCGCCGCTGTGCTCGAACATCGGATCACGGTCAACGCCGGCTCGCCCGACATGCTCGAGCGGCTCGGCCGGCACGCGCGCGAAGGCCACCGCGTGTGGCTGCGCATCAACCCCGGCTTCGGTCACGGTCACAGCAACAAGACCAACACGGGCGGCGAGCATAGCAAGCACGGCATCTGGCGCGACGAGATACCGCGTGCGCTCGATCTCATTCGACGTTATCGCCTCAAGCTCGTCGGGTTGCACATGCACATCGGCTCGGGCGTCGATTACGTGCATCTCGCGCGAGTCTGCGATGCAATGGTCGATGCGGTGACGGACCTCGATCACGATATCGAAGCGATGTCGGCGGGCGGCGGCTTGTCGGTGCCGTATCGCGAAGGCGAGCCGGGCATCGATACCGAGCATTACTTCCGCTTGTGGGACGATGCGCGCCGGCGCGTCGAAGCGCATGTCGGGCATCGCGTGCGCCTCGAGATCGAACCGGGGCGCTTTCTGGTCGCGCAGGCGGGTGTGCTCGTCGCCGAGGTGCAGGCGCTGAACCGGCGGCCTGCGCGAGAATTTGCGCTGGTCGACGCGGGCTTCAACGATCTCATGCGGCCGTCGTTCTACGGCAGTCGTCACGAGATGAGCGTGCTCAAGCCCGATGGCACGCCGAGCGATGCACCGTTCGGCTCGTTCAGCGTGGCCGGTCCGCTGTGCGAAGCGGGCGACGTGTTCACACAGAGCGAAGGCGGTGTCGTGACGAGCCGGACGATGCCCGCGCCCGCCGTGGGCGACTTGATCGTGTTTCATGACGCGGGTGCGTACGGCGCATCGATGTCGTCGAACTACAACAGCCGGCCGCTTGCGCCGGAAGTGTTGATCGAGCGGGGCAACGCGAGGTTGATCCGGCGCAGGCAGCGCATCGATGAATTGCTTGCGCTTGAAATACTGAGTTGAGCGTCGAACCCCCAGCATCCAATGTTCAACGCACCCGCACCGTGCGCATATACGACACCATCATCGTCGCGAATTCCTGTGCGGCCGGCGTGAGCGGAACGGCTGCGCGCTGCAGCAAACAGACGTTCTGCCCGGCCGCGCGTTCGCGCACGGCAATCGTCGTGAGCACGTCTGCGAACGGCCCGCGTTTCGCGACGACCGACGATTCGAGCGACAGACAATCGGTCGCGCCGACCAGGTGCAAGGTCTCGTACAACCCCTCGACGGTCGCGACGATCTTCGGCGGTGGCAGGCCGTGACTCTCGAACAGATGGCTCAGGCGATTGACGCGCGGCTCCTCGGTGAGATTCGGCGAGCGCGTCGTCACCCAGATGCAATCGACGAGTTCCGCGAGCGAACGCGCGCCCGCTTTCGGATGACCCTGGCGGCACACGATGACCGGATCGGACGGGTAGAGCGGCGTGACCGACAGATCGGCCGTGTCCGTGTGTTTCGACACGAGCGCGGCCGCGAAATCGAGCGTGCCTTCGCGGATCCACGAAATCATCATGCGCGACGTGCCGGTGCGCAGATGCACGGCGACCCGCTCGAAGCGCGCGCGGAATTCCATCAGCACGGGTGCGAATGCGTCGACGAGCGGCTCGGTCGTCATGCCGAACGTGACCTCGCCCGCGTAGTCGCCGCGCAACTGCCGCACGTCCTCTTCGGCGCGCTCGCATTCACCGAGAATCGCGCCGGCCCGCTGCAGCAGCCGCTGGCCGAGCGCGGTCAGCGCGATGCCGCGATTCGTGCGCGTGAAGAGCGTCGCGCCGAGCATCGATTCGAGGTTCTGCAATTGCTGCGTGATGCCGCTTTGCGCCATGCCGAGCGCGCGCGACGCCGCGCGGATGCTGCCATGCTCGGCGACGGCCGTGAATGCGCGCAACTGGGAAATCGTCAACGCCATAGGGCTGCCGTTTCGTGATCGGTAAAAGCGATCATGATAGTCCGAATGAGGCTCCTTTGAAGCACGCCGCAGGCATACGATGGCGCTGTCCTCATCCGTCCACACTCCGCCTCCCATGAAAATTTCGCTGATGATTCTCTGCGCCGCGCTGACTTTCAGCGGCGGCGCGTTTGCCGCCGACGCCACCACCTTGCGTCTGGGCATCGACCCGAGCTATCCCCCGATGGATGCGAAAGCGCCCGACGGCAGCTTCCAGGGGTTCGACGTCGATCTCGGCAACGAAATCTGCCGGCGCATCCACGCGCATTGCCAATGGGTCGAACTCGAGTTCTCAGGCATGATTCCGGCGCTGCAGGCGCGCAAGATCGACGCGATCCTGTCCTCGATGGCGATTACCGAAAAGCGTGAGCAGCAGATTCTGTTTTCCTCGAAGATCTTCCAGTTCAAGTCGCGGCTGATCGCACGGCAAGGCTCGCCGCTCGCGGCGAATGCGAGCGCGCTCGCGGGCAAGCAGATCGGCGTGCAATCGGGCACGCAGTTCGAAGGCTATGCGCTGAAGAACTGGGCGCCGCTCGGCGCGAACGTGGTCGCGTACAAGAGCCAGGACGAAGTGTTCGCCGATCTGCGCAACGGACGGCTCGACGGCGCGCTGCTCGGCTCGGTCGAAGCGGATATCGGTTTTTTGCGCACGCCGGCGGGCAAGGGCTTCACCTTCGTCGGCGAGCCGTTGTCGATGGGCGATCGCGGCGTCGGCATCGGTCTGCGCAAGGATGAGACTGCGGTGCAGGCGTCGATCAACGCGGCGATTGCGTCGATGCTCAAGGATGGCACGTATGCGCAGATCGCGAAGAAGTACTTCGACTTCAATCCCTATGGCGACTAAACGCCGCCATTGCGTTCCACAATTGATTCAGATTCCTAATATTTTCCCGGCTTTCCATCCATGAACAGGCAATCGATTCCGCTTCTCTCGCCGGCTGTAGGCACACACCGCGAACTGGTGTCGTTTCATTTCGGCCCGGCCCATAGCGGGCAGAAGATCTATATCCAGGCGTCACTGCATGCCGACGAAACTCCCGCGATGCTGACCACGGTGCTACTCAAGCGCCGTCTGCTCGAACTGGAAAAAGCGGGTGCGCTCACTGCGGAAATCGTGCTGGTGCCGGTCGCGAATCCGGTCGGCCTCGGGCAATACGTGCTCGGCCAGTTTCTCGGCCGCTTCGATCTCGGCAGCGGCAAGAACTTCAACCGGCATTTCCTGCAGCTCCCGAAGCTGATCGAGCAGGCGAAAGAGGCGCTCGGTGCCGACGCCGGCGAGAACCGGCGCATCGTGCGCGAGTTGATCGCTGCCGAACTCGCGCGGCAGAAGCCGTTGACTGAATTCGAGTCGCTGCAACTGGCGTTGCTGAAGCTCTCGTTCGATGCGGACGTCGTGATCGATCTGCATTGCTCTCTCGAAGCGGCGATGCATCTGTACACGAGCGAAACGGCGTGGCCCGAGTTCGAGCCGTTGTCGCGCTATCTCGGCGCCGAGGCTTCGTTGCTCGCGACGAACTCGGGCGGCGAGTCGTTCGACGAAACCCATAGCCTGCTCTGGTGGAACTTGCAGCAGCAAATGCCGGCGGGCAAGCCGGTGCCGACCGGCTCGATTGCGGTGACGGTCGAATGCCGCGGCCAGCGCGACGTGTCGTACGAAGTCGCGCAGCAGGACGCCGATGCGCTCGTCGACTACCTCGTGTGGCGCAAGGCGATTCGCGGCGAGACGAAGCCGATGCCGCCGTTGCTTTCGGCGGCGACGCCGCTCGCGGGCAGCGAGCAGTTCTATGCGCCGGTGAGCGGGATTCTCGTGCATCGCGCGAAGATCGGCGACACGATTCGCGCCGGGCAGGCGCTGTTCGATATCGTCGATCCGTTGACCGACGAGACGACGACCATCGTGAGCCAGACCGAAGGCGTGCTGTATATGCGGCGCGCGATCCGTTTCGTCACGACCGGCGCGCCGCTCGGCCGCGTGACGGGTACGCGGCCGATCAGGAGCGGAGTGCTGCTCGGCGCCTGATCTTATTGGCGCAAATCACGCGGGCCCGCCGTGGCGCGAGTCACGAACCACGGCGGCGCGTCTATGCCGGAGTCGGCATTGAGGTTTGCCCGAGGCGCGGCGCAAGGCGCTCCTGGCAACCCGCCAGCGCCTTGATACAAAACCCGCAGCCCGCCGGATCGTTCAATCCGCCACATCGCGATTGTGCAGATTTAATCTCTTTCGGCTACGAAAAAGCCCAAGCCCTCACGAACATAAAGCCGGATACTCATTGTCATATTTCACCGTGTGTCGGCACGACCGGCCCTTACGAAGGAGATCTGCACAGTGAGCAAGGCTATTCAATGGAGCGGCGTGTTTCCCGGTCTCAGCGAGGAACCGCGCGACCGTGGTCGCGCCATCACGCGCCCGGCGCTGCCTGAATCAGATCTCTAAGTAGAGCGCTTCAGTGCTTGCCCCCGTTCGGCTCACCGGACGGGGCGCTCCTCTTCATGCCTGGCATCGCGGCAATAAAAACAAATATAAGGCGATCCGCGGCGGCACCAGGAAACATCGAGCAACACCGGGCAGGACGACGGCCGGCATTCCTTGAGCAACACCCGGCGGCCCGTCTGCAGCCTGTTACGTATTCAGAAAGGAGACAAGCCTATGTTGAATCAGGGCAAATTGCAGAACTCGCTCGAATTGGCCGATCACGCATCGGACGATGCGGGCACAGGCCACTTCAAGAAACAACTCTCGCTGACGGATCTCACGTTCATCGGACTCGGAGCGATTTTCGGCTCCGGGTGGCTGTTTGCCGCGAGTCACGTATCGACGATCGCGGGTCCCGCCGGGATCATCTCCTGGCTGGTCGGCGGCTTCGCGGTGCTGCTGCTCGGCATCGTCTATTGCGAACTCGGTGCGGCGCTGCCGCGCGCGGGTGGCGTGGTGCGCTATCCGGTGTTTTCACATGGGCCGCTGCTCGGCTACCTGATGGGCTTCGTTACGCTGATCGCGTTTTCGAGCCTGATCGCGATTGAAGTCGTCGCGGCGCGCCAGTATGCGGCGGCATGGTTTCCGGGGCTCACACAAAACGGCTCGGGCAGTCCGACCGTGGTGGGCTGGCTCGTGCAGGCCGCGTTGCTGTGCCTGTTCTTCTACCTCAATTATTCGAGCGTCAAGACGTTCGCGCGCGCGAACAACATCATCAGCGTGTTCAAGTTCGTCGTGCCGCTGTCGGTGATCGTCGTGCTGTACGTGTTCTTCAAGCCTCAGAATCTGACCGTGCAGGGCTTCGCACCGTTCGGGCTGCCAGGCATCGAGATGGCCGTCTCGGCGGGCGGCGTGATCTTCGCGTATCTCGGCCTCACGCCGATCATCTCGGTCGCGAGCGAAGTCCGCAATCCGCAGCGCACGATTCCGATCGCGCTGATCCTGTCGATCCTGCTCTCCACGCTCATCTACGTGCTGCTGCAACTCGCGTTCATCGGCAGCATTCCGACCGAGATGCTCGCCGATGGCTGGCACAACGTGAGCAAGGCGTTCTCGCTGCCGTACCGCGACATTGCGCTGACGCTCGGTGTGGGCTGGCTCGCGTATATGGTCGTGGCCGACGCGATCATTTCGCCGAGCGGCTGCGGCAACATCTATATGAACGCGACGCCGCGCGTGGTCTACGGCTGGGCGCGCACCGGCACGTTCTTCAAGGTGTTCGCGCGCGTCGACGAGAAGTCGGGCATTCCGCGTGCGGGGCTGTGGCTGACTCTCGCGCTCGCGGTGTTCTGGACGCTGCCGTTTCCGTCGTGGGAAGCGCTGATCGACGTGGTGTCCGCCGCGCTCGTGTTGAGCTACGCGGTGGCGCCGGTGTCGGTCGCCGCGCTGCGCCGCAATGCGCCGGGTTTGCACCGGCCGTTCCGTGTCAGCGGGCTGGCGATCATCGGACCGCTCTCGTTCGTGGTGGCCGCGTTGATCGTCTACTGGTCCGGGTGGGGCACGGTGTCGTGGCTGCTCGGTCTGCAGATCGTGATGTTCGTGATCTACCTTGCGTGTGGACGTTTCGTGCCGACGCAGCATTTGAGTCTGGGCCAGCAGGTGAAGTCGTCGTTGTGGCTGATCGCTTTCTACGTGCTGATGATCGTGGCGTCCTACTTCGGCGGTTTCGGCGGCACGGGCGCGCTCGCGCATCCGTATGACACGCTCGTGGTTTCGCTGTTCAGCCTCGTCATCTACTACTGGGGAGCGCGAACCGGCGTGCCGCCTGCGCTGCTGCAGCTCGATGCCGACGACGACCAATAAGCGCCGATAAGTACGCTTAAAAAATACGGCCGTCAAATGAACCGGCATCCTGTCCACTGCACGAGCAGAGCAGGATGCCGAACGACTTCTACCAGCGCGTCTTAGCTCACCGCGAGCATCGGCGCGACCGCGGCCGGATCGCTGATACTCGGCCGGCCATTCTCGACGTGACCCGCCAGACGGCGCGAGAAGCTCGTGTCGTCGTTGCTCGTCACCGTCAGGTCGTACCAGTGATGGCTCGACGCGAGCACCCAGCCTTCCTCGATAGGCACGCCAGGCGGCACGAGCACGGTGCGCGTGCGTGCGCCATACGCGTTGTCGGTCACGTTCAGACGCGCAATGCCGCCGCCCTTGTTGGTGAACTTGAGGAACACGTTGCCGTTCGCGACGTCGTATTGCGCGCTCACCTCAGGCTGCTCCGGCTTGTTGCCACCGAGCCCGAGCCCGCCGGCGGCATGCGTGTTTTGCGTCTTCGCCTGGACGTTGCCCGCGAACTTGCGCACGAAGCCGTTCGGGCCGAACACTTCGAACGCATACACGCCGTTCGTCGAGGTCAGATCGAACGTTTCGCTGAGCGACTTGCCCGCTTCGACGGTATAGCGCCACGGACCATCGGTGCGATTCGCCGAGTACACGTAGAAATGCGCGCCCTGCTCGCCGGTATTGCCGAACGAGATGTCGAACGTGTTGTGGTTCGCGTTCGCCGCGCCGTTCACATGCAGCTCGTACGGCAACGCGCGCGCGAAACGGATGCCCGCTTCCTGCGGATCGATCGGGCCCAGCGTCGCGGGCACGGTCGGCTTCGGCTGCGTCGCGCATTGGTTGTCGGCGATGCTCTTGTAGTCGCTCGTGTCGGGCAGCGGCGGCATCTTCGAGTCCGGGGTGCGGAAGTCGAATGCAGTGGTCAGGTCGCCGCACACCGCGCGGCGCCATGCCGTGATGTTCGGCTCATGCACGCCGAAGCGCGCCTCGATGAAGCGGATCACCGAGGTGTGATCGAACACCTGTGAGCAGACGAAGCCGCCCTTGGTCCACGGCGAGACGATCGTCATCGGCACGCGCGGGCCGAGGCCGTACGGCAGGCCGTCGGCGGTGTAGCTGCCGCCGCGCAGCGGATTGACCACGTTGTGGATTTCGCCGTCGGTCGTGACCGTCGACTTGCCCTGCGCGGATGTCGTCGCCGGTTGCGGCGGCACCATGTGATCGAAGAAGCCGTCGTTCTCGTCGTACATGATGAAGAGCACGGTCTTGCTCCACACCTCGGGGTTCGACGTCAGCGCATCGAGAATCTGCGACGTGTATTCGGCGCCGTATGCGGGCGTGTAGCTCGGATGCTCCGAGTACGCGGCCGGCGGGCACAGCCACGACACTTGCGGCAGGCGGTTCGCGAGCACGTCGGCCTTGAGGTCGTCGACCGTGCGCACGGTCTGCGCGCGCTCATAGAGCGGCGAGCCCGGCTGCGCGTTGATGAAGTTCGTGAAGTTCTGCAGGATGTTGGTGCCGTAGTTGCCGTTCAGCGGATCGGCGCCCGTCAGACCCTGCTGATAGACCTGCCACGAAATGCCCGCGGCTTGCAGGCGCTCCGGGTACGTGGTCCACGAAAGCAACTGATAGTTCGGCGGGCCGTCGCCGTCGACCCAATCGTTGTTGTCGAGCAGCGGGCCGCCGAGCGTGCCGGTCGGATCGACCATGCCGGTCATCAGGTACGAGCGGTTCGGGTGGGTCGGTCCCGGCAGCGAGCAGAAGTACGCATCGCACACCGTGAAGGCATCGGCCAGCGCGTAATGGAACGGGATATCGCTGCGCAGGTGATAGCCCATCGTCATGTCGGTCTTGTTGGCGGGCCACTGGTCGTAGCGGCCGCCGTCGATCGCGGCGTGGGTCTTGTACCACGAGTGATCGAGGTCGCCGACGCATTGCGCGCTGGTCGTCGCGGTATTCAGGTGAAACGGCAGCACCGGTTTGGTCGCGTCTTCCTTCGACGGCTGATACCAGACCGTCTGGCCGTTCGGCAGCGGAATCGGGAAGCGGTCGTTGTAGCCGCGCACGCCGCGCATGTGGCCGAGGTAGTGGTCGAACGAGCGGTTCTCCTGCATGAACACGACGATATGCTCGACATCGTGGATCGTGCCTGTGCGCGAAAACGCGGGCACGGCGAGTGCGTTGCGAATCGACTCGGGCAGCGCGGTCATCGCGGCGGCGGCGCCCGCGGATGAAGCAACGGTCTGCAGGAAACGGCGACGGCTAGTTGATGTCATCGAATATCACCTTCTGCGTAGGAGGAAGAATAGCGCTTGGGCGCGCCGGTGGAATCGGTACGGTCTCAGTTGGTGGCGCTGTCGCCGGGCGCGTAGCGCATGACCGGTGCGACCTGCTGGCTGTCGGCCGCGAGACTGGCCTGCATGTTTTGCGTGATCGGGTCGGGTGCGGCTGCACCGCTTGTGGTGCTGCTTGTTGCGCCGTTGACGAAGCTGTTCGCCGGGTTGTTCGCGGCGTGGTCCACCGGGTTGCCTGCGAGCGGCGCCGAGACATCGGGAATCGCAGTCGCTGCAGAGGGGGGCGCTGCCAGCGCAGCCGCCGCTATCCCAGGATGCTGCGCCGCGTCGTTAGCGGCGGAGTTCGCACTCGATGAGACGGTTGCGGGAGATGAGTCGTCCGCGCCGCAACCGTTCAACGCTATCGTCGCGAGTGCTATCAATGCGGCGCTCGTCATGCGCTGGTTCGTTTTCATGTCTGCATCCGGTTCGATGAAAGCGGGTGCAGTCTCCAATCCTTTCAAGAAATAATTGTGAAACGTTTGCGCGCGGCATAACTTTCGGCAATTCGTTAGTTAATCGAAAGAAAATAGAAAGTAATGGGAAGGACAATGGTCACGCGAGCGCCATCTGCGTTATGTTTTGCGCACGACGGTTCTGACCGGTTTTGAATGAGCGCGACTAACTTCATGACACGCATCGGATCACCCTTCGACCTCTCGCGTCTCGAAGACGAATGGCTGGAAGCGGACGGCTTCGGCGGTTTCGCGTCGGGCACCGCTGGCATGCTGCGCACGCGGCGCTATCACGCGTTGCTGTTGAGCGCGACGCGTGCGCCGGGCGGGCGCATGGTGCTCGTCAATGGTGTGGAAGCGTGGCTCGAAGCGAACGGGCAGCGCTACCCGTTGAGTATGCAGCGCTATGGGCCCGATGTGATCTACCCGGACTTGCGCGGGAGTCTTCTCAGCTTCGATACCGCGCCGTGGCCCACGTGGCGGGTGGGGCTCGATACGCGGCTCGACGCGCATTCCGATGCGCAAACAGCGGTGATAGCCGAGGTCTTCGTCAGCAAGGCGACCCGCGAAACCGTGCTGCGCTGGCGGCTCGAAGGCGCTGGCCCGGGCGAGCCCGGGGCGCTCGTGCTCAAGGTGAGGCCGTTGCTGTCGGGCCGCGATTATCATGCGCTGCACCACGAGAACCCCGCGTTCAATTTCAGCGCACAGGTCAGCGGCAATCAGTCGTGCGTGAGCTGGCAACCGTATGGTGGTTTGCCGGTCATTCTTGCGGCGACGAACGGCGTCTATACGCACGCGCCCGACTGGTATCGCAACTTCTTCTACGTGCGCGAAGAGGAGCGCGGCCTCGATTGCAGCGAAGACCTCGCGACGCCCGGCGTGTTCAGCTTCGATCTCACGAACGGCGAAGCAGTGATGATCCTGAGCGCGGCATCAGCCGCAGCCGCAGCGACAAACGCAAGCACGAACACGAACCACCGGGCCCAGGCCGTCACCCGTGCGACCGGCCTCGTACACACCGAGCAACAACGCCGCAACGCACTCGGTTCCCGCCTGCATCGTTCCGCCGATGCCTACATCGTCACGCGCAACGAAGGCCGCACGATTCTCGCGGGCTTCCCGTGGTTCACCGATTGGGGCCGCGACACCTTCATCGCGATGCGCGGCCTGCTGATCGCATCGAACCGTCTCGACGACGCCGAAGCGATCCTGCTCGAATGGGCGGGCACGCTCTCCGAAGGCATGCTGCCGAACCGCTTCCCCGATTACGGCGACGCGCCCGAATACAACTCGGTCGATGCGTCGTTATGGTTCATCGTCGCCGTTCACGACTATCTGGCGACGCCGCATGCGAGCGCCACGACCCGCGCGCATCTGCAACAGGCGGCCGAAGCGATCCTTACCGGCTATACGAACGGCACGCGCTTCAACATCGGCGCCTGCGCCGACGACGGCTTGTTGCGCTGCGGCGTCCCCGGCGTGCAGCTCACGTGGATGGATGCGAAAGTCGGCGACTGGGTGGTCACGCCGCGCATCGGCAAGCCGGTCGAAGTACAGGCGCTGTGGATCAACGCGCTGCGTATCGCGTCGGCATGGAGCCCGCAGTGGCGGCAGCAAGCCGAGCGCGCGACGCTCGCGTTTCGTCAGCGTTTCGCCGACCCGGCTACGCAGGCGCTGTTCGACAACGTCGACGTCGATCACGTGCCGGGCACGGTGGATCGTGCGATCCGGCCGAACCAGATTTTCGCTATCGGCGGCCTGCCGTTTCCGTTGCTCGACGGCGCGGCGGCGAGCGCGGTGCTCGGCCAGGTCGAAGCGCAGCTGCTCACGCCGCTTGGCCTGCGCTCGCTCGCGCCGTCCGATCCCGCCTATCGCGGACACTACGGCGGTGCGCCGCGCGAACGCGATGGCGCTTACCATCAAGGTACGGTCTGGCTGTGGCTGCTCGGCCCATTTGTCGAAGCATGGCTGCGGGTCAACGGCGCGAGCGCCGACAACCTCGCGCAGGCGAGGGCGCGCTTTGTCGCCCCGCTTTATGCGCACCTCGATCACGCGGGCCTCGATCATCTGTCCGAAATCGCTGACGGCGACGCGCCGCACACGCCCGCGGGCACGCCGTTTCAGGCGTGGTCGCTCGGCGAATTGCTGCGCGTCGAAAACCTGCTGGCCCGATTCGAGCACGGCGGCGCGTAAACCGCGCTACGATGTGAGTCCCACCGCCAGGCCTGCTGCAAGGACTTCTTCATGCCACCGCTGCGCGCTGCCAATCTGCTTGCCACCATCGAAGGCTCACGCCTGCATTCGGCCGATTGCGGCCACTGGCAGCGCTGGGGGCCGTATCTGAGCGAGCGCCAGTGGGGCACGGTGCGCGAGGACTACAGCGCGAACGGCACCGCCTGGGACTCCTTTCCGCACGACCATGCGCGCAGCCGCGCCTACCGCTGGGGCGAAGACGGCATCGCCGGTTTCAGCGACGACTGGCTCAACTGGTGCGTGTCGCTCGCGCTGTGGAACCGCAAGGACCCGATCATCAAGGAGCGCCTGTTCGGCCTCACGAACTCGCAGGGCAATCACGGCGAGGACGTGAAGGAGCTGTATTTCTACCTGGACGGCACGCCCACGCATTCGTACATGCGCATGCTCTACAAGTACCCGCATGCGGCATATCCGTACGAAGACCTCATCGAAGAGAACGCGCGCCGCGGCGGCGACATGCCGGAGTACGAAATTCTCGATACCGGCGTGTTCGACGACGCGCGCTATTTCGACGTGCAGGTCGAATACGCGAAGCACACGCCCGACGACATCGTGATGCGCGTCACGGTCGAGAATCGCGCGGACGAGGCGGCGTCGCTCGACGTGCTGCCGCAGATCTGGGCGCGCAATGCGTGGTCGTGGAAGGAGAACAAGGACAAGCCGAGGCTCGTCGCGGGCACGGATCACGACGGCGCGGTGCACCTTGCCGGGCATCATTTCCGGCACGAACCGATCGTCGTGACGGCGTGGTCGAACGACGCGCCGCTCACGTGGCTCTTCTGCGAAAACGACACCAACGTGAAGCGCCTCTTCAACATGGAGGGCGCGGGTCCGTTCAAGGACGGCTTCAACGATTACCTCGTCCACGGCGACGCGAACGCGATACGCCACGACGCGGGCACCAAGGCCGCCGCGCATGCGGCGCTCGAACTCGGGCCGCATGCGCGCGCGGTCGTGTATCTGCGCTGGCGCCCGCAATCGGCTATCGATGAAACGCCGTTCGACGCCGATGCGTTGTTCGCGCGGCGCATCGCCGAGGCCGACGAATTCTATGGCGCGCTGCAGCACGAGATCACCGATACCGACGCGCGCCTCGTGCAGCGCCAGGCGCTCGCGGGCATGCTGTGGTCGAAGCAGTACTACCAGTACGACGTGCAGCGCTGGCTCGACGGCGACCCGCTGCAGCCGCGCCCGCCCGCCGAGCGCAAGCGCGGCCGCAACGTGGACTGGCGGCATCTGTGCAATGCGGACATCGTGTCGATGCCCGACAAGTGGGAGTACCCGTGGTACGCGTCATGGGACCTCGCGTTTCATGCGGCCGCGTTCGCACTGATCGATCCGGCGTTCGCGAAGAAGCAACTGCTGCTGCTCGTGAAGGACCGCTACCAGCATCCGAACGGCCAGTTGCCCGCCTACGAATGGGCGCTCAGCGACGCGAATCCGCCCGTGCATGCGTGGGCCGCGTGGCGCGTCTACGAGATCGACCGCGCGCTCACCGGCAAGGCGGATCGCGATTTCCTCGAACTCGTTTTTCACAAGCTGCTGCTGAATTTCTCGTGGTGGGTGAACCGCAAGGACGCCGACGGTCACAATATTTTTCAGGGCGGCTTTCTCGGGCTCGACAACGTCGGCATCTTCGACCGCTCGTCGCCGCTGCCGACCGGCGGCCACATCGACCAGGCCGACGGCACCGCGTGGATGGCCGCGTATGCGCTCGACCTCATGCGCATCGCGCTCGAACTCGCGTGCGCGAATCATGTGTTCGTCGACATCGGCGTGAAGTTCTTCGAGCACTTCCTGTACATCGCGGAAGCGGTGAGTTGCGACGACGGCTGCGATACGGGCCTGTGGGACGGTCAGGACGAGTTTTTCTACGACAAGCTGCGCTTGCCCGACGGCAGCAACATTCCGATGCGCGTGCGCTCGATCGTCGGGCTGATTCCGCTGTTCGCGGTGCATGTGCTCGAGGAGCGTCTGCATGGCGGCTTGCCGGGTCTGCGCGAGCGGCTCGCGTGGTTTCTCGAGCATCGTCCCGATCTCGCGAAGCTCGTGTCGCGCTGGAACGAGCCGGGCAAGGGCAATGCGCTGTTGCTCTCGCTGCTGCGCGGGCATCGGATGAAGGCATTGTTGCGCCGCGCGCTCGACGAAAGCGAATTTCTTTCCGATCACGGCGTGCGCGGGTTGTCGCGCTTTCATCGCGATCAGCCGTTCGTGTTTCAGCACGACGGCAACAGCTTCTGCGTCAAGTATCTGCCGGCTGAATCGGACACGCGCGTGTTCGGCGGCAATTCGAATTGGCGCGGGCCGGTGTGGATGCCGGTCAACTATCTGCTGATCGAATCGCTGTACGAATTTCACCGCTACTACGGCGACGATTTTCGCGTCGAATATCCGACCGGCTCGGGGCAGAAGTTCTCGCTCGCCGAAATCGCCGACGAACTCGCGCGCCGCGCGACCACGCTGTTTCTCAAGAACAGGGACGGCGAGCGGCCGGTGATGGGCGCGTATCCGCTGTTGCAGGCGGACCCGCGCTCGCAGGACCTGATTCTGTTCCATGAATATTTTCACGGCGACAATGGGCGCGGCGTCGGCGCTTCGCATCAGACTGGCTGGACCGGGTTGGTCGCGTTGCTGCTGCAACCGCGCGCGATGGCCGCTTCGGGCAATGTGCCGCTGACCGGCGAGTCTGCGGGGGTGTCGGGTGCCGCGGCGGCGAGTGCTGCTACGGTTGCCGCGGCTACGCAGCCTGCTGTGGTTGAACCCGCTTCGACTTCGAAAGCGCCCGTTTCGGAAGAACCTGTTTCGAAAGAACCCGCGTCGTCGCTCGCAACCACGACGGCGAAGTAGCACGGCCGCAAGGTTACATCCGCCATACAAGCCGCTTTGCGCGCCGGCTGCATGAGCGCAATTGAACTGTGCGGCTCCGCACGTGGTCTTTCATATATCGCCACGTCCGCTCCATTGGCCTGCTCGAGTGAATTCCATGTCGACTACACCGAACACCCCCGCTGCTTCTTCCTCCCAGCCCGATACGGCGCCCGCGCGCAGTTGCAAGGTCAGCACGAGCTCGCACGATGCGCCGCCGTCGCCGGCCGGCAAGAAACCCGCGCCGCCCTGCACGCTCGTAATCTTCGGCGCGGGCGGCGATCTGACCAAACGTCTGCTGATGCCCGCGCTCTACAACCTCGGGATCGATGGTTTGCTCGACGATGGTATGAAGATCGTCGGCGTCAATCATGGCGCGCGCGAGACGAACGCGTGGCGCGAAGACCTGCACCAGTCGCTGCAGCAGTTCGCGGCTGACAAGGCGAGTACCTTTCACGCCGGCAAGCTCGACGACGATGCGTGGAACTGGGTCGCGCAACGCCTCGAATACATGGCGGGCGAGTTCGAATCCGACGACACGTTCGCGCAGCTCAAGCAGAAACTCGCGCAGTCGCCGGGCGGCAACGTGATTTTTTACCTCGCGGTCGGCGCGCGCTTTTTCAAACCGATCGTCGAACATCTCGGCAAGACTGGTTTGCTGCAGGAGGGCGAGGGTGCGAACGGCGGTTTTCGCCGCCTCGTGATCGAGAAACCGTTCGGCACCGACCTCGCGTCGGCACGCGATCTGAATGCGCACATCCTGCAGTATGCGCAGGAGTCGCAGGTGTATCGCATCGATCATTTTCTCGGCAAGGACACGGTGCAGAGCATTCTCGCCGTGCGCTTCGCGAATGCGCTGTTCGAGCCGGTCTGGCGGCGCGAGTACATCGACAGTGTGCAGATTACCGCGGCGGAAACGATCGGCGTCGAAGGACGCGGCAAGTTTTACGAGCAGACCGGCGCGTTTCGCGACATGGTGCCGAACCACCTGTTCCAGTTGCTCGGCATGGTCGCGATGGAGCCGCCCAATTCGTTCGACGCCGAAGCGGTGCGCGACAAGAAGGCCGAAATCTTCGACGCGATCCAGCCGCTGACACCCGATGACGTCGTGTTCGGCCAGTACGAAAAAGGGCCGGCCGGTGTCGGTTATCGCGAGGAGCCGGACGTCGCGCCTCGCAGCACGACGGAGACCTATGCGGCGGCGCGCGTGCTGATCGAAAACTGGCGCTGGGCGGGCGTGCCGTTCTATCTGCGCACGGGCAAGCGGCTCGCCACGCGCTGCACTGAAATCTCGGTGCAACTAAAGCCGGTGCCGTTCCGTTTGTTTCGCGACACCCCGGTCGATGCGCTCACGCCGAACGTGCTGACCTTGCGCATCGATCCCGCGCACGGCACGAGCTTCGACTTCAACGTGAAGACGCCGGGGCCGGTGATGCAGGTCGGCGCGGTGCAATCGTCGTTCGACTATGCGGACTTCTTCGCCGAGCGCGCGAACGTCGGCTATGAAACGCTGCTGTACGACTGCATGCTCGGCGACGCGACGCTGTTCCAGCGCGCCGATAGCATCGAGACGAGCTGGTGCGCGGTCGACAGCGTGCTGCATCCGGAAAGCGGTGGCGCGCAGGCCGTGCACGGCTATGCGGCCGGCAGCGAAGGTCCCGCGCAGGCCGATGCGCTGCTCGCGCGCGACGGCCACGCATGGCGGCCGCTGCAACGGGATGCGGTAGAAAAGAAGTGAGAGCGGTAAAACGGTCGGCAAACGTAGTCAATCGCATCAAACACATTCGGGGGGCATCGTGGCAACACGCAAGCAGAACGCAGCGAAGAGCAGCACTCAACGGAGCAGCTCGCGGAGCAGCACGCCAGGCACCGCCAAGCGGAGCGGCACGCGGAGCACGGCCAAGCGGAGCGGCACGCCAAGCACTGCCAGGCGGAGCAGCACCGAACGCATTCTCGCGATCGACGTCGGTGGTACCGGCCTGAAGGCCGCGATCATCGACGCCGATGGGCAGATGAAAACCGAGCGCGTGCGCGTCGCCACGCCGCATCCGTGCACGCCCGATCAACTCGTCGACGCGCTCGCGAAGCTCGTCGCGCCACTCGTCGAGCAGGCGCCGCCCACGCAGATATCGATCGGTTTTCCGGGCGTGGTGCGCGACAACCGCATCCTGACCGCGCCGCATTTCGGTGTGGAGGGCTGGCACGGCGTTCCGCTCGCGGACACGCTTGCTCAGCGCCTCGGCGGCTTGCCGGTGCGCATGATTAACGACGCCGAAATGCAGGGCTTCGCTGCGATCGAAGGCCACGGCCTCGAATTCGTGCTGACGCTCGGCACGGGTGCGGGCACCGCGATGTTTCGCGACGGCGAGCTGATGCCGCATCTTGAACTCGCGCATCATCCGGTGAGTGGGAAGGGCGTCGCGTACGACGAGTACATCGGTGAGGCCGTGCGCGAGAAGATCGGGAATAAACGCTGGAACCGGCGCGTCGAGAAGGTGATCGGCATTCTCGATTCGCTCGTGAATTACGACAAGCTGTGGATCGGCGGCGGCAACGCGGCGCGTATCAAGTTCGAGTTGCCGGCGAACGTGGCGACCGTGTCGAACGACGCGGGGATCGAAGGCGGCGCGCGTTTGTGGCATCCGCTGTCGGTGCGCGAAACGCGGCAGTTGCCGGAAGCGAATCAGAGGGTGGGGCGCTTCAAGTGAGCGGTTGCGCGAGGCGAGTGCCTCGCGTGGCGTTGTGTTCGTCGTGCCGCGGCTTGACTAGTGCCGGGACTCGCTTGCCCTCGTGCGCAATCTGAAGGTCTTGCCGTCGAACGCGTAGTAGTAGGTTCCGTGTTGCGCGCTTTCGTTACGGCTGCCGCGCACAATCAGCAGACAACTGTCGGCGAGGTAGGAAAGCGGCTCGGTGACGTCGGCCGGCCAGTCGGAAACGGTGAACGGCAACGAGATGACGCGACCTGTTTTTGTGTCGATTGCCGCTGCCATCACGCATCCGGCGCCGCATCCCCAGGTTGCGAGGACGTAGCGGCCGGCGAAATTCACCGGCTCCTTCGTAGCGTCACGAATAACGCTGCTGTAGTGCCGTGCCTTGGCGTCAGTGAATGTCAGGTGCGGTATTGCGTGCGCCGGTTCAACGGCCACCGGGCAATCCTCGAGCCGCAGCGGCGGCTCCGCGCGGGCGATACTGGATGTCGGGCCAAACACGAGGGCGGCGAAGAGCCAAAGGGATACGCGCATTGCTCAATACCAATCGTGTTTGCCGGACATTCTTATAACTCCCTTTATTTAGCGGACAGTAGGATGCGTGCGAGTCATCCACCCGATGCAGTAAGACGACCAGGACGCAGTCAGCCAGTCCGAGCCGCAATATGCCATCCGCTCCATCTCGAAACAACGTCCTCGCCGTGATTGCTGTTTGGCGTCGCCATGAAAAATCATATCTGTGGCCGCACGCAATCAGGCTCGGTACGGCGACATCACGTATATCGCGACCGGCGGCTTGGCCGTATCGCGCCGGTCTAAAGGAGCTGTACAGCAGGATCTGTACAGCCTGTCACCAAAAAATTTATAATCCGCGTATGATTTTGCAAAAAGTCGTTGTCTGAAATGGGCGCGAAGCCCACCCGCCTCGCACTGACTACCCGAAATGAAATCGATCAGCCGAAATCCTGTTGGCTCGCGCACTGCGCGCGCTCCCCATGCCGAAGAGGGCGAGCGGACGCTTTCGGATCAGGCGTACAGGCTGCTGCACAGGGACATCCTGTCGGGCGCGCTGGAGCCGGACTCGAAGCTCCGCCTGCAGGGATTGCAGGACCGCTATGGTCTCGGCATGAGCCCGATCCGCGAGGCCCTGATGCTGCTGAGCCGTGAAGGGCTCGTATCGAACGAGGGGCAGCGCGGTTTTCGCGTCGCGCCGGTATCGGCTGACGATCTTCGCGATATCGTTGCCGCGCGCATTCATATCGAAACCAACCTGCTCACCGAGTCCATCCTTCACGGCGACGCCGACTGGGGCGCGGAAATTTCCGCGGCGTTTTACAAGCTCACGCATGAGCCGGTTCCGACGTCGCTCGACGATGTCGAAGGCATCGACTCATGGGAAGCCGCGCATCGGCGCTTTCACCGGGCGCTGCTTGCCGCCGCGAGTTCGCCGTGGCTGCACCGGATCAACGGGCAGCTCATCGATCATGCCGAACGTTATCGCCGGCTTCGTCTGGCTCGGCTCGGCTTCACGGCTAGGACCGACAGTATCTTCGACGAGCACCAGGCGCTCATGGAGGCGACCCTGTCGCGCGATGCGAACCGGGCCTGCGCGGTGCTGCGCGACCATCTGAACGCAACGCTCAGTGTGGTCGACTATCTCGACGAACCGCTCGCCGAGCCGGCTCCGGCGCTCGCCAGAACGGCCGGCGCCAGAACGGCCCGTTCCACCGGGGCGCCACGTACCCGCACGACGACGCGCGAGGCTTCGCCAGAAGTCAAACGCGCCACGCCACGGCGAACGCGTAAATCGGGCGAATCGGCGAAGGCTTGATGCGCCGATCGGGTGCGCGTTCCGGCGAAGCCTCTTCGATGCGCTTTTGCCGGAACACGCTGCCATGCCTCGCGCCGATCAGAACCGATGCCGCATCCCCAGCCCGACCACGACCTGACTCGGCGACGACGATTGCGAATAGCCGCAGAGAATCGCATTGGCAAACGGGGTGTTTTCACCGCCGCTCACATGCTGATAGATGGCATTGAGATAGACATCCGTGCGCTTCGACAGGAAGTATTCGATCTGCGCGTTGAACTGATTCCACTTCGGACGGGCACTGACCTGTGAGTTGGTGAAACGCGACATCGTGTAGGTATAGGTGCCGAGCAGGGCAACGGCCGGCGTCACCTTGTACGTCACGTTCACGTCGAAGTTGTCGAGACTCATGCCGGCGTCGCCCAACGGCTTGTAGCCGCCGAGATTCACCGAGGTCCCGTTGTCGATCCGCGTGTGCGTCCACGTCGCGCCGTAGGTACCGTTCCCATACGTGTAATTCGCCGCGGCGCCCCAGACCATCTGGCGGCTGCCGATCCACGTCGCGTCGCCGGTCGAACTGCCGTCGACGGCGCCCCCCGCGGTGGTGCCGACGTTATCGATGATGATGAACGCGGTGCCGAGATTCAGGCCGCCTCGCGAATAGCCCGCGCCGGCGCTGTATGCGCGATTGTCCTTGAAGCCGGGCTGGTTCGAGAAGGCATACATGCTGCGCATCGAAAGGCCGTTCCACGTCGGGCTCGTGTACTCGACCGAATTGTCGAGGCGGAACGAGTTGCCCATGTTGTCGTTGTCGAACGGATGGGCGAAGGCGGTGCCGCCGTTGAAGCCGCCCGTATAGATGGCCAGATACCAGATCGTCGGGTCGTACTGTCGCCCGAACGTCACGGTGCCGAACCTGTTGTCCTGCAGTCCTATCCATGCCTGGCGGCCGAACATTCGCCCGCCCTGGCCGAGCTTCCCGTTGAAGATGTTGAAGCCGTTCTCGAGCTGGAATATCGCGCTCGTGCCGCCGCCCAGATCTTCCTGGCCTTTCAGGCCCCACCGGCTGCCGTTGATCATGCCGTTCTGCGCCTGGATGGCATGGTGGCCGCCTTCGTTCGACACGTAGTCGATGCTCGCGTCGATGATGCCGTACAGCGTGACGTTCGATTGCGCCTGGCAGGTGGCGGCGGATAGCGCCAGAACGGTGCCCGCAAGCGCGGATGCTTTGACTTCGGCTCGTTTCATCTCAATGGTCTCCGGTGGGTATGTCGTCAGGAATGGATGCGGGGCGCGCAAGGGCTGGCGCTGTCGTGTGCGAGTGCGGCGAGCCGCGCGTACCAGGGGTGCGTGGCGCGTTCGAGCATGGTGTGGGTCGCGAAGTGATCGGCGGCGCGCTCGACCTCGCAGGACACCGCGGCGGGCTGCAAGGCGAGCAGGCTCGCCATGCGGCGGTTCGAGAGAACGACCCGGTCGCTGTCGTGTTCGCCATAGGTCAGCGCCATCGGAACCGTGTTGCCGCGCACCCAGCAGAGCGGACTCATGCGTGCGTCGTCGGTGTCGGGGCCGAGCACCATCTCGTACACGCGCGCTTCCAGCGAACCGGGCGCAGGCTGCGGATGATGCAGATCAAAGATGCCGCTCACCGGCATGCAGCCGGCGACGATGCGCGGATCGACGCCGGCTGCATGCAGCGCGTCGGGCCGCAGCGCGAGCAGCGCGGCGAGATGTCCGCCCGCCGAATGACCGGCGAGGATCACGCGCCGCGCGTTACCGGCCCAGGCAGGGCGTGTCGCGGCCAGTGAACGGAGCAGTGCGATCCCGTCATCGAAAGCTGCCGGCAACGGATGTTCGGGCGCGAGGCGATAGCCCGGCGTGACGAGCACGCAGCCCGCGGCCACGACCGAGGGCGCCATGAACGCCGCGTATTCCTTGTAGCCGTTGGTCCAGCCGCCGCCGTGCAGGAACACGACGATCGGCGCATCGGCCATATGCTCCGCACCGTAGACGTCGTAGCGCTGCGCGGGATGCGTGCCGTAGGCGATGTCCTTCGCGGCCCGCAGTTGCGGATAGTCCCGCGACGACCACCCGAGCACGCATTCTTCATACGCCTGCGCCTGCGGCGTCGGTAGCGGCATCTGAGGGCTGAGTCGATTTCTGATCTTGAACAAGAGCTTGCTCCGTGTGCGTGTGCGCTTTTGCAGGTTGTGAGGGTTCGTATAATTAACGTAGAAATTTATAAAATCAACATAATTTTGTGTTGACGTAAGAAATTTGCACTCGTATCTTTACGACCAGTCCGGTGAGAAACAGGCAGCGCACGCTGCCCTCCGGTGAAACAAGGAGACGAAGATGACTGTGCTGATTACGGGCGCGGGGATGATTGGCCGGCTGACGGCGGCCCAGCTACGGGCGCAGGGCGAGGAGGTTCTGCTGGTCGACGTGGCTCCGAACAGCGAGGCCGAAGCGAGCGGGTTGAACGTGGTGTCGTGCGATGTGACCGATTTCGCGCGGCTCGATGACCTGGTGGCGAGTCACGGCGTCGTGTCGATCGTGCATACGGCGGCGCTGCTGTCGACGGCGATCCGCCGCGATCCGCTCGCGGGTGTCCACGTCAACACGATGGGAACGGCCAATGTTCTCGAGATCGCGCGGCGACGCAATCTGGCGCGCGTCGTGATCGCGAGCTCGACGACGGTGATGTATTCGGCGTTCGCCTCGCTGCCAGCCATGCCGATTGCGGAAGATTTCCCGTATCGGATCGTCAGCGAGCGGCCCGCGAGCATTTATGCCGTCACCAAGGTGGCGAGCGAACATCTGGCGCTGGCGTATGCGTCACTCTATGGCGTGAACGTCGTCGTGCTGCGCTACGGGGCAGTCCTCGGCGCAGGGAAAGAGGCCGCGACGAGCGTACCGGGCAAGCTGCTGAGCTGCCTGCTCGACGCCGGCAAAGGCGGCGTGGCGGCGCGTCTCGACGACCCGATCCTCACATGGAATGGCCGCGAGGAATTCATCGATGCGCGAGATTGCGCGGCGGCCAATCTCGTGGCGCTACGCGCATCCGCGCCGAAGCAGCGCGTCTACAACATCGCAACGGGTCAGTGGTTTTCGCTCGATGAATTCATCGACGTCGTGCGCGAGCGTTATCCGTCGCTCACGATTGCCGAACTCAAGTTGCCCGAAGGTGGTTTCGCCGCGTTCCCGCATGTTCGTCCGGCGCCATCGGATGTCGGCGCGGCACGGCGTGAACTCGGATTTTCGGCGAGTCATTCGCTTGCCGACACCATCGCGCATTTCGCGGAATCGCTGTAGTTGCGGCGACAGCAACGCGTTTCATTTGAACCTGCCGAGCCCATCATGATCGACGTTATCGAAACACCGCTCCCGCCACTCGCTCAACCTTTTTCCTGGGCAACCCGTGCGGCGGGCGTGATCTACACCGCGCACGGACCGGTCCGTGCCGACGGCTCGATCGACACGGGCGCCGTCGAGGATCAGGCGCATTTGACGTTCGGCAATCTCGCCCTCGCGTTGAAGGCCGCCGGCGCCTCGCTGCGTGACGTGGCGCAGGTGCTGATCTATCTGATCGACGTGGCGGACGTCGCGGTGGTCGACAGCGTTTATCGACAGTATTTTCAGACGCCGTATCCGAATCGTTCGACGGTGATCGTGAGTTCGCTGGTCGTTCCCGGCATGAGGATCGAGATCGTCGCCTATGCCGCCGAGCCGAACGCAGCCGCGGCATCGCGCTGAGCTAACCAGATAACCGCGGGGATTCCCTCAGCAGGCAGGTCTGCACGCTTGCCGATCTCCCGCGATTCATGACGACGACAAAGCGCGACGTCTGTATTCCCATTCAATGTCAGAGGATCATCATGAAAGAAACGGCTGCCACGCTGTCCCCACCAGGAGCCGCTCGTATCGACGACGCTCACGGGACAGGCACACTCGATACCGTGCTTTCCGAAGACGCGGAGAAGAAGCTCATCAGCCGCGTCACATGGCGGCTCGTGCCGCTCATCTTCGTCGCGTGGTTCATCAACTATCTCGATCGCGCGAATATCGGCTTTGCGGCCCTGCAGATGAATCAGGAACTCGGCATGGGGCCGGAGATGTTCGGCTTCGCGGCCGGCATCTTCTATCTCGGCTACATCCTGTTCGAAGTGCCGAGCAATATGCTTATGCATCGCTTCGGAGCGAGCACGTGGCTTGCACGGATCATGTTCACGTGGGGGATCGTGTCGGTCGGCATGGCCTTCGTGCAGACGCCGCAGCAGTTGTACGCCGCGCGTCTTCTGCTCGGTATCGTCGAAGCCGGGTTCTTCCCTTCGGTGCTGTACTACCTCGCACTCTGGTTTCCGGCACGCCATCTCGGCAAAGCGATTAGTCAGGTCTACTCAGCGAACATCGTGTCGCTCATCATCGGCTCGCCGATTTCCGCGCTGATCATTTCGCACTTCCATGAGAAGGGCGGTTTTTCGGGCTGGCGCTGGATGATGATTCTCGAAGGCGCGCCCGCGATCCTGCTCGGTGTGATCGCCTTCTTCTACATGGTCAACCGGCCTTCCGAAGCGCGCTGGCTGAGCCCGGCGGAGCGCAACTGGCTCGTGCGCACGATGGCGAGCGAGCAGGCGAGCGCCGCGGCCAAGGGCAGTGCGACTTTCAGGAAGGCGCTGACGGCGCCGATGGTGTGGCTGCTCGGGCTTCTCTATTGCTGCATCGGAATCGGCTTCTTCGGCGTGTCGACGTGGCTGCCGCAGGTGATCCGCCAACTCACCGACCTGTCGATCATGGAGATCGGGTTTGTCAGTGCGATTCCGTTCATCCTCGGTGCAATTGCGATGATCGCCAACGCGAGACACTCCGATCGCACGATGGAGCGCCGCTGGCATCTGACAGGCTCGCTGATCGTCGGTACGGCCGGACTCGCGGCAAGCGGTTTGACTTCGTCGATGCCGCTCGTCTCGTTCACGTTCATCTGCATCGCGGCGGCGGGTATCGTCGGGTCGCTGAGCGTCTTCTGGACCATACCGCCGACATTTCTCGCCGGTGCCGGCGCCGCGGGCGGCATGGCGCTGATCAATGCCATCAGCGGACTGGCGGGCTTCTTTGCGCCGTGGCTGGTCGGCGTCGCGCGGGCGAGAACGCATGACTTCACGCTGGCGCTCTATGGTCTCGCACTCAGTGTGGCGGTTGCGGTTCTGCTGGCCGCGTTCCTGCCTTATGCGAAAGCTCAGGGTCCGCGCGCGGATTGACCACCGTCCAACCGAAGGCGGTGTGAAGGACAACCTGGGCAGCGTATATTTGCCTCAGTTGCCGGACGCGAACAGCGTCTCGACTGATTCGAATGATGCGTTCGCCGCTGCGTCGGCGGTTACCTTCCAGACACGGAGGCCCACCATGACCCGAAGCAATCTGGACATCGCACGGCGCCTGCTCTCTGTCGGCGCCTGCGTGTTGCTCGCTTGTGCGAGCGTACAGGCGTACGCGGTGCAGGCGTTTGCGGTGTCGTCACCGGGACTCGCCGACGGCGGCACGCTCGACGCGAGTCACGCGGCGAGCGCCAATAGCTGCGGCGGTGGCAACGTGTCGCCGGCGCTGCAATGGCAAAATGCGCCGGCCGGCACCCGGAGTTTCGCGGTCACGATTTTCGATCCCGACGGCGCGAAAGGATTGGGCATCGTGCATTGGATCGTGTACGGCATCGCGCCGACAACCATGGGGCTCGCGGCCGGCGAAGCCGCGCCGCACGGCAGCGTTGCCGGCACGAATCGCACCGGCGGTCCAGGCTATTACGGGCCGTGTCCGCCGGTCGGCGATGTGCCGCATCACTATCTCGCGCAGGTCTATGCGCTCGATCTGCCGCCCGACGCATTGCCGGCCGGCCTGACGCGCGACGCGTTTCTCGCGGCGATCAAGGACCATGTGATCGCCGCGACGAGTACGGTGCTGCGCTATGGTCGATAAGGCCTTGCCATAGCGGCGATGAAGTTTCGATAAAGCCGCTCGCCTCGGGCGCTGGATCACCCCAGCGGTATTGCACGATCGCTTTGCGGAGTTGTGCCTTGAGTGGCTCGCGCAAACCAAAAATTGCTCTATCAGGATAAAAATTAGTCCAATTCCGATAGACGCCAGACCATGGCGCTTCCGATACTTGTCGTTCGCACATCAGCAAGGATGAACGATGAAGAACGGAAACGACCAGCCAATGATCCGGCTCGGCGGCAGAACCACTCACGGCGGTACGGTCGTCGAAGCCGCGCGAGATCTCATGCATGGCGGCATCCCCGTTGCACTCGACGGACACGGCGTCGAGTGTCCGAAGTGCGGCGGCGTCTATCCGGTCATCGCGACCGGCCAGTGGATACACAACGGCAAGCGGGTCGGTTATGCCGGTGACAGCACGGGCTGCGGCGCGATTCTGCTTGCGTCGTGATTGCTTTCTGACTGTCTGAACCTGTTCTTATCCGCGCACGCATGTTCAAGCCATCCCAGAACCGCATCTTAAGTATGTCCAGTGACGCGCTGCCCACCTGGGGCAACGAGCCGGTGCTCGCGCCCCTGCGCCTGAGCGGAACCGAAGCCCTGGGCCGGCTTTACCGCTACGCGCTTGACGTGGCGACGGTTGAAAGTCCAACGCTCGGGCTGTGGCAGGCGCAGGAACTAGTGGTGCCGGATAGGCTGATCGGCAGGGTCATCGATATTTCAATCGCTTTCGATGGCAACGGACTCTCCAGTCCGGCAATGCTGGACGACAGCGACGCGGCCGATGCCGATGCAGGCGCAGGCGCAGGCGCAGGCGCAGGCAGCCGCACGATCTCAGGCCTCATCACAGGCGTCAGGCAGATGGGCACCGACAACCGCCGCGCCTTCTACCGCCTCATCGTGCGCCCCTGGCTGTGGCTCGCCACGAAGCACTGCGCGAGCCGGATCTTCCAGGACGCCAGCGTCGTGGACATCACCGACCAGCTCCTCAGCGAGCGCTATCCCTACCCGGTCGTGATGGCACTCGGCGGCCCCGGTCTCAGGCAGGGCTATCCGAAGCGGGACTA
>NZ_FXAT01000014.1 GCF_900177725.1 Paraburkholderia susongensis | reverse complement strand
CGATAGTGAAGGTCGTTGCCGGTCTTGCCGACCGTGCATAGCGCGGTGTTGCCCGCGGTCACGCCGGAGAGCGCGACGGATTTCTTCGGTTTGAATGCGCCCGCGTTCGGCGTGCTGTTGTCTGCTTCGCTCATCGATTGTCTCCAGATACAGGATGGGGCTTGGGGATCGCGGCCTGAAACGCAAGGAACGGGCCAGCCTCCGCGCCGTCCGCTAAGTGCCTGATTTGACAAAAGACCGCCGTAACCGCTGCCGCGCCGCACGTCCCGCTTAATTTCACAAATGAAATTATCTATTTCAAAACAGAAACGGATACCCGCATAATAGGCACTTGTCACCCGCCGCGAGACGACCGCCTTGAGCACCCCACTTTTCGAACCGCCTCAGCGCCCGCGCATCTGGGCGCTCTCCATCAGCCGCCTGCGCGACCTGTTCTTCGACATCGCCGGCGAATATGTCGAACGCGCGGATCTGCGCATCGTCTCTCACGGCTTCGAAGACGCTGTGCGCGAAATCGAGAGCGCGGGCGCCGGGCGTCCCGACGTCGTGATCGCGGGCGGCTCGAACGGCGCATATCTGAAGACACGTGTGTCTGTGCCGGTCGTGCGCATCAGCCCGACCGGCTTCGACGTCATGCATGCGCTCGCGCGCGCCCGTCGCGAGGGCGCACGCGTCGCGCTCGTCACGCACGGCGAAACGCCCGACGAAGTGCGCCGTTTCATAGCCGCCTACGCGCTCGACGTGACGTTCGCGTCGTATCAGTCGGCGCAGGACGCGGAGAGCGTCGTGCTCGATCTCAGCGATCGCGGCATCGACGTCGTGGCCGGCCCCGGCCTCGTCACCGATCTCGCCGTGAGCGCGGGCATGGGCACGGTGTTTCTCTACTCGCGCGCGTCGGTGCGCACGGGCTTCGACACCGCGCTCGAAGTCGCGCAGGCCACGCGCCGTGAAACCGTGCGCCGTCAGCGGCTCGACACGCTATTGCAGCATCTGCGCGACGGCGTCGTCGCACTCGATGCGCAAGGCCGCGTCGAAGTGATGAACCAGCGTCTTGCCAGCGTGCTCGGCATCGATCCCGCGAAGGCGGTAGGCCGCGCGCTGCTCGATCTCGCGCCCGATCTCGCCGGCAGCCTGCCCGATGCGGACGGCGACAGCTTCTGCACCGTGCGCGGCGCGAGCTACGTCGTGCATCGCGGGCCGCTCGCGAGCAGCAGCGCGGCGGCGGGCACCGTGCTCACGTTTCAGGAATCGCGCGCGCTCGAGCGGCTCGACCGCACGCTGCGCTCGCGCCAGCGCGTGCAGCAGTTCAGCGCGCGCTACCGGCTCGACGATATCGTCGGCGCGTCCGCCTCGATCGAACGCGTGCGCACGCTCGTCACGCGCTATGCGAAGTCGGATGCGACCGTGTTGATTCTCGGCGAGAGCGGCACCGGCAAGGAGATGGTTGCGCAGAGCATGCATCAGCTCAGCGCGCGGCGTGACTTCGCGTTCGTCGCGATCAATTGCGGCGCGTTTCCCGAGGCTTTGCTGGAGAGTGAGCTGTTCGGCTACGAAGAGGGCGCGTTCACCGGTGCGCGCAAAGGTGGCAAGGCGGGACTGATCGAAGTCGCGCATCGCGGCACCTTGTTTCTCGATGAGATCGGCGAGATGCCGTTGTCGTTGCAAAGCCGTCTGTTGCGCGTGCTGCAGGAGCGCGAGGTGGTGCGGCTCGGCTCGACTGAGCCGGTGCGCGTCGATATTCGCGTTGTCGCGGCAACGCATCGCACACTGACCGAAGGCGTCGCGGCTGGCAGTTTTCGCGCGGATCTGTACTATCGGCTCAACATTCTCAGCATCGCGTTGCCGCCGCTGCGCGAGCGGCCGAATGATCTGCTGCCGCTCGCCGCCGAACTATTGCGGCAAGCGGCCGCGCGTGAACCCAGGCTCGCTGCGCGCGTGCCCGACGCAGCGACCGCAGCACATGTGCTCGGCGGTCTTGGTGCGTCGTTGCGGCGCTATGCGTGGCCGGGCAACGTGCGCGAATTGCAGAACGTGATCGAGCGGATTGCGGTGGAACTCGCGGATGCCGAGGCGGCCCCGGTTGCGGACACGCTTGCGGATACGAAAACGACCACGCGGACGAACTCAACCGCTCTGCCGAAAGACGCCACCATCGTCACGCGCGACATGCTGCGCTCGGTCGCTCCGGAAATCCTCGAGCCCGTCGTGCGCGCGACGCCCGCCTCGCTCACGCTGCGCGAGCGCAGCCGTCATGTCGAAGCCGATGAAATCCGCGCGGCGATCGCGGCGCATGACGGCGATCGCGACGCGGTTTGCGCCGCGCTCGGCATCAGCAAGACGACGTTGTGGCGCAAGCTGAATGCGGGGCGTTAGGTGCGTTAGGTGCGGTTGGGTGCGGCGAGTCTTGAACGCCGCTCCCGAACAGAGTGTCAGCACGCTTTCGAACAGACGATCAAAAGGTTCGCTGGCGCTCCGTCAGGCGAATCATTACGGCCTCACTGCGCGCATGATTACACCGTCCCATCCAAACACGACGCGATGCGCATCCATGCGGAATACAGCCGTGCAATTCTCGCTGTCCAGCAACAGGGTCTTCGAAGGCAAGCCGGTATCTTCAAGGTTGATGCCGTAATAGTCTTTGAGCGTCGGCGCGGTATCGACGGTGCGGATGCTGAAACTGTCGTGCGGACGACAGCGCTCGCCCGCGAATTCGATCTGCCCGCTCGATATGTTCAGCACCTTGCCGAGCAGTCTTTTTGCCTCCGGTATGCCGCCTGAGATGTCGCTGTAGCCGACCACATCGGTGACCGTCCATTTTCCGTTGAATGATGACGGGGCGGTCGTCGGCTCGGCTGCGAAGCAGGTGGTCGCAGCCAGGCACACAAGCAGCGCCGGGCAGAGCGCTTTGAACATCACGGCCGTTGCATCCGGAAAGGCACCGATTCGCGCACTCGCCGGTTCGCGAGCCCCTGACTCCGGCGCGGCGGCCCGATCGGGCGCCCCTGCCGATCGCGTGGCGTCACCATTACATTGCGCGACATATGCTGCGCAACGGCTTCCATGTCCCCCTGATTTGCCGGATCCAGAGTCTCCCGTATATTCCGGTTTGTCGTTCTGCGCTCATCCTCATTCCGCTGTTTGCACGATTATGTAGAGCCTCTGCTGCCATGCTCCCTCCGCGAAAATATACGTAGGCAAGCATGACCAGTAACCTGCTCGCCGCCCCTGATGCGAGGGAGAATCTACCACTGCCATAGCCGCTCGAAGCGCCGCACACCTCATTTTGGGCCGTCGCCCATCAGTGAGCGCCTCCATCCGCACGAAATGCGATTGATTCTCATTAACAGAAGTGCGATCTTAGCAAAGGCTTTTGTCTTTTGAAAGCATGACGCGGTAATCCAAAAGGCTTGCCGCGATGACATCGAGGCTCAGACGATGTCCGTCCGTGATTGCAGATGCAATGCGGTGCGCATGAAGCCACACCAAGGGAAGGGTTTTCTGCCGGGCGAAATCTAAAAGAATGGCGCCCTCGACGGCCGGATCGGCGCCCTCGAAGCAAGCTCCCGCGACCCCACTCCTCTTGCGCTGTGCGTGGGCTTTGCCGCCGATGCGGCACGTCGCCCTCCATGCATCATGAGTCGATAAATTAATTCGGATTTCTATGCATATGAGATTTCGCTCTTGCGAACCTTCGGCAAACTTCCTATGATTCGCAAACACAAATGAGATTCGTTCTCGTTTGATGCCAGCCGCAAGCCGCGCATGCCCGACCGCGCAGCCGCATGACACCTCGCTGATTTCCGTCCATCGACGATGACATCCCAACATGGTCTTACCCGATCAAACAGGAAGCTAAACATGAGTAGAACTAACGTTTATTCAGGAACGGAGACGCGCACCGCGACGCAACCCGCCGTTCTAGACTTCATCGCGATCGGTCTGGGCCCGTTCAACCTGAGCCTCGCGTGCCTTGCCGCCCCGATCCGCGATTTGCGCGGCCTCTTCCTCGAGCGAAATGAGGACTTCGACTGGCATCCCGGCATGCTGATCGACGACACGACTCTACAGAACCCCTTTCTCGCCGACCTCGTCAGTCTCGCCGATCCGCAAAGCAGGTTCAGCTTCCTCAATTACTGCAAGCAGGAAGGCAAGCTCTACGCGTATTACATCCGCGAGCGGTTTTATCTGAGCCGCGCCGAGTACAACCGCTATTGCAAATGGGCGATTGGGCAGCTCTCCAGCATTGCGTTCGGTTCGAACGTGGAGCACGTCGAATACGATGCCGGGCGTGCTCACTACGTCGTGAGCGGGCGCCACGTGCGCACCGGCCTGCCGTTCGTGCATCGCGCGAAACGGCTCGTGGTGGGCGTGGGCTCGGTGCCGCAACTGCCGTCCTGCTGCGACGACGTGCGCGAACACTGCATTCACAGTGCGCATTACGTCGCCAACAAACAGGAGTTGCAGAAAAAACGCTCGATCGCGGTGATCGGCAGCGGCCAGAGTGCCGCCGAGATCTTCCACGATCTGCTCAAGGAAAGCGACAAGCACGACTACTCGCTCACATGGATTACGCGTTCGCCGCGTTTTTTCCAGATGGAGAACACGAAGCTCACGTTGGAAATGATCTCGCCGGACTACATCGACTATTTCTACAATCTGCCGGACGGTGTGCGCGAAAGCATCATTGCGAAGCAGGACAGTCTTTATAAAGGCGTGAACGCATCGCTAATCAACCAGATTTACGACCTGCTCGACGACCACCGCAGCCGCGGCCATCAGAACGCGCGGCTCATCACGAATTCGGAGCTGGCCGGCTGCCACTACGACCACGTCGACGACCGTTATCACCTGCGTTTCATCCAGCGCGACGAAGGCGTTCAATACACGCACGTGACCGACGGTGCAATCTTCGCGACCGGCTACGCGCAAAACGTGCCGCGTTTCATCGACGGCATACGCCAGCGCATCCGCTGGGACGACAGGGGTCGTTACCGGCTGTCGCGCAACTACGCAATCGACGTCAATGGGCGCGACATCTTCGTGCAGAACGCCGGGCTCTACAGCCATGGCCTGACGAATCCCGATCTCGGCATGAGCTGCTATCGCAATTCATGCATCCTGCGCGAAATCACGGGGGTCGAGCACTACAAGATCGAGCGGCGCATCGCGTTGCAGGACTTCTCGGTGCCTGACACCGATGCATTCGTGAAGACGCCGCTGGAGGCCGAATGAAGTTACGCAACACGATCATCCTGATGACGACCTTCGCCGTTATCAGCGACGCGATCCTCATTCCGTTCTATCCGCAGTTCTTCTCCGCGCGCTATGGCGTAACCAGCCCCGTGCATGCGGGCGCCTACGTCGCCTTCATTTCGATCGTCGTGATGCTGACACTGCCCGTCTGGGCGCGCGTCGCGAAGCGGCTCGACGCAATGCATCTGCTCGTCTACACGCAGTGCGCGGCGGGCGTGCTGTCGCTTGCGAGCTACTGGGCGCCGACCGTGCCGCTCTTCTGGGTGCTGTCGCTTGCGATGTTCATGTGCAAGAGCAGCTATCTGCTGATGTATCCGTACATGATGCGGCTCGAACCGAAAGAATCGCACGCGCACACGATCGGCCTGCTCTCCGTGGTCGTGCACTTCGGCGCGATCGCGGGCGCGGTGGCGGGCGGCTTCGTGATGCAGGTCTGGAACGCGCACGCCTGCATCTTCGCGATGGCCGCCGGCGATTTCGCGCAGATGGTCATCTGCATCGCGCTGATCCGTTCTCACGCGATCCCACGGCGCTGCCGCTTCGCAAACGAAGCGAACGCCGAGGCGGGCATTCCGGTCCGCACGCTGCGCCACCGTCTGCCGATCCTGCGGCTCGCGCTGCTGATGCTCGTATTCGACTTCTGCGTGTATCTGATCCGGCCGTTCATGTCGTCGTATTGGCAGAGCGTGAGCGATTCGCCGAACGAACTGCTGTCGGGCGCCGTATTCGCGATTCCCGGCATGGTCGCGCTGGCCGCGCTGCGCATCAACAAGCGCATCGCCGGACAAAACCGGCGTCTGCCGGATCACATGATCGGCAACCTGTTGCTGTGCACCGCAGGCGTGCTTCTGCAGAGTATCGAAGCGCCTCTTTGGATCATCGTCGGGCGGGTGTTGTTCGGCTGGGCGTTCTTCCAGATCGTCGTGAAGCTCGACGTGACGATGTTTGCACTCAGCACGCCCGCTTCGTATGCCGCCGATTTCAGCGTGATCAATTTCTTCCAGAACCTCGGCGTGTTGCTCGCGTCATTCGCGGCCGGCGCCATCGTCGATGAAACCGGTTTGCGCGCTCCGTTCTTCTTCGCCGCGGCGGGCCTCGTGCTGAGCGCGCTGCTCAGTATCTGGCTGCTCGATCGACCGCGCGCCAGCGCTGCCTCGGGAACGGCGGCATCGCCGAGCGCCACTCTTTCCACCGACCTCGCCGACTCAGGAGCGACTGCCCATGCGAACTGACATCGCCGCCGACGAAATCGCGCTGCGCCACGCCGCCGCGCCCTTGCCTGCCGCCCGCTACGCTATGGCACCCGAAGCGGTAATCGGCCGCCACGCGAAACACACCGCGAGCGTGGACGGCTTCGAGATCCGTGCCATCGACATTGCACACGACGCGCCCACGCTGCACCGCTGGTTCGTCGAAGAACGCGCGGCCTTCTGGAACATGCGGGACAAGAGCGTCGAAGACGTCGCCGTGTTCTATCAGGCGATCCAAAACTCGGGCCACGCACAAGCCTGGATTGGCAGCCAGCATGGCGCGAGCGCTTTCCTGTTCGAAAGCTACCACCCGGCACACGACGAGGTGGGCGAGCACTACGACGTGCAACCCGGCGACCTCGGCATGCACCTGTTCGTCGGCCCCGCGGCGCAGCCCGTGCCCGGCTATACACACCGCGTATTCCGTTCGCTGATGACGTTCCTGTTCGAGCACCTGAGCGCCGCGCGCGTCGTCGTCGAACCGGATGCGCGCAATGCACGCATCCATGCACTCAATCGCGCGATGGGCTTCGTCTATGCGAAGAACGTCGCGTTCCGCGAAAAAACCGCGTCGCTGGCGTTCTGCACGCGCGCGGATTTCTACGCCGCCCTTCAGGCAACCACTCAGGCAACCACTCAGGCAACCCTTCAGGCAACCACGGAAAAGGACCAACAGCGATGACTCCGACGACTCAATCGACCACCATGCAACACGCCATGCAGACCGTCATGCTCAACCCTCACGAGGCTGCGGCGCATCTTGCGCCCGAGGTCTGGCGCAACGCGAACCGCATGCTCGTGCGCAAGGCGCTCGCCGAATACGCGCACGAGCTGATCGTCGAGCCGCAACGCATCGGCAACGCACCCGGCGAGCATCACGCGCGCTATGAAGTGAAGTCGGACGATGGCTCGCGTGTCTACACGTTCGAAGCGCGGCAGCTCGCGTTGCGTCATTGGAGCATTCGCGCCGGGTCTATCGTGTGCACGCGCGACGGCGCCGAGCAGCCGCTCGACGCGCTCGCGTTCATTCTCGACGTGAAAGCACGCCTCGGCATCAAGGAAGAGATGCTGCCGATCTATCTCGACGAAATCAGCAGCACGCTCTACGGCGCCGCCTACAAGGCCGTGAAGCAAGGGCCCGACACACCCGATCTGCTGCACGCGGATTTTCAGGCGATCGAGACCGCGATGAGCGAAGGGCATCCGGGCTTCGTCGCCAACAACGGCCGTCTCGGTTTCGACGCGGGCGACTACCGCGCGTTCGCCCCCGAGGCCGGCTCGACGATCCAGGTTATCTGGCTGGCGGTTCATAAGGATAACGCAGCATTTCATTGCTCGGCGGACCTCGACTACGCGAGTCTGATGGACGAGGAACTGGGCGAGGCGACTGTGGCGCGATTCAGGCAAATCGTCGAAGCGCGCGGCTGCAGCTTCGACGACTATCACCTGATGCCCGCGCACCCCTGGCAGTGGTTCAACAAGCTGTCCATTGCATTTGCCGCTTATGTCGCGACGCAACGGATCATTTGCCTCGGCTACGGCGACGACCGCTATCTGGCGCAGCAGTCGATCCGGACGTTCTTCAACGTATCGGACCGCTCGAAGCGCTACGTGAAAACCTCGCTGTCGATCCTCAACATGGGCTTTATGCGCGGTCTCTCGCCGTACTACATGTCGGGCACGCCCGCGATCAACGACTACATCAAAGGACTGGTCGGCCGCGATGCCTATCTGCGCGACAAGGGCTTCACGATTCTGCGCGAAGTGGCGTCGCTCGGTTTTCGCAACGGCTATTACGAGGCGGCCGTGCAGGTGGACAGCCCATACAAGAAGATGTTTTCGGCACTGTGGCGCGAAAACCCGCTCGTGCATGCGGGCGAGGGCCAGCGTCTGATGACGATGGCGGCTCTGCTGCACACGGACCGCCATGGGCAAGCGCTGCTGCCCGCGCTCATCGAGGCATCCGGGCTCGGTGCGCAGGCGTGGCTCGAACGGTATATGGAAGCATATCTCGCGCCGCTCGTGCATTGCTTCTACACGTACGATCTCGTCTTCATGCCGCACGGCGAAAACCTGATTCTGGTGCTCGAAAATCACGTTCCGGTGCGCGCGATCATGAAGGACATCGCCGAAGAATCGGCGATCCTGAACAAGGACGCGCCGCTTCCCGGCAACGTGAAGCGGCTCGCGGTGGACGTGCCCGAGAGCGTGAAACTGCTCGCGATCTTCATCGACGTGTTCGACGGATTTTTCCGCTACGTCAACCAGATTCTCGTCGAGCATGGCTGCTGCGGCGAAGACCTGTTCTGGAACACGGTGGCGCGCTGCATCACGCGCTATCAGGAAGCGCATCCGCAATTCGCGCGGAAGTATGCCGAGTACGATCTGTTCGCGCCGGAGTTCCTGCATTCGTGCCTGAACCGCCTGCAACTCGGCAACAACCTGCAAATGGTCAACCTCTCCGACCCGGCGGGTAATCTGAAGATGGCGGGAAATCTCCGGAACCCGCTTGCGGAACGGCGCGCGACAGGCAACGAAGCCGGCGCGCGCGCACTCACGGAACCCGTCGAGGCTTGAGCATGACGGCGAGCCCTGCACTCGACAATCTGCTGCGGCTCGCCGCCGGTGTGGTGCCTGGACTGAACGGAGTGGTCACGAGCCGCGCAGGCGTGACGCCGCCCTGCTCCTGTGAATCCGCGCGCGGCGTCGTGCACCTGCGCCCGGCTCCCCGTGACGGCAATCGTGCCGCGCTCGAAGCGCTGCTCGCTCACTGGAGCGACGCCTATCCCGAAGCCGGACGCGCCTACTGGTCGCTGCGCTGCTGGGGCATTCTGATCTGGCAGCCGATCTATTTAAGCGTGATCGGCGTGCATGAGACGGGGCGCGTCTTGTCGCTCGCACGCTTCGAGCAGCCTCTCGAAAGCGGGTGGACGCGCGAAGTGCGTCTGCACGATCACGAACCGGCACGCGCGAAACCCGCCGAACTGATCGAGCTCGCCGCGCGGGAAATCGCGGCCTGCTGCGAGCAGATCTTCGACGAGTTATCCCACGTCATTCGCGTCAATGCCCACGCCGCGGGCGGCATGCAGGCCGACTGCGTGCTCGCGGCGCTGCTGGCGCTGCATGCCGTGCGGCCGGACTGGGGTCACGCGCAAGTCGAAGCGCTCGGTGCGCGCTGGCTCGCGGCACTGGAACTCGACGGACGCGGCGGCTTCTTCGCTTATACGCGTAGCGACGGTTCGCGCGCACTCGCGCTCGATCGACAGACCTGCTGCTACCACTATCGGCGGCGCGACGGCGAACTCTGCAGCACCTGTCCGCGACTGCGCGAGTGCGAGCGCATCGCCCGCCTGAATGCGGAGCGCGACGCCAAGGTAAGCGCGTGAATGCGCGCGCGAATGCAACGGCGAGCAAGCGCGGCGCCTCAAAGAAAGGAAACAACCGATGAACGACATCAGTAACCTGCCGCATCTCGCACTAACCGGTGAGATCGGCGACGAGGACCTCCAACTGCCGGCGAGCGCCTATTTCGACGAAGCGCTGTTCGAACTCGAGATGGCGCGCATCTTCGCGAACTCGGCGCTTTACGTGGGCCACGAGCAGTCGGTGCCCAACCCGGGCGACTGGCGACACCTGCCGCAGGACGAAGGCGGCCGCGTGCTGGTACGCGATGCAAACGGCGTGCAACTGCTGTCGAACGTATGCCGCCACCGCCAGGCGCTGATGCTCGGCGGCAAGCCGGGCGACGTGAGCGGCCCGGATCCGGCGGGCGGCAATCTCGCGGCGACGGGAGGCAACATTGTTTGCCCGCTGCATCGCTGGACCTATGACGGCAAGGGCGAACTGATCGGCGCGCCCGAGTTCGAGCGCAAACCGTGCCGCAACCTCCAACGCTTCGCGCTGAAGAACTGCCACGGGCTTCTCTACGAAGGGCCGCGCGAACCCGCTGAAGACATGGCCAGCGTATTCGCGCGCCCCGAGTTCGATTTTTCGGATTACGTGCTCGACCACGTCGAAACGCACATGTGCCGCTACAACTGGAAGACTTTCATCGAGGTTTATCTGGAGGACTATCACGTGGCGCCTTTCCATCCGGGGCTCGGCAAGTTCGTGACCTGCGACCATCTCGATTGGGAATTCACGGACACCTACAGCATGCAGCGAGTCGGCGTGCACAACGCGCTCACGCAACCGGGCTCGGACGTGTATCGCACGTGGCACGACCGGCTGCTCGACTATCGCGGCGGCGACGCGCCCTCGTTCGGCGCGATCTGGCTCGCGTATTTTCCGACCCAGATGATCGAGCTCTACCCGCATACGCTCGTCGTGTCGACGCTCCATCCGAAAGGACCGCAAGAGACGCTCAATGTCGTCGAGTTCTACTACCCCGAGGAAATCGCCGCATTCGAGCGCGACTTCGTCGATGCGCAGCGCGCGGCGTATCTGGAAACCGTGATCGAAGACGACGAGATCGCCGAGCGCATGGACGCGGGCCGTCGGTGCCTCCATCGTCGCGGCACGAGTGACGCGGGACCGTACCAGTCGCCGCTCGAGGATGGTATGCGGCATTTCCATGCGTGGTATCGGCGTGCGCTTGCATCCTGCACAGCCGGTGTCGAGCATCGGTTGCGGGAGTTGCACGCGGTTCGAGCGTAGAGCGCCATCTTTGCCGCATGGTCACGACCGAATTGCCACGGGCGGCCGGGCGTTACTCCGGCTGCTATGTTCGCACCACTGTGTCGGGCGATTCTTCCGACCATACGCTGGCGAGTGATGCGCACCTTCACACCTGCGTCGCAGGCGCCCGTGGGTTCGATCATTGTGTCCCATTCGCGGCGGCACCGTACGGTAGTGAATCCGGGTGGCTTGCGCTGCGCGCGGTAAATGCCGCCGGGATGCATTTTCCCCACGAAAGGTATCTGCTCAGCGGCGCCATACCGCGAACGAGCGAGGCGAGCGTTTCAGCCGCGAACAGAATTGCGCCGCCAGCGAGGGACGGCAGACGCGCGTCAACGCCAACCGTCGGCGTGATGGCAGCAGGCCTAAAATAGGCGCCATTGAATCGACTCGCGGAAACGCAACAACAGGAGAGACACAACATGGCGAATACCTATCGGATTGCAGTCATCCCCGGCGACGGCATCGGCGTCGAAGTAATGCCGGAAGCGCTGCGCGTGCTGGACGTCGCGACGAAGCGCTTCGGCATCGAGCTCGACTATCAGCACATCGAGTGGGCGAGCTGCGATTACTACGCGAAGCACGGCAAGATGATGCCGGACGACTGGAAGGCGCAATTGCAATCGGCCGACGCAATTCTGTTCGGCGCGGTCGGCTGGCCCGACACCGTGCCCGATCACGTTTCGCTGTGGGGGTCGCTCCTGAAGTTCCGCCGCGAGTTCGATCAATACGTGAATCTGCGTCCCGCGCGGCTCTTTGCGGGCGTGCCCTCGCCGCTCGCGGGACGCAAGGCCGGCGACATCGATTTCTGGATCGTGCGCGAGAATACCGAGGGCGAGTATTCGTCGGTGGGCGGCGTGATGTTCGAAGGCACCGAGCGCGAGTTCGTGCTGCAGGAATCGGTGTTCACACGGCACGGCAGCGAACGCGTGCTGAAGTTCGCGTTCGATCTCGCGCAGCGGCGCGCGCGCAGGAAGATTACCGTCGCGACGAAAAGCAACGGCATCGCGATCAGCATGCCATGGTGGGACAAATGCGCAGCCAGCATCGCCGCGCAATATCCGGACGTCACGTGGGACAAGCAGCACATCGACATCCTGTGCGCGCGCTTCGTGCTGAACCCGGACCGCTTCGACGTGGTGGTCGCGACCAATCTGTTCGGCGACATCCTCTCCGATCTCGGCCCTGCATGCACGGGCACGATCGGCCTCGCGCCGTCGGGCAATCTGAATCCGGACCGCAAGTTTCCGTCGCTGTTCGAACCGGTGCACGGCTCGGCGCCCGACATCGCCGGCAAACATATTGCAAACCCGATCGCAATGATCTGGTCGGCCGCGATGATGCTCGACTTCCTCGGTCATTCCACCGGCAGGGAGCGCGAGGCACACGACGCGATTCTGAAGGCGATCGAGGCGACGCTCGTCGAAGGTCCGCATACCGGCGACCTCGGCGGACGCGCGAGCACGAGTGACGTAGGCATGGCGATTGCAGCGAAACTCGCGTGAGGTGGTTAGATGCCCGGCGCGCCGCGCGCATCGACGAGCGGGGGCAGATCAATGCTCGCGCGAATAGGCCTGTATTTGGTAATTATGTAAGCCCGCGGGTGAACGAGAAGCGCCATTCGTCTATCGAAATGCGACAGAAATGCGGTCACGCCTATGTGGCCGCCTATCATTGACTACTGCTTTCATGATGCGATTCCGCATCTTCACTATCGGCCAAACTGCGCGCGACGGTGGTCAAGCAAACGTCTGCGCTGGCCTCAAAGGGAGGGGGTGAAATGGTCTCTGTCGCTGGCGCAGTCTCCGCGCGCGTTTCCGAGTTTCAGGCTGCTTTGCACTGCAAAACTTTGTCGCTCTACCACAGATCGCTCGCGGAAGACCTGAGCTTCACCGAGGCGGTGAAGAAATATCCGGACCGCAACGCGCTGTACGCCTATATGCACCACTACTACAAATATATGGCGCCCAAGGAGCTTCGCGAGCACCGGCATTACTTCACCAGTGAACAGCGCGGCTTCGGCGAGGACGCGTTCCATGCAATGTGGTGGCTGCTTCTGCGCGAATACCGGCCACGGAATTGCCTCGAGATCGGCGTATATCGCGGGCAAGTTACATCCCTCATCGGGCTCATTGCGAAACTGTGCGGATTCGAATGCGAAATCCACGGCATTTCTCCATTTTCTCCGGTTGGAGATACGGTAAGCACGTATCTGACGAACATCGATTATCTCGAAGACACGCTCGCGTCCAACCGGCGTTTCGGCTTGCCCGATCCACAATTGCTGAAGGCTTATTCGACAGATCCGGTTGCCATTCAACACATTCAGTCCAGGGCGTGGGATCTGATCTATATCGATGGCAATCACGATTACGAAGTCGTCCTCGCCGACTACGCACTCTGCCGGGACTCCCTCGCTCCGGGCGGTCTGCTGGTCATGGACGATTCGAGCCTGTACACCGACTACAACCCGGTGAAATTTTCATTCGGCGGACATCCGGGACCGTCCCGCGTGGTCAAGGAACTGGCCTTTTCTGAACTGCGCTTTCTGGGTGGAGTCGGCCATAACAATGTGTTCTCGAAGAGTTGATTGAAGCCCTGCGAAAAAAGCGGCCGCCGATAGCGAAATGAACGGCGGCCGCGCTCTCCCGTCATCATCTCCGGCGCTGCGGCGCTCCCGCCTCCCTATCGGGTAATCCCTCGTTGCCCAAACCCGTCGAATTACTTACAGTGGCGCGCGTTCGCGTAGAGAATCCTCGTTCTTTATGCGAACAGATCGCCGGGCCCGGCGTGGCTCCTGTAATCGAACCGCACCGGGTATGATTCATTGCCTAAGATTCATTGCCTAAGCGCCGCGGTTTTGCCGCGGGCGCGGGCATCGTGCGCCGCTTCTCCGGCGCACGGTCTTAAGAAAAAAAGCTCGTCGTGACGGGCCTTTTCGCAGTCAGGAGACCATCATGAACCGCAGCACCGCTGTGAATGTTCAAACCTTCATCAACGAGCACCCGTTTTCGCCGTTCCAGTGGCTGATCTTTTTCATGTGCTTCATCATCGTCCTGCTGGACGGTTTTGATACGGCCGCGATCGGCTTCATCGCGCCTTCGCTGGTCACCGAATGGGGTATCGACAAACCCGCGCTCGCGCCGGTGCTGAGCGCGGCGCTGTTCGGCCTCGCGTGCGGCGCGCTCGGCTCGGGTCCGATGTCCGACCGCCTCGGGCGCCGCTCGATGCTGCTCGGCTCGGTGCTGGTGTTCGGCGTCGCCTGCCTCGCATCGGCGTTCTCGACCGGCATCGAGCAGTTGACCGTGCTGCGCTTCATCACCGGCGTCGGCCTCGGCGCCGCGATGCCGAACGCCGTCACGATGATGGGCGAGTATTGCCCGGACAAGCGCCGCGCCACTGTCATCAACCTGATGTTCTGCGGCTTTCCGCTCGGCGCCGCGTTCGGCGGCTTCCTCGCCGCGTGGATGATTCCGCACTTCGGCTGGCGCAGCGTGCTGCTGCTCGGCGGCGTCACGCCGCTGCTGCTGTTGGTCCTGCTGCTCGCGAAGATGCCCGAGTCGGTGCGCTACATGGTCGCGAACCAGAAGCCGGTCGAACGGATTCGCGCAGCGCTTGCGCGCATTTCCGGCGACGCGGTGCAGGCGGGCTCGTTCACGATGACCGAAACCGCGCCGCAAACCGGCGGCAAGGGTCTCGGCGTCGTGCTGTCGCGCTCCTACATCGTCGGCTCGGTGATGCTATGGCTCGCGTATTTCATGGGCCTCGTGATCTTCTACGCGTCGATCAACTGGATGCCGATCCTGCTGAAAGACGCCGGCCTCACGCCGCAACGCGCAACGCTGATCTCCGCGCTGTTCCCGCTCGGCGGTGTCGGCGCGGTGGTGTGCGGCGTGCTGATGGACCGCTTCAACGCGAATCGCATCATCGCGGCGTGCTATGCGCTGACCGCCGTCAGCGTGTACTTCATCGGCCAGGCGGCCGGCAATGTGGGCGCGCTCGTGCTCATCGTGTTCATCGCCGGCGTGCTGATGAACACCGCGCAATCGTCGATGCCGGCGCTCGCCGCCGCGTTCTACCCGACCGCGGGCCGCGGCACGGGCGTCGCGTGGATGCTCGGCGTCGGCCGCTTCGGCGGGATCGCGGGCTCGTTCCTCGTGGCCGAACTGACGCGCCGTCACTTCTCGTTCGGCGGCATCTTCGCGACGATCGCGGTGGCGGGTCTGCTGTCATGCATCGCACTGCTGATCAAGCAGGCGGCACGGCCGCAGGCCACGGAAGCGAATGCGCCGAAGGCGGAATCGTTTGGGCATTGAGCTTCCTGCACTGAGCTTCCTGCATTGAGCCGCCCACGATGACGCGGCCCGCTGACGGGCCGATGGCCGGGTGATTTTCGAAGCCGCGCTGCACATTGCAGGGCGGCTTTTTCTTTGGCGGCGCCGCGAATCGAGGCGTGCTCCAAGGCGTGGGCAACGGGTGCGTGACTGCGTTGCCGGTCGACGGGGAAAAAGCACCCCGCCCCGCTTCCCGATACACTACGCGCTTGTTCACCCCATGCGAGCACGGCAACAGCAATCACCGCCGTTGCCGCGCCGCCCGTCTCATCTCAGGATTCCGGTAATGAAACGCGTAGTCGTATCCGCGCTCGTCGCGCTGTGTGTCGCGCAACCGGCCGCCCAGGCCGTCGCGCAGACTGTCAGCGATCAATGTTTTGCGCTCGGCGATATCGCCGGTCAGGTGGCCTCGTGGCGCGCGCACAAAAAGACCAAAGCCCAGGCGCTCGATCAGGCGGCCTACTACTACAAAGACCCCGCCGATCGCGAGGCCGTCAACGCGATCATCGAAAAGATCTACAGTCCCGACGCGCCGCACATGACGCCCGATCAGGCAAGCATGGCGTTCACGTCGGAGTGCGCGAACCGGCGCAAGGGGCAGGCATCGCCCGCGCAGTGATGCCTGCCGCAGTGATGTCTGCGATTCCCTCGCCGCGTTCAGCAACAGGCGCTAACGTTTGCGAAACGCGTCCAGCGACGACAACGCATTGCCGTGGAAGTCGAACAACGTATTGTTGTCCCACTGATCGCCCGCGCCGATTTTCCAGCCGACATTCGGCGTCGGAATCCACTCGGGCTCCCACCAGAACACGCCCTTGCCGTGACCGTCGGGAATCGCCTTCACGATGTCCGTCACCGCGCCGAGGAACTGCGCCTGTCCCGCCGGCGTCTGCGGGAATGTGGAGGTGCCGACGTTGGTCATCGTGTTGGGTTCCGAATCGCCGTCGCTCGTCGTCCACGGATACGCGGTTTCGACCACGATCACGTCCTTGTCGTAGCGTGTCGCGAGATCGTTCGCGTTGTTCTGCAGATCGCTGAACGAACCCTGCCATTGCGGGTAGTAGGACAGGCCGATCACGTCGAACGTGACGCCGCGCTGTGTCGCGCTGTCGAACCACCAGCGGCTCGTCGCGTTGTTGCCGCCGCTATCGATATGCAACATGACCTTGATACGCGGATCGACCGATTTGACCGCATCATGCCCGGCCTTCAGCAGCAACGCGAGATTATCGAGCTGATCGTACTTGCCGAGCGGCCACAGCATGCCGCCGGTGATTTCATTGCCGATCTGCACCCACTCGGGATGCACGCCGTCGTGCTTGAGCATCTTCAACACGTTCGACGTGTACTCGGACAACAGCGCGCAAGTCTCCGTGATGTCCTTGCCCGCCCATGCGTGCGGCGGATACTGCTTGCCCGGATCGGCCCACCAGTCGCTGTAGTGGAAATCGATCAGCACGCGCAAACCCAATGCGGCCGCGCGGCGCGCGAGAATGCGCACGTGCTCGGCATTGTTCCAGCCGGCCGCGGGACTCTGATTGGCCGGGAAATAGTTGGGATTGCCAGGATCATTCCAGACCTTGATACGGATCGAGTCGACGCCATGACTTTTCAGAATCCACAGACAGTCACGCGCTTCGCCATGCTCGTAGAACTTCGCGCCGTTCGCCTCGAGTTCGAGCAAGGTCGACACATCCGCACCCATCGCAAAGCGGTTGGCGCGCGCGGCGGCGTCCTGCGCCGCGCCGTGCTCCGAATCGTGGCCGGTCTGCTGCGCCCCGAAAGCAGGCGCGCCGACCGTCGTGCCGACACCGGCCGCCGCAGCAGCACCGGCGAGCCATCCCAACATTTCTCTTCGGTTCATCCGTCATCCTCCGTCTATTGAATGGCGGCTTTTTTGCGGGCCGCCTGGTCTGGTTTAATGCGTCCGTGATGCGTCCGTGATACGAATTTGCTGCAACCTTCCTGCAAGCTTCTAACGTCGAACTGCGTCTGCTGCTCTCTCCTTCCAACATGCGTGTGAACATGAACACCCTGGCTCAGCGCCTCACGCGTCCTTCCACACGCAAACGTCGCCCGTGTTCAAGCTCGCCTCGCCGAGCACGAACGTCGCGTTGCGCGGCGCGGGCGCCTGCACCGGCTGCGAGCCGAAATTGAACGCGAAGGTCAGGCCGCCGCGCCGCCTGATCCGCAGCCCGTCGGCGAGCAGTTGCGTGTCGATGCCGGCATCGCGCGCGGCCTGCTGCAGGACCGTGCGATGCAGAGCATGCGAAAGCCAGCCCGCCACGTAGCGCACGTTGCCGTGCGTGAGCAGCGCAGGCCACGCATCGTCGAAACGCGCGGCGACGCGTGTTTCGTGATTGGCGCGCACGTGTTCGCGCCAGTGCAGCGCGCCGCCCGCCGTGCCGTCGATCGAAAGTGCAGGCGCCAGCGTGGGCCGCAGCGTTTCGACTTCGAGCACCTGGATCGGCAGCACACGCTGCAACGCGCCGGGAGGCAAATTGCCCGGAATCGCGAAGTCGCCGGTCTTCGAACCGCTGCGCGGGCCGAAGACCCACTGCGCGCGGCTGCGCTCGATCTGCTCGACAAGCGCGTCGTCGATCACCGCGAGGCTCGGCACGACGATCAGTTGGTAGGCCGAAAGATCGGCGCGGCTCGATACGATATCGACGTCGAGCCCGAGTTCACGCAGCGCCTCGTAGTAGTCGAACGCGAGCGTCTGATAATCGAAGCTCTTGCCGTGCCGCTGAATCTCGAACATCCACTGCGTTTCGTAATCGAACACGAGTGCGGTGTTGGCTCGCGCGGGCGCGGCGAGCGTCGACAGCGCCGCGCTGCCGGCGATCTCGCGCGCCGCCTGCTGTACTTCGAGACCACCCGGCGACAGCTCGTTGTTCGGCAGATTGAGCCCGGAGTGCATCTGCTCCTGCGCATACGGGCACTGGCGCCAGCGGAAATACGACACCAGTTCCGCGCCGTGCGCGAACGCCTCGTACGCCCACAGCCGCACCATGCCCCGCGCGGGCACGGGATTCCACGGCGCCCAGTTGACCGGCCCGGCCTGCTGCTCCATCACCCAGAAGCGCCCGCCGCCAATCGCGCGATAGCGATCGTGATCGAATGCGGACACATCGGGATGGCCGGTGCGCGCGAAACGCGCCTTCTGCTCTTCCGGCAGCGCGATCGATTCGGTGCGCGCAATCGGATAGCTGTCCCACGACGCGACATCGATCGCCTTGTCAGCGGCGAAACGGTAATGATCGAAGGTCGTGAAAAAGCCCATGAAGTTGTGCAGCAGATCCGCCTTCGGCGCGTACTCGCGCAGCACGTCGATCTGCTCGCGGTGAAAGCTCGCCACTTCGTCGGACATGAAGCGGCGGAAGTCGAGCAGATGAATCGGATTGGCGTCGGTCGGCGTGAGGTTCGGCAAGCCGATCGCTTCGAACGACGAATACTCCATGCTCCAGAACACATTGCCCCACGCGTCGTTGAGCGCGTCGACAGTTTCGTAGCGCTGTTGCAGCCACGCGTGAAAGCGCTGCAAAGCCGCGGCCGAATAGCTCGGCACCGTGTCGTGGCAACCGAGTTCGTTATCGGTCTGCCATCCGACGACGCACGGATGGCGCCCGTAACGCGTCGCCATCGCGGTGACGATGCGCACGCATTCGCGCCGGTACGTGTCGCTCGAAATGTCGTAATGACGGCGCGAGCCGAAATTCCAGCGCGTGCCGTCGGCGCGCACCGGCAACACGTCGGGATGCGCGTCGACGAGCCACTTCGGCGGCGACGCGCTCGGCGTGCCGAGCACGATTTTCAGGCCCGCATTCGCGAGCGTTTCAACCGCTTCGTCGAGCCATTGCCATGCGAATTCGCCGGCACGCGGCTCCATGCGGCTCCACGCGAATTCGGCGATTCGCACGTGGGTGATGCCGAGTTCGGCCATACGCCGCGCGTCGTCGGCCCACATTGCGCGCGGCCATTGTTCCGGGTAGTAGCAGACACCAAGTTGCATGTGAAAGTCTCGTTGTGAGTTGACGTCGAGCCGTGGTTGGGTCGTGGCTTCCGCCGTTATTCAGGTCGCCGTTTCAGGCGCGATTCCCGCCGCCCTTTATCCCTTGCTTGCTCCGAAAGTGAGCCCGGCCACGAAGTGCCGCTGCATCGCGAAGAACATCAGCACCGAAGGCAGCGCGGCCAGCACCGAGCCCGCCGCGACGAGATTCCACGCGGTCGTCCATTGCCCCTTGAGCGCGGCGACGCCCACGGTGATCGGCGCGGCATCGTCGCCCTGCGTGAGGCACAGCGCCCAGAAATAGTCGTTCCACACGAAGGTGAACACGAGGATGCCGAGCGCGGCGAGCGCCGGGCGAATCAGCGGCAGCACGATACGCAGATAGACGGTCCATTCGCTCGCCCCTTCGACGCGCGCCGCCTCGATCATCTCGAACGGCAACTGTTTGATGAAGTTGCGCAGGAACAGCGTGCAAAAACCGGTCTGGAACGACACGTGAAAAATCACGAGCGCCCACACGGTATTGAAAAGCCCGACCTTCAGCGCCATGTCGCGCACCGGAATCATCAGGATCTGGATCGGCACGAAATTGCCGGCGACGAACGCAAACAGCACGGCCGTATTGCCGGGAAAGCGGTAAGTCGCCAGCGCGAAACCGGCCATCGACGCCAGCACGATCGCGCCGATCACCGAAGGCACCGTAATCAGCACGCTGTTGGCGAAGTAATGCAGCATCGGCGTCTGCGTGAGCGCCGTGCCGTAGTTCTCCAGGAATGCGAAGTGCTTGGGCCAGGTCCAGTAATCGCCCCGCGAAAGCTCGTCCGACGAGCGGATCGACGTGACGAGCACCGCCAGCATCGGCAGTAGCCAGATCACGAGCGCGAGCGGCAGCGATGCTTTATAGAGCGCTCGATTGAGCGGTTTCCAGCGTTCAACGGGAAGCGGGTACATGAGGGATCACTCCTCGAAAGCGACGAACCAGGCAGAGAAACAAGCCACAAAAAAGAAACCGCGAAACAGGTTGCAAATCAGGCGGCGAAATCAGCGTTCCTCGCGCAGCATGCGGCGCAGGTGGAACACGATGTAGACGAGCATGATCGCGAACAGCACGACGGCAATCGCCGCGGAATAGCCTTCGCGGTAGTACTTGATGGCCTGGTCGTACATGTAGTAAGCGAGCACGGTGGAGCTATCGAACGGTCCGCCCGCGCTCATCACCGCGATCAGGTCGAAGCTGCGCAGCGCGCCGATCACGGTCAGCACGATCGCCATGAACGTGGCGGGCCGCAATTGCGGCAGGATCACGTGCCACAGCAGGCGCAGCCCTTGTGCGCCTTCCATGCGCGCGGCTTCGACGACCTCGGGGTTGATGCCGGTGAGCCCGGTCAGATAGAGCACCATGCAGAACGGCGTTTGCGGCCAGAGCGCGGCGAAGATGATGCCGAACGTGACCGTGTGCGGATCGCCGAGCACCGGAATGCCGCGACCGACGATCAGGCGCAGCAGGCCGAACGTCGGATCGTAGAACCAGCTGAACACGAGACCGACCACGACGCCGGACAGCACGAACGGCGCGAAGAACAGCGACTTCACGACGCGCATGCCGCGCACGTGCTGGTTCAGATACAGCGCGAACAGCAGACCGAGCGGCGGCGCCAGCAGAAACAGCACAAGCCAGATCAGGTTGTTCTTCAGCGCCGTGTAGAACGTGTCGGACTGGAACAGCTCGACGTAATTGGCGAGACCCACGAAGGCCTTGGGCGTCATGCCGTCCCAGTTATAGAAGCTCAGCGAAATGCTGCTGATGATCGGGTAGATCACGCACAGCGTGAACAACGCGCAACCCGGCAACAGAAAGAAAAACGCGGCGCGGTGCTGATGACGGCGCGTCGTCGAGACGCGACGGTGCGGGGCCGCGGGCAGGCGGCGCGCTGCGGTATCGGACATGGATCGGGCCTCGTGAAAAATCGAAGGCGAAAATAAGGCGGAAATCGAACGCGAACCCACGCGCGGAAATCATGCGCGAAGATCGCACGCGAAGGTCACACGCAGAAGCCGGCCGCGGCTGCGCGGCCGGCGCGGCGGGACTTACTTCTGGTAGATGCGCTTGCGCGTCGCTTCGAGATGAGCGAGCACGGTATCGAGCTGCGACGGATCGTTATAGAACTGCTGCATGGCCTTCATGCCTTCGTCGGCCATTTCCTTCTGCATGTCGCGATCGTAGAACTGCGCGATGCCGCCCTTCGTGTTCGCGAGCGTCTGGAAACCGACCTTCGAAATCGCGTCGTCAGGCTCGGCCGCCTGGCTGTTCGACGGCAACTGCCCCCAGCCCTTCGCGAGTTCGGCGTTGATCTTCGGCGTCTCCATGAACGCGAGCAGCTTGCGCGCGTCGGCCTTGTTCTTCGCCTTCGCCGGAATCAGCAGCACGTTGACCGGACCGTCCTCGGCCATCGGCACGTTCGCGTCGATCACCGGGAAGCGGAAAAAGCCGATCTGATCCTTGATCGACGGCGGGAAGCTCGCCGAGAAGAACGTGCCCATCAGCATCATCCCAGCCTTGCCGTTCACGAGAAACGGTGCGATCGAATCGAGATCGTAGGAGAGCGCGTTGTCGATATAGACGTGATTGTCGAGCAGCGTTTTCCATGTCGTGAAGACCTTCTTCACGCGCGGGTCGGTGTACGGAATCTCTCCCGCCATCAGCTTCTGGTGAAACTCGTTGCCGTTGATGCGCAGATCGAGGTAGTCGAACCACGCGGCAAGCGTCCAGCTATCGCGCGCGGCCACTGCGATCGGCGCAACGCCGATTGCCTTGAGCTTGTTCGTCGCTGCGATGAATTCATCCCACGTTTTCGGCTCGCTCTTGATGCCGGCCTTCTCGAACAGATCCTTGCGATAGAAGAAGCCGTACGCGTCATAACCGAGCGGCGCCGCGTACTGCTTGCCCTTGTACGTGGACGCTTCCTTGACCGACGCGTACTGCTGCGACCAGCCGTTCTTCGCCCAGTCCGAACTCAGGTCTTCCAGCAGACCGCGTTGCGCGTAATAGGCCATGCGTTCGCCGTCATGCCACGACACGACGTCGGGCGGATCGGTGGCGAGCCAGCCGCCCATCTGCACCTTGTACGCTTCCTCGGTGATGTACGTCACTTTCAGATCGATGTCGGGATTGGCTTTCTTGAACTGGTCGAACGCATCCTGCCAGGTCGAGCGCTGATTACCGCGCGCCGATACGTTGACGTTGAGCGTAGCGGCATCGACCGCGGCACTGCCGAGCGCGCTGGCCACCAATGCGGCGGCTATCGACACCTGTGCAAAACGGCGAAGGCGAAGAGCAATCATCCTGTGTCTCCTTGTCTACCTTGTTGACCGGCTGCGCATCGCGCACCGGGATGTAACCCGCTCTGTGGCGGAATTCGTCATGACGGGCCCGCGTCGCGGAGTCCGTCATGAATGATCGATCAGGCGGTTGCGCGTTCGGCCTCGAACGCGCAACGCCGCAATGCGAGTCCCTGGTCATCGAACAGATGGCACGCGGCGGACGGCACGTGAACGCGAATGCGCTCGCCCGCGCCGAGCGGCGTATCGCCGGGCGCTTTCGCGATCAGCGTGCCGCCTGCGTAGTCCGCGTGGATATAGCTGTGCTCGCCGAGCCGCTCCGACAAAACCGTCGCGCACTGAATGGATTGCTCATCGCCGTCGAGCCGCAGATGCTCGGGCCGCACGCCGAGCGTGACGCGCTGGCCGCGCTGCAAACGCTCGCCGTCGACATGCGCGACGAGCTTCTCGCCATGCGCGGCGCCGTCCGCCGCAAGTGCAACTGTCACGCGGCCGGGCTCGATCGACTCGACTGTGACGTCGATGAAATTCATGCGCGGCGAGCCGATAAAACCCGCGACGAAGCGCGACTTCGGATGGTGATACAACTCGAGCGGCGCGCCCGTCTGCGCGATGCTGCCGAAGCGATCGGCGTCCGCGCCCGCATGCAGCAGTACGATGCGATCGGCAAGCGTCATCGCCTCGACCTGGTCGTGCGTCACGTAGACGACGCTCGCGTTCGCAAAGCGCTGATGCAGACGCGCGATCTCGACGCGGGTCTGGCCGCGCAGCGCGGCGTCGAGATTCGACAGCGGTTCGTCGAACAGGAACACACCGGGCTCGCGCACGATCGCGCGGCCGATCGCGACGCGCTGGCGTTGCCCGCCCGACAGCGCTTTCGGATGACGTTCGAGCAGGCTCTCGAGTTGCAGAATCCGCGCGGCCTCGCGCACCTTGCGCTCGATCACGTCCTTGGGCTGCTTCGCGAGCTTCAGCCCGAACGCCATGTTGTCGAACACGGTCATGTGCGGAAACAGCGCATAGCTCTGAAACACCATCGCGACGCCGCGCTCGGCGGCCGGCACGTCGTTGACGAGCCGCCCGCCGATATGCAGCTCTCCAGCAGTGAGGTCTTCGAGACCGGCGATCATGCGCAGCAGCGTGGACTTGCCGCAACCCGAGGGGCCGAGAAACACGCAGAACTCATGCTGCGCGATCTCCAGATTCACGCTCCGGATCACCGGCGGATGATCGCCGTAGGCCTTGTGAACTTCAGTCAAACGAATCGTTGCCATACTGTCCCCACCCTGATTTAATCGCTTAAATTTTTCTCGAAAATAAATGACCAGCCCTTGTGTGCTGGCCATTTAATCGCTTAAATTCTAGTTCGACGAAAAAAGTCATGGTAGGTGTCTCCGCAATATTTTTGAGAAAGTTAGCAATGTCGCGGGATGTTTGCAACATTTGAATTGCACTCCCCAAATATGGGATAAACCGAACATGGTTACGCTGTCCGAAGTCGCGAAGCGCGCGCACGTTACTGCCGCCACCGTCTCCAACGTGCTGCGCAATCGCGAGAAAGTCCGCCCTGAGACAGCCGAGCGCGTGCTGCAGGCCATCGCCGATCTCGGCTACCGGCCCAATCTGAACGCACGGGCACTCGCCGAGGGCCGTTCGTCGACGCTCGCGCTGATGCTCTCGAACATTTCGAACCCGTTCTACCCGGAGTTCGTGCTGGCCGCCGAGCGCGCCGCGCGCAAGAGCGGCCACTTCCTGATGGTCTGCAATACCGACGACGACGCCGAAATCGGCCGCGCGTATCTGAACCAGATTGCCGGCACGCTCGCCGACGGCGTGCTCGTGATGAACACGGACATCACGATCAACGATCTGTGCGCGTCGGCAACGCATAGCGCGCCGATCCTGCTCGCGATGTGGGAGCACCCCGAGTCGCCGCCCGCGCTGCCGTGCATCGCGGTCGATTTCGCGCGCGCGGGCGAGCTTGCCGCGCAGCATCTGCTCGAACTCGGTCACCGCGAAATTGGCCTGCTGATCGGCGACGGCTGCGGCGGTCTGCAAGACGCGCGCTCGAACGGCTTTCGCGCGGCGATGCGCGCGGCCGGCATCGAAGCCGATGCGGCCGCGGTGCTGCAGATCCGCGATTCGATCGACGCGGGCTACGCCGCCTGCATGCAGTTGATGGCGAACCGGCCGCAACTCACCGCGATCTTCGCGACCAACGACCTGCTCGCGATCGGCGCGGTGCAGGCGTTGATTACGCTCGGCCGCTCGGTGCCCGGCGACGTGTCGGTGATCGGCATCACCGACATCCAGCTCGCGCATCAGGTGCACCCTGCCCTCACGACGGTCGCGATTCAGACGGCGGCGGTCGCGGAGTTGTCGATCGAAAGTCTGATCCGCTTGATCCAGCGCCCGGAGCGGCAGCCGTCGATGGTGCTCGGGCCGCCGCCGGAACTCGTCGTGCGTGCGTCGACGGGAGTGTGTAAAAAGCGCTGAAGCGTTTGCGCGAGACGTCTAGCTCACACGCTCCTGCGCCATGCGCGTGACGATGTCGAAGGCCTTCTGCGTGGCGCCGACATCGGCCTTGCCCTGCCCGTGAATATCGAAGGCGGTGCCGTGCGCCGGCGTCGCGATCGGCACGGGCAAGCCGCCATGCACGGTCACGCCGCGCCAGAAGCCCATCAGCTTCATCGCGATCTGGCCTTGGTCGTGGTACATCGTGACCACGCCGTCGAACGCTTTCTGGTCGCGCGCGCGCACGAAGATCGTGTCGGCGGGAAACGGCCCCTGCGCATCGTAGCCGAGCTTGCGCGCCGCTTCGACGGCCGGCGCGATCACGTCGATCTCTTCACGGCCGAACGCGCCGTTGTCGCCGTTGTGCGGATTGAACCCGCACACCGCGATACGCGGCTGCGCATGTCCCGCGCGCGCGAGGCCATCGTGAATCAGCCGCACCGCGCCGACGATCCGCTCCTCGGAGAGCTTCGCGCTCACGTCCTTGAGCGCCATATGCGAGGTCACGCGCGAAGTCCACAGTTCGTCGAGCACGTTGAACTCGCAGAAACTGCCCGTATAGCCGAGCTGCCGCGCGAACCACTCCATCTCGTCGCCGGTTTCCATGCCGGCCATATGCAGCGAGGTCTTGTTGACCGGCGCGAACAGCATGCCTTGCGTGACGTTGCTCTGCGTGAGCGCGAGCGCCTGCCTGAAGGCGGCCAGGCTGTAGCGGCCGCCGGGTTCGGTCGCGACGGCGCGCTCGAAAGGCTGATCGCCGGGCAGACGGAAGTCGATCAGCGAGGGCACGCCCGCGTGCCCGAATGCGGTCTGCGCATTCTCGACCACGTCGTATTCGAAACGCTGACCCGCGATCTTCATGCCGGTTTCCAGCTCGCGCCGGTCGCCGATGATCAGCAGATCCGCGCGCGCCCGGTTCGCCTCCTGCGCGAGCAGACGCGCGATCAGCTCGGGGCCGATGCCGGCGGGGTCGCCAAGAAGTACTGCAATGCGTGGCTTCATATGCCTGTCCTGTTGAGAGTGCCGATTGGCAACGGGCGCCCGTTTATTCGACGATGTTGAAATCGGCGAGATGCTTGTCGCTCAAGGTGATGCCGAGACCGGGCAGCTCGTCCGACAGTTGCAGATAGCCGTTCTCCGGTTGCGGCTCGCCTTCGAAGATGTAGTAGAACAGTTCGTTGCCCACTTCCACGTCGAACACCGGGAAAAATTCGGACATCGGGCTCGCGGTGCTTGCCATCGTCAGATGATAGTTGTGCATCTGGCCCGCGTGCGGAATCACCGGCACCGACCACGCTTCGGCCATCGCGTTGATCTTGCGCGCCGCCGTGATGCCGCCCACGCGGTTCGTGTCGTACTGGATCACGTCGAGCGCGCGGCGCTCCAGCAGATCCTTGAAGCCGTAGCTCGTGAACTCGTGCTCGCCGCCGGACACCGGCATCAGGTTCATCTTCTTCAGTTCCTGATAGCCTTCGACGTCGTCGCCGATCACCGGCTCCTCGATCCAGCGCGGGTTGAATTCGGCAAGACGCGGCAGCATACGGCGCGCGTATTCGAGCGTCCAGCCCATATAGCATTCGAGCATGATATCGACCTCGTCGCCCACCAGCTCGCGCAATAGCCGTACCTGCTCGAGGTTTTTCGCCATGCCTTGCGGGCCGTCTTTCGGACCATAGCCGAAGCGCATTTTCATCGCGGTGAAGCCCGCATCGAGATAACCCTGCGCTTCGCCGAGGAAGGCGTCGCGATCGTCGTTGTTATAGAGCTTCGACGCGTAGCACCAGATCTTTTCTTTCGTGCGCCCGCCGAGCAGCTTGAATACCGGCTTCTTCACGGCCTTGCCCATGATGTCCCACAGCGCGATATCGACTGCGGAGATCGCCGCCATGCCGATGCCTTTGCGGCCCCATGCGAGCGTGCGGCGATACATCTTCTGCCAGATGTACTCGTTGTCGAACGGATCTTCGCCGATCGCAATCGGCGCGAGGTATTCGTCGATGATCTGCTTGGCGATGCGCGGCGCGAGCGCGCAATTGCCGATACCCACCGTGCCGTCGTCGCATTCCACTTCGACGACGAGCCAGCCGTGAAAGCGGAACGAACCCATCGCATCGCCGCGCTCGTAAAGAATGTCGACTGCGTTGGTGCAGAAGTGCGATTGCGGCGGCACGACCTTGCCTTTCCATTCGAAAACACGCGTGCGGATATGCTTGATTTTCATGTTCAACGATTCCTCGAGAGAATTCCGTGAGAGAGTCAGTGGCCCGTGCGTTCGCCGAGCCCACCAGTGCCATGGGAGGTAGAAGTGGAAGCAGAAGCGGATACGGATACGCGCGGCTCGAAGCGGAACATGAGCAGCAGCAATGCGCCGATCAGGCCGACCACCGCGAGCGAAAACATGCCGGCTTGCGGCCAGCCGGTGAAATGCTCCGCCAGCCCCTTGAGATTGGGCGCGACGAAACCGCCGAGATTGCCGATCGAATTGATGAGCGCAATGCCGCCCGCTGCCGCGGCGCCGCCAAGATAGCCGGTGGGCAGCGTCCAGAACAGCGGCTGCACGCAGACGAAACCGATCGCGGCAATACAGAACGCGGCAATCGCCAGCACGACCGACGAGGTCAGCGCGGACGCGCCAATGCCGAGCGCGGCGAGCGTAAGCATCGCCGCGGCCCATGTGCGGTGATGGCCGTGGTGGTCAGCGATGCGCGTGATGCAGAACGTGCCCGCAATCGCCGCGATCCACGGAATCGCGGTCAGCAGTCCCACCTCGACGCCCACGTGGCCGCCGCTCGCGAGCCCCGCGATGCGTGTGGGCAGATAGAACACGACGCCGTACACGCTCATCTGCACCGCGAAGTAGATCACCGCGCAGAACAGCACGCGTGCATCACCCAGCGCCGCGAGCACCGAAGCCGGGCCGTGCGCGAGCTTCTGCCGGTCTTCATGGCGCAATGCGTCGTCGAGCGCTTCGCGCTGGGCGGCGTCGAGCCAGTTCGCCTGCGCGGGCCAGTCGGTCAGATAGAAGTACGCGACGACACCCACCACGGACGCGGCGATCCCCTCGACGATAAAGAGCCACTGCCACGGATGCATCCCGAACGGATTGCCCGCATCGAGCAGCAGCCCCGAGACCGGACTGCCGAGCAGCAGCGCGAGCGGAAAGCCGAAATAGAACATGCCCATGGTTTGCGAGCGCGTCTTCGCCGGAAACCAGTTGGACAGGAACAGGATGATGCCGGGGAAGAAACCCGCCTCGGCAATGCCGAGCAGTGTGCGCAGCACGTAAAAGCTCGTCGCGTCGTGAACGAGTGCCGTGCAGGCGGACACGATTCCCCACGTGACCATGATGCGGCTCATCCAGACACGCGCACCGAAACGGTACATCAGCAGATTGCTCGGCACCTCGAACACCGCGTAGCCGACGAAGAAAATGCCCGCGCCGAACGCGAAGGCCGCGTCGCTCAAACCGGTATCGGCTTGCAGCACGTTCTTTGCAAAGCCGACGTTCGCGCGATCGATAAACGCGAGCACGTACATCAGGATCAGAAAGGGCAGCAGTCTCGCGCGGGCTTTGGCAATCGCGCTGTCGAGCACGGGGCTCGCGGTCATCGTCATGCATCGTCTCCAGTTTTTTGTGCACGACGGGCATTGCGATTGCCGTCGTGCGATAACCGCTAGTGTGCGAAACTATCCGATAACTGACCACTGAATAATTCGAATCAGCCGATTCGTTAAAGTTATCGCTCACCATGATCCCGTCCGCCGCTACGATCCGCAAACGCTTGCGCCTGCGTCATTTGCAACTGATGGTCGCGCTGTCAGAAATGGAGTCGCTGCGGCGCGCCGCCGACGAACTCGCGATGACCCAGCCCGCCGCGACCAAGGCCTTGCAGGAACTCGAGGACACGCTCGGCGTGTCGCTGTTCGTGCGCCACGCGCGCGGCATGGAGCCGACGATCTTCGGCGAGGCCGTGATGCGTTACGCGCGTGTGGTGTTCGAAGATCTCGACGAGCTGCGCGAGGAGCTGGCCGGCATCGAGGCCGGCGACATCGGCAAGGTGCGGATCGGCGCGGTGATGGCGCCGTCGCCCGAATTGCTCACGCAGACCATCGTCAAGCTGAAGGACGCGCACCCGCGCCTGCAGATGACGGTGACGATCGACACGAGCGACGTGCTCGTGCAATCGCTGCAGCAGGACCAGCTCGATATCGTGATCGGGCGCATTCCCGATGGTTTTCCGGCGCTCGATCTGAGCTTCGAGACGCTGGCGGAAGAGGCGCTTTCTATCGTCGTGCGCCCCGATCATCCCGCTGCGCGATCGGCAACGCGTCCGAAGCTCGCGGACCTTGCGCGTTATCCGTGGATCATCCAGCCGCATCCGAGCCCGATGCGCCAGGTGATCGACCAGACCTTCCGCGAGTCGCGCGTCGCGCCGCCCGTGAGCACGGTCGAGACCTCGTCGATTCTGACCACGCTGTCCCTGCTGCGCGATTCGGACATGCTTGCGGTGCTGCCGAGTTCGGTCGCGCAGTACTACGTCGCGCTCGATGCGATTGCCGCCATTGCGACACCGCTGCGCGGACGGCTCGCACCGTATGGGCTGATTCTGCGCCGGAACCGGCGTATTACGCCGGCCATGCAGCTGGTTATCGATTCGATTCGCGCGGGGTGAGGTTTTCAGCGAACCTGAGTTCGTCGCTCGAGGAAATATCCGCTTGAGCATTCGCCGTGTCGAGCGGAATATCCGGGCGCATGAAGAACGTCGCGACGATACCCACGGCGAGCAAAGCAAGCGAGCCCGCGAACGGCAGCGTCCAGCTACCGGTGCGATCCACCACGAGGCCGAATACGATCGGCGTAAAAATCCCCGCTATCGCCGAGCCCGCGTTGACGAGTCCGCTCGCGACGCCGACGTGTTGCGGCGTGATGTCCATCGGCACGGCCCAGATCGGCCCGATCGTCATTTCGAGGAAGAAGAACGACAGGCTCATGCACGCGGCCATCACCGGCAACGACTTCACGATCATCACCGGCGCGAGGAACACGAGCGCGCCGAGAAACGCGCCGATTATCACGTTGCGCCGCGCCGCGACGACATTGCGCGTGCGCTTGAGCACGCGGTCGCTGAGCACGCCGCCCGCGGTATTGCCGACCACGCCGGACAGAAACACGCCCGCCGAGAACATCGCCGAGCTTTTCAGATCGAGCCCGCGCCCATGCATGAAGAACGTCGGCAGCCATGTGAAGAAAAGCCAGCCCGTCCAGCCATAGCAGAAATACACGAGCATCGTCGGGCCGATGCGTTTGAGAAGACGCCGCCACGGTGTCGGCTCGCGCGTCGCTTCAACGTCGGTTTTGCGCGCCGGCGGCAATTGCGCTTCTTCCTGTGCCGTCATATGCCGATGCTTGCGCGGGTCGTCGATGAAATACCATGCGTAGACCAGAACCCACACGAACGTCAGCGCGCCGACCGCGAAAAACGATACGCGCCACGACGAATACGCGACCAGCAATGCGATCAGCGGCGGCGTGATCGCGTTGCCGAGCCGCGAGAATGAATGCGTGAGCCCTTGCACGAAGCCGCGCTTGTGGGCGGGAAACCAGTTGGTCAGTGCTCGCGCCTGAGCGGGCAGCGCGGCGCCTTCTCCAATGCCGAGCAACAGGCGCGCACCAAATAGCGAAACGAGGCCGCCCGCGAGACCGGTTGCAACCGTCGCGACGATCCAGATACTTGCGCAGGTCACGAGCGTGAGCTTCGCGCCGAACCGGTCGCTGACCCAACCGCCGATCACCTGGCACAGCGTATAGGTGTACGCGAATGCGGCGAACACGAGGCCGACGTTGGTATTGCTCAGATGCAGATCGTCGCGAATCAGCCCGGCCGCCGCCGACAGGTTGACGCGGTCGAGATACATGATGAACGACATCGCGCACATGAGCGCGAGAACCGCCCGGCTGACCTTGGGTCGATTGAGCATCGTCTCCTCCGGATTTTCGCGTGGGCGCCTGCGGTTAGGTCCGCCGAGACTCACGCTTTGGGTGTTTTTGTGCGGACATTATCGGGAGCCGGGTGATAGATGACTAATGAATTGTTTCGATACAGCGATCACTGGTGGTTATCGGTGGTTAGCGCTTCGGCCGTCGAAACGCACCCCGCACCGGTTATCCTTTCCCCTGGAGACAGGAAACCGACATGAACCTCAGAGCCCTGCAATGCTTCGTGATTCTCGCGGAGGAACTCAATTTCAGCCGCGCCGCCGAGCGGCTGCATATCGCACAGCCCGCGCTGAGCCAGCAGATCCGTTCGCTCGAGGACCGGCTCGGCACGCAACTCGTCGACCGCGCGCGGCGGCCGCTGATGCTGACCGAAGCGGGTCACTATCTGTGCACCGAGGCGCGTCAGCTACTCGGCTCGCTGGATCAGATGACGCTCGCCGCAAAGGACATCGGTATTGGCCGGCGCGGCTGGCTCAGCATCGGCTTCACGCGTTCGTCGATGTATAGCGTGCTGCCGCCCGCGCTGAAGAAATTTCACAAGGCGTATCCGCAAGTCGAACTCAAGCTTTTCGAAATGCTGACCGAAGAGCAAACCGACGCGTTGCGCGACATGCGCATTCATATCGGCATCGGCCGTCAACCGTTGACCGTGGAAGGTTGCACGTCCTGTTTGCTGCTGCGCGAGCGGGTCATGGTCGCGCTCGAGGCGGGTCATCCGCTCGCCGCGCGCAAGACCGTACGCATCGCCGATCTCGCCGACACGCCGCTGATTCTTTACCCCAAGCATCAGAACGCGCAATTCAAGCGCTCGGTGCAGTCGCTCTATCGCGATGCCGGCGTGACGCCGCTCATCGCTCACGAAGCCTACGAAATCCAGACAGCCATCGCACTCGTCGCGGCGGGCCTCGGCGTAACGTTCATCGGCGAATCGGTGGCGCGGCACGGACGCACCGACGTCGTGTTCCGGCATCTGTCGGGACCGGGTTCCTCGTACCGCTCGACGCTGGCGGCCACCTTCCGCACCGACGACACCTCGCCGCATCTGCGGGCTTTCCTCGGCTGCCTGCCCCACCGCTCGCCGGCCTGACACTATAAGCAAAAGCCTATACAAGCATAAGCAAGTGGTCTTGGACTCCTGGCCGATGCGTTCTTATCATTGGCACAAGCCATTGCATTGAACACACATAGACAGAATGCAACGACGGCCACGGTCGCCGCTGCATGGCAGGAGACAGCATGACCGCATTCGATGAAACCGCCACCATGCGCAAAGTGTACGGGCGACTGATGCCCCTGCTCTTCGCGATGATGTTCATCAACTATCTGGACCGGATCAACATCGGTTTCGCCGCGCTCGACATGAACAAGCAGCTGGGCTTCAGTCCAGCCGTGTTCGGCTTCGCGGGCAGCATTTTCTTTGTCGGCTACATGCTGCTCGAAGTGCCGAGCAATCTCCTCCTGCATCGCGTCGGCGCGCGCATCTGGATTGCGCGCATTCTGCTGACGTGGGGCGCGGTGGCCGCAGCCACCGCGTTCGTCTTCAACGATGTCAGCTTCTACGTGCTGCGCTTTCTGCTCGGCGTCATGGAAGCGGGCTTTCTGCCCGGCATTGCCGTTTACCTGACCAAATGGTTTCCGGTACGTTATCGCGCTCGCGCGGTCGGCGGCTATATTGTCGCGGGTTCGTTTTCGGCGGTGCTGGGCGGACCTATTTCGACGGCGCTGATGACCTACGCGAACGGTATTCTCGGCCTGGCGGGCTGGCAATGGATGTTCATTCTCGAAGGCGTGCCGGCGATGTTATTGGGTCTGGTCACGCTGCGCATCATGACCGAGCGTCCGGCCGACGCGAACTGGCTCTCCAGCGAAGAAAAGAACTGGCTCGAATCGACGCTCGCGGCGGAACGCGAAACGCTCGGCGGCAACCGGCATTTTCCGCTGCTGCGCGTAGCGGGCGACATCCGCGTATGGAGTCTCGCCTGTCTGTTCGGCTGCGCGCTGGTCGGCATTTATGGGCTGTTCCTGTGGCTGCCGCAGATCGTCAAGAGCTTCGGCGAGTTGAGCAACATCGAAGTCGGCTTTCTCTCGGCCGCGCCGCCGCTGCTCGGCGTATTGGGCACGTTCCTGATCAGCCGCAGTTCCGATCGCTCGGGCGACCGCAAGAAGCACCTCGCGTTCGTGTACGGCATGAGCGCGCTCGCCATCGCGGGCAGCGCGTACGCGCCGAACCCCGTGATCGCCTATGTGCTGCTCTGCGTGACTGGTTTGTTCATCTACTCCGGCAATCCGCTGTTCTGGAGCCTCGCGTCGTCGTTCAGAACCGGCGCGGCGGGCGCCGCAACCATCGCGCTCATCAACACGATCGCGCAATTCGGCGGACTGGTCGGTCCATGGAGCATCGGGCTCGTGCGCAACGCCACCGGCAACTTCAAGCTCGCGTTGCTGACGATCGCGGCGTTTCTCGTGGTCGCGACGATCATCGCACTCGTGATGCGCGTCACGCCGGCCGAGGACGAAGACACGCCGCTCGCCACCGGCGGAGCCGCGCCGCGCGGCTAAAGTCGCGCACCTGAGTTCCAGAGTTAAGCCGCGCGGCTGAGTCGAACTCGGGCGCAAATTCGCTCTAACGCAAAAGCAAACGCAGAGGGTATTGCACATCATGATTATCGATTGCCACGGCCATTACACGACCTCCCCGCCGCAACACGAAGCCTGGCGCGCACAGCAGATCGCCGCGCTCAAGGATGGCGCCGCGCCGCCACCGCGGCCTTTTATCAGCGACGACGAGATTCGCGAGAGCATCGAAAACGGCCAATTGCGCGTGCAACGGGAACGCGGCACGGACCTGACGATTTTCTCCCCGCGCGCGGCGGGCATGGGCCATCATCTCGCCACCGCCGACGCGAATGCGCAGTGGTCGAGCGAATGCAACGATCTCGTGCATCGCGTATGCGAGCTTTTCCCGCGCAACTTCGTCGGCGTGTGCCAGTTGCCGCAGGCGCCGGGCGTGGCGGCGGCCAACTGCATCGGCGAATTGCGGCGCTGTGTCGAAGAACTCGGCTTCATCGGCTGCAATCTGAATCCTGATCCATCAGGCGGACACTGGAGCGGCCTGCCGCTCACGGACCGTTCGTGGTATCCGCTCTACGAAGCGATGGTGGATCTCGACGTGCCTGCGATGATTCACGTGTCGTCGTCGTGCAATCCGAATTTCCATGCGACGGGCGCGCATTACCTCAATGGCGATACGTCGGCATTCATGCAACTGCTGCAAGGAGATCTGTTCGCGGACTTCCCCACGCTGCGCTTCATCATTCCGCACGGCGGCGGTGCGGTGCCGTATCACTGGGGCCGTTATCGCGGACTCGCGCAGGACATGAAGCGGCCGCTGCTCGAAGAACATCTGCTGAAAAACGTGTTCTTCGACACCTGCGTGTATCACCAGCCCGGCGCCGAACTGCTCGCGAAAGTCATTCCAGTGGAAAACATCCTGTTCGCGTCGGAAACGATCGGCGCGGTGCAAGGCATCGATCCGCGCACCGGTCACTACTACGACGACACGCGCCGCTATATCGACGCGATCGAATGGCTGAGCGACGCGGACCGGCAACGTATCTATGAGGACAACGCGCGCAGCGTGTATGCGCGGCTGCCGCGCCAGCTCGATCGACAATTCGCAGTACGAGGAGAAACGGTATGAACCCGGTGGGATGGCGTGAATACGAGTGTGCGCCGCAAGCCAGTCCGGCGACGCTCGATGCATTGCGCGAACTCGCGGTGTCCTTGCTCAGCGACAACATGGCGCGCGCGAGCGGCGCGGTCGGCTTGCGGCCGTTTCATCGGCCGAAGCCGCTGGCCGGCACCGCGCTGACGATCCATACGCGCCCCGGCGACAATCTCGCGATTCACCGCGCGTTCGAATTCTGCCGGCCCGGCGACGTGCTCGTGATCGACGGCGCCGGCGATCTCACGCAGGCGCTGATGGGCGAGATCATGGCGACGTTTGCGGAAAGCCTCGGGGTGCAGGGCCTCGTGATCGATGGCGCGATTCGCGACGTCGGCGCGCTCAGTCAACATGATTTTCCGGTGTACGCGCGCGGCGTCACGCATCGGGGTCCCTACAAGCACGGCCCGGGTGAAATCAACGTGCCGGTTACGGTGGGTGGCATGGTCGTGCATCCAGGCGATATCATTGTCGGCGATGAAGACGGTCTGCTTGCCATTTCGCCCGCCGATGTCGATGCGGTCATCGAAGGCGCGCGGCGGCAACAGGCCAAAGAAGCGGCCGCGCTCGCCTCGATTGCGAACGGCACGTTCGACCGCGCCTGGGTCGCCGCGCAACGCGACCGGATGATGAACGGATCATGAAACACTTGCTACGGGCGATATGGCACAACACCTGAACGCTGCTACCCTGCTCGAATTCGCGCACGCGGCGCAACAGCACCCGCGCGCCACCGAGCCTTGCGAATGTACCCGCACGCCGCTCGAAGGCTGGCAATCGCAACCGCTTTCCCTTGACGAAACGCTGTTCAACGAAATCGGCACACTGATGCGGGAAGACGACCCCGAGCCGTCCTTCAGCGAGTACCTGCCGGATAAAACGACGTACTGGTCTACGGATGCGCCTATCGCTCCGCTCTACTTTCCGTACAACCGTTGTGGTGTGTGGCAATGCTCGCTGTGCGGGCGTCTTTATCTGCGTTATGTAGAAGGCGGCGGATACTTCGTCGATCGCAGGATTCGCGCGGTAAGCGCCGAATTGATCGCGGACGTACCTCTTCCCGAATAACCGCAGCAAGTCGAGCTAGCGGGCGACGAACCTCACGCTTCATCATGTTCGTCACGGCCCACGGTCACGAGTTCTTTCACCCGTCGCGCGATATTCGATAGCACGCCACCCCGCTCGCTCGCCGGCTCCCATCTGTGCGCCATGCGTTGCAGGTCGTGCCAGTCGCCGTCGAGCGCCCTCGCGTGGCCTGCCGCCGCAAACGGCCATTCGACCGCCACCGCGCGCGGGAGCGCGGCGCGCCGCTTCTGTTCCTGTTCCCGTTCCTGCTCCGCGCGCTCGATATACGCGTTGATCGCCCGTGCTTCCTGCTGCGCCGCCTCCCGCGAGTCGACGGCAATGAAGTCGTTCAAGCCTTCGATATGGACGCACCACAACTGTTCGCTCACGTCGCCTCTCCCGTTACTGCCTGAGCCTCGTACCCGTTGCGACAACTCAGGGCACGGCTTGCAGCCGCTCCCAATTCAGATCCAGAAAGCAGGGCCCTTGCGTAGCCTCGCTGAACTTCACGTCATTGTGTTCGCCGTTCCACTCCATCACCTGCACATGGCCGTCCACGTCGACGGTAACGTCCCAGCCGACACAGCGCACAAACGGAATCTTCCTGTGCAGGTTCAGAACGGTAGCCACGCATTGTGCAAATGCGGGCAGCTTGACGCCCGCAAAGCGCACGCCCGAATCCGGGTGCGCCTCGGTCGCGCCCCAGTCCCGCATATAACCCTCGGCACACAGCTCGCCGGTTGCCAGTCTGACCGGCACACAGATTTCACGATCGACCAGAACGTGCGTATCGTCCGCTCTTCCAAGCCGCAGGAAACACGCGCGCACGGAAATACGGCCAGCGTCATCGACAACCGTTGTAAAGCGCAGCGTCGCCACGGGCTTCGATGCAAAGGCATCGAACAGGCGATGCTGAATGATGAACCTCTGGATCACGCCATTGCCGAGCGACCTGATGACCTCGGGGTTGAAATTCGTCCTGTCGAAGATATGAATGCCATTGCCCTGCATCGAACCGTCGAGCTTGAATACCACGCGCCCGGTATGCTCGAAAACGATGTCCTCCAATTCGCGCTCCGGCACCACGACACTTTTGTCGGTGAAAAACAGGCCATTGGCGAAATAAGCGATGTCGGGCAATACATCGCCGTCGAAGATCAGCCGCGACATCGGTTTCAGGTTCGAAATCTTGCCGTACCCGCCTTTCATATGCGGCACCACCACGCAGGCATAGTAGTTATCGGGAATCCAGCCCTCCTTGAATGCCCCGCTGAACGCCGTGTAGACCCGCAGCCACGGGGCATAGATCGCGTCGCCAAACACGTCGCGGGCGTAGGTGTCCGCGAGCTTCAGGTGCGCGGGATCGGTCCGGCCGTATTTTTCCTCGAGTAGCCGCAGTACTCCTTTCGCCTGCGCGGCGTGGTCGAGGTGAAACCTGTATTGCGCGGCCCGCTTCGCGGACCGTCTCATTACGCGTTCAACGTCAGATAGCATCACGTTATGTCCACCTCAACCGGTGTCCGGCCGATTTCTCCGCTGCTGCTGTGTGCCGGTTCCTGCCGGCTCGACGAGCCTGCCCCGCGCTCAGTACGCGTTCGGATGATGAAGCCCCTTGAAGATCGTAGCCAGAATGATCTTGACGTCGAGCCAGAATGACCAGTTCTTCAGATAGTACAGATCGTGCGCGACACGGCCTTCCATTTTCTCGATGCGATCCGTCTCTCCGCGAAATCCGTTGATCTGCGCCCAGCCGGTAATGCCCGGTTTGATGCGATAGCGATGGATATAGCCGGACACGATGTTCTGGTAGAGATCGTCGTGTTCGAGTGCATGAGGACGCGGGCCCACTACCGACATGTCGCCGCGCAACACATTGAAGAACTGCGGCAGCTCATCGAGACTGGTGCGGCGCAAAAATGCGCCGACCTTCGTAATACGCGGATCACCTCGCGTGGCCTGCTCGAGAACGCCCACCTTCTGCTCGTGCAAACGCATCGTCCGGAACTTGTAGATCGTGAAGACGCGGCCATCGGCTCCCTTGCGGCGTTGCTTGAAAAACACCGGTCCGCGAGAACTCAGTTTGACTGCGATCGCACAGCCGAGCAGGATCGGCGAGATCGCAATCAACGCGACGAGCGCAAAGAGACGATCGAACAGCTCTTTCTGCACGAGTGCATTCGGCGGCAGAGGCGACGCGGCGAGGTTGATCGTCGGCAGGCCCAGCAAATCGGTCATGCTGCCTTCGAAAAGCGCGAGCGTGCGCACGTCGGGCATGAAGCGGATATTGATCAGGTCGTTGCGAAACTCCGCGACCAGCCTGAGAATTGCGCGCTCTTCCGTGAGCGGCAATGCAAGCCAGACTTCGCCGATGTTGTGCTCGCGCACGTGACGGACGAACGCCTTATGTTCTTCGAACACCTGTACCGAAGAGCGGGTTGCGATTCTGCTGCCGGCACGCAGGTTATAGAGCGTATTCGCGCGAAAGCCGGCAGCTGGCGACATCTCTATTCTGCGGATGATTTCATCGCAATGATCTCCGCATGCAGCCACCGCCACCTGCTGCAAGTTCATGCCCGCATTGCGCACGTGACCGAGAAACGCATGCGTGACCATCCTGCCGGCCATCATCGCGGCCCCGGACATGCCGGTCCAGTACATGAACCAGAGCCGCGACACGAAGTCGATCTGGTGCAGCGAGAACATCAACGCCATCGCGCAGGCTTGCACGACCATCCAGCCGAGCGCGACATGACCGGCCAGTGCGCGCTTCGAGCGGCCGCGCCATGATTCATAGACGCCGAGCGCCGGAAAGACCGCAAGAGAAAACGCCGCCGCAAAAGCGACGAACGCCAGATAGAAACTGCGTTGCGAGCCGCCGTCGAAGCGGATCTGCGAGGCCGCGAACGCGCCCGCCACGATCATCGCGACGTCGAACAATCTTGCCAGTAGACCCGTTAACAATCGCATTGCGGCCCCCTCATAGGACGCGTCCGTTCGGCTCCAGCGCATCAGCTGCATCGCCCATATTTGTCGTCGAAACGGACGATGTCGTCCTCGCCGAGATAAGTGCCGGACTGAACCTCGATAATCTGCAGCGGCACACGGCCTGGATTTTCGAGCCGATGATGAACACCGAGCGGGATATAGGTCGACTCGTTTTCGCCGAGAAGAAACTGCTCTTCTCCACGCGTGACGAGCGCTGTTCCGCTCACGACCACCCAGTGTTCCGCGCGATGATGATGCATTTGCAACGACAGACGCGCCCCCGGCATCACGACGATGCGCTTCACCTGAAAGCGGTCGCCGTGATCGACGGAATCGTAAAAGCCCCACGGACGGCGGACTTTTCTGTGCGCATCGGCTTCGGGCGATTTCTCGCGCCGGATGCGCGAGACGAGCCCCTTGATGTCTTCAACGTGCGAGCGATCCGCCACGAGCACGGCGTCGTCGGTTTCGATCACGATCAGATTGTTCGTGCCGACACAGGCAAGCAAACGGCCGCCCTGCGAGCGGGCGTAGGTCGCGGTTGCGCCTTCGAACAACACGCGGCCGTTCGAAGCGTTGCCGCACTCGTCCTTTTCCATCGCATGCCAGACCGCGTCCCACGAGCCGAGATCCGACCAGCCCGCTTCGAGTGGCACCACGACTCCGGCAAATGCGGCATCGGGTTTGCCGAGTTGCTCCATTACCGCGTAATCGATCGAATCGGAAGGCGAACGCAAAAATCCTGCGGCCTCCGGAATCACGCATTCATCGGTCTTTTTGGCATCGCGATAGGCTTCGACGCACGCCGCATGCATTTCCGGCTGGAACTGCTCGATGGCCGAAAGCCAGCGTGACGCGCGCACGACGAAGATGCCGCTATTCCACCAGTAATTGCCGGACTCGACATACTGAGCCGCAAGTTCCGCGGCGGGCTTCTCGACGAATCGCTCGATGCGGCGCGCGCCATCCTGCAACACGCCGCCAAGACGGATATAGCCGAAGCCCGTATCGGCGCGTTCGGGGGGAACGCCCAGCGTGACAATGGCCCCCTTTTGCGCATGGGCCGCCGCGCTGTCGATCGCGTGGTGGAGCGCTTCGAGGTTCGCTATCGCATGGTCCGCGGGCATCGCGACCAGGATCGCGTCCTCGCCGCCGGCACATGCGTTCAACGCGGCAAGCGTAAGCGCGGGGGCGGTGTCGCGGCGCGCGGGCTCAACGATGATGCGCGCATTCACGCCGATTTCGCGCGCCTGCTCGTAAGTGGCGAAATAATGCTCCGCACCGCAGACGACGACGGGATCTGCCGCGATATCCCACGGGCCTTCAAAACCGGCCATGCGTCCCATCGTGGACTGCAGCAAGGTCTGATTGCCGATGACGTCGATCAACTGCTTCGGAAACTGTTCGCGCGACACCGGCCACAGGCGCGTACCGGCACCGCCCGCCAGAATGACCTGCACGAGTGGCGGAAAATCGAGTGCGTTCTGCTGCGTCGCTTCGACATCCATCGCGGCTGCCGCCGCCGTAACCTTACCCATCTCTAGCTCCTTGCCATTGAAGCCGGCCAGCGAATGATTCTCTATCGCCGTCAACGCCTAACGCGTTGCGACATGAATCGCGCCAATGCCTTCTCGTGTGATTGATGACCGGACATCCGCGTCAGACGGACCCAACCAGCCGTTCGGTTCGCAGTGAAAGATGTATATGCCGGCAGTGAATCCGGCTCGCTTGGGAAATACGGGAACTGCGAAGGAAACTGCATGGCCGGATCGCAGCAGTCTGATCGACGACGACCGGATAGCGAAAAAAACGAAAGAACGAATGGAGCAACGACATCCGTGGCGTTGATCTATGTCGTGCCCCGATGTGTTCAATCATAGTAAGACCCCATCGCAATGCAGCACTTCTGGCGCGAACCGAGGAGGTTTTGGCCCGTGTCGCGGGCTTCATTTAGCAGGTCTGCGAACGAGCTTGCATTCCTATTGCAGAGGGCAAGCAGAGGATTGCCAATCAACGGCCACACGTGCTACCGTTCAAATGAACGTCACGACACATTCATGCCGGAACCGGGCACTGATATTGCCCCTCGCCGATGCAACGGCAGCATCCCGCTTCCCATTCATACCGTCATCCAGCACACAGGTCGATCCTCGAACGGTGCGCCATCTGTTTTCTGGAGCTGCAATGGCTTACGTCTCGCTACTCGCACTCTTTCTGACCGTCACCAATTTCGTACCCGTGAGTGCGATCGGGTTCGTTCCTCTCGTGTTCTGCTCCTGGCGTTTTTTTGGGCGCAGCTACCCTGCGTTCATGACGCCGTTCGCCGCTTTTACGTTTCTCGTCATCGCTTCGACGCTGCTTTACGATCCGCAGTCTTTTCTTGAGTTCGATTTTTACCGACGTGACGGCAATTTTTTCATTTCGTATGCGCCCATTTTTGCCGGTTGTCTGTATGCGCACCGCTGGGATCTGAACAAAGTACTTCGCACGTTCTTCACGTTTGCGGTTCTCGTCAATCTGCCGCTCTACGCTTACTACGTTGCCGAAAACGGCCTGACCAGCATTTTTACGCACCCCGGCGATTCGTTCGGCAGTTACTTCATCGCCCGTAATGCGGCCGGCGGCTTCTTCGCGATGCTGTTCTGCCTCGGCGTGGCCTGCTACCTGCAAAAGCGCAGCAAGCTGCTTGTCGTGCTGCTCGCCTTCAACGCGCTCATGCTGTTCTCCACCTACAGCCGCGGCTCGCTGGTCGGCGCCGTGGCAATCCTTCCGTACCTGTACTTCGGCCGCAAGCGCTGGCTGCTCGCTTCACTGATCGCGGTGCTCCTGCTCGTTTCGATTTCCATGGCGATCTACCATACCGACCCGACGGTCGATTACATGGGCTATACGTTCTCCATCCATAACCAGGATGAAAAGGTCGCCAATCTGGACATCCGCTACGAATGGTTATGGCCGCGAGCACTCGCGTATTTCGAGCAGAGCCCACTCGTCGGTCTTGGCTTCGGCTCGTTCGACGATCATATCGGCAGTATCGCCTCGTACTTTCATCTGCTCGGCGTGCCGTCGGACGTCGTGATCGAACATAGCGACTCTCACGCTCACAACTCCTACCTGAACATCCTTGCGGAGCTGGGTCTGGTGGGTCTCACGCTGATCCTGGCGTTCTTCTGGAAGCTGATCGAGTGGAGCAAGCAGGGTGCGGCATTTGCCGCCCTGGTGGACGGCGGGCGTAATTTCGCGGCTTTCCGGTTTGTCGAAATCTCGTCGGTTTGCCTGCTTGTCATGTCGGCAACCGAACATCGGATGGTTTCGCCGTCGAATGTTCTGATTCTCTCTCTCGTCATCTCTCTTCTGCTTGCCGCGCGCCCGCTTGCTGTTTCCGTATTCGCGTTCGATCCACGGGCACGCAGGACGGGCGTCGCACAACGACGCCCGTCGCACTCTCAAGGCGTGACGTCGGCGAGATGACGCTCTTCGACGGACAGCGGTCCGCTAGCGGGATACGGAAGAAACTGCTCGACGCACGCATACGGAAGCCGCGAGTCGACGAAGCCCATTAGCGCCTTCTTGAAGTTCTCCGACGAAAAACGCTCGGCGTTTTTTCGGCACTGGCGTGGGTCGAACACGTCCAGATTGCTTTCGAACCGGTCCACCGCTTCGAGCAGCGATTCCGCGGTCTGCGCGCCGAAGAAAACCCCAGTGGCCCGTTCGAGCGGCAGACCCACCACGGATTCGAGCGCACCGCCTCTACCGAACGCGATAACCGGCGTCCCGCATGCCTGCGCCTCGACTACGGAAATACCAAAGTCTTCTTCCGCCGCGAACACGAATGCGCGGGCGCGCTGCAAGTAATCGGTCAGAACGTGGGACGGCTGATGACCGAGAATCTCCACGTTTTCACCGGCCACCGCCTTGATCTTTTTCATCTCGGGACCGTCGCCGATCACGACGAGTCTGCGCTCGGGCGTTTGCGAAAAGGCCTGCACGATCAGATCGATGCGCTTGTAAGGCACCATGCGCGAAGCCGTTACGTAAAAATCGTCCTTCTGCGTGCGGATCGTCATGTTCGCCAGATCGACCGGCGGATAAATGACCGTGGAGTCGCGCTGATACGCCTTCCTGATCCGCCGCGCAATGAACTGCGAATTGGCGACGAGATGATCGACACCGTTGGCCGAGCGCGAATCCCACCCGCGAATGTAATGAAGCAGCACGCGCGCCAACGCCGAGCGAATTCCCGTATTCAGATGCGACTCTCGCAGATACTGATGCTGCAAATCCCACGCGTAGCGGATCGGCGAATGAATATAGCTGATATGCACCTGATTCGGCCCGGTCAACACGCCCTTTGCCACGGCGTGCGAGCTCGAGATAACGAGGTCGTAGCCGGACAGATCGACCTGTTCGATCGCGATCGGCATCAGCGGAAGATACGCGCGGTAACGTCTGCGCGCAAACGGCATTCTCTGGATAAACGACGTGTTGACTGGTTTGCCTTTCACGCATTCGCGGTCTTCGAGAAAATCGACAATCGAGAAGATGTCCGCATCCGGAAAACACTCGATGATGTTCTTCAATACCTTCTCGGCGCCTCCCGACACCACCAGCCAATCGTGAACAATAGCGACTTTCACTTCGACCTCCCGTGACATTCCAACCAACCCCCCAAACACCCGTTCACTGCTTCAATCGTCCTTTCCGGCACGCGCCTGCGCGCGAAAGCCGCATGCGATCCGAACCCGTTCCAGAGCGCGCTCGGCGCCCGGAAGCAGGCCAATCAGTTCAAGGCGGATCATCACGCCCATCAGGATCACGGCCAACGTCGCCTCGCCGATTACCCGAGCACTTGCCATGCCCATCGCGCCGTATCGCGGCGCAAGCACGAGCGCGGCGGCAAGGTTGGCGAGCCCCGACATCACGCCGACAACGGCGAGCAACCTGTCTTTCCTGCGCGGCACGAATACGTAGAACGCAACGAATTCATTGAAGGCCGCGAACGGAAACATCCACGCAAACACCTGAAGCACGTGAGCACTCGGTTCGAATGCGGGCCCCAGAATGAGCGGCAATATGAAAGGCGAAAGCGTCAATGCACCGCAAAACACCAGCAAGCCGTAGCCGAGCAGCAACATGGCGCCGCGACGCGTCGTAACGTGTGCGCCCTCCTTGTCGCCATGTGCGAGTTGCCGCGATATCGTCGGAATGAACACCTGCGAAGCGGGCCCCATCAGGCTGAGTCCGATAGTCACAAAGCGCTCTGCTGCACCGAAATAGCCCACCTGTGCGGGCGTGGACAACAATGTCAGCAGATAGGTCGACGACGCCGTGAACACCACGGAGCCGGACGAATAGCAGAACAGCATCGTCGAGCTTCGCAGGAGAGGCATGACGCCCGCGAGCCTCAAACGCGGCCAGCCCAGTTGCCACGTCGTCAATCCATATGAAATGATCGACGACGCGATGCCGGAAATCAGCAGACTCGCCAATACCCAAACCGCGTCGTTGGGTCCTCTGACGAGACTCAGCACCAGCACGAGGCTCAATGCAAAGCCGAACACCTCGATCATGATCGGGGTGCGAAAGTACTGACGGCCCTGAAACAGCCAGCCGAGATTCAGCGCCGACACGACACCGAGCAACGTTGCAAGCAAGCCGATTAGCGGCCGCTCCGACAATACCGGCGAACTCATCGTCGCCACGACGCCGATGACCCCGCCAAGCAGAGCCAGCAGGAGTCGCGCGCTGACGTGCAACGAATAGATCGCATTGCATTCCTCCGCCGACTGCGCTTTCGAGACTTCGCGCATGCCAACGAAAGTGAATCCATAGCTCACGAGCATCCAGATCACGTTCATCAGCGACATCGACGCGAGCACCCGCCCGTATTCGGCCACGCCCAGAACCCTGCCGTAAAACGGCACGACGATGATGAGGTACACGTACCTCATCAGATACCCGCCGTAAACAAACGCGACTACATTGGCGCTCGCCCGTCTATTCATGCCGCTCTCCTTGCCCATCTTCAACGCCCCGCCACGCGTCGGCGCGCTAGCGGGTTGGCGATATAGCGCACGGCGAAGTCGGACAGCGGCGAGTAAGGCACGAGGCACAGGCTCGAAAGCACGAGCGTTCCGAGCTTTTTCTTCAGACTCCAGAATGGATTCGCGACAATCGTATGCAGATAACTGCGCGAATCGCGGATCATCCAGCGCCAGCGTGTAAAAAATTTCGCGTGGTAGAGGTTCGAACAGAACGTCGCCTTCTCGTGAGAGAAGTCCTGAAAGGTCGGCGGAAGCTCTATTTCCAGCCGGTCTTTTGCGATATTCCTCAATATCGCCCATCGCATGTTGAACGCCCGTGGCGCCTTGGTGAGTTGCTCGGAGTTCGCGAACGACACCGTTTCGCTGCCCGCGTTATGCACGCGATAGCCCCCCAGGGACTTCGGCACGGTGGCAATCGGCCCGGTCAGCGCAACGCCATAGATCGCATAAAAGTCCGCGCCATAGCGATTGACACCTTCTTCGGGAACCGGAAAGATCTGCCTGAGCGCATTCACACGGTAAGCATTACCCGAGGCGGGCGGGGACGGATAGAGCCAGCCGCCCTCCAATAGCCTCGCGCAGTCGTGAGGCGGCTCGCTGTGCGGCACGTACGCGCCGGTCGAGACGCCCTCGCCGTCCATCACGTCGAGGCGGAATTGCACCTTCGACCATTCGCCATCATCGAACACGCGCATCACTTCGGAGACTGCGTCGGGATACAACACGTCGTCCGAATCGAGAAAGATCACGTACTCCGTTTCCAGCAAGGCGATTGCGTGGTTGTAGGCCGAAACCTGACCGCCATTCGCCTTGAAAACGGCTGAAATACGATTGCCATAGCGTTCCATGATCGCGCGGGAGCCGTCGGTCGAACCATCGTCGACGACCATGACGTTCGTTGCCGGATAGACCTGCGCAAGCGCCGAGTCGATTGCCGCAGCCAGATAGCGCTCGTAGTTGTAATTGCATATCGCAATGGTGACGTGTTTCATGATGTCTCAATGCTATCTGTCAGGTTCGGCCCGCCGGCGCCCGGCGGCCGTCATACGCACGACATACGGCTGCGCCACAAGCCACTCCTACGCGGCATGGCGCACGACCAGATAAGCCAGGTGCTTCGGCGGATTGTTGCCGGCACCGTTGACCTGGTCAGGTACTTTGAAGCGCACTTTCATCTGGCCGTTTTCCCAGCTCGATGCAAGATCGTCCGGCGCACTCGCGTTGCCAGTGAGTGCATCGATAAATTCGACCCGTGTCACACGCGAACGCGCGGCGCCAAGACCGCCAATTGCGACGGTTTGCCAGCCCGCACTCGCGCTGACCTGCATCACCAGATCGTCGCCGGAAAGCAATGCACTTGCCGCAACGCCCGTGCCCAACTGCAGCGGCTTTGAAAATCCGCCGAGTCGGCCGCTCGCGGTCTCACGAAGCACGATCAGACTGCGGCCCGATACGTTGTAAGTTCGCGCGGGCGGCCCGCGATGCGTCAGACGGAAAGGTTCATAGCCATCCCAGTGATAGATCATCGACAGATACTTGTTCGGATCGTCCCAATTCCTCGCGAGTGCCCACACTGCGAACTCGAAGAAATAGCGCGGCAAATAATGCGGATCCTTCATGTATTCGTCGCCGATCTCCGTTTGCCAGATGCCGCGCGCAGGACCGTCCTTCACGTACTGCTGATACAGCGAATCGAGATCGGCAACGGCGAGATAGTGCGTATCGATGTAGTCGACCCAATCGAGCATTCGCTCGTTCAATACCGGACTGCGGTACTCCAGCCAGCGCTGGAAGTTCTCGAGGCCGCCCTGATCGGGCCAGCCGCCATAAACCACATACGCGTGGTAACGGCGAATGATGCGCGCCGCCGGAATATGAATTCTCTCGACGTAATCCTGCATGGCGCGCTCGTACGGCTTCGAACGCTTTTCGTCCTGACTGAAGTCCGGGCCATGCCAGAACGTGGCTTGCGGCAACCCACCCGACAACTTTCCAGCCGCCTCGTTCCAGATCTGGAAATAGCGCAGGTTATAAGGCGGCGCGGAATACTTCCGAACCACCGCGTCGACATATTGCTTCCATGCGTCGACATCCACGGGCGCTGAATTGGTGTCACCCGGCACACTCGCGTTCCACCTCGGCGTATAGCCGAGCAGCAACAGCGAACCGATTCCATTGCGCTCGTTTCGAACCAGCACCGACTGCAGATCGCTGTCGAAGGCGACGCCGGTCCGGTCGACGCGCATGGTCTCGCTGGGGCCATCAGGCTGGCCAGGCCCCACCGAGCCCCGCCCCCAACTGATGCCCATTGCGCGCCACATCTCGATGTCGGCCGCCGATCCCGCCCAACCGTTCGTGCCGATCAGGTCCGTCATCATGCGATCACGTGCATGCCGAGGCTGCACATCCGGTATCAGCGCAAACGCGGGCTCCACACGCGACAGCGGCAACGCTGCACCCGCCGCCAATGCGCCGAGCGTGCGCAATGCACGCCTTCTGCCTGCACGGGTTTTGACGCGATCCATTCCGGTGCCCGTCCACGTGCATCAGCTCGCCGACGCGCTCGGCGCCAGCTCGGGTAGCCGCTCGCCGGCACGGCCGTAGAGGAGCTCAAGCACTTTCTGTGCCGAATGTTCCCAGCGGAATTCGCGGGCATGCAATCGCCCCGCTGCCCGGTATTCGCGCCGGAGGTTCGCGTCGCTCATCATCTGCGTGATCTTCGCCGCGATGTCGTCTGCTGAAGTCGCTTCGCAATACATCGCGGCATCGCCGCACGCTTCCGGTATCGACGTACGCGCCGATGCAATGACCGGGCAGCCGCAGTACATCGCTTCGAGAGGCGGCAGGCCGAATCCTTCGTATAGCGACGGGAAAACAAGGCAGCCCGCGTTCTCGTACAGCGCTTTCAATTCGGCGTCCGACACAAAACCCGCCCATGTGATCCGGCTCGAATGCACTGGATGCCCGGTTCCATCGCTGTTGAAGACACGCGGATTCTTGCCTCCCACAACGACGAATCTGACCGCTCGCAGATGTTCGAGCTTCTCGATCGCATCGAGAACGCGATGCAGGTTCTTGCGCGGATCGAGGCTGCCGACGATCACGCAGTATGTGTCCTTAGTCAATTCGAAACGCTCCAGCACCTTGGGATCCGACACGATCCGATCGAGATGGTCCGCGCCCGGCGTCACGACTTTCACTCGCGATGGATCGATCTTCAGGTGGTGACAGATACGCATCTTCGAGAACGTCGACACCGTCAGGATCAGCGGATGCGTGTGCGGCAACAGCGCGAAACAGAGGCGATACCAGAGGCGGAATTTTCTGGAGAAGCCGTGCGGGACGTCATAAACCGCCATGTCGTGAACCATGACGATCTGCCCGCGCTTGAAAAGCGGATTCGTATTGCACAAATTCAGCAGCGTCGTTCCGCGTGCCGCAATCGGCAGCGTGATCTGCTCCCACAGCGTGCCACGCAGCCACGGAAAGCGCCGTTGCTTCTTGAGCAGCGCGCCGGGCGCGACAACGTTCGGCGGCACGAACACCTCGAGTTCGCCGCCTGGCGTCGCATACATCTGCATGGCTCTCGTCAGCTCATACGCGACGCGTTGAACCCCCGTAATGGGCTGCGAAGTAAACTTTCCGTTGATTGCAAAAGCCATCAGCCTCTCCGTTTAACACCGTCGCGAGTGTGTTCCGCCCAGCCCGGTCCAGCCCCCGGGTCAGTGCGCCGCCCGATGCCCCATCTCGGCCTCGCCGAAATCGCTGGCATAGTTCGTCTCGTAGTCGTATTTCTTCGTGCTTCGGCGCAGTGGAATGCCGTTGAAAACGGCGCCCGAAATACGCCCTTCCGCACGCTCCATCTTCCTGATCGTGTCCTCGATTTCCTCTTCGCTCTGCATGCCCGAGCGCAACACGAGCAACGAAATGCCGGCCTCGTTCGCAACGATCGACGCGTCGGTGACGGCGAGAAATGGCGGCGTGTCGATAATCACCAGATCGAACTGGCCCGAAAGCCGCTCCAGTACTTCCTTTAAACGCGGCTTCATCAGCAGCGCGGCGGGGTTCTCGGGCCGCGCGCCGCATGACAGGAAAGTCAATCCGTCGATGCCGGTCGGGCGCAATGCACTGCGCAGCGGCATCCGCTCAGAAAGTACTTCGGAGAGACCGCCGCGATTGCTCTCGTTGAATAGCGATGCGAGATGACCGCGCCGCATATCAGCATCGATCAGCACGACGCGCGCGCCGACCTCCGCGTGCAGAATCGCGAGATTCGCGGCAACGAAACTCTTCCCGGCTGAAGGCGTCGGCCCGATGATCATGGCGATGTTGTTGCGCGCGTGCGCCAGATCGCGTGCCAGCGCGGTACGCACGCCGCGCAGCGCTTCGACCGACGTATCGTGCGGAAAGCGCGCGGCGAGAATTCTGTTGTCCATGCCGGCGTTGAACTGCATGTCCAGCATGCTTGGCTGCAATGGCGGATTGGCTCGGGCGGTCGCGGCAGGCAGCGATTTGCGCCCCGTGCTCGTGGCGTTGCGATCGATCAATAGCTGCTGCTGACTGAACAGGATCTCGCCGAACACCGGCACACTCATGCGACGCTCGACGTATCTCGGATCGGTCACGCCGATCATCACGTGGCGGCGCATGAAGACCAGCACGACGCCGGACACGATGCCCAGTACCAGCCCGCCACCCAACACGAGTACCGGCTGGGGCATGACTGGGCGATGCGGCCTGATCGCCTGATCGAGAATGTGCGCGCCGCCCGTCGTGCTGGCGCGCCGAACCTGCAATTGCTCGGCCTTCTGAACCATGCCGAGATAAATCGTTTCCGCAACCTTCTGCGCACGGATCAGATCGACGCTCTCGCGTTCCGACGCCGGCATGCCATTGAAATGGTTGTCGAATTTCGCCTTCGCTTCTTTCAATTGTGTAATCTGCTCATCGACGTTCTGTACCCAGCGGCTTCCTTCGGTATAACGCTCGAGCAATTGCGTGCGCTGCAATTGCAGCGTCGCGATCTGCTTGTCGAGATCGAGGCCGCCCTGCAAATAAGCTTGTGCCTCGTTCGTCGGCTCCATCGACTGCGAACTCGCACGGAAATTCTTCAGCGACTCTTCGGTCTTTCGCAGATCCGCGAGCAGACGCGGCAGTTCGCCGTTAATGAATGCGAGCGTTTTCGTATCGTTGAGCTGCCGGCTCGCAATCGCGGACGCCAGATATTGCTGCCCCAGCGCGTTGGCGACGGCAGCGGCTTTATCCGGACTCTTGTCGCGATACTGGATCTGCAGCAGGCCCGAGTCCTTGACCTTGTCGCCCACCTTGATGAGATTCAGGAAGCGCCGGGTTGCGTCGAGATCGTTCCAGCGGATCACTTCGAATTTCGTGCCCGGCCGCGCGGCCAGCTCCTTCACGAGCATCGACACGCCATCCCCTTTGGCCGCTACGCCCACCGTGCCCCGAAGCAGAACCTCGCCGGATGGACCTTGCAACTCGTACGCACCGTTCTCGAGAGCGACGAGCGTCAGCTTTTCCTCCTCGAGTGCGCGCGGCACATCCAGCGAGTCGATCTGCACGCGCTCCCCGCCCCACGCGAACGACGTCAAACCCAGCCACGGTCTCGCGGGCTCGCCCGGCGTCGCGAATTTCTCCGCGATGTCGCCGAGTATCGGAATCTTGTGCGGCGTCACCGAGACGTCGAAGTGGAATTGGTCGATGACTGGTTGCAGAACCGAGCGGCTCTCCATCACGGCCGCCTCCGTCACGGGCGACGGCGCCGGTGCCGGCAGCATTTCCTGGTTCTGCAAAGCGAGGCCGAGCGCGTTCGGCTCCGGCGGATCCACTCGCACGATCACGTCGGCGGAATAGATCGGCGATGCAATGAGAAGATACGCCACGGCCAGGGTCAGGACGACGACCGTCGTCACGACGATCTCCCAGACGTGATCGCGCATCAGCGTGAGCATCCCGCGTGCACTGAGCTGTCTGCGCTCCGAATCGACAGCGGGATAAAGCGAATTTTGCGGGTAGTAATCCACCGGTCTGATCCTTGCAGGTTGATGGGCAGAGCGGTCGATAACCACTCTGCGTCGCCACGTCGCGACGACGCCGCCGCCGGCCAGGCAGGCTCTGAATTGGCCGGCAGCACGGCGAAGCGACGTGCTGGGTCGGGTTAGGTCGGGGAACCGTGTTCGGGACCTCTCGAACAACGGAAGGCTACATAGCTATTGCTTGTCCACTGCGGTCCACTACTGTATTGCTGATCGTTCTTCTCGCGGATTCAAAATGCGGAGTCCCAATTCCCCGATACGCGATCGACCATTTCTCTCTGAGATGTTGCAGTGAAGCATAGCCCGCAAAAGAAGTGCGCAATCGGCTCGGGCATAAATTCGGGTGTTATTGGCCGAATGTGTAGAGCGTTTTACAGGCGCCAGCGAGATCGGAAAGCGTTGTTGCCGTCTGCAATTGGTGTAACAGATTTATACAGACCCCCATAAACATCGCGACAGAACGCGCAATGCACGGTTTACGTGCGGAGAATGGTGCGCTTATTGGAGTTATCGCCGTATCCATTGCTGCATGCAGCGTTTGGCGCTTCGAGCACAACGTCGATCGCGAAAATCCGAGGAATTGAATGGGAAAAAACTTCACTGAATAAACTGGTAATAGAACGCATTTGAAGGAATCACGAGGTAAGAATTTCTTCGACCATGTCGATTACGCCAAAACACCCGCGCATGCCAGCCAAGCTCGTCGCGTCCATTTCGATGCGCTACTCTCAATGCGTAGATTTTCCTGTCAGGAGAACCACGCGTGATGAAGCACATTGGTCTTTTCGTCTTTCAGGATTGTTCAATGGCAAGCACCGGCGCGATCGGCGATGCTTTCCACCTTGCCAACGAGTTCAGAAGGTCGGCCGGCGAGGAACCGTCCTATCGATTCTCCGTGTTGTCGGACGGCGGCGGCCTCGTAACCAGTTCATCGGGTATTTCGATCTGGACGCAAAGCCTCGGGCAGTATTGTCTCGCCGATTTCCACGCATTCTTCGTCGCGTGCCGCGACGTCACGGAGATGACTGAATCCAATGACCGCTTTCTGTCTTGGATCGCGCTGCAGGGGTCCATTGCGTCGTCCAGAATACAGCAGGGCGCGAATCTGGCGGTGGTCTGCAACGACCCGCTGCAATCGACCGTGCCGGTATTTCTCTTCGACGACGGCGGCGACGCCGAGCGAACCCCCAGCACTGTCACGCCGACCGACCTCGCGATAGCGCAGATAGAACGCGACATCAACTCCGACATGGCCCGAAGGATCGCCAGCGTTCTGCAAACGGGCTACGTCGAAAAGAGCCGCTCCGAACTGGACGATGCCAACATCACGACCACGGCCGAAAAGATTCGCGAATCGGCGCGCTGGATCAAGGAGAACTATAGCAACGCCATCTCGGTCGCCCAGGCCGCCGAATCCGTTGCAATGAGCAAGCGCAATTTTCAGCGCCGCTTCAAAGGCGAATTCGGCATGACGCCGCTCGAATATCTGCTGCGTACCCGCTTTGAGATCGTGCGCTCCATGTTGAAGAGCACCGATTTGCCGGTCGACAAGATCGCGCGCCGGTGTGGAATGGGCGACGGCAATCGTCTCGGGCGACTCTTCAAGGAACGGTACGGCATGTCGCCGACGCAGTTTCGCGCGCAACAGCATGTGAAGTCCGAACAGCAGTGGCTGACACCGGAGGAAAGCTGGGGTATTGCAACCGGAATGCTGCGGCAGACTTCCGAGGTTCTTTGATGCGCCAAGGACGACTTCGCGACTCGATCGCCCAGGGGTGAGAACATGCCGAGCACGAAATCCGCCGGGTTCGATGAAGAAGATGCAGTGTCCGCGGCGCAATGCGGGGCGCGCGAATGGGCCGCTGGCGCGGGGGCTGACACCGGGGCTAGCGTTGAATCCGACGCTGTACCCGGCGAGCACGCGTGGCCGCCTGCGCACGATCACTTGCACCCGCCGTCGCAGCCGCAGTCCAGAGCGAGAAGGATCAAGGAGGCGGCGAAACAGCTACTGCCCGACTCGATCTTCCTGAGTCTGCTGCATCACAAATGCATTGGCCGCTATCCGAATCTCATTCATCCCGTCACCTTCAATGAAAAGATCCTGCAACGCAATCTCAGGCCCGATCCCCGCTATATCTGCCTGACCGACAAGATTCTGGTGCGCGAGTACATCGCGGCAAAGATCGGCGAGAAGCATTTGATACCGCTGATCGCGGTGCCCGATGCGTTTACGCCCGAAGTCTTCGATGCGCTGCCCGATGCTTTCGTCATGAAAGCCAATCACGGCAGCAGCTTCGTTGAAATCGTGAGGGACAAATCGGAAACGTCTTTCGAGACATTGCGGGCGCGCGCCGAGCAATGGCTCGCTACCGACTTCTACTACATTGCGCGTGAGCGGCATTACCGAATGATCGAGCCGCGCATCTTCTTCGAGCAACTGCTGCTGGACCAGCGCGGCCAGATACCCGCCGATTTCAAGCTGCACTGCTTCGGCGGCCGGCCCGGGCGGCCGATCATCTATATCCTCGTGATATCGGACAGATTCGGCGACGCGACACATGGCGACGTGTACGACGCCGAATGGAATCATCTCGGCATCGCCATCGGCCCCTACAAACGCAGTGCGGCGCCCGCCCCTCGCCCGCGAAATCTGCAGGCCGTTCTGGACGTCGCGGCCCGGTTGTGCGAAGACTTCGACTACGTGCGCGTCGATCTGTATGCGCCGGACGACAAGGTCTATTTCGGCGAGTTGACGTTTACGCCCGGCGCGGGCGTGCTGCCCTTTACGCCGGACATCATCGACTACGAGTGGGGCAAGCTGCTCGCGTGAGATCGAAGATGACGGATAGCGCGTTGACGCGTTGGCGTTGTCTTCCACGCAAGTCTCGCGGCCACGGCGCATGGACTGGCGGTCGGGCCGACAAGCAAGCTGAAAAACGGCCTGACAGGCTCTCACCTGTCAGGCCGGCGTCATACCATTTGCCACCTTTGAGCTATCGGCATCGCGCGAAATCAGAAACGACAGCAATGCCTGCGCGGCTTCACGCTGACGCGCCGCCGTGCAGATCGCCGCGGTAAAAGTCGTCGTGGACTGAACGCTGTCCGGCATCGCACCGAGCACGTCGATACCCGGCAGATGAATCAGCTCACTCAACTGCTGAAAGCCAAACGCCACCTCTCCGCGTGCGACCAGCGCGCCCACCGGCACGCCAGGCGGCGCTTTCACGGTACGTGAGGCAATACTCTGCGCAATGCCCCAGCGTTCGAACAATTTGCTCAGATGGGCGCCGCTCGGCCCCGTCGAATAGCCAATGCTGCGCGCGCCAAGAATCGCCGCACGCAACGCGGCTTCGGTGCTGATGTCAGGATGCGGCTCCCCGGCCGCCACCGCGGCTGCGATACCCGAGCGCGCAAGCTCAACCCGGCTCGCCGGATCGACGTAGCCCGCGGTCGCGAGCAGCCCGATCGCATCCGCGGCGAGCACGACGATGTCGAATGCTTCGCCATCCTGAACACGTCGTGCTGCATCGACACCCCCAACCGATTCGATCGTCACCGGCTGCCCCGTGCGGCGCTCGTATAACGCCCCGAGTTCGGCCAGCACCTGTCGCGTAGCCATCGACGAAATGCCGGTGACCGGCTCGCGCGCGCTGTGCCCGCTCCTTACGCCAACCACGCGCTTCAGTCCTTGTAGCGCAGTCCGGCCTGCTCGAGCGGAGCACGCATGTTGTACATGTCGAGACCCAGCACGCCGGAGGCGAGTTTCGCGCGCTTTTCGCTTTCGTTGGCTTCGCGCGCAGCTGCCTTTTCGAGCACCGCCTGCGCCGATGCCGCGGGCACGACGGCCACACCGTCGTCATCCGCGACGACGACGTCGCCCGGCATGACGAGCGCGCCCGCGCACACGACGGGAATATTCACCGAACCGAGCGTCGCCTTGACCGTGCCTTTCGCGGAGATCGCCTTGCTCCAGACCGGGAAATTCATTTCAGTCAGCACGCTCACATCGCGCACGCCGGCGTCGATAATCAGCGCGCGCGCGCCGCGCGCCTTGAAGCTCGTCGCGAGCAGGTCGCCGAAGTAACCGTCGGTGCAATCCGCTGTGACGCCCGCAACGACGACATCGCCCGGTCTGATCTGTTCGGCCGCGACGTGCAGCATCCAGTTGTCGCCCGGTTGCAGCAGCACCGTGACCGCCGTGCCGCTTGCGCGCGCGCCGGCATAGATCGGACGCATGTAGGGCTTCAGAAGGCCCGTGCGCCCCATGGCCTCATGCACGGTTGCCGAGCCGAACGCACCGAGTTTTCCTGCCACGTCAGCATCCGCGCGCTCGATGTTGCGATAGACGACTCCAAGTTCATACATGATTACAACCCCTTCGATTTGAGCAATGCGTCGAGGCGCGGATAAACGCGCCGCGCATTTCCTTCATAGATCTTGTGACGCTCCTGCGCGTCGACGTGCGCCGCTTCGATATAGCGCTTCGTATCGTCGAAATAGTGGCCCGTCTCCGGATCGATGCCACGCACCGCGCCGATCATTTCGCTCGCGAACAGGATGTTGTCCACGGGAATCACACGTGTCAGCAGATCGATACCCGGCTGATGGTAGACGCAGGTGTCGAAGAAAACGTTGTTGAGCAGATGGTCCTTCAGCAGAGGCTTTTTCAGCTCCTGCGCGAGTCCACGGAAACGTCCCCAGTGGTACGGCACCGCGCCGCCACCGTGTGGAATCACGAAACGCAGCGTCGGAAAATCACGGAATAGATCCGACGTCAGGCATTGCATGAACGCGGTCGTATCCGCATTCAGATAGTGCGCACCGGTGGTGTGGAAGCACGCATTGCAGCTCGTGCTCACGTGAATCATCGCCGGAATGTCGTACTCGACCATCTTCTCGTAGATCGGATACCAGTAGCGGTCGGACAGCGGCGGACTCGCCCAGTGGCCGCCCGACGGATCGGGATTCAGATTGATCGCGACATTGCCGTACTGCTCGACGCATTTGACCAGTTCGGGAATGCAGGTGGCCGTCTCCACGCCCGGGCTTTGCGGCAGCATCGCGGCCGGCACGAAATGCCCGGGAAACAGCTGGTTCACGCGATAACACAATTCGTTGCAGATGGCGGCCCACGTCGCCGAAATCCGCGCGTCGCCGATGTGATGCGCCATGAAGCTCGCGCGCGGACTAAAGATCGTCAGATCGAGGCCTCGCTCGCGCATGAGCTTCAACTGGTTGCTCTCGATCGACTCGCGCAGTTCGTCATCGCTGATCTGCAATTCCGATACTTTGGGCATCGCGGATGGATTCCCGATCCCTGCGATCTGGCGGTTACGCCACGTCTCCAACGCTTTCGGCGCGGTGGTGTAGTGGCCGTGAATGTCGATGATCACCGTGATTCCTCAGAAAATGGATTTGACCCGCGGCGCGCGTGAAACTCGCGCGCCGCGTTCCCGCGTTTCGTTCCCGCGTTTCGTTAGTGCGCGATATTCGGTTGAACCGCCGCCTCGCCGCCGCCCACGCGCTGACTCACCAGGATGGCGATGGCGGCCAGTGCAGCGGGGATGGCGAGCATGACGAGAATCGCGCCGAATTGCCAGCCGAGGCCGAGCAGCGCACCGCCGATCGCCGAGCCGAAGATGCTGCCGAAGCGGCCCATGCCGAGCATCCAGCTCACGCCGGTGGCGCGCGCAACGGTCGGATAACGACCGGGCGCAAATGCGTTCAGGCCGGTTTGCGCGCCGCTCATGCAGAAGCCCGCGGCAAACACGAGCAACGCCAGCGACGAAGACAGCGCGCCGATATAGCCGAGCGCGAGCACGCACAGAGCGCCGCCGACATACGCCGCGCTGATCACCGGCGCCGGACGTGTGCGGTCCATGATCCAGCCGACGAGAATCGCGCCGATCGTGCCGCCGATCTGGAACATCGCCGTGATGTTCGCCGCGCTCGTGACGGAGAGCCCCGCATCCTTCATCAGCGTCGGCAGCCAGCCCGTCAGCAGATAGATCACGAGCAGCCCCATGAAATACGTGACCCACAGCGCAATCGTCATCGAGCCATAGCCTTGCGAGAACAGCACACCGATCGGCTTGCGTGTGGGCAGCGGCGGCTCGTTGGAAACGAACACTTCGTCACCGGCGAAACGCACACCGCACACGCGGCCGAGCACCGCGCCGATACGCTGCGACGGCGCACCGCGCACCGCGAGCAGACGGGCCGATTCAGGCAGCAGCCAGATCTGGAACGGAATCAGCACGAGCGGCAACGCACCGCCGAAAATCAGCACCGAACGCCAGCCATGAACCGGAATCAGCCAGCCGGCCGCAAAGCCGATCAATGCCGAGCCGAGATTGAAGCCGGTGAACATCACCGTGATAAGCAACGCGCGCTTGCGCTGCGGTGCGTACTCGGAGAGCAGCGTCGTCGAGTTCGGCATCGCGGCGCCAAGACCGATGCCGGTCAACAGGCGCAACGTCGCCATCTCCATCGGCGATTGCGTGAATGCGGTAGCAATCGTGAACACGCCGAACAGGAACACCGACGTAATCAGCACCCACTTGCGGCCAATGCGGTCCGACGCGGGACCTGCCGCCAATGCGCCGATCACGAGACCGATCGGCGCCGCGCTCATCACGAGCCCGAATGCGGGACGCGAAATCGCCCAGTCGTGAATGATGGATGGCGCGACGAACCCCATGATCGCGACGTCCATGCCGTCGGCGGTCACGATCAGAAAGCACAGCGCTACCAGCAGCCACTGGTAGAGCGAAATCGGCCGCTCGTCGATAAACGCCTTGATATCAATTCTTTTACCGCCTGTATTTCCATTCGTCATCTGAACTCTCCTGTCTCCTTCATTGGTCTTATCGCGCGGTCAAAGCGCATGGCTTTGCACGCTTCGTTGATCCCGTAACGGTCATATCGATGAGCCCTCGCGCACCCTGCTCGAGCAACTGGCGTGAAGGTAGCTTTTTGCTATTCGAGTCCCAAAGCGCGGGTTAACCATAGGACCGAAGCCAGTATCCGCATTTTCGTCGTTCCGCATAGCCCCGGCGTCACCATGCGCATTCGCGCGAAGCCTTTCTGGATAAGCACCGGAGGTAATCAGAAGGCCCCTGAAAGCAGGGCTTTTCAACGCCCACCGGCGCGCACCCTCATAAACAGAACAGATGACGTGGGAACGAAGTCGCATAGAACAGCGGCGTGAGGCGCCGAGTTTTCCGATCTTCGGCATTGCGCCGCAAATCTGGAGTCCGAACGAAAAAGCGGAATGACCGTGACAACAGTCATTCCGCCCGGGAAACGAGCCAGCCTGGCAGGGCCGGCCACGTGGGTCGATTGCCGCCGATCCGCTTACGGCGCGGCAACCCCCTGCGTCGCCGCCGTATAAGGCGCGTAGAAGCTCGAGCCAGCCCATGCAGCCGTCGACGCGGTGTAGAGCGGCGCGCCCTGCGTGTAGTTCGCGCCGTCGTGCCAGTCGCCGGAACCGGTGTACTTCGCGACTGCCGGGTACGGATAGACCGGACGCGACGCCGTCACGTTGTTCGACGAATCGGTCTGATACGTCATGACGGCATCCGGCGCCTGGACCTGTTCGACCCAGTCCGTGATCTTCGACACCAGATCGATGTTCGGGAAGCCTTCGCCGCCGCCGCAGTGAGCCACGCCGGGCACGAGATACAGCCGCGCAAACTGGCTCACGTTCGCCGCGCCCATCGTGTTCTGCATCGCTTCGTAGTACTGGATCGTGAAGAGCGGCGAGATGTGCTGGTCAGCCCAGCCGTGCCACAGAATCAGCTTGCCGCCGGCGGCCTGGAAAGCGGACAGGTCGGGACTCGTCGCATCGTTGAGCGGATGATTCGCCTTCAGATACGCCGGATAGAAGCTCGCGTCCTGATAGCCGAAAGTGTCGATCGTCGGCATCGTCGGCGAACCGGTGAAGATCAGGTTGTAGGCGCCGGTCACGATCGAATAGCTGAACAGCTTCGTCACCGAAACCGGTGCGTCCGTCGAATTCGAGTTCGGCACTTCGACGCCGATCCAGTTCGCTTCCGAACCGTATTGCGGCGAGCCGGCCAGCATGCGTTCGCCGGTCGTCGCATCGGTAGGACCGTTGAAGATGTTCTTCGCGGTCGTGACTTCCGCCGCGCTCAGACAGTCGCTGGTGCTCGTCGCATTGTTCGCGCACTGGATCGTCGCCGGATCGAAATGGCAAGTACGCGGATCGGCGATCAGGCCGTCGGCCGCGCCGCTGCCGCCACCGCAAGCCGCGATGACGGCCTTGTGCAGCACTTCGGCCTTGTCGGCATAGAGCACCGCATTGCCCGCGCTCGTGCCGGTCGTGCTCTGCGACTTCACGCTCCAGCCGTGATACAGCGAGTTCTGGATCTGGAAATGCGCGGCCGGTGCACCCGCAACGATACCGTTGTAGTCGGCCGGGTAACGCTGAGCAGCCATCAGCGCCTCGCGGCCACCGTCGGAGCAGCCGATGAAGTACGAGTACTTCTGCGTCTGACCGTAATAGGCCTTGATGAGCTTCTTCGCGGCGAGCGTCGTGATGTGCTGGCCGCGATACGCGAAGTCGGCGGCCTTTTGCGGGTCCGTGGTCCAGCTCGAATCCTGGCCCGAGTGCCCCATGTCGGTCGCCGCCGTCACGAAGCCGCCGTGCTGCACGAGCGGGCAGGTATAGCTGAAGCTGAACGAGCTTTGCTGGGTCGGGTCGCTCAGGTTGCCGCACAGACCGCCGCAGCCCAGTTCCGCGAAACGCTGCGTCCACGTGCTGACAGGCAGTGCGACTTCGAACGTGTTCGACGGTGCGAGTGTGCCTTTCACCGTGCAGAAGGCCACCGTCGCGCCATTGACCGTGGCGTTGGTTACGGTAGCCGACGTGATCGCACTGCCCGCGCCGCCAATATCCGTGATATCGATCGAAGCAAGTTTCGAGCAATCGACGACCGGCGCCACAACCGAGAGCGGCGTGTAAGCAGGACTGCCGCCGCTACTGCTGCCGCCGCTGCTGCCGCTACCGCTTCCCCCGCCACATGCGGCGACAATCGCGGCCGTCGCGCAAATGCTCAATAGCGTCAGCAGCGAAGCCGCACGTGCCTTGATACGTGCGAGAGGATTGAGAGAATGCAGTGTTCTCATACTTGTTCTCCTGCGTTGTTTTCTCTATCGAGTATTTCGAGCCGTGGAACCGGACGTGTGTGCGCAAAACGCATTGCATCCCAGCACTGAGTGACGCATTTCCTGTTCATCTTCATGGATTCACCTCTCCTCCTTTAATACTTCGGTTCTTAAAAGCGTCTCGTCTGCTCCGACAATGCTGTTGCACGTGCCTGCCGGGTTTTGACGCGACGTTAGCCAGACCGTGAATGAGGGGAAATCGCGGGTTAACCACAGGGATCAGCGATATGAACGGACCAATGCCGCGTCGACTGGCACACCCCGATCGCGCTCGACCGAGCGCACAAGCCCACCGCACAAGGGCGGATGCATTCACGCATATGCCGGATCCCATTGCGGTCAGTGATCGGCGCAACGGCACGCAATAATTTTTTTAGATGCGAAAAGAAAGAAATTGAAATGCTTCGCACGGAGGTCGCGAAAGGATCGCTTCTATTCCTATTCTGGTGACCGTCGTGCTCTCACTCGCGCCGGGAAGAAGGTTATTGATGACAAGCATCGCCGCGCTGTGGCGTGGACCCAACGCTATTCAAAGCCGCGTTGCGAAATGGCCCAAAGAGCTTTCTCTTTTATTTATCGGCCCATCCCGAAGATCTTCCACATCCCGACAAAATTTCAGCGCCGTCTTTGCGCGAGGCAGACGCCGCCCGCAAGGCACGCAGAGATAAAACTTTTATTTTTCAATGATCTGCAACGAATACGGGGAAATAGCGCGACACCCGTGCAATTTCGGCAGTCCGCGTAAACCCCGTCATTTCTGACAGCGCAACATCCAATCCAATCCGCTCCCCGGCCTTTTCACACTACTTCCTCAGGAACTTCGCGCCGACTATATTGAGCCCCGTTCAGCAGTCGCCCTTTGTTTCTTATCAACGGGCCTGCGAGTCGCGCACTACCCGGACATCGATCCAGCAATGCCGACGTTCGCCGCATCACGAGGACGACCAGAGATCTCCGTGACCGGCCAACACCTCACTCATTACAAAACCACGTCAGTTCGCATGACTAAACAAAAAAGGAGATCATCTCGATGAAAAAAACGCAAATCGCGCTCGCTATTTTTGCGGGCGCCTTGATGTCGACGGCAGTGTATGCCCAGAGCAGCATCACCCTCTTCGGCCTCATCGACACGGGCGTGACGTATGTGAGCAACCAGTCGGGCAATCACACCGTCAAGATGGACGACGGCGTCAACGGTCCGAACCTGTGGGGTATGAGGGGCGTGGAAGATCTGGGTGGCGGCACCAAGGCCATCTTCGAACTCGTGAACCAGTTTCAGGTGGACAACGGACAATTCATGCCCAATGCGAGCCTGTTCAGCCGCACGTCGCTGGTGGGGCTCGTCAACGATCGCGCCGGTAAGCTCACGCTGGGTAATCAGTACGACTTCATGACGGACGCGCTCTATTTCGGCGGCAACGATCCCGCCGAGATTTCCGGTCACTTCTACGCATTCCGCGCTGGCCCGTTCCAGAAGCTGGATCTGCCGCAGAACCCGACCGGCGCATTCGACTGGGACCGCATGGCTGGCGAGCGTATCGCCAACTCGGTCAAATACGTGACGCCGGTATTCAACGGCTTCAGCGCGGGCGCCATGTACGGCTTCGGCAACGTAACGGGCTCCGTCGGCGCGGGCAATTCGACAAGCTTCGCGCTCAATTACGCAGCGAACTCGTTCGGCGCGAACGCCGCTTACACGAACATCAAGTACTACACCGCCGGTTCGCCGCAAGTGAGCGTGCGCAACTGGGGTATCGGCGCCCACTACAGGTTCGGCGCATGGTTCACGAATGCGCTCTTCACGACCGTGCACAACTCCGCGAACGGCGCTTCGGTTTATGAAGGCTCGGTCGGCGCGCAGTATCGCATCACACCAGCGCTCGCCACAGGGGCATCGTATATGTACATGAAGGGCAATTCGGTCGTCGACAACAATCATGCCCATCAGGTCGCAGCCATTGTCGACTACTCGCTGTCGAAGCGCACGAGCGTCTATGTGCTCGGCCTTTATCAGCGCGCCAGTTCGGGCGGCTTCGCGCAAGTCAACGGCATGAATAGCGCCGATGGCGCGTCGAGCGGCCAAACCCAGGCTGTCGCGCGCGTGGGTTTGCATACGCGCTTCTGAATACGCGCTGACGGCACGATAACAAAGACTGACAAAATTTGACGTTCGCCACCTCCGCGGATCGCGTAGCATAGTGAAGGCATGTCCTGCGAGCGCCACGCGCTCGCATTTGTCCTTCATCTGCGGAGAATCTGGAAATGAGTATTTTTGGTGACATCGTGCACAAACTGTTCGGCAAGGCAAAGCCGGACCAAACTCCCCCCGCGGCGGACCCGACTCCTGACCCGGCCGCCGCGCAGGCCGCAACGCCTGACGCAGCGCCCGCGCCGCTCGCCGACGTCGACGTGGCCGCCGTCATGGATCAGCTCGTCAGCGAAAGCGGGCAGACGCTGAACTGGCGCACCTCGATTGTCGACACGATGAAAGCGCTCGGCATCGACAGCAGCCTCGACCATCGCAAGCAGCTCGCGCAGGAATTGAAATACAGCGGGGATATGAACGACTCCGCGAGCATGAACATCTGGCTGCACAAGCAGGTCATGCAGGCGCTCGCGGCAAACGGCGGCAAGCTGCCGCCCGATCTGGCGAATTAAACGTTCGTCATTCAGGCTCGATTGCCCGATGGAAACAGCAGGCCGGGCAATATGAAACGCGGCCGCTCATGAAACGTCGCTCACGGAACGTTATTAATGAACGTTGCCCGTGCATCAGCCGGCAAGCGGCCGCGTAATCACCCACACCCTGCGCACTGGCGCAGGGCGTTCGAAACTGCTGTGAGTGAAAACTGACCTGGAGACCAACGCGGCTATTGCGCCGCGGTGAGCTTGAGTCCCGGTCTCAATGGCTGTGTGGATTCCTGCGGAGCTTTGCGCTCGTCCGACACCTGTTCAATGCCTTTTCTCGTGACTTCTTCGAGAAACGTTAGGCGAGCCCGATAATAATCGGCGCGCAGTTGCGCATCGAGCACAAGCTGCTCGGCTTGAAACAGTTCCATGCGTAAGTTGTTTAACGCCCGCTCGGCCTGTTTCTCGGGAGTAGGAGCATGTTGTGAAGCCCAGTTAGCAAGCCACCTCATCATGGTGAAGCCCTCCTTGAGTTCAATGCTCTGCCACAACACAGGCTATCAAATTCTGAGCGGGAGGTGTGTTAAATCATGCCAGGTGTTGCGTATTGTGCAAGCTATGGTGCGCGACCGCACAATAGCCGTGTCATCGCGTCATGCTAGTTATTCGATAATCGACGCTGCGCGTACGGCAATACGGATAAAAAGAAAAAAGCCCGCACAGGGGAAGGCGGGCAAGAACAACTCTCCATTAAAGAGTGTCATTATCATGACACGAGAGCAGTTTATCGCTGGGGCCATGCGGCCGTCAGTGCGGTTACCGGCAATTCATCGAACATCTGACAATCGTTGACCTTGCTCCGGCGCCTAGCGAAGCGCTTCCATATTCTTCGCAATCGCGCGCGCATACTGTGTGATCTGCCGGCCCTGCTCGATCAGATCCATTGCCAGCCGGAAAGCCACCACGTCGGTCTTATCCGCGAGCTGAAGCTTGGCAAGCACGACCTGACGCGCGATCGTAGCCAGCCTCTCAATTTCGCTCTTCGCCTCGATGACCTTCGTGATTTCTTTGGAATCGGGCTCACCGATCGTGCGAATCGCCCGTTCGAGATTGTGGATCACGGCCTCTCCGAATTGCGCGGTCGCCACATCGCGCAGGCGAACGATATCGATCTGCTGCGTCAGTCTTTGCTGGCCCACTGTGATGAGCGTAGTGCTAATGATGCCGCTGATGCTCTCGAGGTTGCTCGCGACCTGCGTGAAACCGACCATCTGCTGACCTTCGTTCTCCGAGTGCTGGACCTGCGAGAGCCGGCCGATGTAGTGAAGAATCTCCAATGCAAGCCGGTCGGTTTCCTTGTCCTGATCCAGCATAAGATTGATCTCTTCCATCGTGCCGGTTGAAACCATCTGCGAGCCGCGCCGCACGATATCGAGCACCTGTTCGCCGAGCCGCGTGAGTTCGATACGCACGCGCTGCAGTCCAAGCGAAGGCACCGTGAGCGACGACTCGTCGAGATAAAGCGGATCGCCTGCCCGTTTGACCGACTGCGCGCGCGTCGGCACGATGAGTTGCGCAATTCGCGCAATGGGCCCGGTAAACCAGATCAGCACCAGCGTGCTCACCACGCTGAATATCGTGTGGGCGTTCGCCACCTGACGCGGCGCTTCCGCCGCGAGCCGCGCCGCGCCTTGCAGCTCCGGATACGACGGCGAGATGATGCGAACGAGATCCGCCATCTGCGGGATGACGAAAATCCCGACCGCCACGCCAAGCAGATTGAAAACCAGATGTACGACGCCCACCTGCACCGCTTCGGGCGTCTTGCCGATCGACGCCAGCAACGCCGTGCCGCAGGTGCCGACCTTCGCGCCGAGAATCAGCGTGATCGCAGCCTCGAGCGGCATCAATCCTTGCCCGCTCAACGCGATCACGATGGCGAGCGTCGCCGCCGAGCTTTGCACGATCGCGGTGAACACCGCGCCCACCACGATGCCGACGAGCGGATTGCGCATGTCCTGCATCGCGTCGATGAACGGCTGGAACGTGCGCAGCGGGTGCGTTGCGTCGCCCATCAGCTGGATGCCCATGAAGAGCAGGCCGAGCCCGAGAACCACGCGGCCGATCTGGCGCAGCAGTTCGCGCGTGCCGAACGCGTGCAGCATGAAGCCGGCTGCGAGCATGAATGGCGTGAGCCGCGATACGTCGAACGCAATGATCTGCGCGGTGATGGTCGAGCCGATGTTCGCGCCCATGATCATCGGCACGGCCTGGGTCAGCGTCATCAATCCGGCTGACACGAAGCCGACCATCAGCACCGTCGTGATCGTCGACGAATTGAGCAAGGCGGTCACGACAGCGCCGGCCGCCACGCCGCGAAACCGGCTCGCGGTCAGCACACCGAGCATCGCCTGCAGTCTCGATCCGGCAATCGCCTTCAAGCCGCCGGTCATGAACTCGAGACCAAGCAGAAAAAGAGCGAGACCGCCGATCAACAACCCGAATATTCCAACCAGGTTCAGCCTGAGCGGCTCGATGTCTGCCAGGTAATCAGTCATCCTGCTGTGCCTTTGTGATGAAGCGAATGCGCGATGTCTGACGAGTGACGTGCAGCAACTCCATCGGTCTTTTCACGCGTCAGCAGCAAAGCCGAAACATTCACTACGCAATCTGCGTAAAGTCATGGCAAGGCCGGGCGGCGATCCTGCCGCGTCCGCTTCGCAAACCGCTTCACAACCCGCCTCGCAACCCGCGTTACAACCCATTTCGCATACCGGATTGGCAGCCCGCGTCGCAACCCGGATCGACCGTTCGGTTGAAGGTCCGATTGGCAGTTAACCCCTAGGTAAAAATGCCCATCGTGCCGCCTGCAAGCGGGTGCCAATAATACCCCATCCTCCGTATCGACTCGCTGCAAACCACCCCAGAAAGAAGGAGGACTTATGGCAAATCGTATTGCCTACGTAACCGGCGGAATGGGCGGTATCGGTACCGCAATCTGCCAGCGCCTGCACAAGGAAAATTACACGGTCATCGCGGGCTGCGGCCCGAACTCGGCACGCAAGACCCGATGGCTCGAAGAACAAAAAGCGCTAGGTTATAACTTCATCGCCTCGGAAGGTAACGTCGCGGATTGGGAATCCACTGTAAAGGCGTTCGAAAAGGTCAAGAAAGAGGTCGGCGAAGTCGACGTGCTGGTCAATAACGCGGGTATTACGCGCGACGGCGTATTCCGCAAAATGACGCACGAGGACTGGAACGCGGTGATCGATACCAATCTCACGAGTCTGTTCAACGTGACCAAGCAGGTCATCGAAGGAATGGTCGAGCGAGGCTTCGGGCGTATTGTCAACATCTCGTCGGTCAACGGCCAGAAAGGCCAGTTCGGGCAAACCAACTACTCCACCGCCAAAGCCGGTATTCACGGCTTCACGATGTCGCTCGCCCAGGAAGTCGCGACCAAGGGCGTGACGGTCAACACCGTGTCGCCCGGCTATATCGGCACCGACATGGTGCGCGCGGTGAAGCCTGAGGTGCTCGCGAAGATCGTCGAGAGTATTCCGGTCAAGCGCCTCGGCACGCCGGAGGAAATCGCATCGATCGTTGCGTGGATCGCATCGGATAACGCCGGTTTTGCGACGGGTGCGGATTTCTCGTTGAACGGCGGTCTCCATATGAGTTAGCGGGAACGGCGCCGCGCTCTGCGCGGCGCTACCGCATTCCACTGCCATGGACATTTTCTCGGGTTGGCCCGGCGTGAGCCGGCCGCGTCAGTGAGCTTATGGCCAGAAAAGCGAGCCTCCCTCGCGAAGCACATGCGAAATCGGCACGGTCGCGTTCGAAGGCGATGCAGCAGCCGATCGTGCCAGCAAAAGCGGGCGAAATCTCGCTCGACTATCACATGACGCTCGAGGCGCTGCGCAGCGGCGTCGGCAATCAATATCACGTCGGCAGCATGGCGCAGGCCGTTTATATGGCGATGCTGCTCAATCAGCGCGGCTATGGCGCCGCGATGCCCGATCTGTTTCGCGACGCGGAGGGCGTGATCCTGCGCTGCCGCGCGGCGGGACTCGATACCGGCATCTGTGCCGTCGACAACGACGCGTATGCACTCCTCGGCCAGGTTCTCACGCTCTTCGATCAGCAACTCGCGGCTGCGCCGGTTCAGGAACTGATCGCGGTCAACGCGAAGCTGAAGCAGCTTTTCAGCGCGGCCAATGCCGGGCATGACGGCAAGGAGACCGTGCCCTGACGGGCTGGCTCGCGCCGCCATCGGCCGCCACGAACCGCTATATCCGGCTCGAAGATGCGCGTATCGTCGAGGGGCTTCGTCCGGTTCGCGTGGCCGCTTACCCGCTTATCCGGTTAGTCGCTGACTCGCTTCCTCACCGGTCGGCGCCGGTCGCGGCCAGTCAGGATCGCGCTTGCGCCATGCCTGTGATCGCCGCCCGGCGCCCACGTCCTTCCAGAAAGAAAAGCCCATGCGCCTGAAAGCCGCCTTCCGCCGCCGTCTTACCGGCCTGCTGATCGCCCTGCCCGCCGCCGTCTGCGCTCTGCAAGGCTGCGCGACACCCGACGCCGACAGCGTCGCGCACACGGGCCCCTATCAGGCCGAGATCCGCCGTACAGCGCTCGGCATTCCGCACGTGAAAGCGGACGACTGGGGCAGCCTCGGCTACGGATACGGCTACGTGCAGGCACAGGACAATCTGTGCACGATGGCCGAGGGCTTCGTCACCTATCGCGGCGAACGTTCGCGCTACTTCGGCGCGGATGCGCGCCCCGCGTCCGAAACGATGCTCGGGCAGCCCGACAATCTCGACGCCGATTTCTTTTTCCGCTTCATCGTCGACGATGCAGCGGTCGCACGCTACAGAAAAAGTCAGACCGCCGACATGCGCGCGTTGATCGACGGCTTCGTCGCGGGCTATAACCGCTACGTCTCGGATCTCGCGCACGGTGATTTTCCGCGCGCGCACGCAGCGTGCCGCGCGCAACCGTGGGTCGGCAAGATCAGCAACGCGGACGTTTACCGGCGCCTGTACGCGGCGAATCTGTCCGGCGGCGAGGCGCGCTTCGTCAATGCGATTGCAAGTGCGCGACCGCCGGTGGCCGCAGCAACGCCGTCGCAGCAACAAGGCGCATTGCCAGGCGAAGACAAGGCTGCGCGCACTGCACGACAGCCTGCGTCCGATGCCCCGCTCGCCCACATCGGCGGCTACTCCGGCATCGGCAGCAACGCGCTCGCCTTCGGCGCGGACGCGACCCGCAACGGCAGCGCGCTGCTGCTCGGTAATCCTCACTGGTTCTGGACCGGCCCCGCCCGCCTTTACCAGGCTCAACTGACGATACCCGGCAAGCTCAACGTGAGCGGCGCGTCGTTTCTCGGCATCCCGCTGATCGTCATAGGCTTCAATGAAAATGTCGCGTGGACTCACACGGTGTCCACCGCGAGGCGCTTCGGGTTCTTCAGACTCACACTCGTACCGGGCGCGCCGACGCATTATCAGGTGGACGGCAAAAGCGAGGCGATGACGCCCACGCAGGTCGGCGTCGAGGTTCGCGCCGCCGACGGTTCGCTGCATACCGTCTCGCGCACGCTCTACCGCTCGCGCTTCGGCCCGCTCGTCAACCTCGCCACGATGTCGCCCGCGCTCGCATGGAATGCGCAGCAGGCTTTTGCGCTGCGCGATATCAACGCCGAGAACTTCCGTGTGTTCGAAAACTTCCTCGAATGGAATCAGGCGAATTCGCTCGACGATTTCATCCGCATCCAGAAGCAGAACGCGGCGATGCCGTGGGTCAATACGCTTGCGATCGGCAGCGACGATCCGCGCGTGTGGTACGCGGATATCGGCGCGATACCGAACGTGCCCGACGAACTCGCGCAGCGTTGCACGCCGCCCGTCGGCAAGGCGCTCGCGCAGGCGATGCCGGGGGTACCGTTCCTCGACGGTTCGCGCAGCGACTGCGACTGGCGCGATCAACCCGGCGCGGTGCAGCGCCACGCGTTGCCGGTTACGCAGATGCCGGGGCTGCTGCGGCGCGATTACGTCGGCAATTTCAACGACAGTTACTGGTTGAGCAACCCGGCCGCGCCGCTGACCGGCTACGCGCGGATCATCGGTGCGACGGACACGCCGCAATCGCTGCGCACCCGGCTCGGCCACACGATTGCCGCGCAATTGCAGAGCGATCCCGCAGGCGTGTCCGCCGACGCGCTCGGCCGCGCGGCGCTCGACAGCCGCTCGATGTCCGCGCTGCTGTTCAGGCAGCCGGTGCTCGACCGTCTTTGCAGCAGCGACGCGCTCGCGGCCATGTCTGCCGATCCGAACGCCGGCGAACGGCGCGAAGCGTGCAAGGTGCTCACCGCATGGAACGGCACGGCCGCCGCAAACGCCGCCGGCGCGACGCTGTGGGACGAATTATGGAAACGTCTGCGGACGATCCCGCCCGCGCAACTCTACGCAGTACCGTTCGATCCCGCGCAACCGTTGACCACGCCCTCGGGCATCGCCGCCGATCCCGCCAGGCTCGGCGCCGCGCTGCACGATGCCATCGCGGCGCTGCGGCGCGCCAACATCGCACTCGACGCACCGCGCAGCGCCGCCCTCTACGTGCAGCGCAACGACGAGCGCATTCCCCTGTTCGGCGGCTGCGACGCGGGCGGCTACTTCACCGCTGCGTGCGCCGCGCATCCGTTCGATACGAGCGGCTATTCGATGAACGTCAATCCGGCGGGCGACACGTATGTGCAGATCGTGTGGTTCGACCAGGGCCAGGTGATGGCGCGCACGCTGCTCGCCTCGTCCGAATCGGACGATCCGGCCTCACCTCATTACGCCGACGCCACGCGCGACTATGCCGCGCAACGCTGGATGAAGATTCCGTTTTCAGAGGAGTCGATCGCGCGCGATCCGGCGTTGAGCGTGCGCTTGCTGAGGTCGTCGGATGCGAGCACGCCATAAGCACCAACGCGCGGCGGCGGGACGCGCGCCCGGCGAGCGTCATCTCGAACAGCAACGTGATGAAGCCGCGAAAAGACCGCCGACCGCCGCATGCCGATAGTAGTGCTTGCTATCTTCCAGCCTTTTCCCGCGCCCGCTTTGCACGCAAAGACGGCGAACGCTCCGTGAGCGACGGCGCCGTTTCGTCTTCCGCGTGGCGCGTTCCGGTGAATTGCTGGCGGTACGCGGCAGGCGTCACAGCCTTCGCCGCCTTGAACTGCCGATTGAAATTCGCCACGTTCGCAAAACCCGAGCGCGCGGCGATCACTGATACCGGCAAGCCCGTATCGGTGAGCAGCCGGCATGCATGACCAACCCGCACGCGCGTGATATAGCGCCCCACGCTCTCGCCGAGATGCTGCGTGAAGTGCCGCGTCAGCGATCGCTCCGATAGTCCCGATGCCTTGGCGAGTGCCGCAAGCCGCAGCGGATGCGCGAATTGCGTGTCGATCAGCGCGAGTACGCGATTGAGCTGGTCGGGCTGATAGCCGGACGGTGCGCCCGGATGCGCGCCACGATGTGCCCCCGTCCGGGCATCGAACGCGCTCGGCGACGCGAGCGGCGTGCCCGGTGCCTGTGCGAGCCAATCCAGCACATCGAGCACGGCCTTCAGACGTTCGCGCGGATCGGCCGAAAGCAGCCGCTCGAGTTCGCCGCGCAAACGCGCTCCCGCGCCATGTTCGAACGCGAGCCCGCAGGCCGCGCGCCGCAGCAGATTGCACAAGCCGTTGTACTCGGGACAGACGTCGGCCAGGCGGCGCACCCATGCACCGTCGAACCAGACCACGATCGCGACCTGCGGCGCCGATGAGTCGATCGAGCGATTCGACGCCCACGTATGCGGCAGATTGGGCGGCACGAGCACGAGGTCGTCGTCGCCATACACGGTCACCGAATCGCCGATGAACCGCTTGCCCTGACTGTTCATCGTCAGTGTCAGTTCGTACTCCGGGTGATGGTGCCATTCGAACGGGATTCTCGGCAGGCGCCGATGGTAAACCCGTACCGAACAGCTCGCGCCAAAATCGACGCGTTCGTAGGCAGCCTTCATGACCGGATTCGCAAAGAGATTGGCCCGATCATATCACCCGCCTCACTCCCGCCGCAGTACGCTTCCCTCATCGACATCACGATCAGCAGACGGAGACAACGCCATGGCACTACGAATCGATGACCTGCCGGCCGCCATCAGACAAGCCAAACGGGAACTGCGCGAGATGCTGCCCAATTATCGCGAGGTGTTCGCCGAAGTCGAAGCGGCCATGACTCACGAAGCGCGGCAAATCGCGGAGCGGCGGGAGCGCGGCGAACCGGTGATCCCTGAAATCCAGTTCGAAGACATCGCGGCGAATCGCGTGAGCGCCGAGCAGATCGCGTTCGTGAAAGCGCGCGGTGCGTGCGTGATCCGCCAAGTTTTCGATCGCGCGCTCGTCGAGCAGTGGGACCGCGATATCGCCGGCTATGTCGAGCGCAACGAGCTCGATGCGAAGCTGCTCAATCGCGCGGAAGACAAGTACTTCGGTCAACTGGCTTCGAGCAGGCCGCAAATCTATGGCGTGTACTGGTCCAGGCCCCAGGTGCTCGCGCGACAGTCGCCCGCGCTCACGCAGGCGCGCGTATTCCTGAACCGCCTATGGCGCACCGAGAGCGAAGGCCGCGTGCATTTCGATCCCGAACGCGTGCCCGTTTATGCGGACCGTCTGCGGCGCAGACCGCCCGGCTCGGAATCGCTGGGCCTGTCTGCGCATTGCGATGGCGGCTCGGTCGAGCGCTGGATCGAAGCAAATTTCCGCAAGGTTTATCGGCACGTGTTCTCCGGCAACTGGCGCGCCTACGATCCATTCGACGCTGCCTGGCGAACCGAAGTCGAGGAAATCCCGTCGCCCGCGGTTTGCTCGATGTTCCGCACGTTTCAGGGCTGGACCGCGCTCACGCCGCAAGGTCCCGGCGACGGCACGCTTCAGCTCGTGCCGATTGCGAACTCGATGGTCTACATCCTGCTGCGCGCGCTGCAAGACGACGTGGCCGACGACGATCTGTGCGGCGCGATGCCGGGACGCGCACTGTCGATCAAAGCCGAATACCATGCGCCGCTCTTTCAGGCACTCTCGTCGATTCCGCTGATGCAGGCAGGCGATACGGTCTTCTGGCATAGCGACGTGATTCACGCGGTCGAAGACGCGCATCGCGGCAACGGCTATAGCAATGTGATGTATATCGCGGCGGCGCCGTCGTGCGCGAAGAATGACGCGTATCTGAAGCGACAGTTGGCGAGCTTTCGCGAAGGCAAGAGCCCGCCCGATTTTCCCGCCGACCATTTCGAAGTGGATTTCATCGGGCGTGCAACGGCCGACGATCTGACGTCACTCGGGCGGGAGCAAATGGGATTCGATCTGTCATCCGATCGGCTGGGATGATTGAATCGGGCGCGCGGCGGCTGGGCGACGTACAAGCTCATCCGCCGATGCTGGACACGCCGTGAATACCCGCCGCGCCCGCATTCAACACCAGCGACAACGCGCCAACCAGAATCAGACTCGACGCCCACACCGCGTCGAGATTGAACCAGCTACGCGAGACGAAGCGGAGCCCAAGGTAGCGATAGACGAGCCAGGCGAGCAGTCCGCCGGCCATCATCATCGCGGCCGCGTGAACCGCCGAGACCGACAGCGCCATGCGCAGACTGGCTTCGATCAGCGTCTGCGCGGCCCGGTGCGCGAGGTCCATATCGTTGGCGCGGCACAGGCCCAGGTAGATCGGCACGAGCATCAGCCCCGCGCCGTGCGCGATCGCAACCGCGAAAGACCAGAGCGCGAGACGCGACGGCGCGATCCTCGCCAGCACGCGCGGATGACGCCGGCGTATCAGCAGAACGAGGCCGAAGCCGATCACGAGCACGCTCGCGCCGATCTGTATCTCGTGCTGCCACGCGAGCATGCTGGCCAGCATCGCGAACGGCAACATCATCAGCAGTATCGCGAGTACGTGCCCCGCGGCGAGATAGATGAGCGCGCTCCACAGCGCTTGCGCGCGTCGCTGCATCAACGCGTTCGACACGGCGAGCGGCCAGCCCATCGCGGGATTGAGCCCGTGATAGAAACCGCTCGCGAGGACGGCCAGCCACAGGCCGGTTTGCGGCGAGACGCCGATGCTCAAACGCCCACCGACGGATAGCAGAACGAATCAGTCGAGCAGTCGCCGCCTTCGAGCCGGATCTGATGCGCGCGGTAGCCGTCGGGAAACGCGACCCAGTAATCGTCGGCGAGCGTGAGGCCGCCGTTGGGGTCGGCATGCGCCATCACCTGAGCGCCGGGCACGCCGTCAGGGTAGAACTGGTTGTCCCATGTCGAATAGAGCGAATTGGTCCAATAGACGCGCTTGCCGTCGCGGCTGATCTCGACCATCTGCGGACCGCCCGCGAAAATCCTGCCGTTCGGGTGCGGCGTGCGCCGCACGATTCCACCGATATGCACCGACCCCGTGAGCTTCGGCTTGCGCGGTTCGGTCACGTCGTACTGGCGCATCTCGCCGGTTCCCCAGCAAGCGACGTAGAGGAATTTGTCGTCGATGGAAAGATCGATGTCGGTCACGAGCGGCGGCACTGCGCCGAAGCCTTGCAGCAGCGGCGGAAGCTCGTCGGCGGGCGCGGGTTCGGGCGCAATTGTCGCGGTCTTTTCGATGCGGAATTGCCCGTCTTCGCGCCACCACGTCCAGATCGAGCCTTCGAGATTGGTCGTGTCGACCACCACGCCGATGAAGCCGTACTCGCGCCTCGGGTCGTGCGCGGGCCGCACTTCGAGCGCCATCTGGTGATTCGCGCCGAGATCGAGCGTCTGCACGTTGCGCCTTGCGCTCAAGTCCCAAAAGTGCACGCGGTGCCCATACCGGTTCGCGAGCAGGTCTTCCGGCACGATGCCGTTTTCGAATTGCGGCGGCAGCGCCCATTCGCTCGACACCATGTAGTCGCGTGGCAGATTCCACCAGAAGTCGTAATGCTTTTCCTGCGAACCGCGTTCGATCTCCCAGCGGCCGAGCACCTCGAACGTCTGGCAGTCGATGATGAAAATCCCGGCCGGCCCTTCGGTGCCGTCGGCTCCCGCGCCGCCGAGCGTGCTCACGTAGATGCCTTCCGGTCCGCAATGCACGGTGTGCGGGCGCGAATAGCCGGTCTTGCGGAAGATTTCCTCGGGCTCGATGATCTTGTGAATCTTCGCCTGGGTCGGATGCGGCTTCGTGTCGACGATATAGATGCGTGAAGAACGCATGCCCGGAACGATCAGATAGCGCCGTTCGAGAAACGCATGGCCGGTCAACGGCGAAAGCGCGGACGAGCACGCATTCCAGCCGAAATGATGGAATTCGTCGCCCTTGTTCGGCACCGGCACCGTATGGACCACCTGGCTATAGGTCGGCGAACCGGGCTTCACGTCGATCACGGCGAGCGCGTCGGGCTGCGAGGAATCCGGACTCAGCAGCGCCGTGTACGCGTATTGCTCCGCCGGCGCATCCATCGCGAGTTTCGGCGATGCATGAAAGGTGGGATCGGGGCGCATTCCCATGGCGACACTCTCCTTGTTCTCTGAGAGGAGGCTTAACTTTAAATTTGTAGTTCACAGGGCCGCCGGAGGCAACCGGAAATTTTTGCGTGGCGTCGGGCGGGGCGAACGGCGGGATGGAACGCCTGTTGCGAGGGTTCGGTGGCCCGCTTGACGGCGACGGCGACCACGACCTGATCAGAAAGGTCATGGCCGCGTCAGGTTCGCGCCATCTGCGTTGCGTATGCTTCTAACGAGGAATAGTCAGGAGGACAAATGGAGTCTTCTCCACTTTTCATCGTCGGCTCACCCAGATCAGGAACGACCTTTCTCTGTTCTGTTCTCAACGTGCACCCGCTCATTCAACTGACCAACGAATGCCGGATCTTTGCGCTGCTGAAGAATACGCTGGACGCCTGCAACAATCGCCCCGACCTGCTCAGCGTGTCCTGCCGCGACCATTTTTCCCGCTTCAGCCGGCGCACGCTTGGCCCGTGGGTCGAACGGTTCTATCGCGAAGAGCTGGGCATGACAGCACCGATCTGGGGCGACAAGCATCCGTCCTATGCCGACCCCACCGTGCTTTCCGGACGCACGGGTTCGATCGAGCGGCAGCCGCGTTCAGGATCGTGTCTGCGTCTGATACGCGAACTGCTGCCGCAGGCGCGCTTCATCCATATCCATCGCGATCCTCGTCACGTCGCCAATTCACTGGTGCGCAAGCACTGGATCGGGTCGATCGAAGACGGCATACGCGTCTGGGAACAATACGTGAACGAGATCATCGGGTTCTTCGACGAGATTCCGGCGGACCGCGCGCTCACGGTCTCGTATCGCACGGTCATCGAAGACCCGGCTGCGACGGCGGCAAGTATCGGGCACTTCCTCGACGTGGCGGATGCAGCGCCGATCAGCGACTTTCTCGTCTCGCAGCGTCGTTGCCCGACGCCATTCAGCGATCCCGTGACCGATATCGCCGATCTTTATCTGGTACCCGACGAGCCGGCGGCCGACGACAAACTGCTCGCTCTGGCGGGAACGGCGGCAACGCATCTGGGATATGCGCGGCATGCGGGAGCGGCGGCATGAGGGGCCGGTGCCGAGCGGGCCGTCGAACGCGCGAATCTCGAAGCGCGGCGCGAAATGAGCGCGGTCGGTCGAACGACCTTTACCCGCTCATGCGCGCTATGCCAACGAAGCAAATCCGATACAGTTATCTGCTGAAGTGATAAACCCGACGCTCCAACGCGCCGCGAGTCGTAGTCCCCTCACGCGTCACTCCGTTTTCGCCGCATCAGAACTTCGGCAATCCCGGCGGATTGCTTTCCGAACGAGCCAACGCTTCCGACTGGATATTCCAGCGCGCGAGCGAGCGCAGGTAGGCGCCGTTCGCGATCAGTCCATTGGTCGCGACCGTCAGCGCGTTCATGAGACCACTGTCCTTGCGCGTTGCGATCGCCACATCCGCGCGAGCCGGCCAGCCCGCGTTGAGCGAGCCCACCTCGCGGATCGCGCCGGTGGTCGCCGCGTCATAGGCGAGCGGCGCGTTCGGATTGAATTCGACATCGGCGCGCCCCGACAGCAACGCGACGCGGCTCGCGGCGTCATCGTCGAAATACTGGAACTGGACGGGCTTGAGACCCTTCGCGACGTTCTGCCGGTCCCATTCGAGAATGATCCGCTCCTGGTTCGTGCCCGAGGTCGTGATGAGCCTGAGACCGGCGATATCCTGCGGCTGCGCGATCTTTCTGATCGGGCTCGCGGTCCTCACATAGAAACCGTGCAGTCCTTGCCGGTACGTCGTGAAATCGAACTTCTCCTTGCGCTGTTCGGTCACGCCGACGTTCGAGATCACGGCGTCGTACTTGCCCGAGCTCAGGCCGAGCGGCCAGTCGGCCCACACGATCGGCACGATATTCAGCTTCAGCCCGAGCGAATCGGCAACGAGTTGTGCGTAATCGGCATCGGAGCCGACCACGGTTCGCGCATCGGTCGCGTAGGTCGCGGTCGGCGGCAGGTGCGGCGAAATCGCCACCGTGAAGTAGCCGTCCCTGGCGAACCGGTAGTGGTTGCCGATCGCGGCAAGCGCGGCAGGATTCTTTTGCACACGAATCCTGCCGGACTGCTCGGGACTCAGATCGACCGTGCCGTGCGGCGCCTGCGCCGCGTGGGCGATGTCGAGCGCGTTGCGAAACAGGAGCGCGCCGAGCGCCGTGCCGGTGAGGATGAATTGACGTCTATTGGTCATCTGCAATCGTCGGGATGAAATCACAGGACACGCGAGAGAAATTCGCGCGTGCGGGCGTGCCGTGGTTCGTTCAATACCTGCGAAGGCGGCCCCGACTCGATCACACGTCCGCTATCCATGAACACGATCGTATCCGCCACCTCGCGCGCAAAACCGATTTCGTGCGTGACGACGACCATCGTCGTGCCCGAGCGCGCCAGCGCCTTGATGACGTCGAGCACTTCGTTGACGAGTTCGGGGTCGAGCGCCGAGGTCGGTTCGTCGAACAGCAGCACCTTCGGCTTCAACGCGAGTGCGCGCGCAATCGCAACGCGCTGCTGCTGGCCGCCCGACAACTGACGCGGCCACGCATGCGCTTTCGCTTCGAGGCCGACGCGCGCGAGCAGGCTGTGCGCGAGACTCTCCGCTTCCGCGCGCGACAGACGCCCCAATGCGATCGGCGCCTCGACGATGTTTTCGAGCACCGTCAGATGCGGAAACAGGTTGAAGTTCTGAAACACCATGCCGACCTCGACGCGGCGGCGCAGAATCTCTTTCTCCTTGAGTTCGTAAAGCGTGTCGCCCTCGCGGCGATAACCGATCAATTCGCCGTCGATATCGACGAAGCCGCCGTCGACGCGTTCGAGATGATTGATCGTGCGCAGCAGGGTCGATTTGCCCGAGCCCGACTGCCCGAGAATCACCGTGACGCTGCCGGGGCGCATCGTGAGCGAAACGTTGTCGAGCACCTTGAGCGTGCCGAAGCTCTTCGATACCTGCTGGATCATGATCCGCGCGCCATCGCGCTGATCGGCCCAGCGGCCTGGTACGTTCGCGGTGACGGGCGGCGAGTTTTTGGCATTGGCCGTGCGGCTTGCTGCGTGCGGCGTTTGCGTATCAGTTTGCGTGTCCGCTTGTGTGTCCGCTTGTGTGTCCGCTTGCGTGTCCGTTTTCGTGTTCGCTTGCGCGCCGGTTTGCGCTTCCTTGCCGCTGCGCTGAATGCCCACGCTTCTCAGCAACGCGCCGAAAGCATCGCCGGAAATCGCAGCGAAACCGGACGGCGCCGCGGCACGTTTGAGGCCACGCGAAAAATGCCGCTCCACATACACCTGGATCGCCGACAGCACGGTCAGGATGATCAGATACCAGACCGTCGCCACCATCAGCAGCGGAATCACCTCGAGGTTGCGCCGGTAGATGATCTGCACCGTGTAGAACAGTTCAGGCATCGCGAGCACATAGACCATCGACGAGCCCTTCGCGAGCGCGATGAGGTCGTTGAACGCGGTGGGCACGATCGCGCGCATTGCCTGCGGCAGCACGATGCGCCATGCCTGCCGCTCGCGCGGCAAGCCGAGCGCGGCGGCGGCTTCCAGCTGACCGTGGTCGACCGACTGAATGCCGCCGCGAATGACTTCGGCCGAAAACGCCGCGTGATTGAGTGTCAAGCCGAGCACCGCCGCAAAGAACGGGCTGATGAGTTCGGTCGTCGGCACCTCGAAGAAGGCGATGTTCGTGAACGGCACGCCTAAGCGCACGGTCTCGTACAGATAGCCGAGGTTGTTCAGGATCAGCAGCAGAACGATCAGCGGAATCGAGCGAAACAGCCAGACGAACGCCCACGCACTGCCCGCGAGCAGCGGTGAGCGCGAGACCCTGGCGAGCGCAATCGGGATGCCGAGCGCGAAGCCGATTACCGCGCCCAGCGCGGTCAGCAGCAGCGTGCGGCCCAGCCCCGATAGAACGGGCTCGGACAGAAACCACTCGGCAAAGACGTTCCAGCCCCAGCGCGGATTACCCAGGACCGACTCGAGCACGAGGGCGACCAGGAGCGCGGCAGCGACGGAGCCCGCGAGGCGCGCGCGATTCTTCGCCGGCACGATGCGATATTGGGCGCGCTCGCGCGGCAGGTCGGCGTGCGCGGGAGCGAGCGGCGGATTGGCGAGTTCGGCGGTGTCGTTCATCGTCGTCTACTCCACGCGCTCAGGCCGCTTCGGCCACACGGGCAGCCTCTGCCGCCGCATAACGGCTTTGCTTGCGCGGCAGGCCGAGATGATCGCGCAGCGTCGCGCCCGTGAGCGTGCGCTGGTAGCGTCCTCGCCGTTCGAGTTCGGGAATCACGTGCTGGGTGAAATCGTCGAGACCTTGCGCCTGCACCGCGAAGCCGAGGATGAAACCGTCGGCGGCGCCCGCGTCGAGCCAGCGAATCAGTTCGTCCGCAATCTGCGCGGGCGTGCCGAGGAAATGCGTGCGCGGCGTCGCCACTTCCAGCGCGACCTCGCGCAGCGTCGAGCCTTTTTTGCGCGCGTCGGCCTTGATGCGGTCGGTGGTAGAGCGAAAGCTGTTACGGCCGATCTCGCCCAGCTCGGGAAACGCTTCGTCGAGCGGATACTGCGTAAAGTCGTGATGATCGAAATAGCGGCCCAGATAGGCAAGCGCCTCGTCGATCGTCAGCAGTTCGCGAATCGCGCGGTATTTCGCTTCCGCCTCTTCCGGCGTCGCGCCCACGATCGGGCTGATGCCGGGAAAGATCTTCACGTCGTCGCGGTTTCTGCCGTGCTCGACCGCGCTGTCTTTCACGCGCTGCGCGAACGTCCGCGTTTCTTCGAGCGAAACCGAATGCGTGAACACCGCGTCGGCATATTTGCCCGCGAGCGCAATGCCCGCATCCGACGACCCCGCCTGGAAAATCACCGGCTGCCCCTGCGCGGAGCGCTGAATATTGAGCGGCCCCGCCACCTGGAAGAAGCGGCCTTCGTGATCGAGCGTATGCAGCTTCTTCCGGTCGAAGAACACGCCGCGTTCGCGGTCGCGCACGAACGCATCGTCGTCCCAGCTATCCCAGAGTCCCTGCGCGACGCTCAGATATTCGTCGGCGATTTCATAGCGCAATGCATGCTCGGGATGCGAGCCGCCGTAGTTTTTCGCGGTCCCTTCGAGCGGCGTCGTGACGACGTTCCAGCCGGCTCGCCCGCCGCTGATCAGATCGAGAGACGCGAACTGACGTGCGACCGTAAACGGATCGCTATACGAGGTCGAAACCGTTCCTGCCAGGCCGATCTTCGAGGTCACCGCGGCGAGCGCCGACAGAATCGAGATCGGTTCGAAGCGATTGAGAAAGTGCGGAATCGATTTCTCGTTGATATACAGGCCGTCCGCGACGAACGCGAACGCAATGCCGTGCGCCTCCGCCTTGCGCACCGTCTCGACGAAAAAGCCGAGGTTCACGCTGGCATCGGCGGGACCGCTCGAATGCTTCCACGAATTCATATGGCTGCCGGCGCCTTGCAGCATGATGCCGAAACTGAGGTTGCGAGTACTCATGGGGTCGTCCGCGAATGGGTGGGGTTCATAAAGGGGCGCTCACGCATAGGCGGGCTCGATCGTGCTGCCCAGCAGCTCGACCGAGCGCAGGCGCGCCGGATAGTTTTGCAGCGGCGAATCGATGACGAATTCCTCGATGCCATAGCGCCGGCTCAACTCGTCGAGCTGCTCGCGCACGTCCTCGGCGGTGCCCTTGACGACATGCGGATGCCGTTCCTCGATGCGATAGCCGCTCGCGCCCGCTTGCCGTGCATAGTCCTCGGCGGCCTCGGCTGTCGCGAGATTCACGCTCTGGCCTGTGGCCAGCTCCAGTCTGAAGATACGCAACGGCCCGGTCAGCCGCTCGGCTTCATCGCGCGTCGCCGCGGCCACCGCGTAGAGCGCGAGCAATGGCGCGCGTCCGCTGGCATCGCGGTAGGTCTGCACCGTGCGCTCGATATTCGCCTCGTCGCCATTGAAGTGCCCGGCGTAACAGAATTGCCAGCCATGCCGCGCCGCGAGCGCCGCGCTGTCCGGACTGCCGCCGAGCAGAATGCGCTGGGCCGGCACGGGCGGATTCGGCATCGCAATTGCGCCCGCGAGAGGATGGTCCGGCTCGACGCCTTCATCGAGAAACGCGTCGAGCTGCGCGAGTTGCGTCTCGAAGCCGGGCCGGTTGCCCTTGTCATGCAGCCATTGCAGCGCTCTCGTCGTCTGCGGCAGACCGCCGGGCGCTTTGCCGATACCGAGATCGACACGTCCGGGCGCGAGCGCCGCGAGCACCTTGAACGACTCGGCCACCTTGAACGGGCTGTAGTGCTGCAGCATCACGCCGCCCGAGCCAACGCGAATGCGCGAGGTATGCGCGAGCACATGAGAAACGACGATCTCGGGCGCGGAACTCGCGAGGCCCGGCGAGCCGTGATGCTCCGCGATCCAGAAGCGTTTGAAGCCGAGCGCTTCGGCGCGCTTCGCGAGCGACACCGTGAAGCGCAGCGCCTCGGCCGCGCTCGCGCCGGGCGCGATCGGGCTTTTGTCCAGCAACGAAAGCGAAAAAGTCATGGGTTTTGAGGTGGGCGATGGAAAGACGGGAAGCGCTGCCTGACTCAGGATTTCGGCAATCCCGGCGGATTGGTCGCGGCCTTCTCGATCGCTTCGGAGCCGAGATTCCAGCGCTCGAGCACCGCGCGATACTGGCCTTTGGCGATCAGATCGTTCAGCGCGATGGTCAGCGGATTGGCGAGTCCGCTGCCCTTGCGTGTCGTTACCGCGAGCTCGGCGGTGCGCGGCCAGCCGCCGCTCACGGTGCCCACCTGGCGCGTCTTGCCCCGGGTAGCCGCGTCGTAGAGCAGCGCGGCATTGACGCTGAAGATCGCGTCGGCGCGTCCCGATTGCAGCGCGACGAATTTGACCGCATCGTCGTCGTAGTACTGCACCTCGATCGGCTTCAGTCCATGCGCGACGTTCTGCCTGTCCCATTCGAGCAGGATCTTTTCCTGATTCGTGCCCGCGTCGGTAATCACGCGCAGCCCCGCAACATCCTTCGGTTCCCTGATCGATTTGATCGGGCTGTCGGTCCTCACGAAAAAGCCGAGCTGATCGCGCCGATAGGTCGAGAAATCGAATTTTTCCTTGCGCTCCTCCGTCACGGTCACGTTGGAAATCACCGCGTCGACCTTGCCGGAAGCCAGTGCGAGCGGCCAGTCCGGCCACGCGAGTATCACGACGTTGAGCTTGCGGCCAAGACTGTCCGCGACGAGTTGCGCGAGATCGGGATCGAAGCCGACCACGGTCTTCGCATCGGTCGCGTAGGTGCTGATGGGCGGATGCGCGGGCACGATGCCGATGGTTAGCGCATCCTTCGCCACGAACGGAAAGTTCGCGGGCACCGCCTTCGTTGCAGCCGCATCCTGCTCGGCGCGAGCACGCCCGTGCTGCTCGGGACTCAGATCGAAACCCGTCGCGCCGAGCGCGTTGCCGCTGACATACAGCAGCACGCCCGTCATGGCAGCCAATACGAGCGACGACAATTGCAAACCTGGTTTCATGACTTGTCCGTTGTAATGTGAGGAGATGAGTAGCGATCAGCGGATCGCGAGATCGGCGTCTTTCGCCCGCAGGTCTTCGAGCGTGCCGGTCCTGTGCGGATCGAGCAGATCTTTGCCGAAGCGCAGGTGTACATGCACCTCGGGTGGCAACGCGGTATCGAACAGCGTCGCGTAGCCGGTGCGCTCGTAGAGCGCCCATGCTTCCGGCTGCTTGAAGCCGGTGGTCAGATAGATGCGCGTATAGCCCTGGCCGAGCGCGCGCAATTCCAGTTCCTGCACGATCTGTTTCGCGAGTCCCTGGCGGCGCAGATCGTCGCGTGTCCAGATGCGTTTGAGTTCGGCCGTGCGTGCGTCGTATCGCTTGAAGGCGCCGCCGCCGACGGTCTCGCCGTCGCGGATCAGCAGAATGAACGCGCCTTGCGGCGGGGCAAACAGCTCGGCGGGATAACGCGCCATCTCCTGCGCCGCGGCCGCGCCGCCGTCCTTGCGATAGTCTTCGTAGCGTGTTGCGTATTCATGCAGCAGCGCGTCGAGCAAGGGCTGTGCGCGCGGATCGAGTGGCGTGGTGTCAACGACGAGAGTGCTCATGAACGATCGACCACAAGGTCGGCGGATAGTCAGGAGCTCATACGATAGCGCCCAGCCGCGTTGCCGCTAACCAAGCAATTTCGCTATCGTTATCTCGCCTGGAGATGGTCTGCGATCGTCGCAAGACGCGCTGCAATCGCGCACGCAGCCGCCAATATCACGGCGTGATGCATGCCCGGGCGGATACGCGGAAAGTGCCGCCGGTCAACCTCAGGTTCGCACTTCTTCGGCGAGGTGAAAGAGACAATCGCCCCGCTTCACGAGCGCGGGCACCCGCTTGCAGACCACTTCGCCGTCGCTCTGGAAATGACAGGTCACGGGCTCCTTGAGCGGCGTGTCGGGAAAATGGATGCGCGCCGCGGGTTGTCCCGCGACGACCCGTTCGCCGAGTTCGACAAGCGGTTCGTAGAGCCCGTTGTCATAGGCATAAACATAGTGACGCGCACCCGCGACGCGCAGAAAGCGCGTCGTGGCTGGCGGCGCGGCGGGCACGAGCGGACCGCTCAATACGCCGATAGCGCCGAGGAAATGCAACAGGCCCTGGCGGGCTTCGCGCAGCAGCGCCGCATCGACGGTTCCGCCGCCGCCCAGCTCCGTCGTGATCGACAACGCGCGTTGCCGGCGCGCCGCCGTCGCCGCATGCACGGGGTTTTCCGCATGCAGGTACGCGTTCGGCAATCCGAACGCGCGCAAGGCCGCCGTGAGCCGTTGCTTCTCTTCGTCGTCGCGCGGATCGATCGCGAGCATGTTGTTGCCGCGATAAAGCAGCGAGCTCCCACCGGAATGAAGATCCACGAGATAGTCCGCGCGCGCGAGCAGCACATGCTCGATGTAATGCGCGATGACCTGGGTGGGAGAACCTTGCGGATCGCCTGGAAAGGCGCGGTTGAGATTGCCGCCGTCGATCGGCGAGGTGCGCAAGCCCGCCTCCGCCGCTGGAGCGTTCGCGGTGGGCAATAGAATCAGCTGGCCGGTAATATGCGCTGCCTCGATTTCGCGGATCAATGCCGAGACGAGAATCTGCCCTTCATATTCGTCGCCGTGATTGCCGGCCATGATGAGCACGACCGGACCCGTGCCGTTGCGTATCGAAGCGATCGGGATAGGCAGCCAACCGTAGGCCGAGCGATGCACCGAATGCGGCAAGCGCAGATAGCCGGCATGCTTGCCCGAGGCATCCAGATCTATTTCGCTGCGGATAGGACTGCCCGGCGGGTTGCTCGGCGTGACGATCGGGTTCATTGCGTCGTTCGGAGAAATGACAAGCTGGTTTGCGCGGGCGCCTCAACTTGAGACCGCCGTTTCAGCAGCCGCGTCGCACCGTACTGCAGTATCGAACAAAGCAGCAGATAGACGACCCCGACGAAAAGGAAAATCTGCACCGGATACACCATCAGGCGATTATTGACCTGATTCGCGAGAAACGTAAACTCGGGCACACCGACGATATAGGCAAGCGAGGTGTCCTTTACCAGCGTCACCCATTGATTGATGAACGACGGCATCATGATCCGTATCGCCTGCGGCAGTTGCACATGGCGCAAGGCTTGCCAGCGCGTCATCCCGAGCGACAGCGCCGCCTGAGCCTGCCCCGCGCCGACGGCCGCAATGCCCGCCTGCACCGAATGGGACAGATACGCGCCGCCAATTAGCGCAAGCGCGCAGATCACGGTCGCGAGGCCTGGCACGTCGATATGCAACAGCATCGGCATCAGGAAGAAGGTCCAGAAAATCAGCATCAGTACGGGAATCGCTCGGAAGAAGCCGACTATCGCGGTGAGCAGGAGATGCGCCGCGCCGCGCGTCATCGACAACGCGATCCCGCCCGCGAGGCCGATCGCGGCCGACAGCAGCGCCGATGCGATGGACATCACCACCGTCAACGCCACACCGCCGAGCGGTCCCTGCGGAAACGTGCCGAGCAGCAGATAACGCAATGTGGGCAGCCATTCGAGCGCGCTCGTGAATGTGTTCATGAGTGTGCTCATGAGTGCCCTCCTTGCCACGCTCGCGCGCCATGACGTTTCCAGACCAGCAACGCCGCTTCGAGCGACGCGATGATCGCGATATAGAGCACCGTCGCCGCGCCGAACGCCTGGAAGGTCTTGAAGGTCTCGGTGTCGATCTGACGCGACACGTACGACAGTTCCGCGAGACCGATCGTCATGGTCAGTGAGGAGTTCTTGACGAGGTTCATGTACTGCCCCGCAAGCGGCGGCGTAGCGATGCGAATCGCCTGCGGCAGGATCACGTAGCGGAATGCGGCGAGCGGCGCCAGCCCGAGCGCGGCGGCGGCCTGATGCTGCGTGTCCTTCACGCCGCGCATGCCCGCGCGAAATTCCTCGCCGATGAACGCGGTCGTATAGCACGTGAGCCCCACCCAGCCCGCGACGAATTCGAACGGCGGCCATGCGAGTGTCCAGCCCCGCAGCGAAAACGTGTGAGAGGCATTGAGCCATTCCATCACGTGCTGCGGCAACAGCGTCGCCGCGCCGAAATACCAGAACAGCAGTTGCACGAGCAATGGCGAATTGCGAAACGCCAATACATAGAGTGCCGCAACACGCGCGATTACCGCGTTGCGCGCATCGCGCGCCAGCGCCAGCACGAAGCCGAGCAGCGTCGCCGCAAGGCCCGCGCAGGCCGATAAAACCAGCGTCAACAGAAAGCCGTGCGCGATCCATGCGAGGTACTTCGGTTCCAGCCAGCCGTCCATTCTGTCCTTCTCATCCAACGCCTTCGTTGCTCGAAGAAAACTTCGAAGAAAACCGGCCCGCCGTGTTTTCACAGGGCAGGCCGGCGGCAAAGCAATCGATCAGCTCTTCTGCGGATCACCGATTCTGAACAGACGCGGCAGCGGCGCGCGGCTGTCCGGCCCGAACCAGTGGTCGTAGATCTTCGCCGCGCTGCCGTCCGCTTCGAGTCCCTTGAGCGTATCGTCGACGACACTCAAAAGACGCGTTTCGCCTTTCGGCACACCGACGCCTTCATAGTCGTTCGAGATCGTGAACGGCGAGATCTCGTAGTTCGCCTTGTCGGGCACGTTCGCGAGCAGCGCGACGAGCTTCGGGCCGTCCTGCGTGATCGCCTGCACGTTGCCGGCGCGCAGCGCGGCGAACGCGAACGGCGTGTCGTCATACGCGACGATGGTGGCGCCCGGGAATTGCGCGCGCACCTGCTGCTCGTTCGTGGTGCCCTTGTCGGCGCCCACACGCAGACTGTTCAGTTGCTGCGGCGTCTTCAGCACGCCCTTCTTCGCGATGAACTGTGTGCCCGAAGCGAAATACGGCGTGCTGAAATCGACTTCCTTCCTGCGCTCGTCGGTGATCGTGAAGTTCGCGAACACGAGATCGACTTTGCCGGACTTCAGAAACGCAATGCGGTTCGCTGGGTTCGTCGGCTGGATTTCGAGCTTCACGCCGAGCTTGTCGGCAACGGCGCGCGCATAGTCGACATCGAGCCCGACGATCTGGTTGCTCTTCGGATCGACGAAGCCGAATGGCGCGTTGCTGTCGAAGGTCGCGACGCGCAGGACGCCCGCCTTTCTGATGTCGTCGAGACGATCGGCGTGAGCCACGCCGGAAAGCGCGAGCAGCAACCCCATGACTGCTGCGCCAAGGTATTTGATCTTCATGGTTGGGCCTTTCTATTGGATGTTTGCGTGACGGGGCCGTGCAGACGCCGTGCACGACCGCGAGGCGCGACTGTAGCAACGCGCGTCACGATGGCGAACCAAGAAATCGTCAGGAGCTAAGCGGTGAACGTGATATGCGGTGCGCGAGCCGCCAGAGCGCGGCGCGGACGCGTTTGCGGGTAACGCGCAGCCTCTCCCGGAAGACATCGGGCACGAACCGCGCGACGAGCAGCAGCAACGCGAAGAGCGCGGGCACCCAGCGCAAATCGGTCGGCACCGGTTCGCGATGGGCGAAGCGTGGCTCGCGCATCGCCTCGCCCAATGAAGTCACGCTCCAGAGGCGGCGATAGTCGAGACCTGTCTGCCCGGCGACGAACGCCAGATACTGGCCGCGCAACTCGGACAGCTCCTCGTGCGTTTCCGCCTGCACGGCGGAGCCTGGTGTAGCAGGCACCTGGATCACGTCGTCGGCCTGCCAGTAGCCGATCCGGTTGCCATCGGCGTCGCTCTTCGGAATGGCCGCTGGCTGATCGCCGCCCACGCCGATCAGCCAGCCCCGGATTCGCGCGGCATTGATGTCCGGCATCAACGCGCGCGACGGCGACACGGGCGGCGCCTCCTGCCCATCGGTGACAAATACGATGGCCGAGTTCTCGCCGACGTCCCGCGCCACGCGCACGGCCGAATAAACGCCGCCTTCGGCAATACGGCTCCAGTTGGTCCAGCGCATGCGCCCGTCGATGCCGTCGAGCGACACGAGCAGTGCGTCGTAGTTCGCGCACACCTCGACGGGCGGCAGCAGCAGCAAGGTCCGCTGCCCTGTGAACACGCTCCAGCCCACCTTCGAGCCGCAAGGCAGGCGGCCGAGCGCGTCGCGCATCGCGGCCTGCGCGAACTTCAGACGGCTTACCGGTTCGCCGTTCAGGCTGACGTCCTCGACATCCATGCTTTGCGTGATGTCGAACGTCACGATGTAGCTGAACGTATTGCGTGGCAGCGTCACGTCCGGCATCGCGACCGCCGCGATCAACGCGACGAGTGCGAGCGGCGTCAACGCATGGCGCAGTCTCGCGAAGCCGCGCTCGCCGGTCGCGCCGCTCATGGTAAGTCCTGGCTCTGCGGGTCTCGCAGTTTGATGTTGTGCTGCTCTTTCACATCGGGCGTATCGAGCGCGGACGGTGTTTCAGGCGCAAGCCAGAGCGCGCGCTCGAGGTTGTAGCGCGCATCCCAATCGTCGGGGGCCGCGCGCAGCAGTATCCGGTAGCGCGCCTTCGCCTCGCCGATCATCGCGAGCGAGCGGGCCGCGTGCGCGCCACCCTCTCCACTGCCTTCGCGCAAGTACATGTTGCCGAGGTCGAACAGCGCCGTGCGGCCAAACTCGTCGAGTTGGCCCTCGTGGATCAGGCCGTTGTAGAGCCGCGCTGCCTCGTCGTAGGCGCCCGCTTTCGAGAGCGCCGTTGCGCGTGCCAGTTGAACCTGCGGCGGGTCGTCGCCGGTACGGTCCTCGTGCGTGCCGGTGGTCTTTGCGTTGGCTGCGTTGCTCGCGTTGGTTCCATTCGCCGCTGCCGCGATCGCCTGATTGACCTGCCCGGCGTGCTGAAGCCGCACCCAGCCCGACACGGCCCAGGCGGCGCAGCAGATCGCGACCGTGCCGAACGCGGCGTGAATCAGTGCGCGCCTCATGCCCAACTCCGGACCTGAAACATGCGCAGCGCCATCAGCACTGCCGCGCAGAACAACGCAACGGCGAAGCAGTACGGACTCAGGTCCTGCCTCGGCAAATGCTCGATGAACGTCGTCGACGCGTTCTGCTGCCGGTTGATCTCGGCGATGGCCGCCATCATCGCCTTCGCGTCTTCCGCCTGAAACAGCCGGTAAGGCGTCCTGAGCGTCAGAAAATAGCGATGCAGCTCCGCTTCGGCCGACACTTCGCCTGCGGGCAGCGTGGCGTTCAGATCGGGGCTATAAACGCTGCTGCGCAGGTAGATGAAGTAAAGCGCGATCCGGTTGCGCTGCAGACCCGCCTGAATGCGCCGCCGCACCGTCTCGTCGAGCCGCGCTCCGCCATCGGAGACGAGCACGATCGCGCGGCGTCCCGACGAAGGCCGGCCCTCGAACTGGCCGATCGCGGCCAGCATGCCGCGGTCGAGCTGCGTGTCCGGCATGCCGCGGCCGATCGCCGTGGCGGCGACCGCCGCCTCGATCACGCGATGGTCGTACGTGAACGGCATCGCCAGCACAGGGCTGGAGCCGAACATCATGAACGCGAGCCGGTCGTTGGGCCGTTGCGCGACGAAGCTCGTCAACGAGGCGCGCGCCACCTTGTTCTTCGACTCGCCGCGCGGCGACTCGACGCCCTTGCTGCCCATCGGCTCGTCCATGCTCTGGCTGCGGTCCATCAGGATCAGGATCTGCGCGCCGCTGCCGGTGCGCACCACCTGCAGTTGCGAGCGCCCCGGCCCGGCGAGCCCGACGACGATCGCCGCGATCGCCAGCACGCCGCTGCCGCGCGCGAGCCAGCCGGCCCAGCGTCCGACGCGATCGACCGGCAGCCAGGCGACGCTCGGAAACACCAGCGTGTCGCTGCGCCGCGGCAGCAAGGGCAGCACGGCGAGCGGCAGCAAGACCAGCAGCCAGGGAAAGGCGAGATCGAGAGCCATGGTCATCGCTGATGGCGCCGTTCGGCCCGATACAGCGCGCGGCATAACGCCTGTAGCGGAAACTCGGCGGCGTGCGGCGCGGGCTTGAAAAAGCGCTCGGACGACACCTGATAGAAGTGTTCGAGTTGCGCGTGCAGCGGTTGCAGATACGGCGCGCGCGCGAACAGTCCGGACAGCGAACCCGCGTGCACGACCTGACCAGCCGTTTCGTCGAGCGCCTGATGCAGACAGAACCACGCGTCGCTCGACGCGGCTTGCGCATCCTGAAGCCGTTGCATCCGCCGCCATGCGCGCGCGAACGGCAGCCGCGCCGACTCGCGCCGATTGCGCCATCCCCACCAGAGCGCCCACGCGAGCAGCGTGGCGAGCAATAGACCGAGTGCCCACGCGATCTGGCGGCGCAACCCGGCCGTCGCCAGCAACGGCGCCTCGCGATCGGGCCGCAACGGCAGCAGATCGCCTGCTGCGAACGGGGTCGGCGGGGTCAGCGGGCCGATGCTCGCGGGCCATTCGGCCACCTGCAATTGCGTGCCGGTGGCCGACGTCAGCGTCAACGCAGGCAACGCAATCTGCGTGAGCGTCTGCGGCGCGTTGACGACCTGATACGCGATCACCATCCACGTGCGGCCGTCCGCGTCGGTTTCGAGCGACACGGGCCGGCGTTCGAGCCAGACGCCGGTGCGGCCGACCGAAGGCGCCGCAACCGCGCCGACGTCCTGACCGTTGGCCTGGAGCAGTACGCGCTGCGTCAGCACGTCGCCGAGCACGTAACCGAATGCGCGCGGCTCCTGAACGATCGCGGTCACGGTGGCGGCGGCGTGGCTGCTGGCTGGGTAGACGGCGCAAATGGCACAAGCGGCGCACACGGCACACAGTGCGCTCAGCGGCGACGCGATCAGCGCATGCCTCGCCACGGCATGCGTGAGGCCGCGCCGGAGCCCGCACGCTCTCATGCCGTCATCTCCAGAAAATATCGCGACATCGCCTCCGGATCGAACGCGCCTTCGACATAAAACGGCCGGATGCCGCGCGCGCCGAACACGTCAGCCAGCTCCTCACGACGGCGCGCGACACCCTCGCGCCAGCGCTCGCGCATGCCGCCGCGCAGCCACACGCGGCGCTCCTCGCCCGACTCGGCATCGTTGACGGCCAAGAGCGGCGCGTGGCGCGGCGGCGAAATCTCCGCCTCGTCCCACACGACCATCGGCACCACGCACGCATGAACGAGCATGTCGAGCACGGGCGGCATCTGCGTGAGCGGCCAATGGAAGTCGGACACAACGAACACGAGCGCCTGACGGCCGGCGAGGCGCGCCGCGCAGCGCCGCAGTCCTTCGATCGCGCCGCGTCCGGCTTCGTGGCTCGCACACCCGCGCAACATCGCCGCGAGCAGATTGCCCGTGCCGCGGCCATTGCGCGCTGGCATGAAGAGATCGTCGCGCTCGCTTGCGTCGAAGGCCAGCATGCCGAGCCGATCGCCGACCCGAAACGCGCTGTAGCCGAGCGCTTCGACAAAATCGGCGGCGACCTGCAGCTTGGTCTGGCGCGTGCCGAACTGCATCGACGCCGACACGTCGACGATCACCACCACCTGCACCGCCACACGCTGCAGATGAACCCGCACGAGCCACTCCGAGCGCGCCGCGCGCAGGCTCGCGCGCAGATCGAGGCGGCGCGGATCGGGATAGTCGAACAGGCGCCCGTGCATCGCGAATTGCTGGCCGGAGCCGAAGCTCGCCCCCGGATGCGAACCGGGCCGCGCGCCGCCCGCGCGCACCGGCAAACGGTAGTGGAATTCTGCTGTGCCGTTCATTTCATGGTTCGACAGGGTTCAGGGCGCGCAAGTGTTCAGCGAGCGTTCATCGGGGCACGGCAAGCTTCGCCATGATCTGCGCGATCAGCGCCTCGGCCAGTTCCTGGCGGCGCAATTCATAGATCGGCGTGAAGAACACGCGATGACCGAGCGCGGGCATCAGCACTTCGTGGATGTCTTCAGGAATCAGATGTTCGCGCCCTGCGAGCCAGGCGACCACGCGCGCCGCCCGCAACAGCGCGCTCATGCCGCGCGGGCTCGCGCCCGCGAGAATCAGTTGCTGCATGTCGACGCCGTCGAGCGTGATGCCGAAACGCAGCGGCGTTTCCGTGGCCTGCCAGATGTCGAGCACATAGCGCTCGATCGTTGCGCTCGCCTGCACGCCCTGCTGGATCGCCGCGCCGATGGCGTTCAACTGTTGCCACGGCACGATGGCCGGCGTCAGTTGCGCGAGCAGCCGGTCGACGTCATGGAACGCCGTGTCGAAGACGAGCGCGCGCCGCGCGTCCGGGTCGGCGGGCGTGGGCATGTTCAGCTCGAACAGGAAGCGGTCGCGCGCCGCCGAGGCCAGCTCGAAGGTCTCTTCTTTCTCGACCTTGTTGCGGTCGGCGAACACGGTCATGTGCGGGAAACGGTACTCGCGGCCGAAGGCCATGACCGAGCGCTCGGCCATCGCGCGCAGCAACAGCGACTGCACCTGCGGACGCGCGCGATTGATCTCGTTGAAGAAGAATGTGGTCAATTGCTCGCCGTGGCGCAGCAGCGGGCCGGGTTCGATACGCGGCTTGCCGTCGGCATCGACATAGGTGTGATAGATGAGGTCGCCCGGCATCAGATCGATGGTGCCTTCGACACGCTCGAACTCTCCGCCGACCACGCGCGCAAACGCCCGCAACACGGTGGTCTTGCCGACACCGACGCCGCCTTCGAGCAACACGTGGCCCCGGGCGAACAGCGCGACGTTGATGAGCCTCAGGGTCTGCTGCTGGCCGATAACGACCCTGGCGACTTCGTTTTCGATCTGCTGTGCGTGAGCACGCCAGTCCTGAAGCTGTTCGCCAGAACTCATCGCTGCGATCTCCGCCTTGTGGTTGGTGTACTTGTCGGCATCCGCTCAAGCAGGGTTCGTGCCGGTCGCGCGAACGCGCGGTGCTCGGTTGGCCGCCTGCTGATAGTTGTCAGCCTGTCACGATATCCGGGGACACACTGTGCCATCGGCCGCGACCCGGGGCAGTGCCTCGCGCGGCTCACGTCCGTCATCGCTGCGCGCCGGCCGGCGGCTTCGCGAACGGTCTCGCGAATTCCGCGTACTCATGTTCGAGGTGAGCCGCCGCATGCTCGAGCAGAAACTGGCGAAACATCATGCTGGTCGGCGAAAGCTGCTTCGAACGAAGATGCACGACCTGCCACGTGCGCTCGATCGGCGTGCCGTTCACGTCGAGCAGCGCGATCTCGCCGGTGCGCAGCTCCAGCAGCAGCGTATGCAGCGAGATCAGACTCACGCCCATGCCCGCCATCACCGCCTGCTTGATCGTTTCGTTGCTGCCGAGCGTGATGATCTTCGCGGGCGTGAACAGATGCTGCCGGAACATCGTCTCGGCGGCCATGCGCGTACCCGAGCCCGGTTCGCGCAACAGGAACGTATCGCCGCGCAGCTCCTGCAGATCGAAGCGGCGTGCGCCGCACAGCGGATGATCGAGCGGCGCGATCACCACCTGGGGATGGCTCGCGAGCGGCTCGGCCGTCGTGTCGAGTTCCGGCGGCGGGCGGCCCATGATCGCGAGGTCGATCGCGTTGTCCTGCAAAAGCCGCAACAGCGCATCGCGATTGCCGACCGAGAAGTGCACGTCGACCTTCGGGTACAGACGCGAATAGAGCGCCAGCAGTTTCGGCGCGAAGTAGGTCGCCGAACTGACGATGCCCACGTTGATCGAGCCGCTGTCGGCCTGCTTGAGCGACATCATGGCATCTTCGGCATCCTTGATTTCGCCGAGGATGCGGCTCGCGTGATGCGTGAGCATCTCGCCCGCTTCGGTGAGCGTGAGCTTGCGCGCGATGCGCTCGAACAGACGCAGGCCGACCGCGTCTTCGAGCTGATGAATCTGCATCGACACGGCGGGCTGGGTCAGATGCAGTTCCTCGGCCGCGCGCGCGAAACTCGTGTAGCGGCTCGCCACGACGAAGATCTGCAACTGCCGCAGGGTCAGCGTGCGAATGAAATTCAGCTTGACCCGGTTCGTCGCGAAGCGCGCGCTCTCCATATGAACTAGCCGCTTTGCTGGCCGAAGGCATCGAGCGCACGCGCGGAATAGACGAGCGCTGCGCCCGCGTTCAACGCGATCGCCACCGACAGCGCCTCCGCCACCTCTTCGCGGCTCGCCCCCGCCTTCGCGGCGGCGGCGCTATGCACCGCGATGCAGCCGTCGCAACGGGTCGTGACGGCGACCGCGAGCGAGATCAGCTCGCGCGTTTTCGCATCGAGCTTGCCGCCTTTGGCAGCGGCGCTATCGAGCGCGTGGAAGCCAGCGAGCGTGGCCTGCGCGGCCGTGCCGAGTTGGCCGATGGCGCCCATCAGTTTCGGTGTGTAGTCCTTGGTATCGATCAGCATGTCGGTGCTCCGTGCGAAAGTTAAACGGTGGTGGTGGAACGGTGCCGTACATCCGGTGCCCTACGCCCTCAACGGCTCGCCCTCGGCGCGTTGGACGGCTTCGCGGGTGCGTTCGCGGGCGGCGGCAACTTGTGCAGCACGGACTGGAAGCTCAGCGTCTCCGTGTGCACCGGATGAGCGAAATCGTTGTTCGGACCCGGCACGTCGGTGCGAATCTGCACGAGCTGCCCGGGCACGTCGTCGGCGAGCAGGAAGGTGTAGCGCTTGCCGGTGTATTGCGCAAAGCGCTCCGCATTCGGATCGTTCAGATAAGGTTGCACGACGATGCGCCGCGCGCTGACGGACTTGCCGCCGATCTCGCTCGGCACGGTCTCGATGCGCGGACCCGCGGCGAGCGCGAGGCGCAGGCGCTGCTGGAAATAGCGGCGCTGGCCGCCTGTGAGGCCCTGCATCTGCGCGATGTCGTGCTCGAGAAAATAGATGATCGCCGGATTGCACTGCAGCCCGCCGATCGGCAACGCCACGTTGCCGCTATGGTCCGATACCTGGGCGTCGCCCTTCGCGTTGTCCGCGCTCACCACCAGCACCTTGACGGTGTCGGCGCTATGCGACGGCTGCTCGGATTCGATCAGCGCGTAATCGAGCTCGGTCTGCGCGGCGACACCGTGCAGATGATCGGTCAGAAAGATCAGCCGTTCCGCCGGCGTGATGTCGTCGCTGCCCGGCGCGCCCGCCGCGCGCGCGGCAGCCGGCATCACGCAGACAGCGCACAGCGCGCACGTCAGCCACATCTTCGCGGCCGCAAGCGCGCGCGGCCACCCGCGCCGTGTCCGCGCCGTCACTGCGACGCGTCGGCCGCCTTGGGCCCCGGCGCATCGACCGGCTTGAGCATCGGCACCTGGTAGGTGGCGAGGATACTGTCGATCTTGTCGTGATTCGCGCCGATCCATTGATCCACCTTGTCTTTCCATGCCTTCTCACCGTAACGCACGCCCATCGAGATCGTATAGTCGAAGCGGATGCCGGGCCCGGCGGGGAACGGCACGAGCCTGACCGAATCGCCACCGCGCTTCGCGAAGTAACCTGCGATCGGCCCCCACAGGAACACGACGTCGACGTTGCCCGCGTGCAGATCCTGCTCGATCATCTGCCCAGGATACTCCGCAGGATCGCCGCTTTGCACGCGATACGAGACGGCCTGATCGATCAGGTTATGGGCGAGCAGCCAGTCCACCGCGGGTGTCTGCGTGAAGATGCCGAAGCGCAGTTTGTGCAGCACGTCGGGCGGCAGCTTGAGCAGATCGTCGGGCGTCTTGATGCTCGCGAACTCGGGACGGTTCGGCACCACCATCGCGTAGGTCGAACGCAGATACGGCTGTGTCGTCGAGGTCATGTCATAGCCCTTCGGCACACCGATGATCAGGTCGCACTTGTAGCGCTCGCTGCCCTCTTCCTTCTCGCGCAACGTGTGGCGCACGAAGCCCATGCGCTGCGGGAAATAGGTGTATTCGAGCTTGTAGCCGAAATCGCTCGCCATCTGGCTCGCGATGCGGTTCTCGTAGCCCTCGCCCTTGTTGTTCGACAAGGGCATGTTGTTCGGGTCCGCGCACACTCTGAGCACGCCGTCCGCGCCGTCGTTGTTGGGCAGCGCCGGACCGTCCGCCCTGACCGCGGCACTCGCGAGCGCCGCGCAACACAGCGCGCCTGCGATGATGGTGACCTGCGCGGACACGCTTCTCTTATGACGCATCGTGAGCCTCCGGAAGAATGACGGCGCCGGGTTTATTTAGCGTCGATGGCCTGCAGATCGCCCGGCTTGATCTGTCCATCGGAGCGCCCTTTCAGATAGGCATACAGGTTTTCCCAGTTCTTCTGCATCATCTGGCTCGAACTGAAATCGGGCATGCCCTTGGCGATCCGTCCGCCGAACACCGTGCGATGAAACTCGTCCTTGTCCAGCGTCTTGAACGCATCGATCAGCGACGGCCCGACCATGCCCTGCTGCTGCGCGCCATGGCAGCGTTCGCAAGCGAGCGCGCGCCAGGTCTTCCAGCCCATCAGCGTATTGCTGTCGACCTTGTTGCCGTCTACCACCTTGTACGCGACCTGCGCAATCGAGGGGTTGTTCTGCGCGTATCCGACGGGTATCAGGACGAGTGCTGCGGGCACTGCCGCGAGCAACAGGATTGAACGGCCTTTCATGCACATGTCTCCTTTATCGATGGAAGCGAGGGCTTTCGCTGCCGCTCCGGCTCCCATCCCATGCAAGATGCTTGCTCGAGATGAGCGCGCCCCGGTGCGTTTCCTGAACGCATCCGCAAACAAACGGGCGCGCGGGGTGATACGTTGGTCCTGCGAAGCTGACGAGTCGGCCGGCGCCCAGATACGGGAGAGGCGCCGGCCGCTGCGCTCAATCAGCTCTTTTCGCTCGGAATCGCGAACACGAACAGCGTGCCGCCCAGCGCGGTGTACTTCGCCAGTTCACGATAGCCGCCGACCGCACCGAGACCTTCGTTCGACTTTTCCAGACCGGCCGCCATGCCGATGCCGGCCCAGCCGCCGATGCCCGAGTACACGCCGACGTACTGCTTGCCCTGATACTCATAAGTAAAGACGTTGCCGATGATTCCCGACGGCGTCTTGAAGCGCCACAGTTCCTTGCCGTCCTTGATGCGCACGGCCTTCAGGTAGCCCTCGAGCGTGCCGTAGAACGCGATGCCGCCCGCGGTGGCAAGCACGCCCGACCACACCGAGAACTTCTCCGGCTTCGAGTAGACGATCTTGCCCTTGCTCGCATCCCACGCGATGAAGTTACCCATCGCGTTGTTCTCGTTCGGGCCCGGGTACATCGACAGCGTGGCGCCGACATAAGGCTGGCCCGACACGTAGTCGACCTCGAACGGCTCGTAGTCCATGCAGACGTGGTTGGTCGGCACGAGGAAGAGGTTCGAGTTCGGATCGAACGCGGCCGGCTGCTGGTCTTTCGAGCCGAGCGCGGCCGGGCAGATGCCCTTCACGTTGTGATCGGAACCAGCTGCCTGGGTCGAGTACGCCGCGTTGCGGATCGGCAGGCCGGTGTGCAGATCGACACGATCGGCCCAGTTCACCGCCGGGTCGTACTTCTGCGCGACCAGCAGTTGTCCGGTTACGCGATTCAAGGTGTAACCGAAGCCGTTGCGGTCGAAGTGAACGATCGCGGGCACCTTCTTGCCGTCGATGGTCAGATCCGACAGGATCATTTCGTTGACGCCGTCATAATCCCATTCGTCGTGCGGCGTCATCTGGTAGACCCATTTCGCCATGCCGGTATTCAGGTCGCGCGCGAAAATCGACATCGACCATTTGTTGTCGCCCGGACGTTGCGTCGGGTTCCACGTGCCCGGATTGCCGGTACCGTAGTAGACAAGGTTGAGTTTCGGATCCCACGCATACCAGCCCCACGTGGTCCCGCCGCCGAGCTTCCACTGATCGCCCTTCCACGACTTCAGCGACGAGTCCGCGCCCACCGGCACCATCTTGCCGTCGGTGTACGTCATCGTCTTTTGCGGGTCGAGCAGCATCTCGTTGTCGGGGCCCGTGCTATAGGCGGTCCAGGCCGGCTTGCCGGTCTTGATGTCGTAAGCGATGAGCCGCCCGCGCACGCCGAACTCGCCGCCCGAGATGCCGGTCAGCACCTTGTCGCCGAATACGTGCGGCGCGTTGGTGTTGGTTTCACCCGCTTTCGGATTGCCGTTCTGCGCGGTCCAGACCACGTCGCCCGTCTTGGCGTTCAGCGCGACGAGCTTGGTGTCGGCCTGTTGCAGGAAGATCTTGCCGTCACCGTAAGCGAGGCCGCGGTTCACGGTGTCGCAACACATCACGGAGACGACCTGGTCGTCCTGCTTCGGTTGGTACTGCCAGAGGAAGGTCTGATCCTTCAGGTTGATCGCAATGACCTTGTTGGGAAACGGCGAGTGGATATACATCGTGTCGCCGATCACGAGCGGCGAGCCTTCATGGCCGCGCAGCACGCCAGTCGACATGGTCCATGCGACCTGCAGCTTGCCGACGTTGTTCTCGTTGATCTGTTTGAGCGGGCTATAGCGATGATTCGCGTAATCGCCCGCCTGGGCCGCCCAGTTGGCGGGATTTTTCATCAGTCCGTCGAGCTGCGAATCAGCCTGTGCAGCCAGAGAGCTAAAGGCTGCCGATGCGAGGATCGCGAGCCCAAGAACCACAGTGCGTAAGTTCATGTCTCCTCCAGAATTGTCCTGCTGTTCAACTCACGAATGACCCACGCTACCTCGTCGCATCGTTCGCGCCTTCTCGAGTACAGGTAACGATCAAACGCCCTATCCCGATTCGATGTCGGGCTTCGCAGCGCATGAAGGGCCAACGCATATTCCATGCCGGAAACGCGGCGGCGGCCTCCGGCATGCCGCCCGCGAGCCCGGCCGCGCAGCGCGCGCGTCGCATCGCGGCCGTTGCGCGCCGCGCGTTCGCCGTCGCGCCGAGGCAACCCTGAGGTGGTTGCGTCACGGAAAGCGGCACATACTGTGTCACATCCGTGATACGCAACGTGTCCTTTGCGAAGCGTGCGGCCGAGGAGCAACAGTCATGGCAAAGACAGAACGGGTCTATTCCGACGACGAGGTCCAGCAGCGCCTCGTCGGTCCGCTCGAGCACTGGTATCTCGAGGACGGCTGGCTGCGGCGCAAGTACCGGACCGAAGGCTGGAAAGGAACGCTGATGGTGGTCAATACGGTGGGCCATCTCGCGGAAGCCGCCTGGCACCATCCGGATCTGACGGTCTCCTATGCATTCGTGACCGTGAAGCTCAAGACACATAGCGCGAAGGGCATCACCGACAAGGACTTCGCGCTCGCCACGAAAGTCGAATCGGTGATCCACTGGCAGCCCGGTCTCGAAGGCGGGCCGCTCGAAGGCACGCCGTCCGACGATCAGCGCTTCCGCTACATCAAGTACGACGCGCCGAAATCGGCGTAAGGCGGTTGACGCGCGCCTCGCCCCCCCCCCCCCCCCCCCCCCCCCCCCCCCCCCCCCGCCCCCCCCCCCCCCCCCCCCCCCCCCCCCCCCCCCCCCCCGCCCCCGGGTGCAACAGCGCGTGACACAGTGCACCTTCGGCGTCACATAGCGTCCATGCGCACGCGGGACAGCGCTGCGCGCAGCGCGTCTCATGCCGGGTTCCGGCAGTCCGGTCCAGCGCCCCGATCCGGCAACGCGGCCTTTCCGCGCGCCTGGTACGGCTTCTGCTTGAAGTCGCCCGGCGCACCGCCGCGATAATCCGCGCCGTATTCACGGACGCCCTTTCGCCGGAACCGGAACCCTGTCCCGCGCACGCCAGGGATACCTAAGGACACTCGAGATGCCGCTTCAGCTTCGCCGCCTCCAGCCGGGCACGGCCGTCACGATCGATGCCCCCGCGCGTCTGCATCTGGGTTTTCTCGACCCGAACGCGTCGCTCGGACGCGCGTTCGGCAGCCTCGGCCTCGTCATCGACACGCAGGGCACGCGGCTCGAAGCACGTCTCGCCGAGCGTGAACGGATCGACGGCACGGTGAGCGACGCCGAGCACGAGCGGATCGCGCTGTGTCTCGCGCGGCTGCAAGCCGCTTACGGACCGGCGACGCTTGCCATCGACGTCGTGCATGCGCCGCGTCCTCACACCGGCCTCGGCTCCGGCACGCAACTGGCGCTGGCCGTGGGCACGGCGTTCGCACGCCTCGTCGGCCAGCCGGCGACGAGCGCCGAACTTGCCAGCCTGCTCGGGCGCGGAGCCCGCTCCGGCATCGGCATTCTCGGCTTCGATTCGGGCGGCCTGCTGCTCGACGGCGGCCCGGCCGGCGGTTTGCACCAGAGTGTGCCGCCCTTGCTCGCGCGCCAGCCGTTTCCCGAGCAATGGCGCGTGCTGCTCGTGAGCGACAACGCCCGCGAGGGTCTGCACGGCGCGCAGGAGCGCCGCGCCCTCGGCTCGCTAACGCCGTTTCCGCAGCGGCTCGCCGCGCACCTGTGCCATCTCGTGCTGATGCAGATTCTGCCGGGCGTCGCCGAGCACAACTTCGCGCCGTTCGCGCACGGCCTCACCGAGATGCAGCAGACCATCGGCGAATATTTCGCGAGCGCGCAAGGCGGCGTGTTCGCGAGCCCCGACGTCGAGCACGTGTTGCGCGCGGTCGCGGCCGAACGAACCGCCGGCATCGGCCAGACCTCGTGGGGGCCGACCGGCTTCGCGATCGTCGCGAGCGCGCGCGAGGCCGACAGTGTGCTCGTCACCGCGCGCGAAGCGGCGCGCGGCATGCCGCATATCGAATGCAGCGTCGTCGCGGGACGCAACAGCGGCGCGGCGATTCGCAGCGCCGAGACGCGCGCGCCGCGCATCGACGCCGCCTGATGCTGATCGATGCCTATCCATGCCGCTCGATACTGATCGACGCCGCTCGGTGCCACCCGATATCGCACCATGCCGCAAGCCGTCCCGGTCTGTGCGCCCGGCCGCTGCCGGCGCCGCCGGTCCGGCCCACGGCATGCGCGACGCAAGACCTGGCGAGGCCCACGCGCTCCCGCCGGGTCTTGCGTCGCGCCGTCCACGAGATTGCCACTGAAACGAGCCCCTGCCATGTCAGAAACCATTGAAAGGCCCTATATCCTGCACATGTTCACGGCCACGCCGCAGATGAGTCCGTTCGACGTCAACATGGCCGCCGACGCGGGCTACCAGGTCATCGTCCCGTATTGCAACGTCGAAGCCGGCATGGTCACGAACCTGACTCAGGACGCGATCTTTTCCCGCGGCCCCAAAGGCGTGTCGCGCACCGGCATCTTCATCGGCGGACGCGACGTGATGCAGGCCGCCGATATGCTCGACACCGCGCGCCGCGCCATGGTCCCGCCGTTCGAAGTCTCGGTGTTCGCCGATCCGAGCGGCTCGTACACGACAGCCGCCGCGCTCGTCGCGCTGGTCGAGCGGCATCTCGGCAAGCAGCACGGCATGGAACTCGGCGGCAAGCGCGTGCTGATTCTCGGCGGGACCGGCGCGGTCGGGCGCATCGCGGCGGCCATCGCCGCCTCGCGCGGCGCCGACGTGACAATCGCGAGCCACCACGATCGCGCCCGCGCGCTCGGCGCCGCGGCCGAACTCAACCAGCGCTTCGGCATCGTCACCAACGGCATCAGCACCGCCACGCCGGGCGAATTGCGCGGCGCCCTCGCCGAGGCGGAGATCGTGCTCGCCACCGCTGTCGCGGGCGTTCAGGTGATCGGCAGCGACGATCTCGCGCATGCGAAGCGGCTGCTCGTCGCCGCGGACGTCAACGCGGTGCCCCCGGAAGGCATTGCCGGCGTCAACGTGATGAACGACGGCAAGCCGATCGACGGTGTGCCGAATGCGGGCGCGGTCGGCATCGGCGCGCTGGCGATCGGCAACGTCAAGTATCAGGTCGAGCATCGCCTCTTCATGCGCATGCGCACCGGCGGCAAGCCGGTCTACCTCGGCTTTGCGCAAGCGTACGACGAGGCCCGCGCGGTCGCGGCCGGTCTCGGCTGAGCGCGGCCGTCATGAAGCCGCGCTGGCCGCTCGCGCACGCGCCGTTCGTCGCGGTCGCGGGACTGTCCGCGCGCCTGCTCGCGCAGTCCGCGACACGCGCGGGGCTGCGCGTCGCCGCGCTCGATATCTTCGGCGACCGCGACACGCGCGAGGCCGCCGGGTTCTGGTTCGATATCGGTGGCGGCAGCGGCGCGCTTGCGGTCGATCGCGCGCGGCTCGTCGACGCGCTCGCGCGGGTCGCGCGTCTGCCGCATCTCGTCGGCTGGGTCGGCGGCAGCGGGCTCGAACCCTTGATGGCGCAACTGTGCGGCGAACCCGGTTTGCCGCGCTTTCTCGGCAACGACGCCGCAGCGATCGCGGCGGTGCGCGAGCCGCGGCGCTTCTTCGCGCTGCTCGACGAGTTGCGCATCCCGCATCCCGATGTGTCGTTCGAGCGGCCCGCCTCGGCCGAGAGCTGGCTGCTCAAGCTCGCGGACGGCTGCGGCGGCACGCACATCCAACCGGCCGCGGCGCTCGACGCAGTGTTCGATGCGGCGCCCGATGCGGTGCCCAGCGTGGTGCCCGACGCAGAACCCCATGCAGTTCCCGACACAGTGCCTAACACCGCGCTCGCATCCGCGCCGGGCTATTTCCAGCGCATCGGCCACGGCCGGCCGCTGTCGGCGCTCTTCATCGGCGCGGAAGGCCGCGCGCACCTGATCGGTTTCGCCGAGCAGCTTACCTGCGCGATCGGCGATCGAGACTTCGTGCATGCCGGGTCGATCGGCCCGATCGAGATGCCGCCGCCCGCCGCCGCGCGCATCGAGGCAGCCCTCGACGCCCTGTGTGCGCGCACGGGTCTCGTCGGCATCAATAGCTGCGACTTTCTGTTCGACGGCGCCGCGTTCGACGTGCTCGAAATCAACGCGCGCCCTTCGTCGACGATGACGCTCTACGAAACCGCCTCGCCCGATGCCTGGCCGCGCGGACTGCTCGCGTGCCACCTCGACGCGTGCCGCTTCGGCCGCCCGCCGCCGAGCGCGAGCCTCGCGCTCGCGCGTCGGCCGCGCGCGTGCGCCGGCCAGCAGGTGCTGTTCGCGCCCGCGCCGTTCACCGTCTCAGAGGCCTTTTCCGACGCCTGTCTGCGCGACCCTCAGTGCCGCGACGTGCCGATGCCCGGCACGCGCATCGAGGCGGGGCAACCCGTCTGCACGCTGCTCGTGCGCGTGACGCCAGCGGGCGCGGTGCAGCACGTGCGCGCCGCGCTCGATGCGCAGCGTGCGCGCGTCGTCCAACGAATCGAAACCTGCAATGAACCCGACTATGCCTTCATCCACTCCCACTCCTGAGACGTCCGGGCACGCAACCGCGCCCGCAGTTGCACCCGCAGTTGCGCCCGCAGTTGCGCCGAGCGTCAACGCGCTGAGCGAGCGCCTCGTCGCCCGGCTCGTCGACAATGCGGCGCGCCTCGGTGTCGCCATCACGCACACGGACGCCGGCACGGTCATCGCGGACGCCGGTGTCGACGCGCGCGGCAGCATCGAAGCCGGCGTGCTGATCGCGCGCATCTGCATGGGCGGACTCGGGCGCGTCGCGCTGCGCGCGAGCTTCGAGCCCGCGCCGCTCTGGCCCACGATGATCGAGGTCAGCACGTCGTCGCCCGTGCTGGCCTGCCTCGGCAGCCAGTACGCGGGGTGGAGTCTTGCGGCGACCAAGGAACAGACTGGCGGCAAGAAGTTCTTCTCGCTCGGCTCCGGTCCCGCGCGCGCGCTGGCCGTCAAGGAACCGCTCTTCGATGAACTCGGCTATCGCGACCAGCACGAACGCGGCGTGCTGGTGCTCGAAGTCGACCGCCTGCCGCCGCAGATCGTGATCGACAAGGTGCTGCACGATTGCGGCCTCGCGCCGGAGCAACTGACGCTCATCGTCACGCCGACACACTCTGTCGCGGGAACGGTACAGGTCGTGGCGCGCGTCGTCGAAGTTGCATTGCACAAGGTGCACGTGCTCGGCGTGCCGCTCGATGAGATCGTGGAAGGCACGGGCTCGGCCCCGTTGCCGCCGCCCGCGCCGGACGGCATTCAGGCGATGGGCCGCACCAACGACGCGATCCTTTACGGCGGCCGCGTGCATCTGACCGTGCGCCACGACGAAGTCGCGCGGAGCCTCGTCGAGCGCTTGCCCGCCGCCACCTCGCGCGATTACGGACGGCCGTTCGCGGAGATCTTCACGTCGTTCAACTTCGACTTTTACCAGATCGATCCCGCGCTGTTCGCGCCCGCCGAAGTCTGGGTGAGCAGTCTCGAAAGCGGCGCGACCTATCATGGCGGCCGGCTCGACGGCGGCTTGCTGCACAGCCAGTGGGGCGGCGAGTCCGTGGCGCCATGATGCTCACGCGAAACGGCGCGAAGACCGGGGTGGAACCGGAGGCGCATTCGACCGCCCAGCCACGCCCCGCGCACGCGGGCCTGCGCATCGCGATCATGACCGACGAAACCGGCTGGCACACCGCCCGGCTGAAAAAAGCGTTCCGCGCCCGCGGCGCCGAAGCGCGTTGCGTCGACCTCGCCGATTGCCGGATCGACACCACGTGGCAACCGCACGGGCTCGCGCTGCCCGGCTTCGGCCGCACGCTGCCGGACGCGGTGTTCGTGCGCGGCATCGCGGGAGGCACCTTCGAGCAGGTGACGTTGCGGCTCGGCATCCTGCACGCGCTGCGCGAATCGGGCGTGCCGGTCTACAACGATGCGCGCGCGATCGAGCGCAGCGTCGACAAGTCGATGACGAGCTTCCTGCTGCATCGCGCAGGCGTGCCGACGCCGGCCACCTGGGCCACTGAATCGGCGGCGTTCGCGCAGCGCGTATTGATGCGCGAAGCAGCCGCCGGCCGCCAGGTCGTGCTCAAGCCGCTGTTCGGCTCGCAGGGCCACGGGCTCAAGCGGCTCGGCGCGCGCCGTGGCGTGCTCGCGCCGTTGCCGTCGCTCGCGCGCTATCAGCAGGTCGCTTATCTGCAGCGCTACGTCACCGGTGAGCGGCCCGGTTTCGACTGGCGCGTGCTCGTGATCGGCGGCCGGGCAGTCGCGGCGATGCGGCGCGTCGGCGGCAAGGGCTGGATTCACAACTTCGCGCAAGGCGCGGTATGCGAGCCAGCCGAACTCGATGCGCCGCTCGCGCAAACGGCCGTGCTGGCTGCCGCCGCGCTCGGGCTCGACTATGCCGGCGTGGATCTGATCCCCGATCCCGACGATGCCGCGCGTCCGCTCGTGCTGGAAGTCAACGGCGTGGCAGCGTGGCGCGGCTTGCAGTCGGTCACGCCGCTCGACATCGCGACGGCGCTCGCCGACGATCTGCTCGATCGCAAGCTTGCTGCTACGCCGCGGCAGGCGGGTGAGCAAGCAGCGGGGAGCGCAGTGGCCGGGCTGCCGGGCGACGTGAGAGAGAGGCTTGCATGAGCGTGCTGCCTGAGGGGCGCGCGGGAGAACCCCGCATGAGCCCGTTGCCTGAACGACGCGCATGGGGACCGTCTATAAACAACGCGCTCGAACGCCATGCCTGAACCCAGCACCATCCCCTTCGAGCACGCGCGTGCGGCCTTCCTCGAAGCCTGCGCACTCGACGTGACGACGCCCAAACCCGGCAACGTCAGCATGCAAAGCCCCGGACACGGAATGAACGCCGCGCAGTTTCTCGCGAGCGCGAACGCCGCACTCGACGCGCTCTTCGCCCCCGGCGCGCGCGTCGGCCAGCGCATTCTCGATGCGGTCACCCGCACGCGCGCGGCGGCCGGCTGCAACACCAACCTCGGCATCGTGCTGCTCATCGCGCCGCTCGCGGCGGCGCTCGAGGAAACCGGACCCGCGCCGTCCGCGCCAGCCTGGCGCGCCGCCGCCTCGCGCGTGCTGACGAGGCTCGACGTCGAAGATGCGCGCCTCGCTTACCGCGCGATCGCGCTCGCCAATCCGGGCGGGCTCGGCGACGCGCCCGAGCAATCGGTCCACGCGCCGCCGACGCTCGGCCTGCGCGACGCGATGCGGCTCGCAAGCGAGCGCGACAGCATCGCGCGGCAATACGCGAACGGTTTCACGGATCTCTTCGAAACCGGCCTCGTGGCATATCGCGAAGCCCCGCCCAACGCGCCCGAAGTGGCGATGCTCAACGTGTTCCTCGCCTTCCTCGGCGGCTGGCCCGACTCTCACATTATGCGCAAGCACGGGTTGGCGCTGGCGCAGAGTGTCACGCTTGCGGCACGCGAGCAGCACGCGCGCTGGCGGCAAACGCCGCTCGCTTCGCGGCGCGCCCCGGCCGATCCGCGGCTCGATGCCTGGGATGCCCAACTGAAGGCGCGCGCAATCAATCCCGGCACCAGCGCGGACCTCGCGGTCGCCACGCTATTCGTCGCGCGCTGCCTCGAAGCGGGCGGCGCGCTCCACCTCACGCACCGGGGTTGAGCCACCAACGCCTTTAAGCGCGGTTGAGCGCGAACTGGCACGGAACCTGTTAGTTAGTACCGCCGTGCATCCATGCTCCGCCGTGCGACGCCGTATCCGGATATCCGGGCGATCGCGGGTGGCGCGTCGTCAGCAGGTCCATACCTACTCATTGGAGGAACAGAATGGCCAAGATCAACCGCGTCATGATCGGAGAGTCGCTCGTCGGCGACGGCAACGAGGTCGCGCACATCGACTTGCTGATCGGACCGCGAGGTTCGGCTGCGGAAACCGCGTTCTGCAACGCGCTCACCAACAACAAGGATGGCTTCACGTCGCTGCTCGCCGTCGTCGCGCCCAATCTCATCGCCAAGCCGAACACGATCCTCTTCAACAAGGTGACGATCAAGGGCGCCAAGCAGGCTGTGCAGATGTTCGGCCCGGCCCAGCACGCGGTGGCCCTCGCGGTCGCCGATAGTGTCGAGGACGGCACGATTCCGCAAGACGAGGCCGACGACCTGTTCCTCTGCGTCGGCGTCTTCATCCACTGGCAGGCGGACGACGACAAGAAGATCCAGGAGTTCAACTACAAGGCGACGCGCGAGGCCATCAAGCGTGCCGTCAACGGCGAGCCGAGCGCCGCGGAAGTCGTGGCGAAGAAAGGCAGCGTCGCGCATCCGTTCGCGCCGAACTGACGGTGCACGCAACAACGGGAGGAAACGCGGCGCCGTGAGCGGTGTCATTGGTGGTGTCGTCGGCAATGTCATCGGCGGCCCCGTCTCCTCGCGCATGCGGTCGCACCGCCCTCGCGCCGTCACCGCTCGCGCACCGGTTCGTGAAGCAGGCTCAATGCTTTCGTAGAGGCATGACATGACCATAAGCTGTCGCGCGCTTCTCGCCGTTACCTGCATGGCGCTGGCAGGATCCGCCTGGGCGGCCGGCGATGCGCAAAGGCCCGCCGCCCAGGCGGGAGGCTACGACTATCCGACCCAGGGCCGCGTGGAATACGTGCTGGGTTGCATGGACGACAACGGCCACGATTTCGCGAACGTCTACAAGTGCTCGTGCGTCATCGACAAGATGGCCGCGGCATTACCGTATGACGAATTCGTCGACCAGTCGACGTTCTCCAAGTACGCGACGCTCGGCGGCGAAGGCGGCGCGGAGTTTCGCGTCGATCATGCGAAGTCGCAAACGAAGCGGTTCCGCGAACTGCAAACGAGCGCGTACCAGGCGTGCGGGCTGGGGCCGCAGAAAACGCCCACGGCGGCGAAATGACGTGAAGAGAGGTGAAGGGAGGTGAAGATGAAACGCGCGCGCGGCTCATCGCGCCGCGCGGTTCAGACGCTGGGCTGGCGCTAGATTGGCGGTAGAGGCGCACCGCTCAGTCCGGCACGAACCCCTCGCCGAGCGACGCGTAATCGGCAACCCCGGCGGCAACACCGGCGGCAACACCGGCCGCCGCTGCCGGCACATCGCCCCGGCGCCGTTCGATCTGCACGCCGATGGCCGCCACGTCGTCGAATTTCGCCGGCTTCGCCAGCGAGACGCGCACCCATTGCGCGCCGAAGTCGGCAATCAGCAATTGCGCGATCGTCTCGGCGAGCGCTTCGAGCAGGCGCACGCGATGCGACGCGAAGAGCGCAAGCAGCGCATTGCGCACAGCAGCATAGTTGACCGTATCCTCGATCCGATCCGTCGTGCAGGCGCGAATCGCGGGCACGCCGATAGCGAGATTCACGCGCACGGGCTGCGCAACGTGCTGCTCGCTGCTGTCGATACCGATGACCGTCTGCCCTATGAAGTTTTCGATGAACACGATATCCATGCGCTCGGGCAGTGCACGGGCAGCGCCGCCCGCATGGGAAAGGTCGCGCGAGAAAGCGCTGGAAAAAGCGGTCAGGCGAACGGTATCGAGACGGTCCATGATGTGCTTGCACTCCGCCGCGGCGCGGCCCAGGGTTGAACATCGTGTCAGGAACAGCGAGGCGACGAGCGGCACACTGTGTGCCGAAGTTGCGACAGGCACGCAAGATGCCGGGCTCTACAAGGTCATGCGCGAGGCATTGCATGAGGCAACGCGTGATTAAAAGCAAATTTCGGGCACGGTGCGCAAACACCGTGCGAGTTCCTGTTGAACCAAACCGGCATCGGGCGTAAAGTTTTAAATAGCCGCCTGAAAGTAGAAAGAAGGCCGGTCGCGCAGGCGCATGCGAACGCAAGATTTGCGGCGCCAGGGGATTACAGGCTTGATAAGGCGGCATTCGCGGTGTGTGAAGCGCAGAGAGCGCCCGAAATGACGCAACGGAGACAAACCCCATGTCGTTGCTCGCTGACAGCAATACGCACGTCCGAGAAGTGCTGAACGTGGTCAACCATCAATTGACCACGCGCCCGACAAGCGAATCCGTGGCCCAATCGTGGGCGCGCTGCATCAATGAATTCCAGCTCGACCCCGGGCGTTTCGTTCCCCCGCCCATCCTTACGGAGTACGAACTCAGCGCGCGCCGCGAAGCGCTCGGCGATCTGATCGCCTGTTCGAAGCTCGAAATGACGACGCTCTACCAGCAGCTCGCCGATCCCGAACTGGCGGTCGTGCTCGTCGATTCGGGCGGCGTGATCGTTCATCAGGTGTCCTCCGTGCCGTTCGCCGAAGCGGTCGCCGGTGACGGCTTCCGGGTCGGTGCGCTCTGGAGCGAGCGCGAAGCCGGCACCAACGGCATGGGTACCTGTCTCGCGGAACGCGATTGCATCGCGGTCTGCCAGCATGAGCATTTCTATCCGCGCTATACCTCGCTCACCTGCTCGGCCGCGCCGATCTTCGACGACAGCGGCGAGATTGCCGGCGTGCTCGACGTCACGAGCCGCTCGAAGCTGCTGCAGCAGCATTCGCTGGTGCTCGTCGGCATGTCGCGGCAGATGATCGAAAACCGTCTGCTCGATGCGCGTTACCGTCACGCGAACATGATTCATTTCCACAGCCGCCCGGAATTCGTCGGCACGCTGCACGGCGGCAAGCTCGCGGTCGCCGACGACAGCACGGTGCTCGCCGCGAACCGCAGCGCCCTCTTCCAGCTCGGCTTCCGCTCGCTTAGCGAACTGCGCGGGCGGCGCATCGAGGAAGCCTTCAATGCTTCGCTCGAAGACATGATCGCGCGCAGCATCCGCGGCTCGTTCCATCCGGTCACCGTCTACAGCGCGAACGCGACGAACCGCTTTTTCCTCGTCGCGCAAACGCCGCAAAACAGCGCCGGACGCGTCGCGCGCGTGCTCGCTCCCGATATCGCGCCACGCGGCGCCGGCAGCACCGCCAGCGGCGGCGGCACGGCCGACAGGCAACGCGCGCCGTCACCGAAACTCGACGAGATCGCGCATCTCGAGTTCGGCGATCCGCGCATGGCTTCGCAAATCCAGCTGGCCGCGCGCGTGATCCAGCGCAAGATTCCGATCGTGCTGCGCGGCCAGACCGGCACCGGCAAGGAAGTGTTCGCGCAGGCGCTGCATAGCATCAGCCCGCACGCCGACGGCCCGTTCGTGCCGGTCAACTGTGCGTCGCTGCCGGAGAACCTGATCGAGAGCGAACTGTTCGGCTATCGCGCCGGCGCGTTTACCGGCGCGCAGCGCGAAGGGCGGCGCGGCAAGATCGTGCAGGCCAACGGCGGCACGCTGTTTCTCGACGAAATCGGCGACATGCCGCTCGTGTTGCAGGCGCGCCTGCTGCGCGTGATCGAAGAACACGAGGTCACGCCGCTCGGCGCTGAAACCACGGTCAAGGTCAATTTCCAGCTCATCAGCGCGAGCCATCGCAACCTGCTCGAACTCGTGCAGAGCGGGCAATTCCGCGAGGATCTGTATTACCGGCTCAAGGGTGTCGAGCTGAACCTGCCGGCGCTTCGCGAACGCGTCGACAAACTGCCGCTGATCCACCATCTGCTCGCCAACGAAACCGACGATCCGCCCGAGCTGACCCAGGAAGCCGAACAGGCGCTGCTGACTTACGCGTGGCCCGGCAACATCCGTCAATTGCGTCACGTGCTGCAAATGGCGATTGCGCTCTCCGACGGCCAGCCGATCCGTTGCGAGCACCTGCCGCCCGAAGTCACGCAACGCACGTCGGCGGCCGATATGCCCACCGCCTTGCGCCTCGCCACCGCGGACATGGACGCGCATCTCGCCGACGACCCGGACATCTCCTCACTCAACGCGATCCAGTTGAACGAGCGCGAAACCGTGCTGTCGCTGCTCGACGAGCACCGCTGGAACGTCAGCAACGTCGCGAAGGCGCTCGGCATCAGCCGCAACACGCTGTACCGCAAGATGCGCCGGCTGCGCATCCGGCTCTCGCATGAAGGCTCGCCACCCGACGGCATGCCGCTCGACTTCGACGCATGACCCGAAAGCCCGAAAGCAAGCCAGAACGCGAACCCGAACGCAAGCCTGCACACGAACCCGCAGGCGAACCCGCGCGCGATCTCGCCGACTTCAAGCCGGACGCGCGCTTTGCGTGGTGCGTGACCGGCTCCGGCCATCTGCTCGAAGAGTCGATCGCGCTCGCGCTGCGCCTGCCGGGCGTGGACCTCTTTCTGTCCGCGGCCGCCGAGGAAGTGCTGCCGCTGTATGGCTGGTCGCTCGAGAAGCTGCGCGAGAAGTTTCGCGTGCTGCGCGACAACAGCGCGAGCGGCGTGCCGGTCGGCATGCTTTATCACGGCCTCTATCACACGGTTGTGATCGCGCCCGCCACCAGCAACACCGTCGCCAAATGCGCGTACGGCATCTCCGATACGCTGCCGACCAACATGTACGCGCAGGCCGGCAAGCAATGCATTCCGGGCATCGTCTTTGCATGCGATACGGAACCGAGCGTGATTACGCATAGCCCGAACGAATGGGTCGAGCTGCGTCCACGAGCGATCGAACTCGACAACGTCGAGCGCCTAGCGCGCTTCGAATACACGACGCTCGTGCGCTCGCTCGGCGAACTCGAAGCCGCGCTCGATCAACGCCTCGCCACTCTCGATCTCGCATGGACCACCTCCTCTTCCTGACCGGCCGGCTCGCCGAACCGAGCCTGCTGCGTGTGCTCGACAGCATGGCGCCGACGCCGTTCAGTTGGGAAGTCCGCGAAATCGGCCTGCAAGTCGCCGCGCTGATGACCGCCGAGATGATCCAGCGCAGAGTGCCGGCGCCGCTCGACGCGCAGCGCGTAATCGTGCCGGGGCGCTGCCGCGGTGATCTCGATGCGCTGAGCGCGCACTATGGCGTGCCGTTCGAACGCGGCCCCGAAGAAGTGAAAGACCTGCCGCAATTTTTCGGCCGCAAGGCGAAGCCGTTCGACCTGAGCCGCTACGACACCGAGATTTTCGCGGAGATCGTCGACGCGCCGCGCCTCGACCTCGACGGCATCGCCGCGCGGGCGCGCGAGTATGCTGCCCAGGGCGCCGACGTGATCGACGTCGGCTGCCTGCCGGACACGCCGTTTCCGCATCTCGAAGACGCAGTGCGGCGGCTGAAGGACGAAGGCTACCGCGTGAGCGTCGATTCGATGCGCAACGAAGAACTGCTGCGCGGCGGCCACGCGGGCGCCGACTACCTGATGAGCCTGAACCTCGACACGCTGTGGATCGCCGACGAGGTGCCGGCGACGCCGATCCTCGTCGCGCGCGAACCCGCCGACCCGGCCTCGCTCGACGCCGCGATCGACATGCTGTCCGCACGGGGCCGCGCATTTCTCGCCGATCCGATTCTCGATCCGATTCCGTTCGGGCTGGCTGCGTCGGTGGCGCGCTACGTGCGCTTGCGCGAACGCTATCCGGACATCGCGATCATGATGGGCATCGGCAACGTGACCGAGTTGACCGAAGCCGACACGAGCGGCATCAACGCGGTGCTGCTCGGAATGGCCGCCGAATTGCGGATCGGCGCGGTGCTCACGACGTCGGTGAGTCTGCATGCGCGGCGCGCGCTGCGCGAGGCCGACGTCGCGCGCCGCGTGATGCATGCCGCGCGCGACGCGCAGGTGCTGCCCAAAGGGATCAACAGCGATCTCGCGACCGTCCACGCGAAACGGCCGTTTCCGTATAGCGCCGCTGAAATCGACGAGCTTGCCCGTGGCGTGCGCGATCCGAATTTCCGCGTGCAGATCAGCGCCGACGGCATTCACGTGTACAACCGCGACGGCCACCAGCTCGGCGGCGATCCGTTCGTGCTCTATCCGCAGCTGAATCTCGAGAACGATGGCGCTCACGCGTTCTATATGGGCGTGCAGCTCGCGCGCGCGGAGATCGCCTGGCGGCTCGGCAAGCGTTTCGATCAGGACCAGCCGCTCGACTGGGGCTGCGCGGTCGATCGACCGGAAGAAGACCTGAGCGCGTGGTGCGCGCCGGGCGAGACGATGAAAAAGCGTTGAAGCATCCCTCAAACCGGCGTGCCGTCATTTCATCGCCGCAAGGTCCGCGTGTTCCCCGACAGTCGCGAGCTCACCCCGCATGCAGCGAATCGCCTGCGCGCGATCGCTCGTGCCGAACACCGCCGAACCCGCGACGAATACATCGGCGCCCGCCTCGGCGATCCGCGCAATGTTCGACGCCTTCACGCCGCCGTCCACTTCGATCAGGAGCGGGCGCCCGGTGCGCTGCATCGTCGCGTCGACCCGCTTGCGCAACAGCCGCAGCTTGTCCAGCGTTTGCGCAATGAACGCCTGGCCGCCGAAGCCCGGATTGACCGACATCACGAGCACGACGTCGAGCAGGTCCAGCACGTGGTCGAGCACCGCGAGCGGCGTGGCCGGGTTCAGCGCGAGCCCGGCGCGCGCGCCGTGCGAGCGGATCAGTTCGATGGTCCGGTGCACATGCAGCGACGCCTCCGGATGAAAGCTGATGACGTTCGCGCCCGCCTCGGCAAACGCGCCGACGAGCGAATCGACCGGCATGGTCATCAGATGCACGTCGAACGGCAGCGTCGTGTACGGCCGGATCGCCGAGCACACGAGCGGCCCGGCGGTGAGGTTCGGCACGTAGTGGTTGTCCATCACGTCGAAATGGATCCAGTCCGCGCCGGCCGCCGTCACGTCGCGAATCTCGTCGGCGAGCCGGGCAAAATCCGCCGACAGCAGCGACGGAGCAATCAGGAATTCGCGCATCGCGTTCTCCCCGCAAGTGACTAGTGGTAACGGCTCGCCATCGCATCGAGCGGCAGCGGCTTGATGCGCGCCGCCTGGCCCGCGCAACCGAACGCCTCGAAGCGCTCGACGCAGATCGCGCTCGCGGCCGCCGTGGCGGCCTTCAACGCCGCGCGCGGATCGAACTCGGAACGCGCGCTCGCGAGCGACTTGCGCATCGCGCCGCTCATCGCGAGCCGGATGTCGGTGTCGATATTGACCTTGCGCACGCCATGCGCGATGCCGCGGCGGATTTCCTCGACCGGCACGCCGTAGGTGGTCGGAATCTCGCCCCCATATTCGCGGATCACCGCGAGCCACTCCTGCGGCACCGACGACGAACCATGCATCACCAGATGCGTGTTCGGCACATGCGCGTGAATGTCGGCGATCCGGTCGATCGCGAGAATGTCGCCGGTCGGCTCGCGGCTGAACTTGTACGCGCCATGCGAGGTGCCGATCGCGATCGCGAGCGCGTCGACACCGGTCGCTTCGACGAAACGGCGCGCTTCGTCCGGATCGGTGAGCAGGTCTTCGCGCGCGAGCTTGCCTGCCGCGCCGACGCCGTCCTCTTCGCCCGCCGAACCGGTTTCGAGCGAGCCGAGGCAGCCCAGCTCGCCTTCCACCGACACGCCCACCGCGTGCGCCGCATCCACCACGCGCCGGCTCACGTCGACGTTGTAGTCGTAGGCGGCGGGCGTTTTCTGGTCCGGCAGCAGCGAGCCGTCCATCATCACCGACGTGAAGCCCGAGCGGATCGCCTGCTGACACACCGCGGGGCTCGCGCCGTGATCCTGATGCAGCACGAGCGGAATGTCCGGGTGCGCCTCGATGGCCGCGAGCACGAGATGACGCAGGTAAGGCTCGCCCGCGTACTTGCGCGCGCCCGCCGACGCCTGCAGGATCACCGGACTGCGGGTGGCTTCGGCGGCGCGCATGATCGCGTGAATCTGCTCCATGTTGTTGACGTTGAACGCGGGCACGCCGTAGTCGTGTTCGGCCGCGTGATCCAGCAGTTGCCGCAGGGTGATGAAGGCCATTGCATGCTCCTCGATGGGAAGGGAATCGGCTTGAGCGGCGCCGGGCCGGACGGCGTCGAGCGGTGTGCGGTGCTCAGCGCTCAGCGCACACCGTGCGCGACGCGATGGGCTTCGTCCACCACCGCCTGCGCGCTCAGGTTGAAATGCGCGAACAACGCCGCCGCCGGGGCCGATTCGCCGAACGTATCGATACCCACGACGCCGCCGTCGAGCCCGACGTATTGCCGCCAGAACGCGCGCACGCCCGCTTCGACCGCGACGCGCGGCACGCCCGGCGGCAGCACCGCCTCGCGCCACGCGAGCGCTTGCCGGTCGAACACGGTGGTGGACGGCATCGACACGACGCGCGCGGCGATACCAGCGGCTTCGAGCTGTGCGATTGCATCGAGCGCGAGCGCGACTTCGGAGCCGGTCGCGATCAGCACGACCCGCGCATGCTGTGTAGGCGCGAGGTCGCTCGGCCAGTCGCGCAACACATAGCCGCCGTGTGCAATCGCGGCGATCTGCTCGCCGGAGCGCGCGACGAACGGCAGGTTCTGCCGGCTCAGCAGCAGACACGAAGGTCCTTTGCGCTCGACCGCGCTGACCCATGCCTGCGCGGTCTCGACCGTGTCGCACGGACGCCAGACGTCGAGCCCCGGAATCAGCCTGAGGCTCGCCGCATGTTCGACCGCCTGGTGCGTCGGGCCATCCTCGCCGAGGCCGATCGAATCGTGCGTGAAGACGAAGATCGAGCGCGTTTTCATCAGCGCGGCCATGCGCAACGCGTTGCGCGAATAGTCGGAGAACGTGAGGAACGTGCCGCCGAACGGCAGGTAGCCGCGATGCAGTGCGATGCCGTTCATCACCGCGCTCATGCCGAATTCGCGCACGCCGTAGTGCACGTAGTTGCCGCCGCGCAGGGCGTTGCTGTTGTTGCTGTTGTTGCTGTTGTTGCTGCTGTTGCCGCCGTTGTCGTTGTTTCCGTTGCCGCTTCTGTTTCCACTGCCGTTTCCGCTCTCGTTTCCGTTGTCGCTGCCGTTGTCATCTCTGTCGATGCCGACGTCGATCGCGCCCGGCCAGTCCGTCAGATTCGAGCCGGTCAGGTCGGCCGAGCCGCCGAGCATTTCCGGCAGGCTGCGCGCGAGCGCGGCGATCGCTTGCTGCGAGGCCTTGCGCGTCGCGACTGTCGCGGCCGCGCAATCGGCATCGCGCAGCAGCGCGCGAACCGCGTCGCGCCAATGCGCGGGCAGCCTGTCCTGAATGCGCCGTTCGAACTCGGCGGCCTCGTTCGGATAGTGCTTGCGATACGCCTCGAAATGCTCGCTCCATTCGGCTTCGTCGGCGAGACCACGCGCACTCGCATCGAACAGCGCGCGGATTTCGTCCGGAATCTCGAACGGCGGATGCGGCCAGCCGAGCGCGCGGCGCGTGCGTTCGACTTCGTCGGCGCCGAGCGGCGCGCCGTGCACGTCGTGGGTGCCCGCCTTCGACGGCGAGCCCTGGCCGATCACCGTGCGGCAGCAGATCAGCGTCGGCCGGCCAGTGCCATGCGCCTGCTGCAACGCGCGATCCACCGCGTCCACGTCATGGCCGTCCACCTCGCGCACGACGTGCCAGCCGTAGGCCTCGAAGCGCGCGGGCGTATCGTCGGCGAACCACTGCGCGACATGACCGTCGATCGAAATGCCGTTGTCGTCGTAGAGCACCGTGAGCTTGTCGAGCTGTAGCGTGCCCGCCAGCGACGCCGCTTCGTGCGAGATGCCTTCCATCAGGCAGCCGTCGCCCGCGAACACATAGGTGCGATGATCGACGATGCGATGCCCGGGCCGGTTGAACTCGCGCGCGAGCAGCGCCTCGGCGAGCGCCATGCCGACGCCGTTCGCGAGTCCCTGGCCGAGCGGCCCCGTGGTCGTTTCGACGCCCGGCGTGACGCCCGCTTCGGGATGCCCCGGCGTTTTGCTATGCAACTGGCGAAAGCGCTTCAACTCGTCGATCGGCAGGTCGTAGCCGCTCAGATGCAGCAGCGCGTAGAGCAGCATCGAGCCATGTCCGTTGGACAGGATGAAACGGTCGCGGTCGGGCCATGCCGGGTTGCGCGGATTGTGCTTCAGATGGCGGCTCCACAACGCGACGGCGATCTCGGCCATACCGAGCGGCATGCCGGGGTGTCCTGATTTCGCCGCTTCGACCGCGTCGATCGCGAGCATGCGCAGCGCGTCGGCCATCGAGCGGGTGGCAGGGACGGTAAGCGGTTGCGCGACAGCACTCATCGAATCTCTCCTTGCGAAATGAATCGGGCACGCTTCAGGCGCGCGAGCGCCGGTCGATCAGTTGCAGAATCATCGGCGTGAAGATCAGTTGCATCGCGAGTCCCATCTTGCCGCCCGGCACGACGATCACGTTCGGGCGCGACATGAACGAGTCGTGCAGCATCGTCAGCAGATACTGGAAGTCGATGCCCTTCGGCCGCGCGAAGCGGATCACGACGAAGCTCTCGTCGGGCTGCGGAATCTCGCGGGCGGTGAACGGATTCGAGGTGTCCACGGTCGGCACGCGCTGGAAGTTCACATGCGTGCGCGAGAACTGCGGGCAGATGTAATTCACGTAGTCCGGCATGCGCCGCAGGATCGTGTCGACCACCGCTTCGTGCGAATAGCCGCGCATGGTCTGATCGCGGTGCAGCTTCTGGATCCATTCGAGGTTGATGATCGGCACGACGCCGATCAGCAGATCCGCATGCCGCGCAATGTCGACCTTGTCGGTCACGGCCGCGCCGTGCAGCCCTTCGTAGAACATCAGATCGGTGCCGGACGCGACCTCCTCCCACGGCGTGAAGGTGCCGCCATCCTGCTTGTAGAGCTGCGCTTCGGCCGCGTCGTGCACGTAGTGGCGAAACTCGCCGGTGCCGTTTTCGCCGTAGCGCGTGAAGAGCGTCTCGAGTTCTTCGAGCAGATTCGCCTCGGGGCCGAAATGGCTGAAATTGGGCGCGCCGTCGCGTTCATGCTCCTTCATGGCCGCGCGCATGCCGTTGCGGTCGTAGCGATGGAACGCGTCGCCCTCGACGATCTGTGCGTTGATGTGCTCGCGCCTGAAAATATGCATGAAGCTCTTCATGACGGTGGTGGTGCCCGCGCCGCTCGAGCCGGTCACTGCGATGATCGGATGTTTGACTGACATGCTTTCGTCTCCGGATGACAATGTTCTGGCTGCTCTCGCGACCACTCTCGCGGCTTTGCTTGCCGCCGTTCCTCCCGCCGCGCATCAGGCCGCGCATCAAGCCGTAAAGTCAGGCAGGAACAGCGAGCGAGTGCCGAACAGCGGCGACGTGAAGGGCTTGTCCTCGCCGCGGTCGTATTCGCCGTGGTAGCGCGCGATACGCTCGACCTCGTTCTTCGAGCCGAGGATCACCGGCACGCGGCCATGCAGCGCATGCGGGCGGACGTCGAGAATGCGCTCGCGCCCGGTAATCGCAAGACCGCCCGCCTGCTCGATGAGAAAGCTCATCGGGTTCGCTTCGTAGAGCAGGCGCAGGCGTCCTTCCATCGCCGGGGTTTTCGAATCGCGCGGATACATGAAGACGCCGCCGCGCATCAGGATGCGATGCACTTCCGCGACCATCGAAGCGATCCAGCGCATGTTGAAGTCGCGTGCGCGGCAGCCGCTGCGCCCGTCCTTGCATTCCTGCACATAGCGGCGCACGGGCGGTTCCCAGAAGCGTTCGTTCGATGCGTTGATCGCGAATTCGGCGGTATCGTCAGGAATCCGGATGTTCGAATGCGTGAGCACGAAGTTGCCGATGTCGCGTTCGAGCGTGAAGCCATGCGTGCCGTTGCCGACCGACAGCACGAGCATCGTCGAGGGTCCGTACACGGCGTAGCCAGCCGCGACCTGCTCGCAGCCAGGCCGCAAAAACGCGGCTTCATTCGCTGATTCATCCGCTGATTCGGTCGCCGCACTATCTGCCGGGTCGCGCGTGCGCAGCACCGAAAAAATCGAGCCCACTACACCGTTGATGTCGATATTCGACGAACCGTCGAGCGGGTCGAACGCAAGCAGATATTCGCCGCGCGGGTAGCCCGACGGAATCGCGTACACGTCCTCCATTTCCTCGGAGACCATCGCCGCGAGCAGGCCGTCCCACTCGCATTGCTGCACGAAGATCTCGTTGGTTGCGACATCGAGCTTCTTCTGTTCCTCGCCGTGCGTGTTGACGGTTTGCGCGGAGCCGTAGTGGCCGCCGAGCGCGCCCTTCGTGAGCATCGCCGAGATCGATTTGATCGCCGCCGCCACGTCGATCAGGAGCGCCGAGAGCCCTGCCATTCCCTGCGTGCTCGCGCACGGCTGCCGGTCGAGTGTGTCGATCAGGAACTTCGAAAGTGTCGTACGTCCGTCCTGCATGGCGTTCTCCCTGGAAGATGTCGTGACTCGGTGGCGTGACTCGGTGGCGTGAATCAGTGCCGAGACTCAGCCCGGCGGCCCCGTGACGGCGTGCTCTGCCGATAACGACTGCGGCGGCGCACACGCCGCCTGCTCGTCGAACACGCGGCTCGCGCGCACGTCGGCGGCGTCGATCAGCGTGAGTGCGTCGGCATCGAGCGGCTGGCCGCCTTGCAGCGCCGACGCGAACAGGCGATTCGCCTGGCGCAGCCGCGCGCGGTCGAGCGCGTTACGCACCGAGCGCGCATTGGCGAAATTCGGCTGACGGATGCGCCGCGCCAGATAGTCCGCAAACGCGCGCCGCGAAGCAGCGTCGAAGCGGTAATGCAGGGTCCCGAGCATGCGCTCGGCGATCTCGAGCAGTTCCGTTTCGGCGTAATCGGGAAACGTGATGTGATGCGCGATGCGCGAACGAAAACCGGGATTGCTCTCGAAGAACACCTCCATCCGCGACGCGTAGCCGGCCAGGATCACGACCAGATCGCTGCGCTGGTTCTCCATCGTCTGCAGCAGAATCTCGATCGCTTCCTGACCGTAGTCGCGCTCGTTTTCCGGGCGATACAGGTAATACGCTTCGTCGATGAACAGCACGCCGCCCATTGCGCGCTTCAACACGTCGCGCGTTTTCGGCGCGGTATGGCCGATGTACTGACCGACCAGGTCGTCGCGCGTCACCGAGACCAGATGGTTGCGGCGAATGTAGCCGAGCCGGTGCAGCACCTCGGCCATGCGCAGCGCGACGGTCGTCTTGCCGGTGCCGGGATTGCCGGAGAAGCACATGTGCAGCGTCGGCGCGCCGCCCGCGAGACCGAGCGAGGCGCGCGCACGTTCGACCAGCAAATGCGCGGCCACCTCGCGGATGCGGGTCTTCACCGGTGCGAGTCCGACCAGATCGCGCTCGAGTTCGCCGAGCACCTCGCCGATGCCAGAGTCGCGATAGAGCGCCGCGAGATCGACTTGCGCCGCGTCGCGGCACGAAGCGCGCGCGTCGCCGTCGGTGGCGATGTCGGCGGTAGCGGCGGCGGCCTGCGCGGTGGACGGCGGGCTTGCGTCGGCTATGGCGGCGTCTGTCATGGTTTCTCCTTGCAGCGGGTCAGCGCGCGGATCGTTGGGCGGTTGGTCGAACGGGTCAGCGTGCCTCGCCGTAACGCTCGCCCGCCGGCCGCTCGCTCGCATAGCCCGCGATGCTGTAGCGCTGCGTCCGCCCTTGCACGTCCTGGCGTTGCAGACGGAAGCCCGGCTCCACGTCCGGCCGGTTGACGATGAACGACAGGCGCATCGTCTCGAAGGTGCGCACCGAATCGAATGCGTTGACCTTGATGTAATGCTGCGGCCGCGCCGCGCGGCATGCCCTGACTTCCTGCAACACGCCCGCCGCATCGTGCAGATCGAACATCGGCAAGCCCCACATTTCCCAGTACGTGTTGCGCGGATGCGGGTCGTCGGTGAATTCGACCGAACAGGCCCAGCCCTGGCGCAGCGCGTAGTCGATCTGCAGGCCGATTTCCTCGTCGGTCAGCTCGGGCAGGAAGGAGAACGTTCCTTGTGTAATGCGCATGACGAACCTCGTTGATTGATGTCGCGTTCAGAACGGCGGCAACGGTTTCCTCGCGCGGAGCCGCTGCGCCGCGTTGCGAAGTGGTTGATAGTTGTGGACGGTTGCTGCTGGTTGCTGCCAGTCGCTGCTTCATGAACCGGCCGTTGGTGCCGCTGCCGGATACCTCTCACATGCTCGGGCCACCCGGCTCGACTAGGCCGCTGTCGGCGTGGCAGCGAAATCGGGTGTATCGGTGGACGCATAGTTGAACGTCACGTCACGCCACGTATCGAGCGCCTGCTTGAGCGGCGTGCACCAGCGGGCAGCGGCTTCGAGCACGTCGGGTCCCTCGTGCAGAATGTCGCGGCCCTCGTTGCGCGCCTTCACCATCGCTTCGAGCGCGACGCGGTTCGCGATCGCGCCGGCCTGGATGCCGGCTGGATGGCCGATCGTGCCGCCGCCGAACTGCAGGATCGCGTCGTCGCCGAACAGGTCGAGCAACTGGTGCATCTGCCCCGCGTGAATCCCGCCCGAGGCCACCGGCATCACCTTGCGCAAGCCGGCCCACGGCTGATCGAAGAAAAGGCCGCGCGACAGATCGACCGCGTTGTGCGCATCGCGGCACACGTTGTAATAGCCCTGCACCGAGAGCGGATCGCCTTCGAGCTTGCCGACCGCGGTGCCCGCGTGCGCATGATCGACACCCGCCATGCGCAGCCATTTGGCGATCACGCGAAACGAGATGCCGTGATTGCGTTGCCGCGTGTACGTGCTGTGTCCCGCGCGATGCAGGTGCAGGATCATGTCGTTCTTGCGGGCCCAGCGCGACATCGATTGAATCGCGGTCCAGCCGATCACGAGGTCGATCATCACGATGCACGAGCCGAGTTCCTTCGCGAATTCGGCGCGTTCGTACATGTCTTCCATCGTGCCGGCCGTGACGTTCAGATAGTGGCCCTTGACCTCGCCCGTTTCCGCCTGCGCGCGGTTCACCGCCTCCATCGAAAACAGAAAGCGGTCGCGCCAATGCATGAACGCCTGCGAATTGATGTTCTCGTCGTCTTTCAGAAAATCCAGTCCGCCGCGCAAGCCTTCGTAGACGACACGCCCATAGTTCTTGCCCGACAAACCGAGCTTCGGTTTGACCGTCGCGCCGAGCAGCGGCCGTCCATACTTGTCGAGCCGCTCGCGCTCGACGACGATGCCGGTGGGCGGCCCCTGGAAAGTCTTCAGATAGGCGACGGGTATGCGCATGTCTTCGAGCCGCAACGCCTTGAGCGGCTTGAAGCCGAACACGTTGCCGATGATCGACGCCGTGAGGTTCGCGACCGAGCCCTCTTCGAACAGATCGAGCTCGTAGGCGATATACGCGAAGTACTGCGGCTCGTCGGCGCGTGCAGCGGGCACCGGCTCGACGCGATACGCCTTCGCGCGATACATGTCGCAGGCGGTGAGCCGGTCGGTCCACACCACCGTCCACGTCGCCGTCGACGATTCGCCGGCCACCGCGGCCGCCGCTTCCTCTGGATCGACGCCGGGCTGCGGCGTGATGCGAAAGAGCGCGATGACATCGGTTTCTTTCGGCTCGTAGTCCGGTTGCCAGTAACCCATCTCGCGGTATTTCATGACGCCTGCCGCGTACCGCTCGCGCGGACTGCGCGGCTGGCCTGAATGACGTTCGGGCTCGATCACCGGTTGACTGAAATCGTTCATGACGTGTCCTCGAAGGTGGCAAGCGCGCTGCCGGAAGAACGAAGCGCTTGAGTTGCACTGTAGGCACGGACACGCCCAAGGGGAATTCACGATTTTATTTGGCAGACTTAACCGATCCGTTATCGGTTGCACATCGTGATGCGCTTTTTCGGGACCCGCGAAAAGATTGGGTGCAGTATGTCTTGCAGGCGAGGCGAGGACAGCGTGACAACGCAACCGGATGCAGCGAACGCGCGATGGAACACTTTGCTTCGTTTTCGCCACACCGCGCGGCGGCTTTCGTGATGCGGGCAGCAGGTTTCCGCGTTGCCGCCGCAGGGCTGTCGTATAGCCGCCATGCAAGCTGCCGTGGCGGCGCAATTCGGCAGGCGCTGTATTGGCTGCCGTACGCGCGCCGGCACCTGCGGCGGGAAGCACGCATAGGCATGGAGCTTGCGTGATACCCGCTGCCGTTGCAGTCCGGCATCACGCCGGGCCGGCGGCGCAACGCTGTTTCAACCCATGGAGGAAGCACGTATGCAATGGACGACCCCGAGCTACACCGACGTACGCCTCGGTTTTGAAATCGTGATGTATGTCGCTACGCGTTAAGCCCGCAAGAGGGCCGCACGCCGCGGCCCCTTTGCGAATCCTGTTGGTGTTTGTCATCAGCTAACCGGCCGGCCTTTCGGCGCTGTCAGGACACGCGTTCCCATCCATGATCCACGAAACGATCGTCACCACGGCAGCGTGCGATGGCCGCCCTCATATCGCGCCGATGGGCGCCCGGTATGAGGGCGAGCGTGTCGTGCTTTCTCCTTTCCGTCCGTCCACGACGCTCGACAACATCGTCGCGTCGCGCGCGGCGGTTCTGAATTTCACCACCGACGTGCGCATCTTCGCGGGCTGCGTCACGCACTGCGCGACCGACTGGCCGACCGTGCGCGCAAGCCGCGTCGCGAGCGTGCGCCTTGCCGAATCGCTCGCGCACGCCGAGCTCGAACTCGACGAAATGCGCGACGACGCGCAGCGTCCCGTGCTGTTCATGAAATGCGTGCACCGCGAAAACCACGCGCCGTTCGCGGGCTTCAACCGCGCGCAGTCGGCCGTGGTGGAAGGCGCGATTCTCGTGAGCCGGCTCTTCATGCTGCCGGCCGACAAGGTCGACCGGGAAATGGCGTATCTGCAGATCGCAATCGACAAAACCGCCGGCGACAACGAGCGCACGGCATGGGGATGGCTCGTCGCCGCGATCGCGCGGCATCGGGCGAATCTCGAAGCAGCGGGCGGCGCGCCCGCCACCGTCGCACATCACTAGTTCCTCGGAGAACACCGATGACCGCATTGCTCGCGAGCGTCCGCTCGGACGACGAAGCATTCGACGCCGCTCGCGCCGGTGCCGAACTGATCGACCTGAAAGAGCCGAACGAGGGCGCGCTCGGCGGCCTGTCGATCGGCGAGATTACGCACATCGCGCGTCAACTGCGCGCGCGCTACCCGGTCAAGCCGATCAGCGCGGCGATCGGCGACGTGCCGGCCGATGCGTTCGACGAAATCGCCGCGCGCGTGATCGAGGTCAGCGACGCGGGCATCGACTATGTGAAGGTCGGCGTCGCGCGCGGCCCGGCCGCGCGGCGCTGCATCGAGCAGCTCGCGGATCTGCCCGCGACCGTGGTGCCCGTGTTGCTGTGCGACGGCGGCATGGACGACGAACTGGTCGGCCACATCGCCGCGCTCGGCTTTGTCGGCATGATGTTCGATACCGCCAGCAAGGACGGCAGCACGCTGTTCGATCACGTCGATGCCGACACGCTCGCGCGCTGGCTGCGGCTCGCGCGCGAGCGCGGCGCGATGGTCGGCATCGCCGGTGCGCTCGGCTGGGCGCAACTGGAGCAGATCCGCGCGCTCGCACCCGACGTGGCGGGTTTTCGCACCGCGTTGTGCAGCGACGGACGCCGCTCGCGGCTCGATCCCGAACGCGTCGCGCAGTGGGCGAGCGCGTTGCATCGGCCGGCTTCCGGCGAATGGGGTGCGGGCGATGCGTCCCGCTCCCCCATCGACATGCCCATCACGCGACGGGAATATTGAGCAGCCGGTCGCGCATCAACGCGACGTTGTTCTTGTCGAGCAGTTCGACCACGTAGTTCGCGTCAGTCACGTAATCGACGAAATTGCGGTCGACCACACCCGCCGCCGCCAGCGTCTCGAGCGCATCGTCCGTGGCAATCGGACAGGATTTCACGACGATCAGCCGCTCCGCGTTGAGCATCGTCGAGAGCCAGGCCGCGAGGCTGTCCGAGGTCGTGTCCCAGTTGCTCATCGCGTCGGGCGTGTCGCGCATCAGCGCGGTCGGCACCCAGACGGCGACATGGCCGTCGCGCAACGTGCGGCGAATCTTCGCCTCGCTCGACGCCAGCACGAGTTCAGGCGCCACGCCCTGCATCAGAAGCGCGTACTGCGTCATCGCGAGCAGACACATGTTGTGCGCGGCGAGTTCGTTGAAACGCCACTCGCTCTGGTATTGGCGCACCTTGTCGGCGAAATCGCCGCCGCCCGGCACGATCACGACACGGCCGCCGCCAACTTCGCATAGCTCGGTGAGCCAGTGGCGCAGCGCCGGGTCGTGACTCAGACTGCCTCCGATCTTGACCACCCACATGACTGTTGTCCTCGCGTCCAGTTGAGTGCCCGGCTGGGCTCCGTCATGTTTCAAAACCGTGCTTTTCGCTACCGCTGCTTTTCACTAACGCTTTTCACGACCGCTGCTCATGACAGGGTTCGCGCGCTTGCAGATCGCTCGCCGCGAGCAGCGCGACCGCCACACTCGGCGCGCACGTCGCCGCCCACGCGGCGCAATCGTCCGGCACGCCCGCGAGCGCACCGAAGTCGCGATAGCCGCGCGCTTCCTCGCGCGCCAACGCGGCGACGAGGAACCGGCCGCAGCCCGCGCCCACGAGCGGCGCGGCGGCGAGCGCCGGATGCGCCGCGACCACCCGCGCCAGATTCACGCCGATCTCGCGCAACTGGAGCGCGCGCCAGCGCCGCGCGAAATGCAGCCAGTCGGCGGCGGCCGCTTCGTGCGCGTCGCGCCCGATCATGCGGGCAAGCCGCGCCCGGCTCGCGGCCTCCGTCTTCGGCCCCTGGTCGGCGCTCGGCTGCACGTCGTGCAGCGGGTCGAGTTCGCCCGTCAACCGGTAGACGTCGGCGGTCGTCGCAAACCATTCGTTCATCACGTTCACTGTCACACCGCCAAATTCGATGCGATGCGCGACACCGCACAACGGCGTGCGCACCACGCCCTGGTACACGAGTTCGCCGGTGGCGAGCCGGCCGGCATCGGTCGAAGCGCGCGCGACGACCCGGCCGCCGGCGATCGGAATGATGTCGGTGGTCGTACTGCCGATGTCGATGAGCACGGCGTTGGCCGCGCGGGTAGAGACCCAGTTCGCGGTGGCGAGCCAGTTCGCCGATGCGACGTGGCGCCAGTTGGCCGCGCAGGCGTCGGCGGAGAGCCAGCCGGCGTCACCGGCGTAGAAACGTAACGGTGAACGCGGTGGCGAACCCGCCGGCGAATCCAACTCCGCACCGAGCCGCCGCGCGAGCGTGGCGACGATCGCGCGCACGCCTTCGGCACGATCCGCGAAGAGGTCGACCATCTCGCCGGTCATCGTCACGGCGTGCTGCGCGGTGGACGCGCGGGCCTGCGGCCAGCGCTCGAAAACGAGGCCGACGGTGCGCTCCAGATGATCGAGCCCTTGCCACAGCGGACACGCCCATTGCGCGACATCGCGCACGGCACCGGTGCTATCGGCCAGCGACACCTTCACATGCGCGCCGCCGACGTCCCAGCCGAACACCGCCGCGGGGCCCGCATCGTTCGTGTCGTTCCCGATGTCCTCGCTGTCGTTCACCACGCCGTTCGCCCGTTGATTCGCCATGTCGTCGATCTGTGCCGTGCTCAAGGCCGCACCCCGAGAGTCGGCAGCGGCGAGTTCACGCGCGCCGCCCCGCATCGCCCGACGCGCACCCCATGCGCCGCGAGCAAAGCGCGCGCAAGCGCGCCGCCGCGTGCCGCGGACAATCCCGCATACGCCACCGTGAGACGCGGATTCACCTCGATCACGACCGGCCCGCGCTGCGGATGCCACACCACGTCGATGCCGACAAAGCCGCACAGGCCCGGTATCGCCTGCGCGACGCGCTGCGCGAGCGCTTCGAGCGTGCGGCCCTTGTCGCCGAGACGATCGATCTGATCGACCAGCACGCCGTCGAATTCGACGATCCGCGCAGTCTGGCGCGACGCGTCGCCGTCGCTCAAACCGATCTGCTGACGGTTGATGCTCACCAGTTCGGTGTCGCCGCCGCGGCAGATCAGCGACAAGCTCAACGGCTCGCCGTCGACCCACGCCTGCAACACGGGATTGCGCGCCGCGGCCGCGCGCGCGTCGTATTCGGCGCAGGCATCGGCGAAGCGGTCGAACACGAAAGTATCGAGGCCGCCCGCGCCATCGTCCGGTTTCACGACCCAGCGGCCGTCTTCGCCGGCAACCTCCTCGCCAGATTCGCCCACCTCGCCCGGTTCGAGCGCGGGCGTCGCGGCGATTCCCTGCGCGGCGAGACATGCCGCGGTCGCGCTCTTGCTCGACGCGACGCGGATCGCTTCCTTCGCGCAGCCGAGCCAGCGCGCCGTGCCGACGGCATCGTGAAAGCGCAGCAGCAAGCCGTCGCATTCAGGCGCGATGACCCACGCGTAATCGTGCTCGCGCGCCACGCGCGCGACGAAGGCCGTCATCGATTCGCCGGGCGCGGCCATACAATGAGCGTCGCCCGCGCCGGGCGTTTCGAAGCGCGAGGTCGCGAACGTGACCTGCACGCCGTCGAGTTCGTGCAGATCGGCGACCAGCGCGTCGCGCATCACCCGCCCTTCGACGATCAGCGCGCTCAGGTCGGCGAGACTGCCCGCGGCGGCCAGCTCCGGGTCGATGCCGCCGCCGGTGAGATACTCGTAGACAAAGATCTTGGTCAAAGGAACGCGCCCCTATGCAGGTGATACCGGTTCTCGATCTGCTCGACGGCCACGCCGTGCGCGCGGTGCGCGGCGAACGGACCGCCTATCGGCCCATCCAGTCCCGCCTCGCCGCGACGAGCGAGCCGCTTGCCATCGCCCGCGCGCTGCTCGATGCAAGCGGCGCGCGCACGCTCTATATCGCCGATCTCGGCGCGATCCTCGGGCGCGGTGCGCATGTATCGACGCTCGCCGCGTTGTGCGCCGCGCTGCCCGGCATCCACATCTGGATCGACGCGGGCTTCGCGGACTACGCGTCGATGCGCGCACTGTTCGAGCGCATCGACGCGATCGGGCAATCCATCGAACCTCGATCGAGCGAGCCGGCCAGTCAGCCCTACGGTCAACCCTACACTCAGCCTGACAACCAGCCCATCATTCAGCCCGCCAGCCAGCCCGACAACGAACCCGGCGGCCACGCTGCCCGCACCGGTCTCGCGACGCTCGTGCCGGTGTTCGGCACCGAATCGCTGCGCGACATCCACGCACTGCGCGCGGCGCAAACCGCCGGCCTCGCGCCGATCCTCTCGCTCGATCACCGCGCGGGCGAATTGCTCGCGGCCGCCGAACTCGAACGCTCGTCGGCATGGTGGCCATCGCGCGTGATCGCGATGACGCTCGATCAGGTGGGCAGCTACGCCGGGCCCGACCTCGCCACCTTCGAACGCATCCGCGCGCGCGCCGCCGCGCACACCACGGTGATAGGCGCGGGCGGCATCCGCAATCGCGCCGACATGACCGCCGCGGCCCGCACCGGCGCGACTGCATGGCTGGTTGCGTCGGCGCTGCACGACCGGCAGATCGGCTCCGCGCTCACCGGCTCCTGCTCCGACTCCTGGTAGGCTTGCCATACAATTTCCATGCCACGCGATCAGCAACCTGCGAATGTAAGCGAACGACAAGCTGGGCAGGCTCGGCGTGACACTCTGCTCCAGCGCGGCACACAACCTGTACGGCGCAATGGCCTCGCGGCGGTCTCACTGTGGCCTTTAAACCTGCGTGCCGCGGCTCGTTCGACGCACGCCGCGCGAAGCGTATTCAGACTCACGATCCGCTGAACGCAAAGCAGCACGACCGTGCGCAGTCATCCGGTCCATCACGAGCGCGAGCGCGTCGCCGCGTCATCGCTGCAATCGGCATGGAGCTTGCTAAAAGTGCGCCATGCACCTGTCCCCTACCGATCCATCGACTCCCCGCACGAGCGCACCGAGCTCACCGGGCGTAACCGGCGCGCTCGTGCCGGCCATCACTCGCGACTGGACCTGCCCGTTCTGCCCTTTGCTGTGCGACGACCTCAGCGTCCGCTCGCACGGCGACGGCACGCTCAGTGTGCAGGACACCGAATGTTCGCGGCTCACGCAGGCACTCGCGCAGTACGGCGCCACCGACGCGCAATGCCGCAGCCTCGTCGATGGCAGCGAGGTGGATGGCACAGCCGCACTGGCGCGCGCCGCGCAGCTTCTCGCGAACGCGCGCCGGCCGCTCTTCGGCGGTCTCGCCACCGACGTCGCGGGCGCCCGCGCGCTCTATGCGCTCGCGGCCGAATGCGGCGCGATACTCGATCATCTGCATGGCGATGCGCTGAGCCCGGCGACGCTCGCGTTGCAGGACCGCGGCTCGTTCTTCACGACGCTCTCCGAAGTGCGCTCGCGCGCCGACCTGCTGGTGTTCTTCGGCTGTCAGCCGTCGCGGCGTTATCCGCGCTTTTTCACGCGAACGCTGGCGGGCGCCGATCTCGCGCGCGAGCTGGTGTTCGTCGGCTGCGCGGCGGACCCGGCGGCGGACGGCTTCGCGCAAACGCGCACGGAAACGCTGCTCCCGCACGCCGATCCTTTCGACACGCTCGCGCTGTGGTCCGCGCTCAGCGAAGGGCGCGAGCCGGCTGCGCTGCAGCGCGACGATGGGAGCCATGACGGCAGCGGCCATGACGCCAGTGGTAATGACACCACCGCTGACGCCCGCCCAGACGCCACCCCAGCCGCAACGCTCGCGTCATTGCAGGCACGCATCGCGGCGGCGCGCTACACGGTGGTCGTCTACGAGCCGGGCGCGCTGCCGGGCCCGCACGCGGCGCTGCTCATCGAGGCGCTGAACCGGATCGTCAAGGCGGCGAACCGCACGAGCCGCGCGGCATGTCTCGCGCTCGGCGGCGACGACGGCGCATTGACGGTCAATCAGACGGTGACCTGGCTCTCCGGCATGCCGCTGCGTACGCGCGTGTCGAAGCCCGCGCGAATCGCCGGGACCGCGCCGCTCGATCACGATCCGTACCGCTATCGCGCGAGCCGCCTCATCGCGGACGGCGAAGTGGACGCGCTGCTGTGGGTCGCGAGCTTCGCGCCGCAGGCGTGGCCGGCTTCGCTCGATGCCGCCATCCCGTTGATCGTGCTGGGCCATCCGGCGCTCGCCAACGCCGCAAAGGCGCGCGGTGCGAACACCGTGTTCATTCCGGTCGCGACACCGGCTATCGACAGTGGCGGCCATCTGTTTCGCGTCGATAGTTCGGTCGTCATGCCGCTTGCCGCCGCGCGCGGCGCCGCGCTCGCGCCGGTGGCGGAGATTGCCGCGCGGCTGGGCGCTCTAACGAGTGAGCTATCGGGTGAGTTGTCAAGTGACATATCAAGCGCCCGCCCGATTCCACGCCCGAGCGCCGCACCGCCCGCGCGCCCGCCCGCCCAGCCCCCCGGCGAGGCGCGCCCATGAGCCTCGTCCGACTCAAAGGCGGCACGCTCTTCGACCCCGCTCACAACGTGAACGGCGAACGGCGCGATCTGACGTTCCGCGACGGCCGCATCGTCGACGTTGCGGCCAATACGCCCGCCGATCGCGAATACGACGCCACCGGCATGATCGTGATGGCGGGCGGCATCGACATGCATTCGCATATCGGCGGCGGCAAAACCAATCTGTCGCGCCTGCTGCTGCCCGAGGACCATCGCGCCGATCCGCTGCGCGACGCAGCCTATGAGGCGGTGCAGGACGACGCGGGCCGCTATCTGCGGCTGCCGTCGTGCGGCGTCTGCACGCCGGGCACGCTCGCGACCGGCTACCGCTACGCCGAAATGGGCTACACCGCCGCGTTCGAGCCGGCGATGATGCCGTCGAACGCGCGTCACACGCACCTCGAAATGGGCGACACGCCGATCATCGATCACGGCGCCTACGTGATGCTCGGCAACGACGAACTGTTCCTGCAGATGCTCGCCGCGCGCGACGACTTCGAACGCCTGCGCGACTACATCGGCTGGACGATTCATGCGAGCAAGGCGCTCGGCGTGAAAGTGGTCAACCCGGGCGGCATCTCCGCCTTCAAGTTCAACCAGCGCTCGCTCGACGTCGACGAGCCGCACGTGCACTACGGCATCACGCCGCGCGAAGTGCTGCATACGCTGTCGCGCGCGTTGACCGAATTGCGCGTGCCGCATCCGCTGCACGTGCACGCGAGCAATCTCGGCGTGCCCGGCAACATTGCCTCGACGATCGCGACGATGGACGCCGCCGACGGCCTGCCGATCCATCTGACGCACATCCAGTTTCACAGCTATGGAACCGAGGGGCCGCAGAAGTTTTCGTCGGGCGCGCGGCAGATTGCCGAGGCGGTGAACGCGCGGCCGAACGTGTCGATCGACGTCGGCCAGATCATCTTCGGACAGACCGTCACGGCCTCGGGTGACACGATGATGCAGTTCCGCAACACGCCGCTCGCGCGGCCGCACAAGTGGGTGGTGGGCGACATCGAATGCGATGCGGGCTGCGGCGTCGTGCCGTTCCGCTATCGCGAGCAAAGCTATGTGAACGCGCTGCAATGGATCATCGGCCTCGAGATTTTCCTGCTCGTCGACGACCCGTGGCGCGTCGCGATGACCACCGATCATCCGAACGGCGGCCCGTTCACGAGCTATCCGCATCTGATCCGCCTGCTCATGGACAAAACGTTCCGCGACGAGCAGCTCGCGAAGCTCAATGCCGACGCGCAGGTTGCGAGCGCGCTGCCTGAACTCACGCGCGAGTTCTCGCTGTACGAGATCGCAATCATCACGCGCGCAGGTCCCGCGCGGCTGCTCGGCCTGCGCGATCGCGGCCATCTCGGCGCGGGTGCGGCGGCGGACATCGCCGTCTATCGCGACGAGCCGGACCGCGAGCGGATGTTCACGTCGCCCGCCTACGTGTTCAAGGACGGCGAACTGGTCGCGCGCGACGGCACGCTCGTCGCCACGCCGACCGGCGGCATCCATTTCGTGTCGCCGGACTTCGACCGTGGCATCGAAAAAACGCTGCGCGCCTATAGCGACGCGAACCTCGCGAGCAACTTCGCGCACGCCGCGATCAGCGACGACGAGGTATGCAGTTGCTGCCGTGGCGGACGGCTGTTGCCCGTCGAATGTCTGGTCAACGGTTGAGGGCGGCCGACCTATGTCAGACGCGATGCGCAATGAGGAGCCGCCCACGATGAACGCTCCGGCCACGCTCGAAATCAACGGCACCGTGATCGACGCGACCTTCGCGGAAGCGTTTCCGATGAAGGCGACGCGCCTCGTCATCACCGCGCACACGCTCACCTGGGCGATGCACGCGGCGAACTCGCTGACGGGGTTCGCCACCTCGGTGATCGGCTGCGGCTGCGAGGCCGGTGTCGAGCGCACGCTGGCGCCCGGCGAAACGCCGGACGGACGGCCGGGCGTCGCGGTGCTGCTGTTCGCGGTGTCGTCGAAGGAACTCGCGAAGCAGATCGGCCGGCGCGTCGGGCAATGCGTGCTCACGTGTCCGAGCACCGCGGTATTCGGCGGCATCGATCCCGCCACGAGCCGCGCGCCGCTCTCTGATCTCGCGCCGCTCGGCAGCGGGCTGCGCTTTTTCGGCGACGGCTGGCAGATCTCGAAGATGATTGGCAACACACGCTACTGGCGCGTGCCGGTGATGGACGGCGAGTTCGTCTGCGAGGACACGGCGGCGACGGTCAAGGCGGTCGGCGGCGGCAACCTGCTGCTGCTCGCGCGCGACCAGGACGCCGCGCTCGCCGCCGCCGAAGCCGCCGTCGCGGCGATGCGCCGGCTGCCGAACGTCATCATGCCGTTCCCCGGCGGCATCGTCCGCTCGGGCTCGAAAGTCGGCTCCCGATATGCGGGCGCGAGCGCTTCCACCAACGACGCGTTCTGTCCGAGCCTGATCGGTCTGTCGGCGCGCAGCGAATTGAGCGCGGAAGTCGGCTGTGTGCTGGAAATCGTGATCGACGGTCTCACTGACGCCGATGTCGGCGCGGCCATGACGGCCGGTATCGCGGCGGCGGCCGGACTCGGACGCGCGGCGGGCATGCTGCGGATTTCGGCGGGCAATTACGGCGGCAAGCTCGGGCCGTACCACTTCCATCTGCATGCGCTCGCGGCCGGAGTCGAGGGGGGCCGCGTATGAGCACGAGCACAGGCATGAACACGACGACCCTGCGCGTGAAAACGCCGCCCGGCTTTCGCGTGGATGCCGCCGCGCTGCGGCCCGCGGCGCTGGCGGGCATGAGCGTGGCCGAGATCGAGCGCATCGTTCTGCCGGCTGGCAATGAACGCTGCGTCGTCGGCGATGTGTTCGAGGTGTTGCGTGACGAAGCGGCTGAGGGAATATCTGAGGAATTGCCTGAAAGGATGCCCGCGAAAGCGCCGGTATCGCCAGCCCGTTGTGACGGCCATGCTCCGACGCTCGTCATCGACGGCGCGGCGCAATGGCTCGACCGCCTCGGCGCGGAAATGGACGGCGGCTGCCTCGTCGTGCACGGTCCGGCCGGCGACTACTGCGGCTTCAGGATGAGCGGCGGCATGCTACGGATCGACGGTCACGCCGGGCACTTCACCGGCTGCGAGATGCGCGGCGGCCGGCTCACGGTGCATGGTGACAGCGGCGACTTCGCCGCCGGCGCGCTGACGGGCGACATGGAAGGCATGAGCGGCGGCACGCTGACGATCCACGGCAACGCAGGCGCGCGGCTCGCCGACCGGATGCGCCGCGGCCTCGTGCTGGTCGGCGGCAATGCGGGCGAATTCGCGGCGTCGCGGCTGGTGGCCGGAACCATTGCCGTGGCGGGCGCACTAGGCCCGCATTATGCCTATGGGATGAGACGCGGCACCTTGCTGCTCGCGCGGCGGCCCGCGCATTTGCCTGCGACGTTCGCGGACGGTGGCCACGGTTTCGACGTATTCTGGTCTTTGCTCGTGCGCAGCCTCGCAGATGAAATCGCTCCCTTTTCGCAGTGGCGCGCGGACCGCTTGCCGGTTCGCTATGCGGGCGACCTCGCGGTCGATGGCAGAGGCGAAATACTGATCGCCGGATAAGGCAGTGCGCCCGGCCGATCGAAGGACTGAAACGGTGTTCGACAGCAGTCACCTGGACAGGAGACAGGCATGACCACAGCGGATTCCCCGGATGCAAAGCCCGATGCCGACGCGACAGCGGCTGCCCGCTCGAACGCCGGCGGCCCGCGCTATGCCGGCTTGCTGATCGCGCTGCACTGGCTGATCGCGCTCGGCATCATCGGCCTGCTTGCGCTCGGGCTCTATATGGTCGGCTTGCCGAAGGGCTTGCCTGTCAAGGCGACGCTCATCAACCTGCACAAGTCGCTCGGACTGACGGTTTTCCTGCTGGTGCTTCTGCGCATCGTGGCGCGGGCGGTCCTTCACCGGCCGCCCCTGTCACCGATGCCACCGTGGCAACGCGCCGCCGCGCGCACTACGCAGGGTCTTTTATATGTCGGCATGGTAGCGATGCCGCTCGCCGGTTATCTCGGCTCGTCGTTCAACCGCTACGGAACGCGCTTCTGGGGCATCCTGCTGCCGAAGTGGGGCTGGGACGACGCGCATCTGCGCGAGCTGTTCTTCGGCATTCACGAGGCCATCGGCTATGCGCTGATCGCGCTCATCGCGCTGCACGTGGCCGGCGCGCTGAAGCACCAGTGGATCGATCGCGACAACCTGCTCGCGAGGATGCTGCCATGACGCTACGGAGTCCGACACATAGCCCGCCGCGTGCTTCGCGGCACGCCCTGCCGCCGCTCGAAGCCGATACGCTGCGCACACGCGACGGTCATCGCGTGTGGTTCGCGGTGGCCGGCGCACGTGATGGCGTGCCGGTCGCCGTTCTGCACGGCGGCCCCGGCAGCGGCAGCCAGCCGGGCGCGTTGCGGCTCTTCGATCTGAGCCGCTTTTGCGTCGTGCTGATCGACCAGCGCGGCACCGGCGCATCGACGCCCCACGGCAGCCTGCGCCACAACCGCACCGACTATCTGATCGCCGATCTCGAAGCGATTCGCGCGCGGCTCGGCTTCGAGCGCTGGGGCGTGCTCGGCGGATCGTGGGGCGCGGCGCTCGCGCTCGCGTATGCGGGGCAATGTCCGCAGTCGGTCACGGGCGTCGTGATGCGCGGCCTCTTTCTCACCTCGGCGCGGGAAGTTCGCGCTCTGTTCGTCACGTCGCGCAAACGCGCGCCGCGCGCGTGGGCGAGGCTGCGCGACGCGGCCCGCTGCGAGCGGCCCGCGAAGCTGGCCGCCCGTTGTGCCGCCCGCCTGCAATACGGTGCGCGTTACGGTGTGGACGGTATGGACGACACGCGGCAACGCGCGCTCGCGCTGGCCTGGCGCGATTACGAAAACGCGGTGCTCGCGAGCGCCGCGCCGCGTGCTGCGGTACAACGCGCGGCACAGGCGGTACGGCGAGGCGCGCCCCAACGAGGCACGCACGACTCGCCACGCTACGCCCGCAAGCTGATCGGCAAATACCGGATTCAGGCTCACTATCTCGCGCATCGCTGCTGGCTCGGCGAAACGCGGTTGCTGGCGCTTGCGCGCCGCGCGGCCGCAGCGGGGGTGCCGCTTACCGCCGTGCATGGCGCGCGCGATCCGGTCTGTCCGCCCGACAATCTGCGGCGCTTCGGGCGCGCGGTTCCGGCTGCGCAACTCGAATACGTGAGCACAGCGGGGCATCTGGCGAGCGACCCCGCGCTGCATGCACGCGTCGCGCGCGCGCTCGCCGCGATGTTCCTTCCGGCCAATCACGAGGAGCGCAGCATGCGCCGCGCGGCATGAAGATCAAGGTACTCGGCTCCTCGGCGGGCGGCGGCTTTCCGCAGTGGAACTGCAACTGCCGCAATTGCGACGGCGTGCGCCGCGGCACGCTGAAGGCGACGCGCCGTACGCAGTCGTCGATCGCGGTGAGCGCAAACGGCGAGGACTGGCTGCTCATCAATGCATCGCCCGATCTGCTCGCGCAGATCGCCGCCAACCCCGAGCTTCAACCGGCCCGTCGCGCACGCGATAGCGGCATTGCCGCCGTGCTCGTGATCGACGCGCAAATCGATCATGTGACCGGCCTGCTGATGCTGCGCGAGCGCGACACCCCGTTGCCGCTCTATGCGACCGATGCGGTATGGCAAGACCTCGGCTCGGGTTTCCCGGTCGCGCCGATCCTTTCGCACTACTGCGGCGTCGAGCATCGCCGCATTGCGCTCGACGGCGCGCCGCTCGCGGTCGATGCCTTGCACGGCATACGGATCGACGCGCTGCCGCTCTCGAGCAAGGCGCCGCCCTACTCGCCGCACCGCCACGCGCCCGAGCGCGGCGACAACATCGGGCTCGTGCTGACAAACCTGCAATCGGGCAAGCGCGTGTTCTACGCGCCGGGGCTTGGCGCGATCGAGGAACACGTGCTTGCGGCGATGCGCGAGGCCGACCTGCTGCTCGTCGACGGCACGCTGTGGACTGCCGATGAAATGATTCGCCTGGGCCTCTCGAAGAAAACAGCAGCCGACATGGGGCATCTGCCGCAAACAGGCGCGGGCGGCATGATCGAAACGCTCGATTCGCTCAATGCGGAGCGCTCCGGCGACACCGGCAAACGAGGCGCGATCCGCAAGGTGCTGATCCATATCAACAACACCAACCCGATCCTCGTCGAGGACGGCCCCGAGCGGCGCGTGCTCAGCGAGCATGGGATCGAAGTGGCCTACGACGGCATGAGCTTCGAGCTTTGAAGCCCGCAGATGTAGTGACGAGTGCAGAGAAAGACAGAGAAATACGGTAACGAGGCGCGGCTGTGAACGACCATAAAACGGAGACGGCATGAACGCGAAAGACATTCACGACACGACACCGCCAGGCGAGGCGCGTGCAACCCGAGCACGAAGCACCGACGAGCCCGCCTGGAGCCGTGAGGAATTCGAGGCGCAGTTGCGCGCGAAAGGCACCGCCTATCATATCCATCATCCGTTCAACGTGAAGATGAATAGCGGCGGCTGCTCGCGCGAGCAGATTCGCGGCTGGGTCGCGAACCGCTTCTATTACCAGATCAACATTCCGCTGAAGGACGCGGCGGTGCTGTCGAACTGTCCGGACCGCGAGACGCGCCGCCGCTGGGTGCTGCGCATTCTCGACCACGACGGCTACGACGGCGCGGAAGGCGGCATCGAAACCTGGGCGCGTCTCGCCGACGCGGTCGGTCTCACGCGCGACGAACTGTGGTCGCTCGAACACGTGACGCCGGGCGTGCGCTTCGCCGTCGATGCCTATGTGAATTTCGCGCGCCGCGCGCCGTGGCAGGAGTCGGTCTGCTCGTCGCTCACGGAAATGTTCGCGCCGCAAGTGCATCGCGACCGGCTCGCGAGCTGGCCCGAACATTACCCGTGGATCGAACCAGCGGGCCTCGCGTATTTCCGCTCGCGCATTTCGCTCGCGCAGCGCGACGTGCAGCACGGGCTCGAAGTCACGCTCGATCATTTCACACGACGCGATCAGCAGGAACGGGCGCTCGAGATCCTGCAGTTCAAGCTCGACATTCTGTGGACCATGCTCGACTCGATCGAGAAGGCGTTTCCGCAATGAACGACCTGACACGCGCCGCAGGTGCCACGGAAGGCGCCACCCAGGCCGCGCCCCCTCTGACGATCGCGAAGCCGTTTCGCCTGCAGTGGGAGCCCGCGCAGAACGCGCACGTGCTGCTCTACCCCGAGGGCATGGTGAAGCTCAATCAAAGCGCGGGCGAAATTCTCAAACGCTGCGACGGCACACGCGACATGGACACGCTCATCGCCGAACTGGAACAGGCGTTCAATGCAACCGGGCTTGGCGCCGAAGTGCGGGCTTTCATCGCCGACGCGCACGGGCGCGGCTGGCTGGAGTAGCGCGATGACCGATCTCTCGCAACCCTCGCAACCCGCCCCGCTGCCGGGTTCCGGCGCGCAGCCCGAGGACAGCGGCACCGCCGTGCCGCCGCCGCTCTGGCTGCTCGCGGAGCTGACCTACCGCTGTCCGCTGCATTGCGCGTTCTGCTACAACCCGCTCGACTACACCGATCACAACCGCGAACTCACGACCGCGCAATGGCTCGACGTGCTGCGCGACGCACGCGCGCTCGGCGCGGTACAGCTCGGCTTTTCGGGCGGCGAGCCGCTCGTGCGCGACGACGTCGAAGTGCTCGTGGAAGAAGCGCACAAACTCGGCTTCTACACGAATCTCATCACGTCCGGCGTCGGCCTCACCGAGCAGCGCCTCGGCGACCTCAAGGCCGCCGGGCTCGATCACATCCAGTTGTCGTTCCAGGATTCGACGCAGGAGCTGAACGACTTTCTGAGCAGCACGCGCACGTTCGAGCTGAAGCAGCGCGTGGCCGCCGCGCTCAAGCGGCACGGTTTTCCGATGGTGCTCAACTGCGTGCTGCATCGCTATAACCTGCCGCACGTCGACAAGATCATCGAGATGGCGCTCGCGCTCGGCGCCGAATATCTGGAACTCGCGAACACGCAGTACTACGGCTGGGCACGCGAGAATCAGGCGCAATTGATGCCGACGCGCGAGCAGCTCGAGGAAGCCGAAGCGGTGGTCGCGCGCTATCGCCGCACGCATGGCGGGCGCTGCAAGATTTTCTTCGTCGTGCCCGACTACTTCGAGCGCCGCCCGAAGCGCTGCATGAACGGCTGGGGTGCGGTGTTTCTCGGCGTCGCGCCCGACGGCGCCGCGCTGCCGTGTCACGCCGCGCGCGGCCTGCCCGGCCTCACGCTGCCGAACGTGAAGGACACGCCGTTGCGCGAGATCTGGTACGAGAGCGACGCGTTCAACCGCTTTCGCGGTCTGAGCTGGCTCAAGGAGCCTTGCCGCAGTTGCGAGGAAAAGGAACACGACCTCGGCGGTTGCCGCTGCCAGGCGTATCTGCTCACGGGCGACGCAGCCAACGCCGACCCCGTCTGTGACAAGTCGCCGTTTCACGACAGTGTGGTCAAGATCGTGCAACGCGCGGCATCGGCATCGGTATCCGGCGCGGCAACGGCGGCCCGCGAACAGCCGATTCTGTTTCGCAACGACGCCAACTCGCGCAAGCTCGCGGCCGCGGCCCGCGAGCCCGGTGTCGGCGGCGACCACGGAGCATAACCATGATTACGGAAATCATCTCCGTCCTGCTCGTCGACGACCATGCGGTCGTGCGCGAAGGCTACCGGCGCCTGCTCGAACTGAACTCCGATGTCGAGGTGTGCGGCGAAGCCGGCGATGCCGCGCAAGCGTACCAGCGCTTTTGCACGCTACGGCCCGACGTGGTCGTGATGGATGTGTCGCTGCCGGGAGCGAGCGGCATCGAAGCGATGCGGCGCATGCTCGCGCGCGAACCGGATGCGCGCGTGCTGATCTTCAGCGTGCATGAGGAATCGATCTTCGTGCGCCGCGCGCTCGATGCGGGCGCGCTCGGCTACGTGACGAAGGCGAGCGCGCCCGACGTGCTGGTGGAAGCGGTGCGTTCGATCGCGCGGCGCGCGGGCTATCTGAGCCCGGACATCTCGCAGGCGCTCGCGATGCGCACCGCCTTCAACGAAGGGCCGCCGGGACGCCAGTTGTCGGCTCGCGAGTTCGAGGTGCTGCGTCTGCTCGTGCAGGGCTATACGCTGCCGAGCATCGCCGAGAAACTCGGGCTCAGTCAGAAGACGGTGGCGAACCATCAATCGGTGATCCGCCAGAAGTTCGGCGCCGACAACGGCGTGCAGCTCGCGCAGATGGCGAGCCGCCTCGGACTTCAGTTCACCGGCTCGGCCAGCCCCGCGTGAGCGGGCACGCGCGCGCAGAACAGAAAACCGCCCTGCGGTTTGCTCGCCACGTGGAATTCGCCGCCGAGCGCTTCGACGCGCTCGCGCATGCCGATCAGTCCGAGCCCTGCGCGCGGCTTCGTGAGATCGGTGCCGGGGCCGTCGTCGGCCATCGTCACGACGATTTCGTCGATCGGGGTTGGCGCGCCGCCCTTGCCGCGCTCGCCAGCTTCGGCGTTGTGCGCTTCGCGCGGCGCGCGCACCATGAACAGTTCCACGCGTGAGCGGCGCGCGAACTTCGACACATTGGTCAACCCTTCCTGCACGAGCCGGTAGAGCGTGATGGTGAGCGCATCGCTCAGGCCGCTGAAATCCCCTTCGATGGTCACGGAAAACGAAGCCTCGGGCAACCGCTCGCGCCAGCCGTCGACGCAGTGTTCGAGCGCGCTCGGCAAGCCGAATTCGTCGAGACCGATCGGCCGCAGGCGGCGAATCATGCCGCCGATCTCGCGATACACGTGGCTCGCACTCTGGATCAACCCGAGCGACACGCGATGAATCTCCGGCTCGCGCTCGCCCGACAGATCGCGGATGCGCGCGGCGTCGAGCGAGATCGCGTTCAGATACTGGCCGAGTTCATCGTGAAGTTCGCGCGCCATGTGCCGGCGCTCCATTTCCTGTGCCTGCAGCGCCTGATTGGCGAGGCGCCGGTTATCGGCGAGCAGCTGTTCGGCCTGCTCTTCGAGCATGCGGCGATAGCCCAGGTCGCGGCGCGCCTCGCGGTAGCGGCGCCAGGCAAACCACGCAAGGCCGATGGACAGCACGAGTAACGTGCCCGGCAATTCGTCGAGCTGGAAACGCTCCATGCCGCGCGTGAACCGGTAGGCCTTCTCGCTGAGATCGAACGCGGCGCCAAGCACCGCCGCGAGCACGGTCACGGCGCACACCCATGCGAGGTCGCGCCGTATCGTCGACTGTGGCGGCGGGCGGCCAGCGGAAGATGAGTGGATCGGGTCGCTTGACATGACGTTTGCATTCTACCCAGCCCAATCGCGCGCAGCGGATTTTTGCGCGGGTTTTGGGAACGCTTCCCTGGCAGATCGGGAAAAGCTCCCGCGCGGCTTACAGGCGCGTATGAGAAGCTTTACACAGACGTTAAAGAACGCGAGAACGCGCGACGCGCACACCAATAAAGCCGGCAGGAGACAAAACGATGAGCATGCGATTCCAGGCACGCCGAAAACGCCGCTTCCAGCGGCGTGCCGGCATCACGCTGTATTTCGGCGGTGCGCTCGCGGCCTTGTCGGCGAATGCGTGGGCGCAGGGTGAGCCGGCCGTTGCGGCATCGGCGCCTGCTTCTGCTTCATCGGCTGTACCTGCTGCATCTGCCGCGCCTGCTGCACCCACGGCTGCCGGCGACACCGCCAACAACGCCGCCAACACCAGCACGACGCCCACGACGACACTCGCGCCGATCGTCGTGGTCGGCACCACGCCGCTGCTCGGCATCGGCACGCCGCTCACGCAGGTGCCGGCCAACGTGCAGACAGTTCACGCCGCCGACATCCAACGGCAAGGGCGCCAGACGCTCACCGATTACCTCGCGACGAATCTGCCGAGCGTCAACATCGCCGATGCGCAGGGCAATCCGTATCAGATGAACCTGACCTATCGCGGCTTCACCGCGTCGCCGCTGCTCGGCACCCCGCAGGGTCTGTCGGTGTTCGTCGACGGCGTGCGCGTGAACGAACCGTTCGGCGACGTGGTGAACTGGGACCTGCTGCCGCAACAGGCGATCGACACGATCCAGATCATCCCGGGCTCGAATCCGACCTATGGCTTCAACACGCTCGGCGGCGCGCTCTCGATCACCACCAAGAACGGCAAGGACAACCCGGGCGGCGAGGCCGAGATCTCGGGCGGCTCGTGGGGACGCAAGGCCGCGCAGATCGAACAGGGCGGCACGATCGGCCAGAACCTCGACTACTACTTCACCGCCAACGCCGCGAACGACAACGGCTGGGCCGAGCAGAACGAGAGCCGCATCCGCCAGGTGTTCGGCAAGCTGCGCTATACCGACGCCGATACGACGCTGTCGTTGTCGGCGGGCGGCGCGGACAACGATCTGCACGGCACGCAAACCATTCCGCGCTCGTTCCTTGGCAATCCCAAACAACCTTATACGTATCCCGACCAGAACCAGAACACGGTCGGCTATCTGACGCTGTCGGGCGACCACTACTTCAACGACCACGTCGAGCTGAGCGGCAACGCCTATTACCGGCACTTCCGCAACACCAACACCAGCAGCAACGTCAACGAAGACTACGGCTCGGTGGAGGACGACGGCGACGTCGATACGTTGCAGGCAACCAACGAAAGGTCGACCGTGACGACCGACAGCTACGGCGCGAGCCTGCAGCTCACGCTGCTCGGCAAGCTCGGCGGCATGGAGAACCAGTTCATCGCGGGGATGGCCGTCGATGCCGCCGATTCGAGCTTCACGCAGTCGTCGCAGGACGCGGCCTTCACCGCCTCGCGCGCCACGATCGGCATCGGCGATTACGAGCAGCAGACCTACGCGAAAACACACAATACGAACTACGGCATCTATCTGTCGGACACGCTGTCGCTGACGCCGCACTGGTCGCTCACGCTCGCGGGCCGCTACAACTGGGCCGAGGCGACGATCGGCGACGCGAGCGGCGTGCAGCCGCAGCTCGACGGCCACCATACGTTCTCGCGCTTCAACCCGGCGGTCGGCATCAACTGGAATCCGACGCCGGCGCTCACGGCCTACGCGACCTACAACGAGGGCATGCGCTCGCCGACCGCGATCGAGCTCGCCTGCGCCGATCCGGCCGCGCCGTGTTCGCTGCCGAACGACTTCATCTCCGACCCGCCGCTCCAGCCGGTTATTTCGAAGACCTATGAAGTCGGCGCGCGCGGCAAGATCGGCTCGGCCACGACATGGAGCGCCGCCGCGTACAGCACGACGCTCGACAACGACATCCAGTTCATCAGCAGCAACGGCGCGGGAAGCTCGCAAGGCTTTTTCCAGAACGTCGGCCGCACGCGCCGGCAAGGCGTCGAACTGGCAGGCCAGACGAAGTACGGCCCGGTCACGGTGACCGGCAGCTATAGCTACGTCGACGCGACCTACCAGTCGAGCTGGACCGAAAGCAGTCCGAGCAATTCCAGCGCCGACGCCGACGGCAACATCACCGTCAAGCCGGGCGATCACATTCCCGGCATTCCCGCGACGACGGTCAAGCTGCGGCTCGACTACGCGGCCACCGCGAAATGGCGAATCGGCACGAATCTCACGTGGCGCGGCAGCGTTTACGCGCAGGGCGACGAAAACAACCAGGATGTGAACGGCAGGATCTCGGGCTATCTGCTGATCGACATGGACACCGCGTACCAGGTGACGAAGCAGTTGCAGGTGTTCGCCTCGGTGACGAACCTGCTCGACAAGCGTTACGCGAGCTTCGGCGCGCTGGGTCAGAATTTCTTCACCGGACCCAACAACACCTTCAACGGCGCGAACCCGGTCAACGAACAGTTCGTTGGGCCGGGTGCGCCGCGTGGCTTCTGGGTGGGGCTGCGCTACGCGTGGAAGTAACGGCGCACGGCAAGCCGCTCAATGCGATTCGATCGAGCCGTCGCTGTGCGGATAGGTGACGATGCCCCAGGCGAGCGGCAACTGGCCGATCTGCTTGATCGGCTGATAGCTCTTCGCGTCGAGCACGTAGACCGCATCGGAGCGCCCGCACGCCACCATCAGCTTCGAGCCGTCCGGCGTGAAACTGAAGTGCCAGCAGCGCTGGCCGACCGGCACGTCGGCGATATGCTCGTAGGTGTGGCCGTCGAACACCTGCACCGTCTGGTCGCGCGCCGCGGCCACGAACAGCCGGTGGCCATCGGGGCCGAACGCGACGCCATAGGGGCCGAGTTTGGTGTCGACGGTCTTGAGCACGTCGAACGTGTGCGCGTCGATCACGACGAACTTGCTGAGTGATTCGAGCGTGACCACGTAGTGCTTGCCGTCGGGTGACAGGCGAATGCCGCGCGGCCGCCCGCCGGGTGCAAGCTTCACGGTCCTGATCGGCGCACCGGTGCGCGCGTGATAGACCGACACCGTATCGTCGCCTTCGTTGGTGACCAGCATCTCCTGGCCGTCGCGCGAGAATTCGATGCCTTCGGTTTCGTGACCGCTCGTCACCGAGCGGATCACGCGCCACGTTTTCATATCGACGAGCGCGATTTCCGCGGGCGGCGGGTTGGCATCGTCGTCGTCCGCACCGGGTTTGCCGCCTGCTTTTGCGTCCGCCTTTGCGTCGGGCTTGCCTTCGGGCTTGCCGCCCGCCTCGGCTGCGGGCGGCCCGCCGTTTTCACCGGGCTCGTAGGTCACGTACGCATAGCCGTTGTGCACCCGCACATACTCGGGATTCTTGCCGATCTTCACGCGCTCGACGACCTTGCCGGTTGCCGTGTCGATCACCGCGAGATCGCCCGTGTTCTTGTTGGCGACGAGCAGGCGCGTGCCGTCCGCATTGAGGCTCAGGCCGCGCGGGCCGTCCGCGCCGACCGGAAAGGTCTGGGCGAGTGTCATCTGATCGATGTCGATCACGCCGACGCCGGCCTTCTCGCTCGTCACGTAGGCAAGCGGCGCGGCGGCCTGCGCGGCGCTCGCGGCCAGCACGAGCGCGCCGGCCAGCGCGATGGAACGGCGTGATTTTCGGTTGGGAATCCGTGTCTCCAGCATTGTTGTACTCCGTGGTGAAAGCGCTGCGCCGCGATGGCTCGCGTCATCGATTCAAAGTATCCCACCGTGCGATTGTTTGACAACGAAGATCGGGCGGGAGAATTTCCCGAATTGATTCGCGCGAGCCAGCGCGGGTTCTAAAACCCGGGGCACGGGGAGACAATAACCGCGGAGGTGGCAGTGATGCTGCAAGCTGTGATGGCAAACCCCGCAGGCCCAGGAAAGGCAATGCATCCCGCGACGGGTTACCGTCGTGCCGCGCTCGTGCTGGGCGTCGTGATCGCCGCGCATGCGGCTCTGCTGGCCTTGATGCTCGCGGTACGCGACAGAACACTCGAACGCCCCGTCGAACCGCGCACGATCACCGCCGTGCTGCTGAGCCCCGAACCCGAACCGCCCGCTCCCGCCGCCGCGCTTCCCGCGCCCGCCGCTCCCGCGCCGGCAACGCCGCCGGCTGCCCGCCCCGCCGTTCGCGTGAAACCCGTGCCGCCGCCGCGTGCGCATGCGCCACAGGTGCCGCGGGTGCCGCAGGTACAACGCGCGCCGCAGGAGCCCCCCAGCGTCACGACGCCCGCACCGGCGGCAACGGCGCAAAGCGCCGCGCCGTCCACTCCCGCGCGAGCGGCCACCGCTCCAGCGACACCCGCGCCCGCCGCGCCGATGGCGGCATCCGCACCCGCCGCCCAGCCGGCGATGCCCGCCTCGAGCGCGCCGAAAAACGTCTCGCACGTCGATTGCACGATTCCAAAGCCCGACTATCCTGACATCTCGAGGCGGCGCGGCGAGAACGGCACGGCCGTCGTGCGCTTCGTCGTGGGGCTCACCGGCCGGGTCGAAACGGTGGAGCTGCAAAAGAGCAGCGGCTATGCACGGCTCGACGACGCCGCGCTCGCCGCCGCCCATGCAAGCGCCTGTCAGCCATACAGCGAAAACGGCGTGCCGGTTCGCGCCGCGTATTCGCAATCGTTCGTCTTCGGGCTGGCCGACTGACGCCGCCATCGCGGCGGCGGACCGAAGGCACGGAACCGAAAACGAAGGACTGAAGACGAAAGATTGAAGACGAAGGACAACGAACCAGGGAAACCGCCATGCAACATTACGGACTCGCAAATGTCTGGGAATCAGGTGATCTCGTCACGCGCTGCATACTGTGCGTGCTGGTCATCATGTCGGTCATGTCGTGGACGGTGATCGTCGTGAAGCTGTTGCAGGTGATGCGGCTTCGGCGCGTGACCCGGCAGAGCGACGCGCGCTTCTGGAGCGCGGACCGCTTCGACGACGGCCTGCGCAGTCTCGGCTATCCCGAGTCGAACCCGCACGACAATCCGCTGCTCGCGCTCGCGCTGGCGGGCCATGAAGCTGCGACGCATCATCGGCAGACGCAGCAGCATCTGCACGACCGCATCGACGTGTCGGACTGGATCACGCGGCGCCTGCAGGACACGATGGACGAAACGGTCGCGCGCCTGCAAAGCGGCCTCGCGATCCTCGCTTCGATCGGCAGCACCGCGCCCTTCGTCGGGCTGTTCGGCACCGTCTGGGGCATCTACCATGCGCTGATCGTGATCGGCGAGACTGGGCAGACTTCGATCGACCACGTGGCGGGACCGGTCGGCGAATCGCTCATCATGACGGCGTTCGGGCTCTTCGTCGCGATCCCCGCCGTGCTCGGCTACAACGGACTGACGCGTGCGAACCGCTCGATCGTCGCCCGCCTGAAGCGTTTCGCGCACGGCCTGCACGCGTACTTCGTGACCGGCTCGCAATTGCCTTCGAGCGCCGGTCCGCAGATGCGGGTCGTGCCGCACAGCGGCAACGCCACCCGTGATGGAGACCTCGGATGGCAATGAGCCCGTTCTCCGACGACGACGATCAAGGTCTGATGAACGAGATCAACATGACGCCGCTCGTCGACGTCATGCTGGTTCTGCTCATCATTTTCCTCGTCACCATTCCCGCGATGCAGCACGCGGTCAGGATCGATCTGCCCCGCGCGAGCAGCCAGCCGGAAGCCGTCAAGCCCGCCCACGTCGACGTCGCGGTGCAGGCGGACGGCTCGATTCTGTGGGACGGCCAGCCCGTCACCGACGACGGCTTGCGCGCGCACATCGCCGAGGCCGCGCATGCCACGCCGCAACCCGAGCTGCATTTGCGCGCCGATCGCAAGGTGCCCTACGAGCGGGTGGCCGACGTGATGTCGGCGGCCCAGAGCGGAGGGCTGACGAAGCTCGGGTTCGTGACCGACCCGCAGCGCAAAAAATAGCGCGGTCGGGCATCAACCCATAAGGAGCAGCTTATCGGCGGCGAAAGAATCTCTGAATTCAAATCGGCCTGCGGCTCGGCTATCGTGGTGCGTGTCTGAACGGCAATCACCTTGGCAAGGACCCGACGATGCAAGCCCTTATCTTCGACGTCGACGGCACGCTGGCCGACACCGAGACCGCTCATCTGCACGCATTCAATGCCGCGTTCGCGGAAGCGAAACTCGACTGGTTCTGGGACGAGGCGCTCTATACGCGCCTTCTCAAAGTGGCGGGCGGCAAGGAGCGCCTGCTGCACTACTGGCGCACGGTCGACACAGAAGAAGCCGCGGGCGCGCAAGCCACCCAGGCCGCCGAGGCGCTGCACGCGCGCAAGACCTTTCACTACACCGAACGCGTACGCCGCGGCGGCTTGCCGTTGCGCCCCGGCATCGCGCGCCTGATGAACGAAGCGGCCGCGGCCGGCATGCGCATCGCCATCGCGACGACCACGACACCGGCCAACCTCGACGCCCTGCTGCAAGTCCATTTTGGTGCAGCTTGGCGCACGCGCTTCGCGGCAATCGGAGACGCGGGCACCACGCCGACGAAGAAGCCGGCCCCCGACGTCTATCACCATGTGCTCGAACAGCTCGGTCTGGAAGCCGCGGCCTGTCTTGCCTTCGAAGACTCCGGCAACGGCCTGCTCGCGGCGCGCGCGGCGGGTATTGCGGCCATCGTCACGCCGAGCACGTATACATCGGAGGACTGCTTCGACGGAGCGCTGGCCGTGCTGCCTCACCTCGGCGATCCGCAGACGCCGCTTGCCGGGCCGGTGCGCGGCGAACACCATTGCTGGGTGGACCTGGCGACGCTGCGCCGCTGGCATGGGGACGCTGTGCGTCACGCCGAGCGCGCTGCGCGCGTGCAGCCGAACACGGATCATCGAGCGAACCCAGGTGCGTCATGGCAATGAGCCGCCACTGCAACGCGCTGCTGATCGACCTCGACGGCACGATGATCGACACCGCGCCGGACATCGTCGCCGCCGTCAACGGCATGCTCGATGACCTCGGCGCGACACCGCTGCCGTTCGCCACGGTGACCGGGTTCATCGGCAACGGCGTGCGCAACCTCGTGCAACGCTCGCTGGAAACGGCGAAACCCGGCGAGCGGTTCGACATCGGGCACGCGCAGTGCATGTTCGAACGGCGCTATGCCGCGACCAACGGACAACTGGGCCGCGTGTTTCCGGGCGTGACTACCGGGCTGCGTGAATTGCGGCGGCGAGGGTATCGCGCCGCCTGCGTGACCAACAAACCGCAGGCGCTCGCGGCACCGCTGCTGGAAAAAACAGGACTGGCCGCTTATCTGGACGTGCTGGTCGCGGGCGACACGTTGACCAGCATGAAGCCGTCGCCCGAACCGCTTTGGCATGCGTGCCGGCTGCTCGATGCCGAGCCCGGAGATTGCGTCTTGATCGGAGATTCGGCCGTCGACGTCGCGGCGGCACGCGCGGCCGGTTTGCCTGTTTTCATCGTCAGCTATGGCTATGGCGGGCCGGGCGGTGCCGGCACGTTGCGTGGCGATGCGCTGATCGACTCGTTCGAAGCGTTGCCGGCGGCTTTGGCGCAAACGCGGCCGACCGAAAAAGCAAACGCGAACGCGAGCACAGGAGCGCACATGAGCACGAACGCGAAATAATGCTCACATACAACGCGCACATGGGAAGTAACGCGCACATCTGAACACTGCGTCCCGGCCGCGCAAAGCAAACATGCGTCGCCATCAGCCCGCCGATAACAACCCCGCCACCCGCGCCGATTTCGTCTGCACCGCGATATCCTTCGCCGTCATGCCCCGGTTGTCCTTCAACGACCGGTTCGCGCCGCGTGCGAGCAGCAACTGCGCGGTCTCCGCGCGATCGTATCCCGCCGCCCACATCAATGCGGTGAGATCGTTCTTGTAGGTGCGATTCACGTCGATACCCGTATCGAGCAACTGACCCACGACCTTCGTTTGCCCCTGGCCCGCCGCGTATTCCATCGCGGTCTTGCCGACGCGATCCGTCGCGAGAGGATCGGCGCCATGCGCGAGCAGCAGCGCGACGATTTCATCGAAGCCGCCATACGCCGCGGCCATCAAAGGCGTGACACCCGGCGCGCTCGCGTGCTGCACGTTCGCGCCGCGCTCGATCAGCGTGCGCGCCATCGCCGTATCGCCCTTCTTGCACGCGGTAATCAACGCGGTGTCGCCGATCCGGTTCATCGCGTCCACCGCCGCGCCGTGCTGCAATGCCGCGACGAGCGATTGCTGGTCGTCGTCCTTCGCGGCCGCGAGCAGCTGGCGGTTGATCGCCCCAAGGTCCTGCGCGAGCACGGGCACGCACGCACCGGATGCGGCGGCGAGCACAACGACAAACGCAGCGGCAAGCGCAACCGGACGAGCGAATGTTTCCTTCATGATGTCTGCCCCGTGCTACTGGAGATTGTTGATATAGGCGGCCAGATTATGGATGTCGTCGTCGCTCAGATTGCGCGTCACGCTCGCCATGTTGCCCGCATCATTGGTCCGCGTATGCGAGCGGAAGTCCTGCAACTGCTTGACGATGTACGGATACAGTTGGCCGGAGACGCGCGGAATCTCGTTCTGGCCGGCAAAGCCGCCGAGGTGGCACATCGTGCACAGCACCTCGGCCGATTTCTTCCGGCCCGCTTCGATGCTCGCGCCATCCGTCTTGTACGGTACGGGCACGAGCTTCTGCGCGGCGAAGTAGTCGGCAAGGTCCTGCATGTCCTCGCGCGAGAGATTCGCCGCCATCGGCGACATGCGCGGATCGCTGCGCCGCCCTTCCTTGAAGTCCTTCAGTTCGAGATAGAGATAGCGCGCAGTCTGCCCCGCCAGAATCGGATAGTCCGGATTGGTCGAATTGCCCATCGGACCATGACAGGCCACGCACACCTGCGCTTTCGCCTTGCCCGCCTCGGCATCGGCGCGCGCGCCCGACGGCAGCCATGCGGCCGCGAACCAGCCGCATAGCAGCACCGCCCATGCGCCGCGCACCGCTCTGCGCGCCGCTCTGCGCGTTTCCCGCGCTCCCCGCAGCGCCGGCCCCCTCATGGCAGCGCGAAGACGACCACGCTGTTGCCGCGCTTGTAGTCGAGCTGCGTATTGCCGCCCGCCGCGACCGCGATGTACTGCTTGCCGTTGACCGTGTACGACACGGCCGGCGCATTGACGCCCGCGCCGCACTGGAACTCCCAGAGCTTCTTGCCGGTGGCGGCGTCGAATGCGCGGAACAGGCCGTTGCCTTCGCCGTTGAACACGAGACCGCCCGCTGTCGCGAGCACGCCGCCGATCAGCGGCTGATCGGTCTTGTAGTCCCACGCGATCTTGCCCGTGTCGACGTTCACGGCGGACAGCTTGCCCCACTGCTGCTCGGACGGAATCACCTTGAACGCGCCGCCGAGCCAGAGCTTGCTGCCGCCCGGATAGGCGGCTTCCTCGACCTGATACGTCATCGGCTGATGCAGATTGGCCGCGTAGACGAGACGCGTGTGCGGGTCGAACGCCATCGGCGACCACTCGACGCCGCCGTTCGCGCCCGGCAGCATGCGTGCACCGTCGGCGGTCGGCAAGGCCCACATGTTTTCCTGCGGAATCATCGCCTGCGAATAGCGGATCAGGCGCCCGGTGGCGCGGTCGTGCACGTACACGTGGCCGGTCTTGCCGCCATGCACGATACCCGGAATCATCTTGCCGTCGTTGTCGCGCACGTCGATCAGCATCGGCGGGCTCACCGCGTCGAGGTCCCACACGTCATGCGGCACGTACTGGTAGTGCCATTTGTATTTGCCGGTATCGAGATCGATCGCGACGAGCGAATCCGTATACAGGTTGTCTCCCGGCCGGATCGCGCCATACAGGTCCGGCGACGGATTGCCCACGACGAAGTACACCGTATGCGTTTGCCTGTCGATTGCGGGCGTCATCCACACGCCGCCGCCGAGCGTCTTGTAGAAGTCGCCGCCCTTGTCCGCGAGCTGTTTCTTCTCCGCGGCGATGTCGCGCTTCTCGTCGCGGCCGGTCGCGTCTTTGGTGGCCCACACGCCTTCCTGGCCGGTTTCCGGAATCGTGTAGAACGTCCACAGCAACTGGCCGGAATTCGCATCGAACGCCTTGACGAAGCCGCGAATGCCGTATTCGCCGCCATTCGTGCCGATCAGCACCTTGCCGTCGACCACCGTCGGCGCCATCGTTTCCGAGTAGCCTTCGTCAGGATCGGCGATCTGGCTTTGCCACAGCACGTTGCCGGTCTTCGCGTCGAGCGCGACGAGTTTCGCGTCGAGCGTGCCCATATAGAGCCGGTTGCCCGAGATGGCGACGCCGCGATTGTTGGGCCCGCAACAGAACGTCGTGACCGGACCCATCTTGTGCTTGTAATGCCAGAACTCCTTGCCCGTCACGGCGTCGATCGCGTACACGTGGTTGAACGACGTGGTGAGGAACATCACGCCGTCCGAGACGATCGGCGCGGTTTCCATCGACTCGTTCACCGCCGTCTGGAAGATAAATGCCGGTCTGAGCTTCGCGACGTTCGTCCGGTTGATCTGCGAACCGGGGTAATAGCGCGTCTGCGCGTAGGAGCCGTTCGAATGCAGCCAGGCCGCCTGCGTGGTGGCGGCCCGATCGAGCTGCGCCTGACTCACGGGCTGAAGCGTCGAGGGCACCGGCGCAGCCGTGGTGGTCGAGCTGTTCTGAACTTCGTCGGCGGCGTAGGCCGCGGGCAAGCCGAATGCGGCGGCAAGCAATGGTAGGCCGACCATTCCTTGAATGCGGTTGAGTGGCATGAGCGTCTCCGTGCTTTTTATTGTTCCGATGAATTGCAACGCAGGAGTGCGGCATGGATTCACGCGGACGACTGCGTGAGAAAAACACGATGGCGCAACCCTCGCAGACAACAAAAGCGTACGACTTTCGAATCGTTGATAGCTTTGTCAGGACGGGTCGGCTTCGCAGAGGAGAGGGCGAGCTGATGCAGAGGTCCTCGAAAGGCCGGCTCGATTAAGCGTAGGCGATGTGTTGGGGATTTTCTAGACTTTCGGCTGGCTTTTTGGAAGGCGGGCGCCGTGGTTCGCAATCCGTAGTATTGGGAAACGTCCGCCGAAGAAATAGTGCTGGCGAATGCGCGGCCGCGTCCCCGCGCAACCGCCTCGCACCGGCGTGTGGCGCACGCTGCCCGCGCGGTTTAGACTGCGCGCTGGAACGAGGGGTGGGCAATGGATATCGTGCAGGCCATGAAAGTATTCGCACGCGTGGTCGAAACGAACAGCTTCACGCGCGCGGCCGAGACTCTGGATATGCCGCGCGCTCGCGTGACGGTGACCGTCCAGGCGCTTGAAGCCCGTCTGAAAACGCGCCTACTGCAACGCACAACGCGCAGCCTCAACCTCACGCCGGACGGCGCCGCCTATTACGAGCGGTGCGTGCGCGTCCTCGCGGACATCGACGACATCGAAAGCTCGCTTCTCGGCAAGCAGCGCACGCCGCGCGGCAGGCTGCGGGTGGACATGCCGGGCGCGCTCGGGCGCCTCGTCGTCATGCCGGCGCTAGGCAGCTTTCACGAGCAATATCCCGAGATCGACCTCGTGCTCGGCCTCGGCGACAAGCCCCTCGATCTCGTCCAGGAAGGCATCGACTGCGTGGTGCGCATCGGCACCTTGCAGGATTCATCGCTCGTCGCCAGACGTATCGGCATCTATCAGGCCGTCACCGTTGCGAGCCCGGCCTATCTGCAAGAGGCGGGTACGCCGGAAACGCTGGCCGAACTCGTCAACCATCGCACGGTGAACTACTACTGGAGCCGCACCGGCCGCATCATGCCCCTCACGTTCGAAGCGAACGGCGAAGTGGTCGAGGTCAAGATGCGCGGCTCCATTGCCGTGAACGACGCGGAAGCCTATCTGGGCAGCGCGCTGAATGGCTTCGGCATCGTCCAGGGCGCGCGTTTCATGGCGCTGCCGTACCTGGAATCGGGCGCACTGGTCGAGATTCTTGCGCAGTGGAAGCCAACACCGCTGCCCATTTCGGCGGTCTATCCGCATAACCGCCATCTCTCGTCGAGCGTGCGCGCGTTCATCGACTGGATCACCGGGCTTCTTCGCGACAGTCCGTTGTTCGCGAGCACGCCCGAAGTCGATGCGCGCTGCCGCCCCACGAGCATCGACGCCCAGGATGCCGGCGCGACCGGTTCCGCGGGAGATGAAGCGGAGCCGATTGTGTAGGGCCTGCTCACGCCCATTAAGGATGTGCGAACGAGCCCTTGACTAGGCGGTGGGCACGCGCGCGTAGCGGCCGGCGTCTGCCGTAAGATCCGGCTTCAGTGCCACAGTCGGCGCCAAAGGCTCGAAAGCCCTGTTGACGACGACGGCTCGATAATCCGCAACCTGTGCAGAAGCGGCACCACTGGATCGTCCGCGATGCCTCCCTACTGCACATCATCTCCAATGACCAGGATGCGCTCGCCCGCGGCATAGGGCTGCCACGCAACGCCATCGGCTGGAGCGCCATCGCGAGCGAAAGCGATCCACTGCGCTTGTAGCCAGCCCGAAATCCGCTGGTCTGTCTCATCGTATTCGTCGGCTGTCAGCGTGCCGAAAAGATAACGAAGTTCGGCTGTGTGTTTAGCGAGGAAGTTCGATTTCGCAGCGCCTGGTGACACCCGATCGAAGCGATAACAGTAAAAGCTATGCCCCGAGTCCAGAAGACGCTTTGCTGTTGCCAATAGAGGCTCCGCGAAGACGGCGTCGGTATAGACCCGATCGAATCGTTCGTACATCGAAGTCGCTTGAGCCGCTAGCTGGGAACGCACGGCGCGGGCCTGATTTCCTGCCAGGACTCTCGTCATCGCCCAAAGGAGTATTCGATTGTAGGGCAGCATTCCAGGCCGAATGAAATACCGGGCCTCATTTCGCGTAAAGCCGAGAAGAAGCGGCACAGATCCCAATGGCCGCGCGTCACTATCGACGGGCAGGATCACGCCATCGTTCACCGGCATCCACGCCAGATTTGCTGGCGTATGAACCTTTCCACGTTTCGGAATCACGCCGCTATAGAGATGAGAGGCCTCCTTGACGACCTCGGTCGGAAGCCGCCGCAGGTCATCAGGACCGCCACCCCCTAGATGCGCGATAAGCGCTTCGCTCGCCGCGTAGGTTTTCTCGTTGGGCGCGGAATGGTCAAATGCAAACCGCTCGCTACCGCCGCTTTGCAGGATCGCGCGATGAAACAGCCCCGAGGCTACCGGACAACTCAGCAACGTACGCACCGAATGGCCGCCAGCCGACTGACCGAAGACGGTGACACATCCGGGGTCGCCTCCATACTGCTCGATATTTTCCTGCACCCATCGAAGAGCCGCTATTTGATCCTGGAGACCAAAGTTGCTCCCAAATGCTGAATGCGCCAGATAGCCAAACGCGCCGAGCCTGTAGTTGAAACTGACCACGGTGACACCTTCTGCGGCGAGGCATGAACCGTCGGTTCCATCTTCACAACCCCCGCCACCCAAATAGCCGCCGCCGTGAATCCAAACCATCACAGGCTGCCTTGCTTGCGAATCCAGCGAACGCGTCCAGACATTCAGGTACAGGCAGTCTTCACTCTGGGACCTGGCGCGCGTCTGGAACACCGCGCCTGCAGTCTGAGGGCATATGGGGCCGAACTCCTGGGCCTTTCTGACACCTTCCCATCCGTCCATGGGACCCGGTGGCCTCCAGCGGCGTTCGCCGACGGGTGGCTTCGCATAGGGCACACCCAGGAACCTGAAAATCCCATTCTCACAGAAGCCCTCGATGAGACCTTGCCTGGTGCGTACGGTGGTATCCATAATTTGGCGTCAATAGCGGTGGTTGGTCGACATCCTGACGATGCCCCGTGCAGGCAATTCGCGTCACGGTCATCGGCTATCAGCCATTCCTAGCCAGACGGTGAACCGAGTTCCAACGGACTCGCTGCTCACCGTCAGCCGCCAGTCGTGTGCCAATGCGATTTCCCAGCATATTGCCAATCCGAGACCGGCACCGTCATGTTTCGCATCGGGTGCTCGCCAGAATCGCTTGAAGAGAAACGGAAGGTGTTCCTTCCGTATACCCAGTCCTTCGTCGCTAATCTCGATCGATGCTTCGTCAATCGTCAACGACACGCGGCCGTTTGCAGGCGAGGCGTTGATCGCATTCTCGAGGATATTCTTGAGAAGAATGAAGAGCGCGCTTTTGTCCGCCCGGATTGAAGCCGGTGTGCTGTGCTCGTCGATATGCAGCTTCACCCGCTTTGCATCGGCCTTGCGTGCCAGATACTCGACGACGTCCTGCGCCGCGTCGACAATGCTGACTTCGCCGAAGCTGAAATTCTGTGCCTCGCTGACCTCGGCCAGATGCAGCAACTGTCGCACCTGTCGCGACATCAGATCGATTTCGTGAATCAACAGGTCTTTCCCTTTGATCTCCGGCTGCAACTCGATCCCTGCACGAATCAATGTCAATGGCGTTTGCAGCTCATGCGCAGCGGCAGCAAGAAATTGCTGCTGAACCGTAAAGCCCTTTTCCAGTCGTCCAAGCGCCTCGTTGAAGCCGTTGATCAACGGCCTGATTTCGTTCGGAACACCATTCGTCGAGAGGCGTGTTTTCAGATTGCGCGGCGTAATCTGTGCCGCAGCTTCTGACGCATTCCGCAGGGGCCGGAGCACCCAGCGGATCGCAAATGGCAACGCCAGTCCAAAAATAGCGATTGCGACAAAAAAGACAATTCTGACGACTGCCGGAATAGGCTTGATCTTTAAACTGACGAGCGCTTCGATGAAACGCGCACTTGTCGCTGTCTGCACATAGAAGACGGCCTGCCCTCGAATGATGCGCTGCGTTACGACAAAGAATCGTCTGCCGTCGATATTCGAGTGAGCGATGTGACCAACGGCACCAGAGAAATCAGATGGAAGCCACGAATCCACGTTGCCTGTTTCGGTCGAAGCCAGCAGTACATGTCCCTGTTCGTCCAGCACGCGATATTTGAGTTCGGTGGGCGTCACCCGGAACATCCACGCGTCACGCTCCGGTAGTTGCATGGATACGGGAATGCCAGCTTCGTTGAAGCTGATTCCATCCGCAACCTTATGGGCATATTCCATCTGCATCCGTCGTCCGATGGTCTGCTCCGGATAGTGATCGAACGCGTAGATCACCGGCACAACAAGCGCCGTCAGACAGACTGCAAGTGGCACGACCGTGGTCATCCACAATCTTGCCGACAGACTTTGAAGCCAATAATTGAACATAACGGCGCTATCCGGAAATTTCCTGAAGGGCAAAGCCAGCGCCGCGCACGTTCATCAGACGCGTCTTCGTGCTGATTGCCGCGAGCTTCTTACGCAGCCGGTGCACAGTCACCTCCAGCGCATTCGGTGTGACGGCTTCGCCCAGGCCCCAGGCTGCATGCTCAAGTGCTGCGTGCCGAACCGTCAGGCCAGCTGCTTCGATGAGGCAAAGCATGATCTGCAGTTCGGCGGGCGCAAGCAGCACAGACTGAGCACCGGCACGCATCTCTCGTTGTTGAGGGTCGACCGTTACATCCGCAAACGACGCGACCAACGTTGTCAGTGCCACTGGACGTCGCATCAGGGTGCGCACCCTTGCAACCAGTTCACTCATTGCAAACGGTTTGGTCACGTAGTCGTCCGCACCGCTTTCAAGACCGTCGACACGATCGTGCAAGGCATCGCGGGCGGTCAGCATCAAACAGGGCATCATTTGTCCCTCCGCGCGCAACCCTCGCAGGAAGGTCAGCCCGTCACCGTCCGGCAAGCCCCGATCGATAATGACCACCGCGTATTCGGCGTGGCGTACGCCGTAGGTTGCCTCGGCGATGCTGCGGAACAGGTCCGCCTCGATTCCCACGCCCGCAAGGGCGTCGCGGACCATGCCGGCAAGGCGTTCGTGGTCTTCGACAATCGCAACTCGCGACATGATGCTGCTCTCACCTGAACTGATAGTTATAGCCGATGCTGATTTCCGGAATGAAGCGCTTGCCGACCAGTGGGCTGTCCGTGATGCCGTTGCCAAGGTGCGATACGCCGACGTTCAGCGCGATACGCTGCTGCTTCGTCAATCTGTAAACGACGCTCGTGCCCACTGACGTGTTCCACGTTGCCGTGCCCGTGTACGCCGGACGTCCGGGGCGCGCCTCGGATGGGCGAACGCCATAATAGTAATCAACATAGTCGCTGCTTAACCATTCGACACCCACGTGAGGCGTGATCGAAAAATCTCCGATGTCGAAGGCCTTGCTGTAGTCAATCCTGGCTCGCTCGCCCTTGTTCCCGCCGAGCAGGTAGCTCCCGGAAACTGTTCCGTAGGCGGTGTGCCACGCGAGCGCCGGGCCGTACCAGAACGCACCCTTGCGATCCTCCATGCCATTCAGGATGGGCGCATCGGACTGGTTATAGCCGTCGCGCAGCGAATAGTACCCGCGCAATGCCAGACTCACGCCGCTCCAACTCCCGATCTTCACGTCGACCGTAGTCGCCTGGACATGCACCCATTTGTTGTCGAAGGTAACGAGCGGAAACGGTACGACCTTGGTGCCATACCCGCTGTACGGCGACTCTCCAAAGCCCACGCCCGCACCGAGCCCCCAGTGCGTTACGTTCGTTGCATTGTTCAGAATTGTAAGGCCGGAATTTTCTGCATCGTTCTGATCGGTGCCGTTATCGTCGGCCCAGGCCGTTCCGAAAGAGAGCGCAATCGATACCACGGCCAGGAGAATCTGGCGAACCAGTAAGGGAGTCTTCTTCACAATCGTATCCACGGGGGCGGTTGACGCAACGGAGTCGACTCTATCGGCGCCTCACTTACCCAACACTTACTGGACAAAAGAATGTGATAGAAGAGTTTGAATTCTGTTAATCATGCAGCGGGGCTGAAGAGCTCCGTTGCCCGTTACTTCGCTTTGTTCGGTGTGCAACTTCATCGCCGACAACTACGCGACCCACAAGCATCCGAAGGTCAGAGCGCGGCTGACCCGACGGGCTCGCTAGCACATGCACGTCACACCGGCATATCCGGGTGGCTCAATCAGGCCGAGCGCCGGTTCGGGTTGATTACCTAACAGGCAATTCGTCGCGAACCGTTCGAGAGCGTGTGTCAACTGATCTCCAGCATCCAACGTTACGTCGATCCGTACAACGTCCATAAACGCCCGTTCATGTGGACGACCACCACCGATTCCATTCCTGAAAAGATCGAGCGTTTATGAAAAGCTGTTTCTGGGACAGAACACCAGGGCATCCATGTGCCCATCATGGGCGCATGAAACCTTCGCAACCGGCGTGCTCAGTCCGTGCCGGATTTCGGCGATCTGGGACCGTATAGCAGCCCATTAGGCGGCCCCGCATGCAGTAGCCGGTAACTCGTCACGGCAGCAATATCGTGACTTTTGTCCGTCAGCGAGTTGGCAATCTGTTTGACCGCCGCGTTCACGAGCATGCCGACCAAGCCGCCTCCACTGTAGTTGCCGCCCTCGTTGCTGTTGGCGCTTGCGCTCCCCTGCCACAGCACATCGCCAGTCTTCAGGTCCACCAGCTTCGCCGACGCCGTGACGACAGTCGCGCTATCAAGCACGTGATACACGGCGCCGAATTGCGTGATCTTCGAATACAGCACCGCGTCGGCGCCGAAAATCTCCCGAAGCTTCGCGGGCGAGGTCGCCTGAATATCGGCCGGGACGGTCAGGCCGTTCTGACGGAATGTCTCATCCATTACCGCCACTGGCACCACGTAATAACCCGATTCGGCGAGTGGCATGGTCATCTGCGAAAGCATGCTGTTCGTCGCCTGCACGTCGGTCGTCTCGTTTTCGGGCGGCAGAACGAGGATCGAATGCGGCCGGCTGTTTTTGAAAGCGGTGTAATCGACATGCTTGACGGGTTGCGCGCACGCAGCCAGCAACGCGAATGTCGAGAGGGCAAACCAAGGTCTGAAAGAAAGGAATCTGGACATGACGGCTCGCCTATGGCTGTTTCGTTTTATGTTTCATCAGGAAGTCCATGTAAGTCGAGGACTCCGGAAACAACTCCTTCTCGGCCCCGAACTGCTCCATGGCCGCTCCGTCCTTGCCAACGCTCGCGTATAGCATCCCGAGTTGCGCATGAAAACCCGGCGGAGGCGTAGCGTCCTTTGCGCGGATTTCCTGCAGCGATTTTTCAAGTGCGTCGATCTGCTGCTGCGGGTCCTTGTCTCGCTTGAGGTAGTCATAAACCGCTGGCTGGTAGCCGGTCCATTGGTAAAGGGGCGGCGGGCTGCTTGCCGCACATCCCGTGAGGAGCGCCGCAACTGTCATTGCCGGCAGCCTCATTCCCCGTATCCTGCCCGTATGTTTCATCATAAATCCCGTCAGTGTGGTGACGTGTCGCATAAGAATCTGTGCAACGTCGCTGCCTCTTGCGCCTATCGCGATACCTTGAGCACGCCCTCATCGACCTGCGCAGCCAGATGGTTGACCGCCTCCTGGATCGCGAGGTCAAGCACCTTGCCATTCAGGGCGGAGTCGTAGCTGGCGGTGCCCCCAAAGCCGATGATTTCGCGATTCGACAGGCTGTATTCCCCCGCCCCCTGGCTCGACGCCACGACTTCCGAGGTCGTGGTATTCACCACGTTGAGGCTGACCTTTGCATACGCGACCTGGTTCTTGCCGCTGCCGAGAATGCCAAAGAGCTGGCGATCACCCACTTCCTTGCGGCCAAACTCGGTGACGTCGCCAGTGATGACGAAGTTCGCGCCCTTGATCGCCTGCCCCTTCTTCATGAAGCCAGCTTCCTGACGGATTTCGTCGAGGTTGTCACGATCGAGCACATTGAAGCGCCCACTCTGCTGCAGTGCGGTGATCAGAATCGTCTTGGCCTGACCTCCGAGGCGGTCGACTCCGTCGGAGAAAATCCCTCGCATATAGCTGGACCGGTTGTCGAATTTGCCCACGGCCATCTCGATGCGCTGGCCCGCGTAGGGAGTCTGGGAAACGCTCACAGGCTGAACCGGCAGCGAATGCGACGACTCCGTTGCACATCCACCCAACGACAGGACGGTGGCAAGCACGGCAGATCCATAAATCTTTGACATGTTCTTCGTTCTCCTTTTCGATAAAACAGAAATGCTCGACGCCATCATCAGAATTGCGCCGTCACCTGAAAGCCGAGCGTCACCCGCGCCGTCGGAAAGCCCGAGGGCTTATAGACAGGGGTGCCGGCAAACAGGTCATAGGCGAGCGCACCGACCTTTGCCGATGTGCTGCCTCTGATGCCGACCACGGCGCCCACCAGTTGTGTACCGGCGAGATAGACAGCGCCCGGTCCGAATACATGGCCGTAGTCAATGCCCGCGTAGAACGATTGGCCTGTTGAGCCAATCGGCAACTGGAGTTCGTTGCGCCAGTAGAAACCGCGCTCGGCGGCCAGCATCGTTTCACCGTCGAAGCCGCGCACGGTGTAGCGGCTGCCGATCGTCAGGTCATCGATGTAGTTCAGCGTGTTGTTCGTGAACTGGCCATGCACGGACGTGACGTACCGGAGCGGCTGGCTCGCGATCTGGAACGGTACCGACAGGTTGGCGTCGAGCACGGCCATGCGGAAACGGTAGGTCGGGCCGTCGGGGTAAAAATCCGGTGTCGCGCCGAGGCCACCAATGCCTTGACGATATGCAAGCGACCCGTCGAACTGCGCGGCACCGAAGTAGTGGCGATCGGTCAGCGCCGCTTCGATGAACGTGTTGTTGCGGTGCTGCTGCGGGATATCGATGTCCTCGATGAAGCTCTCGCCAAAGCGCTTCGTCAGCCGGAACTGCGCGCCGAGGACATTGTTCTGGCTGCGCATCAGGACGCGTTGCAGCCTGAGGTCGACCGTCTGCGCATTGCCACTGGAGACGAAGGTCTGGTTGGCCCCCGCGATCTGCTGGTAGTACGTGTTCGTGTACGCCGACAGTGTGCCGGTCCAGTAGCCCCACGGAACCGAGTACGAGCCATTCCAGCCATGCGAGCCCAGACTTTTGTCACCGAATTCGAGGTCCTGGCTCACGCCCACGTCGAAGATGTCGTTCAGGCCGAGCGGGTTGTCGAGGCCGAGGCTCAGGTTGCCTTGCAGTTTGCCGGTCGCCCGCGTGCCGGAGTTGTCGATCGAGGCGACGACGGTCCACGGCTTCGTGCGCTTCACATCCAGTACCACGTCGCTTTCGCCGGGGATGCTGGTGGGGACGATCTGCATGGACACGTCCTGACTGGCAACGCGCTTCATCTGTTCGAGGCCCTGTTCGAGGTCACGCAGGTTTAGTACGTCGCCGTCGCGCGTCGGGAATGCAGACTTCCATGTGCCGCGTGTGGCCGGATCCGAGAATCGGATCTGATTGATCACGCCTGGCACGAGCGCGAACTTAAGTGTCCCGGTTGAGAGATCCTGTTCGGGTAACAGGACGCGCGTCGTGATGTAGCCGCGGCCCAGGATCTGCTGTTGCAGGCTTTTGGTGAGCGTATCAATGCCCTGTTTGCCAACGCATTGACCTCTGTAGTGGTCGAGCCATTCGCGCACAAATGCGAAGCGGTCGAGCGGCAGGGCAGATGCGCCTTGCGCACGCACTGGATCGGGGAGTGTCGATGGTACGTCCAGCACGGATCTGTCGATGCGGAAACACGGCGTTTCGACCGGCAGGTCGGGCCAGCCCGAAGCTTGCTCGATAGTCGAGCGTACCGAGGGTGCGTTGACGGCCGCCTCGCGTTGCTGCGCTTCTTGCTGTTGTTGAACCTGCTGGTTCTGTTCCGAGTTGGCGCGTGCTGCTGCGGCCGTGTCGGCGGGTGTTGGCGTCTGCTGCGCGTGGGACGCGAGCGATACCATGGCTGTGAGCGGCAAGGCCGCCAGCCGTGTAGGAATTTTCATCATTGTTCTATTCGCTGGTCTATGCATTAGTCGATAAGACCGTCGGGCGCATAGACCATTACTCCTTTGTGCGTTGCCAGAATGCAGCGCTGCACGGGGTTCATGAATTTTCGACTTGATTTTGCGCAGTCAATGCATTAGGTTCGTTACATATTTTGATAGATCTAGCCTTGGATATTCTCTTCGCAATTCAGGCAATACGCCTTCAACGTAGTTCGAGATATATACCGGAGCCCAGTCCTTGGTCGTGTCACTCTTGAGCCCGAGCCAGAGAGAACTTGGTGGGACGTGATAAAGCTTTCTATCGACTATGTGTTGGCGTTCTGCATCACAGCGATATTCTTCTGGAACTTTATTAAAAACCGAACCATTGTAGATAGACCAGCTTTTTATCAATGTTCCGACATAAACAATCTGTCCGTCTGTAACTATGAATCGAACCGGGTCGCTTGAGACCATCGGTCGATAGGCACCTGTTGAGATTTGTCGAATTGTATATTCGCCTACTGGCAACTGCATTGCGAAGACTGAAACTTTATCAGGGTATGTTCCGGTGTAAACCGTTTCCTCGCCGGTCTTAATATTGCTCACAGAAAACAAACCGCCTTCGCAGCGCTTTCCGAACACGATTCCCATGCCGAGGCTTGGGCCAGAAAGCTCCGATGCTGTATATCTCTTATTACTTGGCTGGTTCATTGCACAACTAGAAAGCAATAATGCAGTGAAGGCAGCAAATGATAATTTAAAGATTTTGAGATTTTTCAAGATATTTCCTCAATGGCGGGAACGCCTCAAATTTTCTTCAGCAAGCTGTACCTCCTGCGTTGCGAGCGTCATTCGAACCAAATTGCGAAGGCGCAGGAATTTTCATACAACATTTGTCCTGACTGCGATGGACTTCGTTTCATCAGGATGCAACTGCCGGTTGAGCCGATCCGCGTTCGCGCCTTCGAACATGCCCAGAGTGCTGCTCAATCGTCTCAGCGATGCGGGTGACTCGCCGTGGGGGCAAAGAAATAAACTCCAAGCGCAACAACGATGAGAATCATCAGGATAACGAGCAATAGATTTCTCCAACCTCTGCTAGTTGTCGGAAGGTCGCCTAAGCTCCCACCTGCACCCCCAGTGAAAAGCTCTAGAGCAACAAGAAGCAAAGCGGCGAGAACCATCGTTGCCTTCGCGATCGTACCGAAGAACAATTCGGCGAAGCGGTAGGGCCACGTGGAACGGCGTGGCCCTACCGAGGGACGGCGAAAATCCGGACGCATGATATTTCCGCAATAACTCGGTTTGTTGTTTCAGCCAGTCCAATTAGCAGAGTAGACCACCTACCACCACACTGGAAATTGTTCGATTTGATTCTTTATATGTGCCATTGTGTCTTCGTCGATGCGCGAGCTAAACGCCGCCGTCACAGTCGTGCCATCCAAGCCACTTCGCTTGATTTCCCATGACATTTCCGGCATCCCAGCCGATTTTCCAAGGCGTAAGAGAAAATAGTTATTCATATCGGCAAGACTTGCCTCGGCTGCGTCGAGGTCATTCAATCTCGAAACAAACTCGTCCCAACTGACGCAAGCAAACCATAGACTGCTGTGGTAACTAATATCTTGCCCGAACTGCTGTATCTCGGCCGATACTTGCATCCGCATTGACGGAACATGCTCATCCGTTTCGACCAGATCGAAACTCAACCGAAACGGCTTCTGAATCCTGATTTCCATATGCGAATCTCCGGCGACGACATTCGTGACAAGCCTCTCGACGTCGTCAAGTTTCTATTGCTGTGGCCCGCGTCAATCCGTCATCTAAATTCTTCCGGAATGCCTTGTTGTTGAGGCTCCCACTTCCAATCCATTGGCTTCTTTTTTCGATCGAACCACTCGCATCCGTCTGCAATCCACTGTGTCCTTTTCCTTTTGACACTGGTTAATGTGCAGTCCTCGTAACCAAACTCTGTCCCGCAGCAGGGACATATCTCCCATGACGGACTACATCCATCATCGCCCCATGGAGGTGATTTCATTTCGTAACCACATACTCGACAGTTATTTTTGTGCATTGAAATAGTCCAGATTAGTTGGATAGCCGTGTTGAGCAGGGTCCGGTTTGAACATTGTCTTCGGAGCACCATCTGCATTTTTCACAGCAAAGGTGTTTGATGACGGATCGTAATACAGGGTGTCGCCGTTCGGCCGAGTCTTCGTCAATGTTCCCGCCGGCGGATTGTTGACGAAATCCTGCGCGGCTTGCACATATTGCAGGGAGTTCTGGTACTGAGGAAACTCGTCACCGTGCTTTGTCGAGTGCCCATAGGCGTTTTCTACCGGTGTCTTATCTTTTGTCGGAGACCAGAATGTGTTTCCGTCGCCACCTCCCGCCATCGTGAGCGCGTCAGTCACAAGAGCCCTAAGCCAGTCCGGTGTCGCGTCCGTAATCAACTGGCTGACGATCCCCGGCCTGGGCAGCGGTGTCACCAGCGGCCCCGCCTTGATCGATGGGTCAAGTTCCGTGGCAGGATCCGCAATTACACCATCACCCTTGGCCGCTGTTTCGCCCTTGAGCCCCGGCAGACTGATAAGCCCCGCCAGCCACGGCGGTGGCGACGCCATCGGTGGCGCCACCTGATTATTCTCTGCCTCGATCTGTCCAGCACCAGTTGCCGCCGCCGCGTTCGTTCCCGAGGCGGTTGCTATTCCGGCAACCAGGCTCGTCACCAGATTCTCCCGCGCCTGACGGTCTTCCGCCGACATGTCGCTCGTCGGCCCTAGCAGGTTGCCAAGCACCGAACTCGCCGCAGCCCCCATTGCGCCGGCACCACAACTCTGGTTGCTCGCAGCAGCCCCCGCGCAGCCGACAATCGCATGCAGTGCAGCACGGGCGGTATCGCTATCGAGCGAATCTGCAATCGCCTTGACCCCGCTCGCTCCGAGTTCCTGCAGATACGCCACCGTCGCGCTCTGCGCAAACTGCCCCACACTACCGGTCACGTTCCCACCCGCCGCCACACTCAGCGCCGTCAGCACCTGACGATACGATCCGCGCGGTCCCCACTCTGCATTGAGCTGATCGGCCTGCTGCTGCGCCGCCGCGCGCTGCTCCGGTGTCAGATTCGGATCGTTCGCCGCGGCCTTGGCCGCATCCGCTTCCTTCGCGCGATTCGTGACGAACGTCCCAACCTGATTGATGAACTGGCTCGTGATATCGAACCCGGCCTCGATCTTGTCCTTATCGAAGATCGGTGCGACCGACCCAAGCGTGTCCGACGTATCACGGCTGATGCCCGCCACCGCTTCCTCGGCCGTCTGCCCTGTCAGTTGCTGCTGTTTCGCGCCATCGGTGATCGTGATGGTGCCGCCGCTGATCGCGCTCTTCGTGGTGCCGCTCGCGTCACCGGAAGCGCTCATGACGATCGGCGGCGCCATCGCCAGGCCGCTCGAACCGCCGCTGCTCTTCGGCAGCGTCGTGCCCGGCACCGGGTTGACGTTGTTGGCGGTCCCGCTCTGGCTCTTGCCGATATCGCCACCATAGCCGCCGCTGATGCCCATCGACTGCCCGCTGTATTCGGCCGTATTCTCGATGTCGCTATGCGTGAGCGTCGCGGTCGTCAGGCTGTTGACGCCGCTCTGGACCGCAGCATCGCTACTGGAAATCACCGCCCCCTTGAGGTCCGTGTTCCCCTTCACATTGATCTGGAACCCGCCGTCGCCCGCACCGATGCCAGATTGCTCAGTCACGCTCGCATAGTCGCTGTTCAGCTTCTGCTGGCTGATGTTGCCGGCCACGCTCGATGCGCCATAGCAGATCGGCGGCACGCACACGCTCACCGACACACCGCCACTCTGCTGCTTCGAGTTATAGGTGCTCGTGTCCTGCAGGCTCTCGATGTTGAGGTTCCCGCCGACGTTGGCCACCACCTGCTGGCCGTCAGCCACCGCGCCCTTCAGGTTGGTGTCACCGCCCGATTGCAGCGTCAGCGTATTGCCCGCGTTGACGTGCGAGTTGGTCCACGTCGTATCGCTGCCATTGTCATTTCCCTTCGTGCCCGACACACCCGCCTGGAACGAAATGCCATTCGATTCGCCGACGCCGAACGTGACACCGATACTCGCATTCGATCCGCTGTTGGTACTCTGCTGGCTATCAGTGTTCTGCGCGGCCTGCAGATTGATGGCGCCTTCGGCATTGAGCGTTGCGTTATTGCCCGCACTGAGATTGCTGCCGACGACGTTGATGTTGCTGTCCGCGCCCGCGCCAGCCGCCGCAATATTAAGGTTGTGGCCCGCCGATACCGTACTGCCCACTGCGGTACTGGACGACGCCGTCGAACTGCTGTTGCTATGGCTCGTACCGAGCGACACGTTGATGCCAACGCCGCCGACCGCCGTCGGATCACTCATGACTGCGTCATAGGCATTTTTCGCCGCAAGTCCGGTCGTCGCGGCAGCAAGCGCATCGAGCCGCGCGTCGCCGTTCGTCTGCTTCACGTCCTTGCGCATCTGGTTCGCGGTCTGCACCGCCGCGATGACCGGATTGCTGATGCCTGCGGAAATCGCGGTCTGTTTGAATGACTGCTGCTCGTTCTGCGTCGCAGTGTCGTATGCCGCATCGATCGTGACGGTCTTGCCGGCGAGGTTCAGATCATTGGCCGCGTGCAGCGTACTACCGGTCGCATGCAGGTCGTTGCCGGCCGTGATATTGAGGTTGCCGGTCAGCGAGCCGACCATGCTGCCCGTGTTCGCGACCTGCGTTGCCTGCTGCGCGTCGGTGGTCGTGCGCGTGCCGATGGTGTATCCCTGCAAACCGCCGTCGAGCTGGTTCAAGGGATTCAGGCCCGACAGGAAACCGTACTCCTTTTTCTGGGAACTGCTCTGCGACTGCAGGGTGTCCTGCGAGGTCGTGATGTTGACGTTACCTGTCGCCGCAAGCGTCACGTCGTTTGTACCGACCACATTGCTGCCCTGGATGGTCAGATCGCGCCCCGCCTTGACGGCCACCGTATCACCGGACACGGTACTCGCCACGCCGATATTCGCCTGCGTGGCCTGCATCGTGTCGGTGGTCGAGCCGCTGACGAAACTGCCGCGCTTCGACTCCACGGCCTGGTAGCTGTCGTGCTCCTCGCGCGCCTCGTTGATCGTGACGTTGCCGGTGGCCGCGATCGTTGCCGTGCCCGTGCCGTTGTCCACGCCGTTCGTCATGCCGGCAGTCAGGCTCGAACCCGTGAGCGTGACATTGCCCTTGCCCGCGTCCGTGCTGACCGCGCCGAGTGTCGCATTGCCGCCCGCCGTGAAAGTCGTGCCGACCGCGTGTTCGTCGTAGGTATGGTCGACTTCCTTGCGGGTCTTGTCGTCGGTGGCGACGTTGTCGTATTTCGCGGTGTCGGTGACCGTGGCCGCCGTCAGGTTGCCACCTGCGACGACCGCCATGTCGCCGCCCGCCGTCACGTTCGCGCCCCTGAACGTCGTGTCGTTGCCGCTCTGCATCGCGAGATCGCCGCCAGCGGTAATGGCGCTCGTCTCATTGACGGTGGTATTCGCTTCCCAATGATGCTGATCGTTCTGCGTGACCGATTGCGACGTGGTGGACTGCACCGCGTCGACATTAATGTCGTGGCCCGCGGTGATCTGCACGTTTCCGCCCGCGCTGATGTTCGCGCCATGCAAGGTCAGGTCGTTGCCCGCCGCAATCACCATGTCTTCGGTCGACGCGATCGTGCCCTGTGCGCCGAGCAGGGTCTGACTGACCTTGCTGTCGCCGGCCGCCGAACTGATGCCGTTGACGTCGACCAGCGTCGTGTTGACGATGTCGTTGCCCGCCAGCACCGCGACGCGATTGCCGCTGATCATGCCCGAGGCGTTCACCACGTCATGGGTCGCGGAGAGAACCGTCGTTCCGTCCGCATCGCTGCTGCCGATCGAGCCACCACGGTTCAGGATATCGGTCGCGCTCACCACGGTCTGCGTGCCGCCCTTGATCACGCCCGAGTTGGTCGCACTGCCCGTGGCGTGAATCTCCACGTCATCGGCCGAAATCAGCGCTCCGGTGGGTTGCAGGTCGTTCGCATGGGTCTGCGCGAGGTAGACGACAGGCGCCAGCACCTGCTGGGTCGTACCGTCGGGCAGCGTGACGGTCTGACTCACGAGCCAGACGATGTCGCTCGTCAATGCATCCATCTGTGCGGCCGTCAACGCGATACCGGGTTCAAGTCCGAACTGCTGCGCAACGTTCACGCCGTTGGTCATCAGCGCCTGATATTCGTCGAGATTGTTCGTGTAGCCCTGCAGATACACGCGACCGGTCAGTTGCGTGATCTGCTCACGCACAAGCTGCTCCTCATACATGCCGTCGCCGAGCCGCTTCTCCACGGTCTGCGGATTGAGCCCGAGTTGCTGCAGCATGTAGTCGCTGGAGATGAAGCTCGTATAGCTCGTCAGCCGGGGATCGGTCACGACCAGGTACGACGCGCCGGGTGCTGTCTGGTACGTGTACAGCCCGCTCGTGGGCAGCTTGATGTCGAGTTGGCCCGTGCTGCTCGCGACGCTCTGCGGCGCGTTGACCTGGGTTCCCGTCATCTGCTGGTTGGCGCCGAGCGTTCCGCCCGTCGCACCGGCCGCGGAATTTGCGGCCGCGACGTTCGTGTTGTTGACGTCCGTTGCGCTGATCTGCACCACGTTGTTCGCGATGATCGTGCCACCCGTGCCGCCGATCGCCGCGGGCGCGAGCACGATCGACGGCTCGACCACGGTGCCGACGTCCTGCGTGATGTTCTCGTTCCACGCGTAGGTCGACACGATGTCCTGACGCTGGTACTGGTACAGCGTCTGCCCGGTGTTGTTGACCGTGGTGCCGCCGTAATTGCCGGTCCCGTTGCCGATTTCGCCGTCCTGCTGGCTCGAACCGATCTGGATCGAACCGCCCGCCGCGATCGCGCTGTAGCTGTTGTTGATGGTGCCGACATTCGCGAGCGTCAGGTTGCCGCCCGCGAGCAGTTGCGCCTGCTGTGCCTGTGGGCCCGTCACCTGGTCCTGCTGCGTCGTGGTGGTCGTGTCGCGCGCGATCTCGACGCGCTGATAGCCCTTGTGTCCGTCGCTGCGTGTTGCATACTCGGTGGACGGCAGGTAGTTGACGTTCGGGTTGTAGTCGTCCCAGTAGTTGACCGTGACCGAACCGTCGCTGTTCGTCGTCAGTGTGTTGTACCAGATCGTCTGCTGCTGGCCGTTGACGTTGACGACCAGCACGTTGTCGGTCGCGTCCGGCCCGGAGGTCTGCGAGACGATCTGCGAGGCGCCGAAGGTCGCGTCGATCGGCGCGTTGTAGCCGTTATCCCACATCTGCTGCGTGCAGTAACCCTTGTCGCTGTTGCCCGTCGCGCAGGCCATGTACTTGTCGCGCTTGGTCTGGTGGACCGTTTCGACGTCAGTCGTCACGGTCTCGACCGCGGGTGCGGGGCGCGTGTTGGTCAGCGTCTGCGTGGCGACCTCGATGTCGCCCTGGGCCTCGATGGTGGACTGGTCATTGGTGACTGAATTACTGCGGTTGGCGAGCAGACCGTTCGCGTCGCGTGTCGCGTCGGCGGCGATGTAGATATCGCCAAGGCTGAACATGTTCGCGCCGGCCGTGTTCGAAATGTCGCCGGGCGAATAGAGGTTCAGTTCCGAGGCTGCGGCCATGATGGCGGCCGCGCCGGTATTCGCGATGGACTGGCTGCCGTTCAGCGTGACCGTATTGCCGATGATCGCCGCGGTATTGATCAGCGTCGCGCTGTTCGTCGTGACGCTGTCGCCTTCGATGCGGCCTTCGTTCGTGATCGAGTTCGCCGCGTTCACGACAGTGCTGGCCGAGTTGAGGTCCGCGCCGGCCTGGTTGTCCACGTTGGCTGCGTTGACCGTCAGCGCATTGACGGCGCCAATGTTGCCCTGATTCGTGAAGTTGCCGGCGGTGGTCAGCGTCAGGTCATGGTTCGCCTGAATCCGGTTTGCCGCGCTTTGCGTGTAATCGCCGTTGACCGTGATCGCGCCGTCGTTTCCTGCGACGATGCTGCCGTCGCCTGTTAGCTGATTGGTCGTGACGCTCAGGTTCTGGTCGCTGCCGATGGCGCCGCCCTGGTTCGCGAGCGTGCCTGCCGCGATCGCGACGCTGCCGCCGCTGCCGGCGTCGTTGCCGATACGGCCGGCCGCATTGTCGAGTGACGCGACATTCAGCGCGAGCGCGCCATTGGCATGCAACGAACCGTTCCGGTTTGCAAGTGCCGCGCCAGCTCCGTCAAGGGTGAGGTTGTTTGTGCCCGAGAGCGAGCCGCCGCTGTTGTCGGCTGATTGCGCAACGTTCAGTGTCAGGTCGTGGCCCGACACGATCTGCGCGCCGGCGGTGTTCGACAGCGTCTGCGCGTTGACACTCACATCGCCGTTGCCGCCGATCATGCCCGCGCCCCCGACGCCGCTCGTATTCGCGTTCGTCACCGTGGTCGCGTTGATACCCGTCGCACCGGTGCCGATGTTGGCGATACGCCCGTTGGTGTTGTCGACGGACGAACCTGAGACCGCCAGCGTCGCCGTCGCGGCGTTCGCTTCGATCTGGCCGCCGGTGTTGTCGAGCGCGCCCTGTGCGGAAACGTCGACCGCGCTGTTGCCCTGGATGAACCCGGCGCGGTTGTCGAGCGTACCGTTCGAAGTGACGGACGTGGCGCCGCCGGCCGTGATCGTGCCGCCCGCATTCGCGACGCTCGCGCCGGAAACCGATACATCGCCATTGCCGCCGATGATGCCGTTACCGGTGTTGGTCAGCGCGCCACTCGCGTTCACGGTCGTCTTGTCCGTGCCGCTGTTCGCAATCGAGCCGCCATCGTTCGCAACGGTCTGTGCCGATACGTCAAGCAGACCATTGGCCTGCACCGTGCCGCCTGCGTTGTTCAGTGCGCCCGTATCGTCGACCGATACGTTCTGCGCGCCGATATAGCCGCCCGCACTATTATCGAGCGACGCCACCGTGAGCTTGGCCGTGGACTGGCCCGCGAGCGTGCCGCCCCGGTTCGACACCGCACCCGCGTGGATATCCAGCGCGCCGTTGGTCGCCAGTGTGCCGCCATTGTTCGACAGCACGCCGGTGTCGACCGACAGCGTGCCGTTGCCGGAGCTCGTGATCGTGCCGTGGTCGTTGAGCAGCGCGGCGGGGCCGAGTGCGAGATTTGCGCTATTGGTCTGGAGCTTGCCGCCGGTGTTGTCGAGTGTGCCGGAGACGTCGACGCTCGTCGCGCCCATGCCGGTCTGCGTGATCGTGCCGTTGCGGTTCGTGAGGTTCGCGGCCTGAATGCCGAGTTGAGCGGCATCAAGCGTTGCGGAACTGGTGTCGAGCGTACCAGTTGCGTGGGCCGTCAGTGCGTCGCCGGCTTCGATCTTCGCACCCGATGCATTCAGGTCGCCACCGGTCGCCGTGAGCGCGAGATCGCCATTCGCGGCCGTGCTGCTGCCCGAGAGATTGACCGTCGCACCCTGAAGCGTCGCATTGCCACCGGCGATATTGGTGCCAGTGGCCGACAACGTGCCCGTCGCGCTCAGGGTGAGGTCCCCCGACTGCGCGATCGATCCATCGCTGTTGACGCCCGCGCCGAGCGTCCCGCTCGACGCAACGCCGCCCGCGGTCACGTTCAGGTTCTGCTGCGCGGCCAGCGTGCCGCTATTGGTCAGCGCGCCCGGCGTACTGACCGACACCGATTGCTGCGCATACGTCGTGCCGCTGTTATCGATGCCACCTGCCGCCGACGCCGTCAGATTGCCGCTCGCGGTCGTCTTTCCCGCGAGAACCAGCTTGCCTTGCGTGGTCAACGTGAGGTCGCCCGCCTGCGCGGCGATAACACCTGAATTCGAGACGCCAACACCATTCTCGGTGCCCACGAGCACGATGCGATTTGCATACATACCGCCGAGCTGGCTCACGTCGATCGACACACCCGGCGCCGTGCCACTGCCTGCGATCGGTGTCGCGGCCAGCGTGTCATGATCGACCTGGTTCGCACCCGCGACGACATTGAGCGTATTGGCGTAAATCGCCGCATTGGCCTGCACCGCGCGTGCGATCAGGTCAACCTGGTCGACGTTCGTCGCGTTCAGCCCCGCGCCCTGCACGGTGATATTGCCGCCCGTGACGCTGAAGCCCTTCAGGTTGCCGCTCGCATCGAGCAGGGGCGTGCCGGTGGTGAGGATGCCGCGCGTGGTGTTGATGAACCCACCACCATCCACCATGATTCCCGAACCATTGGAAACAACGACTTCGGCCTTGCTGCCCGCCACCTCGAGATAGCCGCGCAGCTGGCTCGGTGAATTGCTGTTGACCTGGTTGAGAATGATGCGCGCGGACTGTCCCGGCGCGAGGTTCGCATTGCCGTTGATCATGCCCGCCTGCTGCGTCTGCACGATGGTCGGCGAATTGTTGAGGATGACACCGGGCTTCTGGACGTCGAACTGCGAATACGTATTGACCGACACCCCCGCGCCGCTGGGGGTGTTGATGTTCACCTGAGGCACCCCATTGGCCGTATTGATGACATTCGGCGCGTGCGCACCGCCACCGACAACCTGAGCGTTGACGAGCGAAGGGACGAGGCCAAATGTCAGCAGCGCGGCAAACGCCGTGAGCCGCATTGCAAACAGCGAGAGGCGTGTTGTGGAACGCGAGGCAGTGGTCTCGCCTGCAGTGTTTTTGCCTGCGGCGCTTGCGGTTTCCGCAACCGCGACGAGCATACCCCGGCACCGGCTGTACACCAGCCGGAACATCTTCGTATTCATTTTTCCGCAGCGATTATTCTTTAACGGGCAAGAAAGGTAGCGCGGCAGGGGATTTGAAAGGGTCAGCTAATGTCAACCAGTTGCAAGGTAATGACAGCGATACGCAATTCAGATTAATCTGATAGGCAAATTCGTTTTCTTCAGTACCACCGAAACGAACGTGCAGGTATGCGTGCCTGAAACGTCCATTGCTTTGCGTGCTACCGTGTTCCGGCGGCAATCCGTGCATTGTTCTTTTCCCGGAAAACACTGTTGAAGTGATTCCGGGATTTATCGGCTCGCCCGCGCAGACCACAATTCCACCATTGTTCGTGTCAGTGAGAACGCAGTGCACTGAACGGCATGTCTACCGTTGCACATTCGAATCCGTGGGTTAAAGACGCTCGCATCGAAGGCCAAAGCCGGCCCATCGCGGTGCGCTGCTCACTTCAAACCTTCACCCGGTCTCTCCCGGCCAGGAGCACATATCATGAAACTCAGCGGAAATACGGTGTTCATCACCGGCGGCACTTCAGGCATCGGCCGAGGGCTCGCCGAAGCGTTCCACAAGCGCGGCAACAGGGTCATCGTTGCAGGACGGCGCCAGGCATTGCTCGATGAAATCGCGAGGCAGAATCCCGGCATCGATACGGTCGAACTCGATATCGGCGATGCCGCCCAGATTCGCGCTGTCGCCGCGCAATTGATCGAACGCTACCCGGCATTGAACGTCGTGATAAACAACGCGGGCATCATGCCGTTCGACGATGCCGGCGGCCCGCTCGACGACGAGCAGGCCGTGCGTCTCGTCGACACGAACCTGCTCGGCCCCGTACGCGTGAGCGCCGCCTTCGTCGAGCATCTGAAGCGCCAGCCCGAGGCCTGCATCGTCAACAACAGTTCGGTGCTCGCATACGTACCGCTCGCGGCGACCGCGCTTTACTCCGCCACCAAGGCCGCGATTCATTCGTACACGCTGTCGCAACGTTTCGTGCTGCACAATACGAGCGTGCGCGTGCTAGAGATCGCGCCGCCGTGGGTCGATACGGATCTCGTTCACAAGAGCGGCGACCCGCGCGCCATGCCTCTCGATGCGTTCATCGCCGAGACGATGACGCTGCTCGAAAGCGCAACCACGGAAATCGTCGTCGAAGCGGCGAAGCCCATGCGCGACAACGCGGGACCCAACGAACACGCGTTCGTCGATCAGTTCAACCAGTTCGTCGCCGACAATCCGATCCCCGGCGCATGAGGGCGGCACAAACACGACTCGCGGCTCTGCATGCGGCAAGCCTGTCGAGGTAACTCCCAGCGCCGTTTCCGCCGGCCTCTTCCTGAGCAGCGGCAAACGCCTGGGATTCCCGACTTCATGAATCACGGAGTTCCACCATGACCACGACACTTGAAGAAAAGAACACCGCGCTCGTTCTCGATGCGCTCGACACGCTGTTCAACAGGAAAGACTATGGCAAGGCCGCGCAGTTCTGGTCCGAATCCTACGTCCAGCATAGCCGGCATGTTCCGGCCGGACGCGACGGGCTGTTCGGTCTCGTCCGCTCGCTCGGCGACGTGCGCTTCGAGTACGACATGGTGGTCGCCAAAGACGACTTTGTCTGGCTGCACAGCCGGTACACCAGTTCGGCCACTCCCGCTGCCCTGATCGCCGTGGACATCCTGCGAATCGAAGATGGCAAGCTCGTCGAGCACTGGGACGTGCTGCAGGACGAACCGACTCGCAGCGAATCGGCCGGAGGCCACCCGATGTTCGGCGACACGTTTCCGGGTGAGCGGTGACGCTGGATTTCACACTGGATCCGTGACGTCAGATTTCCTTAAGGTAATGCCGCTAGGCTGAAAGAGCTTGGGCGATGCTCGATCCATAGCATCGGTTGAAAAATTGCGGGCCATGTGCCTGGTCGATCCTGGTTACCCAGGGCAAGGCGGGGAATCGGAGTGGTTAAACAATACGAATCGAGGGCGCCGGCCTATGGCATCGTGGCGCGTACCCTGCACTGGTTGACGGTCCTGTTGATCGCAGCACAGTTCGTGATCGGCTGGACGATGCCAGGTGTCCACAAGGACACACAGCCCGTCGGGCTGATTGCCTGGCATCTTGGCGTCGGTGCGGCACTGATAGCGGTGATGGTGCTCAGGGTCGTCTGGCGGCTGACTCATCGGCCCGCGCCAGACGAGGCGTTGCCGCCGTTGCTCGGCGTCGTCTCAGGCATCACTCATTTTCTTCTCTATATCTGCCTGCTGCTCGTTCCACTCCTTGGCTGGATCAACGCATCCTCGCGAGGCTGGACGGTTCGCCTCGCAGGCGTCGTGCCGTATCCATCGTTGAGCAGGACAGGATCGCCTTTCGGCCACGCAATGGGCGATGTGCACGGCATCCTTGCGTGGGTGCTATTTTCGCTGATCGTCCTGCACGTCATCGCCGCGTTGTTCCATCATTTCGTTCTGAAGGATCACGTATTGCAGCGGATGCTGCCCAACGCTGGATCGTCGCGGGACTCGACGCACAATCGCTGACCGGGTGGTGCCATGAATAGCGGACGTCGCCGGAAGTTGCCAGACGAGCCAGCCTGTCCGGTTGGGGAAAGCAGCAGCGGCCCCGCCAGGCCGCGCCGTAATTTCCTGCGCATGACGGCAAGTTCTCTTGGCGCATCGACGGCGGCGGCACTGCTTCCGGCCTGGGTCCGCGAAGCGCTGGCGATTCCGGCAAAAACCACGACCGGCACGATCGACGACGTCCAGCATATCGTGATCTTCACGCAGGAGAACCGCTCGTTCGACCACTACTTCGGCAAGCTTCGCGGCGTGCGAGGCTTCAACGACCGGATGGCAATCAGGTTGCCCAACGGCGACCCGGTGTGGAAGCAGCCGGCGGGCACGCACTACATCCTGCCATTCCATACGAGCACGGCGACCACCAGCGCGACCTGCGCGAAAGCGCCCTCGATGAGCTATCTAACCGACATTGCGATGTGGAACAAGGGGCTCTGCAACGCGTGGAATACGGCGCGCCAGCCGGGACTCGGAATGAGTTATTTTTCACGCGACGATCTGCGGTTCTACTACGCGCTCGCCGACGCCTTCACGATTTGCGACCAGTACTATGCGTCGACGTTCACGCAGACCAACCCGAACAGGTTGCACCTGTTCAGCGGCAGCAGCGGGCTTTCCGCGGGCTTCGACCCGTCGCTGGACAATGCGGAGCCGACTCAGGGGTTCAAGTGGCAAACAGTCGCCGAAATGCTCGAGACGGCCGGCGTGAGTTGGCGTGTCTATCAGCAGACCGACAATTTCGACGACAATGCCCTGGCGCTATTTCATAGCTTCAAGTCGGCCGTGCCGACGAGCGCGCTTTACCGCAAGGGCATGGCAACGGTCAACGACATCGCGCAGGCCTTCGCCGCGGATGTGGCGTCGGGCAAGCTACCACAGGTCTCGTGGATAATCGCGCCGACGGCGCTGTCCGAGCATGCGAACTATCACCCGCAAGCGGGAGAGGACCTGAGCGCAAGGCTGCTGGCCGCCCTGGCGTCAAACCCCGAGGTCTGGTCGCGGACCGTGTTCCTTCTGAACTACGACGAGCAAGGCGGCTTTTTCGATCACGCACCACCGCCCACGCCGCCTGGCAATGACGCCGAGGGCAAGACCACGGTCGCGACGACGGGTGAACTCTATAACGGTCTGCCGATCGGGCTTGGATTTCGTGTACCCATGACGGTGATATCGCCGTGGTCGAGAGGGGGTTACGTCTGTTCCGAAGTGTTCGATCACACGTCGATCATCCGGTTTATCGAACGACGGTTCCGGCTTCATTGCCGGAACATCAGCGCGTGGCGCCGCGCGATTTGCGGCGATCTGACGTCGGCGTTCAACTTCAATAATCCGGATTCAAGCTGGCCTGCGTTACCGGATACGAGCGCCTATGTTGCGAGTGCCGATCAGCAATGCAGTTCACTGCCGGCACCGATGGTTCCAACGGTCCAGTCCATGCCGAAACAGGAGCCCGGCACCCGGCCTTCGCGAGCGTTGCCCTATGAGTTTCACGCGAATGCGGGCGTGGATGCGGTGAATGGCACGTTCTCGCTTTTGCTTATCAACAGCGGAAAAACGGGGGCGGCGTTTTCCGCTTACGACCTCGCAACAGGCACCCGCTCACCGCGCCGATATGCGCTCGATCCCGGCACGCAACTCTCCGATAGCTGGACACGATCTCAGCTCAACGGCACGAAGTATTGGATCGCACTTCATGGCGCGAATGGCTTCCTGCGGACCTTTCGCGGCGATTTCGCCAGAAAGCCTAGGCTGAAGACGGCCGAGCCGGAAATCGGGGTGAGCTATGACGTCGCGAATAATGCGATCTGCGTGACCATGCGGAATTCGGGGCGTGTCGGGTGCCGGTTTACGGTCAGATCGAATGCCTATCGCACCGGTAAAAGCCAGTGGATATTTTTCGTGCCAGCGGGCGGCAACGTCAGCAAGAGCTGGCCCGTATCCGCAAGTGGCAACTGGTACGACTTCAGCGTGACGGTCGATACCCAGTCAGCGTTTCTGCGTCGCTTCGCGGGACGCCTCGAAAACGGACACGACCTCGTCAGCGATCCGGCTGCCGCATAGGTGTCATTGGGGCAACTGTCTCTTCTGCGTGAACCCGCTCGTTCCTCAAGCTGTTGGAGAAATGCTCCGTCGACACCTCCCATCACCTCCATGCACTAGCAGGCAAGCGGCCCTGCGCTATCGGACAAGCGCTACCCGGACGAAACCCCGGACGAACATCCAGCCGAAGTCCCCTTCGCATACCTAATGGATTTCCAGGAACCTCATCATGATCGTCGATCCCTCCACCCAGGACGCCAATGCGAGCGACAAACTGCTGATTATGGAGCCCGAAATCCACTCGGCCATTACCCGGTTTCACCGCCCGCCGCTTCCAGCTGCTTCTTCAACGGTGAAACTGTGTGGTCGCGCCCGATCAGCTTCGTGATCCGCATTTCCGCTTCGAGATAGCGACGCGTCGACACGGATTCGATCTGCTCGTCATATTTGCGCAAGATCGGCTCGATTGCGTCCGCCTCGTCCCGCTCGACACGCCAGATTCCGGTCTCGGTTGCACGGAGCACGGCCCGATCGAGTGCCGCTTCGGCGCACAGATAAAGCGCGGGCTCCTGGATGCCGCCCGCTTCGCTCTCGAGATAGAACGTGAAATAGAGAATTCTCGTCAGTTCGTTGAGCAGGTGACGATTGCCTTCTTCGCGCAGCGTCGCCTCGAGCGCGAGGTGCCCGCCGAGCGACAGATGCCGGACGCGCTCGCCCGGCATCGGAAGCAGAAACATCCTGGGCCACCGGACCGCGCCCTTCCCGCCCGTTTTCCCCCGGCGCGACACGGGTCTGCCCATCGTCTCCTCCTCGGTATCGAAAGCTATCGCGCCTCGGCGGCACGAACGGCCGCTGCATGCCGGACGCGCCCCAGCGACTGCGCCGCCGGAACGAGCGACCGGAAAGCGCAATAGCGTTCCTCCAACGTACCGGTGCGCGACACCTGCGGCGAATACGTGTCCTTCACGGGCAATGCCCGGGCGAGTTGCTGAGAATCGATGCCGTATGCGGCAAACCCGAGCCGGGCCGCCCCGATTCCCGCAGCGAATTCGCTGCCGATCAGCGTATGCAACTCCCGCCCGAGCACATCTGCCAGCAACTGCGCCCAATAGCCGCTTCGTGCGCCGCCGCCGACCAGCGAGCACGACCCGACGGCCACACCCGATGCTTCTATCGACGCCAGCGCATCCCGCAACGCAAACGCGACACCCTCCAGCACGGCATAGCCGAGCGACGACGCCGAGGTGTCGAGCGCCAGGCCCAGAAATCCGCCTCGCAGTTGCGGGTCGTTGTGTGGCGTGCGCTCTCCCGCGAGATACGGTAGGAAGATCGGCGCATCCACCGGCACTGCCCCGTCGCCCGGAATCTCGGCGGATAGCGACGCCAGCAGATCCGGCTCGCGTCCCGCCGCAAGCAGCTTCGCCGCCCACTTGAGGCAACTGGCGCCCGACAGGATCGCGCCCATTGCATACCAGCGGCCGGGTATCGCGTGACAGAAGCCGTGCACCCCGTGGGCAATCCCGGCGAGCGGCCGATCGGTCGTCGTCACGACTGCTGCGCTGGTACCGAGCGTCACGAACGATCGGCCCGGCACGCAGGCGCCGATCCCGATCGAGGATGCAGGATTGTCGCCCGCACCGCCCGCCACGACGACCGTCCTTCCTAAATGCAGTTGGTCTGCAATGCTCGCGAGAAGGGTGCCCCCCGCGGCCGTCCCCTCGATCAACTCCGGCAACTGCTCGCGCCGGAGTCCCGTCGCCGCGATCATCGGTTCGAACCACTCGCGCTGCCGCACGTCGAGCCAGAGCGTGCCGGCCGCATCCGACATGTCGGTCAAACGCCGGCCCGTGAGCCTCAGCCGCAGATAATCTTTCGGCGACATGACGCAATCGATCGCGCCGTGCACGTCCGGCTCATGACTCTTCAGCCACAGCAGTTTCGGCGCGGTGAGGCCCGCCATCGGCAAGCAGCCGAGCGCCGCGAGATCGGCACTGAAGCTTTCCGCAAGCAATGCCGCCTCGTTCGATGAGCGACCGTCGTTCCATAAAATGGCGGGACGCAGGCATTCATTGCGGGCATCGACGAGGACCGCACCGTGCATCTGCCCGGACAAGCCGATGCAGGTGATGCGGGCATAGGCCGCGGGATCGTTGCGCCGCAACGTGTCCAGCGCTGTCACGCACGCGTTCCACCAATCCCTGGGATCCTGCTCGGACCAGTCCTTGCGCGGATGCGACGTGGGTATCGGCACGGCCGCGGACCCGACGATCGCGCCGGCTTCGTCCAGCATCAATGCCTTGAGCTCGGACGTGCCGAGATCGACTCCCAATGAAATAGGATCACTAATCAATTTATCGCCCTTCCAGCGTGCACATTCCGTTCCTGTCCGATAGCTGCGCACGGCAGGCGAAGCCGTCATCGCTTCTTCTGCCGGCGCAGCCGACGATCCGGCTACCGCGTCATCCGGTACAGCCGCATGAATTCCGGATCCGCAGCGTAGGCTGAAGCCGCGCTATTTCGTACGGACCATCCGGACGCGCGATCCGCGTCACGAGAAGGTCGACCGCCCGCGCGCCGATTTCCTCCAGCGGCTGTGCAACAACGGTCAGCCTCGGTATGAAAAAGTCCGCCCAATCGAAGTCGTCGAATCCGACGAGGGCCATCCGGCCGGGCACGTCGATCTTCGCGTCCCGTAACGCGTGCATCGCGCCGATCATCATCAGGTTGTTCGCCGCAACGATCGCGCTCGGACCATTCTCTATCGCAAGCAGTTCATGCACGGCGCGGCGCGCGGGCTCGCTGCCGGACTCGCCGCAACGAACGAGGTCGGCGTCGAACGGTATTCCTGCATGACGCAACGCTGCCCGATACCCGTCCAGCCGTTCGACGGAGGTCGGAATGCCCGGTGCGCCCGAAACGAAGCCGATTCGGCGATGCCCATGCTCTATCACATGGGATACCAGTTGCATGCACGACAGGACATTTTCCACGCCCACCTGGTCGAATTCGCCCGGCACGATCCGATCGACCAGCACCGATGGAATCGCGTTCGCCCGCAAGTAATCGAGCGAGCGCCGGTCGCCTCCGGAAGTCGCCGCGAGCACGATTCCGTCGACGCGCCTCTGATGAAGCGCCTGAACGACCCGAAGCTCCTGATCCGGATCGTCGTGCGTATCCGCCAGGAACATCATCAGGCCGCGATGTGCGCATTGCGCTTCGATCGCCCTGACAGTCTCCGTGAAGTAATGATTGGTCAACGCCGATATCGCCACGCCGATCGTCCGGGTGGTCCCGCCCGCCAATGCCTGCGCCAGGGTATTGGGTACATAGCCCGTCGCCTGGATTGCGTCCCTGACCGCCTGTACCGTAGCAGGGCTGACTTTTCGCGTGCCGTTCAACACGTGCGAAACCGTTGACATCGACACGTTCGCAGCCCGCGCAACGTCTTCCATCGTGGCCAATTTTCCTGCTCCTTCCGCACTTCAAGGGATTGATGATTATCAGCGCCAAGTCTATCAAGGGCGCGAACCCTGCGAACGGGCCACCCTTCGTGCCGGTCGCTCCGGCGGTCGCTTCGCCGCGACCGGCGAGGCTCGAGCGCCCGCCTTGCTGCTTGTCTGGCCACTCATGCAGAGCAATACTAGATGATAGGAAAGCGCTTGCGCAAGCGCTTTCTTTTGATTATTGATGCAAAACCATTTCGTCGTAAACACCTATGTCCGAGGCATACGAAAGCGCTTGCGCAAGCGCTTTCGTTTAGTCATGATGCGATGGCCAAGCAACAAGCGTCCATTTCCGGATCGACAGCTTGCGCTGTGCCGCGGCCAATCTGCATCCCGGCCCGCCACCGCCTAGGTCATCTAGATCGCCTTTCACTCCGGGAAGGTATTGCGTCGGCACAAATCCATCACAACACGTACTGAAACATCCAGGAGACGCCCATGCCCTATCTCACCCGACTGCGGCGCGCGCTGATTCCCGCGGCGATCGCCGTCCTCACCTGTACGGCCGGCACTGCTCGAGCGGCAGGCGCGATCACGATCGCCACCCTGAACAACCCGGACATGCTCGAACTGAAGAAACTATCGCCGGAGTTCGAGAAGGCGAACCCCGACATCAAGCTGAACTGGGTGATCCTCGAGGAGAACGTGCTGCGCCAGCGCGCGACGACCGACATCACGACCGGCAGCGGGCAATTCGACGTGGTCACGATCGGCGCCTTCGAGACGCCACAGTGGGGCAAGCGCGGCTGGCTCGCGCCGATGACGAATCTTCCGTCCTCCTACGACGTCGACGACGTGGTCAAGACGGCGCGTGACGGTCTGTCGTACAACGGCACGCTCTACGCGTTGCCGTTCTATGTCGAAAGCTCGATGACGTTCTACCGGAAGGATCTGTTCGCGGCGAAGGGACTCAAGATGCCCGACCAGCCGACCTACGACCAGATCGCGGAATTCGCCGGCAAGCTGAACGATCCGGCGCATGGTCTGTACGGCATCTGCCTGCGCGGCAAGGCCGGCTGGGGCGAGAACATGGGTTACGTGACGACGCTGGTCAATACTTTTGGCGGACGCTGGTTCGACGAGAGCTGGCACGCGCAGATCGACACGCCCGAATGGCACAAGGCGATCGGCTTCTACGTCGATCTGCTGAAGAAAGACGGGCCGCCGGGAGCAAGCTCGAACGGTTTCAACGAGAACCTGACGCTGATGTCGTCCGGCAAATGCGCGATGTGGATCGACGCGACGGTGGCGGCCGGGATGCTCTACAACAAGCAGCAGTCGCAAATCGCCGACAAGGTCGGCTTCGCCGCCGCGCCGGTCGCGGTCACGCCGAAGGGTTCGCACTGGCTGTGGGCGTGGTCGCTCGCCGTGCCCAAGACATCGAAATCCCCCGATGCAGCAAAGAAGTTCGTCGAATGGGCGACGTCGAAAGACTATATCCGGCTGGTCGCGAAGGACGAAGGCTGGGCATCGGTGCCGCCGGGCACGCGCGAATCGACCTACGCCAGCCCCGAGTACCAGAAAGCCGCGCCGTTCTCGTCCTTCGTGCTGAAGGCGATCGAGACGGCCAACCCGAACGATCCGTCGCTGAAGAAGGTTCCGTATACGGGCGTGCAGTTCGTCGCGATTCCCGAGTTCCAGTCGTTCGGCACCGTCGTCGGGCAAAGCATCGCCGGCGCACTGGCAGGCCAGATGTCGGTCGACCAGGCGCTCAAGGCCGGGCAAGCCGCCGCCGACCGCGCGGTGCGTCAGGCCGGCTACCAGAAGTAATGCGACGCGCGCCGTGCGCGCCTAGCGTCGACGCGCACGGCGCACCGGGCAGGCAAGGCCGGAGAGCGGCCCGCGCCCGCGATTCAAACCGGAGGGACTCCGATCATGCGTCACCTGCGTCTTCCCGTGAACCAAACGCCGCTGGCCGGCGACGCCTCGCCGCCGCCGGGCACGCCGCGCCGCGCGCGCGGCGCGAGCTGGCTCGTGTCGCCGTCCATCGCGGTGCTCGTGCTGTGGATGGCGATTCCACTCGCGATGACGATCTGGTTTTCGTTCTCGCACTACAACCTGCTGAATCCGGATCTGCGCGGCTTCGCCGGCTTCGACAATTACCGCTATCT
>NZ_FXAT01000009.1 GCF_900177725.1 Paraburkholderia susongensis | reverse complement strand
GAAACGACTCCACGCCGATGATAGTGCGGATTGCCCGTGTGAAAGTAGGTCATCGTCAGGCTCCTCATGCTGCATCGACTGAACCCCGGTCTCTCGACACGAGAACCGGGGTTCTGGCGTTTACGCCGGCGTCGGACTCCTGATCGTCCATGAGCGGACGACTGGGCTGCCACATCAACCCACCTGTCCGGGCACCATCGGGACCGGATACGCTCGTGCCCGTATGCGGCGGGCGCCATGGGCGAACGGGCGTGAAGTCGGCCTGAGCCGCACCGGACGTCGTTACCTGTCCATCGGGACTGCGGCCAGTCAGGCCCGCCTACGCACTGGCGCCGGATCAGACGTGCCCGCAATAACGCGATCGAGCTGTTCGCTCGCCGCCGTGACAGCCCAGAGCGGCGCGCGATGCAGTTGCCGGTCATGCAATATCGAAGGCATTGACGCCGTTCCCGAACGCACGCCTATGCTGCTGGCAGCGAGTCATATAGACATACAGCCGCCATCGCCATCAATTACGACATCGTTCTCGGACCAACCAAGCAGCAGGCAACAGGCAGCGCCAGCGGCATCACAGCGAAGCGCCACATCCCTCCGCGTCAACGCCCTTCTACTACCTCCTACTTCCCCTGCGCGAGAAACTTCTGCGCCAATCGAACCCAATATGTCGACCCAACTGGCAATAGCTCGTCGTTGAAGTCATAGCTTGCGTTATGCAGCATGCAGGGGCCCGCGCCGTGCCCAGCTTCCCGGTGGCCACCGTCGCCGTTGCCCAGAAATGCGTAACAACCGGGCTTCGCCAGTAGCATGAAAGAAAAATCTTCGGCGCCCATGGTCGGCTCGACCGCGTCGTCGACATTCTCCGCGCCGACGATCTCCTTCATCACCGTCGCAGCAAAACGCGCTTCCTCGCCACTGTTGACAGTCGGCGGATAGTTCCGGTGGAAGTGGACCTGGACAGAGCAATCGTATGCTTCGGCGGTACTCTCCGCGATTTTGCGCATCCGCGCTTCGATCAGGTCGAGTGTCTCGGTGGTGAAGGTCCGCACCGTTCCTGAGATCCATGCATCGTCCGGGACCACGTTGACCGCATCGCCGGCGTGAATCTGGGTGATCGACAACACGGCGGTATCCAGCGGCTTCTTGTTCCGCGTAATGATGCTTTGCAGTCCGTTGGCGATCTGCACCGCCGTAAAGACCGGATCGCGGCCATTATGCGGCAGCGCGGCATGCGCACCTACGCCTTTGATTTCGATGCGGAATTCGTTGCTCGACGCCATGATCGGGCCTTCCGTCACGCCGAAGTGACCCGCCGGAATTCCCGGCCAGTTATGGATGCCGAACACAGCATCCACAGGGAATTTGACGAACAGGCCGTCGTCGATCATCGCTTGCGCACCCGCGCCGCCTTCCTCGGCCGGCTGGAAAATAAATACGATCGTGCCGTCGAAATCGCCGTGCTTGACCAGATACTGAGCCGCGCCGAGCAGCATCGCGGTATGTCCGTCATGGCCGCATGCATGCATCTTGCCGTCGTTTTTCGACCGGTGATCGAAGCCGTTCAGCTCCTGAATCGGCAGAGCGTCCATATCGGCGCGCAGGCCGATCGCGCGCGAGCCGTTGCCGCGCTTCAATACGCCGACCACGCCTGTCTTGCCGAATCCGCGGTGAGTTTCGATGCCCCAGGACTCGAGTGTCCGGGCAACGAGATCAGCTGTCACCGCTTCTTCGTAGCGCAGTTCCGGATGGGCATGGATGGTTCGTCGGAGGGTCTGGATTTCGCCGCGAGCGGCCTGGATTTCGGGAATCAGTTTCATGATGGAGTGATGATGCGTTTGTGCTTGGCTTACGTGGGATCGCTCAGGGCCGCGTTGGCCCGGGCACGGAGATAATCGATTCTACGCCGAAGGCATTTTTGGTGGCACCAGCCAGGTCGACGGGCTGGCGGCGTAATAAAATTCCGCATGCTCGCTCACTATTTGCCTGGAAGGATTACCGATGAACGCCCCGATCGAGTTCGCGCGCGCAGTGTGTCCGCACGATTGTCCCGATACCTGCGCGATGCGTGTGACCATCGACAACGGGCGTGCGATCAAGGTTGTCGGCGACCCCGAGCATGCGCCGACCCAAGGCGTGTTGTGCACGAAGGTCAGCCGTTACGCGGAGCGTGTGTACCATCCGAACCGGCTGACTACACCGATGAAGCGCGTCGGCCGCAAGGGCGAGGGCCGCTTCGAGCCGATCAGTTGGGACGCCGCGCTCGAATTCGCCGCGGCCCGTTTGTCGGAAATCGCGCGCCGTGCGCCGGAAGCGATCTTGCCCTACAGCTATGCCGGCACGATGGGGTTAGTGCAGGGCGACAGCATTGCGCAACGCTTCTTTCACAAGCTCGGCGCGTCCCAACTGGACCGCACGATCTGCGCGGCCGCCGGCGCCGCGGGCATGAAGTACACGTATGGCACGGGCGTTGGCATGCATACCGAGTTTTTCGCCGAGAGCGAAGTGATCCTGATCTGGGGCGCCAACCCGATCGCATCGAATCTGCATTTCTGGACGCGCGCACAGGAAGCCAAGCGTCGCGGCGCGCAACTGATCGCAATCGATCCGTACCGCTCGCTGACCGCCGAAAAATGCCACCAGCACATCGCACCGAAGCCCGGCACCGACGGCGCTTTGGCGCTCGGCATGATGAACGTGCTGATTACCGAAGACCTGCTGGATCATGCGTACATTGAGGCACACACGCTCGGGTTTGCGGAACTGAAGGAACGCGCGCTCAACTATCCGCTATCTCGCGCTAGTGAAATTTGCGGCATTGAAGGGCAAGTAATCGCCGATCTTGCACGGCTTTACGGCGGCACGAAGAAGGCGGCGATTCGCCTGAACTACGGTCTGCAACGGGTGCGCGGCGGCGGCAATGCGGTGCGCGCAATCGCGTGCCTGCCGTCGCTGACGGGCGCGTGGCGTGAGCGCGCGGGCGGGGCGCTGCTGTCCTCTGGCGGCTGGGCGCCGGTCGACTCGCATGCGTTGCAGCGTCCTGACCTGATGCCCGGCTGGCCTGCGAGGCCAAGCCGTGTCGTCAATATGAATGCGATCGGCGATGCGCTGCTGCATCCCGGCGAAGCAGCGTTCGGCCCGAAAATCGAGGCCATCGTCGTCTACAACTCGAATCCCGTGGCGGTTGCGCCGGACTCCGAGCGGGTCGCGGCGGGCTTTGCGCGCGAAGACCTGTTCACGATCGTGCTCGAGCATTTCCAGACCGACACCGCTGACTATGCCGACCTGCTGCTGCCCGCCACGACGCAGCTCGAACACCTCGACGTGCACAAGTCGTACGGGCACACGCACGTGATGGTCAACCTGCCCGCGATCGCACCCATTGGCGACGCCCGTCCGAACACCGAAATCTTTCGCGGCCTCGCGCGTCACATGGGGCTCGACGAACCAGCGCTATTCGAGAGCGACGAAGCGATCGCGCAGGCCGCGTTCCGCTGGCAGGATAAAACGCTCGAAGGTATGGACTGGCCGACGCTGAAGCAGGCCGGCTGGGCCAAGCTCAATTTGCCCGATGCGCCTTTCGCCGATGGCGGTTTCCGCACACCGTCCGGCAAGTGCGAGTTCTACAGCGAGCGACTCGCGCAGCAAGGCCTCGATCCGCTACCGGACTATCTGCCGCCCTACGAATCCGCCGACGGCTCGCCTGAACTCGCCGCCCGTTATCCGCTCGCGATGATTTCGCCGCCCGCGCGCAATTTCCTGAATAGCACCTTCGTGAACATCGAAAGTCTGCGCGCGACGGAAGGCGAGCCGCATCTCGACATCCATCCGGTCGACGCGCATGCGCGAAACATCGCCGACGGCGATCAGGTGCGTATTTTCAACGACCGTGGCTCGATGCAGGCGCGTGCCCGCGTGACCGACAGGGCGCGCGAAGGGCTCGTGGTCGGATTGTCGATCTGGTGGAAGAAGCTCGCGCCGGACGGCCGCAACGCCAATCAACTGACCAGCCAGGCCCTCACCGATCTCGGCGGCTCGGCTACGTTTTATGACTGTCTTGTCGAAGTCGAGCGAGCCCGAAACGGGTCAGAAACCCGGCTGGATATTCCATCGGCGCACGTGCCTCGCGAGTTCGAGGCTGACGTCTAACCACGCTGCTTTCGCCATTAGCCATAACGTGCCCATGCTACGATGCATTTTTAGCACGATCATTCGAAAATAATTCAGGAGACGCTGCATGGAGAAAATCTGGCTGAAATCTTATCCGCCCGGCGTTCCCGCAGAAATCGATCCAACGCGCTATTCATCGGTTGCCGAGCTGCTCGAGGAGGCTTTCCGCGAGCATCGGGCCAAGCCGGCGTTCGTCTGCATGGGCAAGGAAATCAGCTACGGCGAGCTAGACGAGCTTTCGCGCAGGCTGGCTGCGTGGCTGCAGTCGAAGGGGCTCGCCCGCGGCGCGCGCGTCGCGATCATGATGCCGAACGTGCTGCAATATCCGGTAGCGATCGCCGCGATCCTGCGTGCGGGCTACGTGGTCGTGAACGTGAATCCGCTTTACACGCCGCGCGAACTCGAGCATCAACTGAAGGACAGCGGTGCCGAAGCGATCATCCTGCTCGAAAATTTCGCGGGAACGTTGCAGACGATCATGCGCAATACGCCGGTCAGGCATGTCGTCGTCGCGGCAATGGGCGACCTGATGGGAATCAAGGGCCCGCTCGTCAACTTCGTCGTGCGCAAGGTGAAGAAGATGGTGCCGGCGTGGAGCCTGCCGGGTCACGTCAGGTTCAACGACGCGGTCGCGCAAGGCGCGGGCCAGAGTTTCAAGCCGGCTCAGCAGGGACCGGACGACATCGCGTTCCTGCAGTACACGGGTGGCACAACCGGCGTGGCGAAAGGCGCGACGCTGCTGCATCGGAACCTGATCGCCAACGTTTTGCAGTCCGAAGTCTGGCTCGATCCGGTGCGTGCGAACCGCACTGATATCGATCAGTTCATCACGGTTGTCGCGCTGCCGCTTTATCACGTGTTCGCGCTGACCGTGTGTGGCCTGCTGACGATCCGCACCGGCGGTCTCGGCGTGCTGATTCCGAATCCACGCGACATTCCCGGCATGATCAAGTCGCTGGAAGGCTATGCGATCACGACGATTCCCGCCGTCAACACGCTGTATAACGCGATGCTGAACAGCCCCGACTTCCCCAAGCTCAATTTCTCGAAGCTGCTCACCGCGAACGGCGGCGGCATGGCGGTGCAGGAAGCGGTGGCGAAGCGCTGGTTCGAGCTGACGCGCACGCCGATCGTCGAAGGATATGGGTTGTCGGAAACGTCGCCGTGCGTGACCTGCAATCCGGTCACCGCGACCGAATACAGCGGCACGATTGGCCTGCCGCTGCCGTCCACCGAAGTCTCGATCCGCGACGACGACGGCAACGAGGTGCCGCTCGGCCAGCCCGGCGAAATCTGCATCCGCGGACCGCAGGTGATGGCGGGCTACTGGAACCGGCCGGACGAGACCGCCAAGGTCATGACGCCGGATGGTTTCTTCAAATCGGGCGATGTCGGGATGATGAACGCGGATGGCTTCATCAAGATCGTCGATCGCAAGAAGGACATGATTCTCGTGTCCGGTTTCAACGTCTATCCGAATGAGATCGAGGACGTCGTGGCCAAGTTGCCCGGTGTGTTCGAAGTTGCCGCGGTCGGTGTGCCTGACACGCATTCGGGCGAGGCGGTGAAACTGTTTGTCGTGAAGAAAGACCCGTCGTTGACCGACGAGGAGATCTTCGCGTACTGCAAAACGCAACTGACCGGCTACAAGCGGCCCAAAATCGTCGAATTCCGTACGGAGCTGCCAAAGAGCAACGTTGGCAAGATTCTGCGTCGCGAGTTGCGCGACGGAAGGGCGTAAGCGTATCCAACGCATGGTTGCGCACTCAACCTGACCCGGAGCTCGACTAACAAAGCGAGCCATCGCACCAAAGCAAACAGCCCGGCGGACGAAAGTCACGCCGGGCTGTTTGCTTTGAACGAGATCGCAGCCTGGGATGGAATCGCAACAGCCAGCATCGCGAATGAACCAGACAAGCGCCCCCAAACTATGGGCGCAAAAAAAGGCGCCCGAAGGCGCCTTTGAGAGAGACTGCTTTTTTACGACTTATTAGAACTTGTGGCGGATACCGACGCGAGCCGTGAACTGGTTGCTGGTCGACGAACCCGTCAGGCCGTTGATGCCTGCCGTTGCATCGACAATATCGCCCGCTGCGTTCATCGTTTCGCCCAGAGCGTGCTGGTACACGCCGATCACGTACACGTCGGTGCGCTTGGACAGGAAGTAGTCCACGCCCAGTGCGCCTTGGTGGTACTGAGCACGCGAGGTGCCTTCGATCGATGCGCCGCGCGTGTAGTCATACGCTGCGCCGACCAGCAGTGCCGGGGTCAACTGATACTTGAAGTTGATTTCGCCGTTGTTGAACGTAGCCGACTGGCCCTGGAGCGGCGACGCGAAGGTCTTGCCCAAGTTGCCGAAGCGGATGTTCGAATACGTCAGGCCGACCGTTGCCGCGCCGAACGTGTATGCACCGCCCGCACCGATGACCTGGTACGTGTTAGCCGACGTGAAGCCAGCGTAGACCGGGCTCGTTACAGCTGCATTAGGCGCCGTGATCGTGCCGCCGTTGTTGAAGATACCGCCCGAAGCTGCCGGCGTGCGTGCGTTCAAATAACCCACGCCCAATTGCAGCGGACCGTTGTTGTAGCCAGCACCCAACGACCAGATCTGATTGCCGGTGAAGTTGCCTGCCTGGCCGCCGAGGCTATACGTGCCGCCGAACGTCAGGCCGCCGTAGTTTGCGCTCGTGTACTTGACCGTGTTGTTGGTGCGGTACGCGTTGTTGAAGTTGTCGATATCGCCCGGGTGAGCAGCGATGTAGCCGCCCCACTGGTCGCCGGCTTCCATCGGGCCGACGTAGTCGACGACGGAGTCGTACTGACGACCCAGCGTGACCGTACCGAAGTTGCTCGACAGACCGACGTAAGCCTGACGGCCGAACATCAGGCCACCTTGACCGAGCTTGCCGTTGGTCACGTCAAAGCCGTTTTCCAACACGAACAGTGCCTTCAGACCGCCGCCCAGATCTTCCGTGCCACGCAGGCCGAAACGCGAGCCTTGCATCACACCGCTGGACATGTCGTACTTGTGGAAGCCACCGGCGTTGGTATTCATGTTGATACCAACGTCAATGATGCCGTACAGGGTCACGCTGCTCTGAGCATGCGCGACGCCTGCGAATGCGCCCAGTGCTGCGAGAGCGAGAAGCGACTTTTTCATCGAATGATCTCCAAGGATTACGAATCTTTTGTACAAGGCGAAATATTTATCTGGCGCTCAAGGCCTTGCTTGTGCAACTTCGCGAGAAGTTGCCACGTAATGTAACAAAAGGCATACATGGCACAAAGAAAAAGGAGGTGGCCAGGAGGGCTCCTGTTTCGTTTACGCAACATGGTCTAGAATCGGAAATTGGCTGTCCGTTTCATCCGGATCCGAGGTTCCCGCGTAGCCGGTTTTGCGTCGCAAAGCCTTGTCGCGTGGACGTTCCGGTTCGGTGAAGCGGCCGTTGAATCAGGGAGTGCTTTATGTTGCTGGACGAGTTGATTGGCGAGTTTGATCGGGGTTTACGCTCACTGACGGGCGTGTCGCGGATGAGTCGTCCGCTGCCTATTCCACAGGAGTCCGTGGCGACGGCCGAGGCACCCGAACTCTCGCCAGCGGAACGCGCGCACGCAGCCGGTTTGATGCGCGTGAATCATGTCGGCGAAGTCTGCGCGCAGGCGCTTTACCAGGCTCAGAAACTCGCCACTCGTTCGCCTTCGTTGCGCGCCGTGTTCGATCGCGCCGCGATCGAGGAAGAAGATCATCTCGCGTGGACCGCGAAGCGCCTCGAGGCGCTCGATTCGCGTCCGAGTCTGCTGAATCCGCTCTGGTACACCGGTGCCTTGGCGATCGGTCTCGCCGCCGGTCGCATGGGAGATCGCGTGAGTCTCGGCTTCATGGCTGAAACCGAGCGGCAGGTGGAGTTGCATCTCGACAGCCATCTCGACGAGCTGCCGCCCGCCGATCACGAATCGCGCGCGATCGTCGAGCAGATGCGGATCGACGAAGCACAGCACGGCAAGGCCGCGATGGATGCCGGCGGCGTCGAGTTGCCGTTTCCCGCGCGTGCGTTGATGCGCGCGATGTCGAAAGTCATGACGCGCACAGCCTATTACATATAAAAGCTGTCAGGCCGGACCCACCGCTGAAACGTATTTTCCGAAATGGGACGGCGCCCCGCGCGCCGTTCGTCGAAGGCCCTCTGCAAGCCTCATTTATTCCTTCCGATCCGCCTTAACGATCTCTTTCAATCCGCGTTGTTCCCCCGCGCTTTTCACGTATCACCTTCACAAGTTTCACTAGCTCATTCATTTATAACGGTTTTCCGTTTTATGCCTGACGTGAAGGAGTCGCGCTAAGTCCTTGTTCTAGCAAACAAAATTCGCTCGAAAAGCGGGTATCTCCCTTGACCCCTGTTTAGCGTTCCTCTAAAGTGGGAGGCAGTGTGAGAAAGTGTATTTTTGTGTGATCTCCACACCACTTTCAGGTAGATTTTCAGGAATCGGGAAGCCGGCGCAACAGCGTCGCAAGAGGGGAGAGTGAAGTGTTCCAAGGGGCGTCGGCGCTGACGCTCGATGCGAAAGGGCGGATGTCGATTCCCTCTCGTTATCGGGATGCGCTGCAAACACAGGCAGAGGGCCGGGTGACGATCACCAAGCACCCGGACGGCTGCCTGTTGCTCTTTCCGCGCCCGGAATGGGAGATCTTCCGCGACAAGGTCGACAAGCTGCCCATGAACGCAGCCTGGTGGAAGCGCATTTTTCTCGGCAACGCAATGGATGTGGATATGGACGGCGCAGGCCGCGTGCTCGTGTCGCCGGAGTTGCGCGCCGCTGGCTCGCTGGAAAAAGAAGTGACCTTGCTCGGCATGGGCCGTCACTTCGAGTTGTGGGATGCACAGATTTACGCCGCGAAGGAACAGGCGGCGATCGCCGAGGGCATGCCCGACGCGTTGAAAGATTTCACGTTCTGATCGCGGTTCAACTTTATGGCATCTGCGATGGGAAACGAATTGCAGCATCGCACGGTGCTGCTGAACGAAGCGGTCGACGCGTTGGTGACGCGCACGGACGGCACGTATGTGGACGGCACGTTCGGCCGGGGCGGTCATAGCCGCCTCGTGCTGGAGCGGTTGGGTGAAGCGGGGCGGCTGATCGCGTTCGACAAGGACCCGCTCGCCATCGCGACGGCGCAGATGATCGGCGATCCGCGCTTTGGCATCGTGCATGAGAGTTTTGCTTCACTGCGCTCCGCAATGGCGGAGCGTGGCGTAGGACGGGTGTCGGGTGTTTTGCTGGATCTGGGCGTGTCGTCGCCGCAAGTCGACGATCCGGAGCGGGGCTTCAGCTTCCGCGCCGACGGCCCGCTCGACATGCGGATGGACCCGACGCGCGGCGAGTCCGCGGCTGACTGGCTCGCGCGGGCCACGGTGCAGGAATTGACGGAGGTGATACGAGATTATGGGGAAGAACGGTTTGCTTTTCAGATTGCAAAGGCGCTTGTTGCTCGCCGGGCAGAGTCCGACCGTCTTGGGCCTCTCGTCAGCACGGGCGAGCTTGCCCAAATCGTGGCTAACGTCGTCAAAACCCGTGAGAAGGGTAAGGACCCGGCAACCCGCACCTTTCAGGCTATACGGATTCACGTCAATCAAGAGCTTGCGGAGCTGCAAGTCGTTTTAGAAGCAGCGTTGTCGCTGTTGGAGCAAGGGGGGCGGCTGGTGGTCATCAGCTTTCATTCGCTCGAGGATCGGATCGTCAAGCGATTCATGCAGGCGCACGCGAGTGCGCCGGCGGTCGATCGCCGTCTGCCGATCCGCGCAGTTGACCTGCCGAGCCCCCCGCTCAAGATCATCGGCCGTGTATTCGCGAGCGACGCAGAAGTCGCTGAGAACCCGCGCGCCCGTTCTGCCGTGATGCGTGTGGCGGAGCGGATCGCGCCATGAACCGCCTCAATATTTTCCTGCTGATCATCGTGATGGGCTGTGCCTTGTCGGTTGTCAACGCGACCAATCAGCAGCGTCAGATCTTTATCCAGTTGCAGCGCGCTCAATCGCAGGAGCGTCAACTGCAGCAGGACTATTCGCAGCTTCAATATCAGCAGAGCGCGCTGTCGAAGACCTCGCGCATCGAGCAGATCGCCACCGCCTCGCTGAAGATGCAATCGGTCACGACGGGCCGCACCCAGTACCTGACGCTCGACCCGGGCGCCGCGAAGGCTGAGGACGCGCCCATTCCGACTTCTGCTCCGGCCTCGGCGCCGGCGGCGACCCGTCGCGGAGGCACGCGATGAAAAAATCGTCGGCTCGCAAGAGCGTTGCGTTTTCCGCCAATCCGATCCTGTCGGTGCGCCTGCCGATGTGGCGCTCGAAGCTCGTCGTGTTCATGCTGTTCATGGCGTTCGTCGCGCTCGCCGCGCGCGCGTTCTGGATTCAGGGACCGGGCAACGCGTTCTATCTGAAGCAGGGCGAAATCCGTTATCAGCGCCGCATCGAATTGCCGGCCACGCGCGGCAAGATTCTCGACCGCAACGGTCTCGTGCTCGCCACGAGTCTGCCCGTGCGCGCGATCTGGGCGATTCCCGAAGCGGTGCCCGACGATCTCGGCGCCGACAAGCTCGACTCGCTGGGCAAGCTGCTCGGCATGACCACCAAGGAGCTGCGCACGAAGCTCTCGGAAGACAAGACCTTCGTCTACGTGAAGCGCCAGGTGCCGCTCGACGTCGCCGCGAAAGTCGCCGCGCTCGACATCCCCGGCATTTACTCGCGCGAGGAATACAAGCGCTTCTATCCCGAGGGCGAAATCACCGCTCACCTGATCGGCTTCACGAACGTCGAGGACGAGGGCCAGGAAGGCGTCGAGCTCGGCGACCAGAAGCTGCTCGCCGGCATGTCGGGCAGCCGCCGCGTCATCAAGGACCGCATGGGCCACGTCATCGAGGACGTGGACGAGCAGGTCGTGCCGCACAACGGCCAGGACGTCGATCTGTCGATCGACAGCAAGATCCAGTACATCGCCTATACGAACCTGAAAGCGGCCGTCGAGAAATTCAAGGCGAAGGCCGGCGCGGCGATGGTGATCGACGTGCGCACGGGCGAAGTGCTCGCGCTCGTCAACTACCCGACCTACAACCCGAACGACCGCTCGCACCTGACCGGCGACCAGCTGCGCAACCGCATCCTGACCGACACGTTCGAGCCGGGCTCGATCATGAAGCCGTTCACGATTTCGCTCGCGCTCGATCTGCACCGCGTGACGCCGACTACACTGGTGAATACGGGCGGTGGCCGCTTCGTGCTCGATGGCGCACCGATTACCGACGACAGCGCGTTCGGCGTGCTGACGGTCGGCGGTGTGATCCAGAAGTCGAGCAACATCGGCGCGACGAAGATCGCGATGCAGTTGAAGCCCGAAGAGATGTGGAACATGTACACGAGCATCGGTCTCGGCCAGGCGCCGAAGGTCGGTTTCCCGGGCGCGGCGGCGGGCCGTCTGCGTCCGTGGAAGAGCTGGCGCCGCATCGAGCAGGCAACCATGTCGTACGGTTATGGCCTGTCGGTGTCGCTGTTCCAGCTCGGCCGCGCGTACACCGCGATCGCGCACGACGGCGAAATCATGCCGGTGTCGATTTTCCACACGCCGGGCGACCAGCCGGCCATCGGTCCGCAGATTTTCTCGCCGACCACCGCGCGTGAAGTGCGCGCGATGCTCGAAACCGTGGTCGCGCCCGGCGGCACCTCGCCGGATGCGGCCGTGCCGGGCTATCGCGTCGGCGGCAAGAGCGGTACGGCCTACAAGCACGGCCCGCACGGTTACGACCACTCCAAATACCGCGCATCGTTCGTCGGCATGGCGCCGATGCCGAATCCGCGCATCGTCGTCGCCGTATCGGTCGACGAACCGACCGCGGGCAGCCACTTCGGCGGGCAGGTGTCGGGTCCGGTGTTCTCGGGCATCGTCGGCGATACGCTGCGCGCGCTGAACGTGCCGCCCGACATGCCCGTCAAGCAGATGGTCGTGTCCGACGACTCGGCGCCGGCCGCGCCCGGCGTGCCGGCCACGCAGTCCGGCGCCAAGAAACTGTCCACGAGTCCCGGCGTGAAAAAGATGACCATTTCCGCCAACACGAAGAATCATCCCGGAGTCGAGCGATGAGCGCGCTGCGCGAGCAACATCCAGCGCACCGGCAGATCGCCGACGCCCTCGCCTGGCTGCACGCGCACGTGCAGCCAGGCGCGCAATTGCACGCCGACACGCGCTCGCTCGCGGCCGGCGACGCGTTCTTCGCGTATGCGGTCGACGGTGCGGACAACCGTCCGTTCATCGACGCCGCGATCGAGCGCGGCGCGGCAGCCGTTCTCGTGCAACCGGAAGGCTTTGCCGGCACGCTCGACCCGTCCGTCGCGCACGCGGTGCCCGCGTTGAACGAACTCGCCGGCTCGATCGCGAGCGCCTGGTATAGCGATCCGAGCGACGTGCTGCTCGCGGTCGGCATCACCGGTACGAACGGCAAGACTTCGTGCAGCCAGTGGATCGCCACGGCGCTGAGTTCGCTCGGCACGCGCTGCGCGATCATCGGCACGCTCGGCACGGGCTTTCCCGGCCAGCTCATGCATACCGGCTTCACGACGCCCGACGCGCCGCAGTTGCAACGCAGCCTCGCGCAGTTGCGCGACGCGGGTGCGCAGGCGGTCGCGATGGAAGTGTCGTCGCACGCGCTGCATCAGGGGCGTGTGAACGGCACCGCGTTCGACATCGCCGTGTTCACGAATCTCACGCAGGACCATCTCGACTATCACGGCACGTTCGCAGCCTATGAAGCGTCGAAGGCGCACCTGTTCGCATGGCCGGAGCTGCGCGCGGCCGTGATCAATCGCGACGACGCGGCCGGCCGCCGTTTGCTTGCGAGCACGCGCGCTCATGCGCGCACGATTGCGTACGGTCTCGATACCGCGGCGGCAGTTGAGCCCAAAGACATGCCGCAAGCCGACGCATGGCTCGCCGCCTCGAATGTGCGTGCCACGGCCACCGGCACCGCGTTCCATCTGCGCACCTCGGACTGGGGCAACGCGGAAGTCGAAGTGCAGACGCTCGGCGCATTCAACGTGAGCAATCTGCTCGCCGTGCTCGGCACTCTGCTCGCCGCCGACGTGCCGTTCGACGCGGCGCTTGCCGAACTCGCGAAGCTCGAGCCGGTGAACGGCCGCATGCAGCGTTTGGGCGGCCGTCTGCAAAACGACGAACCGCTTGTCGTCATCGATTACGCGCACACGCCCGACGCGCTCGAAAAAACGCTCGAAGCGCTGCGCCCGATGGCGGCCGCGCGCGGTGGCGAACTCGTCTGCATGTTCGGCTGCGGCGGCGACCGCGATGCGACCAAGCGCCCGCTGATGGGCGCGATCGCCGAAAAGCTCGCGGACAGCCTCGTCGTCACGAGCGACAACCCGCGCAGCGAAGATCCGCTCGCGATCATCGAGCAGATCGCGGCGGGCATGAAGGACGCGTCGAAGGCACGCCGCATCGAGGACCGCGCGAGCGCGATTCTGCAGGCGATTCGCGGCGCCGCGCGCGAAGACGTGATCGTGCTGGCCGGCAAGGGACACGAAGCAACACAGGAAATCATGGGCAAGAAACGCGCTTTCTCCGATCAGGACCACGCCCGCCTCGCGCTCGCCGCGCGGGCGACGCAAGCACGCGGAGGTGGCGAATGAGCATGTTTTCGCTGCGTACAGCCGCCGCGCTGATCCCGGGCGCGACCGTCACCGGTGACGACAGCGTGCGTTTCGAGGGCGTCTCGACCGACAGCCGCAGCGCCGGTCCCGGCGATCTGTTCATCGCGATCAAGGGCGATCGTTTCGACGCGCACGATTTCCTGCCGCAGGTCGCGACGCGCAACGTCGCGGCCGTGCTGGTCGCGCGCACGCCGGAAAACTGGAGCGTGCCCGCGATCCGCGTCGCCGACACGCGCGCCGCACTCGGCGTGCTCGCGCGCGGCTGGCGCCGCCAGTTCAGCATGCCGCTCGTCGCGGTGACGGGCAGCAACGGCAAGACCACGGTCAAGGAAATGATCGCGTCGATCTTCGCGGCGGCGGTCGGCGCCGATGCGCGTCTCGCGACTGCGGGCAACTTCAACAACGACATCGGTTTGCCGCTCACGCTGTTCCGGCTGCATGCCGCGCATCGGCTCGCGGTGGTCGAGCTCGGCATGAACCATCCGGGCGAAACCGAACTGCTCGCGAAGCTCGCCGAGCCGACCGTCGCCGTCGTGAACAACGCGCAACGCGAGCATCAGGAATTCATGGCGACCGTCGAAGCGGTCGCGCTCGAGCATGCAAGCGTGATTCATGCGCTGTCGCCCGAAGGCACGGCCGTGTTCCCCGCCGACGACGCCTACGCGAGCATCTGGCGTGTGGCCGCGACCGGCAGCCGCATCGTCGATTTCGCGCTGAACAACGCCGAGCGCACGACCGAAGCCGCGGTGAAGGGCACGTTCGACGGCAAGCGCCTCTCCATCGATACGCCGCAAGGCCACCTCGACGTCACGCTGCAGGTGCTCGGCAATCACAACGCGCACAACGCGCTCGCTGCGACCGCGGCCGCGGTCGCGGCGGGTGTGTCGCTCGATGCGATCCAACGCGGCCTCGAATCGTTCGGCGCGGTGAAGGGGCGTCTGCAGGTCAAGCAGGCCGTGCTCGGCACGCTCGCGGGCGCGACCGTGATCGACGACACCTACAACGCGAATCCCGACTCGATGCGCGCCGCGATCGACGTGCTCGTCTCGTGCGCGTCGCCGCGCGTGCTCGTGATGGGCGACATGGGCGAGGTCGGCGACAACGGCCCGGTGTTTCACCGCGAAATCGGCGCCTATGCGAAAGAGCGCGGCATCGACGCGCTGTACGCGCTGGGCGACGCTTCGCGCGACGCCTGCACCGCCTATGGCGCGGGCGCGCACCACGTCGCCGATGTCGGCGCGCTGGTCGCGCAACTGCAGCAGGCCGGCTTCGGCGCTGCTGCAACGCTTCTCGTGAAAGGTTCGCGCTTCATGCAGATGGAGCGCGTGGTGGACGCCGTGACGAGTCCACAACCCAACGCTGCGGGCTCGACGCCCGCCGCACATTGAAATAGAAGGACCAAGCATGCTACTGGCGCTGGCGCAATGGCTGCAGAATGACGCAAGCTTCTTGCGCGTGTTCAGTTATCTGACGTTCCGCGCGGTGATGGCGACCATCACCGCGCTGCTGATCGGGCTCGTCTGCGGCCCGGCGGTGATTCGCAAGCTGACCGCGATGAAGGTCGGCCAACCGGTGCGCAAGATCGGCCCGCAATCGCACGCGGTGAAGTCGGGCACGCCGACGATGGGCGGCGTGCTGATTCTGCTCGGCATCGCTGTGGCGACGCTGCTGTGGGCCGATCTGACCAACCGCTTCATCTGGATCGTGATACTCGTCACGTTCGGCTTCGGCGTGATCGGCTGGGTCGACGATTACCGCAAGGTCGTCCACAAGGACCCGCGCGGCATGTCCTCGCGCGAGAAGTATTTCTGGCAGTCGGTGATCGGCCTGTTCGCGGCGGTCTATCTCGCGTTCAGCGTGTCCGAGGCGAGCAACGTGCGCGTGTTCGACCTGTTCATGGCGTGGGTGCGCAGCGGCCTTTCGATGGGGCTGCCCGCGCGCGCCGACCTGCTGGTGCCGTTCTTCAAGTCGATCACCTATCCGCTCGGCGTCTGGGGCTTCATCGTGCTCACGTATCTCGTGATCGTCGGTGCGAGCAATGCCGTGAATCTCACCGATGGCCTCGACGGTCTCGTCATCATGCCGGTCGTGCTGGTCGGCGCGTCGCTCGGGGTGTTCGCGTATGTGATGGGCAGCTCGGTCTATTCGAAGTACCTGCTGTTTCCGCACATTCCCGGCGCGGGTGAACTGCTGATCTTCTGTTCGGCGATGGGCGGCGCGGGCCTCGCGTTCCTCTGGTTCAACACGCATCCGGCGCAGATGTTCATGGGCGACGTCGGCGCGCTCGCGCTCGGCGGCGCGCTCGGCACGGTCGCGGTGATCGTGCGCCAGGAAATCGTGCTCTTCATCATGGGCGGCATTTTCGTGGCGGAAACGCTCTCCGTGATGCTGCAGGTCGCGTGGTTCAAATACACGAAGCGCCGTTTCGGAGAAGGGCGGCGTTTCTTCAAGATGGCGCCGCTGCATCACCATTTCGAATTGTCGGGTTGGAAGGAAACGCAGGTGGTCGTGCGTTTCTGGATCATCACGCTGATGTTGTGCCTATTCGGTTTGTCCACTCTCAAATTGCGTTAAGCAGCAGGTAAAGGAAGCAGGCGATGTTCGGCGAGAAGTTTCGGGATCGGCAAAAGCCGATGGTGCTCGTGCTAGGACTGGGTGAATCCGGTCTCGCGATGGCGCGCTGGTGCGCCAGGCACGGCTGTCGGCTGCGCGTGGCCGATACGCGCGAGGCGCCGCCGAACCTGTCCGCGCTCGAAGCGCACGGTGTCGACGCCGATTTCGTCGGCGGCCCGTTTTCGCCGGTGCTGCTCGAAGGCATCGAACTCGTCGCGATCAGCCCAGGGCTGTCGCCGCTCGCCGCCGATCTGCTGCCGCTGATCTCGGCGGCGCGCGAGCAGGGCATTCCGGTATGGGGCGAACTCGAACTGTTCGCGCAGGCACTGCGTACGCTCGGCGAAAGCGGTTACGCGCCGAAGGTGATCGCGATCACCGGCACCAACGGCAAGACCACGACGACGAGCCTGGCTGGCCTGCTGTGCGAACGCGCGGGCAAGAAGGTCGCGGTCGCGGGCAACATCAGCCCGTCGCTGCTCGACAAGCTGAGCGAGGCGATCGATCACACCGCCTTGCCCGACGTGTGGGTGCTCGAATTGTCGAGCTTCCAGCTCGAAACTTCGCACACGTTTACGCCCGACGCGGCGGCGGTGCTCAACATCACGCAGGATCACCTGGACTGGCACGGCGGTCTCGATGCCTATGCGGCCGCGAAGGGCCGCATCTTCGGTACACAGACCGTGCGCGTGCTGAACCGCGACGACGCGCGCGTGATGGCGCTCGCACCCGCAAGCGATGAGGCCGAGATCGTGACGTTCGGCGTGACCGAGCCGAGCAACGACGGCGACTACGGTTTGCTGCGCGACAACGGCATGGTGTGGCTGGTCGTCGCGCACGACCGTGACGCGAGCGACGAACCCGTATCGAAGCGCCGTCGCAAGAACGAAGCGGCCGCCACGCCGGACATCGCGTTGAAGCGCCTGATGCCCGCCGACGCGCTGCGCATTCGCGGTCTGCACAACGCCGCGAACGCGCTGGCCGCGTACGCGCTTGCGCGCGCGATCGGCTTGCCGGGCGCGCCGTTGCTGCACGGCCTGCGCGAATATCACGGCGAGCCGCATCGCGTGGAGTTGATTGCGTCGATCGACGGCATCGACTATGTGGACGACAGCAAGGGCACCAACGTCGGCGCCACGGTGGCCGCGCTCGACGGTCTTGCGCAGCGCGTGGTGCTGATTGCGGGCGGCGACGGCAAGGGCCAGGATTTCGAGCCGCTCGCCGCGCCGGTCACGCGCTGGTGCCGCGCCGTGATGCTGATCGGCCGCGACGCGCCGCAGATTCGGGCCGCGCTCGAACATAGCGGCATCGCCATGACCGATCACGCGACGCTCGAAGAAGCGACGCGCGCGGCCACCGCGCTCGCGCAGCCGGGCGACGCGGTGCTGCTCTCGCCCGCGTGCGCGAGCTTCGACATGTTCAAGGGTTACGCACACCGTGCCGCGGTATTTCGCAGCACGGTGGAAGACATCGCGGCCGAACGGGGGACGATGATATGAGCTGGTCGGAACGTTTCGGCTCGCGCGAAGCAGCCGGCAGTGGCGGCGCCGCGGCGCGCACGTCCAGCCGCACGGGCGGCAGTGGTCTCGCGAGCGCGGTCAACGGCGTGCGTCCGCTGCGCTCGCGCATGCTCGACTACGATCACTCGCTGCTGTGGGTCGTCGTTGCGCTGCTCGGGCTCGGCGTCGTGATGGTGTACTCGGCGTCGATCGCGATGCCCGATTCGCCGAAATACGCGTCCTACCGCGACTACGCGTTTCTCGTGCGCCAGATCATCTTCGTCGTGATGGGCGCGGTGGTCGGCGTCGTGTCGTTCCGCGTGCCGATCTCGACGTGGGACAAGTACGCGCCCAAGCTCTTCCTGCTTTCGCTCGCCGCGCTCGTGATCGTGCTGATTCCGCACGTCGGCAAGGGTGTGAACGGCGCGCGCCGCTGGATTCCGCTCGGCATCACGAACATGCAGCCGTCGGAAATCATGAAGCTCGCGGTGACGATCTACGCGGCGAACTACACGGTGCGCAAACAGGAGTACATGCACAGCTTCGCCAAGGGCTTTTTGCCGATGGCGGTCGCGGTCGGCCTCGTCGGCGCGTTGCTGCTGCTCGAGCCGGACATGGGCGCGTTCATGGTGATCGCGGCGATCGCGATGGGCGTGCTGTTCCTCGGCGGCGTGAACGGCAAGCTGTTCGGCGGCCTCGTCGCTACTGCGGTGGGCACGTTCAGTTTGCTCGTGTGGGCGTCGCCGTGGCGTCGCGAGCGGATCTTCGCGTACCTCGATCCGTGGGACGACCGCTACGCGCAGGGCAAGGCGTATCAGTTGACGCACTCGCTGATTGCGTTCGGGCGCGGCGAGTGGTTCGGCGTGGGGCTCGGCGGCAGCGTCGAGAAGCTCAACTATCTGCCGGAAGCGCATACCGACTTCATCCTCGCGGTGATCGGCGAGGAACTCGGTTTCGTCGGCGTGCTGGTCGTGATCCTGATGTTCTACTGGATCGTGCGCCGCTCGTTCGAGATCGGCCGTCAGGCGCTCGCGCTCGACCGCACGTTCGCAGGTCTCGTCGCGAAGGGCGTGGGCATCTGGTTCGGCGCGCAGACCTTCATCAACATGGGTGTGAACCTCGGGCTTCTGCCGACCAAAGGTCTCACGCTGCCGCTCGTGAGCTATGGCGGCTCGGGCATTTTGCTGAACTGCGTGGCGATTGCGGTGTTGATGCGGGTGGACTATGAAAATCGTGTGTTGATGCGTGGAGGGAAGGTATGACCGCTCTCCACCAACGCACGCTGATGGTGATGGCCGGCGGCACCGGGGGACACGTGTTCCCCGGGCTCGCGGTCGCGCACCTGATGCAGGCGTGGGGCTGGAAAGTGGTGTGGCTCGGCAACCCCGCGGGCATGGAGGCGACGCTCGTACCGAAGCACGGCATTCCGATGGAGTACGTGCGCTTTGGCGGCGTGCGCGGCAAGGGTCTCAAGACCAAGCTGATGCTGCCGCTCAATCTGCTGCGCGCGTGCACGCAGAGCCTGAGCGTGCTGCGTCGCGTGAGGCCCGACGTCGTGCTCGGCATGGGCGGTTACATCACGTTCCCGGCCGGTCTGATGACCGCGCTGAGCGGCCGGCCGCTCGTGCTGCACGAACAGAATTCGATCGCGGGTCTCGCGAACAAGGTGCTCGCGAAGCTCGCCAAACGCGTGCTCGTTGCGTTTCCGAATGCGCTGCCGCACGGCGAATGGACCGGCAATCCGATTCGAGAGGAACTTGCGCGCGCGAATGCACCCAAAGAACGCTACGCGCAACGCAGCGGAGCGCTGAACGTGCTGGTCGTGGGCGGCAGTCTCGGCGCGGCGGCATTGAATGAAGTAGTGCCGCGCGCGGTCGCGTTGCTTGGCTCCAACGAGAGGCCGCGCATCGTGCATCAGGCAGGCGCAAAGCATATCGATGCGCTGCGCGAGAACTATGCCGCGGCGGGCCTGCAAACCGGCGCCGAGGTCACGCTCGTGCCGTTCATCGATGATATGACGAGCGCCTACGAAGCAGCCGATCTCGTGATCTGCCGCTCGGGTGCGATGACCGTGTCGGAGATTTCGGCGGTCGGCGTCGCGGCGCTGTTCGTGCCGTTCCCGTATGCGGTGGACGATCACCAGACCACTAACGCAGCGTTTCTCGCCGACAACGGCGCGGCGCTGGTCGTGCAACAACGCGATCTGTCGGCGGAAAAACTCGCCGACTGGTTGCGCAGCCAGACGCGGGAAAGTCTCGCGGAGATGGCGGAGCGTTCGCGCTCGCTCGCGAAACCCGACGCCACGGAACAGGTCGCGCAGATCTGCGCGACCGTGGCGGGTTCGACGGCGGGCGCAAGCCCAGAAGGAAAGCAATGAAACACATCGTCAAACACATTCATTTTGTCGGCATCGGCGGTGTCGGCATGAGCGGCATCGCCGAGGTGCTCGTCAACCTCGGCTATCAGGTGAGCGGCTCGGACCTGTCGGGCAACGCGGTCACGGAGCGCCTCGCCGCGCTCGGCGCGCGCATCTCGATCGGGCACGCGGCGGAGAACATCGAAGGCGCGAACGCGGTGGTCGTCTCGACCGCCGTGCGCAGCGACAACCCGGAAGTGCTGGCCGCGCGTCATCGCCGCATTCCGATCGTGCCGCGCGCGGTGATGCTCGCGGAGCTGATGCGCCTGAAGCAGGGCATCGCGATTGCCGGCACGCACGGCAAGACCACGACCACGTCGCTCGTCGCGAGCGTGCTGGCCGCGGGCGGGCTCGATCCGACTTTCGTGATCGGCGGGCGGCTGATTAGCGCGGGCGCGAATGCGCGCCTCGGCACGGGCGACTTCATCGTCGCCGAGGCGGACGAGTCGGACGCGTCGTTCCTGAACCTGTTCCCGGTGATCGAAGTCATCACGAACATCGACGCCGATCACATGGACACCTACGGCCACGACTTCGCGCGCCTGAAGCAGGCGTTCATCGAGTTCACGCACCGTCTGCCGTTCTACGGCATCGCGGTGCTGTGCGTCGACGATCCGAACGTGAAGGAGATCCTGCCGTTCGTCTCGAAGCCGATCATCCGCTACGGTTTCGCGCCCGATGCGCAGGTGCGCGCGGTCAACGTCGAAGCGCGCGAGGGTCGCATGCATTTCACCGCGATGCGCGAAGACGCGGCGCCGCTCGACATCGTGCTGAACCTGCCGGGAGAGCACAACGTGCAGAACGCGCTGGCCGCCATTGCAATTGCGACTGAACTCGAAGTGAAAGATGCCGATATCCAGCGAGCGCTCGCGGATTTCAACGGCGTCGGCCGCCGTTTCCAACGCTACGGCGAAGTGCCGGTCGTGAGCGATGGCAAGGCCGCGGGCGCCTACACGCTGGTGGACGACTACGGTCACCATCCGGTCGAAATGGCCGCTACGGTGGCGGCGGCGCGCGGTGCGTTCCCCGGCCGGCGTCTCGTGCTGGCGTTCCAGCCGCACCGCTTCACGCGCACGCGCGATTGCTTCGAGGATTTCGTGAAGGTGCTGTCGACCGTCGACGCGCTCGTGCTGACCGAAGTCTATGCGGCCGGTGAAGCGCCGATCGTCGCAGCGGATGGCCGCGCCTTGGCGCGCGCGTTGCGCGTCGCGGGCAAGGTCGAGCCGGTGTTCGTCGAGACGGTGGATGAAGTGCCGGACGCGCTGTCGGCAGTGGTGCGCGACGGCGATGTGGTGATTACGATGGGCGCGGGTTCGATCGGCGGTGTGCCGGGTCGCCTCGCCCAGGAAACGAAGGTGTGAGATGAGCAGTACTAATTCAGATCAACTCGCCAAACAATTCGGCAAGGTGGCAGTGCTGCTCGGCGGAAACTCCGCCGAGCGCGAGGTGTCGCTCAATTCAGGGCGGCTCGTGTTGCAGGGCCTGCGCGACGCCGGCGTCGACGCGCATCCGTTCGATCCGGCCGAGCGTCCGCTCGCCGCGTTGAAAGACGAAGGCTTCGTGCGCGCGTTCAACGCGCTGCATGGCGGTTACGGCGAGAACGGCCAGATTCAGGGCGCGCTCGATTTCTACGGCATTCGCTACACCGGTAGCGGTGTGCTCGGCTCGGCGCTCGGTCTCGACAAGTTCCGCACCAAGCTCGTGTGGCAGCAGCTCGGCATTCCGACGCCGCCGTTCGAAGCGGTGCTGCGCGGCGACGACTACGAAGCGCGTGCCAAAGAGATCGTCGCGAAGCTCGGTCTGCCGCTCTTCGTGAAGCCCGCGAGCGAAGGGTCGAGCGTTGCCGTCATCAAGGTGAAGAGCGCCGATGCATTGCCGGCGGCGTTGATCGAAGCCGTGAAGTACGACCGCATCGTCGTGGTCGAGAAGAGCATCGAAGGCGGCGGCGAGTACACCGCGTGCATCGCCGGCAAGCTGGACCTGCCGGTGATCCGCATCGTGCCGGCCGGCGAGTTCTACGACTACCACGCGAAGTACATCGCCGACGACACGCAGTATCTGATTCCGTGCGGTCTCGGCGCTGAAGAGGAATCGCGCCTGAAGGTGCTCGCGCGCCGCGCGTTCGACGTGCTCGGCTGCACCGACTGGGGCCGCGCGGACTTCATGCTCGACAGCGCAGGCAATCCGTACTTTCTCGAAGTGAATACGGCGCCTGGGATGACCGATCACTCGCTGCCGCCGAAGGCGGCGCGCGCAGTCGGCATCAGCTATCAGGAACTGGTTGTCGGCGTGTTGGCGCTGACGCTGCAGGACTAACCGGGGCAACCCAAAAGCAACACCATGTGGAACAACGTTCGCCAGCTCAATCTCGCCACCAATGCGCTGCACGCGTTGCTGGTGCTCGTGCTGCTGGCGGCGGGCGGTTACTGGCTGATCCAGCGCCCGAATTTCGCGCTGCGCGAAATCCAGATCGGCGGCGACACCGAGCACATCAATTCGCCGACGGTGCGCGCCGGTGTAGTGGGGCGGTTGAAGGGCAACTTTTTCACGGTCGATCTCGACGTCGCGCGTCAGGCGTTCGAGCAGATGCCGTGGGTGCGGCACGCGAGCGTGCGGCGCGTCTGGCCGAATGCGCTGGCTGTCACGCTCGAGGAGTACAAGCCGCTTGGGACGTGGGGCAGCGATCAGCTCGTGAGCGTCGACGGTGAGCTGTTCACCGCGAATCAGGGCGAGCTCGACGACGACCTGCCCGCGTTCGACGGCCCGGACGGTACGGCAAAAGAAGTCGTCGCGCGTTATCACGACTTCCAGAAGTGGTTCGCGCCGCTCAATGCGACGCCCGAGGAAGTGACGCTGTCGCCGCGTTATGCGTGGACGGTGAAGCTCTCCAACGGCATGCAGGTGGAACTTGGGCGCGAGCGCAATCAGGAAACGCTCGCCGATCGCAGCAGGCGTCTGACCGCGGCATGGAGCGCGGTGACGCAACGTTGGGGGAAGGATATCGAGTATGCGGACTTGCGCTATCCGAACGGTTTCGCGATTCGTGCCGCTGGCATGCGCTTCATCAGCGAACCCGACAAGGGCAAGAAGTAAACGGACATCACACGCAATGAGCACGCTATGAGTAAAGACTATAAGGATCTGCTGGTCGCCCTCGACATCGGGACGTCGAAGGTCGTGGCCATCGTCGCCGAGTTGAAGGGCGAAGGCCACTACGAGGTGATCGGTCTCGGCCAGAGCGAGTCGAAGGGGCTCAAGAAAGGCGTGGTGGTGAATATCGAAGCCACCGTGCAGTCGATTCAGCGCGCGCTCGAGGAAGCCGAGCTGATGGCCGACTGCAAGATCACGAACGTGTTTACCGGGATCGCCGGAAGCCATATCCGCAGCTTCAATTCGAGCGGCATGGTGGCGATCAAGGAGAAGGAAGTCACGCAGGCGGACGTCGCGCGCGTGATCGAAACGGCGAAGGCTATCAACATCCCGACCGATCAGCAGGTGCTGCATATCCTCACGCAGGAATTCATCATCGACGGTCAGGAGGATGTGCGCGAGCCGATCGGCATGAGCGGCATCCGCCTCGAAGTGAAGGTGCATATCGTCACCGGCGCGGTGAGCGCGGCGCAGAACATCGTCAAGTGCGTGCGCCGCTGCGGCCTCGAAGTGAACGACCTGATCCTGCAGCCGCTCGCGTCGTCGCTCGCGGTGCTGACGGAAGACGAAAAGGAACTGGGCGTGGTGCTGGTCGATATCGGCGGCGGCACGACTGATATCGCGATTTTCAGCGAAGGCGCGATCCGTCACACGGCGGTGATTCCGATCGCCGGTGACCAGATCACGAGCGACATCGCGATGGCGCTGCGCACGCCGACGCCGGATGCCGAAGACATCAAGGTCGACTACGGCATCGCGAAGCAGGCGCTCGCCGATCCGGACGAGATGATCGAAGTGCCCGGTCTCGGCGAGCGCGGTCCGCGCACGCTGTCGCGCCAGGCGCTGGCGGCGGTGGTCGAGCCGCGCGTCGAAGAACTGTTTTCGCTCGTGCAGCAGGTGGTGCGCGAGTCGGGTTACGAAGAGCTGCTGAGTTCGGGCGTGGTGCTGACCGGCGGGGCGTCGATGATGCTCGGCATGGTCGAGCTCGGCGAAGACATTTTCCTGAAACCGGTGCGCATCGGCGTACCGGAATACGCGGGCGGTCTCGCCGACGTGGTGCGCAACCCGCGCTACTCGACGGCGATGGGCCTGCTCGTCGAAGGACGCTCGCAGCGCATGCGCGGGCGCAAGGTTGCGGTGCAGTCGGGGTCGATGGGACAGGTGTTCTCGCGCATGAAGGACTGGTTCCTCGGCAACTTCTGATGACAGGTTTCGAGTAATTCGCGCTGGTGCCGGCGGCCGGCGCGCGACAGGAGGTTGCCCGATCTCCTGCCGGATAACGGCCGAGTGGCGGTACTTTTTTATCTTGACGGAGGCAACATGGAATTCCAGATGCTGGAAACCGAAACGAACGGCACCATCATCAAGGTCGTCGGAGTCGGTGGCGCTGGCGGCAATGCCGTTCAGCACATGATCAACAAAGGCGTGCAAGGCGTCGACTTCATCGTGATGAACACGGACGCGCAGGCGTTGTCGCGTTCGCGCGCCACCGCGGTGATCCAGCTCGGCAACACGGGTCTGGGCGCAGGCGCCAAGCCGGAAATGGGCCGCGCCGCCGCTGAAGAAGCGCGCGAGCGCATCGCCGACGCACTGCGCGGCGCGCACATGGTGTTCATCACCGCAGGCATGGGTGGCGGCACCGGCACGGGCGCGGCACCGGTCGTTGCGCAGATCGCGAAGGAAATGGGCATTCTGACCGTTGGCGTCGTGAGCAAGCCGTTCGAATTCGAAGGCGGCAAGCGCATGCGCGTGGCGGAAGCCGGTTCGCAGCAACTGGAGGATCACGTCGACTCGCTGATCGTCGTGCTGAACGACAAGCTGTTCGAGGTGATGGGCGACGACGCCGAGATGGACAAGTGCTTCCAGTGCGCTGACGACGTTCTGAACAATGCGGTCGCGGGCATCGCGGAAATCATCAACGTCGACGGTCTCGTGAACGTCGACTTCGAAGACGTGAAGACCGTGATGGGCGAGCAGGGCAAGGCGATGATGGGCACGGCGACGGTCGCCGGCGTCGATCGCGCGCGCCTCGCCGCCGAGCAGGCCGTTGCGAGCCCGCTGCTGGAAGGCGTCGATCTGTCGGGCGCGCGCGGCGTGCTGGTCAACATCACGTCGAGCCGCTCGCTGCGTCTGTCGGAAACGCGCGAAGTGATGAACACGATCAAGAGCTATGCTGCGGAAGACGCCACGGTGATCTTCGGCGCCGTGTACGACGATGCCATGGGTGACGCGCTGCGCGTGACGGTCGTCGCGACGGGCCTCGGCCGTGCAGCGAAGAAGCAGCAGTCGGCACCGATGACGCTGCTGCGCACCGGCACCGACAACCAGCCGATCGGTGCAATGCAGCATGCTGCATACACGCCGGCGGCATCGCATGCGAGCACGGCCGACTACGGCGCGCTGGATACGCCGGCAGTGTGGCGCACCTCGCGCGACACCGCGGCATCGCACGTGCAGGCGCTGCAGGAAAAGGGCGTCGACACGTACGACATTCCGGCGTTCCTGCGCAAGCAGGCGGACTGAGCGCACGGGCAGGCTTTCGTTGCCGCGCTGTGTCGAACAGCGCTGGCGGACGAATGCACGAGCGTGGCGGGTGAACGGCAAAGAGGTCGCGTATCGTCTGATTCGCGGCAGGGGCAACTGCCCTCTGCGGATTCGCGAAGCGGACAAGGCGACTGCCGCTGGACGGCTGAGCCTATAGCTGGGCTCATGCTGGATTTCACTGCGACACGACGACGTGCGAGCGTGCTTCGCATCGATGCAAAGGACTGAGCATGATTCAGGCAGGTGACAAGCTGCCCGACGCGACGCTCTTCGAGTTTGTCGAAGACGAGCGGGCGGGCTGCACGATCGGACCGAACAGTTTCGACGTGCGCGGACAGACGGCGGGCAAGCGTGTGGTGATCTTCGGATTGCCGGGCGCATTCACGCCGACCTGTTCGGCCAAACATGTACCGGGTTATGTCGAGCACGCCGAGCGGTTGCGCGCTGCCGGCATCGACGAGATCTGGTGCGTGTCCGTCAACGACGCGTTCGTGATGGGCGCGTGGGGACGCGATCTGCACGCCTCGGGCAAGGTGCGCATGATGGCGGACGGCAGTGCGGCTTTCACACGGGCGCTCGGTCTGGAGCAGGATCTGTCGGCGCGCGGCATGGGAATCCGTTCCCAGCGCTACGCGATGGTGGTCGACGACGGCGTGGTCAAGACGCTGAACGTCGAAGCTGCCGGCAAATTTGAAGTCAGCGATGCAGCGAGTATTCTCGCTACGTTGAGCTAGTTGCTGGCGTCGCACCTTCGCCGCGGGCTTGCGCGCATATGCCGCGTGGCACTATGGCAACGGTGATTGCGACGCTTTTGTGACAGGCCGTTACGCGGGCCGATGACCGGAAACGCCTCCGTTCCGGGGCATCGGCCCGTCACGCTTTCCCTCGCGGCGCCCACGGGGTAACGCAGCGAAACAGATTGATACGTTCCCTGAAACGACGCGCCCCAGGGTATTGGAGTATAATTCGGGCTATGAAATAAAAAGTCCCGATTGGGATTTTCAATCGAATAGAAGATCACCATGTTGAAGCAGCGCACAATCAAATCGATCGTCAAGACTGTCGGCATCGGCCTGCACTCCGGCCGCAAAGTCGACCTGACGCTCCGTCCGGCGGCGCCGGACACTGGCATCGTGTTTTCGCGCGTGGATTTGCCCACGCCGGTGGACATTCCTGCGTCGGCGATGGCGATTGGCGATACGCGTCTGGCTTCCGTGTTGCAGAAAGACGGCGCGCGCGTATCGACGGTCGAGCATCTCATGTCCGCCTGTGCCGGTCTTGGCATCGACAACCTTTACGTTGACGTCACCGCCGAAGAAATTCCGATCATGGACGGCAGCGCGGGTTCGTTCGTGTTCCTGATCCAGTCGGCTGGAATCGAAGAGCAGAACGCCGCGAAGAAATTCATCAAGGTTACGAAGCCGGTCGAAATTCGCGACGGCGACAAGTTCGCGCGCCTCGATCCGTACTTCGGCTTCAAGCTCAAGTTCACGATCGACTTCCGTCATCCGGCGGTCGATAAAACCGGCCAGGCGCTCGAAGTGGATTTCGCCAACACGTCGTACGTGCGCGAAATCGCGCGCGCCCGCACGTTCGGCTTTGCGCATGAAGTGGAAATGATGCGCGAACTCGGCCTCGCGCGTGGCGGCAGCATGGACAACGCGATCGTGCTCGACGAGTACCGCATCCTCAACAACGACGGCCTGCGTTACGACGACGAGTTCGTGAAGCACAAGATGCTCGACGCGATCGGCGACCTGTATGTGGTCGGCCATCCGTTGCTGGCGTCGTACACCGCGTACAAATCGGGCCACGGTCTGAACAATGCGCTGCTGCGCGAGTTACTCGCGCACGAAGATGCGTACGAAATCGTTACTTTCGACGACACGCAGAAAGCACCGCGCGGTTTCGCGTACGAAACGCAGACGGCGTTCGCATAACGCCAGCGGGCGGCCTCGTTTGCTCGAGGCTTGCGCATGAAAAAACGGCCCATCGGGCCGTTTTTTTCGTCCAGCGTTTTAGCGGCTGGCGGGCGGGTCAGCGCTTGCGCCGATGCCGGGCCGCCATGCGCGCCAGCGCCTCCTGCAGCGGCGACGGCGCGAGCGATTCGCTGAGCGCCTGCAATGCGTCCGCGCCGGCCGGCGTCATGCGCGCCTGCTTGACCGGTGGCGGCTCCTTGGCCGGCTGCGGCCGCACGCGAATCTTCAGCGCATGAACGGGCCAACCGCGCTGCTGCAAATCCGACAACAGCCGCGGTTCGAGATGCCGCAACCGCGCCGCGAGCGCGTTGTGCCCGGCAAAGAGGGCCAGCACACCTTCCTTGATGAAGCCTGGCTCGACGCTCGTCGCCAGATAATCGGGCAGCAGCTCGCGCAAATCCTTTTCGAGCGCGGCGATCTGCTCGACGCCCGCGCGCAGCGCCGCGAACGCGTCCGTGCGGCCCAGCACCTCGGTGAGAGGTTGTGGGCGGCGCGGATCGAACTGCCTCGGCGGCCTTGAAAAGGACGGAAAACGGCTCATGTTTGAAGTTAAAGGCGTGAGCGCGCACCATGCGCGTTTACGCCGTGATTGTACCGCGCGGGCACCTCGCGGATCCGGCCTGCGACGAGTCGCCGGAGGTTGCCGGGCGGGCCTCGAAGGGCCCGTGCCGTCGCACCGCCGACACAAGCGCAGCCGGACGCGCGTGCTAGAATGCCCGATTCGAATTCACTCTTGGACCAAGCGGCCGAGGCCCTACCGACCCAGGCGCGTGCGTGCCCGAATCGCACGCCGCAAGCCAGCCGAAGCCGCGACGCAGACACCCCGATCCGATGACCACCGGTTTTCTACAGAAGATTTTTGGCAGCCGCAATCAGCGGCTAGTCAAGCAATATCAAAAGACCGTCGCGGCGATCAATGCGCTCGAACCGCAGATCGAGCAATTGACGGATGAGCAACTGCGCGCCAAAACGGGTGAATTCCGCCAGCGCGTCGCGAGCGGCGAGTCGCTCGACAAGCTTCTGCCCGAGGCGTTTGCGGTGTGCCGCGAGGCCAGCAAGCGGGTGCTCAAGATGCGCCACTTCGACGTGCAGCTGATCGGCGGTATGGCGCTGCACTACGGCAAGATCGGCGAAATGCGCACCGGTGAGGGCAAGACGCTCGTCGCGACGCTGCCGGTGTACCTGAACGCGCTGTCGGGGCGCGGCGTGCACGTGGTCACGGTCAACGACTACCTCGCCCAGCGCGACGCCGAATGGATGGCGCGCCTCTACAACTTCCTCGGTCTGTCGGTCGGTATCAACCTGTCGCAGATGGAGCACACGGCGAAGCAGGAAGCCTACGCCGCCGACATCACCTACGGCACCAACAACGAATTCGGCTTCGACTACCTGCGCGACAACATGGTCTACGAGACCGAGGCGCGCGTGCAGCGCAGCCTGAATTTCGCGGTCGTCGACGAGGTCGACTCGATCCTGATCGACGAAGCGCGTACCCCGCTCATCATCTCCGGCCAGGCCGAAGATCACACCGAACTCTACGTGCGCATGAACGCGCTGCCGCCGCTGCTCGAACGCCAGATCGGCGAGGAGAAGGCGGACGGCACCGGCGTCGAGAAGCCGGGCGACTACACGCTCGACGAAAAAGGCCGCCAGGTGTTCCTGACCGAATCGGGCCACGAAAAGGCCGAGCGTCTGCTCGCCGAGTGGGGTCTGATCGGCGACGGCGAAAGCCTGTACGCGCCGCAGAACATCACGCTGATGCACCACGTGTACGCGGCGTTGCGCGCGCACACGCTGTTCTTCAAGGATCAGCACTACGTCGTGCAGAACGGCGAAGTCATCATCGTCGACGAATTCACTGGCCGTCTGATGGCCGGCCGCCGCTGGTCGGACGGTCTGCACCAGGCGGTCGAGGCGAAGGAGCACGTGAAGATCCAGAGCGAGAACCAGACGCTCGCATCGATCACGTTCCAGAACTATTTCCGCATGTATGCGAAGCTGGCCGGCATGACCGGCACGGCCGACACCGAAGCGTACGAATTCAACGAGATCTACGGTCTCGAGACGGTCGTGATCCCGACCAACCGGCCGCCCAAGCGGATCGACAAGCAGGATCAGATCTACAAGACCGCGAAGGAGCGTTACGACGCAGTCATTCGCGACATTCGCGAGTGCTTCGAGCGCAGTCAACCGGTGCTGGTCGGCACGACGTCGATCGAGAACTCGGAGCTGCTGTCGCATCTGCTCAAGCAGGCCGGGCTGCCGCACGAAGTGCTGAACGCGAAGCAGCACGCGCGCGAAGCGGCGATCGTTGCCGAAGCGGGTCGTCCGCAGCGCATTACGATCGCCACCAACATGGCCGGCCGCGGTACGGACATCGTGCTCGGCGGCAATGCGGAAAAGCAGGCGTCGTTCATCGAGCAGGACGAAACGCTCGCCGACGACGAGAAACAGCGCCGCATCCAGAAGCTGCACGACGAATGGCAGGCGCTGCACGATCAGGTGAAGGCCGCGGGCGGCCTGCACATCATCGGCACCGAGCGTCACGAGTCGCGCCGTATCGACAACCAGCTGCGCGGCCGTGCCGGCCGTCAGGGCGACCCGGGTTCGTCGCGCTTCTACCTGTCGCTCGAAGATCCGCTGCTGCGCATTTTCGCGGGCGACCGCGTGCGCGCGATCATGGATCGCCTGAAGATGCCGGAAGGCGAGGCGATCGAAGCGGGCATCGTGTCGCGCTCGATCGAATCGGCGCAGCGCAAGGTCGAGGCGCGCAACTTCGATATTCGTAAGCAATTGCTCGAATACGACGATGTGTCGAACGATCAGCGCAAGGTGATCTATCAGCAGCGCAATGAATTGCTCGAAGCGAACGACATCACCGAGACCATTGGCGCGATGCGTCATGGCGTGATCGCCGACATCGTGCACCAGTTCGTGCCGGTCGGCAGCATCGAGGAGCAGTGGGACGTACCTGAACTCGAGGAAGTGCTGCGCAACGAATGGCAGCTCGATCTCGCGATTCAGGAAATGATCAACGAGTCGAACTCGATCAACGCGGAAGAAATTCTCGAAGCGGTCGAGGCCGCCTCGGACGAAGCGTACGAGGCGAAGGTCCAGCTGGTCGGCCGCGAATCGTTCAGCGCGTTCGAGCGCTCGATCATGCTGCAGACGCTCGACCGCGCGTGGCGCGAACATCTGGCCGCGCTCGACCATCTGCGTCAGGGCATCCATCTGCGCGGCTATGCGCAGAAGAATCCGAAGCAGGAATACAAGCGCGAGGCGTTCGAGCTGTTCGCCGCGATGCTCGACGCCGTGAAACTCGAAGTCACGCGCATCGTGATGAACGTGCAGATCCAGTCGCCGGAGCAGCTCGAAGCCGCCGCGGAGCAGCTCGAAGAGCAGGGCGGTCATCTTGAAAACGTCGAGTTCCGCCATGCCGAATTTGCGGAAGCCGGCGCTGCCGCGCCCGTCGCAGCCGAAGCGGCAACCGCCGCGATGATCGGCGACGCGATGAGCCACGGTCACAGCGCAACGCCACAGGCAGCAATGCACGTGAATACCGACAACGTGCCGAAGGTCGGCCGCAACGACCCGTGCCCGTGCGGCAGCGGCAAGAAGTACAAGCAGTGCCACGGCAAGATCGCGTAATGTAGATGCGGCGCGCCATCGGGCGCGCCGCATCGTCGCTGTGCCGTTTGTTGTGTCGTTCGCCGTTTCGTTCGCCGTTTCGTTTTTACGCGCAGCTTTGTCCTTGATTTCGCAGATGGCCCGGCAACACACCCGGGTCATCAGTTCCGTTTCCCTGATGCCGGCGCCCGCCGGCATTTTCTTCGACAGGTCGCGACCATGGCTGTCAACTTTCCCTCGATCGATCCCGCTCAACTCCATCCTGTCGCCGGCGTCACGCTCGGCTGGGCGGAGGCGAATATCCGCAAGCCGAACCGCAAGGACGTGCTCGTCATTTCCGTCGCCGAAGGCGCGACGGTAGGCGGCGTGTTCACGCAGAACCGTTTCTGCGCGGCGCCTGTCACCGTGTGCCGCGAGAACCTGCAGCGCGTGCGAGCGGGCGGCAAGCCGATTCGCGCGCTCGTGGTCAATACCGGCAACGCGAATGCGGGCACCGGCGAGCCGGGCCTCGCGCATGCGCGCGAAACCTGCGCGGAGCTTGCGCGTCTCGTTGACATCGCGCCCGAGCAGGTGCTGCCGTTCTCGACGGGCGTGATTCTCGAGCCGCTGCCGGTCGGTCGTCTGAAGGCCGGCCTGCCGGCCGCGCTCGCAAATCGCAAGGAAGCGAACTGGCACGACGCCGCGCAGGCGATCATGACCACCGACACGCTGCCGAAGGCCGCGTCGCGCCAGGTCACGATAGACGGTCACACGGTCACGTTGACCGGTATCAGCAAGGGCGCGGGCATGATCAAGCCGAACATGGCGACCATGCTCGGTTTCCTCGCGTTCGATGCGAGTGTTGCGCAGCCGGTGCTCGACGAGCTCGTGAAGCACGTCGCGGACCGCTCGTTCAACTGCATCACGATCGATGGCGATACGTCGACCAACGATTCGTTCATCCTGATCGCCTCGGGCAAATCGAGCCTGCCGGCGATCACGTCCACCGATTCGCCCGCTTATGCAGCGCTGCGCGACGCGGTGACCGAAGTCGCCCAGACGCTCGCGCAACTGATCGTGCGCGACGGCGAAGGCGCGACCAAATTCATGACCGTGCATGTCGAGGGCGGCTCGAGCGTCGGCGAATGCCGCCAGATCGCGTATGCGATCGGCCACTCGCCGCTCGTGAAGACGGCCTTCTATGCATCGGACCCGAACCTCGGCCGCATTCTGGCGGCCATCGGCTATGCCGGCGTGGACGATCTCGACGTCGGCAAAATCGATCTGTATCTCGACGACGTGCTGGTCGCCACCGCCGGCGGCCGCAATCCGGCCTACCGTGAAGAAGACGGCCAGCGCGTCATGAAAAAGAGCGAGATCGGCATTCGCGTCGTGCTCGGCCGCGGCAATGCGCAAGCCACGATCTGGACTTGCGATCTGTCGCACGACTACGTGAGCATCAACGCCGACTATCGTTCGTAAATCCGCTTCGCGAATCCGATTCCGGGCCGCTTCGCAGGCGGCTTCGTGAGCGGTTCGCGATCCGGTCCGATTCGGTCATTCCGCGGCCTCGGGCCGCTCATTTCACCGCCATGGACAAACTCGAACAGTTTTTGACCCGGGCCGAAGCCGTGCTCGGCCGCCTGGAAGCGATGCTTCCCCCTGCAGCGCCGGACATCGACTGGTCGGCCGCGGTCGCTTTTCGCTGGCGCAAGCGCCAGGGGCGCGGCTACCTGCAACCGGTATCCGCGATTTCGTCGATCACGCTCGACGACCTGCAGAATATCGATCGCCAGAAAGGGCTGATCGAGCAGAACACACGCCAGTTCGTGCACAAGCAGCCGGCCAACAACGTGCTGCTGACGGGCGCGCGCGGCACCGGCAAGTCGTCGCTGATCAAGGCGTGCCTGAATGCGTACGCGAAAGACGGTCTGCGCCTGATCGAAGTGGACAAGGACGATCTGCACGATCTCGGCGACATCGTCGATCTGATCTCGATGCGGCCGGAGCGCTTCGTCGTGTTCTGCGACGACCTGTCGTTCGAAGACGGCGAGTCGGGCTACAAGGCGCTGAAGGTCGCGCTCGACGGCTCGGTCGCCGCGCAGTCGGACAACGTGCTCATCTACGCGACGTCGAACCGCCGCCATCTGCTGCCCGAGTACATGAGCGACAACGAGACATACAAGCACACGTCGGATGGCGAGATTCATCCCGGTGAACTGGTCGAGGAGAAGATTTCGCTGTCCGAGCGTTTCGGGCTGTGGGTGAGCTTCTATCCGTTCAAGCAGGACGACTATCTGACGATCATCGCGCACTGGCTGCGGCATTTCGGCTGCGACGACGCCGAAATCGAGGCGGCGCGCGGCGACGCGCTGGTGTGGGCACTCGAACGCGGGTCGCGCTCGGGACGGGTGGCGTGGCAGTTCGCGCGCGACTGGTCCGGCCGTAAGACGCCGGCATGAGCGAGGCGAGCAAAAACGCGGGCAAAAACGGCGCGGCCCGTCCGGTCACCGAAGTCGCGGTCGGCGTGCTGGTTCAGCCGGACGGGCGCTATCTGCTCGCGCAGCGTCCGGCGGGCAAGCCGTACGAGGGCTACTGGGAGTTTCCGGGCGGCAAGCTGGAAGCGGGCGAGTCTGTCGAGGCCGCGCTCGCGCGCGAGCTGCATGAGGAGCTTGGGATCGAGGTCGAGGCGAGTCATTTGTGGCACACGCTCGAACACGATTATCCGCACGCCTATGTGCGGCTTTTCTTCTGCAAGGTGACGCAGTGGTCGGGGGAACCGCACGGGCGCGAGGGCCAGGCCTTCGTGTGGCAGAGCTTGCCCGCCGAGGTTTCGCCGCTGCTGCCGGCGACGATTCCGGTGCTGGAGTGGCTTGCGGCTGAGAAGACGTAGCCAGCGAGTCATCAGCAAGACCACGCGGGCGGGCGCTGTGCGAGCAGGCCCGCCCGCGTGTTTTTTATGGCCCTTTTGCTGGTCTTTTAGCGGCCCCTTCTGGTTTCAGGGGCCGTGGCGCGGCTCTCTCTGCGGCCCGCGCTCAACAGGCCAAACAATACGCGGCGCTCAGCGAGCGAGGCTCAATGCGGGTTGTAATCGTCACGAGATGTTTCATCGGACGACGCTTCCTGCTCATTGCCGCCGATCTTGTATTTTTCAGCGGCCCACGCGCCGAGATCGATCTGCTTGCAGCGCTCGGAGCAAAAAGGACGAAAGCGGTTTTCAGGGGTCCAGCGGACATCTTTACCGCAGGTAGGGCATTTGACGACGGTAGGCATACGGTCGGACAGTCAATCGCAAACGGAACAAGTAAGGAATATAGGGCTATTTCGCGCCGCTTCAAAGGCGCGTTCCCAGGATCTGGATTGGGCTATTGAAAGTTGGCGGCCGTCTACAGGCTGCAAAGCGTGAGCTGGAACGGCACGTCGACGTCGACCGCACGCGGCCGCAGATCGCCGTCCTGCACCGTGAAGCGCACCCACAGCATGTACTTGTTGGCGCTCGCTTCGGGAATCACCCGCAATTCAGGTGCCACACGAACCTGCATCAATTGATACGAGCGGCCTGAGAGCATCTGCTGATAGCTGCCTTGCATCGCCATCACCTTCGATGCCTGGCCGGATTCGCGCGCAAGACGCAGCACGATGGCCGCCGCATCGCGTAGCGGCAGGAGCGGCGTCACCCATTTGGCGATGTCCTGACGACGCTGATCGGGATGAAGCTGCTGCCACGCGTAGTAGGACGGCAGATCGAATTTGCAGGTGCCGCCCGGGATGATGGCGCGGCTGCGAATGCTCGCGAGCCACTCGTTGTCTGCAAGATGCTGGCCGGTTTTGCCCTGCATCTGCGCGAGCCCCGCGAGGGTTTGTTCTATTTCTCCGAGCACCGCTTCCAGCGCGTTCTGCTCGATTCCCGGATTGCCGCGAAACGGTGCGAGCGTCTGCCGCTGCCGTTCGAGCTCTTTCATCAGATCGGACTTCAGATCCGCGCGACCCGCAACTTCGGAGATTTCGAACAACGTTGTCAGCGCGACGTGATGTTCCCTGGCGTCTTCCTGAGTCAGAAAGAACGTGAAGCGCTCGAACAGATCTTCGAGGCGCAACAGCGTCCGGATTCGCTCATTGAAGGGGTACTCGTAAAGAATCAAGCGGGCTCGCCTCGGGCGTGGTCGGTGACGGGAATGCAGAACATTCTAATGCGGTGGGACTACCCAGGCAATCACGCACTTTTTCAGCGCGCTTTCGCAACTTTTTTCGTGAGTTCACGATGGTTCTGAGCGGTTCGGCTCGCGGGCGCGCGCAAAGTTCAATGTGTAGGCAAGGATTCGCGCGAGGTCTTTGTTTGAGGTTGGTTTGTGCCGCACTTGCGCCGCGTTTGTGGGGCGGTCGTGTTTCGGTTGCATCGCGTCTCGAGCTTCGGGCGCATTTCGTTCGAACGTGTGCATGTGTGCCGTGTACGGATTGAGGGTGCGTGCTGCACGCGTAGGTGCGATACGTGTCTGCGCGATACATCCCTGCGATCCGCATGCGCTGCTTACGCGGCTTCCCGGTGGACGTGCAGCGTTGGGAGGCGGTTCACCCGTGCGCGAGCGAGAGGTACGCGCGATGCCGCGCGTCCACCTGCGCCTCGAGTGCCTCGAGCGGCGCGTTGTCGTTGTCGATCACGTCGTCGGCCGCGGCGAGGCGTGCTTCGCGTGTGGCCTGGCGCGCGATGATCGCGAGCACCTGGTCGCCGCTGAAGCCGTTGCGGCTCATCACGCGCGCGATCTGCGTCTCGACGCTGCAATCGACGGTCAGCACGCGATTCACGCGACCCTTCCATGTTCCGGATTCGACCAGCAACGGCACCACGACGATCACGTACGGCCCTTGCGCTTCGCGCTCTTCGCGCTCGGTTTCCGCGCGAATCAGCGGATGCGTGATGCCTTCGAGACGTTTGCGTGCCGTTTCGTCGCTGAACACGAGCGTGCGCATGCGTGCGCGATCGAGCGAGCCGTCGGCCGCGACGAACTCGGCGCCGAATTCGGCGGCGATGTGCGGCATCGCGATACCATGCGGCGCCGTGATGCGATGCGCGATCACGTCCGTGTCGACGAGCGGCACACCGCGCGCGGCAAAAAGATTCGCCACCGTCGATTTGCCGCTGCCGATGCCGCCGGTCAGTCCCACAACGAACATGCGTCAGCCTCCCAGAGCCAGATAAAGCGGTGTGCCGACAAACAGCGTGAGCGCACCGCCCGCGGCGAGAAACGGCCCGAACGGCAGCGGCTCCTCGAAGCGCATGCGGCCGCCCCACGTCGCCGCGAGGCCGACCAGCGCACCGCTCACCGCCGCGATCAGCACGATTTGCGGCAACGCTGTCCAACCGAGCCAGGCACCGAGGGCAGCCAGCAATTTGAAATCGCCGTAGCCCATGCCTTCGACACCGCGCACGAGACGGAACACCCAATGCACGGCCCACAGCGTGAGGTAACCGAAGATCGCGCCGAGCACCGCATCGTGCAGATTCGTGAACAGGCCGTTGAAATTGACGATGAGGCCTGCCCACAAGAGCGGCAGCGTCATCGAATCGGGCAGCAGGTGCGTGTCGATGTCGATCGCGCTCATGGTGAGCAGAGCCGCGCACAGACCGAACGCGGCGAGCGCCATCAAGGTCGGGCCGAACACCGCGAGCGCGAGCGCCGCGAATGCGGCGCTCGCAATTTCGAGCAGCGGATAGCGCAGGCTCACATGCTGCCCGCAAGCGGAGCAGCGTCCGCGCAACACGATGTAGCTGAGGACCGGCAGGTTCTCCCACGCGCTCAGCACGTGACCGCAATGCGGGCACGCGCTGCGCGGCACCCACAGGTTGTAGCGCGCCGGCAGGCCGTCTTCCGGCGGCGGCGTGTCGCCGGTCTCGCTGATTTCCTCGCGCCAGGCGCGCTCCAGCATGATGGGCAATCGATGCACGACCACGTTCAGAAAGCTGCCGATCACGAGGCCGAACACGATCGCGAAGGCGATCTGCAGGCCAGCGGGCAGGCTGGCGAACGCGAGACCGAAGCCGCTTGCGAAGCGGCTTGGCAGTAAGCCCGCGAGCAGGCTGGGAGAGGTTTCTGACACGAGCGGAAGAGGGCCGACATGGAGATGGAATGGATTCGCAGCGATGCTACACCACGTTGCCGAGTTGAATGATGGGAAGATACATCGCAATCACGAGGCCGCCGACCAGCGTACCTAGCACGACGATCACGAGCGGTTCGCACAGGCTCGACAGCGTGCCGATCTTTTCGTCGACCTGACGATCGGCGAGCGAGGCGACGTCGAGCAGCATGCTGTCGAGCGCGCCCGATTCCTCGGCGACTGCAACCGGCTGCACGACCTCGGGTGGAAAGCAGTGCGCCGCACGCATCGCAGCGGCGAGTCGTTCACCGCGCCGCAGCCGCACGGCGATGCCCGCCGTGGCGCGGTCAAAGAACGCGTTGCCGGTCGCGTGGGTCAGCGAGTCGAATGCGTCGGCGAGCGGTGTGCCAGCCGACAGCAGCGTGCCGAGCGCGCGGCTCCAGCGCGCCGCGCACAGCGTGCCCAGCAGCGGACCGGCTACCGGCATCTTGAGCGACAGGCGCGCAACGCGGATGCGCGCCGCTTCGGAGCGCCGCAGGAGAAACGTCAGGGCCGAGCCCAGCGCGAACGTCAGCGCGACAAGGGGCACGCTCCAGTGCGCCGCGCCCGCCGATAGCGCCAGCACGAACTGCGTCGGCGCGGGGAGCTTGGCGCCGAAGCCGTCGAAGATCTGCTTGAAGGTCGGCACGACCCACACGAGCAACGCTGCGGTAATCGCGACGGCGAGCAGCAGGATCGCGACCGGATAGGTCAGCGCCGCGCGTACTTTCGCGCGCTGCGCGGCGGCGCGCTCGCGGTCGTCGGCGAGGCGGGCGAGCACAGTGGCAAGCGCCCCCGCTGCTTCGCCGACCTCGACGAGCTGGCAGTACAGCGCATTGAATTGCGCCGGATGCCGCTGCAATGCCGCCGAGAAGCGCAGGCCAGCGGTGATGTCGCGCGCGACGGCGGCGACGACGCGCGGCATGCCTTGCCGCTGGCCCGACGCAGCGGCCTGCGCAAGCAGCTCGAGCGCCGGTGCGAGCGGCAAGCCGGCGCGCAGCAGACTGGCGAGTTGCCGTGTGAACCGTGTGACGTCGGCCGCGCGGGTTTTGGGGTGCGGCGCCGGCCCCTGCGTCGCGAGTTCGACGACGAACAGGTTGTCGCGTTTGAGCATGATGCGCGCGGCACTCGCGTCCGGCGCGATCAGCGTGCCGCTTTGGCGGACGCCGTCGGCGTCGACACCGCGCCATCTGAAGCGCAGGTCGGCCGCGACAGGTTGTGGGGGCGTGACGGCGTTCATGCGACTTCGGTGGCGGCGAGCGCTTCGGCGAGACTGGTGGTGCCGTCGCGCACGCGCGCGAGCGCGGCGTCGCGCAAGGTCGCCACCTGCTCGGTCTGCGCGAGCCGGGCCAGTTCGTGGACGCCCGCGCTTGCCACGATCAGCTCGCGCATCGCCTCGGAAACGGGCATCACCTGATGGATGCCGACGCGCCCGCGGTAGCCGATGCCGTGGCAGGCGGCGCAGCCGCTCGCGGCATAAGGCTGCCAGCCGTCGAGCTGAGGCTCGGCGAAACCCGCGGCCTCGAGCGTCGCCGCCGAATGGGGTGCGGGCTGGCGGCACGCGATGCAGAGGCGCCGCACCAGCCGCTGTGCCGTCACCATGCGCAGCGCGGCCGCGAGGTTGTACGGCTCGACGCCGATATCGATGAGCCGCGCGACCGCGGCCGGGGCGTCGTTCGTATGCAGAGTGGACAGCACGAGGTGACCGGTTTGCGCAGCCTTCACCGCGACGTCGGCGGTCTCGTTGTCGCGGATTTCGCCGACCATGATCACGTCCGGATCCTGACGCAGAAACGCGCGCAATGCGACCGCGAAAGTGAGCCCGGCTTTCTCGCGCACGCTGACCTGATTGATGCCGGCCAGCTGGATCTCCGCCGGATCCTCGACTGAACAGAGGTTGCGCGCCTCGCCGTTCAGCAGATTCAGAAAACAGTAGAGCGACAGGGTCTTGCCGCTGCCGGTCGGCCCGGTGACGAGCACGAGGCCGTGCGGCGCGCGAATCGCGGCATCGACGGCTTTGCGTTGCTGCGGATCGAGGCCGAGCGAATCGAGCGAAAGATCGGCGGGCAGCGCATCGAGCCGGCGCAGCACGAGCTTTTCGCCGAACAGCGTGGGCAGCGAGTTGACGCGGTAGTCTTCGACGCGATGAGGCGTGGTGGCAATGCGCAAGCGGCCGTCCTGCGGCACGCGCCGCTCGGCGATATCGAGGCGCGCGAGCACCTTCACGCGCGTGACGAACGCGTCGCGCAGATGAGCGGGTGGCCGCGGGATTTCATGCAGTACGCCGTCGATCCGCAAGCGCACGCGCCAGCCATGCTCCGTCGGTTCGATGTGAATATCCGAGGCATTGCGCCGCGTCGCTTCCTGCAGCGTCTCGGTCAGCAGACGCACGGCGGGGGCGTTGTCGGGATCGGTGAGACTGGCTGCGTTGTTTTCGCCGTTCAGAGCGAGGGGGCGCGGCGTGGCCGCAGCGGTTGGAAAGGGAGTGGACATGAGAGACCGGTGATGAGCCGCCTGTGGAACGTGACGGCGTCATCTTCCGGCAGCGCGGACGGCGGCGCCATTCAGCCATTCGGCTAATGGCGCGCGGCGTGGCAGCGTGCGATGCTGACTGCGGATCAGCGATCGATGGCGCGATGGATCGCGTGAAGAATGGCGCAGAGGTCAGTTGAGCCGCGTTTTGGCCGCCTTCGTGCGCGAAGGCGGCTTGAACAGCTTGACGGTGCGAATCGCCTGATCGTCGCTGCGCATGACTTCGAGTTTGATCTCGCCGATCTGCACGCAGACGTCGCCGTCGGGAATGTCTTCGAGGATTTCGAGAATCAGTCCGTTGAGCGTTTTCGGGCCATCGGTCGGCAGCGTGAGGTGCAGCCAGCGGTTCAGCTCGCGCAGTGGCATGCTGCCCGCGACGATGCATTCGCCAGCCTCGTTCCAGCCGCCGCGCGAACTGGCGCTGCGCGGAATCGAGGTAGTGAATTCGCCGATCAGTTCCTCGATGATGTCTTCCGGCGTGACGAGGCCTTCCAGCTCGCCGTATTCATTGACGACGAGTGCCGTGCGCTGCCGGCTCTCCTGGAAATATTGCAGTTGCTGGAATACCGGCGTGCCGGTCGGCACGAAATACGGTTCGGTCAGCAGTTCGCGCAGGGTGTCGCGCTCCAGTTCCTGGTTGTGCAGAGCCGCGAGCGTCTTGCGCACATGCAGTACGCCGAGCACGCGGTCGATGTCGCCCTGGTAGACGATCAGCTTGTTGTGATAGCAGGTTTCCAGCTGGTGCAGGATCTGCTCGAACGGCGCGTCGAAGTCGAGCGCCTCGATGCGGCGGCGCGGGATCATCACGTCTTCGACGGAAATGTTTTCGAGGTCGAACAGATTCAGCAGGATGCTGCGGTGCTTGGTCGGCATGAAGCTGCCCGACTCGAGCACGATGGTGCGCAGCTCTTCGGTGGACAGCCGCTGGTCGCGCGCGCCTTTCGTATTGATGTGCAGCACGCGCAGGATGCCGTTCGCGAACAGATTGACGAACCAGATGAGCGGTTTCGCGGCGCGCATCAGTGGCGCGATCAGCAGGCTCGCGGGGAGCGCGATCTTCTCCGGGAACGTCGCGCCGACGATTTTCGGCGTGATTTCCGCGAACACGATGATCAGAAACGCGACGATGCCGGTCGCGACGGACAGGATGAGATTGTTACGGCCGAACGTGTGCAGCGCGAGCGAGGTCGTGAGCACCGGGATGATCGTGTTGAACAGATTGTTGCCGATCAGTATGACGCTCAGTAGCTGATCGGTACGCGCGAGCAGGCCCTGGGTCGTTCTTGCGCCCAGCGCGTTCTGGTTGGCAAGATGTTTCAGGCGATGGCGGTTGAGCGCCATCATCGCTGTCTCGGAAATGGAAAAGAAGGCGGAGCAGATGAGCAGCAGAAGGACGGCGCCGATCTGCGCCCATAAGGGAAGTTGTTCCACGCGTCGTGAAAAATGAGGGAAAGGATGGAGAGAATATAGCAGAGGGGGCAGTGCGTACTGCCACGGGGGGGCGCCGATACGGGCGGGGTGTGCTGGCCGTGCAGGTGACGCGAAAATTCGCCGCGCAAAACAAAAAACCGCCGAGCAATGCCGCGGCGGTTTTCGAACCCTGAACTAACAAGGAGAATCTGGTCGGGGTGAGAGGATTCGAACCTCCGGCCTCTACGTCCCGAACGTAGCGCTCTACCAGGCTAAGCTACACCCCGATGTACTGCTGACTCGATTCAGATTAATTCGGCGTTTCAGTCCAGTTCAAGACTGTCTTGCCGTCGAGTAAGAACATAATTCTAGCAGGCTCTCTTTAAAAATGGAATGGGGGAATGACGAAATTGCCGCGGCCGCGGCCTGAGCTTCCTGTTTCGCGCATTCGAGCGTGTGATCGAGCGCGCCGGAACGCGTAATGGCCTCGAAAATCGTATCGAAACGGTCGGTGCCGCCTTGTTCGATCGCTTCGCGCGCGAGCGCCGATTGCTCCGGCGTGCCGCGTTCGATGAGATAGATGAGCGGCAGCGTCGGTTTGCCTTCGCGCAGATCGTCGCCGGCGTTCTTGCCCATCGATTCGGCGGTGCCCGTGTAGTCGAGCCAGTCGTCCATGATCTGGAACGCCGTGCCGATGCGCCGGCCGAATTCCGCCGCGGCCGCTTCGATTTTCGCGTCCGCTCCGGCCAGCACCGCGCCGAGCTGGGCGGCGGCTTCGAACAGCTTGGCGGTCTTGTAGCGGATCACTTGCATGTAGCGGGTTTCGTCGACGTCCGCGTCGTGCATGTTCAGCAGTTGCAGCACCTCGCCTTCGGAAATGATGTTGGTCGCCTCGGAAAGAATTTCCATGACGCGCATCTTGCCGACGCCGACCATCATCTGGAACGAGCGCGAGTAAAGAAAATCGCCGACCAGCACGCTCGCCGCGTTGCCGAACAGCGCGTTGGCGGTCTGGCGGCCGCGCCGCAGGTCGGATTCGTCGACCACGTCGTCGTGCAGCAGAGTGGCGGTGTGGATGAATTCGACGACCGCGGCCAGTTCGTGCCGGTGCCCCGTCGTGTCTCCCAGCGCGCCCGCCACGAGCAACAGCAGCGCGGGCCGCAGCCGTTTGCCGCCGGCGCTGATGATGTACTCGGAAATCTGGTTGATCAGCATCACGTCGGACGCGAGACGTTGCCTGATGACGCGATTCACCTGCTGCATGTCTTCGGCGATCGGAGCAAGCAGGCTGGCGACGTTGGGGGAGGGGGTGGCAGTCGACGACATGATGGCTGAATTGGGTAGTGCCGCGAATTATAAGGCGATCGGGGCGGTTCCGGGTCGCCGGCTGCGGCACGGATGCGTTCCCGCTGGTAGCGGCGCCGCGCGCCGGGGCTGCATTTGAGGCGCCGGGCGTCGTGCGCGGCGTTGCGAAAGTAGGAACCAGAAAAGGTATTGAACGGCTCGGGAAGCAGGTTTTGACCGAGCAGCTAACTCCATGTATAATCGACAGTTTCCGCGCGCGGTGCGTGGGAAAAATGAACACAGAGTGAGGTTCTCAATGTACGCGGTCATAAAAACCGGTGGCAAGCAGTACAAAGTTGCCGTCGGCGAAAAACTTAAAGTAGAACAGATACCGGCAGACATTGACGCTGAAATCACGCTCGACCAGGTTCTCGCAGTGGGCGAAGGCGAATCGATTAAGTTCGGTACGCCGCTGGTCAGTGGGGCTTCCGTCAAGGCTACCGTCGTGTCGCAAGGTCGTCACGCCAAAGTGACCATCTTCAAGATGCGTCGCCGGAAGCACTACCAGAAGCATGGCGGCCACCGCCAGAACTATACCGAACTGCGCATCGACGCGATCAACGCGTAAGCGCAACGGTTAAGGAGCACATCAAATGGCACACAAAAAGGCAGGCGGATCGTCCCGGAACGGCCGCGACTCCGAATCGAAACGCCTCGGCGTGAAGGTTTACGGCGGCCAGGCTATCAACGCTGGTGGCATCATCGTGCGTCAGCGCGGCACGCGCATGCACGCTGGTGAGAACGTCGGCATGGGCAAGGATCATACCCTGTTCGCGCTGAAGGACGGCCACGTCCAGTTCTCCACGAAGGGCGCGGCGAAGAAGCACACCGTTTCCGTCGTCCCGGCAGCCTGAGCCTGATCAGGCACGGGCTTCAGGACCGGAAAAAGGCCCCGCGAAGTTCGCGGGGCCTTTTTTATTGCGGCGCCTCTATGGCGTTGCGGCCGCGGAACCGACCGCTCATCATCGGCGACTATGCCGTTCGGTCGATTGATCAGCGCGCGGCGCGCGCGGCAAAATAGCAGAATCCAATCAGTATCAACCCCGGCATCAAATGGGGCAGTACACCACGGGACGGAGTAACGCATGAAGTTCATTGACGAAGCGAGGATTGAAGTCATCGCCGGCGACGGAGGGGATGGCAGCGCGTCGATGCGCCGCGAGAAATTCGTTCCGTTCGGCGGCCCCGATGGCGGCGACGGCGGCCGGGGCGGCAGTGTGATCGCGGTCGCGGACCGCAACATCAACACGCTGATCGACTACCGCTACGCGAAAAAGCATCAGGCGCGCAACGGCGAAAATGGCCGCGGCTCGGACTGCTACGGCAAGGGCGGCGACGACATTACGCTGCGTATGCCGGTCGGCACCACGATCACGGACATGGAAACCGGTGAGCTGATCGCCGATCTGACCGAGCATAACCAGAGCGTGCAAATCGCGCAGGGCGGCGCGGGTGGTCTCGGCAATCTGCATTTCAAGTCCAGCACGAACCGCGCGCCGCGTCAGAAGACCGACGGCAAGCCGGGCGAGCGCCGCATGGTGCGCCTCGAACTGAAGGTGCTGGCCGACGTCGGGCTGCTCGGCATGCCGAACGCGGGCAAGTCGACGTTTATCTCGTCGGTGTCGAACGCGAAGCCGAAAATCGCCGATTACCCGTTCACGACGCTCGCGCCGAATCTGGGCGTGGTGCGCGTCGGGCCGAGCCGCAGCTTCGTGATCGCCGACATTCCGGGGCTGATCGAAGGCGCGGCGGAAGGCGCAGGCCTCGGGCACCAGTTTCTGCGTCACCTGCAGCGCACTGGCCTGCTGCTGCACATCATCGACATTGCGCCGTTCGACGAGTCGATCGATCCGGTCGTGGAAGCGAAGGCGATCGTCAACGAACTGCGCAAGTACGACGAACAGCTCTATCAAAAGCCGCGCTGGCTCGTGCTGAACAAGCTCGACATGGTGCCTGAAGACGAGCGCGAGGCGCGCGTTGGGGCTTTCCTCGAAGGCTTCGGCTGGGACGGCCCGGTGTTCGAAATCTCGGCGCTGACCGGTCAGGGCTGTGAAAATCTCTGCTATGCGGTGTTCGACTACCTCGCCGAGCATTCCGACGCACAGCGCGCGGCCGAAGCCGAAGACCTCGCTTCCGACGTGCGTTTCCGCGAGGGACCGGAAGCACAGGCTGCAACTGACGACTCCGGCACCCGCCCGCAGGAATAAAAACTCGAGCGCCGGCGCCAGCGGCGGGCTGCCGGCATGCATCTACGCGTCATCTTGGGAGACAGCGCACAATGCGTTCCGTCATCGCGGATTCACGGCGATTGGTAGTGAAAGTGGGTTCGAGCCTCGTCACGAACGACGGGCGCGGCCTCGATCATGCGGCGATCGGCCGCTGGGCCGCGCAGATTGCCGCGCTGCGCGCGCAAGGCAAGGAAGTGGTACTGGTCAGCTCGGGCGCCATCGCCGAGGGTATGCAGCGGCTCGGCTGGACCAGACGGCCACGCGAAATCGACGAATTGCAGGCGGCTGCGGCCGTCGGTCAGATGGGGCTTGCGCAGGTGTATGAAAGCCGCTTCGCCGCGCACTCCATCCAGACTGCGCAGATCCTGCTCACGCATGCCGACCTCGCCGACCGCGAGCGTTACCTGAACGCGCGCTCCACGCTGCTCACGCTGTTGCGCCTCGGCGTCGTGCCGATCATCAACGAAAACGATACGGTCGTGACCGACGAAATCAAGTTCGGCGACAACGACACGCTCGGCGCGCTGGTCGCCAATCTGATCGAAGGCGACGCGCTCATCATTCTCACGGATCAGCAGGGCCTTTTTACCGCCGACCCGCGCAAGGATCCCAGCGCCACGCTCGTTCAGCAGGCTGACGCCGGCGCGCCGGAACTCGAAGCGATGGCGGGCGGCGCGGGTTCGAGCCTCGGCCGCGGGGGCATGCTGACCAAGATTCTCGCGGCCAAGCGCGCGGCCCACAGCGGCGCCAACACGATAATCGCGAGCGGACGCGAGGCGGACGTGCTGGTACGGCTCGCGTCGGGCGAGGCGATCGGCACGCAGTTGATCGCGCGCACTGCGCGGATGGCGGCGCGCAAGCAATGGATGGCCGATCATTTGCAGGTGCGCGGCCACGTGGTGATCGACGACGGCGCGGTCGAAAAGCTGACTGCGGGCGGCAAGAGCTTGCTGCCCATCGGTATCGTCGGCGTGCAGGGAGCGTTCGCGCGTGGCGAGGTGATCGCCTGCCTGAGCGCGTCGGGGCGCGAAGTGGCGCGCGGTCTGACGAACTACAGCAGTGCCGAAACCAAGCTGATCCAGCGGCGGCCCAGTGGCGAGATCGAGTCGGTGCTCGGCTATATGCTGGAGCCGGAGTTGATTCATCGCGACAACCTCGTGCTGCTCTGATCCATTCGGCAGCGCGGGCAGGCAGCACGTGCCTCAGGCCCGCAAAAAGCGCATAAAAAAGCCGTTCCAGCGCATGCTGGAACGGCTCTTTTATCTTCGGATGCCTGCGACGAAACCGGCTTCAGTGAATCTGCGACGTTTGCGTGCGCTTGTAGCGGATATTTTCGACGATGCGCTTCGCGTTGCCGGTCGGCATCTTGTTCGCGCACATATAGTCCTGATACAGCGCCGATTGATACGCGTTCAGCGCGCCGTCCTCGATACGAGAAAACTGGTTCGCGACCGTTTTGTCCCAGCCGTCGTGATCGGCGTTCAGGCCCGCGTACTGACGCCATTCATACGTGTCGCAGCGGATACCTTCGTAATTGACGTTGCGCGCGCCGCTCGGGCTCGTGATGACCACCGTGTAACGCACGACGCCGTCGTCGCCGACGCTGACCGAGTTCGGGTCGATTGCGAATTGCAGTGGTGTATTGCCGGAGACCTCGAACGGCAGCAGATTGGCGTCCGTCGGCAGCGGCGGCAACGTGTCCACCTTGTTTTCAACCCAGTTGCCCTTGCGGTCCAGCAAATAAACGAACTCGCTGTCGTCCTTATTGGTCGGCTTGCCGGCGCTCGAACAGCCTGCCAGCAGGGCGCCAGTGGCGAGACACACCACGGCAAATGCAAATGCTTTCAATATGATTCCCTCGAAACACAGGCGCGGCCCGAAAGCCGCGCCAGAGAGAGGCAGCATGGATAGCCGCCCGGAGTTGTTAATCGCGCATGCCCGAGCGGACCAGCGGGACGGCGCCTTCATTAGCCGATTCGCCGTCGTGACGCGCTTCGCCGCTCGCTTGCGCTGCAGCGGCGCGTTGCCCGCAATCCGACACGACCAGAACGCGAGTCGTTGTTTCGACGCTCACCGAAGTCACGACAGTGGCCGAAGCCACTGTGCCTACCGTGGAATCCGGGGGACTTTGCATCGACGATGCAACCCGCGGATAACGCGACCCATGGTGTCCGCCAGGTTTTTCCGCACGCGGCGCAGGTCGGCGCATGAAACGGGATAGCTCCGTTAGCGCCAACTGATACACATCCCGCTTGAACTCGATCACACAGTCGAGCGGCACCCAATACTCGTTCCAGCGCCACGCATCGAACTCAGGGTGGTCGGTGGCGCGCAAGCAGATATCGCAGTCGCGTCCTACCATCCGGAGCAAGAACCAGATTTGCTTCTGGCCGCGGTAATGACCGCGTACTTCACGCTTGATGAACTTGTCAGGCACCTCATAACGCAACCAGTCGCGCGTGCGACCAATCACCTTGACGTGCTCAGGAAGCAGCCCGGTTTCTTCGTGTAACTCCCGATACATCGCTTGCACGGGGGTCTCACCATATTTGATGCCCCCCTGCGGAAACTGCCAGGAATGTTCACGGAGCCGTTTGCCCCAAAACACCTCGTTGTGCGCGTTCAAGAGGATGATGCCGACGTTCGGGCGAAAGCCTTCACGATCCAGCATACAACCACCTTCGAATCCTTTAAAATTGCTTTGATTATAAACAGATAACGGACCCGACGCACCGAATCGAGGAAGATTGGACCGATTCGCCGCAACAGGCCCGTGTTTGCGGTAGCCTGTCGGTTTTCCGTGCCTTATCCCTTGTGCGAAGGCTTTGCGCGGCAGCTTCGGCGCCGTGCCCGGGCAGCGCGTGCCGGTGGGCGGGCGAACCGTGCCGGCCCAGCATCGGATCTGTGTCGATTTCCCCAACGTTTTCACCTTTTCGGGCGGCCCCTCCGGAGCCGCCGCTTTTGGACAATCTGAATGAAAGCCTCCCGTTTCTTTATCGGCACGCTGAAAGAAGCGCCCGCCGACGCCGAAATCATCAGCCACAAGCTCATGGTGCGCGCGGGCATGATCCGTCGCGTCGCCGGCGGTATCTATAACTACCTGCCGGTCGGCCTGCGCTCGATCCGCAAGGTGGAAGCCATCGTGCGCGAGGAAATGAACCGGGCGGGCGCCATCGAGCTGCTGATGCCGGCGGTGCAGCCGGCCGAGTTGTGGCAGGAGTCGGGGCGCTGGGAGAAATACGGCCCCGAGCTGCTGCGTTTCAAGGACCGCAAGCAGGCCGACTTCGTGATGGGCCCGACGCACGAGGAAGTCGTCACCGACATCGCGCGCAACCAGATCAAGAGCTACCGCCAGTTGCCGGTCAACTTCTATCAAGTCCAGACGAAGTTCCGCGACGAGATCCGTCCGCGTTTCGGCGTGATGCGCGGCCGCGAATTCATCATGAAAGACGCGTACTCGTTCGACAAGGACATCGAGGGCCTGCGCGAGTCGTATCGCAAGATGTACGACGCGTACGTGCGCATTTTCACGCGCCTCGGGCTCGAGTTCCGCGCGGTCGCGGCGGACAACGGTTCGATCGGCGGCAGCGGCTCGCATGAATTCCACGTGATCGCCGACACCGGCGAAGACGCGATCGCCTATTGCCCGACCTCAGAGTTCGCCGCGAACGTCGAAGCCGCCGAAGCGCTGCCGCTCCTCGCGCAGCGCGCCGCGCCCGCCGAGGACATGAAGAAGACCGCCACGCCGGGCAAGGCGAAGTGCGAGGCCGTTGCCGAACTGCTGAACATTCCGCTCGAGCGCACGATCAAGTCGGTCGTCCTCGCTACCGAAAACGAAGGCGCCGAGCCGACCATCTGGCTGCTGATGCTGCGCGGCGACCACGATCTGAACGAGATCAAGGCTGGCAAACAGCCCGGTCTTGCCGATTTCCGCATGGCGACCGAAGCCGAGATCATCGAAACCTTCGGCACGCCGCCGGGCTACCTCGGCCCGATCAACACGAAGAAGCCGGTCAAGGTGATCGCCGATAGCACGGTCGCGAACATGAGCGATTTCGTGGTCGGCGCGAACGAGGTCGACTATCACATCACCGGCGTGAACTGGGGCCGCGATCTGCCGGAGCCGGTCGTCGCCGACATCCGCAACGTGAAGAAGGGCGATCCGTCGCCGGACGGCAAGGGCGTGATCGACATCTGCCGCGGCATCGAAGTGGGCCATGTGTTCCAGCTCGGCACCAAGTATTCGGAGGCGATGAACGCGACCTGCCTCGACGAAACCGGCAAGCCGCGGCCGATGGAAATGGGCTGCTACGGCATCGGCATCACGCGTATTCTCGGGGCGGCGATCGAACAGAATTTCGACGACAAGGGCATCATCTGGCCGGAGTCGATCGCGCCGTTCGAAGTCGTGCTGTGCCCGATGGGCTATGACCGCAGCGACGCGGTGCGCGAGCAGGCCGACAAGCTGTATGCGGAGCTCGTCGCCGCGGGCATCGACGTGATCCTCGACGATCGAGGCGAGCGGCCGGGCGTCATGTTCGCCGACTGGGAGCTGATCGGCGTGCCGCATCGTCTCGTGATCGGTGACCGTGGCCTGAAAGACGGCAAGCTCGAATACCAGGGCCGTCGCGACACCGAAGCGACGCTGCTGCCGGTCGAGGACGCCGCGCAGACGGTGATCGGCAAAGTGCGCGCCGCACTCCCGCGCTAGGCGGAGCGGGCGGTGGAGTACACCTTCCTGTCCGCGACCGTGCTGCTGATCCTGATTACCGATCCGCTCGGCAACATCCCGATCTTCATCAGCTGTCTGCGCGACGTGGCGCCCGAGCGCCGCACCGTCGTGATTCTGCGCGAGGTTGCGATCGCGTTTGCGATCCTGTTGATGTTCATGGTGCTCGGGCAGGGCTTTCTGCGCATGATGAGCCTCTCCGACCAGTCGTTGCGGATCGGCGGCGGCATCGTGCTGTTTCTGATCGCGCTGCGCATGGTGTTCCCGCATCCGGACGGCCCGTTCGGCGGCGACGCGCGCGGCGGCGAGCCGCTCATCGTGCCGCTCGCGATTCCGGCGCTGGCGGGCCCGTCGGCGTTGGCGACGGTGATGCTGCTGGCCTCGCAGGCGCCTGGCAAGACGCTCGAGTGGATCGGCGCGCTGACTGTCACGATGATCGTCTGCGCGATCGTGCTGATGCTCGCCGAGCGCATTCAGGCCTGGCTCGGTGAGCGCGTGATGACGGCGTTCGAGCGGCTCATGGGGCTCGTGCTCGTGGCGATCTCGGTGGAAATGATGCTCGGCGGCATTCGCTCTTTCGTGCACAAACTGTGAGGCGGGAAGCGGGACGCCGATGCAGTGACAAAAAAAGCAGCCATTCAGGCTGCTTTTTTTACGCCGGTGCGTGGCAGGCGAGAGCGCCCGAATCACGCACCAAATCAAGCACCAAATCACGCCCCATCAGTCAGCGCACGAATGGTCGGCAAATTGCGCCAGTACCCCTTGGCATCCATTCCGCAGCCGAACACATAACGGTTCGGCACTTCGAAGCCGCAATAGTCCGGGCGCAGCGGCTTCGCCTTCGGAATGATCTTCTCGCAGAGCACCGCTGAGAGGAAGCGCTTGGCGCCCATCGCGAGGATGCGGTCACGGATGGCGGCCATCGTTTCGCCTTCGTCGAGAATGTCGTCGAGCACGAGCACGACGCGGTCCTTCACCGACTCGGCCGGCGCCACTCGCCATTGCATCTCGTTGCCGCCCTTCGTGGTGTTGCGGTAGCGCGTCAGATGGATGTAGTCGAATTCGAGCGGGAAGTCGAGGTGCGGCAGCAGCATGCCGGTGAACACCGCCGCGCCGCCCATTACCGAGAGCACGAGCGGGAAGTCCTCGCTCATTTCATCGCGGATGGCGGCCGCCATGCCGGCGATCGACGCGTTGACGTCCGAGGCCGAAACGATTTCTTCGGAGTGTTTAAAGATGTGGAGAGCTTCTTCGCGGTTCATGACGTCTGACGGGCGGTAACTGTATACATGGTGTGGGTGGGAGCGTCCCGAAAGACGATCCTGCGAGGGGCGGCGACGTGCGGTACAGGATAAACCCGCGCGAACCCGGCGTCAGCCGCTCCGTGCAGCGGCGCTTGCGCGCGAGGGCGCGCCGTCCCCATCAAGCTTAGCGCATGCCGGGCATCATGCCCTTCATGCCGCGCATCATCTTCTGCAGGTTGCCGCCCTTGAGCTTTTTCATCATCGTGCGCATCTGCTCGTACTGGTTCAGCATGCGGTTGACTTCCTGCACCTGCACACCCGCGCCCGCGGCGATGCGGCGCTTGCGGGTCGCCTTGATGAGTTCGGGCTTCGCGCGCTCGGCCGGCGTCATCGAGTTGATGATGCCTTCCATGCGGCGCATCTGCTTCTCGGCCTGGCCCATGTCGGCGCCGGCCGCGGCCTGCTGGAACTGCGCGGGCAGCTTGTCCATCAGCGACGACAGACCGCCCATGCCCTTCATTTGTGTGAGCTGCGCGCGGAAATCGTTGAGGTCGAAGTCGCCGCCTTTCTTGACCTTGTCGGCGAGCTTTTGCGCGGCCTGCACGTCGACGCCGCGCTGCGCTTCCTCGACGAGCGCGAGGATGTCGCCCATGCCGAGAATCCGGCTCGCCATGCGGTCCGGGTGGAACACTTCGAGGCCGTCGAGCTTTTCCGCGACGCCGACGAACTTGACCGGCTTGCCCGTCACGTGACGCACCGACAGCGCTGCGCCACCGCGCGAGTCGCCATCGAGCTTGGTGAGCACGACGCCGGTGAGCGGCAGCGCGTCGCTGAACGCTTTCGCGGTGTTGACCGCATCCTGGCCGAGCATCGCATCGACGACGAAGAGCGTCTCCGCCGGCTTCAGCTCGGCGTGCAGCGCGGCGATTTCCTGCATCATCGCTTCGTCGATACCGAGGCGGCCGGCCGTGTCGACGAGCAGCACGTCGTGATAGTGGCGCTTCGCCCAGTCCACCGCGGCGCGCGCGATGTCGACCGGCTTCTGGTTCGGCTCGGACGGGAAAAAGTCGGCGCCCACCTGCTCGGTCACCGTTTTCAGCTGCGCGATAGCGGCGGGACGATAGACGTCGCACGAAACGGTCAGCACCTTCTTTTTGTACTTCTCGCGCAGGAGCTTCGCGAGCTTGCCGACCGTGGTCGTCTTGCCGGCGCCCTGCAGACCCGCCATCAGGATGATCGCGGGCGGCGTGACGGCGAGATTGAGCTCGGCCGCTTTGCCTTCGTAATCGCCGCCGATCACGGCGGTCAGCTCGCGCTGCACGACGCCGACGAGCGCCTGGCCCGGCGACAGGCTGCTGATCACTTCCTCGCCGAGCGCCTTCTCCTTGACCTTGGCGATGAACTCGCGCACGACGGGCAACGCCACGTCGGCCTCGAGCAGTGCGAGACGCACCTCGCGCAGCATTTCCTGGGTGTTCGCCTCGGTGAGCCGGGCTTCGCCGCGCAGCGTCTTGACGACGCGCGCCATCCGTTGAGTCAGATTGTCGAGCATGGGGAGCGATGAACGGTGGGGCCCCGGGCAGCGCGCGAAGTGCAAGACGTCGCGGAGGAGGGGCCTAGTGTAAACTTCGAATATGGATATTGTACTGTATGCCCTCACCGCGCTTCTCTACGGCAGCCTCGCCGTGGCCGGCTGGCGCTCGCACCGGCACACCGCCGTGCGTCCGATGCTCGAGAGCGTGCCGCCGCTGCACGATCATGCCGTGAGCGGCGCGGCGGTTTCGGCGGGCTCGGGCATGAGCACGGCGGGGCGCGTGCTGCTGTTCGTCGCGCTGCTCGCGCACGGCGTGCTGCTGCATACCACGATCTTCCCGCAGAACGCGATGGTGTTCGGCTTCGCGTTCGCGCTGTCGGCGATGTTCTGGCTCGGTGCCGGCATCTATTGGATCGAGAGCTTCTTCTTCCCGCTCGACGGATTGCGGCTGCTCGTATTGCCGCTCGCGTGCCTGGCGTCGCTGCTGCCGCTCGCGTTCGGCGGCGTGCGCGTGCTGCCGTACGCGGCCGCGCCGATGTTCAAGCTGCACTTCCTGATCGCGAACATCGCGTACGGACTCTTCGCGGTCGCGGCGCTGCACGCGGTGCTGATGCTGGCGGTCGAGCGGCGTCTGCATTCGATGCGCGGCGGCCTCGCGCCGCGGCATGCGGCCGCGGCGGGTAACGGCTGGTTGTCGAGCTGGCTCGACACGCTGCCGCCGCTGCTCACGCTCGAGAAGCTGCTGTTCCGTCTGATCGGCGCCGGCTTCGTGCTGCTCACGCTGACGCTCGTCTCGGGCATCCTGTTCAGCGAGCAGCTGGTCGACCGCGCGTTGCGGCTCGATCACAAGACCGTGTTCGCGATTCTTTCGTGGGTGATGTTCGGCGCGCTGCTGACCGCGCGCAGGGTGTCCGGCTGGCGCGGCCGTGCGGCATTGCGCTGGGTGCTGGCCTCGTTCGTTGCGCTATTGCTGGCGTACGTCGGCAGCCGTTTTGTTTTCGAGGTGCTGTTGCACCGGCCTGTAGTGTGAGCGTGTCTCCATGCGACAAATCTTTTTGCTGATCCTGCTGTTCATCGTCGGTCAATGGCTCGTGAGGGCGCTGCGCCGTCACGACGCGCAAAGCGCGCAGCGCACGGGCGCGGGCGCGCGCAATGCTCAGGGTGCGAACGGCGCCGCGCGTCCCGCGCAGCCGCCGCAGCTTGCCGAGCCGATGATCCGCTGTGCCGAGTGCGGCGTGCATGCGCCGAAAAGCGACTCGGTGGTGATGGCGGGGCAGACGTTCTGCTGCGCCGCGCACGCGCAGCAGAACGGCACGCGTCCGAGCGGCCGCGACGCCCGATGAGCGTCGCGTTCACCGTCGATGCCGACGGTTGGGTTGCCACCGCACGCAGGCTGCCCTCACCGAATTTCGAAGCGCGGCCGCAAGGCGCGGTGCCGACGCTAATCGTTGTCCATAACATCAGCCTGCCGCCCAACGAGTTCGGCGGCACCGCGATCGCCGAGCTGTTCCTGAACACGCTCGACTGCGACGCTCATCCGTACTACGACACGCATCTGCGCGGCGTGCGCGTGTCGGCCCATTTCGTGATTCATCGCGACGGCGCGCTCGAGCAGTTCGTGTCGTGCAACGAGCGTGCGTGGCATGCGGGGCCGTCGAATTTCTTCGGCCGCGAGCGCTGCAATGATTTCTCGATCGGCATCGAGCTGGAAGGCAGCGACACCACGGCCTTCGAAGGGGCGCAATACCGCACGCTCGCCGCGCTCGTGAGCGCGCTGAAGGCGCACTATCCGATCGAGGCGCTCGCCGGTCACTCCGACATCGCCCCTGGCCGCAAGACCGATCCCGGTCCGCATTTCGAGTGGCCGCGGCTGCAGCGCGACACCTCGCTCGAAGCTCGGTATTTCCCCTATCTCAAGTTTTCCGAACCGCTGTAACGACCCTTCGCGACCCTGCGCGCGATTCCCGTAGAACAAGGCGCAGCCTCGTTCTACGCGAGATGCCTTTTGCGTGCGCGACGAAAAAAGTCAACCCTTCAGGCGCAAATAAATCGGTTTGACCTGCCCTGAATCTCCACTATACTTGGTGCCACAAACTCAGTTACGCACTATATCTTGTGTGATTCTGTGCATAACCATGTGAATAACCGAGTGTATAAGTCAGCGGCGCCCCGCTCCCCGAGCATGGCGCCGCAAGCATTCCAGGCAGCGAAAAATTCCTGGGGCCGCAGCCGGTAGGGGGATCTCCGGCCGCATCCAGAAGCATTCAGGAAAGGACCAGCCAGTGATCGCGACACATCCGATGAAGACCGACATCAAATCGAACCAGGCTTCTTCGCAGTTGCATCCCGCCAACCGGCTTAGCCGGCCTTCCTGCACTTCATCGCTCGCGCTCGCGGCGGCGCGGCGTTCGATTTAATCCGCGGCACTCGCCGCAATTTCCAAGACCAGGAGCTTTGCACATGCAAACCACCGACAACGTGACGACCCGGTACGAGGGCTCACCGACTGGCCAAACCTTCGGCCAGGCTCAAGGCGCACAGGCGCTCGCGCCGCAAGCGACATACGCCGACTACAAGGTGATCCGCCGCAATGGCAGCGTGGTGTCGTTCGAGCCGTCGAAAATCGCGATCGCCGTGACGAAGGCGTTCCTCGCCGTCAACGGTGGTCAGGGTGCGGCGTCGGCGCGTGTGCGCGAACTGGTCGAGCAGCTCACGCAGAGCGTGGTGCGCGCACTCGTGCGCAGCCGTCCGAACGGCGGCACGTTCCATATCGAAGACATTCAGGATCAGGTCGAGCTCGCGCTGATGCGCGGCGGCGAACACAACGTCGCGCGCGCCTACGTGCTGTACCGCGAGAAGCGCAACCAGGCGCGCGCGCATGACGAGCAGGTCGCAGTCGGCAGCACGCCGGGCCTGAACGTGACCGACAACGGCGTCACGCACCCGCTCGACCTGGCGGCGCTGCGCGGCATCATCGAATCGGCCTGCGCGAATCTCGGCGACGCCGTGAGCGCCGAGCCGATCGTCGCCGAAACGATCAAGAACCTGTACGACGGCGTGCCGATGACCCAGGTCTACGACTCGGCCATCCTCGCTGCCCGCACGATGATCGAAAAGGACCCGGCCTACAGCCAGGTCACCGCGCGCATCCTGCTGCACACGATCCGCCGCGAAATCCTCGAAGAAGAAGTCACGCAAGCCGAAATGGGCGAGCGCTACGCCGAGTACTTCCCGCAGTTCATCAAGCGCGGCGTGCAGGCCGAGTTGCTCGACGACAAGCTGCTGCAGTTCGACCTGAAGCGTCTCGGCGCCGCGCTCGACGCGAACCGCGACCTGCAGTTCGGCTACCTCGGTCTGCAGACGCTCTACGACCGCTACTTCCTGCATCACGACAACGTGCGCATCGAAATGCCGCAGGCATTCTTTATGCGTGTGTCGATGGGTCTCGCGCTGAACGAGATCGACCGCGAAGCGCGCGCGATCGAGTTCTACAACGTGCTGTCGAGCTTCGACTTCATGTCGTCCACGCCGACGCTGTTCAACTCGGGCACGCGCCGCTCGCAGTTGTCGTCGTGCTACCTGACCACGGTCGACGACGACCTCGACGGCATCTACGAAGCGCTCAAGGAAAACGCGCTGCTCTCGAAGTTCGCGGGCGGCCTCGGCAACGACTGGACGCGCGTGCGCGCGCTCGGCTCGCACATCAAGGGCACCAATGGCAAGTCGCAAGGCGTGGTGCCGTTCCTGAAGGTCGTCAACGACACGGCGGTCGCCGTGAACCAGGGCGGCAAGCGCAAGGGCGCGGTGTGCGCGTATCTCGAATCGTGGCACCTCGACATCGAGGAATTCCTCGAGCTGCGCAAGAACACCGGCGACGACCGCCGCCGCACGCACGACATGAACACCGCGAACTGGATTCCCGACCTGTTCATGAAGCGCGTGATGGAAGGCGGCGACTGGACGCTGTTCTCGCCGTCCACCTGCCCGGACCTGCACGACAAGTTCGGCGCGGAATTCGAAGCGGCTTACACGGCTTACGAAGGCAAGGTCGCGCGCGGCGAGATCAAGCTGTTCAAGAAGATCCCGGCGGCGCAACTGTGGCGCAAGATGCTCGGCATGCTGTTCGAAACCGGCCACCCGTGGATCACGTTCAAGGATCCGTGCAACGTGCGCTCGCCGCAGCAGCACGTCGGCGTCGTCCATTCGTCGAACCTCTGCACGGAAATCACGCTGAACACGAGCGACGCCGAGATCGCCGTCTGCAACCTCGGCTCGGTGAACCTCGTCGCGCACCTGAAGGAGCAGGCCGACGGCACGCTCGCGCTCGACCACGACAAGTTGAAGCGCACGGTCAGCGTCGCGATGCGCATGCTCGACAACGTGATCGACATCAACTACTACGCGGTCGCCAAGGCGCGTAACTCGAACCTGAAGCACCGCCCGGTCGGCATGGGCATCATGGGCTTCCAGGACTGCCTGCACATGCTGCGCACGCCGTATGCGTCGGAAGAGGCGGTCAAGTTTGCCGATACGTCGATGGAAGCGGTCTGCTATTACGCGTACTACGCGTCGACCGAACTCGCCGAGGAGCGCGGCCGCTACTCGAGCTACCACGGCTCGCTGTGGGACCGCGGCATCCTTCCGCAAGACTCGGTGAAGCTGCTTGCCGAGGCGCGCGGCGGCTACGTCGAAGTCGATTCGAGCGAGTCGATGGACTGGTCGGAGTTGCGCTCGCGCATCGCGACCTACGGCATGCGCAACTCGAACTGCATCGCGATCGCGCCGACCGCGACGATCTCGAACATCATCGGCGTGTCGGCCTGTATCGAGCCGACGTACCAGAACCTCTACGTGAAGTCGAACCTGTCGGGCGAGTTCACGGTGGTCAACGACTACCTCGTGCGCGACCTGAAGGCGCGCGGCCTGTGGGACGAGGTGATGGTCGCCGACCTCAAGTACTTCGACGGCACGCTTTCGCGCATCGACCGCATCCCGGCCGACCTGCGCGCGATCTACGCGACCGCGTTCGAAGTCGATCCGACGTGGCTCGTCGAGGCGGCTTCGCGTCGTCAGAAGTGGATCGACCAGGCGCAGTCGCTGAACATCTACATGGCGGGCGCGTCGGGCAAGAAGCTCGACGAGATCTACAAGCTCGCATGGGTGCGCGGCCTGAAGACGACCTACTACCTGCGCACGATGGCGGCAACGCACGTCGAGAAGTCGACGGTCGCGCACGGCGCGCTGAACGCGGTCAGCTCGGGCGGCACTCAGGGCTCGGGCGGCGCGGCAGGCGGTGCAGCCGGCGGCTTCGGTGCGAGCGGCGAAGCGGCAGGTGGTGCGTCGGGCGGCTTCCAGGCGGCTGCCGTTGCATCGGCAGCGGTCGTGGCTGAAGCCGTTGCTTCGGCGCCCGAAGCGGATGGTCCGGTGTGCATGATGCGTCCGGGCGATCCTGGCTTCGACGAGTGCGAGGCTTGCCAGTAAGCAGATGGCAAGCAGCAGGAGCGTTGCTTGCTAAGCGATGTCGAGCGAGGTCGTAGGTGATGACCCGCATGCAGCGAGCAACGCACCTCGCAGAGATGAAGTAGCAGCAGAGCGATGAGCGGCGAGTGAGACCGAAGTCTCGCTGCTCATCGGAAGGGCAGTCCAGCAGTCGGCAACACCAGGCGAAGCGCGAGACTGTGCACAACGCTGCGTGCCTAACGCAGTGCTCCCGGCAAACGCTTTGATCGACGGGGCGATTGGCATGAACGGCCGCATGCATCGCTCAACAAGGCATTGAACCTCACCTCGCAGGCACGCACGGAAACGGCCAACGGGGCTCGCGGCACCACTCTCGCGATGAGCGAGGCACGCGACGCCAACGAGATATCGAAGCTGCAAACGCACTCCGCAATACAGATAGATAGAGCAGCGAAGCAACGTGACGAAACGTTGCTCTTCGAGTTCGCGAAGCACCTCGACAACGCATGTTCAACCCGAACTCAACACGCTTCACTCGACGCATCACGCACAGCAGGTTGAGCAAAGTGTTGTATGAACGTAGCAATGCGAATCGAAAACAGGAATTTTCATGAACGAACTCTTTTATCGCTCGTGAAAAGATGGTACAAACCGTTCTAAATTGATGGTGACATTTATGCTCAACTGGGATGACGAGATCACTACCGTAACTCCCTCGAGCGCGACGCAACCGAACGTGTTGCGCAACGCTGCGGGATCGGCTGTGGGTTCGCAAATCGGAATGCGTTCCGCTCCCCATGCTGCCTCGGCGCAAGAAGTCTTCGCGAACGACATCGCTGTTGCTCCCGTCGCGCATGTAGCCAACCCGGTTGCCAACGCAGCCGCGGTCTCCGAAGCGCGTGTCAATGTCGCCGACAAGCGCATCATCAACGGCCAGACCGACGTCAATCAGTTGGTGCCGTTCAAGTACAAGTGGGCCTGGGAGAAGTATCTGGCTGGTTGCGCCAACCACTGGATGCCGCAGGAAGTGAACATGTCGCGCGACATCGCCCTGTGGAAAGACCCGAACGGGCTGACCGAAGACGAGCGCCGCATCGTCAAGCGCAACCTGGGCTTCTTCGTGACGGCTGATTCCCTCGCCGCCAACAACATCGTGCTGGGCACCTACCGCCACATCACGGCGCCCGAATGCCGCCAGTTCCTGCTGCGTCAAGCGTTCGAAGAGGCGATCCACACGCACGCTTACCAGTACATCGTCGAGTCGCTCGGGCTCGACGAGGGCGAAATCTTCAACGCGTATCACGAGGTTTCCTCGATCCGCGAGAAAGACGAATTCCTGATTCCGTACATCCACGTGCTGACCGACCCGGCCTTCAAGACCGGTACGCTCGAGGCAGACCAGACTCTGCTGCGCTCGCTGATCGTGTTCGCCTGTGTGATGGAAGGCCTGTTCTTCTACGTCGGCTTTACGCAAATCCTGGCGCTCGGCCGCCAGAACAAGATGACCGGCGCGGCGGAGCAGTACCAGTACATCCTGCGCGACGAGTCGATGCACTGCAATTTCGGCATCGACCTGATCAACCAGATCAAACTCGAAAACCCGCATCTCTGGACCGCGGAGTTCCGTGCGGAAATCCGCGAGATCTTCCAGCAGGCGGTCGAGCTTGAATATCGCTACGCTGAAGACACGATGCCGCGCGGGGTGCTCGGCCTCAATGCGTCGATGTTCAAGAGCTATCTGCGCTTCATCTGCAACCGCCGTTGCCAGCAGATCGGTCTCGATCCGCTGTACCCGAACGAGGAAAACCCGTTCCCGTGGATGAGCGAGATGATCGACCTGAAGAAGGAACGCAATTTCTTCGAGACGCGAGTGATCGAATATCAAACCGGCGGCGCGCTGACCTGGGAGTGATCCGGGTTCGTGTCGCAGATGCATTCATTGATGGGGATGTCGCGGCTTCGGTCGCGGCAACTTGGATTAGGAGCAGAACGGCCTGATGCAAAGCGTGCCCGGTGCCTTGACGGCCCACAAACATGACAGGCACTTTGCGAACCCTTCAGTGGGATGGGCAAACTTCCCCCCGGAAAAAGCCGCTGGCGTGATCGCCGGCGGCTCGATCAAGCAATTGCCGGTGTCGCCTCGCGACGCCGACCAGATCTGGCGCGCGGTGCCTTGGGGCACGGCGCGCCTAACCGCATTCATTAGCGTAAGCGCGTTGCACCTGCGTACGCCGATGAATAGCCCGCTTCGTAGCGCGCGCCCTGAGAAGCGTCCGCGGGAAGCGGGTTTTGACGAAGGGTGTAGTTTGAACTGACCTCATCTGAAAACCTGAAGGAGAAAATGATGGCAACTGCAAAGAAGGCCGCGGCCAAGAAACCCGCAGCGAAGAAGACCGCAGCTAAGAAGGCAGCTCCGGCCAAGAAGGCAGCACCGGCGAAGAAAGTCGCTGCGAAGAAGGTCGCAGTGAAGAAGGTTGCAGCGAAGAAAGTCGCAGCGAAAAAAGTCGCGGTGAAGAAGGTTGCTGCGAAGAAGGCAGCGCCGGCCAAGAAGGCTGCAGCGAAGAAAGTCGCGGTGAAGAAGGTCGCGGCGAAAAAGGCGCCCGCCAAGAAGGCTGCAGCGAAGAAAGTTGCGGTGAAGAAGGTCGCAGCGAAGAAGGTTGCAGCGAAGAAGGCGGCACCGGCGAAGAAGGCCGCGGCCAAGAAGGCAGCACCGGCGAAGAAGGCTGCAGCGAAGAAGACCGCTGCCAAGAAGGCTGCGCCTGCGAAAAAGGCTGCCGCCAAGAAAGCCGCACCTGCCAAGAAGGCTGCCGCGAAGAAGGCCGCTGCGCCTGCGAAGAAGGCTGCTCCTGCGAAGAAGGCTGTCGCCAAGAAGGCTGCGCCTGCTCCCTCTGCGCCTGCTGTCTCGAGCGCACCGGCGGCGACGGTGAAGACCGCGCTGAACCCGGCAGCGGCATGGCCGTTCCCGACGGGCAGCCGTCCGTAAGCAGTCGATGTAATCGGGCACATCGCATGATGTGTCCAATGACCGGGTCGCGCTCGAGTTTTGAGCGAACCCGGTCAATCTCCCGTTACCGGTTTTCCGGTGGCGGGATTTTTTTTGCCTGGCGTTTTGCCTCGTGGTTCGACGGCGGCGGCCACGTGTGCGGGAAACGGATCGGGTTGTGGTCGCGAGGAAACTGCGCACGCACGAAAAATCTGCGGACGAAAAAACACGCATGGACCCGTGAGGGCGCATGCGTGCGAGGTCGTCGTGGCGGCGCGGGAGTAGAGCGGCGCGCGGCCGCGCGAGAGGGGAAGCCCGGTGTTAGTGCGTGACGCGCGTGACGCCGCCGCTCGACAGCAGCCGCACGCGGTCGCCGGCGCGGAAGATTTCGCCGGTCGAGGTTTGCGTGATCGCGCGCATGTCGCCGTTGTCGAGTCGCACGGTGATCTCGACGCCGTCGCGCATTGCGACACGGTTTTCGACTGCGTTGCCGGCAACCGCGCCGCCGACGCCGCCGACGATGCCCGTGGCGACCGAGCCGCGGCCGCCACCGATCGCGCTGCCCGCGAGCGCGCCGAGCGCGGCGCCGCCGAGTGCGCCGACGCCGCTCGGCTGGCCGTTGTTCGAACTGATTCTCACAGCACGCACACTATCCACCGTGCCCATGCGGACCGTCTGTTCACGCTGCGCCTGCGACGCGGTGAAAACGTCGGGAGAACTACTATTGACCGCACACCCCGACATGGCCAGCGAACTGGCGATCAAGGTGGCGACGACCAGGCGACTTGTTGTTCCCATTCCCAAACTCCCATAGCTCGCGGTATCAGGACAGCTCGTATCCGAATGCCTGCTTGAACCGCTCGTTGATTTCCGCCCGGCTGGGCGAGTAGTTTTGCGGACCCTGCTGCTCGATTTTCAATGCACCCATCAGACTGGCGAGACGGCCCGTGGTGGCCCAGCCCAGACCGTTCTCGATACCGTACAGCAAGCCGCCGCGAAATGCATCGCCGCAACCGGTCGGATCGAGCACCTGTTTGGCTTTGACGGCCGGAATCTCTTCGATGCCGCCGCCATGATAGATCTGCGCGCCCTTTTCGCCGAGCGTGATGATCAGTGCTTCGACCTTGCTGGCCATCTCTTCGATCGACCAGCCGGTCTTGTTGCTCACGAGTTGGGCTTCGTAATCGTTGACCGCAACATAGGTAGCAAGTTCAATGATGCGCCGGAGCGTCGCGCCGTCGAAGAGCGGCAAACCCTGGCCCGGATCGAAGATGAACGGCACGCCCTCGGCGGCCAGTTGCTCCGAGTGCTGAACCATGCCGTCGTAGCCGTCCGGCGCGACGATGCCGAGCGTGATCCCCTTCGCTTCGTCGGCGCGGTTGCAATGCGACTGCATCATCGCGCCCGGATGGAATGCGGTGATCTGGTTGTTCTCGAGGTCGGTCGTGATCATCGCCTGCGCCGAGTAGGTGTCGGGCACGACGAGCACGTTCTCCGTCGACAGGCCGAGCTGCGCGAGCCGGTCCATGTAGAGCTGCGCGTCGACCGCGCCGATCGCGCCCATGATGCGCGCGTCGCCGCCGAGCAGATGCAGCGCGTAGGCGATGTTGCCCGCGCAGCCGCCGAACTCGCGGCGCATGGTCGGCACGAGAAAGCTCACGTTCAGGATGTGGACCTGCTCCGGCAGGATGTGCTCCCGGAAGCGCCCTTCGAAGGTCATGATGTTGTCGTAGGCGAGCGAGCCGCAGATGAGCGTAGCCAAGGGGAGCGTTCCTGTAAAAAGGCGATGGAAAAAGGTGCAACGCTGCGAAAGCGCCGCGCGAGAAGGCGCGGCGCCGGGGTTCGTGCGCGCGCGGCTTACTTCAGCGCGGCGAGTGCTGCGTCGTAATTCGGCTCGTTCTTGATTTCGCCGACCAGCTCGGCATGCACGACCTTGTCGTGCTCGTCGATCACGACGACGGCGCGCGCCGTCAGGCCGGTCAGCGGGCCGCTCGTCACGTCGACGCCGTAGGCCTGTGCGAATTCATGGCCGCGGAATGTCGAGGCCGTCACGACGTTCTCGATGCCTTCAGTCGTGCAGAAGCGCGTAGCGGCGAACGGCAGGTCGCCCGACACGACGATCACGGCCGTGTTGCTGAGCTTCGCAGCCGCTTCGTTGAACTTGCGGGTCGACGTCGCGCAGGTCGGCGTGTCGAGGCTCGGGACGATGTTGAGCACCTTGCGCTTGCCTGCGAAATCGGCGAGCGACAGCGGCTTCAGGTCCTTGCCGACCAGCGAGAACGCGGCGGCCTGCTGGCCCACCGACGGGAACGTGCCGCTTACTTCGATCGGGTTGCCACCCAGCGTGACTTGACTCATGTTGTGCTCCGAAATTGCGTCAGTAATGACAGTGAAGCGCCCGCCCGGGAGCGGACGCGCGGGGGTGCGTTACGGATAAAAAATCTGCACGCGGAAATTGGAGGCGACCGCATTGCCGGTGTCGAGATGCACGATCATCGTCTGCGTCGCATGAGCGGGCAGGCCGGCCGCGATCACAGTGCCGGGCGGCACGTAATCCTGCGGCCACAGCACGCGCCGCACGGCGACGTTGTTCTGGTCGTCGAGCAGCGTGAGTTCGATAGCGGGGTAGGCGAGCGGTATGTTCAGGCGGTTGTGCAGCGGCATCTTCAGCTCGAGCTTGTGCGGGCCGTCGATCTGCCGCAGATCGGACGGCTCGACGAGCAGCCCTTCGATGTCGTGCGGCGGCGTCACCTGGCAGCCGAGCTGCGCGCAGATTTTCGCGTAGACGATCCGCGAGCGCGGCAGGTTGACCATCACGGTTTCGCGCTGCCACCACGCGAGTTGCGCAAGCAGTGCAATGATGAGCAGCGCCGCGACGACCACACCGGTCACGAGCCAGCCGATCCGCCTCGCTTCGGCGGGACGAGGCTCGCGCATGACAGGGAACGGGTCGGCGCCATCGTTGACGGGGGTAACAGAAAACGGCTCGCCGCTCGATGCGGCGGGCGCGAAGCCTTCGGGAGGGCGTGGGCCGCCCGGACCGCCCGCGCCCGAATTGCCCGCGCCTGTGGCCGCACCGAAGCCCGCCGCATTGCCGAAGCCAGCCGCGCCTGAACCGGCCGCACCGAAATACGGTTCGTTATCGGGGATGCCTCGCAGACTCGCCGGGTCACGCAGCGCCGGCTCATCCATCGCGGACGGCTCCGGGCGCTCGGTCCTGTGCCAGACGCGCGGCGCTTCCTCGGCCAGCGGCGGCACACGCGCCGCGGCAGGCGCTTCGTCAGGGAGTCTGTCAGTTGCTTCGTGGAGCGCTTCGTCAGGCGGGTAAGCAAACGGTTCGAGCGGCGCGTCAGCGAGCGTCGGTTCGTGATCCGCGGGAATCGGCGCGGCGAAGCCGCCGGCGGGCAACTCCGGTTCGCTCGCGTGAGCCGTCGCGTGACCAGCCGTGGGAGTGGGCGGCGGGTTGCCGTCGTTGCCGAGCGGCAGCGGCGAGAGCTGCATGCTGTCGGCGTGATGACGCAGACGGTTGTCGAGTGTGCTTTCGGAGGCGGACACCCACGGGGCCGACGCTTCGGCGCTGAAATCCGGGCTTTTCTGACGCACGCCCGACAGCGCCTCGATCGCGGCTGCCGCGGCGACAGGTTTGGCGGTGGAAAAATCGCCGCCTTCAGTGACGTCGAACAGGCTGCTCGACGCGTCGAAGACTTCCTGACAGTGTCCGCAGCGCACGAGACCGCGGCGCTGCGCAAGCTGCACCGGTTGCAGACGAAAGACGGTTTCGCAGAAGGGGCAACGCGTCGCCAGGAGCATATGAGCCGTAAAGCCCGAGGGCCGTTGGTTGGACAATACGCCTTATTCTAATGGCTTTCGCGGCGCGTTCCCGTAAGGCACACCCAACCCTCATGTTCGCGCCATACGCCGATATCGATCCAGCGCGCGTACACCTGCGCGACTTCGTCCGCCTGGCGCGCGAGAATGCCCGACAGTGCGATGCGTCCGCCCGGCTTGACCTTCGACGCGAGCATCGACGCCATCAGCTTCAGCGGATTGGACAGGATATTGGCGACCACGACGTCGAATTCGCCGGCCGGACATGCGTCAGGCAAGCCGTAGGTGACTTCGGCATGGTTGCGCTCGCTGTTGTGGCGTGCCGATTCGACCGCCTGCGGATCGATGTCGATGCCGATCACCGGATTCGCGCCGCACTTCTTCGCGAGAATCGCGAGAATGCCGGAGCCGCAGCCGTAGTCGAGCACGGACTGCCCGGCCTTGACCGACTGCTCTATCCACTCCATGCACAGGCGCGTGGTGGGGTGGCTGCCGGTGCCGAACGCGAGACCCGGGTCCAGTTCCAGCACGAGCGCGTCGGGATCGGGCGCATCGTGCCACGACGGCACGACCCAGATGCGCTCGCCGATCTGGATCGGATCGAACTGCGACTGCGTGAGCCGCACCCAATCCTGCTCCTCGACTTCGCGCACACTGAACGACGGCGCCGTGTCGAGCCCGATTTCGTTCGCCGCGGCGGTCAGCAGCACCGCCGGTTCGTGTTCCGGCGCGAGCAGCGCGATCACGCGCGAGCGTTGCCACGCCGTGCGGTCCGGCGTGAGACCGGGCTCGCCGAAGAGCGGCTGCTCGTCGGGCGTGTCGGCGTCCGCGTCTTCGACCGACACGGACAGCGCGCCCAGCTCGAGCAGCGCGTCGGAGAATTCCTCCGCGTGCTCGCGCGCCAGTTCGGCGACCAGTTCCCGATAGCTCATGACTTACGCTTCTTCCGCGACCTGCTGGCGCGCGGCCAGCCGGTTTTCGAGGTAGTGAATGCTGGTGCCGCCTTCGACGAACTTCGCGTCGAGCATCAGCTCGCGGTGCAGCGGGATGTTGGTCTGAATGCCTTCGACCACCATTTCCGACAGCGCGATGCGCATCCGCATGATGGCCTGTTCGCGCGTCGCGCCGTAGGCGATCAGCTTGCCGATCATCGAATCATAGTTCGGCGGCACGAAATAGCCGTTGTACGCGTGCGAATCGACGCGGATGCCGGGGCCGCCCGGCATGTGCCATGACGTCAGGCGTCCCGGCGACGGCGTGAACTTGAACGGATCTTCGGCGTTGATCCGGCATTCGATCGCATGGCCGCGGAACTGGATGTCGCGCTGGCGGAACGTGAGCTTTTCGCCGGCCGCGATGCGGATCTGTTCCTGCACGATGTCGACACCGGTAATCAGCTCGGTCACCGGATGCTCGACCTGCACGCGCGTGTTCATTTCGATGAAGTAGAACTCGCCGTTTTCATACAGGAATTCGAACGTGCCCGCGCCGAGGTAGCCCATCTTCTTGCAGGCGTCCGCGCAACGATCGCCGATGCGCTCGATCAGGCGGCGCGCGATACCGGGCGCCGGCGCTTCCTCGATCACCTTCTGGTGACGGCGCTGCATCGAGCAGTCGCGCTCGCCGAGCCACACCGCGTTCCTGAACGAGTCGGCCAGCACCTGGATTTCGATGTGCCGCGGGTTCTCGAGGAATTTCTCCATGTAGACCTGCGGATTGCCGAACGCGCGGCCGGCTTCTTCGCGGGTCATGTTGACCGCGTTGACGAGCGCCGCTTCCGTGTGGACCACACGCATGCCGCGTCCGCCGCCGCCGCCCGCCGCCTTGATGATGACCGGATAGCCGATCTGGCGCGCAATCTTCACGATCTCTTTCGGATCATCCGGCAACGCGCCTTCCGAGCCCGGCACGCACGGCACGCCGGTCTTGATCATGGTCTGCTTGGCCGTGACCTTGTCGCCCATCATGCGGATCGTTTCCGGACGCGGGCCGATGAAGGTGAAGCCGGACTGCTCGACGCGCTCGGCGAAGTCGGCGTTCTCCGAGAGGAAGCCGTAGCCGGGGTGGATCGCTTCGGCGTCGGTGACTTCGGCCGCGCTGATGAGCGCGGGCATGTTCAGATAGCTCAGATTCGACGGCGCCGGGCCGATGCAGACCGCCTCGTCGGCGAGCTTCACGTACTTGGCTTCCTTGTCGGCTTCCGAATAGACGACGACCGTCTTGACGCCGAGTTCGCGGCAAGCGCGCTGGACACGAAGCGCGATCTCGCCACGATTGGCAATGAGGATTTTTTCAAACATAGCGGGTTTTCGACTCATCAATGGGCGCCGGGTCGGTCACGACACCGGCTGCCGCAGAGGATCGGTCGCGCGCCTCGGGATGAACGGCGCGCGGGCGGCGAACTTCAGGTGCCGCGTTAGCCGACCACGAACAGCGGTTGGCCGTACTCGACCGCCTGGCCGTTTTCGACGAGGATTTCCTTGACCACGCCGGACTTGTCCGACTCGATCTCGTTGAGCAGTTTCATCGCTTCGATGATGCAGATGGTCTGGCCTTCCTTGACCGTGTCGCCGACCTGCACGAACGGATCGGCGCCCGGCGACGGCGCGCGGTAGAAGGTGCCGACCATCGGCGAGGTCACGACGTGGCCCTGCGGCGCGGCAACGGCGGGGGCCGCCGGGGCGCTGGCGGCCGGTGCGTCGAAGCCGGCCGCCGGTGCTTGCGGTGCGAATTGCTGGGGCGCGTACGAAGCGGACGGTTGCACGTAAACCGGCGGCGCATTCTTGACGATGCGGACCTTGCCTTCGCCCTCGGTCACTTCGAGTTCGGAAATACCGGACTCCGAGACGAGGTCGATCAGAGTTTTGAGTTTACGTAGATCCATCAGGTTGCCCCTTTCAATGCGTAGTGTGCCGGCATGTGCAATCGTGCAGTAGCCGGCTCAAATTGGACGTGTTTGGATTCAGCCGCGCGACGAGCCGGCCTTGAGCCGGTCGAGCGCGAATTCGAGCGCGTACAGATACCCCTTCCAGCCAAGGCCGCAAATCACGCCCTCTGCCTGGTCGGAGAAATACGAGTGATGCCGGAACGGTTCGCGGCGATGCACGTTCGACAGATGAATCTCGACGAACGGGATGCCGACCCCCGCCAGTGCGTCCCGAATCGCGACGCTCGTGTGCGTGTACGCGGCGGGATTGATCAGGATGAAATCGGTCTTTTCGGTCCGGGCGGACTGGATGCGGTCGACCAGCGCGCCTTCATGATTGCTCTGGAACGATGCAAGCTCGACATCTGCATCCGCGGCGCGGTCCGAGAGCGCCTGATCGATCTGCGGCAGGGTCACGTGACCGTAGACCTCAGGCTCCCGGGTACCGAGAAGATTGAGGTTGGGTCCGTGCAGTACCAGCAGTCGCGTCATGGTCGCTTCTATTTCCGTGGAATTGGGCGCACTTTAGCGCTGATTAGAGAAACTTGTCTAGTTTCGCGCACGTACGAAGCGCTCTCCGGCGCGGCTCGCCGCCGTGCCGGAGACCCAACTTCACTCAAATCCTCGGGATTCTCGCGCATTTTTGCTCGTTCTGCGCGGAATCGGGCACCAAAAGGAGCAGCAAAGGAAAAGCGGAATTTACAGCGTATCGAGCGTTTGCCGGAGCGCGGCGGGGTCGATCTGGCCCAATTTTGTCGACCGGATGTTGCCTTTTGCGTCGATCACGACGGTAAACGGCAAACCGCCCGCGTTGTTGCCGAACGCCCGCGCGAGATCGGCGCCGCCGAAGCCGGTCACGTAGATCGGGTAGGCGACCTTGACCTTCTGCAGGAACGCCTGGATGTTCTTTTCCGAATCGACACCCAGTCCGACGAACTGGATTCCTTTCTTCTCATACTCGCGCTGAAGCTTGGAAAGCGCGGGCATTTCCTCGACGCACGGCCCGCACCACGACGCCCAGAAGTTGACGACGATCGGATGCCCCTTGAGCAGGCTCAGCGACTGCGGCTTGCCGTCGACGCTCGTGACCGGCGCGGCCCACAGTTGCTGGACCGCGCTCTGGTGCGAGTCAGCCTGTGCGTCGGCTTGTGCCCCGGCCTGTGCTCCGCCCTGCGCCGCGTACGCGACGTCGGCGTCGCGATCGAGCCAGTGATTGGCCAGCACCCCGCCGCCCGCGGCGGCCAGCGCGACGACCGCGCCCGCCAGAATCCGTCTCGTGTTCATTGTCGCTCTGCTTCGTTTCAGTTCAGTTGGTGAAGGAGGTGATTTCGCCGCCGTCGAGCAGCGCCTGCACCGTTTGCAGATTGGCTCGCGCCGTGCGGCCGCGCGCGTCGGCGCGCACCGCGCCGCGCAGGTCGTCGGTTTCGTACAGCGCGAGGTGAATGCCGACCGGCTCCGCCTCGCGTGGTTCGTCGGCGGGACGCCAGAGGAAGCTCAGCGTCTCCACGTAGCCGCGGCCCGCGAAGTGCCGCGTTTCCGATACGTCGTACTGGATGTTCGCATTCAGCAGATAGATCGCGACTTCCTTCGGGTTGTCGCAGAACACCTGCAGATGCACGTCCGAATGCTCGCCGGCCGTGCCGCCGAGCACGGCGCCGGTCAGATACGGATTGAACGGCGCGAGCCGCTCCATCCAGTCGACCGCGATCACGCGCAGCCGCCGCAGCAGCGCCGGCTGGCTGTCGCCCTGAAAGAGCAATTGATATTCACGGATTTCTTCTTCTATCTGATCGTTGTCCGGCAGCCATTCACCGGCAACACGAGTCTCGCCGACGACCTGCCGGGCCGCTTTGCGCTTCGCGGTGGCGTAGTCCAGACCGTCCTCGGCAATCATGCGCGCAGCCGCGATGGCGATTTCCTCGCGCACGCGCTGCGGATCGAAATGTGATTTGCGAACCATCCGTCCATGATACTAGATAGAGGTTGGCGGCGCGGTCGCGCGAGCCGCGTCGGTTACAATGGGCGTCCTTTGCAGACGGTCGTTCCGGCCGTCCTGCGGCACTCCCACTTCTCGCAAAAAACGCCCGCGCGGCACGACAGGCTTATGCACATCCACATCCTCGGCATCTGCGGCACCTTCATGGGCGGTCTCGCGGTGCTCGCGCGCGGCGCGGGCCACACGGTGACCGGCTGCGACGCCGGCGTCTATCCGCCGATGAGCACGCAGCTCGAGGCGCAAGGCATCCGTCTGATCGAGGGTTACGACGCGGACCAGCTGAACGGCCTGAACGCGGACCTGTTCGTGATCGGCAATGTGGTCTCGCGCGGCAACCCGCTGATGGAGGCGATTCTCGACCGCGGCCTGCCGTACGTGTCCGGTCCGCAATGGCTCGGCGAGCACGTGCTGAACGGCAAGTGGGTGCTCGCGGTGGCGGGCACGCACGGCAAGACCACGACCAGCTCGATGCTGACCTGGCTGCTCGAAGACGCGGGCCTGAACCCGGGCTTCCTGATCGGCGGCGTGCCGCTCAATTTCGGCGTATCGGCGCGGCTCACCGATTCGAGCTTCTTCGTGATCGAAGCCGACGAGTACGACACCGCGTTCTTCGACAAGCGCTCGAAGTTCGTCCATTACCGCCCGAAAACGGCGGTGCTGAACAATCTCGAATTCGATCACGCCGACATCTTCCCCGATCTCGCCGCGATCGAAACGCAGTTCCATCACCTGATCCGCACGGTGCCGAGCCTTGGCCGCGTCGTCACGAACGGCCGCGAAGACGCGCTCGAGCGCGTACTCACGCGCGGCTGCTGGAGCGAGGTCGAGCGCTTCGGCGTGCAGGGCGGCTGGGAAGTGCAGCCCGCTGAAGCCGGCGTGCCCGTCGACGAACGCTTCGCGGTGTATCACAACGGCGAGCGTGCCGGGCTCGTGGACTGGCAGGTGCAGGGCGAGCACAACCGCATGAACGCGCTGGCCGCGATCGCCGCCGCACGCCACGTCGGTGTGCCGCCCGCGCAGGCCGCGAAGTCGCTGTCGGGCTTTCGCAACGTGAAGCGCCGCATGGAAGTGCGCGGCAGCGTCGACGGCGTGACCGTGTACGACGACTTCGCGCACCACCCAACTGCCATCGAGACGACCGTCGCCGGGCTGCGCGCGCGCGTCGGCCGTGACAACACGCGGATTCTCGCGGTGCTCGAGCCGCGCTCGAACACGATGAAGCTCGGCGTGATGAAGGCGCAACTGCCCGCAAGTCTCGCCGACGCCGATCTGGTGTTCGGCTACGGCGCGCCGGGCGGGCGCGACGCGCTCGGCTGGAACCTCGGCGAGGCGCTCGCGCCGCTCGGCGGCAAGGCGCAGGCGTTCGACCATCTCGACGCGCTCGTCAAAGCGGTGGTTCACGCCGCGCGCCCCGGCGACCAGATTCTCGTGATGAGCAACGGCGGCTTCGGCGGCGTGCATCAGAAGCTGCTCGACGCGCTTTCGACGCGAGGTGCGTCGTGATTCTCTATCTGCACGGTTTCCGTTCGTCGCCGAATTCGTTCAAGGCGCGCGTGCTCGCGGCGCGTCTCGCCGAACTGGACCGCGCCGACGAATGGTGTTGCCCGATGCTGCCGGTGTCGCCGTTCGAGACGGTTGCGCTTGCCGAGTCGCTGGTGGCCGAGGCGCGCGCGAAGGGCGGCGCAAAGCGCGTGACGGTGATCGGCAGCTCGCTCGGCGGCTATTTCGCCACGTATCTCGCCGAGCAGCACGGCTGGCCGGCCGTGCTGCTGAACCCGGCGGTCGTGCCGCAGCGCGATCTGAGCGGCTATCTCGGCGAGCAGCCGTTGTGGCATGGCGGCGGCAGCATCGTCGTCGAGCCGCATCATCTGGATGAGCTGCGCGCGCTCGGCGTCGCGTCGATCACGCGGCCCGAACGCTATTATTTGATGGCGGCCACCGGCGACGAAGTGCTCGACTACCGCGAAATGCTCGCGCACTATCCGGGCGCGCGCACTACGCTGATCGAAGGCAGCGACCATGCGATCAGCGAGTTCGCACGCTACGCCGACGATGTGCTGGCGTTTTGCGACGCAGAACAGGACTAACCCGCCGGCGCGTATCGCGCCGCGGACCATTACCACGAACATGTTGTCGTGCCGCGCACGCAGTGATCGATCGCTGAACAGGATCGGGCGCGCCGGCAGATGCAAGTCAGAACGAGAGTATTGAGTGAACGTTTTCTTCGAGGAATCGGGCAGTTTCAAGGCCGGCAGCGTGCTGTCGCGCCAGGGCGACGCGTTTCAGGTCGAGTTGCCGGGCGGGCGGCGCGCGAAGGTGCGCGCAAAGGACGTGCTGATCGAATTCGACAAGCCCGGCGCGGCCGAATTGATGGGGCAGGCCGACGCGCTCGCGCAGGAGATCGACCTCGACTTCCTGTGGGAATGCGCGCCTGACGACGAATTCCCGTTCGCGACGCTGGGCGCAGAGTACTTCGGCGAGCACTTCGGCGCGGCCGAGCGCGCGGCGCTCGTGCTGCGCATGCACGGCTCGCCGGTGTATTTCCGCCGCAAGGGCCGCGGCATGTATCAGCGCGCGCCGCAAGAGCAACTGAAGATGGCGCTCGCGGGCCTCGAGCGCAAGCGTCAGCAGGCGCTCGTGCAGGCGCAGTACGAGGAGGAGCTGAAGGAAGGCCGTCTGCCTGACGCATTCACGGGCAGCAAGGCGCTCGCGCTGCTCACGAAGCCCGACAAGAACACGATCGAATACAAGGCGCTCGAGGGCGCCGCGGCGGCGCGCGGCATTTCGCAGGCGCGGCTGATGCTCGAATGCGGCGCAATCGCCTCGCCGCGCGCGCTGCATGAAGCGAAATTCCTCTCCGAATTTTTCCCGCACGGCACCGGCTTTCCGCCGGTCGCCGCCGCGATCGTGCCCGACGATCTGCCGCAGGCCGACGGCGAAGCGTTCTCGATCGACGACATCACGACGACCGAAATCGACGACGCGTTCTCCGTCGAGCATCTGGCCGACGGCCGCGTGCGTATCGGCGTGCACATCGCCGCGCCGGCGCTCGGCATCCAGCGCGGCGACGAGGCCGACGCGATTGCGCGCACGCGGCTTTCGACCGTCTACATGCCGGGCGACAAGATCACGATGCTGCCCGACAGCGTCGTCGAGACGTTCACGCTCGCGGAGGGCGGCTATCGCCCGGCGCTGTCGCTGTACGTGATCGTCAATCGCGAGACGCAGGAGATCGTCGCGAGCGAAACGCGCGCCGAGCGCGTGTTCGTGAAGAGCAACCTGCGCCACAACACGCTCGACGAGATCGTCACCGAGCAGGCGCTCGCCGAAGGCACGGGCGATTATCCGCACAAGGACGACATCGCGGTGCTGTGGCCGTTCGCCCAGGCGCTGTTCGAAAAGCGGCAGACCGCGCGCGCCGGCTACGGTCTGCGCCGCGAAGTGCAGCGCAATACCGACTTCAATTTCTACGTGGACGGCGAGCACATCACGATCACGCCGCGCCGGCGCGGCTCGCCGCTCGACACGATCGTCGCCGAACTCGCGATTCTCGCGAACTCGTCCTGGGGCGCGTTCCTGCACGATCACGGCGTGCCGGGCATCTACCGCACGCAGCGCGCGTTCGGCGCGCCGAGCGGCCCGAAGCGCACGCGCATGCAGACCAACGCCGCGCCGCACGAAGGCCTCGGCGTCACGCAGTATGCGTGGAGCACGTCGCCGTTGCGCCGCTACGTCGACCTCGTGAACCAGTGGCAGTTGATCGCCTGTGTGCAGCACGGCGTGACCGCGAAGCTCGCCGCGCCGTTCAAGCCGAAAGACGCCGACCTGTTCGCGGTCGTGCAGGGTTTCGACGACACCTACACCGCGTATGCCGATTATCAGCGCCGCATGGAGTACTTCTGGTGCCTGCGCTGGCTGAAGCAGGAGAACCGCAAGCAGGTGGTGGCGTCGGTCGTGAAGGGCGATCTCGTCCGTCTCGAGGAGATTCCGCTGCTGCTGCATGTACCCGGCCTCGGCGTGCATGCGCGCGGCACGCGTTTGCAGATGGAAGTGATGTCGATCGACGAGCTGACGATCGAAGCCTCGGTGCGTCTCCTGCACGTGCTCGATGCGCCGACCGTGACGAGCGGCGGCGAAGCCGACGAAGCTGAGGACGAGGGCGACGAAGAACTGCTCGACGCAGCCGACGACAGCGCAGAGGGCGAAGCCGAGGCGCAAGCCGAGGCCGATCTCGACGGCAATCTCGATGATGGCGAGAGCGCCACGGAAAACGGCACGGGCGACGAGCGCAACGACGGAAACAGCGACGAAGGCAACGATAGCGCAGCCAATCCCGCCGACGCCGAACAACACATCACGGAGCCGGGACGATGAGCGGCAACGAAGCGCGCGACCGTTACGCGGTCATCGGCAATCCGGTCGGCCACAGCAAATCGCCGTTCATTCACGGCCGCTTCGCCGCGCAAACCGGCGAGCCGGTCGACTACGGCCATCTGCTCGCACCGGTCGATGCATTCGTGCCGCACGTGCGCGCGTTCATCGAAGCGGGCGGACGCGGTCTGAACGTGACCGTGCCGTTCAAGCTCGAGGCTCATGCGTTCGCGAACACGTTGTCGCCGCGCGCGGCGGCAGCGGGCGCGGTGAACACACTGCGCGTCGACGCGAACGGCATCTACGGCGACAACACGGACGGCTTTGGCCTCGTGCGCGACATCGAGGTGAATCTCGGCGTGCCGCTGAAGGGCGCGCGCATCCTGCTGCTCGGCGCGGGCGGCGCCGCGCGCGGCGTCGTGCTGCCGATGCTCGATCGCGCGCCGCATACGCTGACGATCGTCAACCGCACGGCGGCGAAAGCCGAGGCGCTCGTCGGCCAGTTCGCGCAGGCCGCGCGCGACGCGCAATGCCGTCTGACGGGCGGCGGCGCGCGCGCAATCGAAGCGGGGCAGTACGACGTGATCGTCAACGCGACCGCAGGCAGCCTCGACGCGTCGCTGCCCGAGTGCGACGACCACGCGTTCGGCAACGGCACGCTCGCGTACGACATGATGTACGGCGCGCATCCGACGGTCTTCATGGAGCACGCGCGCACGCTCGGCGCGCGCGGCGCGGACGGCCTCGGCATGCTGGTCGAGCAGGCGGCCGAATCGTTTTACGTATGGCGCGGCGTGCGCCCGGACGGCGCGCCGGTGCTCGCCGAATTGCGCGCGCTGCTGACGGCGCCGTCGCCGGCTTAACGGCATCACGGTATCGAGGATCCAGTGGACGCCCGGCGGCATTCACCCATTCGAGGACTGAACGCACGATGACAGCGACGCGGCGCGCAAGCGGTTCGCGAGGCCGGCCCAGCCCGGTGCAATGGCTGCTCTATCTGATCGCGGTGCTGGCGCTCGCGTGGCTCGTCACGCAGGCGTTCTACTTCACGCAGATCGCGGTCTGGACCGTCGTCAATCCGCGCTCGACGGCGTTCATGCGCTCGGACGCATGGCGTCTGTCGCAGGATCGGCCGGATCTGTCGGTGCAGCGCACGTGGGTGCCGTACGACCAGATTTCCCACAATCTCAAGCGCGCGATCATCGCGTCCGAAGACGCGAATTTCGTCAACAACAACGGCTACGAAACCGACGCGATCCTGCAGGCGTGGGAGCGCAACAAGGCGCGCGGCAAGATCGTGCGCGGCGGCTCGACGATCACGCAGCAGCTCGCGCGCAATCTGTTTCTGTCGCGCGAGAAAAGCTACATCCGCAAAGGTCAGGAGCTGATCATCACGTGGATGCTCGAAACGCTGATGGACAAGCAGCGCATCTTCGAGATCTATCTGAACTCGGTCGAATGGGGCAATGGCGTGTATGGCGCCGAGGCGGCCGCGCAGTACTACTACAAAACTCCCGCGAGCAAGCTGACCGCCGCGCAATCCGCGCGTCTCGCGGTGATGCTGCCGCGCCCCAAATATTTCGACGAACACCGTAATTCCGCATATCTCGCGCAACGCTCGCGTGTGATCGCGCGACGCATGGGCGCGGCCGAATTGCCCGATTGAACGCGCGTGCGGTGCTCACGCCTGAGCGCCGGATAAGCCGCGTTTTCCACGTTTTCCACGTTCTCAAGCCCGCCTCGCGCGGGTTTTTTTACGTCCGGAATGCGCCCGGAACCGTACCTGCCAGCCGCAACTAAACAGCCAATCGGCAACTAAAATCTCATTATATGGACTCAACATTCACATATTGGTGATTCTCGAAAGTCGCCCTACAATCCAAGCCAACACGCATCGCAAATCGGAGCGCCAGGCGCTCCGACCCAGCCGATAGCGGCAGCAAAAAAACCGGAGACGACACCCACCATGTCTGGCAGCCAAAGACAGCACCCGCGCGAGCGCGGCGCCGCAAGCATCCCCGCCGCACGCATTGCCGGGCTTCTCTCCGGCCCCGCGCGCTAAGCGCAAAAAATCATCCGAAAGCGAATCGCCATGAACAAAGCGATGCCTACTCACGCCGTCAGCGCGGCCGAGGCCGTACAGACGCCGAACAGCGCACCGGGCTCCGCGCCGCGTCAGACCCCGGCCGTCACCGCCAGTGCCGCCGCGAGCGCCCCTTCCGCCGCAAGAGCGTCGCGCCCTGTCACGCGGCCCGGCGCCGCCGACGGACTCGGGCTGCCCGTCACGCTGCTGGAGATCACGCCGCAGCAGGCGGGCACGCAGACGCTCCTGCGCGGCCTCGCGATTCTCGAAGCGGCCGCCGCCGGCGTGCGCGATCTGCGCAGCTTCGGCGCCGCGCTCGGCACGACCCGCAGCACCACGCACCGGCTCGTGAGCAGCCTCGTGCAGGCGCGCTATCTGCGTCAGGTGCAGGGCGGCTATCTGCTCGGGCCGAAGCTGATCGAACTCGGCACGATCGCGCTCGAACAGATGCCGCTCACCGCGGTGGCGCGCCCGCATCTGGAGTCGCTGGCCGAGCAGACGCTCGACACGATCCACCTCGGCGTGCGCGATGGCGACGACGTGCTGTACATCGACAAGATTCCCGGCACGCGCGGCCTCGAAATGCGCTCGCGCGTCGGCCACCGCATGCCGCTCGCGTCGACCGGCATCGGCAAGGCGATGATGCTCGACCTCGCGCCGGACGCGTGGCAGTCGCTCTTCGACGCCTCGCGCCGCGCGCTCGCGGGCGTGAGCTTCAAGCCGGACAACCGCCCCGACGCGCCGACCTTCATGCAGCGCATGACGAACTACGCGGCCGGCGGCTACACCTTCGACCTCGAGGAAAACGAAGCGGCGATCCGTTGCGTCGCGGCGCCGGTGCGCGATGCGTCGGGCGCGATCGTCGCGGCGCTCTCGGTGGCGAGCACGATTCCGTACATGCCGCTCGAACGCATGGACGAACTGATTCCGGTCGTGCAGCGCGAGGCGCGCGCGATCTCGGAGGAACTCGGTTGGCGCGCTCCGCAACCGGCAGCCCGCAGGATCAAGCGATGAAACAGGCGGGCATCGCCACCGTGGCGAACCACGAATCAGCCGTCGACGACGGCATCGATGCGGGTGTCGATTTCGCGCGTGCCGCGCTGATCGCGCTCGACTGGGGCACGACGTCGCTGCGCGCGTATCTGTTCGACGGGCACGGCCGCGTGCTGGCGACGCGCGCGTCGGCGGCCGGCATCATGAACCTGCCGCGCAGCGCCGCCGAGGGCGGCTTCGACGCCGTATTCGACGACGTCTGCGGCGCGTGGCTCGAACGCGCGCATGGCGTGCCGGTGATCGCGGCGGGCATGGTCGGCAGCGCGCAGGGCTGGCTCGAAGCGCCGTATGTCGAAACGCCCGCGAATGCCGACGCGCTCGTGGCCGGCATCGTCCGTGTGACGGCGGCCAACGGCGCGACGCTGCATATCGTGCCCGGCGTGCTGCAACGCGGCGAGCTGCCCAACGTGATGCGCGGCGAGGAGACGCAGATTGTCGGCGCGCTCAGCGAGGACGCGGACGCCGCACATGACGCCGCGAACGACGCCGCCCATGCCGCAAGCAGCACGTGCTCGTTGATCGGCCTGCCGGGCACGCATGCGAAATGGGCGGTCGTGCAGGCGGGGCGTATCGAGCGTTTTCATACGTTCATGACCGGCGAGGTGTTCGCCGCGCTGCGCGAGCATACGATCCTCGGCCGCACGATGACCACGCCCGATCGTCCGGATACCGAAGCATTCCTGCGCGGTGTGAACGTCGCTCGAGAGAAGGGCCAGGCGGGCATGCTCGCGACGGTGTTCAGCACCCGCACGCTCGGTCTCACCGGCGAGCTGCCGGGCGAAGCGCAGCCCGACTATCTGTCGGGCCTGCTGATCGGGCACGAGCTGGCCGGTCTCGAAGCGGTGCTCGTGCTGCAGCAGAGTTCGCTCGCGCACCAGAGCCCGCGCCTGATCGGCAACGAAGCGCTATGCGAGCGCTACCGCCTCGCGCTCGCGCAATTCGGCTGCCTGCAGGCACAGCTAGTCAAGCACGCGACCGAGCGCGGCCTGTGGCGCGTCGCCGCCGAGGCGGGGCTCGTCAATCCGTCCGCCCGCGCACGGAGCGCCGGCTAACCGGCCGGCCGGCGGCAAGACCGCTCACGAAACAAGGAACCGACATGCAACCTCACATCAATCTGCCCGCACCGTACATGCCGCACGCAGGTCTGATCGCCGCGTTCGAAGCCTGTCCGCTGATCGCGATCCTGCGCGGCGTGACGCCCGCCGATGCGGCCGATCACGGCCAGGCGCTGTATGAGGCGGGCTTTCGCATCGTCGAGGTGCCGCTCAATTCGCCGCAGCCGTTCGACAGCATCGCCGCGATCCGCAAGGCGCTGCCGGCCGACGCGATCGTCGGCGCGGGCACGGTGCTGCATCCGGTATTCGTCGACGATGTGAAGGCGGCGGGTGGTGAACTCATCGTGATGCCGCATAGCGACCCCGAGGTCGTCAGCGCCGCGAAGGCGCAGGGCCTTGCGTGCGCGCCGGGCGTCGCGACGCCGAACGAAGCATTCATCGCGCTCAAGAACGGCGCGGACGTGCTGAAGATGTTCCCCGCCGAACAGCTCGGCTGCCAGGTCGTCAAGGCATGGCGCGCGGTGATTGCGGCGCAGGTGCCGCTCGTGCCGGTCGGCGGTATCACGCCGGACAACATGGGGCCGTTTCTGAGCGCGGGTGCGAATGGTTTCGGGCTCGGCTCGGCGCTCTACAAGCCGGGGCAAAGCGCGGCCGTGACCGCCTCGCACGCGAAGGCGTTCATCAACGGTTTGCGGATCGCCCGCGCGGGCGCGAAGAAATGAACCGGCTCGCTGGCAAAGCCGCTCTCGTGACCGGTGCCGGGCGCGGCATCGGCGCGGCGATCGCGCTCGCGTTCGCGCGCGAGGGTGCGGCGGTGGTGCTGGCTGAACTCGATCCCGACGCCGCGCAGCGCACGGCCGCACAGATCGAGGCGCAAATCGGCGCGGGCGCGCGCGTGCTCGCGGTGCAGACGGACGTCACGCAGGCGGCCTCGGTGCAGCATGCGGTGAGCGAGGGCGAACGTGCTTTCGGCGCGCTCGACGTGCTCGTCAACAATGCGGGCATCAACGTGTTCTGCGATCCGCTCACGATGAGCGACGCCGACTGGCGGCGCTGCTTCGCGGTCGATCTCGACGGCGTGTGGAACGGTTGCCGCGCGGTGCTGCCGGGCATGGTCGAGCGCGGCGCGGGCAGCATCGTGAACATCGCGTCGACGCACGCGTTCAAGATCATTCCGGGCTGCTTTCCGTACCCGGTCGCGAAGCACGGCGTGATTGGCCTCACGCGCGCGCTCGGCATCGAATACGCGCCGCGCAACGTGCGCGTGAATGCGATCGCGCCGGGCTACATCGAGACGCAGTTGACGCACGACTGGTGGAACGAGCAGCCCGATCCCGCCGCCGCGAAGCAGGCGACGCTCGCGCTGCAGCCGATGAAGCGCATCGGCCGGCCCGAGGAAGTGGCGATGACCGCGGTGTTCCTCGCGTCGGACGAAGCGCCGTTCATCAACGCGAGTTGCATCACCGTGGATGGCGGGCGCTCGGCGCTGTATCACGATTGAATTTGCCTGCCTCGTGAGGATCGCGCTCACAGGAGTCACAGGAGCGCGCTGCGCGAGGAGGCGTGAAGAGGCACAGGCAGAAGCACAGGCAGAACACCGGACGACGCGCTGGCCGCGTGTGTCAGACCGGTACAAGAAGACGCGGCCAATACCTTCTCGTTATCAATTAGTCAGGAGACACGCATCATGAAACGTAGAATTTTCCTCACGCTGGCAGCGGCAGCGGCGGGTGTGCTCTTCAACGCACCGGTCGTGCAGGCCGCTGATCAGGTCAAGATCGGCTTCCTCGTGAAGCAACCGGAAGAGCCGTGGTTCCAGGACGAATGGAAGTTCGCCGAGATCGCCGCCAAGGAGAAGGGCTTCACGCTCGTGAAGATCGGCGCGCCGTCGGGCGAGAAGGTGATGAGCGCGATCGATAACCTCGCCGCGCAGAAGGCACAGGGCTTCGTGATCTGCACGCCCGACGTCAAGCTCGGACCGGGCATCGTCGCGAAGGCGAAGGCCGACGGCCTGAAGATGATGACGGTCGACGACCGTCTCGTCGACGGCGCGGGCAAGCCGATCGAGTCGGTGCCGCACATGGGCATTTCGGCGTACAACATCGGCAAGCAGGTCGGCGACGGCATCGCGGCTGAAATCAAGAAGCGCGGCTGGGACATGAAGGACGTCGGCGCGATCGACGTGACCTACGAGCAGCTGCCGACCGCGCATGACCGCACCACCGGCGCCACCGACGCGCTCGTCGCCGCGGGCTTCCCGAAGGCGAACGTGATCGCCGCGCCGCAGGCGAAGACCGACACGGAAAACGCGTTCAACGCCGCCAACATCGCGCTCACGAAGAACCCGCAGTTCAAGCATTGGGTTGCTTACGCGCTGAACGACGAAGGCGTGCTCGGCGCAGTGCGCGCAGCGGAAGGCCGCGGTTTCAAGGCCGACAACATGATCGGCATCGGCATCGGCGGTTCGGATTCGGCTCTGAACGAGTTCAAGAAGCCGCAGCCGACGGGCTTCTACGGCACGGTCATCATCAGCCCGAAGCGCCACGGCGAGGAAACCTCGACGCTGATGTACGACTGGATCACGCAAGGCAAGGAACCGCCGATGCTCACGCTGACGACCGGCATGCTGGCAACGCGTGACAACGTCGGCGAAGTGCGCGAGAAGATGGGCCTCGCGTCGAAGTAAGCGGGTCGATTGCGGTGAGATGAAGCAAGCAAGTATCTAGCATGGGACCGGAGTAAGTGCTCTGCATGGGACCGTAGTAGGCGCTGAAGCGCCAACTACGGATCGACAGCTAAAGCGCTAACTCCGGTCGACCGCAGAGCATGGGACCGGAGTAAGCGCTAAAGCGTTAACTCCGGTCGACACAGGAGGCGAAGTGTCAGCGACGCTACGTTTTGACAATATCGGCAAGGTTTTTCCAGGCGTGCGTGCGCTCGACGGTGTGTCCTTCGACGTCTACGCGGGCCAGGTGCATGGCCTCATGGGCGAAAACGGCGCGGGGAAATCGACGCTGCTGAAGATACTCGGCGGCGAGTACCAGCCCGATTCGGGCCGCGTGATGATCGACGGCAACGAGGTGCGTTTCACGAGCGCGGCGGCGTCGATCGGCGCTGGCATCGCGGTGATTCACCAGGAACTGCAATACGTGCCCGACCTCACGGTCGCGGAAAACCTGCTGCTCGGCGCACTGCCGAACTCGCTCGGCTGGGTCAACAAGCGCGAAGCGAAGCGTTTCGTGCGCGAGCGGCTCGAAGCGATGGGCGTCGCGCTCGACCCGAACGCGAAACTGCGCAAGCTCTCGATCGCACAGCGGCAGATGGTCGAAATCTGCAAGGCGCTGCTGCGCAACGCGCGCGTGATCGCGCTCGACGAGCCGACCAGTTCGCTCTCGCACCGCGAGACAGAAGTGCTGTTCAAGCTCGTGCGCGATCTGCGCGCCGACAACCGCGCGATGATCTACATCTCGCACCGCATGGACGAGATCTACGAGCTGTGCGACGCGTGCACGATCTTCCGCGACGGCCGCAAGGTCGCCTCGCATCCGACGCTCGAAGGCGTGTCGCGCGATACGCTCGTGAGCGAAATGGTCGGTCGGGAAATTTCGGACATCTACAACTACTCGGCGCGGCCGCTCGGCGAAGTGCGCTTCGCGGCGAAAGCGATCGAAGGCCATCCGCTCGCACAGCCCGCGAGCTTCGAAGTGCGGCGCGGCGAGATCGTCGGCTTCTTCGGATTGGTGGGCGCGGGCCGCAGCGAGCTGATGCACCTCGTGTACGGCGCCGACCACAAGAAGGGCGGCGAACTGTTGCTCGACGGCAAGCCGATCAAGGTGCGCAGCGCGGGCGAAGCGATCAGGCACGGCATCGTGCTGTGCCCGGAAGACCGCAAGGAAGAGGGCATCGTCGCGATGGCGACGGTCTCGGAGAACATCAACATCAGCTGCCGCCGCCACTATCTGCGCGCGGGCATGTTCCTCGACCGCAAGAAGGAAGCTGAAACGGCCGACCGTTTCATCAAGCTCCTGAAGATCAAGACGCCGAGCCGCCGTCAGAAGATCCGCTTCCTGTCGGGTGGCAACCAGCAGAAGGCGATTCTGTCGCGCTGGCTCGCCGAGCCCAATCTGAAGGTGGTGATTCTCGACGAACCGACGCGCGGCATCGACGTCGGCGCGAAGCACGAAATCTACAACGTGATCTATCAGCTCGCGGAACGTGGCTGCGCGATCGTGATGATCTCGTCCGAATTGCCCGAAGTGCTCGGCGTGTCCGACCGCATCGTCGTGATGCGCCAGGGCCGCATTTCCGGCGAACTCGCGCGCAAGGACGCGACCGAACAGTCGGTGCTGAGTCTCGCGCTGCCGCAAAGCTCGACCGCGCTGCCGGACAGCGCAAACGCCGCCAACGCGGGCGCGCAGCACGCGGCCTGAACCTTATTTGGACGCAAGTCCGCAACCCGTGGGGAACGGGGAGGAGTATTGAACATGCAAGCCAGAGAAAACCTCGCGCAAGAGGCCGCCAAGAGCGCGGCCGACGCGCTGATTCCGCAGACGGGCGACAAGACGAAATGGTGGCAGCAGATCACCGAGTACAGCCTGATCGTGATCTTCGTCGTGATGTTCATCACGATGTCGCTGACCGTCGACCACTTCTTCTCGATTGAGAACATGCTCGGCCTCGCGCTGTCGATCTCGCAGATCGGCATGGTCGCGTGCACGATGATGTTCTGCCTCGCCTCGCGCGACTTCGACCTCTCGGTCGGCTCGACCGTCGCGTTCGCGGGCGTGCTGTGCGCGATGGTGCTCAACGCGACCGGCAACACGTTTATCGCGATCGTCGCGGCGGTCGCGGCGGGTGCGGCGATCGGCTTCGTCAACGGCGCGGTGATCGCCTATCTGCGCATCAACGCGCTGATTACGACGCTCGCGACGATGGAAATCGTGCGCGGCCTCGGTTTCATCGTGTCGCATGGGCAGGCGGTCGGCGTATCGTCGGATACGTTTATCGCGCTCGGCGGACTGACGTTCTTCGGCGTGTCGCTGCCGATCTGGGTCACGCTGTTCTGCTTCATCGTGTTCGGCGTGATGCTCAACCAGACCGTGTACGGCCGCAACACGCTCGCGATCGGCGGCAATCCGGAAGCGTCGCGTCTCGCCGGTATCAACGTGGAGCGCACGCGTGTCTATATCTTCCTGATCCAGGGCGCGGTGACCGCGCTCGCCGGCGTGATCCTCGCGTCGCGCATCACCTCGGGTCAGCCGAATGCGGCGGAAGGCTTCGAGCTGAACGTGATCTCGGCGTGCGTGCTCGGCGGTGTGTCGCTGCTCGGCGGCCGCGCGACGATCTCCGGCGTCGTGATCGGCGTGCTGATCATGGGCACGGTCGAGAACGTGATGAACCTGCTCAACATCGACGCGTTCTACCAGTACCTCGTGCGCGGCGCGATCCTGCTTGCCGCCGTGCTGCTCGACCAGTTGAAGAACCGCGGCTCGCGCGATTGACCGGATTCGTCGCGCGACCCGCTCCGCTCTCACCATCCAGTTCTTAAAGGAATCGAACGATGTCGTCTCCGGCCAATGCAAACGCCCGCCTCGCGGATACCGCGTACGCGCGCTATCCGAGTCTCGTCGACCGTACGGTGTTGATCACGGGCGGCGCGACCGGCATCGGTGCTTCGTTCGTCGAGCATTTCGCGGCGCAGGGTGCGCGCGTCGCGTTCTTCGATATCGATGCGAGCGCCGGCGAAGCGCTCGCCGATCAGCTCGGCGATTCGAAGCACAAGCCGCTGTTCCTGACCTGCGATCTGACCGATGTCGACGCGCTGCAAAAAGCGATTGCCGACGTGAAGGCCGCGCTCGGGCCGATCCAGGTGCTCGTCAACAACGCGGCGAACGACAAGCGCCACCAGATCGGCGAGGTGACACGCGAGTCGTTCGACGCGGGCATCGCCGTGAATATCCGCCACCAGTTCTTCGCGGCGCAGGCCGTGATGGAGGACATGAAGGCCGCGAAGAGCGGCTCGATTATCAACCTCGGCTCGATCAGCTGGATGCTCAAGAACGGCGGCTATCCGGTCTACGTGATGTCGAAGTCGGCGGTGCAGGGTTTGACGCGCGGCCTCGCGCGCGACCTCGGGCACTTCGACATCCGCGTCAACACGCTCGTGCCGGGCTGGGTGATGACGGAAAAGCAGAAGCGCCTCTGGCTCGACGACGCGGGCCGCCGGCAGATCAAGGAAGGGCAGTGCATCGACGCCGAGCTGATGCCGGCCGACCTCGCGCGCATGGCGCTCTTCCTCGCCGCCGACGACAGCCGCATGATTACCGCGCAGGACATCGTCGTCGATGGAGGCTGGGCGTGACTGCCGAGGCACGCACGCAACGGGCCACGCTGCTGCTCGACACGAAGTGCGAGCTTGGCGAAGGCGCGACCTGGTGTGCGCGAACCGGCCGCTTCTACTGGACCGATATCGAAGGCGCGCGCCTGTGGCGCTATGATCCGTCCGACGGCCGCAGCGATTCCTGGCCCATGCCCGAGCGGCTCGCGACGTTCGCGCTGTGCACGAATCCGCGCTACCTGCTGCTCGGTCTCGCCTCGCATCTCGCGTTCTTCGATCTGGAGACGGGCGGCACGCAACGTATCGTCGACGTCGAGCCCGGCATGAACACGCGCGTGAACGACGGCCGCTGCGATCGCGCGGGGCGTTTCGTGTTCGGCACCAAGGACGAGAGCGGGATGTTGCAGCGCGTGGGTGGCTTTTACCGGCTCAATCGCGATCTGTCGCTCGAACGCCTGCCGCTGCCGGCGCCGGCGATCTCGAACAGCATCGCGTTCAGCCCCGACGGCGCGACGATGTATTACTGCGATTCGCCGACGCGCGAAATCCGCGCCTGCGACTATCGCGCGGACGGCTGCATCGTCAACGACCGCGTGTTCACGCGCCTGACCGACGCGAGCGGCGTGCCCGACGGCTCGAGCGTCGACAGCGACGGCGGCCTGTGGAACGCGCAGTGGGGCGGCGCGCGCGTGGTGCGCTACGGTTGCGACGGCATGGAAACGGAGCGCGTCGAGGTGCCGACCGCGCAGCCTAGCTGTGTTGCGCTCGGCGGTCCCGCAAGAGGGCTCGCCGCCGGCGGCGCGCAGCTCGACACGCTCTACATCACGAGCGCGCGCGCCGAACTCGACGCGGCGGCGCTCGCGGCCGATACGTTCGCGGGCGGCGTGTTCGTCGCGACGCTCGCGCGGCGCGGGGTGGCCGAGCCGCTGTTCGAAGGCGCCCCGTCTGACACAGAATGACGCGTTCCCGGCCGCGCGCCGGGGCCGCGATCGTGAAGGTGAAGCAGAAAAAGAAAAAAAGCACGCAGCACCCGTCAGCCTTGACGGCCACGTCCCACGCCTCTCGATGGAGCCAGACATGACTGTTGCGAATTTCGTTTCAGCCTCATCCCAAACGTCCCAGACCCGGCGCTCGCGACTTGCCGCGGCGGCCAACCCTGTGCTGGCGGGCCCCAGCACGTCGGCGGTGGCGCTCGGCGAAGGCAGCGCCGGCGATTTCGCCTGCATCACGCTCACCAACGCGCAGTTGCGGCTCGACGTCGCGCCGACGCTCGGCGGCGGCGTGACCCGCTTCGACTGGCGCAACGACGGCGCGCTCACGCCGATCTTCCGGCGCTGCCGCCACGTCGGCGCCGACACGCAGCCGAACCAGCTCGCCTGCTATCCGCTGCTGCCGTATTCGAACCGGATCGGCGGCGGGCAGTTCAGCGTGGCGGGGCGGCGCGTCGAAGTGCCGCGCAACCGCGCCGACGAGCCGCTGCCGATTCACGGCGACGGCTGGCTCGCGCAATGGCAGGTCGTCGAAGCGGATCGCGAGCATGCGCGTCTTTCGCTCGATCGCTGCGACGGCAAGCCGTACGCGTATCGCGCGACGCAAACCTACACGCTCGACGGCCCGACACTCGTCGTCGCGCTCGAAATCGAAAACGCCGGGCGCGAGACGCTGCCGTTCGGGCTCGGCGTGCACCCGTTCTTCGTGCGCGACGCGGATACCGAACTGTCGGCGGCGGCGGGCGGCCTGTGGCTCTCGGGTGACGACTGGTTGCCAGTGCGCCACGTGCCGGCGCCGCCCGCGTGGCAGTTCGGCGTCGCGTATCCGCTGCCGGAGACGATCGTCAATCACGCGTTTACCGGCTGGAGCGGCCAGGCGGCCGTGGTGTGGCCGAAGCGCCGGCTGTCGCTGAACATCGCGGCCGACACGGACTACTACGTGCTGTACACGCCGCCCGGCGAAGATTTCTTCTGTTTCGAGCCGGTCGATCATCCGATCAACGCGATGAACCTCGCGGGCGGCGCGAGCGAAAACGGCATGACCCTGCTCAAGCGCGGCGAGCGTTTGACGCGCACGTTCCGCTTTACCGTCGAGCGGATGGGGCTGCGGTCGATGCCGGGCGGGCGTGGGGCGCGGCGGCAGTGACAGGATGTGGCGGGTGCATACGCAGGTAAAATACGCGCCTCTTCCGATTACCGGCTCGCCGCGAGACTTCCTATGTCCAATTTCATCCAGACACTCAACGACGCCTGGCAGCGCACGAATTCGCTGCTGTGCGTTGGCCTCGATCCCGAGCCCGGCAAATTCCCCGGCGCGCTCGCGGGCCGCTCCGATGCGATCTTCGAGTTCTGCCGCACGATCGTCGATGCGACCGCGCCGTACGCGTCGTCGTTCAAGCCGCAGATCGCCTACTTTGCCGCGCATCGCGCGGAAGACCAGCTCGAGCAGCTCATCGCCCACATTCACGCGAACCATCCGGGCCTGCCGGTGATTCTCGACGCGAAGCGCGGCGACATCGGCAGCACCGCCGAGCAGTACGCGCGCGAGGCGTTCGAGCGCTACAAGGCGGACGCGGTGACGGTCAATCCGTACATGGGCTTCGACTCGATCGAGCCGTATCTCGAGCACGAAGGCAAGGGCGTGATCGTGTTGTGCCGCACCTCGAACGCAGGCGGCTCCGATCTGCAATTCCTCGAGACGGGCGGCCGGCCGCTCTACCAGGTCGTCGCGCAGCTCGCGGCGCAGAAATGGAATGCGAGCGGCCAGCTCGGGCTCGTGGTCGGCGCGACATTTCCGAAGGAGATTGAAGTGGTGCGCGGGATCGTCGGCGACATGCCGCTGCTGATTCCCGGCATCGGCGCGCAAGGCGGCGACGTGCAGGCTACCGTGACCGCGGGCCGGACCGCGAACGGCACAGGCATGCTGATCAATTCGTCGCGCGCGATCATCTACGCGGGCAAGGGCGACGATTTCGCGCCGGCAGCCGCGCAGGCCGCGAAGGAAACGCGCGACCGGATCAACGCGTTCCGGTGAGCCGGAGGGGCTACCTCAGCCTCAGCAACGCGGCGGCGCCAGGCGCTCGATCAACGCCGCATGCCGCGGATGTTGCGCCTTCAGCACGGCCACATCCGCGAGTTCGAACTCACTGAATTCGAAACCCGGCGCGACCGTGCATCCCGCGAGCGCGAACGTCGCCGGATCGGCGCACTCCGCCGCGAACCACAAGCCGGCCGGCACCACGGCCTGAAACACCGTATCGGGCTGCGTGAGCGGATTGCCGAGCCGATGCGTGATGAGTGCGCCGTTGCCGTCGAGCACGTGAACGTTCAGCGGCTCGCCCGCATAGAAATGCCAGACCTCGTCGGAGCGGATCCGATGCCATGCCGAATGCGCGCCGTCGCATAGCAGGTAGTAAATCGCGGTCGACGCCGCGCGCTGGCCGTCCGGCTTGGCCGGCTCGCCGTCGCGCAATACGCGCGCGGCCGAGCGGTACGTCTCCGCGAAGAATCCGCCTTCGGGATGCGGCTTCAGATCGAGGCGGCGGATCAGTTCGTCCGTGACTGCGCGCGAGTTGTTCATGGGTCCACCGTTCGGCCGTTCACGTGAGGCTCAGTGCTCGCGCTCGTCGAGCAGCGCGAGCACACCGCGCAACGCATGCGCGGCGGCCTGCACGCGGATCTGCTCGCGATCGCCCTTGAAAATCTTCGTTTCCACTGAGGTATGCAGCCGGTTGCTCCAGCCGAACGAGACCATGCCGACCGGTTTGGTTTCGGTGCCGCCGCCAGGCCCCGCGACGCCGGTAATCGACAGCGACACCTGCGCGCGGCTGTTGCGCAGCGCGCCTTCGGCCATCGCGCGGGCGACCGGTTCGCTGACCGCGCCGTGCTTTTCGATCAGGTCGGCCGGCACGCCGATCATTTCGCTTTTCGCCTGATTCGAATACGTGACGAAGCCGCGCTCGAACCAGCCGCTGCTGCCGGAAATGTCGGTAATCGCAGTCGCCACCATGCCGCCCGTGCAGGATTCGGCGGTGACGAGCATCAGGCGCTCGTCGCGCAGACGGTTGCTCACGCGGATCGCAAGCTGATGAACGACGGAATCGGTAGGCATGGCGTCAATCCGGAAAAACGGCGCCGGCGGTGAAGCGCGGCAAAGGGCGAAGGCCGGGCGGCGGTCAAACAGAGCGCTGAAACAGCGCTCAGGCAAACGCTCAGGCAAACACTCAAGCAGCCGTCAAATGCCGCGCAAGCAGAGTGATCCAGCAGCGCTCAAACCGACATGCGCCACAGCGCGATCACGAGCAAGGTAAAAAATGCGGCGATCAGGTCGTCGAACATGATGCCAAAGCCACCTTTCAGACGGCGGTCGAAATAGCCGATGGGCGGCGGCTTCACCATGTCGAAGAAGCGGAAGACGATGAACGCCCACACCTGGCCGCTCAGCGTGGCGGGCGTGACCATCAGCAGCACGAGCCAGAACGCGACGATTTCGTCCCACACGACCGCTGACGGGTCCTCGATGCCGAGCCGCCTCGCGGTAAAGCCGCAGATCGCGATTCCGCCGATAAAGCCCGCGACGATCAGCACGCCCCACTCGATCACGGTCAGATAGCGGCTCAGGACCGCGAACGAAGCCCACGCGAACAGTGTGCCGAACGTACCCGGCGCGACCGGCGACAGCCCGCTGCCGAAACCGAGCGACAGGAAATGCAACGGATGAGACAGCATGAAGCGCGCAGTGGCGCGGCGTGGCTGCTGTCCGGGCGTACGCGGTCCGGACGCGTTGGGCGGCTGGCTGCCGGGGAGATCGTCGGCGGGGCCGAGCGGGTGGTCATTCTGCATGGAAGTGGTCGAAACCTTGCAACGTCAGAGTGAGCGGCTCGCCGGCGGCATTGCGCCACGCGATGGCCGGGCGGTCGTTGGCCGCCTCGAGAGCGCTTATTGTACCGATGCGGGTGACCGGCACGGCCGCCTTCTGCGCAGCGGCTTCGACCGCGGCACGCGCGACGGCGGGCGCGGTGAAGCAGAGCTCGTAATCGTCGCCGCCCGCGAGCGTGCAACGCTGCTGGACCTCGGGCGCGAGGCGGCGCAGCGCGGCTGAGCGCGGCACCGCGTCGGCGTTGACGGTCGCGCGCATCGACGAGCGTTCGAGGATGTGCAGCAGGTCGCCCGCGAGCCCGTCCGACAGGTCGAGCGCTGCATGCGCGATGCCGCGCAGCGCAAGGCCCAGCGCAATGCGCGGTTCCGGGCGTTCGAGGGCGCGGCGAAACGTCGCGGTGTCGCCGGCATGGGCCGTCCACTCGCCGCGCCGTACGCCGAGTCCGGCGCGCGCGTCGCCGAGCGTGCCGGAAATCCAGATGTCGTCGCCGGGCCTGGCGGCGTCGCGGCGCAGCGCTGATTGCGGCGGCACGCTGCCGAACACCGTAATGCAAAGATTGAGCGGACCGCCCGTCGTATCGCCGCCGATCAACTCGCAGCCATAACGCTCGGCCAGAGAGAACAGGCCTTCGCTGAACCCGGAAAGCCATGCTTCGTCGGCTTTCGGCAGCGAGAAGGCCAGTGTGAACGCCTGCGGCTGCGCGCCCATCGCGGCGAGGTCCGACAGATTGACCGCGAGCGCCTTGTGCCCGAGCGCTTCGGGGTCGACATCGGCGAAGAAATGGCGGCCTTCCACCAGCATGTCCGTCGAAATGGCGAGCATCTCGCCGGCATGTGGCGCGAGCAGCGCGCAATCGTCGCCGATGCCGAGCGTCTCGCCTGCGGTACCCGATGGTCGCGCTGCGGCGGCGCGGCGGGCGAAGAAACGGTCGATCAGCGAAAACTCGGAAAGCATGATGGCAGAAGATGAGTGGAGAACGGTGAGAATGTCGGCCTGATTGCAACTCTTGGCAGTGGATTCCGATGATGTGTGCTTAAGAACGAGCGCTGCGCGGCTGCTGCGCATCGGCCTGCGTTCCGCGTCACGGAGCCCCAGGGCACCGCCTGTTTTTTGCCTCAGCTCCCTCGTTGCATCAGGCGGGCAGATCAAGCCGCATCGGCTTTTCACGCTGTTTCAGTCGCGGCTGTTGTACCCGTATTGAAGGAATTGCGTAGGCAATTGGGGCTACAATGCCGTCGAACATCTATTCTAATCTGCACTTCGAAGCCCGCCTTATGTCGAATCCCGTCAATACCAAACTCCGCGAAGCCGCTCTCGACTACCACGAGTTCCCGACTCCCGGGAAGATCGCGATCGCCCCGACCAAGCAGATGATCAACCAGCGCGACCTCTCGCTGGCGTATTCGCCGGGCGTCGCGTTCGCGTGCGAGGAAATCGTTGAAAACCCGCTGAACGCGGCGCGCTTCACCGCGCGCAGCAACCTGGTCGGCGTCGTGACGAACGGCACGGCGGTGCTCGGTCTCGGCAACATCGGGCCGCTCGCGTCGAAGCCGGTGATGGAAGGCAAGGCGGTGCTGTTCAAGAAGTTCGCCGGCATCGACGTGTTCGATATCGAAATCAACGAGAACGATCCGCACAAGCTCGTCGAGGTGATCGCCGCGCTCGAGCCGACGTTCGGCGGTATCAACCTCGAGGACATCAAGGCGCCGGACTGCTTCATCGTCGAGCGCGAATGCCGCAAGCGCATGAAGATTCCGGTCTTCCACGACGACCAGCATGGCACCGCGATCGTCGTCGCGGCGGCGGTCACCAACGGCCTGAAGGTGGTCGGCAAGGACATCAAGAAGGTTCGGCTGGTTGCCTCCGGCGCGGGCGCCGCGGCGCTCGCCTGCCTGGATCTGCTCGTCGACCTCGGCCTGCCGCTCGAAAACATCACGGTGACCGACCTCGCGGGGGTCGTCTACAAGGGCCGCACCGAGCTCATGGACCCGGACAAGGAGCGCTTTGCGCGTGAAACCGAGGCGCGCACGCTCGCCGAAGTGATCGACGGCGCGGACGTCTTCCTCGGCCTGTCGGCCGGCGGCGTGCTCAAGCAGGACATGGTCAAGCAGATGGCCGGGAAGCCGCTGATTCTCGCGCTCGCGAATCCGACGCCGGAAATCCTGCCGGAACTGGCGCTCGAAGTGCGTCCGGACGCTGTGCTGTGCACGGGCCGCACCGACTACCCGAACCAGGTGAACAACGTTCTCGTGTTCCCGTTCCTGTTCCGCGGCGCGCTCGACGCGGGCGCGACCACGGTGACCCGCGAAATGGAAATCGCCGCGGTCAACGCAATCGCCGAACTCGCACGCCAGGAGCAGAGCGATATCGTTGCGACGGCGTACGGCATCGAGGACCTGTCGTTCGGGCCGGAATACCTGATTCCGAAGCCGTTCGATCCGCGTCTGATCGTCAAGGTCGCGCCGGCGGTGGCGAAGGCCGCGATGGATTCGGGCGTCGCCGAACGTCCGATCGAGGACATGGAGGCGTACCAGCAACATCTCCAGCAGTTCGTCTACCACAGCGGCACGACGATGAAGCCGATCTTCCAGCTCGCGCGCGGTGTCGAGCCGGAGAAGAAACGCATCGTGTTCGCGGAAGGCGAAGAAGAGCGCGTACTGCGCGCAATGCAGATCATCGTCGACGAAAAGCTCGCTAAACCGATCCTGATCGGCCGTCCGGCGGTGATCGAGCAGCGCATCGCGCGTTACGGTCTGCGTCTCGTCGCGGGACAGGACTATACGGTCGTCAACACCGATCATGACGCACGTTACCGCGATTTCTGGCAAGAATACGCGAAGATGATGTCGCGCAAGGGCATCACCGCGCAGATGGCCAAGCTCGAAATGCGCCGCCGCACCACGCTGATCGGCGCGATGATGGTCAAGAAGGGCGAAGCGGACGGCATGATCTGCGGCACGGTCAGCACGACGCACCGCCACCTGCACTTCATCGATCAGGTCATCGGCAAGAAGCCGGGCGCGAAGGTCTACGCGGCAATGAACGCGCTGGTGCTGCCGAACCGGCAGATTTTCCTCGTCGACACGCACGTGAACGTCGATCCGACGCCGGACGAACTGGCCGAGATCACGATCATGGCGGCCGAGGAAGTGCGCCGTTTCGGCATCGAGCCGAAAGTCGCGCTCGTATCGCACTCGAACTTCGGTTCGAGCAATGCGCCGACCGCGCAGAAGATGCGCGAGACGCTCGAGATCCTGCGCGAACGCGCGCCGGATCTGCAGGTGGACGGTGAAATGCACGGCGACGTCGCGCTCGACGCGAACCTGCGCCGCGAAGTGCTGCCCGATTCGACGCTCGAAGGCGACGCGAACCTGCTCGTGCTGCCGAACATCGATGCGGCCAACATCTCGTACAACCTGCTGAAGACGGCGGCCGGCAACAACATCGCGATCGGCCCGATGCTGCTCGGCGCGGCCAGGCCGGTGCATGTGCTGACGCCGTCGGCGACGGTGCGCCGTATCGTCAACATGACGGCGCTGCTGGTGGCAGACGTTAGCGCAGCGGCCCGCTGACCCGATCAGGCAGCGCATGGCGCCGCCTGATCGGGCGCCATGAAAAAAAAGCGTGCCCGCAATGGGCACGCCTCAGGGCAAGCAGGGGATAGCCACCCCGAAAAATGGCAATGACACAGCCTGACGGCTGCGGCAATTCCAAGGCTCTTCAACCGTGGTGAAAACGTGGGTGGGCGGCCGTTCGGGCCGCCTGCGTTCCGTCCTCATTTGCACGGTTGAGCTAAGTTTAGCCTGATCGCGTTCAATATTTTGTCAAAAGTCGTCAAGGTCCCTACCGCCGGGTTTTCCGGGCGGCCGCAGCGTTTCGTCTGCCCGTCGAACGTTGATTCCAAAGGCTATTAGCGATACCCTTACGACTTTCATGGTCGTCAAACTCGTGATCTGAGAGCGGGGAAACCTGATACATGGCACGCAACGGGTTGCGCATCAAAGGCGTGCTGATCGGTGTGGTCGCGCTCTGCGCGTTGTCTGGTTCCGTACCTGACGCGTTGGCGCGGAAATACACGGACTCCGCCGCGACGAACGTGGAAGTCGGCACCATTGCGCTGGCGCAACTGCCGCGCGAGGCGGTCAATACGTTGAACCTGATTGCCGCTGGCGGTCCTTACCCGTATGAGAAGGACGGCATCGTATTCGGCAATTTCGAGCGGGTGCTGCCGGCTCATCGGCGCGGCTACTACCACGAATACACCGTTCCCACGCCTCACGCGCGTAATCGCGGGGCGCGCCGCATCGTCTGCGGAGGTCCGCTACAGCGAACCGACAATTGTTACTACTCAGACGACCACTACACCAGTTTTAATCGTATTGTTGAATGAGATCGGGAAGAACGGCATGAGCGACAACATCTACGCGCACGACTCCGGGGTCGCGACGGATCTTTTCGCGGCCGGCGACGGCAATTTGTTCCAACGCGTCATGAAGATGCGCGCCGGCGAGGGCCGCGACCACCAGAGCGAAACCCAGAACGAAGCTGGCACGACGGTTTCATCGAACGAGGAGCCCATGAGTCTTTTCCAGACCGTGCGACCGAACATCGTGCAGTCGATCCGCGCGTTCCGCGTGCAGGATCTCGCCGACGAGGCCAGCCAGCTGGGCCAGCACTTTCTGTATGCGTATTGCGCGAACGCGGCATCCAAACAGGAAGTGCTCGAAACCATCGCGACGTCTTTTCTCTTTCCGAAGCACTTCGGCAAAAACTACGACGCGCTCTACGATTGCCTGACCGACCTCGTGCATAAAGCGGGGGCGCAGCCCGGTTTCGTGATCGTGCTCGAACAGTTGCCGGTCGCGCAGAAGTTCGACAAGGAAGGGCGCGAAACTCTGCTCGACGTGTTCCGCGAAGCGGCCGAATTCTGGGCCGAGCGCAAGGTAGCGTTCCGGGTGTTTTACTCGTTCGCGTGATTTGCCGGATTTTCGGCTGCGTTTGAGGTTGTTTTCCGCACGAAAGAACGACAAAGGCCCGCCAACTGGCGGGCCTTTGCTTTATGGGCGCGGCAGTTCAAGCCGCGAGGCAACCATGCGCGAACCGCATCACCATCCGCCCCAGCGCGCCGCCAGTGCCGACAGAACGGCCATACCCGCGGTCTCGGTGCGCAGCACGCGCGGCCCGAGACCGACGGCGCTGAATCCGTGAGCGGTGGCCGCGGCCTCTTCGGCCGAGGAAAAGCCGCCTTCCGGGCCGACCAGCACGATCACGCGGCCTCGTGGCGCCGCCGTGGGCAATGCCGAGAAGCCGATGTTCGCGCGCGGCGACAGCAGAATGCGCAGTTCGCCTTCTTCGGGTTCGGGCGGCAGCGTGGCGAGCCAGGTGGCGATTTCGCGCACCTGCGCGACTTCCGGCAACCGGTTGCGCCCGCATTGCTCGCACGATGCACGCACGATGCCTTGCCAATGCTGATGCCGGCGCTGGGCGCGCTCGCCGGCCAGACGCACGACGCTGCGCGTGGTGGTCAACGGCACGAAGCTCGATGCGCCGAGTTCGACGGCCTTTTCCAGCAGCCAGTCCATCTTGTCGCCGCTTGCAATGCCTTGCGCGAGTGTCAGGTGATATGGCGTTTCGACTTCGGTGGCGCGGAAATCGCGAATTTTCACGCGGGCCGAACGGCGTTCGACTTCGATGAGTTCGGCGCTGTATTCCCCACCTTCGCCGTTGAACAGCACGATCGAATCGCCGGGCTGCAGACGCAGCACGAGGACGTGGCGCACGACATCATCGGGAAGCGGCAGGATGTCGTCTGGATGCAGGGGAATACCGACGAAAAAGCGGGGCATCAAAAAAATACTCATTGACTCAGGAAAGGTGGCGAGCGAGCGCCCAACGGTAACCGTCCGGATCTTCGACCTGGGCAAAGCGGTCGCCCCAGAACTGATCTTGCGGCTCGCTCAGCGATTTGGCACCGGCCGCGAGGGCCCGCGCATAAACCGCGTCGACGTCGTCGACATAGACATAAAACGATTGCGGGGCGATTGCGCCTGCGCTTCTCGGGGTTTTTGCAACCGAGCCGAATGCCCCTTCCGGCGCGAACATCACGATCAACTGGCCTTGATAGGTCATCTCGACATGCATGACCATGCCGTCGTCCTGGACACTATCGCGGACCTCGAAGCCGAACGCCGCGGAGTAGAACGCGGTCGACGCACGTGCATCGCGCACCGTCAGATAGGGGGTTAGCCAAGGCACACCGGCGGGGCGGGAGGCGGTCATGGGGTTCTCCGGATCTCGAGGTTTGACGGGGCGCATGCTGCGGTTCGACGCTAATGGAGGCGTATCGAGACGCGTACTGCACGCATACTGCATGTATTGCGCCGCGGCGTGCGATCCAGTCGAACCGCCGCATTGTGCCCACGCTTGAATCTGATGGCTATAGGACGCGATCTAGTTTATCGCGCACCGACCGCGATGCCGAGAATAGCCCCCGCGTGCAAGGCTGGATCGTAGTGCTTCAGCGAATCGATCCGGCGTTCGGCGAGGCGTGCGGATCGTCGGGCAGGGCGCTTACGGCGGGCGGCCCGGACCGAGGCGTGGCGGGCAGGCGATCGAATGGTAAAGGGCCCGGCCGGCTCCTGCCGCGGCGCGTGCGTTGAACCACAGGACTGGAGGGCTTTCCGGCCGGGTACGGGTTAACGTTCTGTTAGAATGTGACGCTTTCAGCCTTGTCCGTTTGCTCTGCCCGTTTCGCGTCTCCTGGCGCCGCATCGTGCGCCGTAGCGAACCGTCCGCCGAGCTTCCGGGCCTCAAGCGCGCCCCGCTTTCTGACTCTGTCTCCGGACTCGACATGACGATCCCGTCTCCCGCACCCACTTCCTTGATGGCTAACGCAATCCGTGCGTTGGCCATGGACGCCGTTCAAAAGGCGAACTCCGGCCACCCCGGCATGCCGATGGGCATGGCCGAAATCGGCGTCGCCCTGTGGTCGCGTCATCTGCGCCATAACCCGAAGAACCCGCAGTGGGCCGATCGCGACCGCTTCGTGCTGTCGAACGGTCACGGCTCGATGCTGCTGTACTCGCTGCTGCATCTGACCGGCTACGATCTGCCGATGGAAGAGCTGAAGAACTTCCGCCAGCTCCATTCGAAGACGCCGGGCCATCCGGAATACGGCATCACGCCGGGCGTCGAGACCACCACCGGCCCGCTCGGCCAGGGTCTCGCGAATGCGGTCGGCATGGCGCTCGCCGAGTCGCTGCTCGCCACTGAATTCAACAAGCCTGACGCGAAGATCGTCGATCACCACACGTACGTGTTCGTCGGCGACGGCTGCCTGATGGAAGGCATTTCGCACGAGGCCTGCTCGCTCGCGGGCGTGCTCAAGCTGAACAAGCTGATCGCGTTCTACGACGACAACGGCATCTCGATCGACGGCGAAGTGGTGCACTGGTTCCACGACAACACGCCGAAGCGCTTCGAAGCGTACGGCTGGAACGTGATCCCGAACGTGGTCGGCCACGACGTCGACGCAGTGGATGCCGCGATCAAACAGGCGAAGCAGTCGGACAAGCCGACGCTGATCTGCTGCAAAACCGTGATCGGCGAAGGCGCGCCGACCAAGGCCGGCAGCCACGATTCGCACGGCGCGCCGCTCGGCGACAAGGAAATCGCGGCCACCCGCGAGGCGATCGGCTGGAAGTGGGAGCCGTTCGTGATTCCGCAGGAAGTCTACGCGGCATGGGATGCGAAGGAAGCGGGCGCGCGCTTCGAAGCCGACTGGGACAAGGCGTTCGCGGCGTACGCGGCGAAGTACCCGCAGGAAGCGGCCGAATTCAAGCGCCGCAGCGCGAAGCAATTGCCGGCCGACTGGAAGGACAAGGCGCGCGCGATCATCGCCGGCGCGAACGAGCGCGCGGAAACCATCGCGACGCGCAAGGCCTCGCAGCAGGCCATCGAAGGCCTGTCGGCCGTGCTGCCCGAACTGCTCGGCGGCTCCGCCGACCTGACCGGCTCGAACCTGACCAACTGGAAGGCCGCGAAGCCCGTGCGCGTGAATGCCGAAGGCCAGGCCGCCGGCAACTACGTGAACTACGGCGTGCGTGAATTCGGCATGAGCGCCGCGATCAACGGCGTCGCGGTGCATGGCGGCTTCAAGGCGTTCGGCGGCACGTTCCTGACGTTCTCGGACTACAGCCGCAACGCGTTGCGCGTCGCCGCGCTGATGAAAGCGCCGTCGATCTTCGTGTTCACGCACGACTCGATCGGTCTCGGCGAAGACGGCCCGACCCACCAGTCGATCGAACACGTCGCGAGCCTGCGCCTGATCCCGAATCTGCACACGTGGCGCCCGGCCGACACCGTCGAAACCGCGGTGGCCTGGACCCACGCAATCGAACAGGAAGGCCCGTCGTGCCTGATCTTCAGCCGCCAGAATCTGCCGTTCTCGGAGCGTACCGACGCGCAGATCGCCAACATCGACAAGGGCGGCTACGTGCTGCGCGACTGGGATGAAGAAATCGTCGCGCGCAAGATCATCCTGATCGCCACCGGCTCGGAAGTCGAACTCGCGCTGAAGGCCGTCGAGCCGCTCGCGCGCGAAGGCATCGCGGCGCGTGTTGTGTCGATGCCGTCCACGACGGTGTTCGACAGGCAGGACGCCGGATACCGCGAACGCGTGCTGCCGCACGGCGTGCGCCGTGTCGCGATCGAAGCGGGCGTGTCGGATTTCTGGCGCAAGTACGTGGGTCTCGAAGGCGGCGTGGTCGGCATCGACACGTTCGGCGAATCGGCCCCGGCAGGCGTGCTGTTCAAGCATTTCGGCTTCACCGTCGAGCATGTGGTGGAGACGGTCAAGGCCGCGCTCGGCTGATTCGGAGCCAAGCGTTGCCGTCGCGCCCATGCGGCTGCGCGGCAACGCGTCTGGCCGGATACTCGGCCGGGCGCTCGATCAGGCGAACACAAACGTATTTTTTCAGCCATCAGGAGATAAATCATGACGATTCGCGTCGCAATCAACGGCTACGGCCGGATCGGCCGCAACACCCTGCGCGCCTTCTATGAAAACGGCAAGAAGCACGATATCGAAATCGTTGCCATCAACGACCTGGGCGATGCCAAGACCAACGCCCACCTGACGCAGTACGACACCGCGCACGGCAAGTTCCCGGGCGAAGTGTCGGTGGACGGCGACTACCTGGTCGTGAACGGCGACAAGATCCGCGTGCTGGCGAACCGCAACCCGGCTGAACTGCCGTGGGGCGAGCTGAACGTCGACGTCGTGATGGAGTGCACGGGCTTTTTCACGACCAAGGAAAAGGCGAGCGCGCACATCAAGGGCGGCGCGAAGAAGGTCATCATCTCGGCGCCGGGCGGCAAGGACGTCGACGCGACGATCGTCTACGGCGTGAACCACAACGTGCTGAAGGCATCGGACACGGTGATCTCGAACGCATCGTGCACGACGAACTGTCTCGCGCCCCTGGTGAAACCGCTGAACGACAAGATTGGCCTCGTGAACGGCCTGATGACGACGATCCACGCGTACACGAACGACCAGGTGCTGACCGACGTGTACCACGAAGACCTGCGCCGCGCGCGTTCGGCCACGCACAGCCAGATCCCGACCAAGACCGGCGCCGCGTCGGCGGTCGGCCTCGTGCTGCCGGAACTGAACGGCAAGCTCGACGGCTATGCGATCCGCGTCCCGACGATCAACGTGTCGGTCGTCGACCTGTCGTTCATCGCCGCGCGCGACACGACGGTCGAGGAAGTCAACGCGATCATGAAGGAAGCATCGCAAGGCGCGCTGAAGGGCATCCTCGGCTACAACGACGCGCCGCTCGTGTCGATCGACTTCAACCACAACCCGGCTTCGTCGACGTTCGACGCAACGCTGACCAAGGTGTCGGGCCGTCTCGTGAAGGTGTCGAGCTGGTACGACAACGAGTGGGGCTTCTCGAACCGCATGCTGGACACGGCTGTCGCGCTCGCGAACGCGAAGTAAGTCTCAGGCTGTAGCGTTTTCTGCCGCGTTGGTGCTGCGGCAATCGCGCAGCACGAAGCACGAAAAAGCCGCTCCCCGGAGCGGCTTTTTTACGTCTGCGGCTTTTGTGTCTACGGCGTGGGGAAATAAACGCCGGCGCGTTGCGCGGCGTTCGCGATGTGCGTTTCGATCGCCTTGCCTGCCGCGAGCGAATCGCGCGCCTTGAGCGCGTCGAGAATCGCGCGATGCTCGGTGTAGGTGGAAAGCACCAGTTCGCGCCGGTAGAACGGCAGCCGCTGACTTTCCTTCATGATTTCCGCGCTGCTGCGCAGGATCGATTCGATCGCCGCGTTGCCGGCAATGCTCACGATCCGCATGTGGAACTCGTAGTCGAAGCGCGCGGCTTCGTCGAGTTCGTCGCAGGCGAGCGCCGCCTGCATCGCCGTGATGTTTTCCTCGAGCCACGCGAGGTCGCTCTCGCTCACCGCGAGCACCGCCATGCGCGCGACGAAGCCTTCGAGCGCGTAGCGCATCTGATAGGTGTCCGGCAGCGACGACTGTTCGGCGAAGCGCCACGATTGCGCCGTTTTCGCCTCTGCGCTTTCGACGTACACCCCCTTGCCTGGGCGTATCACGAGCAGCCCGAGCGCTTCGAGCGTGGAGAGCGCCTCGCGCAGCGACGCGCGGCTGATCGACAGTTCATCGGACAACTGCCGCTGCGCCGGCAGCAGACTGCCCACCGGATAGACGCCCGCTTCGATCCGCTCGCGAATGGTCGCGATGGCGGCGTCGGTGACGGTATGCGGGACGTTTTTCATGGCGGCTCACTCGGTAACGTGGTCTGACCAGTATTCTAATGCGGACTCAGGACGGCCGCTTGGCGCCGCAATGGCGCTCCGCAATCCGACCCTGGATCGCCGGAAAAACAGCGGGTAAACACCGTTCGATGAATCCTTGACGTGAGTATATCGGCTTCCTACTATTTGCCATAACAAAACTGGTCGGACCAGTCTGAACAGAAGTCGCCGGGACAACCGTTATCAGGAGGAAGTCGTGTTGAAATTTTTCAATTCGCTGTTTGGCCGGGTCGTCATAGCGCTAGTGGTGGGCGTCGCGCTCGGCGCGCTTTATCCGCAGTTCGCGCAGTCGTTGCGTCCTCTCGGCGACGGCTTTCTCAAGCTCATCAAAATGGTGATCGGCCCGATCGTGTTCTGCGTCGTGGTGAGCGGCATGGCGCATGCCGGCGACCTGCGCAAGGTCGGGCGTGTTGGCCTGAAGGCGGTGGTCTACTTCGAAGTGATGACGACGATCGCGCTCGTGATCGGCGCGGTGCTCGCCTACGCGACGCGCCCCGGCGTCGGCATGAACATCAATCTGAATGCGCTTGATCCGGCGTCGCTCGCGACCTACACCGAGCATGCGAAGAGCCTCAAGGACACCGCGGGCTTTCTGCTGAAGATCATCCCCGAGACTGCCTTCAACGCGTTTGCGACCGGTGACATCCTGCAGATCCTCGTGTTTTCGGTGCTGTTCGGCTCGGCGCTGTCGCTGCTCGGCAAACGCGCGCAACGTGTGAGCGGCCTGATCGACGAGCTGTCGCAGGTGTTTTTCCGCGTGATGGGCTTCATCATCAAGCTCGCACCGCTCGGCGTGCTCGGCGCGATCGCGTTCACGACCGGCACCTACGGCGTGGCGTCGCTCAAGCAGCTCGGCATGCTCGTGCTCGTGTTCTACGTGAGCTGCGCGGTGTTCGTGGTGGTCGTGCTCGGCACCGTGATGCGGCTCGCGGGTTTCAACATCTTCAAGCTGATCGGCTACCTGCGCGAGGAACTGTCGATCGTGCTCGGCACGGCGTCGTCGGACGCCGTGCTGCCGCAGATCATGCGCAAGCTCGAATGGATGGGCGTCAAGGATTCGACGGTCGGCCTCGTGATTCCGACCGGCTACTCGTTCAATCTCGACGGCTTCTCGATCTATCTGACGCTCGCGGTGATCTTCATCGCGCAGGCCACCAATACGCCGCTGTCGATCCACGACCTGATCGTCGTCGTGCTGGTGTCGCTCGTGACGTCGAAGGGCGCGCACGGCATTCCGGGGTCGGCGATCGTGATTCTCGCCGCGACGCTCTCCGCGATTCCGGCGATCCCCGTGCTCGGCCTCGTGCTGATCCTGCCGGTCGACTGGTTCGTCGGCATCGCTCGCGCGCTCACCAACCTGATCGGCAACTGCGTCGCGACGGTGGTGGTCGCCGTGTGGGAAAACGACATCGACAAGGCACGCGCCCGCCGCGTGCTGAACCGCGATGCGGCGCTGCGCTACGTGCCCGCCAGCGACGACGCGCTCGCCGAGCCGGTCGCGGGCGAACACGCGCCGGCTGTCTGAGGCTGGCGCTTGCGGCGCAGCGCCGCTGCGCCGTAACCAGACGGGCCGCACTCGATCTGCAAGCTTGCTGATTTCACGCGCCGGTGGATGCCGTAGTTCCACCGGCCGCTTTCCACTTTTTTCTCACCTTTTTGCCGACCCACGCCATGGCTACTCCGATCCTCGACCCCAACGCTCCCGCTTTCACGCGCCGCTACATGAACCTCGCCGACCCGCGCCTCGGTGCAACGGCGCTGTTCGCGAGCGACGAATTCTTCGCGCCGAAAGAGCGCATGCTCGATCCGCAGCCGGCGGTGTTCATCCCCGGCAAATACGACGACCACGGCAAGTGGATGGATGGCTGGGAAACCCGCCGCAAGCGCACGACCGGCCACGACTACTGCGTGATCCGTCTCGCGCGGCCGGGTGTCGTGCATGGTGTCGATCTCGATACGAGCCACTTCACCGGCAACTTTCCGCCGGCCGCGTCGATCGACGCGTGCTACGCCGACAGCGACGTGCCGCCCGATCACGCCGACTGGCAAACGCTCGTGCCGGCCACGACGCTGCAGGGCAACCAGCATCACTATCTCGAAGTGAACGAGGCGCGAGCATTCACGCACCTGCGCGTGAATCTGTACCCGGACGGCGGTCTCGCGCGGCTGCGCGTGTACGGCCAGCCGCAACGCGACTGGACGCGCGTCGAGCGCGGCACGCTGCTCGATCTCGCCGCGATCGAAAACGGCGCATACCTCGTCGCGGCGAACAACCAGCACTTTGGGCCCGCCTCGCAGATGCTGATGCCGGGCCGCGGCGTCAACATGGGTGACGGCTGGGAAACGCGGCGCCGCCGCGAGCCAGGCAACGACTGGGCGATCGTCGCGCTCGCGCGGCCGGGCGTGATCCGCAAGATCGAAGTGGACACCGCGCACTTCAAGGGCAACTTCCCCGACCGCTGCTCATTGCAGGCTGCATCGGTGACGGGCGGCACGGACGATTCGCTTGTCACGCAGGCGATGTTCTGGCCGGTGCTGCTCGGCGAACAGAAGTTGCAGATGGATCACGTGCACACGTTCACGGACGGGCTTGCCGCGCTCGGGCCGGTCACGCACGTGCGCTTCAACATCTTCCCGGACGGCGGCGTGTCGCGCCTGCGCCTGTGGGGCGAGACGGCTTAACGTAACGTAATGGAGCGTCGCGCATGAAGACTTTGCAGATGGAGCGCCTGACGCGCTCGGCCTTCGCACCGTTCGGCGATGTGATCGAACTCGACGGCGCGCGTCACTTCCCGATCAACGGCGGCACGACCGAGCGCTATCACGACCTTGCGCATGTCGATGTGACGGAGCAGGGCGGACGGCCGCTGATCAACCTGTTTCGCGCGCAGCCGCGCGCGCTGCCCGTCGAGATCACGATGATGGAGCGGCATCCGCTCGGCAGTCAGGCTTTCATTCCCTTACACGCGTGCCGCTATCTCGTGGTGGTCGCGCCGGCGGGCGAGTTCGATCCGGCGCGCATGCGCGCGTTCTGGACCAATGCATGGCAGGGCGTCAATTACGCGAAAGGGGTCTGGCACCATCCGCTGCTCGCGCTCGATCGGGTGAGCGATTTCGTCGTGGTCGACCGTGGCGGCGACCAGCCCAATTGTGACGAATTGCAACTCGCCGAGCCGTGGCGGCTCGCGTTCGAGACGAGCGTCGAACTGGTGGACTAGCGGCGCTTGTACACGCTCGGCGGCGCGTTGCATGGCGCATTGGGCGGCACATGAGCGGCACGCTCAACAGGCGCGTTCAACGGCTGCGGAAAGCGCCGCGAGGATCCTCGCGCCGAACGTTTCCGCAAATGCCGCGACCATTCCCCGTGTCGAATGAAAAAGACCCGGCCGATTTCCACCGGCCGGGTCTTTTCCAGTTTGCCTCGCCGCCTGCTCCCGCGCAGGCAGCCGCACGTCAGTGCTTGCGATGCGGGCAGTTCTCCTTCGTGCACGCCCCGTAGAGCGCCAGCGCGTGTTCCTGCAGCTTGAAGCCGCGCTCCTTCGCGATGGACTGCTGACGGCTTTCGATTTCGGAGTCGAAAAATTCTTCGACCAGGCCGCAATCGATGCACACGAGGTGGTCGTGGTGCGACCCCTCGTTCAGTTCGAACACCGCCTTGCCCGATTCGAAATTGCTGCGCGAAAGCAGGCCCGCCTGCTCGAATTGCGTCAGCACGCGATACACGGTCGCGAGACCGATATCGAGTTCTTCGTGCAAAAGGTTGCGGTACACGTCTTCGGCGGTCAGGTGACGCACCGGGCTATGCTGGAAAATCTCAAGAATTTTGAGGCGCGGAAGGGTCGCCTTGAGCCCGATATTCTTGAGATCGGCTGGATTGGTCATGACAAGGGATCCCTAGAGTACAATGCTGGGCTCTCATAGTAATGTGTTTTTGCCGTTCTGGTCATCTTCGATGGAATGAAAAGCGCGGCTCGCGAGCGGGCCCGCACGGTGAGTGAAATGATTTCAAAATCTCAATTGATCTACCGGGGGAGCCGCATGCGGGGTACCTTGATCGCTGTTGCGACTGTCGCGGTTCTTGCCGGATGTTCTACCTACGACAGCCTGACCCAGCGCATCGCTCAAAGCATTACGCCGTATCGGATTACGGTGGTGCAAGGTAATTTCGTGTCGCGCGAAATGGCTGACCAGATGAAGGTCGGCATGACCCGCACGCAGGTGCGTCAGTTGCTCGGCACGCCGCTTCTGACCGACATGTTCCACGCGGATCGCTGGGACTACGTGTTCTATTTCAAGCGCGGCTCCACGGCAGTCGTGCAGCAGCGCGACTTCGTGGTGTTCTTCTCGGGTGACCTCGTGACTCACTGGACGGGCGGCGACGATCTGCCGACCAACCTCGAGTTGCTCGCGGAAATCGACGGCGATCGTCGAGGCAGAAGGCCGCACGCGTCGCCGCCGTCCGCGGCGAGCGCCGCGGCCGCGGTCGCCGCCGCGAGCGCTGCCAGTGCGCCCGCGGCAGCCGCCGCGCCGACGGCGGACACGACGCGCTCGCCGTCGGTCGAAGGCGCCGCCGCAGCGGGCGCGCCGTCCACGGACGCCAACGCGGAAGCCGCGCAAGCCGCTAACCGTGCGACGAACGCGGTGCAGACGGGCACGGCGCCGTCCGTGCGCTCGGGCGTGCCGACCGCGAATGCCGGTGGCATCCCGACGCAAGGCCCGACTGCCGCGGGGCAGCCGCAATTCCAGTTCCACCGTCCGCCGCCGCCGGCTCCGGCCACGCAGAGCAACCCGGTCGGTCCTGCGGGTTCGCAGAATAGCGGTGACTCGACGTCGAACGCGCCGCAAACCGGTTCTTCGTCGAATTCGGGAACGGGCGACTAACCAGATTGTCCCTGTTGTTGTGAGGCGGGCTGCGCGCCGTGCGCGGCGCCCGCCGCCCGCCGGATTCTCCGCTTGTCCAGCGAGGTGCGGCGCCTGGACGTGCCGATTGAATGTGCCGCCTGAATGTGCCGCCTGAATGTGCGGCCGGCCCGTGCAGCTCCGGGTTGCGCTCCAGGTCGTGTGCCATCCGGATGCGCCGCCCGCCGCCGCTTTCACCCGCATTGCCGGGTTATGTCTTTTCGAACCCTCATCGTCATGAAAATTGCCATTGCTGGCGCATCGGGCCGTATGGGCCGCATGCTCATCGAAACAGTCCTCAACGATGCCGGCGCGACCCTGTCCGGCGCGCTCTGCCGCGCGGGCGCGGCGCAGCTCGGCCAGGACGCCGGCGCGTTCCTCGGCAAGCAGACGGGCGTGCAGCTCACCGACGACATCGAGCGCGTGTTCGCCGAATCCGACTATCTGATCGACTTCACGCGCCCCGACGCGACGCTCAGGCACCTCGAAGCCGCTCAGCGTCACAACGTGAAAATGGTGATCGGCACGACCGGCTTCGATAACGAACAGAAAGCACAGTTGCGCGCGGCGTCGGAAAAGATCGGTGTCGTGTTCGCGTCGAACATGAGCGTCGGCGTGAACGTGACGCTCAAGCTGCTCGAATACGCGGCACGCCAGTTCTCGACCGGCTACGACATCGAGATCATCGAGGCGCATCATCGCCACAAGGTCGACGCGCCGTCCGGCACCGCGCTGACGATGGGCGAAGTGATCGCCAACGCGCTCGGCCGCAATCTCGACGACTGCGCGGTCTACGGCCGTGAAGGCGTGACCGGCGAACGCGATCCGTCCACGATCGGTTTCTCGGCGATTCGCGGCGGCGACATCGTCGGCGATCATACGGTGCTGTTCGCGGGCATCGGCGAGCGCATCGAGATTACGCACAAATCGGCGAGCCGCTTGTCGTATGCACAAGGCGCGCTTCGTGCTGTACGGTTTCTCGAAGGGCACCCAACTGGTTTCTTCGACATGCAGGACGTGCTCGGCTTGCGTTGAGCGGGCTTCGTCGCATAGGGCGAGTAGCCCCGGCACGTTCCTGAAGTCACTTTCCCACGGCGAGGTCAGATGGCGGGCAGCAGCGGCATCATCCATTACCTGCAAACGAGTGACGCGATCACGCATGGCGTCGCGTATGTGCTGCTGGCCATGTCGATTGCGAGCTGGTGCTTTCTGCTCGTCAAAAGCTGGATTTTGACGCGCGCGAAACGCCAGGCTCCGCGCGCGATCGCGCAGTTCTGGCAGGCGCCCACGCTGTCGGAGGGAGTTTCGGCGCTGCGCCGCGCGGATCGCGAGCGCGTGTTCGCGCCGCTCGCCGAGGCGGCGCTGCACGCGGCCGAAGTCGATATTCCGGGCGCGCTGCTCGCGCGCGTCGAGCGTAGCGAACGGGTGCTGCGGGCGCTGCGCCAGGCGCTCAACGCGTCGCAGCGGCGGCTCGAATTCGGCCAGGTGCTGCTTGCGTCGGTCGGCAGCACGGCGCCGTTCGTCGGCCTGCTCGGCACCGTGTGGGGCATCTATCACGCGCTCGGCAGCATCGCGGCGAGCGGGCAGGCGCAGATCGAGAACGTCGCCGGGCCGGTCGGCGAAGCGCTCATCATGACCGCATTCGGCCTCGTGGTCGCGATTCCCGCCGTGCTTGCGTACAACGTGCTGGGCCGCCTCGTGCGGCAGTTGTCCGAGGAACTCGACGGTTTCGCGCACGATCTGCACGCCTACGTATGCGCGCCGGCCGAGCACCCGCAGCCGCCGGCGCGTACGCAGCAGGCGTCGGCCCACGAGGCGCACCGCTGACGCGCAACGCGCGAAGGCACGGGAAAGTCCACACGGGCTCAGGCAAGCTCAGGCGCAAGGAGGCTATATGGCATTCGGCGGACTCGAGAAAAAGCAGACAGCCGCGCCGATGGCGGAGATCAACATGACGCCGCTGATCGACGTCATGCTCGTGCTGCTCGTGATTTTCATCATCACCGCGCCGTTGTTTTCGCACGCGATCCGGCTCGATCTGCCGAAGGTCGCGGCAGCGCCCGCGCGTCAGACCCCGCAAACCATCTCCCTTTCCATCGACGCCGCCGGCCGGCTGTACTGGAACAGCAAGCCGATCACGCTCGCGCAGATGCGCGCGCAGTTCGCCGAGGCCGGCAAGCAGGCTGACCAGCCGGAAATCCAGCTCCGCGCGGAGCGCTCGACACGCTACGAAGTGATTGCGCAGGTGATGGGCGCCGCGCAGCAGGCGGGGCTCGAGCGGATCGGCTTCGTGACGGACCCGCCGCCGCCCGGCGCGCCGCACTGATACCCACGCACCACGCCGCGCGGCGCGCCCGTCCGCGAACGGTATAATCAGCCCTTTCCCCGCCAACGGGGAGCGACGCGATTCCATCCAGCAGAGCACCAAGGCCGGTGCGTAAGCACCGAACCCAGCGATCCCATCACACCATGCACGAAAAATACGTTCCCTCCGACGTCGAAGCCGCCGCGCAAGGGCAATGGCACGCCATCGACGCCTACAAGACGACGGAAACCACCGACAAGCCCAAGTTCTACTGCGTCTCGATGCTGCCGTATCCGTCGGGCAAGCTGCACATGGGGCACGTGCGCAACTACACGATCAACGACGTGATGTACCGCTATCTGCGGATGAACGGCTACAACGTGCTGATGCCGATGGGTTGGGACGCGTTCGGTATGCCCGCGGAAAACGCCGCGATGGCGAACAACGTGCCGCCCGCGCAGTGGACCTACGACAACATCGCTTACATGAAGAAGCAGATGCAGTCGATGGGCCTCGCGATCGACTGGTCGCGCGAAGTCGCGACCTGCAGCCCCGATTACTACAAATGGAACCAGTGGCTGTTCCTGAAGATGCTCGAAAAGGGTATCGCGTACAAGAAAACCGGCACCGTGAACTGGGACCCGGTCGACCAGACCGTGCTCGCGAACGAGCAGGTGATCGACGGGCGCGGCTGGCGCTCGGGCGCGCTCGTCGAAAAGCGCGAAATCCCGATGTACTACATGCGCATCACGCAGTACGCGGACGAACTGCTGAACGATCTCGAAGGCCTCGGCTGGCCCGAGCGCGTCAAGATCATGCAGCAGAACTGGATCGGCAAGAGCTTCGGCGTGAACTTCGGCTTCCCGTACGAAATCGACGGTGAACAGAAGCTCTTGCGCGTGTTCACGACGCGCGCCGACACGATCATGGGCGTGACCTTCTGCGCGATCGCCGCCGAGCATCCGCTCGCCACGCGTCTTGCGCAAGACAAGCCGGAGCTGCAGGCCTTCATCGAGGAATGCAAGCGCGGCGGCGTCGCTGAAGCCGACGTCGCGACGATGGAAAAGAAGGGCATGGCCACGGGCTTCTACGTCACGCATCCGCTGACGCAGGAGCGGGTCGAAGTGTGGATCGGCAACTACGTGCTGATGAGCTACGGCGAAGGCGCGGTGATGGGCGTGCCTGCACACGACGAGCGCGACTTCGCGTTCGTGAAGAAGTACGGTCTGCCGGTCAAGCAGGTCGTGGCGGTCGAAGGCAAGGAGTTCTCGACGCAAGCCTGGCAGGAATGGTACGGCGAGAAGACCGGCACGCTGATCAACAGCGGCAAGTACGACGGTCTTGCCAACGAACAGGCGGTCGATCAGATCGCCGCCGACCTCAAGGAACTCAGCCTCGGCGACAAGCAGGTCACGTGGCGTCTGCGTGACTGGGGCGTGTCGCGCCAGCGTTACTGGGGCACGCCGATTCCGATCATCCACTGCCCGGCGTGCGGCGACGTGCCGGTGCCGGAAAAAGACCTGCCGGTCGTGCTGCCGGAAGACCTCGTGCCGGACGGCACGGGCAACCCGCTCGCGAAGTCCGAGGCGTTCGTGAACTGCACCTGCCCGACGTGCGGCGGCGCGGCGAAGCGCGAAACCGACACGATGGACACCTTCGTCGATTCGTCGTGGTACTTCTACCGCTACGCGTCGCCGGACGCGAAGACGATGGTCGACGAGCGCACCGACTACTGGGCGCCGATGGACCAGTACATCGGCGGCATCGAGCACGCGATCCTGCACCTGCTGTACTCGCGCTTCTGGGCGAAGGTGATGCGCGACCTCGGTCTCGTGAAGTTCGGCGAGCCGGCGAAGAACCTGCTGACCCAGGGCATGGTGCTCAACGAAACGTATTACCGCGAAAGCGCAGCGGGCAAGAAGGTCTGGTACAACCCGGCCGACGTCACCGTGTCGTTCGACGACAAGGGCCGCCCGGTCGGCGCGGTGCTCAACGCGGACGGCCAGCCGGTCGTGCTCGGCGGCGTCGAGAAGATGTCGAAGTCGAAGAACAACGGTGTCGACCCGCAGATGCTGATCGACCAGCACGGCGCGGACACCGCGCGTCTGTTCGTGATGTTCGCGGCTCCGCCCGAGCAGCAGCTCGAGTGGTCGGGCTCGGGCGTCGAGGGCGCGAGCCGCTTCCTGCGTCGCGTGTGGAACTTCGGCTACACGAACGAAGCGGCGCTGCGCGCGGGCGGTCAGTTCGACGCCGCGCAACTCGGCGACGCCGACAAGACATTGCGCCGCGAGATCTACAGCGTGCTCAAGCAGGCCGACTTCGACTACCAGCGTCTGCAGTACAACACGGTGGTGTCGGCCGCGATGAAGATGCTCAACGCGCTCGACGGCGCGAAGGGCGCGCAGACGGCCGTGCTGCGCGAAACTTATGGCGTGATGTTGCGCGTGCTGTACCCGGTCGTGCCGCACCTGACGTTCCAGCTCTGGCAGGAACTCGGTTACGCCGATGCATTCGGCCCGCTGCTCGACGCGCCGTGGCCGAAGGTCGACGAGAAGGCGCTCGAACAGGCCGAGATCGAACTCGTGCTGCAGGTCAACGGCAAGGTGCGTGGCGCAATCACGGTTGCGAAGGACGCCTCGCGCGAGGCGATCGAACAGTTCGCGGCCGCGCACGACATGGTGGCGAAGTTCAGCGAAGGCAAGGCACCGAAGAAGATCATCGTGGTGCCGGGCCGTCTCGTGAACGTGGTCGTTTGACGATCACGACCTCACGCCGGCAGACGCAACGCCGCCCGCGCGGCGGCGTTCGTCCACACAGCGAATCCACTGCGAACCGGGAGCGAATGTGACTCGCAGAACGTTTTTGACGCTCGCTTGCAGCGTAATGATGTTGTCGGCCTGCGGCTTCAAGTTGCGCGGCCAGCAGGACTACGCGTTCAAGCGTCTCTATGTGGCCGGCGGCTCGCCAGCGGCCGTCGCGCGGCTCACCCGCATCGTGCAGGGCGGCAGCGACACGGTGGTGGTCAGCTCGGTCGCCAATGCCGACGCGATTCTGCAGATTGCGCAGAACCGCAACCTCAACACACTGACGCTGAACTCGCTGGGCGTGGTCGCCGAGTATCAGTTGAATCTGCAGATGACGTACACGCTGACCGGCAAGGACGGCACCGTGCTGATTCCGTCGAGCGTGATCGCACTGAATCGCGCGATGACCTATAGCGACCAGTTCTCGCAGGCGAAGGCCGCCGAGTCCGACATCCTGTTCGCCGACATGGAAAACGATGCGATCGACCAGTTGATCCGCCGCCTCGGCGTGGTGCGTTCGCTGCATCCGACGCCAACCGAGGCCGTGCCGGCCGTCGTGCCGCGCGCGCCGTTGCCGCCGCCGCCGCTGTGAGCGTCGCGTTGTTCGTGACCTGTCGCACCTCATCCATCTCGCCGATCGCCAGCCATGCAACTGCGACCTGACGCGCTCGAAGCGCATCTTGCCAAGGGACTCGCCGGCCTGTACGTCGTGTACGGCGACGAGCACCTGCTCGCGCAGGAGGCCTGCGACCGGATTCGCGCGGCGGCGCGTGCAGCGGGTTTCACCGACCGTTCGGTGTTCACGGTCGAGCGCGGCTTCGACTGGAGTTCGCTACTCGGCGCGAGCCAGTCGATGTCGCTGTTCGGCGACCGGCAGCTCGTCGAGTTGCGCATTCCGTCGGGCAAGCCGGGCAAGGAAGGCGCGGATACGCTGAAGGCGCTCGCGTCCGCCGTCAACGACGACGTGCTGACCATGGTCACACTGCCGCGCCTCGACGCGGCCACGCAGAAGTCGGCGTGGTTCACGGCGCTCGCCGACGCGGGTGTCGCACTGAAAATCGATCCGGTCGAGCGCGCGCAATTGCCGAACTGGGTCGGTCAGCGACTCGCGGCCCAGGGCCAGCGCGTGGCCGCCGGCGAGGACGGGCGGCGCGCGCTCGCGTTCATCGCCGAGCGCGTGGAGGGCAATCTGCTCGCCGCGCATCAGGAAATCCAGAAGCTCGGGCTGCTGTATCCAGCCGGCCCGCTGAGTTTCGAGCAGGTGCAGGACGCGGTGCTCAACGTCGCGCGCTACGACGTGTTCAAGCTCAACGAGGCGATGCTCGTGGGCGACGTCGGCCGTCTCGCGCGCATGCTCGACGGGTTGCGCGGCGAAGGCGAGGCGGCCGTGCTCGTGCTGTGGGCCGTCGTCGAGGAGGTGCGCACGCTGCTGCGGATCAAGCGCGGCGTCGCGGCCGGCAAGCCGCTCGCCATGCTTACGCGCGAGAACCGCGTGTGGGGTCCGCGTGAACGGCTGATCGGGCCGGCGCTCTCGCGTGTGAGCGAAGCGGCGCTCGAAAAGGCGCTCGCCCTGGCGGCGCGGCTCGACCGGCAGGTGAAGGGCTTGTCGGGCGGCACGCCGGGCAATCATCGCAACGATCCGCCGCCCGATCCGTGGGATGGCCTTTTCGAACTCGCGATGACGGTGGCCGCGCCAAAACCGTCGGCCGCGCCGCCAGTGCCGCCGTCGCGACCTCGGACGCCAACTGCGGCGCCAGCGCGTCGGCCAAGCTGAAGTGCAATGTGGGGCAGGGCGGCGAGCTTTGCCGGCCATGACGTTGCATGTTTCGCGCAAGCATTGCAGTGACAGGCGCGAAGACAAAGGAAGCCTGGCATCGAGCAACAAGCGAGGCTGGCAGGCGCGCAATAACCGTCAGCCGCTTCGTGCTTTCGACCGCCTTGTTCGTGGGCCACGCTCGACATAACTGCTGAGCGAACCCGCGACATCGCAGCGCACGAGCCGCCCGCGCGCCAAGCAAAGCCCCTGCACCCGACTTACAATCTTTCGATCTTTCGCTAATCTTGCCCGACCGCCGCACGTCAACGTGCGGGGCATCACGAGAATGACCATGGATATCGACCAGTACATGACCGACCTCGGCCGACGCGCGCGCCAGGCTTCGCGCGCGATGGCGCGGGCTTCGACCGCCGCGAAGAACGCCGCGCTTGCGTCTATCGCCGAGGCTATCGAGCGCGATGCCGCGCTGCTCAAGGAAGCCAATGCGCGCGATCTCGCGCGTGCCCGCGACAAGGGTCACGACGCCGCGTTCATCGACCGCCTGACGCTGTCGGACAAGGCGCTGAATACGATGGTCGAAGGTCTGCGCCAGGTCGCGGCGCTCGCTGATCCGATCGGCGAGATCAGCAATCTGAAGTACCGGCCGAGCGGCATCCAGGTCGGCCAGATGCGCGTGCCGCTCGGCGTGATCGGCATCATCTACGAATCGCGCCCGAACGTGACGATCGACGCCGCGGCGCTGTGTCTGAAGTCCGGCAACGCGACGATTCTGCGCGGCGGCTCGGAAGCGCTCGAATGCAATACCGCGCTCGCGAAGCTGATCGGCGAAGGGCTCGAAGCGGCCGGCTTGCCGCAGGACGCGGTGCAGGTGGTCGCGACCTCGGACCGCGCGGCCGTCGGCAAGCTCATCACGATGACCGAGTACGTCGACGTGATCGTGCCGCGCGGCGGCAAGAGCCTGATCGAGCGGCTCATCAACGAGGCACGTGTGCCGATGATCAAGCACCTCGACGGCATCTGCCACGTCTACGTCGACGACCGCGCCGATCTCGCGAAGGCGCTGACTGTGTGCGACAACGCGAAGACGCACCGCTACGGCACCTGCAACACGATGGAAACGCTGCTGGTCGCGCGCGGTATCGCCGCTGAAGTGCTGCCGCCGCTTGGGCAGTTGTATCGCGGCAAGGACGTCGAGCTGCGCGTGGACGCGGCGGCGCGCGCGGTGCTCGCGGACGCGGGCGTGGGTCCGCTCGTCGACGCGACCGAGGAAGACTGGCGTACCGAATACCTCGCGCCGGTGCTCGCGATCAAGGTGGTCGACGATCTCGACGCGGCGATCGAGCACATCAACACCTACAGCTCGCAGCACACCGACGCGATCGTCACTGAAGACCACGACCGCGCGATGCGCTTCCTGCGCGAAGTCGATTCGGCGAGCGTGATGGTCAATGCGTCGACGCGTTTCGCGGACGGCTTCGAGTTCGGCCTGGGCGCGGAGATCGGCATTTCGAACGACAAGCTGCACGCACGCGGCCCGGTCGGTCTCGACGGGCTCACGTCGCTGAAGTACGTCGTGCTGGGGCACGGCGAAGGCCGCCAGTAAAACGGCCCGCACCACAACGACAAGGACCGCCGATGCTCTGGGTAAAGACGTTTCACATCGTATTGATTGCTTCCTGGTTTGCCGGCCTGTTCTACCTGCCGCGCATCTTCGTCAATCTGGCGATGGAAACGGAACCGGCCGCCACGGCGCGGCTCCTCATCATGGCGCGCAAGCTGTTCCGCTTCATGAGTTTCATCGCGGTGCCGGCGCTCGCGTGCGGCTTGTGGCTGTGGCTCGTGATCGGCATCGGCAGCGGGCAGGGCTGGATTCACGCGAAGGTCGGCGTGGTCGTGCTGCTCGTCATCTATCACGTGTACTGCGGCGTGCTGCTGCGCAGGTTCGAACGCGGCGAGAATCGCCGCTCGGACAAGTGGTACCGGATGTTCAACGAATTGCCGGTGCTCGGCATGCTGGCGGCGGTGGCGCTGGTGGTGATCAAGCCGTTCTGATCGCATCGCGCCCAGCGTTGCGCTATCACCCTTGCGGATCCACCCGCCGCCGGTGAATCACTTCCTTCGTCTGCGCGAGCTTTTCCACGAGTTCCGGTCCGCGGCTCAGCGCGACACCCACCGCGAGAATATCGCCGATGGCCAGATGCGAGACGCGTGAGGTCATCGGCGAAAAGATATCGGTGTCTTCGTCGACGTTCGCAAACAGGCCCACTGTCGCGAGCCGCGCGAGCGGCGAGTTGCCGTGCGTGATCGCGATCACCTTCGCGCCCGCATTGAGCGCGGCCTTCGCGGCGTCGATGATGTCGCGCGTGCGGCCGGTGTTGGAGATCGCCACCACGACGTCGCCCGCGCCCAGCAGCGCCGACGACATCAGAAACGTATGCGGGTCCGAATACGCGACGCTCGGCATGCCGAGGCGAAAGAACTTGTGCTGCACGTCGAGCGCGGCGATGCCCGAGCCGCCCGCGCCGTAGAATTCGATGCGCCGCGCGTGCGCGAGCATTTCGATCGCCGCCGCCACGCTGTCCGACGAGAGGTTGTTGCGCACCTGGATCAGCGCGCCGATGGTGCGGTCGAGCACCTTCGCGGCGACGCCCGGTGTCGGCTCGTCGGGCCGCACGTCGCGATAGACGGCGGGCACTTCCGCGGCGATACCCTGCGCGAGCCGGATCTTGAATTCGCGAAACCCCGAAAAGCCCAGTGCATGACAGAACCGCGCGATCGTCGGCTGGCTTACGCCGGCGCGCGCCGCGACTTCGGTCATCGACAGATCGAGCACCTCGCGCGGCGCCTCGATCACGTAATCGGCCAGCTTGCGCTCGGAGGGGCGCAACTGGTCACGCATCTCTTCCACCTGGGACAGCATCATCGGAAAACTCGCACTATGCTGAAGAATGCGTGGACTATAGCTGATTGGCCGATGGCGCACAAAAACTAGGTACAAAAACTACATATCCGCTTCTAAGTGTATTCCCTGGGTTTCCGCCGATAAGTCTTGATGAACCGCCAGTAAAGCGATTTGGCGTGTTGTGAGATGTGGCGATGCAACAGCATTCGCCGTTGCGATCGTGTAGTTTTTCTACTAAGATGGCGTCGTTCGATAACAGCGCCCCACGACTTATCGATCACAACCCCCGCGACAACCCCGCGATACCGCCTGGTGTCATGCGTGCGCCTGCCGCCAGCGACGAAGGAGCTCCGATGGTTTCCCCGCATTCGCAATTGTTGAAGGTCACGCAACGCGTGATCGAGCGCAGCAAGCCCACCCGCGAGGCGTATCTGGCCCGCATCCATCATGCGCAGGGCAAGTTCCCGGCGCGCGGCGCGCTCTCGTGCGCGAACCTCGCTCACGGTTTCGCGGGTCTCGAGGGCAACGACAAGCTCGTCATCAAGCAGATCCGCGAGCCGAACATCGGCATCGTTTCGTCGTACAACGAGATGCTGTCGGCCCACGCGCCGTACAAAAACTACCCGGACATCATCAAGCAGGCCGCGCGTGAAAACGGTGGCGTCGCGCAATTCGCGGGCGGCGTGCCGGCGATGTGCGACGGCATCACGCAGGGCAACGCAGGCATGGAGCTATCGCTCTTTTCGCGTGAAGTGATCGCGATGAGCACGGCGGTCGCGCTCACCCACAACATGTTCGACGCGGCGCTGTGCCTCGGCATCTGCGACAAGATCGTGCCGGGTCTGCTGATCGGCGCGCTGCAATTCGGCCATCTGCCGACCATCTTCGTGCCGGCCGGCCCGATGGCAAGCGGCCTGTCCAACGACGACAAAGCGAAGACGCGCCAACAATTCGCAACCGGCCAGTGCGGCCGCGACGCGCTGCTCGAAGCCGAAGCGGCTGCGTATCACAGCCACGGCACCTGCACGTTCTACGGCACCGCGAACAGCAACCAGATGCTGATGGAAGTAATGGGCCTGCATCTGCCGGGTTCGGCCTTCGTGCATCCGCACACCTCGCTGCGCGACGCGCTGACGGCGCAGGCCGCGCGCCGCGTGCTCGATCTGACGGTCGAGCGCGGCAACTACATGCCGATCGGCCACGTGGTCGACGAAAAGGCGATCGTCAACGGCATCGTCGCGCTGCTCGCGACGGGCGGCTCGACCAATCACACGCTGCACCTCGTCGCGATTGCGCGCGCGGCCGGCATCGTGATCGACTGGGACGATTTCGACACGCTGTCGCAGGCGGTGCCGCTGCTCGCGAAGATCTATCCGAACGGCAAGGCCGACGTGAATCACTTCCACGCGGCGGGCGGCGTCGCGTTCCTCGTGCGCAATCTGCTCGAAGGCGGTCTGCTGCACGAAGACGTGAACACGGTCGCGGGCAAGGGACTCAAGCACTACACCGAGGAGCCGAAGCTCATCGACGGCAAGCTGCAGTGGGTCGCGGGCGCCGAAGCAAGCGCGGACACGGCGGTGCTGCGCGGCATCAAGGAGCCGTTCCAGCCGGACGGCGGCCTGCGCCTGATGCAAGGCAAGCTCGGCCGTGGCGTTATCAAGATTTCGGCGGTTGCGGCGCAGCATCGCAAGGTGAAGGCGCCCGCGATCGTGTTCGATTCGCAGGAAGCGGTGCAGGAAGCGTTCGACAACGGCGAGTTGAAGCGCGATTTCATCGCCGTGGTGCGCTTCCAGGGCGCGCGCGCAAACGGCATGCCGGAACTGCATCGTTTGACGCCGCTGCTCGGTGTGTTGCAGGATCAGGGTTTCCATGTCGCGCTGGTCACGGACGGCCGCATGTCGGGCGCCTCGGGCAAGGTGCCGGCGGTGATCCATCTGTCGCCGGAAGCCCTGCTGCAAGGTCCGATCGGCAAGGTGCGCACCGGCGACACGCTGGTGATCGACGCCGAAGCCGGCGTGCTCGACATCGAGATCGACGCTGACGAATGGGCCGCGCGCGAGTGCGCCGAGCCGAAGCATCAGGCGGACAACGAAGTCGGCTTCGGCCGCGAACTGTTCGGCGTGTTTCGTGCGGCGGCGGCGCCGGCGGAGCAGGGCGCGTCGGTGTTCGGCGCGATGGTGGGCGAGGCGGGCGCACACGATGCTCACCGCGGCAAGCACGGCGATCAACACGGCAAGAAGCACAGCGACGAGCACGGCCACAAACACACGAACGCCGCGCAAGCCAGCGCGGCGCTGCAGAAACAAGGAGTCTGACATGACGGCGAAAACAGTAAGCGAGATCGTGCGCCTCGGCCCGGTCATTCCGGTGCTCGCATTCGATACGGTCGAACAGGGCGAACACGTGTCGCGCGCACTGCACGCGGGCGGCGTGAAGGTGCTCGAAATCACGCTGCGTACGGCGGCCGGGCTCGAGGCGATCGAGCGCGCGAGCCAGCTCGCCGAGGACATCGTGGTCGGCGTCGGCACGATCACGAAGCCCCAGCACTGCGAGCAGGCGAAGCGCGCGGGCGCGCAGTTCGGCGTGTCGCCGGGCTTGACGAAGGAAATGCACCAGGCTGCGCAGGATGCGGGTCTGCCGCTGCTGCCGGGCGTGATGACACCGTCCGACATCATCATGGCGATGGAACTCGGCTACGAGATCGTGAAGTTTTTCCCCGCGCAGCAGGCGGGCGGCGTGCCGATGCTGCAGGCGTTCCACGGCCCGTTCCCGGCGCTGAAGTTCTGCCCGACGGGCGGCATCACGCCCGAAACGGCGCCGCATTTCCTGTCGCTGCCGAACGTCGTCTGCGTGGGCGGTTCATGGCTCACGCCGAAGGCCGCGCTCGCCGCGCAGAACTGGGGTGAAGTCACGCGTCTCGCGCGCGCCGCGAGCCAGTTGGCCGCGCCCGCGCATTAAGCCTCGCGACAACGCATCGGTTATCTGAACCGGGCTGAGGAGTCTCGTCGATACAGCCGCACCAGGCTGTCACGCCGAGGCTCTTTTTTTTGCTTGATAGGCGTGCTGGATTTGCGCGCGTTTTTTGGAAACAAACAGTAAAATTCAGCGACCGCGCGGCTAGCCGGGTTTTCAGGCATCGCGCAGGTTGCCGTGAGACGAAGTGCCGGCCGCATCCGCACTCTGAAATCAATAAACCAAAGGAGGGGATTCATGGAATCTGCCCACGGCAGCATGCTGCTCGTCTACGCGTTAATCGCGATCGCGTTGCTGATCTTGATGATCACGCGCTTCAAGGTCTATCCGTTCCTCGTCCTGATCATCGTGTCGTTGCTGCTGGGCCTCGTGGCCGGCATGCCGATGCAGACCATCGTTAAATCGTTCGAAACCGGTAACGGCAACACGCTCGGACACATTGCCATCGTGGTCGGTCTCGGCACGATGCTCGGCAAGATGATGGCCGAGTCGGGCGGCGCAGAGCGCATCGCGACCACGCTGATCAACTGGTTCGGTGAGAAGCACATTCACTGGGCGATGATGGTCGTCGCGATCATCGTCGGCTTGCCGGTGTTCTTCGAAGTCGGCTTCGTGCTGCTGATTCCGATCGCGTTCAACGTCGCCAAGCGCACCAACAAATCGCTGCTGCTGGTCGGGCTGCCGATGGTCGCGGGCCTGTCCGTCGTGCACGGTCTGATTCCGCCGCACCCGGCCGCGCTGCTCGCCGTGCAGGCGTATCACGCGGACATCGGCAAGACGATCGCTTATGGTCTGATCGTTGGCATCCCGTGTGCGATCGTCGCCGGTCCGCTGTTCGCGCTGCTGGTGAGCCGCCATATCCAGTTGCCGAAGGAAAATGCGCTGGCCGCGCAATTTCTCGGCAGCGACGCGAATGGCGGCAACGGCGTGAAAGCCAACGCACCGAAACGCGAATTGCCGGGCTTCGGCATCACGCTGGCCACGATCCTGTTGCCGGTGGTCCTGATGCTGGTCGGCAGCTGGGCGGACCTGTTCTTCGCGCCGAATACACTGCCGAACGATCTGCTGCGCTTCTTCGGCAACACCGACGTCGCGCTGCTGACGGCCGTGCTGGTCAGCTTCTGGACCTTCGGCGCGAGCCGCGGCTTTACGCGCGAGCAGATCCAGAAATTCTGCGGCGAGTGTCTCGCACCGATCGCGGGCATTACACTGATCGTCGGTGCGGGCGGTGGTTTTGGCCGCGTGCTGATGGATAGCGGCATTTCGAAGGAAATCGTCAACGTGGCGACCGCGGTGCATCTGTCGCCGCTGCTGTTCGGCTGGCTCGTCGCGGCGCTGATCCGTCTCGCGACCGGTTCGGCCACGGTCGCCATGACGACCGCCTGCGGTATCGTCGCGCCGATCGCGGCGGCCGGTGCGGTGCAGGTGAAGCCGGAGCTGCTCGTGCTCGCGACGGGCTCGGGCTCGCTGATCTTCTCGCACGTGAACGACGGCGGTTTCTGGCTGATCAAGGAGTATTTCGGCATGACGGTGGGGCAGACCTTCAAGACCTGGTCGCTCCTCGAAACCATCATCTCGCTGATGGGGTTGGGTCTGACCTTCGCGCTCGCGGCGGTCCTGTAAGGAGTTTCAGATGATTTTGATCGCAATGGGCGTGTCGGGCGCCGGCAAGACGAAGATCGGCGAAATGCTGGCCGAGCGCCTGCACTGCACGTTCACCGACGGCGACGCGTTTCACAGCGCCGCCAACAAGGAGAAGATGCACCACGGCATCCCGCTCACCGACGAAGACCGCTGGCCGTGGCTCAAAACGATTCGCGCCGCAATCGAAGAAAAGCAGAAAGCGGGCGAGACGGCGGTGTTTACGTGTTCGTCGCTCAAGCGCTCGTATCGCGACGTTCTGCGCGACGGTGACAAGGACGTGTGCTTCGTTTATCTGCAGGGCTCGCGCGAGGTGCTCTCGGAGCGCCTCGGGCATCGCACCGGGCACTTCTTCGATCCGTCTCTGCTGCAAAGCCAGCTCGATACGCTCGAAGAGCCGGGTGCGGACGAAGCGATCACGGTGAGCATCGATCTGACGCCGGAAGAGATCGTCGACGACGTGCTCAAGCAGATCGAGCAGCGTTGAGTCTTTGACTTTGCCGCGCTCCGGCCGTGAACGCTGGATGTAAAAAAGCCGCTCTTCGGAGCGGCTTTTTTTTGCGCCTCGCCGCGACAACGCCGCGAGGCCGACATGCGAGAGCCAGGTGAATCAGCCGATCCGCTTCGCCAGTTCGACCGCCTTGCCGATGTACGAGCCGGGCGTCATCGCGAGCAGACGCTCCTTCGCGTCCTGCGGAATCGCCAGACCGCTGACGAACGCCTGCAGCGCCTCGCGCGTGATGCCCTTGCCGCGCGTGAGTTCCTTCAACTGCTCATACGGATTCTCGATGCCGTAGCGGCGCATGACCGTCTGCACCGGCTCGGCCAGCACTTCCCAGCAATTGTCGAGGTCGTCGTTCAGACGTTGCGCGTTCACTTCGAGCTTGTCGAGGCCGCGGATCAGCGAGTCGTACGCGAGCAGCGAGTAACCGAACGCGACGCCGATGTTGCGCAGCACCGTCGAGTCGGTCAGGTCGCGCTGCCAGCGCGACACCGGCAGTTTGTCGGCGAGGTGGCGCAGCGTCGCGTTGGCGAGGCCGAGGTTGCCTTCGGAGTTTTCGAAGTCGATCGGGTTGACCTTGTGCGGCATCGTCGACGAACCGATTTCACCGGCCTTCGTGCGCTGCTTGAAGTAGCCGAGCGAGATGTAGCCCCACACGTCGCGGTCGAGATCGAGCAGGATCGTATTCGCGCGCGAGATCGCGTCGAACAGCTCGGCCATGTAGTCGTGCGGCTCGATCTGGATCGTGTACGGATTGAACGTGAGCTTCAGACGCTGTTCGACGACTTCCTTCGAGAACGCTTCCCAGTCGAACTCCGGATACGCGGACAGATGCGCGTTGAAGTTGCCGACCGCGCCGTTCATCTTGCCGAGCAGTTCGACCTTCGCGATGCGCTCGATCGCGCGCGAGAGACGCGCCGCGACGTTGGCGATTTCCTTGCCGAGCGTGGTCGGGCTCGCGGGTTGGCCGTGCGTGCGCGACAGCATCGGCTGGGTGGCGTGCGCATGCGCGAGTGCAACGAGGCGTTGATGCACCGAGCGCAGCGCCGGCACGATCACGTGTTCGCGCGCGCCGGCGAGCATCAGGCCGTGCGAGGTGTTGTTGATGTCTTCCGACGTGCAGGCGAAGTGAATGAACTCGCTCGCGCGCTCCAGTTCTTCCTGCCCCTTGACCGATTCCTTGAGCCAGTATTCGACCGCCTTCACGTCATGGTTCGTCACGCGCTCGATTTCCTTGATGCGCGCGGCGTCGTGCGCGGTGAAGCGCTCGGCCAGTTGCAGCAGGAATTGCTCGGATGCTTCGGAAAAGCGCGGCACTTCGGCGAAGCCAGCACGCGACAGCGCGATCAGCCAATGGATTTCGACCGTCACGCGATTGCGCATGAAGGCGGCTTCCGAGAGCCAGTCGCGCAGGGCTTCGGTTTTCGCGGCATAGCGGCCGTCGAGCGGGGAGAGCGCGTTCAGCGCGAACAGGGTGTCGGGGCGGGTGTCGGACATGATGAGGACCGGGTTGAGGCGTTGAGCGCTCAGCGAGCGGATCGGGAACGGAGGGAACCGCGCATTTTACCACTGTGCGGCGCTGCGCCCGAGGCTCGCGGCCGCGGCCCACGCTCGCGGGATGCCTCGCGCCGGGCCCCGCGCCGCTAGAATGCAGGCTTCTCCCTTCCCGCCGGCAAGCGCACTACGCATGGAACTGAAATGGCTCGAAGACTTCATTTCGCTCGCGGAAACGCGTAGTTTCAGCCGCTCGGCGGAATTGCGCCATGTTACGCAGCCGGCTTTCTCGCGGCGCATTCAGGCGCTCGAAGCATGGCTCGGCACGGAACTGATCGACCGTTCGGTTTACCCGACGCGGCTCACCGCGGCCGGCCAGGTGTTCAACGAACAGGCTCTCGCGATGCTTTCGCAGTTCCACGAGGCTCGCGCGCTGCTGCGCGGCCATACCGCGACGCCGCAAGCCACCATCGAATTCGCGGTGCCGCATACGCTGTCGCTCACTTACTTCCCGCGCTGGCTGCAGCGCATCGAGGCGCAGATGGGCCCGATCCACACGCGGCTGCGCGCGCTCAACGTGCACGATGCGGCTTTGTCGCTCGTGGAAGGCGGCTGCGATCTGATGATGGGCTACCACCATCCGAGCCATCCGGTCGCGCTCGATCCGGGCCGCTACGACATGCTCTCGCTCGGCCACGAGCCGATTAGTCCATTCTCGGCGCCGGGCCGCGCGGGCCGGCCGCGTCACACGCTGCCGGGTACGGCCGCCGCGCCCACGCCGTATCTGTCGTACACGCCGAACGCGTACCTCGGGCGCATGACCGAGGTGATTCTCGCGAACGCGCCCGAGCGCCTCTATCTGGACCGGCTTTACGAAACCGACATGGCCGAGGGGCTCAAGGCGATGACGCTCGCCGGCCACGGCATCGCGTTCCTGCCGCACAGCGCGGTGGAAGACGCGGTTGCCGAGGGCAAGCTGATTCGCCTCGATCGCGCGACGCGCGGCACGCCCGAAGGGCAGCTTACGCTGGGCATGGAGATTCGCCTGTACCGCGACAAGCTCGCGGCGAAAAGCGACGACGCGCGGCAGATACTCGTGCGGCAGTTATGGGACGTGGTGTCGGAGGAATTGAGGCGGGGCGCGGCATAAAAGCCGGCGTCGAACCTGCGTCCCGACGACACGAATTTGCGGCTTTCCGGACGTTATGCAAAAAAAACATAATGGGATAAGGAAACGGCATTGGATTTCAAAAAGGCGCCTTCCCACAATGCTCGTATTCCATCAACGCCCGGAGCGTTCATGTCATCCCAGCAACAAGCCGCACAAGCCGCATCAACGTCGCAGTCCGTTCCCTCCTACCTCAATAGCGAAGACCTCGGCCCCTGGGGCAACTACCTGCGCCAGGTCGACCGCGTCGCGCCGTATCTCGGCTCGCTGTCCCGCTGGCTCGAAACCCTGAAGCGCCCGAAGCGCATCCTGATCGTCGACGTGCCCATCGAACTCGATAACGGCACCGTCGCGCATTTCGAAGGCTATCGCGTGCAGCACAACGTTTCGCGCGGTCCGGGCAAGGGCGGCGTGCGTTATCACCAGGACGTGACGCTCTCCGAAGTGATGGCACTGTCCGCGTGGATGTCGGTCAAGAACGCGGCGGTGAACGTGCCGTACGGCGGCGCGAAGGGCGGCATCCGCGTCGATCCGCGCACGCTCTCGCGCGGTGAGCTCGAGCGCGTGACGCGCCGCTACACGAGCGAGATCGGCATCATCATCGGACCGAATACCGACATTCCCGCGCCGGACGTGAACACGAACGAGCAGATCATGGCGTGGATGATGGACACGTACTCGATGAACCAGGGCCAGACGGCGACCGGCGTCGTGACCGGCAAGCCGATCACGCTCGGCGGCTCGCTCGGCCGCCGCGAGGCGACCGGCCGCGGCGTGTTCGTGGTCGGCTGCGAAGCGGCGCGCCGCATCGGCTTCGACGTCGAAGGCGCGCGCATCGCGGTGCAGGGCTTCGGCAACGTCGGCGGGATCGCCGCGCGTCTGTTCCAGGAAGCGGGCGCGAAGGTTGTCGCGGTGCAGGACCACACCGGTTCGATCCACAAGTCCACCGGCATCGACGCGGTCGCGCTGCTCGACCATGTCGCGAAGACGGGCGGCGTCGGCGGTTTCGCGGAAGCGGATGCGATCGCGAACGACGAGTTCTGGACGGTCGAATCGGACATCCTGATTCCGGCGGCGCTCGAAAACCAGATCACCGAAAAGAACGCCGGCAAGATCAAGACGAAGATCATCGTGGAAGGCGCGAACGGCCCGACCACGACTGGCGCCGACGACATCCTGCACGATCGCGGCATCCTCGTGATTCCGGACGTGGTCGCCAACGCGGGCGGCGTGACGGTGTCGTACTTCGAATGGGTGCAGGATTTCTCGAGCTTCTTCTGGACCGAGGACGAGATCAACGAGCGTCTCGAACGCGTGATGCGCGAGGCATTCGCCGCGGTGTGGCAGGTGTCGAGCGAGCAGAAGGTGTCGGTGCGGACCGCGGCGTTTATCGTCGCGTGTAAGCGGATTCTGCAAGCGCGCGAAATGCGCGGTCTGTACCCCTGATCGACCCGGTTTTTACCCGGTGGTGTTACGTTGTTTGAAGCGGCGGTTGCGCAACCCGGCGTCGGTCTGGGTGGCGTAGCCGCCGCTCCTGTGTGTCTGAGCGCGGTTCACAAGACTGCGTGTTTTGCCGGCGGGCGGTATCGTATCGATGCTGCCCGCCTTTCCGTATCCGCGAAAGGCTGTTCGCCGGCGCCGCGAGACCGTCGCGGCGTGCGCGCAACAGCATGGGTTAATAGCAATACTTTCAGAAAAATTACTTTGTTACACTGGCGCCGGTTCTTGCCAAGGAGATCAAAGATGAAGGTTAAAAAAGCTGCGCTGCTGCTCGCGACTCTCGGACTGTTTACAGTCGGCGCGCAGGCGCAAGATTCGGGCACGCTGAAAAAGATCAAGGACACGGGCGTCATTTCGCTGGGTCACCGCGAATCGTCGATTCCGTTCTCGTATTACGACGACAAGCAGAATGTGATCGGCTACTCGCAGGACTATGCGCTGAAGATCGTCGAGGCGGTCAAGCAGAAGCTGAACATGCCGAACCTGAAGGTCAAGCTGGTGCCGATCACGTCGCAGAACCGCATTCCGCTCGTGCAGAACGGCACGATCGACATCGAGTGCGGCTCCACCACGAATAACGCCGAGCGTCAGCAGCAGGCTGCCTTCACGAACACGATTTTCGTGATCGGCACGCGCCTCATGACCAAGAAGGATTCCGGCATCAAGGACTTTGCGGACCTGAAGGGCAAGACGGTCGTCACGACCGCCGGCACCACGTCCGAGCGCCTGCTTCGCAAGATGAACCAGGACAAGAACATGGGCATGAACATCATCAGCGCGAAGGACCACGGCGAGTCGTTCCTGACGCTCTCGACGGGCCGTGCCGCCGCGTTCATGATGGACGACGCGCTGCTCGCCGGCGAGCGCGCGAAGTCGAACAATCCGGGCGATTTCGTGATCGTCGGCACGCCGCAATCGCGCGAGGCTTACGGCTGTATGCTGCGCAAGAACGATCCGGAGTTCAAGAAGGTCGCCGACGACGCGATCGCGAAGGTCCAGACCTCGGGTGAAGGCGAGCAGATTTACAAGCGCTGGTTCGAATCGCCGATTCCGCCGAAGGGCCTGAACCTGAACTTCCCGATGAGCGACGACATGAAGGCGCTGTTCAAGAACCCGAACGACAAGGCAATCGATTAAACCGTAGCTGTTTTTTCGACACTTTCGAAACGCTGAACGGAACGGAAGGGGCCACGCGCTTCTTCCGTTTCTTTTTGCTGGAGTCTTGGTCATGTCATATCACTGGAACTGGGGCATTCTGCTGAGTCCCGTCTCCACGGGCGAGCCGACCACCTACCTGGGCTGGCTGCTCTCGGGGCTGTGGGTGACGGTCACCGTGTCGTTGTCGGCGTGGGTGATCGCGCTGATCGTCGGATCGTTTTTCGGTGTGCTGCGCACGGTGCCGAACAAATGGGCGTCGGGCATCGGCACCGTTTACGTCGCGATTTTTCGCAATATTCCGCTGATCGTGCAGTTTTTCATCTGGTATCTCGTGATACCGGAACTGCTGCCCGTATCGATCGGCAACTGGTTCAAGCAACTGCCGCCGGGCGCGCAGTTCTTTTCGTCCTCCATCTTGTGTCTTGGGCTTTTCACCGCTGCGCGCGTGTGCGAGCAGGTGCGCTCGGGCATCAACGCGTTGCCGCGCGGTCAGCGCGCGGCAGGTCTCGCGGTGGGCTTCACGCAATGGCAGACGTACCGCTACGTGCTGCTGCCGGTCGCCTACCGGATCATCGTGCCGCCGCTCACTTCCGAGTTTCTGAACATCTTCAAGAACTCCGCGGTCGCCTCGACGATCGGTCTGCTCGACCTGTCCGCGCAGGCGCGCCAACTGGTGGACTACACGTCGCAGACGTATGAGTCGTTCATCGCGGTCACGATCGCGTACATGCTGATCAATCTGATCGTGATGCAACTGATGCGCTGGGTCGAATCGCGAACCCGGCTGCCCGGCTATATCGGAGGCAAGTGATGCATCATTTCGACTGGAGCGGTATTCCGGGCGCGCTGCCTACGCTGTGGACCGGCGCCATCGTCACGTTCGAGATCACGCTGATCGCGATCGTGTTCGGCATCATCTGGGGCACCATTCTCGCGATGCTCCGGCTGTCGTCGATCAAACCCCTCGAGTGGTTCGCGAAGTTCTACGTGACGATCTTCCGTTCGATCCCGCTCGTGATGGTGCTGCTGTGGTTCTTCCTGATCGTGCCGCAGGTGCTGCAAAGCGTGCTCGGCCTGTCGGCGGACATCGACATCCGCCTCGCCTCGGCGATGGTCGCGTTCTCGCTGTTCGAAGCCGCGTACTATTCCGAGATCATCCGCGCCGGCATTCAGGCGGTGCCGCGCGGCCAGGTCAATGCATCGTTCGCGCTCGGCATGACCTACGGGCAGGCCATGCGTCTCATCGTGCTGCCGCAGGCGTTCCGCGCGATGGTGCCGCTGCTGCTCACACAAGGTATCGTGCTGTTTCAGGACACCTCGCTCGTGTACGTGATCAGCCTCGCCGACTTCTTCCGCACCGCCACGAATATTGGCGACCGTGACGGCACGAATGTCGAGATGGTACTGTTCGCGGGCGCGTGTTATTTCGTGATCTGCGTGATCGCGTCGAGCCTCGTCAAAGGTCTTCAGAAAAAGGTCGCAAGATGATCTCTATCAAGAATGTTTCAAAGTGGTACGGCCAGTTCCAGGTGCTGACCGACTGCACGACGGAAGTCAAAAAGGGTGAAGTGGTGGTGGTGTGCGGGCCGTCGGGCTCGGGCAAATCCACGCTGATCAAGACTGTCAACGGCCTCGAGCCGTTCCAGAAGGGCGAGATCGTCATCAACGGCCAGTCGCTCACCGACAAGAAAACCAACCTGTCGAAGCTGCGCTCGAAGGTCGGCATGGTGTTCCAGCACTTCGAGCTGTTCCCGCATCTGTCGATCGTGCAGAACCTCACGCTCGCGCAGATCAAGGTGCTCGGCCGCTCGAGCGACGAAGCCACCGCGAAGGGTCTCAAGCTGCTCGATCGCGTGGGTCTGCGCGCGCATGCGGACAAGTACCCGGGGCAGTTGTCGGGCGGTCAGCAGCAGCGTGTGGCGATTGCGCGCGCGCTCTCGATGGACCCGATCGCGATGCTGTTCGACGAGCCGACTTCGGCGCTCGATCCGGAGATGATCAACGAAGTGCTCGACGTCATGGTCGAACTCGCGCAGGAAGGCATGACCATGATGTGCGTCACGCACGAAATGGGCTTCGCGAAGAAAGTCGCGCACCGCGTGATCTTCATGGACAAGGGCTTGATCGTCGAAGACGACCGCAAGGAAGACTTCTTCGCGAATCCGAAGTCGGATCGCGCGAAGGATTTTCTCGCGAAGATTCTGCACTGAGGTTCATGTGCGAGCCGCGTTGCGTGGCTCGCTGGCAATAAAAAACCGCTCCGTGGAGCGGTTTTTTTTCGGCGGTTCGGCCCGCTGGGGCTCGCTGACGCATGCTTCGCGAAGCGGCGGCGCGCGCACTCACTCAGGACTCACATCAGGATTCGAAGGCCGCCGCGTCGTCCGCGGCTTCGAGGTCGGTTTCGCTGTCGGCGACGGCTTCGGTGCGGACGCCATCCGAAGCCGCGAGCGTGGTGGCCGAAGCCGACGCATCCAGCGCCGGATTACGCAGCTTCTCCAGCACCGACTGCGGCACTGGCACATTGACGCGGCCGATCACCTCGCCGTGCTGGAACATCAGCAGATCGCCCGGCTCGAATGCGGTCCACACTTCGTTGTCGGTCAATGGCTTGGTTGCGATCACCGCGACGCGGTCTTCCGGCGTCGTGTATTTGGCGAAGTCGATCGACACATCCGCGTCGACCAGATGCGCGGTCGAAAACGGCCAGCGCCGCACGATGTAATGCAGATGCGTCGAGCAATGCGCGAACAGCGCCTGGCCGTTCGACAGCAGGAAATTGAACACGCCGTATTGGGTGATTTCACGCGTGAGCGCTTCGAGTGTCGCGAACAGTTCCTCGAGCGGCGGCTGCGCACCGGGAAAAGCCTTGCGCAAACCTTGCAGCAACGCACAGAACGCAAGTTCGCTGTCAGTCGTGCCGACCGGCTGATAGACGCCCGTCAGATCCGGCGCATAGTCTTGCAGATCGCCGTTATGCGCGAAGATCCAGTGACGTCCCCACAACTCGCGCATGAACGGGTGGCAGTTCTCGAGCAGGATGTGTCCTTGCGTCGCCTTGCGGATGTGCGCGATCGTGTTTTTCGATTTGATCGGATAGCGCTTGACCATCTCGGCGATCGGCGAGGTAGCCGACGATTGATGGTCGATGAAGAGGCGACAGGCCTTGTCTTCAAAGAAAGCGATTCCCCAGCCGTCGGCATGGTGATCGGTGACGCCGCCGCGCGCCGCAAAGCCGGTGAAGGAGAACGTGACGTCCGTGGGCGCGGCGCAGTTCATTCCGAGAAGTTGACACATGTTGCTGGTGAGCCTGTGAACGGGGCGAGCCGTTACAATGATGATTTTCCAAGCATATCACCGAGCCGGAGACGCCAAATAGCAAAATTGACGTGTGTTCGGGCCGCAACAAGGCGGTTTGACCGGGTCGATCGGCTGTGCGCGTGAAGTCTCGTTCCTCCTTGCCATGACCGTTTCCAACGCTTCCCCCGCTTCCATCACGCTCGTCCGCCCGGACGACTGGCACCTGCACGTTCGCGACGGCGCGATGCTCGCGGCCGTTCTGCCCGACACCGCGCGCCAGTTCGGCCGCGCGATCATCATGCCGAACCTGAAGCCGCCGGTCACGACCACCGCGATGGCGAAGGCGTACCGCGAACGCATCGTCGCCGCGATTCCCGAGGGCGCGAAGTTCGAGCCGCTGATGACGCTGTACCTGACCGACAACACGCCGCCCGACGAAATCCGCCGTGCGCGCGAAAGCGGCTTCGTGCACGGCGTGAAGCTGTATCCGGCGGGCGCGACGACCAATTCCGACGCGGGCGTCACCGATCTCATGAAATGCGCGAAGACGCTCGAAGCGATGCAGGAAGCCGGCATGCCGCTGCTCGTGCACGGCGAGGTGACCGATTCGGAGATCGATCTGTTCGACCGCGAGAAGGTTTTCATCGACCGTGTGATGACGCCGCTGCGCCGCGAGTTTCCGGCGTTGAAGGTCGTGTTCGAACACATCACGACGAAGGACGCGGTCGACTATATCCGCGAAGCCGGCGCGGCGCCGGAGCTGCTTGGCGCGACGATCACGGCGCACCATCTGCTGTACAACCGCAACGCGATTTTCCAAGGCGGCATTCGTCCGCATTACTACTGCCTGCCGGTGTTGAAGCGCGAGACGCATCGCGTCGCGCTCGTCGAGGCGGCGACTTCGGGCAATCCGCGCTTCTTCCTCGGCACCGACAGCGCGCCGCATCCGAAGGGGCTCAAGGAGCACGCATGCGGTTGCGCCGGCTGCTACACGGCGCTGCACGCGCTCGAACTCTATACCGAAGCGTTCGACAAGGCCGGCGCGCTCGACAAGCTCGAGGGCTTTGCGAGCTTTCATGGCGCGGACTTCTATGGTCTGCCGCGCAATGTGGAGAAGGTTACGCTGCGTCGCGAGGAATGGACGCTGCCGGCCGAGTTGCCGGTTGGCGATACGCCGGTTGTGCCGCTGCGCGGCGGCGAGTCGATCGGCTGGCGTCTGGTTTGAGGCGGCGGTAGATGCGGGAGCGCGGGGCGGGGGGAGAGGCTGGGCAGCGTGCCGTGGACGCGCTGGCGGCTGAAGCCTCAGCTAAAGCTATCCGCGGTGTTGCACCCGAAGCGCCATCGCCGGGCTTCGCCGCAATCGACTGGTCGAAGCCCTGGTTCGCGCCATTTGCCGCGCGCGGTCAGCGCTGGCAGCAAGCCGCGCTGACAGGCTACGCGGACCTGCTCGCCGAAATGAACGCCGACGCCGCGCAGATGCGGCAGACCACCGGGCGCGGCCAGCGCCTCGCGTTCATCGCGCAGGACGATCTGCCGTCAGGCGCGGCGTACGAAGCGCATATCGCCTCGACCGGCTGCGTGCCGACGCGCCACAATCTGCACGACTTCTTCAACGGCTCGATGTGGTTTGCGTTTCCGCGCATCAAGGCGGCGTTGAACGCGCGGCAATCGGCGGCGCTCGACGCGCTCGGCGTCGGTCCGACGCGCGGCGGCGTGCGCGACATGCTGACTCTCTTCGACGAAAACGCGCTGCTGTTCGCCTGCGCCGATCCCGCGCTGAGCGCCGCGCTGCGCGGCTTCGACTGGCAAACGCTGCTGGTGGGCCGGCGCGATGCATGGGGTCGTAGTTGCGAAGTGCGCTGCTTCGGTCACGCGTTGCTGGAAAAACTGATTACGCCGTTCAAGGGCTGCACCGGGCATGCGTGGATCGTCGACGTGCCGGCCGCCTACTTCGAATGGGATGCCGCCGCGCGCGATGCGTGGCTCGACGAAGCGGTCAGCGCGGCGCTCCTTGGCATCGACGCGCTGACGAGCCGCCTGTTCGCGCCGCTGCCTGTGCTCGGCATTCCGGGCTGGTGGCCCGGGAACGAATCGCCGGCGTTTTACGACGACGCTGCCGTGTTTCGCGCGGGGCGGCGCAAGCGCTAGTAGGCACCAATAGGCACCAATAGGCGCCAGGCTGGTCCGCGGTCCGCCCGCTATTCAGGTCAGCCGTTCCATCTCCCAGTTGTCGAAGCAGCGCGTCAGCCGCTTAGCCGTTCGGTGTTAAAATCCGCGCCAGCAAAGCAGGCTAGGCAGTCGCGGCCTCGGCGGCTTCGGCCAAAGAGGGCGAGGAAAGTCCGGACTCCACAGGGCAGGGTGATGGCTAACGGCCATCCGTGGCGACACGCGGAACAGGGCAACAGAAAGCAAACCGCCGATGGCCCGGCGCAAGCCGGGATCAGGTAAGGGTGAAACGGTGCGGTAAGAGCGCACCGCGGCTGTCGCAAGGCAGACCGGCACGGTAACCTCCACCCGGAGCAATTCCAAGTAGGCAGGCGCGCATCTTCGCGATGCAGGATGGGGCCCCCGTCTCGTCTGCGGGTAGGAAGCTTGAGCGCGTCAGTAATGGCGCGCCTAGAGGAATGGCTGCCACGCGCGTCGCGTTTTCGGACGTTGCGCGTGCACAGAATCCGGCTTATCGGCCTGCTTTGCCGCTCAACAAAAAAATGCCGGCGTCCCAATGGACGCCGGCATTTTCATTTGGTGCGCCCGTTTGGGCCGCGGCCGCCGGTGTTGCCCGCGGCGCCTCGCGCTTAGCTCGCGACGATGTCGAACGAGTGCGTGAGTTCGGCGGTCTTCGCGATCATGATCGACGCCGAGCAGTATTTGTCGTGCGACAGATTGATCGCCCGCTCGACGGTCGCCGGGTTCAGATTCTTGCCGGTCACGGTGAAGTGAAAGTGGATCTTCGTGAACACCTTCGGATCTTCGCTCGCGCGTTCAGCCTTCAGTGTCACCGAGCAGCCGGCGATTTCCTGGCGGCTCTTCTTCAGGATCATCACGACGTCGTAGGCGGTGCAACCGCCCGTGCCGAGCAAAACCATTTCCATCGGACGCGGCGCGAGGTTGCGGCCGCCGCCTTCAGGCGCGCCGTCCATTGCAACCAGATGGCCGCTACCCGTCTCGGCTGCGAACGCCATCCCGTCTTGCCCCATCCAGCTTACTTTGCATTCCATGCTGTTACTCCGCCGCGCATCGCTATATCGAGCCGGCATTGTAGCCCGCTGTTTGACGATTCGCGCGAGACCAACGCCGTTCCAGGTTATGCACGATGTTGCTTTCGTGCTGCAGTGCGGCATCCACGGGGAATTCAGGAATGCGATAGCCGGTTTAGGGGTTTTACTCTAGAGGATGCTCGATGCCAGTTGGGTCCGTGAGACTCTATCGCTTGATGCAAAAGGGAATTTGCCCATCGTGCGTTGTCTCATCAATTTGCCACATTATGAAAATGTATTTCGCAATGCAAATGTTCTTGCGTCGCACAAGGGGGGCTCATATAATCCATTCCATTGTTGCAGCAGTTCTGCAACCTCCGCTGTCTCCTCCACCTCCTCCTTTGGTGGATTAAACCCGAACCGCTCGTTCGGGTTTTTTTTCACCCGCTTTTTGCCTCCGCTGCGGCACGCTCATCGCACGTTTTGACTTGTCGGCGCAAATTCCTTTATAATTCAGGGCTTTTCCGCATCCGCGCCCGCGGAGGAAGAACCAGGGAGAGCCTGCACGCGCCTCGATGCGCACACTACAAGCAGGAAAAAGTACATTGGGCGCAGCAATTTTTTTGGATCGATCATGAAGACGTTTTCCGCAAAAGCCCATGAGGTGACGCGCGAATGGTACGTGATTGACGCGACGGATAAGGTTCTCGGGCGTGTCGCCAGCGAAGTGGCACACCGTCTTCGCGGCAAGCACAAGCCTGAATTCACTCCCCACGTCGACACCGGTGATTTCATCATCGTCATCAACGCTGGCAAGCTGAAGGTCACGGGCAACAAGGTTACCGACAAGAAGTACTACCGTCACTCGGGCTACCCGGGCGGTATCTATGAAACGACGTTCGGCAAGATGCAGGAACGCTTCCCGGGCCGCGCGCTCGAGAAGGCGGTCAAGGGCATGCTGCCGAAGGGCCCGCTCGGCTACGCGATGATCAAGAAGCTGAAGGTCTACGCAGACGCAACGCATCCGCATTCGGCACAACAGCCGAAGGCGCTCGAGATCTAAGGGGAGCCCACATGATCGGTAACTGGAATTACGGCACGGGCCGCCGCAAGAGCGCCGTCGCACGCGTGTTCATCAAGGCAGGCAAGGGCGACATCGTTGTGAACGGCAAGCCCATCGCCGACTACTTCTCGCGCGAAACGTCGCTGATGATCGTGCGCCAGCCGCTGGAACTCACGAACCACGGCACCACGTTCGACATCAAGGTCAACGTGACGGGCGGCGGTGAAACGGGCCAAGCCGGTGCGGTTCGCCACGGCATCACCCGCGCGCTGATGGACTACGACGCAACGCTGAAGCCGCAACTGTCGCACGCTGGCTTCGTGACGCGTGACGCTCGTGAAGTCGAACGTAAGAAGGTCGGCTTCCACAAGGCACGTCGCAGGAAGCAATTCTCGAAGCGTTAATCGTTTCGGGTGCACGCCGGTTTTTCGGCCGGTTTGCAGCAAAAGCCGCCAACGCTTCGTGCGAAGGCGGCTTTTTTCATTGCTCGGCAGGGCTTCGCGATAGATGGAAGAACCCATTGATTTTGTGGGCTTCAGCACGATATTCAGATCGGCCCTACAATAGCGGCTGAAGCTTTTTGGAGAGTTCGAATGAACGCAGTCACCGATACCCCCGTGACCGAGATGCCCGCCCCCTTCGTTTTCACCGACGCAGCGGCTGACAAGGTCAAGCAACTGATCGAAGAAGAAGGCAATCCGGAGCTCAAGCTGCGCGTGTTCGTGCAGGGCGGCGGCTGCTCGGGCTTTCAGTATGGTTTTACGTTCGACGAAGCGATCAACGAAGACGACACCGTGATGAACAAGAGCGGCGTCCAGTTGCTGATCGACTCGATGAGCTACCAGTACCTGGTCGGCGCCGAGATCGACTACAAGGACGACATCAACGGCGCGCAGTTCGTCATCAAGAACCCGAATGCGACTACCACCTGCGGTTGTGGCTCGTCGTTCTCGGTCTGATATCAGCATCGGCTGATCGACGAATCACCGGTTGTACAGGAAACGGGGCCTCGGCCCCGTTTTTTATTCCCCCTTCGCCACGGAATTGCCCGGTGACGGGGTTCGCCCGCACGCTCGTCAACGCGGATAGATCGCCCCCAACACACGCTCGGCGGAAGCCCCCGTGACGCTCGGCAGATTGCCGGACAGCCGCGCGATACAACGCATCGCCAGCCACGCGAAGGCGAGCGGCTCGACCTGGCTCGGCGGCACGCCGAGCGCGTCGGTCGTCAGCACCGGCACACCGCTCACACCGCTGTCTTCGAGTGCTTGCTGCAACGCCTTCAGGATCTCCGGATTGCGCGCGCCGCCGCCGCAGACGTACACCGCGCGGGCATCGGACGCGTGCCGCTCGATTTCGCGTGCGACCGTCACCGCGGTTAGCGCCACCAGCGTCGCCTGCACGTCGGCCGGATCGAGCCCGCTGAACGGCTCGAGTTTCGCGTCGAGCCACGTGGTATTGAACAGATCGCGGCCGGTGCTTTTCGGCGGCTGTTCCGAGAAGAACGGCTCGTCGAGCAACGCGTTCAGCAGCTCGCGATTGACCTGGCCGCTCGCCGCGAAATGGCCGTTTTCGTCGAACGGCTTGCCGAGGTGGCGTTCGGCCCACGCGTCGAGCAGCGCGTTCGCCGGGCCGCAATCGAAGCCGCGCACGCCGCCGGTCGCGTTCAGGATCGTGATGTTGCTGATGCCGCCAAGATTGCAGACCACCCGCGTTTCGTTCTTCGCGCCGAAGATCGTCGCGTGAAAAGCGGGTACGAGCGGCGCGCCCTGGCCGCCGGCGGCGACGTCGCGGCTGCGGAAATCGGCGACTACGTCGATATGTATCATTTCCGTGAGCAGCGCGGGATTGTTGATCTGCCGCGTATAGCCCTTTTCCGGCCGATGCCGCACTGTCTGACCATGCACGCCGATCGCGCGGACTTCGTCGGCCGGCACGCGGCTGTCGCGCAGCAGATCGTGGCAGCACACCGTGTAGCGGGTCGCGAGTGCATTGGCGGCCAAGGCTTCGCGCTCGATCTCGTTGTCGCCGGGCTGTTGCAACGCGAAGAGCGCCTCGCGTATCCCGGCCGAGAAGCCGACGAACGCCTCGGCCAGCACCTCCGGCGGCTTTCCTTTGGCAAACCGGACGGCCACGCCGTCCACACCGTCCATGCTCGTTCCTGACATCAAGCCGAAATAGATGCCGTCTGCGGGGTCTTGCGCCACGTTGCTACTCCTCACGAGGTTCATTGCGATTCTTTGTAGCAGATTATCGGTGTAAGCGCGGCCGAATATAAGCGCCCGTACGGATGCCGAACGCGCGTCGTGCCTTCGCTGGCCCGCCATGGCGGCGCGCAGCGCGGAAAAATCGCGCGTCGCCGAGCGGCCCGAGGCGCGTCGGTGGGCGCGGCGGCGCGCATCTATGGGACAATCCTGTTTTTTCGCGACTTCCCGTTTCCAGCATGAGCACCGAGTCCACCAAGCCCAATCCCGCAGCCGCCTTTCCGGTCACCGACGAAGTCCGTCACGCCCTCGCCGTCACCAAACGCGGTGTCGACGAGTTGCTGATCGAAGACGAATTCGCGCAAAAGCTCGCGAGGAGCGCGGCGACGGCCAAGCCGCTGCGCATCAAGCTCGGGCTCGATCCGACCGCGCCCGACATCCACATCGGCCACACGGTCGTGTTGAACAAGATGCGCCAGTTGCAGGACCTCGGCCACACGGTGATTTTCCTGATCGGCGATTTCACCTCGCTGATCGGCGACCCGTCCGGGCGCAACGCGACGCGTCCGCCGCTTACGCGCGAGCAGATCGAGTCGAATGCGAAGACCTACTTCGAGCAGGCCGCGCTCGTGCTCGACCGCGAAAAGACCGAGATCCGCTACAACAGCGAGTGGTCGATGCCGCTCGGCGCCGACGGCATGATCAAGCTCGCGTCGCGCTACACGGTCGCGCGCATTCTCGAGCGCGAGGACTTTACGAAGCGCTTCCAGGGCGGCGTGCCGATCTCGATCCATGAGTTCCTGTATCCGCTGATGCAGGGCTACGACTCGGTCGCGCTGAACGCGGACCTCGAACTCGGCGGCACGGACCAGAAGTTCAACCTGCTCGTCGGCCGCGAATTGCAGAAGCAGTACGGCCAGGAACAGCAGTGCATCCTGACGATGCCGCTGCTCGAAGGGCTCGACGGCGTCGAGAAGATGTCGAAGTCGAAGAACAACTACATCGGCATCAGCGAAAAGCCGACCGACATGTTCGGCAAGCTCATGAGCATTTCCGACACGCTGATGTGGCGTTACTTCGAACTGCTGTCGTTCCGTCCGATGGACGAAATCGAGGGCTTCAGGAAGGAAATCGAAGCGGGCCGCAATCCGCGCGATTTCAAGGTGATGCTCGGCCAGGAAATCGTCGCGCGCTTCCACTCGCAGGCCGATGCCGAGCGCGCGCTCGAGGACTTCAATCATCGCGCGAAGGGCGGCGTGCCCGACGACATTCCGGTGGTGACGCTCGCGGGCGCGCCGCTCGCGATCGGCCAGTTGCTCAAGCAGGCCAACCTCGTGCCGTCGACGAGCGAAGCGCTGCGCAATATCGAGCAGGGCGGCGTGAAGATCGACGGCACGTCGGTGTCCGACAAGGGTCTGAAGGTCGAAGCGGGCGAGTACGTCGTGCAGGTGGGCAAGCGCCGCTTCGCGCGCGTGACGCTCACGGCGTGATCGCACAACACCAGCCGCTCGGCGTGACGAAGCGAAACACGCTCCTGGGGCCGCGCCGATGATCGCTCTGATCCAACGCGTGCGGCGCGCCGAAGTGCGCGTCGCCGACCGCGTGACCGGCGCGATCGACGCGGGTCTGCTCGCGCTCGTATGTGCCGAACGCGGCGACACCGAGGCTGCCGCCGACAAGCTGCTCGCCAAAGTGCTCGGCTACCGCGTATTCAGCGACGCGGCCGGCAAGATGAATCTCTCGGTACAGAATCTCGACGGCGCTGGCCGCGCGGGCGGCCTGCTGCTCGTGTCGCAGTTCACGCTCGCGGCCGATACCAACAGCGGCCTGCGCCCGAGCTTCACGCCGGCGGCGCCGCCCGACGAAGGCAAGCGCCTGTTCGACTACTTCGTCGCGGCCGCGCGTGCGAAGCATCCGGTCGTCGAGACGGGCGAGTTCGGTGCGGACATGCAGGTGTCGCTCGTCAATGACGGACCGGTCACGTTCTGGCTGCAGACTAACGCGTGAGCGAGTTCTAACGCGCGCCGATTGCGGGTGCGTTCAATCGTGCCCGGTTGCGCCGCTCAGGTACCTCACTTGCGCGCGATTCAGTCGAATCGCGTTCCAGCGCGCCGTCGCCGCAACCCGGGCGCGGCCGTCGCTTTTTGCGACAATAGCGGCTCGGCATAACCGGCGAACGGCGCCTCTACTCCCATCTCATGACGACGCAGATTCTGTTTATCCGGCACGGCGAGACCGACTGGAACCGCATCAAGCGCATTCAAGGTCACATCGACATTCCGCTCGCGACGACGGGGCTCGCGCAGGCGCAATGTCTCGCGCAACGCATCACGCAAGAGGTGAAGCAGGGCGCGCGGCTCGACGCGATCTATTCGAGCGATCTGCAGCGCGCGCAGCAGACCGCGCAACCAATCGCCGATGCGCTCGGCTTGCCGCTGCAGTTGCGCGAGGGCTTGCGCGAGCGCTCGTACGGTGCGTTTCAGGGACACGACAGCGACGAAATCGCACTGCGTTTCCCCGACGAATACGCGCAGTGGCAAACCCGCGATCCCGGTTTCTCGCCGCCCGAAGGCGAGTCGCAGCGCGTGTTCTACCACCGCGTCGTCCATGCGATCGAGCCGCTTGTTGCCGCGCATCCGGGCGGACGGATCGCCTGTGTTGCGCATGGCGGCGTGCTCGACTGCGTGCGCCGCTTTGCGGCCGGTCTGCCGCTCGACGCGCCACGCGACTACGCGCTGCTGAACACGAGCGTGAACGTCGTGGACTTCGATAATGGTCACGCGACAATCGTGTCGTGGGCGGACGTCGCGCATCTCGACCCGGCGAGTGCGGCCGATGATGGCTTCAGGAAGGTGCCGGAGCCGGGGCGGTAAGCTGGGTGGAGCGACGAGGCCTGTCTCAGCGCTTCAGTGTCTCAGTGCTTCAGCGCCTCAGTGCCTCAGCGCTTCAGCGCTTCAACGCCCCGGTGCCGTGAGCTTCACGGCGCGCACGAGCACTGCGGCTCACGCAGGTTCTATCAATCCGGCTTCCGCGCCGCAGCCGCTCGCCGGCGCGCGCGCTTCGACACGCCATTGACCAGCGCCCAGCGGATCACCGGCGCGACGAGCCGCACGCCAGGTCGCACAAACGTACGGCGCAGCGCCGCGTAACGATCGAGATCGAGCATGGTTTGCGCCCAGTCCGGCAGCAGATCGACGCCAGCGTTGAGCATTAGCGTACCGGCGGGCCGCATCGCGAGACTCGGCGCCGGTGCGTTCATCAGAATCCTCACGACTTCACGAGTGCGCTCGCTTGCGACCAGCGCGGGCTGCATGGCCAGCAGGTAGGCCTCGATCCCGGCGCGCGAGCGCGGAATGTCGGTCGCGCCGAGCATCTCCGCGATGCGCGCGGTTTCCGCGAAGTATTGATCCTGCGCGGCGACGGACAGCACTGGATTCACATAGCGCAGATGCGCGGTCATGAAACTCGATACTTCCGCGACATGCACCCACGTCAGCAGCGCCGGTTCGCTCGCCTGATACGACTGGCCGTCCGGCGCGACGCCGCTCACGTCGAGGTGAATACGCTTCACGCGCTCGATCAGCGCGAGCGCATCGCGCTGGCTGCCGTACGTCGTGCCCGCGATGAAAGTTGCCGTGCGGCGCAGCCGGCCGAGAATGTCGGTGCGAAAGGTCGAGTGATCCCACACGCCGGCGAGCGCGAGCGGGTGCAGCGCCTGGAGCAGCAGCGCGCTGATGCCGCCCGTCATCATCGACGTGAAGTCCGCGTGCACTTTCCAGCAGACGGAGTCGGGCCCGAAGAGGCCGGGGTCGCCCGGTGGCGATGAATAGTCGAGTACGGGGCCGCTGCCGGTCGTCAGATGCGTGACGCCGGCGGCCAGTTTCGAGCGGACGCGGTGGGTGAGCCGCTGTGCGAAGTTGCCGGATGGATCGCCGGCCGGGTTGACAGGGGGCGTGCCGGGAGCGTTGCCTGAGGGGTTGCCTGATGCGTTACCTGACGAGCCCGGTTGTTGTGTCTGGTCGGACATCCTGATCGGCCTCGCTGTCGGCTGGGTCGGCGGTATCGGCAGTTCAGCTTGCCGAATCCCACAGGCCGGGCAGCGCACTCGACGAATCCGGTGCGGCGAGGCCGAAATGCCGGTAGGTCAGGAGCGTGGCGACGCGGCCGCGCGGCGTGCGCTGCAGGAAACCCTGCTGGATCAGATACGGTTCGAGCACGTCTTCGATCGTGTCGCGCTCCTCGCCGATCGCCGCGGCAAGATTGTCGACGCCGACCGGGCCGCCGTCGAACTTGTGCAGGATCGCTTCGAGCAGCTTACGGTCCATCAGGTCGAAGCCGACCGCGTCGACATCGAGCATGCGAAGCGCGGCGTCGGCCACCTGCGCGGTGATGTTGCCGTCGGCCTTCACTTCGGCGAAGTCGCGCACGCGCCGCAGCAGGCGGTTCGCGATACGCGGCGTGCCGCGTGCGCGCCGCGCGATTTCGAACGCGCCGTCGGGATGAATCTGCGCTTGAAGCAGCGACGCCGAACGCGTGACGATGCGCGCGAGTTCCTGGGCGTTGTAGAACTCGAGCCGCGCGACGATGCCGAAGCGGTCGCGCAGCGGATTGGTCAGCATGCCCGCGCGCGTGGTCGCGCCGACCAGCGTGAACGGCTGCAGGTCGAGCTTCACGCTGCGCGCGGCCGGCCCTTCGCCGATCATGATGTCGATCTGATAATCCTCGAGCGCCGGGTACAGAATTTCTTCGACGACCGGCGAGAGCCGGTGGATTTCGTCGATGAAGAGCACGTCGTTCGCTTCGAGATTGGTGAGCAGCGCGGCGAGGTCGCCCGCGCGTTCGAGCACCGGCCCCGACGTTTGCCGCAGATTGACGCCCATCTCGCGCGCGATGATGTGCGCGAGCGTGGTCTTGCCGAGGCCGGGCGGCCCGAACAGCAGCACGTGGTCGAGCGACTCGGAACGGCGCTTCGCGGCCTCGATGAAAATCTCTAGCTGGCCGCGTACTTTTTCCTGCCCGACATATTCTTCGAGCTGGCGCGGGCGCAACGCGCGCTCGAACGCTTCTTCGTTCGGCGAGACGGGCGTGGCCGCAATGATGCGCTCGGCGGCGAGTTTGTCGGTTTCGATCATCCGGTCATTGTACCGCGCGCGGCTCGCGGGAAGACGCCAGGAAGCGTGCGCGTGGCGCGTGTGATGGGGGCCGGCCGCGAGGTGCGGCGCGCGCAGCGTGGAAGACGCGCCGGCTCGCGCATCAAGCCTTCGACAGCGCCTTCAACGCGAGCTTGATGCCTTCGGACACGCCGGTGCCGGCCGGCACGTTCTTGATCGCCGCGAGCGCTTCTTTCTCGGAGTAGCCGAGCGCGAGCAGGGCGTTGAGGATGTCGGACGCGTGATCGGACGCCGATGCGGCACCCGCCATCGCGCCGAGGTCGGCGCCGAGCTTGCCTTTCAGTTCGAGCAGCAGCCGCTCCGCGGTCTTCTTGCCGATGCCCGGCACGCGCGTGAGGCGCGCCGCGTCCTGCATCGTCACCGTTTGCGCGAGTTCGTGCACGCTCATGCCCGAGAGCACCGCGAGCGCCATGCGCGCGCCGATGCCGGAAATTTTCAGTAGTTCGCGGAAGGTCGAGCGTTCCTGCGCCGTGCCGAAGCCGTACAGCAGATGGGCGTCCTCGCGCACGATCATCTGCGTGAGCAGGACGACGCGTTCGCCGTTCGAGGGCAGGTTGTAGAACGTGCTCATCGGCACGTCCACTTCGTAGCCGACGCCGTTGCAGTCGACGAGCAGATGCGGCGGGTTTTTTTCCAGCAGAACGCCGGCAATGCGACCGATCATGGCGGATTCAATCGAGAGAGTCTGTGAGAAGGGCGAGTGTAGCGCAGCGTGTCGGCGGCGCGAGGGGTAATTGCGCAAGCTGAGCCGCAAGCCGCTCCTGCGCTATCCCACCAGCCGCCCGCGCCGCACGCGCAGTCCTTTCTTCGCGAGGGAAGGCGCGATGCCGCCGAGCGTGCTTAGCGTCGAGCCGCCGTGCGCATGGCAGATCGCCATGCCGAGCGCGTCGGCGGCATCGGTACTGGGCACGCCGGAGAGGCTCAGCAGCCGCACGACCATCTGCTGCATCTGCTCCTTGGTCGCGCGGCCGTAGCCGACCACCGCCTGCTTCAGTTGCAGCGCCGTGTATTCGGCGACCGGCACGCCCCCTGCAACCAGCCCGCAGATCGCCGCGCCGCGCGCCTGGCCGAGCAGCAGCGTCGACTGCGGATTGACGTTGACGAACACTTTTTCGATCGACGCCTGATCCGGCGAATGCTGGCGGATCAAGGTCGAAATGCCGTCGAAGATGGTGCCGAGACGCGAGGGCAGATCGGCGTCGGCCGTCTTGATGACGCCGCTCGCGACGTAGCTCAGCGTGTGGCCGTGTTGGTCGATCACGCCGAAGCCGGTCACGCGCAAGCCGGGGTCGATGCCGAGAATTCTCATGAGGTGCCGCACATGCGATAAAAAATCAGGTGCCTGCGATACTACAACGAACGCGGTGCGCGGCGGTCCGCGAGCGACGCCGGCGGTGGAATAAAAACTGTTGGAGCGAGGCAAGGAGGCCAGCGCGGCCAGCACTAGCACTAGCACCAGCACCAGCATCGGCACCAAAGCAAACGGCCCGGCGGGAAAACCCGTCGGGCCGTTTTTCTGCAATCACTCATTCGCCGCAACTGCCGCCTCACCGCGCTATGACGAAGCAGCCGTTGCCAAAACACTCGACATCAATGACGGAAGTGACGCACGCCGGTCAGCACCATCGCGATGTTGTGCTCGTCGGCTGCGCTGACCACTTCGTCGTCGCGCACCGAACCGCCCGGCTGGATCACGCAGGTCGCGCCCGCGGCCACGACCACGTCGAGACCGTCGCGGAACGGGAAGAACGCGTCCGACGCAACCGCCGAGCCAGTCAGCGTTAGCCCGGCATTCTGCGCCTTGATGCTCGCGATGCGCGCCGAGTCCACGCGGCTCATCTGGCCCGCGCCGACGCCGAGCGTCATGCCGTTCGCGCAGAACACGATCGCGTTCGACTTCACGTACTTCGCGACGCGCCATGCAAACAGCAGATCGTCCATTTCCTTCGGCGTCGGATGACGCTTCGTGACCACGCGCAGTTCGCGCGGCTGCACGTTCTTCGAATCGAGCGACTGCATGAGCAGACCGCCGCCCACTCGCTTCAGATCGAACGCGTTATGACCCGCGCCGAGCGCAATTTCGAGCAGGCGCACGTTCTGCTTCGCCGCGAACACCTGGCGCGCTTCGGCGCTGAACGACGGCGCGATCAGCACTTCGACGAACTGCTTCGCGACGGCCTGCGCGGCCGCTGCGTCGACTTCGCGGTTGAACGCGATGATGCCGCCGAACGCCGAGGTCGGATCGGTCTGGAACGCCTTCGAGTACGCCTCGTGCGCATTCGCGCCGACTGCGACGCCGCACGGATTCGCGTGCTTCACGATCACGCAGGCCGGCGCGTCGAAGGTCTTCACGCATTCCCACGCCGCGTCCGAATCGGCGATGTTGTTGTACGACAGTTCCTTGCCCTGCAACTGGCTGTAGTTCGCGAGCGCGCCGGCCGGCACCGTGAGGTCGCGGTAGAACGCCGCGCTCTGGTGCGGGTTTTCGCCATAGCGCAGGTCCTGCACCTTCTCGAACGCCATGTTGAAGGTGGCCGGGTACGTGTTGCGCGACGCGTGCTGCAACTCGTCGGTCAGGCTCGTCAGATAGTTCGTGATCGCGCCGTCGTACTGCGCGGTGTGCGCGTACACCTTGGTCGCGAGGCGGAAGTTCGTCTTGTACGACACCGTGTTGCCGTTCGCGCGCATTTCGTCGAGCACGAGTGCGTAGTCGGCCGGGTCGACCACCACGGTCACGTCGCGGTGATTCTTCGCTGCCGAACGCAGCATGGTCGGGCCGCCGATGTCGATGTTCTCGATCGCTTCCTCGAGTGAGCACTCTTCTTTCGACACCGTCTGCACGAACGGGTACAGGTTCACGACCAGCAGGTCGATGGTCGGAATGCCGTGCTTCTCGAGCGCGGCCATGTGCTCGGGCAGATCGCGGCGCGCGAGGATGCCGCCGTGCACCTTCGGATGCAGCGTTTTCACGCGCCCGTCGAGCATTTCCGGGAAGCCCGTGTAGTCGGCGACTTCGGTGACGGACAGGCCCGCGTCCGCGAGCAGTTTCGCGGTGCCGCCGGTCGACAGGATCTTGATGCCGAGGTCCGACAGCGATTTGGCGAAATCGACGATGCCGGACTTGTCGGAAACGGAGATGAGCGCTTGCTTGATCATGATGAAGACGAAAAGCCGAAGGGGAAACGTGGCAGGAGCGCGAGGAAACTACACCAGGCTACAGCAAACCGTGCTGTTGCAGCTTCTTGCGCAGCGTGTTGCGGTTAATGCCGAGATACTCGGCGGCCAGCGACTGGTTGCCGCCGGCCTGCTCGAGCACCACTTCGAGCAGGGGTTTCTCTACGCACGAAATGACCATGTCGTAGACGTCGTGCGGATTGGAGCCGTCGAGGTCCTGGAAGTACACGCCGAGGCTCTCGCGGACGGATTGTTCGATATTGTTCTTGCTCATGCTGCTAGTCGGTCGGTGTGGTCCTCGCCTTGCTCGTCGAGCCCGGGGTTGCCGGGTGATTCGTCGACGTAGACGAGGCGGTCTGAGATCGCCTTTTGCGCGTCGAAGAACTCGTTGACGGCGAGGAGTTGTTCGCGCGTGGTGTCCAGCGTATTCATGCGATGCCGGAACACGTTGGCGCCGGAAAGGCCGCGAGTGTACCAGCCGATGTGCTTGCGCGCAGTGCGCACACCGGTGAATTCCCCGTAAAAAGCGTAGTGATCTTCGAGATGCTCGTTCATCACCTGCTGGATTTCGTCGATGCGCGGTGGCGGCAGCAGCTCGCCCGTCCGCAGGAAATGTTCGATTTCGCGAAAGAGCCACGGGCGGCCCTGCGCGGCGCGGCCGATCATGATCGCGTCCGCGCCGGTGGCGGCGAGCACTTCGCGCGCCTTCTGCGGCGAAGTGATGTCGCCGTTCGCGACGACCGGAATGCGCACCGCCGCCTTCACCGCGGCGATGGTGTCGTATTCGGCCTCGCCGTGATAGAGGTCGGCGCGTGTGCGGCCGTGCACGGTCAGCATCGAAATGCCGGCCGCTTCCGCCAGCCGCGCGATGTTGAGCGCATTCCTGTTCTCGCGATTCCAGCCGGTGCGGATTTTCAGCGTGACGGGCACCGCGTCGGGTCCGGTGCCCACCGCGTTCACGACCGCCTCGACGATGCGCTGCACGAGCGGCTCGTTCTGCAACAGCGCCGAACCCGCCGCGACGTTGCACACCTTCTTGGCCGGGCAGCCCATGTTGATGTCGATGATCTGTGCGCCGTTCGCGACGTTGTAGCGCGCGGCTTCCGCCATCATGTCCGGGTCCGCGCCTGCGATCTGCACGGCGATCGGTTCGACCTCGCCCGTGTGGTTGGCGCGGCGCATCGTCTTTTCGCTCTTCCACAACTGTGCGTTCGAGGCGACCATTTCCGACACCGCGTAGCCCGCGCCGAGCCGTTTGCACAGCTGACGGAACGGCCGGTCGGTCACGCCGGCCATCGGGGCGACGAACAGGTTGTTGCGCAGATTGTGGGAGCCGAGAGTGGGCATGACGTGAGCGAGCGCTGGCGACGGGTCATTTGACAATCGTGACGGTCGACGCAACGCGAAATGCGAGGGAAAACCGCTAGTTTAGCGTTAACGGATTGCCGGGACCCGCCATCTGCGTCCCGTAACCCGTTAAATCTTCTATGAAAGTGGCGCGATTCATAGAACCGCGCAGCGCTTCTAGCGGCGCTGGCCGAACATCATTTGCCGGGCGAGCGCGGTCTTGACCGGCGGCACGAATTCGAGCGCGGTGAGCGCAAGACCGCGCATGATCGCGAGCGGAGCGAAGTCGACGGTGAAGAGGCGCGCGAGCGTGTCGGTCGCGCTGATCGTCAAGCGCCGGTCGAGCGCACGGCGTTGCGCGAAGGTCGCGAGTGCGAGCGGCGTCGGGCCTTCCGCCGAGAGCGCGTCGGCGAGCGCATGCGCATCGCGCAAGCCGAGATTGAGGCCCTGGCCGGCCACCGGGTGGAGCGTCTGTGCCGCATTGCCGATCGCGACGATGTGGCCGTTCACGAGCGTATCGACCGCATTGAGCCCGAGCGGAAACGACGCACGCCCGCGAATCTGCGTGAAGCGGCCCATGCGGTCGCCGAACGCGGCGTCGAGTTCGCGCAGGAACGCTTCGTCGGACAATTGAGCACGGCGCGCGGCTTCCTCGGGCGCGCAGCACCAGACGAGCGCGTAGTCGGCGCCGCGCACGCCGCCCATCGGCAGGAGCGCGATCGGGCCTTGCGACGTGAAGCGTTCCCACGCGACGTGCGGCTGCGGCGCGGACACGGTGACCGTGCCGACGAGCGCAGTCTGGCCGTAGTCGCGCGAGCCGGTGCCCGTGGCATTTTTGCCGGCGCTTCTGCCGGCATTGCGTTTGCCGACACCTTCGGCCGTCTTTGCGGCGCTCTCGCCAGTGTCTTCGTCTTCATCCGCGTTGCGGCCGACGTCGCCGGTTGCGCTTCTGACCGCATTTCCGGCCGCGCTTCGTGCGGTTTTCTGATCACCGAACAAGCCACCCTCGGCGTTCACGAGAATCTGCGTGCGCAACTGCCGCGCGACGCCGGCGGTTTCTATCGGCAGCGTGACGCCATCGTGTTCCTGGACCGGCGTGCCGGCCGCTGTCGAGCGGAACCAGTGAACCGGTGTCGCGCGCACCGCGCTGGCGAGGCCATGCACGATCGAGCCGTAACGCAACACGTAGCCGAGCGCCGGCAAGCCGTGCTCGCGGTGATCGATCAGCGTGCGGCCGAAGTGACCGCGCTGCGACACGTGGATGCGCTCGATCGCGGTGGCGTCGGCGGGCCAGTGCAGTGGTTCGAGGATCATCCGGCTGCCGTGCGACACGGCGATCGCGCGCGGATCGGCAATGGAGTCCTCGGGTTCGCGCGCGTCGACGAGCGCGATCTTCAGCTCGCGCGTCACGCTGCGGCGCGCGAGCCAGCCGGCGAGCGCGAGGCCGACCGGCCCCGCGCCGACGATCGTTACATCGAAGTCGAACGTTTGATGGTGAGAAGCCGGCTTGAGAATCACCGTGGCAGGAGAGGCGTCGTTCATCGCGGATCAGGTCCTCGCGTCGTGAGCCGCGTCGTGAGCCGCGCCATGGGCCGCTTCATGGGCTGCCCGCGCTTCCTGCATCAGCGCTTCGATCTCGGCGGCGGCGACCGGCACGTTGCGCGTAATCAGTTCGCAGCCGGTCGGCGTGACGATCGCGTCGTCCTCGATGCGAATGCCGATGTTCCAGTAGCGCTCGGGCACGCCTTCGGCCGGGCGGATGTACAGGCCCGGCTCGATCGTCAGCGTCATCGACGCGCGCAGCGTCCGCCACGGCAGCGCGCCTGCCTCGTCGCGCGGCGCGCCGCGTTCGCGGTAATCGCCGCAATCGTGCACGTCCATGCCGAGCCAGTGGCCGGTGCGGTGCATGTAGAACGGCGCGTAGGCGCGCTCGGTGAGCACGTCGTCGACCGAGGCGAACTTCGCGCGCGGCACGATGCCGGTGTCGAGCAGACCCTGCGACAGCACGCGCAGTGCGGCTTGGTGCGGATCGTCGAAGGTGGCGCCGGCACGGGTCGCGTCGACGGCGGCCTGCTGCGCGGCCAGCACGATGTCGTACAGCTCGCGCTGCGCCGGCGTGAAGCGGCCGCTCGCGGGGAACGTGCGCGTGATGTCGGATGCGTAGCCGTCGAGTTCGCAGGCCGCGTCGATCAGGATCAGGTCGCCGTCCTGCGCGATTGCGTTGCCGGCCGGGTAGTGCAGCACGCACGCGTTCGCGCCCGCCGCGACGATCGACGTATAGGCCGGCGCCTGCGCGCCGAACTTGCGGAACGTGTAGAGCAGTTCGGCCTCGAGTTCGTATTCGCGAATGCCGGGGCGGCACGCGGCCATCGCGCGGCGATGCGCGGCGGCGGAAATCTGGCCGGCGCGGCGCATGATCGCGAGTTCGTGGTCGTCCTTGACGAGCCGCATCTCGTCGAGCAGAGGCAGCAGATCCCGCGCGGCCGTGGGCGCGGCGACGCCGCTACGGCCTTGCGCGCGCACCGCGTCGAGCCAGCCGCGCACCTGTTCGTCGAGGCGCGCCGAAGTGCCGAGCGCGTAATGCAGCGCGGGCTTGTCGGCGAGGAGCCTCGGCAGTTGTGTGTCGATTTCGTCGAACGCGAAGGCGGCGTCGAAGCCGAATGCCGCGCGTGCGCCGTCGGGGCCGAAGCGGAAGCCTTCCCATGTTTCGCGCTCGATGTTCTTCTCGCGGCAGAACAGGATCGACGCGGGCGCGCCCGGTGCGGCGCTCGCATCGAGCACGAGCAGCGCTTCGGGCTCGGTGAAGCCGGTCAGATAATAGAAGTAGCTGTCGTGGCGGTACGGGTAGTCGGCGTCGCGGTTGCGCAGCGCCTCCGGCGCGGTCGGGACGATGGCGACGCCACCGCCCGCGGCGCGCAGCGTGGCGAGAACGCGCTCGCGGCGCGCGCGGTAGACGTCGATGGCGATGGTGGGTTCGGTCGGCTGGTTCATCGTGCGATTGTAGCGCTCCGTTCTGGTCTGCCGCCGGTCCGCCCCCCGCCAGCCGCGTTTTGCGGAGATTTGTGCGGCGGCTGACGGCAGCGCCGTCGCAGACATGTTGCAATCCGCCCACAGCGGGTGCGCGGGCGGCTTGCGAAGACGCGGGCAGCACGCGTGAAGGCCGCCGACCACTTATACTTTCGCCGGATTCAGAAAAAGGCAGATGGTCATGATGAAACTCATCGGTTCGCTCGGCAGTCCGTTCGTGCGCAAGGCGCGGATCGTGCTTGCCGACAAGAAGATCGACTACGAACTGGTGTCCGAGAACGTCTGGGCGCCGGATACCCGGATTCACACCTTCAATCCGCTCGGCAAGGTGCCGTGTCTCGTGATGGAAGACGGCGAAGCCGTGTTCGACTCGCGGGTGATCTGCGAATACGTGGATACGCTCTCGCCGGTCGGCAAGCTGATTCCGCAGTCGGGGCGCGAGCGCGTCGAGGTGCGCTGCTGGGAAGCGCTCGCCGACGGTGTGCTCGACGCGGCCGTCTTGATCCGTCTCGAAAGCACGCAACGCGCGCCCGAGCAGCGCGTCGATGCGTGGGTCGCGCGGCAGCAGCGCAAGATCGACGAAGGTCTGATCGCGATGTCGCAGGGGGTCGGCAGCAAACCGTGGTGCGCAGGCAATCACTACACGCTCGCGGACATCGCGGTCGGCTGCGCGCTCGGCTATCTCGACTTCCGCATGCCGCACCTGAACTGGCGCGAAGCGCATCCGAATCTGGACAAGCATTTCCAGAAGCTGTCGCTGCGGCAGTCGTTCATCGATACGGTGCAGGCGAATTGACCGAGCGGGCGGCGTTTGCCGCCGCTACTCATCACCGCCCACCGTTGCGGCGCCGCGCGATTCCTGGTCCGAACGCGAAACCGAACGCGAGCAGCAGCGCCGATACCGCCAGCACCGTGTTGTTGCCGCTCGTCACGTAAGGCGTGTTGCCCGACGTGCCCTGCACGGTCACGTCGAGCGAGCCGACCGTATAGGGCGTCAGGCGTCCGATCACGCGGCCGTCCGCATCGATCGCGGCCGTCATGCCGGTGTTGGTGGCGCGCAGCATCGGCCGGCCGGTTTCGAGCGAGCGCATGCGCGCAATCTGCAGATGCTGGTCGAGCGCGATCGTGTCGCCGAACCACGCGAGGTTGGTCGAATTGACGAGCACACCGGCGGGCGTTGCGTTCTCGCGCAGCGTGCGCGCGATCTCCTCGCCGAAGATGTCCTCGTAGCAGATGTTGACCGCGACCGGCTGGTTATGAACCATGAACGGCTTTTGCACCGGCGGCCCGCGGAAGAAGTCGCCGAGCGGAATGTTCATCAGGTTGACGAACCAGCGGAAGCCCCACGGCACGAATTCGCCGAACGGCACGAGGTGATGCTTGTCGTAACGGTAAATCTCGTGCGAGCCGGGCGTGACGCCAAACAGACTGTTCGTGTAGTCGACCACCTGACCTTCCGGCGTGATGGTGCCGCCGATCGCGCCGAACAGGATCGCGCTGCCGGTCGAATCCGAAAACTGGCGAATCGCCGCCGCGAAGTTCGGCGGCAGTTGCTGCGCGAGCACCGGAATCGCGGTTTCCGGCGTGACGATCAGATCGGCCGGCTTCGACGTAATCATCTGCTGATACTCGTCGATCGCCGCGCGCGTGCCGGCTTCCTCGAATTTCATCTCCTGCTTCACGTTGCCTTGCAACAGACGCACCGACAGCGCTGCGTTAGCGGGCGTGGTCCATCGAACGAGCGGCAGCAGCAGGCCGATCACGATCAGCGCGAGCGCAACGCCTGCCGGCACCGCGATGGACGCCGCGCGGCGCGGTGCGGCGCGGCCGGTGGCGCCGGTCATGCCGGCGTTGGCGATTGCGTGGCGCGACTCGTGCGCGCGGCTTGACGGGCGCGACGGCATGAGCGGCAGCAGCGCCTGCACGATCAGCGCGGCCGTCAATGCGAGCATCCAGCCGACGCCGTACACGCCGACCACCGGCGCAAATCCGGCGAACGGGCCGTCGACCTGCGCGTAGCCGGTGGCGAGCCACGGAAAGCCGGTGAATACCGTGCCGCGCAGCCATTCGCTCACGGCCCACGCGCTCGCGAACGCAAGCGCGCCGTGCCAGGTTGGCGAGAACGGCGCGCGCTCGTCGGCTGCGCCGTTGCGCGCGTGGCCCGCGCAGAACGACCACGCTCCTGCGGCGAGCGCCGGATAGACGGCGAGGTACAGCGAGAACAACACGAGCGCCGTGCCGGCGAGCGGCGCGGGCATGCCGCCGTAGTAGTGCATGCTCACATACAGCCACCACACGCCGGTCATGAAGTTGCCGAAGCCGAACGCGCCGCCCGTCAGCGCGGCGCTTTTCCAGCCGGTGCTGCGCGTGAGCCATGCGAAGAAAAACACGAAGATCGCGAGCTGCAGCCAGCCGCCATGCGGCGTTGGCGCGAACGAAAGCGTGTTCGCCGCGCCGGCGACGAGCGCGACGAGGTAATGCCAGCGCGGCAGCGCGCGACTGCGCGCGCCGTCGTCGTCGGAAGCGGGGGGGCTCACGCCGCGGCGCGAACGGGAAGTGATCGGGTCGGCCATTGTTGCGCGGTCGTCTCAGGTCTGCACGTGCTGCGCCTCGCGCTCGCGCTGTCCCGCGAGCGGGTCGCGGCGCACCAGCAGCATGTGGACCTGGCGAGCGTCGCCGCGCAGGATCTCGAAGATCAGATCGTCGAGGCGGACCTTTTCGCCGCGATGCGGCACGCGGCCGAAATGGTGCGTGACGAGCCCGCCGATCGTATCGACTTCCTCGTCCGAGTAGTGCGTACCGAAGGTCTCGTTGAACTGCTCGATCTCGGTCAGCGCGCGCACACGGAAGCGCCCGTCCGGCGACGCGATGATGTTGCCGCTTTCCTCGTCGAAATCGTATTCGTCCTCGATGTCGCCGACGATCTGCTCGAGCACGTCCTCGATCGTGATGAGACCCGCCACGCCGCCGTATTCGTCGACGACCACCGCGAGGTGATTGCGGTTCACGCGGAAGTCGTGCAGCAGCACGTTCAGGCGCTTCGACTCGGGGATGAACACGGCCGGGCGCAGCATGCCGCGCACGTCGAACTCTTCTTCGGCGTAGTAGCGCAACAGGTCCTTCGCGAGCAGCACGCCGATGATGTTGTCGCGGTTGCCCTCGTAGACCGGATAGCGCGAGTGCGCTTTTTCCAGCACGTACGGGATGAATTCAGCGGGGTTGTCCGCGATGTTGATCGCGTCCATTTGCGCGCGCGGCACCATGATGTCGCGTGCGCTCAATTCCGACACCTGGAACACGCCTTCGATCATCGACAGCGAGTCGGCGTCGATCAGGTTGCGCTCGTGCGCGTCCTGCAGAATTTCCAGAAGTTCGGCGCGCGAGTCGGGCTCGGGCGAGATGAAGTCGGTCAGGCGCTCGAGCAGCGAGCGCTTTTCCTGCGGTTTGTCGAGTTGGCGTCCGGTATGGCGCCGACTGGGATACGTGTCGTTCATGGTAGTGCGCCCGGCAAGACTGGGCGCGCTGTTGCGGATTGTTAAGGATACACCAGGCGCATGGCGGAACCGTGTCCCGCCGGGCCTGGCGATGAGCTAAGCCAGGGTGAAACGGCCGCGCCGCGACGGCGGAGCGTAGGTTCATCCTAACCGATTACGCTTGCAAAAGCGCTGTCGGGAAAATTTTATCGCCCCGACCCCTCGCGACCCGGCAAAGCGGCCTCTTGCGCTTCCTCGCTCCCCTCTGCCTTGCTGCAACGCGCGAGCAGCGCCTCGAGCGCGCGGTCGGGCATGCCGCATTCGCGCAGCGCATGGACTGTGCGATTCACGTACTCGAACGTCGTGCCGTAGCGGCCGCATGCGCAGCCAAGCACGGTCCGGATGATGTCGTCGCGCAGCTTGCCGGTGTAGCTCGACGCTTCGCGGCGCATCACGAATGCGAGCGCGTCGACGCGCCGGCCGTCCGCGAGCACGCAGGGCAGCCACGCGGGCCGGTACGAGCCCATCGGCATTTCGCGGCGCCACAGCGCTTCGAGATGCGGCATCGATCCTTCCGCGGCGAGCCGGAACGCCATGCCGGTGCACGAGCCGCCGCGGTCGAGCGCGAGCACGAGGCCGGGTTGCTCGGGCGTGCCGCGATTCACGCGCGACCAGAGATAGAGCCCGCGATGATAGCCATGCACCTTCGAGCGCATCGCCTCGACGGTGGGCAGGCCCGGATTCCAGATCAGCGAGCCATAGCCGAACAGCCACAGGTCGCGTTTGCGATCCCAGTCGCGCAGCGTGTATTCGAGCGACACGCGCAGTTCCTCGTCCGTCAGCAGCCGTGATTCGCCGAGCACCGGCGGGTAGTCTGGGCAGCGCGTGGAAATATCGGCTTCAGAGGGCGAGGTGCTCACGGTGTGGTTCGATCGTGGATGGCGTAAAAAGGGGGCTAAGCGGACCGGGGATCGCAGCGCGTTGGCCGCCTATTGATAAGGATCCGGAAATCCGAGCTTGCCGAGGATTTCGGTTTCGATCGACTCCATTTCCTCGGCTTCTTCTTCGATCTCGTGATCGTAGCCCTGCGCGTGCAGCGTGCCGTGCACGAGCAGATGCGCGTAGTGCTCGAGGAGCGGCTTGCCCTGCTCGGCGGCTTCCTTCTCGACCACGGGGCAGCACAGGATCAGGTCGCCCGTCACCGGATCTTCTTCCGATTCGGCGTACGCGAAAGTCAGTACGTTGGTCGCGTAGTCTTTGCCGCGATAGGTGCGGTTCAGCGTGCGGCCTTCCTCTGCGTCGACGAAGCGCACGGTCAGTTCGCCGTCCGCGAAGAGCGCCGCCTTGATCCAGCCGGCCACGGTGGCGCGCGGCAGCAGCGCCTTGTGTTCCGGCCAGGCTTTGGCGGCGGGGAATTGCAGGTTCAGGCTCAGTTTCGGGGCGCGGCTCATGCGGTTTCGTTTCGGTGCTTGGTGTTCGTGGCGTGGGCGTTTGTGGCGTCCTCAGCGCGAATCCACCGGGGCCGCCGCTTTCTGCGCATGCGCATCGTACGCCTCCACAATTCGTGCGACCAGCGGATGGCGCACCACGTCCGCGCTCGTGAAGCGCGTGAGCGCGATGCCGCGCACGTCCGACAGCACCTGCTGCGCCTCGATGAGCCCGCTCTTGTGGCCGCGCGGCAGATCGACCTGGGTCGTGTCGCCGGTGACCACCGCCTTCGAGCCGAAGCCGATCCGCGTGAGGAACATCTTCATCTGTTCGGGCGTGGTGTTCTGCGCCTCGTCGAGGATGATGAACGCGTGGTTCAGCGTGCGGCCGCGCATGTAGGCGAGCGGCGCGATTTCGATCATCTGCCGCTCGAACATCTTCGCGGTCTTGTCGAAGCCGAGCAGGTCGTAGAGCGCGTCGTAGAGCGGGCGCAGATACGGGTCGACCTTCTGCGCGAGATCGCCCGGCAGGAAGCCGAGGCGCTCGCCCGCCTCGACGGCCGGACGCGTGAGCACGATGCGCTTGACCTGGTCGCGCTCGAGCGCGTCGACCGCGCAGGCCACCGCGAGATAGGTCTTGCCCGTGCCGGCCGGCCCGATGCCGAACGTGACGTCGTGCGAGATGATCTGCTTCAGGTATTCGCGCTGCGCCGGCGTGCGGCCGCGCAGATCCGCGCGCCGCGTGTACAGCTTCGGGCCGTATTCCTGAAGGTCGTCGTCGATGTCGGCGGGCTGGTCGAACGGATGATCGGGGTTGCCCGCAAAACGCGGGTCGCCGGCTTCGTCGCCATTGCCGTTGTCGTTGCCATTGCCGTTCGGGCGGTGGCGCACTGGATGGCGCACTTCGACGAGCGCGAGCTGGATGTCGTCGACCGAGAGCGGTTCGCGCGCGTTGTTGTAGAAGTTTTCGAGCGCGGTGAGCGCGAGTTTCGCGCCGCGCCCGCGGATCGTGATGCGATGGCCGCGGCGCTGCAGGGTCACGTCGAGCGCCTGCTCGATTTGCCGCAGATTTTCGTCGAGCGGTCCGCAGAGGTTGGCGAGCCGCGCGTTGTCCTCGCGCGGTGCGGTGAATTCCAGATGCTGCTGAGTGGTCTTCAAGGCGGTGAGTCGATCCTGTCGGTTGCGGTACGCGGGGCGTGCCTGCTGGTCGCTTACGGGTTGCGTGCGGGACGCCTAGTGCGTCGTGGCCGCGTTGTCGTCGTGAACCATCACGAGTTCGCCGCGCAGCGAGTGCGGGTACGCATGAACGATCTTCACGTCGACCATCTGGCCGATCAGCCGTGCGTGCGATGCAACCGGCGCCGGGAAATTGACGACGCGGTTGTTCTCGGTGCGGCCCGCGAGTTCGTTCGGGTCCTTGCGCGCCGGGCGCTCGACCAGAATACGCTCGACTTTGCCCACCATCGCATGGCTGATGCGCTGCACGTTCTCTTCGATCGTGGCCTGCAGGTGTTGCAGGCGCTTGAGCTTCACTTCGCGCGGCGTGTCGTCGTGCAGGTTCGCGGCCGGCGTGCCGGGACGCGGGCTGTAGATGAACGAGAAGCTCGTGTCGTACTTCATCTCGTCGACGAGCGCCATCATCTTCGCGAAGTCTTCCTCGGTCTCGCCGGGGAAGCCGACGATCATGTCGGTCGACAGCGACAGGTCCGGGCGGATCGCGCGCAGCTTGCGGATCACGGACTTGTATTCGAGCACCGTGTAGCCGCGCTTCATCGCCATCAGGATGCGGTCGGAGCCGTGCTGCACCGGCAGATGCAGATGGCTCACGAGCTTGGGCACCTTCGCGTAGGTGTCGATGAGGCGCTGCGTGAATTCCTTCGGATGCGACGTGGTGTAGCGAATCCGTTCGATGCCGGGAAGATCGGCGACGTATTCGATCAGCGTCGCGAAGTCGGCGATTTCGGTCGAGCCGAGCGTGAGCGCGCCACGGTAGGCATTGACGTTCTGGCCGAGCAGCGTGACTTCGCGCACGCCCTGGTCGGCGAGGCCGGCGATTTCGGTGAGCACGTCGTCGAGCGGGCGCGATACTTCCTCGCCGCGCGTGTACGGCACGACGCAATAGCTGCAGTACTTGCTGCAGCCTTCCATGATCGACACGAACGCGCTCGGACCGTCGACGCGCGCGGGCGGCAGGTGATCGAACTTCTCGATTTCGGGGAACGAAATATCGACCTGGGCGCGGCCGCTCGCGCGGCGCTCGCCGATCATCTGCGGCAGGCGGTGCAGCGTTTGCGGACCGAACACGATATCGACGTACGGCGCGCGCGCGACGATCGATGCGCCTTCCTGGCTCGCCACACAGCCGCCCACGCCGATAATCAGGTTGGGATTCGCGTCCTTCAGCTCGCGCACGCGGCCGAGGTCGGAGAAGACTTTCTCCTGCGCTTTTTCGCGCACCGAGCAGGTATTGAACAGGATCACGTCGGCGTCTTCCGGCGTGTCGGTCTTGACGAGTCCTTCAGCGGCACCGAGCACGTCGACCATCTTGTCGGAGTCGTACTCGTTCATCTGGCAGCCGAAGGTCTTTACATAAACTTTCTTGGTCATCGAATTTCGCCGGTCGCAGTGGTTAACCTGGGGGCGTCATAAAGGGTGAAGAGGAACTGCGGGGCAGCGCGGCGCGTCCGGTCATGCTTCGGCCGTGTATTCAGCCGCGCATCCAGCTCATGCGCGAGCGCCGTTGCAGCGTAGCTCGATATTATAGCCCTTCAGTGAGCGCGGGTTTGGCCGCCGGCCGGGGGCTCCGGCGGCAGGCCGAGCAGGCTTTCCAGTTCGCTCGACCACTGCGCGAAACGCTCGGCGAGGAAGTCGAGCAGCACGCGCACGCGCGGCGCCATGAAGCGGTTGCGGTGATAGAGCGCGTGCAGCGGCGCGTCCGGGTAGCGCCACTCGGGCAGCAGGACCTTCAGTCCATCGCAGCGCAGATCCGCCTCCACATCCCACATCGACTTGATGACGATCCCGTAGCCGCGCAGCGCCCATTCGCGGGCGACCGCGCCGTCGTTGGTTTCGCGCGCGGAGTCGAGCGGCACGGTGTAGTGCTGCACTTCGTCGCCGCGCGTGAAGCGCCACTCGTTCACCGGCCCGGATGCGGTGCCGAGCACGATGCAATCGAAATTGGCCAGATCCCGCGGGTCTTTCGGCTCGCCCTTGCGCGCGACGTATTCCGGCGACGCGCACAGCACGCGCCGGTTCGGCGCCAGCTTGCGCGCGACCAGCGAACTGTCGGGCGGCACGCCGAAGCGGATCGCGAGATCGATGTCCTCCTGCACGAGATTCGACAGCGAATCCGACAGCATCAGCGCGAACTGCACTTCCGGATACAGCGCGTTGAATTCGTCGAGCCAGTGCATCAGCAGATTGCGGCCGAAGTCGGACGTCGCCGAGATCCGCACCTTGCCGCGCACGACGCCCTGGCCCGCCTGCAGCGCCGCTTCGGCGTCGTCGAGTGATTGCAGCGCCTGGCGGCAGCAGTTCAGGTAGAGCCGGCCTTCGTCGGTGAGCCGCAACTGGCGTGTGGTGCGCTCGAAAAGCCGCGCTTTCAGATGCGCTTCGAGTTTCGCGAGACGCGCGCTCGCCGCGGCGGGCGTGAGACCCATCTTGCGGCCCGCCGCCGACAGGCTGCCTTGCTGCGCCGCTTCGACGAAGAGACGGATGTCGCCGAGATTGTCCATCGCTTACTTTCAAAGAGAATTTGAAAATGCTTCAAATGCTACGCCAATTATCAAATTGACGCCGTGCCTCGACAATGCCGTGGTCAAAAGTCTGATGCTGCTCAGCCATTGCCTGCCGCCGCCAGCACCATCTCATCTCAATCCGGAGCGGAAAAATGCCCATCCCCTTACTCGCGCTTGCGATCAGCGCATTCGCGATCGGCACGACCGAATTCGTCATCATGGGCCTGTTGCCCGAGGTCGCGCGCGATCTCGCCGTGTCGATTCCGTCGGCGGGGCTGCTCGTGAGCGGCTATGCGCTCGGCGTCGCGGTCGGCGCGCCGCTGCTCGCGGTGGTGACGAGCAAAATGTCGCGCAAGCTGGCGCTGCAATTGCTGATGGGTGTGTTCATCGTCGGCAATGTGCTGTGCGCGACGGCGCCGGACTATTCGGTGCTGATGGTCGCGCGCGTCGTGACTTCGTTCGCGCACGGTTCGTTCTTCGGCATCGGCGCGGTGGTGGCGGCGTCGCTCGTGCCGGCCGAGAAGCGCGCGAGCGCGATCGCGTTGATGTTCACGGGCCTCACGCTCGCCAATGTGCTCGGCGTGCCGTTCGGCACCTTCATCGGCCAGCAGTTCGGCTGGCGCGCGACGTTCTGGATCGTGAGCGCGCTCGGCGTGCTCTCGCTCGCGGGCATCGCGGCGCTCGTGCCGAACCGGCACGACACCGGTCCGGCCAGTCTCGGCCACGAACTGCGCGTGCTGAGGGACCCGCAAGTCTGGACCGCGCTCGCGATGACGGTGCTCGGCTTCGGCGGCGTGTTCGTCGTGTTCACCTATATCGCGCCGATCCTCGAACAGGTGAGCGGCTTCTCGCCGCGTGGCGTGACGCTGATCCTCGTGCTGTTCGGCGTGGGCCTGACGATCGGCAACGTGGCCGGCGGCAAGCTCGCGGACCGCGCGCTGATGCCGTCGCTGATGGGCATTCTGGCCGTGCTCGCGGTGGTAATGGCGATCTTCGCGCGCACGAGCCATTCGCAGGTGGCGGCGGCGATTACGGTGTTCGTGTGGGGCATTGCCGCGTTCGCGACGGTGCCGCCGCTGCAGATGCGTGTAGTCGAGAAGGCGGCGGCCGCGCCGAATCTCGCCTCGACGCTGAACATCGGCGCGTTCAACGTCGGCAATGCGGCGGGTGCGTGGCTCGGCGGTCTCGTGATCGGTCACGGACACTCGCTCGATAGCTTGCCGTGGGTCGCGGCCGCGGTGAGCGTGGCGGCGCTGCTGCTCACGTGGTTCGCGGCGCGCATGGATGCGCCGATGCGCACGGTAGCGCAGCGCGCGTGAACTGCTTGCCTCTGCGATGCTGATAACAGTGTGAAGATAACTTCGTTGGGCGCGGCGCAACGCGATGCTATCTTGCTTCCACTCACTGCTTTTGCGCCGCCGGGCGGCGCTTTGGAGGCAAATATGCATTCCCCGCTCGCGCTGGTTCGCGATCCCCAGGCCGAAGCCGATGCGTCGCCGCGCGCCGCCGAACCCTTCGATGCACTAGAACAGCTGGTCGGCGTGAATCTGGCCCGGCTGCGCGCCGAACGGCAGCTTTCGCTCGACGCGCTGGCGCGCGCCTCGGGCGTGTCGCGCGCGATGCTCGCGCAGATCGAATCGGCGCGCAGCGTGCCGTCGATCAAGGTGCTGTGCAAAGTGGCGGCGGCGCTGAAAGTATCGGTGGCGGCGTTCCTGCGGCGGCACGCGACCAACGGCTTCGAGCATCTGCCGGCAGAGCGCTCGGCGCGTATCGTCAGCGAGAACGGGCGCTATTCGGCGCGGCCGCTTTATCCCGATGCCGAGCCGGGCGCCGCCGAGTTTCACGAGTTGCGCATCGCGCCGCTGCACACCGAGGCGGGCACGCCGCGCGCGCCGGGCACGACGGTGAACCTCGTGGTCAGCGACGGCACGCTCGAAGTCAGCGTGCACGATCAGCGTCAGTTGCTGGCGACCGGCGACGCGATCGTCTTCGATGCCGACCAGCCGCACAGTCTGCGCAATCCCGGCGACACCGAGGCACGCGCGTTTCGCGTGACGTTGAAGGCGGAAACGCCGCCGCGCTGGGACGTGCCGGCAGCGGGCGCGACGCGGGACGAGGCCGCGCGCGAAGGTGTGCCGGGTTGAGGGATCAGCACCCCCAGTAGGGTCTTTGTTCGTCGCGCTGCAGCTCCGGCGCGGCTGTTGTATGCTTCGCCAGCCGGTCGATCCGGCAATCAGTGCGTCTTCAGGGCGGGGTGAAATTCCCCACCGGCGGTAAGCCAGCAGCGCGAAAGCGCGAGCCGGCGAGCCCGCGAGCGCCCGCATCGCGTGTTCTTCGCATCAGCGAAGACCGTGGCGGGGTCAGCAGATCTGGTGAGAAGCCAGAGCCGACGGTCATAGTCCGGATGGAAGAAGATGTGCAGATAGTCCTGTGCGTTCCGTGACGCCGTCCGTGGTTCAGGCGGTGCATCAGGTATGAGCGCCGCCTTTGCGCGGTGCCCGGCGGCGCGTGCCAGTCTGTTTGCAATGCCCTGAAACGTTTTTCGCCCAACTTTTGCGATGAGCGTTTCAACCATGTCCTTTGCTGCTTTTCCTGCTCCGTCGACGATTGCAGACGATGCATTCGCCGATCTCCCCCTGCTCGCCACCGAGACCGTTCCGCCGCGTATCGCCGCCGCCTTGCAGGCGATGCGCGAGGGCCGTGCCGTCGTGCTGCAGGACGACCACGACCGCGAGAACGAAGCCGATCTGATCGTCGCGGCAGAGCGTCTGTCGGTCGAAACGATGGCGCTGCTGATCCGCGAATGCAGCGGCATCGTCTGCCTGTGCCTGCCCGACGACAGGATTCGCGCGCTCGAATTGCCGCCGATGGCCGTCAACAACGAAAGCCGTCACGGCACGGCGTTCACCGTGTCGATCGAAGCGCGCGAGGGCGTGAGTACCGGCGTGTCCGCGCAGGATCGCGTGACGACGATCCGCGCCGCGATCGCCGACACGGCCATGCCCGCCGACATCGTGCGGCCGGGCCACGTGTTCCCGCTGCGGGCAATGCCCGGCGGCGTGCTCGCGCGGCGCGGCCATACCGAGGGCACGGTCGATCTCGCGATTCTCGCGGGCCTGAAGCCGGCCGGCGTGCTGTGCGAATTGATGAATCCGGATGGCACGATGACGCGCGGCGCGGACGTCGAGCGCTTTGCGGCTCGACACGATCTGCCGATGCTGACGATCGCCGAACTCGTCGAGTTCCGTGAGGCGCTCGCGCAGGTGCGCGAGGGTGCGGTGATCGAGGCCTGACAGGCGGGTGGTGCGTTGTTGCCGATGACGCAACACGTCATCGGCAACGACCGCTACGACTGCACGTCGCCAAACTCACCGCGCACGCCTGCCGCGACGAGCTCGGGCAATTCGTCCATGTGCTTCATGATGCGCGTCATGCCCATTGCGCGCAGCGCGTCCGCGTAGCCGTCGGGAATATGGCTCGCGCCGACGAAGGCAATCGTCTTCATGCCCGCCGCGCGCGCCGCGTTCAGGCCGGCCACGCTGTCTTCGACGACGAGGCAGCGCGACGGCTCCACGCCGAGCGTCTGCGCAGCGAACAGATACACGTCGGGGTAGGGCTTGGGCCGCGCCACCTGTTCGGCGCTGAAAATCCGCGCGCCGAAAATCTGCTGCAAACCCGCGCGCCGCACCGATGCGCTCACGCGCGTCATGCGGCTGTTCGAGACGACCGCGACCGGCAGTGTCACGCGTTGCAGCGCCTCGCGCACGCCGTTGATCGGGCTGAGCGAGGCCGCGAGCTCGATCCCGACGTTGTGTTCGACCGTTTCGAGGAAGCCATCGGGCAGCGTGATGTCGAACGACTTTTCGACGCCTTCGAGAAAGCGCGAGGTCTGCTGGCCGAACGCGGTTTTGACGACGGGTTCGAAGTCGATGCCGGGGAACGTCGCCGTCAGCGTGTCGAACATCACGCGATCGGCGATGACTTCGCTGTCGACGAGCACGCCGTCGCAGTCACAGATGAGGTGGTCGATCATGCCTGAAAAACGATAAGCGGGAAGTGCGGGCTGGCGTCGTCGCCAGCCCGCGCTTTGGGATGGAAAGCGTCATGATACGTGCTTTCCGGCGCCGTTCATGTGCCACTCATGGGCCGCTTATGTGCCACTCATGGCGTATCGGCCCACGCCTTCGCCGCGCGGATCGCGCGCTGCCAGCCGTCGAGGCAGACCTTGACCTCCGCGTGCGGCAACGCGGGCGTGAAACGGTGCTCGAGCTTCCACTGGCTTTGCAGTTCGTCGATGTCCTTCCAGTAGCCGACCGCGAGACCGGCGAGATACGCCGCGCCGAGCGCGGTCGTCTCCGGCACTTTCGGGCGCACCGTGTCGACGCCGAGAATGTCGGCCTGGAATTGCATCAGCAGATTGTTTGCGCAGGCGCCGCCATCCACGCGCAATTCGCCGATGCGAATGCCCGAGTCGGCTTCCATTGCCTTCAGCACGTCGAGCGATTGATACGCGATCGAATCGAGCGCCGCGCGCGCAATGTGCGCGGACGTCGTGCCGCGCGTCACGCCGAACAGCGTGCCGCGCGCGTGCGCGTTCCAGTGCGGCGCGCCGAGGCCGGCGAACGCAGGCACGAGGTATACGCCGTCGCAATGCGGCACGCCGCGCGCGAGCGTTTCGATCTCCGCGGCGTTCTTGATGATGCCAAGGCCGTCGCGCAGCCATTGCACGACCGCACCGCCGATGAAGATGCTGCCTTCGAGCGCATAGTCGATTCTGTCGCCGATCTGCCAGGCGATCGTCGTGACGAGATTGTTCTTCGATTCGATCGGCTCGCTGCCGGTGTTCATCACGAGAAAGCAGCCGGTGCCGTAGGTGTTCTTCACCATGCCCGACTCGGTGCACATCTGGCCGAAGAGGGCGGCGTGCTGATCGCCGGCGATGCCCGCGAGCGGAATTTTCGATGCGAACACCGTGGTCACGGTCGGCCCGTATACCTCCGACGAAGGCCGCACTTCCGGCAGCATGCTGCGCGGAATGTCGAGCGCGTCGAGCAGTTCATCGTCCCATTTCAGCGTGTGGATGTTGAAGAGCATCGTGCGTGACGCGTTGGTCACGTCGGTGATGTGCAGCGCGCCCTTCGTGAAATTCCACATGAGCCAGCTGTCGACGGTGCCGAACGCGAGCCGGCCCTGGCGGGCTTTTTCGCGCGCGCCTGCGACGTTGTCGAGAATCCAGCGGATCTTGGTGGCCGAGAAGTACGAGTCGATCGGCAGACCGGTTTTCGCCCGCACGCCCGCTTCGAGACCTTGCGCCTTCAGTGCGTCGCAGAAGTCGGCGGTGCGGCGGTCCTGCCAGACGATCGCGTTGTAGACCGGCTGGCCGGTTTCGCGATCCCACACGATGGTGGTTTCACGCTGGTTCGTGATGCCGATTGCCGCGATCGACGTGCCGTTCATGCCGGCGCGCGTCACGGCCTCGGCGGCGACGCCGGCCTGAGTCGACCAGATTTCCTGCGGATCGTGCTCGACCCAGCCGGGATGCGGATAGATCTGCTGAAATTCTTTCTGCGCGATCGACACGACGTTGCCGCGCCGGTCGAACAGCATCGCGCGCGAGCTGGTGGTGCCTTGGTCAAGCGCGAGGACGTACTGATCCTGCATTGTGTCTTCTCCATGCATGTTACGGATCGCCGTGCTGCGGGCCGGCGATGCGGGCGGCTATTGTTGCGGCGTGTTGTTCTGAGCGGGCCGCCATAGTGTGATTGCGCGTGCGGGTCTCGTCCAGCCGGAGATGAGCCGGTTTGAAGCGGGAGGGCGGCGTGCGCGCTCGCGCGGGCTTGCGCCTGCTTGTGCCGCGTGTGTTCGTGCCGCGCGTGTCGCCTGCGCCGCCTACGCGCTCTGCCGCGCGGTTTCGTGCGCGAACCACCCGTCGATGTCGCGCGTGACCTGTTCGAGCGTGCCCGGCGCAACGTGCAGCCCGAGTTTCGAGCGCCGCCACAGCACGTCCTGCGCGCTGCGTGCCCATTCGGTATCGCGCAGGTAAGTCAGCTCGGCTTCGTAAAGACCCGGCGAGAATTCGTGGCCGAGGTCGGCGAGCGAGCGTGCGTTGCCGAGCACGCGGCTCGCGCGCGTGCCGTACGCGCGGGCGAGCCGATGAGCCAGCGGCGCCGGCAGCCACGCATGCGCGCGGCTGAATTCGCCGAGGAAGCGATTGAAGTTCGCATGCGCGATATCGCCGCCGGGCAGCGGCGCGCCGACCGTCCACGCCGGCGCATCGTGATGCAGCGTCTGCGCGAGCGTATCGACCGCCTGCTCGGCGAGCTTGCGAAACGTCGTGATCTTGCCGCCGAACACCGAGAGCAGCGGCGCTTCGTTCGCGGGTGCGTCGAGCTCGAGCGAGTAGTCGCGCGTGACCGCCGACGGGTTGTCCGCGTTTTCGTCTTCGAGCAGCGGACGCACGCCCGAGTAAGTCCAGCGCACATCAGCGGGCGAAATCTTCTGCTTGAAGTAGCGGTTGATCGAATCGCAGAGGTACTGCGTTTCGTCGGCGTCGATCGCCACCTGCGACGGGTCGCCGCGATATTCGAGGTCGGTCGTGCCGATCAGCGTGTAGTCGTGTTCGTACGGAATCGCGAAGATGATCCGCTTGTCCGGGTTCTGGAAGATGTACGCGTGATCGTGCTCGAACAGGCGCCGCGTGACGATGTGGCTGCCCTTGACGAGCCGCACACTGTGCGACGCCGGCCGGCCGAGCGCGCCCTTCAGCAGTTCGCCGACCCACGGGCCCGCCGCGTTCGCGATGGCCGCCGCGCGCACGTCGAGGCTCGTGCCGTCCGCGCGTTGCAGTTGCGCGCGCCACTCGCCGCCCGCGCGCGCCGCGCTCACGAGCTTCGTGCGCGTGAGGATCGTCGCGCCGCGCTCGTGCGCGTCGAGCGCATTCAGCACGACGAGCCGCGCGTCGTTGACCCAGCCGTCCGAATAGACGAAACCGCGTTTGATCGAATCGACGAGCGGCCCGCCGGCAGGGTGCTTGTGCATCACGATGCCGCGCGAGCCGGGCAGCAGCTCGCGTTTCGCCAGATGGTCGTAGAGGAACAGGCCCGCGCGGATCATCCAGGCCGGACGCAGATCGGGCATGTGCGGCATCACGAAGCGCAGCGGCCACATGATGTGCGGCGCTGCGCGCAGCAGCGTTTCGCGCTCCTGCAGCGCTTTGCGCACGAGCCCGAACTCGCGGTATTCGAGGTAGCGCAGGCCGCCGTGAATCAGCTTGGTGCTCGCCGATGACGTATGCGCGGCCAGATCGTCCTGTTCGCACAGCAGCACCGACAGCCCGCGGCCGGCCGCGTCGCGGGCGATGCCGGCGCCGTTGATCCCGCCGCCCACGACGAGCAAATCGTATTTCGAGCCTTGCGTCACCTGCTGAGTCCTCTGCGTCGAATCCGGAAAAATGAGTTGGAATGGTAATCGAGCGAATTGTGTTCGTTTTCGAACTTTAATGAACATATTCGAAAAAGTAAAGTTCGTTTGCCCGAACGCGGCCTGGCCGGATGGCGAGAGGAGTGGCGCAACGCGCGTCCACGGACGATACTTTCGACAGCAGCCATTTCGAGGTGATGAATGCGTGGACTTTTGATGATCGGCGCCGCGGCGCTTCTGGCGGGATGTGTGAGTTCGCCGAGTCTGGAGGGAACGAGAGGGGCGCCGTCGTTCGAGGCGTTGCAGCAGATGTGTTCGCCGCAAACGGTCGATTACGGCAATGACGCGCAGAACGTCTACACGACGTTCTTCGACGCTTACGTGGCGAACCGGCGCGGCCGGCTTTCGAAGGAAGACTTCTGTGCGTTCCAGGCATCGATCGCGCAGCGTCACGCGAGCGAGGGAACGAGCAGCGATCCGAAGGTGCGCAATCAGTGGGTCCAATTCTTTGCCGACCAGCGCGCGCAGGCGATCAGCTGGCGTTCGGCCGTCGATCCGACCTTGCGCGCCGGGTGAAGTGCGGGGCAATCGCCGCTGCCGCTTATCTTTGCCTCGCGGGCCGATGCGGGGGTTGGACCGATTAGAACGATCGGGCTGATCGAAGCTGACGGGCCTGATGTTCGCGTTGGCCGGCTCGCACGCAGATCGCGTGCAAACCCGCCTGCGTCACCCACGCGGCGGCAACGCTCCGCGCCATAGCATGCGCAGAATTTGCGCGAACACTGCTTCGCGGGATGGTTCGCTCGCGTCACTGGCCGAATCGGGGTGCAGTGCCGCTGGCGGCGGCAACTGGTTGGCGAGCGCGAGCATCGTGAAGCCGTGCAGGCTCGTCCAGTAGGCGTAACCGATCAACTCCGGATCACCTTCGAGAACGCCCGCCGCGACCAGCCGCTCGAAATGCGCGCCGAGCAGGCGCCACGCGCGTTGCGAAGCAGCGGTGAGTTCAGGGTAGGCACCCTGTTGCGGCGTCTGGTCGAACATCAGGCGGTACGCGTGCGGCTCGTCGAGCGCGAATGCGACGTAGGCTTCGCTCACCGCGTCGTGATCGGTGGCGGCAGCATTCGCGGAGATGCTCTTCGCGACCGTTTCGAGGCGCGCGGCGAAGCGGTTGAACGCGGCGGCGCGGACCATCGCGAGGATTTCGTCCTTGTCGCGGAAGTAGCGGTAGGGCGTCATCGCGCTGCAGCCCAGTTCCTTCGCCAGTTCGCGCATCGTCACGCCTTGCGCGCCGCGCGTCGCGAACGCATTTTCGGCCACGCGCCGCATGGCTTCGCGAAACTGCTGGATGTCTTCGGGTGAGAGCGTTTTGGGCATGCGCGAGAGCGGAAAATCCGTCGCGTCAATTTACCGTGTAAATAATTCGCGCACAATAAAGGGCCGCAAGGCGGCCCGCTGTCACACTAGTCGAACTGCGAGGTCGCGTGAAACGAAGGTGCGCGCGAACTGCCCGCAACGCACCCTGCCGACACGACTCGAAACTTTGACAGAACAAGCCTCAGGAAAAACGCTTGATGGCCCGCAGCGCGTTGTCGCCGTTCTCCGTCACGAGCCACCGATCGTCGCCCGATGCGAGGCGTTCGAGTTGCACGAGCTGGCGCTCCAGCAATGCATCGAGTTCTTCCCGGCCCATATCGACCTGATTGGGGGCATCCTTGACGAGCAACAACGTGGCGAATTCATGCGGACTCAGCATCGTTCTCTCCATGTCAGGCAATCGCGGACAGCCTTGCAGGCAACCGGCGGGGCCGGTCGGGTCCGCTAATGGATCAGGGCGGGAAGTACGGCTTACACGACAGATTCACGCAGCCGGCGCCGCGTGTAGCGCGCAACGAACGCCGGGGAACTGGAGTGTAGTCAACCCCTTGTGAAACACCAAACCGGCTCCCGTAAATTTTCCGTTTGACAATTGGGCGCCGGGGCGGCGGTCCGGGGTTGCGGCCAGATCCTTGATTTCACTCGAAGTTTTGCGTGCGCCGCAGCATGGCGGAGAATGTCTGGCGCGACCGGACGCCGCCAGGCGTTACGCGGCGATATAGACCTGGCAGTTGGTGGCGGTAAGCATCTCGGCCATGTCCGCGGGCGGGATTGCGTCGGTGAAAAGCGCGTCGATCTGATCGAGATGCCCCTGGCGAACCAGCGCCGGGCGGCCGAACTTGGAGTGGTCGGCGGCGAGAAACACGGTGCGGGCGTGCTCGATGATCGCCTCGGCCACGCGCACTTCGCGGGTGTCGAAATCGCGCAGCGTGCCGTCGGTCTCGATGCTCGACGTGCCGATGATCGCGAAGTCCACCTTGAACTGGCGGATGAAGTCGATCGCCAGCTCGCCGACGATCCCCTTGTCCCACGGCCGCACGATGCCGCCCGTCACGAGCACTTCGCAATCGGGGTAGCCGCTCATCATGCTCGCGACGTTCAGATTGTTCGTGATGACGCGCAAGCCGCGGTGCCGGTTGAGCGCGCGCGCGACTTCCTCGGTGGTCGTGCCGAGGTTGATGAAGAGCGACGCCTGATCGGGAATGTGAGTGGCTACTAGCGCCGCGATGCGCCGTTTCTCGTCATGGAACATGCGCTGGCGCGCGGTATAGGAAACGTTCTCGGAACTGGTGGGCAGGCTCGCGCCGCCGTGATAGCGGCGCAGCAGGTTCATGTCGGCGAGCCAGTTGACGTCGCGGCGGATCGTCTGCGGCGTCACGTTGAAGTGGCTCGCGAGGTCGTCCACGGTCACGAAGCCGTCGCGTTGCACCCACTCCAGCAATTCCTGTTGCCGGGCGTTGAGAGTCAGGCGGGGGTCTCGTGTCATGTGTCTCGTGTCGTGGATGTCGTGGCGGCGTGGCCGTCGCGCGGGCAAACGCAGGCAAACGCGGCCGCCGGGCAAGGGCCGGCACCGGGGGCATGGCGGAGGCCGCGACAAGCTTGCGACAAGCCGCGCCGGCGCAAACGGGTTGCGGCTATTGTAAGACCATCGGGCCCCTTGGCCGCCAACTCGCGCCATCCGCCTAAACTGAACGCGGGAATTTCGAACCTGCATCCGACATCCATTCAGGCGGATTGCGCATTTATTCATTTGATAAATGAATTTGTTTTTTGGGCCGGTTCGCGCTGCAATCCGGGGTTCCGCGTTTCATCCGCGTTTCAATCTTTCCCATGATGTCCGGCGCTTTCCGGGGCCGGGCCGCGCTTTCGAGAGTATTCGACATGACTGGCTTCAACTGGCAAAACCCCTATCCGACCCAGCGTCTGCCCGTATTCGCACGGAACATCGTTTCGACCTCGCATCCGCTCGCCGCGCAAGCCGGGCTGCGCATGCTGTGGAAAGGCGGCAATGCCGTCGACGCGGCGATCGCGGCAGCCGCGGCGATCACGGTCGTCGAGCCGGTGTCATGCGGTCTCGGCGGCGATGCGTTCGCGCTCGTGTGGGACGGCAAGAAGCTGCATGGTTTGAACGCGTCGGGCGTGTCGCCGGCTGCTTGGAACGTCGATTACTTCAAGCGCAAATACGGCGAGGAAAACGGTCTCGCGAAGCAGCCCAAGCGCGGCTGGGATGCGGTCACGGTGCCGGGCGTGATCGCCGGCTGGGAAGCGCTGCATCAGAAGTTCGGCAAGCTGCCGTTCGCCGACCTCATGGAGCCCGCTATCGAGATCGCCGAGCGCGGTCACGCGGTGGCGAGCATCGTCGCCTACAAGTGGGCCGCCGCCGTGCCCGAACTGAAGGACCAGCCCGGCTTCGCGCAAACCTTCATGCCGCGCGGCCGCGCGCCTGAAGTGAGCGAACTCGTGCGCTTTCCCGGTCACGCGAAGACGCTGCGCAAGCTCGCCGAGCAAGGCCCGCGCGCGTACTACGAAGGCGAGATCGCCGAGCGCATCGCCGCGTTCGCGCGCGAGGGCGGCGGCGCGCTGACCGCCGAGGACCTGCGCAACTATCGCCCGGATTGGGTCGAGCCGATCGGCAAGGACTATCGCGGCTACACCGTGCACGAAATTCCGCCGAACGGCCAAGGCATCGCGGCGCTGATCGCACTCGGCATTCTCGAGAAATTCGACGTGAAGTCGCTGAAGGTCGACAGCGTCGAGTCGCAGCATCTGCAGATCGAAGCGATGAAGCTCGCGTTCGCCGACGTCTACCGCTACGTGGCCGATCCGCGTTCGATGGAAGTCACGCCGGAGCAGATGCTCGACGACGCGTACCTCAGCTCGCGCGCGAAGCTGATCGATCCGAAGCGCGCCACGCAGTTCGACTTCGGCATGCCGAAGGCGGGCGGCACGATCTACATGTCGGCGGCGGACGAGAACGGCATGATGGTGAGCTTCATCCAGTCGAACTACATGGGCTTCGGCTCCGGCATCGTCGTGCCGGACAGCGGCATCGCGCTGCAGAACCGCGGCTGCGGCTTCTCGATGGATCCGAAGTCGCCGAACGTCGTGGAAGGCGGCAAGCGGCCGTTCCACACGATCATCCCGGCATTCCTCACGCAGCAGGTGAACGGCCAGCAGGAAGCGGTGATGAGCTTCGGCGTGATGGGCGGCGACATGCAGCCGCAAGGCCATCTGCAAACGGTGGTGCGCATGCTCGACTACGGCCAGCAGCCGCAGGCCGCGTGCGATGCGCCGCGCTGGAAGGTCAATCGCGACTTCACGGTCGACATCGAGGCGACGCTCGATCCGCAGACCACCGAGGGCCTGCAGAAGCTCGGCCACACGATCAAATCGGTCGACGATCCGTACATGGACTTCGGCTCCGGCCAGTTCATCTGGAAGCTCGATCGCAACGAGCCCGAGCGCGGCTATGTGGCGGCCAGCGACAGCCGTCGCGACGGGTTGGCCGCCGGCTTTTGACGCGCAGCTTCGAGCCTCGGAGCCGAGGCTCGAAGCGTGGGTCAGGAAGCACTTCCACGGCACGAACCGGCGCGGCGCCTCGCGCGCCGCGCCGGTTCGTGCCGGCAACGCGCTTTGCCGACAGGCACGCATCCGCCAGCGCCCACGCGCGCGGGCGGCCGCTTCACGCACACCAGAATCACGCATCAAACAGGCAGGAGACCATCATGAACACCCCGGGGTCGAGTTCCGCGACCGCTTCCCTTCATCCATCGCCCGCGCCGCTTTCGAAGGCCATGGTGCGGCGCATCGTATTTTCGTCGTCGGTTGGCAACGCACTCGAGTGGTTCGACTTCCTCGTCTACGGCTACTTCGCGACCATCATCGCGAAACAGTTTTTCCCGATGCAGGACGAGTGGCTCTCCACGCTGCTCGCGATCGCCACGTTCGGCATCTCGTTCCTGATGCGCCCGCTCGGCGCGATCGTGCTCGGCGTATACGGCGACCGCAAGGGCCGCAAGGCGGCGCTCACGCTCGCCATCGCGCTGATGATGGTCGGCACGTTCGCGATGGCGGTGATGCCGCCGTTTTCGTCGATCGGTCTGGCGGCGCCGCTGCTCGTCCTGTTCGCGCGCCTCGTGCAGGGCTTCGCGGTGGGCGGCGAGTTTGGCAGCGCGACGGCGTTCATGGTCGAGCACAGTGCGTCGCGGCGCGGCTATTACGCGAGCTGGCAGTTCGCGAGCCAGGGTCTCGCGGCGATTACCGCGGCGGCGTTCGGTTCCTTGCTGACCGCATGGTTGCCGGCCGAGCACCTCAATAGCTGGGGCTGGCGCATTCCGTTCGTGTTCGGCCTGCTGGTCGGGCCGGTGGGCTATTACATCCGCTCGCATCTCGACGAAACGCCGGAGTTCCTCGCGCTGCGCGCCGAGCGGGAAGCCCGGGAAGCCGCCGGCGAACACAAGGTCGTGGACACGCAGAAGGACGCGTCGTTTTCGAATCAGTGGGTCAACCTGCTGCTCGCGATCGGCATCGTCGCGCAGTCCACGGTCGGCGTGTACGTGCTGCAGCTCTACATGCCGCTGTACGCGGTCAAGCAGCTGCATATGGCGGCGGCTGCATCGTTCGGCGTGGTCGTGCTCAATGGCGGCATGCAGTTCATCTTTTCGCCGGTCATGGGCGCGCTGTCCGATCGCATCGGCCGCATTCGCATCATGCTGACCACGTCGATCCTGATGGGCTTGCTGATCTATCCGATGTTCGCGTGGCTGCAGTCTCATCCGACGATCGGCTGGCTGCTGTTGCTGCAAGGTGTCGCCGGTATTTTCAAGGCGGCTTACTCGGGACCGATGCCCGCGTTGATGTCGGAGATCTTCCCGACCCAGGTTCGCTCGACGGGACTTTCAATCGGTTACAGCATCGGTGTGACGATCTTCGGCGGTTTTGCGCCGACCATCGTCGAAACATTCATTCATCTGACCGGCGACAAGCTCGCGCCGAGTTATTACGTGCTGCTCGCAGCGGTGCTGTCGGGCGTGTCGCTGATCATCGTCGCGGTGCGCATGCGCCGCGTGCGTCCGGCGCAAGGCAGCGTGCAACCCGCCTGAGTGTGCGCCGGCGGTCGTTGCCGCGGCAGCCGTCAATGCTGCGGCGCTCCGGCCTCGGCCGACCGACTGGATTCGCCGGATTCGCCGGGTTTCGTGCGCGGATTGAAAGCCAGCTCATCGAGCTGGCTTTTTTTTCGCCGCTCGCACGCCGCTTTAATCCGCTGGAATATTTCGCCTACCTCCGGATTGGAACTGCGGCAGTGCCGCATGGTCTGTGCTGAGTGATCTGCATGATCGGCCAACACCAGCTAACATGCAGAGTACAAGAGCCCAACTCTAATTCACGGCGTTGTATCCGGCACCGGGAACATCACGGCGAGCGCGGGGGCGGTTGCGAGCAGGCTCCACGGGTCGGTACAGCATTCGGAGCAAGACACGATGCACACAGAGCTGAACCATGTCATGCCCTGGCGGATCGAGGACATCGACCTTACCCGCATCGACCGGCAGAAGGCCGCAGCGAACGAAGACCTGCTGCTGTTGCTGTGCGCGGCTTCGTTTATCGAAAGCGGGACCGATCTCTACACCAGCAATCTAAGTACGTTTTTCAACGACGACCCTGAAGTCTCGGCCTGGCTCAACAACGAGTGGGAGCCCGAGGAAATGCAGCATGGCCGCTCGCTGAAGACCTATATCGCCTACGTGTGGCCCGAATTCGACTGGGACACCGCGTTTCGCAATTTCATGGACGAGTACTCGCTGACCTGTTCCGTGGACGATTTCGAAAAGACCCGCGCGCTCGAAATGGTGGCGCGCTGCGTGGTCGAAACCGGCACGGCCACGCTGTATCGCGCGATCAATGAATGTTCGGACGAGCCGGTGCTCAAGCAGATCACGGACAATATCCGTACCGACGAAGTCCGTCACTACAAGCACTTTTTCAAGTATTTCAAGAAGTACAACCGGATCGAGGGCAATGGCCGTCTCGCGGTGCTCGGCGCGCTGATGCGCCGCGTCATGGAGATCAAGAACGAAGATTCGGAGATCGCGTTGCGGCATGTGTTTGCGATCCGCTATCCGGAGCGCGTGCACGACTCGGCGTACAACCGCGAGCGCGCGGCGCGTATCAATACGCTCGTGCGGCGCAATCTGTCGGCCGACATGTGCGTGAAGATGTTGCTCAAGCCGCTCGATATACCCGCGCGCATTCAACCGGGCGTGCATTACCCGCTCGCGAAGATCACGCAGCATGTGTTCTTTCGCTGATCCGGCGGCGCGCCGGGTTGGCGGCGATGCCGCGATGAATTCGCGGCACAGGCGCGCAACGAAGTGACACAGCAAGGCCCGCTCATGCGGGCCTTGCTGTTTTCGAGGCATGATGGAGCCTTGTCCATTTCAACCGGATCGACCGCATGAGCGATTCTTCCGCATCCTCGCGTCCGCTCGAACAGCAGGTGTTCGACGAATGGCCCGCTACCGTGCGTGCGTTGTTCGACGGCTCGTCGCTCGCGCAGAAGACGGGCTTCACCGCGTCGCTGCTGAGTATCGATGCGAACGGCGATGTGCGTACCTCGTTGCTCAGCGTCGGCGAGCTTTATGCGCCCGATTCGCGCACGCTGTGCATCGCGTTATGGCCGCAGGCGAGGGCGGCACGCGCCATCACGCAAACCGGCCGCGCGGCGCTCACCTTCGTTTGCGACGCGGCGTTTTATCAGGTGCAGTTGCGTTTCGCACCGCTCGCGAGTGTTGCCAGCGACGATAGCGGCCTCGTCTATCTGCTCGGCTCGATCGACACAGCGCAGGCGCAAAGCGTGCGTTATGCGCGCCTCACCGGCGGCATTACGTTCGAACTGGAGGGAGAGGGAAGGGATGTGCTCGACCGGTGGGAGAAGCAGGTCGAGCATTTGAAGCGGGCCGCCGCCGCAACCCGCCGTTAGTCTTCAACATAGCACTCGAAGCACTAACGGCCGGTAAAGCGGCAGCCTCAAACCAGCGGATTCACACGAAACTCGAGCGAGTTCAGCGACCACGCTCACCGTTACGCGACGGATGCGCTCCACGCGGCGCATCGTTGCGCGGCTTCGCGCCGCCGCTGAGCAACGCGCCTGGATTGCCGCTGTGCGAACGATTGCCTTGCGGTTTGCGCGGCGCATGCTGCGCGGCTGCGCCTTCATGCGTGGCCGCGCGCGGCCGCTCGTCGTGACGTTGCGCGTCGCGACGCGGCTGCCCGCCATTGCCGGCCGGCTTCGCACCTTGCGGCCGCGGTGACGGCTGACCGTTCGATGAACGCTGCCCCGAGCGCTGTCCCGCTCCTTGCGCCGGTTTTGCCGAAGCGGCTCCGGACGCCGAGCGCGCATTCGCACCCGCCCCCGACCGTGCACCGGCAGTTGCGCCATCGCGCCGCCCGGCACCTTCTCCCTGGCGCGGCGAGCGGCCACCGCCGCCACCCTGGCTGCGGCGCTGGATCGGCTCCGGCTTCGCGCTCGGGTCCGGCTCGAAACCGGCGATCACTTCCTGCGGCACCGAACGCTTGATCAGCTTCTCGATGTCCTTGAGCAACTGCAGTTCATCGACGCACACGAGCGACACCGCTTCGCCTGTCGCGCCCGCACGGCCCGTGCGGCCGATGCGGTGCACGTAGTCTTCCGGCACGTTCGGCAGATCGAAGTTGACCACGTGCGGCAGTTGATCGATATCGATGCCGCGTGCGGCGATGTCGGTCGCGACCAGCACCTGCAGCGTGCTGTCCTTGAACTCGGCGAGCGCGCGCGTGCGGGCCGACTGGCTCTTGTTGCCGTGAATCGCGAGCGCGCTGATGCCGTCTTTCGCCAGTTGCTCGGCAAGACGGTTCGCGCCGTGCTTGGTGCGCGTGAATACGAGCACCTGGAACCAGTTGTGCTGGCGGATCAGATGCGTGAGCAGTTCGCGCTTGCGGTCGCGATCAACGGGGTGAATCTTTTGCGCGACGGTTTCGGCCGTCGTGTTGCGGCGCGCGACTTCGATCAGCGCGGGCGAATCGAGCAGGTTGTCGGCGAGCGCCTTGATCTCGTCGGAGAAGGTGGCCGAGAACAGCAGGTTCTGGCGCTTCGGCGGCAGCTTCGCGAGCACGCGCTTGATGTCGTGAATGAAGCCCATGTCGAGCATGCGGTCCGCTTCGTCGAGCACGAGGATCTCGAGATGCGACAGGTCGATGGTCTTCTGCTGCATGTGGTCGAGCAAACGGCCCGGCGTCGCGACGACGATATCGATACCGCGCTTGAGCGCATCGATCTGCGGATTGATGCCGACGCCGCCGAACATCACGGTCGACTTCAGCTTCAGATACTTGCCGTAAGCACGCACGCTCTCTTCGACCTGCGCGGCGAGTTCGCGTGTCGGTGTGAGGATCAGCGCGCGCACCACGCGCTTGCCGCCGGCGGCCGGCGGCATCGAATTCAGACGCTGGAGGATCGGCAGCGTGAAGCCGGCGGTCTTGCCGGTGCCGGTTTGCGCGCCGGCGAGCAGATCGCCGCCGTTGAGCACGGCGGGGATCGCCTGAGTCTGGATCGGAGTCGGCGTGGTATAGCCGAGTTCGTTGACAGCGCGGACCAGCGGTTCGGACAAGCCGAGGGAATCAAAAGACATAAAAGCTCTTTGCAATGCAGTGTCGCGAACGGCACCAACGGGAACCCACATGGCATGAACACGCCTCTATGGCGCGCTCGAGGCCGGAGCCCGGTTCCGTTCACGGAGAAATCGGCGGCACGTTCAACCCTGTGCCGAATGTTTCAACGCGCTATGCAGACACGTTGACTGGTCTTAAGTTGCATTTCGTCGCCGTGGGATGTCACGCGACGTAGCGCGCGACACTGACGAATTGACACAGACTGCCCGCCAGGACGAACAGGTGCCAGATACCATGTCCGTGGCGGATGCGCTCGTCGTTGATGAAGAAGTAGATGCCGGCGCTATAAATGACGCCGCCAGCCACGAGCCAGGCAGTACCCGCGGCCGGCAACGCCTGCACCAGCGGGCGGACGGCTACGAGCGCGAGCCATCCCATCAATACATACAGCACCATCGACACGCTGCGGGTGCGTCGCCCGAGCGTGAGTTCCTGCATGATGCCGAGAGCGGCAAGCCCCCAGCTTACGCCGAATAGCGACCAGCCCCACGGCCCACGCAACGTGACGAGCGTGAACGGCGTGTAGCTGCCGGCGATCAGCAGGTAGATCGCCGAATGATCGCATTTCTGCAGAATTGCCTTCAGACGCGGATGGCTCACGCTGTGATAGAGCGTCGAGATCGCATACAGCGCGAACAGCATCGCACCGTAGACGCTAAAGCTGACCACCTTGTACGCGTCGCCGGCGAGCGCGCCCATCGTGACGAGCGCCACCAGTCCCACCACCGACAGCACGGCGCCGACGAGATGGGTAAGGCTGTTGAAACGCTCACCGACAGGCACGACTCTTTCCTCCTGCGCGGTCTCACGAGGGCGGCCACAAACACAAACAACCCCACATGATACCGGTCCTGAAAAAACGAAGGGCGCGGCCGCGAATTTCGCAGGCCGCGCCCGGGGTGCGTCAAACGCTGCTTAGTCGAGCGGCGCCGAACGCAGATCGGACACTTGCTGCGGCGACACGGAGGTACCGTGGTTGCCCCAGGACATACGAATGTACGTCACGACCGCTGCGACTTCCTGATTCGACAGTGACTGCGCAAACGGCGGCATGCCGTACGGATGCGGGTTCGCTTCCGTGCTCGGCGGATAACCGCCGTTCAGCACCATACGGATCGGGTTGACCGCCGACGGCATCTGGATCGACGGGTTGTTCGCGAGCGGCGGGAATGCCGGTGGCATGCCGAGGCCGTTTGCCTCATGGCACTTCGCGCAGTTGTCAGCGTAGATCTTCTGACCTTGCTTCAACAGTTCGCCACCGAACTTTTCCGAGGTTTCGAGCTGCAGCGGTTCCGGTGCTTCGCTCTTCTGCGGAATCGTCTTCAGGTACGTAGCCATCGCGTTGATGTCTTCAGCCGACAGATACTGCAGACTGTTGTGCACCACTTCGGCCATCGGGCCGAACACCGCGCCGCGGCTTGACACGCCGGTCTTGAGCAGGTCGGCGATGTCCTGGAGATCCCAGTCGCCGAGGCCGGCTTCCCGGTTCGACGTGAGCGACGGCGCATACCAGTTCTGCAGCGGAATCAGACCGCCCGCGAATGCCGCCGAGCTGACCGGGCCGCCCATCGCGTTGATCGACGTGTGGCACATGCCGCAATGGCCGAGACCTTCGACCAGATACGCGCCGCGGTTCCACTCGACCGACTTGGTCGGATCCGGCTTGAACTCGCCTTCACGGAAGAACAGCGTGCGCCAGCCGATCAGCATGTTGCGCTGATTGAACGGGAATTTCAGTTCGTGCGGACGGCTTGGCACGTTGACCGGCGGGACCGAGCGCAGGAACGCGTAGATCGCGTCCGAGTCGGCGCGCGTGACCTTCGTGTAGCTCGTGAACGGGAAGCCCGGATAGAGCAGGCTGCCGTCCTTCGAGCGGCCGGTGTGCATGGCGCGATAGAAGTCGTCTGCTGTCCACTTGCCGATGCCGTACTGGTCGTCCGGCGTGATGTTCGGCGTGAACATCGTGCCGAACGGCGTGGCCATCGGCAGGCCGCCGGCGAACTGCTTGCCGCCGCGCACCGTGTGGCAGGCGATACAGTCGCCGGCGCGGGCGAGGTACTCGCCCTTCTTGATCAGTTCGGCCTGGTCGGTGGGGGTGGCCGCCACGGCCGCGCCGCTATGCAGGTTGTCGCCGCCCGACCAGAGGACGGGAACGAGTGCGGCAGCCGCAGCCACGACGACTGCCGAGAGGGCGAACAAAGACTTGCGTTTCATTTGAGTGTCTCTCCCGGCCTTATTGCGGTTCGCTGCCGCAGGCAAGCGGAGTCTTCAACGAGCGGGCCGGAGCCGGCACGGGGTTTTGAGGAGCCTGTTGCGTGGAAAGCCAGGCCGCGACGGCGTTCACGTCTTCGTCGGTCAGGCGCGTGGCGATCGTGTGCATGCAGTCAGGGGCGATTGCGTGACGCGAGCCCGAGCGCCATGCGCCAAGCTGCGCACTGATGTAGTCCGCGTGCAGCCCGACCAGACCGGGGATTGCCGGTTCCATGCCGGTGAGCGCCTTGCCGTGGCAGGCCACGCAAGCGGGCACCTGCTTCGACTCGTCGCCGTGCAGCACGATCTGCTGGCCGCGCGTGAGCGTGGTGGCCGACACCGTCGGCTTGGCTGGCGGCGGATAGGGCGGGCGCTGCTGCGAGAAGAAGGTGGCGATCTTGTGGAGGTAGTCGTCGGAGAGATACGTGACGAGGTAATTCATGGGCGGGTACTTGCGGCGCCCTTCGCGGAAGTTCTGCAACTGATTGAACAGATAGTCCGCCGGCTTGCCCGCGAGACGCGGGAAGTAATCGTTGTCGGTACCTTGCCCATGCGAGCCGTGGCAGGCCGTGCAACCTTGCACGCGCGCTTCCATCGTGTCGGGGGCCTTCGGTTGGGTCTGCGCTTTCGCTGCGCTATAGACACCCGCGGAGCCGATCAGCAGAAGGGCAAGCAACGGGCGGAAGAGGCGTCTTGAAGACACGCGTAACTCCATCAGAATCGGGGACCTGACCGAACTTCGGGCGGCTCGGTGTGAAGGACAGCCGTCGCTGCGGCGACGCAGCATTCTATCATCGAAGAGTGATGGTGACTATTTGCCGCATTAGAGACGGTTTCTGGTGTGACTGCCATGCGACAGTATGCCGCGCGGCGTGTGTTATCCCGCGTGTTGCTGCGCATCGCATTCGGCGAAGCACGTTGAACCGATGCCCGCGCGCGCCATCGAAGCGTACACTTCCGGGCTCGCTGGCCGCCGTCCGACCGATGCGCGCCCCGGCTTGCCACTCACCGTTTGTTCTCATCTCATCAGCTATCGGCCCTACATGAAGCTATTCGATTTTTCCCTTCCGGCGCTGCGCGCGTTGATGTCCGGCGCGCTGGCGCTGGCGGTGTCGTCCACTGCATTCGCGCACGCGCATCTGGCCTCGAGCGTGCCGGCGGCGAACGCCGAGGTCGCCGCGCCCACCGACGTGACGATCCATTTCACCGAACCGCTCGAGCCGGCCTTCAGCCGGATCACGCTCTCCGATGCGAGCGGCAAGCCCGCCGCGGCCGCGGCGTCGGCGGTCGACGCAGGGGATGCGCGCGTCATGCATCTGCCGCTCCCGCAGTTGAGCACTGGCCGCTATGCGGTGCACTGGATCGCGGTGGCGACGGACGGCCATCGCACTCAAGGCGACTTCGCGTTCAACGTCAAATGAACTTCGACGGACTGTGGATCGGGCAGGTCGCAATGGCCGCGCTCATGAATGTCTCGTTTGCGTTCGCCGTCGGTTCGGCGCTGCTTGCCGCGTGGCTCGCCAAAGATGCGCGGCAGAGCGTGTCACCGGCGCGCCCCGGCTGGACGCGCGCGCAACGTTCGATGCTCACGGCCACCATCGTGCTGGTGCTCGCGGATCTCGGCTGGCTGCTGTATCAGAGCGCGTCGATGAGCGGCGTCGCGTTGCCCGCGGCGTTCGCCGTGGTGCCGACCGTGCTTATGCAGACGCACGTCGGCTATGGCTGGAGCGTCGCGTTCGGCGGCGCGCTGGTGCTGCTCGGCACGGCGCTCTCGCACGGCACGGGCCTGCTGCGCAATGTGCTGCTGTGGCTGGCGGTGCTTGCGGTCGCGGCGGGCAAGGCGTCGCTCGGACATGCGGCCGATGCCGGCGTGGCGTCGGCGGCGATCGGCATGCAAACGCTGCACGTGCTCGCGACGAGCGTGTGGGGCGGCCTCGCGATGGCCGCGGGGCTCGCGGTCCTGCCGGCGCTCGGCGCGTCGACCGCGCGCGGCATGCTGATCCGCACGGCGGCCCAGGTGTCGAATGTATCGATCGTCGCGGTGGCGCTCGTGCTGCTGTCGGGCATCTTCAATGCGGTGCGCGGTTCGGGCGGCTCGTTCGAGGCGATCCTGTCGAGCACGTGGGGGCATGTGCTCACGCTCAAGCTCATGCTGGTCGCGCTCGCGCTCGTGCTCGGCGGGCTGAACAGGATGCTGGCGCTGCCGCGCCTGCGCCGCACCGCGTCGACGATGGATGCGCACACGTTCGTCAACCTGATCTATCTCGAAGCGCTCGTGATGATCGGCGTGTTCGTCGTGGCGGCGGCGCTGTCGCATAGCGTGCCGGCGTTCACGGCGCTCGGCTGAGCGCGCGATCTTCTTTCCGGCCGAACCGGACCCGCGCGTTGCGTTGGCGTAACGCGCGGGCGCCGTGACGTGCCATGGCGCGCAACGCGTCAGCGGATGCGTTCGATCTTGCCCACGAGGAACAGATACGACAGCGCGCCGACCACGCCGACCGCGCTCATGAACATCAGCGCGGGCTTGAAATCGCTGTTCTTGACGATGAAGCCGATCACCACCGGCACGCAGATCGACGACAGATTGCCCATCAGGTTGAACATGCCGCCGGTCAGGCCGAGCAACTCCTTTTTCGCCATCGACGACACCAGCACCCACGTGATCGATGAAAAGCCGCTGCCGAAAAACGCGATCGCCATGAAGAGGATCACCATCGCGGGCGTGTCGACATAGTTCGCGCCGACGATCGCCGTCGACAGCAGCAAGCCCGTGACGATCGGCACCTTGCGCGCGACGGTGGCCGACACGCCGCGCCGGATCATCCAGTCCGACAGCAGGCCCGAGCCCAGAATGCCGACGAATGCCGCGAGAAACGGCACGGCCGCCATGAAGCCGGCTTTCAGGAAGTCCATGTGCCGGTACTTGACGAGGTAGGTGGGAAACCAGGTGAGGAAGAACCACAGCGTCGAGGTCACCGCGATCTGGCCGATATATACGCCCCAGAGTTTGCGGTTGCCGAGCACGGCGCGCCAGTCGGCAGCGGTGTAGCGCGTGCGTTGCCTATAGCCCGTTTGGCCCGCTTGGTCCGCTTGGTCCGTTTTGCCCGCTTCGCCGAGTTCGATCAGGCCGCCGCCCGCACGGATGATTTCGAGTTCGGCCGCGTTGACGTCCGCGGCCTCGGACGGCTCACGGTACAGCGAGTACCAGACCAGCGCCCAGCCGAGGCCGATCGCGCCCGTCAGAAAGAACACGCCCTGCCAGCCGAAATGTTCCTGCGTGAGCACGAGCGCGGGCGTCAGGAAGGCGAGCCCGACGTACTGGCCGGACGTGTAGCTTGCGATCGCACGGGCCCGCTCGTTGTCCGGAAACCAGGTGGTGACGACGCGGTTGAGCGTCGGATAAGCGGGCGCTTCGAGCGCGCCGAGCAGCACGCGCAGCGACAGCAGCATCGCGAACGCGCTGGCGAAGCCCTGTAGCAGCGTTGCGAGCGACCACAGCCCGATGATGAGCGCAAGCAGCAGGCGAGGGCGCGTGCGGTCCACCAGTATGCCGCCGGGAATCTGCAGCAGCGCGTACGACCAGCCGAAGGCCGAGAACACGAGGCCCATCTGGGCGGGGTCGAGTTGCAGATCCTGCCCGATCGCAGTTGCCGCGATCGACAGATTGCTGCGGTCGAGATACGTGATGACCACGGTGACGAACAGCATCGCAAGCAGGCGGTGGCGTTTGCCGGTCGCTTGCGTCTGGCCGTGGGAGTAGGTTGTCTCCACTGAGAGAAGCCTCTTGATGATTTTTTATCGGAGCGGGGAGAGGTGAAACGCAAGGGCAGGCACGCGGGCGCCGACAAAGAGGCGGCGCGCGACAGCGGCCGCCGGGGGCAGGCCAGGAACCGCGCACTCCGGGCCGCGCCCGAAGCCGGAACGCTGCCCGCCGGCAGCGTTCCGCCTCATCCGCTCACCACTCGGCGACGCTGCCGTCCGCGTGACGCCACACCGGATTGCGCCAGCGGTGGCCGACCTTCGCCATCTCGCGCACCTTCTCTTCGTTGACCTCGATGCCGAGGCCGGGGCCCTGCGGAATCGACACGAAGCCGTCTTCGTACTTGAAAACCTCAGGATTCCTGATGTAGTCGAGCAGGTCGTTGCCCTGGTTGTAGTGAATGCCGAGGCTCTGTTCCTGGATGAACGCGTTGTAGCTCACCGCGTCGATCTGCAGGCAGGTGGCAAGCGCGATCGGGCCGAGCGGGCAATGCAGCGCGAGCGCGACGTCGTACGCTTCGGCCATCGAGGCGATCTTGCGGCACTCGGTGATGCCGCCCGCGTGCGACGCATCCGGCTGGATGATGTCGACGTAGCCGCCCGACAGAATGTGCTTGAAGTCCCAGCGCGAATAGAGGCGCTCGCCGAGCGCGATCGGCGTGTTGGTCTGATTGACGATGTCGCGCAGTGCCTCGGCATTCTCCGAGAGCACCGGCTCCTCGATGAAGAGCAGCTTGTACGGATCGAGTTCTTTGGCGAGCACCTTCGCCATCGGCTTATGGACGCGGCCGTGGAAGTCCACGCCGATGCCGATGTTCGGCCCGACCGCCTCGCGCACCGCCGCGACGTTGTTGATGACGCCTTGCACCTTGTCGAACGTGTCGATGATCTGCAGCTCTTCCGAGCCGTTCATCTTCACGGCCTTGAAGCCGCGCTCGACCACCGCGCGCGCGTTGTTGGCGACGTCGCTCGGACGGTCGCCGCCGATCCACGAGTAGACCTTGATCCGGTCGCGCACCTGGCCGCCGAGCAGCGCATGCACGGGCACGCCATGATGCTTGCCCTTGATGTCCCACAGCGCCTGGTCGACGCCGGCGATCGCGCTCATCGTGATCGGGCCGCCGCGATAGAAGCCCGCGCGGTACATCACCTGCCAGTGGTCCTCGATCAGCAGCGGGTCCTTGCCGATCAGATAGTCGGACAGCTCCTCGACCGCCGCGGCCACCGTATGCGCGCGGCCCTCTACTACCGGTTCGCCCCAGCCGACGATGCCCTCGTCGGTCTCGATCTTCAGGAAGCACCAGCGCGGCGGGACGATGAAGGTTTCGAGCTTGGTGATTTTCATGGTGTGCGTCTCCTGTGTCGGTCGGGGTCAGCGCCTGGGCGGTCAACCGGAGCGGGCGCTTTAGCCCTGCTCCGGTTCCGTGCACAGCACTGGCTCGGGTTCCATGCGAAAAATTTCGAGGATTCCATGCTACAACAAAAGTGCTTTAAAGTACTATTAATAGTACTATTTGCCACATAGTGGTGAGATCGAAAGAACTGCCGCCGCGCCACGACACCACCAGCAGCCGGGAGAAAGCCATTCAGCACGACCTGCACGGGCGAGTCGCCCAACTGCTCGCGACCGCGATTCTGCGCGGCGACTACGCACCCGATTCGATCCTGCCGCGCGAAGCGGAGTTGATGGAGGCGTTCGGCGTGAGCCGCACGGTGCTGCGCGAGGCGCTGCGCACGCTGACGTCGAAGGGGCTGATCGAGTCGCGGCCGCGCGTGGGCACGCGCGTGCGGCCGAAGCCGGCGTGGAATCTGCTCGATGCCGATCTGCTCGACTGGTACTCGCGGGTTGCCGAGCCGTTGGCGTTCGCACTCAAGCTGCAGGAAATGCGCGAGATGATCGAGCCGTACGCGGCGAGCCTCGCGGCGGCTGCCTATACCGACGAGACGTTGCGCGCGCTCACGGCCGCGCATGCGTCAATGGTGGCGGCGCGCAACGTCGACGAGTGGGTGCGCGCGGATCTGCAATTCCATATGGGCGTGTTGATCGCGTGCAGCAACGAGTTGCTGATTCCGCTCGGCGCGCTGATCGAGCGCACGCTCGAAGCGCAACTGCGGCTCAACGCGAAACGCGCGGACGTGTTCAATGCGTCGCTCGCCGAGCACACCGCGGTGTTCGAGGCGATCCGCGCGCGCGATGCCGCGGCGGCCCGCGCGGCAATGGCGTCACTGCTCGGCGTGACGCGCGGGCGAATTGAAGGATGAGGCAGGAGGGATGAGGCAGGAGGGGTGAGGCCGGAATTCAATCCATCGCCGCATGCGCCACCGACGCATCCGGCGCCTTGTGCGCGGGCCGGATCAGCAACAGCAGCGGAATCACCAGCAGCGTCGCCACGAACATGAGCTTGAAGTCGTTGAGATACGCAACCATCGACGCCTGCTGCGTGATCGACGCATTGAGCGCCGCGATGTCGTAGTTCGAGCCGCTGTCGAGCATCGGCTGGATCGCCGGGTTGAACGCGGTCACGTTCGCCGCGAGGTCTGCGTGCGAGACTTGCGTGTTGCGCGTCATCAGCGTCTGCACGATCGAAATGCCGATACTGCTGCCGATGTTGCGCATCAGGCTGTAGGTCGCGGTGCCGTCCGCGCGCAGTTCCGGCGACAGCGTCGAGAAGGTCAGCGCCGAGAGCGGCACGAACACGAGGCCGAGCCCGAAACCCTGAATCACGCCGGGCCACACGATATCCGACGCCGACAGCACGATCGTGTAATGCATCATCTGCCAGAGCGCGAACGCCGAAATCAGGAAGCCGGCGAGCAGCAGGAGCCGCGCGTCGACGCGCCTCAATAGCCGCCCGGCGATCAGCATCGCGATCATCGTGCCCGCGCCGCTCGGCGCGGTAACGAGGCCCGTGGTCGCGACCGGATAGCCCATCAGGTTTTGCAGCATCGGCGGCAGCAGCGCGCGCGTCGCGTACATGACCGCGCCGATCACGAAGATGAAGAACGTGCCGGTCGCGAAGTTCGGGTCCTTCAGCAACTGGTATTTGAAAAACGAGTCCTTGCCGATCGTTGCCGTGTGTACGAGAAAGAACGCGAAGCTGATTGCCGAGACGAGCGCCTGGATCACGATCTCGGTCGACGAAAACCAGTCGAGCTGCTCGCCGCGATCGAGCATCGCCTGCAATGCGCCGATCGCGAGGCCGAGCGTGATGAAGCCGAACGCGTCGAACTTGACGTCGTGCTTCGGCTCGCGCGTCGGCAGGAAGGTCGCGACGCCGAACAGTGCGAACGCGCCGATCGGCACGTTGATGAAAAACACCCAGCGCCAGTTGTAGCTATCGGTGAGCCAGCCGCCGAGCGTCGGTCCGAGAATCGGCCCGACCATCACGCCCATGCCCCACACGGCCATCGCCTGGCCTTGTTTTTCGCGCGGGTTGATGTCGAGCAGGATCGATTGCGAGAGCGGCACCAGCGAAGCGCCGAAAATGCCTTGCAGCAGACGCGACGCGACGATCTGCGTCAGCGTTTCCGACAGGCCGCATAACGCCGAGCTCACCGTGAAGCCGCCGATTGCGACCAGCAGCAGCCGCTTCACGCTGAGGCGATCCGACAGCCAGCCGGTGAGCGGCGTGGCGATCGCGGCGGCGACGATGTAGGAAGTCAGCACCCACGTGATCTCGTCCTGTGACGCGGACAGCGTGCCTTGCATATGCGGCAGCGCCACGTTGGCGATCGTGCTGTCGAGCGTCTGGATCAGCGTCGCTAGCATGATCGAGATCGTGATCATCGGCCGGTTGAGCGGTGCGGCGGCGCTCGCCGGCGTGGAGACGGAAGACATGAAGGGCGGGGAGAAGGTCGATATAGTAAGCATGCTTATTATATCGGCTGAACGGGCTTATGCTATCGGGAGTTGTGCTGAGGCCCAAACGCATGCGCAGCCGTGCTGGGAGTCGAAGTGCTTTCGTATAATTCGTGCATGAAAACCCAACTCGAAGAGCGTTTCGGCTTTCTGATTTCCGACGTCGGCCGTCTTACGGGCAAGCGTTTCGACGATCTCGCGAAATCGTCAGTCGATCTGACACGCGCGCAGTGCCGTGTGCTGGCCTACCTCGGCCATTACGGCGATATCAATCAGGCGCGGCTCGCGGATCTGCTCGAAGTCGCGCCGATCTCGGCGGGGCGCCTGCTCGACCGGATGGAGGAGGGCGGCTGGATCGAGCGGACCGCGAATCCGCAGGACCGCCGCGAGCGCCAGGTGCGCATGACGCCGAAAGCCGAGCGCACGCTCGGCAAGGCGCGCAAGGTGGGAGATGAGGTCGCGCTCGAAGCGCTCAACGGCTTTAGCGACGAGGAGGCGGCGCAACTGATTGCGTTGCTGCAGCGGGTGCGCGGCAATCTGAGCCGGCTGGTGGATCGGTGAAGCGTGTTGGCGAGCTTGCGCTGCGGTGTGACTGCGCGCGCCCGTTGGTTTGGTAGCGCGCTGGCAGTGCGCGGATCAGTGCCTGCGGACCCGCGCATCGCAAACGCAGATCATCACCAACCGCTATTTCGGCTCGGACGCCGGCGCGGCACCGCTCGGCGGCATCAGCTCATAACAGGACGGCGCGGCCGGTTTCGTTCTCGCATCCGGCTGTAGCGGGTCGACGCATTTGAACGCGCTCTGATCGCGCTGCACGAAGATCGTGTCGGCCGGGCCGGCATTGCCGCGCGCATCGTTGACGACAGCGACGATCCTGTAGCCGTCCTGCAGCAGCGTCGCGAGCGTGGTCGAACTGGCGCGCCACTGGCTGTCGGGCGTAGCCGGGGTTTGGGCCTGGGCCGTGAGCGCTGCGGTCGTGCCGGCGAGCGTGAGGGCAGCGGCGGTTGCGGCGAGCGCGGCGGTGCGGAACGTCATCAGGAAACCTCTTCGAAATTGCGTTTCTGGAAGCCAAAACAAAAAAGCCGTTGAACCTTGTGGTCAACGGCTTTTTCCTGAAGCTGATGGCGAATCAGGGATTCCAGCTTTATTGGCCGCAAACCCCTTCTACTACTCTGTTTTCACCAAGCTGTAGCAACAGTATCAGGGTAGCTTGCTGTAGCAGTCAAGGCTTTGGCCGAAGCGTGCGCGCGGAAGCTGTGCTTGCGTCGCCGCTCATTCCCATGATTTTGCAATGTAAGTAGTACTGTGCATCTTGGTCTCGCTCACCCCTTGATCCTCACCGCGACAAAACCGCCGTCCGGCTTGCGCCGACCTGGCGCGGTCCAGGTAGACACGCAATTGCAAGGTTTTTCGACTGCATTAACAGATCAGTATGTCCCTGGAATTGCAAGTGGCTGTTGCGCAATTTTTTTCACCACGCTGACCTGAAACGTTTTTTGTAATTCTTGTAATTCCGTTGATTAGAATTAGTCCACTACTCAGCCGGTCGTTCAAAAATTGCCGCCGGACCTCGTTCAATTCCTGTCTGTTTCCGCGAGGTGTGGCACATGTTACATAAACTTACATCAGGGATAAATCAATGACCACTATTATCTGGTTTTCCAGCTCTGAGAGCGACTAAAAAAAGGTGTGGCGCATGCTCATGCCCTTCTTGAAGAATGTTAAACGGGGCGCGCACTGCCCGATTAACCACTCGGATAAAGCAGAAAATCATCGTACTGTCACACTCGGCGGAGTGAGGCGGTTCGGCTTGCCACGCAGGTCTCGTGTCTATATTGTCTGGCTGTCGCTCATGTCGGCCGGCGCCGCACATGCGGATCCAGATTTGCTCCAGCTGGATGTAGATGGCAACATTGCGTACCAGGCTGCGGCTCCACACAACGAGCGCACCTTCACGCGCGAGGAGCTGCTTGCCATGCCCGTGCATGCGATTCGAAGTTCGACCAACTGGACGGGCTCCGAACTATGGGAGGGGCCGCTATTAACCGATGTACTGAAGAAGGCCGGGATTCGAGGATCGACTATTCGCGTGTTTGCCTATGACGATTACAGCCAGGAAATTCCACTGGCATTCATCAAGAAATATGAACCCATTCTGGCATATCGTGAAAACGGACGTGAGCTGACTCTGAAGGACTTCGGACCCCTGTTCATTATTTTTCCGCGTGATGAATATCATCGAGAATTGAGCACCATCAGTAACACAAGGCGGTTTGTCTTTCAGGTTCGTAGAATCGAGGTTAAATGAAAGTCCCAAAATCGAGGGCAAGCAAAATCAGGGTGTCGCTGTCCGCGGCGCTATTGGCTTTACTCGTCGTCCTGTGGGGTTATTCCGCTTACCTGTTCATCGTGTCTCGCGCTGACAGCCAGAGCTTCTCCCAGCGCACGACGCAAGACGACAATTTCGCGATCGGGCAGCTGGAACGGTCGGCCTTGAAAGCGGAAATTGCCGTGTTGCAGTACGCGCAAGGCTTGCGCGGCATGGACGAGGTCACTGTCAAATTCGATGTGTTCGAGTCGAAAGTCGCGTTGCTGTCCGCGCCTACCGACGCGGTGTTTCCGTTCAAGGCGGAGCCGCGTTCCCGCGCCAGCGTGGAGAAAATCCAGAACATTGCGGAGCGGCTTTCGCGTCAGATAGAAGCGCTGCCGGACGGGAAAGAAAATGTCGCGGCCATCATGGCTAGCTTCGATGAACTGCAACGCCCGCTTGCCGAACTCGAGATGATCGTGGGAAACGCCGACAGCAAACGGCGCGACGATGTGCGTCAGGACTACGCAAGACGCCGGGAGATGCTGATGCAGTCCAGCGCCGGCTCGACCATTGCGTTGCTGGTCCTCGCGTGGCTGCTGGTTGGCAACGCACGGCGCGGGCGCGAACTCACGGCACAGCAGCGAGCCGCGCTTCAACGGGAGAGAGAGGCCGCGCTGGCGGCGGCCAATGCGGTCAACGCGAAAAACGCGTTCCTCGGCATGATCGGCCACGAACTGCGCACGCCGCTGCAAGGCATCATGGCGGCCACCGACGTCCTCGCCGAACGACAGTTCTCGGGTACGGACAAGCTGCTGATCGAGCAGCTTGCGCGGGCGGCCGACGTGCTCGACGCCCAGATGAAAGATCTGACCGACTTCTCCCGCATGGGGGCCGGCAAACTGACGGTGCGCAAACGCGTGTTCAATCACTATAACGTGCTGATGGCCGCGGTCGAATCGGTCTCGGAGCGAGCACACCGCAAGGGGTTGCAGCTTGAAGTCATCGCGAGCGATCAGCACGTTTTCAATCTGTCGGACCCGGACCGGATTCAGCAGATCGTCACGAATCTGCTCGGCAATGCGATCAAATACACCGAGCACGGAAAAGTGACGATGCGCGCCTCACTGCGTCGCGGCCAGACGAATGACGAATTGTCGGTCAGTGTGGAGGACACGGGCATCGGCATCGAACGCGCTCAGGTCGAGCAGATCTTCATGCCGTTCACGCAACTGCAGTCGTCGGGTTTGCCGCGCCATGATGGGATCGGCATCGGCCTCGCGATCGTCAGGGGACTCGTGGAGTTGCTCGGGGCTGCCATGCATGTGGAAAGCGAACCGGGCAAAGGCAGTACTTTCCATGTCGTGTTCCCGCTGGAAAAAGTCAATGCGCCGCCTGCCGCCCCAAAGGAGGAGACGGAGCAACCCGATCCTGCGCCGCAGAGGCAAGTCCTCGTGGTCGACGACCACGAGTCGGTCAGAGGTTTGCTCAACGCGATCCTGACGTCGCACGGGATCGGCTGCACGGTTGCGTCCAACGCGCGGGAAGCGCTCAAGGTAACCGCGCGTCAGCGGTTCGACGCCATCGTGATGGACATCAATATGGCCGAGGTGAATGGCATCACGCTCGCACAGGAAATCCGCCGGACGGCGGGAGCGAACCAGGAGGCTCCGCTCATTGCATGCAGCGCCCTGGCTCCGGAGCTGCTTGCCCCTGAGAGCCGCAGGCTCTTCGAGCATTACCTGATGAAGCCTGTTCGAGCCGACATTCTCAAGGTTGCGCTCGACGCGGTCTGGGCCGACGACAGCCCGGTTTCCTGACAGTCCCGGTATGGTCCGCCACGGTGCCCGGATTTTCGGGCGCGTCTATTTCGCCATCAGCCGCTTGCTGATCTCGGCGGCCAGCAGGGGGAGTCTGGCGGGCTTTTCGAGCACATTGACGTCGAACGCGGTAATCACCCGTGCAATTTCCGATTCGTTGACGTTACCGGCTTCCAGTTGCCCCGTCAGGATAAACACGGGCGCCTTCGGGTTGCCGGTCTGGCGGATGTCGCTAATGGCGGCCTCGGCCGTCTCGGTGCCGAGCAGCCAGTCGACGACGAATGCGTCGAACCGCGTGTGCCGAAGCGCCTTGCGAAAGCTCGACGCATCGTAGTACGGCGTGGCGTCGAAGCCCTTCTCGTTCAGATACAGGCAGATCGTGTCGGCCGTCTTCAGGCCGCTGGCGTCGCGGCCGCCATCGTCATCGACGACGGCCACCGCCGGTTGGGCGGTCTCGGCTGGCCGCGGGCGGATCTCGATCAGTTCGACGACATGCCTGATGCCGACGGGCGCGCTCTCGGGCGAATAGATGCGCCATACCCCCGACATGTGCACGGCAACATATTCCGGCGACCGGCCCGCCGGTACTTCACCGCCAAGCCAGACGACGCACGGCAACAGCTTCGAACCCACATCGAGCAACGCGGGCGTGCCGGGTTGCCGGTCGGGTTGCGGGGAATCGACCAGTACCGTAATCGGCTCGCCGAAGGCGTCGGCAATCTGCTTGAGTTCGATAAACGTCCAATTACTCTGACCCCGCATTTTGCGATGCGCCTGCGCAAAGCTCAGCCCGAGCGTTTTCGCAAGTGTGCCGGCGTGTTTCTGCCGAGGAACTTGATGGCGGTCCATGAGCTGGGCGACGCAATTCGCCACCAGCAGATTGTCCTGCGAGTGCTGCATTCGGTCAGTGTTCCTTTTTGGTGCGGGTTGAGAAGCCTAACACCCGACAGTACGGCGCGACATTAGGGCAAGCGGGCCTTGGTGCAGACCATGAAACGCGGTCATTACATTTTGTTACAGTAAATTATTGTTAAATGCAACGATAAGCCCCGTTTACCAAATTGACAGGTGCATTAGACGATTGGTACTCTCATTAGATGCAATGCGGGTTGCATCTAATGCAAGAAAAAATTGCTGCATGGAAATCAAATCCTGGTAATTCGGTAAATATCTCCATACAGCATCGACCTGGATGCCCCTGCTAACCGTGCGTTTCCGTACGAACAGCAGGTCATGCCACAGCCTCGCGTTGCACTGTCCCGGCCTGTTTTGCGATCCGCCTGCATCGATCCTTTTGCAGGGGAGGGCTAAGCACGCCTTTATCGATGTCAATGCTGTCTTCTAAACAATGGGAGTACGCCATGCTTCAAGCGAAGTCCGCAGTTAAAACCCTTTCTCGGCGCCGGCGTCAACTCGGCCAGGGGATGACCGAATACATCATCATCGTCGCTCTGATCGCGGTAGCGGCTATCGGCGTGTATGCGGCGTTCGGCAAGACCATCCGCAACCAGACGGCGGGCCTCGCGCTCGAAATGGCCGGCGATTCGAACTCGGCCAACGCGATCCAGAACGCTGACACGGCTGCCAAGGACGCGAGCTCGAAGGGCAATACGCAGAAGACGCTCAATACCTACAACAACGGCAACCACTAACGCGGCCGAGCGGATTCCAGCGATGAAAACCCATCTCGAACGGCGTCGTGCTCGCCGCCTTGTCCAGCGGGGACAGGCGATGCCGTTCGCCCTGGTTTTTCTGGTCGTCGGGGCGGCCGCGTTGTATCTGGCATTCAACGCGGCCCAACTCGCTCACGCCAAGACCAAAGAACAGGACACCGCCGATTCCGCCGCGTTCAGCGTCGGCGTGCTGCAGGCGCGCGACCTGAACTTTGCCGCGTACACGAATCGGGCGATGGTTGCCAATCAGGTGGCGGCCGCGCAGATGGCCAGTATCAAGTCGTATGTTGATGAACTGGCGGGCACGTATAAGAACACGCACGGGTTCGATTTCTTCATCGAATCGACGGCACTCACCGCCGAGGCGACCTGGACTCTACCTAAACAAGGCGGCAGCGCGGTGCTCAATGTGGCGAAAAGCGCGCTGGATACTGCCACGCGTATCGCCACCGTCGCCATCGACGGGCTCGACAAAGTACTTAGTACCGAGCAGGCGGCGTTTCACGATTCGATGCTGTTGCAGATTCCCGTCGTGGCCGAAGAGGTCGCGCAAGCCAACGAGTCGAATTCGCACGCCACCAAGACCTATTTCGCCACGCGTGGTGCGCTCGCACTCAACTCGACGCTCAACTTCGCGAAGCGCAATACGCCCGCCGGGCAGACCGGCAAGGATCGCTTCGCCGACGTGGTGACCGACAAGACCACGCTCGATCAGTTCGTTCAGCAGCGCGGCCCCAATATCCGCGATCCGTTCGTAGCGAGTATCGTCGAAGAATGCCCGGGCTTTAGCGCCATTGTGGCGGACAACAATCACCGCGGCGGCACACAACTGCGGCCGGACAAGCGCGGCTGGGAAAGCCTCGACGCGACCGACGTCAATGGTTTCTGGATCTGCTACTTCGAAGTCGGCGTCGCCGGCGGTCCGATTATCGGCGATGCCGGTTCCGGAGGCGCGGCCAACGGTCCCGGCGGCAGCTATTCCGGAACGCAAGGCTACGGCGGCTACGACAACTTTGGCGGCGCGCTCACCAGTGCGCTCACGAGGATCGCCGCGACCGACCAGTACGACAAGGGGCCGGGCAGATCGCTATCGTCATCCAACGGCGGCCTGCAACCCTATCTCGAACTCTCGACACTGAAAACACCCGCCGACGGCGACGACTTCAATCGCGCACCGGCCATCACAGTCGAAGTGCAGCGCGCATCGTCGTCGATCCGTACCACTGACCAGCTGCACATCGCCAACGGCCGCCTGCAGGTCACGGACGGCACGGCGAACAACCAGATGCGTTCGGTCGCGAGCGCGAGCGCCTATTTCATCCGGCCCGCCGATTCATCGGCAGGTGTGGCGGGCGCGCTGAACAATCTCACGCACTGGAAGCGCGACGATAACAAGTGGGAGTACCCGAGCCTCTTCAGTCCGTACTGGCAGTCGTCACTCGTCGCTACCAATATGGCGGCGCTCGAAGCGGCGGATCTGGCGCAATCGGCGGGTGCGCCATGAACATGCGACGCAAGATGGTGGCGGTGCGTTCACGCCGCCGGGCGCAGCAGGGTCAGGCGCTCGTCGAAGTGCTGGTGATCGCGGGCAGCGCGCTCATCCTCGCATTCCTCGGCATGAACATGATCGGACACCTGAGCGATGCGCGCGACCGCACGCTGTCGGCTTCGCGTTACGCAGCGTGGGAGCGCACGGTCTACTTCGACGACAAGAGTTGGGCACCCACCTACGGCAGCGCGATCACGAAGAGCGACGCGCAGATCCGCAGCGAGATCGCGCAGCGCGTGCTCGGCCACGACACGAAGCTCGCCTCGCAAGACGGTTCGGCCAACGCGCTCGCCGCGCAGCCTGAGCCGATGTGGCGCGACGTTGCCGGCAAGGACATGCTCAGGCAGTACAGCGACCTGCAGGTGAGCCATTCGAGCTCCGGTACCGGCACGGTCGCCGACAAGGCCCTCGGGCTGCTTGGCTCTGTGAGCGGCATCGGCGCGGGTTTTGATCTGCCGGTGAAAAATCAGCAGACGGCCAGCGTTTCACTGCACATGGGCTACGACAGCCCGACACTTTCGAGTCTGTGGCCGTCGTGGCAGGGCGTCACGTTCGCCGACCACAACGCGCTGCTGACCAACACGTGGACGCCGGACGGCAGCGACAAGGCCAAAGCGATGATCGCGGACGCCGTGCCGACCGCGAAAGGCTCGGTGATCGAATACGGGCTCGACGTGCTGGCGCCGTTCGGCATAGACATCTCGCACCTCGATCTCGGCCGCATCGAGCCGGACGTGGTGCCGCAGGACCGGCTGGGGAATAAATGATGCGCACACCACGTGCTCTTGTCGCGTCGGCAGGCCAGACGCTGTCTGCAGGCGTGTCCGGGACTTCGCTGGGGCGTTGGCTGCGTCTGCTGGCAGTCTGCGGCCTCGCGCTTGGCGCGGCGACCCGCGCGGTCGCCAGCGATGCCTGCGACGACATGCCGGTGACCGGCCAGAAGGTGGAGTGGGTCGGCCACGATATGGTCATCAACGGTACGCCGACGCAAGTCGCGCTCATCACCTTCGACAAATCGACCAGTCAGATCGCCGATGCGTTCACGCAGTACTGGGTCGAGCACCGCGTCGCGACGCACCGGATGCACAACCCGAAGACGCTGATACTCAGCGCGCTGTCGGCGCAATGCAGCTATACGCTGCAACTGCCGCCGAACCAGTCGGCGCCGGTTCGCGGGTTGTTCAGCGTGATGCGTCTGACCGATGCCCAGTCGCTGCCGCGCGCGCTGCGCCCGGGGAACTATCCGCTGCCGATGGGCAAGGTGCTGCTCGACATGACGAGCACCGATGGCGGCATCGTCGCGCGCACCGTGCAGATGTCGCTGGCCGAGCCGTCGCTCGCTCAGGCAAGCGCGGCGTATGCCGATCAGCTCAGGAAGGACGGCTGGCACACGGTGTCGGCCGGCCCGGCGATCGGCCGGCCGAATAGCGCGCCGTTCGGGCAGGCGCTTGCGATGCAGAAGAACGGTTATCGCCTCGATGCCGCATTTACCCAGGGTAAGGGTTCGACTTCGGTGGTGATCAATGTCGCATATGAATGAACCGCGCCGCGTGCGCCGGCTGCGCAGTTTGCACGCACCCCAGGCCCGCCAGACAGGCCAGGCCTATGCCGAATATATCGTGATCGTTTTACTGGTCGTCGTTGTGCTGATCGCCGGCGACAACTCGGTGATCTCACAACTGCTGGCGGCTTTCAAGTCGTTTTACCAGGCGTATTCGTACACGCTGTCCATGCCCTGAACCCACTAATCGCGACTCCTCATGATGTTCAAGAGAATTAAAACACACACGCTCATCAACAACCCCTGGGTGCTGCTCGGCGTCGCGGTGATCGCGGCCGGGCTGCTTACGTGGTCGATGTTCCGCTATATGTCGGGACGCGAAGCGGCAATGCGCGAGTCGTTGATGGAATCGATGAACGCGCGCAACCAGGTGTCGGTGCTGGTGCCCGTGATGGACCTGAAAGCGGGTGCGCCGCTCACCTCCGACAATTTCGCCGCGCGCGAAGTGCCCGCCGATTTCGTCTATGACGACACGGTACGGGCGCAGGACTTCGATTCGTTGTCGAAACTCACCCTGGTGCGTCCGGTGAAGCGCGGCACGCCGGTGCGGCGCGCGGACATTTCGTCGTTCCAGGCGCGCGATTTCAGCGACATGCTCAAGCCTGGCACCCGTGCGCTGACGATCGATATCGACACCACCAATTCGGCGGACAACATGCTGAAGCCGGGCAACCGGATCGACCTGTTCATGATCGCCACGCCGGGCGAGGGTTCAGATGCCAGCAGCCACGGTCAGTCCGCGCAACTGCTGCTGTCGGATCTGGCGGTGATCGCTACCGGCCGGGACGTGCGTCCGCGTGACTACGGCGAGGAACTCGCGCAACAGGACGACGGTCCGCAGCGGCAGGGCTACGACAGCGTGACGCTGCAGGTGAGCCCGGAGCAGGCCGCGAAGATCGCGCTTGCGCAGAAGGTCGGCACGTTGCGCGCGGTGCTGCGCAACCGCTCGGACAAGCAGGCCACGCCGCCGGTCACGGTGCAGCAGGCGTCGCTGTTCGGCGACGACGGCAGCGCGGGCATTCAATACATTGTCGGCGGCAAAGGCGAGAGCAGCGTCTCGACGCGTCCGGCGCTCGACACGAAGCCCACCAATGCACGCGGGGCCGCCGTCGCTGACGTCGAGCAGCGGATGGCGGCGATCAGCGACGCGCAGCAGCGCGCGGTTCAACAGATGCAGGACGCCGTCAACGGGCGTATCGGACGCACGAGATGACGGCCGGGTCGGCGAGACCGCCGTATCGGGCAGCACGGCCCTCCTTTCCAATCACTCCATCTTCACCCATGACGACCAATCGAGAACATAAAACGGGGCGCATTATCCGGGGAGTCCATCTGGCTTTCGTGACGAGTCTGGCGATGACCTCGCTGCACGGATACGCCGAATCGCCGCTCCCCGCGAGCGGCCCGGCCGCCGCCTCGGCACCGCTCGCGAAAAGCGGGGAGCCGGGTCCGGCCACCGCCGTGCCTGCTTCGGCTTCTACCTCTGCTTCTGCTTCGGCTTCCGTGCCCGCGCTCGTGCCTGACCGGCGTGGTCCGGCGAGGAGCGCCGAGCCGTCCACGGCAAGCACATCGGCCGCGGCGCCCGCGGCCTTGCGGCGCGTCAAATATCGCCCGCCGGTCGAGCGTGACGACGATGACTCGCTCGTCGAATACGCCCAAGGCGTGCCGTCGACGCTCTATCTGTACAAGGGTGAAGTCAAGGTCATTCCCGTGCAGGGCAAGGTCAAGCGCGTTGCGGTGGGCAACGGCGACGTGATCAACGCGTCCGTCGTGGACCATCAATTGCTGCTGCTCGCGCAGCAACCCGGCGATACGTCGCTGGTGGTCTGGACCGACGCTGGCATCGCACTGCGCACGAAGATTTCGGTGTCCGCGCAGGACCGTACGACGACGCTCTCGCGCCTGCAGCACTCGCTCGGCTTTGTCGAGGACCTGCGCATCGACGCCGACGGCAATCGCTTCGTGGTGCGCGGCAAGGTGCACCCTGAACAGAAAGATCTCGTCACGACCGCGCTGCAAGGCATGCCCGATGTGGTCAATCTGATCGAGGTCGACGACGGCGCGTCGCTGAAAAAGACAGTTCACTTCAAGATGGACATCCTCGAAATCTCGAAGACGGCCGAGCGCAATCTGGGCATCGCGTGGGATCAGCAGATCAACGGTCCGCAGGCGTCGGTGGCGGGCAATGCGATCCGCACCGGCCGCTATCGTCCGTTCCCGGATACCGGCACCGCTTCGTTCGACAACGCGCCGAGCGCGGCGGGGGGCGCCGCGAGCGGTGCGTTCCTCGGCATTGCCACGTCGATCTTCTCGAAGATCAACCTGCTGGTCAACGACGGCGACGCTTATATCCTCGCCTCGCCGGAACTGAATTCGCGAAGCGGCGGCAAGGCCACGTTCCTGTCGGGCGGCGAGGTGCCGATTCCGGTGTCGGCCGGTTTCGGCGCGCAGGACGTGATCTACAAGGAATACGGCATCCGGCTCGAGATCGCGCCGACAGTCGATGCGCGCAACGTGATCTCGACCGACCTGCTCACCGAAATCAGCCAGATCGATCCGACCGTGCAGGTGCAGGGCTATCCGGCGTTTATCACGCGGCGCACGACCTCGCAGTTGTCGGTGCGCCCGGGCGAGACGCTCGCGCTCGCCGGCCTTATCAGCGCGGATGCGGCCACGGCGGTCGACAAGCTGCCGCTGCTCGGCGACATCCCGGTGCTGGGTCATCTGTTCAAGTCCACCGACTTCCGCAATAACAAGAGCGATCTGGTCGTGCTCGTCACGCCGTACATCGTCGATGCGGACAGCGACAAGAACGCGGAACTGACGACACGCGGCTCCGACATCCAGGCCGATTACCACAACGAGTACGGCAATCCGAGCCCGCTGCCCGAGGCCAACGCGCAACGCACCGAAGCGCTGCGCAAGGAAGAGGAAAAGCGCGCCCGCAGCGAAGCGGCGCCGGCGTCGTCCGCATCGCCAGCGGTTCTGGACCGCTCGATGTACGGCAATTGATGAAGTTCAGGCAGCAGCGATGCGCCGATGTCCGGCGCATCGGCCAACCAATCGGCAACAGGCGGTGAATGATGGAAAACGTCCAGGCATTGCAGGTATCAGTCACGGGACGTGACGGCAAAGCACAGATTCATGTGCTGGAGGCCAGCGCGACCCTCGGCAAGGATCCGGCTTGCGACATCGTGCTCAAGGGCTTGCTGATAGGCAAGGTGCAGGCGAGCATCGAGCCGCGTCATGGACACTGGTATATCGAAGACAAGGGCGGTCTTGCCTCGACCATGGTCAACGGCAGCCCAATCACGTCCTACGGGCCGTTGACGGAAGCCGACCAGATCGAGATCGCATCGTTTCGCATCGGCGTGAAGCCCTCGGCGCAAGGCGCGCCGGGCGCGGGCGGACTGCATCTGGTCGACGGTCATGCGAAGCCGATGGCGGCGCACGCCGCCGCGGCCGTTGCGCCGGCGGCGGCGCGCTCCCGGCCGGCGGACGAATCCCGGCCGCAACAGGTGCCCACGCATCAGGCCGCGCACGCGCTGGAAGTCGTGGCGATGCCGCTCGGGGCAGCGGCGCAACAGCCGCATATCGAAGCGGCTGCGCCCTTGCGCACCGGGACCGATGGCCTCGCCGTGATCGGCAAACTGCCGGAGGCTGTCCTCGCGATGCCGCGTGAGCGCAACCCATCGGGCGGCTCGCATTCCGCTCACGCCGCGGCGTCGGCGGTGCCGGTGCGCGACACCGCCGCTGCGGCGCCCAGTGCGCAGGACGCGCAGAATCCGACGGACGAGCCGCAATGGCTGAATACGCCCGAAGGCATCGAGCTGCGCAAAACGGGCCACGCGCGCCTGATCGCGGCGATCGATCTGCGCCGCCTCAACGTGGCGAGCATGAGCGAAGTGGAGTTGTCGAGCACGATCAGCGGCCTGTTGCGCACGGTGCTCTCGTCGGATCCCATCTTCGCGCGCCCCGGCATTCCGACCGATGCGCTCTTCAAGAGCATCTTCGATGAAGTGATCGGCCTCGGGCCGCTCGAGTCGCTGCTCGCGGACGAGTCGATCACCGAAATCATGGTGAACCGCTACAACGAGATCTTCATCGAACGCGGCGGTCAACTGAGCCGCTCGGCGACGATCTTTACCGACGACCAGGCCGTGCTCGGCGCCATCGAGCGGATCGTCGCACCGCTCGGGCGGCGCATCGACGAAAGCTCGCCGATGGTCGACGCGCGCCTGAAAGACGGCTCGCGCGTCAATGCGGTGATTCCGCCGCTCGCGCTGAAAGGCCCGAACATCACGATCCGGAAGTTCTCCAAACGCAAGCTGCAAGGCGAAGACCTCGTGAGCTTCGGCTCGCTGTCGGCGCAGATGCTGGCGTTCCTGCGCGTAGCGGTAGAACTGCGCGCGAACATCGTGATCTCGGGCGGCACGGGTTCGGGGAAGACGACGCTGCTCAACGTGCTGTCCAACTTCATTCCGGATAACGAACGGATCGTCACGGTCGAGGACGCGGCTGAATTGCGGCTCTCGCAGAGCAACCTCGTTTCGCTCGAGGCGCGGCCCGCCAACATGGAAGGCAAGGGCGCAGTGCCGATTCGCGAACTCGTGAAGAACACCTTGCGGATGCGTCCCGACCGCATCGTGGTCGGCGAGTGCCGCGGGGGGGAAGCACTCGACATGCTGCAGGCGATGAACACGGGCCACGACGGCTCACTCACGACCGCGCACGCCAATTCGCCGCGCGATTGCCTGTCGCGTCTCGAAGTGATGACGCTGATGGCGGGTCTCGATCTGCCGGTCAATGCGATCCGCGAGCAGGTGGTGTCGGCGGTCGACATGATCGTGCAGCAGACACGCTTTTCCTGTGGCACGCGGCGCGTCACCCATATCACCGAAGTGAGCGGAATCGAGTCGGGCACCGTGCAGTTGCAGGACGTGTTCGTGTTCAAACAAAGCGGTTACAACGAAAACGGCAAGGTACAGGGCACGTTTCACTCGACGGGTTACGTGCCGGATTTCTACCAGGACCTGATCCGCCGCGGCATCGCCGTCGATACGTCGATCTTTCAGGACTAGCGCGAGACTCTGCAATGAATACAGCTCTGATGATGGTCGCGGCCTTCGTGCTATTGACTCTGGTGTCGTGGGGCGTCGTCTCGCAAGGCAAGACGTGGTTCGTGCGTCGCACGGCGCAAGTGGGCGACGAAGTCGGCTCGAACCTGGCGGACCTGTTCATTTTCATCGGCACCCAGCAGGTGGCCGCGGCGAGCGCGCTGGCGGTGGTGGCGATTCCGCTCGTCGTGTACGTGGTGACGCAGAACGTCGTCCTGACGGTCATCTCGGTGCTGCTGAGTCTGCTCGCGCCGCGCATGATCGTGCGTCACATCCAGCGCCGCCGCCTGCAACAGATCGAAAAGCAGTTGCCCGACGCGCTGCTGATGGTGGCGAGCGCGCTGCGCGCCGGCGCGAGTTTTCCGATCGCGCTCGAAAGCGCGGCTCAGGAAACGCGGCCGCCGATCTCGCAGGAACTGGCGCTCCTGATCCGCGAGATCCGCCTCGGTGTGGATATGGCCGACGCGCTCATGCACATGGAGAAGCGCATTCCGATGCAAGATTTTCTGATGGCGACGGCAGCCATTTCGATTTCGCGCGAAGTGGGTGGCAATCTCGCCGAAACGCTCGAGACGGTAGCGCGCACGCTGCGCGACAAACAGCAGATGGAAGGCAAGATCCGCTCGCTGACGGCGCAGGGCAAGGCGCAAGGCTGGGTGATGACGCTGCTGCCCATTTTCCTGATGATCGTCCTGAGCCATATGGACCCGGTCGCCATGGACCCGCTTTTCAACAAGCCTATTGGCTGGGCCACGCTGTCGGTCATCGCGGTGATGGAGTTTCTCGGCTACAAGGCGATCGGTAAGATCACCAACATCGACGTGTGAGCGCCATGTATTTCGCTATCGCTTTCTGCATCTCTCTTGGTCTGATCGTTTTCCTTGGCGTCATCGTGCGCTCGCTGTCGGTGCTCGGCAAGCACGTGCCCGGAGAAGACCGCGAGTTTCTCGATCCGCTCTCCAAACCACTGCGCATGCTGTGGCCGCTGGTGCGCTTTCTCGACTTCTACTTCGGTCGCCTGTATCCGCCCTCGATCGTCAAGCGCGTCGAATTGCAATTGCAACTGACCGGCCGAAGCTATCTGCTGTCGGCGCGGCAGTTCATTTCGCTGTCGCTGGTGGCGGCGTCGCTCGCATTCGTGATGGCACTGCTGGTCGTGCACTGGCTCGACAGCGACAACGCGCTGTTTCCGCTGCTGGCCGGCGCGATCGGCTTCTTTCTGCCGCGCCTGTGGCTGCGCGACATTCGTGCTCGCGCGGTCAAGGAGGTGGAAAAGCAACTCCCGGTGTATCTGGACTTTCTTACGCTCAGCATGGAAGCCGGTCTGAATCTCAACGGCGCCCTCGCGCAGGCGGTGGGCAAGGGCCCGGCTGGCACGCTCAAGCGCGAATTCGAACATGTTCTGCGCGATATGAAATCGGGCTTGCCGCGCGCGGACGCATTGCGACGCATGGACGAACGCCTGCAGGTTCGCGAAGTGACCAACTTCGTGAGTTCGGTGGTGCAGTCCGAACGCATGGGCGGCAGTATCGCGACCACGCTGCGCTTCCAGTCGGAGCAGCGCCGCACCGAACGTTTTCAGCGCGCGGAGAAGCAGGCAATGGAAGCGCCGGTCAAACTGATTTTCCCGCTGGTGGTGTTCATCTTTCCGGTGACCTTCATCGTGCTCGGCTTTCCCATCGTGATGAAGTTCATGCAGGAGGGGCTGCTGTGAAGCCCGCGCGAATTTCAGCCGGCGGTGCGCCGCTCACGCTCGATCTGAACATCACGACGGGGATGTTCGATCGGCTCAAGGGCTGGATGGGACGCAAGTCGATTGCCGAGCGCGATGCATTGCTGATCCAGCCATGCAATTCGATCCACACGTGGTTCATGTACGCGCCGATCGACGTGGTGTTTCTGGACCGCCACCGCCGCGTCGTCGGCGTGCGCAACAACGTCGGGCCTCGCCGCCTGTGCATGCACTGGCGCGCGGCGGCGGCGCTCGAACTGCAGGCGGGCCGCAGCGCGGCGCTGGGTCTTGCACCGGGCGTGCAGCTCGACATCGACGACGGAGGCACACGATGAGGCACATGGCGATTCGCTGCACGACGCGGCGGGCGGCGCATGACGTGCGCGTGCCGCGCCGCATGGCATCGCGGCACGCGCAGAGCGGACAGTCAGCGGTGGAATTCATCATCGGGCTGCCGGTTCTGCTGCTGCTCTGCCTTGGGCTGATCCAGTTCGGTCTGTTGTACCAGGCAAAAAGTACGGTGAACTACGCAACGCTGATGGCGGCACGCGCCGGCGCGGTGCAGAACGGGCAGAAGAGCGCGATGCTCAACGGCTTCGGCCGCGGTATCGCGCCGCTCTTCGCGCATTCGACAGGCATCGCGACGCAGCAGACCGCGGTGCTGGCCGCGACCGTCGAAGCGCGCAACCCCGGCATCACCAGCCTGACGGTCATCAATCCGACCAACGCGGCGCTGGCCGATTTCGGCCGTTCGAACTATTACGCGGGCAAGACAGTGAGAGAGATTCCGAACGACACGCTGATGTATCGCAATACGAATACCGGCGCTAGTTCGGGCCTGTCGATTCAGGATGCGAACCTGCTGAAGATCAGCATCACTTATTGCTACGATCTCTATGTGCCGTTCATTAACCGTGTGGTCTTCTATCTCGTGAACGGCGTCAGCAACATCTATTCGACCGGCACGACGGGCGGCCTCGGCGTGCCGACGAAAATGAACAGTTGCTATGGCTATTCCAGCGTGTCGGGCGGCTTTCGCATTCCGATAGAATCCGAAGCGATCGTGCGGATGCAATCGCCGTATCGGGGAGGCTGACCGATGGGCGATCATGGTACAACGCTGGCTGTGCGCCTGCGACGCGTATCGGCGTTGGCGGGATTTGCGGCGCTTGTCGTTGTGTGCAGCGGCGCGGCTCGTGCGCAGAGTGCGTCACAAGGCGCACTACAGGGCGCACCACAGGGCGCCGTGTCGCAGGTTCAACCGGCGCGCCCGGCGCAGTCGGCCGTGTCGGTGGTGCACGAGGGTGGCGTCGAAATCATCACGTCGCGTACGATTGCACCCATGCCAACGGCCGCCGGCGCATCAGCCGCAAGCGATGCAGCGGCGCAGCGCGACATGCCATCGGCTTTATCTGGCGCTTCATCCGGCGCAGCGGCGCTCGCCTCATTCAGCCGCCCGCGTCAGCATGCGCCGATGAACGCGACCTTGTCCGCGCGCGATCCGGGCATGTTGGCCGACGACGTGCGCGGCGATCACCGGTTGCGCGCGAATCTGCTCAATCCCGACGGCACCGCGAATGAGCAGGCCGACAATAGCGCGCATCAACTGGTCAACGCGCGTCGCGCGGAATCCCAGGCGGATCTGAAGGATGCGCTCGCCGCATTCGATGCCGCCAAGCGCAACGGTGCGAGCCGCACGAGACTGAACGAATTACAGGCGCAGATCCGGACTGATCTCGACGAGATTCATATCCTCACGCGCAGCCAGCAATCAGGAGCCCAGTGAATTGACTTCCAGGTCACGCATTTTTTTCATCACCCGCCGCTCGATCGCCGTTACGGCACTGATGTCCGCGAGCGCCGTCCTCGTGCTCGCGGGTTGTCATCGCCAGCAGGACGAAGCGTCGAACACCTCGTCCGCCAAGGTTTTGCCTGATAGCGCGGCGAATAGCGACGCAGCGGCGGCGGCGGGTGCGTCCGCCTCTGCTGCCGCGCCGGCAGCCGCGAGCGCGGCGAACCCGGCAACGGCCGAGGCGCAGCAGATCGACGTGGCGAGCCTCAGCGCCGGCGCGTTTGCAATCGGCCAGAGCAGCGACGACTGGTTCCGGCTGGTCGACGGCGTGCCCGATTCGCCGGGCATCCAGGTCAATAGCAATCCTTATGAACTGGTCCTGGCGCTGCCGGGCGAGGCGCAGATTACGTCGTTCGCCTTCGGCAGCAGCCCGCAACGCCAGGTGACGCCGCATCACGTCAAGGTCGACACCGCGGCGAGCGCGAGCGGACCTTGGACCACGGCCTATGACGCCGATATTCCCGGCGCCGACAACATCCAGCCTGGCGTGGTCGTGCGCGCGCCGCTCCAGCAACCCGTCACGGCGAAGTTTCTCCGCCTGACGCTGTCCTCGCCGCCGGAGCAGGCGCCGAACGGCATCGGCCTGAGCCGCTTCTCCGCGTACGGCACACCTGGCGCCGCGCGGTCGGTGCGCCAGGTGGCGGGCCTCTATCACTTCCCGCTGAATTTCGGCTCGAGCGGCTACGTGCTGTTGCAACAGCAAGGCGCGAGCGTCGAAGGCTGCTACTTCGAATCGCAGGGCAGCGATCCCGTCCGCGTATCGCAAGTGCTCGGCACGATCGTCGGCGGGATCGAGCAGGGCGGCTATCTGCGGCTCACGCGCAACGAGCAGCAATCGAAGCTCGGCACGCCGGGCATCATGGCGTTCAGTCCCGATGGCAAGCAGGCGTTCTCCGCGCTCTTCACGGCCGATGCGCATACCTTTTCGAGCGTCGCCGAAAGTCCCGGCGAGCGGGTCGGAGCGTCGAACCTCACCTGTGATCCGTCGGGCAAGCCGAGCGATGCCGTGGCTTCGCAGCTCGAACAGACGGGCCACGTGCAACTGTATGGCGTGAATTTCGATCTCGACAAAAGCACCCTGCGCGCTGATGCAAAACCGGTGCTCGACCGCATGGCGACGCTGCTCAAGACACACGCAGACTGGAAGATCGAAGTAGCCGGCCATACCGATTCGACGGGCGAGGACGCGCACAACATGAAGCTCTCGCAGGATCGCGCGGACGCGGTCGCGCAGTATCTGAAGAGTGCGGGCGTGACCAGCACGCTGACGTCGAAGGGCTACGGCTCGACGCAGCCGCTCGTGCCGAACACGACCGATGCATTGCGCGCGCAGAACCGGCGCGTGGAGCTCGTGAAGCAGTGAAGCTCGCTTACTACCTCGTTGCGCTGATCGGTATCAGCGTCGGCATCGGGTTAGCCGTAGTGCCTGCACCAGCGTGGGCGGCTGGCGGCGTGAGCTATGTCATCGGCGGCCATACGCTGCCGGCACGTGACAACCGCGTGCGGGTGCTCGGCGCGACACCAGAGCGCAGCGCGATGCGCGCGGGGATACCGGCGCCGCAGGGCAGCGTCAGCGCGGGCTCCGATGCCGCTGCTGACGCCAATTCCGACTTCGGTTCCGACGCACCGGGCGCGCACGGCGTCGTGCTCTCCGGCGCGACGCTCGCCCTGTCCAGCTCCAGCCGGGCGTCGCGGCCGCGCGTGAGCGTCTGCGCCGACTGCAACTACGCGACGATGGAGCCGCTCATCCGCATCGCATCGCGTGCCGCGGGTGTCGATCCCGCGCTGGTTGCCGCGGTCATCGACGTCGAGTCGGGCTTCAACCGCCGGGCGGTGTCGCCTGCGGGCGCCCGGGGTCTTATGCAATTGATGCCGGCCACCGCGCAGGGTTTCGGCGTTTCCAACGTCTATGATCCGGTGCAGAACGTCGCGGCGGGTACGCTATATCTCGGTCAGATGCTGCGGCAATTTTCCGGCAATCTGTCTTACGCGCTGGCGGCCTACAATGCCGGCGAAGCCAACGTGCGTACCTACGGCGGCATCCCGCCGTTCGCCGAAACGCAGGCGTACGTCCCGCGCGTGCTGTCTCGCTACGCTGCATTCAAAGCGCATAGCGCGCCCGAGCGCGATGTTGCCGAACCCCAGCCTCGTGCGATACATATGACGCTCACCGAGTATCGCTAGATTGAACTCGCCGTGCGCGGCGCCGGTCATTACGACTCGGCCTCAGAGATAACAGCAGGAGAAAAACGATGAACGGCAGCAGGAACCATCCGGTTGAAATCAGCGCGCGCAAGCGTGTCCCGCCGTTGCGGCGCGCGCTCATGATCGCGGTCGCCGCCGCGTGCGCGGCAGGCGTCTCGCAGGCTCAGGCCGAGGTCGCGTGCGATGCGCCATGGATGCATCAGGGCGGTGGTTTCACCACGACGTCCTCGCCGAGCCAACGTACCACGGTGTTCACCGTGACCCAGTTTTCGAAACGCGACGGTAACAACTGTAACGGCCAGATCCGCGCAGTGATGAACATGTCGATGGGCGGTCAGCCGGTCCAGAGCGAATCGAACATCAAGTTCGAGATTGCCGACGGCAAGGTGCAGGCGCAGACGGAGGCCGCCTCGGGTTCGATGAACAGCCACGCGGGCGCAGGCACGTTCGGCGCGACGGTGTCGTCGCAAACTGTCGGTGTGCTGAGCTACGTCGGCGAAATCACGAGCGATGGACAGCGTATCCCGGGTACCCGCAGCGAAGGTTCGATGTCGGGCAAGCTCGCCAACATGGGGCAGGCGGTCGGCACGATGGCGGTGCCGAAGTTCGTCACGACGACGAGCGACAAACTGGTCGGCAAGCAGGAGCAACTGCAGACGCCGGCCGGCAAGTTCGCGTGCTGGCCTGTTACATATGACCGCAGCATGCACGCGGACAATGTGAAGGCGATGAGCCGTACCGTCAATCTGAACGCGCAGACGCATGTTGTCGATCACTTCTGCCCGGCAGCAGGCCTCGTCATGCGTCAGGATATGACGACCAACGGGAAGCCGACGTCGCTGACGGTCAGTGCGCTGCACTAAATCGCATCCCATCGTCTTAGATCAACACATTCAAGGACCCACTGATGAATATCCGCCGAAACGCATTGCTCAAACTGTCCGTCATCTCCTTCAGCGCCGCATGCCTCGCGCTGGGCGCGAGCGGCGCGAACGCGCAGAATCAGGACGCGACCCAGAAGCTCATGAAGTCGGCGGTTCTGTTAGCCGCGAACAATGCGCGCGTCGCCTCGGAAGTGTGCGGCGTCGACGCGTCGACGGTGTCGGGCTACAAGAACTCGGCGAGCAAGAAGTTCAGCCAGGACCCGAGCTTCGCGGCAGACTGGGACACGGGTTGGAAGAACGCTGCGAAAACCGTCGCCAGTTTCCAGCAGATGAAAACCAGCAGTCCTAAGGATTACGACGAGCAGAAATCGGCGACCTGCAGTGACTTGCAGGAGCAGATGAAGATGTAGGGATGTTTTTGCGCGAGCGCTCGCCCCTGACCCGACAAGTGTGGCGACGCGGCGGCGCGCAGCGATTTCGCCTTCGACATCGGCTGCGCGGCTTTGCCGTTGCTCCACATATAAGCGAGCTTCTCGTCGCCCATCGACGCCGCGAACTCGTCGAACGTTTGAGGGAGCGCTTCGCGGACGTCTGTTCAAAGTAGAGGCAGGCTCGGACGACAAAAGCCGCGCCGGTTCCGTCATGCGGATAGCGCGGTTCGAGAAGGGCGTTGGAGACCCGCGCCTTGGACTGATTGGCCTTGGCCCAGATCGATATCCTCACGCGCAGTCAACAATCTGGAGCCGATTGAATTGAGCAGGCAAGCTTATCCTTTTCGTTTTTCCCGAGCCCTCTACGCGGTGATCTTCTTGTCCGCATCGAGCGGCATGCTGTTGTCCGGCTGTCATCACAAGGATCGCGACGCGGCGGCGAGCACCGCGGCGTCTTCCGCGTCGGGCGCGGTGGCGGCGTCGAGCGTGGCAAGCAGTGTGGCGGCGCCGGGCGCGGCGAGCGGCGCGGCTGAAGCGAACGGCGCGAGCGCTGCCGCAGCGGATGGCGCCAGCGGTACGGCGGCCGCGTCGGATGCGGCGGCTTCCAGCAATCAGACGGATCTCGCGAGCCTCATTTCCGGCACGTTCCCGGTGAACACCAGCTACCGGTCGGACGAGTGGATTCCTCTCTTGAACGGCGTGGCAGGGCCGAGGAAGGTCGGTATCCGGTCGCGGCACAATCCGTACGAACTCACACTTGCGTTGCCCGGCGAGGCGTCGATCACGTCATTCGCCTTCAAGGCCGTGTCGCTCTGGGACTTGACCGCGCATCACGTCAAGGTCGAGGTGTCGGACAGTAGCGCGAGCGGCCCGTGGAGCACCGCCTACGATGCGGACCTTCCGCCCACCGCCCAGGCGCGCGTGGATGATGAAGCGGCAGTGTTCACCGCCAAACTGCAGCAGCCCGTCAGCGCACGGTTCCTGAAGCTCACGCTGTCTTCGCCGCCGGTCGAGGGCAAGGCCGTCGACCTCGGCCTGACGCGTTTTTCGGCGTACGGTACGCTGGCCGCGGCTGAATCGGTGCGCAACGTGGCGGGCATTTACCAGTTTCCGGGGACCCTCTTCGAAGGAAGCGGCTACGTATTGCTCCAGCAGCAAGGCGCGAGCGTGGAAGGCTGCTACTTCGAAGCTACGGATAATAGCGGCCTCACGATCCCGAAGGGCGTGAAGAAGGTACTCGGAACCTTCACAGGCGGCATCGAGCCGGGAAGCTATCTGCGGTTCATGTACTACGACGCCGGAAAGAACACCAGCAAGCCAGGCGTCATGGTGCTCAGCCCCGACGGGTCGAAGCCCTATATGCAGATCTACAACGGGGACGCGCATACCGTCGGCAGCGTCAGCGATAGTCTCGGCGATCGCCGGCAATCACCCAGCCAGCTGAGTTGCGATCTCTCCGGCCAGAGCGGCGGCGCGACCGCCGAGCAACTGGAACAGACCGGCCGTGTGCAGCTTTATGGCGTGAACTTCGATCTCGACAAGAGCACCTTGCGCTCCGATGCGCAGCCGGTGCTCGACCGGATGGCCACGCTGCTGAAAGCACATCCGGACTGGAAGATCGAAGTGGCGGGCCATACCGATTCGACCGGCGGCGACGAGCACAACCTCAGCCTGTCACAGGCGCGCGCCGAAGCGGTCGTGCAATATCTGAAGACCGCCGGTGTAACGGATACGCTGACCGCCAAGGGTCATGGCTCGACACGACCGCTCGTGCCGAATACGTCCGACACGTTGCGTGCGGAGAATCGCCGCGTCGAGCTGGTCAAGCAATGACGCGCAGCCGCGCCGATCATTCGCGCGACCTCGACGATTGCGCGGGTCGATCCAACGCTGGCGAAGCGAACGTACGCAGCTATGGCGGCATACCGCCGTTCGCGGAAACGCAGAACTGTGTGCTCCGGGTGCTGGCTCGCTATGATGCGTTTCGCAGCAGGTCCACACAGTAATGGCCATTGACGATGTGATTTGGAGGAAGGACGTGATGCAGAAAAACGCCACACGCGGCGCAGTCTCTTGCCGAGAGGCATCCTTTGCATTGCGGCACCTGCCGGTGCTGATCGCGGCGTTAATCGGCGTGGCGGCCACCCAGCGTGCGCACGCGGAACTGGCTTGCGACGCCCCCTGGATGCATACGAACGGTGGTTTTACGACAACAAGCTCGCCGGGCGATCAGAAAATTGATTACCTTGTCACGTCGTTTTCGAAACACGATGGCAATAACTGTAGTTTTGATGTGCGGGTGAACATGAAGCTCGCAATTCCCGGGCATGATTCGGACGGTGGGGCCGTCCTTCACGTCACGATCGAGAGCGGCAAGGTGCATGTCGAGCGTCAGACCGCCAAGGGCAGTGAACAGAGCCATACCGATCAGGTTGCGTTCACCGGCATCGCGTCCGGACAGACCACGGGTCTGCTGAGTTATGTCGGCGAAATTACTGGCGAAGGGCAGCGGCTTGCCGGTACGCGCAGCGAATCGTCGGTGTCCGGACAGGTTGCGATGGGGCCGGGAGGGGGGAACTTACCCGTCTCGATTCCGAAGACTGTCATCACGACCACCGAGAAGCAGGTGGGCAAGCAGGAACAACTCGCCACGGCAGTTGGCAAATACGAATGCTGGCCTGTCAGTTATGACCAGCGCACGCAGAGCAATGGGATGCAGTTCATGGGCCGCACCGTGAACATGGATCACGTCGCCCATGTCGTCGACTATTTTTGCCCGGCAGCGGGCCTCGTGATGCGCAGTCAACGAACCGGCGGTGGCCAGTCGAGTTCGAAGGCGATTACCGCATTGCATTGAACGTCGCAGCGGCCTGAGCGGAGCCGCATTATTTTTTCAGCTATTTTTTTCGTCAGAAGGGTAAACATCGCATGAACATCCGACATGATCCGTTGCTCAAGCTGTCCGTGATGGCTCTCGGTTTTGCGTGCGCCGTGTTCGCATCGGGCTACGCCACGGCGCAAAGCGGTGATGCGGCACAGAAAGCGGCGTCAGCGCAGGTGCAACTGGCCGCCAACTATGCACGCCTCGCTGTCGACGTCTGCGGCGCAGATCCGAAGTCGGTGGAAGCGTACAAGACATCGGTCGGCAAACAGTTTCAGGATCAGAACTTTGCAGCCGATTGGGCCACCGGCTGGAATACTCACAAGTTCGTGACCGATTTCCAGGGCATGAAAGCGCATCTGAGCGCGGCCGACTACGAACAACAGAAGGCGGACACCTGCCAGAACGCGCAGGACCAGATGAAGCCCTGACGCGCAGGCTCATTTACTGAAGTGAATCGGAATGGGTAGCCAAGGTTTGGCTGCCGACGCCGTATTGTTCGGCGGGGAGATGGATCGACGTGGATTGGTGCGGGCTCCAAGTGCCTACATGGTGCCCACACGATTAGCCGCGAACAATGCGCGCGTCGCCTCGGAAGTGTGCGGCGTCGACGCGTCGACGGTGTCGGGCTACAAGAACTCGGCGAGCAAGAAGTTCAGCCAGGACCCGAGCTTCGCGGCAGACTGGGACACGGGTTGGAAGAACGCTGCGAAAACCGTCGCCAGTTTCCAGCAGATGAAAACCAGCAGTCCTAAGGATTACGACGAGCAGAAATCGGCGACCTGCAGTGACTTGCAGGAGCAGATGAAGATGTAGGGATGTTTTTGCGGGGGGCTCGCCATCCTCGTCACCCCTGGTTGTTCGATGGATAGGCTACGTACGGCGTACGCAAGCCAGGATGGCGTTCAACGGATAGCGCAGGCGTTTGATGATATGGGCCGCCGCCGGATTCGATGTCTTTGTCGAGCTTGCAGGCGGGCTTGGCGTCTCTCACATCGTAACGGGCCGTCTTACTGCCGCAGAACCACCGGGGATGAAGTAGGGGGCTTCATTGGGCAGACATTCCACATCCGCAGCGGGGTAACTGTGGCGTGTAGCACCCGGCCTCCGGAAACCGGCGTATCCAAAATCCAGATGTGTTATGCGGCGATTCAGGCGCATTACCGGCGTTTCAAAGCAAAAAAGCCGCTGTCCTTGTGGGACAGCGGCTTTTTCTTGAAGCTGGTGGCGAATCAGGGACTCGAACCCCGGACCTGCGGATTATGATTCCGTCGCTCTAACCGACTGAGCTAATTCGCCGAAAGAAGCGAGATTATGCTGGCGTGGCCAGGGGCTGTCAACCCCCGGCACGCAACTTTTTCAGACAGCCTCGGCTGTCCCGCGGCTCAGTCCCGCGCGTAGATGTCCGAGTCCTTGGTCTCCCGAACGAACAGCATGCCGATCACGAAGGTGATCAGCGCGATCACGATCGGATACCAGAGACCCGAGTAGATGTTGCCCTTCGCCGCCACGATCGCGAACGCGGTGGCCGGCAGGAAGCCGCCGAACCAGCCATTGCCGATGTGATACGGCAGCGACATCGACGTGTAGCGGATGCGCGTCGGGAACATCTCCACCAGCATCGCGGCAATCGGCCCGTAGACCATCGTCACGTAGATCACGAGGATCGTCAGGATCACGATGCTCATCGGCCAGTTGATCTGCGCGGGATCGGCTTTCGGCGGATAGCCGGCGGCCTTCAGCGTCGCGGCGAGCGTTGTCTCGAACAGCTTCGTCTGCTCCTTCGCGTCGGCGGCGTGGCCGTCGAACGTGTTGACGACCGTATCGCCCACGCGGATCTGCGCGATCGTGCCGGCCGGCGCCGCGACGTTGTCATAGTTCAGGCCCGCGCGCGACAGCGCACCCTTGGCGATGTCGCAGGAAGTCGTGAACTTCGCCGTGCCCACCGGGTTGAACTGGAACGAGCACTCCGACGGATCCGCGATCACGACGATCGGCGACTTCGCGGTCGCGGCTTCGAGCGCCGGATTCGTGTAGTGCGTGAGCGCCTTGAAGAGCGGGAAGTACGTGAGCGCGGCGATCAGCAGGCCGGCCATGATGATCGGCTTGCGTCCGATTCTGTCCGACAGCGAGCCGAAGAACAGGAAGAACGGCGTTCCGATCAGCAGCGCGAGCGCGATCATGATGTTGGCGCTGGTGCCATCCACCTTGAGCGTCTGCGTGAGGAAGAACAGCGTGTAGAACTGGCCCGTGTACCACACGACGGCCTGGCCGGCCGTCAGGCCGAGCAGCGCGAGGATCACGACCTTCAGGTTCTTCCACTGGCCGAACGCTTCGGAGAGCGGCGCCTTCGAGGTCTTGCCCTCGGCCTTGATGCGCTCGAACACCGGCGACTCGTGCAGTTGCAGGCGGATCCACACCGACACGGCGAGCAGCAGGATCGACACGATGAACGGAATGCGCCAGCCCCACGAGCCGAACGCGTCTTCACCCATCATCGTGCGCACGCCGAGAATCACGAGCAGCGACAGGAACAGGCCGAGCGTGGCGGTGGTCTGGATCCACGCGGTGTAGAAGCCGCGACGTCCCGCCGGCGCGTGTTCGGCCACGTAGGTCGCGGCGCCGCCGTACTCACCGCCGAGCGCGAGGCCCTGCAGCAGGCGCATCGCGATGAAGATCACCGGCGAAGCAATGCCGATCGACGCATAGCCCGGCAGGAAGCCGACGAGGAACGTCGACAGGCCCATGATGATGATCGTCACGAGGAACGTGTACTTGCGCCCGACCATGTCGCCGAGGCGCCCGAACACGATCGCGCCGAACGGCCGCACCGCGAAGCCTGCGGCGAAGCTGAGCAGCGTGAAGATGAACCCCGCGGTCGGATTGACGCCCGAGAAAAAGCTCTTGCTGATGAAGGCCGCGAGCGAGCCGGCCAGATAAAAGTCGTACCACTCGAAAACCGTGCCTAGCGACGATGCGAAGATCACCCGCTTCTCATCGCGCGTCATCGGCTGGTGCGAGATTTGCCCGCCAACAGTAGCCATATGTCGTCTCCAATATTGATATGCACGCGGATCGCCGCCTCGGGCGTTCCCGTGGAACCGATTATTGGAGTGGAAACTTACGGCGCACTGACGCGGCGGGCGGGTAGGGTATGTTTCGATAAAGCGCTTAAAGTACGCGCAACATCTGTCAAATGGTGTTCTGTTGCGTGTAACGTGCGCCTAAATATCTCAAAAATATCCGCGTGCGATGTCTGACGTCCGGCCGCGTTAGGGTAAGTCCCGCCCCCGTTCCTGCACGTGCAAACTGACACGCACGAGCGTCCCCGCGAGCCGTGGCGATTCCTGATAGACGTTGTCGTCGATGGCGAGCTCGCCGCCGTGCATCGCCGTGATCTCGCGCACGATTGCGAGACCCAGGCCGCTGCCGTCGCCTTCGCGGCCGAGAATCCGGTAGAAGCGCTCGACCACGCGCGAGCGCTCGGCGGCCGGAATGCCGAGGCCCGTGTCCTCGACTTCGAGGTGCACGAGCCGCGCCGCTGCGTCATGCCGCACGCGCACGGTGATGCGCCCGCCCGCCGGCGTGTAGCGGATCGCGTTGTCGATCAGGTTCGACAGCATTTCGCGCAGCATCACCGGGTTGCCGGCGACTTCGACCGGCCCGTCGGGCGCTTCGTAGCCGAGGTCCATCTGCTTGGCGAGCGCGGCCTGCACCCATTCGCGCACCGCGCTGCGCGCGAGTTCGCCGAGTTCGACCGGTGTGAAGATCTGTCCCGAGCGGCGGTTTTCCGCACGCGCGAGCGCGAGCAGTTGCGTGACGAGCCGTGCGGCATGTTCGGAGCTGGTCGCGATCTGTTCGAGCGAGCGGTGCACCTCGGCCGACGCGTTCTGGCGCAGCGCCAGTTCGGCCTGCGTGCGCAGGCCGGCGAGCGGCGTTTTCATCTGATGCGCGGCGTCGGCGATGAAGCGCTTCTGCAGCTCCATGTTCTGTTCGAGGCGCGTGAGCAGATCATTGAACGAGGTGACGAGTGGCTCGATTTCGGGCGGCGCGCGCCGTGCTTCGAGCGGCGACAGATCGTCCGGGCGCCGCGCGCGGATGTGCGCCTGCAGCGCATGCAGCGGTTCGAGCCCGCGCGACAGTCCGAACCACACGAGCAGGATCGCGAGCGGCAGGATCACGAACTGCGGCAGGATCACGCCCTTGATGATGTCGTTGGCGAGCTGGCTGCGCTTGTCGAGCGTTTCGGCGACCTGCACGAGCACGGGCTGCGCCCCCGGTGTCTGCGGAAACTCGACGGTCGTATAGGCGACGCGGATGTCGTTGCCGTGCAGCACTTCGTCGCGGAATTCGACGATGCCCGGCTGCGGCCGGTCTTCCTCGTGCGGCAGCGGCATGTCGCGCTCGCCGGCGACGAGCTCGCCGCGCGTGCCGAGCACCTGGTAGAACACGCTGTCGACGTTGTCGGTGCGCAGGAAATCGCGTGTGGATTCGGGCAGCGACAGCTCCGCTATGCCGTTGACCGGATGGATCTGGCGCGCGAGCACGTAGGCATCGGTTTCGAGCGCACGGTCGAACGGCCCGTTCGCGATCGACTTGGCAACCAGATAAGTGACCGCGAGGCTCATCGGCCAGAGCAGCAGCAGCGGCGCGAGCATCCAGTCGAGAATCTCGCCGAACAGCGAGCGCGGGCGCGCTTCGGCGGCGGCTTCGGTTTCGTCGGGCGGGGCGAACGGATTGGCGTAGCGCGCATCGCGCGCCTCGTCGAGGTCCGCCGCGTGCGCCGTAGCGCGGTCAGCGCGTGCGGACATGGCTGGCCTCTATTTGTAGTGGTGGCTCGCCGGCATCGCGGCGGATGGCTGCACGGCGGCTGAGGTGGGCGGCGAGGCGGATGACGCTGCCGATGCGGACGGATTGGGCCCGGCGGGGGCGGTGGCCGTGGGCCCCGCGGTGGTATTGGGATTCGCGCTGGCGCTGGCGCTGCCGCTGCCGCTCGCGCTTGCCGCGCTCGTGTTCGCGGGCGCTTTTTCGAGGCAGTAGCCGAGCCCGCGCACGGTGATGATGCGCACGCCGCTCGGCTCGATCTTCTTGCGCAGCCGGTGCACGTAGACCTCGATCGCGTTGTTGCTGACCTCTTCGCCCCATTCGCACAGGTGATCGACGAGCTGTTCCTTCGAGACCAGCCGGCCGATCCGTTGTAGCAGCACTTCGAGCAGGCCGAGCTCGCGCGCCGAGAGATCGATGACCTGTTCGTTCACGTAGGCGATCCGGCCCACCTGGTCGAACGACAGCGAGCCATGCCGCACGACCGTCGGGCCGCCGCCCGCGCCGCGCCGCGTGAGCGCGCGCACGCGCGCTTCGAGTTCGTTCAGCGCGAAGGGCTTCGCCATGTAGTCGTCGGCGCCGAGATCGAGACCTTTGACGCGTTCGTCGACGCTGTCCGCGGCGGTCAGGATCAGCACCGGCAGGTTGGAATTGCGCGCGCGCAGGCGGCGCAGCACCTCGAGCCCGGACATGCGCGGCAGGCCCAGATCGAGGATCAATAGGTCGAACGTCTGCATTGACAACGCGGTATCGGCTTCCACGCCGCTTTTGACGTGATCGACGGCATAGGCCGATTGGCGGAGTGATCGAATCAGACCGTCCGCGAGTATGCTGTCGTCTTCGGCAATCAGAATTCGCATGATGCGCCAGCCTGGCTTCGCCGGCACCGTGGGGTCGCCCCGGCGCGCAGCGGTCTCCGAACATTTGTGGGTAGTTGAGGCGGCGCGACAGTAAAAATGCGCGTTCGCATGACAATCGTGCTTGCCAAAACTACTGTTTTTTTATACAGTGTCTGCGTTTCGTGTGCTGTTCTTGACGGGCAACTCAAGAATGCCTTGAATCCGGTTGAAATTCGGGCCGCACACCTGCCTCAGACGCCGTTCATCATAGCAAAGGACGATTCATGGAAGAAAGCAAGAAAGGCCCAGCTGGACTGACTGCTGAAAAGAGCAAGGCACTGGCCGCCGCGCTCGCGCAGATCGAAAAGCAGTTCGGCAAGGGGTCGGTCATGCGGCTCGGCGCGGGTGAGGTAGTCGAAGACATCCAGGTGGTCTCGACCGGCTCGCTCGGTCTCGACATCGCACTGGGCGTCGGCGGTTTGCCGCGTGGCCGCGTGGTCGAAATCTACGGTCCGGAATCGTCCGGTAAAACCACGCTGACGCTGCAGGTCATCGCCGAAATGCAGAAGCTCGGCGGCACCGCGGCGTTCATCGACGCGGAACACGCGCTGGACATTCAATACGCGGGCAAGCTCGGCGTGAACGTGTCCGACCTGTTGGTCTCGCAGCCGGACACCGGCGAGCAGGCGCTCGAAATCGCCGACGCGCTCGTGCGCTCGGGCTCGATCGACATGATCGTGATCGATTCGGTCGCGGCGCTCGTGCCGAAGGCGGAAATCGAAGGCGAAATGGGCGACTCGCTGCCGGGTCTGCAGGCGCGCCTGATGTCGCAGGCGCTGCGCAAGCTCACCGGCACGATCAAGCGCACCAACTGCCTCGTGATCTTCATCAACCAGATCCGTATGAAGATCGGCGTGATGTTCGGTAACCCGGAAACCACCACGGGCGGCAACGCGCTGAAGTTCTACGCGTCGGTGCGTCTGGACATTCGCCGCATCGGTTCGATCAAGAAGAACGACGAAGTGATCGGCAACGAAACGCGCGTGAAGGTCGTCAAGAACAAGGTGTCGCCACCGTTCCGCGAAGCGATTTTCGACATCCTGTACGGCGAGGGTATCTCGCGTCAGGGCGAAATCATCGACCTCGGCGTGCAGGCGAAGATCGTCGACAAGGCTGGTGCATGGTACAGCTACAGCGGCGAGCGGATCGGCCAGGGCAAGGACAACGCGCGTGAATTCCTGCGCGAAAATCCGGACATCGCTCGCGAAATCGAAAACCGTATCCGCGAATCGCTGGGCGTCAATGCGATGGCGGATGCCGTGGCCGGCGCAAACGCTGAAGTCGCGGGCGAAGAAGAGTAAGCATCACGTGATACGCAAAGGCCGGCCGCTGTCCCACTCCGGACGTTATCCGGACGGCCCGCGCGACGCAGCGGATGGTTCGGGCGATCCATTCGATCCGTTCGAATCATTCGACGCACACGATCGCGCTGCGAGCCACGGCCCGCAGCGCACGCAACCGCAATCACACCCATCGTCTTCCGGCCCGGATTTTTCCGGGAACGCTTCCGGGCCCGCCTCCGAAGCTATCCCGGAAGTTACTTCGGAAGTCACCTACACCCGCTCTCGGCGCCAACCCGGCGAAGCGAGGCCGGGGCAGCAGGACCCGCTGGACCGTGACGAAACCAGAAAATCCCAACGCCCAGCCCGTTCGCTGAAAGCGCGCGCACTCGGCTATCTGTCGCGCCGCGAATATAGCCGCGCTGAACTCGCGCGAAAGCTGAAGCCCTACGTCGAGGAAACCGATTCGCTCGACACGGTGCTCGACTCGCTGGAAGCCGAGAACTGGCTATCCGATTCGCGTTTCGCGGAAAGTCTGATGCACCGGCGCTCGTCGCGATTGGGCTCGACCCGGATTCTCGGAGAGCTGAAGCAGCACGCGCTCAATCCGGAGCTCGTCGAAGAGGTCGGCGCGCAGCTGCGCGAAACGGAACTCGCGCGGGCACAGGCCGTCTGGCGCAAAAAATTCGGCCAGCTTCCCAGCACGCCGGCCGAGCGCGCGAAGCAGGCGCGCTTTCTCGCGTCGCGCGGTTTTTCCGGCACGACGATCGGCAAGATCCTCAAGGGCATCGACGAGACGTGGGACGGCGGTTAGCAGCGCGGTGAGCGGACAGCAGGCAGACACCAAGCGGACAACGCGGGGAGAGGCCGGGCAGGGCATCGCTCCCCGCGCCATAGCCCGCCGGCCGCACGTGCGCATTCCGGGCTGTCCCAAATACCCGTTATGCTAAAATCCATAGGTTTTCCAATCCGGCCTTTCCTTCCCGCATGTCGCTTTCCCCGCCAGTGTCCCGCCAGTTGCGCCATCGTCGCGCAATCAGAGCGGAAGCCTATGAGCGAGCCGACGGCCTGTGGGATGTGGAAGCGTGCCTGACCGACGAAAAGCCGCGCGATGTCGCGCTTGCGTCGGGTGTCCGGCCCAATGGTCAGCCGATCCATGAACTCTGGCTTCGCATCACCATCGATCGCAAGCTCAATGTCGTCGACGCCGAGGCGTCGTCCGACTGGGTGCCCTATCCCGGGTTGTGCCAGGCCAGCAATCCCGCCTACCGTGCCCTCATCGGGCTCAATCTGTTCCACAACTTCCGTCGCGATGCTGCCCGTTTGCTGGCCGGCACGGCCGGTTGCACGCATCTCACCGAGTTGTGCGCGATCCTGCCGACCGCCGCGATCCAGGCGTTCGCCGGCGACGTGTGGAATACCGATAAAGGCACGCCGGGCGCGAACAAGGATTCAGGAGACGAGTCGTCTGACAGCACGGGCGAGCATTCCAACGACAAACCGCCATTCCAGCTGGGACGCTGCCACGCGCTGCGTTTCGACGGCGAGGCGGTGCAACAGTTTTATCCGCGCTGGTATGGCCACGCGCCGCGTTCCGAGCAACGCGCGGCCTCGCCGGGCAATGGAGCGGTTCACGCGGCGGGCGAAAGCGGCAACGCGTCCGGCATGACCGGCGGCAGCGGAAACGAAGTTCAATCCAACTCTCAGACTGAAGGGAATCACGCATGAAGATTCACGAGTACCAGGGTAAGGAAATCCTGCGGAAATTCGGCGTCGCGGTACCGCGCGGCAAGCCGGTCTTCTCGGTGGACGATGCGGTCAAGGCCGCGGAAGAGCTCGGCGGCCCGGTGTGGGTCGTGAAGGCTCAGATCCACGCGGGTGGCCGTGGCAAGGGCGGCGGCGTGAAGGTCGCCAAGTCGCTGGAGCAGGTTCGCGAGTACTCGAACCAGATCCTCGGCATGCAGCTCGTCACGCACCAGACCGGTCCGGAAGGCCAGAAGGTGAACCGCCTGCTGATCGAAGAAGGCGCTGACATCAAGAAGGAACTGTATGTCGGTCTCGTGATCGATCGCGTTTCGCAGAAGATCGTCGTGATGGCATCGAGCGAAGGCGGCATGGACGTCGAAGAAGTCGCGGAAAAGACGCCTGAGCTGATCCACAAGGTTGCGGTCGACCCGTCGACCGGCCTGAAGGACTCGGAAGCCGACGACCTCGCCACGAAGATCGGTGTGCCCGCTGCTTCGCTGCCGCAAGCGCGCGCGATCCTGCAAGGCCTGTACAAGGCATTCTGGGAAACCGACGCATCGCTCGCCGAAATCAACCCGCTGATCCTGACCGGCGACGGCAAGGTCATCGCGCTCGACGCGAAGTTCAACTTCGACTCGAACGCGCTGTTCCGTCACCCGGAAATCGTCGCTTACCGCGACCTGGACGAAGAAGATCCGGCTGAAATCGAAGCGTCGAAGTTCGACCTCGCGTACATCTCGCTCGACGGCAACATCGGCTGCCTCGTGAACGGCGCTGGCCTCGCGATGGCAACGATGGACACCATCAAGCTGTTCGGCGGCGAACCGGCGAACTTCCTCGACGTGGGCGGTGGCGCCACGACCGAGAAGGTCACCGAAGCGTTCAAGATCATGCTGAAGAACCCGAACCTGACCGCGATTCTGGTCAACATCTTCGGCGGCATCATGCGCTGCGACGTGATCGCAGAAGGCGTGATCGCGGCGTCGAAGGCTGTGTCGCTGAAGGTGCCGCTCGTGGTCCGCATGAAGGGCACGAACGAAGACCTGGGCAAGAAGATGCTCGCCGAATCCGGTCTGCCGATCATCTCGGCCGACAGCATGGAAGAAGCGGCTCAGAAGGTCGTCGCGGCCGCTGCGGGCAAGGCGTAAGCCAGCCACAGCGCATACCAGACTACGAATGGCGGCGCGCGAGCGACGCGGGCGGGCTTCACGACGCCGCGCGGCGCCAAGGCGCGACGCCAAACGAACAGAGGTTAATACATGTCGATTCTGATCAACAAAGACACCAAGGTCATCACGCAGGGCATCACCGGCAAGACCGGTCAGTTCCACACGCGTGCTTGCCGTGAATACGCAAACGGCCGCGAAGCGTACGTCGCGGGCGTGAACCCGAAGCGGGCCGGCGAAGATTTCGAAGGCATTCCGATCTACGCGAGCGTCGCTGAAGCCAAGGCTGAAACGGGCGCGACCGTGTCGGTCATTTACGTTCCGCCGGCAGGCGCTGCTGCTGCGATCTGGGAAGCGGTCGAAGCCGACCTCGACCTCGCGATCTGCATCACGGAAGGCATTCCCGTGCGCGACATGATCGAGCTCAAGGCCCGCATGCGCGCGGAAAACCGCAAGACGCTGCTGCTCGGACCGAACTGCCCGGGCACGATCACGCCGGACGAACTGAAGATCGGCATCATGCCGGGCCACATCCACCGCAAGGGCCGCATCGGCGTCGTGTCGCGTTCGGGCACGCTGACGTATGAAGCAGTCGGCCAGCTGACCGCGATCGGCCTCGGCCAGTCGTCGGCAGTCGGTATCGGCGGCGACCCGATCAACGGTCTGAAGCACATCGACGTGATGAAGATGTTCAACGACGATCCGGAGACGGACGCCGTCATCATGATCGGCGAAATCGGCGGTCCGGACGAAGCGAACGCTGCCGAGTGGATCAAGGGCAACATGAAGAAGCCGGTCGTTGGCTTTATCGCCGGCGTCACGGCGCCTCCGGGCAAGCGCATGGGTCACGCCGGCGCGCTGATCTCGGGCGGTGCGGACACGGCTGAAGCGAAGCTGGAAATCATGGACGCCTGCGGCATCAAGGTCACGAAGAATCCGTCGGAAATGGCGCGTCTTCTGAAGGCCATGCTGTAAATCGAAATTCGCGCGCCCTGACGGCGCGATTTTGATACGCTTGCGAAATCCTTTCGTGAGCGGGCGGTCCCGAAAAGCGGGGGAGTGCAGACTCCTCCGCTTTTTTTACGTCCGTGCTCGTGACGTGCTTCTGCCTGCCCGGCAGATTTTTCTTATCGTGTCCGTCATGCTCGAATTCTTCGCCACCCTTCACTGGGGTGCGGTCTTCCAGATCATCATCATCGACATCCTGCTGGGTGGCGATAACGCGGTCGTGATCGCGCTCGCCTGCCGCAACCTGCCGCCCTCGCAGCGCGTGCGCGGCGTGCTGTGGGGAACGGCCGGCGCGATCGTGCTGCGCGTCGTGCTGATCGCGTTCGCGGTCGTGCTGCTTGATGTGCCGCTGCTGAAGTTCACGGGCGGTTTGTTGCTGCTGTGGATCGGCGTGCGTCTGCTGGCACCGGCGCACGACGCGCATGAGAACGTCAAGCCGGCCGACAAGCTGTTGTCGGCGATCAAGACCATCATCGTCGCTGACGCGGTGATGAGCCTCGATAACGTGGTCGCCATCGCCGGCGCAGCCGAGGCCGCCGAACAGCAACATCGCCTCGTGCTGGTGATCTTCGGCCTCGTGGTGAGCATTCCGCTGATCGTGTGGGGCAGCCAGTTGATTCTCAAGCTGCTCGACCGCTTTCCGTTCATCGTGCTGTTCGGCGCGGCGCTGCTCGGCTGGATCGCGGGCGGCCTGATGGTGAACGACCCGGCCGGCGACCGCTGGCCGATCCTCGACACGCCCGCCGCCGAATACGGAATGAGCATCGCGGGGGCGCTGTTCGTCGTGATCGTCGGCTATCTGCTGAAGCGCCGCAACACGAGACGCGCGGCGGTGTGACGGGTACCGCTGGCGCTGTGTGCCGGAGCGCGTGAGTGCCCGAGTCGGTGAATCGGCGGCTCACGCAGTCCAGGACCGCATCGGCGCAACGTTAGCCATCTGGCCGACTGTGAGCCGCGAGCCTCGCTGGCTACGATTGAAACGCCTGTTCCCGATCCGCGGGGCAGGCGTTTTTCGTATCAGGAGTCTGCCGATGATCTTTACGCTGCCGTATTCCCCTTATTCTCAAGCCACGCCTTCCTCGTGCTGCGCGCGGGGGCGGTCGAACTGGCCCGCGCGGCTTGCGCGCATTTGCGCTCGCTTCGGCGTCGGCTTTACGCTGATCGAACTGATGATCGTGCTCGCGATCGTCGGTGTGATCGCGGCCTATGCGATTCCCGCGTACCAGGATTATCTGGCGCGCAGCCGGGTCGGCGAGGGGCTGTCGCTCGCGGCCTCGGCGCGCCTCGCGGTGGCCGAGAACGCCGCGAGCGGCAACGCGTTCAGCGGCGGCTATGCGTCACCGCCCGCCACGCGCAATGTCGAGTCCATCCAGATCGACGACGCCACGGGTCAGATCACGATCGCGTTCACGACGCGCGTCGCGCCGGCGGGCGCGAACACGCTGACGCTTGTGCCCTCGGTGCCCGACAACGCAGACGCACCGACCGCGCGCGTCGCCCTGAGCCAGAATGCGGTGCAGGCCGGCGCACTGACGTGGGAGTGCTTCGCGAACGGCAAAACGGCGTCGTCGCTGCCTGCGCCGGGAGCCGGTCCTGCGCCGGGCGAAGCGCCGACGCTCGCGGCGAATCTCGCGCCACCGGAATGCCGCTCGTGAGCGGTCAGTGACCGAATGACCGAATGAGTCCGGGCCGCAACGTAAAAGGCTGATTTTCTGTCTATTTCGGCGGAGCCGGCGCACAGTGCAAGGAATTTTTTGTATAGTGCGCCGGTTGCTGACGCCCACCGTTGATTCAATGCCCACCCCTTTCGCGCGTTACCTGTCTCTCGTTCTGTTGGCGCTCGCGTTGGTGCTGCCTTACGCAGTCTCCAACCATACGTATCCGATCCCGACCTTCTACGCCGAATTCACCGCGCTCGCGCTGTATCTGCTGACGAGCGCCGCGGTCGCACTGCTGGTCACGAGTGCGCGGCCGCGAGTGCCGTTCGCGTCGCCGGCAGTCGCCTTGGTGCCCTTGCTGTTCGGGCTCGTGCTGGTCGTGCAGACGCTGGTGCTGCCGGTCGAGCAGCCGTCGATGAACTGGCTCGGCGCCGGCTTCCTGCTCGCCGCGTTCATGGCTGCCCACGCGGGCTACGGCTTTACGCGCGTGAAGCTCGACGAAACCGCGTTGCGCTGGGCGGCGGGGGCGTTGATCGCGGGCGGCCTGTTCGCGGTGTTCAGCCAGGTGATCCAACTCTTTCACCTCGAGACGCGTGTGGCTCCGCTCGTCGTCGCGTACAACGTGACCGTCGAGCGCCGGCCGTTCGGCAATATGGCGCAGGCGAATCATCTCGCCACGTATATCGCGTTCGCGACGGCGGGTGCGCTGTATCTCGTGCAGACGCGGCGCATCGCCGTGCCGGTCTGGCTGCTCGTGTCGACGATTTTCTCGGCGGGCCTCGCGCTGACCGTGTCGCGCGGTCCGTGGCTGCAGATGGGCGTGATCGTCGTGGCCGGCTTCTGGATGGCTTTCGCGCAGACGCGCAACGAGCCGCGCCTGCGCCGCAGCAACCGCGAATGGCTGATTCCGATCGTGCTCGGCGTACTGTTCTTCGTGGTCAATGCGTTGATTCGCTGGGCCAATGTGCGCTATCACCTCGAACTCGGGCAGTCGGCGGCCGAGCGCTTTCATGACGCCGGCCAGATCGCGCCGCGCCTCGCGCTCTGGAAATACGGCTGGACGATGTTCAAGGAACACCCGCTGCTCGGCGTCGGCTGGGGCGAATTCCCGAACTATCAGTTCGAACTCGTGAAGACGCTGGGCGGCGTCGAGATCGCCAACAATTCGCACGACATCTTCATCGACCTGCTCGCGAAGACCGGCCTGATCGGTCTCGCGATCGTGCTGCTCGGTCTCCTCGCGTGGCTCGTGCGGGTCGTGCGTGCGCCGCAGAGCGCCGCGCGCGTGTTCGGCGTCGCGCTGATCGGCGTGTTGACGATGCATGCGCTCGTCGAATATCCGCAGCAGTACATGTTCTTCCTGTTGCCCGCGATGTTCGTGTTCGGCCTGCTCGAAACGCGGCCGTTGCGTATCGTGCCCGCGGGCGTGTCGCTCGGCGCGTTCGTGGTGGTCGTGTTCGGCGGACTGGCCGCGCTGTACCCCGTCTATCGCGACTACGCGCGCGCCGAGGTGCTGTACTACGGCGCGCGTCCCGCCGAGCAGTACAGCGCCGATCCGTCGGTTCTGTTCGGCGCGTGGGGCGAATATGGCCTCGCGACGCTGCAGCCGATGAATCCGTTGAACCTGCAGCGCAAGCTCGCCATGCACCGACGGGCGATCGCGCTGCTGCCGGGCGAAACCGTGCTGCGCCGCTATGCGGTATTGCAGGCGTTGAATGGCGATACCGCGGCGGCGCTCGACACGGTCGAGCGGCTGAGGATTTTTGCCGAGGAGCTGAAGGACTGGCCCACGCAGTTGGGCTATCTCTACCAACTGGTCGGGGAGCAGAAGTCGCTCTCCGGCTTCAGGGAGGAACTGGTCAAGCGCTACGGCACGCCGCCGGCCGACGCGGCGCAAGATGACGACGATAGCGAGGATTGATGGCGGCGCGCTGGCTTCTTCGGTCTCCTTCGTAGGACGTGCATCGGTTGTCCGACGAAGGGTTCACGAGGGCTTGGGCATTTCGCCGCGAAAGCCCCCGGCCGTCAAAGTTCGGAATATTTCGTGGCAGTTCCTTTGGCCTTGTCCACCGGATAGCGTTCCTTGTTCAGCTCGAGCTTTTCCGCCGCTGCGTCGACGAGATCGAACCCCGCGGTATGGGCGACCAGTAACAGGTACATGAACACGTCGGCGCATTCGTGCTTGAGGTTGCGCGTTTGCGTGGGATCGCGGAGCAGGGCCTCGATTTCCGAATCGGTCTTCCACTGAATCGTTTCGAGCAACTCGCCCGCCTCGATGCTCGTGGAGACGATCAGGTTGCGGAGCGTGTGAAATTGCTTCCAGTCGCGGGCGCCGCGGAATGCCAGTAGCTGCTCGAGCAACGCGTTGATGGTGGTATCCATACGCTGCTCAACCCTGCGCGACCCAATCTCCCGATTTGCCGCCGTGCTTTTCAAGCACGCGCACATCGGTGATCGTCATGCCGCGGTCGACGGCCTTGCACATGTCGTACACGGTCAGGAGCCCTACCTGCACGGCCGTCAGCGCCTCCATCTCGACACCCGTGCGTCCCAGCGTTTCAGCCTGAACCGTGCAATGCACGCCGGGCAGCGTTTCGTCGAGTTCGAAATCGGCCTTCACGCGAGTTAGCGCCAGCGGATGACACAGCGGAATCAGATCGGCGGTGCGCTTCGAACCCTGGATTGCCGCGATGCGCGCAATGCCGATCACGTCGCCTTTTTTGGCGTTGCCGTCGCGGATCAGCGCGAACGTTTCCGGCAGCATGCGGATCGAACCGCGCGCGATCGCGATGCGCTTCGTCTCCTGCTTGCCGCCGACGTCCACCATATGCGCCTCGCCGGCCGCATTGAAATGTGTGAGTTCAGGCATGGTTGGCTCCTTCAGAGGGCGCCTATCATAGCAGCGGGCTGGCCGCGCGGCGTGGCGCCGGAATCGCCTCCGATTCGCCGCGGCGACTGATTACAATTGCACTGAACGTTGCTCTGCGCTGCCTCATGCCCGCTATCTTAGTCCGGGCGGTGCGCGTCGCTTTCCGACTTGGTCAGACCGACTCCGCGATGTATTCAAAACGGTTTCTCGCTGCGTTGTTGTCCGTCGCGCTGGCTGCGCCGCCGGGCGCGTTCGCGCAATCGGGCGGCGCTTCAGGGAGCGTGTCAGGCACTGCATCGGGTATTACGTCCGGCACCGCGTTGGGTGCTATGCCCGGCAGCACCTCAGGCAGCACTTCAGGCAGCACCTCAGGCACCACGCTCAATCCACCATCCTCCGAAGCACCACTTGTCAGCGGCCCGATGGACGCGTATGCCGATCCGATCCTGCCGCCGAACATCGCGCAAGGCGTATTCGGCACGTACGGCGGCGCGCAGAGCCGTTTCTCGAGCGGCAACGACGGCAAGGACGGCAACGCAGGCCGCGCCGGCAGCAACGGCTGGCGCGCGCCGATCGCCACGCAGCAATTGCCCGACCTCGGCAGCGGCGGCGCCGGTTCGCTGACGCCCCAGGCCGAGCGCAAGCTCGGCGAGCGCGTGATGCGGCAACTGCGCCGCGACCCCGACTATCTCGACGACTGGCTCGTGCGCGACTACCTGAACTCGATCTCGGCCAAACTCGCGGCGGCGGCGAGCGCGCTGTACATCGGCGGCTATCGTCCGGATTTCGACCTGTTCGCGGTGCGCGACGCGCAGATCAACGCGTTCTCGCTGCCGGGCGGTTTTATCGGCGTGAACACGGGGCTGATCGTGGCGACGCAGACCGAATCCGAACTCGCTGCGGTGCTCGGCCACGAGATGGGGCATGTCCTGCAACGCCACATTTCGCGGATGATCTCGAACGGCGAGCGCAGCGGCTACGCGGCGCTCCTCGGCGTGCTGGTCGGCGTGCTGGCGGGCGTGCTCGCGCACAGCGGCGACCTCGGCAGCGCGATCGCGCTCGGCGGCGAGGCGTATGCGGTCGACAGCCAGTTGCGCTTCTCGCGGTCAGCCGAGCAGGAAGCGGACCGAGTCGGCTTCCTGCTGCTCGCCGGCGCCGGCTACGATCCGTATGCGATGCCGGCGTTCTTCCACCGGCTCGATCGCGCGGCGATGAACGACAACGGCATTCCGGCCTACGCGCGCACGCATCCGCTGACCGGCGAGCGGATCGCCGACATGGAAGACCGCGCGCGGCGCGCGCCGTACCGGCAGCCGCATCAGGATCCCGAATACGGCTTCGTGCGGGCGCGCGCGCGTCTGTTGCAGGACCGCTCGCGCAGCGAATACGCGGATGAGATTTCGCGGCTGCACTCCGAAATCGACGAGCGCACGGCGCTCAACGTGGCGGCGAACTGGTACGGCATCGCTTATGGGCAGATGCTGCTCGAGCGTTACGATGACGCGGCGGCCGCGCTGGCGAACGCTCGCACGACGTTCGCGGCGGGGGCGCGCGCCGAGGGCGAGCCCGAGCGCAGTTCGCCGAGCCTCGACGTGCTCGCGGCCGACATCGCGCGGCGCGCTGGTCACGACGACGAAGCCGTGCGTCTCGCCGATCTCGCGCAGAAGCGCTGGCCGCAGTCGAATGCCGCGATCGACATGCATATCCGCACGCTGCTGACCTTGCGGCGTTTCATCGAAGCGCAGGCGCTCGCGAAGCGCGAGACCCAGGCGCACCCGGATCAGCCCGCGTGGTGGCTATACCTTGCGCAGGCGAGCGCGGGCAGCGGCGATGCGTTGACGCAGCATCGGGCGATGGCGGAGAAGTTCGCGCTCGAGGGCGCGTGGCCGTCGGCGATCCGGCAACTCAAGGATGCGCGCGATATGAAGACGATCGGCTATTACGATCTCGCGACTGTCGACGCGCGTCTGCATGAGATGGAGAACCGCTACAAGGAAGAGCGGCTCGACGAGAAGGGTTAGGGCTTGCTCATGCTCATGACCCGCCGCCGCGCGTCAAACCTGCGCCGCGGGGCTCGCCACGAACCCGAAACGCGCGGCCACCTCGGCGCGCCGCACGCTCTGCAGCGGCAGCGTGACCTGCGCGTTCCAGTGGAAGTCGCCGCTCAACGAATCGTCGCCAGCGAGCGCCGCGTGATCGGAGAAGATGTCCAGATCGTGATCGTGCAGCACCGCGATTCGCGCGGGCTCGGAGCGATCGGCGAACAGAATCCCGCCGTCTTCGTCGACGAACACCGCCGCGGGCTCGAACGTGCAACCGCCCTGGTCGCGCAACGCGAGCGCTCCATCCTCATTCGCGGACAACCTCACCACCCACGGCGTATAAGCAAGCTCGACATACACGCGCTGCGGACCGTTCTGGAAAAACCACTGCCCGCGCTCATCAGCCTCGTAATTGCGGTTGATGAAGCCGAGCAGCGCTTCATGCCGGATCGGCGTGCCAGCCGAGCCGCTCGCCTGGGCCACTTCGTCGCGCATGCGCCAGTTGCCGCGCCGATCGAGCATGAGCCAGCCGGTGCAGCTCGGTACGTTCGGCCATTTGGCGAGAGCCTGCCTGACGATGTCATCCATGATCGACGTGACGCTCCAGATAGCCGAACACGCGCCGCGACAGCCAGTCGATGCGGCCCGGGAACGGCCCGGTCATGAAACCTGCGTGGCCGCCGTGCGCGGGCTGATCGAGTTCCACCGCCGCCGACACCTCGTGCCTCGACGGCAGCGCCTTGGCCGGCAGGAACGGGTCGTTGCGCGCGTTGAGCACGAGCGTCGGCACCTCGATGTGCGGCAGGAGCGGGCGCGTGGTCGCGGTGCTCCAGTAGTCGTCGGTATTGCGAAAGCCGTGCAGCGGCGCGGTCACGACGTTGTCGAACTCGTACATCGTGCGGCTCGCGAGCATCGCGTCGCGATCGAACAGGCCAGGAAACTGCTCGAGCTTCTGGCTGGCTTTCTGCTTGAGCGTCTTCAGGAAGCTGCGCGTGTAGACGAGGCCGAAGCCCTGCGACAACGCGCGGCCGCCGGCATGCACGTCGATCGGCGTGGACACCGCGGCGGCGGCCGACACCACGTGCGCCGCGTCCTCGCGCCGCTCGCCGAGCCAGCGCAGCAGCACATTGCCGCCGAGCGACACGCCCGCCGCGACGAGCGGCCCGCGATGCGCGGCGCGCAGGCGGCGCAGGATCCAGTCGACCTCGGCGCTGTCGGCGAGATGGTAAAAGCGCGGCAGGCGATTCATCGGACCGCTGCAACTGCGAAAGTGCGGCACCACGCCGTGCCAGCCGTATTCGCGCGCGGCCGCCATCAGCGAGGCCGCGTAATGCGAGCCCGAACTGCCTTCGAGGCCGTGAAACAGCACGAAAACCGGTGCGCTCCCGGCGGGCGGGCTGTCATGCTCGACCCAGTCGAGATCGATGAAATCGCCGTCGGGCGTGTCCCACCGTTCGCGGCGAAACGACACCGCGGGGCGGCGCGCGAAGAGCGACGGGACGATGGTCTGCGCATGCCGGTTCGGCAGCCACAGTGGCGCGCGGTACAGCAGCTCGACGCTCGCCTCGACCGGGGCCACGGCCTTGATCGAGGCCGGACCAGGGGAAGCGGGCTTGTGGGGCGTCGAGCTCATACCGGCTTATGCAGCAAAATGAGGCAGCAAAAATAAGGCAAAAAACAAAGCGTGAACCCGGACCTGATGCGCGTTCAGTGCAGCGACCCCTGGCCATGCCGCATCTTCGTCGCAAACTGGCTCGCGGTTTCGTTCGGCATCGGGCTTGCGTGAATGTGTGCGATGCGCCACTCGCCGCGCTCGTGGACCATCACGTAGGTCGAGAAGACCATCGCGGGCGTGGCGGTCGGGTCGGCGGGACGATGCGCTTCGGCAATCGCGTAGACGACGGTGCCGAGGCTGTCGTAGACGCGGATGTCGAGCGGCTCGATCGACACCGGCATCGCCTCGAGCTGGGTCTGCAAGCCGGTGCGGATGCTGTCGAGACCGTGCAGATGCGAGCCGTCCGCGCAGATGCAGCTCACGAACTCCTCATCGATCCACAAGCCCATCAAGCTGTCGATATTGACCTCGGCGACGGCCTGATAGTAGGCGCTCAGGGTGTCGGCGGCGGCTTCGAAGATATGGGCAAAACGTGGCATGGCTCGTCGGTCTCTTGTGCGCGGCGCGCGGTTGCGGATCAGCGGTCAGCGTGACGGTCCGGCGCGCCGGACCATCGCTCCCGGGCGCCAGCTTGCCCGCGCCGCAAGGCGCGAACATGACGCGACGCGCTCTGGGGCGTGCGGTGTTGCGTGCGAGTCTCAGCCGGCTCAGCGCTGCGCGAGCAGCATGCCGCGCAAATCGCCGAAAACCTGTTCGGCGCTCAGTTGCTTCAGGCAGTTCAGATGACCGAGCGGACATTCGCGCTCAAAACAGGGGCTGCATTCGAGATGGAGCCATTGTACCTTCGCGAGCTCGGACAAGGGCGGCGTGTGGCGCGGATCGGTCGAGCCGTACACGGCCACGAGCGGGCGGCGCAGCGCGGCGGCGACGTGCATGAGGCCGGAGTCGTTGGTGACGATCGCGTTGGCCCGCGAGATCAGCGCGCACGCCTCTCCGAGCGCGGTCTGGCCGCACAGGTTGCGCACGTTCGGCGCCTTCTCGGCGATCGCCTGGGCGAGCGGCGCGTCTTTCGGCGAGCCGAGCGCGACGATCTGCGTGTACGGGAACGACTGGCCGACCATCTGCGCAAGCGCCGCGAAATGCTCGGGCGGCCAGCGTTTCGCGGGACCGTACTCGGCGCCGGGGCAGAACACGAGCAGCGGCACGCGCGTATCGAGATTGAAGCGCGCCGACACGCGCGACGCCTCGTTCAGGTCCGTGTCGAGGCGCGGCATCGGCAGGTCCTCGGGGACCTTGGCGCCGGGTGCGTAGGCCAGGGCGGCGTAGTGGCCGACCATCGGCGGACGCTCGTCCTTGCGCGGATTCGCGTGGCGCACGTTTAGCACGCCGTAGCGGCTCTCGCCGGCGTAGCCGATGCGCAGCGGAACGCCCGCCATCCACGGAATCAGCGCCGACTTGAACGAGTTCGGCAGCACGTAGGCCGCGTCGTAGCCGACGTCGCGCAGATCGCTCGACAGTTGCCAGCGGCGCAGCATCTGCAGCTTGCCGTGCGCGAGGTCGGTCGAGTAGACGTCGCGGATTTCCGGCATGCGTTCGAGCACGGGCGCGACCCATGTGGGCGCGACCGCGTCGATCGCGATGCGCGGATGCAATTTCACGAGGCGCGCAAACAGCGGCTGCGCCATCAATGCGTCACCGATCCAGTTCGGTGCGATAACCAACGCGCGACGCATCAGAGTGAGTGTCCGGTGTCGAAAAGGAGCGCCGCGCGCGCAGTGCGCGTGGCGTTCGGATTGGTGAAAAGGGAAAGGCCGCGCATTGCGTGGTGCATGTCCGGTTTAGCGGCCGGATGCACCGCGCTGGCGACCCTGCTGTGGCCCTGTCGCTGCGGGGCTGCCGTCGAGCGTGCCTGCGCGGATACGCTGGCTTCACGTGCCCTTGCCGTGCAACCGGCGCCAGCCCGCCTGACGGCGAAGCGGCCCGCGGCGTATGCAGCCGCTCGGCAAGCGAATGACCCGATGGAGCCAACGAAAAGAGGCGCGGCGTCAAATCCGGCAATACGTCCAGCAACACAGCCGGCAACACATCCAGCAATAAGCCGCGCACGATCCCCCGGCAGGCAACGCCGTAGACGAGGCAACGCCAGGCGCGCCGTGCTCAGTGGCCTTTGACCACTTCGCCGTCGCGCAGCTTGTAACGCGTGCTGCAGTACGGGCAACGCGCCTCGCCGTGCGTGACGTCGATGAAGACGCGCGGATGCGCGCTCCAGCGCGGCATGGCCGGGTTCGGACAATATGCCGGAAGGTCTTTTGCCGACAGTTCGACCAGCGGCATTTCCTTGATTTCGCTCATGAGACTCTCGTTGTATGCGGGGTGCAGGCAATGCGCCGCCTGTGGGCGGCACAGCGCATCTCAGAACTTCGCTCAGATCTTCGTGAGCCAGTGCGCGTACTTCGCGCTCTTGCCGTTCACGACGTCGAAGAAGGCCGACTGCAGCTTCTCGGTGATCGGGCCGCGCGCGCCGGCGCCGATCGTGCGGTTGTCGAGTTCGCGGATCGGCGTGACTTCGGCGGCGGTGCCGGTGAAGAATGCTTCGTCGCAGGTGTAGACCTCGTCGCGCGTGATGCGCTTTTCGATGACCTGCAGGCCCATGTCGCGCGCGAGCGTGATGACCGTGTCGCGCGTGATGCCGTCGAGGCACGACGACAGGTCGGGCGTGTACAGCTTGCCATTGTTGACGAGGAAGAAGTTCTCGCCCGAGCCTTCCGACACGTAGCCGTCGACGTCGAGCAGCAGCGCTTCGTCGTAGCCGTCGGCGATCGCTTCCTGGTTCGCGAGGATCGAGTTCACGTACCAGCCCGACGCCTTCGCGCGCACCATCGACACGTTCACGTGATGGCGCGTGAACGATGAGGTCTTCACACGGATGCCCTTCGTCATGCCGTCCTCGCCGAGGTACGCGCCCCACGGCCATGCGGCGATCGCGACGTGAATCGTGTTGCCCTTGGCCGACACGCCGAGCTTTTCCGAGCCGACCCAGATGATCGGGCGCAGGTAGCACGACTCGAGCTTGTTCTCGCGGACCACTTCGCGTTGCGCGGCGGCGAGCGTTTCATGGTCGAACGGCACGTCCATCTGGAAGATCTTCGCCGAGTTCAGCAGGCGCTTGGTGTGCTCCTGCAGACGGAAGATCGCGGTGCCGCCGTCGGCCGTCTTGTAGGCGCGCACGCCTTCGAAAACGCCCATGCCGTAGTGCAGCGTGTGGGTGAGCACGTGGATTTTGGCATCGCGCCAGTCGATGAGCTTGCCATCCATCCAGATCTTGCCGTCGCGGTCGGCCATTGACATACGATTCTCCAGCGGGTGCGTTTGTGAGGTGTGGCGAGGTGTGGCGATGAGCGCCAGAGCATAGCCAGGAGCGCTATTTTAGCGTCATTTGCACACGCAACGGGCATTTGAGCGCATCCTCGCGCGCGGCGCTGACGCTATAATCCAGCGCACGCATAAATCAAATCCGGATGCGCCAGCGGGTGCCTGACGACCTGGCGCCGACTTCGCCTTCCTGACGGCGCTCCTTGCGCCTGCGCTTTTCTCTCCATGCTCGCTCGACTGTCCGATACCGATCGCCGTGCTTTTCGCGAGGGCGCGCGCGACTATTCGCCCACGCTGATGGCGATTTTCTCGTGGGGCCTCGTCACCGGCATCGCCATGAGCAAGTCCGTGCTCACGCTGCCGCAGGCGCTCACGATGTCGCTGCTGTGCTACGCCGGTTCGTCGCAACTGGCGGTGCTGCCGCTCCTCGCCGCCAAGCTGCCGGTCTGGACGGCGCTGCTCACCGCGGCGATGGTCAATCTGCGTTTCGTGATCTTCGGCGCCGGCCTCGCGCCGCATTTCTCGTATCTGCCGATGTGGCGGCGCGTCGTGCTCGGCTACTTCAATGGCGACGTGATCTACCTGCTATTCCAGAAGAAGAGCTTCCCGGGCGGCTACGTGCCGGGCAAGGAGGCGTATTTCTGGGGCATGGCGGTGGCGAGCTGGCTCTCGTGGCAGGTGTCGTCGATCGTCGGCATCCTGCTCGCGAGCCTGATTCCCGATAACTGGGGGCTCGCGCTCGCGGGCACGCTCGCGCTGCTGCCCATCATGGTGTCGGCGATCGCAACGCGCTCGACGCTCGTCGCGGTGAGCGTCGCGGGCATCGTGTCGCTGCTCGCGTTCGACCTGCCGTACCGGCTCGCGCTGCCGCTCGCGGTGATTGCAGCGATCGTCGCCGGCAGCGCGGCCGACCTCATGATCGAGCGCGCGGACCTGCGCCGCATCCGCAACAGCGCCGGAGACTCCCGATGACATCCACGCAGATCTGGTTCGCCATTGCCGGCATGACCTTCGTCACCGCGCTCACGCGCGCGCTGTTTCTGATCGGCGGCGAGCGCACGGTGCTGCCGGCGCGCGTGCAGCGCATGCTGCGCTACGCGCCCGCCGCGGCGCTCGCCGCCGTCGTGCTGCCCGACGTGCTGGCGACGCCGGAGGGGCTGTCGTTCGCGCCGTCGAACCACGAGTTTTACGCGACGCTCGCCGGTCTCGGATGGTTTTTGTGGCGCCGCACCATGCTCGGCACGATCGTCACCGGAATGGTCGTGTTCACGTTGTTGCGCCTCTTCGTGTGACAGGGCGCGGCGCGGATGCTGCGTTGCGGCATGGGCGGCGCCGCGATCAAATACGGGACATTCGCCGCGTCGCGGGTCAGAAGGCGGTTTGGATCAGTTAAAATGCCCTTTTCCGGGTTGAACGCGCCGCAGCAAGGCGCACGTGCCGCGGCATGGCCGCCGGCGCCCGATCCGCGGAGCCGCCGGGCCGAAGCGCTGGAGTTCGCTGCGCGCCGCCCCGCGCGCAGTCCGCCACCGCCTTCTCATCAACTCGCCTACTCAAGCCCATGAACAAGGTATTGCGTCTCTCCGACCTGATCGCCGAAGGCAAGCTGTCCGGCAAACGTGTGTTCATCCGCGCCGATCTGAACGTGCCGCAGGACGATCAAGGCAACATCACCGAAGACACCCGCATCCGCGCCTCCGTGCCGGCCATCAAGGCCGCGCTCGACGCCGGCGCCGCCGTGATGGTCACCTCGCATCTGGGCCGTCCCACCGAAGGCGACTTCAAGCCGGAAGATTCGCTCGCGCCGGTCGCGAAGCGACTCGCCGAACTGCTCGGCCGCGACGTGCCGCTCGTGGCGAACTGGGTCGAAAACGGCGTGAACGTCGCGCCGGGCGCGGTCGTGCTGCTCGAAAACTGCCGCGTCAACAAGGGCGAAAAGAAAGATTCCGACGAGCTCGCGCAGAAAATGGCGAAGCTCTGCGACATCTACGTGAACGACGCGTTCGGCACCGCGCACCGTGCCGAAGCGACCACGCACGGCATCGCGAAGTACGCGCCGGTCGCGTGCGCGGGCCCGCTGCTCGCGGCTGAGCTCGAAGCGCTCGGCAAGGCGCTCGGCGCGCCGAAGCGTCCGCTCGTGGCGATCGTCGCGGGCTCGAAGGTGTCGACCAAGCTGACCATCCTCAAGTCGCTCGCGGAGAAGGTCGACCAGTTGATCGTCGGCGGCGGCATCGCCAATACGTTCATGCTCGCGGCCGGCCTGAAGATCGGCAAGTCGCTCGCCGAAGCCGATCTCGTGAGCGAGGCGAAGGCGATCATCGACGCGGCGAAGGCCCGCGGCGCCTCGGTGCCGATCCCGACCGACGTGGTCACGGCCAAGGAATTCTCGCCGACCGCCAAGGCGGAAGTGAAGGCCGTCGCCGATGTTCAAGACGACGACATGATCCTCGACATCGGCCCGGAAACGGCCAAAGCGCTCGCCGCGCAGCTCGAGAAGGCCGGCACGATCGTGTGGAACGGTCCGGTCGGCGTGTTCGAGTTCGACCAGTTCGGCAACGGCACGAAGACGCTCGCGGACGCGATCGCGCGCTCGTCGGCGTTCTCGATCGCCGGCGGCGGCGACACCCTCGCGGCAATCGCCAAGTACGGCATCCACGACCAGGTCAGCTACATTTCGACGGGCGGCGGCGCCTTCCTCGAGTTCCTCGAGGGCAAGAAGCTGCCGGCGGTCGAAGTGCTGGAATCGCGGGCTTAACGTGGCGACGCGCTCCCCAACGGCGAAGTCGACCAGGACGCGGGGCGTGAAGCCGCCGCGTGGTACCACGGCAGCGACGGCAGGGGAGCACGCGGCGCGTGCCGCTGCCCCGGCGGCAGCGGTGGACAAGGCACCGGGCGTGACCGCGGCGGAATCGGCCGCAGCCGACACCCGCCCCTCGGCGCCCACGGCGCCGGTATCGAATACCGCTTCATTTCATAAAGCGACGCCGGTTACAACCGGCGCGCGTTCTCCCACTGCATCTTCCGATGCGCAGACTCCACAACAGCCCCCCAGCGCTCTTTCCAGCGATTCCATTCAGACGAGGAGACTCATGCATCGCGCTACCAAGATTGTCGCTACCATCGGACCGGCTTCCAGTACACCGGAAATCCTGCTGCAAATGATTCAGGCGGGGCTGGACGTGGTGCGGCTCAATTTTTCGCACGGCACGGCCGACGACCACCGCCAGCGCGCCGAATTCGTGCGCGAGGCGGCCCGCCAGGCCGGCCGTGAGGTCGCCATCATGGCCGACCTGCAAGGCCCGAAGATCCGCGTCGGCAAGTTCGAGAACGGCAAGATCATGCTGGTCGCGGGCGAGCCGTTCATTCTCGACGCCGGTTGCGAACTCGGTAACGAGGAGCGCGCCGGTCTCGATTACAAAGATCTGCCGCGCGACCTGAAGCCCGGCGACGTACTGCTGCTCAACGACGGCCTGATCGTGCTGAACGTGCAGCGCGTGATCGGCAGCGAGATTCACACGGTCGTGAAGATCGGCGGCGAGCTGTCGAACAACAAGGGCATCAACCGCCAGGGCGGCGGTCTGTCGGCGCCCGCGCTGACCGCGAAAGACATGGAGGACATCCGCACGGCGATGTCGCTCGGCGTCGATTTCATCGCGGTTTCGTTCCCGAAGAACGCGACCGACATGGAAATGGCCCGCCAGCTTGCGAATATCGCCGGCGCGCCGTACGGCATCAAGCCGAAGATGATCGCCAAGATCGAGCGCGCCGAAGCGATTCCAGCGCTGCAGGGCATCCTCGACGCGTCGGACGGCATCATGGTCGCGCGTGGCGATCTGGCCGTGGAAGTGGGCAATGCCGCGGTGCCGGCGCTGCAAAAGCGCATGATCCGGATGGCGCGCGAATCGAACAAGTTCGTGATTACCGCGACCCAGATGATGGAGTCGATGATCCACGCGCCGGTGCCGACCCGCGCGGAAGTGTCGGACGTCGCGAACGCAGTGCTCGACGGCACGGACGCGGTGATGCTGTCGGCGGAATCGGCGGCGGGCAAGTACCCGGTGCAGACCATCGAGACGATGGCCGCGATCTGCGTCGAAGCGGAAAAGTCCGAGCAGTCGGAACTCGACAAGGATTTCCTCGACCGCACGTTCACGCGGATCGACCAGTCGATCGCGATGGGCGCGCTCTTCACGGCCTATCACCTCGGCGCGAAAGCGATCGTCGCGCTCACGGAGTCGGGCTCGACCGCGCTGTGGATGTCGCGCCACTGGACGCACGTGCCGATCTTCGCGCTCACCCCGCGTGTCGGCAGCGAGCGCGCGATGGCGCTGTATCGCAACGTGACTTCGCTGCATCTGGACACCAACACCGACCGCGACACCGCGTTGCAGCAAGCGTTGGAAACCGTGGTGCGCAAGGGTTACGCGTCGCGCGGCGACATGGTGGTGCTGACCGTCGGCGAGCCGATGGGGCAGGCTGGCGGCACCAACACGTTGAAGATCGTACGGGTCGGCGAGCCGTATTGATCAGGCAGCAACCGTCCTGTGTGGGTTCGGCGTAAGTGCTTTGCATGGGACCGTAGCAGGCGCTCAAGCGCCAGCTACGGATCGACAGAAAGCGCTGACTCTCCCGACACAGGACCGCTCGATCGGCACAGGCTCGATTGAGCGAAGCAGGCCGGCACATCCCGCAGCCCATGTGCGACGGCGCACCAAAGCGCCCGGTGTGAACCGGGAACGCGCTCTGCTTCGCGATAAAATCGCCGCAAAAGATGCCGACGGCACGAGAATTCGTTTCAATCTAAGGAGTTAAGCATGCCTCTCGTATCAATGCGTCAACTGCTGGATCATGCCGCCGAACACGGTTATGGTCTTCCGGCATTCAACGTGAACAACCTGGAGCAGGTGCAGGCGATCATGGCCGCGGCCGACAAGGTCAACGCCCCGGTCATCATGCAGGCGTCGGCCGGCGCGCGTAAGTACGCGGGCGAGCCGTTCCTGCGTCATCTGATCGAAGCGGCGGTCGAGTCGTATCCGCACATTCCGGTCGTGATGCACCAGGACCATGGCCAGTCGCCGGCGGTGTGCATGGCGGCGATCCGCAGCGGCTTCACGAGCGTAATGATGGACGGCTCGCTCGAAGCCGACGGCAAGACGGTCGCATCGTACGAGTACAACGTCGAAGTGTCGCGCAAGGTCGTCGAGGCGGCGCACTCGATCGGCGTCACCGTGGAAGCGGAGCTGGGCGTGCTCGGTTCGCTCGAAACGATGAAGGGCGACAAGGAAGACGGCCACGGCGCCGAGGGCACGATGACGCGCGAGCAGTTGCTGACCGATCCGGAGCAGGCCGCCGATTTCGTCAAGCTGACCCAGTGCGACGCGCTTGCCATCGCGATCGGCACTTCGCACGGCGCGTACAAGTTCAGCAAGAAGCCGACGGGCGATATTCTCTCGATTGCGCGCATCAAGGAAATCCATCAGCGCATTCCAAACACGCACCTCGTGATGCACGGCTCGTCGTCGGTGCCGCAGGAGCTGCTCGCGGAAATCCGCGAATTCGGCGGCGACATGAAGGAAACCTACGGCGTGCCGGTCGAGGAAATCCAGGAAGGCATTCGTCACGGCGTGCGCAAGGTCAACATCGACACCGACCTGCGTCTCGCGATCACGGGCGCGATTCGCCGCTACATGGCGACCAACCCGGGCAAGTTCGATCCGCGCGATTACCTGAAGCCGGCGCGTGAAGCGGCGATGAAGATCTGTATCGACCGTTACACGCAATTCGGTTGCGAAGGCCAGGCTGGCAAGATCAAGCCGGTTTCGCTTGATAAAATCGCGGAGAAGTACAAGTCGGGCGAGCTCGCGCAAGTCGTCCGTTAAGCTGTAGTTCTGGCTGGCTTCGCGCCTGGCCCCCTGGCCATCCGGCCAGGTTGTCGTTAGATCGCCGTTCCCGCATCATCGGGGGAACGGCGTTTCCCTTTTGTTCCGGTCACACTTTTTGCCCCACTTTTAGCGAACCACGACGATGTCTACCCTCTACGAATCCACGCTCCGCTCGCTGCCGCTGCTCGGCCGCGGTAAAGTCCGCGACAACTATGCGGTGGGCAACGACCAGTTGCTGATCGTCACGACCGACCGTCTGTCGGCGTTCGACGTCATCATGGGCGAGCCGATTCCGAACAAGGGCCGCGTGCTCAACGCGATGGCGAACTTCTGGTTCGAGAAACTGAAGCACCTGGTGCCGAACCACCTGACGGGCGTGGCGCCCGAGTCGGTGGTCGCGCCGGACGAAGTCGAGCAGGTCAAGGGCCGCGCGGTGGTCGTGAAGCGCCTCGAGCCGATCCTCGTCGAGGCGGTGGTGCGCGGCTATCTCGCCGGCAGCGGCTGGAAAGACTACCAGGCAACCGGTGCGGTTTGCGGCGTGCAGTTGCCGCCGGGTTTGCAGAACGCGCAGAAGCTGCCCGAGCCGATCTTCACGCCGGCCGCCAAGGCCGAAATGGGCCACCACGACGAAAACATCACGTACAACGAGATGGAGCGCCGCATCGGCACTGAGTTGTCGGCCACGATCCGCGACATCTCGATCAAGCTGTACAAGGAAGCGGCGGATTACGCGGCGACGCGCGGCATCATCATCGCGGACACGAAGTTCGAGTTCGGTCTGGACAATCACGGCAAGCTGTACCTGATGGACGAGGCGCTCACTGCCGACTCGTCGCGCTTCTGGCCGGCCGACCAGTACCAGGTCGGCACGAACCCGCCGTCGTTCGACAAGCAGTTCGTGCGCGACTGGCTCGAAACCCAGCCGTGGAAGAAAGAGCCGCCGGCGCCGAAGCTGCCGGACGAGGTGGTTGCGAAGACGGGCGAGAAGTACGAGGAAGCGCTCGAGCGCCTGACCGGGCACAAGCTCGCCTGATCCGCGTGAATCACACAAGAGTCGCCCGGGAAACAAGGAAGCCGTAAAGATGAGTGAAGCACACACCGCCCATACGCATGACGCGCCGGTCGTCGGCGTGTTGATGGGCTCCAGTTCCGACTGGGAAGTCATGAAAAACGCCGTCGCGATTCTGCAGGAGTTCGGCGTGCCGTACGAGGCGAAGGTCGTGTCCGCGCACCGCATGCCGGACGAAATGTTCGCCTATGCTGAAAGCGCGCGCGAGCGCGGCATCCGCGCGATCATCGCGGGCGCGGGCGGCGCGGCGCATCTGCCGGGCATGCTGGCCGCCAAGACCACGGTGCCGGTGCTCGGTGTGCCGGTGGCAAGCAAATACCTGAAGGGCGTCGATTCGCTGCATTCGATCGTGCAGATGCCCAAGGGCGTGCCGGTCGCGACGTTTGCGATCGGCGAGGCGGGTGCGGCGAATGCGGCGCTGTTCGCGGTGTCGCTGCTCTCCGGCACGAGCGCCGAGTATGCGGACAAGCTCGCTGCATTCCGCGTGCGCCAGAACGAAGCGGCTCACGCCATGGTGTTGCCGGCGCTGTAAGCGCGCCGTTTTTTGTTTCAAGACGTCCCCCTGTCCGACCCCCGGCCGGGCGCCCGCTGCTGCACGAACGCGAGCGCACCCGGCCGCGACCGACCACTAAGATGAACCCAGACAACACACCGGTTTCACCGATTCTGCCCGGCGCATGGCTTGGCATGGTCGGTGGCGGCCAGCTCGGCCGCATGTTCTGCTTTGCCGCCCAGGCGATGGGCTATCGCGTCGCCGTGCTCGATCCGGACGAAAACAGCCCGGCGGGCGCGGTCGCCGACCGCCATCTGCGTGCGGCTTACGACGACGAAGCGGCGCTGACCGAACTCGCGCGGCTGTGCGCGGCGGTGTCGACCGAATTCGAGAACGTGCCGGCCGCGAGCCTCGATTTCCTCGCGAAAACCACGTTCGTGAGTCCGGCGGGCCGTTGCGTTGCGGTCGCGCAGGACCGGATTGCCGAGAAGCGTTTTATCGCGTCGTCTGGCGTGACGGTGGCGCCGCACGTGGTGATCGAATCGTCGGGCGCGCTCGCCGCGCTCGGCGATGCGCAGCTCGAAGCCGTGCTGCCGGGGATCCTGAAAACGGCGCGCATGGGTTACGACGGCAAAGGCCAGATCCGCGTGCGCAACGCCGAGGAAGTGCGCGAGGCGCACGCTTCGCTCGGTGGCGTGCCGTGCGTGCTCGAAAAGCGCCTGCCGCTGAAGTTCGAGGTGTCGGCGCTGATCGCGCGTGCGGCGAGCGGCGCGTCGGCGGTCTATCCGCTCGCGCAGAACACGCATCGCGACGGCGTGCTGTCGCACACGATCGTCCCCGCGCCGGACGCGACGCCCGCGCTCGTCGAGCAGGCGCAGCAGGCCGCGTTGCAGATCGCCGACAAGCTCGGCTACGTCGGCGTGCTGTGCGTCGAGTTCTTCATTCTCGAAGACGGCTCGCTCGTCGCCAACGAAATGGCGCCGCGCCCGCACAACTCCGGCCACTACACGGTCGACGCCTGCGCGACCAGCCAGTTCGAGCAGCAGGTGCGCGCGATGACCAGCATGCCGCTCGGCGACACGCGCCAGCATTCGCCGGCGGTCATGCTGAACATTCTCGGCGACGTGTGGTACCCGGACGGCCCGAAGCGCGCCGCGGTCACGCCGCCGTGGCAGGCGGTCGCCGCGATGCCGGCGGCGCGTCTGCATCTGTACGGCAAGGAAGAGGCGCGCTGCGGCCGCAAGATGGGTCACGTGAACTTCACGGCGCCGACGCTCGAAGAAGCCCGCGCGACGGCGCGCGATTGCGCGCGGCTGCTGCATATCATCACGAGCTGACACGCGCACGCCATGCCGGACCAACAGAAACCCGCCGCAAACGCCACGAGCGCGTCGCCTCCGGGCGCAGCCAGCGCGTTGCCGGTCAGCGCCGCGCAGATCGAACACGCGGCGGCCTTGCTCGACGCCGGCGGTCTGGTCGCGTTTCCCACGGAGACCGTGTACGGCCTCGGCGGCGACGCCGGGAACCCGGACGCGGTCGCGCGCATTTACGCGGCGAAGGGCCGGCCGGCCAATCATCCGGTCATCGTGCATCTGGCGCCGCAGGGGGACCCGAACTACTGGGTCGAGCACTTGCCGGCCGAAGCGCAGCGCCTGATCGACGCGTTCTGGCCGGGGCCGCTCACGCTGATCCTCAAGCGCGCCGCGCATATTCACGCAGCGGTCAGCGGCGGCCAGGATTCGGTGGGCTTGCGCTGTCCGTCGCATCCGGTCGCGCAGGCATTGCTGGAAGCATTCAGCGCGTTGCGTAGCGGGCACGGCGGTGTTGCCGCGCCGTCGGCGAACCGTTTCGGGCATGTGAGTCCGACCACCGCGCAGCACGTGCGCGACGAGTTCGGCAGCGCGATTCACGTGCTCGACGGCGGCGCGTCGGATGTCGGGATCGAGTCGACGATTCTCGATCTGTCGCGCGGCTTCCCGGCGCTGCTAAGGCCGGGTCATGTGACACCGCAGGATATCGCCGACGTGCTCGGCGAGGCGCCGCGTCTGCCCGACGGGTCGGACGCAACCGCACCGCGCGCGTCGGGCACGCTGAAGGCGCATTACGCGCCACGCACGCCGCTTGCGCTGCTGCCGTTCGGCGAACTGGAGCCGCTGTTGGCGGTGCGCGAGGCAGGCGAGCGCGTTGCTCTGGTCGCGCGCGCGTCGCGTGCCGGCCGTTGGGCCGATGCCGAGGGCGTGTATTTCGTCGCGGCACCGGAGGACCCGCATGCTTACGCTCGCGAGCTGTACGGCTTGCTGCGGGCGCTCGATCGCGCGAACGTCACGCGGATTCTGATCGAGAAGCTGCCCGATACGATCGAATGGATCGCGCTCAACGATCGGCTTGGACGCGCGGCGGCGGCTTTCGAGGCGCAGCGCTGAGTGTGCTGCCTGCTGCGCTGCATCGCGCAGCCGGTTTGCGCGGCCAACCAGCAAAAGACAAAGGCCCGGCTCGTTGAACGAGCCGGGCCTTTTGCGTTTTTCAGCCGGAGAACGGCCGTCAAAGTAACGGCCTCAAAGCAACAGCCTCACAGCCGCGAAGTGGCCGACAACCTCGCCAGCCCCGCGACCGAAGCCCCTTTTTACTTCCCGAGCCCGCTCGCCGCGACCTGCTTCTCGACCTGCTGCGCAAACAGCGCATGCAGATGCGTGGTCGGATGCACGAGGTCCGCGAACATGTAGGTCTGGTCCGCGCCGGCCACCGTGTAGGTTTGCGGCGAGCAGAACAGTGAAGAGCCGAACGCGCTGCCGAACGACTCGGCTGTCTGACCCGGAGCGAGCGCGCTCGGATTCTTCGTTGCGTAAGCCGTCGCGTTGGCGACCATCGACGCCAGGTTACATGCGGTGCCCGTATTCGACACCGTGAAGCCCTGCGACTGATAGCTCGCCATCGTCTGGTCCTGCCACGCGTAGGCGCTCACATAGATGACCTGCTTGTTCGACGCGAGCCCCTGCTGCAGCACCCCGTTGTAGGTTTGAACCAGCGCGGTGAAGAGCGCCTGGCCTTGCGCGCCGGCCTGGAGCCCCTGCGGCGTTTGCGCGATATCCGGGATGTCCGACACCACCACATGCGTCGCACCGGCCGCGACCACCTTCTGGACCGTGCCGACGAACGTGGTCGCCGCGGTGGTGATCGCCTGCAGCGCGGTCACGGTCGCCGCCTGCGATGCGGCCGCGGCGGCCGTCTGCGCGGCCGTCGCGGTGCCGCCGCCTTGCAGCACCGCGGCCGCCGCCGCCGTGCCGGCATCCGAGACCGCTTGCGCCTGGATGAAGATGTCGTTCGCGCCGCCGTTCATCAGCACGAGCTGGTTCGCATTGAAGCTGCTGTGCGCGGTCAGATACTCCGAGACCTGCGTCGTGATCGGCACCGTCGTCGCGGCCATGTTGTTCGGCGCGTAGCCTTCGCCCGGCTGCAGATCGACACGCGAGCCGCCCTGCGCATAACCGAGGCCGCCGGTTGCCGTCAGAGGCTGGCCGAAGCCGCCCACATACGCGGCGCTCAGCGTGCCGCCGTAGTACTCGGCGACCTTCTGCGTCCAGACTTCGCCCGGATTCGTCGTGAAGCGCCCGCCGCCGAAGCTCGACTGGATGACCGGCGCGTAGGTGCCGACGTCCGACAGACTGTCGCCGAACGACACGATCTGCAGCTTGACGCCCCCCGGCGGCCCGCTGCTCGCATTGTTGTTGTCGTCGCCACCGCCGCCGCACGCTGCCAATGCGGCGAATGCCGCGCTCGCCACGGCGATCTGCGTGACGCGCAACCATTGCTGTTTTTTCGAAGCTGCTTGATTCATGTTGACGACATCTCCTCGTATGTGTGGCCCTTGTGCCATGTGTTGCAGGCCGCGTCCACCGCTTCGGCGGCGTGACGACAGCTTACAGAATCTTCTACGGCCCGCGTGGCGTCCGAAACGCGGTCGTATGATTGGTGTTCAGGCCGGGCTGATCCCCGATTTCCGGACTCATCGTATTGCCGGGCTCCGTGCCCGGATGCGCGTGCGATCGCGTATGCGCCTGTGTCTGCACTCGTGTCTGCGCACAGACCTTCTGCGTGCCCAACTCCGTTTGCCTGACCCCTCGCTGCCGCGCGTGATAAGCGGTGGCCCATTCGGGCGGTGCGAACAGCGCGCGCCACTTGTTGCGCCAGCCGCGCACGCGCGCGAAGTCGGCGGCCATCGAGGCCCATTCGTGAAACGTGGCCTTCAGCGGGTTGTAAGTGTGAAGCGGCTCGACGATGCCGTAGACCGGCGTGTCGTGCGGATTTTCCTCGACATAGCTGCCGAACAGGCGGTCCCAGATCACGAGCACGCCCGCGTAGTTGCGATCGATGTAGCGCTCGTTGCGCGCATGATGCACGCGGTGGATCGACGGCGTATTGAACACGTATTCGAGCCAGCCGAGCTTACCGATCGCCTGCGTATGCACGAAAAACTGGAAGCCGAGGTTCAGGAGCACGATCGCGACGATCTGCTTCGGCGGAAAGCCGAGTATCGCGAGCGGAATCCAGAATAGCCACATGCCGGCGACCGGGTACATCAGGCTCTGGCGGAACGCGGTCGAAAAATTCATCCGCTTCGACGAGTGATGCACGACATGCGCGGCCCACAGCCAGCGCACGCGATGGCTGCAGCGATGAAACACGTAATAGAGCAGGTCCTGCGCAATGAACAGGACGACGAACGACATCCAGCTCGCCTGCCAGGTGTAAATGCGGTAATGCTCGTAGAAAAACGCGTAGACAGGGATGATCGCGAGCCACGCGAGCTTGTCGGCAGCCTGCTGCATCAGCGCGAGCGCGGCGTTGCAGAGCGTGTCGCGCCAGCTGTAGAGCCGCTCGGCCGGACGCGTGCGCCTGACGTGCCACGCCTCCCAGCCGATGCAGGCGAGAAAGACGGGCGCCATGGCGAGCAGCAGCAATTCGGCATCGAATTGCATGGTGTCTCCCTTCCTGGTCCCTGAGCGCCGCGCGGGGTGCGGCGGGCGCTGTCGTTATCGTTCGTGAGCGCCGCTCGGTCTCGATGACCGGGCGGCCTGCGCGGCACGCGAGGCAAATCGCGCGCCGTACGTTGCCCGACAGCGTACACGGTTAGAAGGTTGCCGCGCGCGGCTTCGCTAGAAGAAATCCTCAGTGGGCGGCGCGCTTGCGCGGGTTTTTCCTGGGCTTCGCGCGCGGCTCTTCGATGGGAGCGGAGACCTTCGTAAAGCCCTGCGACGGACCTTCGTAGACCCATTCGAGCAGCGCGTCGTGCGCCGCGCGCGCCGCTTCCGAATGCGGATCGTTGATGAGGCTGACCACCACGTAGCTGTTGCCGTCGGCCGACGCCACATAGCCAGCGATCGCGCGCACGTCGCGCAAGGTGCCGGTCTTGATGTGCGCGTTGCCGCCCGCGCCCTGGTTGGCCAGGCGGTTGCGCATCGTGCCGTCGACGCCGGCGATCGGCAGCGACTCCACGAACACCTGCGCGACCGGGCTCGCGTTGGCCCGCTGCAGCACATCGGCGAGCGCGAGCGCGGTGATGTGCTCGTCGCGCGAGAGGCCCGAGCCGTTGTCGAGCGTCAGGTATTCGGGGTTGAGGCTGTCGCGGCGCAGGAAGTCCTCGACCGCGCGCGCGGCTTTGGCGGTCGTCGCGGGCGGCCTTTCCTCGGCGGCGCCGATGGTCAGGAACAGGTTGCGCGCCATCGTGTTGTTGCTGAACTTGTTGATGTCGCGAACGATATCGGACAGCACCGGCCCCTCGTGCGTCGCGACGAGCTTCGCGCCGGCCGGCACCGCGCCTTCGCGCGTCGTGCCGCTGAAGGTGCCGCCGGTTTGCTGCCACAGCGCGAGAAAGCCGCCCGCGAAGAATGCGGAATGATCGAGCACGGCGACGTTGACCGTGCGCGGGTCACAGCGCATCGAGTAGTCGCCGGTGAACAATGCGACGACGGTGCCGTCCGGTTGCGGCGTGACGGTCGGCGAGATCGATGCTGCGTCGCCGCGGCACGGGCCGTTCGTCGCGTGCAGCTGGTTGTCGATGCGCAGCTGCGCGAGCGCGGGCAGCACGTCGATCGCGACGGTGCCGTCCGGCGACGGCGTCAGCGTGAACGACAGCGACTTGAACGCATAGAGCAGCGGATCGGGGCCGACGTTGTACGGTGCGGTGGAATCGTCGTCGAACGGCGGCAGATCGCGTGTCGACGGATCGAAGTAGCGCTTGTCGAGCACGAGCGCGCCGTCGATGCCGTTGATGCCCGCCTTGTGAATCTTCTGCACGAGATCGATCAGCTCTTCGGGCACGAGCTTCGGATCGCCGGTACCCTGGATGTACAGATTGCCGTGCAGCACGCCGCTCGCATCGAGCGTGCCGTCCGCGTACGCGCTCGTACGCCAGCGGTAGTCGGGGCCGAGGATCGACAGGCCGGAGTAGGTGGTGACGAGCTTCATCGTCGAGGCGGGCATCATCGGCTTGCCGGCGTTGAGCGCGAGAATCGGCGTGCGGTCGCCGACTTTCTCCACTACCACGCTGACCGACGAGAGCGGCACGTGCGCGCGCTGCAGGCCGGCCATCACCGGTTGCGGCAGCACCGTGGTGACGTTGACGCTCGGATGCGCGGCCTTGACGCGCGCTTCCGCCGCCTGCGGCAGCAGCGCACCCGCGCCAAGCGTGGCGGCGATGAGCCAGGTGGCCGTGCGCGGCGCGAGGCGGCTCGGCGTGAATGCGACGAAGGCGGCGAAGGCGGGGGAGCGGCGCGGTCGCGGCATCAGCTGGCGTGCGACGGAAGATAGAAAAGCGTGCGTCATGAACGGGTGAATAGACAAACAAACGGGCAGGATTTCAGGGCGTGCTGCGTGTGCGGAACAACGGAACGGCTATCCGGGATATTCGACGACGAGGCCGCGCACCGCGCGGTCCCACGACCCTTCGACCGCCGCGCGACGCAAAGCGCCCATTGTAGTGACATGCCACCGCGCTGCGGTGAAAAAAGCGTCACGCGGCGCGCAGCCTGTAGGCGGGCGCTAGAATGCGGCATCATCAAACGTTTCGGAACGGATAACCATGCGCATCCTGCTTGTCGAAGATGACCGGATGATCGCCGAGGGCGTGCGCAAGGCGCTGCGCGGCGAAGGCTTCGCGGTCGACTGGGTCGAAGACGGCGAGGCTGCGCTGCGCGCGGCGGCTGCCCAGCCTTACGATCTGGCGCTGCTCGACCTCGGCCTGCCCAAGCGCGACGGCCTCGAGGTGCTGCGCACGTTGCGCGCGCGCGGCCATGCGCTGCCGGTGCTGATCGTCACCGCGCGCGACGCGGTCGCCGATCGCGTCAAGGGCCTCGACGCCGGCGCTGACGATTACCTTGTCAAACCTTTCGATCTCGACGAACTCGGCGCGCGTATGCGCGCGCTGATCCGGCGCCAGTCCGGCCGCAGCGATTCGACGATTCGCCACGGCACCCTGACTCTCGATCCGGCGTCGCACCTGGTCACGCTCGACGGCGCGCTGGTCGCGTTGTCCGCGCGCGAGTTTGCGCTGCTCGAGGCGTTGCTGGCGCGGCCGGGTGCGGTGCTGTCGAAGAGCCAGCTCGAGGAAAAGATGTATGGCTGGGGCGAAGAGATCGGCAGCAATACCGTCGAAGTCTATATCCACGCGCTGCGCAAGAAGCTCGGGGCCGAGCTGATCCGCAACGTGCGCGGACTCGGCTACATGATCGCGAAGGACGCCTGAGCCGATGCGCTCGATTCGCCGTCAACTGCTGTTCTGGCTGCTGGCGCTCGTGCTGCTCGGCGTCGGCATCGCGGGTTGGCTGATCTACCGGCAGGCGCTGGCCGAGGCGAACGAACTGTTCGACTACCAGCTCGAGCAGATCGCCGCGGCGCTGCCGGCCGAGCCGTTCTCGCAGGTGCTCGGGCGCGATACCGGCGACGAAGGCATCGTGCTGCAGATCTGGAATCGCAACGGCATGTTGATGTACTACTCGCGGCCGCGTGCGCCGCTCGCGCCGCGCGCCGAACTCGGCTTTTCGACCGAGCGCACGGATCGCGGCGAATGGCGTGTGTATGGCGCGATCGTCGGCGACAACGTCGTCCAGCTCGCGCAGCCGCTCTCGGTGCGCAACCGGCTTGCCGCCAACGTGGCGCTGCGCACGCTGTGGCCGCTGATCGTGCTGCTGCCGTTGCTCGGGCTCGCGGTGTGGGTGATCGTCGGGCGAGGGCTGAGGCCGTTGCGGCGCGTGACGAGCGCGCTCGACGCGCGTCATCCTGAGGCGCTCGATCCGTTGCCGGACAAGCGCTTGCCGCTCGAAGTGCAACCGCTCGTGCGCGCGTTGAACGGACTGCTCGAACGGCTCGCAACCGCACTCGATATCCAGAAAGCGTTCGTCGCCGATGCCGCGCACGAATTGCGCACGCCGCTTGCCGCCGTGCAGATTCAATCGCAACTGGTGGCGCGCGCGAAGGACGAGACCGCGCGCAGCGAGGCGCTCGCCGATCTGCAGGCGGGCGTGACGCGCGCCACGCGGCTCGCCGAGCAGTTGCTCGCGCTCGCGCGCGCCGAGCCGGATGGCGTGGCGGTGACCGAGGCGCTCGATCTGCACGCGCTGCTGCAGGACTGCGTCGCGACCTACGCGCCGCTCGCGATGAGCCGCGGTGTCGATCTCGGCATCGAGGCGAGCGAGGCCGCCACCGTGACCGGCGATACCGAAGCGCTGCGCGTGATGTTCAACAATCTACTCGATAACGCGACCAAGTACACGCCGAATGGCGGCCGTGTCGATGTGAGCCTGCGTGTCGAGGACGAGCGCCCAGTCGTGCGGATCGCCGATAGCGGGCCGGGGATCGCGCCTGCTGATCGTGAGCGTGTGTTCGACCGCTTCTATCGCGCGGGCGCCGGCGCGGATCGCCCGCGCACCGATGTGGCGGGTAGCGGTCTCGGCCTCGCGATCGTGCGCCGCATCGCCACGCAACTGCATGCCGACGTGTCTCTCGACGAATCGCCGGCGGGTGGTTTGCAGGTCACGGTGCGCTTCTGAGAAAGGCGTTTCGCTCCGCCAGAACGCGCGTAACGACGCGCCGGACAAGCCCTGTCGATAAGGTTCCCTTGATCTGTCGCTGCTTAAGTCTCTTTTAAGCGATGCCACGTACGCTCCTCGACATCCAAAGTCACTTTTCTCCAGTCAGGAGTCCACGATGAACGCGAAAACCTTGTCCCGCAGCGCTGTTGCAGTAGCTGTCGCCGCTGCGCTTTCCGCCGGCTATGTGGCGGGTCATCGCGACGTGCCCGCACCGCAGATCATCTCGCCGGCGCAAGCCGCGATGATGCCTGCCGAAGCCGCCGCCAAGACCGGCATCCCCGATTTCTCCGGCCTGGTTGAAACCTATGGTCCGGCCGTCGTCAACATCAGCGCGAAACACGTGGTCAAGCAGACCGCGATGCGCAGCAATGGCGGCAACTTCAACGGCAACCAGTTGCCGATCGACCCGAGCGATCCGCTCTATCAGTTCTACAAACGTTTCTTCGGCGGTATGCCGGGCATGCAAGGCGGTGATGGCGGCGACGCGCCCGATCAGCCGAGTGCGAGCCTCGGTTCCGGTTTCATCATCAGCAATGACGGTTACATCCTGACCAATGCGCACGTGGTGGACGGCGCGAACGTCGTCACCGTGAAGCTCACCGACAAGCGTGAGTTCAAGGCAAAGGTGGTCGGCGCCGACAAGCAGTCCGACGTCGCCGTGCTGAAGATCGACGCGAGCAATCTGCCGACCGTGAAGATCGGCGATCCGCGTCAGAGCAAGGTGGGTCAGTGGGTGGTCGCGATCGGTTCGCCGTACGGTTTCGACAACACGGTGACCTCGGGCATCATCAGCGCGAAGTCGCGTTCGCTGCCCAACGAGAACTACACGCCGTTCATCCAGACCGACGTGCCGGTGAACCCGGGTAACTCGGGCGGCCCGCTCTTTAACCTGCAAGGCGAAGTGATCGGCATCAACTCGATGATCTACTCGCAGACCGGCGGCTTCCAGGGCCTGTCGTTCGCGATTCCGATCAACGAGGCGATCAAGGTCAAGGACGATCTCGTGAAGACGGGCCACGTGAGCCGCGGCCGTCTCGGCGTCGCGGTGCAGGGCATGAACCAGACGCTCGCCGATTCGTTCGGCATGCAGAAGCCGCAAGGCGCGCTCGTCAGCTCGGTCGATCCGGGCGGTCCGGCAGCCAAGGCGGGCCTGCAGCCGGGCGATGTGATTCTTTCGGTGAACGGCGACGCCGTCAACGATTCGTCGGATCTGCCGGCACAGATCGCGGGCATCGCCCCGGGCAGCTCGGCGACCCTGAAGGTGTGGCGCGACAAGGCCAGCAAGGACGTGAAGGTGACGATCGGCTCGTTCTCGGATGCGAAGGTTGCTTCGGCGGGCAAGGCCGATCAGCAGACCCAGCTGCAAGGCCGTCTCGGTGTGGCGGTGCGGCCGCTGACGCCGGAAGAGAAGAGCGGCGCGTCGGTATCGCACGGTTTGCTCGTGCAGCAGTCGGGCGGCGCGGCCGCGACCGCGGGCATCCAGCCGGGCGACGTGATTCTCGCCGTCAACGGCCGGCCGGTTACGAACGTCGATCAGCTCAAGCAGATGATTTCGAGCGCGGGCAACAGTATCGCGCTGCTGATCCAGCGCGATAACGCGCAGATCTTCGTGCCCGTCGATCTGGGCTGATCGTTCACCCGGGCGAATCGACCATGTCGCCCGATCCGTACAGAGCTGTAGTAGCGATTGCCGGTCCTTTGCATTTACTGCAAGGGACCGGTTTTTTTTCGCCTGACCGACTTGACGACCGGCAAGCGCGACGCGCGCCAACGTCAAAGGAAAGCGCTTTTCCGTCGACGCAACCGGACGGTTGGCACGCAGGTTGCATCGTCCTTGATTCGGGCCCATCGAGGGATACTGGGCAAGGACTTTAACAAGGAGCGAACCGATGAAAACCCAACGCAATCAGCGAAGGATCGTAGCCGCTGCGTTCTGCGCGGCGCTCACGCTCGGACTGGCGGGCGGTGCGTACGCGCAGCAGGCAGGCGGCGTGAGCGGCGGCTCGACCACCGACAACACGAGCGCCGGCAACGTCAACGGCGGCGGTCTGCCGCAAATCCAGCAGCAGGGCGACGTGTCGTACGTGTCGGGCGGCGTGGGTCTCGACGAGTCGAGGGCGCTGCAGCGGGCGCAGAGCCAGTGGCCGTTGGCGCTGCGCTTTACCGGCCCCCATGGCGAGTTTCTCGCCGACGTGCACGTTCGCATCGTCGATGCGCATCGCAGCGAGGTGCTGAATTCGACGTCGCGCGGACCGTTCATGCTGGTCAGACTGCACCCCGGCCGTTATACCGTGCACGCGAAGTACAACGACAGCGAGCAGACACGCGCGGTGACGGTACCGGCGCGCGGCAACGTCAAATCCGCGTTCATATGGAACATGAACTAAGCGGTCCGATTGCCGCTATTGCCGCCGCGTATGGCCGGGTTTGATGGCTGGGCGCGCGGCACTCCCCGCGCACCTCAGGAAGGCCGCGCAATTGGCTGAAGTTTGGCCGATAATGAAGCCACGGGCGTGTCTCGTGGCTTCGCCGTTCATGCGGCGGCACCTTGCATCACGCGCCCACACCATCACGGAGCCTGGACATGAGCGATGCGGCGACACCTGAGGCAAGCCCCGGCGGCCATACCATCGCGATTCGCGACAACCGCCATCGGGTGCGCGTGATTCACGGCGGCGTGACGATGGCCGACACGCAGGCTGCGCTAACGCTCTCCGAAACCGGCTTGCCGGACGTCGTCTATTTCCCGCGCGAGCATGTGAACATGGCGCGGCTCGAACGCTCGACGCACACGTCGCACTGTCCGTTCAAGGGCGACGCGTCGTACTTTCATCTGCGCACGGAAAACGGCTTGATCGAAAACGCGGTGTGGAGCTACGAAGAGCCGTTCGAGCAGGCGAAGCGAATAAAAGGGTATCTCGCGTTTTACGCATCGCGCGTCGACCGCATCGATCAGACATCCTGATCCTGTCGTCGCGCGTTCATCGGGGGGAGGTTGCCATGGAACTGAACGACGCGTTACGGATTCCGCTTGCACCGACCGACGTCTGGGACGCGTTGCAGGATCTCGCGCTGTTGCGTGCCAGCCTCGACAACTGCGAATCGTTCACGCGCCTCGCCCACAGCGAATACGCGCTGACCATGACGGTGCCGCTCGGCCCGTTGCGTGCGCGTTACGAAGCGCGTGCCCACGTGGCCGGCCAGGACTCCGGACCGGCGGACGCGCAGCGCCGCACCATCAACTTCAAGGCTCGGGCCGAGGGTATCGGTGCGTTGCGCGGGCAGATCGAAGTGCGTTTGCGCGCGGACGAAAGCGCGCACGGCGGCGGCCGGGAGCGCAGCACGCGCATCGACTACACAATCTGGGCGACGTCGTCGGGACCGCTCGCCGAGCTGCCCACGCGCCAGCTCGAAAACGCGCTGCATCAACTGGCCGACGACTTTTTCACCGAATTCGACGCGGTCGTGCGCGCGAAGCACGGCAAAGGGCCGAACCGCGTGCATGGCTCGACGGCGCGCCGCCAGCATGTGTTTCTGCGGCCGATCACGCTCGGCGGCATCGCGCGGCGTACACGCATCGATCATGGCAATGCGCTGACGGGCCGCGCGGCGAGCGCGTCGCATAGCTGGTCGCATGGGGTATCGCACGAGGAGCCCGGGCAACACGCCGTTCCGAACTGGGCGTGGGCCGGGATGATTTTTCTGGTCGCGCTGCTGCTGTACGTCGTGCACTGGATCAGCGAGCAGTGAACCACCGGCAGTGGACCATCGAGCCGCGCGGGGGCTCGATGGGAGCGCCGTTGTCGTGTGGATGCGACTACGAAATCCCGGGGCAGAGCTACGAAACGTCGGCTGAGCCACAATGCCGTCATCGCTGCCATGCGTTCCGGCAGCCATTCGCCGGAACGCACCGCGCCGACTCCCATTTCCAGCAAGGAGCTTTGCCATGACCACGCCGCGCCGCGCGCTGATCGTCATCGACGTACAGAACGAATATGTGACCGGCGATCTGCCGATCGAATTTCCCGATGTGCAGACTTCGCTCGCCAACATCGGCCGGGCGATCGACGCGGCGCGGGCCGCCGGTGTGCCGGTCGTGGTCGTGCAGAACATCGCGCCGGCTACTTCGCCGCTGTTTGCGCGCGGCAGCGCGGGAGCGGAGTTGCATAGCGTCGTGACTTCGCGCACGCACGACCACTACGTCGAAAAATCGCTGCCGAGCGCATTCGCCGGCACCGATCTGGCCGACTGGCTCGCCGCCAGGCAGATCGACACGCTGGCCATCACCGGCTACATGACGCACAACTGCGACGCGTCGACCATCAACCACGCGGTGCATGCAGGACTTGCCGTCGAATTCCTGCACGACGCGACGGGCTCGGTGCCGTACGAAAACAGCGCGGGTTTCGCGAGCGGGGAAGAGATTCATCGTGTGTTCAGCGTGGTGCTGCAGTCGCGCTTCGCTGCGGTGGCCAGCACGGACGAATGGCTCGCGGCGGTGAAGGGCGGGGCGCCGCTCGAGCGCGGCAACATCTATACGTCGAATCAGGCGGCGCGAGCAAGGCGGGTTGCCGTCTGAATGCCGAGAGCGAGGGCGGGTGATAAACGACTCGCAAACGAGGCCCGCAAACGAGGCCCCCAAACAGAAACGGGCGGTTCACCGAACCGCCCGTTTCTTTTGCCCGTAGCCGTCCGTCCGCTGGCCCGCTACGCCGTCTTCCTGCGCAACGCCGGACTCAGCCGCAGCGCATCGAACATCCCTTCCACCATCTGCTGCGCGTGCGTGCCGAAGTCGGTGGCATCGGGCAGGAACAGCATGTCCCGCAGCGATCCGCCGACAAACGCATGCACCATCGCCGCGGCGAGCTTCGTGTCAAGATCCGCGGGTATTTGCCCTTTGGAGATCGCATTGCGCAGACCACCTTCGATTTTCGCGAGCCCCTCGCGCATGTTGGTCTGATAGCGCGCCATCATCGGGCCCATGTCCTCGACCAGCTCGCATTTCAGAAACAGGATGTCGAACACGCGGCGGCGGCGCGGGTCGTTAGCGGTGTCGCGCAGACAGACCATGCAGACTTCCATGATGCGCCCGAGCGGATCGGCCTCGTTGGGGTCGAGCGAGGCGGCCTTCAGTTCGTCAAGCGGCAGCAGCACGCGGTCGAACATCTCGGTGAACAGCTCGCTTTTGTGAGCAAAGTGCCAGTAGATTGCGCCGCGCGTGACACCCGCGGCCTGCGCGATATCGGCCAGCGAGGTGCGCGATACGCCTTTCTCGAAGAAAACCTGTTCGGCCGCGTCGAGAATCCGGTTACGCGTCTCCAATGCCTCTTCTTTGGTTCTTCTGACCATATTGGAATGACCTGCCCTGATTGTGGGGTTTCCCCGGGCCGTTTTAAGTCAGCCCGATGACAATCTGACTACTGTTAAGCGAATTGCGAAGCGATCTTGTGAGCCCCCTGCCCGCAAGAGAACTAAATGCACTTTTACATCCATTCGTGGATGTATATATAATAGCACCCCACGAACGGATAGCCCAAGATAGCCCAAGCCGGGATGACCGGTTAATATCCGTGACTGTTGCCTTTCAAAACGCTATTGCGCCGTGCCGGAAAGCGCGGCGCCGTGCGGCATTCCCGGGTATCGCACATCTCGTACAGGGTGCCCTTGCAGGCGCGGTTCGCTTTCACGGGCTACCTGGTCGAGCGTCGCAAGACGCTTGTGTGCGCTGTTGTCCCCGGGGTAGGGATGCGCGCACTTTTTCTTCTCAGTCTTTGACAGAGGTCGCTCCATGCGCGTCGAACGGGTTCCATTCCGCTTAATTAGTGCCGCGACGGCTGCCATTTTGCTGGCGGCATGCGGACCAAAACAATCTGCCCCGCCGCCACAGGCGCCCGAAGTCGGCGTCGTCACCCTCCAGCCGACCACCGTGCCGGTCGTCACCGAACTGCCCGGCCGCACCAGTGCGTTCCTCGTCGCGCAGGTGCGCGCGCGGGTGGACGGCATCGTGCTGCGCCGCGAGTTCACCGAGGGCAGCCAGGTCAAGGCAGGCCAACGCCTGTACAAGATCGATCCGGCGCCTTACATCGCCTCGCTGAACAATGCGAAGGCAGCGCTCGCGAAGGCGCAGGCGAACCTCGTGACGACCACCGCGCAGGCGAACCGCTACAAGGTGCTGGTCGCCGCCAACGCGGTCAGCAAGCAGGACTACGACAACGCGGTCGCCGCCGAAGGCCAGGCCGCCGCCGACGTCGCCGCGGGCAAGGCTTCGGTCGACACCGCGCAGATCAACCTCGGCTATACCGACGTGACCTCGCCCGTGACCGGCCAGATCGGCGTGTCGCAGGTCACGCCGGGCGCGTACGTGCAGCAGAGCGCGGCCACGCTGATGGCGACGGTCCAGCAGCTCGATCCGGTCTACGTGGACCTCACGCAATCGAGCCTCGACGGCCTGAAGCTGCGCCGCGAAGTGCAGGAAGGGCGTCTGAAGACGACCGGCCCGGACGCGGCCCAGGTGTCGCTCGTGCTGGAAGACGGCCGGGTCTATCCGGAGAAGGGCAAGCTCCAGTTCACCGACGTGACCGTCGACCAGGGCACCGGCTCGGTCACGGTCCGCGCGATCTTCAAGAACGCCGACCACGTGCTGCTGCCGGGCATGTTCGTGCGCGCGAAGATCGAGGAAGGGGTGAACCAGAACGCGCTCATCGTCCCGCAAGTGGGCGTCACGCATGACCAGAAGGGCCAGCCCACCGCGCTCGTCGTCGGCAACGACAACAAGGTCGAGCTGCGTCAGCTCGCGACGAACGGCACGTTCGGCACGTACTGGGTGATCGCGGACGGCCTGAAGGCCGGCGATCGCGTGATCGTCCAGGGCACCGACAAGGCGCGTCCCGGCCAGCAGGTCAAGCCCGTGGCGGCGCAACTGCCCGGCACGCCGGCTTCCGACGCGGCCGCAGGCGGTGCACCGACGGCTCAACCCGCCGCGGCTCAACCTGCCTCCGCTGCATCGGGCGCGTAATAACAGGGAGCCCGCTTCATGGCAAAGTTCTTTATCGATCGCCCGATTTTTGCATGGGTGATCGCCATCATCCTGATGCTCGCGGGTATCGCGTCGGTGTTCACACTGCCGATCGCGCAATACCCGACCATCGCGCCGCCGTCCATCCAGATCAGCGCAACGTATCCGGGCGCATCGGCGAAGACGGTGGAAGACACCGTCACGCAGGTGATCGAGCAGCAGATGAGTGGTCTCGACCACTTGCTGTATCTGGCGTCCACGTCGGATGACTCGGGTACGGCAACCATCACGCTGACGTTCGCGGCCGGCACCAACCCCGACATCGCGCAGGTGCAGGTGCAGAACAAGCTGCAACTCGCCACGCCGTTGTTGCCGCAAGCGGTGCAGCAGTTGGGCACCAAGGTCACGAAGTCGAGCAGCAGCTTCCTGCTGGTGATGGCGTTCGTGTCCGAAGACGGCAGCATGAACAAGTACGACCTCGCGAACTATGTGGCGTCGAACATCGAGGATCCGGTCAGCCGTATCGACGGCGTGGGCACGGTGACGCTGTTCGGCTCGCAGTACGCGATGCGGATCTGGCTCGACGCGACCAAGCTGAACAACTTCGGCTTGACGCCGGTGGACGTGCAGAACGCGATCCAGGCGCAGAACGTGCAGGTCGCGGGCGGCTCGCTCGGCGGCACGCCGTCGGTGCCGGGGCAGGTGCTGCAGGCCACGATCACGCAGGCTACGCTGCTGAACACCCCCGAGGAGTTCGGCAACATCCTGCTGAAGGTGAACCAGGACGGCTCGCAGGTGCGTCTGCGTGACGTATCGCACATCGAGCTCGGCGGCGAAAACTACAACTTCGACACCAAGTACAACGGTCAGCCGACGGCAGGCTTCGGTATCCAGCTCGCCACCGGCGCGAACGCGCTCGCCACCGCGAAGGCGGTGCGCGCGAAGATCGACGAACTGTCGAAGTACTTCCCGCACGGTCTCGTCGTCCAGTATCCGTACGACACTACGCCGTTCGTGCGCCTGTCGATCGAGGAAGTGGTCAAGACGCTGCTCGAAGGTATCGTGCTGGTGTTCCTGGTCATGTACCTGTTCCTGCAGAACCTGCGCGCCACGCTGATCCCGACGATCGCCGTGCCGGTGGTGCTGCTCGGCACGTTCGCGATCATGAGCGTGGTCGGTTTCTCGATCAACGTGCTGTCGATGTTCGGTCTCGTGCTCGCCATCGGTCTGCTGGTGGACGATGCGATCGTGGTCGTGGAAAACGTCGAGCGGGTGATGCAGGAGGAGGGCTTATCGCCTCGAGATGCAACCCGCAAGGCGATGGACCAGATTACCGGCGCGCTCGTCGGCGTCGCGCTCGTGCTGTCGGCGGTGTTCGTGCCGGTGGCGTTCTCGGGCGGCTCGGTCGGGGCGATCTACCGGCAGTTCTCGCTGACGATCGTCGCCGCGATGGTGCTGTCCGTGCTGGTCGCGTTGATTCTGACGCCGGCGCTGTGCGCGACGATCCTCAAGCCGATTCCGAAGGGGCATCACGAAAAAGCCACCGGCTTCTTCGGCTGGTTCAACCGTACGTTCAACAGCAGCCGCGACAAGTATCACTCGGGCGTGCACCACGTGATCAAGCGCTCGGGCCGCTGGCTCATCATCTACATGGTGGTGATCTTCGCGGTGGGCCTGCTGTTCGTGCGTCTGCCGAAGTCGTTCCTGCCCGACGAAGACCAGGGCACGATGTTCGTGCTCGTGCAGACGCCGGCCGGCTCGACCCAGGAAACCACGGCGCACGCGCTGAAGGACGTGTCCGACTACCTGCTCAAGGACGAGAAGGCAATTGTCGAATCCGTCTTCACGGTGAACGGCTTCAGCTTCGCGGGCCGCGGCCAGAACGCGGGTCTCGTGTTCGTGCGGATGAAGGACTACGGGCAGCGCCAGCATGCGGACCAGAAGGTGCAGGCGCTCGTGGGCCGGCTCTTCATGCACTTCAGTTCGTACAAGAACGCGCTCGTGTATCCGGTCAATCCGCCGTCGATTCCTGAACTCGGCACGGCAGCGGGCTTCGACTTCCAGCTGCAGGACCGCGCGGGTCTCGGTCACGAGAAGCTGATGGAAGCGCGCAACATGCTGCTCGGTCTCGCCGCGAAAGATCCGACGCTTGCACAGGTGCGTCCGAACGGCCTGAACGATACGCCGCAGTTCAAGGTGAACATCGATCGGGAGAAGGCACAGGCGCTCGGCGTGTCCGTGTCCGACATCGACCAGACGTTCTCGATCGCGTGGGCATCGGCATACGTGAACAACTTCCTCGATACCGACGGTCGGATCAAGAAGGTGTACCTGCAGGGCGACGCACCTTTCCGGATGCAGCCGGAAGACGTGAATGCCTGGTTCGTGCGCAACAGCGCGGGCGGGATGGTGCCGTTCTCGTCCTTCACGAGCACCGCGTGGACGTTCGGCTCGCCGAAGCTCGAGCGCTACAACGGTATCTCGTCGGTGGAAATCCAGGGTGCGGCCGCGCCGGGCAAATCGACCGGCCAGGCGATGGCGGCGATGGAAGCGCTCGTCACGAAGCTGCCCGCGGGTGTCGGCTACGAGTGGACGGGTCTGTCGCTGCAGGAGCGCCAGTCCGGTTCGCAGGCGCCGATCCTGTACGGCATCTCGATCCTGGTCGTGTTCCTGTGTCTCGCGGCGCTGTATGAAAGCTGGTCGATCCCGTTCTCGGTGATCATGGTGGTGCCGCTCGGCGTGATCGGCGCACTGCTGGCCGCGACGCTGCGCGGGCTCGAGAACGACGTGTTCTTCCAGGTGGGTCTGCTGACCACGGTCGGTCTGTCGGCGAAAAACGCGATTCTGATCGTGGAATTCGCCCGCGAGCTGCAGCAAGGGCAAGGCATGGGGCCGATCGAGGCCGCGCTCGAAGCGGCGCGTCTGCGGTTGCGTCCTATCCTGATGACCTCGCTCGCGTTCATTCTCGGCGTGCTGCCGCTCGCGATCAGTAACGGCGCGGGCTCGGCAAGCCAGCACGCGATCGGCACCGGCGTGATCGGCGGTATGTTGACGGCGACCTTCCTCGCGATCTTCATGATCCCGATGTTCTTCGTCGTGATCCGCGCGAAGTTCGGCGGCGAGAAGGAAGACCCGGACGAGGCGCTGCGACACTACGAACAGCACCATCCGCATGATCCGCAAGGTGGCGGCTCGGCAGGCGGGTCGGCTGACAATGACTCGGGCAAGGATGGACATTGAGATGCAAAAACATTCTTTGATTGCAGTGGCGGTCGCGCTGCTCGCCGCGGGTTGCACGCTGGCGCCGCGCTACGAGCGCCCCGCCGCGCCCGTGACGACGAATTTCCCGACGGGCGGCGTGTACGACACGCAGCCGGCCGCTCCGGGCGGGCGCAGCGCGAACGGACAGGCCGCTGCCGACATCGGCTGGCGCGAGTTCTTCGTCGACCCGCGTTTGCAGCAGCTCATCGAAATCGCGCTGAAGAACAACCGCGATCTGCGTGTGTCGGTGCTGAACATGCAGGCGTCGGCGGCGCAGTACCGGATCGTTCGCGCGGGCCTCTTGCCGACGCTCGACGCCGCGGGGTCGCTAACCCGGCAGCGCACCCCGCTCGACCTGTCGACCACGCCCCAGACGATCGCGAGCACGTATTCGGTGGGTCTGAACGCGTCGTGGGAAATCGACTTCTTCGGACGGATCCAGAGCCTCAAGGACCAGGCGTTGGCGACGTACCTGGGCACCGCTCAGGCGCGCAAGGCGGCGGAGATCTCGCTGGTCTCGCAGGTCGCGAACCAGTACCTGACGCTGCTCGAACTCGACGATCTGCTGAAGGTCACGCAGGACACGTTGACGAACGCGCAGGAGTCGTTCCGGATCACGAAGCTGCAGTTCGACAACGGCACCGGCTCGGAACTCGATCTGCGCCAGGCGCAAACGGTCGTCGAGACCGCGAACGCCAATATGCAGGCGCAGGCGCGCTTGCGGGCACAGGCCGAGAACGCGCTCGTGCTGCTGGTCGGCGAGCCGTTGCCGGGCGATATGCCGCAGGGGCTGCCGCTGAACGACCAGAATCTCCTCACGGACATTCCGGCGGGCCTGCCGTCCGACCTGCTCACGCGCCGTCCCGACATCATGGAGGCCGAGGAGAATCTGCTCGCGGCCAACGCGAATATCGGCGCGGCGCGCGCGGCGTTCTTCCCGAAGGTCACGCTGACCGGCAGCGTCGGCACGCTGAGCCCGACGCTCGGCGGGCTGTTCAAGCCGGGCTCGGCGGCGTGGAGCTTCGCGCCGTCGATCACGCTGCCGATCTTCGAGGGTGGCCAGAACATCGCCAACCTCAATCTCGCCAACATCGAGAAGAACGTGCAGATCGCCACGTATGAAAAGGCGATCCAGACGGCCTTCCGCGAAGTGGCGGACGGGCTTGCGGCGCGCGGCACCTACGATCAGCAGATCCAGGCGCTCGAGCGCAACACGTCGGCCGAGCAGCGCCGGCTCGATCTGTCGAACCTGCGTTACAAGAACGGCGTCGACAGCTATCTGTCGGTGCTGACCGCGCAGACCGATCTGTACTCGTCGCAGCAGTCGCTGATTACGGCGCGCATGCAGCGCCTCGAGAACCTGGTCACGCTGTACCAGGCACTCGGCGGCGGCTGGATCGAGAACACCGGCGACCAGCCGCGTCCCGCGGACGCGCCGGTCGACTACGGTGCGGCGAGCGCACCGGTCGCGGCTTCGGCGGCGACGGCGGGGTGAGTGCTGGAAGAAGCTGGGAAGCGCTGACTGCGGCGCTTGCGTGAAGCGGCTTCCGCTCGGTTGTGCAGGGAGTTCACCGCTAGCGTAAGCGCCGAAGTAGACAACGAAGCAAGCAACGAAGCAAACGAAACAGCCCGATCAGCGTGAGCCGATCGGGCTGTTTCGTTCAGGGTCGACCAACAGAAACGCCACGGCATGCCGTGGCGTTTCTGTTCAGGCGCGGCATCCGTCACCGCGCAAGCCTCAATGCGGACATCGGCGAATCGCGAATGGACGGCGCCGATGCCTCATGACGCTCAGTGCATATCCGCTGCGCGCAGCATCTCGTTGTGCTGCGGCTCGCTGCCCGCGCTTTTATCGAGATCGTGCCCGGCGCGGCGAAGTTCGCGCCGTGCCTTCCTTTCGCTATTCACGCCGTTGAAGATCAGGTTCAGCACGACCGCCGACACCGACGCCAGCAGAATCCCGCTATGCAGCAGCGGCGACAGCGCCGGCGGCAGTTGCGAGAAGAAGTGCGGCGAGACGACCGGCACGAGGCCGAGCCCGATGCTCACGGCGACGATGAACAGGTTGTGGTGATTCTTCACGAAATCGACCCGCGAGAGCACCTTGATGCCGTTCGCCGCGACCATGCCGAACATCACGATGCCCGCGCCGCCGAGCACGAAGGCCGGCACCGAGGCCACCACCTGCGCCATTTTCGGAAACAGGCCGAGCAGCACGAGGATCACGCCGCCCGTCGCGCAGACGAAGCGGCTCTTCACGCCGGTCACGCCGATCAGGCCGACATTCTGCGAAAACGACGTATGCGGAAACGAGTTGAAGATGCCGCCGATCAGCGTGCCGAGACCGTCGACGCGCAGGCCGCGCACGAGCGTCTTCTGATCGACCGGACGATCGACCATGTCGCCGACCGCGAGGAACATGCCGGTCGATTCGATGAAGGTGACGAACATCACGGTGACCATCGTCGCGATCGAAAGCGGATCGAAGTGCGGCAGGCCGAAGTGGAACGGCATCACGAAGCCGACCCACGGCGCGTGCGTGACGCCGTCCATGTTGACGCGGCCGAGCATGAGCGCGATCACGAAGCCCGCGACGATGCCGAGCAGCACCGAGATATTGGCGATGAAACCCTTCCCGAACTTGTTGATGAGCAGGATCAGCGTGAGCACGACGAGCGACAGGCCGAGGTAGACCGGATTGCCGTAGTCGGGATTGCCGACGCCGCCCGCCGCCCAGTTGATGCCGACTTCCATCAGCGAGAGGCCGATCACCGAGATCACGACACCGATCACGACCGGCGGGAAAAAGCGCAGCAGCTTGCCGACCGCGGGCGCGGCCAGTATGCCGATCACGCCGGCCGCGATCGTCGAGCCGAAGATGTCGAGAATGCCGAGTGAGGGATTGGTGCCGATCGCGACCATCGGTCCGACGGCGGCGAAGGTGCAGCCCATGATGACGGGCAGGCGGATGCCGAAGATCCACAGTCCAAGCGTCTGGATCAGCGTGGCGATGCCGCAGGAGAACAGATCGGCGCTGATGAGGAACGCGATCTGGTCCTTCGGCAGCTTGAGCGCCGCGCCGATGATGAGCGGCACCGCAACTGCGCCGGCATACATGACGAGAACGTGCTGGATGCCGAGGGTAAGCAACTGGCCCGCGGGTAGGCGTTCGTCGCACGGGTGAACCGTGTTCGCTTGCATATTGTCTGTCTCCACCATCTGTTTTGGGATGGCTCCAAGGTATCGGGGACGAAAAGCTGCAACAAGACCACTCACGGCTATTCCCGCATTCCCGGCGACGATATGCGCGCGCGCCGTTTGTAAGGGAAATCGAAGCCGCGAGCGTGGCTAATCGGCCGCGCATCCGTCGCGAGCCCTGTGCGGTGGCGAGTTCGGGCGCCGCACCGTGCGTATGGTGTACGTGCGGCGCGCGCGGGGATATATGCAAGAGTCCATGACGTGTATCAGGATAGCCGCATAGTCCTGTTTTGGCGCAACTCGCGACGTGGCGGGGTTAACCCGCGTTTGGCGGATTTTCGGCGCCTCGCTGGTCCGCGTTCTGTTCCGAGGTTTGTCCGTTTCGGGCGATATCGCGACGCGCTTTGCAATACCATTACGCTTCCCGCGCGCTACGCGATACCCGGCGCGCGATGCGCCCCGCGCCATCAAACAGACCCACGGATTCACAGGAGCATTGACGATGAAAACCAAAGCAGCAATCGCATGGAAAGCCGGCGCCCCGTTGACCATCGAGGAAGTGGATCTCGAAGGGCCGCGCGCCGGTGAAGTCCTGATCGAGGTGAAGGCGACGGGCATCTGCCACACCGATTACTACACGCTCTCGGGCGCCGACCCCGAAGGCCTCTTCCCGGCGATTCTCGGCCACGAAGGCGCGGGCGTGATCGTCGATGTCGGGCCGGGCGTCGGCACGCTGAAGAAGGGCGACCACGTGATTCCGCTCTACACGCCCGAATGCCGCCAGTGCAAGTTCTGCCTGTCGCGCAAGACCAACCTGTGCCAGGCGATCCGTTCGACGCAGGGCAAGGGTCTGATGCCCGATGCGACCTCGCGCTTCTCGCTCGACGGCAAGCCGCTCTTTCACTACATGGGCACGTCCACGTTCTCGAACTACATCGTCGTGCCGGAAATCGCGGTCGCGAAGGTGCGCGAGGACGCGCCGTTCGACAAGATCTGCTACATCGGCTGCGGCGTGACGACGGGCGTGGGCGCGGTCGTGTATTCGGCGAAGGTCGAGGCGGGTGCGAACGTGGTGGTGTTCGGTCTCGGCGGCATCGGCCTCAATGTGATCCAGGGCGCGAAGATGGTCGGCGCGGACAAGATCATCGGTGTCGACCTCAACCCGGGCCGCGTCGAACTCGCGAAGAAGTTCGGCATGACGCACTTCATCGACCCGAACGAAGTCGGGAACGTCGTCGATCACATCGTGCAACTCACCGACGGCGGCGCCGACTATTCGTTCGAATGCATCGGCAACACGAAGGTCATGCGCCAGGCGCTGGAGTGCACGCACAAGGGCTGGGGCCAGTCGTTCATCATCGGCGTCGCGGCTGCCGGTGAGGAAATCAGCACGCGGCCGTTCCAGCTCGTGACGGGCCGCGAATGGAAGGGTTCGGCGTTCGGCGGCGCGCGCGGCCGCACCGATGTGCCGAAGATCGTCGACTGGTACATGGAAGGCAAGATCAATATCGACGACCTCATCACGCACCGTCTGCCGCTCGAGCGCATCAACGAGGGTTTCGATCTGATGAAGAAGGGTGAGTCGATCCGCTCGGTCGTGCTGTATTGAACCGCGTACCTGAAGAGTCGAGGAGTTTTTGACGATGCTCGAACTACTATCGTCCCATGCCTGCCACGGCGGCGAGCAACGCTTCTACCGCCACGAGTCGCGCACGATTGGTCTGCCGATGCGCTTCTCGGTCTATCTGCCGCCGCAGGCATTGCAGGCGAACGCGAAGGTGCCCGCGCTGTTCTATCTCGCGGGCCTCACCTGCACCGAAGAGACGTTCGCGATCAAGGCCGGCGCGCAGCGCTTCGCGGCACAGCATGGCATCGCGCTGATTTCGCCGGACACGAGTCCGCGCGGCGCGGGCGTGCCGGGCGAAAGCGATGCGTGGGACTTCGGCGTGGGCGCGGGCTTTTACGTCGACGCAACCGAAGAGCCGTGGGCGCGCCACTACCGCATGTACTCATACGTGCGCGACGAGCTGCGCGAAACGGTGCTCGCGGGCCTGCCGATCGACGGCGCGCGCCTCGGCATCTTCGGCCATTCGATGGGCGGGCACGGCGCGCTGATGCTGGCGCTGCGCAATCCGGAGATCTATCGCTCGGTGTCGGCGTTCGCGCCGATTGCCGCGCCGATGCGCTGCCCGTGGGGCGTGAAGGCGTTCAGCGGCTATCTCGGCGAGAACCGCGAGACGTGGAAGCAGTATGACGCGAGCGAGCTGGTCGCACAGGCATCGCGCAAGTTCCAGGAAGGCATTCTCGTCGATCAGGGACTCGCGGATCAGTTCCTGCCGACGCAGTTGAATCCGGACGTGTTCGAAGCCGCGTGCAAGGCCGCGGGGCAGCCGCTGACGTTGCGCCGTCACGCGGGTTACGACCACGGCTACTACTTCATCTCGACGTTCATCGAGGATCACATCGCGCATCACGCGAAGGTGTTGCTCGGCTGAAGACGCTCGCAGAGCGCGCAATGGAAAAACGGCGGCACGCAATGTGCCGCCGTTTTCATTTGATGGACCTCGCTCAATGCCGCCGCAGCAAACTCCCGCCATACACCACCGCCGAGAGCACGGTGATCCAGAAGCTCGTCGGCCAGTCGGTATAGAACGCGAGCGTCAGACCGAGCCACGCCTGCGCAAGCGCGAACACGGCCGCGAGCACGACGCCGGTGGACAGGCGTGTGCTCAGGTTCTGCGCGGCGGCGGCCGGGCCGACCATCAGCGTGAACACGAGCAGCACGCCGACGATCTGCGTGCATGCCGCCACCGCGAGTGCGGCAATCGCGAGAAACAGCATCGACACGCGGCGCAGCGACACGCCCTTCGCTTCGGCGAGTTCCGGTTGCAGCGAGGCGAACAGCAACGGCCGCATGATTGCCGCAAGCGCGATCAGACTGACCACACCGAGCGCCGCGAGCACGCCGAGCGTCGATGCATTGACACCGAGCACGTTGCCGAACAGGAGCGCAGTGACCTGCGTCGCGTATGCGGTGAAGAAATGCAGAAACAGCAAACCGAAGCCGAGCGAGAGCGACAGGATCACACCGATCGCCACGTCGCGTCCGGCGAGCCGTTCGCCGAGCGCACCCATGCCGACGCCCGCCGCGAGCGTGAAGCCGATCATCCCCCAGATCGGCGAGATGCCGACCAGCACCGCGCCGGTCGCGCCGGTGAAGCCGACGTGCGAGAGCGCATGGCCGGCGAAGGTTTGTCCGCGCATCACCAGAAAATAGCCGACCACCCCGGCCAGCACCGCGACGATCCCCGACGCCGCGAATGCGTTCACCATGAAATCGTATTCAAACATCGTGCGTGTGTCCGTCGCGTGAGTCGTGCCGGTGCGAGTGGCCGTGTGAAGGAGCGTGCGCATGGTCGTGTGCATGACCATGGGCGTGCCCGTGCGAATGCGCGTGGCCGTCGTCCTCGTCGTGTTCGTGCTCGTGATCGTGTTTCTCGACTTCGACACCGCCCGACATCACGAAGATGCGGCCGTTCACGCGCATCACGTCGATCGGCGAGCCGTAGAGGCGCGAGAGCACGGGCTTCGTGATGACTTCGTCGACGGTGCCGAGCGCCGCGACGCCGCTGCCGAGATACAGCACGCGATCGAGCGAGTTGAGCAGCGGATTCAGTTCATGCGCGGAGAACAGCACGGCGATGCCGAGTTCGCGCTGCACGCGGCGCACGAGTTCGACGACGCTCTTCTGATGATGCGGATCGAGACTGATGAGCGGTTCGTCGAGCAGCAGCAGCTTCGGATTGCCGAGCAGGCATTGCGCGAGCAGCAGCCGCTGACGCTCGCCGCCGGACAGTTCCGAAAGCGGCCGTTTGGAGAGATTCGTGCCGCCGACGAGGTCGAGCACCCGGTCGACGTCGGCGCGGGTTTTCGCATCGGCATGCGGCAGGCCCCAGCGGTGACCGTCGGCGGCCATCGCGACGAAGTCGCGCCCGCGCACGCGGCGGCCGGCGAGCGCGCTGCGCGTCTGCGGCATATAGCCGATCGACGCGTTGCCGCGCTCGACCGTCTGCCCGAGCACGCGGACCGCGCCGCTGGCGGCCGGCACGAGGCCGAGCACGGCGCGCATCAGGGTCGTCTTGCCCGCACCGTTCGGCCCGAGCACGCCGATGAATTCGCCCTGGTTCACGACGAAGCTCGTGTCACGCAGGATCGTGCGGTCGCCGAGTTCGAGCGTCACGCGCTCGAGTTCGAGCACGGGCGTGCCGTTTCCGGCGGTGGTGGATGCGCCCCCTCGCGCACCCTCTGGCACATTGCGGCCAGTCTCAGTCATGGCGTTTTTCCTTTGGCGGCCGCGCCATTCGCGTCGCCCGCGGCGAGTGCCTTGTCGAGCGCGTCGAGCTGCGTGAGCATCCACGTCTGATAGGTCTTGCCGGCCGGCAGGGTTTCGGTGACGCTCATCGTCGGCACCTTCGATTGTTGCGCAAGCTTCAACATGCGTTTGGTCAGGGCCTCGGTTGCCTGGCTGTTATAGATCAGAACGCGCACGCGCCTCTCGCGCAGATCGCGTTCGAACGCGGCGATATCGGCCGCGCTCGCTTCGGTGTCGTTCATCGTGGCGAGCTGGAAGCGCTGATTGCGCATCGAGAGGCCGATCGCGTCCGACATGTAGCCGAACACCGGTTCGGTCGCCGTGACCGGCACGCCGGCGTAGCGCCCGTGCAATTCGGCGACCTTCGCGTCGATCGGCTTCAGCGAATCGAGAAACTTCGCGAGGTTCGCATCGTACGCCGACTTGTGCGCCGGGTCAGCCGCGCTGAGCGCGTCGCTGATCGCGTGCGCGACTTTCGGCATCGTCGCCGGGTCGTACCAGAGGTGCGGATTGTCGCCGCCTTTCCTGCCGACGAGGTCGGCCGCGACGATCACCGTGCGCTGCGTGCCTTTCGAGGCGGCCAGCAATTTCGCCATCCACGGATCGTAGTCGGCGCCGTTGTAGACCACAAGGCTCGCATGATGCAACGCGCGCGCGGTGGCCGGGCTCGCTTCGAACAGGTGCGGATCCTGGTCCGGATTGCTGAGGATGCTCGTCACCTCGACGTGATCGCCGCCGAGTTGCTGCACCACGTCGCCGTAAAAATTCTCCGCGGCGACGACCGGGATTTTCGCGCCGGCCTTGGCTTCCTGCGCGTCGGCGGCGAACGCGCCGTGACCGAACGCGAGTGCGGCTCCCGCCAGCAAACACACGCCCAGACGTGCGGGCAGATACTTCGACAGCTTCAGCGCGCGCCGCGCCCCGGTCAACATCGAGCCGATTCTTTTCATCGTTTTTCCTGCTGCGTGAGAGTTGAATGAACCACCATCGTGGAAGTGACGAAGACGCCCGCGGTTTGCGGCAGGCGTCGCGTGTGCAGGCGCCGGTTATGTCTGCGCCCCCGCGGGCTTTGCTGCGCGGGCGCAGAGCGCGCACAGGCCGCTTAGCTCGATCACCTGACGGTGCACTTCGAAGCCATGCGCTGGTGCGCTATGCGAGAGCTGGTCGGCGAGTTCGTCGCCGGGAATCTCGACGGTCGCGCCGCAGTGGTCGCACATGAGGAACTGGCTGCGATGCGGCACGCCGATCTCGCAACAGGCGACGAACGCGTTCTTCGATTCGATCCGGTGCACGAAGCCGTGCGCGACGAGGAAGTCGAGCGCGCGGTACACGGTGGTCGGCGGCATGCGGCCGCGCTCGGGCGCGAGCGTGTCGAGCAGTTCGTAGGCGCCGATTGGCCGCTCGCTCGCAAGGATCGCCGCGTATACCTGACGGCGCAGCGGCGTGAGCGCGAGCCTGTGCGACGCGGCATGCGCTTCGGCATGCGCGAGCCGCACGGCGTGCTGTTCGGCGAGCAAGGTAGTCATCGGCATGGGTCTCCTGACGGATAACGGCGGCGCATCCGGATTGCGGCGGGCTGCGGGGCGAGGTGGCGGATGGCAAGGACTCGACGCGCAGCCAGGTCGCAATGATATAACGTATCGCTATTTTTTGTCAGCGGGCCGAACCTTCAGGCAACCGGAACCTTTGACTCTGCCGCCTGCCGCCTGCCGTCGCACATGCCGCCCGCACGGTGCCCGCAATCCATCCTGCCGCGCTGCACCATCGAAATCTGGCCGTGCGCCTTGACATGGCCCGGTCCGTATCCGATCATTCGATCACTCACAGAGCAATTGTTCGCGCGATGAGCGTTCGCTCACTGCGCGCCAGAATGCAGAACGAACCGGAGACATGCAGTGGCGGCACGATTGCAGGACAAGGTGGCCATTCTGACGGGCGCGGCAAGCGGGATCGGCGAGGCCGTGGCGCGCCGCTACCTCGATGAAGGCGCGCGCTGCGTGCTGGTCGACGTGAAGCCGGCCGACAGTTTCGGCGACGCGCTGCGCGCCACGTACGGCGAGCGCGCGTTCAGCGTGAGCGCCGACGTCACGCGCCGCGAGGACATCGCGCGCATCGTGGCGAGCACGCTCGAGCGCTTCGGCCAGATCGACATCCTGTTCAACAATGCGGCGCTTTTCGATATGCGCCCGCTTCTCAACGAATCCTGGGACGTGTTCGACCGGCTCTTCTCGGTCAACGTGAAGGGCATGTTCTTCCTCATGCAGGCCGTGGCTCGCCAGATGGTCGAGCAAGGCCACGGCGGCAAGATCATCAACATGTCGTCGCAAGCCGGGCGGCGCGGTGAAGCACTCGTTTCGCACTACTGCGCAACCAAGGCGGCGGTGTTGAGCTATACGCAATCGGCGGCGCTCGCGCTTGCGCCGCACAAGATCAACGTGAACGGCATCGCGCCGGGCGTCGTCGATACGCCGATGTGGACCGAGGTCGACGCGCTCTTCGCGCGCTACGAAAACCGGCAACCCGGCGAGAAGAAGCGCCTCGTCGGCGAGGCGGTGCCGCTCGGCCGCATGGGCGTGCCCGAGGACCTGACCGGCGCCGCACTGTTTCTCGCGTCGGCCGATGCCGACTACATCACCGCGCAAACGCTGAACGTCGACGGTGGCAACTGGATGAGCTGAGAGCGGGCACGCCGTTTGCTCTTGGTCGCGTGTCATTTCGTAGAACGAACGCAGCACTACATAACGTACGAAAAGGAGACAGCAAGATGAAACCAGCTTTCAAATCCGCGCTGAAGGTGGCCAGCGCCGGCGCGGCCGCATGCTTTGCGCTGAGCGCCTCGGCGGCGACGGTGACGATCGCGACGCTGAACAATCCGGACATGATCGAGCTGAAGAAGCTCTCGCCCGCCTTCGAAAAGGCGAATCCGGACATCAAGCTGAACTGGGTGATTCTCGAAGAAAACGTGCTGCGTCAGCGCGCGACGACCGACATCACGACTGGCAGCGGCCAGTTCGACGTGATGACGATCGGCGCGTACGAAACGCCGCAATGGGGCAAGCGCGGCTGGCTCGCGCCGATCACCAACCTGCCCGCGAGCTACGACCTCGACGACGTCGTGAAGACGGCGCGCGACGGCCTGTCCGCCAACGGCCAGCTCTACGCGCTGCCGTTCTACGTCGAAAGCTCGATGACCTATTACCGCAAGGATCTGTTCGAGAAGGCCGGCCTGAAAATGCCTGACCAGCCGACCTACGACCAGATCGCGCAATTCGCCGACAAGCTCACCGACAAGTCCAAGGAACAGTACGGCATCTGCCTGCGCGGCAAGGCGGGCTGGGGCGAGAACATGGCCTATGCGACGACGGTCGCGAACACGTTCGGCGGCCGCTGGTTCGACGAGCAGTGGCACGCGCAGCTCACGTCGCCGGAATGGAAGAAGGCGATGACGTTCTATGTCAATCTGTTGAAGAAAGACGGGCCGCCGGGAGCGAGCTCGAACGGCTTCAATGAAAACCTCACGCTGATGTCGTCGGGCAAGTGCGCGATGTGGATCGACGCGACGGTGGCGGCCGGCATGCTCTTCAACAAGCAACAGTCGCAGATTGCGGACAAGGTCGGCTTCGCCGCGGCGCCGATCGAGGTCACACCGAAGGGTTCGCATTGGCTATGGGCCTGGGCGCTGGCGATTCCGAAGTCGTCCAAGCAGGCCGACGCGGCCAAGAGGTTCATCACGTGGGCCACGTCGAAGGAGTACATCGAACTGGTCGCGAAAGATCAGGGCTGGGCGTCGGTGCCGCCGGGAACGCGTCAATCGACCTATGCGCGCCCCGAGTACAAGCAGGCCGCGCCGTTCGGCGAGTTCGTGCTGAACGCGATCAAGACCGCCGACCCGGACCATCCGACGTTGAAGCCCGTGCCGTACACCGGTGTGCAGTTCGTCGGGATTCCTGAGTTCCAGTCGTTCGGCACCGTGGTCGGTCAGAGCATCTCGGGCGCGATCGCCGGTCAGATGACGGTCGATCAGGCGCTGGCGGCCGGCAACGCGGCCGCGGATCGCGCAGTGAAGCAGGCCGGGTATCAGAAGTAACGCATCCCGTCACGCACCCAGTCACGCGAGAGCTATCGCGAGCGCTGCCCTGGGGCGTGAAGCGGCAACCCCGCCGCGCTAACCGATGCGTCGCGCGCCGGCCGATGCATGTCGCGTATCGGCCGGCCCTTGCAGTACAGCGGGCCGTTCGCCTGCACCGCCCTTCGTGGGGCTCGCGCGGCTCACGTGGCGCGTCATCGCACATGATGCCGGTGGCGCCCACGCGGCTCAGGCGAACGCTCCGCGCATTACCGAACAGGTGGTCAATCATGCGTCCTTTGCGCCTACCTCTCATGCACGCCCATCCCCAGACAGAAAAAGAACGCGAAGCCCGCAAAGCGAACTCGGCCCGTTGGCTCGTCATGCCCTCGGTCTCCGTGCTCGTGCTGTGGATGGCGATCCCACTCGCGATGACGATCTGGTTTTCGTTCTCGCACTACAACCTGCTGAATCCGGATCTGCGCGGCTTCGCCGGCTTCGACAATTACCGCTATCT
>NZ_FXAT01000002.1 GCF_900177725.1 Paraburkholderia susongensis | reverse complement strand
CTTCCCATCCCGAACAGGACCGTGAAACGACTCCACGCCGATGATAGTGCGGATTGCCCGTGTGAAAGTAGGTCATCGTCAGGCTCCTCATGCTGCATCGACTGAACCCCGGTCTCTCATCACGAGAACCGGGGTTCTGGCGTTTACGCCAGCGTCGGACTCCTGATCGTCCATGAGCGGACTGGGCTGCCACGTCAACGCGCCTGTCCGGAGCACCATCGGGACCGGATACGACGGTGAGCGCCATGGGCGAACGGGCGTGAAGTCGGCCTGATCCGCACCGGACGTCGTTACCTGTCCATCGGGACTGCGAAGCGTCGCGTGTGCCCATAGCGCACGTCCATCGCGGCGACGCCCCCTGAATGCCATCAGCGCCGAGCCGTCCGTCAGATTGGCTCCGAGCCAATCCCACCCGAGCGCGTCGGCGTCGAGCAACGTGCTCGACCATTCGTGATCCAGCCACGCAGTGCCCGTCAGATCGTATCGCGCCGCGAGGCGCTTCCACCCGCGACAGGACGCATCACGCTGCCCGTCACGCGCAACTGCGGTTCGCTGTAGCACCTGATAGCGGAAAGGTACGGGAGCGCTGCGACGATCCTGACGAGTAACCTCGACTTCAACGAATGGAGCGATGCGTTCGCGCGCAACCGCATGCCAGGGGGCACGACACTTGACCGCCTACGCCTACGCCTACGCCTACGCCAGCGCCTACCGCATCATGCTCGATGGCGACAGCTTCCGTACGCCCAGGCCAATACCCCCAGCTCTCGACCAGATACCGTTTGCGGACGCGACCCAAAAAACGCAACCTTGAGTCCGCTCGAATCCGCGTTTACTTCACTTCACACTGGCGCCATTACGGCGATCATCTCCGGCGTCATGGCGCTGATCTGTGACAGCCTAAAACTGTTTTCTCATTGATTGGGTTTGCTGATACGCCGCGTTCAGCAAAGACCACCGATACATTTCCCAGCCAGGCAAGAACAGCGTCCCCTTCTTTGTCAGCATCCTTCGGCCTTAACATTCACCCCGCAATACTGTATAAATATACAGTATTGCGGGGTGAATGGATTCGGCCCCACAAACTCCCTTGTTGCAAGAAATTGAGCGCAGATCAACATGATTTATATGCAGAAACCGGAACTTCCATCTACTCACCGTCGTCGGCGGCGTTGCATATTGCTCGGAGCGGCGAGGCATCTCTGTCCGGCAGGGACGGAGCGGTCCTGAGCAAAGAGCGTGTCTATGGCAGCAGCGATTCAGCTAGCGACGACCACGCTGTCGTCTCAATTACGGCGTCGGGTATGGCAAGGCAACGAGCTTGCCGGCTCGGACTCGCACGTGATTTCCAGTGGTTATGCGGAACTGGATCGATTATTGCCCGGGCAAGGCTGGTCGGCGGGCGGCCTGACTGAACTATTGGTCGAACATTGCGGAGTGGGCGAGGTGCGTCTGCTGGCTCATGCACTCCGTCATCTGACGCAACATACCGAGCGGCACGTCATGCTCGTGGCGCCCCCTTATCAACCCTGTGTCGTGGCGCTGAAGGCCTGGGGGATCGATATCGGGCGCGTTGTGTGGGTACGCTCGACGGAAGATCAGGCGCTATGGGTTGCCACTCAGGCATTGAAGCAGGACAGCATCGGCGCGGTTCTGGTGTGGCTGCCGGGTGCGCGCGCCGACAAGATCCGGCGCTTGCAGGTGGCAGCCCAGGAATCGGCAGCGCTGGCATTTCTGATCCGTCCCGTGGAGGCGGCTTCGCAATCGTCACCGGCGCCTTTGCGGATGATCTGCGAACCGCTCCTGCCGGCCAATGCGCAGACGATCAATCGCCGCCAGTGGTTGCAGGAGATCGGTATGTCGATCGACATCTTCAAGCGTCGCGGACCACCGCCCGCCGAGCCTCTTCGTCTCGTTCTGCCTTTACAAAGCGTTGTGTTGCCTGAAAACGGGAGCGGTAGTCATCAACGCCGAGAGGTCAAACATGTTGTGGATCGCAATCACATTGCCGCTGTTGCCGCTGGAAGCGGTGAAGCCGCTCGCATCGTTTCCGGATGGTTCGCTCGCGAAACCGAATCGGCGTGATTCGCGCGACGGCGCGAGTGGGTCGAAAGCGTCCGCGAACCTCGACGCGCGCATCTGTTATGCGCTGGCCGATCACGCACACATCCTGATGCCCGATCTCGATGCATTGCGCGCCGGCGTGCAGGTGGGGCATTCGCGCTCGTATGCATTGGCGTTGACGTCAGGGTTGACGCTGCTTGCCGCCGATGCGGCTCGCGAAACCCAGGCATTCGAAGCGATCGCGCTTGCCTTGCTGAGCTACACGCCCAAAGTGTCGCTCGCCGATGCACACACGCTGTTGCTGGAAGTCGGCTCCGGCCTGCGCTTGTTTGGCGGCTTGCGCACGTTGTTGTCGCGCGTGTCGGGCACGGTGGCGGAATTCGGCTATACGGCGCGCATCGCGTGCGCGCCGACCGCTTGGGGCGCGTGGCTATTGGCGCAGGCACGTGCGTGCCGGCAGGGGCGTCGTTGGCATGTGGTCAAGGAAGTGTCGCTCGCGCGTGTGCTCGATCGTTTGTCTGTCTCGCTGCTGCCGGTCGCGCAGGCGCATCGCGATGCGTTCTCGCATGTCGGCTGCGCGACGCTCGCCGATTTGCGTGGCTTGCCGAGAGCGGGCGTCGTCCGGCGTTTTGGCGGCGGCATTCTGGATCTGCTCGCGCAGGCATATGGCACGCTCGCCGATCCGCGCGAATCGTTTTGCGCGCCGGCGTCGTTTCATGCACAACTGGAATTGCCGTCGCGGGTCGACAACGCCGATGCCTTGCTGTTCGCCGCGCGTCGGCTGATCGTGCAACTGGCCGGCTGGCTGAGCGCGCATCATGCGGCGCTGAGCGGCTATACGTTGTTGCTCGAGCATGAACTGGCGTCGCGCCATGCGCCGAAGACATCGAGCCTGAAGGTCGCGTGGGCCATTCCGTCGCGCGATGCCGAGCATCTGATCTGGCTGCTGCGGGAAAAGCTGAACCAGACGGTGCTGGCGGCACCCGTCATCGAGTTGAAGCTGCTGGCGGATCAGATCGTCGATCATGCCGGGCAGTCGGACACGTTGTTCCCGATGCCCGAGTCGGATGGCGATTCTCTTGCACGGCTGCTCGAACGTCTGAGTGCACGCCTGGGTCCTGAAAATGTGTTGCAGATGTCGCAGCAGGACGATCATCGTCCGGAGCGGGCAATGCGCGTGGAAGCCTACCAGGCGCAAGCGTTTTCACGCAGGCAGCGCGCGCCGGCGAGGCGCCGCGCCAAGGTCAGGGCGGACAAGACCTGGCTGACCGATGAACTGCGCAATGCCGCGCTCGAGGAAGAGCGTGAGGGCGGCGAAGCGATGGCACAAGATGCGCCGGCCACTTCGGCAACACCAGCAACACCAGATCCATCCGGATCGGCCGACACCCAAAACACGCGCCCATTCGCAGCGCAAGCCGGCAACGCGCAGGCATCGCTCGACCTTCCCGACTCCGCGTTACCTTCGCAGCCTCGTCCAATCTGGATGCTCGCCCAGCCACTGCGTCTGATGGTGCGCGACCAGCGGCCGGTCTATCGCCGGCCGCTGACCATGCTCACGCGCACCGAGCGGATCGAGGCAGGGTGGTGGGACGGCAATCCTGTCGGCCGCGATTACTACATCGCGGCCGACGATCGCGGCTACATGTTCTGGGTGTACCGCGAGCGCATCAAGGGCGGATGGTATTTGCAGGGACTGTTCGGTTGAGTGCGATGACAACTTCCGCGCCCTCCATCTCCTCGCAGCAGACGCTCGCGGCCCACTTGCCGACGTACGCGGAACTGCATTGCCTGACCAACTTCTCGTTCCTGCGTGGTGCTTCGCATCCGCATGAGCTGGTCGAGCAGGCGATGTCGCTCGGCTATAGCGCGCTGGCGATTACCGACGAATGTTCGCTGGCGGGTGTCGTGCGCGCTTACACGGCGTTGAAGGAAATCGAAGAGGAGCAGGAGCGTCAGGGGAAAGAGCGCGAGGAGCAGGCCAGAAAAGCCGCGCAGGCAGCGGCGTCTTCGCAGGACGCCAGCGGCGCGTCGGCTTCGTCTCAGGAGCCCACGAGTGACGAAGCATTGAAACCCGTTCCTCATCTGATCATCGGCAGCGAATTCAATCTGACCGATGCCGACGGCAAGCCTTTCTGCACGCTGGTGGCGCTCGCAATCAATCGCAACGGGTACGGCAACCTGGCCGAACTGATCACGCTCGCGCGCTCGCGCGCGGACAAAGGCAGCTATCGTATCGGTCCGCAAGATTTCACTGATGCGCTGTCTCACCTCGAGCATCTGCGTGGCTTGCCCGATTGCGTGCTGATGCTCGTGCCGCAGCGCACGGCGACGCTCTCGCACACGCTGCGTTGCGCGCATTGGCTCGCATCGTTCGCGGCGCAGCGTGCATGGATTGCGCTCGAGTTGTGGCAAACCGGCAGCGACGATCTTCAGATCGACGCATTGCGGATGATTTCAAAAGAGAGCGGCTTACCGCTCGTGGCAGCGGGTGGCGTGCTGATGCACGTGCGTTCGCGCAAGCCGCTGCAGGACACCATGACCGCGATCGGCCGCGGCACGCCGCTCTCGGCCTGTGGTCATGCGCTCGAAGCCAATGCGGAGCGCCACATGCGCACGCGCGTGCGTCTCGGCAAGCTGTACCCGCGCGACACGCTCGAAGAAACGCTGCGCATCGCCGCGTTGTGCCGCTTCTCGCTCAAGGAACTGCAATACGAATACCCCGAGGAGTTGGTGCCCGCCGGCGAATCGCCTTCGAGCTATTTGCGCAAGCTCGTCATGGCCGGCGCGATGGAGCGCTGGCCGGGCGGCATGGACCTGAAGCGGATCCAGCAGATCGAGAAGGAACTGGGTCTGATCGCCGATCTGAAATACGAAAAGTATTTTCTGACGGTGCACGATATCGTGAGCTTCGCGCGCTCCAGAAACATTCTGTGCCAGGGGCGAGGCTCGGCGGCGAATTCGGTCGTGTGCTACTGCCTGCATGTAACGGAAATCGATCCGGTCAGCATGAACATGCTGATCGAACGATTCATCTCGCGCGCCCGCAACGAGCCGCCCGATATCGACGTCGACTTCGAACATCAGCGGCGCGAAGAAGTGATCCAGTACATCTATGCGAAGTACGGCCGCCATCGCGCGGCGCTGACGGCATCGCTGATCACGTACCGTTCGCGCAGCGCGCTGAAAGACGTCGGCAAGGCACTGGGTCTCGAGGCGTCGCTGATCGAGCGGATCAGCAAGTCGCAGCAATGGTGGGATGGCCCCGACGCGGTGGCCGCCTATCTGGCCGAAGCGGGCTTCGATGCCAGCTCGCACATCACGCAGAATCTGATTCGGCTCACTCGGGAGTTGCGCAATTTTCCGCGGCATCTGTCGCAGCACGTGGGCGGCTTCGTGATCGCGAAAGACCGGCTGTCGCGGCTCGTGCCGATCGAAAACGCGTCGATGAAAGACCGCAGCGTGATCGAGTGGGACAAGGACGATATCGACGCGCTCAAGCTGCTGAAAGTCGACGTGCTGGCGCTCGGCATGCTCTCGGCAATCCGGCGCGCGCTCGAATTCGTCGCGCTGAGGCGCGGTTTCCCAGTGTTCAGGATGCAGGATATTCCACGTGAGGACCGCGCCGTCTACGAGATGTGCGGCCATGCCGATACGATCGGCGTGTTCCAGATCGAATCGCGCGCGCAGCAAAGCATGCTGCCGCGTCTGAAGCCGAACGCCTACTACGACCTCGTGATCGAAGTGGCGATCGTGCGGCCCGGACCGATTCAGGGCGGCATGGTGCATCCTTATTTGCGTCGCAAGCAGGGGCTCGAGCCGGTCGATTACGCGAAGGACGAATTACGGCCGGTGCTCGAACGCACGCTCGGCGTGCCGATTTTCCAGGAGCAGGTCATGCACCTGGCGATGGTGGCGGCGAAATATACGGGCGAGCAGGCCGACAGGTTGCGCCGCGCGATGGCCGCATGGCGGCGCAGCGGCAACCTTGCGAAGTATCAGAAGGATCTGACCAATCGCATGCTGGCGCGCGGTTATGAGCAGGCGTTCATCGAACGCATCTGCAAACAGATCGAGGGCTTCGGCGAATACGGTTTTCCGGAGAGCCATGCGGCGAGTTTCGCGTTGCTCGTCTATCTAAGCGCATGGCTGAAGCGCTATGAGCCGGCCGCTTTTCTGGCGGGATTGCTGAATAGCCAGCCGCTGGGTTTTTATTCGCCGTCGCAACTCGTGCAGGATGCGAGGCGTCACGGTGTCCAGGTATTGCCGCCCGACGTGACGCTGAGCGACTGGGAATCGACCTTCGAGCGGCGCAATGCCGAAGGGCTGCGGATTGTCGCGGACCAAACCCACCTGCGTCGCCAGTACGCCGTGCTATCCGCGCAGCAATTGCGCTATCTGTCCTTGCCGAGCCTGAAGGTAAGCCGGACGATCCGGCGTGCCGCGCAGCGGCTGAGCGCGCGCGTGTTCCAGCCGTCGAGCACTTATGGCTCGCGCGGTCCCGCGGTGCGTATCGGCATGCATTTGATCAAGGGGCTCGCGCAGGAGGCGGCGGAACGCATCATGGCGGCCCGCCGCGAGGCGCCGTTTGCGGACGTCGACGATCTCGCGCGCCGTGCGGCATTGACGCGGCGCGAGCTCGAAGCACTGGCCGCGGCGAATGCGCTCACCCGTATCGCCGGTCATCGGCGTGAAGCGTGGTGGGCCGTGACCGCGCAGCACACGGTGCCGAAGCTGCTGCGCGACGCGCCGATCGCCGAGGCGCCGCTCGCGTTGCCGCGGGCCAGCGAGCACCGTGAGATCGTCGACGACTACGCGAGCCTCGGTCTCACGCTCAATCGTCATCCGCTTGCGCTGTTGCGGGCGCGTCTCGCGCAACAGCGGTTTCGCACGGCGGCCGAACTCGCCGCGTGCCGGCACGGCACGATGGCGCGGGCGTGCGGCATCGTCACCGTGCGGCAGCGGCCGGGCACGGCGAACGGCACGGTGTTCGTGTCCATCGAGGACGAAACCGGCTCGATCAATGTGATCGTCTGGCCGTCGCTCGTGGAGAAGCAGCGCAAGGCGTTGCTGGGTTCGTCGCTGCTCGCGGTCTATGGTGTCGTGCAGCGCGATGATGGCGTGACGACCGGTGGCGACAGGGCTGGCAACGTTAGCCCGGCGGTGAGTGCAACGAATGTGAACCGGCGCGCTCGGGAAGATGCGGGAAGCAGGGGAGGCGGAACAAGCAGAACAAGCGGGCGCGGCGAGACGCGGCGAAAACCCGGGCGCAAACAGCAGGGCGAGGTGGTCCATCTCGTCGCCCATCGTCTCGAAGATTACAGCGCATGGCTCGGCGAACTCGCCACGACGAGCCGCGATTTCCATTGAAGCTGGGGTGGGGCGTGGGCTTGCAGGTTGTGGCCGGATACGCCGCGGCCGGCGAACTTGCCACCGGCCATCAGCAGATGACCGACGATTGCCGTGTACTCGTCAATCTCTTCGCCCGCGCGATGCCACCAAACACCGATCGATTTCGAGACGAAAGACACACCCGAGCAAGCGCAGTGTGCCTCGCGTGAAGCACAAGCCCGCGGTCAGCGCGTTCGATCACAGCAACGGCCCGAACAGAGAAAACCGGAAGAAACCCCGTTGCACGATCTCAGCTCAAGCGCGGCGGCGCCGCGCCTTGCCACGGAAACGCGGCCAGCACCTCGCGGATCGCTGTGTCGAACAGTGTGCGCCGGCCGATTCCGAGCGCTTCGAGACGGCTCGACGCCAGGTGGCAGTTATGCGGGCGAGGCGTCGCGTCGGCCGGCGTGTGCTGCGGTGTCAGGCGCGCGTCGAGTTGCAGCGCTTCGGCAAGACGCACGGCGATCTCGTACTTGGTCATCGGTTCGTCGCCCGACCATTGCACGATGCCGGAGATCGTTTCGCCGCGCGCATGTAACTCGAGCATCTGCCGGATCACGAACGCGACGTCCGGTGTGAACGTCGGATAGCGGATCGCCCATGCATCCATCACGGCGGGCTGGCTGTCTGCTGCTGCCGAAGCGGCAATCGCCGGCACGAGACTCGTCACCGCCGATTCCGGCCAACCAACGATCGGCCCATACAGCAACGGCAAACGCAGCACGCAGCCATGCGCGGCCGTTTCGCTCAGCGCGCGCTCGCCTTCTAGCTTGCTGTGCCCATAGGCGTTGAGCGGCGCGGGCGCGCTGTCGTGCCGATAGGGCGGGCGCGTGCCGTCGAACACGTAATCGGTCGAGATCGACAGGGTCCACGCCCCACACCGGTTGGCCGCCGCGGCAATGGTGCGTACAGCATCCACGTTCAGCGCGCGGGCCAGCGCCGGGTCGCGCTCGCATATATCTGGACGGCGCTCCGCCGCGGCGATCACGACGGCGTGCGGCGCCGTGCGCTCGATGAAGCGTTCGACCGCCTGCGCGTCGCGAATATCCAGCGCGACCTGGTCCGGCGAGGGCCGGCTGAATGCCGTGGCGACGACCTGCCAGCCGGCCTGCCGCGCCAGTTCGTCGACGAGCGCGCGGCCGAGCAGCCCGGAGCCGCCGATAACGGCAACCTTGAACATGATCCGCGTCCCTCAGTTCGTGGACGTGACCGTGTAGCCGGCCTCGTCGATCGCGGCCTTCAGCGCGTCGACGGATTGCGCCGACTCCACCACGACGCGGCCAGCCGCGAGGTCCACCTGAACCTGCGCGACGGCGTCGTGTTCGCGAATCGCGTTCGTGACGGCGGCCACACAATGCTGGCAGCTCATGCCTTCTACGTGGAATTCGATTGTCATTACAGGGATCCCCGTGAAATCAGAATGGCGAATAGTTGAATTATGCCTGCCCATCCGTACTTGAGTGGCTGACCTTCCCATCATGGGAAGGTGTAGGATCGATCCACATTCGAGCCAAACCATGGGAAAACAGTCATGAATATCGGTGAAGCGGCCCGCGCGTCGGGCGTCACGGCAAAAATGATCCGCTACTACGAAAGCGTCGGCCTGTTGACGGCCAAGGCTCGCACGAGCGCCGGTTATCGCGTATACGGTCCGCAGGAGGTGCATTCGTTGCGCTTTATCCGCCAGGCGCGCCGGCTCGGTTTTCTGGTCGAAGACATCCGGCGGTTGCTGGCGCTATGGCACGATCGCTCGCGCGCCAGCGCGGAAGTGAAGCGGATCGCGCTCGAGCATGTGGCGGAACTCGACCGTCGCATCGCCGAGCTGACCGACATGCGCGACACCCTCGCGCACCTGGCCGACCATTGTCACGGCGACGAACGCCCGGATTGTCCGATCATCGAGCGTCTTGCCGATACGGATCTTGTTTCGGGGCAGGGGTGTCATCCGCTATAGCCGTTGTTGCGGAAGGTGCAACCCAGATAGCATGTTAGAGCAACTCATTTAGTGTCTGCACCAGATTTGTGCTTAAAAATTGGGGCTGGATATCGAGATTGTTGCGAATGGTCACTGAAACCGGAAAAATCAGCGACTTAGATGAACTGCGGCCATGCACCATTCCAAAACGGAATGCACATCATGCGGGCATTTCACTGGTCAGGTTGCACCATGGGGCTATAATTCGGGTTAACCCTTTTACGGGAAATCCCTGATGTCCGATCACCGGGGATTCGATCTGATCCTTGGAGAACATCATGTTTGCATACCTTCTTGAAAAGCTGAGCACCTGGTTCGAAACCGCCGAACGCAACCGTCGTGAAGCCTACCTGGCATCGTCGTCGGATATCGTCCAGCTCGAGCAGCGTATCCGCTCGCTCGAAACCAACGGCTACTCGCTGTAAGTTCCGGCTTCGAGTTTGACCCGGCGGCGCAGTTGAGCGGCCATCGCAGTACAGTGTCGAGCCCCGTCAAAGCGGGGCTTTGTCGCATCTGGGCGCCGGAAATTACCCGTTTTCCGAAGCGCTTTCGGGTGGATGGCGCGAAAACGCTAGTCATGGCGACTGTCGACTAGCCTCGTAGCTCGGGCCGAGGTAAGGTAAGGCGTTTTCTGCGTAATCGGGCATTCATCACTAACCGGGCCGCCCATGTTCTCTGTCCGCTCGCTCCAATTATTCAAATCTGTGCTGACCACGGCTGTAGCCGCGGCGCTGACGACCGTCTGCGCCGTGCCAGGCGCGTTCGCCGCGTCCACCGCGTCCGACAGCGCCCGCAGGCCAGTGACTCTCGACACGCTGGGCGGCGTCAATAATGGCCAAAGTGGCACCGTGCTGATGAGCGCGCCGCCTTCGGTGCAGCCGATTGTCGCCGCACCGTCGATTGCGGCGCCTGTGGAACTGCCGCGGGAATCGTCGCCACCGTTCGTGGTCGCGCCTTATATCCAGTTGCCGGCGGGCGGTGGCGTGCCGCCGCGACCCATGCCTCGGCCGATAGCGCCTCCGCAGTAAAGACGTCGTAGAAGGGTGGCAGGCGAAACGTCTTCACCCTCTATCCTTTTTTCTCGTCTCGTCAGGTCACGTCACGTCACGTCAGCCCATGCCAGCTCACGTTTCGACACGACGCGGCACAACACAACACGAGCTTGACGCTCCGCGTCGTATCGCGTCTCCATTCGTCTTCCGCTCTCGGATTGCCTCGCGCTGCAGTAGTCAGCATTGCATTGGGGTTTGGGCGCATGGCGCACGCGAAACCGTCCGACGACAATCGTTGCGCGCGCCGCCGCTGGTCGCCGCAGTCGCGGTATTCGCGTCGCGCCACCGCTTCGAACGGGAAACAGAACAAGGAGACGTCAACATGCCGACTCACTGGATGCAGCGCGCCACTCGCGCCTGGATCATGCTGTTTGCGCTCGCCGTGCTGCCCGGCGCCGCGTTCGCAAAGGACACGCCCGAAATGCCAACGCTGACGATGGCCGTCGGCGGCTTGCCCGGCCTTTACTATCTGCCGGTCCTTGCCGCGCAGCAGCTCGGCTACTTCAAGGACGAAGGCCTGAACGTCACGCTCGAGGACTTCGCGGGCGGCTCGAAGGCGCTCGAAGCGGTGGTGGGAGGCAGCGCCGAAGTCGGCGCGGGCGCGTTCGAGCACACGCTCTTCATGCAGGCGAAGGGGCAACACTATCGCGCGTTCGTGTTGATGGGCCGCGCGCCGCAGATCGTCATCGGCGTGGTGAAGACGAAGACGGACCAGATCAAATCGCTGGCGGACTTCAAGGGCGCGAAGGTCGGCGTGAGCGCGCCGGGTTCGTCGACGGATCTCGTGCTCACCGTGGCCTTGCGCAAGGCCGGCGTGCAGCGCAGCGATATTTCCGCGATCGGCGTGGGTAGCGGCGCGACGGTGCTGGCCGCGGTGGGCAGCGGGCAGATCGATGCGCTGTCGAACGTCGATCCGATGATGACCAAGCTCACGCGCAGCGGCGCGATCAAGGTGCTGGTCGATACCCGCACAGTGAAGGGCACGCAGGACGTTTTCGGCGGCACGATGCCGGCGGCGACGCTTTACGCGCCGGAGAGTTTCATCCGGAAGAATCCGAAGACGACGCAGGCGCTGACCAATGCGATCGTGCGCGCCAACCACTGGCTGCAGACCGCGAGCGACGCCGATCTGCTGAAGATGGTGCCGCCGGCCTATCTGCTCAACGACTCGGCGCTCTATCTGGAAGCCTTTCACAATGTGCGCGACGCGTATTCGCCCGATGGCCTGATGCCCGCGGACGGTCCTGCGACCTCGCTGCGTGCTCTGTCGTCGTTCGATAGCCGGCTCGATCCGAAAAAGATCGATCTGAGCGCCACCTATACGAACGATTTCGCGATCAAGGCGGCGGCTCAGTTGAAGTGAGGGGCGGACGTGGTCCCGTTGCGCGTGATGCGGGCACCGGAGGGGTGCGCGAGCAACGGGTGGAAAGGCTTTAACGTGAAGCAGGTATTTGCGGCATCAGCGCGCGCGATCCGGTCGCACGCACTGATGCCGCGCTGACAGGGCGCTGATGGCATTCAGTTGCCGCGATACTCCACCTTGAACGTCGCGGCCTTGTCCTCGCCGAGCGTCTTGACGAGCCACGGCATTTGCTCCTTGAGCATTTTCCCGAGCGTGTACGGCGGGTTCAGGATGAACATGCCGCTGCCGAAAAGACCGAAGCCGTCCGCGGGCGGATTGCTGACGGTCAGGCTCACGTGCAGCCAGTTGTCCTTTTGCAGCTGCTTCAACTGATCGGGAAAGCGCTGCGATTCAGGGCGCCTCACCTGCGGATACCAGATCGCATACGTGCCGGTCGGAAAGCGCTTCAGGCTTTCCTCGACGCAGCGCAGCGTGCGCGTGTAGTCGCGCTTGTCTTCATACGATGGATCGAGCAGGACGAGCGCGCGGCGCGGCGCCGGAGGCAGCAGCGTGAGAATGCCGTCGAAGCCGTCGCCCGCGTAAAGCATCGCGCGGCGTCCCGCGTCGCGGAAATTGTGACGCAGCACGTCGATTTCAGTCGTGTGTAGCTCGAACAGACGCATGCGGTCCTGCTCGCGCAACTGCCGCCACGCGATATAGGGCGAGCCCGGATAAAAACGCAACTGGCCATCGGCATTGAGCGCGTTCACTTCGTCGACGTATTCGGCGAAGAGCGACGGCAGGTCGTTGCGCTCCCACAGCTTCGCGATGCCGGTCTGGAACTCGCCGGTTTTGGTCGCGTAGCCTTCTTTCAGCGAATAAACGCCGGCGCCCGCGTGCGTGTCGATATACCAGTAGGCTTTGTCCTTCTGTCCGAGGTAGCGCAATAGCTGCAGCACGACGGCGTGTTTCAGAACGTCGGCGTGATTGCCGGCATGGAAGGCGTGGCGATAGCTGAGCATGATGGAGAGACACTGAAAGAGGGCATGCCGGTCCGGGGTGGATGCGGCGGCGCGCGGTCGCGTATTGTACGCGACTGGTAGCGCACACACCGGCGCGCCCACCCATTCGCCAGGCAGCGCATTCAATCGTAAGCGTCGCCGATGATCTCCTCGATCCGCTGCTTGATCTCCGGCGTAATGCGCTCGGCCACTTCGGCGGACTTCATGTTCTCGCCGATCTGCTCGACCCGCGACGCACCCGTAATCACGGTGCTGACATTCGGATTCTTCAGAATCCATGCGATCGCGAGCTGACCCACCGTGCAGCCGAGTTCATCGGCCACCGCGCCGAGTTCTCCGACTACGTTGTTGCGGCCCGGGTCGGTGAGCTGCTTGCGCAGCCAGTCGTAGCCCTGCAATTGCGCACGGCTCTCGGCGGGTACGCCTTCGCGGTATTTGCCGGTGAGCAGACCGGACGCGAGCGGACTCCAGGTGGTCAGTCCAAGGCCGATGTCCTCGTAAAGCCGCCTGTATTCCTGCTCGACGCGCTTGCGGTGAAACAGGTTGTATTGCGGCTGTTCCATGACCGGCTTATGCAGATGATGCCGCTCGGCGATTTCATGAGCGGCGCGGATTTCATCGGCGCTCCATTCGGAGGTGCCCCAGTACAACGCCTTGCCGCGCGCAATCATGTCGCTCATCGCCCAGACTGTTTCCTCGATCGGCGTGTTCGGGTCGGGCCGATGACAGAACACGAGATCGACATAATCGAGTTGCAGACGCTTGAGCGAGCCGTCGATCGCGTTCAGCAGATATTTGCGATTGAGCGTGTGGTACTGGTTCGGAGCTTCCGCCAATCCCCAGAAGAATTTCGTCGACACCACATAGCTCACGCGCGGCCACGCGAGTTCCTTCAAGGCGTGGCCCATGATTTCCTCGGACTTGCCACCGGCGTAGACCTCGGCGTTGTCGAAGAAATTGACACCGGCATCGCGTGCCGCGGCAAGCGATTCACGCGCGGCGCGATGATCGACCTGATTGCCGTACGTGACCCACGAGCCGATGGACAATTCGCTGACTTGCAGGCCGGAGCGGCCCAGACGTCGGTAATTCATGCATGTCTCCTTGGTGGTGGTGCGCGGGCATTGAGCCCGAAATTCAGCCCGAAAGCGTCCAGTTTAAAGAGATACGGTTCGATGTGCGTTTTACCGCTGGAGTTCACAGGGTTCATGCACAATAGCAGGGTTGGCCGCAATGCAGCATCGGCCGAACGGTCTATGCCGTTTGGCTGACTTCACGCCGCCTGCGGCCCTGTGGTCTCATTGCTCATCAACTGCATGGAGGTTCTGGATGTCGTCTCTGAACACGAATCTGAACGGCAAGGTCGCCGTGGTTACGGGTGCCGCAAGCGGCATCGGCAAGCAGATCGCGTTGACGCTTTCCGCGGCGGGCGCGGCGGTCGCGATCGCCGACCTGAACCAGGACGGCGCGAACGCCGTGGCTGAAGAAATCAGGAAAGGCGGCGGCAAGGCGATCGGTGTGGCGATGGACGTCACGAATGAAGACGCGGTCAACCAGGGTATCGACAAGGTCGCGGCGGAGCTGGGCTCGGTCGACATTCTCATTTCGAATGCCGGCATCCAGATCGTCAATCCGATCGAAAACTATTCGTTTTCAGACTGGAAGAAGATGCAGGCAATCCACGTGGATGGCGCATTCCTGACCACCAAGGCCGCACTCAAGCACATGTACAAGGACGATCGCGGCGGCATCGTGATCTACATGGGCTCGGTCCATTCGCATGAAGCCTCGCCGCTGAAATCCGCTTACGTGACGGCCAAGCACGCGCTGCTCGGCCTCGCGCGCGTGCTCGCGAAGGAAGGCGCGAAGCACAACGTGCGCTCGCATGTGGTGTGTCCAGGCTTCGTGCGCACGCCGCTCGTCGACAAGCAGATTCCCGAGCAGGCGAAGGAACTCGGTATCAGCGAGGAAGACGTGATCAAGCGCGTGATGCTGGGCGGCACGGTCGACGGTATTTTCACCACGGTGGAAGACGTTGCGCAGACGGTGCTGTTCCTGTCCACTTTCCCGACGGCCGCGCTGACCGGTCAGTCCTTCGTGGTGAGCCACGGCTGGTACATGCAATAAGGAGCCACCCATGGCGCAACGCAATCTCAAGCGGGCGCGCGTGGGCGTGTCCGGCGACGGGGAGGGCGCCGGTCCCGCGGCCGCCGCCCAACCGCGCCGGCATCTCCAGTTGCCCAACTACGAAACCGTCGCGCTGATGCTGCAAGGCGGCGGCGCGCTGGGTGCCTATCAGGCCGGCGTCTTTCAGGGGCTTTACGAAGCCGGTATCGAGCCGAACTGGCTGGCGGGCATTTCGATTGGCGCGTTGAATACGGCGATCATTGCCGGTAATCCGCCGGAAAAGCGTGTCGAGCGGCTGCTGCAATTCTGGGAGACGATCTGCCAGCCGGCGTTCGGACCACCGTTGCCGACTTTCGTCGAGCACGCGCTGTTCAATTCCAGCGAGGCCGTGCGCAAAGCGTTTACGGCGGCGCAGGCGATGAGCGCGATCGTCGAAGGGCAGCGTGGCTTTTTCGTGCCGCGTTTTCCGCCGCCGTTGCCTACGGTGTCCGGGCCGCCGCAAATGGCTAGCTACTACGACACCACGCCGCTGAAGGCCACGCTCGAGACACTGTGCGATTTCGACCGCATCAATTCGGGCGAGATACGTGTGTCGGTGGGCGCGGTCAATTGCGGCACGGGCAATTTCGCGTACTTCGACAACACGCATACGACACTGAGGCCCGAGCATTTCATGGCGTCGGGCGCCTTGCCGCCGGGTTTCGCGGCAGTCGAGATCGACGGTCAGTACTATTGGGACGGCGGTCTGATGTCGAATACGCCGCTCTACGAGGTGGTCCAATCCACGCCGCGCCGCGACACGCTCGCATTTCAGGTCGATTTGTGGAGCGCGATCGGGCCGGTGCCGGATAACATCACCGACGTTCAGGGGCGCATGAAAGACATCCAGTATTCGAGCCGCACGCGTCTCGTGACCGACATGCTGCAGCGCGCGCAGCGTTTCCGGCACGTGCTGCGCGAGGTGCTGGACCGTGTGCCCGTCGAGCAGCGCGACGACCCGTGGTGCAAGCTGGCCGAAGATCTATCGTGCTCGAAGCGCTACAACGTGATCCACCTGATCTACCGGCACAAGGAGTACGAGGGGCATTACAAGGACTTCCAGTTCGGCCTGTCGACCATGCGCGAGCACTGGCAAAGCGGTCTCGAAGATATTCGCCGCTCGCTCGAGCAACCCGACTGGCTCGACCTGCCGAACAACGAAGCGGGGTTCGTGACGCACGACATTCATCGGGATTCGCGCTGAGCTTACGGCTGAGTTTGCGCTGGGTTCGCGTTGGGCTCTCACTGAGTTTTCATCGAGCTCTCTCGAAAGAACCCAGGCCTCTTCGATACGGCCGAGCGATCGGGCAATAAAAAACGGCGCCTTTCTGGGAAGGGCGCCGTTTTCACTGGCGGTTGCGGTACAGCGCGGCCAACGCTCGCGCCGCGCAATGCCTTACTTCAGCACGTGAGCAATCGCGTTCGCGACCACGTCGAGGTTGCGCGTATTGAGCGCAGCCACGCAGATGCGGCCCGTGCTCACCGCATAGATGCCGAACTCTTCGCGCAGACGGTCCACTTGCGGCGCCGTCAGACCCGAGTACGAGAACATGCCGCGCTGTGCGTTCACGAAGCTGAAGTCGCGGTCGACGCCGCTGGCCTTCAGACGTTCGACGAGGCCGTTGCGCATCGCGCGGATGCGGTCGCGCATTTCGCCCAGTTCGGTTTCCCATGTGGCGCGCAGTTCCGGCGACGCGAGCACTGCGGCGACCACCGAGCCGCCGTGCGTCGGCGGGTTCGAGTAGTTCGTGCGGATCACGCGCTTCAGTTGCGACAGCACGCGAGCCGATTCTTCCTGGTTCGCCGTGATGATCGACAGTGCGCCGACGCGTTCGCCGTACAGCGAGAACGACTTCGAGAACGACGACGATACGAACACGTTCAGTTCCGCTGCCGCGAAGAGGCGCACGGCCGCTGCGTCTGCGTCGATGTTGTCGCCGAAGCCCTGGTAGGCGATGTCGAGGAACGGCACGAGGTTGCGCGCCTTGACGACTTCGACCACCTGCTTCCACTGGCCGGCCGTGAGGTCGACGCCGGTCGGGTTGTGGCAGCACGCGTGCAGCACGACGACGGTGCCCGCGGCGTAGCCATTCAGCGCGCTCAGCATGCCGTCGAAGTTCACGCCGTGCGTCTGCGCGTCATAGTACGGGTACGACTCGACGACGAAGCCCGCGCCTTCGAACAGCGCGCGATGGTTTTCCCAGCTCGGATCGCTGATCGCGACCTTGCTGTTCGGATTCACGCGCTTGAGGAAATCCGCGCCGATTTTCAGCGCGCCCGTGCCGCCCAGCGCCTGCGCCGTGACGACGCGGCCCGCTGCGATCAGCGGCGAGTCGTTGCCGAGCAGCAGCTTTTGCACGGAGGCGTCGTAAGCGGCGATACCTTCGATCGGCAGATAGCCACGCGGCAGCGCGGCTTCGACGCGGGCCTTTTCCGCATCGCGCACGGCGCGCAGCAGCGGAATCTTGCCTTCTTCATTGAAGTACACGCCAACGCCGAGGTTGACCTTGGTGGCGCGCGTATCGGCATTGAAGGCTTCGTTCAGGCCCAGGATCGGGTCGCGGGGAGCAAGTTCGACGGCGGAGAACAGAGACATGGTGGATGGGCAGCAGTAGTGAAAAGAGGGCGGCGTCGCGGGCGGCTCCGGCCTTGGGCGTCGGCGGCGTTTCGGGCGTTTGGCGGGAGTCCGGCGAAACGCAAAAACGGGGACGGCCTACGGGCAGCGGCGAGCGAGCGCAACTTCGCATTGTAACGAATCCGGGCGCGTTTTTTGGGCGACAAGACGGGCGAAGCGCAATTATTTGCTCGAAAAACAGGCACTCCGGGGGCATTTCGCAGCAAGGAATTCGCTCGGACTCAGCGCGCGGGCTCAGGTTTGCCGAAGACGCGAGCCGGTCCAGGGCGCAGGCGGCGTCGCGGCTCGCCGCGCTTGCCACAGCGAGCACGGGCGCAGAATACAACCGGCGTCTGCCTGCAACGCCCCACGCCAATCCTACGCAACCCCGCTCGATCGGTGACTCCCGCAACCCGTTAGAATGATTCTTTGCCCAAGGCCCGGTGCCGTCTCCCATGTCCGAACACCATCTGACTGAAGCCGAAGACACGCTCGACGAATCGAAATTCGCCACGTTCGAAGACTCGCCGTTCAGGCTTTACCAGCCGTATCCGCCAGCCGGCGACCAGCCCACGGCCATCGACACGCTCGTCGAAGGCGTCGAAGACGGGCTCGCATTCCAGACGCTGCTCGGCGTAACCGGCTCCGGCAAGACCTTCACGATGGCGAACACGATCGCGCGGCTCGGCCGCCCGGCGATCGTGTTCGCGCCGAACAAGACGCTCGCCGCGCAGCTTTATTCGGAGTTCCGCGAGTTTTTTCCGCGCAACGCGGTCGAGTACTTCGTCTCGTACTACGACTACTACCAGCCGGAAGCGTACGTGCCGCAGCGCGACCTGTTCATCGAGAAGGACTCGTCGATCAACGAGCATATCGAGCAGATGCGGCTGTCGGCCACCAAGAGCCTGATGGAACGGCGTGACGTCGTGATCGTCGCGACGGTGTCGGCGATTTACGGTATCGGCAACCCGTCCGAATATCACCAGATGATTCTGACGCTGCGCACCGGCGACAAGCTCGGCCAGCGCGACGTCATCGCGCGGCTGATCGCGATGCAGTACAGCCGCAACGAAGCCGACTTCCAGCGCGGCTCGTTCCGTGTGCGCGGCGACACGATCGACATTTTCCCGGCCGAGCACGCCGAGATGGCGGTGCGTGTCGAGCTGTTCGACGACGAAGTCGACACGCTGCAACTGTTCGATCCGCTCACCGGCCGCGTGCGGCAGAAAATTCCGCGCTTCACTGTGTATCCGTCGTCGCACTATGTGACGCCGCGCGATACCGTGCTGCGCGCGGTCGATACGATCAAGAGCGAGCTGCGCGAGCGGCTCGAATTCTTCTATGGCGAGGGCAAGCTCGTCGAGGCGCAGCGGCTCGAGCAGCGCACCCGCTTCGACCTCGAAATGCTGCAGGAGCTCGGTTTCTGCAAGGGTATCGAGAACTACTCGCGGCACTTTTCGGGCGCCGCGCCCGGCGAGCCGCCGCCGACGCTCGTCGATTACCTGCCGCCCGACGCGATCATGATGCTCGACGAGTCGCACGTGCTGATCGGCCAGTTGAACGGCATGTACAACGGCGACCGCGCGCGCAAGGAAAATCTCGTCGATTACGGTTTCCGGCTGCCTTCCGCGCTCGACAACCGGCCGCTCAAGTTCAACGAATTCGAGCGCAAGATGCGTCAGGTCGTGTTCGTGTCGGCGACGCCCGCCGACTATGAAAAGAAGACCGCGGGGCAGGTTGCCGAACAGCTCGTGCGTCCGACCGGCCTCGTCGACCCCGAGATCGAGGTGCGGCCGGCGCGCAGCCAGGTCGACGACGTGCTCGGCGAGATCAACGAGCGCGTCAAGGCCGGCGACCGCGTGCTGGTCACGGTGCTGACCAAGCGGATGGCCGAGCAGCTGACCGAGTTTCTGGCGGATCACGGCGTCAAGGTGCGCTATCTGCACAGCGACATCGATACGGTGGAGCGCGTCGAGATCATCCGTGATTTGCGGCTCGGGGCGTTCGACGTGCTGGTCGGGATCAACCTGCTGCGCGAAGGGCTCGATATTCCGGAGGTGTCATTGGTCGCGATTCTCGACGCGGACAAGGAAGGCTTCCTGCGCGCCGAGCGCTCGCTGATCCAGACCATCGGCCGGGCGGCGCGTAACGTGAACGGCAAGGCGATTCTGTACGCGGACAACGTCACGGACTCGATGCGTCGCGCGATCGGCGAAACCGAGCGGCGCCGCGCGAAACAGATCGCGTTCAACGTCGCGAACGGCATTACGCCGCGCGGCGTGGTCAAGCGGATTCGCGACATCATCGACGGCGTGTACAACGTCGACGAGGCGCGCGCCGAATTGAAGGAGCAGCAGACGCGCGCGAAATTCGAGGACATGTCGGAGAAGCAGCTCGCCAAGGAGATCAAGCGCCTCGAAAAGCAGATGATGGAGCACGCGAAGAATCTCGAGTTCGAAAAGGCCGCGCAGACCCGCGACCAGTTGGCGTTGCTGCGCCAGCGCGTGTTCGGAGCGAATGTCGGCGATCACGTGTCCGGCGTCGAATAACGGGTTTTTTACCCGGGGGTGCGGCTGTACGCCGCGCCCTGTTCATTGCGCCAACGCACGGACTTCCGTCCGCATCCGTTGCGGATTGGCCTCGGAGTCGGCACTGCAAGCGACCCCTCGATCGGCACCTCGATCAGCACCTGAGCCCGCCCCACCGGCAGCGCGCCCAACCCGTCATCGCCCCCCTGGATTTGCCCCCATTCTTCCTCACCCATCACCGTCTTCCTTAAGCGAGCCTTAAGACCCTGACGGCACAAGGCCTGGCGTGCGTCCGTGTTTGTTCTCCCTGGCGATCAATGATAAACTCGACCAATATTGAGAATGGTTCGCATTTGGATTTGCATCTTGCTTACGCCGTGCACTGTTCCAATGCCAATGGATTCGATCCCGGTCTGATAAAAACAAGGAGTTTCAATGCGGATTTCTTCATTTGTGCGTGGTGGCGCTGCCGCGGTGGCCGCCGTCGCGGCTTTCTCGGCTTCGGCCGCCGAATACCCGATCGGCAAGCAGCAGATCCAGGGCGGCATGGAAATCGGCGCGGTCTACCTGCAGCCGATCACGATGGAACCCGAAGGCATGATGCGCAAGGCCTCGGATTCGGACATCCACCTCGAAGCCGACATCCACGCAGTCAAGAACAATCCGACCGGTTTCGCCGAGGGCGACTGGATGCCGTATCTGCAGGTGCACTACGAACTGACGAAGGCCGGTTCGAACCAGCCGCTCAAGGGCGATCTGATGGCGATGGTCGCGAACGACGGTCCGCACTACGGCGATAACGTCAAGCTGCAAGGTCCGGGCAAGTATCACCTGAAGCTGATCGTCGAACCGCCGATGCAAACGGGCCACATGGCGTTCGGCCGCCACGTCGACAAGGAAACCGGCGTGGGTCCGTGGTTCAAGCCGTTCACGCTCGAGTACGACTTCACCTTCGCTGGTATCGGCAAGAAGGGCGGTTATTGATCGGTGCGCGTTGTGCCGCGAGTTGCGCCGCGCGCCGCGTCTGAACGGTGAAGCGATCGGCGGGCGGCGGCCGATGGACGCATCAGTGAATGCAGCAGACGGCGCGCGGACGTTCAGTGTCATATACAACGTCGGCGCGTCGCGTTTTCCGGACAGGCTAATGGGAATTAATCGAAAGATCGCGATGCTTGCCGCCACATTCTGGCTGGCGGGCGCGGCTCACGCAGCCGACCTGCCGACCTTCAAGCTCGAAATGAACGACGGCAAGCTGAACCCGGCCCGCATCGAAGTGCCGGCGGGGCAGCGTATCAAGATCGAAGTGCGCAACACGGGCAAAGGCGCGGCCGAATTCGAAAGCGTGCAGTTGCGCAAGGAGAAGGTGCTGGCGCCGGGCGCCGATTCGTTCGTCGTGATTGCGCCGCTCGAGCCGGGCGAATACAAGTTTTTCGACGACTTTCACCAGCAGGCGCAGGGCGTGATCGTCGCGAAGTAAGCCGTGGCCTCGAACGTGAGCGCGCCGCGTGCAACGAGCGCCCGGGTTCAGGCGAGGCAGTCAGGCAGTAGAAGGATCGAAGGGAGAGTTTGAATGGGGCAGATTCTGTTCGTCGTGTGGCGGGAAAGTGTCGAGGCGCTGCTGGTCGTCGGCATCCTGTACGCGTGGTTGAAAAATGGTGACGACGACGCGCGCCGCGGCTTGCCGTACCTGTGGGGCGGCGTGGCGGCCGGCGTGATCGCGGCGGTCGCGCTCGGCGCGGCGCTCGTCGGTTTCACCGAAGTGCTTTCCGGTGACGCGCAGGATTACTTCCAGACCGCGATGGTGCTGATCGCCTGTGTGCTGATCGTGCAGATGGTGCTGTGGATGAAGCAGCACGGCCGCACCTTGAAGCGCGAGATGGAGCAGTCGCTGCAAAAGAGCCAGCGCGATTCGAACTGGTGGGGCGTCGCGGTGCTGGTTGCATTGGCGATCGCCCGTGAGGGCAGCGAGACGGTGATCTTTCTGTATGGCCTCGGCTTCGGCCAGTCGGGTCACGTCGACGGCAGCCAGATGCTCGCGGTCGCGCTCGGCCTCGCGCTCGCGTTCCTGACCTTCTATGTGCTGCAGCTCGGCGGCAAGTTCTTCTCGTGGCGGCTCTTTTTCCGCGTCACCGAAATCATGCTGCTGTTCCTCGGCGCGGGCCTGTTCCAGACCGGCGTCGACAAGCTGATCGACAAGGAAATCCTGCCGACGCTCGTCGACCAGATGTGGAATTCGTCGGCGATTCTCGACGACTCGAGCACCTTCGGCTCGCTCGTCGCGACGCTGACCGGCTATCGCGCTCACCCGGCGCTGATGAACCTGATCGCTTACGCAGTGTACTGGGCGGTCGTCTATCTGCTCGTGCGCCGCGCAAACCGTAAAAACCGCAAGCCGGCGCAGCAGGCGGCAGGACGCGCAGCATGAGCAGCGTGATGGCCCCCCGGCCGGGCCGCCTCGCGGCGGCCGGCCAGTGGATGCAGCGTCACGGCGCGGTGATCCGCGGCATTCAGTGGGTCGTGGTCGCGGTGTACGCGTTCCTCATCCTCGTGCCCGCGCTGATGCCGCTGCCCGACGACACCGCGCATCTGTGGAACAACCTGACGCTTGCCGCGCAGTTCGTGTTCTGGGGCATCTGGTGGCCGTTCGTGCTGCTGTCGATGGTGATGCTCGGGCGGGTCTGGTGCGGCGTGCTGTGCCCGGAAGGCGCGCTCGCCGAATTCGCGAGCAAGTTCGGCCGCGGCCGCGCGATTCCGCGCTGGATGCGCTGGGGCGGCTGGCCGTTCGTCGCGTTCGGCATCACGACGATCTACGGCCAGATGGTGAGCGTCTACCAGTATCCGAAAGCGGTGCTGCTGGTGCTGGGCGGCTCGACCTTCGCGGCGATCGTCATCGGCCTGCTATACGGACGCGAGAAGCGCGTCTGGTGCAAATACCTGTGCCCTGTCAACGGGGTTTTTTCGCTTCTGGCGCGCCTCGCGCCGTTCCACTACAAGGTCGACGAAGACGCGTGGCGCCATTCGTACAAGAACGGCGAGCACGGGCATCGCGTGATTCCGATCAACTGCGCGCCGCTCGTGCCGTTGCGCAACATGAAGGGCGCGGCGGACTGCCATATGTGCGGCCGCTGCAGCGGACACCGCGACGCGATTGCGCTGACGTGGCGCAAGCCGTCGTCGGAAGTGGTGCAGCTGGGTGACAAGAAGGCGAACCCGTGGGATACCGCGCTGATTCTGTACGGCCTGCTCGGCATCGCGATCGGCGCGTTTCACTGGACCGCGTCGCGCTGGTTCATCGACCTGAAGATGTTTGCCGCGACGTGGCTCGTCGATCACGACATCACGTGGCCGCTCGACACCAACGCGCCGTGGTTCCTGTTCACGCATTATCCCGAGCAGAACGACGTGTTCTCGTGGCTCGACGGCTCGCTGCTGATCGGCTACATCCTCGCGACGGCGCTCGTGTACGGCACCGCGCTGCTGCTGTTGCTGATGGGCGCGACGCGCATGCTCGGGCGCTTCGACGCGACGCGGCTGCATCATCTGACGCAGGGGCTGATTCCGATTGCCGGCGCGGGCGTGTTCCTTGGACTCTCCGCGACGACGCTGTCGCTGCTGCGCGCCGAGCATGTGTCGCTGTGGTGGGCGTCGGATCTGCGCATCGCGATTCTCGCGATTTCGAGCCTGTGGAGCGCATGGCTCGCATGGCTCGTCACGCGCCGCTATAGCGAGCGTTTCGTGCCGCGCGCGCTGGCGATGCTGTGGTTCGTCGCGGCGCTGGCCGTGGTGAATAGTGCGTGGTGGCTGATGTTCTGGGGCTGGGCGTCGAAGTAGTGGCGTGACGCGAGTCAGAGACTGCACGGAAAACCGGGCGGAAAACCAAAGCAAAAAACAACGCAGAAAACAGAAAGCCGTGGGATGTTGCCATCCCACGGCTTTTTCATTTTCCGCATTCAGCGATACGCGGCGTTTCGCGCATCTGCTTTCCGGTGAGAACCAAAAAAATGGCCTGGCTTGCTGCGACGGCTGGCTTGGTGTCTGCACGAAGGGGTCTAGTTCTCGCGTGCAAGCCGTCGTGGCTGGCTAATGCCTAACACCTCTCTGGGAGGTGGTCCCCACAATACCCGGTACTTACCACTCTTACTTCGTCAGGATCAGCTTGCCCAGGCGCGTGGCGCGCAACTGGTAGGTTTCGCCGTTATGGACGATGCTGATGTGACTATGGCCTTGCAGCAGCGCGTCGCTGCGTACGACCCGTTCCGACGTCTCGCCCGGACCGTTCGTGCGCTCCGCGGCGGGTTTCGCGGCCGGTGCGCTAGCCGTCGACGATTTCGGGCGGCTGGTCAGCGCGGCCGCCGGGCGGCGCAGGCTGAGCGTGGAGGAGCGGTTGAGATCGGTCATTTGTTGTAGCTTGTGTGTCGATTCGATGGATTGATTCTAAATGATAACTATTCCTATTTACAAGATTAGGAAATTCATCGGATTTGACTTTCGATAGATGGAGGAACAAGCGGCAATACAACGATGGGGGCCAACCTGATCGCGGCCCCGCGCAGCGCGGGCAGAGCGCCCGCGCATCATTCAATGCAACGGTCCCGGCGCCTGCTTGCCCGCCACGTATTGGCGGATCAGCCGCACCGTGTCGATGTCGTTCTCGCGATACGCCGACTTGACGATCTCCTGCGTCTGCACGGCGTCCTGATCGGTCGAGACGGGCAGCGTGGTCGCATACTCGAAGCGCAGGAAGAGTTGCAATTCGTCGGGTTGCTCGATCGTCATCGTGAGCGAGCCGCCGACGTGCTCCGCGGTCGGCAGGATGTCATAGCGCACGCTCTGGCTGTCCTCGAGCGTGACGCGGTCGCGCACGGTCGCCTGACCGTAGTGCAGCTCGCGCTCGAGGACATTGCCTTCGCGCGACAGAATCGTGCAACTGTCGAGGCCCATCACGAACAGTTGCGGCTGCTCGGCGCGCAGCACGAGCCCTTCCCACAACTGCTCGCGGGTCATCGATTCGACGAAGGGATTCAACGGGTCGTTGATCTGGATGAGGTGTTCGAAATTCAAGACGACTGCGTCCTATGAAAACGTTGCGATACCCGCAGCCGGCTCAGCGCGGGCACGTCGGCCGAACGTCCGTTACGCGACGGCGAGGGTGGAGCGGATCGAGATGGCATGCGTGAGGATCTTGTGAACCGGACACCCATTGGCGATTTGCAAGAGCCGTTCCCGCTGTTCGCCGGACAGCTCGCCTTCGAGCACGATCTGGCGCTCGATGGTCGAGCCCGCGTCGCCGGTTTCCATCGACAGCTTCACGCGCACGCCCGCGAGCGGCCATTCCTTGCGCTGCGCGTACATCTTCAGCGTGATCGACGTGCAGGCGCCGAGGCTCGACAGCAGCAGCGAGACGGGCGTCGGGCTGCGGTCGCCGCCGCCGACCGATTCGGGTTCGTCGGCCAGCCACGTGTGCTTGCCGTCGTCGAGAATGACCTGGAAATTCGTCGCGCCGATGTGGGCGGTGACGGTGGACTCTGCCATGCGCGCTCCTTTGCAGGGACGGAAAAAGCGCCGCGCGCCGGGACTCATTGCGATAAAACGCCGCGCGACATGAGCCGCTATTGTGACCGAATTTACCGGCGTTCGCGCCATGGGCCCGTCGAGATACTCCGGCGAGCGGGGTATCTCGCGCGTCAGGCGAGGCGAATCATTGCCGTCAGCGCTTCAGTGGGCGATCTCGCCCATCCGTCCGGCCTGGTAGTCGATCACCGCCTGGCGGATCTCGTCCTCGGTGTTCATCACGAACGGGCCGTAGCGCACCACCGGCTCCTTCAGCGGCACGCCGCCGAGCAGCAGCACCTCGAGCGGCTCGTCGCCGGCGCTGAGCGTGACCGCGTCGCCGTCGTTTCCGAACACGACCATCGTCTGCGCGCCGATCTCCCGGCGCGCCTCGCCTTCGCCGTAAATGCCCTTGCCGGACAGGCCATATGCGAATACGCGATAGTCGGCCGGCACCGGCTGGCGGATCGTCGCGCCCGGTTGCAGCGAGAAATGCTGATACAGGATCGGCGTGCGCGTTTCGATCGCGGCCTTCACGCCGAGCGCTTCGCCGGCGATCACCTTCACGCGCACCTTGCCGTCCGCGGACGTCGCGACCGGAATGCTCGCCGACGGGATTTCCTGGTAGCGCGGCGCGATCATCTTGTCGCGGCGCGGCAGGTTCACCCACAGTTGCAGGCCGTGCACGCGCCCGCCCGTACGCACGAACGCCGGGTCCGGCATTTCGCTGTGCACGACGCCCGCACCCGCGGTCATCCATTGCACGTCGCCGGCGCGCAGCGTGCCGGAGTGGCCCGCCGAGTCCTTGTGGCCGAACTCACCTTCGAGCGCATACGTCACCGTTTCGAAGCCGCGGTGCGGATGATCGGGAGCGCCCTTGGCCTCGCCCGGCGCATAGTCGACCGGCCCCATTTCGTCGAGCAGCAGGAACGGATCGAAGTCCATCAGCAGACGCGTCGGAAACGGGCGATGGACGATAAATCCACCGCCTTCAGTCGTGCGAACAGCGGGAAACGTGCGTTCGATCGTGCGTGGCGTGCTCATCAATATCACCTTGAAAAATGGGGAATAGCGTTATTTTTGAAACATGGAGCTATTATAGGGACCGTTTTTGCCGGTGCCAGCCGCCTTCGAGCAATGGATTGTTCTGTTAATGGAACGATGAGATGAAGATCGATTCACACAACCTGAATGACCTGATGTACTTCTCGCAGGTCGTCGAACATGGCGGATTTTCCGCCGCAGAGCGCGTGCTGGGCATCTCGAAGTCGCGTCTGTCGCGCCGGCTCACGGAGCTGGAAGCGTCGCTCGGCGTGCGGCTTTTGCAGCGTTCCACGCGCAAGCTCGCGCTGACCGAAGCCGGGCAACTGTTCTACCAGCACTGTCAGGCGATGCTGAGCGAGGCGCAGGCGGCCGTCAACGTGGTGCAGCAACTGCGCTCGTCGCCGCGCGGCACCGTGCGCGTGAGCGTGCCGGTCACGATCTCGCAGACCATCCTCTCGACGATCCTGCCGGAATTCATGCATCGCTATCCCGAGGTGCGCGTGGTCATGCGGGTGACGAACCGCGTGGTCGATCTGTTCGAGGATTCGATCGACATCGCGCTGCGCGTGCGTTCCGATCCGCCCGAAAATGCCAACATCGTCGTGCGGCCGCTGTGGCGCACGCAGCAGATGCTGGTGGGCGCGCCGAGCCTTTTGCAGCAGAATGCGCCGCCGCTGACGCCGGCCGATCTGAGCCGCTTCGAAACGCTCGACGTGCCGACGAGCGACGGCCGCCATGTCTACAACCTGATCTCGCCCGACGGCACGCGTCACGCGCACGAACACGAGCCGCGCCTCGTGACCGCCGATCTGATGACGATCCGCGAAGCGGTGCTCGCCGGTGTCGGCATCGCCGCGCTGCCGGAGATGATGTACGGGGCCGCATTGAGAACGGGGCAGTTGTCGCCGGTGATGCCGGGCTGGAGTTTTCCGACACCGCAGTTGTACGCGGTGTTCGTGTCGCGTCAGGGGATGGTGCCGGCCGTACGGGCGTTCGTCGATTATCTGGTCGAGATGCTCGACCCGGACGAGGGCAAGCACATCATGCGCGAGTGTCCGGTGAGCGGCGAAAAAGCGGCGCAGCCGCCGTCTCGCGCCGCTGCTTCTGCTGTTGCCTCCGCTGTTGCCACATAAGGCGCGCATGGCGCGCGCACCACCTGCATCACGCACCGCAAATCGTTTTTAGCATTTAAGCGTGGCCTGTCATCGGTACTTTCAATGGCCGTTTGCTTGAATGCGCGCGCGCGGGAGCCTATAGTGAAATCCCTTCGCTAAGGAGTCTCTTATGCGAAAACTCATGGCCGCTATCATAGCGGGCCTGATAGGGCTGACCGCGCTGTCCGTGTCGACCACGGCTGTCGCATGCGGTGATTCGAGCTATCAGTCTTCGGCCGATGGCAAGTGATCCCGCCGCCCGAAGGCGCCGAGCGCGCACAAAAAAAGGCCTTCATCCGACGATGAAGGCCTTTTACTTTTTAGTCCCTGTTTAAAGGGCTTTTTTGCGTTTCCGCTTCGATGTGGCGCCGCTGCGCCGCTGCGCGCTACGTTACGTCGTCCGGGTTACTTCGTCTTCGGTTGCGTGACGAAGCCGATCTTCGTGAGGCCGCCGGCCTGCGCCGCCGACATCACCTGCGCGACTTTCTCGTAAGGCACCTTGCGGTCGGCATCGAGATGCAGCTCCGGCTGCGGGCTCGCCTGTGCGGCCGTCGCGATCTTCGCGGCGAGCGCCGCGTCGTCGACCTTCGCGTCGTCCCACAGAACGTTGCCGTCCGCGTCGATCGACACCGTCACCTGCGCGGGTTTCGTATCTTCCTTCTGACTGCTTGCGTGCGGCAGATCGATCTTGACCGCATGACGGATCACCGGAATCGTCACCATGAAGACGATCAGGAGAACCAACATCACGTCGACGAGCGGCGTCATGTTGATTTCGTTCATCAGGCCGTCGTCATCGTCTCCGGCGAAAGGGCTCATTGCCATCGGAATGCCTCGTCGATCAGTTGGCGCGGGCCGCGAGACGCAGGCCGTCGCGCCGCGTCGACGACAGGCGCGCGCCCGTCACGAAGAACGCATGCAGGCCGTGCGCGAAGCGGGAGAGCTTCGCGACGATCGCCTTGTTGGCGCGCGTGAGCGCGTTATAGCCGAGCACCGCCGGAATCGCGACGAACAGACCGAACGCGGTCATGATGAGCGCTTCGCCGACCGGGCCGGCGACCTGGTCGATCGACGACTGGCCGCTCGCGCCGATCGCGAGCAACGCGTGATAGATGCCCCACACCGTGCCGAACAGACCGACGAACGGCGCCGTGCTGCCGATCGACGCGAGAATCGCGAGACCGCTCTGCATGCGCGAGACGCTTTCGTCCATGGTGTCCTTCAGGCAGCGCGTGATCCAGTCCGACACGTCCATGCGGTCATGCAGATGCGGTTGCGTTTGATGGTGATGATCGGCCGCTTCCTGGCCCGACAGCGCGAGCGCGAGGAACGGGTTGTCCTGCGGCGTGGACGAACCCGCGCCGAGCTTCTTCACGCCGTCGGCGAGATCGTCCGAATGCCAGAACGCCTGCTCGGCGTTCTTCGTGAGACGCTTCAGGCGCATCACGTTCCAGCCTTTGACGACGATCACGCTCCACGACAGTATCGACATGATCAGCAGCGCGAGCGCGATGCCGCGCGTCACGAAATCCCCTTGCGCCCACACGTGCGCCAATCCGTAGTTTTGCATTGCAATTCCTGTTTTTGAAATCTGCTTCAATCGGTCAGATTGAAGTTGAAAGGCTGGGTGTACACGGCTCGCACGGGCTGGCCGTTCTCGAGATAGGGCTTGCAGGCGCTCGCGCGCACCGCGGCTAGCGCGGCGTCATCGAGGCGATCGAAGCCGCTGCTTTTCTTCAACTCGACACTCTCGAGCTTGCCCGTCAAACCGACCACGAACCGCACGTACGCGGTGCCGGATTCGCCGCGCCGCCTCGACAGTGCCGGGTAATCGGGCTGCGCGATGTTGCACTCGACGTGCGAGACGTTCTTCGGCGCGGCGATTTCCATCGTCTGCCGGCCGATTGCGGGCGCGGCCGCCACGGGCGGCTGCGCGGGCTCGGCGGGCGCTGGCGGCGTCGGATCGGCCGCCGCGACGGGCGTCGGCGACGGCGCGTCGGCCTGCGGCAACGGAGTGGGTGCGGGCTTAGGCGTCGGGACCGGCTTCGGCTGCACCTTCGGCTTCGTATGGACCGGCGGCGTCGGCTTGGGCGGCGGCGCGATCGATTGCAGCGCGACGGGCGCGGCAGTCGGCGCGGGCGGCAGCAACTCCGCGGTCATCACGTGCGATTCCAGCGCGGGCGGCGCGGGTTCGTGACGCAGCATCATGATGACGGCGAGCAACGCGACGTGAATCGCCGCGACCACAGCGGTGACGGTCAGCGCGCGCGAATTCTGACGGGGGGGTGACGCCAGCGGAGCGCCAGCGGAAACAGGGTGCGGGACCTGCATGGTTAGCGTGGCAGCACGCCGCCTGGGCGGCGTGTCAGACAGGACATCGTCATGTTCGGAAAATCAGCAGCGAAATGAACAGGGTAGTCACGAAACCAATCAGCAATTCCATCTCGAACTCCTTTCACAGGATGAGCGGGGTAGCTGGCTGGCAGGAATACTGGCTTGCTGACGGCAGTGGGATCAAGGCGTACGGCGAACTACGTGGTGCCTTGGCGTCGCATTAAACGTTACATTAAATGCGTGAACAGCATGGTGCAACAAACGTGGCGGGTGTGGCTCGCGCCGTGTGCCGAAAGCGGGAATCAGGCTGCCTTGCGCTCGTAGAACGTCACCGCGACCATTTCCACGACTTGCCCATGATGATGCTCGGCAACGCCGCAGCGGCTCGCGCAAACGCCGCTTTGCAGCATGACGTCGCGCACCGATTCCTCGCACCGGCCGCAGCAGGATGCGACGCCAAGCTCGAACTGAAGCTCATCGAACGAGTCGATGCCATCCGCGATCGAGGAGCGGATGGTTCGGTCGGAAACGGATTTGCAGACACAGACGATCATGGCAGGCGTCATAGCTAACGTTAATGCGAATTATTATCATTTTGTTTGGTCCGTTTGGCAAGTGCCATCGATGATTTTTTGTAACAAAACCAGAATCTTAGGAGGGGTTTCGTCGGAGGGAAAAGCGCGTCGGAATGGCTGGCGGCGGCGCTGGAGTGGGGGCGACAGGCGTGGGACAGACCCAGAAAGGCCCGAGGCCCGCTAACCCAGCGCCCGCGGGCCCACCGCCCCTTACGCTGCCCGCGAATCCGGCCCGGCCGTCCGGCGCGATGGAATTCGCACCTGTTCGACGGCCGCTTCGATGCGCAGCAGGCTCGCGGCGAGCTGTTGCTGGTGGAGGCCGTCGTCGGTGGAATAGAAGCGCGGCAGCAGGGCGCCCGCGCCAGGCGCGGTGCGCAGGCCGTGCTGCGCCAGCACGCGCTCCAGTTGACGCGCGATCGCCACGCTCGTGTCGATCAGCGCGAGCCGGTCGCCGACGATGTCGCGGATCGCCGCATCGAGAAACGGGTAGTGGGTGCAGCCGAGCACGAGGGTGTCGGCGCCTGCATCGAGCATCGGCTCGAGATAGCTGCGCAGGAGCGCGCGCAATTCCGCCGAGCCGACGTCGCAGCGCTCGACCGCCTGCACGAGCCCATGCCCCGGCTGACACAGAAAGCGGCAATCGGCGGCGTAGCGCTCGAGCAGCCCCTGAAAGCGGGCGCTGCGCAACGTCGCTTGCGTGGCGAGCACGCCGGCGACACGGCTTTTCGACTGCAGCGCGGCGGGTTTGATGCCGGGTTCGACGCCGATCAGCGGAATCGGCAGCTTTTCGCGAACCAATGCGATCGACTGCGCAGTGGCCGTGTTGCACGCGACCACCAGCGCTTTCGCGCCTTGCCCCATCAGCCATTCGCCGATGGCGAGCGTGCGGTCGGCGATGAAATCGTCATCGCGCTCGCCATAGGGCGCATACAGCGAATCGGCGACATACAGGATCGCTTCGTCAGGCAGTTGCGCACGGACCGCCCGCAGCACCGACAGACCGCCCAGCCCGGAATCGAAAATGCCGATCGGCGCTTGCGGCGCGGCGCCAGCGGTAAAGGTCCGGACCGTCGGGGACTGCGATTGTGCAGACATAGGCAGAGAGAACGTGCGTGACGCAACGTGCGGCGCGGTTCTTCTCGAACGCAGATGCGCTCGCAGACGAGCGAACGCTTGCGCCGCCGCGCCGGATAGCTCAGCGTGCTTCGATCAGGATTCGACCGAGCCCATCCCGCTTTGCTGATAGTTCTGGATACCGACCTTGTCGATCAGGTCGAGTTGGGTTTCGAGCCAGTCGATATGCTCTTCAGTGTCGTCGAGAATCTTCGTGAAGATTTCGCGCGAGATGAAATCGCGGACTGATTCGCAATACACGATTGCTTCCTTGCAGGTGTTTTGCGAAATCTGTTCGAGCTTCAGATCGCATTCGAGGATCTCTTTGGTTTCCTCGCCGATCAGCAGCTTGTGCAGATCCTGCAGATTCGGCAAACCGTCGAGCATGAAAATGCGCTCGATCAGCATGTCGGCATGCTTCATTTCGCCGATCGACTCGTCGTATTCATGCTTGCCGAGTTTGTCGAGGCCCCAGTGCTTGTACATCCGCGCGTGCAGGAAGTACTGATTGATCGCGGTCAGCTCGTTCTTGAGCTGCGCGTTCAGATACTCGAGAACTTTCTTGTCGCCTTGCATGTTATTTCCTTATGTGGAGACCTTGAATTTCCAACAACAATAAACGCCATACCTGAAAAAGCCAAGGAAACCGGCACAACTTCAGGCAATGTTGCCGCCTTCGCACGCCGCATTGCACACGCATGGCGCGCGGCAATAAAAAACCGGGACCGCGGCCCCGGCTTTGCGACTTGCCTGAGTGGCGCTAACTGCGAATCATTAAGCCGTGGCGACCGGAATCTTGCCGATCTTCGCCTGCCATTCCTTCGGGCCAGTCTGGTGTACCGAGGTGCCGTTCGAATCGACCGCGACCGTGACCGGCATGTCCTGCACGTCGAATTCGTAGATCGCTTCCATGCCGAGGTCTTCGAACGCGAGCACCTTCGCGCTGCGGATCGCCTTCGACACGAGGTACGCGGCGCCGCCCACGGCCATCAGATACGCGGCCTTGTGCTTCTTGATCGCCTCGATCGCGACCGGGCCGCGCTCGGCCTTGCCGATCATCGAAATGAGGCCGGTTTGCGCGAGCATCGTCTCGGTGAACTTGTCCATGCGCGTCGCGGTGGTCGGGCCTGCCGGGCCGACGGCTTCGTCGCGCACCGGATCGACCGGGCCGACGTAGTAGATCACGCGGTTCGTGAAGTCGACCGGCAGCTTTTCGCCCTTCGCGAGCATGTCGGCGATGCGCTTGTGCGCGGCGTCGCGGCCCGTCAACATCTTGCCCGACAGTAGCAGCGTCTGGCCCGGCTTCCAGCCGGCAACTTCTTCCGGCGTCAGCGTGTTCAGATCGACGCGCTTGCTCTTTTCCGTGTCCGGTTCCCACTGCACCTTCGGCCATGCGTCGAGCGACGGCGCTTCGAGTTTCGCGACGCCCGAGCCGTCGAGCGTGAAGTGCGCGTGACGCGTCGCCGCGCAGTTCGGGATGATCGCGATCGGCTTCGATGCAGCGTGCGTCGGCGCGGCCATGATCTTCACGTCGAGCACGGTGGCGAGACCGCCGAGACCCTGCGCGCCGATGCCGAGCGCGTTGACCTTCTCATGCAGCTCGACGCGCAGCTCTTCGATCCAGTCCTGCGGGCCGCGTGCGATCACGTCTTGAATGTCGATCGGGTCCATCAGCGATTCCTTCGCCATCAGCATCGCCTTCTCAGCGGTGCCGCCGATGCCGATGCCGAGCATGCCCGGCGGGCACCAGCCCGCGCCCATCGTCGGCACGGTCTTCAGAATCCAGTCGACGATCGAATCCGACGGGTTCAGCATCGCGAACTTCGACTTGTTCTCCGAGCCGCCGCCCTTCGCTGCAACCTGCACATCGACCTTGTCGCCCGGCACGATCTCGTAGTGGATCACGGCCGGCGTGTTGTCCTTGGTGTTCTTGCGCGCGCCTTCGGGCGGGCTCACGATCGATGCGCGCAGCACGTTGTCCGGGTTCAGATAACCGCGGCGCACGCCTTCGTTGATCATGTCGGTGACGCTCATCGTCGCGCCGTCCCAGCGCACATCCATGCCGACCTTCACGAACACCGTGACGATGCCGGTGTCCTGGCAGATCGGGCGCTTGCCTTCGGCGCACATGCGGCTGTTGGTGAGAATCTGCGCGATCGCGTCTTTCGCGGCCGGGCTCTGTTCGAGTTCGTAGGCGCGGCCGAGGGCTTCGATGTAGTCGAGCGGATGGTAGTAGCTGATGTACTGCAGCGAATCAGCAATGCTCTGAATCAGGTCTTCCTGTTTGATGACGGTCATGGCTAGCTCAGTGGGGAGTGGCGCTTGTTGTCGGATCGCGATGCGGTGCGGTCAGTCTTGCGCCTTCAGGGGAGTGGAACCTTTGATGCCGCCCACGGCGTGCAGTGGCGCCGCGGACTCTTCGAAATGTTTGGGATGCGTGTGCGTGGTGAGGCGGTCGACGAGCGCCATCACGAGCGCCGAAATAAGGAACGCCACGTGGATGGTCACCTGCCACATGATCGTGTGGGTCGTGTTCTGGTCGGGGCTGATGAAGGTCTTCAGCAGATGGATGGACGAAATGCTGATGAGCGCCATCGACAGTTTCACTTTCAGCACACCGGCGTTCACGTGATCGAGCCACTCCGGTTCGTCCGGATGACCATCGAGGTTCAGGCGCGACACGAACGTTTCATACCCGCCGATGATGACCATGATGAGCAGGTTCGAGATCATGACCACGTCGATCAGGCTCAGCACGACGAGCATGACGTTGGTTTCGTCGAGCTTCATCGACTCCGCGACCAGATGCCAGACTTCCTTGAGGAACAGCACGACGTAGACCGCCTGCGCGACGATCAGGCCCAGATACAGCGGCACCTGCAGCCAGCGGCTCATGAAAATGATGACGGGCAGCGGACGCATCGGGCGGCGTTGACGGGTGGAGTCGGGTCGCGAAGCGGACATGGGCAAGAGTCAGATGAAATGCAGATGAAACGCGGATGACGGAACACGGACCAATGCGCCGGACGGCATGCCGCTGGCGCACATGAGTCAGGCTCGCGGATCGGGAGACGGTTCGAGCATCCGGCTCGAAGGCGCGCCCGGCACGCAAACCAGGCGCCGACGGTGTGCTACACGGCCACGAAAGGCCGCGAAACCCGCGTCGGGCGCGCTATTGTACAGCGTCGGTCGAATTGGCTGCCGCGCGGCGGGCAGATGAAAGGCCGGCGAGGGCACATGAGGCGGACGTGAGCAGGACCCGAGGGGCGCATGCGGGACGGGGCGCCGTGAAGAAACAGGCCGTCGCGATTCAAGCTGGAATCCGGACGGCTAGTTCAGTTAGCATTGTAAGAGGCCGTGCAAGCCAGCGTAAAAGCACGACGCTCGGGTACAGTTGGGCACGGCGGGAAAGCGTTGCATGCGGATGGGATCGCGATATGCGATGTGTTCATCGTGTGCAGGACTCGATGAGCCAATGCAGTATGACGCGTGGCGCAGCATCGCTGCGCATTGCCGGATGGGCCGCGTGTTCGCCGCGCGTGCTGTCCGGCGAGCGCCTAAGGTCATGGAAGGTCCAGGTCGAAGGTATAAGGGTTTTCGCTCGTCGTTCAACGCCGGGCGCGTAAGTGGCCGGTAAGTTGCAGCGCTTATCTTTGAGCCTGCAAGTTCGGGCAGAACGGCCAGCCTGCCTGCACGCATCGATGCTGCATTGCCGCACGGGTACGCTCGGCGGCGCGGCGGGAGTGGGAGAGCGGGAGGCAGCGCCGTTCGTTGCGGCGTCAACAGGATAAGGTGCGCCACGCGCGCCGGTACGGGTTTTACGTTTCATCTTCACCAAGGGGTTGTCGATGTCTGCGATTGAATCGGTTCTTCAGGAAAGCCGCGTTTTTCCACCCTCCGCCGAAACGGCGAAAGGCGCCACGATTTCCGGCATGGACGCGTACCGCGCGCTCGCCGCCGAAGCCGAGCGCGATTATGAAGGCTTCTGGGGGCGTCTCGCGAAGGAGACGCTGAGCTGGCACAAGCCGTTCACGAAGGTGCTCGACGAATCGAAGGCACCGTTCTACACGTGGTTCGAAGACGGCCAGCTGAACGCGTCGTACAACAGCCTCGACCGTCACGTCGAGGCCGGTAACGGTGAGCGTGTCGCAATCGTGTTCGAGGCCGACGACGGCACCGTCACCAACGTCACTTATCAGGACCTGCTGCAACGCGTGTCGCGCTTTGCGAACGCGCTGAAAAAACGCGGCGTGAAGAAGGGCGATCCGGTCGTCATCTATATGCCGATGTCGATCGAAGGCATCGTCGCGATGCAGGCGTGCGCGCGCATCGGCGCGACGCATTCGGTCGTGTTCGGCGGCTTCTCGTCGAAGTCGCTCAACGAGCGGCTCGTCGACGTGGGCGCGGTTGCGCTCATCACGTCCGACGAACAGATGCGCGGCGGCAAGGCCTTGCCGCTGAAGAACATCGCCGACGAAGCGCTCACGCTCGGCGGCTGCGAGAAGGTCACGAGCGTGATCGTGTACCGCCGCACCGGCGGCAAGGTCGCCTGGAACGAAGGGCGCGACCTGTGGATGCACGAACTCACCGAGGCCGAATCGGATCAGTGCCCGCCCGAGTGGGTCGACGCCGAGCATCCGCTCTTCATCCTCTATACGTCGGGCTCGACCGGCAAGCCGAAGGGCGTGCAGCACAGCACCGGCGGCTATCTGCTGTGGGCCGCGCAGACGCTCAAGTGGACCTTCGACTGGAAGCCCGCCGACGTGTTCTGGTGTACCGCCGACATCGGCTGGATCACGGGTCACAGCTACATCACGTACGGGCCGCTCACGCTCGGCGGCACCCAGGTCGTGTTCGAGGGCGTGCCGACTTATCCGGACGCCGGACGCTTCTGGCAGATGATCGCGAAGCACAAGGTCACGCTGTTCTACACGGCGCCCACCGCGATCCGCTCGCTCATCAAAGTCTCCGAGGCCGACGCGAAAGTGCATCCGAAGAGCTACGACCTGTCGACGCTGCGCATCATCGGCACGGTCGGCGAGCCGATCAATCCGGAAGCGTGGGTGTGGTACTACGAGAACGTCGGCGGCGGGCGCTGCCCGGTCGTCGACACGTGGTGGCAAACCGAGACCGGCGGCCACATGATCGCGCCGATGCCGGGCGCGACGCCGCTCGTGCCGGGTTCGTGCACGCTGCCGCTGCCGGGCATCATGGCCGCGGTCGTCGACGAAACCGGGCAGGACGTGCCGAACGGGCAGGGCGGTATTCTGGTGATCAAGCGTCCGTGGCCGGCGATGCTGCGCAACGTGTGGGGCGATCCGGACCGCTATAAGAAGAGCTATTTTCCCGAAGAACTCGGCGGCAGGCTCTACCTCGCCGGCGACGGCGCGGTGCGCGACAAGGAGACCGGCTACTTCACGATCATGGGCCGGATCGACGACGTGCTCAACGTGTCGGGCCACCGGCTCGGCACGATGGAGATCGAGTCGGCGCTGGTCGCGAATCCGCTCGTCGCCGAGGCTGCGGTGGTGGGCCGGCCCGATGCGACGACCGGCGAGGCCGTGTGCGCGTTCGTCGTGCTCAAGGGCGCGCGTCCGCACGGCGACGAAGCCGTGAAGCTCGCCAATGAGTTGCGCAACTGGGTCGGCAAGGAGATCGGTCCGATCGCGAAGCCGAAGGACATCCGCTTCGGCGAGAACCTGCCGAAGACGCGCTCGGGCAAGATCATGCGCCGCCTGCTGCGCTCGCTCGCGAAGGGCGAGGAGATCACGCAGGACGTGTCCACGCTCGAGAACCCGGCGATCCTCGATCAGCTCGGCGAGTCGCTTTGAGCAGGCTTTGATGTCGCGAGCGGGGCTGCGCAAGCGGCGGGAGTGTGTTGTCGATACGCTCCCGGTTGCGATGCGCAGACCCGCTCATCACTGATTCGAGAGGCTTCGGGTCGAGCGAATCAGATCGAGCCAACCCGCCTGAGCGGCATCGTCGCGCGGACAATCCCGATTGCCTGCCCGATGCCTTTTTGATACATAGGCGCATGACCGCGCCACACCCTTCCTCCCACGCCACGCTGAACCCCGCGCCCGAACCGCCACCGGTCTCGGCGGCGATGGCGCTTGCGCATCGCAAGTACTGGCGTTTCAACCTCGTGCTGATCGCGGCGCTGATGACCCTCGGCTTCATCGTGTCGTTCGTGCTGCCGCTGCTCGCGCCGACGCTCGCGCAGATACGCGTAGGCGGCTTCAGGCTGCCGTTCTATTTCGGCGCGCAGGGCGCGATCCTGATCTACCTCGCGCTGATCGTCGTGTATATCGTGCTGATGCAGCGCGCCGACCGCCAGTTGCAGCGCGCGCTCGAAGCGGATTCGAAGCAGCGCGCCAACGCCGATTCCACGGGCAATAGCACAGCCGGCGCGAGCGCCGACGCAAACGCGCCCGCCGCGCGCGGACGCTGAGCCGATGAAGCTCACGCACCGGCTGATCCGCTCGTACGCGCTCTATACGCTCGGCTTTCTGCTCTTCGTCTACGTGATGTGGCGTATCGAGCGCACCACTGGACCCGGCGTGTGGATCGGCTACGTGTTCCTGTTCGTGCCGATCGCGGTGTATGCGGTGATCGGCGTGCTGTCGCGCACCTCCGATCTGGTCGAATACTACGTGGCGGGGCGGCGCGTGCCGTCGGCGTTCAACGGCATGGCGACCGCGGCCGACTGGCTTTCGGCCGCGTCGTTCATCGGTCTTGCCGGCTCGATCTACGCGACCGGCTACGACGGCCTCGCGTATCTGATGGGTTGGACGGGCGGCTACTGTCTCGTCGCGTTCCTGCTCGCGCCGTATGTGCGCAAGCTCGCGCGCTACACGATTCCCGATTTTCTCGGCACGCGTTTTTCGAGCAACGCGGTGCGCGGACTCGCGGCGCTTGCCGCGATCCTGTGCTCGTTCGTTTATCTGGTCGCGCAGATTCAGGGCGTGGGTTTGATCGCGACGCGTTTTATCGGTGTCGATTTCGCGGTCGGCATTTTCTGCGGACTCGCGGGCATTCTCGTGTGCTCGTTTCTCGGCGGCATGCGCGCGGTCACGTGGACCCAGGTCGCGCAGTACATCATCCTGATCGCCGCCATCCTGATACCTGTATCGATGATCGCGCACAAGGACGGCCTCGGCTGGGTGCCGCAGTTCAACTACGGACGTTTGATGGAGCGCATGGAAGGGCTCGAGAAAGAAGTGCGCGACGCGCCGCTCGAACAGCGCGTGCGCGACGACTATCGACGCCGCGCCGCGCTGATGCAGTTGCGGCTCGACACGCTGCCGCAATCGTTCGCCGACGAGAAGCAGCGGCTCACGCAGGAAGTGGCCGATCTGCGCCGCCACAATGGTCCGTTGCGCGAGATCAAGGAACGCGAACGAGCGCTCGAGCAGTTTCCGCGCGATGCCGCCGCCGCGCAGATCGTCTGGACCCAGCAGCGCGAGGACATGCTCATGCGCGCGGCCGCGCCGGTGCCGATGCACGAGCCGTTTCCCGCTGTCGGCGATGAAGACCGCAGCACGCACACGCGCAACTTTCTTTCGCTGCTGCTGTGCCTCTCGCTCGGCACGGCGAGCTTGCCGCATATCCTCACGCGCTACAACACGACGACCTCGGTCGCGTCGGCGCGCCGCTCGGTCGGCTGGACGCTCTTCTTCGTCGCGCTGTTCTATCTGACCGTGCCTGTGCTCGCCGTGCTGATCAAGTACGAGATTCTGACGAATCTCGTCGGCCACCACTTCGCCGATCTGCCGCAATGGCTCATGCAATGGCGCAAGGTCGAGCCGAGCCTCATCAGCCTCGCCGATACGAACGGCGACGGTATCGTGCGCTGGAGCGAGATCCAGATGCAGCCGGACATGGTCGTGCTTGCCGCGCCGGAGATCGCGGGGCTGCCGTATGTGATGTCGGGCCTGATCGCGGCCGGCGCGCTCGCCGCGGCGCTGTCGACCGCGGATGGTCTGCTGCTGACGATCGCGAATGCGCTGTCGCACGACGTGTATTACCACATGGTCGATCCCGGTGCGTCGAGCCAGCGGCGCGTGACGATCTCGAAGATTCTGCTGCTCGGGGTGGCGCTGTTTGCGTCGTACGTGGCGTCGTTGAATACCGGCAATATTCTGTTTCTGGTCGGCGCGGCGTTTTCGCTGGCGGCGTCGAGCCTGTTCCCGGTGCTCGTGCTCGGCGTGTTCTGGAAACGCACGACGCGGCTCGGCGCGGTGGCGGGCATGGTGGCGGGGCTCGTCGTGTGCATCTACTACATCGTGTCGACGTATCCGTTCTTCACGCAGATGACGGGCTTCACGGGCGCGCGCTGGTTCGGCATCGAGCCGATCAGCTCGGGTGTGTTCGGGGTGCCGGCGGGGTTTCTGGTGGCGATCGGCGTGAGCCTGATCGACCGCAAGCCGGATGCTTATACGATCGCGCTGGTGGACTACATTCGGCATCCCTAGGCGGTTTGCGCGGGGAAGTGGCTGGGGGTGTAGCGTAGGGCGCGAAGTTTGCTATAATTCGGCTCCCCGCCGGAGAGATGGATGAGCGGTTTAAGTCGCACGCCTGGAAAGCGTGTATAGGTTAATAACCTATCCGGGGTTCGAATCCCCGTCTCTCCGCCAGTACGGTATGTAAGGTGCTGTTTTGTAAGCACTTTTACTGGCGAACAATTCCGTACATACGCTTCTACATACGTGGCGAAATACGGTGCAGTAAAGCAAAAAGCCCCACCATATCGGCGGGGCTTTTGTCTTTTACGGCCTTCGTCGCGCTAATGGTCGCTGCCGTCGTACATCGCACTACGCTGCTTCACGGCGGTATGCCTGTTCAGCTGGCGGATAACCTCGACACCCAGGTCATGCACAGATTGCGTCGGCGCGGCGTTCACTGTGATGCCGCCAACGTTCACAGTGTGCTCGATCACGGGCGGGGCACTCCGCGCTGTCGCCATCGGTGGCGCCTTCATTGGGGGCGCTTTGGGCGTGGGGTTCGCCGGGTTCTCGCCGTTCGCCATCGACGTTGCAATCTCGTCGTTCGATCGGCCTGCGAATCGGGCCGCCGTGGCGCGCGCGAAGTCCAGCGGGTTCATGTGCGCAGACGCCACCAGCCACTTGCCTGCGCGCACGTCGGCGATGCCTTTCTTTTCGTCAACGTCTGGCAGCCCTGCGGCCTTCGCTGCGGCCAGTGCACCCGTTGCCAATACGCCCACCAGGCCCAGCTTGCCCAGGAAGCCCATCAGGCCCGTTGACGCTCGCCCAGCTGCTCCCGCTGTCGTGTCCATCGATCCGCCCAGCGTGGTCATCGCAGTAGTAAGCCCGATTGTCGCCAGCTTCGACACGCCGCCAGCCACGGTAAGGGCAGCAACGGCGCCAGTGAGCCCGACGAAAGCGACCGTAGCAAACTTGAACGCCGTCGGCGACTCATCGGCGAACCTGTTCAGCGCCTCCAGTGCTGATGCAGCGCTCTCCATCGCGCTCGTGAACGCTGGCAGCAGAACGGTTCCCATACGCGTTTGCGCGTCCTCCAGACGGGCGCGGGCGTTGTCCATCTTTCCGGCCGTGGAGTTCCTGTTCGCCTGGTCTGACGCGTCGATGCCGTTCGCTTGGGCAACGTTCCTTCTATCTTTCCAAATGTTTGCATCGAAGCGCATCCGGCTAACGATCATGTTTGCAACGTTCGGATTCGACGCAATCGCGTTCGCGAACTTCAGCAGGGCGGCCGGGTCGCTAAGATCAACGCCCTGTTTCTTCGCGAGCGGAATCAAATGCTCATCGACCCATTTCTGCGGGTCGCGCAAGAAACCCTTTGCGTCCACCAGAGCGTCAGGAGAGACAGTTTTTACCTTGCCGGTTTTGTCGAACTTGACGCCGTTGCGGTTGAGCAGTCCCAACTGCATCATGTGATCGAACGCGCCGTGTGTCTGGTGGCCTCCTATCCAGGCGTTGACCCAAGTGCTGCTGCTCGTCCCGAATCGATCAGGGCCCATCGACTGCATGAGAAAAGTGTCGCCGAACAGGGCTTCGTCATCCATCGCCTGAACCGCACCCTTGCCGGCGCGCACAGCCGTCAGCAGGTCGCCAACACCAACCTTGCCGTTGCTTCCTGTCACCGACCTGAACGCCCAATCGGATTTGCGGCGCATCGAAGCCGGGTCAGTCGCGCCGCCGCGCTCTTCGGCAATCTTCACGAGTTGATAGGCGGAATCGCCCGATGCCATATCCGTATGGTGCAGGCGGTCGTACAGCTTGAGCCCGGAAATCGCCTGCAGCGCCGTAGGCAACGCTTCGATTGCGTGGTGCGCATCACCCAGTGCCGTGCGCAGTTCGGAAACCGTTTCGGCGGCCTTGGTTACGCTCACGCCGAACTGCTTGGAGTCTTGCGCCGCCTTCACCATTGCGTCTGCTTCGTCTTTCGAGACGCCAGAGTTGCGGATCACTGTGACAGCGTTTTCGCGATTGATCGCAGCGCCGACCAGCGGGCGCGCAACCAGGCCGGCAGCAGCGGCTCCCACGCCCACGCCGCGAATGACAGAGCCGCCAATACCGACGATAGTTTCTGCGCGCTTGCGGGATGCCGCCAGGCGATCCTGGGCACGTCGCGTGCGGTCCAGTTCCTGCGTCAGCTTCGCATACGAATTGCGCAGGCCGTCAACATTGCGGCCGGCTCGCCCGAATTCACGAATCGAGCGGCCTAGGAGTTTTTGACGACGCTCCAGGTCCTGTACCGATTTGCCTACGCCGCCGATGCTTTTGTTGATGGTGTTGAAGGCGCCCTTCAGCGTGGGAGAGATCGCTCCACCGATCTGGATGACCGAGTTCAAGCGTTGATTTTTTGCCATCAGTGACGCGCCTCCAGGGGAATGTCCTGCGCTTCCATCGCCGCAATATCCATTTCAAGCTCGCGCACCAGCTGCTCAGCCGCTGACACAGAATCTTCGAGTTCTTGCAGCGATGCACCGATGATTACGTCGATGCGATTTTCGAGCCGCTGCGCTCGCTTCAGTACGCGTTTTGCGCGCTTCGTTTGCTTGCTCATTCGGCCACCTTCGCTACCAGGTTGTGCAACGGCCCGATGTTTTCATAGAGAGCCAACGCGATGCCACGAGCGATGCGCTCTCGCGTATCGTCATCGATCATCTGGCCCGCATCGGGTTCCAACGCGTCAGCCGCTTCGTGCGCCAAAGCTGCGGCGACGTTCCGCAGGCGCGCATTCGACAGCGCATCGCGCTTGTCCTGCTCGGCGTACTGCGCCTGTTCCTCTGCTGTCGGCACAAGGTGTTTTGCAGCCTCGCGGGCGGCAGCCATAACAGCGGGCATGTTCGAGAACTGGCTAACGTCAATCTTCGGATTCGTATTGCTCATTTGTGATGCTTTCCTTGGTGTAGTTTTCGGGATTCCCTGCTTGCGTCAGCGCTATATCGATTTCAGCAAGCATTCGCTTCTTCCATAGCGCCTCGTTCGTCTCGCCTATCAGCTGAATAACAGCGCGCTGCGGAATGCTGCGCATATTGGCTTGAATCACGGCGCACATGTTCGACTGTGCACGCTCGAATACATCAATCGGCGCATACTCGCCGCGAGTGACTGCCAATTCGTGTTCAGCCCGCGCCGCATCTGCGTTCAGTTTGCGCAGGCGCGCACGGTCGATTTCCTCGCCCAGTTCGCCGCGAGTCATGAATGCAATCAGCGCAGGCAAAGACTCGCCCAGCATGAACTTGCCTCGCCCGATGCGCGCAATGGTGCCGTCCGTCGCGCGGTCGAAAACCCAGCGCCGCGACATGCCGGTAAGTGCAGCCAGAACGTCGGCGGAAACTTCCAGTTCGAGAACTTCACTCACCGTTTGCCCCGCGCCTGCTCGATGATCGGTTGATCGGGATTGATACGCCGTGCGCCCTTCGGTGCCGGATGGCGGCGCTTGGCGTTGTATTTGCGCTTCGGCTTGGCCCGCTCAGGCGTCGGTTCGGCGCGGAGTGAAAACAGTTTCGCGAGCAAGGCTCTCATTCGTCGCAGCCATCAGTCAGTTGCGAGCCATTCAGTCGAATGGCCGCGTTATCCAGTTCGACAGCGAGTTTTCGTAGCTGAATCTGCGATGAACTGACGATGGCCGAATCCGGCCGCGCGACTTCCAGCATCTCACCGATTGTGTGCAACGAACGCTGCAGGCGCTTGCATACCTCGGCGCACTGCTGGATGAAAAACTGCGGGTGATTTGTATTCATGTTTTCGTGTAGTAGTACCTGGCATTTCCGGCCCCAGGCTGGCGAAGAAAAAGGCCGCGTTTCAGCATCACGGTGCGCGCCCATTCCCGCGCTCGCGAACTTTCAGGATTGGCGCGCCGCGAGCAGCGCCATCCGCGTATTAACCCGCGCGGCCCGGTTGGAAATCATTTTGTTGCTGCTTCGGCACCACCAGCGCGCGCGTCAGCACGCTGCGCAGGGCGCTGTTCATCGATACGGGCACGAACGTTTCAGAGGCGATGCGCTCGCGTTCGGCGTCAAGTGCGCGAAGAAGGCCCGTTGGCAGGCTGAAAGAGATTTTTTGCATGGTTTCCATTGTCAAAACTCCGGTCGAAGCGGCCACGATGCCCAGGCAGATTTGCTGCGCGCTGCGCCTTCCGACGCGCGTTTGTGAGCGCGGGCCACCACGCAGTCGTGCAGCATGTCCAACGCCGCAGTTACATGCTCAGCGGACAATTGCGGCCAGCGACTGCGCAGCCAGGAAGCCGCCTTCGCGCGGTCGTAGTCGAACGCGCTGCGGCCATCAGCCGTCATCACGACAGTGCGGCGCGCTCCAGTCTCGATGTCTGCGATGCCGCGATCCACGATTGTCGCGCCAGCGATGGCGGCCGCGACATCCACGGGCAATCCAACAGGGGCGGCCCGCTCGACTGGCTCAACCGCACGGCGGCGGCGTGACGGGGGGTTCATCATGCTGCTGCAGCCGCCGTCCAGATAACAGCCGGGTCCGCAATCGGGCATTGAGCCGACGCGAAACACGTCACCGTCACGTCACCGTTCAGCGCTCCAGCGCGGCTCACCAGAATGTCGATGGTCGGCCACAGCGCCGCGACGATGGTTCCCGGTGCGTAGATGTAGCTGCCAGCCGTCTGCGCGGTCAGGTCGGCGCGGATACCGGGATTCACGATGAATTCGCCTGCGCCGTTGTAGCCCGCCCCGGTGCCAGCCGTACCGACGACGCCCACCAGGTCGGCGATGCGAAGGTGCTGTGTGGCCGCCAGTGCGTGGGTGAACGGGACCGGGTTCGCCGCAGCCATCGCTGCAAACACGGTGCGGTCGATGTATTCCGCCAGGCCGAACAGAACGCTGTTCAGCAGCGTGGCGAACAGGAATTCGCCGCCGCCGACTTCCTTGTCTTTCGCGCGAGTGATGACGGTCGAAAACGCCGCGCTGGCGGCTTCCGGCCACGAATACGAAACGTCTTTGAACGGCAGCGGCGATACGGCCGCAGCGGCGCCATCGGCGACATCGGCGACATCCGCGAACGTCGCCGGCAGCTGGCGTCGGACCAGCGCGCTGTCTTGATACATTCCGTAGAGGCCGCGAGTGCGGTCGCCGTCCGGCATAACCATCTTGTCGCGGGGGGCCGCCAGTTCAAGCTTGATGCCGCTCGCCAGCGCCACGCTGCGCGCCTTCAGCACTTCCGCCGGATCAATCGTATGCACCTGGCCGGCATCGACGCTATTCAGGCCATACACGTTGTCGGCGCCGATCGAGTTTGAAACGAATTCGGCCAGGTTCAACTGCATGCGCGTCACGACTTTATTGCCGCCAAGCGGAATCAGTCGCTGTGCATCGCCGTTGCCTTGCACGTACATCGCCGGATGCTCGCGCATCACGTCAGCATGGGCGCGTGCCAGCGGGTTGAGCGTCACAGTGCGGCTGCCTCCAGTGGTCGGCTTGAGCGCTCGCAATTGCGCAGCCACTTCGTCGTCGGACAGGTGTGCCATCGGGCGCGTTTCGTTTTCGTGCATGGTTCGTGGAGCCTCGGGTTATCGATGGTTCTATTTTCCGGTGCCATCGGTCGCGTTTCCTCTTGTGGGTTCTGCGTGACACCGTTTCCCCGCACTATCCCGCAACTGCACCCCCGTTTCCACTGGTGGGTTTTCCACTTTTTGCGCACGGTCGTGCGCTGCGAAAGTGCAAGTGCAGGCGAGTTCTGGGGCACGCAGGGGTTATGCGTCGCGGACCATTGCGATCCGCAAGCGCCACCCCGTCGCGGAGTACCTTTTGTCTTAGGATTGATGCCTGCCGCATCCATCCAGCCCCGTGGGAGCCCCGCACACGATGCACGTACCCGATGCGCGGACGTGAGTGACAATCCATCAGGACTACCAGGCACACGGCAGAATGGCATCCAGGATGCGGTGGAGCGTGGTTGGTTACGAGACCGACGAAGCGTAACCACGTAACCACGTAACCGATGTAACCGATGAAACCATAGACTTCCTATATATCCCCCGCGCTCTGCTCAATCCCACAGTTGGGCTATCGCTTATATCTCTCAAACTATGTAGTTACGGTAGTTACGGTATCCGCAAGCCTTTTATTGGCGCGGGTTTGAGCCGTTACTACCTAGCGGCATTAGGTGGTAACGATCGATGCATAGGTGGTAACAAAAAACCCGCCGAAGCGGGTCTGGTGGCTAGATGGGTGCGGAGTCGTCGTCATCATCGCGAATCCATACTCTCGTCGGCTTACCGCACCTTCGTAACAGCCGTCGATCGTATCCGATAAGCCCTAGGATTCTGGCGGCGCGCATCTGCTCCGGCCGTCCTTGGCGCGCAGTCTCAACCCCTATTCCGGCCAGCACTTCTGACACCAGCACTTCGCTGCGACCGATGCACCATTGAGAAATGGTTTCCTCCCATGCGTCGGTTTCGCGCCGTTCATCCGTCTGCGCTCTGGCGGCCTCGGTCGGAACTTCCCACCAGGTGGCGCGGGCATTGAACGCTTCCACGGCTTCGGCGAAAAGCTGTTCGCGGTTGCTCTCCAGCCAGTCGTGGTCGATGCTCGCCACAGCAAGAGGCCAGAAACGACGCGCGCCGGTCGCGTCGCGCAGGTATTCGCGTTCGTTTGTCGTTCCAGCGAACACTACGCGTCGCGGCAGGTTGACGGCGCGTTTTGCGTAGGGAAGTCGGCAGCGGTCCTCGCGAGATGACAGCGCCTGCTTGATACGCGTCACTTCAGTTTTCCGAAACGCATCAAGCTCAGCTACCTCGATCAACCAAGTGCCTTGGATGGTCACAAAAAAGTCCTTCGTGTCCATGCCCTCTGACAACTCTGAAAAATACTTTCCGCCAAGGATGCCAAGCAGTTTCGACTTACCGGCGCCCTGGGAGCCCTCGAATACCGGCATGGTGTCCACCTTGCAGCCAGGCACAAGCCCGCGAGCCACCATCGACAGGATGAAGTTTCGCCCGATGGCGTTGTGATACTCGTCGTCAGGCGCACCGACCGCGCGCTGCAGCCAGTCACCCAGGCGCGGAGTGCCGTCCCATCGCAGCGACTGCAGCCAGTCGCGCAACTCGTCGCGTTGGTCGGCCTGCGCCACAGCGATGGCGGATTTCTCTACCAGGTCATCGCCGAACTTCACCAGCCCGAACTCGCCCTGTAGCACGGCCGCGACGCGTACGCGGTCAGAGTCAGCCCACGGTCGCGGCTCGTCACAGTCCCATGTAGTAAAAATGTCCTGGTGGAACGTGTCGTACCAGATGCGACTGGCAAAGCGCGGATGCCTTCGCAGCACTGCTATTGCATTGTCGATGTTTGCGTAGGGCGCACCGCTCATATTGGTGGTAAGCGCGATGCCGTGATGGGCCATCGCTTCCACTGCTTCGTGGTCGTTTGCCGGCCGCACGTTTTCTTCCAGCCGGCGCACACGAGCCGCGTCGCGCGATGCCTTCTCGGCTTCGATCAATGCTGGCGGCTTCTGAAAGCGTGGTTCGGCCTTCGGTTTTTTCTTCGGACGCGATGCCGGCACTGGTGGCTCCGGAACATCCAGCGTACCCGCGAGCCGCATAGCGCGGATTTCCTCAATCGAAACGAACGCGCTCATTCGGGCACCTCCCCGGCGCGCTCACGCTTCGGCTTCCAGCCGATGGCGCGCAATGCGCGGCGCACAGCTGAGGGCGTATAGCGGACATGGTCATGAACCCCATAACTGGCCTGGCGAATTCGCGCGGCAAAATCCCCGGCATCTTCAAATTCGGCTCCACGCCTAATCTCGCGCATCACAAATTTGATAACCGCATCGTCGACGGCGCGCTGGTTCCGTTCATCGTCGTCGAGAAGCATTGCGTCGTTGACTTTCTTCCACGCCAGGAAGTCTGCGGGCGTCAAGTATTGGCTATCGCTCATGCCAGCCTCCCAGCAACGGCGATCAGGGCGAGCACTGCGAACAGGCCAAACGGACGGTCGCAGTCCGTGAAGAGGCGAGTAATATCGATAAGCATGGTGATATAATTAGGACTACGGTTGTTTTCGTGATGAGTGGTGTTCTTCTGGGCGGTGCGGGCGTTCATGCTGCACCGCCTTTTTCTTGCCCGAGCGATGCGGCGATGCGGCCGTTGATCCAGTCCTGGATATCTGCCTCAAGCCAGCCAACAGCTTTAAGCCCGAGACGGATAGGGCGAGGAAAGGTGCCGGCCTTCATGGCCTTATAGACGGTGCTTTTCTTCAGCGGCACAACCGCCAGAACTTGGTCGATGCGGAGAACTCGGTTTCCCATTTGGATATCACCCGGTAGGTTGATTTAGAACGCAGTCGCATTAAATCTGCTTGCGGGTGCAGTTTCCACTTGTGGGATTTCCGTTTCCACGTGTGGTTTCTGCGCGATGCGGGTCTCTTCCATATCCAAATAATCACGCGAATTGATGCCGATTAATCGGGCATCACCGTGCATCACGAAAACGGGTCTTTAGATTTTTGCTCTAAAAACAAAAAACCCCGCTTGGTGCGGGGTGTTTGTCATGCTGCGATGGGCATTTGCGTCGCTGGCGGAGTCTCTATGTAGGTCGCCCAGTCGTCCATCAGTACGCGTCGCTTCTCGAACATCGCGCCACGCTGGTAGGCCGCTTCGCTGTCGTCCGCCAGCTTGTGCGCCAAGGCGTGTTCGATCACCTCGCGCTCATGGTGCGATACCTCGCCGGCCCAGTCACGGAATGAACTGCGCATGCCATGCGGGACCACTGGCCGGTTATCCTCCATCGGATCGACCCATAGCGGCAGTTCGGCTTTCTCGCGACGACCGTTGATGATCTTGATAACTTTCCCCATTGCCGCGTTCGACAGTCCACCGTCACCGCTCGGGAACACGTGCTGAAAGCCGAACTCATCCTGCACGGCCTGCATTTCCTTCAGGATTTCGATTGCGCGGCGGCAGAGCGGGGTATGGTGCGCTCGAGCCCGTTTCATGCGCTGCCCCGGAACGATCCAGACGGCGTTCTGCAAATTGATTTCGTCCCAGGTGGCACCGATAGTCTCGTTCGTTCTGGCGGCCGTCAGGATGGTGAATTCCAGCGCACGCGCTGCCACGCCTGGGCGCTCGCGAAGTTCCAGCATGAATTCGTTAATCTGTCGGTAGGGGAGCGCTGGAAAGTGCGAATCTTCCTGCACCTTCCCAGGCGGCGGCAGAAGGGTGTCAAGGTGGTTTTTCCAGCGTGCCGGGTTGTCACCAGTCCGCAAGTGCCGCGTCGTTGCCCAGGCTAGAACGCGCTCAATTCTGCCCCGCACACGGCTTGCCGTTTCGTTCTTCGTCGTCCAGAGGGAATCGCGCTCCAAAATCCGAACGACGCATTGAGTATCGACTAGCGCAACGTCCAAGCTGCCGATGATAGGGCTGGCATAGGTCGCAAGGGTGTTCGTCCACTGATCGGCGTGCTTCTCGTTCTTCCAGCCGGACTTGTGGGCATCGATATAGGCCGCGCTGCACTGGTCGAACGTCATGCGGTTGGCGGCCTTGGCCTTGGCGGCTTTGCGCTCTGCCATAGGGTCGCCACCTGCCCCCAGTATGGCCCGCTGCTCGGCCGCTTTTTCGCGCGCAGCCTTCAGGCTAACTGCCGGATACGGCCCCATGCCGAGGTTGTAAATCTTTCCGTGCCTCGCATATCTGAATATCCATGATTTCGTACCGGACTTGCTCACCTGCAGCCAAAGGCCGCCGCCGTCGCCGTGGTATCCGCGCCGATCTTCATTGCTCACGGCGAGCGCCGCCAGCTTGTTAATTCCCCGTCCCATAGTCTCTCCGCCTAACTTTCTAACATACGTTTGTACATACGTTCTAGTCGTCTATTTGAGTGGATTATGGTAGACGAGAGTAGACTAAAAATGCAAGAGAATCAGTTGCTTAGATGAATATCCGTGAACGTCCGTGAAGTGCAATGATAGGCGGAGAAAGACCGTCTCTCCGCCAGTACACACACCTTCCGCAAAATCCTGATTAAAGGGCTTTGCGCGAATCCCAGAAGCACCTGCCACGCATGGTTCCCATACGGACCCCTAAGTCACTCACAAAGTGAACTCAGGAAATCGGCGGCGATGCCTGGATAAGACCGGTCTTCGCCGCTACCCTCAAGGGTTGACTGGGCGAGAGTCGACGCAAAACAGCAAATGGCTGCACATGCTCGAAAAAGCGCTTGCCAAAATACAGGTGGCGTCCGGCTGGACACAGTGCGAGATAGTTAATCAGAGACCGATACGCGCGCTCGAAAAGTGGCTATGCAAAAAAACCTCAGCGAAAAATAAATTCCGCCGAGGCCGCCCGCTCACGAAGTGGCTAAGGCTATTCAATAGCCGGAGGGCATACTTTTCAGTATGTGCAGCATCCTTCGATTTTTTTGTGTTTCGTCGGAAACCTGCTCATACGCAGTCAGTTTCTCCACTGCCTGCTGTACCGGAATGCTATTGATCGCTGCCTTTACCTTCTCGCTGGAGTAGCCGGTGGGTATTTTTCCGCCCGTACCGAAAAAGACTCGGGCTATGGCAATCCCGGTTTTCTTTTCCGCAAATCTGCTGGTGCATACGGAATGGAAGTCCGACTCCCTCATCTCGAATGTGTCGCAATCCTGGCGCAGGTCAATATAAGCATTGGCCCATTGCTGAAGATCCCTCGTCGCCACGAACAATTCCAGATCCTCCGTGCGCTCGAGCTCCGGCGCCGCATCGAACAATCCGTCTATTTCCCAATGATTCCCGGCTGGCCTGAGAGTCACGTAAACCGGGTTTTCCAGCTCCGCCCGATTTGAAATGCTTACGTTCCACTGGTTGTTGACTTCAAGCGCGACTGTATCCGTGGAAGGAGATGCTGGCGTCAACTCAGCCGAAAACGATGAAACAGAGAGCGCGAGCGCAAAAGCACCGATGGAAAAATGAACTGGAAGCCGCATAAAGCGCTCACCCATCATTTAGCGTTGGTCAGATCGGCAAGGCGTTCGAATACGCCAGCCTGCGCCAAAGCCCATTGAGGCGAACTTACGTAGCGCATATTATTATTTTTCGGATCATCCCACGATTTTTTTGCCGCATAGCCCATTTGTCCGGCAATATAGGCCTTGGTTACTCCCATGGGCACGAACACATCGGCAAATGCGCTATTGCAGGGCGTATATGCGTAAGTTTTTTGCGGAAAAGAGGCGCAACGCATAATTTCGGTCTGCTCGCCATAATTACCTCTGTCCGTATAAGTCTGGAAAGAGTATTCCGTGTAGTCTGGCGCAAAACCTGTCAAATCAGCATTGAAGGCGATCCGTTCCTGGCGGTCATTTGTAATTTCCTGGCGGCTCGTCGAAATACTGACCACCCGGTATTTACCATCAGCGATATTTTTCTCGATAAGCACATATCGAGCACCTTTCATGGCGTTCTTTCCGAGAACGGGAGACACGAACTTGATGGGCTGTCCGTTGGCATTCTTGACGGGTGGCGTCATTGCAAGACAGCCGCTAAGTGCAATTGCAGATACCAAAGCGGTGATGGTGCAACCTTTCATTTTATCTCCGGCAGATACATTTACGGGACTACGATTTCGATGTAAGCGGCAGTGCGTGCTGTCGCTTACATGTAGTTAACGGCAGGGGTTCCGGGAAATTTAGATGTAAGGTTGACGGGTGACATAAGGCGGTTCTGCTTCGGTGGGCCTTTTATTCAGGCGCCAGGCACGCCTCTCCCTGCGCGGTGTCGGCATGACCGAATAACACTCCCTGGCGAAGAGCGTTGTTGATGCGCTCGCATGCGCTACCGAAATGCACCGGGTCATTACATCGATACCGGCGGTTCGCTCCAGGCGATCGCGCTGACGACCTTGCGCTACACCTGCATCAGCCCGCCCTCGAGAAAGGTTAGCAACAGCAACGTGCCGCTGGGGCTTCGGGCTGCACACATGTTGACGCCCGGATGGCGGCGCTGCTCGGTCAAAATCGGCAATTTATGACCTTCTTCCCGGTCGTATGTATAATTTGCCGATTCATAAAAATTCAATGCAAGCTGGAACTCCGCGCGGCCCCCTCCAGATTCGAACGCTAAATGCATGCGAGGGCGCCGCACGTCATATAAAACGAGACCAAAATGAGCAATATCAAGAAAAACTTCGAAGAACAGGGGTTCGCGATTCTTCCTTCGTTTTACTCGGCTGACGAGGTTGATGCAGTTGTCGCGTCCGTCGCGGAGCGCAAGCGGCAGCGCCCAATGAACGTAACCATTGACCTTCTTGATACAGGGGAGCGGAGCTTACTGGGGCTGCTTTCACCCGAAGAGATAAAAAGCCGTCGCATGAAGATCAACGATCTTTATCTGGACATGGAAGACGTCCGCGAGCTCGCTCTATCGGATCGGATTGCACCAGTTCTTCAGGAACTGCTCGGGTCTGCTCCGGCTCTCTGCAACAGTCTGTATTTCGAAAAGGGTAGCCAGCAGCCGGCGCATGTCGACGCGATATACATGACGCCAGTCACGAATGACCATCTGATAGCAATCTGGGTTGCGCTCGAAGATTCACACGTAGATGCCGGGCAGCTTTTCTACTATCCGGGCAGCCACAAAATCGAACAGATGATTTTCAGCAATGGAACTCGCCAGAGCATCCCGACAGAGATGACAGAGTGGCATTCGTATATGAGCGCTCAGGTTGAGAACAATCGTCTGGAGAAACAGACGTTCGTCGCGAAGAAAGGCGATGTGTTGATCTGGCATGCCAATCTGCTTCATGGCGGCGGCCCCATCGCCGATCCGGCACGCACTCGAAAATCACTCGTCTTTCATTATTTTTCGTTGCCGGACGCTCAATCACTTGGCTATAAGCTGGAGGCGAAGTCATGTGGTTACTGGATCGATCGGCCAATTCAAGCAGTGCCTGAAGCCGCGTTTCAGCGCGCTGAGTTTGAAAAGGCATATCTCGCCAAATACGAAGACGTAGCCAATGCGGTTCGAGCGGGGCAATTTGCTTCTGGAACCCATCATTACGAAGTGTGTGGCCGGGCTGAGGGGCGCACTATCTGAATGGGTCATGCCGCTGGCATCGCTCCGGAAGTGATGAGGAATCCATTGCAAATGACCGGCGAGGCTACCCGGACATCCACCGGGCAGCCCTGACAAAACCGGCCTAGATATCCGCGTAGTCGATACCGGTCAGCGCGCCGAGGTGGGCAACCGTAGTGAAATGCGATTCGTGTTTCGTATCGATGTCCAGCTCCCGCACGTTGCCGCCCAGGTCGGTCACGAACGCGCGGCGCCCGCGCCGGTCCAGGGACACGCCGATGCCTTCCTTCAGATCGCGCGCGAGTACCTCGCGCTCGACAAGCCCTGACGCGGTGATCTTTGCGCGGTTTAACGTATTGCCGTCATGCGTATCGTCGCCACGATCCGTCCAGTAGAGGATGCCGTCGCGATGATCGATATCGAGATCGATCGGCTCGGGCAGATGATTCAGCAGACATTCGAGATCGGGACGCGCATCGGATTTCGCCCCGGCGGGCAGATCGATGCTTGCCCTGAAGATGCGACCTTCTCCCGCATCCGGCGCTCCCTTTTGCGTCCAGTAGATATGCCCGTTTGGCTTGTCCAGCGCGATGCCCACGCAATGGCGGGTCGCGTCGCCCGTATCCGCCGGGAAATTGCCGGTGCGAACGAGTTCAGTGACCTCCGTGCCGTCCATGCGCGCGCGCATGACGCGCATGCCCTCGCGATCGCACCAGTACAGAAAGCCGCCTTCCTTGTCTAGCGCGAGCTCCTTGGGGGTTCCGGCTACCCCGGAAGGCACGAGCACACGATGCTCGCTTCCATCGAACTTCGCGCTTTCAATCGTGCCGTCGTTCGGCGGAATTGCGCCGGGAATCGGATCGCCGTCGATCAGATGGATGCCGGTGCCCATGTTGGTCCAGTAGATCACCTGGTTCTCGGCATCGACCTTGATGCCGTCGGGTGTACGCGTGAGATTCGCGACGACGACTTCGTGCGAACCGTCCGGCCACAGGGCGATGATCGCCGGTGGACGTGCCTGCAGGACATACAGCGAACCGCCATTCTCGGTAGCCACGTTAAGTACCCTCCATCTGGTGATGAAAAATCGTCGTATTGCCGGAGTCGATCCGTCTACTGCGCAAGCAGTACCCGACAGACTACCCGAGGTTGCATGAGAGCTTCGTGAATGTTTGCTATCTCGCGCTGCCTCAATCGATGACATCAGGCTGACTTCCGTGTGTCAATGGCGAGAAACCGGTTTCGCTCGCCGGGCGGCGGGTCTCATCTTGCTCTAAACTAGCGGCCGTCCGAGCCAGCCCGCTGAGCGTAACGTAAGCAGCAAGACACCGATGCCCCCCGACCCCGCTGATCCCGCCCATTCCCCCTCGTTCAGCCTGCCGAAGCACCCGCCGTTCCAACGGTTCTGGTGCACCCGCATTCTGTCGTCGCTCTCGTTCCAGATGCTCGCCGTCGCGATGGGCTGGCACGTCTACGCGCTCACGCATAGCGCGTTCGCACTCGGCCTCGTCGGCCTCGCGCAATTTCTGCCGATGTTCCTGCTGACGCTCGTCGTCGGTCACGTCGCCGATCGCTACGATCGCCGCCGCATCGCGGCCGTCTGCCAGAGCCTCGAAAGCGTCGCTGCGTTGCTGTTCGCGTTCGGCACGTTCGGCGGCTGGATCAGCGCGCCGGTCATCTACGTGCTGGCCGCCTGCGTCGGCGCGGCGCGCGCGTTCGAGTCGCCCGCGGTGTCGTCGTTGTTGCCGGCCGTCGTGCCGCGCGGGTATTTGCCGAAGGCGACCGCCTGGGCCACGTCCGCGAATCAGACCGCGCAGATCGCCGGGCCCGCGCTCGGCGGTCTGCTCTACGGTATCGGACCGGGCGCGGCTTATCTCGCGTGCACGCTGTCGTTCGCGGCCGCGGCGGCGTCCGTCTGGCGCATCCCGCTGCAGATGAAGCCGGCAAGCCGCGCGCCCGTCACGCTCGAGTCGATCTTCTCGGGCATCGCGTTCATTCGCCGCGAGCCGGTGATTCTCGGCGCTTTGTCGCTCGATCTGTTCGCGGTGCTGTTCGGCGGCGCGACCGCGCTCCTGCCGATCTTCGCGCGCGACGTGCTGCACGCGGGGCCGATCGGTCTTGGGTTCCTGCGCTCGGGCACGGCGATCGGCGCGCTCGCGGGTACGATCTGGCTCGCGCATTTCCCGTTGCGCGAGCGGCCCGGCGCGGCGATGTTCGGCGGCGTGATCGCTTTTGGCATCGCGACGATCGTGTTCGGACTGTCGCATCAGTTTCTCGTGTCGCTGATCGCATTGATGGTGCTCGGCGCATCGGACACGATCAGCGTGGTCGTGCGGCTTTCGCTCGTGCAGTTGCGCACGCCCGATGAAATGCTCGGCCGCGTCAGCGCGGTCAATTCGCTTTTCATTGGGACATCGAATCAATTGGGCGAGTTCGAATCGGGTCTGACGGCAGGGTGGTGGGGCGCGCAGCCGGCTGTGCTGGTCGGCGGCGCCGCGACGATCGCGATCGCGCTGCTGTGGATGCGGCTGTTTCCGGAATTGCGGCGCACGCGCACGCTGGAGCGTGAGGACGAACTGGCGGCGAACGCCCCCATCACGACCACATGAAGCACCGCATATTCCTCTGAGGGTTACCTAAGGTTACAGAAGCGACAGCACCGTTTCACATGCTGTGCGACGTGCCTCCTAGAATCGGCAGCGATAAAAGCGTGACGCCGCACCTCGCTCGCAAGCCGCTTGCAAGGTTTTGCGAAAGGGCGGTTTTCACGCACACCTCGCGCATACGTTTGCCGTTGTTTGTCTTTGTATGCCGCTTCGCTTCCACCTCAAGGAGAACTTATGAACCGTCTGCCTTCCGTTCCTTTCGCCAGACTCGCCGCCGCTGCCTGCATGACCGGTCTTTTGACTGTCGCCTCGGCGGCGAGCGCCCAGACTGCGGCGCCAGCGGACGCGGGCCGTCTGCATGCCGCCGACCAGGCGTTCATCGCGGACGGCACGCAAGCCGTCGCAACGCAGCGCGACGCCGCGCGCATCGCCAGCGCGCGCTCCACCGATCACGACGTGAAGGCGTTCGCCGAACGTGTCTCGAACGACGACGCGAAGATCACCGACGCGTTGCGCGCGGCGAGCCCGCGCGGCGTCGATGTGCCGAAGAACGATCCCGATGCGGCCGTGCTTGCGAGCATCAACAATCTGCGCGGCGCGGAATTCGACAAGACGTATATCGAACAGGTCGCGCTCGCGGGCGATCAGAAGGCGCTCTCCGCGTTCCAGGCGGAAATCGCCTCGGGCCGCGACGAGCAGTTGAAGGACGTGGCGAAGAAGGCGCTGCCGACGATCCAGCAGCACTACGCGATGGCGCAGGATCTTGCGAAGCGCAAGCATCTGTCGGCTTCGGCGCAGTAGGCGGGAGCCCGCCTTCTAAGGGCGGGGCCGGGGTGATCGATTTCGCCGGGTCCCGTTCCCGATCAATCTGATGTGAATACGCGTCGCGCTGATTCCAGGCGCGGCGCGCAACGCTGGCGCGGCTAATAATGGCTGACTCCGCGACTGACTGCATAGCTGACTTCGCAGCAAAACACCCCACACCATTTCCCCACGCGCGCAGCAGTTCGAACCTAGGCTTTTCGGCGATAATCGACCGCTTCTGCGGCTCCCGCCGCGCACGACGCCTGCGCTGCGCTCGCGCTCCACGTTCGATTCAACTACCGCATGAGCAAGCCCGCCAATCTGCTGCAACAGCTGGACCTGATGCTTCGGCAAGCCGTCGCGCTTCAGTGCAACGGCGCGCTCGTCGAGGCGGAAGAACTATATCGCGAGATTCTCGAACTCAAGCCCAGGCATGTCGACGCGTTGCGCTGGCTCGGCGAGCTTGCGCTGCAGACCGGCCGCTTGCAGGAGGGCGCCGATCTGCTCAACAAGGCGCTTGCCGTCGACGCGAAACAGGCGTCCGTGCATTCGAACCTCGCCTACGCGTTGAATGCGTTGCAGCGCTATGACGAAGCGCTCGCCCGTGCCGATCGTGCGCTCGCATTGCAGCCGAAATTCGCGGACGCGCTGAACAATCGCGGCAATGCGCTCGCCGCGCTGAACCGGCCGCTCGATGCGCTTGCGAGCTTCGATCGCGCGCTTGCGCTCGCGCCGGATTTCGCGGCGGCCTGGAACAATCGCGCGTGCGTGCTGCGCGACCTCGGGCGCGCGAGCGATGCACTCGACAGTTGCGAACGCGCGCTCGCGTTGCAGCCGAACTATCCCGATGCGTGGAGCAATCGCGGCAATGCGCTCGGCGACCTGAACCAGCCGCAGGAAGCGGAGCGCAGTTACCGGCGCGCGCTGGAGCTGGCGCCTGGTTTCGTCGATGCATGGAACAATCTCGGTCTCGCGCAGATCGATCTGAACCGGCGCGAAGAGGCGTTGTCGAGTTATGAACGCGCGCTCGCGCTGAATCCCGCGTCAGCGGAAACGCACTGGAATCAGGCGCTCTGTCTGCTGCAGATGGGGCGCTTCGAGGCGGGTTGGCGCGCCTACGAATGGCGCTGGGAGCGCAACCGCATCAAGACCGGCAAGCGCGGTTTCGCGCAGCCGCTATGGCTCGGCGATTTTCCGCTCGCGGGCAAGACGATCCTGCTGCACGCGGAGCAGGGCCTCGGCGACACGCTGCAGTTCTGCCGCTATGCCGCGCTCGTCGCAAAGCTCGGCGCGAAGGTCGTGCTCGAAGTGCCGGCGCCATTGATACGGCTTCTGTCGACGCTCGACGGTCCCGCTCGGGTGATCGAAGCAGGGCAGTCGCTGCCGCCGTTCGATTGTCATTGTCCGCTGCTGAGTTTGCCGCTCGCGTTGCGCACCAATGAGGCGAACATTCCATCGTCCACGCCTTATCTTTTCGCCGATGCGGCGGCAACGAGCGAATGGCGCGAACGCATCGACGGCTTCGATGCCGACACGAACGCGGCGCACAGACAACCGAAGCAACTCAAGGTCGGTCTCGTGTGGGCCGGTGAAAACCGCGCACACATCGCAGAACTGCGCAGGATCGACGCGCGCCGTTCGATCGCATTCGAACAGTTCGCGCCGCTTCTCGACGTGCCGAACGTGCGTTTCTTCAGCGTGCAGAAGGGCGCGGCCGCGCAGCAACTCGCAGAGAGCACGCAGCGCGACCGCGTCGCCGACTACACAGACTTGCTGCACGATTTCGCCGATACCGCGGCGCTCGTCGCCAATCTCGATCTCGTGATTTCGGTCGATACGTCCACTGCGCATCTGGCCGGTGCGCTCGACAGACCGGTCTGGATTCTGAACCGTTTCGACACCTGCTGGCGCTGGATGCTCGAACGCAGCGATACGCCGTGGTATCCGCGAGCGCGTCTCTTCAGGCAACCGGCGCTCGGCGATTGGGACAGCGTGATCGAGGCCGTGCGCGAGGCGCTGCTTGCATTCACGCCGTCCCGCCATTGAATCTCCAGTGAGTCTCCACCGGGCATCCATGCCCCGCTCGCCGGCGCATTTCCACGGACACGCGTAGACTGAGCATCCGTTTATCGACGGCAATGCCACGGAGATTCTTCAATGGAATACAGACATCTGGGCGCATCGGGTTTCAAGGTACCGGTGCTGAGTTTCGGCACGGGCACGTTCGGCGGCAAGGGCGAATTTTTTCAGGCGTGGGGCGAGACCGACGTCACCGAAGCACGGCGTCTGCTCGACATCTGCTTCGACGCGGGTGTCACGATGTTCGATACCGCGGACATCTATTCGAAGGGTGCGTCCGAGTCGGTGCTCGGCGAGGCGCTCAAAGGCAAGCGCGACAAGGCGATCATCTCGACGAAGGCAACCTTCCGTTTCGACGACGGGCCGAACAGCGTCGGCTCGTCGCGCTTCCATCTGATCCAGGCCGTCGATGCGGCGCTCAAGCGTCTGCAAACCGATTACATCGACCTGTTCCAGCTGCACGGCTTCGATGCGAAAACGCCGATCGCCGAAGTGCTGTCCACGCTCGACGATCTCGTGCGCGCCGGCAAGATCCGCTATATCGGCGTGTCGAATTTCTCGGGCTGGCATCTGATGAAGTCGCTCGATATCGCGGACCGCTACGGCTATCCGCGCTACGTCGCGAATCAGACTTACTACTCGCTGGTCGGCCGCGATTACGAGTGGGAATTGATGCCGCTCGGTGTCGATCAGGGCGTCGGCGCGGTCGTGTGGAGTCCGCTCGGCTGGGGGCGCCTGACCGGCAAGATCAAGCGCGGCCAGCCGCTGCCCGAGACGAGCCGCCTGCACAAGACTGCCGACATGGGCCCGCCCGTGCCGGAAGACTACCTGTTCCGCGTGCTCGACGCGCTCGGCGAAATTTCCGCCGAAACCGGCAAGACGGTGCCGCAGGTCGCGCTGAACTGGCTGCTGCAACGGCCGACCGTCGCGACGGTGCTGATCGGCGCGCGCAACGAGGAGCAGTTGCGGCAGAACCTCGGCGCGGTGGGCTGGAATCTGACGCCCGAGCAGGTCGCGACGCTCGACGCGGCGAGCGCCGTGCGGCCCGCTTATCCGTACTGGCATCAGGAAGGGTTTGCCGAGCGCAATCCGAAGGCGGTGTGAGCGCGGGGGCGCTGAAGTGCGGCGCCCCGTCAAGCCAACCCGCCATTCGCCCGCAACACCTGCCCGTTGACCCAACCCGCATCCGGGCCGACCAGAAACGCCACCACCGACGCAATGTCGTCCGGTTTGCCGAGGCGTTGCAACGGCGGCATCTTCGCGAAGGTCTCGATCTGCTCATCGGTCTTGCCTTCGAGGAACAGCTCGGTCGCGACCGGCCCCGGCGCGACCGCGTTCACGGTGATGTTGCGCCCGCGCAGCTCCTTCGCGAACACGCGCGTGAACGCTTCGACCGCCGCCTTGGTCGCGCTGTAGATCCCGTAGCCCGGCAGGCTCAGCGCGAGCACGCTCGTCGAGAAATTGACGACGCGCCCGCCGTCGTTCATGCGCGCCGCCGCTTCGCGCAGCGTGTTGAAGGTGCCGCGCACGTTGATGTCGAAGGTCTGGTCGTACAGCGCGTCGGGGGCGTCGGCGAGCGGCGCGGGCTTCATCACGCCCGCGTTGTTGACGAGCACGTCGACCTTGCCGAGCTGCTGTTCGGTGATCTCGAACAGGCGGCGCACGTCGCCGGGGTTCGATACGTCCGCTTTCACCGCGACTGCCTTGCCGCCCGCGTCCTTGATCGCGGCGACGAGCGCATCGGCTTCCCCGGCGCTCGTCGCGTAGTTGACGGCGACTGCGTAGCCTTCCTTCGCGAGGCGCTGCGCAATGGCGGTGCCGATGCCGCGCGATGCGCCCGTGACGATGGCGACTCGGCTGGAATGGGTGGTGTTCATGATTCGTTTCCTCAGAGTGGGGCGATGGAGACCCCATCATGAGCACTTTCGACGCGCAGATAATCGCATTAAACTTGCCTTCATCATTCCATTTTCTTTAATAATCGACGGCTGAGCGTTGGCGCAGCCGCGAGGGCGTTGAACATGGATCGTTTCGAGGAAATGCGGGTCTTCGTGCGGATCACTGAGCGGGGGAGCTTCACGCGCGCGGCGGACGATCTGCGCATTCCGCGCGCGACCGTCACCAACCTGATGAAGCGCATGGAAGAGCGGCTCGGCGCGCGGCTGCTGGAGCGCACCACGCGCACGGTGCGGCTCACGCCCGACGGCGAGGCGTACTACCAGCGCTGCGTGCGCCTGATCGCCGACATGGAAGAGGCCGAGGGCTCGTTTTCGAACCTCGCGCCGAAGGGGCTCCTGCGCGTGAACGTGCAGGGCACACTCGCGCGGCACTTCGTGGTGCCGGCGCTGCCCGCGTTTCTCGAACGCTTTCCCGGCATCGAACTCGTGATCGGCGAGGACGACCGCTTCGTCGACCTCGTGCGCGAGGGCGTCGACTGCGTGCTGCGCGCGGGCAATCTGCAGGACTCCTCGATGGTCGGGCGGCGCGTCGCGCAGTTGCAGCAGGTCACGGTCGCGAGTCCCGCCTATCTCGCCGCGTATGGCGAGCCGGCGGATCTCGCGGCGTTGTCCGCGCATCGCGCGGTCAACTACGTGTCGAGCGCGACCGGCAAGCCGGTGCCGCTCGAATTCCGCGTCGACGGACGCGATACCGCGATCGTGCTGCCGTCGGCGGTGTCCGTGACGGGCGCCGATCTGTACGCCGGGGCGGCGCTCGCCGGGCTCGGCATCGTCCAGGTGCCGCGCTACCGTGTCGAGGCAGACCTCGCGGCGGGGCGGCTGCGAATCCTTCTCGCCGACTTTCCGCCGCCGCCGATGCTGGTGTCGGTGCTGTATCCGCAGAACCGGCAGTTGTCGTCGCGGGTGCGGGTGTTTGCGCAGTGGCTGCGGGATATTTTCGAGGCGGTCAATTAGGCCGCCGTGTTGGGGCGAACGCGCTTTACGTCGCGTGGCGCGCCGCATGAAGCGCTTTCTGCGCTACCCCGCCGGCGTCGCGCAGATACTCGATAAAGCGATCCGCGACCGGCTCCGCGTCGCCACTGCGGCGCAGCAGCAGTACCTGCGATAGCAGCGTTTCCCCGTGCAACGGCAGAAAGCAGACGCGCGGGTCCTGCTGTTGCCGCAATGTGTACGGCACGAGCGCGACGCCCATGCCGAAGCCGACCATCGTGACGACGGTCTGCCAGAGCCGCGCCTCGTGGCGGATCAGCGGACTGAAGCCCGCGCCGACGCACTGCGCGATGATCAGATCGTGATAATGCGGCGACACGGTGCGCGGAAACAGAATGAACGGCTCCTGTGCGAGCGCGCGCAGATCGATCTTGCGCTTGCGCGCGAGCGGATGCCCGAGCGGCAGGCAGCACAGGAACGGCTCCGAAAAGACCGTCGTCGACATGACGTCCGACGGGAAATTGCCCCAGTACGCGTAGCCCATGTCGATCTGCATACGTTGGATCGCCTGCACCTGCTCGCTCGTATTCATCTCCTTCAGCACGATCTCGATGCCCGGATGGTCGGCCTCGAAGCGGCTCACCGCCTGCGGCATGCCGCGATACAGCATCGAATTCACGAAGCCGATCCGCAGGCGGCCCGCGAGCCCATGCGCGGAGCGCACCGTGATGCGCTCGGCTTCGCTCGCCTGCAGCAGCAGACGGCGCGCTTCGCCGAGCAGCGCCTGGCCGGCGTTGGTCAACGCGACCGACTTGTTGGTACGCGCGAGCAGTTGCACACCGAGTTGCTCCTCGAACTTGCGGATGTCGAAACTGAGCGCGGGCTGCGAAATGAAGAGCCGCTTCGCCGCGCGGCCGAAATGCAGTTCCTCGGCGACCGCCACGAAATAACGCAGTTGCTTCAGGTCCATCGCGGTCTCCGTTTTTATCGATAAGCTGGGTCTATCGTACCGGATATAAGTTGTATTAGACGATTATCGAAGCCGCTTCTATGCTGCCTTCCACAAAGGAGACAAGCATGAGCGAAACCATCGCGCAGCCGGCCCACGGCTCGTCCAATATTCCCGATAGCCGCGGCATCAACTTCTTCTCGAGCGATCCCGATCTCGCACGCCTGTTGAGGGTGCATCTCGGCGACACGCTGTACGAGGAACTCGAAAGCCAGTTCGTGTCGCTCGGCCAGCGCGCCTCCGAAGAACTCGATCTATGGGCGCTGTCCGCCGACAAGAACCCGCCGGCATTGCGGCATCGCACGCGGCGCGGCGAGGCGCTGCAAAGCATCGACAAGCATCCCGACTACGTTGCGCTCGAACGCGTGGCCTATGCGGAACTCGGCCTCGCGTCGATGAGCCACGAGACGCGCGACGGCAAGACGCCGCCACCGCCGCTCGTCAAATACGCGCTGACGTTCCTGTTCGTGCAGGCGGAATTCGGCCTGTGCTGTCCGGTCAGCATGACCGATTCGCTCACGCGCACATTGCGCCGGTTCGGCGCGCCGGAACTGGTCGCGCGGTTTCTGCCGATGCTCGCCTCGCGTGATTTCGACACGCTCTACCAGGGCGCGATGTTCATGACCGAGCAGGCGGCCGGCTCCGACGTCGCGCGTATCGCGACGCGCGCGGCGCTCGAAACCGATGCGAACGGCGAGCGGCAATGGCGTCTGTACGGCGACAAATGGTTCTGCTCGAACGCCGACGCCGATCTCGCGATGGTGCTGGCGCGCCCCGACGGCGCGCCCGAGGGCATCAACGGTCTCGGTCTCTTCCTGTTGCCGAAGACCCTGCCGGACGGCTCGCGCAACAGCTACCGGATCATCCGCCTGAAGGAGAAGCTGGGCAGCCGTTCGATGGCAAGCGGCGAGATCGTGCTCGAAGGCGCGCTCGCGTATCTGATCGGCGAAGTGGGGCGCGGCTTTCACCAGATGGCCGACATGATCAACATGTCGCGGCTCTCGAACGGCGTGCGCGCCGCGGGTCTGATGCGCCGCGCGCTGACCGAGGCGCTGCACATCGCGCGCAATCGCGAGGCATTCGGCCGCAAGCTGATCTCGATGCCGCTCATGCAGCGGCAGCTCGTCAAGATGATGCTGCCGGCCGAGCAGTCGCGCTCGATGTTCATGCGCATCGCGCTGCTGCTGCAACAGGCCGATGCGGGAGATCGCCAGGCCGCGAAGTGCGTGCGCATCCTCACGCCGCTCATCAAGTTCCGTGCATGCCGCGACGCGCGCCGCGTCACCGGCGACGCGATGGAAGTGCGCGGCGGCACGGGCTACATCGAGGAATGGAGCGACGCGCGGCTCGTGCGCGATGCGCATCTCGGCTCGATCTGGGAAGGCACGAGCAATATCGTCGCGCTCGACATCGCGCGGGCCGCCAAGCGCGACGGCGCGCTCGAGCCGCTGCGCGTCTATCTGCAGGATCTGCTCGGCGCGGCTGGCCTGCCCGCGCGGAGCCTCGCGCTGCTGCGCTGGAGCGTGACGCGCGCCTGCGACACGCTCGCGAGCGTCGCCGATTCCGGCCGCGACGAATGGGTGCGCCAGGCCGGCTCCGCGCTCTATCACGCGAGCACCGCGGTGCTGATGGCCTGCGAAGGCGCGCGCCTCGCGCCGGACTACCGGCGTCTCGCGCTCGCGCATCTCGTGGTGCGGCACAAGCTGTTGCCGTCCGATCCGCTCGAATTGCGCGGCGCCGACGACGAAATCGAGGTGGTCGACGCGCTCGTCAACGACCGCCCCGTGACGCTCGAACAGGCGCTGCGCCTGCTGCCCGCGGGAGATGAGCAATGAGTGCTCACGCGAAGCATGGCGATTCCGGCGGCCACGGCGCGCTGCAAGGCATCAAGGTGGTCGATCTGAGCCGCGTGCTCGGCGGCCCGTACTGCACCCAGGCGCTCGCCGATCACGGTGCGCAGGTCATCAAGCTCGAACCGCCCGACGGCGACGAAACGCGTGGCTGGGGGCCGCCGTTTTACGGCGACACCGCGTGGTACTTCGCGGGCGTGAACCGCAACAAGCAGGGCATTTCGGTCGATCTCTCGTGCGAGGAAGGCCGAGCGATCCTGTGGAAGCTGCTCGAAGACGCCGACGTGCTGGTCGAAAACTTCAAGCCCGGCACGCTCGCGCGCTGGGGCATGGACTACGAGCGCGTGTTGCGCGAGCGCTTCCCGAAGCTGATCCATTGCGCGGTGTCCGGCTTCGGCCCCGATGGTCCGCTCGGCGGCCTGCCCGGCTACGACGCCGCGATCCAGGCGATGACCGGCCTGATGAGCGTGAACGGCGAGCGCGACGGCCCCGCCACGCGCGTCGGCCTGCCGGTCGTCGATATGGTCACGGGCCTCAATGCGCTCGCCGGCATTCTGCTCGCGCTCGCCGAGCGCACGAAGAGCGGGCGCGGCCAGTCGATCGATATCGCGCTGTACGACTGCGGCGTGTCGCTGCTGCATCCGCATCTGCCGAACTACTTCGGCTCGGGCCGCACGCCGCAGCGCAGCGGCAACGCGCATCCGAACATCACGCCGTACGACAGCTACCGCACCGCGACCGCACCGATCTTTCTCGCGGTCGGCAACGACCGGCAGTTCGCGAAGCTGTGCGCGCATCTCGGCGCGCCCGAGCTCGCCGGCGATCCGCGTTTCGCCGACAACCGCAGCCGCTGCGGGCATCGCGAGCCGCTGAAGGCTGCGCTCGAAAACCTGCTCGCGAAATACGAGTGCGAGCCGCTCGCACAGGATCTGATCCGCCTCGGCGTGCCGTGCGGGCCGGTGCAGACCGTCGACGTCGTCGCGCAGCATCCGCATACCTTGCATCGCGGCATGGTGATCGAGATGGGGGAGTACCGCGGCACCGCGTCGCCGATCAAGCTGTCGCGTACCCCGGCCACGTATCGCAGCGCGCCGCCGGTGCTCGGCGCCGACACGCGCGAAGTGCTCGACGCGCTCGGCATCGACGGCGACACGCAGCGGCGTCTGTTCGACGCCGGCGTGCTGAGGTCCGGCGCGCCGGTCGCGCAGAGCGCGGAGCAGGCCCAGGCCGAAGCACTCAAGACCTGACGCCTCGCCGCAACCGGTGAGGCAGTTTTCCGGCGACGGCACGCAGAGGCCGCGCCATCCATAAGAAAGATTCCGGAGACATCGATATGCATCGCGAGCCAGACGTTCACGCCGCCACCCGGCAACCCACGCGCGCGGCAGCCGCCGCGTTCGTCGGCACCACCATCGAGTGGTACGACTTTTACATCTACGCCACCGCTTCGGCGCTGATCTTCGGCAAGCTGTTCTTCCCCGGCGGCGATCCGTTCTTCGCGACGCTCGCCTCGTTCGGCACCTTCGCGGTCGGCTTCTTCGCGCGGCCGTTCGGGGGCCTCGTGTTCGGCCACCTCGGCGACCGTATCGGCCGCAAGAAAGCGCTCGTGGCGACGCTTGCCATCATGGGCGTCGGCACGGTCGGCATCGGCTTTTTGCCGACCTACGCGAGCGCGGGCACGTGGGCGCCGGTGCTGCTCGTGCTGCTGCGCGTCGCGCAAGGCATCGCGATCGGCGGCGAGTGGGGCGGCGCGGTGCTGATGGCGAGCGAACACGCGCCGCAGGAAAAGCGCACGTTCTTCGCGTCGTTCGCGCAACTGGGCAGCCCGGCCGGTCTGATCCTGTCGCTGCTTGCGTTCCGCGCGGTGGCGTCGATGGACAAGAACGCGTTTCTCGACTGGGGCTGGCGGCTGCCGTTTCTCGCGAGCGCGGTGCTGCTCGTGGTCGGTCTGCTGATCCGCGCGGGCGTCAGCGAATCGCCGGAATTCAGCGCGCTCAAGGAGCAGCGCCGCGTGGCCGCGCTGCCGATCGCGGAAGTGCTGCGCGACGCGTGGCGCACGGTGCTGCTGTGCCTCGGCGCGAACGTGATCGGCGTGGCCGGCGCGTGGTTCGTCAATACGTTCATGCTCAATTACACGACGCAGACGCTCGGCCTCGACCGTTCGCTGATTCTCGACTGCCTGTTCGTGGTCGCGTTCATCCAGCTGTTCACGCAGCTGGGCTCGGGCTGGTTCGCGCAACACATCGGCACCGGACGCTTCCTGAAAGGCGCGGCCGCGCTCGCGATGCTTTCGCCGTATCCGATGTTCGCGCTGGTCTCGACTGGGCGGCCCGTGGCGATCGTGGCCGGCATCGCGATCGCGGTCATGTGCATGTCGAGTTCGTATGCGGTGATGGCCGGCTTCATGTCGACCGCGTTCGCGGTGCGCGTGCGTTATTCGGCGATTTCGCTGTCCTACCAGTTGTGCGCGGCGCTCGCCGGTGGTCTGACGCCGCTGGTCGGAACCTTGCTCGCGCATCAGTATCCGGGCGCGTGGTGGCCGCTCGCCGTGTTCTACACGTGCCTTGCCGGCGTTTCGCTGGTGTGCATCGGCACGCTCGAGCGCCGCAAGCGCGGCACGGCGCCCGGCGTAGCCGAGGCGGCCTGAACCGGCGAATCGCCTGAGCGGGTCGCTCCGCTCGGGCGTTTTTTTCTCCGTTACACCCGTCGCCATAACGCAAAGGGATGCTGTTTCGTGGTTAACCCCACGACATATGCGAGGCACATAGTGTCATCCTCAAGCGCGCAGAAAGCCGTCCGTTATCAGGGGGAGCGGCTAAAACGACGGGGGAACTCACCATGAATCGCTTTCGTTCGCTCGGTGTGGCGACGGGCGCGGCGCAACTCGCCAGCGCCGACATCCTCGGCAGGATGAGCACGGCGTCGCGGCGGCCGGGCGCGGCGCGCCCCTTCGATCTGATTCTCGAGCCGCGCGCCTGGCAGGGAGATGCGGCGCTGGACGCGGCCGATGCCCAGTTCAAGATTCACGTGTTCGATACGATGCGCGTGTTCGAAAAACGCGGTGTCGATGCCATCGTCCTGCCGTGCTTTCTGAGCCATACCTTTATCGACGAACTCGCGGCGAATGTCGCCGTGCCGGTCGCCAACATCATGACGGCGCTCTCGGCGCATGTGCGCCGCACGTATCCGTCGGCGCGGCGCATCGGCGTGCTGACATGCGCGGCGATCCGCGAAAACGGGCTCTTCGAGCGTTATTTCGAGGCCGGCCAGTTCGACGTGCGCCATCCACGCAACGAAACGGGCTTCGACTGCGTGACGAGCGCGGTGTATGGCGACGAGGGCATCCGCAACGGCCGTCTGTACGGCAGGCCGGTCGAGTTGCTGCGCGCGGCGTGCGCGGATCTCGTCGCGCAGGGCGTCGAGATCATCGTGCCGGGGCTCGCGGAAATCGGTCTCGTGCTGCGCGCGCTCGGGCGTCTCGACGTGCCGCTCGTCGACACGAACCAGGTCTATGCGCGCTACGTCGCGGCGGAGCAGTACACGCAGCCGCAGCGGCAGTTCAGGATCGGCGTGGTCGGCGGAATCGGGCCGGCCGCGACCGTGGACTTCATGGGCAAGCTCGTGCGCAACACGCCGGCCGCGCGCGATCAGGACCATCTCAAGGTGATCGTCGAGCAGAACCCGCAGATTCCGGACCGCACCGAGGCGCTGCTCGGCGACGGCGACGATCCGACGCTCGCGCTCTATGCCGCGTGCAAGACGCTCGAAGAGGGCGGCGCGGATCTGATCGCGATTCCGTGCAACACGGCGCATGCGTTCGTCGAGCGGATCCAGCCGGCGCTGCGCGCGCCGATCGTCAATATGCCGGCCTGTACCGCCGATTATCTGCGCGAGGCCTTTCCGGGCTTGCGCGAAGTGGGCGTGCTCGGCACCTCGGGCACGCTCGCGAGCCGCGTGTACGAAAAGGCGCTCGCGGCGCGCGGCTTTGCGCAGATTGCGCCGTCCCCATCCGCGCAGGCGCGTCTGATGAACGCCATTTACGGGCCGAAGGGCGCGAAGGCGGGTTACCTGACGGGCGAATGCTGTGACGATCTCGCTGCCGCGGTCGACGATCTGGTCGCGCAGGGCGTGCAGGTGATCGTGCTCGCGTGCACGGAACTGCCGCTGATGTTGCGCGATTCCGTGCTCGCGTGCCCGGGCGGGCGCGTGGTGCGGCTCGTCGATCCGGCCGAGGTGCTGGCGAGGCGCTGCGTCGCGTATGCGCTGAGTGGCCGTGCCGCGCGGGATGCGGCGGCCGATTGCGCGATGCCGCCGCTGGCGGACCGCTCGCGGGTGGAGAGCGCGGTCGGCTAGACGCGCTTTGGCTGCTCCTGCGATTGCGTTTTCCCGTAGTTGCCGTTCCGTCCCTGTCTGGGTGCCGGGCCGCGGTCCTGCCCGCGGCTTGCCACGCCGGCTATCCCCGCTATCTCCATCCATCAGGGCTCGAAAACACACCGAGCCCCGTCATGGAAAACTGTATAAACATACAGTATAGTATCTCGCTGCAACCAGGCTTCCGGTGCCTCGTGCGGGTCCCATGCGTGCGCAACGCGTGTCCGCCCGGCGCGCCGTTCCTGCTGCACCGAATTTGCGCGGTCGCGAGACGGCCGTGAGAGGTGGTCCACTCATCCCACTCATTCAAACGGTCGGAAAATTGTCATCTAACGGCACAACCAGCGGCAAACCCCAAGGCGCCATCCGGATTCGCGGCGCACGCCAGCACAACCTCAAGAACATCGACCTCGACGTGCGAACCGGCGAAATGACGGTCGTCACCGGGCCGTCCGGCTCGGGCAAGTCGAGCCTCGTGTTCGACACGCTGTACGCCGAAGGCCAGCGCCGCTACGTCGAAACCTTCAGCGCCTACGCCCGGCAGTTCCTCGACCGCATGGACCGGCCGCAGGTCGACCGGGTGGACGGCGTGCCGCCCGCCATCGCGATCGACCAGACCAACCCGGTGCGCAGTTCGCGCTCCACGGTCGGCACGATGACGGAACTCAACGACCACCTGAAGCTGCTCTACGCGCGCGCGGCCGAGCTGTTCGACCGCCAGAGCGCACATCCGGTACGTCATGACACGCCGGAGACGATCTACGCGGAACTGCTCGAACGCACTGCGCAGGAGGAGCCACGGCTCGTCGTCACGTTCCCGGTCGAGCTGCCCGAGTCGGCGTCCGAACAGGAGGTCGAGCAATGGCTGTCGGCGAGCGGCTATACGCGCGTGCAGGCGCAGCGCGAAGTCGATTCGCCCACGGGCCGGCGCAAGCTGCTCGACGTGGTCGCCGACCGCTTCCGGCTGCGCTCGGTCGACAAAGCACGCGTGATCGAGGCGATCGAGGCGTCGCTCAAGCGCGGCGGCGGGCGCGTCAACATTTACGTGCTGCCCGCCGCGCCGGACGAGCCGCAGGGGCAAGCCGCCGCGCCGCAAATCTGGCGTTTCTCGACCGGCCTGCACAGCCCCGAAAGCGATCTGCGTTACGCCGACCCGCAGCCGGCGCTGTTCTCGTTCAACTCGGCCTATGGCGCGTGCGAGGTGTGCCGGGGCTTTGGCCGCGTGATCGGCGTCGACCTCGGGCTCGTGATTCCCGACGCCCGCAAGACATTGCGCGAAGGCGCGATCAAGCCGATGCAGACGCCCGCGTGGAAGGAGTGCCAGGACGACCTGATGCGCTACGCGGCGAAAGCCGACATCCGCCGCGACACGCCGTGGGGCGAGCTGAGCGAGGCCGAGCGCCACTGGGTCATCAACGGTTCGCCGGACTGGAACGGCAAGTGGCAGAGCCACTGGTACGGCGTCAAACGCTTCTTCGAATATCTCGAATCGAAGGCGTACAAGATGCATATCCGCGTGCTGCTGTCGAAGTACCGCAGCTACACGCCATGCGAAACCTGCGGCGGCGCGCGCCTGAAAACGGAATCGCTGCTGTGGCGTCTCGGCAGCAAGGCGAATGCGAACGACGTGCTGCCGCCCGCGCGGCGCTTCATGCCGCGCGGCGTCGAGTGGACGCGCGCGCAGCTCGAAGCGCTGCCGGGCCTGACCGTGCACGATCTGATGCTGATGCCGATCGAGCGCATCCGCCGCTTCTTCGACGAAATCACCTTGCCGAGCGCGTTGCTCGACGACGCGCTGAAACTGCTGCTCGCCGAGGTGCGCACACGCCTCAAGTATCTGTGCGACGTCGGCCTCGGCTATCTGACGCTCGACCGGCAAAGCCGCACGCTGTCGGGCGGCGAGGTGCAGCGCATCAACCTGACCACGGCGCTCGGCACGTCGCTCACCAAGACGCTCTTCGTGCTCGACGAGCCGAGCATCGGCCTGCATCCGCGCGACCTGAACCGTATCGTCGAGGCGATGCACCGGCTGCGCGACGCGGGCAATACGCTCGTGGTGGTCGAGCACGATCCGTCGGTGATGCTCGCGGCGGACCGGCTGATCGACATGGGGCCGGGCCCGGGCGAGCGCGGCGGCTCGATCATCTTCGACGGCGCGCCGCAGGCGATCCGTTCGTCGGGCACGCTCACGGGCGAATACCTCGGCGGCCGCCGCCACGTCGCGGACGCCGCGCACTGGTCGCGCCGTCCGGTCGAGGCGAGCACGCCGCGCATCGTGCTCGAAGGCGCAAGCGAGCACAATCTGCGCGACGTCACAGTGGAAATTCCGCTCGAACGGCTCGTCTGCGTGACAGGCGTGTCGGGCTCCGGCAAGTCGACGCTGTTGCAGGACGTGCTGTACCCGGCGATGGCGCGGCACTTCGGTCTTGCCACCGAAGCGCCGGGCGCGTTCAAGGCGCTCGTGGGCGCGGATCAGGTCACGGACGTCGTGTTCGTCGACCAGTCGCCGATCGGCAAGACCGCGCGCTCGAATCCGGCCAGCTACGTCGGTGCGTTCGACGAAATCCGCAAGCTGTTCGCGAAAGCGCCGCTCGCGCAGCAGCGCGGCTACGGTCCCGGCATGTTCAGCTTCAACTCGGGCGATGGCCGTTGCCCGACCTGCGGCGGTTCGGGGTTCGAGCATATCGAAATGCAGTTCCTGAGCGACGTGTATCTGCGCTGTCCCGATTGCGACGGCCGCCGTTATCGCGCGGAACTGCTCGAAGTGAAGATCGGGCGCGGGCATGACGGGCAAGGCCAGCCAGCGCGCGCGCTGAGCATTGCCGACGTGCTCGAACTGACCGTCAGCGAGGCGGCCGCTTTCTTTGCACAGGACGCCGAAGTATTGCGCGTGCTACAGCCGATCGTCGACGTGGGGCTCGAATACGTGAAGCTCGGCCAGCCCGTGCCGACGCTCTCGGGCGGTGAAGCGCAACGCCTCAAGCTCGCGGGCTTTCTCGCGGAATCGGCACAGGCGCGCGGCGCGCGTGGCGCGAAACAGGCGGTCGCGAAGCGTCTCTTCATGTTCGACGAACCGACCACGGGCCTGCATTTCGACGACATCGCGAAGCTCATGCAGGCGTTCGGCAAGCTGCTCGCAAGCGGTCATTCGCTGATCGTGATCGAGCACAATCTCGACGTGATCCGCGCGGCCGACTGGATCATCGACCTCGGTCCCGAAGGCGGCGACGGCGGCGGCCGGGTGCTGTGCGCGGGCACACCGGAAGACGTCAAGACGTGCGCCGAATCGCATACCGGCGAGGCGCTGCTGCAGTACGACCGCGCGATGGACATGATGAGCGCGGCGAGCAGCGCTGAAGAAGAGCCCGCGTCGCAAGGCATTCCGCTACAGAAGGCATTGAGCGCCGCACGTGCGCGCCGCGCGATCGAAGGCGAGGACGTGGTGCGCATCGTCAACGCGCGCGAGCACAACCTGAAAGCGCTCGACGTCGACATTCCGCACGGCAAGTTCAACGTGATTACCGGCGTGTCCGGTTCGGGCAAATCGACGCTCGCGTTCGACATCCTGTTCCACGAGGGGCAGCGGCGTTATCTCGAGTCGCTCAATGCCTATGCGCGTTCTATCGTGCAGCCCGCGGGGCGGCCCGAGGTAGACGCGGTGTACGGCATCCCGCCGACCGTCGCGATCGAGCAGCGCTTGTCGCGCGGCGGCCGCAAGAGCACCGTCGCGACGACCTCGGAGGTGTGGCACTTCCTGCGTCTGCTTTACGTGAAGCTCGGCATGCAGCATTGCATTCACGACGGCACGCCGGTCACGTCGCAAAGCGTCGAGTCGATTGCGGCGCAGTTGCTGCGCGATCACAAGGGGCAGCATGTCGGTTTCCTCGCACCGCTCGTCGTGAACCGCAAGGGTGTCTATACGGACCTCGCGAAATGGGCGAAAGCGCGCGGCAATACGCATCTGCGCGTGGACGGCGAGTTCGTGCCGGTGGACCCGTGGCCGAGGCTCGACCGCTTTCGCGAGCACACGATCGAATTGCCGGTGGCCGACCTCGTCGTGTCGCCCGATCACGAGGCGGAACTGCGTGCCGCGCTCGACCAGACGCTCGACATCGGCAAGGGCGTCATGCATCTGCTCGCGCCGCTCGACGGCCTGCATGATGCGATCAACGGCGGCCGTTCCACCGCGAAGCTCGGGGCAGTGAAGGTGCTGTCCACGAAGCGCGCGTGTCCGGTGTGCGGCACGAGCTACCCCGAGCTCGATCCGCGCATGTTCTCGTACAACAGCAAGCACGGCTGGTGCACGACCTGCGTCGGCACGGGGCTGTCGCTCACGCGCGAACAGCGCGCCGCGTACGACGACACGATCGTCGTCGACGACAATCGCGGCCGCGAGCAGAGCTTGCCCTCGGAAGAGCAGGAACCGGAGGGTCTCGCCGACGAACCGTGTCCGGATTGCGCGGGCACGCGCCTGAACCCGGTTGCGCGTGCGGTCACGTTCGACTCGCAGGCGATCGTCGACGTCGCGCAGTGGACCGTGTCCGACACGCGCGCGTGGATCGGCACGCTGGAAATGACGGGCCGCGATGCCGAAATCGCGCGCGACGTGGTCAGCGAAATCAGCAGCCGTCTGCAATTTCTCGAAGAGGTCGGGCTCGGTTATCTGAGCCTCGACCGCGCGGCGCCGAGCCTCTCGGGCGGCGAAGCGCAGCGCATCCGGCTCGCCGCGCAGCTCGGCAGCAACCTGCAAGGCGTCTGCTACGTGCTCGACGAGCCGACCATCGGCCTGCATCCGCGCGACAACCAGATTCTGCTCAACGCGTTGCGCAAGCTCGGCGAGAAGGGCAATACGCTCGTCGTCGTCGAGCATGACGAAGACACGATCCGGCGCGCCGATCACATCATCGATATCGGGCCGGGCGCGGGTAAGCGCGGCGGGTCGCTGGTCGCGCAGGGCAGCGTCGCGGACCTGTCCGCGCAACCCGATTCGCTGACCGGGCGCTTCCTCGCGCAGCCGATCGTGCATCCGTTGCAGCCGCGCCGCGAGGTGGTCGCGCCTGGCAAACGCGTGGCCGCGGTGCCGCAGAACTGGCTGACCGTGCACGGCGGCAAGCTGCACAACCTGCGCGACGTCACGGCCGGCATTCCGTTGGCGCGGCTCGTCGCGGTGACCGGCGTGAGCGGCTCCGGCAAATCGACGCTCGCGCGCGACGTGCTGATGACCAATCTGCTCGATGCGGTGGGGCGCTCGGTGCTGTCGTCGCCGGCCACGCGCCGCGCACGTGCGGCGGCCGAGGAAAAACCGGCCGCGAACCGGCGCTCGAGTGTGCTCGCGCGCTCGGCGCCGCGCGCGCCGCTCAACGTCACGCATACGTGGCAGGGCTGCGATTCGGTGACGGGTTGGGAAAGCATCGACCGTGTGCTCGAAGTCGATCAGACGCCGATCGGCAAGACGCCGCGCTCGTGCCCGGCGACCTATATCGGTGTGTGGGACGCGATCCGCAAGCTGTTCGCGGGCACGCTCGAGGCGCGCGCGCGTGGCTACACGGCCTCGCGTTTCTCGTTCAATACCGGTGAAGGCCGTTGCCCAGCGTGCGAAGGCCAGGGTGTGCGCACGATTGGCATGAGCTTTTTGCCCGACGTGAAGGTGCCTTGCGACGTGTGCCATGGGCAGCGCTTCAATCCCGAGACGCTCGCGGTGACGTGGCGCGGCAAGAATATCGGCGACGTGCTGACGATGGAAATCGACGAGGCGGTCGAGTTCTTCGCGCCGATCACGAACATTGCGCATCCGTTGCAATTGATGAAGGACGTCGGGCTCGGCTATCTGACGCTCGGCCAGCCGTCGCCCACCCTGTCGGGCGGCGAGGCGCAGCGCATCAAGCTCGTCACCGAATTGAGCAAGGTGCGCGACGACATCACACGGCGCGGCCAGAAGCCGCCGCACACGCTGTATGTGCTGGACGAGCCGACCGTCGGGCTGCACATGGCGGACGTTGCGAAGCTGATTCGCGTGCTGCATCGTCTCGTGGATGGCGGGCATAGCGTCGTCGTCATCGAGCACGATCTCGACGTGATTGCCGAGGCGGACTGGATCATCGACCTCGGCCCGGAGGGCGGTGTGGGTGGCGGAACGATCGTCGCCGCGATGGACCCCGAAAGCCTGTCGCGTGTCGCCGCGAGCCACACGGGCGCTGCGCTCAGGCCCGTGCTTGCGCGCACGCGAGGCGCGGCGGAACTGGCCGGCGAAGGGACGAACGGCTGACAGGTAGCGCAGCGAGGCGGCAGGCGGGCATGGCCTGCGCCGCTTTTTCTGGTTGTTCCACTTGTGTCCCACCGTGCGCCGTTGCAACCTGGAAGGTTGCAGCGGCGCATCTCCACGCCCCTCAACACCTGTTGATTGCTGCACCGCATTCAATCATCTGATCTTTAATCGTCTCCCCGCGCATATTGGTTTAAGTCAGACGAAAAAAGCCTCGATGTTTCAATATAGAAACATTTTTGGATGTTTAATAAATCTGCATTTAAATATTGATTCGGTGTGATTTGAAATAATTTCGATGCGGCTCATTGTTCGAGCCATGAATTGCCGCTTTGCGAATAAGAAATACCGGTTGATCGATCACCATAAGATCAATTTTCAGTTCAGATCTGAAACACTTTTGAACTGCCGGAGAAGCGGGCGGATGTGCGCGAATCAGCGCGATTCGCATTATCGTAAAGTTCGGTGGAATTCACGAAAAGGCCTTCTGTAAGGGCTCTGCGCTATGATGCTGGCAATGCCGCGCGGGCAGCTTCGCGATGGCGGTACAGTGGCGCGGTGCGCTCATATCAAAGCCGCAATAGCGGTTTTCTTCATACATTCGCTTTCGTGATGAAATCCGTTTTTCAAATTTACTAGCGCGATCCATTCCGCTAACATCAACCTCAATCGTTTAAACGGCAGCGTTGCTGGTCTCGGCCGTAATAATTCATTCTCTCGTTCCGTCCAGGTACGGGGCCTCGGGGTCCACGACATCTGACCGTTTGGGGAAAATCATGCCGCAAATGCATCTTGATACAGCGAGAATTACGTGGCTACACACGCCGGCCTTGAACGTCCGTACTGCGGCGCGGCGAATCGGCATCCTGCTGTTCGACGGTTTCTGGCTGCTCGGTCCCGGCACCGTGGTCGAAATGTTCCAGAGCGCGAATGAGCTGTCGGACACGCGCGGCGGCGAAGATCCGCCGTACGAAGTGCAGTTTCTGTCGATGGACGGCGGCAACGTCGCGAGTTCCTCATTGGCGCGAATCTGGACCGACCGGATCGACACGCGTTTCAGCAGCGGCTTCGACGTGCTGTTCATCGCGGGCGGTTCCGGCGCGCATGCGGCCGCGCGCGACGAGCGCCTGCTCAACTGGCTGCGAGTGGTGCAATCGCGCACGCGAGCAATCGAAACGATCGGCGAGGGCCGGCTGGTGCTCGAAGCCGCCGGTCCCACCGAGCACGACGGCCTGATGAACCGCTATCCGGGCGCCGTCGCGAGCGAAGGCGCGTTCAGCGCGGCCAACGACCGCAACGACTGCGCCCGCTGCGCGCTGATGTTCATCAAGCGCGACCTCGGCGCCGAACTCGCGCGCAGCGTCGCCGATCGAGTGATGCCCGACATGGCCGCGACGTGGGTGCCGCTGCCGGCCGAAGGCGGCACGCTCAGCGTCGCCGAGAAAATTCGCGCGGCCGCGCGCTGGATGGAGGCGAATTGCGACCGTCCGGTGTCGGTCGCCGACGCCGCGCAGGTCGCCGCGATGAGCGAGCGCAATTTCCTGCGCCGCTTCAAGCACGAAATGCAGGTCACGCCATCCGACTACCTGTTGCAGGTGCGGCTGCGCATCGCGTGCAACTTCCTGACGGAGACCGAATTGCCGGTCGACAAGATCGCGCGGCGCAGCGGCACCGGCAACGGCGATCGTCTCGCGAAGATTTTCCGCAAACGCATGGCGCTGTCGCCAACCGAGTATCGCGCTCGCAGCCGGGCGGCCATCGAGGCCTAGCATGACTGCATAGCGTGCATGCGCGCACGCGCTTCGTCCGTTGAACGCGGCTGAGATGGGCAGCCGCATTCGCACGGGCCAGCCTTCTTACGAGCACAGTGGCGATGGGCAACAAGGTCATGGCGACGGCATTGCCGGAGGTGAAACTCATCGAGCCGGAAGTGCTCGGCGACGAGTTCGGCTTCTGCTTCGAGAGCTTCAGCGAGGACGAGTTTGCGGACGACGTCGCGCAAGGTTTCAGCTTCGTGCAGGACCGCCATTTGCGCGCGGTGCATGGCGTATTGCGCGGCCTGCATTATCAGGTGCAGCGTCCCCAGGGGCGGCTCGTGCGCGTCGTGCGCGGCGAAGTGTTCGACGTCGCGGTCGACGTGCGCCTCAATTCGCCGAGCTTCGGCAAATGGAGCGGTGAGCATCTGAGCGACGCCAACCAGCGGCAGATCTGGGTGCCGCCCGGATTCGCGCACGGCTTCGTCGTGCTGTCGGACGTCGCCGAGTGCGTCTGGAAAACGACGGAGTACTGGTTTCCCGAACTCGAGCGCTGCATCCTGTGGTGCGATCCCGACATCGGCATCGAGTGGCCGATCGACTTCGAGCCGATCCTCGGCAACAAGGATGCCGCGGGCCGGCGTCTCTACGAAGCGGAAAACATCGCGTGATTTGCATGTGAGTTTTTACGACATTTTTTCTTGAGACGCTCACGGGCGAAACCTACACTTCGGGCATCCTGTTACCACGAGGTGCTCAACGTGACGCGTCGCGTAATCAAGCAAGCCGTTCCCGTTCGCTATGTGTGTCATGGCATCGGCCATGTCGAATTGCGCCGCTTCGACGCGTCGCGCGAGTCGTTCGTTGCCTTGACGGCGATGCTGCATCGCGCGTTCGCGTCGCTCGGCGCGCAAGGGCTCAACTGCACGTGCGTGGATCAGACCGTCGAGACGACGCGCCAGCGCGCAATGCGCGGCGATTGCTATGTGGCGGTGTGCGAAGGGCGCATCGTCGGCACGATGACGCTATATGCTTCGGATCGCGAAGCATCGTGCGAGCTGTACCGGCACGACGACGTCGCGAGCTTGCGGCAGTTTGCGGTCGAGCCCGCATGGCAGGCGCGCGGCATCGGCAGCTTGCTGATCGCGTTCGCCGAGCACTGGGCCGCGACGCGCGGCTATGCGGAGCTCGCGCTCGATACGCCGCAGCCCGCCACGCATCTGATCGCGTTTTATCGCGGGCAGGGGTTTCGTATCGTCGATTTCACACGCTTCGAAGGCAAGCGCTACGACAGCGCGATTCTGAGCAAGCCGCCGGTCGCGACGCGCACGCTCGCGAACTGGTCGCAGCGCCTGCGCGCAACGCCGCCCATCGCGCACGCGGCCTGACGCCGCGCTCGATGCGCTACAGGATGTGAGCGGAAAAGTTCGCAAAAACAGGAGGAAGCCCGATGCGGCGGCAACTATTGCAATACGATGCGGGCAAGTATTGCAACGGGGCGCTGCCGGAGCGCATCGGGCAGGCGTAGATACACCTCGGCGCTGCCTGCAACGGTCAGCGTCGAATCACGCCCATTAGCAGGGTGACGAGGAAGATCACCACGAAGATGAAGAACAGCACCTTGGCGATTTCCGTCGCGCCTGCGGCGATGCCGCCAAAGCCGAACACCGCGGCGATGATGGCGATGATGAAGAAAATGACAGCGTATCGAAGCATGGTGCCTCCACCGGTGGATTGTTGAAATGACGTTGAAACGGCGGCCCGTGGCAGGCGTTTCATGCCTTCACGGGTGAGGTGCCGGCAAGCGGATTTCAGCAATAGGTGTGCCCAGCTTCATTACAATCGATGCCCTGAAGCCTATTCACCCGAGCGGCGCCCGCCAGGGCGCACTCATCGGGCACGAATCGAGTACTCATCGAGCACGCACCATCATGTTGAAAATTCTGGTCAGCGCCTGTCTTGCCGGGCATCCGGTCCGCTATAACGGCGCGGCTCGAACCGTACGCGATGCGTGGCTCGCGCGCTGGCGCGACGAAGGCCGTCTCGTGATCGTGTGTCCGGAGGTGGCGGCCGGATTGCCGACTCCGCGGCCGCCCGCGGAAATCGAATTGCGCCGCGGCGGCGTCGATGTGCTGAATCACGCTGCGTCGATTTACGACAACACAGGCGCGGACGTGAGTGCGCTTTTCATTGCAGGCGCGCGCTATGCGTTGCAGCGCGCGCAAGCGGAGAACTGCCGCTATGCGTTGCTCGCCGATGGCAGTCCGTCGTGCGGCAGTACGTTCATCCATGACGGGAGTTTCAGCGGCGCGACGCATGAGGCCGAGGGTGTCACCGCGACGCTGCTGCGGCAGCACGGTATTCGTGTATTCGCCGAATCGCGGATCGCCGATCTTGCCGAGGCCATCGCGCTCGACGCAAACGTGTAGCGCGGACGGCCAGGGCGTTGTGCGCCCCGGGCCGAAGAACGTTCGAGGCGCTGTTCGCGGTTGATCGCAACCGTGCTCAACGCAACTGCGTCACCGCCAGCAGCAGCACCATGCTGCCGATCGCGCCATCGAGCACGCGCCACGCAGTCGCGCGGCGAAACAGCGGCGCGAGCAGGCGCGCGCCATAGCCGAGGCCGACGAACCAGACCGCGCTGACCGCCATCGCACCGAGTGCGAACGCGAGCCGCGCGCCTTGCGGCTCGCGCGCACCGGCCGTGCCGATCAGCAGGAAAGTGTCCAGATACACGTGCGGATTGAGCCACGTGAACGCGAGCGTCATGAGCACGATGGGCAGCGCGCGTTGCGTGGACGGCGTACCGTGCGTGGTGTCACCTGCCGATCCATCGAGCACCGCATGCCCCGGCCGGACCGCGCGGCGCAGCGCGCTGATGCCGAACCATGCGAGATACGCAAGCCCGACATACAGCATCGCGTGCACGAACCTCGGGTAGCGCTCCATCAGCACCGACGCTCCGCCGACGCCCGCGCCGATCAGAATGAAATCCGACAGCGTGCACAGCAGCACGATCTTGCCGACATGCGAGCGCATGATGCCCTGACGCAGCACGAAGGCGTTCTGCGCGCCGATCGTCACGATCAGCGATGCGCACAGGGCAGCGCCATGAGAAAAGGACAGCCAGTTCATAAACGGTCCAAAGACGGAGAAAGGGGAAGAGGGGGATAGACGGAAAAATCGAACAGCGCTAGTCTGCGGTTTTGCGGTTCATAAGAGAAGCTAATTTACTTAATGCAGATTAAGGAACGCTAATGCTGGACTATGCGCTGCTCGATGCGCTGGCCGCCGTGGTGCGCCACGGCTCGTTCGACCGTGCCGCGAGCGAACTCAATATCACGCCGTCCGCGGTGTCGCAGCGGGTCAAGCTGCTCGAGGAGCGGGTCGGCAGCGTGCTCGTGAAGCGCGGCCAGCCGTGCGTCGCGACGACCTCGGGCGCGCTGCTGTGCCGCCATACCGAGCGCGTGCAACTGCTCGAAGCGGAGCTGAACGGCCGGCTGCCGGCGCTGCCCGGCGCGCTCGTCGAAGCGTGGCCGGCGCTTCGTGTGGCCGTCAACGACGACAGCGTCGGCACGTGGTTCATCGACGCGGTCGCGCCGTTTTGCGTCGAACGCGAGATGCTGCTCGATCTCGTGATCGACGATCAGGACTACACCGCGCAGCGGATTCGCGACGGCAGCGTGCAGGGCGCCATCACGACGCAGGCCGAACCGGTGCAGGGTTGCCGCTCGACGCGGCTCGGGCGCATGCGCTATCTCGCGGTCTGCTCGCCCGCGTTTCGTGAGCGCTATTTCGCCGACGGCGTCACGCGCGAGAGCTTGCGGCGCACGCCGTGTGTCGACTTCAATCCGAAGGATCAGCTGCAGAAGCGCTTCATGCGGCGCATCACGCGCGCGGAACTCGATCCGCCGCTGCACTGGATTCCGCACGTCGCCGGTTTTTTGCGCGCATGCGTGATGAGCCTCGGCTGGGGCATGTGTCCCGAGCGGATGGTGGCAGGGCACCTGGCGCGCGGCGAACTGGTGGAAATCGCGCGAGGCAAGCACATCGACGTCGATCTGTACTGGCAGAGCTGGCGTTTGTCGATCGGCTGGCTCGACGACTTCAGCGCGATGCTGAGAAAGCGCGCGGTGGAGTTTCTCGACTGATCCGACGCGAAGCCGAGATGGGTTCACGACGGGCTCACGACGGGCTCATGAAGGACTCGCGAACTACAGCAGCAGCTCGATCGAATGAAACAGCCGGCGTTGCTCAGGGTCCTGCGAGCGCGCGCCTTCGTCGATCGTCTCGCGCAGGCAGTCGAGAAAACAGGTGGCCGCAGGGCTCACCGGCGCGCCGCGGCGCGACGTGATGCTGACGATGGTTTCGTCGACCGTCTCGCGCAGCGGCAACGCCCACAGGTTTTCCTTCGCGAGCGTCACTTCGACGAGCGGCCACGGGAAGATGCTCAGCATGTCCGTGCGCGCGAGCAGACCGAGCACGATCGCGAGCGAATGCGCGAGCAGGATCGTGCCCGGCACGCGCATGCCGCGCTTGCGGAACAGATTGTCCGCCATCGACTCGCGGCTGGCGGGGTCCCAGTTCAGCACCCATTCCGCGTGTTCGAGTTCGAGCAGCGTGCGGCAACCGGCCTTCGGATGATCGCGCCGCGCGACGACCGCCGAATGCGTCGAAAAGAGCGGCACGTTGTGAAATTCCGACTGCGGCGAAGCGGGCGGCGGCCGGCCGATCGAGAAATCGAGGCTGCCGTCGCGCAGGCGCGGCTGCACGACCGCGAGCAGACCCTCGAAGAATTCCAGCTGCACGTCCGGCATGCGCTGGCGAAAGCGCTGCACGGCAGGCGGCAGGAAGGTCAGCGCGACCCACGGCGTCACGCCGATCGACAGCTTGCCCGCGACCGTGCCGCGCAACGCCTCGATCTCGGCTTCCGCGCGCTGCAGTTGACCGAGCACGAGCCGCGCATGCACGACGAGCGCGCGGCCGAATTCGGTGAACGCGACGCCGCTCGCGCCGCGCACGACGAGCGGCGCGTGCAGGTCGGCTTCGAGTTCGCGCATCGCCTTCGTCACGGCGGCCGGCGAAAGTCCCAGCGAGCGGGCGGCGGCCCGGATGCTGCCGGTATCGGCAATCGCCGCGAGCGTATTGAGTTGATGCAGTTTCATCTGACTGAGCCGCCCGATCGTGGCAAGCGGGGAAGCGATCCCCTAGTGGCAACCCGGAGTGGCAACCACCGGTTGCCGCCGCAACGATTCTACGCCTGCCGCCGGAATATCGGCGTGGTTATGCTCGGTTCACGTTGACATGGAAGGAGACGGTACGTGAACACGATGGTCATTCCGGCGGGCATCGCCGAACTCGAAGACGAAATGATCGCGCTGCGGCGCAGTATCCACGCGCAGCCGGAACTGGCCTACGAGGAGTTCGCAACCAGCGATCTGGTCGCCGAGCGCCTGCAGGCGTGGGGCTATACGGTGCAGCGCGGCATGGGGCAGACCGGCGTGGTCGGCCAGTTGAAAGTGGGTAACGGCACGCGCCGGCTGGGCCTGCGCGCCGACATGGACGCGCTGCCGATTCACGAAACCACCGGCCTGCCGTACGCGAGCAAGGTGCCCGGCAAGATGCACGCATGCGGCCACGACGGCCACACGGCGATGCTGCTTGCGGCGGCGAAGCATCTGGCGCGCGAGAAATGCTTCGACGGTACCTTGAATCTGATTTTCCAGCCGGCTGAAGAAGGTCTCGCCGGAGCGAAGAAGATGCTCGAGGACGGCCTGTTCGAGCGCTTCCCGTGCGACGCCGTGTTCGCGATGCACAACATGCCGGGCTTTCCGACCGGCAAGTTCGGCTTCCTGCCGGGCTCGTTCATGGCCTCGTCGGATACGGTCGTCATTACGGTGACGGGGCGCGGCGGTCACGGCGCGGTGCCGCACAAGGCGGTCGATCCGGTCGTCGTGTGCGCGCAGATCGTGCTCGCGTTGCAGTCCATCGTGTCGCGCAACATCGCGCCGCTCGACATGGCGATCATCACGGTCGGCGCGATTCACGCGGGCGAAGCGCCGAACGTGATTCCGGAGACGGCCGAGATGCGCCTGTCGGTGCGCGCGCTGCGGCCCGAGGTGCGCGACTATCTGCAGGAGCGCATCACGGCAGTCGCGACCGCGCAGGCGGCCGTGTTCGGCGCGCGCGCCGAGGTCGACTATCAGCGCCGCTATCCGGTGCTCGTCAACGATGCGGAAATGACCGCGCTCGCGCGCCAGGTCGCGCTCGACTGGCTCGGCGAGGATGGTCTGATCCGCGAGATGCAGCCGCTCACCGGCAGCGAAGACTTTGCATTCCTGCTCGAACGCTGCGCGGGCAGCTACCTCATCATCGGCAATGGCGACGGCGAGGGCGGCTGCATGGTGCATAACCCCGGCTACGACTTCAACGACGATTGCCTCGCCACCGGCGCGGCTTACTGGGTGAAGCTCACGCAGACGTTTCTGGTTTGACGCGGGGGTGTCGCGGGCCGTCGCCGCAAGCCGCGCGCGAGCGGCTCGTGGCGACGGCCCGCGCGAGCGCTTTGCGCCGCAGGAAGAACACGATGGAGACACAGATGGACTATTCCGCCACACCGCGGCCCGCGGGTGCCAACTCGCTCGACCCACTCGACGCGCTCGATGCGCAGGGCCGCGCGAATCTCGCCGGTGCATCGGCCACCACGTCGGCCACCGCATCGGCCGCCGCCGAACCAGGCACGCAACCCGTAAAACGTCTGCACCAGGCCAAGGCGATTGCCGCGATCACGCTCGGCAACGGCCTCGAGTTTTTCGATTTCACGATCTACAGCTTCTTCGCGACGATCATCGGCAAGCTGTACTTCCCGGTCGAAGGCCAGCTCGCGCAGCTGATGCTCGCGGTCGGCACGTTCGGCGTCGGCTTCATCATGCGTCCGGTGGGCGGTGTCGTGCTCGGCGGTTATGCGGATCGCGCGGGGCGCAAGGCGGCGATGAGCCTGACGCTGTGGCTGATGACGCTCGGCTCCGCGATCATCGCGTTTGCGCCGACGTATGCGGCGATCGGCGTGGCCGCGCCGCTGCTCGTGATTCTCGCGCGGCTGATTCAGGGCTTTGCGCTGGGCGGTGAGATCGGCGCATCGACCTCGCTGCTGCTCGAATACGGCAGTGACAAGACGCGTGGCTTCTACGGCAGCTGGCAGTTCGTGAGCCAGGGCTTGAACACGGTGTGCGGGTCGCTGCTCGGCGTCGCGCTGGCCGCGACGTTGTCCCAAACCGCGCTCGAAAGCTGGGGCTGGCGCGTGCCGTTCGTGATCGGCATGGCGATGGGGCCGATCGGCATCTATATCCGGCGTCATCTCGACGAGACGCTGCCCGGTGTCGAAGATGCCGCGCAGGTTGCCGCGAAGCCCGCCTCGCAACCGGTCCGCGACCTGTTCCGCGATCACGCCCGCTCGATCACGACCGGTGTGCTGACGACGATCGGCGGCACGGCGGCGAACTACATCGTGCTGTTCTATCTGTCGACCTACGCGATCCGCATCCTGCATCTGCCGATGGTGTCGGCCTTGTGGGCCGCGTGGACCGGCGCGGTGGTCACCGTGATCTGCTCGCCGTTCGCGGGCACGCTGTCCGATCGCATCGGCCGCAAGCGCGTGCTGTGGGTGTCGCGCGTGCTGCTGATTCTGGCGGTCTATCCGGCATTCATGGCGATCAACGCGTCGCCGACGGTGCCGGTGCTGCTGTCGGTCGTGGCGGTGCTCGCGGTGCTCGTCACGTTCACCGCCGTGCCCAATATCGTGATGCTGCCGGAGCTGTTTCCGCGTGCGATCCGCGCGACCGGCATGTCGATCGTCTACTGCCTCGGCGTGTCGATTTTCGGCGGCTTTGCGCAGTTCTTCGCGACCTGGCTGATCCAGATTTCCGGCAGCAACCTCGCGCCGGCCTGGTATCTGATCGGCTGCAGCCTCGTGTCGCTGTTGCCGCTGCCGTTCATGCGCGAGACCGCGGGCCGGGCGATCGATTGAGGTGAGCGTGGCGGCGCGTTGAGGTCATCTCAGCGCCGACTCTCCGTGATCCGTCACCGGTGCGTCGCCGCCGTCGCCGTTACTGGCTGTCGCGTCGCGCGTTTCGGGCATCGCCGCCCATACGAGCAGCACGGCGAGCGCGCCCGCTGCCGCGAGACCGAAGAAGCTCACCGCATTGCCGAAATGATCGGCGATGAAGCCCGCCGCCGTCGTGCTCAGCGTCGCGCCGATGCCGGCCGCGAGTCCGAAGAGACCAATACACAGGTTGTAGCGGCCCTTGTCGCCGGCCACGTCGGCGGCGATCAGCGGCAGCATCACGCCGAACACCGCGGCGCTCAGGCCGTCGAGCACCTGCACCGGCACGAGCAGATACGGACTGCTGATGCCCGCGAACAGCAGCGCGCGAACCGGCAGCGCGGAGAAGCCGAGCAGCAGGATCGGCCGGCGCCCCCAGCGTTCGGCCGAGCGTCCGACCCACGGTGACATCATCGCGACGATCGCCTGCGGCACGATGATGCACGCCGCGATCACGAGCTGCACGTTGTCGCCCATGCCGGCCGTCACTTCGCCGGCGGCGAGGTTCAGCATCGCCGCATTCGACAGATGGAACAGCACGATGCACGCCGCGAACAGCAGCATGCGCCTGTCGCGCAGCAACGCGCGCAGGCTCTCGCGGCGCTCGAGCTGCTGCGGCGTCGGCGCGGCCTTCGGCAGCTCGATCGTGTCGGTGCGCTGGATCATCGACAGCGCGATCAGCGCGGGGACAGCGAGCGCGGCGGTCAGCCAGAACACCGCGCGCGGCGAATAGTATTCGCCGAACAGACCCATCAAACCGGCCGCGACCGCGCTGCCGATCGACGCCCAGCGCGCGTTGCGCCCGAGCCGGTCGCCGAGATTCGCGCGCCCGACGAGCGCGAACGAGATCGCGGCGAGCGCCGGCGTCAGCATGCAGCTCGCGAAGCCGTGGAACACCTCGGCGGCGATCACCGGCAGCACGGTCGGGCTCGCCGCGAGCAGCACCGCGCTCAGGATGATCGCGATGATGGCCCACGCGGCCGCACCCTTCTTGTTGCGCAGCGCGTCGACCGCGGCGCCGCCCGGCACCTGGCTCACCATCGCGCTGATGGTCCCGACCGACAGCACCATGCCGATCTCGCCCTGGGTCCATTTATGCGACGCGAGATACGACGCGATGAACGGCCCGAAGCCTGTCTGCACGTTGGCGACGAAGAAATTCAGCCAATCGAGCGCGCGCAGGCTGCGCGCCGTGACCAGAGTGCGGCCCGTCATCGGACCGCCTGTGCGTTGGAAACCGCCACGGCCTTCGAGGCGGCCGCCGGCGCCGCGGCGGCAGCGGGTGGTGCCGACGCGGCTGGAGCAGCGGACACGGCAGGCGCGGCGGGTGGCGCCGGCGATACCGCGCGGATCGGCTTGTCGCTCGCGTAGGGCGGCGCCGCGTTGATCTGCGCGTCGCTCAGATCGATCAGCGGATGCAGTTCCTTGTCGCGCGTGACGAAGTGCAGCGCCGACCAGTTCGCGGCGATCGTGCGCCGGTCGGGGCTGACCATCCCGCTCACGTCGAGCACGACCGCCTGCGGCTGCGCATTGCCGTCGATCAGCACGTCGATCACGCGGCCCACCTTCGCGCCGTTCGCGCGCTCGACGGTGGCGTCGATCAGCGGCAACTGCACGGCATCGGACTTGCCCGTGGTCGCCGGCACAGCCGCCGCGTTCAGCGTGATCGGTGCGGTTTTCGCGCTCGGCGTGAAGTGGAATGCGCTCCACGGGAAGTTCACCTTGCGGTCGCCGACGCCGAGAAAGCCCTGCAGATTGACGACCATCTCGCGCGGCTTGCCGGCCGCATCGGTGGTCATGTCGACCGCGCGGCCGACCACCTTGCCGTCGGGCTTCTGCACTTCGCTGTCGAGCAGCGTGCGCGCCTCGCTGCGCTCGATCGTGCGCAGCACGATCAGCGGCGGCGGCGGGGGAGGCGGCGGCGCGGGCGCGGCGACGGGCGGCGGCGGCTCGACCTTGTGCGGCCTCACGATCGGCTTTCTCGGCTTCTTCGGCTGCCCAGGCTCCTCGTTCGCCGCGCTCTCGACCGGCTCCGGCGCGGAAGCGGCTACTGGAGCGCTCGCGGGCTCGACGGGCATCACGGTCGCATCGACGATCGGCGCCTGCTGCGTACCCCACAGCAGGCTGCTGCAACCGGAGAGCGCGGCCAGCGTCAGCAGCGCGGCCACGGCGAGCAACAGGCGCAGCGAATGAAGCGAACAAATCCGGTAAAGCGGGTGAATCGGCAGACGCCAGGCAGGGCGCGGAAAACCGCCAGTCATCAGGAAAAACTCCATGGGCCGGTGCGGACGGGCGCGATGAGCCGCCGCGGTTGGGACAGGTACGGGCCAGAGTTTAACCTGCGCTGCGGTGCGGCCCGGTTTCTCCAGCGGTTTCTCCGGCCGTTTCGCGGGCGCTTGCGCGGCATTGATACGGCATGGCGCGCGCCGCGCCCCCGCGAAAGCCTTACAGATCCTCATGGCAGGCCGTAGGTGTAAACGCGCGGAGCGCCTGCGCGGCTCGCCGTCCTGCAAACGATATAAGTCTCGTGACATGTCCAGCATGCCATTCATGCGATTGGAGACATATTTGTGTTGCCCTACATTTCGAGGCAGAAAAGGCGGCACCCACACTAAACAAATCCACGAGACGAACCTGATGATGGCCGCCACGGCGGCCGTTTCAGCACGCTGATAAAGGAGGCACTCATCATGATGGAACCCCAGGCCCTCGCAAATTCCGAGGTCGCGACCGAATCGTTCGACTCGAAGGGCTTTCTCGATCGCTATTTTGAAATTTCCGCACGCGGCAGTTCGCAGCGCCAGGAAATCGTCGCGGGCGTAACGACCTTTCTCGCGATGGTCTATTCCGTGTTCGTCGTGCCGGGCATGTTCGGCAAGGCGGGCTTCGACACGAGCGCGGTGTTCGTGGCCGTGTGCCTGACCACCGCGTTCGGCTCGCTGCTGATGGGCGTGTGGGCGCGTCTGCCGATCGCAATCGGCTGCGCGATCTCGCTGACCGCGTTCACCGCATTCGGCCTCGTGCTCGGCAAAGGGCTGCATCCGAACGTCGCGCTCGGCGCGGTGTTTCTAATGGGCGTCGTGTTCACCGCGATCTCGGTGACGGGCGTGCGCTCATGGATCCTGCGCAATCTGCCGACCGGCATCGCGCATGGCACGGGCATCGGCATCGGTCTCTTTCTGCTGTTGATCGCGGCCAACGACGTCGGCCTCGTCGTCAAGAATCCGGGCGCCGGCCTGCCGGTCTCGCTCGGGCATCTGACGGCGTTGCCGGCGCTGATGTCGGTCGCGGGGCTCGCCGCGATTTTCGGGCTCGTGCGGCGCCGCGTGCCCGGTTCGATCCTGATCGTGATCGTCGCGATTTCGGCGATTGCACTCGCGATCGATCCGGCTGTGTCGTTTCACGGCGTGTTCGCGGTGCCGTCCTTGAGCGCGCCGGGACATGCGTCGCTGATCGGTGCGATGGACGTGAAGGGCGCGCTGTCGATGGCCGTGTTGCCGAGCGTGCTCGCGCTCGTGATGACTGCCGTGTTCGACGCGACCGGCACGATTCGCGCGGTGGCGGGGCAGGCAGGCCAGCTCGACGCGAACGGCCGCATCATCAACGGCGGCCGCGCGTTGACCGCCGATTCGCTCAGCTCGGTTTTCTCGGGTCTGCTCGGCGGCGCGCCGGCGGCTGCGTATATCGAATCGACGGTCGGCGTGGCAGCGGGTGCGAAGACCGGGATGGCGGCGGCGGTGGTCGGCGTGCTGTTTCTGGTCGTGATGTTCTTCTCGCCGCTCGCCGGTCTCGTGCCTTCGTATGCGACGGCGCCCGCGCTCATGTACGTCGGCCTGCTGATGCTCTCGAACGTGAGCAAGCTGCATATGGACGACATGGTCGACTCGATGTCGGGTCTCGTGTGCGCGGTGTTCATCGTGCTGACCGCGAACATCGTGACCGGCATCATGCTCGGCTTCGCGACGCTCGTGATCGGGCGCGTCGTGAGCGGCGAGTATCGCAAGCTCAATGTCGGCACGGTGGCGATTGCGGTTGTGCTGGTTGGGTTTTATCTGGGCGGTTGGGCGATTTGAGCGGGATGCGCCCGGTTTGGCTTCAGGGCAGATAGTCGGTTGTTCTCCAGGTTGACGCGGTGCGTTGCGGGTTTTCATCCGAGGCGCGCCGCGTATCTTTTTCGTTCCGCTTCATTCCGTTCCCATTCCGTTTTTTCTCCCGGTTTTTTATGGCGGTTCGCGCGTGATGTACGCACGCTTCGCGAAAATGCATACCTGTCCTTGACTTTCGCGCGCGCGTTTCTAAACTTAACCTCATGGTTAAGTTTGAGGGCATCATGCTCGACCGCACGTTCGCAGCGTTGTCGGACCCCACGCGGCGCGCGTTGCTTGCGCGTCTGTCGGAACGCGATCTGTCGATCAGCGAACTCGCGCAGCCGCTTGCAATGTCCCTGCCCGCGGTGATGAAACACGTCGACGTTCTGTGCTCGGCGGGTCTCGTCACGCGCAGCAAGACAGGGCGCACGGTTGCGTGCCGGCTTTGCGCGGGGCCGATGCAGGAGGCGATGCAATGGCTCGGCCGCTATGAGCGCTTCTGGTCCGCGTCGCTCGACCGTCTTGCGGCCTTTGTCGAAGAAGAGTCCGATCCTGTTGCGCCAGAAGATGGCGTGACCGCGTCGCGCTCGACAAGGCCTGCCGCGATGCGTGGCCGTCGCGCGAAGAAGGCCGGCGGCTGATGTTCACGCACGAACGTCTCGCTGGCGAGACGCACTGCAACCGTAACGCCGCATGAGCCGAATCAGTTCGAACGGTCCTGTATCCGGTTCCGTTCGGGATGTGCCTGGGTCAACCCGCAGCACGCGGGAAAGGAGACGCAGATGGAACCGCAACACCGCATTGGTACGAAAGAGGAGTGGCTGGCCGCCAGCCGCGCGCTGCTCGCCGAAGAAAAAGCGCACATGCGCGCCGGCGACGAACTCGCCCGCAAGCGCCGCGCGCTACCGTGGGTCAAGGTCGAGAAGACCTATGCGTTCGATACGCCGCAGGGCCGCAAGACGCTCGCCGATCTGTTCGACGGCCGCAGCCAGTTGATCGTCTATCACTTCATGCTGGGGCCGGACTGGCAGGAGGGCTGTGTCGGCTGCTCGTTCCTGTCGGATCACATGACCGGCATCGTGACGCATCTCGAACATCACGACGTGAGCTATGTGACGGTATCGCACGCGCCGCTCGTGAAGATCGAGGCGTTCAAACGGCGCATGGGATGGACCTTTCCGTGGGTGTCGTCGAGCGGCGGCGATTTCAATTTCGACTACCACGTGTCGTTCACGCCCGAGCAACTGGCAAGCAAAAACGCGTTCTACAACTTCATCGAACAGGACGTCGGCATCGACGAACAGCACGGCCACAGCGTGTTTTACAAGGACGAAAACGGCGACGTGTACCACACGTATTCATGCTACGGACGCGGCGACGAGCGTTTCGTCGGCGTCTACGCGCATCTCGACATCGCGCCGAAGGGCCGCAACGAGGAGAGCAATCTGACCGACTGGGTCAGGTATCACGACCGTTACGAGGATGAGCCGCAGGGCGGTTGCCCCGCGTGCGGTTAGTGAGGGGCTAGAGGCATGAGCGCGTCATAGCGCCATGTCGAAGGCGGGTTTGAGGAACAGCTCCATCGCCATCACGGCGAGGCTCATCGCGGCCGCGGCGAGGGTCAACACGCCGTATTCGTCGTAGCGCGCGTCGTAGAGGCACGCTATGACGAACAGAATCGCCAGCAGGTTGGTCAGCCAGTAGAAATTCAGCGCGAAAGTCATCGATCGGATCCGGGCTCAGGTGCGAGACGGACGGTCGAATCGCACGATCAGTTGGGCGCGATTCTATCGAAATGAGCTTACGGATTCGCAACGGCTGCGCTTACACAGATTACGCTTTGGAGGCCGCCCCGCAGGGGCGGCCGGAAGAAGTTCTCTTGAGGGACGCTCCGAAGAAGTCCTTCTGAAGGCCGCCCTTTCGGCCGTCCGGTCAAGACACTCTCAGGACGCCTTTTCCGGCGACAGCATCTCACGCTCGATCCACTCGATCACCGAAGTACGGCGCGGCTGCCACCCCAGCAGTTTGCGCGCGCGTTCACCACGCACGCGGCTGTTCGAGCCGAGTCCATACGACGCCATCTCATAGCCCCATTCCTGTTTCGCCTCTTCGAGCGGCCAGTCTTGCGGAGTGCCGAGCTTCATCGCCCGCGCGATCGCGGCGCTCATGTCGCGGAACGACGCCTCACCGCTTTCGACGAAATAGAACGTACCGGCAGGCGTTTTTTCGAGCGCGAGACGATACAGCTCGGCGACGTCGTCGATATGCACGTTCGACCAGACGTTGCCGCCGCTGCCCACGTGCCGCACCACGCCGCTTTTCTGCGCCTGGCGCACGAGCCGCGGCAGTTGCACGCTCGCGCTGCCCGCCACCGCGCCGTGGCCGTAGATCAGCGTGTTGCACAGCACGGCCGCGCGAATGTTCCGTTGCGCCGAGTCGAGCACGAGCTGATCGATCGCGACGCGCGCGGCCTTGTCGGCGGTCGGCGCGGGCAGCGCGTCTTCGTGATAGATGCGGGCTCCATTTGCGTCACTCGCGGCCTCGCCGCCCGACGCATCGCCGACGATGCTCGAACCGCTCGTATGCAGAAACACTTTGCCGGAGCCGGCGAGCCCGTCGATCAGCGCGCGCACCGCGCCTTCGTGATCGCTGCTCGCGGTGTTGATGACGGCGTCGGCCGCTTGCGCCTCGGCGATCAGCAACGCGCGGTCGTCGAGCGTGCCGACGACCGGCTCGATGCCGAGCCGCTGCAACTCGGCGCTCAATTCGGGCTTGCGGATCAGACCGCGCACATGATGACCGGCGCGCACGAGATGCGCCGCGATCGAGCCGCCGATAAAACCGCTTGCGCCTGTAACAAAAATCTTCAAGACGTTCTCCCTGATGGAAAGACGAGGACAGGCCTGCAGTATCGCTCGTACGGATTTTCGCAAAAAGCGTGTTAGTCTCAAATCAATCTTGACTCGAAATCAACAATGAAAACGTCCACCGACGAGTTGCTCGTGTTCGTCACCGTGATCGACAGCGGTTCGATCACCGCGGCGGCCGAGAAACTGGGGCAGACCGTCTCCGGTGTGAGCCGCGCGCTCACGCGCCTCGAACAGAAGCTCGATACCGCGCTCGTGCGGCGCACGACGCGGCGTCTGCATCTGACCGAGGAAGGCGACGCGTTTCTGCGGCGCGCCCGCGCGATTCTCGATGCGCTCGAAGAGGCCGAGGAGTCGGTTGCGCGCGGCCGCGAACGGCCGTCGGGGCGTTTGCGCGTCGATGCGGCGTCGCCGTTCATGCTGCATTGCGTGGCGCCGCATATGACCGCGTTTTCCGCGCTGTATCCGGAGATCCGGCTCGAGCTGACGAGCAGCGAGCGGATCGTCGATCTGCTCGAACAGAAGGTGGACATCGCGATTCGCATCGGCGTGCTGCAGGACTCGACGCTGCATGCGCGCGCGCTCGGCAGCAGCAAGCTGCGCGTGCTTGCGAGCCCGGCGTATCTCGCGCAATACGGCGAGCCGACGACGATCGACGCGCTGCGCGCGCATCGGCTGATCGGCTTCACGGCGCCGGAGCATCTGAACCGCTGGCCGCTGCGGGAAGGGGGCAAGAGGCGAAAGGCCGGCAAGGGTCACGAGAGCGAAGCCCCGGCGCTGAAGATCGAGCCGTCGATCACGGCGTCGAGCGGCGAGACGCTGCGGCAACTGGCGCTCTCGGGCTGGGGCATCGCCTGTCTCGCCGACTTCATGACCGCCGCCGACGTGCGCGAAAAGCGCCTGGTGCCGATTCTCGGCAACCTGCTCGTCGACGAACGGCAGCCGGTGAACGCGGTGTACTACCAGAGCGCGTCGCTCGCCGGGCGGGTGCAGTGCTTTCTGGATTTCATCGCGGCGAGGGTCAGGCTTTAGGGGGCGGCTCCAACGGCCAGCCATTACCACGCACATCTCCAGCAGGCTTTTTGCACCCCGGGCCGGCTCTCCTATAACTCTTATATCGGCCCGGGCGGCTCGCCGCCGCGCCGGGGCCGGCGCATCTCCGGCTACACGGCGCGCGAACACAAAGGTGTATATACAAGTTCAGAGGCAACGCCGCGCCACCCAGTGTCCGGCGGATGCTCAACGGCCCACGCACGGCCCAGCCACAAGCACTCGGGCGTACTGCCTCGAAGGACGCTGGGAATAATGGAAATCCCCAGGCCCGAAATCCTGAAAAAGAAGTTGTATATACAAGAACGCCAAGCTAGACTTATTTGAACTTGTATAGACAGGACGACACACCATGATTCTGAAGCCCGGCCACCTGAGCCTTCCGCAACTGCGCCAGATCGCGCGTGAACAGGTCACGCTGCAACTCGATCCCGCGAGCCACGCCGCCATCGACGCCTGCGCGCAGGCCGTCGCCGACATCACCGCCAAGGGCGAGCCGGCCTACGGCATCAACACCGGCTTCGGCCGCCTTGCCAGCACGCATATCCCGCGTGAGCAGCTCGAACTGCTGCAGCGCAATCTGGTGCTGTCGCACGCAGTCGGCGTGGGCGAGCCGATGTCGCGTCCGGTCGTGCGTCTCCTGATGGCGCTCAAGCTCTCGAGCCTCGGCCGCGGCCACTCGGGCATCCGCCGCGAAGTCATGGAAGCGCTGATCGCGCTGTTCAACGCCGACGTGCTGCCGGTGATTCCGGTCAAGGGTTCGGTTGGCGCATCGGGCGACCTCGCGCCGCTCGCGCATATGTCGGCGGTGCTGCTCGGCGTCGGCGAAGTGTTCGCGAAGGGCGAACGCATGCCGGCTACCGAAGGCCTCGCACTCGTCGGCCTGAAGCCGCTCACGCTGCAGGCGAAGGAAGGTCTCGCGCTGCTCAACGGCACGCAGGCGTCCACCGCGCTCGCGCTCTACAACATGTTCGCAATCGAAGACCTGTACCGCACGGGTCTCGTGGCCGGCGCGCTGTCGGTCGATGCGGCGATGGGCTCGGTCAAGCCGTTCGATGCACGTATTCATGAACTGCGCGGTCATCAAGGCCAGATCGATGCTGCCGCGGCTTACCGGTCGCTTCTGCAAGGCTCGGCGATCAACGTTTCGCACGCTGATTGCGACAAGGTGCAGGACCCGTACAGCCTGCGCTGCCAGCCGCAGGTGATGGGCGCGTGTCTCGACCAGATGCGCCACGCGGCGCAAGTGCTGCTGCTCGAAGCGAACGCGGTGTCCGACAATCCGCTGATTTTCCCGGACACCGGCGAAGTGCTCTCGGGCGGTAATTTCCACGCCGAGCCGGTCGCTTTCGCTGCCGACAACCTCGCGCTCGCCGTCGCGGAAATCGGCGCGCTCGCCGAGCGCCGTATCGCGCTGCTGATCGACGCGACGCTGTCGGGCCTGCCGCCGTTCCTCGTCAGGGATGGTGGCGTGAACTCCGGCTTCATGATCGCGCACGTTACGGCTGCCGCGCTCGCGTCGGAGAACAAGACGCTCGCGCATCCGGCTTCGGTCGATTCGCTGCCGACTTCGGCGAACCAGGAAGACCACGTGTCGATGGCGACGTTCGCCGCGCGCAAGCTTGGCGACATCGCCGAGAACACCGCGAACATCCTCTCGATCGAACTGCTCGCCGCCGCGCAGGGCGTCGATCTGCGCGCGCCGCACAAGACCAGCCCGAGCCTGCAGAAGGTCATGGACGTGGTGCGCAAGAACGTGCCGCACTACGAGCTCGATCACTACTTCGCACCGGACATCGCGGCTGTCACGAAGCTCGTGCAGGACGGCACGATCGCGAAGCTGAGCCCGTTGTCGTTCGTGTCCGAGCAGTAAGTCGCCGGACACACGGATCAGGCCAATGAACGCACCGGCTTATCAGGGCATCAAGGACTTCATCCTCTCGCGCATTCATGCGGGCGAGTGGGCCGAAGGCGACCAGGTGCCCTCCGAAAACGAGCTTGCGCGCGAGTTCAACGTCGCGCGCATGACGGTCAACCGCGCATTGCGCGAGCTGACCTCGGAGCAGGTGCTCACGCGTGTGCAAGGCTCGGGCACGTTCGTCGCCCGTCCCAAGTACGAATCGACGCTGGTCGCGATCCGCAGCATCTCCGATGAAATCGTCGCGCGCGGTCATCGCTATCACGCGCAGGTGCTCAACATCGGCGCGAGCATTACCGATGCCGCGCTCGCCGAAGAAATGCAGGTGAGTGCGGGCAGCCCCGTGTTTCACTCGCGCCTGCTGCATTTCGAAAACGACGAGCCGGTGCAGCTCGAAGAGCGCTGGGTGAATCCGGCGGTCGCGCCCGAATACGCGTTGCAGGACTTCACGAACACGACGCCGAACCAGTATCTCGTGCGCGTGGCGCCGCTGCAGCGGGTCGAGTACCGCATCGAAGCGCTGGCGGCGGACGACATCACGCGCGAGTTGTTGAGCATGAGTGAACGCGAGCCGTGCCTGGTCCTGCACCGGCGGACGTGGTCGCAAAGCCAGGTCGCCTCGATCGCCAATCTGTGGCATCCAGGCAGCCGCTACCGCTTCACTGGACATTTCTGATTCTGGTTTTTCAGCATCACTGAATTTCTTTATCGAACAGCTTCAAGCATCCCGAGGGACATCATGAACAATCCTAAGCATATCGATCCGCGTCTCGACCCGACCCGCACGATCCGCGCACCGCGCGGCGCGGAAAAGACCTGCAAGACCTGGATCGCCGAAGCCGCGTACCGGATGATCCAGAACAATCTGGATCCCGAAGTAGCCGAGCACCCGCACGCGCTCGTCGTGTACGGCGGCATTGGCCGCGCCGCGCGCAACTGGGATTGCTTCGACCAGATTCTCACGTCGCTGAAGGACCTGAACGAAGACGAAACGCTGCTGATTCAATCGGGCAAGCCGGTCGGCGTGTTCCGCACGCATGCGGACGCCCCGCGCGTGCTGCTCGCGAACTCGAACCTAGTGCCGCACTGGGCGACGTGGGAACACTTCCACGAACTCGATCGCAAGGGCCTCATGATGTACGGCCAGATGACCGCGGGCAGCTGGATCTACATCGGCAGCCAGGGCATCGTGCAGGGCACCTACGAGACCTTCTTCTCGGTGGCGAACCAGCACTTCAACGGCGACCCCAAGGGCCGCTGGATCCTGACGGGCGGCTTGGGCGGCATGGGCGGCGCGCAGCCGCTCGCCGCGACGATGGCAGGCTTCTCGATGATCGCGGTCGAATGCGACGAGACGCGCATCGACTTCCGTCTGAAGACGCGCTACGTCGATAAGAAAGCGAAGACGCTCGACGAAGCGCTCGCGATGCTCGACGAAGCGAAGCGCGCCAGCAAGCCGGTGTCGGTCGGCCTGCTCGGCAATGCCGCCGACGTGTTCGCCGAGTGCGTCGCGCGCGGCATCACGCCGGACTGCGTGACCGACCAGACGAGCGCGCACGATCCGATTCACGGCTACCTGCCGCAGGGCTGGACGGTCGAAGACTGGCGCGAGCGTATGAAGACCGCGCCGGAAAGCATCGTCACGCCCGCCAAGCAGTCGATGGCCAAACAGGTGCAGGCGATGCTGACGTTGCAGGAACGTGGTGCGGCGACGCTCGACTACGGCAACAACATCCGCCAGATGGCGCTCGAAATGGGCGTGGAAAACGCGTTCGATTTCCCGGGCTTCGTGCCCGCGTATATCCGCCCGCTCTTCTGCGAAGGCAAGGGTCCGTTCCGCTGGGTCGCGCTGTCGGGCGATCCTGAGGATATCTACAAGACCGATGCGAAGGTCAAGGAGTTGATCCCCGACGATCCGCATCTGCACAACTGGCTCGACATGGCGCGCGAGCGTATCGCGTTCCAGGGTCTGCCGGCGCGTATCTGCTGGGTTGGCGTGAAGGATCGCTATCGTCTCGGCCAGGCGTTCAACGAGATGGTCAAGAACGGCGAGCTGAAGGCGCCGATCGTGATCGGCCGCGATCACCTCGACACCGGTTCGGTCGCGAGCCCGAATCGCGAAACCGAGTCGATGAAAGACGGCTCGGACGCGGTCAGCGACTGGCCGCTGCTCAACGCGCTGCTCAACACGGCAGGCGGTGCGTCGTGGGTCTCGCTGCATCATGGCGGCGGGGTCGGCATGGGCTTCTCGCAGCACTCGGGCGTAGTGATCGTCGCGGACGGCACCGATGCCGCGCACCAGCGCCTCGGCCGTGTGCTGCTGAACGACCCGGCCACTGGCGTGATGCGTCACGCGGATGCGGGCTATGAACTCGCGCAGCAGACCGCGCGCGAAGCGGGCCTCAATCTGCCGATGCTGGGCCGCTGATCGTGGCCGTTGTTGACGGCGTGAGCGGTGTTCGCGGCGTTGGCGGCACGGCCATCGTCACGCTGATTCGCGGCGCTGACCTCGTGGCCGCGCCGTGGAAAAACGGCGGCGGGATCACGCGCGAAGTGGCCGCGTTTCCGTCGCAGGACGGCGGGCAGAGCGCAGGGCCTGGCGACTTCGTGTGGCGCGTGAGCGTCGCCGACGTCGCGCAGGCCGGGCCGTTCTCACGCTTCGACGGCGTCGACCGGACGCTCGTGCTGTTGTCCGGCGCGGGCATGCTGCTCGATGAATTGGATGGTGCACAGGTCGTGAAGTCGCACGCATTGAAAGAAGCGTTCGACATCGCGCGCTTCGACGGCGAGGCGCGCATCGACGCCCGGCTCGTCGACGGCGCGACGCGCGACTTCAACCTCATGGTGCGGCGCGACTTCGCGCAGGGTGCGCTCGAAGTGTGGCGATGCGAAGCGCAGTCGGCTGCATCGCGCATGCTCGAGGGCGACGTGGCGCTGCTGTTCTGCGCAAGCGGTTCGGTCGCGCTCACGCTCGAGGGTGCGCAGAGTGCGGAGAGTGCGGCAAAGCCGCTGCAACTCGAAACCGGCGACACGCTGCGCATCGACACGCCGAACACACTGGCTTGCGCGCTCGAAGGCACGGGCGCGTTGCTCGCGATCAGCATCCGCTATACGCGACGATGATTCCGCTGACCCAGAATCGCAGGCGCGCGCAATGACCTCACGGCGGGCGCAGGCGAACCCGCAGGTGAACCAACACACAGCCACGCAACAGGCTGCAACAAGCCGCGAAGAGCATGCGATGAAGCAAACCGTCTGGCATCACCTCAAACTGTGCCCGCAGGGCAATCCTCACCACACGCTCGCCGATGCCGCGATCGCCGTCGAAGACGGCTGCATCGCATGGCTCGGCGCGGCGGCCGAATTACCTCAGCAATACGCCGCATGGCCGCGCGAAGATCTGCGCGGCGCATGGGTGACGCCGGGCCTCGTCGACTGTCACACGCACCTCGTGTACGGCGGCCAGCGCGCCGACGAATTCGCGCAGCGCCTCGCGGGCGTGAGCTACGAGGAAATCGCGCGGCAGGGCGGCGGCATCGTCTCGACGGTGCGCGCGACGCGTGCGGCGGACGAAGCATCGCTGTTCCGGCAAGCGGCCGTGCGGCTCGAACCGTTGCTCGCCGAAGGCGTGACGGCCATCGAAATCAAATCCGGCTACGGCCTCGATCTCGCGAGCGAGCGCAAGATGCTGCGCGTTGCGCGGCAACTCGGCGAGCGCTATCCGGTCACGGTCTACACGACGTTTCTCGGCGCGCACGCGCTGCCGCCCGAATTCGCGGGCCGCGCGGACGCCTATATCGACGAAGTCTGCAATACGATGCTGCCCGCGCTCGCGGACGAAGGGCTCGTCGATGCGGTGGACGTGTTTTGCGAGCGCATCGGTTTTTCGCTCGAGCAGAGCGAGCGCGTGTTCAACGCGGCCGCGCGCTACAAGCTGCCGGTCAAGATGCACGCCGAGCAGTTGTCGAACGGCGGCGGTACGGCGCTCGCGGCGCGGCATCGCGCATTGTCCGCGGATCACCTCGAATTTCTCGACGAAGCGGGCGTGGCCGCGATGAAGGAGGCGGGCACCGTGGCCGTGCTGCTGCCGGGCGCGTACTACTTCATCCGCGAGACGCAACTGCCGCCGCTCGACCTGCTGCGGCGCTACGAGGTGCCGATTGCGATTTCCACCGACAGCAACCCCGGCACGTCGCCCGCCACCTCGCTGCTGCTGATGATGAACATGGCGAGCACGCTCTTTCGCATGACCGTGCCCGAGGTGCTGCAAGGCGTGACGACGCATGCGGCGCACGCGCTCGGCAAGAGCGATCGGCACGGCGCGCTGCAAGCTGGCCGCGCGGCGGACTTCGCGGTGTGGTCGGTCGATTCGCTGGCCGAACTCGCCTACTGGATTGGCCGTCCGCTGTGCGCGCGAGTCGTGCGCGCGGGCGAAACCGTTTATACGCGGCGTGAGCCGGGTGTGAACTGAAGAGCGCGAACGGAACTGGAACCTGAGAGATGACGCAATCCAATCAATCGCTGTTCGCCGCTCATGCGTACCTGCCCGATGGCTGGCGCCGTAACGTGCTGCTCGAATGGGACGCAAACGGCACGCTGACCACGGTCACGCCGGATCACGCGCAAGCACCTGCGGGCGTACCGAAAGCAGCGGGCCCGCTCATGCCTGGCATGCCTAACCTTCATTCGCATGCGTTCCAGCGCGCGATGGCGGGGCTCACCGAATATCGCGTCGCGTCGGGCGCAGGCGCGACCGACAACTTCTGGAGCTGGCGCGACCTCATGTATCGCTTTGCCGCGCGCATCACGCCGGAAGGCCTCGCGAGCGTCGCCCAGTGGCTCTACATCGAAATGCTGAAGGCCGGCTATACGTCGGTGTGCGAGTTCCACTACGTGCATCACGCGCAGGACGGCAACCGCTACGCGAATCAGGCCGAACTCGCGCAACGCGTCGTGGATGCGGCAGCGGCGAGCGGCATCGGCATGACGATGCTGCCGGTGCTCTATCAATACAGCGGCTTCGGCGCGCGTGCGCCGCGCGACGATCAGCGCCGCTTCATCAATACGCCGGAGAGTTTGCTCGATCTGCTCGGCACGCTGCGCGCGGCGCGCCCCGAGAACGCCGCGCTGCGCTACGGCGTCGCGCCGCATTCGTTGCGCGCGGTGTCGGAGGCGTCGTTGCGCGCGCTGCTCGGCGGCATCGGCGCGACGGCGCCGGTGCATATCCATATCGCCGAACAGACCGCCGAGGTCGACGCGTGCATCGAAACCGAAGGCGCGCGCCCGGTGCAATGGCTGCTCGATCGTTTCGACGTCGACGGCCGCTGGTGCCTCGTGCATGCGACCCACGTCGATGAGAACGAAACGCTGGCGCTCGCGAAGAGCGGCGCGGTGGCGGGCCTGTGCCTGACCACCGAGGCCAATCTCGGCGACGGCATTTTCCCGGCGCAGGCGTATCTCGACGCGCAAGGCCGCATCGGCGTCGGCTCGGACAGCCATATCGGCGTCGACTGGCGTGCGGAACTGCGGCTGCTCGAATACGGCCAGCGTCTGATACACCGGCAGCGCAACGTGCTCGCGTCGGCGCAGGCCACGCATGTCGCGGACCGTCTGTTCGACGCCGCGCTCGACGGTGGCGCGCGCGCCACCGGCCGTGCGGTCGGCGCGTTGCAGGCCGGCCATCGGGCGGATTGGCTCGTGCTCGACGCCGATCATTCGAGTATCGCCGAGCATGCGCCGCAGGCGTGGCTCTCGGGCGTCGTATTCTGCGAACACGGCGAGACGCCGATCCGCGATGTCTACGCGGGTGGCGTCAAGGTCGTCGACAACCGCAGGCATCGCGACGAAGAGGGCGCCTATGCGCGCTATCGCGCGGCGCTCGCGGACCTGCTCAAATAGGCGCGGTTGCGCCGCAGTTGCTCGAGGTGATTGCCATCGCGGTTACCTGAGCAAGCTGCGCAACCGATTCTCCGATTTTCCGATCCTCATCGAATACGGACTGACATGACTGCCTCGAACACCACACCGGTTTTCTCGCTGCATCAGGGAAGCCTGCCGCTCCTGATCTCGATCCCGCATCTGGGCACGCAGATCCCGGCGGACATCGCCACGACGATGACCCCGGTCGCGCAACGCACCGACGATTGCGACTGGCATCTCGATCGCCTGTATGCATTCGCGAAGCGCATGGGCGCGTCGATCCTGACGCCGGGCTACGCGCGCTACGTGATCGATCTGAACCGGCCGCCCGATGGCGCGAACCTGTACCCGGGACAGGACACGACCGGTCTCCTGCCGGTCGATACGTTCGACAAGGAGCCGCTCTATCTCGACGGCCATCTGCCGGACGACGCGGAAGTCGCCCGCCGCCGCGACGCATACTGGAAGCCGTATCACGACGCGCTCGCAGGCGAACTTGCTTCGCTAAAGGCGAAGCACGGCAAGGTGCTGCTGTGGGAAGCGCATTCGATCCGCTCGCACGTGCCGCGTTTTTTCGACGGACGTCTGCCGGACTTCAACTTCGGCACCTCGAACGGCGCGAGCGCGGCAACGGGCATGGCCGACGAACTGGCCGCGCTCGTCGAGCGGCACGGCGGTTACAGCGCGGTCGCGAATGGCCGCTTCAAGGGCGGCTATATCACGCGGCAATACGGTGAGCCGGCGCAGGGCGTGCATGCGGTGCAGCTCGAGCTGTCGCAGATCACGTACATGGAAGAGCACATGCCCTACGCGTACGACGAAATCCTCGCCGCGAAGGTCGCGCCTTTGCTCGAAGCGCTCGTGACCACCGCGCTGGAGCGCGTCGAGTCGGCTTGAGCGCAATGCGGGTGGCGGGCGCACACGTGCCGCTGCCCGCTCATCTCCGCCCATCTCTTTACCACGCGGAAATCATGGCGCCGGGGCCCGGTGTACCAGCACGACAGCCCAGTGCGATGATCCGCGTCGGCCCCTCTTCGCGAACCTCGTGCCGCGAAGGTGTAACAGCATGTGTCCGTGATTGCGCGCCCGCGTTTTCGCGTGGAATGTATGGGGCGTCGCACGCATGCGTGAGGTCGTCCACGGGTCGTTCCGAACGCGGTTTGCCATAAAGAAAGCCCCGTGAAAACGGGGCTTTTCAATGCGAGCCGCGCCTCATCGACGCGATATCGGCACCATTAGTGGCAGCGCGTTTCCACATGATGGTGGACGCGCACCTTGTGGCATTCGCGATGATGCTCATAAGCTTGAGCAGGAGCGATCGCGCTCAGGGTGGCGACAGCTGCGGCAATGGCGAGAACGATTTTCTTCATTACAGAAACCTTAAGTCAATGTTGTGGAGCGGCCGATACAGTACGGCACGTGCCGGGTCGGCACGTAAGCATGCCACATTTGTGCGGCCGAACGCAGGAACGGCGTGCGAATACGTGTGTCGATGCAACACGCCGCGAGTCGTAAACGCTTTCCCATGGGCGTCGACGGCATTCGCGCGTAACTTCGGCATGAAAGCCACACCTGTGCGCGAATCCGCAAGCCCTGATTGCAAGCGGCGCGCCGAAGCGGCTACCCTTTCAGAACGATGACATGCGCGACGCTGTCATCGGTTCATCAGGCGAAAAGATGGAAAACCCAGCGATGGAAGATTCCGACGAATTGCTGCTGCCAGTCTGGCGCGCGAACCTGGTGTTGCTGACCCGCGAGGTCGGCGCCGCGAGCCGGCTCGCGCGCATGATGACGTTCTCCACGAGTTATCTGAAGCTGATGCTGTCCGGTCAGCGCGAATTCGGCGAAGAATTCGCGCGCGGCGTCGAGGCGGTCACCGGCTTGCCGGGTGGCTGGATGAACGTGCCGCACACCGAGGACGAGATACCGCCCAACGCGCGCGAGGCGATCGACAACGAACGGCCGCTCGCGCGTTTTCGCGGCACCGCGCATCCGGTGCGCAAAAAGACGGTATTGCGGCCGCCCGAGCCGATTTTCGGGCAGTCGGCGCCGGCCCGCCGCATCGAGGAAGAAACGCTCGACGCGGAGGCGCACCGGCGTCAGGCGCATTTTCGCAAGGTGCGCGATCTCGCGGCGCAGGAGGTGCGGCGCTTCGAGCGGCATCTGCTCCAGGCGCCGGTGGAGCTCGCGTCGATGCGCGCCAAGGTCGAGGAAGTGATCGCCGCTGCCGATCTCGACGAGCGCATCCAGGCCGATCTCGCGGGACGGCTCGAACAGATCGAGAAGCATCGCCACATGCTGCTCAGGCATGTGGAAAAGCTGCAGGCGCTGCTAGGCCAGCTTGGCGAGGGGGATTGAAGCCGCACCGCGGCGCCGCGCGTGGAACTCGGCTTCGAGCCGCCAGGTGACGCCGTCCGCTTCGAGCGCGACGCCGTTCCAGCGAAACGAATCGCGCGTGATGTCGGTGAAATTCCAGCGGATCGGCGTGCCGTCCGCGTGCCGGCCGATCTGCACGAGATCGCTGCCGATGCGCCGGCCGGTCAGCTCGTCATGCTGGCCGGTGCGCGGATTGACGTAGGTCACGCGCCACAGCCGCGCAGCCGGATCCCAGACGCGCAGCGTCGTGCCGTACATCGCATCGCTTGCGCTGGGGGAGTCGCCGCGCGGCGGCATGATCCACACGTCCTGCACCGCGCGGCCTTCCAGCACCCAGCCGAAATGAATCTCGCCGCGCCGGGGCGCGCTGCGCATATCAACGCGGTAGTGCAGCACGTCCATCTCCCAACTGCCGATCAGCCAGCCGTACAGGTCGTCGGCGGCGGGGATGTCGGCGGCGCGCGCGGGTGCGCTCAACGCGGCCAGAAAGCCGCCTGCGAGGTCGTTCTCGAGTCCGTTCATGCTGCGTGCTCCGTGAGGCAAGTGTCGGATGGCATCGCCGGAGCCCGCGTGAAACGAGTGGCCCGGCGATGTGCTACAACCACGATACGGACTCTGCCGAGGTGCATCTTGGGGAAAATTGCCGTCACGTTGCAGCAGGCGTTGGCGCGGCGCGAGCAGGAGGGCGCGCGCGGCGGCGTCGTGTCGCGCGCGTTGGCCGCAGGCGCGGGCTGGAGCGTCGCGGATCTGCTGTGCACGTTCGGTCCGCGCGATGCGCCGTTCGAGGAGCGGCACGCCGACGTGTGCATCGCGATGGTCGTGGCCGGTTCGTTCGACTATCGCGCCGCCACGGGCCGCGAACTGCTGACGCCGGGCGCGCTGCTGCTCGGCAATACCGGCGCCTGTTTCGAGTGCGGTCATCGGCATGGTCCCGGCGATCGCTGCTTCTCGTTTCACTATGCGCCGGAGTACTTCGAGCGGCTTGCCGCCGATGCGGGGCTCGCGGGCGGCCGGTTGAATTTCCGTCGCGCGAGCGTGCCGGCGCTGCGCAAGCTGGCGCCGCTCATCGCGCGGGCTTGTGCGAGCGCCGGTGACGAAGGCGGCAATGCTGGTGATAGTGGCAAGGGCGGCGGCAAGGACCGCCCCGCGTGGGACGAACTCGCGGTCGAACTGGCCGCCGCGACGCTGCACGCAGCCGGTGCGCTGACGCGCGCACCGGCTCCCGCGAGCGCGACGGCCCGCTCGCGCATCGCGCAGATCGTGCGCCTGATCGACGACGCGCCCGGCGCGCCGCATACGCTCGCGAGCCTTGCCGTCGCCGCGGGCGTGAGCGACTTCTACTTTCTGCGCACGTTCCAGCAGGTGACCGGCGTGACGCCGCATCAATACCTGCTGCGCGCGCGTTTGCGAGCCGCGGCGCTGCGGCTGCGCGACGGCGCAGAGAAGATCGTCGATGTCGCGCTCGATTGCGGCTTCAACGATCTGTCGAATTTCAATCACGCGTTTCGTGCGGAGTTCGCCGCGAGTCCGCGCACGTGGCGCGCGCGGGGCGGGGCGTCTCGCTCATGATGCTGCGCGCTCGCGTGTTTGCCGGGCGTACCGCTGCGCTCGCGCCTGTACGGAGCGTGCACGTTGCCGCACTGCCTGTCGCTCCGCTTGCCGTGTGGTGCGCCGCATTATTCGCCGCGTTACTCGCCGCGTGCTCGATCGCATGGCCGCTCTCCGCCGTCGCCGACGAAATCGTCACCACCAGCGACGAACGCGCCCCCACGACCATCGAGCGCGACGTCCATCTCTTCACGATCCAGAAAGACGGCTCCGTCGAAGAACACGACGACACCGTGCTGCGCGCCGGCACGGCGAGCGGTGTCGACGAGATCGCGCAGCGCTACGTATGGTTCAACAAGGACATCGAGCAGGTGCAACTGCTGGCCGCGGAAACCATCGCGCCCGACGGCAGCGTGCATCCGGTCGGTCCCGAGGCGATCCGCGACGTGCAGGAGCCGCGCTCGGCCGGCGCGCCGAGTTTCGAGGACGGCGTGTTGCGCACGGTGATTTTCCCCGGTGTCGAGCCTGGCGCGCGCGTGCATCTCGCGTTTCGCAAGACGCGCGTGAAGCCGTTGCAGGCCGGCACCTTCGCGTATCTGGTCGAGCCGACGCGCGAGCCCGTCGAGTTGCAGCGGCTTATCTTCGATCTGCCCGCCGACGTGCCGCTGTATGTCGACGCGCGCGGCTACGTCGCGCTGCCGCCCGTGACTTCGAACGGCCGCACCCGCTACGAATTCGACTACCGGCATGGCCCGTATGCGCGGCTCGAAGCGGGCGCGGTCGGCTATGCGAACTGGGGCGACCGGCTGATGGTATCGACGGTGCCGGACTTCGCGAGCTTCGCCGAGCGCTATCGCGGACCCGCCGCGAACGACGCGACCCGCAGCGATCCCGCGATCGCGCGGCTCGCGCAGAGCCTCACGGCGGGCCTCGCCGATCCACGCGCGAAAGCCCGCGCGCTGTACGACTGGATGCGCCTGAACATCCGCTACGTCGCGCTCTTTCTCGGCGAGACCGCGGCGGTTCCGCACAAGGCCGCCGACATCCTGCGCAACCGCTATGGCGACTGCAAGGACCACGTCGCGCTATATGGCGCGCTGCTCGCGGCGCTCGGCATTCGCAGCGAGCCGGTGCTGCTCAATCTCGGGCCGTACTACAGCTTGCCCAGTGTGCCCGGCTACGGGACGAGCGCGATCAATCACGCGATCATCTGGATTCCTGAACTATCGCAATTCGCGGATACGACGGCGGGTGGCACCGAATTCGGTTATCTGCCAGCCAGCGTAATGGACCGGCCGGTGCTGCTCGTCGACGACGGTGTGCTCGCGCGCACGCCGGCCACGCAGCCGCGCGAGCGCACCGCGCGCGTGCAGATCGACATCGACGAAAACGGCACCGCGAATTACGCTTACCGCGTAGAGGATGCGGGCTTTACCGCCGAGGTCGAACGCAACACGTTGCGGCGCGCGACGCAGCAGAGTGCACAGCAGATCGCGGCGAGCCGTCTGTTGCATGCGGGCCTGCACGGCAGCGCGCAATTGCAGACGGACGATCTGGCCGCAACGAGCGGGCCGTTCGCGACGTCGATGCAGGGCACAGTGCCGCATCTGATCTGGCAGGACGGCACGACCGCCGTGCCGGCGCTGACGAGTCTGTCGGGCGGCATGGCTTCGCAGGTCGAGACGTGGCTGGCCGAGCCGGTCAGAACGCAACCGTGGGCCTGCATCGGCGGGGAGTTCGACGAAACGCTCGAGATGACGTTACCGCGCTTCGTGCGCGTGAGCGATGTACCGGCCGACAGCACGGTCGAGGATCGCATGCTCACGTTTTCATCGCAGTATGTGTTCGATCCCGCGACGCGCGCATTGCAGGTCAGGCGGCACCTGCGCGCCGCCTTCGGCCATCAGATGTGTTCCGCCGACGAATTCGCCGCGCTCAGGGACGACCTCGTGCGCATCGAGCGCGATCTCGATGCCGAGGTGGTCGTCAAGGCGGCGGGGGCGAAGTAGCGGCCGGGCAGTGGGCCAGGCGGCCCATGCGGCCCAGCTGCGGCTCAACGCCGCGCAAAGCCGCATGCGGCCATACAAAATGTCACCTGTACTCCGGGTTGCGCTCCCGTGCGTGCTCCGAATTGCACGCTGGGTAGCACTGGGTTGTGCTCTTACGTGCCGCTCTTCGTCACGATCGGCACCCACGCGCCGTTCTTCACCTGGTAGAGCGTCGATGCGCCGCTCTTCAGCGCGCCGGTGTTGTCGAACGAAATTTTGCCGGTCACGCCGTCGTAATCGATCGCCTTGAGCACCGGACGGTACGCGTTCGGCGAGCTCGATTTGGCCTGCTCCATCGCCTTGATCGCGACCCACGCGCCGTCGTAGCCGAACGGCGCATACGAGAGCACGTCGACGCCGAAGCGCTTCTTGAACTTCGCGGAAAAGTCCTTGCCGCCCGGCAGTTGCGCGAGCGGGCGGCCGTATTCCCAGGCCATCGCGCCGTCGGACGCATCGCCGGCAAGCTTGATGAAGTCCTCGTCCATCACGCCGCCGCCGCCGACGAGCTGCGCGTTCAGGCCGAGCTGTTTCATGCGCCGCGCGAAACCCGCCGCCTGGTTGTCGAGTCCGGCGAAGAACACGAGGTCCGCATTCGCGCCCTTGAATTTCGTGATCTGCGTGCTGAAGTCGACCGCGTGGTTGTCGGTGTAGTCGCGCGCGACGATCGTGCCGCCATGCGCCTTCACCGCCTTCTCGAACTCGTCGGCCTCGCCCTGGCCGAATGCGGTACGGTCGTCGATGATCGCGATGCGCTTGGCCTTGGTCAGGTCGACCGCGTAGGCGCCCGCGTTGCCGGCGTTCTGCGCGTCGGTGGAAATCACCATGAAGGCGTTCGCAAAACCGCGGCCCGTGATGATCGGATTCGTGGCGGCCGGGTCGAGCACCGGAATGCCGGCCTGCTCATAGACCTGCGAGGCGGGAATCGTCGTGCCCGAGTTGAAGTGGCCGACCACCACGGCGACGCCCGAATCGACGAGCTTCTGCGCGGCCTGCACACCGACGCGCGGGTCGGCCTGATCGTCCTCGGCAACGATCACGAAATGCGCGACCTTGCCGCCGATCGTGACCTTCTGCGCGTTGGCTTCGTCGATCGCGAGTTGCACGCCGTTTTCCAGATCCTTGCCGTAGCCTGCATTGGCACCCGTGAGCGGCGCGGCAAAACCGATCTTGACCTGCAGGTCGTCGGCGAAACTGGCGAGCGGCGCGATGGCAAACAGGGCGCCAGCGAGCATGGCGAGGGGTTTCAGCGTGTTGTGAAGACTCATGTTCTCTCCTTGCATCGACGGTTGTTATGAAAGCGGCACGACAGGAAAACGGTCTCACGCGCGAAGCCGGGGGGCGCCTCGCGTATCGGAAGACTACGAACGATCGGTCGCCACTCGCAATGCTGGAATACGCTCAGTGGTACTGCGCTTCGCAACTGAGGCGCGCGATCAGTCTGGCGCGAATATAGGAAGCCAAATTGCCGTCGTCTTGGCAATTCGAGGCGTTTTGGATGAGCATTTCGGCACAGCCCGCGAAACGTGCATAGTGTGCACATTGAGCGTGCGCAAGGCGTCCAGACTGGCTTGCCGTGAGAGTCGCCGCAGGGGCTGCCGATTGCGGCATATGCTTAACAAACCCGCGCGCAGGCGCGGCAACGCGCGGCAAGGCGCGGCGAAGCAGAGGCGAGGCTCGCGCCCTTGCCTACCGCTCGCCTTGCTGGCGCAGCAGTTCTTCACGCAGACGCAGCAGCGGCGCCTTGGTGTCTTCGTCGGCCCATGTATCGAGGTCGTCGATCGCGCGCTGGCAGCCGTCGAGCACGATGTCGAGATCGACCGGCACGCCGTTGTTCAGTGCGAATTCGAGGGTCTGCGCGAACTGCTGGCATTCGTCTTCGCCGTACGAGATGTCGAGATTGTCGGCGATGATTTCGGCGATGTTGCTGCGTGCCTTGTCGTCGGGCGTCACCATGTCGATGATGCCGTTCGCGACGGCCGGCGAGTAGTAGAGCGCGATGTCGAGCCATTGCGCGGGATCGAAGTCGGGCTGGCCGAACTGGTTTTCGAAGTATTCGATCGCTTCCTGTTCGTGCGCTTCGTCCGCGTCGACGCTCATGCACAACTGCTCAAAATATTCTTCCCGCTCGCTGCGGATATAACCGTCCATTGCTGCCTCGTCTGCTAAATGCCGGATGCCTGAAAAATGCCGTGGACGACGGCGCGTTGCCTGTGTCCACGCGGCACGCATTATAGGAGACGGCAGCCCGCCGCGCGGTGATGGCTCAGGGAATGTGCCTAAGCCGTCTCCGCCACCCACGCATCGAACCACTCGCGCGGCTGCGCGATTTCGTTCTGCGTCGCGACCAGTTCCAGCTCATAGCGGCCCGCCTGCCAGGTCGCCTTGACCACCGCGTTGACGGCGGCGAGCGTGTGCTCGAACGCCGAGCGGACCGAATCGCCGAGCAGCGTGCGCGCGACGAACACCGCGCTCGTCATATCGCCGACACCGACCGGCTGCCGCGCGAACGGATAGAGCGGGCGCTGTCCCATCCAGGCTTCACGCTCGGTGACGACGAGCATGTTGAAACGGTCGGCGGGGCTGTTGCGGTCGAGCAGATGCTTGACGAGCACGAGCTTCGGCCCGCGTGCGAGCACTTCGCGGCAGGCGGTCACGGCTTCTTCGAGCGTCTCGATCTCGCGGCCGACGAGGCGTTGCAATTCGGTGTGATTCGGCGCCATCGCGTCGGCCACTTCCGGCATCGTTCTCACGAGAAATTCCTGAATGCCGGGCTCGACTTTGCAGCCGCCCGCGGCGCCCATCACCGGATCGCAGAAGTACCATGCGCGCGGATTGGCCGCCTTCACCACCTTGACGATTTCGATCACCGCCTGCGCCTGTTCCGGCGTGCCGAGATAGCCGGAGAGCACGGCGTCGCAGCGCGGCAGCATGCCGATCGCGCCGATGCCCTCGACGAGTTCTTCCATCTGCGATGCGTCGATCGCGCTGCCGCTCCAGTGCCCATACTGCGTGTGGTTCGAGAACTGCACGGTGTTGAGCGGCCAGACGTTGATGCCGAGGCGGTTCATCGGGAACACGGCTGCGCTGTTGCCGGCGTGACCGAAGACAACATGGGACTGAATGCTCAGAACGTTTTTGGTCATGGTGGGGCTCGCGCAAGCGGTCAGGCGCGGTCAACGAAACGGGAAGCGTGCGCCGCGCCGGTGGCCCGAGCGGGCGCGCCGTCGTGCGGCAGGTACGCCAGATTCAGATGGTGCAAGAAAAATGCGCGCTTTGCATCGACAGCAAACAATACAGGAGTTTGACGGACGCGAGTTGATCCGTCCCCCTGCTGTTGCGTCTAACCATCAAACGGACGCTCTCACGGCCCCTCGCGCGAACCGCCAAGGTTACTGGAACCTGACAGAACGAGGCCGCGCGGGCCGCTCAGACGAGCTCGCGGTACAACGCCAGGTAGCGCTCGGCCGATGCGCCCCAGCCGAAGTCCTGGCACATGGCGCGGCGCTGCGCGGCCTTCCATTCGGTGCGGCGCCCGTAGAGCGCGAACGCGCGCCGGATCGCCGCGGTGATGCCCTTCGGCTCGAAGCGCTCGAACACGAAGCCGGTCGCGAGATCGTCGGCGAGATTTTCGAGCGAGGCGTCCGCGACCGTATCCGCGAGACCGCCCACGCCGTGCACGAGCGGCAGCGATCCATAGGCGAGCCCATAGAGCTGCGTGAGCCCGCACGGCTCGAAGCGCGACGGCACCGCGACCACGTCGCTGCCCGCGATGATCGTATGCGCGAGCGTTTCGTCGAAGCCCAGCTCCACGGCTACCGACTCCGGATGCGCCTGCGCGACGCGCTGCAAACCATTTTCCAGCGCCGGGTCGCCGGTGCCGAACACGACCAGCTGGCCGCCGCGCCGGACGATCTCGGGCGCCGCCTCGAGCAGCAGATCGAGGCCTTTCTGCTCGGTCAGACGGCTCACGACGCCGAACAGCAGCGCGTCGCTTTTCTGCGCGAGGCCGAAGCGCTTCTGCAGCGCTTCCTTGCAGGCGAGCTTGCCGGCGAGGCGCGACGCGCTGTAGTGCGTCGCGAGCAACGCGTCGCTGGCGGGATTCCACACCGTGTAGTCGACGCCGTTGAGGATCCCGCTCAGATCGTGCGCGCGATGCCGCAGCAGCGCGTCGAGCCCGCCACCGTGCGCGAGCGTCTGGATCTCGCGCGCGTAGGTCGGACTGACGGTCGTGATGCGGTCGCTGTAGTAGAGACCCGCTTTCAGGAAGGACAGTTGTCCGTAGAATTCGACGCCGTGCATGCTGAAGAAATCATCCGGCAGACCGAGCAGCCCGAACTGATGCGCGGGAAAAATCCCCTGGTACGCGAGGTTGTGGATCGTGAACACGCTGCGCGCGGGGGCACGGCCATGCTGACGCTCCGCGGCCTTCAGATAGGCGGGCGCGAGCCCCGCGTGCCAGTCGTGCGCATGGACGATCTGCGGCGACCATGCCGGGTCCAGTTGCTGCGCGAGTTGCGCGGCGACCCAGCCGAGCAGCGCGAAACGCTGCGCGTTATCGCCGTAGGGCACGTGCTCGTCGTTCAGATAAGGGTTGCCTGGCCGGTCGTACAGCGCCGCGGCGCGGATCACGTAGACGCCGAGTCCGTTGGCGGGCAGCGTGCCGCGCTCGAGCATCACGTCCGCTGTGTCGAAACGGCGTCCGAGCCGCGCGACCGGCTGCAGGTCGTGCAAACCGGCGAGCACCGCCGGAAAGCCGGGCAACAGCACCCGCACGTCGGCGCCGCGCTCGATCAGCGCGGACGGCAGCGCGCCTGCGACATCGGCGAGACCGCCCGTTTTGAGAAGGGGATACAGCTCGCTTGCGACGTGCAGGGCGCGAATCGTCATGGGCCAGGTCTCTCTCGGGTTACGAGGGCTTTTGCTCGGGTAGATGATGACCGCAGTGCCGCTCAGTGCCACGCAATGCGGGCGCGTCACTTCAGCGGTTTGCGCAACGCCTCCTCGGTGACGAGCACGACGCCGTCGCCGGTGCGATAGAAGCGCTCGGCGTCGCGCGCCGGGTCTTCGCCGATCACCGTGCCTTCGGGGATCGTGCAGCCGCGGTCGATCACCACTTTCTGCAGGCGGCAGCTCGGGCCGACCGTGACCTGCGGCAACAAGACTGCCTCATTGATATTACAGAACGAATTCACTTTCACGTTCGACGACAGCACCGAGCGCGAAATCTGCGAGCCCGAGATCACGCAGCCGCCGCAGACGATCAGATTGTTCCCCGAGCCTTGCAGCCCCTTCATGTCGCGCACGAACTTCGCGGGCGGCAACTGCTCCTGGTAGGTCCAGATCGGCCAGCTGCGGTCGTAGAGATCGAGCGTCGGGATGGTCGAGGCGAGGTCGAGGTTCGCGGCCCAGTACGCGTCGATCGTGCCGACGTCGCGCCAGTAAGGCTCGACGCTCGGGTCCGACGACACGCACGACATGCTGAACGGATGCGCGATCGCCAGGCCCTGGGTGACGACGCGCGGCAGGATGTCCTTGCCGAAGTCGTGGTCGGTGTCGATCGAGGCGATGTTCTCCTCGAGCAGCGTGTAGAGATAGTCGGCGCTGAACACGTAGATGCCCATGCTCGCGAGCGCGGTGTCCGGGCGGCCGGGCATCGCGGGCGGGTCGGCCGGCTTCTCGACGAAGCCGGTCACGCGGCGGTTTTCATCCACGGCCATCACGCCGAACGCGACCGCGTCCATGCGCGGCACCTCGATGCAGCCGACCGTGCAGTCCGCGCCGCTGTCGGCGTGATCCGCGATCATGCGCGTGTAGTCCATCTTGTAGATGTGGTCGCCCGCGAGCACGACCACGTACTTCGGGCGGATCGAGCGGATGATGTCGAGGTTCTGGAACACCGCGTCGGCGGTGCCGCGATACCAGTGCGCGCCTTCGACGCGCTGCTGCGCGGGCCACAGGTCGATGAACTCGCCCATCTCGCCGCGCAGGAAGCTCCAGCCGCGCTGCAGATGGCGCAGCAGCGAATGCGCCTTGTACTGTGTGACCACCGCGATGCGGCGGATGCCCGAGTTCAGGCAGTTGGAGAGCGCGAAGTCGATGATCCGGTATTTGCCGCCGAAGTGCACCGCCGGTTTCACGCGTTTGTTGGTGAGCGGCCCGAGCCGGGTGCCGCGTCCGCCTGCGAGGACGATTGCGAGGGTGGTGCGTTGTAAGTCGTTCAACCGTGCCGGAGTGTTCATGTTCGTCTCCTTGGTCGACCGGAGTTGGCGCTTCAGCTTTTGGCCGGAGTCGGCGCTTTGGTCGTGGAGCGGAGTTGGCGCCCTGGCTGTCGAAGGGAGTTGGCGCTTTAGCACCTACTCCGGTCCCATGCAAAGCACCTACTCCGATCTCATGCAAAGCACCTGCTCGGTCTTACGCAAAGCATCTACTCGGGTCCCATGCAAGATGGTTGCTGATTAGTATGCCTATGCCACGGATAATCTCGTCGCCTGCTCTCTGTTCATGATTCGTGCTGCCAGGCAGCCTTGTTTTGCTGCTTTGCTTTGTAGCGTTGTTTCACTGCGTTGCTTTGCAGCTTTGCTTTGCGGCTCTATTTCGCCGCTTTGTTTTTTTGCCGCCTGGTCCTGGCGCCTGCTCCTGGCACCTTGTCCCGGTGCTTCGTGTTGCCGCTTGTTCTGCGGCTTATGTGCCACTTATGTGCCGCTGCTGTTTTCATGGGCCCGTCAGCTAGTTCTAGCACCGATTGGACGCAAGCGAATAGTGCAAATTGCGCAGGCCGTGATTCCGGCCGTCCTCGCACCATCGGCTTTTGCTGCGCGCCGATCCGTGCGGCACGACACATAGGGCGCTTGGTCACGGGCGCGGGAGATGCGTGGTTCGGTAAGGAGCAATATGTGTGCCGAAGGGGGCGACGTGCACCGGGTGTGCGCTTCATGGGTGCCTGATGCGGGCATCATGCCGACTTGAAGCGAGCCTGCAGTGGGTCCAAACGGGACTGCGCCGCGCATGCGCGATTGGCGCCAGAGTCCGGCGCAGCGTCGTAGAATCGTGCGCTCCCGGCAGGAAGATCATGCGCTGGATGCCGCGGCGCACGATCCTCGCACGTTCACTGTTGTGTTTTTCCCGGAAAAATCCCGATGAGTTTTCGCCGCCCAGCCCTGCTTGCCCTGTTGAGTGTCTGCGCCTATGCCGCGGTGTCCACGGTGCCTGCTGTTTCAGTCGCCCGGGCCGCCACGCCGGCAAGCGCGGCCGCCACGGACGCATCCGCCGTCGACGATCCAGGCCCCGCCTATGGCCCGGAGCTGCAAGGCTTCAACTATCCCGCGCCGGTGCAGCGCTTCGAATTCACGTCGCAGGGCGTGCCGCTTTCGATGGCGTATATGGACGTCAAGCCGGCGCATCCGAACGGCCGCACGGTGGTATTGCTGCATGGCAAGAATTTCTGCTCGGCGACGTGGGACGCGACGATTCATCGGTTGAACGACGCCGGCTATCGCGTGATCGCGCCGGATCAGATCGGCTTTTGCAAATCGAGCAAGCCCGAGCACTACCAGTACAGCTTCCAGCAACTCGCACGCAATACGCACGCGCTGCTCGAGTCGCTCGGCGTGAGCGACGCGACGGTGGTCGGCCACTCGACGGGCGGCATGCTGGCGATCCGCTATGCGTTGATGTATCCGCACGCAACGCAGCAACTGGTGCTCGTGAACCCGATCGGGCTCGAGGACTGGAAAGCGAAGGGCGTGCCGTCGCTGTCGGTGGACGAGTGGTATCAGCGTGAACTGAAGACGACCGCCGACGGCATTCGCCGCTACGAGCAGAGCACCTACTACGCAGGCCAATGGCGCGCGGACTACGAACCATGGGTGCAGATGCTCGCAGGCATGTATCGCGGGCCGGGCAAGCAGATCGTCGCGTGGAACTCCGCGCTGCTGTACGACATGATTTACACGCAGCCGGTTGTTTACGAACTTGGCCAGCTCACCATGCCGACGCTGCTGCTGATCGGCCAGAAGGACACCACCGCGATCGGCAAGGACGCTGCGCCGCCCGCGGTGCGCGCGAAGATCGGCCATTATCCGGAGCTGGGCCGCGCGGCCGCCAAGGCGATTCCGCATGCGACGCTCGTCGAATTCGCGGGGCTCGGCCACGCGCCGCAGATGCAGGATCCGGACGCGTTTCATAAGGCGTTGCTCGAGGGCCTGGCGGCGGTGCCGACGAATCGCTGAGTGGGGCTGGCGTAGGACACCGGGCCGATGGGCCTAGTACAGCAGCAAAGGAGAGGGGGCCACGAGTGAGCCGCCCTTCTTTCATGTGTGCCCAACATGGGCGCATTCCTGCGGGTGCACGTCCCGCCATAAGCTGGTCACAGCGAATAAAGCGAAGCGCAACTGCACGAGGGCGACCGGGTGTGGGGAGGAAGCGTGGAGCATAAATCGCGAGCCGATGAACAAGAACCGTATAGAAGGCACTGCCGGGCAGGGCGAGCGGGCATGAAACCGCGAAGCTCTCGTGACCAAAGCGTCAATCAATGCCGTTTTTTTATCCTGTGCGAGCAGGAATATGCAATACAAATGAGATGCCGGAAACCATCGTCAATGTTTGTCAAAACGGACTCATCTCAATTTAAAGCTGTTGACCGTGGTCCGTCTCGATGGTCAATTCTGGGGTCATTGCCAGAAAACTCATGAGAGTCCAATGGAGAGACAGAGTCTGGAAGTCACCGGAACGCAGACGATAGTCGAGGAAGAATGCCTGCTTTGCCGTGTGACATATTCAATATTCTCCAACTTCCCGCCAATGCCATCCGCGATGGCGCTGAACGTCGAAACCGGCGCGTTCTTTCCGCAGGATAGGCTGCGGTCAATGCCGAACGGCTTCGAGATGGCCGACGCTCAGGGTTACGGATGGGCGTGCAATTGTCGTGGACGTTCACGGAAGCGTTTTGATGAACAGTTCACGCGTCGTGACCACAATGGGCGCGCGCAGCAACCTGTCAACACCGATATTGCAAGCCCCCAATATGGCAATAGTCCGCGCGTGCCGCAGAGCTTTAGCAATGCCCGGCCGTTCCAGTACACACCGGACGCGATAGGCGACAATGTGCAGGACATTGCAGCGCGCGGAGTGAGTGACGCGCATGAAGCGGAATGCTTTGCTCGGTACGAGCATGACATGATGGCTTGCGACATGATCGGTGCTACATACAAGGATTCTCGAACGTACCTACTGTGCAAACAGCGAGCGTTCTCCAACTACCAGACTTGCAGAGGTTTCTAGTGAGTAACGAATCTGCCTTCATTTCCTACTACGACGAGCAAACGCAGCAAATCAAATTTTGTGTCGTTCAGCGTGCGCACGTGCAATCTGCGATTGACCGCGCGCTTTCAATTCCGGTCCCCCCGGATGCGCCCGAAAACTCCGACACCCCTATCACGGATGAAGATGCACGGAAGCTGGGAAGCATGGCGATGCTCTGCCATACCAAGGCGCACCCTGAGCTTCGGGCCCGCATGCAAGTGACGATTGAAGCACCATTGGTCTGGACGCAGGTGAAACCGTCAGCCAAATAGCGCCGTCTTTAAAGTGACGACACCCGACTGGCATTTAGCGCGGCCCGACATGTTTCGCGTCTGACGCGCGCAAGGCCGCAAGCGCTTGGGGAAGCCGCGCGAGTGCATCGAACGAACGTGCGCCGCCTGGCGAGAGGTACCCGGCGAAGCGGCCTCGCAACGGCGACGCAACCCGCCTCGACACGGCGCTTCTGTTGCACTGCAACCGTGCTGTGGCTTCGCAAATCGCTGGTCAGCATGTTATAAGCCCAAGGTAATGTTATTCACCATCATGTGGGAATTGTCATGAAGGCTATCCGATGAGACTACTCCGCAATAACAAATCGTCCGTGAGCAGACTTGCGCTGGTCGCACTCGTATCTGTTTCAAGCTGTTTTCTGGAAGTCACACCGGCCATCGCGAAGGCGCCTGCCAAAGCGCAACCGGCCGTTCTCACCGCATCGGCGATCGCAGTTGCGGACAAGTACAGCGCCGATGCTGCGGAGCAGATTTTCAAGGAAGGCGGCAACGCCGTCGACGCGGCAGTCGCGATTGCCTTCACGCTTGCCGTGACGTATCCGGAAGCGGGCAATATCGGCGGCGGCGGCTTCATGACGCTGTATGTCGACGGCAAGCCGTACTTCCTCGACTACCGCGAGCGTGCGCCGTTGGCTGCCACGAAGAACATGTATCTCGACGACAAGGGCGAAGTCATCAAAGGGATGAGCCTGTTCGGGTATCGCGCCGTAGGCGTGCCGGGCACCGTCGACGGCATGTGGGAAGCGCAGCGCCGCTTCGGCAAGCTCAAATGGAAGCAGGTGCTCGCGCCGGCGATTCACTATGCGCGCGACGGTTTCGAAGTCAGCCAGCAATTGCAGGATCGTCGTGACGAGGCAGCGAAAGACTTCGCTGGTAAGACCAATTTCGACGCTTACTTCGGCAATCTGAAGCAGGGCGTCAACTTCAAGCAACCCGATCTCGCCGCAGTGCTTACGCGCATTTCGGATCAGGGCGCGAAAGATTTCTATAGCGGCAAGACGGCTGATCTGATCGCGGCCTCCATGCACGGTCACGGCCTGATTACGAAGGCCGATCTCGTGCAATACAAGGCGGTGTGGCGCCAGCCGGTCCAAGCCGACTGGAACGGCTATCGCGTGATTACCGCGCCGCCGCCGAGTTCGGGCGGTATCGGTCTCGTGCAACTGCTGAAGATGAAGGCCGATCTCGCACCCGACTTCAAGGACGTGCCGCTCAATTCCCCGCAATACGTGCATCTGATCGCGGAGATCGAGAAGCGCGTGTTCGCGGACCGTGCGCAGTATCTCGGCGACCCGGACTTCTACAAGGTGCCGATCGCGCAGTTGACCGACGACGCGTACATCGCCAAGCGTGCCGCCGAGGTCAATCCGACCACGCCGTCCGACACGAAGAGCGTGCAGCCGGGTCTCGGCACCTCGATGCCGGAGAAAGCGGAAACCACGCACTTCTCGGTGATCGACAAGTGGGGTAACGCGGTGTCGAACACATACACCATCAACGGCTACTTCGGCTCGGGCGTAGTGGCGGACCGTACCGGCATCGTGCTGAACGACGAGATGGACGACTTCTCCGCGAAGCCGGGTGTCGCCAATATGTTCGGCGTGGTGGGCAGCGACGCGAACTCGATCGAGCCGAAGAAGCGTCCGTTGTCGTCGATGACCCCGACCATCCTGACCAAGGACGGCAAGGTCGCGCTCGTGATCGGCACGCCGGGCGGCTCGCGCATCTTCACGTCGATTTTCCAGGTGATCAACAACATCTACGACTACGACATGCCGTTGCCGGATGCGGTCGCCGCGATGCGCTTCCATCATCAGCTGCTGCCGCCGAATACGATCTTCTGGGAGCCGTACAAGCCGATCGACGGCGAACTCGCCAAACAGATCGAAGCCAAGGGCTATACGCTGAAGGGGCAGGATTTCAGCGGCGACATCCAGGCGATCAAGGTCAACGGCGATACGCCGGAAGCCGCCGCCGATCCGCGTGGCCGAGGTGTGACGCGGGTGATTCAGTGAGCGTTTGAAGTAGCTTTGGCGGCGCGCGTTGCAAAACGGAGCGCCACAAGAAGCAAAGCGGAAGCAAGGCGGGCATTGCGCAGGTCACGCGCGATGCCCGTTTTTTTTCGCCGACGCGGACGTTCACTCGCCTTCCGCGACCCGCGGATGGAGTCGTATCACGGCTGCGCGCTCAGCACGCGGCTGATCCGGGCGGCGTGTGGACGGCGGCAAAGCCGGGCATCCGAAGGCCCCGTGCGTAACCGCGCGACGTTTGCAAGCGCGCGAATGAAGCCTTCCTGTTTCGCATGAACCCCTCATAACGGGGCGAAATCATAAAGTTATCCGGCGGTTTGTCGATAGAACGATAACGGCGCGGAAGATACCCCGCGTGCTGGTTCGCGCGGCTCGCCGAAGCCGGGTCGGGGGTGCAGGAAGAAGCGGTCGCACAAGACCGATACGAAACAAGAGAGAGGGCCGATGACTGGTGTCTACAACCCGCTGCTGGTCTGCCTGTCGCTGGTGGTCGCATTCCTTGCGTCCTACACGGCAATGGAACTGTCCGGTAGCTTGAATGCGCTGACGAGCGCGAAACGACGGCCGTTATGGCTCGTCGGTGGCGCGGTGTCGATGGGCGTCGGCATCTGGTCGATGCACTTCATCGGCATGCTCGCGTTCTCGTTGCCGATCGCGGTCGGCTACGATTTCTCCATCACCATGGCGTCGCTGTTCCTCGCGATCAGCGTATCGCTGATCGCGCTTGCCACAGCGAGCCGCGGCGCGCTGTCGCGCAGGCGTCTGTGCGTCGCCGGGACGGTCATGGGCGCCGGAGTGGCCGCGATGCACTTCACCGGCATGCAAGCGATGCAGATGTCGCCGGGAATCGAATACACGATCTGGAGAGTCGTGCTTTCGGTGGGCGTGGCGATCGGCGCTTCGATGGCGGCGCTCTGGCTCGCCTTCACGCTGCGCACGCCGCACGTGGAACACGTCGTTGTCAAGCGGCTCGGCGCCGCGTTCATCATGGCGTTCGCGATCGCCGGAATGCACTATTTCGGCATGAGCGCGGCCAACTTCGCCGCTGGCAGTCTTTGCCTCGCAGGCGGTAAGCTCGATGCCAACTGGCTTGCGCTCGTCGTCACGGCGACGTCATTTACCGTGCTGGTCGGCACACTCGCATTGCTGGGCTTCCATACCAGCAGCCTCTCTATCTCGCTCAGGCGCGCGAACCGGCAACTGCAGCATCTCGGCACGCACGATGCGCTGACGAATCTCCCCAACCGCCAGCAACTCTCGTCACGCATCGAGCGGGCGGTCGCCGAATGTGCGCGCAGACAATCGCCGTTCGCGGTGCTCTTCATCGATCTCGACGGTTTCAAGTCCATCAATGACTCGCTCGGCCACGGCGTCGGTGACGACTTGCTGCAAGTGTGCGCCGAGCGTCTGCGCGAGGGCTTACGCCATACCGACATGGTTGCACGGCTCGGCGGAGATGAATTCGTGATCGTGGTCGAGAATGTGGCCGAAAACATGGCCGATGCGTCGCCGGCCGCGGCGGTTGCCAATGGCGTCCTGCGACGACTAGGCGAGGAGATAGTTGTCAACGGATTGTCGCTGCGCGTGAGCGCGAGCATCGGCATCGCGTTCTATCCTCGTGACGGCGGTGATGCCGATGAACTGCTGCATAGCGCGGACGCCGCGATGTACGCCGCCAAGCAAGGCGGGCGCAACACGTTCCGCGTGTTCGAGCCGAAAATGAACCACACTGCGCTCAAGTCGCTGATCCTGCAGCGCGATCTGCAGCGTGCGTTGAGCGCCGGCGAACTCAGTGTGTCGTTTCAGCCAAAGTTCAGCGTTGCATCGAAATCGATGACGGGCGTCGAGGCGCTGATCCGCTGGCATCATCCGGAACTCGGCGAGGTTGCTCCGCTCGAATTCATCCCCATCGCGGAACGCTCGGGCCTTATCGTCGAGATCGGTGACTGGGTTCTGCGTGAGGTCTGCCGCAACATTGCGCTATGGGACGCGCAAGGACTGCCCGCGATTTCCGTGGCGGTGAATCTTTCGCCGATCCAGTTCAACGTGCCGGACCTGGTGGGCCGCGTCGACGCGCTGGTTGGCGCAGCCGGCGTCGATCCGTGTCGCCTGATGTTCGAGATCACGGAAACGGCGGCGATGCAGAACATCGAGAAGACGAGCAGCACCATCGAAGCGCTGCAGTCGCGCGGCTATACCGTCGCCATCGACGATTTCGGCACCGGATATTCGAGCCTCGGCTATCTGCAGCGCTTCAGGTTCGACCAGATCAAGATCGATGGCTCGTTCATGCGCGATCTCGACGAAGACGGCCAGCGCGGCAGCGCATTACTATCCGCCGTCGTGACACTCGCGCGCGCGTTGCAGATCGAGGTCGTGGCGGAATGTGTCGAGACGGAGTCGCAATTCCGCAGGCTCCGCGAACTTGCCTGCGATCAAATGCAGGGCTTCCTGTTGAGCCGCCCGTTGCCTGCCGCCGATTTCCTTGCGTTTCTGCGCGTCGCCGCGGACCGGGTCGTTGCCACCGGGAGCGCCTTCACCACGCCTGCAGGATGAGGGGAACACCGGTGCCGGCCGGTTATTTCGCGGCCATCAATTCATCGCGCACCTGCGCACCGATCTCGAACGAGCGCAGCCGCGCGCGATGATCGTAGATCTGCGCGGTGAGCATCAGTTCGTTCGCACCGGTCTGCTCGATGACCGATTGCAGTCCTTCGCGGATCGCCTCGCGATCGCCGAGCACCGTGCACGCGAGCGCGCGTTCGACGTTGCTCAACTCCATCTCCGACGCCTCGAGCCGTTCGACCGGCGGCTGCAACTTCCCCGGCGTGCCGCGCCGCAGGTTGATGAACTGCTGCTGAAGCGACGTGAAAAGACGCGCGGCTTCCTCGTGGGTGTCGGCCGCGAACAGATTGACGCCGACCATCGCATACGGCTTGTCGAGCGTCGCAGACGGCCGGAACTGCGCGCGATACACCTGCAGCGCGGTCAGCATGTAATCGGGCGCGAAGTGCGACGCGAACGCGAACGGCAGGCCGAGCGCCGCGGCGAGTTGCGCGCTGTAGAGCGACGAGCCGAGCAGCCACAGCGGCACTTGCAGGCCCGCGCCCGGCACCGCGAGAATGCGCTGGCCAGGCACCGGATCGGCGAAATAGCGTTGCAGCTCGACGACATCGTCGGGAAACGACTCGGCGCTACTCTGCAGATCGCGGCGCAGCGCGCGGGCAGTGGTCTGATCGGTGCCGGGCGCGCGGCCGAGGCCGAGATCGATGCGCCCGGGATAGAGCGAGGCGAGCGTGCCGAACTGTTCCGCGATGACGAGCGGCGCGTGGTTCGGCAGCATGATGCCGCCGGAGCCGACGCGAATCGTTTTCGTGCCGCCGGCCACATGGCCGATCACGACGGAGGTCGCCGCGCTCGCGATGCCGGCCATGTTGTGATGCTCCGCGAGCCAGAAGCGCTTGTAATTCAACCGTTCCGCGTGCTGTGCGAGTTCGAGCGTGTTCCTGAACGCGTCCGCCGGCGTGGCGCCCGCGGTGACCGGCGAGAGGTCGAGGACCGAGAAGGGGATCATTGTCTGTTCATTTGCTGTTTGCGGCGCTTTCACGCGATGCGGCATTGTGGCAAAGCCTGGATTTTTCTGCTGACGGCGTGAGGATGTCCACGTTGCCTGAAGGGTCTGTCGGGGCTTCGTTGGGGCTTCGTCGGGATGTCGTTGGGGTATTGTCGTGGCGGCTTGCGAGGCGCGGAAATTGCTGCGGTATCTCAAGCCGATGCGTGGGTCAACGCACGAGTCAATGAGAGTCAATGAGATCCAATGAGCGAGCCAACCCGGGTGTCCGCGAAGTTCGTGCAGGAGCCGCGTGGGAGTTTGCGCGGCGTGAGCGCGTGAACGATGGATCGAGTGGCATCGAGCGACTCGTGCGCTGATCGGCATTCGAGTGTACGGTGGAACTATCGGTACGGTGACGCGACGCGTTGCCGAATCTTTGCAATGTCGTGAAGGAGTTCCCGATTCTATGAATGTCGTCAAAGAGTTTCGTACCCGATCATTCGAAGACGTGTGCCGCGCCTTGACCGATCGCGAGGAGATCGCGCTCGTCGACGTGCGCGAGGAGGAGCCGCACGCGCGCGGTCATCCGCTGTTTGCCGCCAATCTGCCGCTCTCGCGGCTCGAACTCGATGCGCCGTTGCGCCTGCCGCGTCCCGCGGTGCCCATCGTCGTGTTCGATGGGGGCGAGGGTCTCGCCGCGCGCGCGGCCGATCGTCTCGCCGAACTCGGCTATACCGATGTCGCCTTGCTCGAAGGCGGCCTGCAAGGCTGGCGCGAAGCGGGCGGCGAGCTGTTCAGGGACGTCAACGTGCCGAGCAAGGCGTTCGGCGAGCTCGTGGACAGCGTGCGCCATACGCCGTCGCTTTCCGCGCAGCAGGTGCAGGCGCTGCTCGACAGCGAGGCCGACGTCGTCGTACTCGACGCGCGCCGCTTCGACGAATTCCAGGCAATGAACATTCCCGGCAGCATCAGCGTGCCGGGCGCGGAACTGGTGCTGCGCGCGCGGCAGATCGCGCCGGATCCGGCCACGCGGATCATCGTCAATTGCGCGGGGCGCACGCGCAGCATCATCGGCGCGCAATCGCTCATCAATGCGGCCGTGCCGAATCAGGTCGCGGCGCTGCGCAACGGCACGATAGGGTGGACGCTCGCCGGTCAGCCGCTCGCGCATGGCAGCTCGCGCCGCTTCGAAGGCGCGATTGATGACGCACTGCGCCTCGCCGCGGCCGATGGCGCGCGCGCGGTCGCCGATCGTGCGCGCGTGGGCCGCACCTCGCGCGACGAGGCGCGCCGCTGGGCCGACGAAGAGGTGCGCACCGTGTATCGCTTCGACGTGCGCACGCCGGAAGAATACGAGGCGGGCCACGTGCCGGGCTTTCGCAGCGCGCCGGGCGGCCAGCTCGTGCAGGAAACCGACATGTTCGCGCCGGTGCGCGGCGCGCGCGTGATACTCGCCGACAACGACGGCGTGCGCGCGAACATGAGCGCGTCGTGGCTCGCGCAGATGAACGTCGAGGCGTACGTGGTTGATGGTCTGACTGCCGCGGATTTCGCCGAGAAGGGAGCGGCGCCGCCCGCGCGTCATGCGGTTGCGCCGCCCGATGCCGACGAGATCGCGCCGGCCGACCTCGCCGCGCTGCTGCAGGCGCCGGGCACCGTGGTGCTCGATTTCACGCGCAGCGCGAGCTATCTGAAGCGGCACATTCCGGGCGCGTGGTTCGTGATCCGCAGCCAGCTCGACGATGCGTTGCGCACGCTGCCCGATGCGAAGCGCTATGTCGTGACCTGCGGCAGCAGTCTGCTCGCGCGCTTCGTCGCGCCGGAGCTGGCGGCGCTGACGGAGCGGCCGGTACAGGTGCTCAGCGGCGGCACCGCGGCGTGGATCGAGGCGGGCTTGCCCGTGGACGCGGGCGGCGCGCGCATGGCGTCGCCGCGCATCGACCGTTATCAGCGTCCCTACGAGGGCACCGATAACGCGCGTGAAGCGATGGGCGCGTATCTGGAGTGGGAGCATGGGCTCGTCGCGCAACTCGCACACGATGGCACGCATGGATTTCGTGTGATCTGAGCGAGCGGGCAGGCTGCGCAGACAAGCCGCGCGAAACGGCACGAAACGGCGCGAAACGGCGCGAAGCCGCTCGCGCCACGCGAATCCTCTGCCAATTCGGTGTAAACGCGCTCTCGTCTAAAGCTGCCAACGCGTTTAGATTAGCGGCATCTGTAAGGCTTATCGAGGGACCAGGGCGGCCACACAAGGCAGCGGTCTGTCATTGCGGCGATGGCGCGAGGTGAGCAGCCAAGGTTGCTCATCGCTTCGTCCGGAACCAGACCGCTGCGCGTCGTCCGCGGTGCTTCGCGCGAGGCGGCGTACGCGCCGCCGTCACTTTCCGGTTGACCATATCGACCGACCTGGCGACGCTTTGTACCGCGTCGCCTTTTTGCTTTTTGCGTCTGGCTTCTGGCTTCTGGCTTGATGTTTTCCGCGGCACGGCCCGGCGTCCTGGGCGCCGCTTTCTTTCGCGTTCCTCCGCTTTCTTCGACGTCTTCGCGCGCTCCATTGCGGGCGGGGACGCACGCGCCGTGCCGGCATCGCTCGCGGTTTTCTCCGTGTGCAGTTATCCTTGTAGTACACACTACAGACCGGCAACGCGCGCATGGACCGCTAGTAGCTAGTACTGCGCGCATCCGGACAGGAATCGCCGTGAGCCTCAAACCGCTTGGTGTCGCGCTGCTGGCTGCGTGCTTCGCGCTGACCGGCTGCGACCAACAGCAAAGCGATCAAGCCGTGCAAAAACTCAAGGACTTCTTCAACGCCGTCAAGCCCGACGCCTTATTGCTCAAAGGCCTGACGCCGGGCGTCACGACCGAAGCGCAGATCCGCGCGCAGATGGGCAAGCCGGAAACCGAACGCACCTTCACCGACGGTTCGAAACGCTTCGAATATCCGCGCGGCCCGCAGGGCCTCAACACGTATATGGTCGACATCGATCGCGATGGCAAGCTGCAAGCCATCACGCAAGTGCTGACCGCTGCGAACTTCGCGAGGATCCGCAGCGGCATGACCGAGGACGAAGTGCGTCGCCTGCTCGGCAAGCCCGGGCAAGTCGCGGTGTTTCCGCTCAAGCCCGAGACCGTGTGGAGCTGGAAATGGCGTGAGGGCGGCGTGACGGAAGAAGGTATGTTCAACGTTCACTTCGACAGGAACCAGAGGGTGTACACCACGTCGCGCTCGGACGTGATAAGGGGGCGATAGAAGATGGCAAGAATGGGGCAGGCATGATACGTCGACGTCGATACAGCCGGATCGGGCTGGTGTTGGGAGGAGGCGCCGCACGCGGCTGGGCGCATATCGGCGCGATTCGCGCGCTGCACGATGCGGGCATCAAGCCCGACGTGGTGTGCGGCACGTCGATCGGCGCGCTGGTCGGCGCGGTCTACGCGAACGGCGACCTCGACTGGCTCGAAGAGTGGGTGTCGCGGCTCACCTGGCAGACGGTGGTGCGGCTGCTCGATCTGCGGATTTCGGGCGGCCTGCTCGGCGGGCGCAAGGTAGTCCAGCTCTTCGCCGAGAAATTCGACGGCCGCTCGATCGCGCAACTGCACATGCCGTTCGCAGCGGTCGCCACCGAACTCGATACGGGCCGCGAAATCTGGCTGCAGGACGGCAGCACGATCGACTCGGTGCGCGCGTCGATTGCGATTCCCGGCATTTTCGCGCCGGTGTGGCACAACGGCGCGTGGCTCGTCGACGGCGGCCTGAGCAATCCGGTGCCGGTGTCGGTCGCGCGCGGCATGCGGGCGGACTGCGTGATCGCGATCGACCTGAACAACGACATCCTGAACGGCCGCGACTTCGGCGGCGCGGTGGTCGAAACGCCTGCGCTCGATCCGGCCGCACCGCCGCCCGTTGCGCTGCGCCGCAACGGCAAGCCCTGGCCGCGCTGGCTCGCGCCGGCCGAAACGAGCGCGGTCAGCGACGTGCGCGTGCCGCCGAAGCCGAGCGCGCGCGTGCCGTCGATGCTCAGCTCGATCGCGCAAAGCATCGACATCATGCAGGTGCGCATCACGCGCAGCCGGCTTGCCGGCGAGCCCGCCGACATCCTGATCCAGCCGCGTCTCGGCGGCATGGGCATCTTCGATTTTCATCGCGCGGCGCCGGCCATCGAGGAAGGGCGCGCGGCGGTCGAATACATGCTGCCGGCGATCCGCGCGCGGCTCGGGCTCGATTGACGCCGGCGCTCAGGCGCTTGCCGCGCGCCGGATCTAGCGCGGCAGTGCCGCGAGCGCGGGCGGCGCGCCTTCGAACGCGAACGGATTGAGAAACTGGCGCCGCCACATCAATTCGCGATCCACTTCGCTCAGTTGCGCGTCGGCGCACACCGCGTCCCAGCGATCGAGAATCACCTCGATCTGCCGCTGCACGAGCGCAACGGCTTCGTCGTGCGACAGCAAAAAGAGCGGCGCGGCCTTCAGGCACGTGTCGATCCGGCTGAAGCGGTCGTCGCCGACGATCAACATCGCCTGGGTCGCTTCGTTGCCGGCGCGCGCCTGCGGACAGATATCGTAGGCGGGTGTCAACGTGAGCTCGTAGCCGTTCCAGTAGGCGGCGTGATTGCGCGCGTGGTCGTCGGTATTGCCGCACAGCACGTTGAAGACGAGACGCGCGAACAGCTCCTTGAGCGTAGCGCCCGGATTCGCGAAGCGATGGCGGATCAGCGTCGCGAATTCCTCGTAGCTCGCATAGCGCGCCATCATCTCGTCGAGTTCGAACAGCGTGAGCGCTGAGACCATTGCACGGCGCTGCCAGCCCTGTTCCGTATGCTCGCGGTCGAAGCGCTCGATGAGCAGCACGTCCTTGCCGCCGACGTGCTCGAGCGATACCGGTGCTGCATGGATGCCGACCGCGGCCGCGAGGCGCATCGCGATGTATTCGGCTTTCACGACGCTGTAGACGTCGCTCTGCGAGGAGAACTTCGCGATGAGTTTACGCTCGTGCGCGGTGATCATAGCCTTCGGGCGCGCGCCGCCGATCGAGCTGCCGTGAAAGAGCGCGCGCTCGAGGTCGGCACTGAGCTTCACGCCGCGCTCGACGCTCGCAACGGCATTCTGCAGATCGCTGAGCGACGCGCTGGCAGTTTCTCGCGGCACGTATTCGGTTGGCGAGAGCTGGAAGTCGAGCGCGCCGATGCGGTCCGAGCCGGATTCCAGCAGATAGGTCATCTCGTCGAGCTCGCCGGTGTCGATCTGCGCGCCGCGCGTGCCGAGCTTGCGATTGATGATGACGCGCCGGCCCCACGCGTCCGGCGCCGCATCGCGGATGCAGCCGGGCATCGTCAGGCCATTGAGGAGCGGCAGGGTGCCGCGCCGCAGCGGCAGTTCGGGGGCATAGAGCGGGATCGCGTTCTCCCGCGCGAGATAGCTCTGGCCGTAGTTGAACCGCATCTGTTCGCCGGCTGCGACGAGGCGCCCAGCCACCACGGGCTCGGTCGCGCCGGGCAACCAGGTCCACACGAAGGCTTCGTTGTAGGCGGAGTCAGAAATCATCTCGGGTTTCGATGCGAGGTGCGCGCACGGCGCGCGGCAGTAGCGTCAACACTTCGGCGTTGGCGCGCAGGGCGGCGCTGATGCCCGACGAGTCGGCATCGAAAAGACGTACGCCGACGACCGCGGCGGCCTCGAAAACCGCACCGATCGAGCAGCGCGGATCGCCTTTCTCGATCCGCTGAACGAGACTGCGCGACAGCCCGGCGCGTTCGGCGAGTTGCGATGCGGTGATCTTGCGCTCGAGCCGCGCGCGGCGGATCAACTGGCCGAGCAGGCGCACGGCGTCGAGGCTATAGCGCGAGGCGGCACGAGTGGCGACAGTGGACATAAAAACGTAGAGTGATTTATATATGAGTCGTAAAGGGCCTTCGTGACTCATTTGTGAGTCATTATGGTCTCCTGTCCGCGAAAAAACAATGGATGACTCGTATATGAGTCGCAAAGGCCCTTCATGACTCATATATGGGTCATTTCTGCTTGTGCCGCCAGCAATTTGCTCCGCAACCCTCTTCGCCAGGTCTATCGAAAAAGCGACCGCAAACTTGCGAAATCGCAGCAGGGCTCGCCGCGCGCACCGCACCCGCCAAAAAAATATTCGTCGTGAAACCAAGCGCTACAGGCGTTCAGACGCCTCGAATGGCGTCGTGTTGCGTCGCAGCATGACAGTCGCCGGGTATTTGAGAAATTGATTTCCGCTTGCGAGACTCCGCGTCATGCCGGACGAGCAAGACAGGCCATGAAGCCATCGCCGTCCGCGCCAATTCAACGAACCTGGATGGAGACACGCGTGTTCCTATACGGCTTTGGTCCCGTGCTGCTCGCTGGCACGATCCAGACGATCGAGTTGTCCGTTCTGTCGCTGGCGGCTGCTGTGTTGCTCGGCCTCGCGGGCGCGGCGGCGAAACTCTCGTTCAACCGGCCCTTGCGGGCCATCGCGACCGGTTACACGACGCTGATCCGCTCGGTGCCCGACCTCGTGCTGATGCTGCTGCTGTTCTACAGCATCCAGATGGCCGTCAACGATTTCACCGACGCGCTCGATCTGCCGCAATTCGACATCGATCCGTTCGTGGCCGGCGTGCTCACGCTCGGCTTCATCTACGGCGCGTACTTCACCGAAACCTTCCGCGGCGCGTTTCTCGCGGTGCCGCGCGGCCAGCTCGAAGCGGGCAGCGCCTACGGCATGAGCGGTGTGCGCGTATTCACGCGCATCCTGTTTCCGCAGATGATGCGCTTCGCGCTGCCCGGCATCGGCAACAACTGGCAGGTGCTGGTGAAAGCCACCGCGCTCGTGTCGATCATCGGTCTCGCCGACGTGGTCAAGGCCGCGCAGGACGCGGGCAAGAGCACCTTCAACATGTTCTTCTTCATTCTGGTCGCCGCGCTGATCTACCTGGCGATCACCACGGTATCGAACGTCGTGCTGATCTGGCTCAACCGGCGTTATTCGATCGGCGTACGGCACGCGGAGCTTTGAACGACATGATCGACATTCTCAATCAGTTCTGGCGCGCGTACCTGTTCTGGGACGGCCAGCGCATCTCGGGTCTCGCGGTCACGCTGTGGCTGCTGGTGGCGTCGATCGCGATCGGCTTCGTCTGTTCGGTGCCGCTCGCGGTCGCGCGGGTCTCGAAGAAACGGTGGCTCTCCACGCCGGTGCGTCTCTACACCTACGTGTTTCGCGGCACACCGCTCTACGTGCAACTGCTGCTGATCTACACGGGTGTGTACAGCCTCGCGTTCGTGCGCTCGTATAGTCTGCTCGACGCATTCTTTCGCAGCGGTTTTCACTGCGCGATTCTCGCGTTCGCGCTGAATACCTGCGCCTACACGACGGAGATTTTCGCGGGCGCGATCCGCTCGACCTCGCACGGCGAAGTGGAGGCGGCGCGCGCCTACGGCATGAGCTGGTTCACGATGTACCGGCGTATTGTGATACCGTCCGCGCTGCGCCGCGCCTTGCCGTTGTACAGTAACGAAGTGATCCTGATGCTGCATGCCACCACGGTCGCGTTCACGGCGACGGTGCCGGACATCCTGAAGGTGGCGCGCGATGCGAACTCGGCGACCTACCAGTCGTTCAACGCGTTCGGGCTCGCGGCGCTGATTTACCTCGTGGTGTCGTTCGCGCTGGTCGCGCTGTTTCGCCGCGCGGAGCGTCACTGGCTCGCGTACCTCGCGGTGCGCACGCATTGAGCGGTCCGTATTTTCACCACAACCATCTTTCATGGGACCGGAGTCAGCGCAAAGCGCTCACTCCGGTCGACACCGGGAGAGCATCTTGCTCCATACCACTCAAACCGAAGCTTGCAAGCTCGCCGCACAGGACATCCACAAGCGCTACGGCGACAACGAAGTGCTCAAGGGCGTGTCGCTCAACGCGAATAAGGGCGACGTCATTAGCATCATCGGTGCGAGCGGCTCGGGCAAGAGCACCTTTCTGCGTTGCATCAATTTTCTCGAGCGGCCGAACGCCGGGCAGATCGTCGTCGATGGCGAGGCGGTGAAAACCAAAACCGATCGCGCCGGCAATCTCGAAGTCGCCGATCACAAGCAGTTGCAGCGCATTCGCACGAAGCTCGCGATGGTGTTCCAGCACTTCAACCTGTGGGCACACATGAACGTGCTCGAGAACGTGATCGAAGCGCCGATTCATGTGCTCGGCTTGTCGCGTCGCGAAGCGGAAGAGCGCGCGCGCGAATATCTCGAGAAGGTCGGCCTCGCGCCGCGCGTCGAAAAGCAGTATCCGTCGCATCTGTCGGGCGGGCAGCAGCAGCGCGTCGCGATTGCGCGCGCGCTCGCGATGAACCCGGACGTCATGCTGTTCGACGAGCCGACTTCCGCGCTCGACCCCGAACTCGTCGGCGAAGTGCTCAAGGTCATGCAGAAGCTCGCCGAGGAAGGCCGCACGATGATCGTCGTGACTCACGAAATGGGGTTTGCGCGCAACGTGTCGAACCATGTGATGTTCCTGCATCAGGGCCGCACCGAAGAAGAGGGCAATCCCGCCGACGTGCTGAGCGCGCCGCGCAGCGAGCGCCTCAAGCAGTTCCTCTCCGGCAGCCTCAAGTAACGCGCGGCTCGCGCGCTCGCTCCGCACGCACAAGCGATGGCCCGCACGTCCAGCCCGGCTCGCACCACGCAGGTTGCAATCGTCGCATTGCCGCCCGTGTCGATGTCGGGCGTCGGGCCGATTGTCGACGCGCTCAATCTCGCCAACGAAATCGACGGCCGCGCGCTGTACCGCGTGCAGGTGTGCTCGTGGGACGGCCGCGCGGTGCCGCTCGCGGGCGGCGCGCAATGGCCGGCCGATGCCGCGTTCGGCGACGCGATCGCGTGCGACTGGCTCATCATCGTCAGTGAGCGTTTCCAGCAGTTCGCCGACTATCGTTTGTTTCTCGCGAGCCTCTCGCGCGTCGGCCAGCGCACGCCGCTCGTCACGGGCATCCATCACGGCGTGTGGTGGCTCGCGATGGCGGGGCAGTTGTCCGGCTATCGCGTGAGCGTGAACTGGGAAACCTATCAGCAGTTCTCCGAACAGTTCGAGCGCTCCATCGTCACCCAGCAGATCTTCGAAATCGACCGCGATCGCGCCACCTGCGCGGGCGGTCAGGCGACCGTCGACTTCATGCTCGCGATGATCGGCCGCGAGCATGGGCCCGAACTCGCGGAGCGCATCGCCGATACGCTCGGCGTCGGCGTGTTGCGCGCGGGCGAGGAGCGTCAGCGCATTCCGTTCGTGACCGCGCCGGGCGAGCGCCATCCGCGCCTGAACGACGCGCTCCTGCTCATGGAGGCGAACATCGAGGACCCGCTCACGACCGATGAAATCGCCGGTCTCGTCGGCGTATCGCGACGGCAACTGGAGCGCCTGTTTCGCCAGTATCTCGGCTCGATGCCGTCCAAATATTACCTGGGGCTGCGGCTCTCGAAGGCGCGCACGCAATTGCAGCGCACCAGCAAATCGGTTGTGCAGATCAGTCTCGCGTGCGGGTTTTCGTCGGCGGCGCACTTTTCGAATGCATATCGCGAGCGCTTTGGCGTCACGCCGCGCGAGGATCGCCGCAACTGGATCGACCGGCAGACCGGCGCGCACGGTGCCTCCAACGAGCCGCGGCCGGCTGCGCTGATCGAGCGGCCCGAAGCCGGTTGACCCGCGTCGACGCGGTGCGGCACGGATCGAGAAGGGTTCCTGACGCAGACGGTCCAGGCGGACTGACTGGCGCGCATGGGCAACGCGGGCGGCGAGGCGGCCGAAGACGGCCAGGAAGTCAATTGAAAGCGAGCCGGACACGAAGCGGACACGGCCCGGTCACACAGTGCGAAATGCGAAGTGAGAACGAAAGCCCAAAGCCCAAGCCCAAAGCCGCCCCAACGCATGGAACCCCATAGAACGCGTCGCGTATGCGCAAGACGTATCGCGCGCGGTTTCCTACACTAGCTGTATTACCCGTCACCCGTAAAAGGATTTGCCATGAACGACCTGACTGTGACACGCCAGACCTTCGACGAAGTCATGGTGCCGGTGTTTTCTCCCGCCGCCTTCGTACCGGATCGCGGTCTCGGCTCACGCGTGTGGGACACGCAAGGCCGCGACTATATCGACTTCGCCGGCGGCATCGCCGTCACCGCGCTCGGTCATGCGCATCCCGAGCTGCTCAAGGTGCTGCACGAGCAGGGCGGCAAGCTCTGGCACATCGGCAACGGCTACACGAACGAACCCGTGCTGCGCCTCGCGAAGCGGCTCGAAAACCTCACGTTCGCCGACCGCGCGTTCTTCGCGAACTCGGGCGCGGAAGCGAACGAGGCCGCGCTCAAGCTCGCGCGCCGCGTCGCGTTCGACCGCCACGGCGAGCAGAAGGCCGAAATCATTTCGTTTACGCAGTCGTTCCACGGCCGCACGCTCTTCACCGTGAGCGTCGGCGGCCAGCCGAAGTATTCGGAAGGCTTCGGACCGGTGCCGGCCGGCATCACGCATCTGCCGTACAACGACATCGAAGCGGCGAAGAAGGCGATCGGCGCGCAGACCTGCGCGGTGATCGTCGAGCCGATCCAGGGCGAAGGCGGCGTGATCCCGGCCGATCCGGCGTTCCTGAAGGCCCTGCGCGAAGCGTGCGACCAGCACGATGCGCTGCTGATTTTCGACGAAGTGCAAACCGGCGTGGGCCGCAGCGGCTACTTCTACGCGTACCAGGACACCGGTGTCACGCCGGACATCCTGACCACCGCGAAGGCGCTCGGCAACGGCTTCCCGATCGGCGCGATGCTGACCACGAACGAACTGGCCGCGCACTTCAAGGTCGGCGTGCACGGCACGACCTACGGCGGCAATCCGCTTGGTGCCGCGATCGCGGAGAAGGTGGTCGAACTCGTGAGCGACCCGAAGGTGCTCGAAGGCGTGCGCTCGCGCAGCGAAACGCTGAAGAGCCATCTCGCGAAGCTGAACGAGCGCTTCGGGCTTTTCACCGAAGTGCGCGGCAAGGGTCTGCTGATCGGCGCGGAACTCAGTGACGCGTTCAAGGGCCGCGCGAAAGACTTCGTCACCGCGGCGGGCCAGCATGGCGTGATCATGCTGATGGCCGGCCCGGACGTGCTGCGTTTCGTGCCGTCGCTGATCATGCCGCTCGACGACATGAGCGAAGGCTTCGCGCGTCTCGGGAAGGCGTTCGGCGAACTCGTCGGCGCGAGCGCGCAGGCGGCGTCGCACTGATCCATCACGGCGCGTTCATGCATAACAATACGCACCCGCCGCACCCGCACCGGATCATGCGTCACATTCAACAGGAACGATGATGCTATTCGTACGTCCCGGCCGTCTCGCCGATCTCGATGCGCTCGAGCATATGGCGCGCACCGCGCAACCGGTGCTGCATTCCCTGCCGCACGACCGGCGCGCGCTCGAAGCGCGTGTCGCGTTGTCGGAAGACTCGTTTCGCGCGGAAGTCGATTTTCCGGGTGAGGAGTTCTATCTGTTCGTGCTCGAAGACTCGCAGAGCGGCAAGCTCATGGGCACCGCGAGCATCGTCGCCGCGGCCGGTTACGCGGACCCGTTCTACGTGTTTCGCAACGATGCGCTGATTCACGCATCGCGCGAGTTGCACGTGAATCGCAAGATTCACGCGCTGACGATGTCGCACGAACTGACCGGCAAGAGCCGGCTCGCCGGCTACTACATCGACCCGTCGCTGCGTGGCGACGCGGCCGCGCAACTGATGTCGCGCGCACGCATGATGTACGTCGCCGCGAACCGCAAGCGCTTCACGTCCGAGGTGTTCTCGCTGCTGCTCGGCGTCACCGACGAAAACGGCGTGTCGCCGTTCTGGGAAGCGGTGGGGCGCAAGTTCTTCGGCCGCAATTTCGCCGATATCGAAGTCGAGTCGGGCGGGCGCAGCCGCACGTTCATCGCTGAAGTGATGCCCACCTACCCGGTGTATGTGCCGCTGCTGCCGGAGGCGGCGCAGCGCGTGCTCGGCGAGCCCGATGCGAATGCGCTGCTTGCCTACGAGATTCACCTTGAAGAGGGCTTCGAGACCGATCGCTACGTCGATATCTTCGACGCCGGTCCGGTGCTGACCGCGCAGGTGGATCGCAGCGTCAGCGTGAAGCACAACGAAACGCGCATCGTGCGCGAGGCACCCGCGGCGAACGGCGCGACGTATCTGATCGCGCATAACGGCGCCGATGGCGAGTTCCGTTGCGTGCTCGGCGATCTCGCGCCGGGCAGGGACGCGGGTGCGGCGTTGTCGCAGGCGGCGCGCGCCGCGCTCGGTGTACAGGAGGGTGATGCGGTGCGCTGCGTGCCGTTGCATCAGCCGCAGCAGGATGAACAATCGGGAGATGCGCGATGATCGTCGTTCGCGTGGTGCAACGAGGCGATGTGGACGCCCTCATGCGGCTCGCGCAGGAAACCGGTCCGGGCCTGACCACCTTCAAGCCCGATCGCGATGCGCTCGCGGCGCGCGTCGAACGCGCGCGCCGCACGATGGAAGACAAGGCCGAGCCCCACGAGGCCGGCTATTTCTTCGTGATGGAAGATACGGCGAGCGGTGACGTGGCCGGCGTCTGCGGCATCGAAACGGCGGTGGGCCTGCAGCAGCCGTTCTACAACTATCGTGTGAGCACGGTCGTGCACGCGAGCCAGGACCTCGGCATCTGGACGCGCATGCACGCGCTCAACATCTCGCACGACCTCACCGGTTATGCCGAAGTGTGCTCGCTGTTCCTGAGCCCGCGTTATCGCACGAGCGGCGTCGGCGGTTTGCTGTCGCGTTCGCGCTTCATGTTTCTCGCGCAGTTTCGCGAGCGCTTTCCGCAGCGTCTGTGCGCGGAACTGCGCGGCCATTTCGACGAGCAAGGCACGTCGCCGTTCTGGCGCGCGGTCGGCTCGCATTTCTACCAGATCGATTTCAACGCGGCCGACTATCTGAGCTCGCACGGCCGCAAGGCGTTTCTCGCCGAACTGATGCCGCGCTATCCGGTGTACGTCGAACTACTGCCCGAAGAAGCGCAGCGCTGCGTCGGCCTCACGCATAACGACACGATTCCCGCGCGCCGCATGCTCGAGGCGGAAGGGCTGCGCTACGAGAATCACGTTGATATCTTCGACGCGGGCCCGGTGCTCGAATGCCATATCGCCGATCTGCGCACGGTGCGCGAGAGCGTGCTGGTCGCGGCGGAGATCGGCGAGGCGTCCGCGCAGGCCGCGCAGGATGGGCCGAAATCGATGGTGTCGAATACGTCGCTCGGCGATTTTCGCGTCGGCGTCGTGGCGGGCGTGCCGCAAGACGGCGTGTTGCGCCTGAGCGCAGCCGAGGCCGCCGCGCTCAACGTCAAGGCGGGCGAACCGGTGCGGGTGCTGCCGTTGAAACACAAACAAGGACGATCATGAGTGAGCTTTTCATCGACGGCGAATGGGCCGCCGGCACAGGACCCGTATTCGCATCGCGCAATCCCGGCACGGGCGCGGTGGTGTGGCAAGGCAATAGCGCATCGGCGGACGACGTCGATCGCGCCGTGCGCAGCGCGCGCCGCGCGTTCGCGGCGTGGTCGGCGCTGAGTCTCGACGAGCGTTGCGCGGTGGTGCGCCGCTTCGCCGCGCTCGTGACCGAGCGCAAGGAAGCGCTCGCCGAGGCGATCGGCCGCGAGACCGGCAAGCCGCTGTGGGAAGCGCGCACCGAGGCGGCGTCGATGGCCGCGAAGGTCGAGATCTCGATTCAGTCCTACAACGAGCGCACCGGCGAAAGGCGCTCGGCGATGGCCGACGGCACCGCGGTGCTGCGGCATCGTCCGCATGGCGTGGTGGCCGTGTTCGGCCCGTACAATTTTCCTGGCCATTTGCCGAACGGGCACATCGTGCCCGCGCTGATCGCGGGTAACGCGGTCGTGTTCAAGCCGTCCGAACTCGCGCCGGGCGTCGCGGCGCTGACCGTGCAGATCTGGCGCGACGCGGGCCTGCCCGCCGGCGTCATCAATCTCGTGCAGGGCGAAAAGGACACCGGCATCGCGCTCGCGAATCACCGGCAGATCGACGGGCTCTTCTTCACCGGTAGTTCGGATACCGGAACATTGCTGCACAAACAATTCGGCGGCCGCCCCGAGATCGTGCTCGCGCTCGAGATGGGCGGCAACAATCCGCTCGTGATCGGGCCGGTCGCGGATGTCGACGCCGCCGTGCATCACACGATCCAGTCGGCGTTTCTGTCGGCGGGGCAGCGCTGCACGTGCGCGCGCCGTATCTTCGTGCCGGACGATGCGATCGGCGAGCGCTTCCTTGCGCGCCTGACCGAAGTCACCGCGCGCATCGGCGTGGGCGAGTACGACGCCGATCCGCAGCCGTTCATGGGCGCTGTCGTGTCGGCGCGCGCGGCCTCGCGCCTGATCGCCGCGCAGGAGCGTCTGCTCGCGAGCGGCGCGAAGGCGCTGCTGAAAATGGAGCAGCGCGATCCGCAGCTTGGCTTCGTCACGCCCGCGATTCTCGACGTGACCAGCGTGCCGGATTTACCCGACGAGGAGCATTTCGGCCCGCTCGCGCAGATCATCCGCTACCGCAGCTTCGACGAAGCGCTCGAGAAAGCCAACGACACCGAGTTCGGTCTCTCCGCAGGTCTGCTCGCCGACGACGAGGCGCTGTGGACGCATTTCCAACGCACCATCCGCGCGGGCATCGTCAACTGGAACCGGCCGACCAACGGCGCTTCTTCGGGTGCGCCGTTCGGCGGTCCGGGCCGCTCGGGCAATCACCGGCCGAGCGCATTCTATGCCGCCGACTACTGCGCGTATCCGATGGCTTCCGTCGAAAGCGCGCAACTGCACATGCCCGCGAGCGTCTCGCCGGGCCTCCAATTCTAAGGATCGACGATGCTGCAAGCCACTGAAGCCAATTTCGACGGCCTGGTCGGCCCGACCCACAACTATGCGGGGCTCTCGTTCGGCAACGTCGCGTCGCAGAACAACGAGAAATCCGCCGCGAATCCGAAGGCCGCCGCGCGCCAGGGTTTGCGCAAGATGAAGCAACTGGCCGACCTCGGTTTTCATCAGGGCGTGTTGCCGCCGCAGGAGCGTCCGTCGGTGCGGCTGTTGCGCGAACTCGGCTTTTCCGGCGACGACGCTTCGGTGATCGCACGTGTGGCGAAGAACGCGCCCGAATTGCTGGCCGCCGCGAGTTCGGCCTCGGCGATGTGGACCGCGAACGCGGCGACCGTGAGCCCGTCGGCCGACACGCACGACGGCCGCGTGCATTTCACACCGGCCAATCTGTGCAGCAAGCTGCATCGCGCGATCGAACATGAATCGACGCGCCGCACGTTGCGCGCGATGTTCAGCGACGCCGACCGCTTCGTCGTGCACGAGGCGCTGCCGGGCACGCCCGCGCTCGGCGACGAAGGCGCGGCGAACCACACGCGCTTTTGCGAGGCCTACAGCGCGCGCGGCGTCGAGTTCTTCGTGTATGGCCGCAGCGAATATCGTCGCGGACCGGAGCCGAAGCGTTATCCGGCGCGCCAGACTTTCGAGGCGAGCCGCGCGGTCGCGCATCGCCATGGCTTGCGGGAAGCGGCGACGGTCTACGCGCAGCAGAATCCGGAAGTGATCGATGCGGGTGTGTTCCATAACGACGTGATCGCGGTCGGCAATCGCAACACGCTGTTCTGCCATCAGCTCGCGTTCGTCGAGCAGAGCGCGGTGTACGACGAACTGCGTTCGAAGCTCGCGAGCCTGCACGCGGGATTCAACGTGATCGAAGTGCCCGACGCGCAGGTGAGCGTTGCCGATGCGGTGTCGTCGTATCTGTTCAACAGCCAGTTGCTGACGCGCCCGGATGGCAAGCAGATGCTCGTCGTGCCGCAGGAGTGCCGCGAGAATCCGCGCGTGGCTGCGTATCTCGACGAACTGACCGCGCATGGCGGTCCGATCGACGAAGTGCTCGTGTTCGATCTGCGCGAGAGCATGAAGAACGGCGGCGGTCCCGCATGCCTGCGTCTGCGAGTCGTGCTCGACGATGCGGAACGCGCGGCCGTTGCGCCGGGCGTGTGGATCAACGACGCGCTGTTCGGCCGCCTCGACGCGTGGATCGAAAAGCACTATCGCGACCGTCTCGCGCCGGCCGATCTCTCCGATCCGCAACTGCTCGTCGAATCGCGCACCGCGCTCGACGAGCTGACGCAGATTCTCGAACTGGGCTCGCTCTATGACTTCCAGCGCTGAGGACGCGATGCCGTCCTCGACCTCGATGCTCGACGATTTCCTCGCGTGGACGCTCGCGGGAACGCGGCCCGCCGCGCATGAAGCAAAAGGTGTGTGCGCGAACGGCGTGAGCTGGTCGTGGCTCGACGAGGGCGTGCTTGCGATGGAGCCGGCTCGGGCGTCGATTCATCAGCAGGCCGAAGCATCCACGCAGCGGCCCGAAAACCTGCGCAGCGTGCTCGTCTCGGCGGGCGTGCACGGCGACGAAACCGCGCCGATCGAACTGCTCTCGCGCATGATCGCCGATATCGCACAAGGCCGCGCCGCGCTCGCATGCCGTCTGCTCGTGATTCTCGGCAACGTCGACGCGATGCGCGAGGGCTGCCGCTATCGCGACGACGATCTGAATCGTCTCTTCAGCGGCCGTCATCTGCAATTGCCGCACAGCCACGAGGCGCCGCGCGCCGCGGCGCTCGAACAGGCCGCGACGCGCTTTTTCGCGGCGGCGTCCGAGGCGCCCGGCGCGCGCCGGCATATCGACATGCACACGGCGATCCGCGCGTCCGCGTTCGAGCAGTTCGCGCTGCTGCCGCATACCGGCAAGCCGTTTTCGCGCGCGATGTTCGAATGGCTCGGCGACGCGCGCATCAGCGCGGTGCTGTTGCACACGACGAAGGGCAACACGTATTCGAACTTCACCGCGCAAGCGTGCGGCGCCGATGCATGCACGCTCGAACTGGGCAAGGTGCGTCCGTTCGGCGAGAACGACCTCACGCGCTTCGTGGGCGCTGATCTCGCGGTGCGCGCGCTGCTCGCCGGCACGCGGGTTGGCTCGCAAACCACCGTGCAAGCCAATGGATCAGCCGACGCCGCATCCGAGGCACCGTCGGCAATGCCGCGCGTCTTCACGGTGATCGATCAGTTGACCAAGCAAAGCGACGCGTTCGAGCTATTGCTCGCGCCCGACGTGCCGAACTTCACGCCGTTCACGAAGGGCACCTTGCTCGCGCGCGATGGCGACTACCGCTACACGGTGCGTCATGACGAAGAACGCATCGTGTTTCCGAACGCGACGGTCAAGCCCGGCTTGCGCGCCGGTCTGCTCGTGATCGAAACCACCGCCGAAACGCTCTCCAAGCTTGTCTAGACAGGTTCCGTGTACAATCGCGGGCTTCGCGGCTCCCCGTAGCTCCCTTGGCGCGCTACGTTTGCCGCGCGAGCCCGGCCGCACGCGGCGCGGCGAGCGTGTCCGCGCCGGCCTGGCTCCGTTTTAGTCAATACCGTAGAAGGAACACCCGTAATGAAGATGAATTGGCCCAATATGGCCGCGCTCGCGCTGGTCGCGGCGGCGCTGACGGCAGGTGCCGCGTCGGCGGCGGAGATCAAGGAAGTGCGTTTCGGCGTCGAGGCGTCGTATGCGCCGTTCGAATCGAAGTCGCCGGCCGGTGAGCTGCAGGGCTTCGATATCGACGTTGGCAATGCTGTGTGCGCGAAGCTGAAGGCCAAATGCGTGTGGGTCGAGAATTCGTTCGACGGCCTGATTCCCGCGCTCGAAGCGCGCAAGTTCAACGCGATCAACTCGGACATGACGATCACCGAGCAGCGTCGCCAGGCGATCGACTTCACCGATCCGATCTACACGATCCCGAACCAGATGATCGCGAAGAAGGGCAGCGGTCTGCAGCCGACGCCGGCATCGCTGAAGGGCAAGCACATCGGCGTGCTGCAGGGCACGATCCAGGAAGCGTATGCGAAGGCGCGCTGGGCGCCGGCCGGCGTCGACATCGTGCCGTATCAGACGCAGGACCAGATTTATGCCGACCTCGTGTCGGGCCGTCTCGATGCGTCGTTCCAGGACGCCGAAGCGGCATCGAAGGGCTTCCTGAAGAAGCCGCAGGGCGCGGGCTTCGAATTCGCCGGTCCGGCCGTCACCGATGAGAAGCTGCTCGGCGCGGGCGTCGGCTACGGCGTGCGCAAGAACGACAAGGCGCTCAAGGACGCGCTGAACGAAGCGCTCAAGGAGCTGAAGGCGGACGGTACGATCGACCGCCTCGCCGCGAAGTACTTCGACGTGAAGGTCGTGCTGAAGTAACACGCGTTGCGCGTTGCCTGCGATGCAGCGCGCAAGGTGCCGACGCAAGCCGCTGCAAAGGACCGCCCAGGCGGTCTTTTGCATTTCTGCGCGCAACGTAGCTGCTTGTCGTGCTTACGCTTAGCGCGCTTGCTGCGATAAAATCGCGAGACATGCTGCCGCGCGCGACGACTCTTGCTATCGTCAAAAACGCGCCACGGTGCAGCCAAAACACAATACACACAATACAGCGCCAGAAAACAGCGGCAAACGCGGCGGCGTTGAGCGGGGACCGGAATGACCACCATCGCAATCGAGACATGGGGCGGCGCGACAGACGAAACATCGTTGACGGCCAGCTTCGCACGGCAGCCCATTCTGAACCGCGACGGCATGCTGTGCGGTTACGAGATCAAGGTGTGCCCCCCCGAATTGCCGCTCACGCCAGGCGAAGAAGCCGACCAGCGCGGCTCGCACAGCGGCGGAGATACCCACCTCGACCCCCACCCCGACGCATTGCCGGGCCGCGCGCCGACACCCCCGCAACGCGTTGCGCGCGCGATCGTTCGCGGTCTCGTTCAAAACGATGTGCGCGGCGCGCTGACCGGTCATCCGGCCTACGTCGCCGTGAGCCGCGACCTGTTGCTCGACGACGCGATCCTGCGCTTGCCCGCCGAGCGCTTCATGCTCGAACTGCCGCCGTCGCTCGAAGCCGATGACGAACTGATCGCACGGCTCGTGTATCTGCATGGCCGCCGCTATCGTTTCGTGCTCGACGACGTCACGCAGCCCAACGAAACCTTCGCGAAACTGCTGCCGTATGCAGAGGTCGTCAAGATCGCCATCACGCGCGCGCCGCGTGCGCTGCTGCCGAAGCTCGCGAGCGTGCTCAAGTCGGCGGGCAAGCTGCTGCTCGCGTCGGGTGTCGATGCGCAGGCCGATTTCGACATGGCGCACGGGCTCGGCTTCGACCGTTTTCAGGGCTATTACTTCGCGCGTGCGCAGAGCTCGGCGACGCGCCGTGTCAGCACGCCGCGCCACGCGCTGCTCAATCTGCTGCAATTGCTCGCGGGCGACCCGACCGTCGCGCAGCTCGAAGCCGAGCTGAAGCTGAGCCCGGTGCTCGTGATGCACCTGATGAAGCTCGCGAATTCGAGTGGCCTCGCCGTTGGGCACAGGGTGACGACGCTGCGCGACGCGATCAACGCGACCGGCACCGATCGCATCGCGCGCTGGACGCAGTTGCTGCTTTACGCCGACGGCCGCAAGGTCGCGCTCGAAGACGATCCGCTGCTGCAACTCGCGGCCTCGCGCGCGCGTTTCATGGAACTCGCGATCGAGCGCATGCCCGAGGCGGGCCGCGACGAAGCCGACGCGGCGTTCCTGACCGGCGTGTTCTCGTTCGTCGACGCGGTGTTCGGCGGCTCGCTCGAAAAGACGCTGAACATCCTGACGCTATCGCGCCCGATCCAGGCTGCGATCCTGCATCGCGAGGGCACGCTGGGTCTGTTGCTGAGCGCGGTCGAAGCGCTCGAATGCGCTGCATGGGAGCGTATCGCTACGCTCTGCGAGCGTTTGCAGCCGTTGACGGTAGACGACATCGCGCAGATGGGCCTCGCGGCCGGCGCATGGGCAGGCGTCGCGGATCGCAGCGCGCAAGGGCTCGAAAGAATCGAGGATTGAGTGCCTTGGGCACGTCTTCACATCGTCTCCAATTCCCGCATCTGCCCCTGGCCAAAAAAACGGCCTAACTCCTTTGCCAGTTCGTTGAGCACGCTCATCTCCTTCTGCGAGATGCGGCGCGGCTCCTGCGTATGGGACCAGTCGCCGTATAACAGCGCGACGGTCTGATCGGCTTCGTCGACGACCGGCAGCAGCAGGAACGCGCGCGCGTCGTCGAACGAGCGGCGGAACCACTCGGGCAGCCGCGCGACCATCTTCGGATCGCGCGCGTTCTCGATGAAGATGCCCACCGAATTCGCGATCGCGAGATGGAACACGTCGGGCTCGAACGCGGTGTTGAACGTGAGCCTCGGCAATGCCGCGCCGATCCCCGGTCCAAGGCCCAGACGCGCCTTGAACGTGCCGCTGCTGTGCCTGACGAACATCACCGTGCGCGTGAAGCCGAGCCCGGCGAGCACGGTCTCCGCTGCCATCGCGAGAGCCGGCGCGAGCGGGCTGCCTTCAGGCAGGCCGCGCAGATCCTTCACGCCGACCGCGATGCGCGCCTCGGGTGCGAGCGCCTCGCGCGCGATCGCATCGGCGTTCGCGCGCAGCTCGACGATCTCGCGCATCACGCCGTCGCCGCCTTCTTCGCGGGCGAGCGCGACGCTCATCTGCAGCAGCACGTCGGGGTCGGTGTTCAGCGCGCCGCCGTATTCCTGCGCGAGTTCGGCGATGCATGCCTCGCGTTCCCACTCGGGCATGTTCTGCTGCATGAGCACGTCGGCGACCGCGGTCGAGTAATTGGTGATGGCGCGCAGCCACTGCACCTGGCGCGGCTGTTCGGTGTCCTCTGGATCGAACTCGCCCATGCCCGAGCGGATCATGTCGGGCAGGCGCCAGCGCACCGCGGCTTCCTCGCCGATCTCATCGAACGTGACGCCGAGCACGAGCACGCACGCCTCGGCTTCGAGCGCGCCGTCGTCGATATGTCCGCGAATCTGATCCCACTCGGCGTCGAGATAGAACACCACGAGCAGCTTGCCGATTTGCCGCATCAGCGTGCAGACCACCGCTTCTTCTCCGGCACGCAGGTCGCCGCGCTCGGTCAGCTTGCGCGCGACGCAGCCCGACAGCAGCGTGCGATTCAGTTCGAGTTTCGCGTCGATGCGGCGCGGCGCGCTGTGATGAAAGTGATCGACGATCTTGAGTCCGACGACGAGGTGGCCGACCGCATCCATGCCGAGCACCATCAGCGCGCGCGACACCGTCGTGATGTTGCCGCCGAACGCCATGTACATGGCGGAGTTCGCGAGCCGCAGCACTTTTTGCGTGAGCGCGAAGTCCGACAGCACGACCTGCACGAGGCCGCTGAAGTCGAGGTCGTCGTTGTTCATCGCTGCCATGGTGGTGCGCAGCGATTGCGACAGCATCGGGAAATCGCCGCGCTCGCTCATTCGCGTCCAGAGCCGGTCGAGCACTGCCGCCTTTACCATGTGAGTCCCGCAAAAGCCATACGTATTCCAATGTGTGCCACGCCGGTGTCGAGCCGGCTTGTTCCGGTTCTGCTGCCGCTTCCGCTGCCGGGGTGCCGTGCCTGCATGGCCGGCTACGCGCCGTGCAGGCGCAGCGTGCGCGCTTCGAAACGCTGCGCGAGTTCGTCGGACGGCAACGCCTTGCAGACGAGCCAGCCCTGAATGTGATCGCAGCCCATCTCGGTGAGCAGCGTGCGTTGCGCTTCCGTTTCGACGCCCTCGGCAACCAGTTCGAGATCGAGCGTTTGCGCGAGACCGACGACCGCGCTAACGATTGCCTGATCGTTGCGCGAGGTTAGCAGATTCTCCACGAAGCTCCGGTCGATCTTGAGCTTCGCCAGCGGAAAGCGCTGCAGGTACGCGAGGCTCGAATAGCCGGTGCCGAAATCGTCGACGGCGAAGCGGATGCCCATCGCGGTCAGGTCTTCGAGCAGCGCCGTCGCATGCGCGGGGTCGTGCATCAGCAGGCTCTCGGTGATTTCGAAGACGACGCGGCGCGGATCGATGCCGGTCAGCTCGATCGCCTCGCGCACGGAGTCCTTGAAGCGCGGGTCGCGAAACTGCTGCGGCGACACGTTGACGGCCACGTATTGCAGCGCGATGCCCTTGGTATCCCACTGGATCAGCTGCATGCACGCGACCTTCAGCACCCAGTTGCCGAGGAAGTTGATGAGACCGATCGACTCCGCGAGCGGAATGAACATCGACGGCGGCACGAGACCATGCACCGGATGCGTCCAGCGCATCAGCGCCTCGACGCCGACCACGCCGTGCGTGCGGCTGCTCGTGATCGGCTGGAAGTGCAGCGAGAACTCGCCATTGCGCACGCCGTCGTAGAGATCGGCTTCGAGTTTCAGGCGCTCGGCGTCGGCGGGGTCGTCGTCCGGCACGTAGAACGCGAGCGTGTTGCCACCCGCGGCCTTCGCCTGCAAGAGCGCGTGATCGGCCCAGCGCAGCAGGTGCGTGGCGTGGCCGGCGGTGTCGTTCGCGTGGCGCACGTCCGGATACAGCGCGATGCCGATGCTCGCCGACAGGTGCACCTGCTGGCCCTTGAACACGTACGGCTGCAGGATCGCGGTCAGCAGGCGCCGCGCGAGCGCTTCGGCGGCGGCGGCCGCGTCGGTGCGGTTCGCGGCGGGCTTCACGAGGATCGCGAACTCGTCGCTCGCGACGCGCGCGAGCAATTCGTTCGGGCTCGTCATGTTCGCGAGACGCCGCGACGTGTCGCGCAGCATCTCGTCGCCGGCGTCGTAGCCGAGCGCGCGGTTCACGCGCTGATAGTCGTCGAGATCGAGCAGCAGCAGCGCGACCGGCGTGCCGTGCGCGTCGGCCTGCTGCTGCGCGTCGAGCAGCGCGTGCAGCAGGCCCGGCTGATTCGGCAGGCCGGTCAGCCGATCCAGATGCAGCGCCTGGGTCAGACGCTCCTCTGTGGCGCGCCAGGCGGACACGTCGAAGCCGGCGAGCGCATGGCCGTCGACGCCGTTGTGGCTGCTGCGCACGACGCGCAGCTCGACCGTGATCGGATAGGTCAGCGACTTGATGAACCCGAGCGTCGCTTTCTCGACGTTGCCCGAGGCCGCGGCGCGCGCGAGCAGCGCGTCGAGGCGCGGCAGGTCGGCTGGCGCGACGAGCTCGTGCAGCGTGATGGTTTCCAGATACTCGCGGTGATAGCCGATGAACCGCAGGCTCGCATCGGACACATAGAGGAAGCGCTGCGCGTCGTCGACGTGCGCGAGCAGGTCGACCGCGCCGACCAGTTGTTCCAGTTGCGCGGCGCGGCGGGTGCCGCTTCGCCGTGTGTCGTCCGCGCGCCGGCCGAATGCGCGAAGCCGGTCGATGACCGTGCGCAAGGAGCCCCGGCGGGGCGCGGTGATCGTGTTCGCTTCCATGTTTGTCGCTGGCAACCTGGGTTCGTCCGCGCGTTTGTCCGCAAGCAGGGCTGCTGGTCCGCGGGTTCGGGCGGCAGGCAGACAGCAAGCCGCCGCATCAGAACGAGATAACGACCCGCGGCGCGAAATCTTTAGCGGCCCGTCGTGGAAAACATCCGGCGAGGGGGGGCGCCGTGCCGTGGCCGTGCAACTGCGGCGCCTCGTCGATTCGAGCGTGTTCAGTCCGGTTCGGGGCGCGATCGCGCCGCCGCGCGCTCGTTTAGCACCCGTCCAGCGCCGGATTCTTTCGATACGCTTGTCGTTGTTCCGGCTGCTTACGCGCGCCGCGCTTCCGTGTTCCAATATCAGATGCAGGGACGGCCGCCGGCGTCATGCCAGCGCAACTGTCTTCGATGCCCTGGAACCAACGCGTGTGCTCACGCAGGGAGACGCAGATGAAGATAAAACACCTACCGGCGGCGCTGGCCGCCGTCATGGCGATCGGATTCGCCATGCATTCGCCGCTCGCCTCGGCGACGCTCAAACCGGGCGACACCGCGCCGACCTTCACCACCGAGGCTTCGCTCGGCGGCAAGACCTACACCTATTCGCTCGCCGACGAGCTGAAGAAGGGGCCGGTCGTGCTGTACTTCTATCCGGCCGCGTTCACGAGGGGCTGCACGATCGAGGCGCACGAGTTCGCCGATGCGGTCGACGAATACAAGAAATACGGCGCGACGGTGATCGGCGTGTCGCACGACAACATCGACACGCTGACGAAGTTCTCGGTCAGCGAATGCCGCAGCAAATTCCCGGTCGCGGCGGACGCCGATTCGAAGGTGATCGGTGCCTATGACGCCGGCATGCCGATGCATAGCGGCATGGCGAATCGCGTGTCGTACGTGATCGCTCCGGACGGCAAGATCATTTACGAATACACGAGCCTGTCGCCCGAGAAGCACGTCGAGAACACATTGAAGGCGCTCAAGGACTGGACGGCGGCGCATAAGGCGCAGTGACACGTCGCGGCGGCGTCACGATTTGCGCAATGGCTTGTTGCAGCGTGAACAGGCGGCCGCCCGTGCCAGACTAAAACTTTTTTCCGGGTGAGCTTGCGATGCCGATTATCGTTGCGTTGATTGCGCTGATCGCGCTGGTGTACGGCGCGGTGCGGGCCTTCTATGCGTTGCAGGCCGCGTTCGGCATGGCGGTTGCGGTTGGCGTCGCCGTGCTGGCCGCATTGCTGCTGATCGGCGCGATTGCGTACTGGCTGCGGCGCCGCCGTGAAGTCGCGCCGAACGTGCGCGACGGCGACTGGACCCACGAACTGAAGGGGACCTGGGGGGCGGTCCGGCTCGCGGCGGCCAAGCGGCTCTGCGAGATTCGCATCGGCAAGGAAGAGGGCGCCTATATCTTCGCCGATCTGCTCGGCGCCGAAGTACAGCGCGGCGCCGCCGATGCCGACGCGCGGCTCGCGCTGAAAGTGAAAGACCCGCGCCACGGCGAGTGGCTCGTGCCGATGTCGGATGAACGGCAGGCTCGCCAGTGGCAGCGGATTTTTTCGCTGGCTATCGAACAAAAACTATGACGACGTCGGCGCCGCGCCACCCGAGCGGCGCGCCTTCCTCGCCTCCCAACGCACGCGGATGCGGTCCATGTAGAGATACACGACCGGCGTCGTATAAAGCGTGAGCATCTGGCTGACGATCAGCCCGCCCACGATCGCGATACCGAGCGGCGCGCGCAGTTCCGCGCCTTCGCCGCGTCCGAACGCGAGCGGCAGCGCGCCGAGCAGCGCCGCGAACGTGGTCATCATGATCGGCCGGAAGCGCAACAGGCACGCCTGGTGAATCGCATCGCGCGACGACAGCCCGTGGCGCGACGCCTCGATCGCGAAGTCCACCATCATGATTGCGTTCTTCTTCACGATACCGATCAGCAGGATCACGCCGATCAGCGCGATGATGCTGAACTCGGTGTTGAAGAGCAGCAGCGCGAGCAGCGCGCCCACGCCCGCCGACGGCAGCGTCGAGAGAATCGTCAGCGGGTGGATGTAGCTCTCGTACAGGATGCCGAGCACGATGTACACGGCCGCGAGCGCGGCGAGGATCAGGATCGGCTGATCGGACATCGATTGCTGGAACGCCTGAGCCGTGCCCTGGAAGCTGCCGTGTATCGTGGCCGGCATGCCGATCTCGGCCATCGTGTCGTAGATCGCCTGGGTTGCCGTCGAGAGCGACACGCCCGGCGGCAGGTTGAACGAGATCGTCGAGGCGACGAACTGGCTCTGGTGATTGACCGACAGCGGCGTGGTGCCCGGCCCGAAGCTCGCGATTGCCGAGAGCGGCACCATCGTTTCCTGCGAGGTCGACACCGGCGCGCCCGACGACGCGCTCGACTTGCCGCTCGCCGCGATCGAATTGATGGCCTGGTTGCGCGCGGAGTCGTCCGCGATGCTGGCCGCGCTCGTCGTGGCGGTGGGCGCGGTGCTGCCCGCGGTGTTGCCCGCCGCGCTGTTCGGGTTCGACGACGACGTGTTTGACGTCACCGTGCCTGCCGGCGCGTTGGTGGTTTGCGCGCCGCTCGCGCTGCCACCCGAGGTGCTGACGAAAATCTGGTTCAGTATCTCCGGGTTCTGCCAGTAGCGTGGCGCGACTTCCATCACGACGTGATACTGGTTCAGCGGGTTGTAGATCGTCGATACCTGGCGCTGGCCGAACGCGTCGTACAGCGTGTTGTCGATCTGCGCGGGCTTGATGCCGACCCGCGACGCGGTCGCGCGGTCGATCGTCACCATCGTTTCGAGGCCGCCTTGCTGCTGGTCGGAGTTCACGTCCGCGAGCTCCTTGCGCGCCTGCAGCGCCTCGGTGAGCTTCGGCCCCCACGTGTAGAGATCGGGCGTGGAGTCGGCGAGCAGCGTGAACTGATACTGCGCGTTCGATTGCCGGCCGCCCACGCGGATGTCCTGCACCGACTGCAGGAACGTGCGCGCGCCGGCCACGTCGCCGAGCGGCGCGCGCAGTTGCTGAATCACCTGATCGGCGGACAGCTTGCGCTCGCTCTTCGGCTTGAGCGACACGAACATGAAGCCCGAGTTGGTCTGCCGGCCGCCCGTGAAGCCGACCACGCTCTCGACGGCCGGATTCTTGCCGACGATGTCCATCATCTGCGAGAACTTGCCCTTCATGGCCTGGAACGACGTGGCCTGGTCGGCCTGGATGCCGCCGATGAGCCGCCCCGTGTCCTGCTGCGGGAAGAAGCCCTTCGGCACGATGATGTAGAGCGCGATGTTCAGCGCGATGGTCAGGATCAGCGTGGTGACGATCAGCAGCGGATGGAGCAGCGCCCAGCCGAGCGTGCGTTCGTAGCCGCGCTGCATCGACATGAAACCGCTCTCGAGCCAGCGGCCGAAGCGGCTTTCCTCGCGCTTCTGGTGCGGCTCGCGCAGCAGGCGCGAGCACATCATCGGCGTGAGCGTGAGCGAGACGACGAGCGACACCGCGATGGCGAGCGAGAGTGTGAGCGCGAACTCGCGGAACAGCCGGCCGACGATGCCGCCCATCAGCAGGATCGGCAGGAACACGGCGACGAGCGAGATGCTGATCGACATCACCGTGAAGCCGACCTCGCGCGCGCCGAGGAACGCGGCCTTCATGCGCGGCACGCCGTTCTCGATGTGCCGCGAGATGTTTTCGAGCACGACGATCGCGTCGTCGACGACGAAGCCGGTCGCGATGGTCAGCGCCATCAGCGAGAGGTTGTCGATCGAGAAGCCCATCAGGTACATCGCGCCGAACGTGCCGATGATCGAGATCGGTACGGCCACGCTCGGAATCAGCGTGGCGCGCCAGTTGCGCAGGAACAGGAACACCACCATCACGACGAGCGCGACCGCGATGATGAGCGTGCGCTCGGTGTCCTTCAGCGACGCGCGGATCGTCGTGGAGCGGTCCGAGGTGGGCTCGATGTCGACGTCCGCGGGCAGCGACGCGTGCAGTTGCGGCAGCATCGCCTTCACGCGGTCGACGGTCTCGATGATGTTCGCACCGGGCTGGCGGTACAGGATCACGAGCACCGAGCGCTTGCCGTTGAAGAGGCCGAGGTTGCGCAGATCCTCGACGGAATCGACCACTTCGCCCATGTCCGAGAGCTTGACCGGCGCGCCGTTGCGATAGGCGATGATCAGATCCTTGTACTGCGACGCCTTGCTCGCCTGGTCATTGGTGTAGAGCTGTACGCGATTCTCGCCGAACTCGATCGAGCCTTTCGGGCTGTTCGCGTTGGCCGAGGCGAGCGCCGCGCGCACGTCCTCGAGACCGATGCCGTAGTGCGACAGCGCATGCGGCTCCAGTTCGACGCGCACGGCCGGATTCGCCGAGCCACTCACATCGACTTCGCCGACGCCGTCCACCTGCGAGAGCGACTGCTGCAGCACCGTGGCCGCCGAGTCGTACAACTGGCCGGCGGTCAGCGTGCTCGAGGTGAGCGCGAGAATCAGGATCGGCGCGTCGGCCGGGTTGACCTTGTGGTAGGTCGGATTGCTGCGCAGGCTCGTCGGCAGGTCGGCGCGCGCCGCGTTGATCGCCGCCTGCACGTCGCGCGCGGCGCCGTCGATGTCGCGGTTCAGGCCGAACTGCATCGTGATGCGCGTCGAGCCGACCGAGCTTTGCGAGGTCATCTCGGTCACGTCGGCAATCGAGCCGAGATGCCGCTCCAATGGACTCGCGACGCTGGTCGCGACGGTTTCCGGGCTCGCGCCCGGCAGCGTCGCCTGGATCGAGATGGTCGGGAAATCGACCTGCGGCAGCGGCGCGACCGGCAGCTTCGTGAACGCGAACACGCCGGCCAGCGCGATGCCGACTGCCAGCAGCGTGGTGGCGACCGGGCGGGAAATAAACGGACGCGACAGGTTCATCGCCTAGTTCCCCGCATCTGTGGCGGGCGGCGTGGCGCTGCCGGACGAGTCGCCGCGATGGAAGCGCTCGCGCAGGCGGCGGGCGAGCGAATCGAACGCGAGGTAAATCACCGGCGTCGTGAACAGCGTGAGCAACTGGCTCACGATCAGGCCGCCCGCGATCGCGATACCGAGCGGACGGCGCAGCTCCGAGCCGGCGCCGGTGCCCAGCATCAGCGGCAGCGCGCCGAGCAGGGCGGCGAGCGTGGTCATCAGGATCGGCCGGAAACGCAGCAGACACGCCTGGTAGATCGCCTCGCGCGGCGGCTTGCCTTCCTCGCGCTCGGCATAGAGCGCGAAGTCGATCATCATGATCGCGTTCTTCTTCACGATGCCGATCAGCAGCACGATGCCGATGATGCCGATGATGTCGAGATCGTGCCCGGTGATGAGCAGCGCGAGCAGCGCGCCGACGCCGGCCGAAGGCAGCGTGGAGAGAATCGTGATCGGATGGATGAAGCTCTCGTACAGCACGCCGAGCACGATGTACATCGTGACGATCGCCGCGAGAATCAGGAACAGCTCGTTCGCGAGCGACGCCTGGAATGCGAGCGCCGCGCCCTGGTAGCGCGTCTGGAACGACGCGGGCAGGCCGATGTCCTTCTGCGCCTGATCGATCGCCTTGACCGCCGCGCCGAGCGATGAACCCGGCGCGAGGTTGAACGACACCGTGGTGGCCGGGAACTGGCTCAGGTGTGTGACGAGTAGCGGTGCGGGCTGCTCGATGAACTTCGCGATCGACGACAACGGCACCTGGCCGCCCGCCGAGGTGGAAGAGGGCAGGTAGATCGAATTCAGCGACTCGGTGTAGTGCTGCATTTCCGGCTGTGCTTCGAGAATCACGCGGTACTGGTTCGACTGCGTGAAGATCGTCGAGATGATGCGCTGGCCGAATGCGTCGTAGAGCGCACTGTCGATCGTGGCCGGCGTGATGCCGAAGCGCGCCGCGGTTGCGCGGTCGATTTCGATGAACACCGAGCGGCCGTTGTCCTGCAGGTCGGTCGCGACGTCCGCGAGTTCGGGCGACTGCTTGAGCCGGTCGATCAGCTTCGGCACCCACGTCGTGAATTCGCTGATGTTCGGATCGGTCAGCATGAACTGGTACTGCGTCGGGCTCACGGTCGAGTCGATCGTCAGGTCCTGTACCGGCTGCATGTAGAGCGAGGCGCCCGGAATGTGCGCGACGTCCTTCTGCAACTGGCGGATCACGTCGCTCGCGGTGTTGCTGCGGTCGTCGCGCGGCTTCAGGTTGATGAGCATGCGGCCGCTGTTCAGCGTGATGTTGCTGCCGTCCACGCCGATGAACGAAGTGAGGCTGTCGACGTCCGGGTTCTTCAGGATCTGTGCGGCGAGCGCCTGCTGACGGTCGGCCATCGACGCGAACGAGACCGACTGCGGCATCTGCGTGATCGCCTGGATCACGCCGGTGTCCTGCACCGGGAAAAAGCCTTTCGGCACGTACACGTACAGCAGGCCGGTCAGCACCAGCGTGAGCAGCGCGACGACCAGGGTGGAGCGCCGGCGGTTCAGCACCCATGTGAGTGCGACCGCGTAGCGCGCGATCACCCAGTCGATGAAGCGGTGCGCCTTCGCCTCGAAGCGGTGGCTCTCGTGCGGCGGCGTGTGGCGCAGGAGCTTGGCGCACATCATCGGCACGAGCGTGAGCGAGACGATCGCCGAAATCACGATCGTCACCGCGAGCGTGATCGCGAATTCGTGGAACAGGCGTCCCACCACGTCGCCCATGAAGAGCAGCGGAATCAGCACCGCGATCAGCGAGACCGTGAGCGAGATGATCGTGAAGCCGATCTGCTTGGAGCCCTTCAGCGCGGCTTCGAGCGGCGTGTCGCCTTCCTCGACGTAGCGCGCGATGTTCTCGATCATCACGATCGCGTCGTCGACCACGAAGCCGGTGGCGATAGTGAGGGCCATCAGCGAGAGGTTGTCGAGCGAGAAGCCGCACAGGTACATCACGGCGAGCGTGCCGATCAGTGAGAGCGGCACCGAGAGGCTCGGAATGATCGTCGCGTAGATGTTGGCGAGGAACAGGTACATCACCAGCACGACCAGCACGACCGACATCGCCAGTTCGAACTGCACGTCGCGCACCGACGCGCGGATCGTCGTGGTGCGGTCGGTGACGATCTGCACGTCGAGCGCGGCGGGCAGCGACTGCTGCAGCTGCGGCAGCAGCGCCTTGATGCTGTCGACCACCTGGATGACATTCGCACCCGGCTGGCGCTGCACGTTCAGGATGATCGCGGGCGTGTTGTCGACCCACGCGCCGAGCTTGGTGTTCTCCGGCCCCGAGACGATGCTCGCGACGTCGGTCAGCATCACCGGGCGGCCGTTCTTGTACGCGACTACCGCGCTCTGGTACTCGTCGGGGCTCGTCAGCTGGTCGTTCGAGTTGATCGTGTAGTTGCGCGTCGGGCCGTCGAAGTTGCCCTTCGGCGTGTTGACGTTCAGGTTCGAGATCGTGGTGCGCAGGTCGTCCAGATTCAGGCCGTACGCGGCGAGCGCGCGCGGGTTCGCCTGAATGCGGATCGCCGGTCGCTGGCCGCCCGACAGGCTCACGAGGCCCACACCCGCCACCTGCGAAATTTTCTGCGCGAGACGCGTGTCGGCGAGATCCTGCACCTGGGTGAGCGGCAGCGTTTTCGAGGTGATCGCGAGCGTGATGATCGGCGCGTCGGCCGGGTTGACCTTCGCGTAGATCGGCGGCGCGGGCAGGTCGGACGGCAGCAGGTTGCCCGCCGCGTTGATCGCGGCCTGGACTTCCTGCTCGGCGATGTCGAGCGACAGATCGAGACTGAACTGCAGCGTGATGATCGACGAGCCGGCCGAGCTTTGCGACGACATCTGGTTCAACGACGGCATCTGCCCGAACTGCCGCTCGAGCGGCGCCGTGACGGACGATGTCATCACGTCCGGGCTCGCGCCGGGATAGAAGGTCTGCACCTGGATCGTCGGATAGTCGACCTCGGGCAGCGCGGAGAGCGGCAGAAAGCGCAGTGCGACGAGGCCGACCAGCATGATCGCCGCCATCAGCAGCGCGGTGCCGACGGGACGCAGAATAAAAGCGCGGGATGGATTCATGCGGTAAGTGCCGTGCCTTTACTTTATTGCGATGCTTGCGGCGCGTGCCGGCCGCGATGTGCGTGCGCGCCGGAGGCGCCGGATGCGCCCTTCGCCGCGCTTGCGCCCTGCGGGCCCGACGCGCCGCTCGGACGCGCCGCCGGAATCGTGATCTTCGCGCCTTCGCGCAGGCGGTCCGAACCGTCGGTCACGACGCGCTCGCCCGCGGCGAGGCCGGACTTGATGCTGATGCGCTCGCCGTCCACCGGGCCGACCTTGACCGGACGCACCGTGACCGTGTTGTCCTCTTTCACGACGTACACGAACGAGCCCATCGAGCCGTTGAGCACCGCCGAGGTCGGCACGATCACCGCGTCCTTGATCGTATCGACGAGCAGGCGCGTATTGACGAACTGGTTCGGGAACAGCCCGTTGTCCGCGTTCTCGAAGAGCGCGCGCAGCTTGACCGTGCCGGTGGTCGTGTCGATCTGGTTGTCCATCGTCTTCAGCGAGCCGACCTCGAGCGGCCGCGTGTTGCTGCGGTCGTACGCGGTGGCCGAGAGCTGTTCGCCGTTCTGCGTTTGCTGGATGATCTGCTGGAGGTTGTCTTCGGAGGTCGTGAAGATCACGCTGATCGGCTGCAGCTGCGTAATCACGGCGATGCCGTTGGCGAGGCCCGAGGTCACGTAGTTGCCCGGATCGACCTGGCGCAGGCCGACGCGTCCCGACACCGGCGCGGTGATGCGCGCGTAGATCAGGTCGAGCTTGAAGGTATCGATGTTCGCCTGGTCGGACTTCACGGTGCCTTCGTATTGCCGCACGAGCGAAGCCTGCGTGTCGACCTGCTGGCTCGCGATCGAGTCCTGTTCGAGCAGCGTCTGATAGCGCTTGAGATCGAGACGCGCGGTTTCGAGCAGCGCCTGGTCACGGATCAGCGTGCCCTCGGCGTTGCGCAGCGAAATCTCGTAAGGGCGCGGGTCGATCTGGGCCAGCACGTCGCCTTTTTTGACCATCTGGCCCTCCTTGAAATACACGTCCTGCAGCACGCCGCTCAACTGCGGCAGCACGGTGACGGTAGCAAGCGGCGTGACCGTGCCGAGCGCGGTCAGCACGACCGGCATCTCGCCCTGCGTCGCGGTGGCGACGTGCACCGGCTGCGCCATGTTCGCCATCGCGTTCGGGCCGCCGCGGCCAAAGCGTCCGCCCGGCCTCGCGCCGCTTGCGGCACCCGGAGCGCTCGCGCCGCCGCCGGGCCCGCCCCACGGATGCCAGCGCCACAGCACGACCCCGAGAATGACCAGCGCCGCGACGATCAGTGCGATGGTGCGGCCGCGGTGCCGCTTCACCGCGCCGGGCGCGCTGTGTTGCGCGCCGCTTGCGGACGGTTGGGAAGCGGCAGGGCGTTGGGTTTCCGGGTGCTTTTGTTGTTCGTCCATCGGTTCGGTCAGGTGGCTGGCTTTTTTGATGTGCGCCGCTCGCGCGGCCGCCACCCTTGAAGGACGACGGGCCGGTACGCAGGCGGCATGGCAGGCGGTCTTGGCGGCGTGCGCGCCGCGCATCGCTCAACGCGATGCTACCCGAGACGCGGGACAGCGATGTTAACGCAATGCGGAATCATCATGGATTGGACGGGGCGCTTTCGACGCCGAGAACCGGAGAGAAGCGCGCGCCGCGTGCGCGTCCCGCGACGGGATGCGTGATCGTACGTTGCGGCGTCTGTAACAGTCCAGCTATCTATTTTTCGTTTGATTACGAAGGTTACAGGATGTTGGGAAATTGTCGGGCGGCGCGCTGCGCGCCCGATGTCTCATTCATCGAGCCGGCGGCCCGGCGTGCCGCCGATCTCGAGCACGATCTTGCCGATGCATTCGAGTAGCACGGGCGCGGCGCGCGAGAGGAGCCAGTCGCGCGGACACTGGTCGGCCGAGCCGCCGCAATTGACCGCGTAGCGCTCGCCCGATGGTCCGACGAAACCCAGCGCGATCGCATTGAGGCCGTCGTACCACTCGCCGGTGGCGATCGCGAAGCCGCGCTCGAGCGTGTCCTGGATTCCGTTTTCGAGCCGGCTGCCGATATAGCCCCATTCGCCGCCCTCGGCCGTCTGCAGGCCGGCGAGCAGCGCGACGCGCTCCGGCTGCGCGAGCGCCGCGAGGTACGCGCGACCGACCGCGGTGCGCGTGAGGCTCATGCGCGAGCCGATCTCGAGCCGCGACACGAGGACCGCCGAACGCGGCCGGATCGCGTCGATCACGACCATGTCGAAACGGTCCCGCACGGCCAGATGCACTGACAGCGCGGTGCGTTCCGCGAGTTCGATCAGGAACGGCCGCGCGCGGGCGCGGATGTCGAAATTGCGCAGAAAACCGTTGCTCAGCTCCAGCACCGACGAGGTCAGCACGAAGCGCTCGCTGTCGGGCAGTCGCAGCAGGAAGCCGGCGCCGACGAGCGTCGCGGTGATGCGCGAGACGGTGGGCTTCGGAATGCCGGTCAGTTCGGTGAGTTCGCGATTGCTGAGCGGCGCGTGGGCGGCGGCGATCGAACGCAGCACGGTCAGGCCGCGCGCAAGGGCGGTGACTTCGTCGCCCGCGCCGTCCTTGTCTTTTGCGAAGAGGGTTGTGGCTTGGGGAGAGGTGGGGCGATTCATGGTTTTTTGGAACTGTATTTCAAATTATGCGTTCGCAACCTGTTGACGGCCGGCCCGCAAAAGTCGACGGGCGACCCCAAACCAGAGTATGAAGTTCATTACTTCATTAGAGGATTCATTATATCGGAATAGATTGCTGAAACAGTTCGAGATGCTTTAGACTTTTGCCTGACTCAGTCAGCATAATCGTAAAAAATGGAACTTCATTTCGAAAGGTGATTTTCGGATCCCGTATTTCGAGTTCCCATATTTCAGGATGAAATGCTGGATGCATTGGTTCCGAACTCTTTCGAATACCTTCGAATACCGTCTCTCAGGTTCTAGCACGGCCCTCGGAATGGCTAGAACTTTTTAAGGCGTCACGGCAACGTGACGCCTTTTTTTTCGGGCTATCGGCGCACGACAAAGCCTGCGCGCGCTCAGCGCGACAGCAACGAAACCGTCGCGATGCCGAGGATCGTCATCACGAGCGACGCGCTCACGTGAATCACCACTTCGCCGGCCGCCCAGCCGAGTCGGCCGTCCTGCAGACGCTGCACGACTTCCGCGGAGAACGTCGAGAACGTGGACAGGCCGCCCATCAGGCCGGTAATGACGAACAGGCGCCATTCAGGCGTGAGTTGCGGCGCCCGCGCGAAGCCCGCGACCGCCACGCCGATGATGTAGCCGGCGATCACGTTGGCGGCGAGCGTGCCGAGCGGCAGTCCGCTAAATACGCCGTTCAGGCGAATGCCGAGAAACCAGCGGAACAACGAGCCGAGTGCGCCGCCAATGGCGACAGCGAGAAAGGACCAATACATGGAAAAGGTGTTGAAGCCGGAGTGTCGACAAACCGGTTCATGCGGGCGAATCGATGCCGCGTCCGCATAGCCGGGCGTAGCAGGCATCATCAGCCCCGAGGGCGGTTAATGGAGAATGCCATCTCCAGCGGCGAAGTCTAACATTGGCAAGGGCATTTGGGGACAGGCGGGAAGCGGCGGCGGGGCGCCTATCGCGCCCGCCGCGCCTCACTCCGGCGTCGCCGAAATCCTGTGGATCGACAGATCCGCGCCGTTGTATTCCTCTTCCTGGTCGAGCCGCAGGCCGACCGTCATGCGGATCACTCCGTACACGAGCGTGCCGCCGAGCGTCGACACGACGATGCCGCCGAGCGTGCCGATCACCTGAGAGCCGAGCGACACGCCGCCCAGCCCGCCCAACGCGCGCATCCCGAAGATGCCGGCCGCGATGCCGCCCCACGCGCCGCACAAGCCGTGCAGCGGCCACACGCCGAGCACGTCGTCGATGCGCCAGCGGTTCTGCACGCAGGTGAACATATAGACGAACAGCACGCCCGCGACGCCGCCCGTGACCAGCGCGCCGAGCGGATGCATGATGTCCGAGCCGGCGCACACCGCCACGAGTCCCGCGAGCGGGCCGTTATACGTGAAGCCGGGGTCGTTGCGGCCGGCGAACCAGGCGCTCAGCGTGCCGCCGACCATCGCCATCAGCGAATTGACCGCGACGAGGCCGCTGATCTTGTCGAGCGTCTGCGCGCTCATCACGTTGAAGCCGAACCAGCCGACCGTCAGCACCCATGCGCCGAGCGCGAGAAACGGAATGTTCGACGGCGGATGCGCGGCGATGCCGCCGTCGCGATGGTAGCGACCGTGGCGCGCGCCGAGCAGCAGCACGGCCGGCAGCGCGACCCAGCCGCCGAACGCGTGCACGACCACCGAGCCCGCGAAGTCGTGGAACGGCGCGCCGAACGCCCGGGCGAGCCAGTCCTGGATGCCGAAGCGGTCGTTCCAGACGATTCCTTCGAAGAACGGATAGACGAAGCCGACCAGCACGAAGGTCGCAAACAGCTGCGGGTTGAATTTCGAGCGCTCGGCGATGCCGCCCGACACGATCGCGGGAATCGCGGCGGCGAACGTCAGCAGAAAGAAAAAGCGCACCAGCGCATAGCCGTTGTGCTCGGCGAGCGACGCGGCGCTGCCGAAAAACTGCACGCCGTAAGCGATCGTATAGCCGATGAAGAAATACGCGATCGTCGAGACCGAGAAATCCACCAGAATCTTGACGAGCGCATTGACCTGATTCTTCTTGCGCACCGTGCCGAGCTCGAGGAATGCAAACCCCGCGTGCATTGCCAGCACCATGGCGGCGCCGAGCAGAAGAAACTCAGTGTCGGCGCCGTATTTCAGACTTTCCATCGATGTGTCCCGCTTATGCCAAAAAAGTGCGCAATGTGAGCAAGAAGCGGGCCAAAGTTGTGCCGTTCGCGTCGCCGCGGTGCAGGCAGGCACCGGGATGGGATTCTCTGTCGATTGGACGATGTGCGGCGCGGATACTTTCTGCACCTGAACAGAGATCATAAGCACAATCGAAGTGCATGCGCGCCGGATTGCGGCGGGAATGATCCAGTTGAGGGCGTAATCTTCGATTTTAATTACAATTTTATTTGGAATCCTGACGCATGAAGTGCCCAGGCGGTGCTGAACGAGGGCACACGCAGGCACACGCAGGCGCATGCGCGACGCGCCCGGCGCCGCATCGAAGCGGGCGCTTGCCGTGACTTGCGGTCTCTTTGTCTTCCTACGCAAACGCCGACATAATGTGCCGACTCCGTGCATGATCCGCCGGCCAATTCCTTCAATGCGCACGCATGAGACTGACCACTAAAGGCCTGTTGCTGATCGCGATTCCTGCTGTCTTCGAACTGGCGCTGCTTTCCGGACTCGTGAAGGCGCAGGCCGACACCGCGCAGGCGGAGCGTTGGGCGATGCACAGCGAGGAAGTGCTGCGCCAGAGCACCGCGATTCTCGATCCGGTGCTCTCCGAATCCGTCGCGCTGCGCGGCGCGGTGCTCGCCAACGACACTCACTTCACGACGCCGGTGGCGCTATGGATCAACGTCGACCGGCGCATCGATCAGCTGGCCGAACTGGTCGCGGACAATCCGGCGCAGGTCGAGCGCGTGGTCGAGGTGCGCCAGGCGGTGCAGGCGTATCGTCAATGGTCGGACCGGATCGAGGACCTGCTGCACGCGGGGCGGCGCGCCGACATTCTCGCGCGCTTTCGCGATCTCGCTCAGGCCGACGTGCTCGATCGTTTCCGCTTCCAGGTGAGCGCGTTCCAGGGCGAGGAGCGGCGCCTCGACACGCTGCGCTCGAATGCCGCCGACGCGGCGCGCGAACGGCAGCAGTCGCTGATCGTCGCGGCCGCGTTGGGCTCGCTGCTGTTCGTCGCGCTCGCTGTGTGGATGTTCACGCGCGGCGTGCGCGGCCGGCTCGCGCTGCTCTCCGACAACGCCGGGCGGCTCGCGGGCAACGAACCGCTCGCGCCGATCGGCGCGGGCCGCGATGAAATCGCGCGGCTCGATCTGACCTTGCACGAGACCAGCCGGCGTCTGCTCGAAGCCGAGCGCATCGAGGCGCGCTTTCACGCGGACCTCGAGCGCCGCGCGGCCGAACTGGCGCGGATCAACGAGACGCTGCGGCAGCAGACTCAGGAAAACGAAATGTTCATCTACAGCGTGTCGCACGATCTGCGCGCACCGCTCGTGAACCTGCAAGGCTTCTCGAGGGAACTGATCCACGCGTGCGACGAACTGCGCACGATGGTGCGCGAATCGTCGCTCGCGGCGGGCGCGCGGCAGCGCATCGAGCGCGTGATCGAGGAGGACATCAGCGAGGCGCTGCATTATCTGCAGACTGCCGTGTTGCGGGCGTCGCACATTATCGATGCGCTGCTGCGGCTCTCGCGCGTCGGCCGCGTCGAGTACCGGCGCCAGAAGGTGGATGTGCGCGACATCGTGCAGCGCGTCGTCGATGCGATGCAGGGCTCGATCCGGGCGCGGCGCGCGCGCGTGACCGTCGGCGACTTGCCCGCGGTGTGGGGGGATCCCACCGCGCTCGAACAGATCTTCGCGAACCTGATCGGCAATGCGGTCAATTATCTGGACCCGGCGCGCGAAGGCCGCATCGAAATCGGCACGACGCCCGCACCGCCAGGCGTGCATTCGTTGCGCATCTTCTATGTGCGCGACAACGGCCTCGGCATTCCGGCCATCGCGCTGCCGCGCCTCTTCAACGCGTTCCAGCGTCTGCACGGCAATGCGACGGCGGGCGAGGGCATCGGCCTCGCGCTCGTGCGGCGCATGGTCGAACGGCACGGTGGCCGCGTGTGGGCGGAATCGAAGGAGGGGGCGGGCACGACGTTTTATCTGTCGCTTCCCGAGGCGGGCGCGGGTGCGAGGGAGTACGTGGCCGGCGCGCCGGCGCTGGGGGAAGCGGCTGGTGTTCGGGCGGCGCGCAATTCGTGGGGCAGCGGTGCGGAGCTGGATGCGCGTGAGCGCGCGGGTGCGGGCGCAAGTGCAGGTGTGGCAGGTGCAGGTGCGGGTACAAGTGCAAGTGCAGCGGGCAGGCCGCCGCCCATTCCGCCGATGCGCAGCGCGGTATCAGCACCCGGTAGGCATGAGGTGACCGACGGCGCCTTGACCGATATCGCGAATTCGGAAAGCGCTCAGGAGCCCGCGAAGATGCGCCGCGGTTTGAGCAGCCGGCTGCCGCGAATCGACCAATAGCATCCGCAGGCCGCCAGCACCGCGACGCCCGCGAGCACTTCGAGCGGCGCGGGCCGCAAGCCGGCAAAGCCGTCGACGGTGAAGAGGCCCTGCACGGCGATCAGCAGCGCCGCCCACAGCGAACACGCGGCCTGCAGCAGCAGGCGCGTGCCCGCCATACGCCGCGCGCGGTTGTTGCGCGACCAGGCGCCCGGCCTGCGTGCGCAGAAAAACGCAATCGCCATCAGGATGATGGCGAGGATCACGATCCAGTCGGTCAGTTTCATCGAATACTCCCCCAAGGCAGCCGCGACTATGGGGGAGCTTTTCTTCGAGAACTATCGGACGACTCCCAAATGTGGGGGGGCGGGTGATGTTGCGGCGAGCGCCGCCTGGCGGCAAGGCGGAGCGTGCGCGAGGCGCGTGAGCGTGCTCGCCGTCGAACTCAATGCTCGATGCGCGTGCCGAGCAGTACGAGGAACTGCCGCAGCCACTCGGGATGCGCGGGCCACGCGGGCGCGGTGACGAAGTTGGCGTCGGTGATCGCGGCGTCGACGGGAATGTCGGCATATTCGCCGCCCGCCAGCTTGACTTCGGGCGCGCAGGCCGGATACGCGGAAATGCGCTTGCCGCGGATCACGTCGGCGGCGGCCAGCAGCTGCGCGGCGTGGCAGATCGCGGCGATCGGCTTGCCCGCCTCGGCGAATTGCCGCACGACGTCGATCACCCGCGGGTCGAGCCGCAAGTACTCCGGCGCGCGGCCGCCGGCGATCGCGAGCGCGTCGTACTGGCGCGGATCGGCGTCGTCGAACGAGGCGTTGAGCGTGAACTGATGGCCAGGCTTCTCGGTGTAGGTCTGGTCGCCTTCGAAATCGTGAATCGCGGTCTTCACGCGATCGCCCGCTTTCTTGTTCGGGCAGACCGCATCGACGATATGGCCGACCGCCTGCAGCGCCTGAAACGGCACCATCGTTTCGTAATCCTCGGCGAAGTCGCCGGTCAGGAACAGGATCTTCTTTGCAGCCATCGTATGCCTCCGGTTGATCAACGGAATACCGCGCCGAGGTTCACAGGCGTGCATCGGCGCGATGAGATGCTGAGTGCTGCTCGATGCTCAGGCAGTCTACTCCATCAACCTTGACAGAACGGCGACGGGGCGGCGCGCTCCATGCGCAGGCGCAGGCGCGGGCGCAGGCTCACGCGGCATGATCGGCGGGCCGCTGGCGGCGCCGATGTGCGTTGCGCGCGGCGCGTAAAAGCGGGGGTGCGGCGCAACGGCGGTATCATGGGCGCGTCTTCGCATGCCCGAGCCGCCCGGTGCGGCTCATACCCAACATGATTTCATCGCTTCCTTCCTCTTTGTTGCGCCGCGCGGCGTTCGTGGTCCTGATTTTCGGCGGCCTCGCCGCATGCCAGAAAAACGATGCGTCGGCCGGTCAGGTGACGGGCACGCTCAACGACGCTGCCCAGGCCGCCGGTCAGAAGCTCGATCAGGCGGCGAGCTACGTCGGCCAGCAGGTCGATGCGACCAAGGCCACCGCGCAGCAGAACCTCGATTCCGCCTCCGCGCCGTCGATCAATATCGATCCCGCTGCGCTCGCATCGAGCGCGCAGGCCAATCTGCAGAACGCGGCGAGCACGGCTAACGCGCAGCTTGGCAAGGCCGCGTCGATTACGGGGCAGGGTCTCGAGGCGGCGGGGCGCAAGCTGCAGGCGTGGTCGGCGCAGAACGCGACGTCGTCCGCTTCTTCGTCTGCTTCTTCGTCTGGTTCGTCGTCGGCTTCGGCCGATTCCAGCGACGCGCAGAAGCAGATGGATAAATGACATGCATGCTGGTCCATCCCGTCGCTTGACGACTCGTTTGACATCGAGCAGAAGTGTAATTATCATGGTTACACATTTCGTTGCAGGACGGGTTCGTTGTGAACACGAGTAGCCGGTTTGCATTTGCTGTGCACGTGCTCGCGCTGCTGTCGTTGCAGGGGGGCGTGCCACTGTCGTCGGAAATGATCGCGGGCAGCGTGAATACGAATCCCGTGCTGATCCGCCGGCTTCTCGCGATGCTCGCGGAAGCCGGGCTCACCACGTCGCAGCTCGGCGCGGGCGGAGGCGCGCTGCTCGCGCGGCCGCCGGAGCAGATCACGCTGCTCGACGTGTATCGCGCGGTGGACGATGCGCGATTGTTCGCGCTGCATCGCGAGGAGCCGAATCCGGCATGCATGGTGGGGCGCAATATTCAGAGCGTGCTGCGCGGTATCATCGACGAAGCGCAGCAGGCGGCGGAGGCTTCGCTTGCCGCGCGCACGCTTGCCGACGCCACCGCGGATGTGGTGCGCACGGAAAAGCAGCGGGAGCGCAAGCGCCGCGTGCAAGGCTGACGTTGCCGATAACCCATCGGCAATGATCTGAGAGAAAGCAGCATGGCAGGGCGCGTGCCGAATCATTGCGGCAGGCGCGTCTGAATAGAACGAACGGGGTTGACGCCCCGCTTTTTTCCACTTTATATGTAACTATTATGGTTACATATTACGCATCAGGAGTCAGTGAAATGAGCAAGCAATTGAAGATCGCATTGTTCGGCGCGACCGGCATGGTCGGTTCGCGGATTGCCGCGGAAGCGGCCCGTCGCGGGCATCAGGTCACGGCGCTCGCGCGCGATCCGGCGCGTGTGCCGGCCGGCGTCGCGAATCTGCACGCGGCGCAGGCCGATCTGCTCGACGCCGCGAGCGTCAGCGCCGCGGTGCGCGGCCATGACGTCGTGGCGAGCGCGTATGCGCCGCCGCAAGGCGACTTCGCGGTGCTCTCGAAGGCGACGCATGCGCTCGTCGAAGGCGTGCGCGCGGCGGGTCTGAAGCGCCTCGTGGTGGTGGGCGGTGCGGGTTCGCTCGAAGTCGCGCCGGGCAAGCAACTGGTCGACACCGACAGCTTTCCTGACGCCTACAAGGGCATCGCGCTCGCGCACCGCGACGTATTCGACTACTACCGCAGCGTGACCGATCTCGACTGGACCTGCTTCGCACCGGCCGCGATGATCGCGCCGGGCGAGCGCACCGGCCAATTCCGCACGGGCGCGAATACGCTGCTGGCCGATGCCGAAGGCAATAGCCGCATTTCCGCGGAAGACTACGCAATCGCGTTCGTCGACGAACTGGAGCAGGGCCGTTTCATTCGCCAGCTCGCGACGGTGGCGTACTGAACTTGCCGCCCGAGCAAGCGCACTAACATTCGGTTACGCATGCGCGGGCGCGCCGGGCAAAACTGCGGCTACACTGGCGTCTCCCGTTTTCTTACGGATTGCCATGCCGTCATGCCCGTCGCGGCGTGAGTCCGAGGCTGCGCCGTCTAGCGGCGCCCAGCCGGCGACTCGCACCGTCCCTCATTTTTCCTGCCACCCAACTGCCAGCGATACAGCGCGCCGCGCGGCAGCGCGAGCGGTGACATCGACCGGCGCATGGGTGGCCGCGCTGTGGTGCGCGGCCCTGATCCTGTGCCTTGGCGTGATGCCGCTGCGCGCCGAAGCCGCGGGCCCAGCGCTCGGCACCGGCACGCCGGTCATTCCGGCCTTGCAGAGCCTCATCAACAGCGCGACCGTGACCGCCCCGGCGGCGCCCGCGTCCGCGGCATCGGGCGCATCGGCGGCCGACGCGGCTTCGGCGCCGTCGCCGGCGAGCCAGGCGGAACTCGCGCGCTCGCTCGATAGCGTGATTACCACGCTCGACAACGACCGTCAGCGCACCGCGCTCGTCAACCAGCTGAAGAAGCTGCGCGACGTGTCGCAAAACGCCGCGCAAACCGTCGGGCCGGCCGCGCCCGTGCAGCCGAGTCCCGGCCTGCTCGGCGCGATCGCCTCGGGCATCGCCTCGTTCGAATCCGACGTGCATGAGGGCCGCACGCCCTTGCGTTACTGGAGCGGGCGCCTCAACGCGGCCGGCAACGAGCTGTACACGATCGTCTCGGGCCAGGGGCGCGAGAGCCTCGGCAGGATTCTGCTGTCGATGCTCGCGATGCTGGCCGGCTGGGGCGCGTGCGCGGGCGCGCTGATCTATGTGCAGCACCGTTTCTACCGGCGCTTCAGCATCGATGTCGATCTCAAGCCGAATCCGACCACGCGCGAGCTGCTGATTTTCGCGTTGCGCCGTGTCGGGCCGTGGATCATCGCGTTCGTCGCGGCGCTGCTGTTCGTGCGCGCGATGCCCGATGCGCTCGGCCGCACGCTCGGCATGGTGGTCGCTTATGCAATCGTTGCGGGCGCGGTGTTTTCCGCGATCTGCCTCATCATGTTCTCGCTGTTCGGCTCGGGGCATCGGCGCGTCGCGGTGCGCCTGCTGATCGATCAGGCGCGGCATGTCCTGTTCGCGGTCGGCATATGCGGGGCGCTCGGCGACGCGGCCGTCAACTACGACGTCGCCCATCAGCTCGGCTCGAATCTCGCCGCGCTGATTTCGACCGCGGCCAACATGACGGCCGCCGTGCTGGCCGGCTATTTCGCGCTCGCGTTCCGGCGGCCGGTCGCGCATCTGATCCGCAACCGGCCCTACGAGCAGCGCAACGATCACAAGGCCGCGACCGACGCGTTCGAGGTGCTCGCCGCGCTCTGGCACGTGCCGGTGCTCGTGCTCGCGGCGGCCTCGGTGGTCGCGACGCTCGGCGGCACGAGCTCCAGCGAGAACGTGCTGCAGATTTCGATCGTCACGGCGCTGCTGCTCGTGCTGGCGTTTTTCCTCTCGGCGATCGTGCTGCGCATGACGCGTCCGCGCAGTGCGCGCGCGCGGCGCCGCTCGCCGTATCTGACGCGGTTGCTGCGCTTTTTCGGCACGCTCTCGACGCTCTTCATCTGGCTGTTCTTCTTCGAACTCGCGGCGCGTCTGTGGGGTGTGTCGCTTGCGGCGATGGTCGAGAAAAACGTCGCGGCGCGCGGCGTCGCGCATGCGGTCACGGCGATCGTCGCCACCGTGTTCATCGCGTGGCTGCTGTGGATTCTCGTCGACACGGCGATTACCGAGGCGCTCAATCCGGGCAGTCTGCGCAACAAGGCGCGCAGTCCGAGCATGCGCGCGCGCACGATGCTGCCGCTCGTGCGCAACGTGCTGCTCGTCACGATCATGACGATCGCGGGCATCGTGACGGCCGCCAATCTCGGCATCAACGTGACGCCGCTGCTCGCGGGCGCGGGCGTGATCGGTCTCGCCATCGGCTTCGGCGCGCAGTCGCTCGTGACCGATCTGATAACGGGCCTCTTCATCATCATCGAGGACACGATTTCGGTCGGCGACTGGATCGACGTCGACGGCGGACACGCGGGCACCGTCGAGCATCTGTCGATCCGCACCGTGCGGCTGCGCGACGGGCAGGGCGCGATCCACGCGATTCCGTTCTCGCAGATCAAGATCGTCAAGAACCTCTCGCGCGATTTCGCGTATGCGGTGTTCGAGGTGCGCATGTCGTTCTCGACCGATGTCGACGAGATCACGCAACTGATCCGCGAAGTCGGCGCCGATCTGATGGCCGACTTCCGTTACCGGCGCGAGATGCTCGGGCCGATCGAGGTGTGGGGGCTCGACCGTTTCGATCCGAACTGGATGGTCGTCAAAGGGCAGATCAAGACGCGGCCGTTGCAGCAATGGAGCGTCGCGCGCGCGTTCAATCTACGGCTCAAGCGCAAGATGGACGAAGCGGGGATCGAGATTCCGGTCGCGCAGATGCGCGTGTACACGTCGTCGAAGGATAGCGAGGGCGAACCTTTGCGGGACGATGAGATGTCCGGGTTCGTCGCGCATCGGGAGGCGGACGAGGCGCGGCATGCGCATGGCGAGGCGCTTGACCGGGAACGGGAGAGCGCGCACGGGACGGCGCACGGAAGGACGCACGAAAAGGTACACGAAAGGACTCGGGAAGAGGCACAGGACAGGGCCCAGGGCAGGACGCACGACAGGCCGCATGAGGATGCGCGCGAGCGCGAGCGCGAGTACGAGGCGGGCGGGATCGGTGCGTCGGCGCGCGCCACGCAGGCGCCTCTCGCACCGGCGCGCGATGTGTCGCACGAGCCGCGTCCGGCGCCGCCGCCGACCGGACAGACCGCGCCGATTCCGCCGCAGATTCCTACGGCAGGCGATGGGGGCGGGAAGAGTTGAGCGGGAGGTCGAGCAAGGGCGGGCGAGCGCGGTGGCGTTGATCGCGTGCTCGCATGGCGAATGGGACAGCCGGCGTGCGGGTAGTCCCGCCATGTTCCCCGTGAATACGCCCAGTATTCCCTTCGCCGTATTTCTTGCGTTCTGCCCTTCCGGCGGCCAGCGCAAGTCCGTAATTGGCGTGAACAGGCCCGACTAGATCAACGCCGCCGCTTCGGCGACGCGCACGATGTCGTTCACATGTGTGCTGATCCGCGCGCCGGCCACGCCGTAAATATGCAGCGAAATAGCGGGCGCATTGCCGTTGTTGCCGAGCCGATGAATCGCGCCACGTCCGCTGCGCACGAACGACACCGCGCCGCGTTTGCGCGCCTGCGAGCGCATCGCGCTCGCGCAATGCTGCGCGCCGTCCCATTCGAAGATCGTTTCGCTGAGCGTGCCTTCGAGCACCGCGTAGCCGCACCACGTGTGGTGCGCATGCACCGGGCTTGCGTGGCCCGGCTGCCAGACCAGCGCGGCAATCGCGTAGCGCTCGCGCGGATCGGCGGCGAGCAGATGACGCCGGTAGTTTTCGGGCGAGCCTTCGCGTTGCGCCGGCGTGAGCAAGGCAGGGTCGGCGGCCGCCTCGGCGAGCGCGAGCCGCATGCTGCGCGCGAAGAAGGCGGAGTGCGACGGCTCGGGAAATTTCGCACAGGCTTCGAACATCGCGTCGAGCGTGTCGCAAAGCCGTTCGAGCGGCGTGCGGGCCGCCCGCGCGTCGGCGTAGGTTTGATCCGGCCCTGGCAGCGGCGTCGGGTAGTCGCAGAGGCGCTCGAAGGTGCTGGCGCGAAGGTCGTCATTCATGGTCGTGATGCAGCGTGCTGGCTGTTTGTCGGCTATTTTCGGTATCGATATTTATACCCGTTTGACCGGAGAAAGAGTTTCCATATAATTCCCCTGAGGCTCTGAAAAGTAGAATAATTTCCTATCAGGAGTGTCGGTATGGGTATGGATATCATCGACCGGAAGCTGCTCGAACTGCTGCAGGAAGACGCGACCATGCCGATCGCCGAACTCGCGCAGCGCGTGAATCTGTCGCAAACGCCGTGCTGGAAGCGGCTGCAGCGCCTGAGGGAGGCGGGTGTGATTCGCGCGCAGGTGGCGCTTTGCGACGCACGCAAACTCGGCGTCGGGACCACGGTGTTCGTCGCGGTGCGGACCAACCAGCACACCGAGGCCTGGGCCGCCGCGTTCACGCAGGCGGTGCGCGACATTCCCGAAGTGGTCGAGGTCTACCGGATGAGCGGCGAGACCGATTATCTGCTGCGCGTGGTGGTGTCCGATATCGACGACTACGACCGGATCTACAAGCAGCTGATTACGGCCGTGCCGTTGTACGACGTGAGTTCGAGTTTCGCGATGGAGCAGATCAAGTACTCGACGGCGTTGCCGGTGCGGCCAGCCGCGACCGTCACAGGCGGCCGGTGAGGCGTGACAGATTGCCCCAGGATCGCAAGCAGGCGGGCGCAATGAACCGATATGCGCGAGGCGCGCCGCTTGCTACATCGAAAGCGGGCGCGCCGCGCTTCCCGCTTCGCCCGGTGTGCAGACTGCAAGCCGTGTGCAAGCTCAGTGGGCGTAGAATGCCGCCTTCCCTCACACCATCCGCGACTGTCTCGCGAACCGGGCCTGCTTCATGAACAAACCGCCGCGCAAGAAGAACCCGACCTTTGGCGTTGCCGTCTTTATCGTGGTGGCGATCCTGCTCGTGATTGCCACGCTGTTCTACAACGCGATCCACGAGAAGCACGAGTTCGATAGCCAGAACGCGCAGGAGCCATCGGTTTCGTCGGATGCGGCCGCGGCGGCCAATGCGATGAAGCCCGCAAGCGGCGCCGCGCAGTAACGCCGCACTGCGCTCCCGCACTGCGCTCCGTTTTACCCCTCCGGCAGGCGAATCACGCTCGCATCCTTGCGGATCTGTGCCGACGCCGCGAGCATCTGCTTGCATTGATGAGCGAGCTGTTTCATGTCGTGCACGGCATCGGCCGTATAGTCCGGCGATTTTTCCGTTTCGACGACCATCGCATCGAGTTCGCGGGTCATCAGCTTGACCTGGTCGCTCTGCTCGGCGGGCAATGCGGTGCCCGTTTCGGCTGCGGCGAGATTGTCGCGCACGAGGGAGAGCGCGCGCTGCAGCGGCTGTAGCGAGATGTCCTCGACCTGCTGCTGCTGTTGCGCGGAAGTGCGCAGCAGCGGCGCGGCGGCCGTGATTTGCGAGGCGAGCACGTGGCTGCGCACGAGCAGGCCGTTCAATTCGGGCACGAACTTCTGCACGGACTTCGGTTCGAGCATCATGCGCTGGAACGCCTGGCCCAGATTGGCGAACGCGACGTGGACGTTCTTGCGCGCGAGCCGATAGCGGTAATCGCGATCGAGCGCGGTCGCAGCCGCCGCTGCCGCCGCCGATGCGCCGCTGGCTGGCCGCGCGGTCGCGTTGCTGACCGTGGCGGGGCTGGCGGACGCGTCATCTGCCTGTGGGTATGTAGTCGCCACGGGCTGTGCCGCCGCGCCCGCCCCGGTGCTCATGCTGGCACTGACACCCGTACCCGCCTCGACGAGCGCCGGACCGCCGAAGCCGATCGCCGGATCGGCCATCGCCGCGGCCGGCGCGCGCGCGCCGGCTTCGGTGACCGTGGCGACGACCGCCGCGGCAGGCTTGCCGCTCCACCACCAGCTTGCTTCGAGATACTGCCGCGTCGCGCCGATCATGTTGTTGACGAGCTTGCCCATCAGCCGGTATTCCCAGTACGGGAACAGATGGCTTGCCGCGATCGCGATCGCGCAGCCGACCACGGTGTCGATCGCGCGCTCGCCGATGATGCGCATGCTGCCCGGCGCGAGCAGATGGAACAGCAGCAGCACATACGACGACGTGAACACCACGCTCGCCGTGTAATTGAACAGCAGCAGGCTGTAGCTCATCACCATCGACGCGAACATCACGACCATCAGGATGTGCGGCTCCTTGACGAAGATGATGAGCGCGATGCTCGCCGCGCAGCCGATCAGCGTGCCGATGATCCGCTGCCCGTTGCGCTGCCTGGTCAGGGAATAGTCGGGCTTCAGGATGATGACCGTGGTCATCACGATCCAGTAGGCATTCGTGAGCGGCAGCAGACGACCGAGCCAGAAGCCCACCGCGACCGCGATCGTCACGCGCAACGCGTGGCGAAAGCTCGGCGAGGCCATCGTCAGATTCGAGAAGATCTGCCCGAACGGCACGCGGCGGCTCGAGACGAAGCGGCCCAACGCCTCGTCGATGCGCAATTCGGTTTCGGTCGGGCTCGGCTCGGTCGTAAGGCTCCGGTGCATCCTGTCGATCAGCCGCGTGGCGCTCCAGATGCGCCGGAAATTCGACGACACCGCCGAGTACGCCTCGGGGTTCTGCTCCGGCAGATCCCGCTTGCGCATGAGCTCGATTTCGAACTCGATCGCGCGCAACTCCGCCTTGACGTTCACGCGTCGGCGCGGCGCCTGGTTCTGCAGCACCGCGAGGCCGATTTCCTCGAGATCTTCCGCCGCCTTGCGGATCAGGTCGCGATAGAACACGAGCAGATCGGAGCCGCCGAAGGTGCTGCGTACGAGTGTGTAATCGGTGTGCGCGCCGACGAACAGCTCGTGCAGATCGACGGTGTTGATGAACAGGTTGTACAGCATCGCGCGGCGTGGTTCGAGCTTGCCGCGCTTGCGCTTCGGCAGATTGCGCAGCACGATGTCGCGCGCGGCCTCCTGGCGCCCGACCGCGATGATCTGCTTGTCGACGAGGTTGCGGTAGCATTCGTCGAGATCGTTGTCGAGATCGTAGAACGCGGAGCGCGCAAGCAGATAGTCCGCGCACGCGAACACGCTTTCGGCGAGCGCCTGCTGCTCGATCCGATGCAGCATCCAGCGGCTCACGAGCGTCGACCAGTACGTGTACCAGAGCCCGCCGAGCAGGATCCACGATGCATTGACGAGCGCCTGCAGCGGCGTGAAGTGCTCCTCGAGCGTCATGATCATCATGAACAGCGTGGCGAAGCTGATCTGCGGCCAGCGGTTGCCATACACGACGATCAGCGAGAGCACGAACGTGAGCGGCACGACCGTGCACCACAGCGCGATGGGATTCACGGTAGCGAGCCCGGTGGCGAGCGCGGACAGAAAGCCGATCACCGTGCAGGCCAGCATCTCGTTGTGCTTGTACTTGAGCGGACCCGGCATGTCGACGACGCAGGCGCCGAGCGCGCCGGTCGCGATCGTGAAACCGAGCTCGCGATTGTGAAACACGATCAGGCACAGGATGGCCGGTAACGACACGCCAACCGCGATGCGCAGGCCGCCATAAAAGTACTGGCTATAGAGGAATTTTTTTATTTCGACCGAATAGCGCATCGACTACCTGGAATCCATTCACCGAGAAAAACCGCAGTTGAAAAGACAGCCGCAGTTGAAAGACAGCTCGAAACTGCCGTCGAGTCTAACTGATTTTGCGCGCGTTCTGACCTCGTCCGTCCGGCCAGGTTATGCCCTGGGGGGCGTGTTTGTTATGCTGTCGCTTCAATGGCTGCCGTGGCCCGCGCGCACTGCCCGCGCGCCGCCGGTGTGCCACCCGCGTGCCGCGTCTCACCCGGAATCCATGCTGCAGATCTTCTACTCGAACCGCTATGAAACGCTGGTCGGCGCGTTGCTCGACGACCTCGCGCAAGCGAGCGCCGACCCATGGAGCGCGCGGCCCGTGATCGTGCCGAGCGCGGCGGTCCGCAGGCGGCTCGAACTCGATATCGCCGCTCGCCAGGGCATTTGCGCAAACATCGATTTTTGTTATCTCGCGCAATGGCTGTGGGCGCAGATCGGCGGCGTGATCGAGGTGCCGAGGCATTCGCCGTTCGCGCCGGACCGGCTCGTGTGGCGCTGCTACCGGTTGTTGAGTGACGCGCACGAATCGCTGCCGTGGAATGCGTCGCCGCGTCTGCGCACCTATCTCGATGCGGCGGACGCGTCGATGCGCTACGAGCTCGCGCGGCGTGTCGCGACCGTGCTCGATCACTATCTGACCTATCGCCCCGAATGGCTGCTGCAATGGCAGAAGGGCGGTTCGATCTTCGCGGGCGGCGCAGTGGCCAATACCACGGGCAATACCGCGCAAGACACCGGTCCGCGTCTCACGGGCGCGAGCGAGGCGGCGCGCGAGGACGAGCGCTGGCAGGCGGCGCTGTGGCGCGCGGTGCTCGCGGAAGTCGCGCAAGTGGGCGGCAATGCGCAAACATCCGCGGCCGCGCTGCCGCCCGCGTACCGCTTCCTCGATGAAATCGGCACGCTCGATCTCGAGGCGATCTCGAACGCGCAATGGCCGGAAGCGGTCAGCGTGTTCGCGTTGCCGACCATGCCGCCGCTGCATATCGCATTGCTGCGCGCGTTGTCGCGCTGGATCGACGTGCGTCTGTACGTGATGAACCCGTGCCGCGAGTTCTGGTTCGACGTGGTCAGCGAAGGGCGCGTGCAGGCGCTCGACGCGGCCGGTCAGCTCGACTATCAGGAGGTCGGTCATCCGCTGCTCGCCGAATGGGGGCGGCAGACTCAGGCGCAGTTGCACATGCTGCACGAGCTGACCGAGAGCGCCGCTTCCGCCGAGACCGGCGACTTTACCGGGAACCCCGAACCGAGCTGGCTCGCGGCCGTGCAGAACGGCATTCTCGATCTGCGCGATGAGGCGGATGCCGACGAGCCGCCGCTCGAGCGCGGCATCGAAGTGCACGTCTGCCATAGCCTGTCGCGCCAGCTCGAAGTGCTGCACGATCGTCTGCTGGGCTGGTTCGACGAATTCGGCGACCTGCAGCCGTCCGACGTGCTCGTCGCCGTGTCCGATCTCGCGGCGGCCGGCCCGCTGATCGACGCGGTGTTCGGCACCACGCCCGCGGGCGACACGCGCCGCATTCCCTACCGGATCACCGGTTTGCCGCCGTCGCAGGCGAACCCGGTCGCGCGTCTGCTGCTCGACTGGCTCGCGCTGCCTGAGCGCAGCGTCGGTGCGCCGGATCTGATCGAATGGCTGCGCGTGGACGCGGTCGCCGTGCGCTACGGGATCGATGCGAATTCGCTCGAAACCGCGCAGGAATGGCTTGCGGCGGCCGGGGCGCGGCGCGGTCTCGCGCCGCTCGAACCGCTCGGCGAGAACGTGCCGGTCGCGCGTCACACGTTCGCGGATGCGCTCACGCGGCTCTACCTCGGCTACGCGATGCCGGCCGGTGGCGAACCGGTGGACGCGTGGTTGCCGGTCGAAGGCGCGGGCGGCGCGGACGCCGAACTGCTCGGCCGCCTGTCGCGTTTCGTCGACGATATCGACAGCTTCGCCGCGCAATGCGCGATCGAGCGCACGCCTGCCGGATGGTTGCAACTGTTGCTCGAAACGCTCGCGCAGTGCTTCGACGGCGGCGTCGAGTTCGCCGATTCGCTCGCGGCGGTGCGCGACGCGCTCGATGCGATGGGCGACGCGATGCAGGCCGGCGCGCAGGACGTGCCGTTGCCCGCTTCGGTGATACGCAGCGCGCTCACCGAAGCGCTCGACGACCCCGCGCGCGGCGGCGTGCCCTGGGGCAGCGTGACGTTTTCGTCGCTCACGAGCCTGCGCGGCTTGCCGTTTCGCGTCGTGTGCCTCATCGGCATGGACGACGGCGTGCTGCCGAGTCTCGCGCGGGCCGACGAGTTCGATCTGATGGCCGCGTTCGGCAAGGCGGGCGACCGTCAACGCCGCGACGACGAGCGCAATCTGTTCCTCGATCTGCTGCTCGCCGCGCGCGAGCGGCTTTTCATCGCCTACACGGGCCGCAGCATTCGCGACAACGCGCCGCTGCCGCCAGCCGCGCTCGTCGACGAATTGCTCGATCATCTCGCGCAGGTGTCGGCGGGCGAGGGCGCGAGTCCCGGGCAGGTCGATGACGCGCGCAACGCGTTCATCGTCGAGCATCCGTTGCAGGCGTTCGCATCGGACTACTTCGCGGCGCGGTCCGACCCGCAGCGTGATCTTTTCACCTACGACGCCGATCGCGCCGAACTGGCTACGCTGCTTGCCGCGCCCGAGCATCCGGCCGCCGCGCCGTTCTTCGATGAACCGCTGCCGCCTGAAGAGACCTATGAAGTCGAGTTCGGCGACTTCGTGCGCTTCTGGCGTCATCCGGCGCGCTCGCTGTTGCGCGACCGCCTTGGCATCGCGTTGTCGGATGCGCAGGGCGAACTGCTCGACACCGAGCCGTTCGATCTCGACTACGCGGGGCGCGACGCGCTCGCCGAGCGTCTGTTGCCGGTGCTGCTCGACGCCGATGTGGAAGACGAGGCCATGTTCAGCCGCGTGCGCCGCGTCGCCGAGGCGAGCCCCGAATTGCCGGGCGGCGCGACCGGCGCGGTGTGGCGTGCGCGCGAGTTGAGCGCGCTGCAACAACTGGCGGCGAGCGTGCGCCGCGAAGTGGCCGCGGGTGTCGAGCGCCTGCCGTTCGTGCTCGACGTGGCGCCGCGCTGGCCCGATAGCGCTGAGATTGCCGACACGCTGTCCGGCGCGCTGTTCGGTGAGTACGACGCGCTGCTGCGCGAAGCCGCCGAAACACCGCTGCAATTGCGCGGCACACTGAATTTGCTGACCGGAACGGGACAAGTGATTTTTCGTTATGCCAAAGCCACCGCGCGCGACTATCTGTCCGCGTGGCTCGCGCATCTGGTCTATTGCGCGGCGCAGCCGGACGGCCCGCGCCGCACCGTGTGGCATGGCAGCGGCGAGAGCTTCGAGCTCGCGCCGGTCGCAAATCCGCTCGACGAACTCGCGCCGTTGGCCGCATTGTTCAAAGTCGGGCGCAGGTTGCCGCTGCGCTTTTTCCCAAAGAGCGCGTGGACCAGGATCAGCGAAAGCGAATCGGCCGCGCAAGGCGTGTGGATCAACGACCGCGTGCGCGGCGAGTCCGACGATCCGGCCTTGCGCATCGCGCTGCGCGGCACGCCGCTCACGCTCGACGAACCATTCGGCAGCCTCGCCGCGATCGTCTTCAAGCCGTTGATCCAGCATCTGCGGAGCGCATCATGAGCGGCGCGGCGCACAGTCACACACTGGTGGCCGAGGAACTCGACGTCTTCGCGTGTTCGCTCGACGGCGTCAACCAGATCGAAGCGTCGGCGGGCACCGGCAAGACGTGGAACATCTGTGCGCTGTACGTGCGGCTGCTGCTCGAAAAGAACCTGAACGCGGATCAGATTCTGGTCGTCACGTTCACGAAGGCGGCGACGGCGGAACTGCACGAACGCATTCGCGGCCGTCTCGCGGAGCTGCATCGCGCGATCGAAATGGACGACGACGGCGGTGATCCGTTTATCCAGCGTCTATTCGAAACGACGCTCGCGCCGGAGAACGGCATCGAGCGCGAGGCCGCGTTGAAGGTCGTGCGCCGCGCGCTGCGCACGTTCGATCAGGCGGCGATCCACACGATCCATGCGTTCTGTCAGCGCGCGTTGCAGGAAGCGCCGTTCGCCGCGGCGATGCCGTTCGCGTTCGAGATGGAAGCCGACGACGCGGCATTGCGTTTCGAACTCGCCGCTGATTTCTGGCGCGAGCGGGTCGAACCGGAGGCCTATGCGCATCCGGCGTTCGCCGCGTGGCTCGTGGCGAAACGCGCGGGTCCCGCCTCGCTCGACGAGCAGCTTGCGCGGCGTCTGAAAAAACCGCTCGCGCAACTGCGCTGGGGCGCCGTGGATGCAGGCAGCGAGGACGCCGATCCGCAAGCCGGTTTCGATGCCGCGCGCGCCATCTGGTACGCGCAGCGGGATGCGATCGTCGCGCTGCTCGCCGAGGCAGAGCAGCGCCTGAGCAAGACCACGCACAAGCCCGATCACGTGAGCGCCGCGGTCGCCGCGTGGAACGACTACTTCGCGCAGGGCGACTGCCATGCGCCGCCGCCGCGCGCCGCGTTGAAGCTGACGGTGTCGGCGTTGAAGAAGGCGACCAAGGTCAAGTTCGAGCCGCCCGCCCATCCGTTCTTCGAGCAAGCCGAAGGGCTGGCGGCGGCCGTCGTCGCGGCCGAGGCCGCGCAGCGCGCGCGCTGGCTCACACTCGTAGAGACGTGGCTCGATTACGCGCCCGCCGAACTGGTGGCGCGCAAGCGCACGCGCCGCGTCGTCTCGTTCGACGATCTGCTCGCGAACCTGTATCGCGCGCTGGCCGCTCATTCGTGGCTCGCGGATGCATTGCGCAGCCGCTATCCGGCCGCGCTGATCGACGAGTTTCAGGACACCGATCCGCTGCAATTCGCGATCTTCAGCCGCATCTTCGCACCGGCTGGGCCGCTCTTTCTGGTCGGCGATCCGAAGCAGGCGATCTACAGTTTCCGCGCGGCGGATCTGCACACCTACCTCGCGGCGCGCGCGTCGGCATCGGCGTGCTACACGCTGGCGGTCAACCAGCGTTCGACCGCGCCGATCGTTGAGGCTTGCAACCGGATTTTCGAGGCCAACCCGCGGGCGTTCGTGCTCGACGGGCTCGACTATCAGCCGGTGCGCGCGGGCGAGCGGCGCCGCGCGCCGTTTGTCGATCCCGGAGCGGGCAGTGGCGATTTCCGCATCTGGACCTTGCCGCAAGGCGAGGCCGCGTTGAGCAAGCGCGCCGCGCAGCGCGCGGCGAGCGAGGCGTGCGCGGCCGAGATCGTGCGGTTGTTGCGCGGCGCGCGCGAAGGCACGGTGACGATCGGCGACAGGCCGATTGCACCGGGCGACATCGCGGTGCTCGTGCAAACGCACAAGCAGGGCAGTCTCGTCAAACGCGTGCTGGCGGCCTGGGGCGTCGGCAGCGTGGAGCTTGCACAGGCGTCGGTGTTCGCGACGCCCGACGCCGAGCAGATCGAGCGCGTGCTCGCCGCCATCGACACGCCCGGCGATCTGCGGCGCCTGCGCGCCGCGCTCGCCACCGACTGGCTCGGGCTCGACGCTGCCGCGCTGTGGCGTCTTGCACAGGTCGCCGACGCGCCCGCGGGCGCCGACGAACCCGCGCCAGCGCCCGGCATTGACGATGGGGCCGACGCGATGGGCTGGGTCGAGCGCTTCTCGCGCTACCGGATGCTGTGGCACGAGCGCGGCTTCGCGGTGATGTGGCGCACGCTGATGCGCGAGCTGCGCGTCGCTCAACGGCTCGTTGCCGGACCCGACGGCGAGCGCCGCCTGACCAACGTGAACCACCTTGCCGAACTCGTGCAGGCGCGCGCCGCCACGCAGCCGGGCATCGCGCCGACCCTGCGCTGGCTCGCCGCGCAGCGCGAGCAGGGCGGCGGAGAAGAGGCGCAGCTAAGGCTCGAATCGGATCGCAACCTCGTGCAGATCGTCACGGTTCACAAGTCGAAGGGCCTCGAATACGCCGTGGTGTTCTGTCCGTTCCTGAACGATGGCGCGTTGCGCGAGCCGCCTTCGTCCGGCTTGCCCGATGCGCGCGAGTATCACGATGACACCGGCGAGGCGGTGCTGCACTACGGCTGCGACGACGAGGAAGCCGCGCACGCGTCGCGCTACGCGCTGCGCGAGCAGGCGGCCGAGCGCGCGCGGCTCGTCTACGTGGCGCTCACGCGCGCGGTGTATCGCTGTTATCTGGTCGCGGGCACGTATCTGATATCGCGTTCGACGAAGGAGTCGCGCCGCAGCGTGCTGAACTGGCTCGTGGGCGGCGGCGCTCACGTGTTCGACGACTGGCTCGCCGAGCCACCCGACGAAGCCGCGCTGGCCGCAAGCTGGCAGGCGCTCGCGGGCGGGCCTGTCACGTTGCAGGCGCTGCCCGAAGGGATGCGCCGCACGCCGCTCGAAAGTCTGCAGGATCTTGGCGCGCAGTTGCTCGCGCGCGTCAATCGCCGGCCGCTGCGCGATCAGTGGCGCATGGCGAGTTTCAGCGGACTGATCGCGGCCGGCGGCAAGGCCGCGGACGCGCATGTACCGCAGGAAGAGGTGCGGCCCGATCACGACGAAATTGCCGATGCGCTCGAATCCGCGCCGCTGCTCGCGCCGGCATCTGCTCAGCAAACGCCCGCTCATGCCGACGACGACATTCTCGCGTTTCCGCGCGGCGCGGCGGCCGGTGATTGCCTGCACCGCATGTTCGAACTCGCCGATTTCACCGACGCGAGCACGTGGCCCGACGCGATTCGCGGCGCGCTGCGCGAGCGCCCGGCGCCGGCTGTGCCCGAACTTGCCGCGCGTTTGCCCGCGATGATGCATCGCTTGATCGGCGATGTGGTCTCGACCGAACTCGTGCCGGGCATGGCGCTCGCGAAGCTGAACCGGCACCGGCGTCTGAACGAACTCGAGTTTCTGTTCGCGGCGCCGTCGCTCGATTTTCCGGCGCTGCGCGAACTGCTGATCGAATACGGCTATCCCGATGTCGCGCTGGAGCCCGGCGTGTTGCGCGGGTTCGTCAAAGGATTCATCGACATGATCGTCGAGCACGACGGCCGCTTCTGGATCGTCGACTGGAAATCGAATCACCTCGGCGACACTGCCGCCGACTACGCCGCCGCGCCGCTCGAAGCGGCGATGGCGAGCCACGCCTATCACCTGCAGGCGCTGCTCTACACGGTCGCGCTGCATCGCTATCTGAAGACGCGTGTGCGTGGCTATGCCTACGACACGCATGTCGGCGGCTATCTGTATCTGTTCGTGCGCGGCGTGCGGCCAGAGTGGCGCGACGCGGATGGCCCCGCTGGCGTGCATATGCGCCGCCCGCCGTTCGAACTCGTGGCGCTGCTCGACGCGGCGATGATCGGAGGTGGCGCATGAGCACGCCCAGCACACTTGATCCGCGCGCGGCCGTGCCGCTTGGGCTCGAGGACATCGGCGTCAATCTGCCTGCGCCGGCCGATTTCAGCATTGCGCTCGCCGAGGGTTTCGCGCGCCGCATTGGCATGCTCGCGCGGCGCGGCGGCGCGTCGTCCGACGCGGTGAAATGGGCTGCGCGCGGCGCGTTCGCCGCGAGCCGCGCGACCACCGAAGGTCACGTGTGCGTGCCGCTTGCGGTGTTCGCGCACCGCTTCGACGCGTCGAGCGCCGAGGTGCGCGCGGCGCTGTTGGCGAGCGACATGGTGAGCAACATGGCGAACGACAGCGCGCAAAGCGCAGCGGCGCTGCGGCCGCTCGTGATCGATGGACAGGGGCGGCTGTATCTGGCGCGCTACTACGATTACGAGCGGTGTCTCGCGCGCGCGCTGGTCGCGCACGCGGCGGGCGAAGGGCACGCTTCGGATGCCGGGGCCGATCACGCGTTTCATGCCGCAATTGATTCCGCGGCTGATTCTGCCGCTGGTTCCATCGTTGATTCCGATCCGGATCCCGCCGCGCTGCGCGAACGTCTGCTGCGTTACTTCGGCCCGCCGAAAGACGACGATGTCGACTGGCAACGCGTCGCGGCCGTGATGGCGCTATCGGGGCGGCTCACGATCGTGAGCGGTGGACCGGGCACGGGCAAGACCACGACCGTGGTCGGCGTGCTCGCGTGCCTGCTCGATGCGCGTGCCGATTTGCGGATCGCGCTCGCTGCGCCGACCGGCAAGGCGGCGCAGCGCATGCAGGAAGCGTTGCTCGCACGCGCCGGCGATCTGCCGCCCGCGCTCGCCGCGCGCTTGCCGCAGACCTCGTACACGCTGCATCGTCTGCTTGGCTCGGGGCCGGGCGGGCGCTTCCGCCATCATCGCGACAATCCGCTGCCGTACGACGTCGTGGTGATCGACGAGGCGTCGATGATCGACGTCGCGATGGCCGCGCGCCTGCTCGACGCGATCGCGCCGCAGACGCGTCTCGTGATGCTCGGCGACAAGGATCAGCTCGCGGCGGTCGAAGCGGGCGCGGTATTCGCCGAACTCAGCGCGCGGCCCGCCTTGACGCCGCGCGGTTTGCGGCGGGTCGCGCAGGCGCTCGGCATCGACGAGGCGCGGCTCGCGCGGGCGTTGCCGCGTGCGGCGCGCAATCTCGACGATGCGCCGCCCGACGATTTTTTTATTTCACCCGATACGCTGGAGGACTTCGAATCACAGCCGCCGGGCGATCTGTTCGACGACATTGCTCCGGCCGGAAGCGGGCAGGCAGTGTCGTCGTCCGCGACGAATGACCGGAGCCCGCTTGCCGACTGCGTCGTCTGGCTCGAGCGCAATTACCGGTTCGGCCTCGAGTCGCCGATCGGCCGTTTGTCGCTCGCGATCCGCAACGGCTCGGCCAGTGAGGCGCTCGACGTGCTGCGGATCGATCCCGCCGAAACCTGCGCGGCGGCGCTGCGCGAAGACGCGCACGCCACACTTGCCGAGCGCACTGTCACACGGCTCGCCGCCGGCTTTGCTCCGTATGCGGATGCACTGGCCGCGGCGCTCGCCAGCGGCACGCCCGACCCGTTGCCGCTTTTCGACGCGTTGAACCGTTTCCGCATTCTGTGCGCGACTCGCCTCGGGCCGCGCGGTGTCGATCAGGTGAATGCGGCGATGGCGGCCCAAGTGCGCCGCGCGGCGGGCGTCACGCTCGCAGTCGGCGCGCAGTGGTTTGCCGGGCGTCCGGTGATGGTGACGCGCAACGACTACGCGCTGGGGCTTTTCAATGGCGACATCGGCATTGCGCTGCCGGGCACGGGTGGCGTATTGCGCGTGTATTTCCGCACCGGCGACGGCGATGTGCGGGCCGTGTCGCCGGCCGCGCTGCCGCCGCACGACACCGCGTTTGCGCTGACGGTTCACAAGTCGCAAGGCTCGGAGTTCGAGCACACGGTGCTGGTGCTGCCGTCGCTGTTCAGCCGGGTTTTGTCGCGCGAACTCGTGTACACGGCGATTACGCGCGCGCGCGAACGGGTCGAGGTGATCGGCGCGCGCGCCGTGCTCGCACAGGCAATCGCGACGCCGACGCAGCGCGATTCGGGTCTGGCCGCGAGGATTGCTGAGGCGGCGAGGTTAGGGCGGTAAGGTGGAGAAGCGGAGAAGCGCTGAGGACGGCGAGAACCGGTTCGATCTGGCTAGATCCGATGAAAGTGTCGGAAACCGACGAGGAACCGCGAGAGCGGACGGGCGGCGAGAAGTAATGCGGCAACGAGGAGCGACGTGCTGCACTAATGCGCCGAGAGACGACAACAGCTTCGCGGAGGCGACGAATGGCGGCGGAGGAACCCGGCGTGGCAATCTGCCCCGTGCCGTCCGTCAACTGGCGACCCCGCTCGCCCGCGCGCTTGCCTCGGCGCGGCTGCGCATCGTCTTGCGATACCACAGCGTCCACAGCGCGAGCGCACCGTAGATGCCGTAACCGATGAACGGCGACACGATGAGAAAGCGCCCGATTGGCCACGTGAGCGCCATCCATGCGCGCAGCGCGGTTTCGCCGGTCAGGCCGACGCCCCAGACGAGCGTCATCGTCCGCATGGCTGCGGCGAGGCCCGGGCGTTCGCGCCACAGCGCCTCGAAGTGCGCGGCGCCGCCTTCCATTTCACGGGCGACCGTCGCGCGAGCGAGATAGAAGATCAGCGGGCGGCGCAACGGCAGCGACAGCAGAAACGCCACGCCGACCGCGCCGGAGACGAGCGACTCGCGCAACAGCAGCATGCGCGGGCTGCCACCGAGGGCCATGGCAGCGACGGACAGCACGATGCCCACGATCACCATCATGCTCAGTGCGTCGACGCGACGGAAGCGCGCCAGCTCGATCACGCTCCAGACGAGCGGCGGCACGGCGGACGCGATCAGCGCACCGGTCTCACCGGCACGCGGCAACGCAAGCCGGTAGGCAAGCCACGGCAGCAGGAAGTTGACGGCCAGTTCGAGTACGAAACCCGGGCGGATTTTCATACGAATTTACGCTGTAAGCAAAAACGCAGTATCGATGAACTGGCCGTGCCGACGCAAATGGTTTTTCGTAACGCGGCGCGGTGCAATGCTGCGCCAGCTCCGGCTGGCACCGCGCCGCCCACCGCTCATCACCCACTGCACGCATATCGCCCCAGCGGCTTGTACACTCACAGACCTTTGTTCGATCCCGCTCATGACATCCCGCTATCCGATCCCGCCGAACGAAATCGAATTGACCGCCGTGCGTGCACAGGGCGCGGGCGGTCAGAACGTCAACAAGGTTTCGAGCGCCATTCATCTGCGCTTCGACGTGCGGGCTTCGTCGTTGCCCGAGGTGTTGAAGATGCGTCTGCTCGCGTTGTCCGATCACCGGCTCACGCGTGATGGCGTGGTGATCATCAAGGCGCAGGAGCATCGCACTCAGGAGATGAATCGCGCGGCGGCGCTGGCGCGGCTCGATGAGCTGATCGAAAGTGTCAGCGTGACGCGCAAGCCGCGGGTCGCGACCAAGCCGACACGCGCGTCGAATCGGCGCCGTCTCGACGGCAAGGCGAAACGCAGCGAGATCAAGTCCGGCCGCGGCCGGGTGCACGAGTAGCTACGGCCGGCAATCAGCCGCTCCTACCACTTTCCTCCGCGTCTGCCGGTACGCGCATCCGCGGTCGCAGCCGCCGGCACGAAATCGACGCACAGCACATGCGTGCCGTCATGCTCGAAGGCGATCGCCGCGGTGTAGCAGTCCTGACCATCCGCGAGCGAATAGTGCGGCCCCATCATGGCGACGCGCCCCGGCGTGGCGAGCGCGTGCCGGAAATACGCGCGCCGCGACCAGTTGCTGCGCGTCTCCGCATAGAGCGGCGCGAGCCGCTGCGGCGGCGGCGGCACCGACGCGGCCGTCACGGACGGCTGGGTCTGCTCGCCCTGGCCGTCGGTGAGAAACACGCGGCGCGCTTCGGGCAAATGCCAGATTCTTTGCGCCGCCTGTTCGAGGTCACCGGTTGCCTTGTAGGTGTCGGCGGCGGCAAGCACCGCTTCGGTGAATCCTTCGAAGCCGAGCCACGGGTGGCCGTCGTGCGCACGCTCGTAGTCGGCGAACTTGCTCCAGATCGACTCGACGAGCGCCGGCACGTTCGTGCAGGCCGCCTGCACAGAGCTCTTCGGCTGGCCGAACCAGAACCCCTGCACGAAATCGACGTCGGCTTGCATGAGGATCATCAGCTCCTCGTCGGTTTCGACGCCTTCGGCCAGCACGAGCGTGCCCGACTGATGGAGCATCGCGATCAGATGGCTGATCATCGACTCGTCGCCCTCGCGCTTGCCCGCCCGCGCGACGAGCGAGCGGTCGAGCTTGACGATGTCGGGACGGAAGCGCCACACGCGGTCGAAGTTCGAAAAACCGGTGCCGAAGTCGTCGATCGCGATCAGGAAGTCGCGCGGCTGCGAGGCCGCGAGCATGCTGGCGACGGCTGATTCGTCGTCGGCAGGCTGCTCGAGCACTTCGATCACGATGCGCTCCTGCGGCAGTCCGAAATGCGCGGACAGCTCGTCGATGAACGCGCGCTGCGGCCAGCCCGTTTCGAACACCTGCGGGCGCGTGTTGAGAAACAGCCACCCTGTGCTGATGCCTTGCTCCATGAAATTCGCCACATGAAGGCAGCGTGCGATGCGATCCAGCTCGCGCGCTTCGGCGGCTGAGCGTGTGCCGGAAAACAGCACGTCGGGCGAGACGGGCAGGCCAACCGGATCGAACGCGCGCAGGAGCCCCTCGTAGCCGACCACGCACCGATGCGTCACCGACAGCACCGGCTGGAACACGCTGTGCAGCGTTAGCGCGCGCCACGTCGCGGTCCAGCCGGACTCGCCGCGGACCAGATGCGGGAGCAGGCCGCTCAGAGTCAATTCGCTGACGGATGGCATAGAGGCGGGCATGAGAGCGGACATGGGAATCCTGCGGCAAGCGGGTGAAGGGGTACGCAAACCTCTTCGGCGCGCAGCGCTCGCACGCCCGAAGCGTCGACGGGGCGCAACGGATACAGCCCGGGAACGCGCAGGGCGATGCCAGCCATGCTGGACTCCGGCGAATGGGTCAAAACGAGTCTAGCAGTTTGCGGGGGACAATAATGTGCGGGTAATCACAAATGCCCGACCGCCAGATATGCCTGCAAACCGGGTACTCAGGGCCGCCCGGCAACGTGTTGCGGGGATGGCGCCGGAGTGTTCGCGCGCTTGCCTCGCGCGAAACCGATTCTCAATCGCAATCAGTTGCCGTACCAGCCGAGGGTAGCAGGGCGGTAGGCGGCCGCCCGCCAAATTCCAGGCGAGGACGGTGCTCAGACGTTATTGCAGCGATAGGTTTTTTGGCTGACGCACCTCGCTGGCCGCAGCGGCGTTGCGGCGCTGTGGCGCTGTGGCGAGGCGCGCAAAGCGCGGAGCGGAGCCTTGCCGCGTTCACCGGCAGAGTCGTCGGACGACGGGTATGCTGCTGCTTTTCGTGAAGAGGAGGGCAAGTATGTCGGAAATCACAGTAGTCGCAATTTCGGTGGCGAAGCCGGGTCACGAAGAGCAACTGCGCGCGGCGCTCGAGGGCATTGTCGGACCGACGCGCAAGGAACAGGGCGTGCTTCAGTACGACCTGCATCGCGATGTGCAGGAGCCGCGCCGATTTGTGTTCGTCGAGCGTTGGGTGAGCGAGGAAGCGCTGGCGGCGCATGCGAAATCAGCGCATATCCAGGCGTACCGGAAAGCGGTCGCGGACTGGATCGAGCACGCGGAAATTCGCGTCGCGTCGAAAATCGCCTGAACGTCCTGCGATTGGCGCCGGAAGCCGGCAGGCGCCAGGCGGCAGCTCCGGCGCATGCCGCGCTTCGGGCGGACAAGCCGCACGGCACATGGGACGAGGCGGCGCGCTGGCGAGCGGAAGATGCATCACATGGCCGCCCGCGCCGCGCCTGCGGTCAACGGCGCGGCGTCGATCGCACCGCCGGTTGTCAGTGAGTTGCTTGCGGCACGTCGAGGATCAGGATGATGGTCCAGTCCGCGTCGCCGTCATGGTGATACTGGCGCTCTGCGACGATGAACGGCTGCTGCTTGCCAGCCGGGCCGAGAAACAGCACGTCGCCTTCCATCGGCAGGCATTCGACGGGCGGCAGCGCGAGGTACGCTTCCTGACCGCCGCGCGGCATCAGTTTTTCGATTTTGCGAGATGCTGCTTCCGTCCATTCGATATCTAGCTGGATGTTGCTCATGCTGTCCTCCGCACCAGGGTGCGCACGGGTTAGGGGGCCGGCCGCCGCCGGCCGGTGCGCGACTTTAGCATACCGAAAGCGGGGCGCCGGCGGCCTCTTGCGGCAAGTGCGCGTTCGAAGCCGGGCGCTTGCGGGCACTCGGAGCGCGCTTGAAGCAATCGCATGAAAGCAGCGCGGCAGGCGGCTCGAGCGCGCCGGGTCAGCGGCATGCCGCCACGCGCTCGCGTCACGGGTTCATGCGTTTTGACTTATGCGCTTTGACTCATGCGCTTTGAGTTATGCGTTTTGTTACGCGAGGCGTTGGAAATCCGTCCTCGGAATCCATCGATAACAAAAAAAGCCGAAACCGGCGGTGCCAGCTTCGGCTTTTCACCTTCACGGCAGCGCCGCGAAGTGAGACCCCCCAACTCGCTCAGGAACTCGAAGCGTCGGGAGCCTTCTTGTGATGATGCGGTGCCATCTTGTGATGCTTGGGCATGGCTGGGGCACTTCCCATTGCTTGCTCGCGGTTTTGCAGATCTTGCGCACGCTGCTCGATATCCGCCGCCTTGGCTGGATCGGTGCTCGTCGTGATGCCGTTGTCCTGCGCATACGCCGCGCCCGCTGCGGCGCAGAGGGAAACCAGGATCGCCAGGGACACTTTCTTCATAGTTACCTCCGTAGAGTGGTGGTGGACCCGAGTATTGCCTGTCCGTTGGGAGAGACAATGCATTCTAGCGAGCAATCTCTGCTCCAGCCGATGGCTTTGTAACTGCGCTAAACATTTGTTACACCTTTTAATTATACCGTCCGTGCCCAATGGTTGTGAGGCGTTTCACGCATGCGCCGTGTTCGTCGCGCAAGCCCGAAGGCAGTCCGAAAATGGTTCGCATCGTTAAATAATGCGCGGTATCGCGGTGCCGTGCCGCTTTCGGTCAGAACCAGCCGAACGCCCGATACACGTGAAATTGCGCGATTCCGATCAGCTCGTGAAGCGCGATTTCGGCGGCCACGAGATTGTCATAGCGGGGCAGCACGCCGAGCCGCGCGTGCCGCGCGCTCGAAATCAGCGGCTGCGGCGTGATGCCAAAGCGGTGAAAGTCGAGCAGTGCGCGCGGCATCTGATAGGCGGACGTGACGAGTATCACGGTGTCGTAGCGCGAATTGCCGACAATGGCCGAGACGTTGCGCGCATTCTCGTAAGTTGTGCGGCTGGTGCTCTCGAGCACGATGTCCGTGCGCGGAATTTGCTGGCGCAGCAGATAGGGCAGATAGGTGTCGGCTTCGGTCGCGCTGTGCCGCTGCGGATTGCCGCCGCTCACGATCACCTGACAGGTCGTGGCCGTTCGCTTGCAGGCCGCGTAGCTGCGTGCGCTTACCTCGATGCGTGAGAGCACGTCGCGCGGCGGCACGAGCACGTCATCGTCGTCGTAGATAGTGCCGCCGCCGAGCAGGATGATCGCGGTGCGAGGCGCGAAGGCGGCGGGTGCGGCGCTTTGCCGGTGCGGCTGCGCGAGATCGAGCAGGGGCGCGGTCAGCCAGCCGGCCGCGAGCAGCCAGAACAATGCGATCATGCAGACGATGAGCGAGCGGCGCGCCCGCTTCCATAGCACGATTGCTGCAAAAAAAAGCGTCAATAAAGTGAATAGAATCAATTTAAATGCTGTAACGTATGTGTTTCGGGACAAATCTACGGGCTTGCCATCGCGCCGCGGCGGTTGCATCGCCGGTTCGTGGAGAGAACGCTAACATGCTGTTCAGACGGGGGTTCCGAATACTAGACCAGGCAGCACCTGGCGGAAATCCGCCGCCCGACACGCGGCGAGCTTCTGGCCAGAGGCGGGTGCCAGGCGCGTCGCCAGTGGCGCGGTGACGCGTTGGCATAGATGTGTCATGGCTGCACTTTAAGAAAGAAGTGAGATGACGACGTATTCCAACGAAGCTGTACTCGAAGCGCTGCGGCGAGCGCAATATCGTCAGGTTCCCTGGGCCAGAAGGCCGGGTGTTTTCCAGTATCTTCGCGCGCTAGGCCTGATGGACACCGTTCGGCAGCGCACCGTTGCGCCGGCGCCGGGTTTTCATGCGCCCGTCGACATCGCCGTGCTCACCGAGCGGGGCAAAGCCGAGTTCGCGCGGCTCGAGCACGACGAGCGCCTGCTCACATGGACCGCGCAGCGCATGAACGACTATGTTCTCGCTGCGGTTCAACCGCAGTCCGCCACGACGCTCGAAGTCCGGGATTAGGCCTGGCGCCTCCTCGGGCTCGGCGTCCGCCCGATTGTTCGTACAACGTCCGCATGGGTCCATCGTTTCCTCGGCGGGCGGCTACTTCTGTTGACCGGTCGCAGCGCGCGACGGGTGGTGATTCGCTGCTTCCTTCCTCGACGAACGCACGGTGCGATTGCATTCACCGTCGCGCCGTTGCATTTGTGCGAAAAAAAAGCCCGTATCGCGAAGATACGGGCGTACCGGAATTACTACTGCCACGCTGTGCTAATGGCGTTGAATCAGACTGGCTCGGCGCCCTGTGGTTCCCCGATTATTCATTTACGGTGCGATATCCGGCTCCCGGCGTCGCGCCCATCGTTCCAGAAGCCCTGACTAACGACGCCGCCCCTGATCCGCACGAGGCGCATCGGGCCGCGCCCGCACGTTGCTGGCGATATCGCCGCGCAAGTCGCCGCGCGGCGCCGGCGGCGTGAAATCGCGATTGTGCGCTTCGCTTTGCTGCCACGCCTGAAGCGTTGCCGGCCGGTCCGGCCGCCAGTTCCATCCCTGCGGACGTTGTTGAGCAAATCCTGGTGCGGCCATCAATGAAATCACAATGCCGCACACAAGCACTGACATTGGTTTCATGCCGACGCCCCCCTCAAGCCCATCGAATCAAGGCTTATATGCATACGTACTAAGGTATGCCGGGTCGCGAAAGCGCACTGTAATTAATAGTAAATGGATGTTTCACCCGAAGCCATGCGCAGCCTGAAATGTCTGGCTCCGCGCGGGACAAAGCGCTCTGTATGTCAAGCGGAACGGGTGGGGGAAACTTGCGCGCAAGGACGGACAAAGACGTGAGGCGCAAGGAGAAATACCGGAGGAAGTGCCGGCAGCGAGCCAGGCGCGTTGCCGGCGCACGCAGGCAACACGGATACGCATCCGGATAAAAAACCGGGCGCCTGCAGGCGCCCGGTAACAAGGCAGTTTCGCGTCAGGCCATCTTGACCGGTGCTCGCCACGATTCCGGATTGGTCCAGAATGCGCCGCGCAGACGATCGCGGCTCGGCGGTGCCGGCGGTTTCGCGGCAGTCGCGCCGATCCGGCCGCGCAGCGAAATCTCGCGGCCGCTGGTGCCAAGCCGCTTGACTATTTCGGCGAGCGTGCCATCGGCTTGCCACTCGTCGAAGCGCCGGCGGCAAGTCGGCGGGGACGGATAGCGCCCTGGCAGCTTGGACCAGCCTTCGCCCGTCGACAGCACCCAAAGCACGGCGTTGACCACCGCACGTGCTTCCACGCGAGGCCGGCCGCGCCGTTCGCTCCGCGCCGGCTCGGCACAGAACAAAGCCTCGACCAGCGCCCACTCGTTGTCTCTCAAATCGTCGAACAGCATCATGTTTCACCTCAGCGAAGCTAACTCCGGTGCGCTGCCCCGCGCCGCGCACTCTTCATGCACTCGATAGGCGAGTGCCAAAGGGGTCGGGCTTGCCACAGTCTGCTTATTCAGTCAGAAGCCATGGCGCCGACCCTGTGCGTATCTCAACGCACGAAGTGTGCCAATTTGATCCCGATTGCCTGAAAGCCCCGTGGCGGCGGGCCAGCGCGGGCGCCAGCTAGGGGCGTATAAGAATCCAAAAAACCCATCTCGCAAATCGGGACAATCACCAATCTTGTGCACTAAGGCCCGGCTGGCGTGCGTTCGCGTCTTTTTTGCTGCATCGCAGCGACTGCCCCGAAGCCGTGGTGCGGTGCCCATTTGGCCTTACAATGCGCATCAAATCGCGTTATTGATGAGGTAGGCAAATGAATGTGACGCTGCGTCAACTAAGGGTTTTCATCGAGGTCGCCCGTCTGCAAAGCTTCAGCCGGGCGGGCGATGAAATCGGCCTGACGCAGTCGGCGGTCAGCCGTTGCGTACGCGAACTCGAGAGCGAAATCGGTCTCAAGCTGATCGACCGGACCACGCGTGAGGTGCAGCTCACCGATGTCGGCGGCAATCTCGTGTCGAGCGTGTCGCGGCTGCTCTCCGATCTCGACGATGCGCTGCGCGAAATCCGCGAAATCGGCGAGCAGCGTCGTGGCCGCGTGGTGGTGGCGGCAAGTCCGACCATCGCGTGCCGGTTGATGCCGCGTGTGGTGGCGTCGTGTGTGCAGCAGTTTCCGTATGTCACGTTGGGTTTGCGCGACGACGTGCAGAGCGACGTGGTGCGCAAGGTGAAGTCGGGCGAGGTCGATTTCGGCGTGATCATCGGTCCTTTCTCGGACGGCGATCTGCTCAGCGAAACGCTGATGACCGATTCGTTCTGCGTCGTCTCGCGCGACGATCACCCGCTCGCCGCACGCAAGCAGGTCACGTGGCGGGATCTCGACGGCGAGCAGCTCGTGATGCTCGATTACGCGTCGGGCAGCCGGCCGATCATCGACGCCGCGATGCAGGAGCAGGGCGTGAACGCCACGGTGGTGCAGGAACTCGGGCATTCCGCGACCGTGTTCGGGCTCGTCGAGGCGGGCGTCGGGATCAGCGTGCTGCCGTGGCTCGCGCTGCCGTTGCCGGCGGGCGCGTCGCTGGTCGCGCGGGCGCTCGTGCCGCGCGCGGAGCGCCGCGTCGAACTCGTGCGGCGGCGCGATCGCTCGTTGTCGCCGGCGGCCGAGGCCGTGTGGAATCTGATCCGCCAGTTGCCGGGGCGGGCGGAGGAGTTGAACTAGGGCCGGCGAACACGCGCGAGAACGCTCGCACACGCTCGCGCGTCGATCACTCCGATGAGGAGCGGGGATTTCACGAAACAAGGCGGAAACGATGGTCTCAGGCATGTCGAACGCTCAGGCCGTCTAACCGCGGCAGCTTCACCGGGCCGGGATCAACACCCGGGCCCGCTGCCCGGTTCGCCTCTCCCCAGACAGGCGCCGCGCTAAACTAGTGTCTTCCCGGCGGCACGTTCGTTGAGCGTGCCCTTTGAGCCTCTATCTTTCACCTCCATCCGGAAGCCTCGATGAGCGAATTGGACCTGCCCGTGCCCTCCATTCCGAATGCGCGCGACGCCGTGCGCGCGCTGCGTCCTTCGCAAATCCGTGAAGTCGCCAATGCCGGTTTTGGCGTCGAGAACGTGCTGCCGTTCTGGTTCGGCGAGTCCGACCGGGTCACGCCCGCCTTTATCCGCGACGCGGCGAGCGCGGCGCTTGCCGCCGGCGCCACGTTCTATACGCATAACCTCGGTATCGCGCCGCTGCGCGCGGCGCTCGCCGGCTACGTGAGCGGGTTGCACGGCGCGACGTCGGCCGATCACATCGCGGTGACGAGCGCCGGCGTCAACGCGCTGATGCTCGCCGCGCAGCTCGTGGTCGGCGCGGGCGACCGGGTGGTCGCGGTAACGCCGCTGTGGCCCAATCTCGTCGAGATTCCGAAGATTCTGGGGGCGCATGTCGAAACCGTCTCGCTGGGTTACGGCGAACGCGGCTGGCAGCTCGACGTCGGGCAATTGCTGGCCGCGCTGACGCCCGACACCAGGATGCTGATGATCAACTCGCCGAACAATCCGACCGGCTGGGTGATGAGCCGCGACGATCAGCGCACCGTGCTCGAGCATTGCCGGCGTCATGGCATCTGGATCGTCGCGGACGAAGTCTACGAGCGGCTCTATTACGCGGACGACGCGCGCACCGCGCCGTCGTTTCTCGATCTGGCCTCGCGCGACGAACGCGTGATCTGCGTGAATTCGTTCTCGAAGGCCTGGCTGATGACGGGCTGGCGGCTTGGCTGGGTCGTAGCTCCAACCGCCTTGATGGACGATCTGGGCAAGCTGGTGGAGTACAACACGTCGTGCGCGCCGTCGTTCGTCCAGCAGGCGGGCATCGCCGCGCTCGAGCAGGGCGAGCGTTTCACACAGGAGCTGGTGCGCGACCTGAGGGCGTCGCGCGATCATCTGGTGCAGGCGTTGTCGGCGGTGCCGGGTGTCGACGTCAAGGCGCCGCTGGGGGCGATGTACCTGTTCTTCTCGATGCCGGGCGCGGCGCGCAGTCTCGAATTGTGCAAGGCGATGGTGCGCGAGGCGGGGCTCGGCGTGGCGCCGGGCAGCGCGTTCGGGCCACAGGGCGAAGGTTTCGTGCGTTGGTGCTATGCGTGCGATACGGCGCGGCTGGACGCCGGTGTCGAGCGTCTGCAGGGGTTCCTCGCGCGGCACACGGGCGCCTGATCGGGCGAGGGCGGATGCGTGGCTCGAATTCCGGCGCGGATTCAGTTTTTTTATTGCCGCCGCTTTGACGCCCGGGCGCGCCTGCCGGCGCGTGGCGAGACAATGCGCCGGGGATTCCGGCTTTACGCACCGGTCGTTTTTGCGTAATATGGCGCTCAGTCACGCGATTCCCTTCAGGAACATCGCTGCTCCGTCCGGCTGGGTTTGGTTCGATAAGTCTGTTCGCCGCCCCCCGGTGCGTGCTCCCATCAATATGACCGATCAGAATCGGGCGAGCGCGTCTTCAGTTCCACATCGTCTGTTTGATCCGGTTCTTTGACCACAGGGTCTGACCTAGCTGCATGAATACCCAAGAGGCGAAGATCGTCCTCGAGACTGCCTTGATCTGCGCGCAGGAGCCGTTAAAACTCGGCGAATTGCGCAAGCTCTTTGCCGACGGCGTGTCGGCAGACACTGTTCGGACCTTGCTCGAAGACCTGAAGCGGGATTGGTCTGGGCGCGGTGTGGAGCTGGTCGGGCTGGCGTCGGGCTGGCGGTTTCAAAGCAAGCCCGCGATGCGTTCGTATCTGGATCGCCTGCATCCGGAAAAACCGCCGAAATATTCGCGCGCGGTGCTCGAAACGCTCGCGATCATTGCCTACCGGCAACCGGTCACGCGGGGCGATATCGAAGAAATCCGCGGTGTGACGGTGAATACGCAGGTCGTCAAGCAACTCGAGGATCGTGGCTGGATCGAGGTGATCGGTCATCGCGACGTGCCGGGGCGCCCCGCGCTGTACGCGACCACGCGTCAGTTTCTCGACGACCTCGGCCTGACGGCGCTCGACGAATTGCCGCCGCTTGCTGATCCGTCGGCGCAACTGAACGCGGATCTGCTGGGCCAGCATGCGATCGAGTTCGCCGAGGGCGATGCGGCGGTCGCGCAGGAAGCGCAAGGCGTGAACGGGGAAGCGGGCGGCCCGTCGCCGGAGCCGGCGCAGTCCGTTGAAGAAGCGGAGGCGGCTCACGCGGCAGGTGAACCGGAAACGGTGCAGGCGGACCCAATCGGTCAAGCCGTGCAGACCGGGCCGTCGCCCGGAGCGGAACAGCATCCTGACGCAGCCGGGCCGGCTGACGCGATCGGCGCGCCTACCGTGACAAACGAGGCGACGAACGAAGCAACGAATGAAGCAATAAGCGAAGCGACAAGCGACGCAGCCGGCGACGCAAGCGACGCCACTGGTGATGCGCAAGAACACGCCGAAACGGCGAATGCAGCACCGCAGGCTGGCGTCGCGGGGTCTGCGCAGCATCACGATCCGCACGATCCGGTCCCCCGGGCCGATCCTGCAGCAACCGCGCACGACTCGGGCGTGTCTCGCAACACGGAGCACGCCAGCGAGCCGAACCCGATCAAGGCGGCGCACGGCGATTCCGAGGATCGCCGCGATGCCGCACAGGACGCAGGCATTCTGACCGGCGACGAAGCCGAGTCACGCAGCGCCTGACGTAACCGAACTTTTTTGCCGCGCCCGCAACGGGCGTGCGCGACCTGACATTTTGAGGTTGTTTTGACACATACCCACGACACCGATTCGTCCGAATCCGAGCGCGCCGTGCCGTCGGCGCGCGCCGACGAAGCGCGCACCACGCAAGCGTCGGCAGGCGAGGGCGAGCGCCCGGCTCAGAGCGCGGAGGCCAACGGCGAAGAGCGTCCGCGCCGCGGCCTGCGCCGCGGGCCGCGCAGCCTGATCGCGCGCCGCCGCGCCGGAGCGAAGACGAAGGCCGCCGAAGGCGCGCCCGCACAGGCCGCGCCGGTCGTCGCCGAAACGCCGCCGGACGGCGAGGTCGTCGCGCAGGCGCGCACGCCGCGCAAGGACGCGGGCGCGAAGCAGGGCGCGCGGCGCAACGCGGGTGGCGCGAAGCGCGAGGGTCAGCCGCGCGAAGGTCAGCGTCAGAATCGTCGCGGCGCCGATGCGGCTGTGGCCCCGGAATCCACCCAGGACGATCTGTTCTCGTACGTGACATCGCCGGCGTTCGACGCCGACAACAGCACGACCGGCGGCGTGCGCGCGCCGATGCTGCGGCGTGGCAAGGCTGCCGGCCCGAAGCGCGTGCTCTCCCCCGACGACGACGCGCCGAAGCTGCACAAGGTGCTCGCCGAAGCGGGCATGGGTTCGCGCCGCGACATGGAAGAGCTGATCATCGCCGGCCGCGTGTCCGTGAACGGTGAGCCCGCGCACATCGGCCAGCGCATCATGCCGACCGATCAGGTTCGCATCAACGGCAAGCCGGTCAAGCGCAAGCTCGCGAACAAGCCGCCGCGCGTGTTGCTGTACCACAAACCGACTGGCGAAATCGTCAGCCATGCTGATCCGGAAGGCCGTCCGTCGGTGTTCGACAAGCTTCCGCCGATGAAGACCGCCAAATGGGTTGCGGTCGGCCGCCTCGACTTCAACACCGAGGGTCTGCTGATGCTGACCACGTCGGGTGATCTCGCGAATCGCTTCATGCATCCGCGTTATAGCGTCGAGCGTGAGTATGCGGTACGCGTGGTCGGCGAACTGGCGGAAGGCATGCGTCAAAAGCTGTTGCACGGCGTCGAACTCGACGACGGCCCGGCGAATTTCCTGCGCATCCGCGACGGCGGTGGTGAAGGCACCAATCACTGGTACCACGTCGCGCTCGCCGAAGGGCGTAACCGCGAAGTGCGCCGCATGTTCGAAGCTGCCGGGCTGATGGTCAGCCGGCTGATCCGCACGCGCCACGGCCCGATCTCGCTGCCGAAAGGTCTGAAGCGTGGCCGCTGGGAAGAGCTTGAAGACAATCAGGTGCGTGCGCTGATGGCGTCGGTCGGCCTGAAGGCGCCGGCCGAGGAGCGCGGCGGCCGCAATGCGGCGCCGGAGCGCCGGCAACCCGATCCGATGCAGACGTCGATGGGCTTCATCAACCGCGAGCCGGTCCTGATGTCGCATAGCCGCTTCGAGCAGCAACCGCGCGGCCAGGGCCAGGGCCGCCGGGGCGGAGCGGGTGGCGGCTTCGGCGCGGGGACGGGCGCAGGCGCAGGTTTCGGTGCCGGCTATAACAACCGCGGTACCGGCGGTCAGCAGCGCGGTCGCGATGTCGACGGCAATCGTGCGCCGTCGCCCAATGGCAATCGCGCGCGCCCCGGTGGCAAGCGTGCCGCCCCCGGTAACGCCGGCAATCGTGCACCGGGCGGCAATCGTGGCGGTGGTAACGCCAATCGCGCGGGCGGCAATGCAGGCCCGGCGGGCGGCGCGAATCGTGGTGGCGGCGCGGCGCGCGGTCGCTCGCGCGGGCGTTAAGCGGCGCTCCTTGCAGCGGTGGGGCGGCCGCCTGGCTAACCCACGCGAGGCGGCTGTCCTTCGGTGATCGTCGGATGGTTGCCGCCGCGGCAATCAGCATCAGGTCGCCGCGAGGCAACAATGCCGTTCGAGGCGGCGCGGGCCACCTTGCAAAAGACCCATATTGCCGCCACATTTCCGAAAGATTCCCATGAAATCAAGCGGAAATGCACACCGCATGGCTCTCTGCAGATTGCGTTTGGGCCAAAAAATGGCTACAATCGCGGAGTCGCTGGGCGTACGGTTTTTCATGTGCGGCTCAGGTGCGACCACCGGCAATAAGATGATGGGCGTTCAGCCCATTTTTTTTTTGCCGCTCCTTCCGTGGTTCGGCATCTCGGGTTAGCACGAACGTGCGCCGGCTTGGCGCGCGGCCCGCATTGGTTGTTTGCTGAAACAGGCGGCTGGCTCGCTGCGCGAACATCTAAGAGGGCACTGTGCAACTGACGGAACTGATTGAAACCACGGTCGTGGGACTCGGCTACGAGCTCGTCGATCTCGAGCGCACTGGGCGCGGCATGTTGTGTATTTATATCGACCAGCCGGCCGGCATCGCGATCGAAGACTGCGAGAAAGTCACGCGTCAGCTCCAGCACGTTCTGACGGTCGAAAACATCGATTATGAGCGGCTTGAAGTGTCGTCGCCCGGTCTCGACCGCCCGCTGAAAAAACTGGCGGATTTTGAACGCTTCGCGGGCAGCGAAGCGGTAATCACACTGAAAAAGCCATTGGACGGACGGAAATCGTACCGGGGCATCCTGCATGCTCCGCAAGGCGAGGCGATCGGTCTGGAATTTGAAGGAAAAGAAGGTGCCGCGATGCTCGATTTCACGCTCGCGGACATGGACAAGGCGCGCCTTGTTCCGAAAGTTGACTTTAGGAGCCGCAAACAATGAGTCGCGAAGTGTTGATGCTGGTGGATGCGCTGGCACGCGAGAAGAATGTCGACAAGGACGTGGTAATTGCGGCGCTCGAAGCGGCTCTCGCTTCGGCCTCCAAGAAGCTCTTCGAAGAAGATGCGGATATTCGCGTCCACATCGACCGTGAAAGCGGCGAACACGAAACGTTTCGCCGCTGGAGGGTAGTACCGGACGAAGCCGGCTTGCAGGAGCCGGATCAGGAAATCCTGCTGTTCGAGGCACGCGAGCAGCAGCCCAACATTCAGCTCGACGAGTACATCGAAGAACCGGTGCCGTCGATCGAATTCGGCCGTATCGGCGCGCAGGCCGCCAAGCAGGTGATTCTCCAGAAGGTACGCGACGCCGAGCGCGAGCAGATCCTCAACGACTTCCTCGAGCGCGGCGAGCACATCATGACCGGCTCGGTGAAGCGCCTCGACAAGGGCAACTTCATCGTCGAATCGGGCCGCGTCGAAGCGTTGCTGCGTCGCGATCAACTGATTCCGAAGGAAAACCTGCGCGTGGGCGACCGCGTGCGCGCCTACATCGCGAAGGTCGACCGCACCGCGCGCGGCCCGCAGATCGAGCTGTCGCGCACGGCGCCGGAATTCCTCATGAAGCTGTTCGAGATGGAAGTGCCGGAAATCGAGCAGGGCCTGCTCGAAATCAAGGCGGCCGCTCGCGATCCGGGCGTGCGCGCGAAGATCGGCGTGGTCGCCTATGACAAGCGCATCGATCCGATCGGCACCTGCGTCGGCATTCGCGGCTCGCGCGTGCAGGCCGTGCGTAACGAGCTCGGTGGCGAAAACGTCGACATCGTGCTATGGTCGGAAGATCCCGCCCAGTTTGTGATCGGCGCGCTCGCGCCGGCAGCCGTGCAGTCGATCGTCGTCGATGAAGAAAAGCATTCGATGGACGTCGTCGTCGACGAGAACGAGCTGGCAGTCGCGATCGGCCGCAGCGGCCAGAACGTGCGTCTTGCCAGCGAACTCACCGGCTGGCAGATCAACATCATGACGCCGGACGAATCTGCGCAGAAGCAGAATCAGGAGCGCGGCGTCCTGCGCGACCTGTTCATGGCGCGTCTCGATGTCGACGAGGAAGTCGCCGACATCCTGATCGACGAAGGCTTCACGAGTCTCGAAGAGATCGCCTACGTGCCGCTCAACGAAATGCTCGAGATCGAGGCATTCGACGAAGACACCGTTCACGAACTGCGTAATCGCTCGCGCGATGCACTGCTGACGCTGGCGATCGCGAATGAAGAAAAGGTCGAGAATGTTGCGCTCGACCTGAAGAGCCTGGACGGCATGGACGCCGACCTGCTCGCGAAGCTGGCCGAACACAAGATCCAGACGCGCGACGAACTCGCCGAGCTGGCTGTGGATGAACTGGTCGAGATGACCGGAATGGAAGAGGATGCCGCTAAGGCGTTGATCATGAAAGCACGTGAACACTGGTTCCAGTGAGAAATGACCATGGCGCACTGAATTGAACGCGGCCGTCAGGCCGCATGACCCGATGCTAACCGCAAGGAATCGGTCCTTGCATTAAGAGGAATGAATGGCGAGTAACAACGTAGCCCAATTTGCCGCGGAACTGAAAATGCCTGCAGGCGTGCTGCTCGAGCAGCTGCAGGCAGCGGGCGTCCAGAAAGCGAGCGAAGACGACAACCTGTCCGAGGCGGACAAGGCGCGTCTGCTCGATCACTTGCGCAAGTCGCATGGCTCGAACGATGCCGACAAGCGCAAGATCACGCTGACGCGCCGGCATACGTCGGAGATCAAGCAGTCCGATGCGACGGGCAAAGCTCGCACCATTCAGGTCGAGGTGCGCAAGAAGCGCACGTTCGTCCGCCGCGACGAAACCGTAGCGGAAGGCGGGGATGCATCGAATCATGTGGCCGAAGGCGCGGATGCCGAAGAGCTCGAACTTCAGCGTCGCGAAGAGGAAGCGCGTCACGAAGCCGAACTGCTCGAAAAGCAGGCTCAGGAACTGAAGGCTCGCCAGGAGCAGCTCGAGCGCGAAGAGGCTGAGCGTCAGGCACGCGAGAGTGCCGCCGAAGCCGAGCGTCAGCGTGCGGAAGAAGACGCGAAGAAGCGTGCAGCGGCTGTGGCCGAGGCGGCTGCTCGCGAGAAGGCTCAGCAGGCGGCTGCGCAGGCAGCGGAACCCGCTGTCGCGAAAGAAAGCGAGCAGGACGACGAACGCGCGGCAGCGGAGCGCGCGGCGCAACGCGAAGCCGCGAAGAAGGCCGAAGACGCCGCGCGTCAGGCTGCCGAAAAGGCGCGTGCCGAGCAGGAAGAAATCGCCAAGCGCCGTGCGGCGGCGGAAGCCGAAGCACGCGCCATTCGCGAAATGATGAACACGCCGCGCAAGGCACAGGTGAAGGCGCCGGAACCGGCACCGAAGCCCGCCGAGCCGGCCAAGGCCGAGCAGGCCAAGGGCACGCTGCACAAGCCGGCGCGTCCGGCTGGCGAAGCACCGGCGCGCCCGGCTGCGAAGAAGCCGGCTACTGCGGCTCCTGCCACGACGACGAGCGCGCCGTCTGCCGGCGACAAGAAGAAGCCGGGCGGCGGCAAGAGCGGCTGGCAGGACGACGCAGCGAAGCGCCGCGGCATCAAGACGCGCGGCGATTCGAGCGGCGGCGTCGATCGCGGCTGGCGCGGCGGTCCGAAGGGTCGCGGCAAGCATCAGGAACAGTCCACTACGTTCCAGGCGCCGACCGAGCCGATCGTGCGTGAAGTGCACGTGCCGGAAACCATCACGGTTGCCGATCTGGCGCACAAGATGGCGGTGAAGGCGTCGGAAGTCATCAAGTCGATGATGAAGCTCGGCCAGATGGTCACGATCAACCAGATGCTGGACCAGGAAACGGCGATGATCATCGTCGAGGAACTGGGCCACCACGCGGTTGCCGCGAAGCTCGACGATCCGGAAGCAATGCTGGTCGAAGGCGAGGTGAGCGATGCGGAAGCGCTGCCGCGTCCGCCGGTCGTGACCGTCATGGGTCACGTCGACCACGGCAAGACATCGCTGCTCGACTACATCCGCCGCTCGAAAGTGGCGGCCGGCGAAGCGGGCGGCATTACGCAGCACATCGGCGCTTACCACGTCGAAACGCCGCGCGGCGTGATCACGTTCCTCGACACGCCGGGTCACGAAGCCTTTACGGCGATGCGTGCGCGCGGTGCGAAGGCAACCGACATCGTGATTCTGGTCGTGGCCGCCGACGACGGTGTGATGCCGCAGACGAAGGAAGCGATTTCCCACGCGAAGGCAGGCGGCGTGCCGCTCGTCGTCGCGATCAACAAGATCGACAAGCCGGACGCGAACCTGGAACGTGTGAAGCAGGAACTCGTCACGGAAGGCGTCGTGCCGGAAGAGTACGGCGGCGATTCGCCGTTCGTGCCGGTGTCGGCGAAGACCGGCGCGGGTATCGACGATCTGCTCGAGAACGTGCTGCTGCAAGCCGAGGTGCTGGAACTGAAGGCGCCCGTCGACTCGCCGGCCAAGGGTCTCGTCATCGAAGCGAAGCTCGACAAGGGTAAGGGCCCGGTGGCTACGATCCTCGTGCAGTCGGGTACGCTGAACCGCGGCGACGTGGTGCTCGCAGGCAGCGCTTATGGCCGCGTGCGCGCGATGCTCGACGAAACCGGCAAGCCGACCAAGTCCGCTGGCCCGTCGATCCCGGTTGAAATCCAGGGTCTGTCGGAAGTGCCGCAGGCGGGCGAAGAAGTCATCGTGATGCCGGACGATCGCAAGGCGCGTGAAGTCGCCCTGTTCCGTCAGGGCAAGTTCCGCGACGTCAAGCTCGCCAAGCAGCAGGCCGCGAAGCTCGAGAACATGCTCGAGCAGATGGGCGAAGGCGAAGTGCAGTACATGCCGCTCATCGTCAAGGCCGACGTGCAGGGTTCGCAGGAAGCGCTGGTGCAGTCGCTGCAGAAGCTCTCCACCGACGAAGTGCGCGTGCAGATCGTGCACGGCGCGGTCGGCGGCATCAGCGAGTCGGACGTCAACCTCGCGACGGCGTCGAAGGCGGTCATCATCGGCTTCAACACCCGTGCGGATGCGCAGGCTCGCAAGCTGGCCGAAGCCAATGGCGTCGACATTCGCTACTACAACATCATCTACGACGCAGTGGATGAGGTGAAGGCGGCAATGTCGGGCATGCTGGCGCCGGAGAAGCGCGAAGTCGTGACGGGCACGGTCGAAGTGCGCCAGGTCTTCAAGGTGCCGAAGGTTGGCGCGGTGGCCGGCTGTATGGTCACGGACGGTTTCGTCAAGCGCTCGTCGTCGGTGCGCGTGCTGCGCAACAACGTCGTCATCTTCACGGGCGAGCTCGATTCGCTCAAGCGCTTCAAGGACGACGTGAAGGAAGTCCGTCAGGGCTTCGAGTGCGGTATGTCGATCAAGAACTTCAACGACATCGTCGAAGGCGATCAGTTCGAGGTCTTCGAGGTCACCGAAGTCGCGCGTACGCTGTAATTCGCGCGACGCGGCACAACGGGCGGAGCGGGCTTGAACGCCCCTCCGCCCGTTGCTTTTGAGCCCGCTGCGTTGGGTTTCTCGCTGGCGGGGCTCCTTGCTGCATCGTCGTGAGTTGGGCCCGCCGCGCAAGCCTGCCGCGCCGCCGAGCCGTTCACAGGCCGCGGACGCGATGCCGTCGTATCGAACGGATAAGAAACACGCCTCGCGCGAACCATTTTTTGCATCCGTCATAGCGGAGCACACAACACCATGCCTAAAAAACGTTCTTCTCCCAATCGCAACGTACAGATCGCCGATCAGATCCAGCGCGACCTGTCGGAGCTGCTGCGCGAGGTCAAGGATCCGCGCATCGGTATCGTCACGATTCAAAGCGTCGAGCTGACGCCGGACTACGCGCACGCGAAGGTCTACTTCACGACACTGACGGGCGACCCGCAACAGACGCTCGAAGCGCTTGCGCACGCGGCTGGCCATTTGCACAACTTGTTGTTCAAGCGCTTGCACATCCATACTGTGCCGACGCTGCATTTCCATTACGACAAAACGATCGAGCGGGCCGTCGAGATGTCGCGTCTGATCGACGAGGCGAATTCCACGCGCGCGAAGGACGACTGAGCGCGTCGGGCGGCCAGGCGTTTCTGGCCACGCTCGCGTTGCACTGCGCCTCGCGCTGTGTTCCGTATTTCCTGAAGTCTTTGCCTCACTGACATGACCGCACCTCAACGCCCCCGCGTGCCGCGTCGCGCGCTCGACGGCGTGCTGCTGCTCGACAAGCCGATCGGGCTATCGAGCAACGACGCGCTGATTCGTGCGAAGCGTCTCTATCTGGCGAAAAAGGCGGGCCACACCGGCACGCTCGACCCGCTCGCAACCGGCTTGCTGCCGCTGTGTTTCGGTGAAGCCACGAAGTTTTCGCAGGACCTGCTCGAAGCCGACAAGACCTACGAGGCCACGATGCGCCTCGGCATTCGCACGGCCACCGGCGACGCCGAAGGCGACGCGATCGACACGCGCGCCGTGACGTGCGATGAAGCGGCGGTGCAGACCGCCTTGCGCCGGTTTCTCGGCGAGATCGTCCAGGTTCCGCCGATGTATTCGGCACTCAAGCGTGACGGCAAACCACTGTACGAATACGCGCGGGCCGGCCAGACGGTCGAGCGCGAAGGGCGCCGGGTGACGATCCACGCGCTCGAACTGATCGAGTGTGCGCTTCCGGACGTGACGTTTCGCGTGACCTGCAGCAAGGGTACGTATGTGCGCACACTCGCCGAGGATATCGGCGAAGCGCTCGGCTGCGGCGCGCATCTGGTCGCGCTGCGGCGCACGGGCGTCGGTGCGCTGACGCTCGAGCATTCGGTGACGCTCGACGCGCTGTCCGATGCGACGCAGCCCGAGCGCGACGCATGGCTGCAGCCGGTGGATGCCCTGCTGTCGACGTTCCCGCAGGTGCACCTGAACGAAGACGACACGCGTCGTTTTCTACACGGCCAGCGCCTGCGCCTGTCCACGCTGACGATTACCGGCGCTGCCGTGAACGCGCCGCGCGTGCGCGTCTACGCCGCGCAGGGGCGGCTTCTTGGCGTCGCAAGGCAGGGTGAGGGCGTGCTTGCGCCCGAACGATTGATCGTGACGACGGAGACGAACAGCTAGGCGCGCGAATCGCAAGCGCCGCAGCGGTTTGCTTGCTGCACGAAATAGAGCCGCGCGAAATAAAAAAGCGGGATCGCCTGATAGCGATCCCGCTTTTTTCATACCGCTTTACGTGATCTGACTGCTACGGTTTCTCAGTGCGCCGCGGCTGCCGCCGCGCCCGCGTCACCACCCGCGCGTTCCGGCCGCGTGATCCAGATCAATGCGATCAACGCGACGAAGATGCCAGCGGAGATGAAGAACAGATCGTTCACGCCCAACTGCGCGGCCTGCTGCGTGACCATGTTGTTGAAGAGACCATAGGTCTGCTCCTGACTGAAGCCGGCGCCGCCCATCTGATGCATCGACTGATCGAACACCGGGTTGTACGCATTCGCCTGCTCGGTCAGTTGCGTGTGATGCATGATCGTACGGTGATCCCACGCGGTCTGGAAAATCGACGTGCCAATGCCGCCGCACATGATCCGCACGAAATTCGAGAGCCCCGACGCCGCTGGAATCCGATGGCCCGGCAAGCCCGACAGCGTGATCGACACGAGCGGGATGAAGAAGCCCGCCATGCCGATGCCCTGGATCAGCGTGGGCAGCATCAGCGAGTACGTATCGACGCCGGTCGTATAACGCGAGCGCATCCAGAAGCACAATGCGAATATGAGGAACGACAGCGTCGCGATATAGCGCGGATCGGTGCGCGGCAGAATCTTGCCGGTGAGCGGCGAGAGCAGTATCGCGAACACCCCGACCGGCGCCATTACGAGCCCGGCCTCGGTCGCGGTGTAGCCGATATCGGTCTGCAGCCACAGCGGCAGCAGCACGAGGTTGCCGAAGTAGAGCCCGTAGCCGATCGACAGCGCGATCGTGCCGCCCGTGAAATTGCGCCGGCTGAAGAGCGACAGGTCGACCACCGGATGCTCGGCCGTCAACTCCCACACGATGAAGAACGCGAGTGCGATCACCGCGACGAGCGCGAGCACGACGACCGTCGTCGACGAGAACCAGTCGAGGTCCTTACCCTTGTCGAGCATCACCTGCAGCGAGCCGACCCAGACGATCAGCAGGGCGAGACCAACGCCGTCGATCGGCGCCTTTTTGATGACCGAATCGCGATTGCGGAAGATCATCCATGTCGCGGCCGCGGCGAGAATGCCGACCGGAATGTTGACGTAGAAGATCCACGGCCACGAGATGTTGTCGGAGATCCAGCCGCCGAGAATCGGGCCGGCCACCGGTGCGATCAGCGTGGTCATCGCCCACATCGATAACGCCATCGGCGCTTTCGCGCGCGGATAGCTCGCGAGCAGCAGCGTCTGCGACAGCGGAATCATCGGGCCGGCCACCGCGCCTTGCAGCACGCGCGAAGCGAGCAGGAACGGCAGCGTCGGCGCGAGCCCGCACATCCACGACGAGATCACGAACAGCACGATCGACGCCATGAACAGGCGCACCTGGCCGATGCGGTCGGTGAGCCAGCCGGTCAGCGGCACCGAGATCGCGTTGGCGACCGCGAACGACGTGATCACCCACGTGCCCTGGTCGGACGACACGCCGAGGTCGCCGGAAATCGACGGGATCGACACGTTCGCGATCGACGTGTCCAGCACGTTCATGAACACGGCGAGCGACACCGCGATGGTGCCGATCACCAGTTGCGCGCCCTCGAGCGGCGGGTGAGGGACTTGCGCCTGAGCCTGAGCCATTAAAAAAGCCTTCTATGAATCGTCACGCGAGACTTAGCTCTTCTTTGCCGCCGGCTTGGCGGCAGCGCCGCTCTGGGCAGCCGAATTCTGCGTGCCACCGTTCGCGTTCGGGCCGGCGTTTTCCGCGATGATGCGTGCGATGACCGCGTTGGCTTCGTCGCCGTACTTGTCGAAGACGTTGGTCTCGTAGGTCGTGTTCGGCGCCTGGCCGAGTTGGCCGCCGGTGTCGTCCTTGATGTTCACGTCAGCCTGCATCGACAGGCCGATGCGCAGCGGGTGCTTCTCGAGTTCCTGCGGATCGAGCGCGATACGCACCGGTAGACGCTGCACGACCTTGATCCAGTTGCCGGTCGCGTTCTGCGCGGGCAGCAGCGAGAACGCCGAACCCGTGCCCGCCGAGAAGCCGACCACCTTGCCGTGGTACGGCACCGACGAGCCGTACAGGTCGGCCGTCAGTTCGACCGGCTGGCCGATGCGCATGTGCTTCAGCTGCACTTCCTTGAAGTTCGCGTCGACCCAGACGTCGTGCAGCGGCACGATCGCCATGAGCGGCGTACCCGGCGATACGCGCTGGCCGACCTGCACCGAGCGCTTCGCGACGTAGCCGGTGACCGGCGCGGGCAGCGTGTTGCGCGCGTGGCTCAGATACGCGTCGCGCACTTTCGCGGCGGCGGCCTGCACGTTCGGGTGATCGGTGATCGTGGTATTGGCGGTCAGCGCGCGGTTTGCCGCGAGCTGCTGTTTGGCGGCGTCGAGCGCAGCCTGCGCGGTCTTCACGGAGTCGCGCGCATGCGAGATTTCTTCCTGCGACACCGCGCCGGTTTGCGCGACCGCCAGACGGCGTTTCAGGTCGTCGTCGGCACGCGACAGGTCGGCCTGACGTTGCGCGACTTGCGCTTCGTACTGGCTGTCGTCGGCGAAGAGGCCGCGCACCTGGCGCACCACCTGCGCGAGATTCGCCTCGGCCTGCTCGAGCGCGACGCGCGCGTCGGCCGGATCGAGCACGACGAGCGGATCGCCGGCTTTGACGATCTGGGTGTCGTCCGCGTTGACCGCGATCACGGTGCCCGTGACCTGCGGCGTGATCTGCACGACGTTGCCGCTCACGTAGGCGTCGTCGGTGTCTTCATGGAAGCGCGCCACGAGGAAGTAGTACAGGCCGTACGCGACCGCGGCGATCAGGATCACGATGACGAGCAGCGTCATCATGCGCTTGCGTTTGCCGTTGTTCGCCGCTTGCGGCGGGGTGGCGGGCTGTTGGGGGGTGCTCATTGATGTGCTCCGGGTTCTTTTGAACGGCGTCGTTTATTCGGTTGTTCGTGCGTATGCGTGTTCGTTGGCGTGGCTGCGGGCGGGCGCGCTCAGTTCGCGGCCGTGCTCGTGGCGGGGGTGGCAGCCTTGGCCGATGCCGGGGCATCGGTGGGCACCACGAGGCCGGTCTGCGTCGCGTCGAAACCGCCGCCCAGCGCCTTCATGAGGCCGATCTGCAGATCGCGGCGGCGCATCTGCAGGCCGGTCACCGTCTGCTCGGCGGCGAGCAGGTTCTGGTCGGCGGTCAACACTTGCAGTTGCGGCGACAGGCCGGCCTTGTAGCGCACCACGGCGAGCTGATAGGCCTTGCTCGACGCCTCGAGCGCGCGCTGGGCGTCGCCCGACTGGCGATCGATCGAGCGGATCGACGACACCTGCGTCGAGACGTCCTGCAGCGCGTTGATCAGCGTCTGGTTGTAGTTCGCAACGTCGAGGTCGAAGTCGGCATAGCGGCCCTTCAACTGCGCGCGCAGCGCGCCGGCGTCGAAGATCGGCAGGTGGATCGCCGGGCCGAACTGGATCTGACGGCTCGACGAGGTGAAGAAACGCCCCCAGCCGAACGCGTCGAAACCGAAACCGGCCGCGAGGTTCACGTCCGGGAAGAACTCGGCTTTTGCCTCTTTCACGTCGTGCATCGCGGCTTCGACCTGCCAGCGCGCGGCGACGATGTCCGCGCGGCGCGACACGAGGTCGGCCGGGATGTTGTCCGGCAGCGCGACCACGTCGCCGCCGCCGAGCGTCGGCTTGGCGATCTGCATGCCGCGGTCCGGGCCCTTGCCGAGCAACGCGCCGAGCTGATAGCGCACGACGGTGATCTGGCCGTCGAGGTCGGTCAGGTTCGACTGGCTGGTGGCAATGTTGCCGGTTGCCGTCTCCTTCTCGACGTTGCTGTCGAGGCCTGCGACGACCCGGCCGTCGGTGATGCGGCCGATATCCTTGCGGTTGGCGATTTCGCGCTCGGCGATGTCACGGAACGCATACAGCTGCGCAAGCTGGTTATAGGTGCTCGCGACCGAGGCGGCGAGCGTCACGCGCGCCTGCTGCATGTCCGCCTCGGCGGCCTTCTCCTGCGACACGGCCTGGCCGAGGCGCTGGCGGTTCTTGCCCCACAGGTCGAGATCCCACGACGCGCTCGCGAGCACGTTGTTCTCGCTAAACCAGGTGCCGCCAAACGGAGGCGGGTAGAGCGAATTGGCGGAGTACAGCTCGCGCGTCCAGGAATAGCTTGCATTGGCCTTTGGGAACAGCGACGAGCGCGAGCTTTCGATATACGACGACGCCTTCGCGAGCCGCGCCTGCGCCTGGGCGATCGACGGGCTGCCCTCGAGCGCTTCAGCGATCAGCTTCGGCAGTTGCGGGTCGCCGAACTGGTTGGCCCAGTCGAACGACGGCCACTGGCCGCCTTCGTTGGGCAGGCTCTGCGTCGACTCGTACTGCGTCGGCGACGCTATCTGCTTGTCGCTTTTCACGCCGAAGTAGTTCGCGCACCCCGTGAGGGCGAGCGCTGTCACCGCGACGGCGACAGCGGCCCGGCTCGGAAGCGCGGGCGCGGACAGGGAAAGGGATTTCATCGCTCGACTCTTTGAGTGGAATGTAATGATGGACACAGCAAGTAATTTCTTACGATTTGCTATCGAAATTGCTTGCGGCATCGCGGGTAAGTCCCGTCTGTTCGCCGGAATTGACGAGCACGCGGCGCAGCATGCTCTTCAGGAAGCCCACTTCCTCGGGGGTGAAGCCGCTCAGCAGGCTATCGAGCACGCCATTGAAAATGCCCGGCATGCGAGCGGCGATCGCGTGGCCTTCCGGTGTCAGCGCGAGGCGCACGACGCGCCGGTCTTCGTTGCTGCGCACCCGTGTGAGCAGGCCGCGCTTCTCGAGCCGGTCGATGAGCCGCGTGACGGCGCTCGCGTCGATGCCGTATTCACGGGCCAGTTCGGCGGCCAGCAGGCATTTGCCGCTCGCCACCATGAAGAGGATGCTGCCTTGCTGGCTGGTGATGCCCAGTTCGGCCATGCTGCGCTGCGTGATCAGATTCGACATGGTCGATTTCACCCGCGACAGGAGATAGCCGACGCTTTCGCCGAGCTGATACTCGCTGAGGTCCGGCGTGGGTTCGTTGGACGGCTCCGGCATGATTCTCGTGCGAATGCAATGGTTGACTAGGCATTAGTATAGTCGGCTGTTGATTGACACGACAAGCGTTATTACAGCTTAGGCAAGGATTTTTCCCACTTAAAGCAAAAAAGGGTACGGTTTGCCGTAGGGAGGGCTGCGGCAGCGTTGCGCCCCGGCCGTAGTAGCGGGAAGGGCGGGTGGTCTATCGGGGAATACCAGAAAGCATCATCTCGTCATGCTACAATGTTGGGTTCCCAAAAGTGCGCTTTGGGCTTGTTGTCGTGGTTTATCTCCCTCAACCAGCAGCATAAGCAGGCGGCGCACTCCAACTGTCTTCAGGTTTCCTATGACCCGCGCCCTACGCAACATCGCCATCATTGCTCACGTCGACCACGGCAAGACCACGCTCGTCGACCAGCTTCTCCGTCAGACCGCCACGTTCCGCGAGAATCAGCAGATCGCCGAGCGCGTGATGGACTCGAACGACATCGAAAAAGAGCGCGGCATCACGATCCTGTCGAAGAACTGCGCGGTGGAGTACGAAGGCACGCACATCAACATCGTCGACACGCCGGGGCACGCCGACTTCGGCGGCGAAGTGGAGCGCGTGCTGTCGATGGTCGACTCGGTGCTGCTGCTCGTCGACGCGGTGGAAGGCCCGATGCCGCAAACGCGCTTCGTCACGAAGAAGGCGCTCGCGCTCGGCCTGAAGCCGATCGTTGTGGTCAACAAGGTGGACCGCCCGGGCGCGCGGATCGACTGGGTCATCAACCAGACCTTCGACCTGTTCGACAAACTCGGCGCAAGCGAAGAGCAGCTCGACTTCCCGATCGTCTACGCGTCGGGCCTCAATGGTTATGCCGGCCTCACGCCGGAAGTGCGCGACGGCGACATGCGGCCGCTGTTCGAGGCGATCCTGGAGCACGTGCCGGTTCGCCCGGCGGACCCGGACGGTCCGTTGCAACTGCAGATCACCTCGCTCGACTATTCGTCGTACGTCGGCCGTATCGGCATTGGCCGCATCACGCGCGGCCGCATCAAGCCGGGCATGGCCGTCGCGGTGCGCTCGGGCCCGGACGGCGAAATCCTCAATCGCAAGATCAACCAGGTGCTGTCGTTCAAGGGCCTCGACCGCGTGCAGGTCGATTCGGCTGAAGCGGGCGACATCGTGCTGGTCAACGGTATCGAGGAAGTCGGCATCGGCGTGACGATCTGCTCGCCGGAACAGCCGGAAGCGCTGCCCATGATCACCGTCGACGAACCCACGCTGACGATGAACTTCCTCGTCAACTCGTCGCCGCTCGCCGGCCGCGAGGGCAAGTTCGTCACGAGCCGCCAGATTCGCGACCGCCTGATGAAGGAACTGAACCATAACGTCGCGCTGCGCGTGCGCGATACCGGCGACGAAACCACGTTCGAAGTGGCTGGCCGCGGTGAGCTGCATCTGACCATTCTCGTCGAAAACATGCGTCGCGAAGGCTATGAGCTGGCCGTGTCGCGTCCGCGCGTGGTGCTGCAGGAAGTCGAAGGCGTCAAGCACGAGCCGTACGAAAACCTGACGGTCGACATGGAAGACACCCACCAGGGCGGCGTGATGGAAGAGCTTGGCCGCCGCAAGGGCGAAATGCTCGACATGGCGTCGGACGGCCGTGGCCGTACGCGTCTCGAGTACCGCATTTCGGCGCGTGGTCTGATCGGCTTCCAGTCGGAATTCCTCACGCTCACGCGCGGCACGGGTCTGATGAGCCACACGTTCGATTCGTACCAGCCGGTCAAGGAAGGCGCGGTTGGCGAGCGTCGCAACGGCGTGCTGATCTCGCAGGACGACGGCGCGGCAGTCGCGTATGCGCTGTGGAAGCTGCAGGATCGCGGCCGCATGTTCGTGTCGCCGGGCGAGGCGCTCTATGAAGGCATGATCATCGGCATTCACAGCCGCGACAACGACCTCGTCGTGAACCCGATCAAGGGCAAGCAGCTCACGAACGTGCGCGCGTCGGGCACCGACGAAGCCGTGCGTCTCGTGCCGCCGGTCCAGCTGTCGCTCGAATACGCGGTCGAATTCATCGACGACGACGAACTGGTCGAAGTCACGCCGAAGTCGATCCGTCTGCGCAAGCGCTACCTGAAGGAACACGAGCGCCGCAGCGCGAGCCGCAACAAGGTCGTGAGCGAGTAAGCGAGCCTCGAGCCTGTCTGGATAGCAGCAAACGGAAGCCACCTTCGGGTGGCTTCGTCGTTTCCGGCGCATGCAAACGCGGCGAGCCGGGCGGCGCCATGAGGTGCGGTTCATAAGGCGCGGTGCGCCCCCGTCTATTGCAGCGCTTCGCCGCCGGTCGCATTCGCCGCCATTTTTCACAGAACACCGTTGCGCGCCACGAAGGGGATGCCGTACCACCCGCGAAACGCCCGTCATGGCGGGCTTGGGCACCTATGCTGTTCGCTATCTGGGCTATTCGTTCTGTGCTATGCTCCCGGGTGCACAGTTTTAGGTCCTTCCAAGCAAGACTTGATTCGCGCAATCCGCTAAACGGTCAGGCCGTGTCGCGGAAGGTTCTGTAACCCGCTATTTCTCGAGAAGCTCGAAGAAAGGTGAGCGTAAAAATGATGAAGCAATTCCAGTCGAACTCTTATCTGTTCGGCGGCAATGCTCCGTACGTTGAAGAAATGTACGAAGCGTATCTCGATAATCCGGCGTCAGTGCCCGAGACCTGGCGCAGCTATTTCGATGCGTTGCAAAACGTACCCGCATCGGACGGCAGCAATGCCAACGACGTGGCCCACGGCCCGATCGTCGAATCATTTGCCCAGCGCGCCAAGGCCAATGCCTTCCTGCCGCGCGCGGCGACCGGCGGCGAAGACCTCGCTACGGCCCGCAAACAGGTTTATGTCCAGTCCCTCATCGGCGCATATCGCTTCCTCGGCTCGCAATGGGCCAATCTCGATCCTCTGAAGCGCCGCGAACGTCCCGCGATCCCCGAACTCGAACCCGCGTTCTACGACTTCACCGAAGCCGACATGGACCAGGAGTTCAGCGCAACGAATCTGTACTTCGGGTTCGAGCGCGCGACGCTGCGCGACATCGTCAAGGCCCTGCGCGACACGTACTGCGGCACGATCGGCGCCGAGTACATGTACATCAGCGATCCGGAGCAGAAGCGCTGGTGGAAGGAGCGGCTCGAATCGATCCGCTCCACGCCGAACTTCAGCAACGACAAGAAGAAGCACATCCTGAACCGCCTGACGGCCGCGGAAGGCCTCGAGCGCTTCCTGCACACCAAGTACGTCGGCCAGAAACGCTTCTCGCTGGAAGGCGGCGAGAGCTTCATCGCGGCGATGGACGAAGTCGTGCGTCACGGCGGCGCGAACGGCGTTCAGGAAATCGTCATCGGCATGGCTCACCGTGGCCGTCTGAACGTGCTGGTCAATACGCTCGGCAAGATGCCGGCCGACCTGTTCGCCGAATTCGAAGGCAAGCACGTCGACGACCTGCCGGCCGGCGACGTGAAGTACCACAAGGGTTTCTCGTCTGACGTTTCGACCGAAGGCGGCCCGGTTCATCTGTCGCTCGCGTTCAACCCGTCGCACCTCGAAATCGTCAACCCGGTGGTCGAAGGCTCGGCGAAGGCCCGCATGGACCGTCGCGGCGACGACACCGGCCTGCAGGTGCTGCCGGTGCAGATTCACGGCGACGCGGCTTTCGCGGGCCAGGGCGTCGTGATGGAAACGCTGAACCTCGCGCAAACGCGCGGTTACGGCACGCACGGCACGCTGCACATCGTCATCAACAACCAGATCGGCTTCACGACGTCGGACCCGCGCGACTCGCGCTCCACGTTGTACTGCTCGGACGTGGTCAAGATGATCGAAGCGCCGGTGCTGCACGTGAACGGCGACGACCCCGAAGCGGTCGTGCTGGCGATTCAGATGGCGATCGACTTCCGCATCCAGTTCCACAAGGACGTCGTGGTCGACATCGTCTGCTTCCGCAAGCTCGGCCACAACGAGCAGGACACTCCGGCGGTCACGCAGCCGCTCATGTACAAGACGATCGCGAAGCACCCGGGCACGCGCGCGCTGTACGCTGAAAAGCTCGTGCAGCAAGGCGTGATCACGGCCGAACAAGGCGATGAATTCGTCAAGGCCTATCGCAAGGCGATGGACGAAGGCCATCACACGATCGACCCGGTGCTCTCGAACTACAAGAGCAAGTACGCGGTGGACTGGGTGCCGTTCCTGAACCGCAAGTGGACCGACGCGGCCGACACGGCCGTGCCGCTCGCGGAACTGAAGCGCCTCGCCGAGCGCATCACCACGATTCCCGAGAACTTCAAGGTGCACCCGCTCGTCGAGCGCGTCATCAACGACCGTCGCGCCATGGGCCGCGGCGAAGCGAAGCTCGACTGGGGCATGGGCGAACACCTCGCGTTCGCGTCGCTGGTCGCGTCCGGTTATGCCGTGCGCCTGACCGGTCAGGACTCGGGCCGCGGCACGTTCACGCACCGTCACGCGGTGCTGCACGACCAGAACCGCGAGCGCTGGAACGACGGCACGTATGTGCCGCTGCAGAACATCGCCGAAGGTCAGGCGAAGTTCACGGTGATCGACTCGGTGCTGTCGGAAGAAGCGGTGCTCGGCTTCGAATACGGCTACTCGACCGCTGAACCGAACACGTTCGTCGCATGGGAAGCGCAGTTCGGCGACTTCGTGAACGGCGCGCAGGTCGTGATCGACCAGTTCATCTCGTCGGGCGAAGTGAAGTGGGGCCGCGTGTCGGGCCTGACCATGATGCTGCCGCATGGCTACGAAGGCCAAGGTCCGGAGCACTCGTCGGCGCGTATCGAGCGTTTCCTGCAACTGTGCGCAGACCACAACATGCAGGTCGTTCAGCCGACCACGCCGGCGCAGATCTTCCACCTGCTGCGTCGCCAGATGATCCGCCTGTTCCGCAAGCCGCTCATCGTCTTCACGCCGAAGTCGCTGCTGCGTCACAAGGAAGCCGTGTCGGATCTGTCGGACCTCGCGAAGGGTTCGTTCCAGCCGGTGATCGGCGAAATCGACGCAGCCATCGACGCGAAGAAGGTCAAGCGCGTGCTGGCCTGCTCGGGCCGCGTGTACTACGACCTGGTCGCCCATCGCCGCGAAGCGAAGGCGAACGACGTCGCGATCGTCCGTATCGAACAGCTCTATCCGTTCGCGCACAAGCAGTTCGAAGCGGAGTTGAAGAAGTACGACAACGCGACCGAAGTGGTGTGGGTGCAGGACGAGCCGCAGAATCAGGGCCCGTGGTTCTACATCGAGCACCACCTGAAGGAAGGCATGAAGGAAGGACAGAAGCTGGCGTACAGCGGCCGTCCGGCTTCGGCCTCGCCGGCAGTCGGCTACTACGCGAAGCACTACGAGCAGCAGAAGGCGCTGATCGAAGGCGCTTTCGGCCGCCTCAAGAGCGCGTCGATCGCTAAATAAAGAGAACAGACGAACCGGGAAAGCGCACTGCGCTTTCCCGCGCCGCGCCCAGTGATCCGATGAAGGTTCCTGCGCGGCGCGCACGGTTCGCAGGCGGTCGTCGTTAATTGCGCCGTCACCCGATACGTATTCAGGATACTCATAATGGCTATTGTTGAAGTCAAGGTTCCCCAGCTTTCCGAGTCGGTCTCGGAAGCCACCATGCTGCAGTGGAAGAAGAAGCCCGGCGAGGCTGTCGCTCAGGACGAAATCCTCATCGAAATCGAGACCGACAAGGTCGTGCTCGAAGTGCCGGCACCCGCAGCCGGCGTGCTCGCGCAAGTCATCTCGAACGACGGCGACACCGTCGTTGCCGACCAGGTGATCGCGAAGATCGACACTGAAGGCACCGCAGGCGCCGCTGCTGTCGAAGCCGAAGTGAAGCCGGCTCCGGTCGCTGCACCGGCTGCCACTGCCGCACCGGCTGCCGTGGCTGCCGTTGCCACCGGCTCGAACACCGCTGCTTCGCCGGCTGCCGGCAAGCTGATGGCCGAGAAGGGTCTGGCCGCTGGCGACGTTGCCGGCACGGGCCGCGACGGCCGCATCACGAAGGGCGACGTGCTCACCGCTGGCGCACCCGCCGCCAAGGCCGCACCGGCTCCGGCTGCCGCACCGAAGGCGGCGAAGCCTTCGCTGCCGGACGTCAAGGCGCCGGCATCGGCCGAGCAGTGGCTCAAGGACCGTCCGGAACAGCGCGTGCCGATGTCGCGTCTGCGTGCGCGCATCGCCGAGCGTCTGCTCGAGTCGCAGCAAACCAACGCCATCCTCACGACGTTCAACGAAGTGAACATGGCGCCGGTCATGGACCTGCGCAACAAGTACAAGGACAAGTTCGAGAAGGAACATGGCGTGAAGCTCGGCTTCATGTCGTTCTTCGTGAAGGCGGCTGTTCACGCGCTGAAGAAGTTCCCGCTCGTGAACGCGTCGATCGACGGCAACGACATCGTCTATCACGGCTACTTCGACATCGGTATCGCTGTCGGCTCGCCGCGTGGTCTGGTGGTGCCGATCCTGCGCAACGCGGATCAACTGAGCCTCGCCGACATCGAGAAGAAGATCGCCGAGTTCGGCCAGAAGGCGAAGGACGGCAAGCTGTCGATCGAGGAAATGACCGGCGGTACGTTCTCGATCTCGAACGGCGGCGTGTTCGGCTCGATGCTGTCGACCCCGATCATCAACCCGCCGCAGTCCGCGATTCTCGGCGTGCATGCCACGAAGGAACGCGCTGTGGTCGAAAACGGCCAGATCGTGATCCGCCCGATGAACTACCTCGCGCTGTCGTACGACCACCGTATCATCGACGGCCGCGAAGCGGTGCTGTCGCTGGTCGCGATGAAGGACGCGCTGGAAGATCCGGCGCGCCTGCTGCTCGACCTGTAAGCGCACGTTCCACTGGCGCCGGCCGGCTACCGCGGGCCGGCGCCATCCGTAGCACGTCTTTAGCATTCCGCAGTACAGGAACGGCGCGCGCCATGTCGAGTGGCCCGGCGCCGTTCCGCCATCAAAAGGATTGTCATGTCCAAAGAATTTGACGTCGTCGTGATCGGCGCGGGCCCTGGCGGTTATATCGCCGCCATTCGCGCAGCGCAGCTCGGCAAGACCGTCGCATGTATCGAAAAATGGAAGAACCCGGCCGGCGCGCTGAAGCTCGGCGGCACGTGTCTGAACGTCGGCTGCATTCCGTCGAAGGCGCTGCTCGCGTCGTCGGAAGAATTTGAAAATGCCTCGCATCACCTCGCGGACCACGGTATCTCCGTGGAGAACGTGAAGGTCGATATCTCGAAGATGATGGCCCGCAAGGACGGCATCGTCGAGAAGATGACCAAGGGCATCGAATTCCTGTTCCGCAAGAACAAGATCACGTGGCTCAAGGGTCACGGCAAGTTCACCGGCCGTACCGATGCAGGCGTGCAGATCGAAGTGAGCGGCGAGGGCGAAACGGAAGTGGTCACCGCGAAGAACGTGATCATCGCGACGGGTTCGAAAGCTCGCCATCTGCCGGGCATCCCGGTCGACAACAAGATCGTCGCCGACAACGAAGGCGCACTGAGCTTCGACACGGCTCCGAAGAAGCTCGCCGTGATCGGCGCGGGCGTGATCGGTCTGGAACTCGGCTCGGTGTGGCGTCGCCTCGGCGCGGAAGTGACCGTGCTCGAAGCGCTGCCGGAATTCCTCGGTGCCGCTGACCAGGCGCTTTCGAAGGAAGCGGCCAAGCAGTTCAAGAAGCAGGGTCTCGACATCCACGTCGGCGTGAAGGTCGGCGAAGTGAAGACGACTGAGAACAGTGTGACGATCGCCTACACGGACAAGGACGGCAACGCGCAGACGCTCGAAGCGGACCGTCTGATCGTGTCGGTCGGCCGCGTGCCGAACACCGACAACCTCGGCCTCGAAGCGATCGGCCTGAAGGCCAACGAGCGCGGCTTCATCGACGTGGACGATCACTGCGCGACGGCTGTGCCGAACGTGTATGCGATCGGCGACGTGGTGCGCGGCCCGATGCTCGCGCACAAGGCTGAAGACGAAGGCGTGCTGGTCGCCGAAGTGATCGACGGTCAGAAGCCGCATATCGACTACAACTGCATTCCGTGGGTGATCTACACCGAACCGGAAATCGCATGGGTCGGCAAAACGGAGCAGCAGCTGAAGGCCGAAGGCCGCGAAGTCAAGACGGGCCAGTTCCCGTTCATGGCGAACGGCCGCGCGCTCGGCATCAACAAGGCGGATGGTTTCGTCAAGATGATCGCCGACGCGAAGACCGACGAACTGCTCGGCGTGCACATCATCTCGGCGAACGCATCGGACCTGATCGCGGAAGCCGTGGTGGCGATGGAATTCAAGGCGGCGTCGGAAGACATCGGCCGTATTTGCCATCCGCACCCGTCGCTGTCGGAAGTCATGCGCGAAGCGGCACTCGCCGTGGACAAGCGCGCGCTGAACATGTAAACGCGCACGCCTGACCGAACGCAACCTTGGCATCACCAAAGGCGGGCGGGTTCACTCCCTCCCGCCTTTCTTTTTGCAGCAACACGATGAACGTCACCGAATACTACGAAAAAGAACTGCAGACGCGCGGTTATCAATCGGACCCGGCGCAGCGCGCGGCGGTCGACCGCCTGCAGCGGTGCTACGAGGAGTGGGTCGAATACAAGTCGCGCCGCTCGAACGCGTTCAAGAAGCTGATCAATCACCCTGAACTGCCGCGCGGCGTGTACATGTGGGGCGGTGTGGGCCGCGGCAAGAGCTTCCTGATGGACAGCTTCTACATGATCGTGCCGGTGCAGCGTAAAACGCGTCTGCACTTCCACGAATTCATGCGCGAAGTGCATCGCGAACTCGAAGAGCTGAAAGGCCAGGCCGATCCGCTCGACGAACTCGCGCGCCGCATCGCGAAGCGCTATCGGCTGATCTGTTTCGACGAATTCCACGTCTCCGATATTGCCGATGCGATGATCCTGTACCGTCTGCTCGACAAGCTGTTCGAGAACGGCGTGCAGTTCGTGATGACGTCCAACTACGACCCGGACACGCTGTACCCGGATGGCCTGCATCGCGACCGCATGCTGCCTGCGATCGAGCTTATCAAGCAGAAACTCGATGTGCTCAACGTCGACGCGGGCATCGACTACCGGCGCCGCACGCTTGCGCAGGTCGAGGTGTATCACTCGCCGCTCGGCGCTGCCGCCGACAAGGCGCTGCGCGACGCATTCGCACGGCTCGCGGCCGTGCCCGACGAGAGCCCGATCCTGCATATCGAGAAGCGCGAACTGAAGGCGCTGCGCCGCGCCGACGGCGTCGTCTGGTTCGACTTCGCGACGCTGTGCGGCGGTCCGCGCTCGCAGAACGACTACCTCGAACTCGCGAGCCGCTTTCATGCGGTGATTCTCTCGAGCGTGCCGCAGATGACGGTGCGCATGGCCTCGGAAGCGCGCCGCTTCACATGGCTCATCGACGTGTTCTACGACCACAAGGTCAAGCTGCTGATGTCGGCCGCAGTGCCGCCTGAGGAACTGTACGTCGATGGTCCGATGGCCAACGAATTCACGCGCACGGTGTCGCGCATCGTCGAGATGCAGTCGAAGGAGTATCTCGATGCGCCGCGACGGATCGTCGATACGTCGCTGACCTGAGCCGGTTTCGAGCCCGCGCTGCCCGCCGCGCGGGCCAGACTCACGGACCACGATGCGCGCGGATCAATGCGCGCGCTCTGGCGCAGTCCTGTCGCGAGCCTGTCTGCGTCAGACAAGACTTTTTCAAGATTCGGAGTCGTCTTATATTCGGCAAGCGGATGACTGGCTATCTTTTGTCGTATTTCTGACAAAGGAGGAAGCATGAATCCGTACCGCGATATTACCGATGAAGAATGGCAGCGTGTCGCGCCGCTGCTGCCCGAACTGCGTCCGCGCGCCGAATTGCGCGGCCGGCCTCTTGCCAATACGCGCGCGGTGCTCAACGGCGTGATGTGGGTCATGTATAGCGGCGCAACGTGGTCCGCCATGCCGCGCAGATACCCGTCGTACCAGACGTGCCACCGCCGCTTCAAATCATGGTACGAATCCGGCGTGCTCAAGCGCGTCACGGAACAGTTGCTCGGCTCGGCGAGCGAAGAGCTTTGCCAATTGATGGAAGCGCGCATGCGCACGCACGTGGGTGCGCAACAGAAAACCGCCGCGGTGGTCCAGGTTGCGCAGGGGGCGTACAACCCGGCAACGGCCGCGCCATCGCCAGCGTCGCCGTTCGCCTATGCGGCGTCGTTCAAGCAGGCGGCCTAGCCATTCGGAACGGCTCGCTTCAAATGAAAACGGCCGCGCGATGTTCATCGCCGGCCGTTTCCTTTTCATCCTGCGCGGTTGCTCCGTATGGAACTCGCTATCGGTGTAGCGCTATGCGCCGGTTCAAGCTACACGCCGAGGGGACTGATGCGCCTCACACGTCACACCTTACTGCTGACGAACCCACGTCTGCGAGCGGCCCAGCAGCGCGACGCCAATATAGCCGCGCACCACGAGCTTGTTGCCACCGTCTTCGAGATGCATCTTGCACTTATAGACCTTGCCGTTCTCCGGGTCGAGGATCTGACCGTGATCCCACGCGTCGCCATCCTTCTTCATGCTGTCGATGATGGTCATGCCGAGAATCGGTTGGTCCTTGCGCGCGTCGGTGCATTGGGTGCAGCGGCGATCGGGTTGATCGTTCGCGCCGAGCCCCTTGATGACCTTGCCGCTCAACTCGCCGCTGCCGTCCTGGGTGATCTGCACGAGCGCCTTGGGCTGGCCGGTGTGATCGTCGATCGTTTGCCATGTGCCGACCGGCGTATCGGTTTGCGCCATGGCCGTCACGGCGCTCGCGAGCAGAGCGCCGGCGAGCGCGGCATGTCGGGCGGTGCGCAGCGCGATCGCGCGGGCGCGTTGAGTGAATTGCGTCATTGCCTTCCTCCTTGATGAGAGACGGCGCGATCGTGGTCGCGCGGCGTTATGCGCATTGCTGGCGCTTTTGCAGCACTGGCCTTCGCAATGCGGGACGATGCGGGCGGGGTGCCGTTTGCATCGTCAGCGCAGAATACGCGAAACCATGCGCACCGTTTGATAGTGGAGCTTCTAATCGGCACGCAATACGCCCGCTTCCCGCAAGCGCCAGTTCAACTGACAGGAGAGCGCCGCATTGATGCCTGGACCGAGCGAGGCGCTTCCCACCGGCTCGTTTTCGGTAAAGAGCCCGAAACCCGCAAAGGCGAGTAGCGATTCGCCGTTTGCACTAGAACAAAAACCATTCAGCAGGAGTTACATGGACCGAAAGTCGAAGCCGCGAGAGATGGCTCTAGCCGCCCTCATCGCGTTGAGCGCCGCACAGGGAGTGAATGCTCAGGCTCCGCAGGACAGTGGCGCGAAGAGCGCGATCGTTTCCCGGCCGGGGGGCAACGCCGCGTTGCCGGGCACATCGCAGGCCGGCGAGGCGGAGACCTCCGCATTGACGCCGGACGAAAGCCGGCAGTCCGCCGCGGGGAATGTGGCGGAATTGCAGCAGATGATCGGCGGCTCGGATCTGAGCGAATTGCGCACGACATACAACGGCTCGTATGGCGCGAGCCTGCTGTTCTACGGCAAGGAGATGACCTACTACGTCGCGCTGTTCCAGCAGAAGAACTTCTGGCGCGTGATCAAGACACAGGACGTGGCGCGCGCAGAACTCATCTACAAGGATTTCGTGCGGCAGACGGTGCAGCTTTCGGATGTCGAGATTCGCCGCACGCAGCTCGAAGCGCAGAAGGCGTTCACGCAGCGCATGATCGCGCTGTCGCAGGAACGCGCGAGCCGCCTGCAGGCCGATCTCGACGTGGCGCATCAGCAGCAGAGCATCGTCGCGAGCCAGCAGCAGCAGAGGCGTGCCGAGGCGATCGCGCTGGCCCAGCAGAAGCAGTCCGCGCAGGACCGGTTGCGCGCCGCGCAGCGTCAGGTGAGCGAGCTGCAGCGCGAACTGGAAAGCGGTTTGCCGCCGCACTGAGCCAGGTTTTACGGCATTTCGATTCCACGTTTTTGCGCAAGTCATAACGGCTAAAGCCAACGCCGCTGCGCTCCAGAACGAGAAATCCGCACGCGCTTCACTGTCGCGCCGGGCGTGCCGCCGGCCGTCTCAATGCCGCTTCTTGCTCTTCGGCTGGATTTTCCGCACCCGCGCGCGATGTGGCTGCGTCACGTCGACGGCGATCGGATCGCTGGCGGGAAAGCTTTCCATCAGCGCTTCGTCGAGGCGGGTCTCGCTAGACTCGGCCGGCGCCCGACGCGTGCGCGCGTGGTGAGTTGCATGCTGGCTCTTGCTGGTCATGACGTGCTCCATAAGTAGAGAGTCGACTATTCAGCATAGCGCATGGCGATTGCCGGGATGGCATCGACGTGTCGTTTGAAACCGTTTGAAACCGGCCGCCATCGATTCGTTCTCGGTGTGTCCTCGCTTGCGAGATTCTGCAAACGCATTCGCGGGGCCGCATCCATCCATACGCGGACAACATGCGCATCATCAGGCCAACCACCGGGCGGGATGCGAACGAAGACTCCGCCCAACTACAAGACAGCGAACCAGATGAACGGGAAAAAACCTGTGCATGCCCGGCGCCTGCTCGCATCGCACATCGTGGAAGCCGAATTGGAACACCTGGATTGGGCGACGAAGCAACCGGCGCTGCGCATGCTCGACGCCGTGTACTGGCGCCGCCGCGTGCTGGCGGTCAAAGGAAGGTTCGAACTGACGGAGCAGCAGGTGATGCAACTGGAGAAAATCCTGCAGCGGCTTGGCCGGTCCACGGACTAGCCGAACGCTGCCACAATCGTTTATTCGTTGCTGCCGTTGCCGCCGCCCTGGCCGCTCGCGCCGCCGTGGTTGCCGCCGTGATTGCCACCTTCGCCGCCGGTGCCGAACAGACGCCGGCGCCGCGTCACGACCACCGGGCCGTCCGGGTTGCCGCTACCGCGTTCGTTCGTGGGGCGATCCGACGACGGTGCGCCATACGATTCGCGCGCCTCGCGCGGCTCACGATGCTCGCGCGGGCCATGCGGGCCGCGCCCGGCGTGCTCGCCGTGCGAGGTGCGGCCCGCGCGCGGTGCCGGCCGCGTGCCGGTGTCGAGCTGGATCGTGGAGATCGCGCGCTTGTAGATGCCTTGCAGGCCAACCGGCGTGCGCAGCATCACCAGATACTGATCGAACGACTCGATGCACCCTGTCAGGCGAATGCCGTTGACGAGATAGATCTCGACGCGCTTTCGTTCCTTGCGCGCAGCGTTCATGAAGTCGTTTTGCGGATGCGATTCTGCGGATGCCATGGACAATTCAGGTTAAATAGACGGTGGTTCGCCGCGATTCTACCCTTTCTATTCTATGCGGGGGCAGAACGCGTCGGCGGGGCGAACTTCATCCACTATAGCGGCTTGTGCGCACATAAGCATCCGATAACGGCGCACTGTAACGTTGAGTTACGAATCTGCTGGCCGATGGCGCCTTCCTGCTGACTCTCCAGGCATGGCCGGCACGGCTGGCGAAAAAGGAAGAGGGGCGCCGCGCAAAACGACGCGGCGCGCGCTGGGCAAACGGTGGTCCGCGGTGGAATAAACCGCGCTTGGCCGGCGTTAAGTCGTGTATGGCAACGCCGCATTCCGCGGCTTGCCGCTCCGGTCGCAGGCGAGGATCACGCCGCGTGATCGTCAGGAGACTCATGATGAAAGCATCCCGTATTCTGTCCGCGCTCTTCGTGCTGCTCGCGCTCGCCTTCGGCACGCTCACGAGCGGCGGCTGTACGTCGACGGGCGACAACACCGCGTCGGGCTCGAGCGGCAACAGCAGCGGCGGCGGCTACTGAGTGCTGCGCACCGGGTGACATTCGAAGCGGAAGTGATCGCGTGGCTCCCGCAGTTGCGCCGCTACGCGCGCGCACTGACGGGCGACCACGCCTGGGCCGACGATCTCGTGCAGGATACGGCGGAGCGTGCGCTTGCGCGCTGGTCGGCGTTCCGGCCGAACAGCAATATGCGCGCGTGGCTGCTGACGATCCTGCGGCATCTCTACATCGATCAGTTGCGCGGCCGCCGCGAGATCGCGGTCGACGACGAAAGCGCGCCGTGGCGCAATCTCGAAGCGCCGCAGGGCGAAGTCGACGGTCTGGTGCTGCGCGATCTGCAGCGTGCGCTGTATTGCCTGCCGCACGAGCAGCGTGAGGTGCTGCTGCTCGTGTGCGTCGAGGAACTGTCGTATCAGGAGGCGTCGAGTGCGTTGGGCGTGCCGATCGGCACGGTGATGTCGAGGCTTTCGCGGGCGCGCGAGCACATGCGCGCGCTGCTCGCCCAGGGGCCTGCAGGGGGGCCGAACCACGGTTCGGAGCAGGATGCGCACAAGGTCGCGCGGCTGAAAGTGGTGAGAAATCCATAATGAACAACGACGACTACGATTCCGATCTGCCCGAAGGGCTCGACCTGCGCACGCTGTCGGCCTATGTGGATGGCGAATTGGCGGATGCGCAGCGCGCCGCAATCGAAACGCAACTGGACCAGCATCCGCCGGCGGCGGAGCGCGTGGCGGCGTGGCGCGCGCAGAAAGCCGCGTTGCGTGCGCTGTGCGGGGTGTCGCGGGTGTCGCGGCGCGCTGAAGATGACGGGCAGGAGAGGCTCGATGCAGCCGCGGGCCCTGGCGCGAATCACGGGGACAATCGGCGCACCGAAGCGGCTGAACCGGCCGAAACGAAGGAGCCGGCCTTCATCCTCGTGCACCGCCCGCGGCCGTGGTGGCAGCGGGCGGGCCTCGCGGCCTGCTGGCTCGCCGCTGGCGCGGGGCTCGCGCTCGCCTTCGGGCCGCTCGCGCCGCGTCTGACGGACGGTGCCTGGGCCGGTGCCTGGGGCGAACCCGGCGGCCGGCCGGCGGGCTTCGCGCAGCGCGCGGATGTCGCGTATGCGGTGTATACGCCGGAGCAGCGTCATCCGGTGGAAGTCGCCGCGAGCGAAGAGGAGCATCTGATCAACTGGCTGTCGAAGCGGCTGAACCGGCCGCTTTCGGTGCCGTCGTTGCAGGAGTATGGTTATTCACTGGTCGGCGGGCGGCTATTGCCCGGTGAAGCGGGACCGGCCGCGCAGTTCATGTACGAGAACTCGGCAGGCGCGCGTCTTACGCTCTATGTGACCGGTATCGCACGCGACGAAACCGCGTTCCGGCTATTCCGCGACGGCAACCGGCGCACCTTCTACTGGGTCAGCGACGGCATGGGCTACGCGCTTTCGGGCGCGATCGCGGAAGGCAAGCTGCGCACCATGGCCATCGACGTGTGCAGCGCGCTCGGCGGCAAGCCCGAGACCTGGAAGGGTGAGCAGTAGCGGGGAGCGGCGAGAGGCAGCGAGCGGTAGTCGCCGCGCGGTAAGCGCCCGCCCGCATCACCGGAGGACACGCGTTGCCCCAGACCTTGCCGCCCAACGTTTCCGCCGCGCAGTTCGACCGCGCGCTCGCCGGCTGGCGTGCGATCGTCGGCGACGCGCACGTCGTGACTTCGGACGCCGGACTCGCCGCCTATTGCGATCCGTTCGCCCCCGGCGAGCGCGCCGCGTTTGCCGCGAGCGCCGCGTTGCTGCCCGCTTCGGTCGACGAGATTCGCGCGGTGCTGCGCATCGCCAATCAATCCCGCATTCCGCTGTGGACCGTGTCGACCGGGCGCAATTTCGCGTACGGCGGCGCGGCGCCGCGTCTCACCGGCTCAGTCGTGCTCGATCTGCAGCGGATGAACCGCATCCTCGAAGTCAACGAAGCGCTCGCCTATGCGCTCGTCGAACCGGGCGTCAGCTATTTCGATCTGTACGCGCATCTGCGCGACAAAGGTTACAGACTGTGGATCGATCCGCCCGCGGCCGGCTGGGGCAGCGTGGTCGGCAACACACTCGAGCGCGGTTTCGGCTATACCGACTACGGCGACCACGCGGCCGCGCAATGCGGCATGGAAGTGGTGCTCGCCAACGGCGACGTGCTGCGCACCGGCATGGGCGGCATCGAAATCGGCACCGCGTGGCAGCTGTACCAGCCCGGCTACGGACCGTCGTTCGATGCGATGTTCATGCAGTCGAACTACGGCATCGTCACGAAGCTCGGCGTCTGGCTGATGCCCGCGCCGCCCGCGTATCTGCTCGGCGAAATCCAGTTTCGCCACGAGGCCGATCTGGAAGCGATCGTCGATATTCTGCGGCCGCTGCGGCTCGACGAGACGATCCGCAACCACGCGGTGATCGAAGGCGGCTTGCGCCGTGCGGCGAGCCTGTCGGCGCGCCAGCAGTGGTACGAGGGCGCAGGCGCGATGCCCGAGAGCGCGGTGGCCGCGATGCTCGACAAGCTCGGCGTCGGGCGCTGGAATCTGCATTTCGCGCTGTACGGTACGCCCGAGCTGATCGACGCGCGTTATGCGCTCATCGAGCGCGCGTTTGCGCGGGTGCCGCAGGCGCGGCTGTCGGCGGCGCGCTATGCCGGCAATGCCCAGCCGACGGGCGGCGGCGACCGCAACATGGCCGGCATTCCCGCGATGACCGCGTTTCGCATGCTCGACTGGCGCGGCGGCGCGGGCGCGCATGTCGACTTCGCGCCGCTCTGTCCGGCGACCGGGCGCGACGCGATGCGTCAATACACGATGGTGAAGACGCGCGCCGCGGAATACGGCTTCGACTATTACGGCGGCTTTACGGCGGGCGCGCGTTATCTGCATCACATCTTCGCGGCGATTTTCGATCGCGACGACGCGAGCGAGGCCGAGCAGGCCGGCGCGCTGCTGCGCTCACTGATGAGCGATGCGCGCGCGGCCGGTTATGGCGAATATCGCGCGCATCTCGCGTACATGGATTTCGCGGCGGCTCAGTACGGTTTCAACGATGGCGCGTTGCTGCGGCTGTCGGAAACGATCAAGGACACGCTCGATCCGAACGGTATTCTCGCGCCGGGTAAGCAGGGAATCTGGCCGGCGGCGTGGCGCGACCGGAGAGGGTACACGTGAGGGCGTGGGGACGCTGCGCGTAGCGTGCTTGAGCGTTGCCGAAACGTGTTTGCGTGCCCCAATCGGAAGCTGGCGTGCGGCAAGGTGGACCGAAAGCGGATCTGGTATTCAACGCGAACCCGAAGCAAACCCGAAGCAAACCCGAAGCAAACCCGAAGCAAACCCGAAGCAAACCCGAAGCAAACCCGAAGCAAACCCGAAGCAAACCCGAAACGGACCGGGAGCACACGCAACATGGACCGGCGCACTTTCATGCTTACAGGCGCGTGGCTGTCGACGATGGCGGGCGGTGCATGGCCGTGGCTCGCGCAGGCTGCCGCGCGCGGCAACGAAGCGCGCACGCTCGCGGTCGCCGATTCCACGCTGGTCTGCGGCTCGTCGTTCGCACGCTATGCCGCGCACCTGAAGCTACCCATCTTCGAAACCGGTGACGACGCCGGCGCGCTATGGTTCTCTGCGCTCGCGCCGCTGCTCGGCGACACGAGCGCGCGCGCGGCGCCGTCGCTGATCGGCTTCACGCGCGCGTCCGATTACTTCATCCTGCGCCATCTCGCGATGCGCACGGGACGCTTCATCGAAGAGAGTCACGAGCAGCGCGCCGGGCCGCATGCGCAGCCTGCGCACGTGGCTTTCGCGCTCACGCCGCGCATCGCGCGCATTGCGTGAGGCTAGAACCTGTAAGCCTTGTTCTTCGGATCGAAAGTCGAATCGTCGAACGTCTTCGGCGTGATGTTCTCGAAGACGATCTTCTCGAACGGCTTGCCGTCGTTGTCGTAAGACTCGACGGTGCGGAAGAACGGATGCCGCAGATCGAGCCCGAGCGTTTCCTTCTTCGCATAGAACTGCGGCTGCCCGGACGGCGCTTCGAACGTGAATGCGACGACGCGCACGCCGTCGATCGTTTTGACTTCGATCTGGGTCGAATGCGGCAAACCTGACTCGATGTATTTCCTGCCCTCGCTGAGGTACTGGTCCGCAACGTACTGGGTGCCGAGATCGCTCACGACATGATTCGATTGCGAGCGGGCGAGGGTGCCCGTCAGCGAAGTCCACAACGGCAGCACGTTCATGATGCCGCCGAGGTGGCCGTACATTTCGTCGCTACGCTTCGATTCGTCGTAGATGATTTCCTGGCCCGCGTGCGCGCCGTCGGGCAGCCACTTCGCGTAGATCCGCAGCGGATCGTGCGCGAGCCGCACGAGCATGTGATCGGGCTTGTCGGGCCACTGGCCGTGAATGCGTTCCGAGCGCGACATCGTGAACTCGTATGACGGATAGCCGTTCGGCCCTTCCTTGATATAGCGCGGCAACGCGAGCGGATCGAGCGACTGGAACAGCGCAACCAGTTGCGCGTCGTCGAGCTTTTCCATCGCGCCGCTCTGCTGCGCGGCGCGCAGCCATTTGACCTGCTGATCGAGCGTGAGCTTGCCGACCTGCGCGAGCGGCGTCGCGGGCGGTTTGACAGCGCTCACGGTGTCGAGCGGCGGCGGGTGGTCGTCGTTTTGCGCGAACGCAGCGGGCGTGGCGAGCAGGGCGGCCGCGGCGATCGCCGTGCCCAGCAGCGAACGCATGAGCGAATGTGTCAACGAATATGCCAACGAATATGCCAACGAATGTGCCACCATCGCGGCCAGCTTGCGAACCGGCAGCCCGCGCGTCGGCACGCCGCGCGGGCCTGCTTCGTCGCGCGGCGAAGCGCTGGCGGCGTGCGGCGAAACCCGCGGGCGCAACGAACGGGCGGACACGCGGTGCTTCATGAATTTCTCCTGAAAGTGACACGGTCAACAATGCAATAACGCACCAACGCGACGCGTATTCCAATCAGTCCGACTTCTGCTTCGCGAGTTCCTCGTCGCGCAACGCCCGGCGCAGAATCTTGCCGACGTTGGTTTGCGGCAGCTCGTCGCGGAACTCGACGAGCTTCGGCACTTTGTAGGCGGTCAGATTCTTGCGGCAATACGCGATTACCTGTTCCGCAGTCAAGGTTTGATTGCGCCGCACGATGAACACCTTCACGCGCTCCCCCTGCGCCGGATCGGGCACGCCGATCGCCGCGACTTCGCGCACCTCCGGATGCGCGGCGATCACGTCCTCGATTTCGTTCGGATAGACGTTGAAGCCCGACACGAGGATCATGTCCTTCTTGCGGTCGATCAGGCGGATGAAGCCGCGCGAATCCATCACGCCGATGTCGCCGGTCGCGAGCCAGCCATCGTCGTCGAGCACCTTCGCGGTTTCCTCGGGGCGGTTCCAGTAGCCCTTCATCACCTGCGGGCCCTTCACGCACAGCTCGCCCGCTTCGCCGATGCTGGCCCAACTGCCGTCGTCCTTCCTGAAGCGCACGTGCGTGGACGGCGCGGGCAGGCCGATCGAGCCTTCGAAGTCGCGCAGGTTGGTCAGATCGACCGGGTTCATCGAGACGATCGGCGAGCACTCGGTGAGCCCGTAGCCTTCGATGATCGGCTTGCCGGTCACGGCCTTGAAGCGATCGGCAACCGCTTTCTGTGTCGCCATGCCGCCCGCCATCGCGAGCTTGAGATCCGAGAAGTCGCGCCTGCGGAATTCCTCGTTGTCGAGAAACGCGTTGTAGAGCGTGTTGACCGCGGTCATGCCGGTGAACTTCTCGTGACGAATGATCATCATCACGCGTTTCATGTCGCGCGGATTCGCGATCAGGATGTTGCGCCCGCCGAGCCCCATGAAAATCAGCGCGTTCACGGTGAGCGAATAGATGTGATAGAGCGGCAGCGGCGTGAGCACCGTCTCGGCTTCGCCGCTCAACTGCCCCGCGGCCCACGCCTTCGCCTGCAGCAGATTCGCGATGATGTTCCGGTGCGTGAGCATCGCGCCTTTCGCGACGCCGGTGGTGCCGCCCGTGTATTGCAGGAGCGCGATGTCTTCGTGAGTCGCGCGCACGGGCGAGAACGGGCGCGCGTAGCCGGCCGCGAGCGCCTTGAGCAGCGGCACCGCTTGCGGCAGCCTGTAGGCGGGCACCATCTTCTTCACGTGGCGCAGCACGAAATTGAGCAGATGTCCCTTCAGATTGAGACCGTCGGCGAGCAGATCGCCGAGCCCCGTGACGATGACGTTGCGCACTTTCGTGCCCGGCAGCGCGTCTTCGAGCGTCTTCGCGAAGTTCTCGAACACGACGATGGTTTGCGCGCCGCTGTCCTTCAGTTGATGCGCGAGTTCGCGCACCGTATAGAGCGGATTCACGTTGACGACCACGCCGCCCGCCTTGATCGTGCCGAAGAGGGTCACCGGATACTGAAACGTGTTCGGCAGCATGATCGCGACGCGCTCACCCGGCTTCACGCCGATGCTTTGCAGATACGCGGCGAACGCGCTCGCCTTGCGGCCGAGCTCGCCATACGTCAGATTCGCGCCGACGCTCACGTATGCGACGCGCTCGCGGAACTGCGCGACGCACTCGTCGAAGAACTGGCCGAGCGACTCGTATTGCGTGACGTCGATGTCGCGCGGCACGTCCGCTGGATACGACGCGTACCAGATGCCGTCGGTGTTGGGCGCGCGCGGTGAGGCGGGGCCGGCGGCGGCCGGGGGCGGGGCTTGGGTAGGCTGGGTCATCGGTCGTCTCCTTAAAGCCGTGGCTTCCTCTGTTGGTATCCCGGTGGTTTCCCGTCCGTTTCCCTGAGGTTTCCCTGAGGTCTCCCTTTGGGGAGCGCGCGCGGCGCGGCGAAGCGGGCAATGCAGCGCTAGCGTTCCAGAATCGCGACCACGCCTTGGCCGCCCGCCGCGCAGATCGAGATCAGCCCGCGCGCGGTGCCGGCCGGTTTGTCGAGCTGCGCGAGCATCTTCGCGAGCGCGGCGACGATGCGCCCGCCCGTCGCCGCGAACGGATGGCCGGTCGCGAGCGAGCCGCCGTTCACGTTGAGCTTCGCGCGGTCGATCGCGCCGAGCGCGCCCGGCAACCCGAGCTGCGTGCGGCAATATTCGTCATCCTGCCATGCCGCGAGCGTGCACAACACCTGGGCCGCGAACGCTTCGTGGATTTCATACAGATCGAAGTCCTGCAACGTCAGACCGGCGCGCGCGAGCATGCGCGGCACCGCGTATGCGGGCGCCATCAGCAGGCCTTCCTTTTTGTCGAAAAAGTCGACGGCGGCCGTCTCCGACCAGCTCAGATACGCGAGCACCGGCAGCCCGCGCTCGGCCGCCCACGCTTCGCTCGCGAGCAGCACCGCCGATGCGCCGTCGGTGAGCGGCGTCGAATTGCCGGCCGTCAGCGTGCCGGCGTCGCGATCGAACACGGGCCGCAGATTCGCGAGCTTTTCGAGCGTGAGATCGGTGCGCAGATTGTTGTCGCGTGCGAGGCCGCGATACGGCGTCATCAGGTCATTGACGAAGCCACGCTCATACGCGTGCGCGAGCTTGCGATGGCTCTCGCAGGCGAGCACGTCCTGCGCCTCGCGCGAGATGTTCCAGCGTTTTGCCATCAGCTCGCAATGCTCGCCCATCGAGAGGCCCGTGCGCGGCTCGACGTTGCGCGGCAGGAGCGGCTTGAAGAACATGCCGGGCCGCAGTTTGCTGAGCGCGCCGAGGCGCTGCCCGGCTGTTTTGCCGCGATTCGCTTCGAGCAGGATCTGGCGCATGCGCTCGTTGACGCCGATCGGCGCGTCGGACGTGGTATCGACGCCGCCCGCGATGCCCGCGTCGATCTGCCCGAGCGCGATCTTGCTGGCGACGAGGATCGCCGCTTCGAGGCCGGTGCCGCATGCCTGCTGCACGTCGTAGGCGGGCGTCTCCTTCGCGAGCGTGGTGGAGAGCACGGCTTCGCGCGTCAGGTTGAAATCGCGAGAATGCTTGATGACCGCGCCCGCCGCGACTTCGCCGAGACGCACGCCATGCAGGCCGTAGCGGTCGATCAGGCCTTGCAGCGCGAAGCTCAGCATGTCCTGATTCGATGCGCTCGCGTACGCGGTGTTCGAGCGGGCAAACGGAATCCGGTTGCCCCCGACGATGGCGACGCGGCGCACGGCGGGTTGCGGGTGGGGCATGCTCGGCTCCTTGAGGTCGTGGCCGGGTGAAGGGAGGGGCGAATGGTGTTGCCGTGGCTCATTGCAGTCGCCACTGCATGCGTGCGCGCAAATGCGGCTTTTCACCAGCCATGTCGCGTACCTCGAAATCGCGCTCGATCAGCGACGGCGACGCGCTCCACAACGACGCTTCGCCTGGCAGCAGCATCGGCACCTTGAATTCGGCGGCTAGCGTCGCTTCGGCGAGCGGCTTCGGCGGCTGCAACGAAGACACGGCGCGCGCGAGCGTCCACATGCCATGCGCGATCGCGCGCGGAAAGCCGAACGCCTTGGCCGATAGCGCGGCGAGGTGAATCGGGTTGTAGTCGCCGGACACGCCCGCGTAGTCGCGGCCCAATTGCGGCGCGAGCTGCCAGCGCGCGATGCGTTGCAGCGCATCGGGGCCGGGCGCGAGCGATTCGAGCGGATGACCGGTCGCCGGCACCGCACGCTTCAGATAAATGCTGTCGCCGTCCCATACCGCTTCGCCGCGCCGGTAGATGCGCGTATGCACGACGAACGCCTGGCCCTTGTCGTGGCGCAGCAGCGCGCCGAATTCCACCTCGATGCGCAGCAGGTCCTTGTACGCGAGCGGGCGGCGCAGCCGCACGTGATTGGCGAGATGCACGAGCCCGAGCGCGGGCCATGGAAACGCGGGGTCGGTCAGCATCAGCAGATGCAGCGGAAACGCGAGCAGATGCGGATAGGTGAGCGGCACGCCATGCTCGGGGATGAAGCCGCACACGCGCGCATAGCGCCACACGGGACCGGGGTCGAGCGCGATGGCGGGGCGCACGAGCCGCAGCGCCGGCAGTTGCGTCGAGTGCGTGTGGCGGCCGCGCTTGACGATGCCCGGCAACGCGCGCGCATAGAGCTTCGCGGGCGCCGGCAGCGTTTCGACGATGACGGTTTTCGGCCGCGCGCCGTCGCCTCGCGCGGAGGCGGCATGACGGTTCCCGAACGGATCATCCGGCTCGCGCATGCTCATGCTCCAATCAGGCTTTGACCGCACACGCGCACGACCTGGCCGCTGATGCCCGCCGAGCCCGGCTGCGCGAGCCATGCGATGGTCTGCGCGACGTCGACCGGCTGGCCGCCCTGGCTCATCGAGTTCATGCGGCGGCCGGCCTCGCGGATCGTGAGCGGAATCTTCGCGGTCATCTGCGTTTCGATGAAGCCCGGCGCGACCGCGTTGATCGTGATGCCGCGCGCGCGCAACCGCGGCGCCATGCTCTGCACGCGGCCGATCACCCCGGCCTTCGAGGTCGCGTAGTTGGTCTGCCCCAGATTGCCCGCGATACCGCTGATCGACGACACCGCGACGATGCGTCCGCGGTCGCGCAGGATGCCGCCCGCGAGCAGCGCGTCGTCGATGCGCTCCTGCGCGCCGAGGTTGATGTCGAGCACGCTTTGCCACGCGGCCTCGCTCATCTTCGCGATGGTTTTGTCCTTCGTGATGCCGGCGTTGTGCACGACGATGTCGACGCCTTGCTCGTCGAGCGCGGCAGCGATCTGCGCGGGCGCTTCGGGTGCGGCGATGTCGAACGCGAGCGCGGTGCCGTTGAGCGGGCGCAGGGTCGCGGCGAGCGCGTCGCGCGCGGACGGCATGTCGAGGCCGATCACGTGCGCGCCTTCGGCTGCGAGCACGCTCGCGATCGCCGCGCCAATGCCGCGCGCGGCGCCGGTCACGAGCGCGCGGCGGCCGGCGAGCGGTTGCGCCCAGTCGACGGCGAGGGCGCTCGTGCCGCCGCCAACGTGAGCGCCGCCCGCGCCGCCTTGTGTGCCGCTTTGGGCGCTGCTTTGTACGATACGCACCACCTGACCCGACACATAGGCCGAGCGTGGCGACAGGAAGAAACGCAGCGTCGCGTCGATGCCGCTTTCGGTGCTTTCCGCGCCTTCCTCCACATACACCAGATTCGCCGTGATGCCGCGCCGCGCTTCCTTGCCGAGCGAACGCGTCAGGCCTTCGAGCGCGCGCTGCGCGGTCCACTGGCGCGAGCTTGCGCATGCCTCGGGCGGCCGGCCCAGCACGACGATGCGCCCGCATTGGCCGAGCGAGCGCAGCGTGTCGTGAAAGAAGCCGTAGAGCGGTTCGAGATGGCTGCTGTCTTCGATTCCGCTCGCGTCGAACAGCAGCGCGGCGAGCTTGCCGGACGAGCCGGCTTCAGCCGCTTCGAAGCGCCCGGTCATCAGACCGTGGCGGTTGGCGAGCGGTACCCACAGTCCGGCGCTTTCGTGCGCGACGCTCGTCATGCCGATACTCGCGACCAGCTTCGCGAGCGCGTCGAACAGGCGCGGCTCGTGGCCCGCGCCGATCGCGATCAGACCGTCGAACTCGGGCCGGTCCCCGCGATAGCGCCGCAGCACCTCGGGCTTCGGCAGACCGAGCGAGCGCGCGAGGCGCGCGCCGAACGGCGAGTTGACGAACTTCAGGTAGGAGTCGTTCATGTCGTTGATTACTCCGCTGGACACCCGAAGGACGTCCCCCTTGGGGGACACGGCCGCCGGAAGTCCCCTCAGGGGAGTCCGGCTGCAAGCCTCTTTTCAGGGACGCCGAACGTGTGTCAGTGTGCCTTGAGTTGGACGTATCGGGTGCGCTTTGCCGTGATGGTCTGTGGCGGTCCTCGATGCAGGAATTGCCGCGGAATTGTCCGATTTCCCAGCCTTCGCGGGGGGAAGTTTTTTCATTGCACCGATGCTTCGGTCTGCTTGCCAACGTCCGCTGCTTTGCTCGCGGTGGCGTATGCCGGCGCAGCCCCCGCCGATGTGTTCGATGTTTCGATTCGCGCTGGCGCCGCGCTTTTACGCGGTACCGTGCAGCATAGGCCGCAACGATGCGGGCGCTGGCTCGGGGTTGCCCTCCCGGCGTTCACCAGTGGCTGCATCGCCTTCCGCCGCACCACCTTCGACCACACCACCTTCGGCCGCATCGCCGAGCACCGCGGCGAACATCGCCAGTTGCGAACTGTCCGGCAGCGGCGCCTTGAGCGCGGCGACCATCAGCGAGGCGAGGCGCGCGATCAGTTGCAGGTCGTTCATCGACTTGCCCTGCGAGAACTCGGAAATGAGGCTGTCGGTGTCGGTGCCCGCGAGCACACCCGACAGCGCGCCGATCGCGAAGTGTAGCCGCCAGCCGAGTTCTTCGCGCGGCAGATGCGGCAGCGCGCGCTGGAACGCATCGAAAAAGCGCACGGCCACCGATTCGTAATGCTGGTTCAGAAAGTCGCGAATGAACGCCGACGGATCGGTATAGGCACGGCCGAGCAGGCGCAAAAACGCCTTGCCGCCGACGCGCGGATCGCGCGACAAACGCAGCGCCGGAATGAACATCGCGCCGAGCACGTGCTCGCAGGTCAGGCGCGCGCCGAGCATTCTGTCGAAGCGGTCGAGCAGCTTGAGCCGCTCCTCGTTGAGCCGGTCGAGACGGCGCGAAAGCATCGAATGAATCAGCGATTCCTTGCTGCCGAAGTGATAGTTGACCGCCGCGAGATTGACTTCGGCGCGCGAAGTGATCTGGCGCAGCGACATCGCTTCATAGCCGCATTCGATGAAGAGCGTCTCCGCGGTGTCGAGAATGCGTGACTTGGTGTCGCCGGCATGCCGGCCTGTTGCGCGAACTGCCATGTTGCGTCTCCCAGTGGCCGGCGCTGCCGGCTCGCAAACAAGCGATTCAAATCGATATTTGAAACAACCGTTTTTCAGGATAAAGAAGGATGGCCGCTGCGATCAAGGTGTCCGGCTCGACTAACTCCTCTAGAAGATCAGACGAAAGCGCTCTTTTCCGCGCGCGGCGAGTCATGTCGCGCGGAAAACAAAGAGGCCGTTCCGATCGAATCGGAACGGCCTCGTATCGCCTGCAATGTATCGGGCTTCGTGCCTGAACTTTTCACGCCCGGCGCGTGTTGGCGCCGTGGCGGTTCGAACCGTCTTCGAGGCTATTGCGCCCGCTAATGTGCCGGCCAACGTGCCCGTTAATGCGCCGGCACGATAGCTGTCCAGTTCGAACGAATGGCGTTCCTAGACCTGTCCTCCCGCCGCGCTGCCTACAGAGGGCGTGCCGACGTCACGTGCGGACTGGATCATGTCGATGCCGCGGCGCTCGCGGCTGAACGGAATCAGCGCGCAGATCACGACCGCGACGATGCCGATCACGACCGCCATCACGAGCGCATAGTTGTTGCCGTGCAGTTCGGCGATTTTCGCCTGCATCGGACCGTTGACCGACGAGATCAGATTGCCGAGCTGATACACGAGACCGGGGAAGGTCGCGCGGATTTCATCAGGCGAGATTTCGTTCAGGTGCACCGGAATCACGCCCCATGCGCCTTGCACGGAGATCTGCATCAGGAATGCGCCGAGCGCGAGCAGCATCGGTGTGGTCGAGAAAGCCCACAGCGGCAGCACCGGCAACGCGATCACCGCGGCGATGAAGATCGTGCGCTTGCGGCCGATCTTCTCCGACAGCCAGCCGAAGAAGAGGCCCCCGCAGATCGCGCCGATGTTCAGCGTGATCGTGATCCACGACACCGTGTGCGCATCGAACTGACGCTGCACGCGCAGGAAGGTCGGATAGAGATCCTGCGAGCCGTGCGAGAAGAAGTTGAACGCGGTCATGAGAATGATCGCGTAGATCGACAGGCCGACGTTCTGCTTGAGCGTCGCGATGAGGCCGGGACGCACCTTCTTTTCGAGCGTCTTGAATGCCGGGGATTCCGGCACGTGCGCGCGGATATAGAGCACGAGCAGCGCGGGCACCACGCCGACGAAGAACATGCCGCGCCAGCCGATGTATTGATAGAACACGCCGAACACGATCGAGGCGAGCAGAAAGCCGCTCGGATAACCGGCCTGCAGGAGACCCGAGACGATGCCGCGCGATTTCGGCGGCACGGTTTCCATCGTCAGCGCGCCGCCGACGCCCCATTCGCCGCCCATCGCGATACCGAACAGCGCGCGCAGCACGAGCAGGGTCATCAGATTCGGCGAGAGACCGGACAGCAGTTCGAGCAGCGAGAAGCACGCGATGTTGATCATCAGCGTGGGACGGCGGCCGTATTTGTCCGCGAGCCAGCCGAAAATCAATGCGCCGAGCGGACGCATCATCAAGGTCAGCATGATCGCAAACGCAACTGACGGAATGTCCGTACCGAATTCCTGCGCGATATCTTTCAATACGAACACCATCAGAAAGAAATCGAATGCGTCGAGTGTCCAGCCCAGATAGGCGGCGATCGTGACGTTTCTCTGTTCCCGAGTCCAGCTCATTGATTGTTCTCCTGAGTCTCCACAAGCCCGCGACTGACGGCGGGCGGCTTCGTTGCCTTTGCCCCTTGCGCCTTGCTGCCAATACCTGCGGCGAGTGTACGCCGAGCGTTAAGCGCTTGCATGGTTGAACCTGCTTTTATCCGTGTTAATCCGGAGAGCAAATTTCATGCTGAATCCGCAATACGTGTTTTATGTTGGTTAAATGTAATTATCGTATTGATAATGTTATTAAATTAGTTTGTTATTTGTAATATTCATTGGATTTAAAGCACGGCTATAAAGCGCGGAATTGCACGGTTGACTTGCCGTACTGTTACCGCTGTGTGCCTGTATCTGCGCGTGGGCAGTTGCTGGTGTCGCGAATCGTTTGTGTGCATCGAAGTCGCACGGTATATATGCAAAATGAGCATCAATATAAGAGAAAAATCAATTTGATTCATGGTGCGCCGCGCAATAAGATGACCGCCATCCGTTTCATGTCCTCTTGCCGAGCATCCCTCATGTCAGTCAACGCAACTTCTCCGGTGCCTGTGCGCCGCGCACACAGCCCATTCATGGCAGTCGCCGCCGTTACGTTGCTTACGGGTCTCGGTGCCGGCATCGGCGGCATGCTGCTCGCGTTGCTGCTGCATGGCATTCAACATGTCGCCTACGGTTACAGCGTCTCGCACGTGGTCAGCGCTGCGAGCTTTCTCGACGGTGTGAGCGACGCGTCGCCGCAGCGTCGCGCGATGGTTCTCACGCTGTGCGGGCTCGTGGCCGGACTCGGTTGGTGGGCGCTGTACCGTTATGGACGGCCGCTCGTGAGCATCCGCGCGGCGCTCAAATCCGACGATCCGCAGATGCCTTTGATGAGCACCACGATCCACGCGCTGCTGCAGATCGTGACGGTTGCGTTGGGCTCACCGCTCGGCCGCGAGGTCGCACCGCGCGAAATCGGCTCGGCGCTGGCAGGCTGGCTGTCGCGCCGCGCGGGGCTGTCGGTCGCGCAGAGCCGGATCATGGTGGCGTGCGGCGCGGGTGCGGGTCTCGCCGCGGTCTACAACGTGCCGCTCGGCGGCGCGGTGTTCGTGCTCGAAGTGCTGCTGGGCACGTTCGGCTGGTCCGTGCTGGTGCCGGCTGTCGTGACGTCGACGGTGGCCGCGCTGGTCGCCCGGTTGGGACTCGGCAACGAGTTCCAGTATCTGACGCCGGCCATGACGCTGAATGCCTCGCTGACGGTGTGGTCGATCGTATGCGGTCCGGTTTTCGGCGCGGTGGCCTGGTGGTTCGTAGAACTGACGAAACGCTCGCGCGCCGCCGCGCCGAAGGACTGGCGCCTGCCGGTGTTGTCGCTGCTGAACTTCGCGATGATCGGCATGCTGGCGATGTATTTCCCGCAACTGCTCGGCAACGGCAAGGGTCCGGCGAGTCTCGCCTTCGACGGCGGATTGAGCATCAGCCTTGCGGCGACGCTGCTGGTGCTGCGGGTCGCGATTACCGCAAGCAGCCTGCGTGCGGGCGCCGAAGGCGGGCTGCTGACGCCGGGATTCGCGAATGGCGCGCTGCTGGCGATCGTGCTCGGCGGACTATGGACTCTCGTGTGGCCGGGTGCTTCGCCAGGGGCATTTGCGGTGGTTGGTGCGACGGCATTTCTCGCTGCTTCGATGCAGATGCCGATTACCGCTGTCGTGCTCGCGTTTGAGTTTACGCGCGTGAGCCAGGAGTTTCTGATTCCGATCCTGTTTGCCGTGGGCGGCGCGTTGCTGGCTTTCCAGGCTTGCGCGAAGTGGGTGCCTGCCGCGAAACCCGTGCGCGGGTGGTTCGGCTGCGGCGGGGTGAATAAGGTGTGATCAGGGCGCAGGCCGAACGCGGCCAGAAGCGGAGAATGACCTGTTTCGAATCCGCCTCGGGCCCCACTTTGGGCCCGTCTGTCTCAAGTCTTGCCGAATAGTTCCGCGAGGCCGGCCGGCGAGCCGAACATCGCGTCGGCGTCGTGCCCCGCGCCGGCGATCTCGACAGTGTCGTGCGCGAAACTCTGTGGGTGCCGCTCGCGCATGTAGCGCGTATAGGCGCGTCCGCGCTGCGCTTCGTCGAGTTCATGAAGACGCGGCGGCGCGCGCCCGGCCGCTAGCAAAGTATCAATAAAATGAATGACATGCATTTCAACATTTAATTTGTCGATGACTCGGGCGTGCGATATGGTGTCGGCATCTATCCCATACGGCCACGCGGCGCGGCGAGCACAACGTCAATAAAGACGCGTCCAGTGGCCTCCGATTCGCCGAGGCACAGTCATGATCGACCGCGTATTCGTCAACGCCGTGGGCGTTGACGGCAAACCCCTGAATCTCGCGGTACGCGATGGCCGCTTCGTCAGCGTCGGCGCCGAGCGTCCTGAGAGCGGCAGCGCCGAGGTCGTCGACCTGAAAGGGCATCTCGTGCTGCCGGGGTGGGTCGATGGACATATCCATCTCGACAAGAGCTTCGTGGGCGACCGCTGGCGCCCTCATCGCGCTGCCGCGACGCTGCGCGAACGCCTTGCCGACGAGAAACAGGCGCTCGCGAACGCATTGCCCGTGGCGGTGCGCGCCGATGCGCTGATCCGTCAGGCCGCATCGTTCGGCACGATGGCGATGAGAAGCCACGTCGACGTGGACGCGACGACCGGTCTGACTCATCTTCATGCCGTGATGGAAGCGCGCGAGAAGTGGCGCGGCATCGTCGACATCGAACTCGTCGCATTTCCGCAGGCTGGCGTCATCTCGTGTCCGGGCACCGCCGATGTCCTCGGCGCGGCGGCGCGCGAAGGCGTGGAAGCCGTAGGCGGCATCGACCCGACCACCCTCGACGGCGACGCGCAAGGTCAGCTCGACATCATCTTCGGCATTGCGCAGAAATACGGCGTGAAGATCGACATTCATTTGCATGAGCCGGGCGAGCAAGGCATCGGCCAGCTGCATCGCATTGCCGAGCGCACCCGCGCGTGCGGCTTGCAGGGCAGGGTGTCGGTCAGCCACGCCTATGCATTGGGCGATGTCGAAGCCGCGCAGGTCGAGCGCGTCGCGGATGTGCTCGCGAAAGCAGACGTATCGATCATGACGAACGCTCCCGGAGACCGGGCCTTTCCGCCGATTCTGCAACTGCGTGCGGCGGGTGTGCGCGTCTTCAGCGGCAACGACAACATTCAGGACGCCTGGTGGCCGTACGGAAACGGCGACATGCTCCAGCGGGCCATGCTGATCGGCTACCGCTCCGGGTTCTATACCGACGAAGCACTGCTGGTCGCGCTGGACATGGTGAGCACAGCCGGCGCGGCCGTGATCGGCAAGCACGACTATGGCCTGAAGGCGGGCAACGAGGCATCGTTCGTCATCCTGAAGGCTGAGAACGCCGCCGCCGCTGTCGCGGCCGTTCCCGCCGAGCGGGCCATCGTCCGACACGGGCAGTTCTGGGGCGACCCGGCCCGCCTGCACTTCGACACCGAAACCGCAAAGGCCGCAAATACCACAAACGGCCCGCGCGGCTGATTATCCCGGGAGCCGCCGTACGCGGCCTCGTTTCTGAAATCGCGACATCAACCCTCACGGAGCGTCCGAGTGTCATCGACCCCTTACTATGCGCCACACGGCGGCCATCCGGCCCAGACCGAATTGCTGACCGATCGCGCCATGTTCACCGAAGCCTATGCGGTCATTCCCAAAGGCGTGTTGCGTGACATTGTGACGAGCCATCTGCCGTTCTGGGACAACACGCGCCTGTGGGTGCTGGCGCGTCCGCTATCGGGCTTCGCCGAAACGTTCTCGCAGTACATCATGGAAGTGGGCCCGGGCGGCGGCAGTGAGCGCCCCGAGCTGGACGAGCATGCGGAGGGTGTCCTCTTCGTGGTCGAAGGGGAAATCGCGCTGACGCTCGAAGGCGTTGAACACAAGCTCGTGCCGGGCGGCTACGCGTTCATTCCGCCGCGCACGAACTGGTCGCTGCGCAATCGCGGCGCCGACTGCGCGCGTTTCCACTGGGTCCGCAAGCACTACGAAGCAGTGGATGGCCTGCCGCAGCCCGAACCGTTCGTGAAGAACGAACAGGACGTCGAGCCGATTCCGATGCCCGGCACCGAAGGGCGCTGGGTCACGACGCGCTTCGTCGATACCGCCGATATGCGTCACGACATGCACGTCAACATCGTCACGTTCCAACCCGGCGGCGTGATCCCGTTCGCGGAAACGCATGTGATGGAGCACGGCCTCTATGTGCTCGAAGGCAAGGCCGTCTACCGGCTGAACCAGGACTGGGTCGAAGTGGAAGCCGGCGATTTCATGTGGTTGCGCGCGTTCTGCCCGCAGGCCTGCTACGCGGGCGGCCCTTCGCGCTTCCGCTATCTGCTCTACAAGGACGTCAACCGTCAGATGAAGCTCACGCTCGGTGCGCCGCAGACGCGCCGCGCTTAATAGCGACTGTTGAGCCACGGCGTCGCCCGCATGTCGAGCGGGTGACGCCGGCTGCGGCCCATGCGTCGCCCTCGCGCCGCCGATGGTCCGCAGCACGGCGTGGACCGCCATTGCCCTCCTCGATGCGGCGTGATAGAACGCGGTATCCGCATTCGATATTCAAATAGTCCGATGAGAGGGGGCGTGAAAATGAATAGGCCGCTGTTCGATCTGGATCTGCTGCGGGCAATCGTCATGGTGGCGGATTGCGGCTCGTTCACGGCGGCATCGGCGCGGCTGCATTCGACGCAGTCGACGGTCAGCCAGAAAGTGCGACGCCTCGAGGAGCTGGCAGGGCACAAGCTGCTCGAACGAGGCAGCCGCGACGTGCGCCCGACCGATGCGGGTGAGACGCTGCTGGCCTACGCGCGGCGCATGCTGGCCCTCAACGACGAGATGCTCGAAGCATTGGCGGGAGCAACGGTGGGTTTGACGGTGCGCCTGGGCGTGCCCGAGGATTTCGTTGGCGGGCCCACCACGCATATGCTCGCGGCGTTCAATCGAAAGCATCCGCAAGTGAAGCTCGAGGTGATGAGCGGTTTGAGCCGCGATGTCGCCAGCAGCTACGATCGCGGCGATCTCGACCTCGTGATCGTGAAGCACCGGCGCAACAGCCGCGAGGCGGTGGCATGCTGGCCGGAGCAACTGCGCTGGATCGACAGCGCGAAGAATCCATCTTTCCACCTCGATCCGATTCCGCTGATTGCGTTCCCGCCGCGCGGACTATATCGCGACGACATGACGAATGCGATCGAAGGACTCGGACGCCGCTGGCGCATGAGCTTCATCAGTTCGAGCCTGAGCGGCATCCAGGCGGCGGTGGCCGACGGGCTCGGCATCAGTCTGCTGCCTGCGCGTTCGGTCACGGCCGATCATATCGTCTTGACGAAAAAAAGCGGCTTGCCTTCGATCGATACGATGGACGTCGCACTGCTTCACCGGCCGACTGCGGACGCGGTCGTCAAGGAATTGGCGCGGGTCCTGTCGCGGATGTTCGGGGCGCCACGGCGAGTCCAGTGACAGGTACGACAGCGGGCTGGTGTCACGCGTCATGGTGTGCCCGCTTTCCTCATCCGTCGGCGAAAGAACGGGCGGAACGTTTCGGCGAGTACAACCCGCGCACTGACTCAGTCAGGCGCCGGAACGGTGAACGCTGCAGGCGGGCAAGTTGTTGCCGCGCTTCTCCTAAAGCCGCTCGTGTTGCCGCGAGTTCGCCTGCCAGCACCGTGTCGACTCCCGCACCGTCGATCAGCGCAATATCCACGATACGTGTAGCCCGATGAAGAGGAGTCCACGTCTGCGGCCAGTTCGCCTGGGCGCCGAAGGCCAGCACTTGCGTGGCCTGAGCGAGCTTGCTGGTCCACAGCGCAAATGTATCGGGATGAACGGCGCCGCCTCGCACCATCTCCTTGCCGAGATCTACGGCTTCAAGGTGAATCTCCAATCCTTCCGGCGCTTCGAATCCGCAGTGACGATTGTCCTCACACGTTTGGCGCGCGCTTCCGAACGACGGCTCGAGTCCCGTCAGATCGGCTACCCAGCGTTCAGCGGCTCGCGTATAGGCGGGTGACCGAGCGGCGAGATCGCAATCGAAGATCGCATCTGCATGAGTCGTTGCATGCTGTGAAGCGAGGAGCCAGTGTGCGAGAAAAGCGCGATATGCATCGGCGGGTGCAACATTCATCACATGTTGCTTGAAAAAATCAAGGCATGCTCCAAACGGCTTTTCCGTTGATTCTCGCGATATCCGCGGCAAATCGATATGCAGTCCTTCGAGCATTTGCTCGACCACTGGCGTATCTCTGTTCAATGCCAGCACGGCAAACGGGACGGCCACGAAATGCGGGTTTCCGTGAGTGGCGAGCAGATCCCAGCAAGACCGCCACTGGGAAATGGGGTTCTTCTCAACCACGATGTGAACGGCGTCCGGGAAGGTACTGCGAAACCATGGAAGCCGGCCCAGCGATCGGCAGAACTTGAAGACCGGCACGCCGCCTCGCTCGTGAGCGGCGCTTATCAGCTTACATAGGTAGGCTTGAAGCTGGCCGGCTCCGTCGGGAGTCTGCCCCGAGAAGCGATCGATTGAAAAACGCTCCTCGTAGCCGGAGATACCTTGTCCACTCGGTTCAAGCAGATGCGCGAATTCCGCGAAGTACGGTTTCTCCAGTTTCGGATGACCCGAACGCCAACTGTCTGCCGTACTGGTAGCCAGCTTTGCCGAATCGATTGTCGACAACATCTCGTGCAACGGTTCGTAGTACGCAGTGACTTCGTTGAGGCGGCGAAAACACGACCATAGCCATGTGCCCGCCGTTCTGTATCCGGTATGCAAAAACACCGTTTTGGTTTCTGGCCTCATCGAGCGAGCGTAAAGCAATTTGAATTCCGATAACCGGTTGTGAAATTTTCCGCGAGCGAGAGAAATCCTTGATGCGCCAGCCAGCCGGGGCCGCCGCCGATGGAGCGCGAGCGGCGTTCGTACAGCGCGGCTTCGACAGTCACGCTATGTTTCGCGGTTTCAGCATGGCAAATTCGTTTCATAGCGGACGTGAGCCAGATTTCGCGGTGTTCCGGTCATCCTGAACCATGCGCTGAAACGTGGACAATACGCGTGCGCACGTCAGCGTCTGGCGCCAGAATTTCTCCTTGAGCCGCGCGGTGGGAACCCATTGCCAGGGTAAAACGACGTTGACCGTTCCCCACGCCGGGCGCCAGCGTTCAGATACGCGGCGCCGCCGGAACAGGCTGATGGTCGGAATGCGCAGATTCGATGCGAGATGCCCGACACCGGAGTCGTTTCCGATAAACCAGCCGGATTCGTATAACCAGCATGCCAGCTCATGAGGGCTGCTAAATTCCGGGGCAGGAATGCCCCATCGTTCCAGGTCTCGCCAGCGTTCGCGTTCGTGCGGTGCGATCACGAAGTGGACGTCATAGCCGCGTTGACGCAAATTGCGGGCTAACTTCACGAATCGCTCTGATAGCCAGCGCTTGTCTTCGGTGCTGGCTTCGGGGTGAATGGCGATACGGCGAATGTAATGGCGGTGTCGTAGTGCCGGCGGGGGCGTGATTCCATTGCTCAGGTCGACATCCGGCAGTCCGAGTTCGTCACGACAGAAGTCGGCGAAGCGCTCCGCCATGCAACCAGAGCGATCCCCGAACACGACCTCATCCAGATCAAGAACACAAGGGTGGGCTTCTGTCAGGCGTGGCATCGGCTGATTCCGATGCATTTGCAGAACGGTGTCGTACGGCGCCAGCAGTGCTCCGGCATCCGCATGGTCCGGCAACGGCTGTATCGCGACGTGGGGAAACCAGTGCCGCAATGCATGAGCCGGACGTCCGAAGACCGCGACATCGATACCGTTGCCCAGAAGATTTTTCACGATGACCATCAACACCAGCGTGTCGCCGATCGCGTTCGACATGACCACGGCGACGCGTCTGGGTTTGTCTTTCGCCATGCGGGGAACGGGTAATGAATTCATGCGAGATTGGTGCGTAGTTGCTCGAACGCCTGAGTCACTTTGCTAACCGACAACAGGTATTTCCAGTAGCGCTCCCTCAGGCGTCCTGTGGGCAAGTAAGCGCCGCCTATCAATACCCGTCCGATGCCCCAGCCGGGACGCCACGTGCGCGCGATACCGCGGCGCATGAACAATGAAATGGTGGGAATCTGCAGGCTCGATGCAAGATGGCCGATTCCCGAGTCGTTACCGATGAACCACCCGGATTCGAAAAGCCAGGTGGCGACGTGATCGAGCGAAGGGAGGTCGGGCAGGGTGATGCCGAGCTTTTCGACGTGTTTCCAGTCCGCACGCTCTTGCGGCGCAACCACGAACTCCGGGCTGAAACCCTGGTCGCGCAGTTCCACCGCCAGTCGAATGAAGCGTGATGCGAGCCAGCGTTTGTCCACTGTGCTTGCGGTGGGATGGATGGCGACGCGAAACGGGTACTTGCGGTGTTGAAGTTCCGGCGGCGGCACAATGCCGTTATTTTTTTCGGCATTCGGCAGACCAAGTTCATCGCGACAAAATAGTGCGAGCCGATCCGCCATCGATTCCGAGGAACGGGCGCGACAGATATGGTCGAGCAGGATCACTCGGGGATGAAGGCGATCCAGCCCGGTAAACGGCCGATTGCTGTGCATTTGAATGACGGTATCGAAGCCGTGCAGTTGCTCCGCAAGATGCGCTTCGCCTAACTCGGCCTGTATATCGATATCTGGAAACCAATCGCGCAGAACATGCGCATGTTGGCCGAACACGGTGGCCGCAATACGGTTTTTCTGAAGGTTGTGCGCAATCGTCATCATCAACAGTGAATCGCCCACTGCGGGTGAAAGAATCAATGCCACACGAGATATTGACTGGATTGCGGGCCGCATAGCTACATCCCATTGGCGCACTTCCAACAGCGGGCGAAGCGCTTGCCAGGTCGTGAACGAATACCGTTCGATGAATTGGCCACAGTCTAGATTCGGCGCACATTACTTGAGTTACAACAGCCATTACCGCGGTTTACGTTCGCCGTGTAGCGGCTTTCAGTGATCGTCCCATTCAGTCGATCGAAAATCGTGCCGCTGTTTGAAAAAGCAATTCCACTCGGTGGTTATATGAGTAAGCCTAACGGCTGTGCAGTCTTGAACTTGCCCACCTTATTGCGGCGCAACCCACGTTGGCGCCTCTCCGGAATCTATTCGTTTTGCTGAGTACCCGCAGGAGGTCTGACTGAACTACCTGTTTTTTGCATAATCCTGCCAATCGCGACATGTTTGTGCATTTCGACGTCGATCGTGTGTTAGGTTAGCTGCATGGACCTAACACGCCTGACTGAGCTGCGAGAGCTGATGACGCGCCTCGCCAGCCCCGACGCACTGGCTTACCGTGTGCTCCCGAACGTGACGCTCATGTCGGCGGTCGCGCCCACGCTGCCGATGGCCGACGTGACCGAGCCGACATTCGCGCTCGTGGCGCGTGGCACCAAACATGTCTGCCTCGGCGACCAGGTGTTCGACTACAGCACCGGCCAATATCTGATCGTCTCGGTCGACCTGCCGCTGGAAGCGCATGTGGCGGAGGCGACGAAAGAGGCGCCTTATCTGGGCCTTGGACTTGCGCTGCGGCCCGAGGCAATCGCCTCTTTGCTACTGGAAGTGGGAAGCGCGCCGGCTCCGCTGTCCGATCCCCCGGGCATCGCCGTCAGTGCGCTGACCGATGAGTTGATCGAGCCGATCATCCGCCTGCTGCGTTTAGTGGACAGACCGGCCGATATCCCGGTCCTTGCCAACTCGATAGAACGGGAATTTCTCTGGCGGCTGATTAACGGGGCCCAGGGCCCAATGGTGCGGCAAATCGGGCTTGCCGATAGCCGCATGGCGCAGATCGGCCGCGCAATCCGGCACATTCGTACGCATTATGCGGAGCCGCTGCGTATCGAGAATCTCGCGCAAGTCGCCGGAATGAGCGTCACCTCGTTCCACCGGCATTTCCTCGCCGTCACCTCGATGACGCCAATCGGATACCTGAAACAGATTCGCCTCCAGACAGCCCGCTCGCTGCTCCTCGCCTCGGCGGAGGATGTGGCGACAGTCGGCTTTGCCGTGGGTTACAACAGCGCGTCGCAATTCAGCCGGGAATACCGGCGGCAGTTTGGCGAGGCCCCGGGCAGAGACGGCCGAAGACTGCGTCAAACCGAAGACACGCGCAACTCCACTGATTGAAGCAACCGGACGGATCACGACGAGGACGGCCGGAGCGCTCTGCTCATTGCGGCCGGGGCTGTCGACACTCCGCAGAAAACCGGTCCGCCTTCACCAGGGCGAGGAGCAGGCGAGTCAATCACGATTGGCAGGATTGCACATGAATCTGGTGGTTTCGGTCTATCGTCGACAACCCGTTTTCTGTTTCACTTCGATGAGGAATGTCCTCGCGCAGGCCAGCCTTCGAGCATGGTGCGCCGCGGACATCGAGTTCAATCGGAGTCAGGAGAGGCGAGATGGCGACAGGTTTAAACGGCAAGGTCGTGGTGATTACAGGAGCGAGCAGCGGCCTTGGGGAGGCGGCGGCCAGACATCTCGCCGAGCAGGGTGCGTTGCTGGTTCTGGGCGCACGACGTGCCGACCGGATTCAGGCGCTCGCTGACGAACTCAGGGCCGCAGGCCACCAGGCCCTGTCGATCGCGACCGACGTGACGGACAGCGAACAGGTGAAGAAGCTGGTCGATACGGCGGTCGAGGCTCATGGCCGCGTCGACGTGCTGGTCAACAATGCGGGGGTGGCGCCCCTTTCGTTGCTCGAAAAGCTGAAGATCGGCGAATGGGATCAGATGATCGACGTGAACCTCAAGGGCGTTCTCTACGGAATCGCCGCGGCGTTGCCGCATATGATCCGCCAGAGGGCCGGGCAGATCATCAATGTTTCGTCTATCGCGGCTCTCAGGGCCGCCCCGGTGACCGCCATCTATTCCGCCACCAAGGAGGCGGTGCGGGTGATAACGGAGGGGCTTCGCCAGGAGGTCAAGCCTCACAATATTCGCACGACCGTCATCCTGCCGGGTGCGGTGGCGACTGATCTGCCGGGCGGCATCAACGAGGCGGATATTGCCGCGGCCATGAAGGCGTTTTACGAAATCGCCATCTCACCAGACGCGTTTGCCAGGGCCGTGGCCTTCGCCATCAGTCAGCCGGACGACGTTGATGTGAACGAAATCGTCTTTCGGCCTACTCTTCAGGTGTAGATCTCCATGCCGTTCCTCAGCGATCGCTCGACCCGTTGCTCTTGCAGCAAACGCGCCCCATGGGCCAGGTGACAGAAGCACCGGACGGAATTTTCCAACAGAGGAGGTCTGCGTGAAGCAGGAAGACGAAAACCTTGGCGCGAAAGGCATCTCCCGGCGGACGGTTCTAACCGCAGCGGCTGCGGCCGCCGTCACGCCGTTATTTTCCCCGCTCACCGCGATCGCAGGATCCGCGGTGCCGCTCTCACCGCAACAGCAAGGAGACAAAGCTATGACGTTCGTCACGACCAAAGACGGCACCCAAATCTTCTATAAGGATTGGGGACCCAGGAACGCTCAGCCCATCGTTTTCCATCACGGCTGGCCCCTCAGCGCGGACGATTGGGACGCGCAGATGCTGTTCTTCCTCGCCGAGGGCTATCGCGTCGTCGCCCATGATCGCCGCGGCCATGGGCGTTCGAGCCAGGTGAGCGATGGTCACGACATGGATCACTACGCCGCCGATGCCTCGGCTGTTGCCGAACACCTGAATCTGAAAAACGCCGTTCATATCGGCCATTCGACCGGCGGCGGCGAAGTGGCCCGGTACGTCGCGAGATACGGTCAACCTCAGGGCCGTGTCGCCAAGGCTGTTCTGGTCAGCTCCGTTCCGCCGCTCATGGTCAAGACCGAGAGCAATCCCGGCGGCACACCGATCGAGGTGTTCGACGGCTTTCGCAAGGCTCTCGCCGCCAACCGGTCGCAGTTCTTTCTCGACGTGGCCTCGGGGCCGTTCTACGGTTTCAACCGGCCGGGCGCGAAGGTTTCGCAGGGCATTATCCAGAACTGGTGGCGTCAGGGGATGATGGGCAGCGCCAAGGCTCACTACGAAGGCATCAAGGCCTTCTCGGAAACCGATCAGACGGAGGACCTGAAAGCGATAACGGTTCCAACGTTCTGTATTCAGGGCGACGACGACCAGGTCGTGCCGTACAAAGACGCCGTCGAATTGCAGGCGAAGCTGATCAGGAACAGCCGGCTCAAGGTCTATCCGGGTTTCTCGCACGGCATGCTGACGGTGAACGCCGACGTCATCAACCCCGATCTGCTTGCATTTATCCGCGCGTAAGCGCTGACCTTCGGCACAGCGAGGCCGTCAGCGGAGGTCCCGCGGCACACGCGGGATCTCCGCACCCTTGTGCTCGATGCGCACGTCGCCAACCGATCCGGTGACTTCGGCCGCGCGCCAGCGCCACCCCCGTTTCGTGAAGAGTGCGATCCGCAGGCCGTCCTGCCTATGCCACCCGCTGGTTCAACCGGCCGCGCGTAATGGCCTTGATCTGATTCAGTGCGTAGTCGAGTTCGAATTCCGTATCGCACGCAACGCGAGTTTCCAGCTCGAAAAAAATGCCAGCCTTGGTGTAATGGCGAACGCAGATAATGAACGGGAAACCGTGCCGTTCACGGTATTGGCGATTCATCTGTTGCAGGCGTGCTTCTTCTTCCTGGGAGAGCGCATGCAAGCCGGCGCTGCTTTGTTCGTCGACGGATGCCGCCGTCAACCCGCCATGCCGGATCGCCTGGGCGGACAGTTCCGGGTGGCGATCGAAGAAGGCCTTTCTTGCTGCAACGTCGCGCGCGCGGATGCTGCTCATCATCGCTTCGTGGAGGGCATCCACGGAGCGAAACGGACGCGCTTGCCACGCGTCTTCGGCCACATCGGGCGAGTGCTCGAAGATGTCACCCAGCATCTGAATGAACTGGTCCCTTCCCATCGCGTTGATCGCAGCGAGGTTGGCGGTGTCGAATTTTATCTGGGTCATCGTCGTTAGGATCCTCGGAACTGAAAACGAGGTTCCGAGTATAGAAATCAACCGGGCACGTGCAGTAGCAGGCAGATTCTATTGGCCGTATAGCAGGCGACGAATTAAGGTCGTATTTGCGCCGCCGGCGCGCTATGAAGCGCCGGCAATACTTCGCAGTACCGTGACGCTTTCGGCAATGAGACCTCTCAACCAGGTGTGCGCTTTCGCGCGATGCCGGTTCGGATGCCATAGTGCATAGAAGCGCATCAATGGAAAGTCGAACGGCGCGGGTTTGATGAGCAGGGGAAGGCGACGCGCATAGTAGGCGGCAAAGTGGCGCGCGGTGGTCAGGATGAGATCCGACTCGCTCACGAGGTACGGCGCGAGACTGAAGTACGGACATGAGACCTGGCGCCCCCGGCTCAGGCGCAAGGTCGCCAATGAACTCTCGACAACGCCGCGTTGCGAGTTCGAGTACGGCAGCGGCACCAGATGCGAAGCATTGATATAGCTCTCAGCGGTCAGCTTGCCGGGCTTCGTGAGCGGATTCTCGCTGGACATCAGGCATACCACTTCATCCTCGAGCAGGACGCTCATATGCAGGTGCTCGGGAGAGACAGGCCAGTTGCCGATCACGATGTCGACTTGTCCTTCGGCCAAGGCCTTTTCGTAGTCGTAGTCGGCGCCCATCGGCAAAGTCACGAGCCTCGAATTCGGCGCGTTGCGCCGAAATCGGCCCACCAGATCGGCCAGGAACGGCGGCGCCAGATAATCCGGCATCGCGATCGTGAAGGTGCGCTCGGACCGTTCCGGATCAAAGGCCTCATCGGAGCTGAGCATCTTGTCGAGAGCACTGAGCGCAACCCGCGCGTCCTGCATCAACTGCAGCGCCCGTTCGGTCGGCACCATCTCGTTCTTTTCCCTGATGAGCAACGGGTCATCGAACAGCTTCCTCAGCCGCTTGAGCGCGGTGCTGAGCGCAGGCTGCGACTGGTTCATGCGAATGGCGGTGCGCGAAACGCTTCGTTCCTCGACGAGGGTGCATAAGACACGCAGAAGATACGTGTCCAACGGATCGTCATTGCGCATGGGGTGACTTCCTGTTGATTGTCCGATGCCACCCACTTTGCCGTTGATGGCGGCACGCCGTCAACGGTTGCCGATGCGCCCGTTGGATCGGCACGGCACCGTCTGGCTGCCTTTGCAGCGAATCGCGGTGCAATTGACGTTATCGATACCATCCGGTCTCACGGAAACTTCGCGCAAACCGGCGTCAGGCCGGCTTCTTTCGGGTTTGATATAGAGTCTATAGCAGGTCCGCGCTGTCAGCCCCCATACCCCTGCGATATGTTCACGACTCACTACAAAAACACGGCCCCGCGAGTCGCTGATGCACAAGTATGGTTTCAGGCTGACCGCCACGTGATGAGGTGGTTGCATCTCCGGCTTTGAAAGGTCGATTTCTTTCAGGAGACTCTCATGACTGCCACCGAGCAGAATGCGTCAGTCTGTTCTGGCGCCGACACCTCGCTCGAAGATTCCGTTTACCGCAAGGTCTCCTGGCGTCTTCTTCCCTTTCTTTGCATTCTCTGGGTTCTTGCATGGCTGGACCGGGTCAATATCGGCTTCGCCAAGCTGCAGATGCTCGACACGCTGAAATTCAGCGAGGCGGTGTACGGTCTCGGGGCCGGCATCTTCTTCCTCGGTTATTTTTTCTTCGAGGTGCCTTCTAACGCACTGCTGCAGAAGATCGGCGCGAAGAAGACCATCATGCGAATCACGATAGGGTGGGGCATCATCTGCATCCTCCAATCGTTCGTTACCACGCCCACGCAGTTCTACGTTCTGCGTTTTCTTCTCGGCGCATTCGAAGCCGGCTTCTATCCCGGGATCATTCTTTACCTGACTTACTGGTATCCGAGTACCCGGCGAGCCAGGGCCTTCGGTACTTTCATGTCCGCTTCCGCGATTGCGGGTGTACTGGGCGGCCCCCTCGCGGGCACCATCATGACCTCGATGGACGGCGTGGGCGGCCACCATGGCTGGCAGTGGCTCTTCGTGATCGAGGGCGTCCCGTCGATCGCGGCCGGGGTCGTGGCCTTCTTCTACATGACCGATCGGCCTGAGCAGGCTGGGTGGCTGAGCGTGTCCGAAAAGCAGGTCGTCCAGAACATTCTGGAACAGGACAAACGCGCGCTCGGCGAACGCGGCCACGACTGGCGCACGCTGTTCCGTAATCCTAAGGTGTGGCTGCTGATCGCGATCTTCTTCTGCCTGCTGTGTGCGAATTCGGCGCTGACGTTCTGGATTCCGACCATCATCCGTGATTCCGGTTTCGGTTCGACCTTGGTGATTGGCTGGATCGCGGCGTTCGCCTACGTCTTCGGGGCAGCCGGGATGATCCTGAACGGTGCGCATTCCGACCGGAACAAGGAGGTGCGCTGGCATTTCGCGATACCCGCGGGCTGCGGCGCGCTGGCACTGGCGGCCCTGGCTGCCATGCTCGGACTTCCCGGCGTTGCACCCGCTTTCACGATGGCCGCGATGGTGATAGCGCTGGCCGGCACGATGAGCGCCATTCCTGTCTTCTGGCAATTGCCGAGCCTGTATCTGACCGGCAGCGCCGCGGCGATCGGCGTTGCCTTGATCAACTCCGTGTCGAATCTGGCCGGCTTCGGTGCGCCTTATGTGCTGGGTCTGGTCAAGACCGCGACGGGCAGCCTCTCGCCCGGCCTGTACCTCGTTGCCGTGATTGAACTGCTGGCAGCGGTACTCGTGATCCTCCGTATCGCACACGTTCGCTCACCAAGGAATGCTAATCGATGAACAACATCAGCAAACCCAATCGCCGACGCTTCGTCGTGACCTCGATGACCATGGCAGGCGGCATGCTGCTGTCCCGTCAGGCGCTGTCCAGTCAAGCCGCGGCCCTCGGGAACGGCGCCGCGCAGCCGGCGCAATCCGCCGATCCTATCTCGCAGCACGGAGCCAGCCCGCGTCTGACGATCCACATCCTCGATTCGTGGCACGGTGCGCCCGCCACGGGCCTGCAGGTGGAGTTTGCGCGGATCGAAAATGAACGTCGTCAACCGATCCGGACAGTCATCATCAACCAGAACGGCCGCGCCGATGAGCCGCTGCTCATCGGCGATACCTATCGGGCGGGCGACTACGAGCTGCTCCTGCATATCGACAGTTACTACCGGACGAAGGGGGTACGGCTGCCGTCTCCGTCGTTCCTGTCTCAGGTACCCATTCGCTTCAGCGTGAACAGCGCCGCTGAGCGGCTGCACCTGCCTGTGCAATTCGGGCCCTGGAACTATTCGTACTACCGGGGCAGCTGAGTAGCAGGCACCGCCACGGACTCATCGACCAGACAAGGAGCAAGCGAATGGCTGGCATCAGCACCCATGTTCTCGACATCACGACAGGCAAGCCCATTGCCGGAGTACCTATCGAGCTCTACGACCTGAGCGTCGATCCCCCGCGGCTCTTGACCCGTGCGGTCAGCAATGCCGACGGGCGCACCGACGCACCGATGCTGCCCTCCGACGCGGCGAGAGCCGGCCCGTTCGAGCTTCGTTTTTCAATTGGCGCGCATTTCAAAGACCAGGCCGCGCTCGCTGACGTCGTGCCGGTGCGCTTCAACGTATCCGATCCGGTGCAGCATTACCACGTGCCTCTGATCTGCTCACCGTGGTGCTTCTCGACCTACCGCGGCAGCTGAGCCCATCCCATCTGAATGGAGACGTTATATGTCCAATACTGAAACCTACCTGGTCGACTCGATCCGTCTCGCCATGGAGAACGTGCGCGAGCGCAAGACCTGGCCTTTCGGCGCCGTTCTGGTCAAAGACGGCAAGGTGCTGGCCCGTGCGGTCAATGAAGTGGATGCCACCTGCGACCCCAGCGCGCACGCCGAAATGCAGGCGGTTCGTGCCGCGAGCAAGGCGCAGGGAAGCACGGATCTGAGCGGGGCGGTCGTCTACGCGAGCGGCTACCCATGCTCGATGTGTTTGTCGGCCATGTATCTGGCCGGTGTCAGCAAGGTGTATTACGCGTACTCGAACGAAGACGGCGAACCGTACGATCTGTCCGCGGAACGCGGCTACATCGAGATCGCACGCCCGCTCGAGCAGCGCGAGATGAAGCTCGTCCACCACCGCGCACGTGATGAAGGGCAAGACCTGTACGAGGCCTGGGAAGCGGTTCAGGGCAGCTAGGTCGCCACGAGGCCATCCATGCCACGCACGCCGACGTCCGGGTAGACCTATCGCATCATCTGCTGAAGGAGCTTGGAGAAGAACGCCGATATCGCCAGATCCTGGACAACGGCGTCATTGGCCTTCGGCAACGCGTTGAATACGCTGATCGAATGCTCGTGGAAAGCGCGCGCCGCAACCCGTGCGCCATCCACGTCGCCGATCCGTATCGCGTCGACGATGCGTTGCCGCCCGTTCGACAATCGCGCGGCGGTCTTGCGCCAGGCTTCGAAACGCTTGCCCTGGATCTCACGCGCAAGGCCGATCTGCACGGTCGTCAGGAACTGGCATAGCGACACGAGCAGCGGATTGCCGGAGGCGCGTACGAGCGCGTTGAGAAACCGCGTCAAACCGTCCGCAATATCTTCGGGCGTGACCGCATGATCGACGGCGATGAGCGCCTTCTGCATCGTGTCGACATCCTGCGGCGTCGCGCGCGCCGCGGCAAGCTCCGAGGCGTAAGTATTCAGCGCGCCGTGCACGCCCAGTACATGCGCCATGCCGACGTTTTCGAGCTGAATCATCGAATTCAGCGAGTTCGCGATCAGGTCCTCGGCGCTGGCGGTCACGAAAACCCCTTTGCCGTGCCGGACCTCGACGAACCCTGCGCTTGCGAGTCCGCGTATCGCTTCGCGCAGACTGGCCACGCTCACGCCGTAATGCGCAACCAGTTGTTTCTCGGTGGGAAGCCGGCCTCCGCGCACGAACTGCCTGTCGAGAATGCGTTGTCGCAAGTCGTCGAATATCAGTTGCGTGATACTGGCGCGATTGGTGCGGCGTGGTGAATCGTGGAGTGCGTTGGACGGTGTGTTCATCGGAATGTCGTATCCGTAGCGCGAGATTGCCCGGTCTTGCGTCCCTGCGATTTGCGCTGCGCGGACGAATGCTTGAACAACTCGACGATGAGCTCGCGCAGCCAGATATTGCCGGGCTCGGTCGAATAGCGTCTGAACCAGTAGAGATTAATGTTCATGCTGAGGCCCGGCCCCGGAAGCTCGATTTCCCGGTAGCGTCCCTTGCCGACGGTTTGCCCGAAGTACTCGCCCACCCGGCGCGGCAGGACGGCGGCGAGACCGGTTTCCTCGAAGATGGCGGGCAGCACCATGAAATGCGGAACGGCCAGCTTCACCCGTTCCTGCAGTCCTAGCTCGACCAGTATTTTCGTGGTCTCCGGGTGTGACGTGACGCAGACAAATTCGAGCGCTTCGAGCGGGCGTGTTTTCGGCGGCTTCGACGCCGGGTCCGGCGGTGCGAGAAGAACGTATTGCTCGCCGAACAGGGGCTCGGACTGGAACAGCTCGTCGAGCACCGGCAAGTGTCCGATCGCGAAATCGATCTGTCCGCTTTCCAGTGCCTGGGTCAGCTCCATTCCGGCCAACTGGCACGTCTCGATTCGCACCCCCGGCGCGCGCGCCTGCAATTCACGCACGAGCGGCGGCAAGAACGTCACCTCGCCGAAATCGCTCATCTGGATGAGAAACGTACGCCTTCCTGTGGCCGGATCGAAGCGCGAGCCCTCGTCGAACATCGTCTGCAGATTGCGCATGACCTGCTGCACGACCGGTGCGATGCGCATGGCGGCGATAGTGGGTTCGACGCCGCCATGCAGGCGCACGAACAACGGATCGGCAAACAGTGTGCGCAGGCGCGTCAGACCGTGGCTCACCGAGGGCTGTGTCAGGCCGAGCCGCACGGCTGCGCGGCTCACGCTGCGTTCGACATAAATCGCGTCGAACACCTTGAGCAGGTTCAGGTCGACCGAAGAAATATTCATGGGATCGATATTAGAAATGTCCCGCCCGGCATGGACGGCGTTCGTTCTACCCCTCTAGACTAGTCTCCTATAGCCGCGTGATGCGCTACATCCCCGCTAAAACAGGGCTAGAGGCGCACGTGGCGAAATAGCTGGAGGCACTATACACATAGAGTCGGCTCGCATCCAGAGATCAGATGACCGGCGCAGACCCTTGGGCACGTCCGGCACTGCACGACCACAAAGAACGACAACAAGCGTGAGCTGCGCCATGGCTGCTCACCGCACGGAGGAGATGGGATGAACGTCAGCGAGAAGATGAGTCTGGAGACACTCATCGATTCGAGGCCGATTGGAGCCTTCCAGATCCGCGTCATCGCGCTCTGTTCTCTCATCGCGATGATGGACGGATTCGATATGCAGTCCATTGCATTCGTGGCTCCGGAGCTGGCCGCACAGTGGCGAATTGCGCCCCAGATATTCGGCGTGGTGTTCAGCGCCGGTCTGCTCGGCGGGTTGATCGGCGCAATTGCCTTCGGACGCATCGGCGATCGCAAGGGGCGCAAGGTGACGCTGCTTTACGCCATGTCCATCGTCGCGGCCGGCACGCTTGCCACGCCGCTCGCCACTTCGGTTTCCGGTTTGATCGCGGTGCTGTTCTTTTCCGGAATCGGCCTGGGCGGCGCCATGCCCAACTTCATCGCTCTCACCACTGAATACTCACCGGGTCCGCGCAGGGCCACGCTGGTCGCGATGATGTTCTGCGGTTTTCCGTTTGGCGCGGTAGTCGGCGGCATGGCGTCGGCGTACCTGATTCCACTGTTCGGCTGGCGCAGCGTGTTCCTCCTCGGCGGCCTGCTCGCGCTCCTGATCCTGCCGGCCGCCGCGCGCTGGCTGCCGGAGTCCGCGCGTTTTCTCGCGCTGCGCAACGAGCGCGAAAAGATCGCGCCCATCGTCGCGCGTATGAACGGCACGGCGCTATGGAACGGCGAAGTCGGGGCCGTCACGCACGTCCGCTCGTCCGTCGCGAGCTTGCTGGCCGACGGCCGCGCGCCAGGCACGATGCTGTTGTGGACAACCACGTTCCTCAGCATGTTCATGCTCTACATGCTCATCAACTGGATACCGATGATGGCTCGCCGCAGCGGCTTCGGTATCGAAAGCGCGGTGATCGCCGTGTCGATGTTCAACCTCGGCGGCATCGTGGGCAGCATCACGCTCGGCCGGCTTGCCGACGGCGCCGGCGGATTGCCGCGCGTGATCGGCTGCGCTTACTGGATCGGCGCCGGCATCATCGCGTCGATCACCTATGTGGCCCACTCCGCGGCAGCGCTCTTTTTCGTCGCGTTCGCAGCCGGATTCTTCAGCATGGGTGCGCAACTCTGCACGGTCGCCCTCAGCGCGAGTTTCTACGAGACGTTCCTGCGCGCCACCGGCATCGGCTGCGCGATGGCGGCGGGCCGCACCGGCGCGATCGTCGGGCCCGTATTCGGCGGGATGCTGCTCGCCTCCGGCGTCGGCTTCGCGACACTGTTCGCGATGGCGGGCGCGACCTCGTTTAGCGCCGGCGCGGCAGTCCTCGCGCTGCTCCTCATACGCGCGCGCAGCCGGTCCGGCGACGCCAGCGGCGTGCCCGCCGCCGCTCGCGAAACCTCCTGAAGGCAACTTCTCAACCATTCATTCACGGGAGCGCAGTAACGATGAAGATCGTTCCGTTCGACGACGACGGGTGGGCCAACGACCACCCGCTCGGCACCGTCAAGTTCAAGCATCTGCTGAGCGGCGAACCCGATTCGCCCAACAACTTCATGTACATCCTCGGCCGCCAGGATGCCGACTTCGCCATGCCGACGCATCGCCACAACTTCGACCAGATTCGCCTGCCGATTCGCGGCGACATGAACCTGGGGCGCACCGGCATGCTGCATGAGAACGAGATCGGCTACTTTCCGGAAGGGCTCGCCTACGGACCGCAGGACGATCCGCTCGGCCACACGCCCCCCGGCGAGCGCAAGCAGCTCGTTCTGCAGTTCGGCGGTGCGTCGGGCTACGGCTTCATGAGCATCGAGCAGCGTCGCAAGGCTCGGGAGGAGCTCACCGCGATCGGCACGTTTTCAGGCCCGTTCTACTACTGGCCGGACGGCAAAAAAGACTGGGCGCTGAGTGCAATCTGGCGACAGGTGTTCGGCAGCAAGATCAGGTATCCGAAACCGCGCTACCGCAGCGTCGTCCTGATCGACCCCCAGTCTTACCACTGGCTGCCGGTCGCGGGCGCGAGCGGCGTCGAGCATAAGTACATGGGCGCCTTTTCGGAGCGGGGCGTCTGGATCGAGTGGGTGCGCCTGCGCGCGGGTGCGCAATGGACATCGGTTGAGAGCCGTGCGCGGCGTATTTTCACGGTGCTCGATGGGAACGGCGAGGCACAGGGCAACACGCAGGGCAACACGCAGGGCAACACGCAAGGTAACGCTATCGACTATCTGAGCGCCGTGCAGGTCGAGGCTGGCGAAGCGGCGACGTTCAGCGCAGCGCGCGAGATGACGCTGTATCTGGTCGGCTTGCCGCCGGTCGATCTGCCGCCAGTCGAATCCGACCGGTACGACGAAGACGCGTTGCCGGACGAGCCGGGAGTGAACTGACGCTGCCGCAAAGGCGCAAACCGGCTCGATGCCGTCCCCGGAGTAAGAACACACACCCGCCCAGAGAGAACCCGATGCAAACCCTGACGCTGAATCTCGCTTCGACAATCGTCGACTACGCGCTCGAGAAGATGGACGCGATTAACTGCCAGCCGCTCACCGTGGCCGTGCTCGATACCGGCGGCCATCTGCTGGTGTTGAAGCGCTCGGACGGATCGGGCATTCTGCGCCCCGATATCGCTATCGCCAAAGCATGGGGCGTGCTCGGCATGGGGCTTGGCGGCCGGCAGCTCGCCCAGCGCGCGGAGGCGGCGCCCGCGTTCTTTGCCGCGCTCTCGTCCATTTCGGGCGGGCGCATCGCGCCCGTTCAAGGCGGGGTGCTCGTGCGCAACGACGAAGGCTCCCTGATCGGCTCCGTCGGAATCAGTGGTGATAGATCCGATGTCGACGAAACCTGCGCGATATACGCGATCGAGCGCGCCGGTCTCGTCGCCGATGCTGGCTGAAGCTGTTCTCACGGCGTAGCGAACCTCATGTTTCCTGCGTCCATTTCCACGTAGTCGCAGTGCCATCCTGATTCGCCGCTCTACGGCAGTCAGGCGAAAAATCAATAATATTTAGGAGACTTACATGAAAGGCAAGCTTCTGGGGATGCTTGCGTTACTTGTCTGCATGCCCGCTTTTGCCCAGAGCAGTGTCACGATCTACGGCGTGCTCGACGCCGGGATTACGTATACGTCGAACCAGGGCGGAAAGAGCAACTACTTCTATCAGAGCGGCACGATGGTGCCGACCTTGTGGGGCCTGCGCGGCACCGAAGATCTCGGCGGCGGCACCAAGGCGATTTTCCGGCTCGTGAATAACTTCAACGACGGAACGGGCGCAATGGTGAACGGCTTGCTGTTCGGCAAGGAAGCCTGGGTCGGTCTGACGAACGAACAGTACGGCACCGTGACGGCGGGCAATCAGTTCGATTTCATGTTCCGCTACATGACGATCGACCGCTGGGGGGCGATGCTGAAGTACAACCCGGTTTATTACACACAGCAGGGACCATTCGCGAAACTCAACTTGCCCAATGGCTCGATGGATTTCGACCGCACCGCCGGCAGCATCACGACCAACAACGCGATCTCGTACGAAACTCCGAACTTTCACGGCCTGAAGTTCGGCGCCATGTATGCATTCGGCGGCCAGCCCGGCGCGTTCGGGCAGAACAGCACGCAGAGCTTCGGCGTTTCATATGCCGGCGGGGTCATGACGTTAGACGCGGCCTATACGTATACGAAGTTTCCGAACATCAACAACGGCAACAACGGCATCCGCAACTGGGGCATCGGCGGGCGGGCGAACATTGCCGACTTCATGATCGACGCGATGTTCACGAATACGGAGAACACGTACAACGGCGGGCGCGTCAACGTGTACGAGGTGGGCGGGTACTACCAGATCTCCGACAACAACGAAATGACGGTCGGCTACCAGTTCAACCAGGGCAATGCCGTTCTCAGCAACAACCACGCGCATCAGGCCAACGTGACCCTTGCGCACGACTTCTCGAAGCTCACGTTTGTCTACGCCACGGTGGCCCGGCAATGGGTGAGCGGCGACGGCGATGCGTTCGCCGCGATTATCGGCGCGGGCGGCACGTCCTCGGGCAGCACGCAGACGCTGTGCCGGGTCGGCCTCACCGTGCGTTTCTAGATTCAGCCCATCCGCGATCGCGGATACCAAGGAGCATTTCAATTGAAACAGGAAGACATCCTCGCTATCGAGCGCTTGCTCAGTGATTTTGCATGGTACGCGGACCGCGGGGACGGCGAATCGCTGAGCCGTCTCTTCGCGCCGGACGGCGTGCTCCATGTCGGCGGGCAGCAGCTCGCCGGACGTGACGCAATCGCGCGCGACTGTGAGCAGCGTCATGCGCAACCGGGCCGCAAGACGAGGCACCTCTGGTCGAATCTGCGGATCGAGGCGGAAGATGCGCACGGCGCACGCACCACCGCCGTACAGATGACGGTCGAGCAGCGGGATGCGAAGACCGAGACGCGGATCAACGATCTGTTCGACACGCTGTGCCGGATGCAGTCCGGTGCATGGCTCATCACGACGCGCGTCATCTCCCGCGAGATCGCCTTCTAATATTTTTGTCAGCCACAGAAGCCGCTCATGAACAATACGGAAAGCGTGCAGACCGTAAGCGGCCAGCGCCGCCGTCCCGCTGCACGAAGGCAAAGAATGCAAATGGCCATCATCGTTCTGTGCGGCGCCGTTGCACTGGTCGACGGTTTCGACACCCAGGCCATCGCGTTCGTCGCGCCGCATATCGCCGCCGCATGGGGACTTGCGCCGGCCACCTTCGGCCCGGTGTTTGCCGCAGGTCTGCTCGGCAGCTTCATCGGCGCGCTGAGCATCGGCCAACTCGGCGATCGCATCGGCCGCAAGCCGGCCTTGCTGCTCTCGATTGCCATCTTCGGCCTCGCGTCTGTCTCGACCGTGCTCGCGAATTCCGTGGACGTGCTCGCGAGCATCCGCCTCGTAACGGGTTTCGGGCTGGGCGGCGCGCTGCCCTGTTTTGTGGCGCTCGCGTCCGAATATGCGCCGGCGAAGCGGCGCGAGTCGATGGTGTCGACCATGTTTTGTGGTTTTCCGATCGGCGCCGTCATTGGCGGCCTCGCATCCGAAAGCATCGTCGCGGCCGCGGGCTGGAAGGGGGTCTTCGTGATTGGCGGCATTCTGCCGTTGGTGATCGGCGTTATTTTCTTTCTCGTCGTGCCCGAATCGATCGCGTTCCTCGAGCATCGCGGCGAACACGAGAAGGTCAGGCGCATCTGCGAGCGCCTCGCCATCGACATCAGCGACCGGCCGTCTGCGCCGTCGCACGGACTATCGCGCGCCTCGGTTGCACAACTGTTCGCGCAGCGACGCGCGGCGGGCACGCTGCTGCTGTGGGCAACGCTATTCCTGAGCCTGTTGTTGACCTACCTGCTGATCAACTGGATTCCGCTCGCCGCGCATATCGTCGGCGCAAGCGTCGGGGCGGCGGTCATCGCCGTCGCGCTGCTCAATCTCGGCGCGGTGGTCGGTTGCACCGTGATTGGACGTCTCGCGGACCGCTACGCCGCGCCGCGCGTGATCGCGGCCGCGTATGCAGCGGGTGCGATCGCCGTGCTGCTGATCGGGCAAGCTCAACATTCGGCCGCCTGGCTCGGTGTCGCCGCGTTTCTCAGCGGTGTGCTCAGTATCGGCGCGCAAATGTGCACGGTATCGTTTTGCGCGAGCTTCTACAGCACGTCGTTGCGCGCGACGGGTGTGGGCTGGGCGATGGGGATCGGCCGGGCCGGCGCCATTGTCGGCCCGCTTCTCGGCGGCTACATGATGGCGGCAAAGGTCGATGCGGCGACGATGTTTGCAGTGGCTGCGGCCACCTCGCTCGGAGCGGCGGCCACGGTCTGGCCGATCGCGAGGCTCTCGGGAGCCTCAGCGAGACACGACGGCACGGTCACGAGTTCTGACGAACGTTAGTCGATATTGCATGCGCAACAATCCGTTCACCATCAGAGGTAGTCCAGGCACGCCATGCACCGCGCGGCTGGAGAACTGCGCAGGGTAAGTGGAGACGGTTCTGAACAAGCAGACGGAGAAAATGCTGGTCCATTCGATACGCTTCGACGCGGTTGCCGGGGCATGGTAATGTGCCGGGAAAACTGACTATCGTTCGGTACAAGGCGAAGAGGGCGCAACGTTCGCTGGAGCGATGGCTTTCCGACACCACGCCTGCGTTGGCGGCTGAACCGAAACACGCTACACATATGATGGACAGGTTGCATTGCATGCGCATATTCGTGCGCGTTGCAGAAGAGGGCAGCTTCACAGCGGCCGCGCAGCGCCTCGATATCGCGACCGCGGCGGCGTCTCGTGCGGTGGCGAGTCTCGAGGCACATCTCCAGGCTCGCCTGCTTAACCGGAATACTCGCCGTGTCGTTCTCACCGAGGCAGGGGAACGTTACTTGCGGCGATGCGAGCAGATTCTCGCGTACATCGACCAGGCGGAGGCCGAAGCGGGCAACGCCCAGGCGCAGCCCTCCGGCCGGTTGCGCGTTCATGCCACGACGGGGTTTGGCCAGGCCTATCTCGTGCCTGCCGTCATGCAGTATCAGAAGCGCTATCCATCCGTCTCGGTCGAACTGACGCTTTCACAGCACTTTCCCGATCTTCTCGACGAGGGGTACGACGTCTCGCTTCAGTTGAGCTCTGTCGAACTTCCGGATTCGGGACTCATCTCGCATGTGCTGGGATCGGTGCACAGCGTACTTTGCGCCGCCCCGGCGTACCTGCGCGAGCACGGGACACCGCGCAACGTCGCCGAATTGGCCGGGCACGCGTGCCTTCAACTGTTCACCCCGGTATTTCCGCGCGACAAATGGATCCTGGAAGGTTCGAACGGCGTCGAGACGTTCCTGCTGCCGCCCGCGACATTCCAGGTCAACATTGCCGAGGCGTTGGCCGGCGCCTTGCGCGAGGGCGTGGGCATCGGCGCGTTGCCCATGCCGGCGGCGGTGCCCGCGCTGCGCAACGGTTCGTTGTTGCGGGTGTTGCCGGACTATCAGCTCCAGAAACTGACCGTGTACACCATGTATGCGTCGCGTCAGTATCTCGACGCCAAGATCCGAACCTTTGTCGATTTCCTTAAAGAGTGCATTCCGCAGGCGCTCGCCGCGGATGATCTGGCGTTAAACCTGCCGGATCATGGCGCGCAACCGGGGTAGGGCGTGTCAGCGGCCCTTGTTAAGGGCTGCCAAGTGAACAGGCATGATGAACAGGCATGAGCACGGCGAATACAACGAAGTACAGGCCGGTAAAGCGCCCGACACGCTCTATTGCGAACCTTCGATCCGGCGCGCGCCGATAGTCCGGATCGCGCTTTCACGAGCAGGCGCACCGGTTTTCAGATGAACGACGAGATCGCGGGTCGTCGAAGGCCGCGTCAGCATCAGGCAGGTCGCTTCGCGATCGCGAACCCGTGTCGCATGCCAGATGTTCGGCCGCATGCAAAGACCCATGCCGACGGGAATCGCGAAGGCCCGCAACGTGTCCAGGTCCGGCTCGCCGTCTTCCGTCGACGCCGCGACGAGATGGACGACAGGTGCGCTCAACGGGACGATGGCCTGCTGCGTCAGGCGATGAACCTCGAGTGACGCGATGCTTTCGTCACGATTCCGGTATACGACCCACAGAATTTCCGTTTCACCCGGCGAGCCGGTATCAAACAGATGCTCGCGCCAGAAGTCCGATGCCGGGCTGACGAACGCGGGTGTATCGCCATCGGCGCGCACCGGCTTGCCGAGCATCCAGCCATAGGGTTCGCAACATGCCGCGTCGAGCGGTTCGATTGGAATAGAACGGGCAGTCGGCATGCGGGGAGACTCGCTTCGATGTTCAGGCGTTCACGTGTGGGAGCCAGGCTCGTCCGTGGGCGGGAATAGCGCGAACCCGGGTCCGTGCTTCAGGCAGAATTCGAGCACGACGTTCAGCGCAAGCCGTGTGATGGATTCGGAGAGCAGACTATCGGGCGTGCGCCGGTACGCGGCAATCAGCGGCAAGACAGGCACGCGGTGCGTGACTTGCAGCAACTGCAGTTTCCCCGCTTCGAGTTCGCGCATCACGAACGCGGGCGGCAGCACGGCAATGCCGAAGCCGTCGACGACGAGCCGGATGATCGCGGCCACCGACGACAGGCAGTTGATCTGCACCTGCACGTCGCCACTCGCGGCGAACAGGCCGGTCAGAAACTCATGCGGCAGCGAGTGGCGTGCGAAACTGATCACGGGATAAGCGGCCAGTTCCGCCTCCGTCAACGCCTGCGCCGACAGGTTGAGCGCCGGACTCGCCATCCAGCGCATCGGCAGGTTGCCCAGCGGGACATTCGTCATGTCGGAGCCTGCGACGCTGGTTGTCTGAAACGAAACGTCGATATGGCCATTGAGCAGTTGGGTCGACAAATTGGACGATGTGTCGCTGGTCAGTTCAATCACGAGATTCGGATACGCCTCGTGAATGCTCTTGAGCAGATCGGGCAGCCACGTGTGAACGATCGATTCGATCGCACCTAGCCGCAACAACCCCGATACCTTCGAGCGGTCGCCGACGCTCTCGATCATCGCCTGATTCAACTTCAGCATCTGCTCGGCGAACGGCAGCGTCTTCGTGCCGTCCTGCGTGAGCGTCGCTTCCTTGGGGCCGCGCTCGAAGAGCCGCACGCCCAGTTCCTGCTCGAGGGCGGAAATGCGGCTGGAAATCGCCGCTTGCGTCGCATTCAGCCGCTCGGCCGTCAGGCGAAAGCTGCGCAGCCGGGCGAGCCAGACAAAGGTTTCGAGAAATCGCAGGTTCATTCACGCCCCTGACGCGGCAGGCTGGAGTGCCCCAGTGTAGCGCCAGGTCTCATATGAAGGGATAAGAAAATATTCTGTCTTGCGACAATTTTAATTTGTTGGACACGGGTGTGCCACACGCCAAAACTTTGCAATGAACGCCGATGCAGCGATACGGCCGGAATCGGTGAGAAGACGATTAAAGGAACTAAAGGAATTAAAGGAAGAAATAAAGGAAGGAACGTTGCAATGAAAACAATGGCGTGTGAAATCGGATCTGGAACGCCCGTCGGCGTGAAGGCGAAGCCGCTCGGCGGCGGTCCAGCGCATCGCTATTCGATCGATGCGCTCGCACATATGGAGTGACGGCGATGAGAACCCTGCGTCAAACAGCCAGTGCGCTGGCCCGGCGCACCACTTCGGCGGTCGAGGCGCTCGATGCGAGTCTCGCCGCGATCGACACCGACCTGGCGCACGGCGGCGCGACTTATACGCATGTCGATCGCGAGGCGGCGCGCGACGCCGCCTCCAGCAGCGACGCGTTCCGCGAGCGGGGCTATGTGCCTTCGGCGTTGGCGGGCGTGCCCATTTCCGTGAAAGACCTCTTCGACGTGAAAGGACAGGTGACGACCGCCGGTTCGCGGATTTTGCGCGGCGCCGCACCCGCCGTGCGGGACGCTGCGGCAATCGCACGTTTGCGCGAGGCGGGCGCGGTGTTCGTCGGGCGGACGAACATGAGCGAGTTTGCGTTCTCCGGACTCGGACTCAATCCTCACTACGGCACGCCCGTCAATCCGTGCGATGCGAGCCGTCTTGCGGGTGGTTCGAGTTCCGGTGCGGCGACCTCCGTCGCACTCGGGCACGTCGCCGCCGCGCTGGGCACCGATACGGGCGGCTCAGCGCGGATTCCCGCAGCATTCTGCGGTCTCGTCGGCTTCAAGCCGACGGCGCGCCGCGTGCCGCTCGATGGGGTCGTGCCGCTATCCACGTCGTTCGATTCGATCGGACCGATCGCGCGCAGCGTGGATTGCTGCGCGCTCATCGACAGTGTCATCTCGGCGCAGGCGCTCGATACCGCGCCACGCCCGCTCACCGGACTGCGCTTCGGCGTCACGTCCGACTATGTGGCGGACGAACTGGACGAAACCGTCAGCACTGCATTCAATCGCGCCGTCGGCATGCTGAGGCGCGCAGGCGCTTGCGTCGAACATTTCGCATTTCCCGAACTGCATGAGGTTGCAGGCCGTCTTCCGCTCGCGGGCATCACGGCGGTGCAGGCGTGGGCGTGGCATCGCGAACACGTTGCACGCAACGCCGACGGATACGACCCGCGCGTGCTGAAGCGTTTGCGCGCAGGCGAGGGACGCAGCGCCGCTGACTATATCGAGTTGCTTGCCGCGCGCGAGCGATTCGTGCGCGCTGCGCGCATGCGGCTGGCAAAGTTCGATGCATGGCTGATGCCGACCGTTGCGATCGTGCCGCCGCGGATTTCCAGCGTCGAGCACGACGACGAGGCGTTTTTTGCACTGAATGCGAAGGTGCTGCGCAATCCGGGCGTTGTGAATTATATGGACGGCTGCGCGCTCACACTGCCGTGCCACGACGAAGACGAACTGCCTGTCGGGCTCTCGATTTGCGGGTCCGCGCTCGCCGACGCATCGATTCTCGCGATCGGACGCAGCGTCGAGGCCTTGCTGCATGCGAACACACACGCCGTGACGGCATAGCGTTTGTTTATCGGCGCTGAAAAGAATTTGTCGTTGGACGCGCAATTCTGGCGACCGAATACTGGTTTTCAGGCGCATCGCATCCGGCACAGCGCCATTCGATCCATCCACTATCGGAGTGAGGCCGCCCGTGAAATCCACTTATCGTTCCGTCGCCGGCGTGATTGCGCTGGCTGCCATTCACGTATCGGCGTATGCGGCCGATGCGACGCCCGCCGTCGTGCTGATCGGCCACGCCGCGCCGCTGACCGGCCAGCTCGCCAACATGGGCAAGGACAGCGAGAACGCGGCGCGCCTTGCCATCGACGAAATCAACAGCCAGCATCCCGTGATCGGCGGCAAGCCCGTGCAGTTCAAACTGGATTCGCAGGATGACGCGGCCGATCCGCGCACCGGCACGCAGGTCGCGCAGAAACTGGTCGACGACGGCGTGGTGGCCGTGGTCGGCGACATCAATTCGGGTGTGTCGATTCCGGCGTCGCGTATTTATAGCGAAGCACAGGTCGTGCAGATTTCACAGGGCTCGACGAACCCGGCCTATACCCAGCAGGGGTACAAGACGACGTTTCGCGTGGTCGCCACCGATGCCTTGCAGGGACCGGCGCTCGCCCGTTACGCGCTCGGCTCGCTGCACGCGAAACGTATCGCCGTGATCGACGATTCGACCGCATACGGCCAGGGTCTCGCCGATGAATTCATCAAGGCGGCGAAGGCGAACGGCGCGACGATCGTCACGCGTGAGGCGACCAACGACAAGGCGACCGACTTTCGCGCCATTCTCACGAAGATCAAGGGTTTGCGGCCAGACGTAATCATGTATGGCGGCTCGGATGCGACGGCTGGGCCGCTGGCGAAGCAGGCCGCGAATCTCGGCATCACGGCAAGCGTGCTGGGCGGTGACGGAGCGTGCACCGACAAGATGGTCAGCCTGGCAGGGGACGCGATCGACAACGTCGTATGTTCCGAGGCGGGGCTTGCGTTGTCGAAGATGCCGAAGGGGCAGCAGTTCGACCAGCGCTATACCGCGCGCTACAAGGTGCCGATCGATGCGTATGCGCCGTTCGCCTACGACGCCGTTTATGTGATCTACGACGCGATGAAGAGGGCGGACTCGACCGATCGCACGAAGGTGCTCGCCGCGATGCCGGCGACGCAGTATGACGGCGTGATCGGGAAGATCGCGTTCGATCCTCACGGCGACCTCAAAGATGCGGCCATCACGATCTACCGGTTCAAGGACAAGAAGAAGACGGTGATGGACGTGATTCGGATGTAGGAAGATGCGCCTGCGCGCCGGCACGCCCGATGCGTTCCGGCGCGCAGGCGCCGCATTTACGGTGTGAACGTATCCCCCAGCACCACACCCTCACGCCGCGGATCCGTGCCGCCCTGCAGCACGTTCGCGCCGTTCGCCGTCACCCGCATCACGGTATTCACGCCGCTCGACTGCGCCGAGGTCGACACCGTGTGCCCGAGCGCCTTCAGTCCGGCGATCAGCGGATCGTTCGCGCCGTTGTTGCTGGTGTCGACATTCGGATGCTCGCCGCCGACCGTCGTGGTCGGGCTGTTGCTCGCGCCGAAATCGACGAGCCCGGCGGACTGCTGCGCGTCGAGCCCCCAGTCGAGCGAGCCGACGAGCGTCTTCACGACGTACTGCGGAATCGTGCCGCCGCCGGGCGAGCCCGTCGCCATCACGAAGTCGCCCTTCGAGCCGTCCGCCGCGACCTTGAACACCAGCGTCGGCGCCATCGAGCTGCGCGGCCGCTTGCCGGGCTGCACGCGGTTCGCGACGAGCGTGCCGGTGTTGTCGGTCGGGCTCGCGGAGAAGTCGGTCAGCTGGTTGTTCAGCAGGAAGCCGTGCGTCATGTGGAACGAGCCCATGCTCGATTCGACGGTGGTCGTCGCGCTGACGACGTTGCCGCTGCCGTCGACGATCGTGAACTGATTGGTGCCGTGCTCGATCAGCGTCGTGTCGACGCCGAGCGGCACCGCGCCGAGATCGCCCGGCTGCGCCGTGCCCATGCTCTTCGTGGTACTGATCAATGCCGCACGCTGCTTCATGTACGGCTTGTTCAGCATCGTGTCCCAGGTGCCGCCGGGCAGCGGGATGAAGTCGGTGTCGGCGACGTACTTGTCGCGATCCGCGTACGCGAGCCGTTCGGCCTCGCTGATCAGATGCACACCGGCGACGGTCGGCTTGCCGCCTTCGAGATCGATCGCGGTTGGCGCGAGCGACTTCAGGTCGAAGTTCTCGAGGATGCCGAGCGCGGACGCGACCGCGATGCCGCCGGACGACGGCGGCGGCATCCCGCATACCCAGTACGCGCCGCGATAGGTCGTGCACACCGGCTCGCGCCGCTTCGCCTGGTAGCCCGCGAGGTCGGCGAGCGTCGTCTTGCCCGGCGTGATTTTCGAGCCGTCGGCGCCGGCGGTCGTCGCGATCTTCGTGACGATGTCCTGCGCGATGGCGCCGGTGTACAGCGCGTTCGCGCCGTCGTGCGACATCTGCGTCAGCGCGTCGGCGTAGGCCGGGTTCTTCAGCACGGTGCCGAGCGCCTTCGGCGAGCCGTCTGCGTTCAGGAAGTACGCGGCGGCTTCGGGGTCGCGCTTCAGGCTGCTCGCGTTCGACGAGATCGCAGCGGCGAGCCGGCCGCCGATCGGGAAGCCGTCGGTCGCGAGCGAGATCGCGTCGCCGAACAGGTCGCGCCACGGCAGCTTGCCGTGATCGCGCTGCAGCGCCTCGATCAACCGCGGGACGCCGATCGTGCCGATCGAGCGTCCGCTCGCGCGTGCGCTCGGCACCGGCGTGGTCAGGTCGCTCGCGTCGTCGACGTAGCGCAGGTAGTTCTCGGTCGCGGCGGCGGGCGCCGTCTCCCGGCCGTCATAGGACTGCACGGTCTTGCTGGCCGCGTCGTAGTACAGCAGCACGCCGCCGGAGCCGAGGCCGGTCGCCTCCGGCACGGTCAGCCCGAGCACCGCCTGCACCGCGACGGCGGCGTCGGCGGCGGTTCCGCCTTGCTTGAGCACCGCGCAACCGGCCTTGCTCGCGTACGCGTTCGACGTCGCGACCAGGTAGGTCTTCGCGTAGATCGGCTTCAGCCCGGTCCGGTAGCCGGACGCCTGCTCGGGCAGCGACGGGTCGCCGGGCTGGTTCGAGCCGACGACGACGGTGGCGCCGCTGCTGTCGATCGCGAGGCAGGTCGAATCCTGTGAGGCGCTGGGCGTGGACGGGGTAGAGGGCGCGGGGCTATCGGTGTCGCCGCCGCATGCGGTCATGAGCGCGGCGGCGAGCAACGCCGACGCGTACGGCAGGATCGTCTTGTTGTTCATGGGTTCGGAATTGGATGTTGTTGTTCGAGGCCAGAGCGCAGATCGCGGCCAGCGAGGTGCCGATGAATGCTTACAGAAAATATTTCAGCAAGCAATCGGAAGTATTTCTGATTGGTGACGGAATGGCGCCGTGCAGGAAGGCATCCGTAAGAAGATGGTGCGCGGACGAGCCGGCGGGGACGTGCTCGCCGCGACGCTGCGCAAGCCTCAGTGGCTGCGCACCTTCGAGACGCTCGCCGAGACCGGCATGCGTACGCTCAGTGCCGCCCGAACAGGGGCGCACCGGGTGTCGACCGACGGGATTTCGCGGCGGTCGAGTCGTACGGGGTGAAGAAGTGGGTCAGAGCTGCCCGAAAACCGCGCAATGAATATCGCGGATCTCCGGGTTAATTCTTGAGGTCGGCGAGAATCCGTTCCGCGAGAAAATCGCAAGGAGGTCGTTTTGAGGCGGCACTTCGCGCGAGCACGACTTCAAGCGTGCCGATTTCCGGCAGACCGTTCGCCGCGCCCAGCAGCGAAAAATGCGCTGGTACCGCGCATTTTGCCAACGGAGTGACCGCCAGTCCGGCCTCGGCCATCGTCAGCAGACCCAGCAGACTCGGACTTTCATACGACGTCCGATACATGATGCGCGCGCGCTCCAGACTCCGTATTGCCTTCTCGCGTGCGACGCTGCCCGGCAAAAACACGGCGATAGGCAAGGGTCTTTCACGCCAGATTTCGGTCGCGCCTGGCGCGGCGGCCCAGACCATCGGTTCGTGACGCAGGAACTCACCATGCAAACCCTTCACCCGCGTCGCGCAAACCAGATCGACGGTGCCGTCTTTCAACATCGGCTCGAGCGCCACGCTCGGCAAACCCACAACCTGAATCTCCACCTTGGGATAGGTTGCCGAAAATTTCTTGAGGATGGGCGGAAACAGTGACGTTGCGTAGTCGTCCGGTACGCCTATTACCACGCGTCCGGTCACGTCGGGCCGTACCACCGCCGCCCACGCCTCATCACGCAACGCGATCATTCGCCGTGCGTAGGTCAGGAGCGTTTCGCCGTCCTGTGTCGGCACCACGCTGCGTGGCTTGCGAACGAACAGAGCCTTGCCGAGCGCTGTTTCGAGCGTCTTGATCTGCATGCTCACCGCCGATTGCGAGCGATGGACGACTTGCGCCGCGCGGCTGATCGTGCCGGCGTCCGCGACCGCCACGATCATCGAGAGCACGTCCAGGTCCAGCGCCTTCATTTCCGTTGCCATGATGGGTGATATAAGAAAAATAGATCGATTCCATCAATATTATGCGATTTTCTTTTGTCAGCGTAGCGCCGATAGTGTCGGAAAAGGAGCGCTGTGATGAATGCACGTACTAGCCCATCGATTCTCGCCTCGGCCTATGGCTCGGCTGCGCCGTTGTTCGCGACCACCGCATCGAGTGTTGCCGTGCCGTACGTCGAGTGCGGGCATGGTGAACCGATGGTGTTCGTGCACGGCTCGCTTTGCGATTACCGCTACTGGGACGCCCAGATGGCGTCCCTGTCGAGCCGGTTTCACTGCTTCGCGCCCAGTTTGAGCCATTACTGGCCGGAGGTCGATGCGTTCGGACGCAGCGACTTCAGCTGGGAAGCGCACGTCGAGGAGATTGCCGGATTCATCACTGCGCTCGACCTTGCCCCAGTGCATCTGGTCGGACACTCGCGCGGCGGTTGTGTGGCTTTTCACCTCGCGCGCGAATATCCGCGGCTCGTCAAAACGCTGACGCTGGCGGATCCCGGCGGTCCGTTGCAAACCGTACCGAGAAGTGAGCCGGCCTCCATGCCGCCCGCGACTAACGTCCTGCGCACGCGTGTCGCGGAGCTGATCGAGCAAGGAGAGTTCGACGCGGGTTTGTCGATGTTCGTGGACTCGGTGAGCATGCCGGGATTCTGGAGCAAAAGCCCCGCGAGTTTTCGTCGAATGGCGCTCGACAATGCGCTCACGCTGCCAAAACAGTTGCTCGATCCGCTTCCTGCCTACACCCCCGAAGCCGCGCGCGATATCAAGTGCCGCACGTTGCTGATCGATGGTCAAAAAAGCCCCAGGATGTTCCGCAATACAGTCGACAAGCTGGAACAGTGGATCGAATTCGCCGAACGCGAGACGATCAGCGGCGCATCGCATGGGATGAATGTCGCGAGACCGGATGCATTCAACAGGGTGGTCGCGGCTTTTGCGGCGTAGTCCTGCCGCTCGGGTCAGAATCTGCCGGCCACGGCCGCACCTTCAAATTGCGTGACGCTGGCACCGGGTGCCGCTTACGCCAATGGCTGTGTTGTCATGGCGCGAGTGAGTCCATGCATGGGGCGGCGCACCGCCACGTCGAACGGATTCGTCTGTGGGCCGATGATCTCAGCCTGACGCTTGAGCAATTCGACGATCGTCGGCAAGCGGTCCTCGGTCAGGCGCGCGGCCAGCGTGCCGACGCTTAGCGCCGCGACCGCGCAGCCGTTGCGGTCGAGAATCGGCACGGCCACGCCCGCCATGCCCTCCAGCACGCCGGTATTGCGCCCCGCGTAACCGAGCTTGCGTACGCGCTCGATCTCCGTGCGCAGATACACCTCGTCGAGCACGCCATAGCTGCGCAGGCGCGGCACGTTGAAGCGGATGATCTCCTCGCGCTCCGCCTCGGGCTGAAACGCGAGAATCGCGAGGCTCCCCTGGCCCACGCCCAGCGCCACGCGCCCGCCGATATCGCCCGTGAACGAGCGGATCGGAAACGGCCCTTCGCACATGTCGAGGCATACCGCGTCGAAGCTGCTTTTCACGAGCAGAAAGATCGTGTCGCCGAGACTCGCGCACAGGCGCAGCAACGCGGGACGGCACAGCGTGCGCATGCCGCTCGGGTTGCCCGCCTGTGCCGCCAGCGCGAAGAAGTCCACGCTCAGGCGGTAGCGCTTCGTGCCTTCATCCTGCTCGACCACGCCCTCGGCAATCAGCCCCTGGAGCAGGCGATGCACCGTGGCCTGGGTGAGGCCCACGGCCTTGGCGAGCGCCGTCACGCGGCTGCCTTCGGCCTTGCTCTCGCCCAGCGCGCGGATCACCGCGAATGCGCGCTGCAGGACGCCCGCGCCGCGGGCGTCGTCGCCCGGCGTTGCACTTTTCTCTTCCATTGCCGTCACGTTTACCTCGATTTATTCCATTCAGCGGAATATTTGATGAATGGTCATATGGTTCGGCGTGTTCATCGAACTAGCGTTCTGACGCACACCTTCCTTCTTGGTGGGTCCGCGTTTCCAGGGATTTCCCGAAGATCGCCTGATGAAATAACCGAGGCCCACAGCCATCTTTGTATTCCATTAAATGAAATATAAAACAGATTTCTCTCACAAGACGGAATTTTAAATTGACGAGCAAAAATTTGGCTAGCTAGAGTCGGGGCAACGCAATGCAACCGATTCCGCGGGTGTCGGCGCGCCCCATGCACTGGAAGGCCAGACCATGTCGTTCCTCACCTTGACCGATGTTTCGAAATCGTTCGGCGACTTGCAGGCGGTCACCGGCATCAACCTGTCGGTGGAGAAGGGCGAGTTCGTCTCGCTGCTCGGCCCCTCGGGCTGCGGCAAAACCACGACGCTGCAGATGATTGCCGGCTTCGTGGAAACCACGCGCGGCTCCATCACGCTCGATGGCCGCGACATCACGCACATGCCCCCGAACAGGCGCGGCCTCGGCATCGTGTTCCAGAGCTACGCGCTCTTTCCGCACATGAGCGTCGAGCAGAATGTGAGTTTCGGTCTCGAGATGCGTGGCGTGCAGAAGGCCGAGCGCAAGGAGCGCATTCGCGAGGCGCTCTCGCTCGTGCGCCTCGACGCCTACGCGCATCGCTTTCCGCGCGAGCTTTCGGGCGGCCAGCGCCAGCGCGTGGCGATCGCGCGCGCGATCGTGATTGCGCCGCCCGTGCTGCTGCTCGACGAGCCGATGTCGAATCTCGACGCCAAGCTGCGCGAGGACATGCAGTTCGAACTGCGCTCGATTCAGCGCAAGATCGGCACGACCACGCTGATGGTCACGCACGATCAGTCGGAAGCGCTCTCGATCAGCGACCGCGTGGTCGTGATGGAGAACGGCCGCATCACCCAGGTCGATACCCCGTATCGCGCCTACGAGCGTCCCGAGAACGATTTCGTCTCGCAGTTCATCGGCAAGGCCAACATGCTCGCGGGCTGCATCGTCTCGCGCGAGGGCGACACCATCTGCGTCGATCTCGGCAACGACCTCGCGGAAACCGGTTCGATGACGCAGTTGCCCGAGCGCGGGCGGGCGCTCGGCGTGGGCGACGCGATCACGCTGTGCATCCGCCCCGAAAAGCTCAAGCTATGCGCAAGCGGCGCGGGGCGTCTCGCGGGCCGTGTGACGAGCCGCTTTTTCCTTGGCAGCCAATGGCTCTACCGGCTCGACAGCCGAGCCGGCGAGATGCTCGTGTGCTGCCAGAACGAAGGCAGGGAGCCGCTTGCCGAAGGCGACCAGGTGGGCATCGACTGGCATAGCGATGCGGTCCGCTTCATCCAGCGGGAGAGCGCCCGTGTCTAGCACGCTTCCCGCTTCGCAACGCGCGCCGCGCGCCACCGTGCGCGCGGGCTGGCAAATCTATATGCCGCTGTGGCTCATGAGCGCGCCCGCGCTGCTGCTGTTTGCCGCGCTCGTGCTCGTGCCGCTCGCAATGACGTTCGTGCTCACCTTCTACCGCTTCGATCCGTCGAGCGGCCCGATCGCCGCATTCGATCTGCACAACTACATAGAGGTGCTCGGTTCGTCGTACTTCCACACGATCTTTTTGCGCACCTTCGGCATTGCCGCGCTCACCACGCTGCTGTGCGTCGTGATCGGCACGCCCGAGGCCTACGTTCTCTCGCGCATGGGCGACCCGTGGCGCTCGCTCTTCCTGCTCGTGATTCTCGCGCCGCTGCTCGTTTCGGTGGTGGTGCGCGCGTTCGGCTGGAGCATGCTGCTCAACATGAACGGCCTCGTGAACCAGTTCTTCGGCCTGTTCGGCGCGGGGCCGTTCAAGCTCGAATACACGACCTTCGCGATCGTCATCGCTCTCGTGCACGTGATGCTGCCGTTCATGGTGATTCCGGTGTGGACCGCGCTGCAGCGTCTCGATCCGCAAACCGAGAATGCGGCCCTTTCGCTGATGGCCTCGCCCGCCACCACGCTGCGCCGCATCGTGCTGCCGCAACTGATGCCCGGCATTCTCTCGGGCAGCCTCATGGTGTTCGGCCTCTCGGCGAGTGCGTTCGCGATTCCGGGCCTGCTCGGCGGCAGGCGCCTGAAAGTGGCGGCGACCGCCGTCTACGACCAGTTCCTGAGTTCGATGAACTGGCCGCTCGGCGCGACGATTGCCGTGCTCCTGCTGGTCGCCAATCTGGCGGTGATGCTCACTTACTACCGCGTGCTCGAGCGCCGCTACGCCCGCAGCATGGGCTAGGGCCTAGTTAAGGCTCTTAATCGTCTGTATCGCCCGGAACCCGGAATTCGTCAGGTCATTCATCATGCGCAAAAACGGACCGCTCGCTCTCACGTTCCATAGCCTCGTCATCCTGTTCGTGCTGGCGCCGCTCGTCATCGTCGTGCTCGTGGCCTTCACGCCCGACGAAACTTTGACGCTGCCCACGCACGGTTTCTCGCTGCGCTGGTTCCGCGCGATTCTCGACTACCCGGACTTCATCACCGCGTTCTTCAACAGCCTGAAGCTCGCCTTCGCCTCGGCCACGCTCTCGCTCGTGATCGCGCTGCCCGCGGGGCTCGCGATTGGCCGCGCGCGTTTTCCAGGGCGCGGCTTCCTGAACGGGCTGCTGCTTTCCCCACTCGTGATTCCGGGGCTCGTGCTCGGCATCGCGCTGCTGCGCTTCTTCGCGCTGATCGGCGCAACCGGCTCGTTCGCCTGGCTGATTCTCGCGCACATGATCGTTATCACGCCGTTCGTGATGCGGCTCGTGCTTGCTTCGGTGAGCGGCCTCGATCGCAGCATCGAGCATGCGGCCTCGTCGCTCGGCGCGAACGCGTGGACCACCTTCCGCCGCATCACGCTGCCGCTGATCGTGCCCGGCATCACGGGCGGATGGCTCCTCGCGTTCATCAACAGCTTCGATGAACTGACGATGTCGATCTTCGTGACATCGCCGCAGACCGTCACGCTGCCCGTGCGCATGTACATGTACGCGACCGAATCGATCGACCCGATGATGGCGTCCGTTTCCGCGCTCGTCATTTTCATTACGGCGGGCGCGATGCTGCTGCTCGATCGCGTCTACGGTCTTAACCGCATCCTGATCGGGCAGCACTGAACGCTGCCCGAGACCTTGCCGATTTTTCGCTCCCGACTTTTGCCGCCAGGCCGCCGACCTCTCATGAGCATCGTCACATCGCTTCGTTCCGCCCAGTTTGTCCGCGTTGCCGAAACCGCCCGCGCGAGCGTTTCCTTCGTTCTCGACGGCGTCGAGGCCGAGGCGCTCGCCGGCGACACGCTTCTCACCGCGATCCTCACGCAGCAGCGGCGCGTGCGCCGCAGCGAATTCAGCGGCGAGCCGCGCGCGGGCTTTTGCCAGATTGGCGCGTGCCAGGACTGCTGGGTCCGCAGCGAGGACGGCACACGGCTGCGCGCGTGCTCGACGCCGCTGCGCGAGGGCATGCGCGTGCTCACGCAACCTGATTCTCGATCTGATTCGCAATTCGTTACGGAGAACGAAGTTAAGGAAGGGGACGCGCAATGAGCACGACGGCGCCTCGTATCGTCATCGTCGGCGCGGGCCCGGCGGGCATTCGCGCCGCACAGACGCTCGTGGCCGCGGGCCTGCGTCCGGTCGTGATCGACGAAAACGCGCGCTGGGGCGGCCAGATCTATCGCCAGCCCGCTGCGGGCGTGGGCTTCTCGCGCACGAAAGCCGCGCTCTACGGCTTCGAGGCAAAGAAGGCGCATGCGGTTCATGAAGTCATGGAGCAGATCCTTCCGAAGATCGACTATCGCCCCGATACGCTCGCCTGGTCGTGCGAGCCCGGGCGGCTCGATACGTTGGGCGAGGGCAGGGAAGCGAGCGTGCCGTGGTCGCATCTGATCATCGCCAGCGGCGCGACGGATCGCATCGTGCCGCTGCCCGGCTGGACCTTGCCCGGCGTCTATACGCTCGGCGGCGCACAGGTGGCGCTGAAGGCGCAGGGCTGCGCGATCGGCCGGCGCACCGTGCTCGCCGGCACCGGCCCGCTGCTTTATCTCGTCGCTTACCAGTACGCAAAAGCAGGCGCGCAGGTGGCCGCGGTTCTGGACACGAGCCCATTCGCGCGCCAGGCCGCCGCCGCGCCGAAGCTGCTCAATCAACCGGGCACCTTCGCGAAGGGCGTCTATTACGTCGCCTGGCTCAAGGCGCACGGCGTGCGCATGGAGCACGGCGTGTCTCTCGCGGCCATCGACGGTGGCGAGGCCGTCGAAGCCATCCGTTGGCGCTCAGCCGGCGGCGCCGGGCAGACGCTTGCCTGCGATGCCGTTGGCCTCGGTTACGGCTTGCGCCCGGAAACGCAACTCGCCGATCTCGCGGGCTGCCGCTTCGCCTTCAACGCGCTCAACCGTTGCTGGTTGCCCGAACGCGACGCGGCAGGCCGTAGCTCGGTGCAGGGTGTCTATCTGGCCGGCGACGGCGCGGGCATTGCCGGCGCCGACGCCGCCGAACTCGCGGGACGCCGCGTCGCGCTCGCGGTGCTCGACGACCTCGGCATCGCGCTGCCGCATGACGCTCGGCTTCCAGATGCCGCGACGATCGAGAATCGCCTCGAACGCATTGCGCGCTTTCGCACAGGCATCGAGCACGCGTTTGCGCCACCGGTCCAGTGCGCCGGCGGCTGGCCCGACGACCTGATCGTCTGCCGCTGCGAGGAAGTCAACGCCGGCACCTTGCGCAGCTGCATCCGCAGCGGCCTCGCGACCGAAGTCAATCGTTTGAAGGCGCTTACGCGCATCGGCATGGGGCGCTGCCAGGGACGCATGTGCGGCGAATCGGCGCTGGCGCTTCTGAGCGCGGAAACCGGCAAGCCGCTGCACGAGGTGGGCCGCCTGCGCAGCCAGGCGCCCATCAAGCCGATTCCGATTTCGCCGATGCTGTTCGAGGACGGCATTCAGGTCATGGATGAAGAGGCCCATGATGAGTGACACGCGCCACTTTCAGGTCGTGATCGCGGGCGGCGGGCTTGTCGGCGCATCGGCGGCGCTCGCGCTTGCGCGCAAGGGCGTCAGCGTCGGCCTGTTCGAGCGGCGCTTCTGCGGTGCGCAGGCGAGCGGCGTGAACTACGGCGGCGTGCGCTGCCACGGCCGGCCCGCCGAACAGTTGCCGCTCGCGGTGCGCGCGCGCCGTGTCTGGAGCCGGCTGCCCGAGCTGATCGGCATCGACGGGGAACTCGTCATCTCGGGGCACTTGCGGCTCGCGCGCCGCGACAGCGACATCGAAGCGCTACACGCCTGGGCTGCGATGGCCCGCGAATTCGGCGTCGAATCGCAGGTCATGAGCGGCGACGCGTTTCGCCGCCGCTACCCCTGGCTCGGCAAGGCCGCAATAGGCGGGGCGCTGTGCGCGAGCGATGGCCATGCGAACCCGCGCCTCGTCTCGCCCGGTTTCGCGGTGGCGGCACGTCGCGCGGGCGCGCACGTGCAGGAACAGACCGCGCTTGCCGACCTGAGCTTCGACGGCCGCCGTTTCCAGATGCGCGCGGGCAACGAGCGCATCAGCGCCGACTGGCTCATCAACTCCGCGGGCGCCTGGGCTAACACGGTTGCGCACAGCTTTGGCGAGACCGCGCCGATGAAGCCGATCTATCCGAACATGTGGGTGACCGAGCCGTTGCCGCGCTTCATCGAGCACAACCTGGGCGTTTATGGCGGCGGCGTCTACGCGCGCCAGGTCGAGCGCGGCAACTGCGTGATCGGCGGCGGCCGTGGACACGGTGACGGCGAATATGCGCAGCCTTCCAGCGACACCACGCGCGCCGTCATGCGCGATGCCTGCGCACTCGTGCCCGGACTGCGCAATGCGCTGCTCATTCGCACATGGAGCGGCGTGGAAGGTGAAACGCCGGACAGCAATCCCATCATCGGCCTGAGCAACACCACGCCACGCCTGCTGCACGCCTTCGGCTTTTCCGGGGGCGGCTTTCTGCTCGCGCCGGGCGTGGGCGAGGTTCTCGCCGAGCTCGTCACCGAAGGCGCCACGAGCACGCCCATCGAAGCGTTCGCGATCGGCCGCTTTACGCAGTCTTCCGTTCATGCCGCTCTCTCAATCAGATAAGGAATCCATACGATGAAATTCGCACGCACATTTGCCTCGCTGGCGGCGCTCTGCGCTTTCGGCTTTTCCGCCTCCGCGTGGTCGCAAACGAAAACGATCTACGTCGGCATGAATGGCGGCCCGATGGAGAAGGCCTATACGAGTCAGGTCATGCCCGACTTCGAAAAGGCAAACAACGTCAAGGTGGTGGTCGTGCCGGGCACCTCCTCCGACGTGCTCGCCAAGCTCCTCGCCAACCGCAACAGTCCGCAGATCCACGTGGCCTTCCTCGACGACGGCGTGATGGCGCGCGCGGTGAGCATGGGCGTGTGCGAAAAGCTCGACGATTCGCCGGTGCTCAAGGAGCTCTATCCGTTCGCGCGCATGAAGGGTGACATGGGTGCGGGCGTGCAGCTCGGCATGACCGGCATCGGCTACAACACCAGGCTGTTTACGGAGAAAGGCTGGGCGCCGCCCACCTCGTGGCTCGATTTCGCGAATCCGAAGTACAAGGGCAAGGTGGTGTTCCAGTCGGCCTCCAGCAGCACCTTCGGGCTGCATGGCTTTCTCGCCATCAACCGCCTGATGGGCGGCAGCGAGAACAACGTCGAGCCAGGCTTCACGAAGTGGGCGAGCACGGTGGGGCCGAACGTCGTCGAATATATTCCGAACTCGGCCAAGCTCTCGGAGATGATCCAGACCGGCGAAGCCGGAATCTTCCCGCTCACGCCCACTGCCGTCGGTGACCTGAAGGATAAGGGCCTGCCTGTGGCCTATGCGAACCCGAAGGAGGGCGCCGTGCTGCTGCTCGTCGACCTGTGCGTCGTGAAGAACAATCCCGATCCGCAGCTCGCGCAAAAGCTCGCGCAGTTCCTGCTCTCAGCGCCGGCAGAGAGCAAGGCCGCGGCTGCCGGCAAGCAGATTCCCACCAACCAGAACGCGACCATGCCGCCGGATATGCAAAAGAGCCTCGGCGACCTCAATCAGCTCGTGAAGAAGGTGACGGTAGTGGACTGGGATATGATCAACGAGCATCGCGCGCAGTGGGATTCGCGCTGGAACCGGCAGATCGAGCAATGAACACAGAGTGCCCGCAGCTTACTTGCTTCAACGATCCGGCGTAGATGCCATCGCCGATATTGTTAAGAAAGCCTGCTCGTGGTCAGCGAAAAAAAAGGCCCGGAATACTTCCGGGCCAGAAAGGGTGGCAGTCACCAGCGTAGTCGGTTTAAACATTGAAGCGCCAACTCAGACTGGTGATACTAACCACCCGCGTGGTCAAGTGACTGGGTATCTGCCGCTGCAGCGGCTTACAGCCCTTTAAGGATATGGAGTCGCGGTCTGTTGCGAAGAAACTCCACGGACCATACGACAGCCCGACTTAAGGGATGCTTAACGTTTAACAGCAACCAGTCGATGTCGCGCTGCCATCTGTGCAGGCGAGTAGATGGGCCGGTGATTTCCCACCTGCCGAGGAAAAAGGCCTCCGCTACCTGAAGATTTCCTTAACCGCACTTCGACATGAACGCCATGCAGTGTCGACTCGTTAGCGGCCCGTGTGTTCAGCTCGAGTTACACAGACAACGCTGCGGCACCGGTAAAAAAAGCACAACATTGCGCGACCTGTTGGAAACGGCGCAATCACAGTCTTGCGGCGATCACATAATCTCGGCTTAAGGATACGTACCGTACTGTGTAGTCATCGTTTGCGAACAGGGCTGTTCGCAACGGGTGAAACTGTGGAGGTACGAATCATGAAATTGCTTCAAGGCATCGTTATAGCCGCCGTGCTGGCGACACCGCTCGCTTCTTTTGCTCAGCAGTCGAATGCACCGGTCACACGAGCGGAGGTGCACTCTGAACTCGTGCAGTTGGAGAAAGCCGGATACGTCCCGGCGAAACGTGACGACGCCAGATATCCCGGCGACATTCAGGCGGCCGAAGCCCGCGTCGCGGCAGGGAACTCCGCGACCGAAGGAGTGGGTGGAATGACGAGCGGTACTGCGCAATCGGGTCAACGCACTTCGACCACGACGAGCTCTAGTCCACTGTACAGACACCATTGACGATGCGGATCGGCCCGTCTGATTGATGTCTTTGAGGCTGCACGGGACGAATGCTGTAAGCCGGATATTGGCCCGACTCTCTTTCGCACCCGCCGATGGAACTCGTCAATCGGCGGGTCGCCGGCTGATGGGAAATTGAACGCTTACGTCGTCGCTTCGCCTATCCGATCCCGGCACCGTTTTGAACGCCGCCGAAGATAACCAGCAGGCGTTCGGTGAACGCAAGGATAGCGCCGCGCAAGTGCTCGGTATGCCTGGCGCGTCATGCCGGCACGCATTCAAATGCTGAGGGACCGCCGCCGATCCGGCGCGGCGGTCCTGTCCTGCAAGCTTGATCTCCCGGGTGCCTTAGCCCGCCTTGGCTGCGGCCTCCTTGGCGAGCAGGCGTTGCGCCTGCCGATCGCCCTTTCCTGCTTCCTGCGCGGTTTGAACCGACGTCTCGGTCGCTTCCGCCATCAAGGCGCGCGCGGCGCTGCTGATGCTGACCGTATACGACGACGTGGACGTGCTGGTGCTCGACCCCGTAGCCGACGAAGCGCTCGTGCCCGATGCCGGCGCCGTCGACGCTGAACCCGAAGTCGACGCTGTGGACGAGGGTGCTGCTTGTACGATGCTTTGACCGATTGCCTGAATGGCCATCCCAATCTCCCATAGAAAAAACGTGTGTACTGCGTTCTGTCTATCGGCCTCGATTCGAAGTGCTTGAGCAATATATTTTTTCAAAGCTTCCGTCGTCTTAAGGATCTCTTAAGAAAAGTTAGGAAAGCCAAAGGGTTCTTGCCCACATTCGGCGTAGTTTCACGCGCGGTCACCGTTCAGTCATGCGCGCATGTTTCCATATATTTCGCTTCATTACCGGTTGCCTCGCACATACCGGTGCTCCTGCCTTTCCCGCCCGCATACCTGTTTCCGGAGACGAACATGCCCAGCATTCGATCTGCTTACGCAGTAAGCCGTATTTTTGGTCGCACCGCACTAGCGTTCACTGCTCTCTATTTCGCGGCCGGTGGCGCCGACGCGCAAACCGCAGCGAAGCCGTTGGCCACTCCGGGGTTTAGCCTAAGCGTGTTCGCGGCGGGTTCCGGCGGGTTGATGAGCGCACCGGATTCACTGGCCGTGCTCGATGGTCACGTTTGGGTCGGCTATGCAAACAACGGCGCGCCGGATGGCTCGAACGGAGCGATGAGCGTGATTGTTGAATACGCGCAAGACGGCAGTGTCGTGAAGAGTTACCAGGTCGTGGGACACAACGATGGTCTGAAGGTCAATCCGTACACGCGCGAGATCTGGGCGATGCAGAATGAGGATGCGAGTCCGAACCTCGTCATAATCAATCCCGCGACCGGCCAGGCATCCAAACCGTATTCATTCGGCAAGACACTGCACGGCGGCGGCTACGATGACATCGTATTCAAGGACGGCCAGACCTATTTCAGTGCGTCCAATCCCACTCTCAATGCCGGTGGCAAGAATACCGGGCCCGCGATTGTCCGCGTTGTGCACCTCGATGCAAACACCTACACGATCGACGTCACTCCGGTAATGCGCGGCACATTGGACGCCAGCAACATTCCGTTTGGCACGGTGGCAACCCTCAACCTGACCGATCCGGATTCGATGACGCTGACGCCGTCGGGGGATGTACTGCTCGATGATCAGGGCGATGGTCAGCTTGTCCTGTTGCGCTCGTCGGGCGATGAACCGCGAGTGCAATATCTGCCGCTTCTCGGCAACGTACAGGTTGACGACACGGTATTCGCCACTGCGCGGCGAGGCTACCTGCTCGTGTCCGACACGGCGGCGAACATCGTGTACAAGATTAGTGCGAATGTCTGGCAGCGCGACGCGGCGTTCTCCGCATCAACGGGCGTAGCCGCTACGAGTAGCACGCCGGCAGTGCCGGCTTATGTCGGCCAACTTGATTTGCGTAGCGGAGCACTCCTTCCTTTGGTGACCAATTTGGCCAGTCCGCATGGCATGGTCTTTGTGCCGGCAGACGACCCGCAGTAACGGTCACACGTTGATTGCCGGATGGCGTGATCGCCGTATGCAGTTCCGCGGCGATTGCGTTGGCCGGCGCGTTCGTTAGTGTCCAGTGTTGGCTTATCAAACATCACGTGTGCCGTCGGGCCTTCGGAATGGCATTGAACGATTGCAGGCGGACGAAATTCACAGCGTGTACGCCAAAGTATGTGGGCGCTCCATAATCGCATTTCACCCCTACCGCCGCCGGGCTCGGCCTCGCGATCTGCAAGGAAATCGCGACGACTCATGACAGGGAACCCGCAAAAATACACATTCCCTCAAGAACCGCGGCGCGTTGCCGATATTGCGTAACGAGTGTTTTTGATTTAAATATTTCGGCGTCCATTCGGACAGGTGTATGCTACCGAGTCCACAAAAAAACAGCCTCTTACAGCCGCATTCACAGCGGCGCAATATTACGATTCGTCGTCTGAGTCATGGCTGGGAAAATTGAATGTGGTATCAATCACCTTCGCGCGACGGGGGCAGTGTGATTCGACATGGCCTTTGGGGATTGCTGCTAACGCTTAGCTGCCTTGGCACCGCTATGGCCGCGGGCCCCGAATGTTCGCGGGCATTTACGCTAGCGTTGCACGATCATGGTCTGCTTTACTCCATCGACACAGACTCCGGGATCGACAAGGACTTCGCTGACGAATTGATCCGCCGTAGCGGTTGCCAGATCCGGGTCAGCCTCATGTCACGCGCCAGGATCTGGAAGCTGATCGAATCCGGCGCGCTCGATTTCAGCCTCTCAGGCATCGCCAACGACGAGCGCAATCAGTACGCGGATTTCGCCTGGTACTTCAGCAACAAATACTATCTATTGGTGCGCAAGGATGCCGGAATTCGCCGGTTGGCCGATTTCGAGCACAACAGTCAGTTTCAGCTCGGCGTTATCCGCAGCTTCCGCTACAGCGATTCGGCCAACCGTCTGGTCGACTCGCTGGCAGCCGAAAACCGCGTCAGCCAGGCGGGTGGTCTGGATCCGTTGTATAAGGCGCTTCTGCAGCAACGCATTCAGGGCATGATTATCGAGCCTTTCGATTACCCTGCAATCGATGAAAAGAAAATCCGCGACGTGACTAGCATCGTGGAGTTCGACGACCCGGCCATACCTCACGGTCTCATCATGTCGAAGAAGGCGCTGTCGCCAGCCGAACGGGAAAAGTGGCGCGCCCTGGTGAATGAGATGCGCGCGGATGGCACGGTTCGGCGCATCTTCGAGAAGTATTTCAAACCCGACCTCGCCGATTCGATGGTCGATTTCCATTCGCCGCCGTGAACTGGACGCGTCTTGTCCTGCTCCCGCTACTGGTCTTGTCCGCAGCACTCAGTGTGACGTGGATGCTTTGGGACCACGAGCGGCAAGCCGCCCGTCATGAACTCCTCACCCAGTTCGACTTCTCGCTGGGCGACGCTGTCAGCCGGATCGAGCAGCGCATGGCCACGTACGAGCTCCTGCTGCGCGGCGTGCAGAGCCTGTTCGCCGCGAGTGGAGCGATTGACCGCGAGCAATTCCGCGACTACGTCGACACCCTCAACCTCGACGCCAACTTCTCCAGCATTCAGGCGATCGGCATCGTCGCGTGGGTGCCGGCGGCGCAAAAGGCCGCGCATGTCGCCACCATGCACCGGCAGGGCCTGTCCGACTACACGATCCAGCCCGAGGGTTCGCGCGAAAACTACGCGCCGATCATCCAGCGCGAGCCGTATATCGGCATCAATCGCGCGTCGGCCGGTTTCGATGCGTGGACCGACCCAGTGCGGCGGCGCGCGATGGAGCAGGCGCGCGACTCCGGCATGGCGACCATTTCCGGAAAGGTCCGCCTCGCGGTAGATACCGGGGCCGACGCTCGCCCCGGTTTCATCATGTATCTGCCGATCTACGAACGAGGCCAGCCGCAGGAGAGCGTCGCCGATCGCCGCGCGCATCTGGTTGGCTGGGTCTACGCCTCCTTTCACATGCACGACGTCATCGCCAGTCTGTACGGCGAGCAGCCGCCCGGTCTGACTATCGCCATCTACGATGGCGTCGGGCCGTCGCCCGCGGCGCTTTTGCACAGGACGCCCGAAGCGCCGGGTCATCACCGGGCTACGGACATCTCGGCCAATGAATATCTGGTCGTCGGCGGACATGACTGGACCCTGTCGATGAGCGCGCAGGACGACTTCAAAGCCCGTTTCGGCCGTAACGCGGCGTTCCAGATCGCCAGCACCGGCACGGGGCTCAGCCTGCTGCTGGCGCTGCTCACCTGGCTGATGATGACCGGCCGCGGCCGCGCGATGCGGCTCGCCTCGAGAATGACAAAGGAACTGCGTGAGAACGAGGAGAAATTCCGCGCGATTGCCGACTGTACGGTCAACTGGGAGATCTGGTGGGGATCCGACGGCAAGCCCCGCTGGATCAACTCGGCCGTGGAGGGGTACATCGGCTATACGGTCGACGAGTGCATGGCCCTGTCGGACTTTGCCGGCACGGTGATTTGTCCGGAAGATATCCCCCGCGTTGCACCTGAGTTTCACAAGGCGCTACAGGGCTCTCGCGGCGATGACCTCGAATTTCGCTGTGTGCGCAAGGACGGCTCGCTCATGTGGCTTTCCGTATCCTGGGTTCCGATCAGCGATGCCAAGGGCGATTTCATCGGGTTTCGCACGAGCGGTCGCGACATTACCGAGCGCAAGCAGGTCGAGGCTGAACTGCGAATTGCGGCTGTTGCGTTCGACTCGATGGAACCGATGATGATCACCGACGCGAGCGCCATAATCTTGCGCGTGAACTCCGCTTTCAGTGAATGCACCGGCTATACGGCTGAGGAAATCGTGGGCCGGACACCACGAGTGCTTCGCTCGAGCCGTCACGACGCGGCATTCTTTCAGGCGATGTGGGAAGAGATCTATCGCGCCGGCGGATGGCAAGGCGAAATCTGGGGGCGCCGCAAGAGCGGCGAGGAGTATCCGAAGTGGCTCACGATTTCCGCGGTGATGGGCGAGAACGGCATCGTCAGCCACTATGTCGGCACGCATCACGACATTACCGAGCGCAAGATCGCGGAAGAGAGAATCAGGGAATTGGCCTTCTTCGATGCGCTGACCCGATTGCCCAACCGCACGCTGCTGCTGGATCGCCTGAAGCAGGCGATCACGGCCAGCGCCCGGAACGAAGCCTGCGGCGCGTTGCTGTTCATCGATCTGGACCACTTCAAGACGTTGAACGATACGCTAGGCCACGACAAAGGCGATCTGCTGCTGCAACAGGTGGCGCAACGTCTGGCGGCGAGCGTACTCGAGAGCGACACCGTGGCCAGAGTGGGAGGGGACGAGTTCGTGGTGGTGCTGGGGAACCTGCACAAAAGCCGGCGTGAGGCGGCCAGTCAGACCGAAGTCGTGGGCGAAAAAATCCTCACCGTCCTGGGTAGTCCTTATCAGCTCGGCGAGATCGAATACCGCAGTACGGCGAGCATCGGTGCCACTGTGTTCAGGGGACATCAAGCCTCGATCGACGAACTGCTGAAGCAGGCTGACCTCGCGATGTACAAGTCCAAGGAAAGAGGCCGTAATGCCGTGCGTTTCTTCGACCCGGATATGCAGACCGCCGTGGTGGAACGCGCTGCGCTGGAAGCAGGATTGCGCAAGGCAATCGAGGGCAACCAGTTCCTGCTTCATTACCAGGCACAGATCGACGGCACCGGCATAACAGGCGCCGAAGCACTGGTGCGCTGGCAGCATCCCAGCCGCGGTATCGTAGCGCCTGCCGATTTCATTCCATTGGCAGAAGAAACCGGGTTGATCCTCGCACTGGGAAGCTGGGTCCTGGAGACCGCCTGCGCGCAACTGGCGAGTTGGGCAGCGCGACCGGATATGGCTCATCTCACCATTGCGGTCAATGTCAGCGCCCAGCAATTCCGCGAGCCTGATTTCGTGGAAAAGGTATTCGCCATCATTAGTCGAACCGGAGCGAGGCCAAACAGGTTGAAGCTGGAGCTGACGGAAAGCGTGCTGGTCGACAATGTGCAGGACATCATCCAGAAGATGAGTGCGCTCAAAGCCCAAGGTGTCGTCTTTTCGCTGGACGATTTTGGTATCGGATATTCATCGCTGTCCTATTTGAAGCGTCTTCCTTTGGACCAGTTGAAAATAGACCGCTCCTTCGTGCGTGATGTCCTGGTCGATCCCAACGACGCCGTGATCGCACGAACCATCGTGGCGCTCGCGCATAGCCTCGGTTTGGGCGTGATCGCCGAGGGGGTGGAGACCGAGGCACAGCGGGACTTCCTCGCTGCCTCTGGGTGCTATGCGTATCAAGGCTATTATTTTGGTTGCCCGCTTCCCATCGAGGATTTTGAAGCGATTTTGAGCAGACTCGAAACGCGGCAGTGCGTGGCTGATTAGAGGGTGCGGGAACTTGGGGGCGCTGGGGCTGCGCGGACGAGCATGAGCATTGCTAAGACGACGAAATGAAGCCCGGCGAGAGTTTCAGGTAGTCGCTCATAGCCACGTGCGAGACGTCGGAAACGGTTGGGCCAACCAAAGCGGCGCTCGGCCACCCAACGTCGGGGCAGCAGTACAAAGCCCCTTTTCGTTTCCTCGATTTCGAAGTTGCTTTGGACTAATCCGTCAATATCTCGCCTTGCCGAGGCATCGGATGCAGGCCTCGCATCATCACAACTAGCTTCGGGCCCGAACCACCGCGCGGCAGCGCTGGACCATTGGCGAGTCCGCAACCGTCTCCCATTGATATGAATTGCTAGTTTATAGCGATGGGGCAGTCAATTTTCGGCAGGCTGAAAAAGTCCCCCTCAGAGCCCGGATAAACGTCAGATAAAGAGATTGCGATATTTGCAACTACAGCAGCATTTCTTGCGCCCGTTTTTTGACCGGAATATAAACACCTCATGGTCAGAAAGGCACTTCAATCGCATAATAGATTGCATTATTTGCAATGAACATGAAGACGATCGCAACGGCTCTCGAAATTCTCGAAGTCTTTACCGACGACAACAACTACCACTCGGTCAGCGAACTCGCGGATCGTTTCGCGCTGCCGCGCAGTCAGGTGTCGCGCATCCTGTCGACGTTCCGTGACGCCGGCTGGCTTGAGCAACATCCGAAAACGCGCCTCTATTCGGTCGGTGTGGCCGCTTACGCGTTTGGCTCGCGCTTCATCCGGCAGCATCCGCTGACCCGCCAGGCGTTGCCGATCCTGCGCAGCGTGGTGGACCGCAGCGGCTTCCACGCAACGCTGTCGACGCTCGACGGTTTGCGTCCGCTATATCTGCTTGGTATCGAAGGGCCCGTGGCGGTCGACTTCACGTCGGACTTCGGTGCGTACTACCCGTTTCATGCAACAGCGCCCGGCAAGGCTCTCGCGGCATTCGCTCCGTCGCGTATTCGCGAACAACTGCTTGCGCAGGCACCGTTCGAACGGTTGACGATGCGCACGATCGTCGAGGGCGAACGTTTGAGGAAGGAACTCGACCATATCGCCAGGCGTGGTTACAGCGCGTCCGATGGCGAGCGTCTGGCTGGCATCGGCGGGCTCGCGGTTCCGGTCATCGATCACTCGGGCGAACTGGTCGCGGCGGTAGGCACGGCCTTTCCGACGCAGATGGTGTCTCCCGCCGAATACGAGTACCAGGTGCAGATCCTGCGCGGCGCGGCACACGCGTTGGCGGAGCGCTTCGAAGGCAGTCCGCGCGTTCTGCGTCTGCAGCAATCGCGTCGCAGTACCGGCAATCATCCATCGACGATGCATGACGAGGAGGAGGCATGACACTGCTGCTCGAAACGGCCGGCATCGTGACGATGAATCGCGCTCGCGAAGTGCTGTTGGATGCGTCGATCGCGATCGACGATGGGCGCGTGGTGGCTGTCGGCGAAACCGGCGAGTGCCGCCAACGGTTTGCCGGTGCGCGCAGGGTCGAGCTTGGCGACTGCCTGGCAGTGCCTGGCTTTATCGACACACATCAGCATCCCGCGCACTTTCTCTCCAAGGGCTTGCTCGACGACGTTGCCATAGAGGAACGCTGGAGAACGCGTCTTTATCCGTTCGAGCGCGCGCTAAGCGAGGAGGAGACGTATTGGGGCGCTGTCGGTAGTTTCGTGGAAATGGCGAAGAGCGGGACCACCTGTGTCGCGGATCCTGGCGCGCGCTATCCCGAAGCGATCCGGCGCGCGGCCGAAACCGTCGGCATCCGGCTCGTGCTGTCGCCACTCGTCGCCGACGTGAGCGATCCATCGCGTCCGGTCAGCGAGAGCACGACCGACGAGTTGGTGCGCTATAGCTGCCGCTTTTATGATGAATTTCACGGCGCGAACGATGGCCTCGTCAAAGTGTATTTCGGCCTTTGGAATCCCAACTCCGTGAGCGACGACCTGGTGTTACGCATCGCTCGCGAGGCGGATCAGCGCGGCACGGGCATTCACGGCCACTTGGCGACACGGCCTGCCGACAACGATCTGAGCATCGCGCGCTACGGGCAGCGCTGCGTGGCACGGTATGAAACACTCGGCGTGCTGGGTCCGAATTTTCTGGCCGCTCATATGGGCGCGATTTCCGACGCGGAAGTCGAACACGTCGCGCGCCGTCGCGCTCACGTCGCGCATTGCCCGTCCGCAAGCATGCTCGGCGGCTTCGGTTGTGTCGCTCATGGCAAATTCCCTGAACTGCTGGCGGCCGGCGTCAACGTGACGCTCGGTTCGGATGCCGCGTCGATCAGCCGCTTTCTCGACATGCCGCGCATCATCCATCTGGCCGCATGCGCGCACAAGGACGCGCGCATGGATGCCACCGTGGTCGGCGCGGACAAGGCATTCGACATGGCCACACTCAACGGCGGGAAAGCGCTGATGTGGGACGACGAAATCGGCTCCATTGCCGAAGGAAAAAGCGCCGATCTCACGCTGATTTCAATGGACGGCTGGGAGTGGCAACCAAGGCCGCGTTTCGCGCCCGTATCGAACCTCGTTTATTCGAGCGGCGGCTTTCGCGTGCGCAGTGTAATGGTGGCTGGTAACTGGGTTATCCAGAACGGCCGCGCGTCGCGCGTTGCCGAAGAGGACATTCTTCCGCAGATACGCCTCGCCGCCGACAGCGCATGTCGGCGTGCAGGGCTCGCGTGCTGACGGACGGATAGGAGCGGGCTGGGCTCGCCACAGGCGAACGGAGCCTCATCACAGGGAAGCAGGTTCATGTCAGGAGAAAGATCGGTGGAAAATACTAAGTACCGCTTAGGAATAGACATTGGCGGAACATTCACGGATTTCTGTCTGCTCAACGAGGACAGCGGCGAGACGCTGGTAGCCAAGGTGCCGTCGACGCCGCGTCATCCGAGTCAGGCGGTGATGGACGGGCTCGCGCGGTTTAGCGAGCAGCATGACATTCGTGCGCAAGACGTGCGCTATTTCGTGCACGGCACGACACTCGGGGTCAACACGCTGCTCGAACGCAAGGGCGCGCGAACGGGTTTGCTCATCACACGCGGCTTTCTCGACATCATGAGTCTCGGCCGCTCGCGCCTGCCCGACGTATTCGATCTGCTGGTGGAAAAACCGCGTGCGCTGATCGCGCGGAGACACGTACGCGAAATCAATGAGCGCGTGATGGCTGGCGGCGACGTGCTGATTCCACTCGATCTCGGCGAGGTCGTAGCCGCGGCGCGCGAACTCGTCGCGGACGGGGTCACGGCGCTCACGATCACGTTTCTTCATTCGTATCGGCATCCGCGTCATGAGCAGATGGCGAAGCAGGCGATCGAGCGTGCGTTGCCGGGGCTTTACGTGTGCTGCTCGACCGAGATCTGGCCGCAGATCCGCGAATACGAACGCACGATGGTCAGTGCGATCAACGCGTATATCGGCGGCAAGATGGATGCGTATTTCGCGGCACTGACCGAGGAGACGAAGTCGGTCGGACTCGGCGCGACGCTGCTGTCGACCAAATCGAACGGCGGCGTGATGACTGCCGCGAGCGCGCGCAGGACGCCTGTCGAGACGCTGTCGTCGGGACCTGCGTCGGGCGCGATCGGTGCATGCTACGTCGCACTGCAATCGGGCTTCTCGCGACTGATTCCGATGGACATGGGCGGCACGAGCACCGAGGTCGCCGTCATCGATACGGATATCCGCTACGCCAACCAATGTCATATCGGCGACTTCGATATTTCGATGCCGGCTGTCGATCTTTCCTCGATTGGCGCGGGCGGCGGATCGATCGCGTGGACTGACGGAGTGGGTGTGCTCAAGGTCGGACCGGAGAGCAGCGGTTCGGACCCGGGTCCCGCATGCTATGGACGCGGTGGCACCCGGCCGACCATCACCGACGCGTACGTGACGCTCGGCATTATCGACCCCGAGCGCTTTCTTGGCGGAGAACAGAAGCTCGATCGTTCGAGTGCGCTCGGCGTTTTCGGCGAACTGTCGGCGTCGCTCGACATGACGAGGGAGGAGAGTGCCGAAGCCGTGCTGCGCGTCGCGACGTCGAACATGTATTCGGAACTCGTGCCGCTCATGGCGCGCAAGGGGGTGGACGTCTCCGAGTTCGCGCTGCTTTGCTATGGCGGCGCGGGCGCGACGCACGGTTTCATGCTTGCAAGAGAGGTCGGCATTCGCACGGTGCTCGTGCCGCTTTCTCCGGGCACGCTGTGCGCGTTGGGCGCGCTCGTCGCGGATGCGAAGAGTGACTTCATCCAGACCGTCAACCTCGTGATCGATCCGGAGCGCCCACAAGCCGCGCTCGCTACGCTGCGCACTTCGATCGAAGCACTGAGTGCAACGGCGCTGCGCTGGATCGACGACGAACGCATTCGGGTCGAGAAACGCGACGTCGGCATCGGCGCCGATATGCGCTACCTCGGACAGTCGTTCGAGGTCACGGTCGCGCTCGACGATATCGACCCGACGAGTCCCGCCGCGTATGACGCGATCGCGAACGCGTTTCGCAAAGCCTATAACGCGCTCTATGGAGACGGCACGTCGAATGCCCCGCTCGAGATCATCAACCTGCGCGTGAGCGCGATCGGCAGGACGACGCGGCCACTGCTGCCGCGTCTCGAGCACGATGCGGCTCAAGGCGAATTGCGTGCGCAGCGGCAACGCGACATCTATATCGACGGCAAGGTCTGGCGCGCGGACGTCTACGACCGCGCCGCGCTGCGTCCCGGCCATCGCTTTGCGTCGCCGGCGATCGTCGAGCAATACGACACGACTTCTTTCATTCCGCCAGGCTTCCAGTGCCGCGTGGATGACTACGGCATGATCATTGGGGAACTGCAATGACGATGAAGCAGACGCAAACGAATCCGTCCGAGCGCACGAGCGGCGCGTATCGCACAGACAAGGTTTTTATCGAAATCCTCAACAACCGGTTGAACGGGATTACGAGCGAAATGGGGCACATCATTCATCGCGCGTCGTTCACGCCGTTCATCAAGGAGGCGTGGGATTTCGGCGAAGCGCTCGTGTCGAAGCAGGGGGAGATTTTCAGCTATCCGCGCGATATCGGCGTTGCCTTCATGTGTGGCGCGATGATGGAGGACATCATCGCTGCGTTCGACAACTATGAGCCGGGCGACATCGTCATTGCAAACGATCCGTCGAGCACCGGCGGCCTGTGCACGCATCTGCCCGACATCCATCTGCTCAAGCCGTACTTCTACGCTGGCGAGCTGATCTGCTTCAGTTGGACCTTCATTCATTCGTCGGATGTCGGCGGCATGGTGCCGGGTTCGATCGCGCTCGCGGCAAACGATCTCTTCCAGGAGGGCATACGCATTCCCGCGACAAAGCTCTACAACAAGGGGAAACTGAACGAAGACCTGATGCGCACGTTTCTCGCCAACTGCCGCATTCCGTATCACAACGAGGGCGATATTCAGGCGATGGTGTCCGCGATGCGCGCGGCCGAAAAGCGGCTCGACGATACGATTGTGAAATACGGCCTGCAGCGTTTCGTCGATGGCATGGCCGATCTGCTGGACTACGGCGAGGACCGTTCGCGCGACGTGCTCTCCGGGGTGCCCGACGGCCGCTACGAAATGGTCGACTATCTCGAACTGGACGGCACGAACCTGCCGCCGGCGCGCCTGAAGCTCGCCATGGAGGTATCGGGCAGCTCGGTTCATCTCGACTTCACGGGTACGGACCCGCAGGTCGGCGTGGCGCTGAATTTGCCGACACGTGGCAAGAACCATCACTTCGTCAACGCGGGAATTTTCAACTTCGTCTACGCGGTCGACAACTCGATTCCCATCAATCGCGGCATCGTGCGGCCCGTCAGCGTGACCTTGCCCGAGGGGTCGCTCGTCAATCCCGAGCCGACCGCGGCAGTCGGCGTGCGCTTTGCGACCGTGGTGCGGATCATGGAGATGATCTTCGGCGTGCTCTCGCAGGCGGTGGATGGTGCGCAGCCCGCCAGCGCGCGCGTCGCGGGCAAGGTGCCGGCGGCCGGCGCGGGGATGCTCGGCGTCACGCTCGTTTCGCTGAACGATCCAGAGACGGGCGAACTCAAGGTCAACGTCGTGCAGCCGCTCTGGGGAGGATCGGGCGCGCGTCCAGTCAAGGACGGTATCGACGGAGCCGACTTTGCGGCGGGTTATCTGCGCAATATTCCGGTGGAAACAACCGAAGTCGATCTCCCGATTACGGTGTACCGCTATTGTCTTTCGACGACGCCACCTTCGAAGGGCAAATGGCGCGGCGGCGTCGGTATCGAAATGGAGTTTGCGATGCGCTGTCCGGAAGCAACGCTGACCGCGCGCGGCATGGAGCGCTTTCACTTTCGTCCGTGGGGACGCAAGGGCGGGGCGCCCGGCAGTCTCGGCAGCACGACGCTCAATCCGGGCAACGCCGGCGAACGCAATATCGGCAAGATCACCAACAGTCTGCTGCTCGAGCAGGGCGAGGTCGTGCGCATCGTCACGCCGAACGGCGCGGGTTACGGCAATCCGTTCGAGCGCGATCCGCACGCCGTGCTGCGCGATGTGATGGATGGTTTCATCGACGCGAAGACCGCGCGCGACGACTACGGAGTTCTGATCAAGGACAAGGAAGTCGATGTCGCGGCGACCCAGCGTTTGCGCTCGGACCAGAACAATGCGTCGCTCAGCGCGTTTTCGTTCGGCAGCGAGCGCGATGCGTTCGAGCGGGGCTTTCCTCCCGAGGTGCAGGATCGCGTGCTCGCACTCGTGCAGCAATTCCCGGTGTCCGGCCGTCACAGATGGAAAGGGCAGTTGTGGCGCAAGTGGTCGGAAGGAGCCGAAGCAGGCACGCCGGTCGATCTCGCAGCGGCGTTACCCGCTCGCGGCAGATAAACGTCCTGTTGCCGGTGCCGGTTCGCGGTGGCACGCGAGCCGGCGCATCGAGCGCAACCACCGCAACCACCGCAACCACCGCAACCACCGCAAGCTTTTGGGGTCGCCGGATATCGGCCGGTATGGCCCGTGAGAGGATCGCATGTCCCACACGTACAGCATCGAAGAGACCGCCAGCAGGATCCGTATGGCCGACAGCGTCCATAAGAAAGTGTCGTGGCGGCTCATGCCGTTTCTGCTGCTCTGCTATGTGATGCTGTACCTCGACCGCATCAATATCAGCTTCGCGCAGGGGCCGATGCAGACCGACCTCGGTTTGAGCAGCACCGCGTACGGCATCGGCATCACGATTTTTTTCGCGGGCTATCTGCCGTTCGAGATTCCGAGCAACTTGCTGATGCGGCGCTTCGGCGCAAGAAAGACGATGGCGCGCATCATGATCCTGTGGGGCGTGATGTCCGCTGCGATGATGCTCGTCAGAAACACCGGCGAGTTCTATCTGTTCCGCTTTCTTCTCGGTGCGTTCGAGGCAGGTTTCTATCCGGGGCTCGTGCTTTACCTTACCTACTGGTATCCGCCGCAGCGCCGCGCGCGCGTGCTGTCGTTTCTGGTTGCGGCTACGGCGCTCGCGGGGTTGATCGGCGGTCCGCTGTCGGGCTGGATCATCAGCGGACTCGATCAGGTCAAGGGACTCGCGGGCTGGCGCTGGATGTTCCTGCTGCAGGGGTTGCCGACCGTGCTGTGCGGTATCGCCGCATTGTGGCTGCTTCCCGATGGTCCACGCACGGCGGCGTGGCTAAGCCGTGCCGAACAGGACGTCGTGATAGCGGGTCTCGGCCATGATGTACAAGGCAGCACGCACACGAAGTTCATGAGGGAAGTGCTGCGCCCCAAGGTTTGGGTGCTCTGTTTCGCGTGGTTCACGCTCATGTGCGGCGCGTACGTGCTGAGTTTCTGGGTGCCGGCGATCATTCGCAGCTTCGGCGTATCGGGCGCGTTCGCGCTTGGACTCTGGACTGGCGTGCCCTATGGCATTGGCGTGATCGGCATGATTCTCGTCGGCTATCACTCCGATTTGCGATTCGAGCGGCGTTGGCACTTCGCTTTCTGCTCGCTCGCCGGCGCCGCGGCGCTCGCGGTCACACCCGCATTGGGCGGCAACGTTATGCTGGCTACGTTGGTACTCGGCCTCGCTGTAGCGATGCTGTTCGGCGGCTCGCCGATCTTCTGGGCCATGGGCAGTTCCTTTTTCAGCAGCGCGGCCGCACCGGTCGGTCTTGCACTCGTCAATAGCGTCGGCCTTACCGCGGGCTTGCTCGCACCGCTGTTCGTCGGCTGGCTCAAGGATCGCACCGGCAGTTTCGAGACGGGTCTGCACGTCATTGCGGCACTGCTCGTGGTTGGCGGCGTGCTGATTCCGGTTGCGATCAGGAAGCGCGACGTGAACTGATTGCCGGGGAATCTTTCGCAAGACCGGCTGCAGCCAGGCAGCAGCCGGGTTGCACATCGGATCACGTCACTCACGCGATTCAAGTTCGATTCGCATCTATAACGGGGCTATCCATGAGAACTCCTGGTTATAAAAATTATTTAGGTATCTTGATTGTATTGTGCATGTCGGAAGCGGCTCAGGCACAGAGCATCAATAGTGCGGCGAACACGGCGGGAAGCCCGTCCACGGTGACGCTCTACGGCCTCATCTCGGAGGGCATCGGCTATGTTAGCAACGCAGGAGGTCACTCGGCCGTGCAGACGGTTTCGAGCGCATTGCAAAGCACGCGTTGGGGCATCCGTGTGGTGGAAGATCTCGGCGGCGGCAACAGCGCGCTTGCCGTTCTCGAGAACGGCTTCGACCTCAATAGCGGCAAGCTGCAGAACGGCGGCCGGCTGTTCGGGCGTCAGGCTTTCGTCGGACTCAGCAACGAACGTCTCGGTACCGTGACGTTCGGTCGCCAGTACGACATGTTCTACGACTATTTCGACCTTTATGAAACGCCGGTAGGGGCGAACAGCATCGCGGCGCATATCGGCGACAACGACAACGCGTTCGGCTCATTTCGCTACAACAATTCAGTGAAATACATCAGCCCGACGCTCGCGGGTCTGCAGTTCGAAATGCTCTACGGTTTGTCGAACGCCGCCGGAAATTTTAGCGACAACAGTGCTTTCAGTGCCGGCGTGGGCTATCGCAACGGCCAACTGACACTCACCGCGGCTTATCTGGATCTGCGCAGGCCAGGTGTCGGCGTGAACAGCTCGGGCACCGTAACGGACGATTACGCCGGAGCGCCGTTCCAGCTATTTCATACCTCACCGCTCAGTTCCTCGGTCGGCGTGGATACCCAACGGCAGTACGGCGTGGCCGGTTCCTACGCATGGTCGAAACTGCAACTGAATGGCGAGCTGACCTCGGTGCGCTACGATTATCTCGACGGCACCGGACTGCAATTGACCAACGTCGACGTGAACGGCACCTACCGGCTGACACCCGCACTCGTGCTCGGCGTCGGGTATGTGCTCACGCACGGCACGTACCATGGTGTGGACGGTTCGCCGAACTGGCACATGGGCAGCCTCAGCATCGACTATCTGCTGTCGAAGCGTACCGATGTCTATGCTTACGACGTCTATCAGATTGCCAGCCGTGGCGCGCATGCGAGCATTTTCGGATTCACGCCTTCGAGTTCGCGCTCACAAAACGTGATGCTAGTGGGCATACGTCACAGATTCTGACTCATTTTGTCCGATCATCGCCGCATCGCCTCGACAGAGGTTCTACAGATCAAGCGTAATGCTTGCAGACCGGGCGCGTGAAACGCAAACGCAGATCGACTGGTTCGCAGCACGTTCGCTCGCCGCAAGATACTTGTCGCGGTGATCCAGTTCGCCGGAAAGCACCGGGGTCACGCACATCCCGCATTCGCCGCGCTTGCAGTCGTAAAGCGGCTCGACACCAGCGGCGATCAAGGCGTCGAGCAGGCTTTGCCCTGCATCGACGTGCACGGTCAAACCGCTCAGGCTCAGCTCGACATCGAATGGCCGATCGCCGGAGACGGGCAACGTCCCTTCGAAGAGTTCGACATGGATACGCCCGGCGGGCCAGCCTGATGTCTGAGCAGTCTGCATGACATCGGCGATCATCGCCTGCGGTCCGCACACATAAAGGCGCGCGTCGGCGCGAGGCGCGGCGAGGATCCCGGCGAGTTTTGAGCGAAGCGCATTCGGGCTGCCGCCGTGCAGATGGCAATGCGTGCCGAGCCCCGTGACCTGTGCGCCGAACGGGGCGCTCGCCGGATCCTTCGACGCATAGTGCAGCGAGAAGGGCAAACCGTCACGAGCAAGGCGCCGCGCCATCGACAGGATCGGGGTGATGCCGATGCCGCCCGCGATTAGCAGATGGCCGTCTTCGGCACTTTCGAGAGCGAACGCGTTGTTCAATTGTGCATCGACGTGCTCGCCCGCCTGCAACGCATGCATCCACACCGAACCCGTGCCCCGCTTCAATACCGCAACTTCGTAGGTGTCGCTGGTATAGCCGTCGCCGGTTAGCGAATACTCGCGATGCAGATGCGTGCCCGGAATCGCAAACGACAGATGCGCGCCCGGCGTGTAGGGGGGCAACGGCGCGCCGTCCTCGGCGCGCAGCGTGATGAGCCGTACCGCCGGGGCAATCGGTGTATTCTTTTCGACGACCAGTTTCATTTCAGATGCCTCGTTCGATCAAACGGTTCAGAAGTTTGGCGATGGCAAGAAGCCGGCGCTCCTGAAGAGGCTTGCCGATCAGTTGCAAGCCGATCGGCAGTCCGTTGGGTCCGCGCAGTCCCGGCACGTTGACGCAAGGCAGACCGAGCAGCGTCCATGAACGGCTCAGCACGGGGTCACCCGTTGCATCGAGCCCGGCAGGCGCTTCGCCGGGCGCGGCCAGCGTGAGCACGGCATCGGCGTTGCGCGTCAGAGCGGCAAACTCGATGCGTGAGCGGGCGGCGAGCGCGCGCGCGGCCTCGTAGGTGTCGCGTGCCGTCGCGATGCCGTCGCTGATGAGCCTGGCAAACGGCGCGCTCAGCAAGTCGCGTTTGCCGTTCCATTCGGACTCGAACGATTGCGCGGCTTCATAGGCCTGCACGGCTTTCTGTGCATCGATCAGGCCGTGCATTTCATCGGGCACGTCGAGTGGTGCAATCGACACGCCCGCTCGCGAAAGAAGGGCGAGCGCGTCATCGAACACTGCGTGCGCGGCGGCTTCGATCGGTTCCTGTTCGTAACCGGGCAGCACCGCAATGCGCAATGCGGTACCGTCGGCTTCCGGTAGTGCCTCGAAATGTTCGAGGGTGAGCGCGGCGCGCAGCAGTTCGAGGTCATCGGCTGATCGAGCCAGCCAGCCCAGCGTGTCGAGCGAGGGCGCCATGGCCTTCGCGCCGCCGAGGCTGTACGCGTCGTGCGTCGGCTTCAGCGCGAACACACCGCAATACGAAGCCGGGCGGATCAACGAACCGGCCGTTTGCGAGCCGAACGCGAGTGGCGTCATACCGGCCGCGACCGCCGCCGCCGATCCGCTCGACGAACCGCCGGGCGTGCGCCGCACGTCGTGAGGGTTGGCTGTCGGGCCGGGTTTGAAGTACGCAAATTCGGTGGTCACCGTCTTGCCTATCACGAGCGCACCTGCTGCGCGCGCTAGCGCGACGCAATCGGCGTCGCCAGCCATGACGCCGTGTGCGTAGATCGGCGAGCCATAGTGCGTCGGGAAATCGCTCGTCGTGAAAATGTCTTTCACGCCGATGGGCACGCCCGCGAGAAGCGAAGCTCCCAATGGCACAGCCTGCTTCGCGAGCGCGGCGCGCGCCGCACCGGTGTCCAACGCGACCCACGCTTTCACGTGCGGCTCGCATGATTCGACGCGAGCGTCGATCCGGTCGAGCACCGCGTCGTACGTCAGGCGCTCCTGTGCAAGTCCGTGGCGGATATCGAGCGCGGTCAGCGGCTCGGAGTCGTAGTAAGTTTTCATGCGTCAGTGGTCACAGTGTGATTCGAAGGGTGAATCGGGACGGGCACGCGTGAATCGGGCCCAGCCGGACGTGCGCGTTATCGCGTCGAATGCCAGAGCCGCTTCGGACGCGCAGGCGGCCTCGCGCAGGGGCGACCAGTCTGCCACGATCAATGCAAGCTGTCTTGCGATGAAGCGCTGCCACTGCGTCTCGTCGAACAGGCCGTGTCCCGCCGCGTCCATGACGCCGATGCGTGCATGACGCCGCGCGCAAAGCGTCGACATTCCGGTATAGCGGCCGCCCGCCAGATCGAGCACGACATCTGCACCGCCGTGTTCGCGCATCAGCTCCGGCCAGCAGGATGCATACGTCGCCGCTTCGCTGGCCCCGAGCGCGATCAGGCGGCGCGCGGCTTCAGCCGAGTCGCAGACAGCCAGCACGTCGGCACCGATCTCCAGGGCGAGAATCGTGGCGAGCATGCCTGCCGTCGTATGGGCATGGTGAATCAACACGGCTTCATGCGCTCGCACATTCAGGCGGCAGGTCAGTCCTACCCAGACTTTCGGCCAGCAGCCCGGTAATAACAAAGCGTCGCGTACAGCCAGATGCGGCGGCACGTTCAGCGCATGACGCGGCGTCCGCGAGGGCACACACGTTGCGCTATCGCTGGATGAAACGGTGAACGCCAGCCGCATCGGCGAAAGCGGCGCCGTATGCACCTCATCCGACTCCATGCATGCGACGACCGGAAGACGTGCCGAGCCGTCGAGCATGACGGTTTCGCCCACGCAATACGAGCGAACCGGGGCTGCATGGATCGCCTGCTTCCCGGTGTGAACGGTTGCCGTATCGTCGTTCACGCATGTATTCTCTGGTGACATTCGCTTCTTCGCCTTGCCCGACTTGTTTATCTTTTCGACCGCAATCGAGCTGCTCGCCCAACATGAACTTTCCAAGACCGGACCCGGAAGAAAACGACAACGGCCCAATCCGGGCTCCGGACTTCTCTCTCAGACAGCTTTCGTATTTCCTCGCCGCCGCGCAGCATCAATCCGTGCAGAAAGCAGCGGCTTTGCTTCACGTTTCATCGCCTGCGGTGTCGGCCGCGATCGCTCATCTCGAAGGCACGCTCGGCGTAACCCTATTCAACCGGCAACACGCACGCGGCCTTCTTCTGACCGAGGCCGGGAGCGAGTTCGCCGTGCAATGCCGCGCCGTGCTTCAGAACGCGAACGAACTGCTTGTACCCGGCACGCTCGATCGCAGCGCGCTACGCGGGCAGGTGAAAGTCGGATGCCTGACCACGTTCGCGCCGCTCGTCATTCCGGCGCTTCTGAATTCGGTGCGCGCCGAAATTCCAAACGCGAAGCTCACGTGGACCGAAGGCCATCACGAATATCTGATCGAAGGCCTGCGTACCGGCACGCTCGATCTCGCCGTGCTGTACGACTTCGAAATTCCGTCGGGCATTCAGATCATGACGCTGCGCAGCGCGCCGTTGCAGGTCGTGCTGCCGCCAGATCATCCGCTGTCTTCGCGCACTCACATTCCCGCCGCCGACATCAACACCGAACCCTTCATCCTGCTCGACCTTCCGCGTACGCGGGAGTACATGCTGTCAGCCTTCAGCTCGCACGGCGTGCTGCCGCGCATCGCGCATGCGGTCACGTCGCTGAATATGCTCTTTGGTCTCGTCGCGGCGGGGCATGGCTTCTCGCTGCTCAACTTCTGTCCTCCGTACACGGTGCCGGGCATCGGCCGCATCGTGTCGCGTCCGTTCGACTCGCACGTGCGCCAGCCCAACATCGTGGTTGCCCACTCGTACCGCTATCACTATCCGCGCGTCGCGGCGGCGATTGTCGAGCGCATAGCGTCCATCGTCGATACGCTCACGATCGAGTCGCCGTGATCGCTAACACACGGCCGACGGCACGGCCGGCGCGGCCGTCGCTCAGGGCATCTCCATCCACGATTCCGAGAACGCGAGAAACGCAGAGCTTTTCTTGCCGCCGTCGAAGTTGCGCGTCGTGACCTTGCCGCGCAGCGCGCGGCCGTTCAACTCGATGCTCGCATCCGCCGCGTCGATGAAGAGGCTGTACATCTCGTGCTTCTGCGTCGGGCCTTTTTCCGCGGGCATATCGACGGCGTAGGGCGTGCCGAGTCTGTTCCATGTCATCACGACTTCCAGATCACCCGAGAGCAGGATCTCCTGATAGCGCGAGCGCGTGTCGCCGGCCGAGCGCGAATCCGTGAGCGGCAGATACTGGATCGCCGCCGTTCCCACGGAAGCGCGGAACGCCGCGAATCGGCTGAAGAAATGCTCCATCAGATAGCGTGCGAGCGCTTCGTTGTCGGCGATACACACATTGCACGCTTCTGGAAGGCTTGCGGCTACATTGGGCTTTTCGAGCAGCAGCACGCCTTTACCCATACCGAAAGACGAGTAGTTGATCTTGAAGTAGGCGGCAAGACTGCTCCATTCGCCGTCGTCGGTCTCTTTCAGATAGATGCCGGGGTTGTCGCCGGTCCAGGCGACCGTGCCGGGATGAACGGTTTGACTCATGTTGGGTTTGCCTTTTGAAAAAACGGTGGAAATAACAGCGGTGCCGACAGGAATTCAGACCGTGGTGCTGGCGAGCGACTGCGCGTAGTCTTCGATGCGCGCGCGCACCTGTTCGTCACGGTCGTCCGCTTCGTGATGCTCGCCGCGCACGACGATGCCCGTGATCGTCTTGCCGACTTCGCGGATGAATGCCGTGTCGTCATCGCGCGGTGGCGCGGTGATCACCGTGTCGTGGGCGTAGGTCGGGGTGACACCGCTCGTGCGCAACGGCGATACGGACGGCTTGCCGCCCTCGGCGACTTTCCTGCTCTCGCGCCGCAGCAACTGGCGCAGCATCGCGACGCCGCGATCGCAGCGCGTGAGGTTTTCGAGCTCGTGAATCGCGATGGGCCGTTGCGACACCTGCGCATCGAAGTCGCCCGGCATGCGTTGACGGTCCTCGTATGGGCGCTCGCCGTTCTGGCCAAAAAAGTCGACCGATTCGACGCCGCATTGGGCTTCGTCGGCGATGCCGCGCGGGTCCGCGTCGGGATGGAAATGGCGCCAGCCGATGATGCGGCAGGTATGATTGTCGATCGGCGTGGTCCAGCGCGTGATCGCCACGCGCGCAAAACTTTTGTCCTCCTGACCATCTTCCCAGATGTGTCCGACCTGCGCGAGATTCGGCAGGATGATGTCGTTCGAACGCACCCACACCTTGTCCTTCCAGCGCCGTGTCGTCACGTAGATCATGCCGGCGGGCGTGGGCACGAAATCCATCTCGGGCAACTCGCCCCAGGCTTCCGCGAACTGCGTGAAGCTGATGCGCGTATGCAGGAACACCCCATGCGCCGGGTCCATCACGTTTTCGTGCACCTGCAGCCAGTTGCACGGATACGTGATGCAGTAGGGCACGAGGCGGTCGTCGTCGATGCCATAGGTGTCGAACACCGGAAACTCGGGTTTCTCGTCCGGCGGTCCAAAGTAGCCGAAGATGATGCCGCGATACTCGTGCAGCGGATATGCGCCGTGGCACACGTTGAAACGCAACTGGGAATCGGGCGGATCTCCGGGCGTTTCGAGAATCGTGCCGTCGACGCCGAACAGCCAGCCGTGGTAACAGCAACGCAGGCCCTCGTCTTCGCAGATGCCGAATTCGAGCGATGTGCCGCGATGGCTGCAATGCTTTTCGAGCAGGCCCGGTTTGCCGTTCTTCGCGCGAAACAGCACGAGATCCTCGCCGAACATGCGCACGGCCTTCGGCAGTTCGCCGAGTTCCGCCGAAAGGGCGAGCGGCTGCCAGAAGCGGCGCAGATATTCGCCCATCGGCGAGCCTTTCTCGACGTGTGTGAGCTCGATGCTTTCCGCTGGTTGGCGTTCCCGCTCGTAAGCCGAGTAGGGCTTGATCAGAATGGTTTTCTGGGTCATGGGTTCACTCTACTTATGACGTTCCGATAGGATGCTAGCGACGCCGCGTTCCGCGCGACATTCACAAATAAAACCGCTAGCTAAAGTTTTCCTGATGTGCCGAAGGGCGGCTCGCGCTCCAGCGCCGCAAATCATTGCCCCGTAACGCAGGAGATAAGGACGTTTCAGTGCGCGAGCTTGAATTTGCCCTGCTCGACGGTGAGCATTTCCACACTGTCCGGGCGCGTGCCGAAGTGATCCTGCGGACCGTACGTGTAGCGCGCCGTTACGCCCACGTAGTCCTTCACGTTCTCCAGCGCGTCGCGAATCGCGTCGGGCTTGTCGCCGGCGCGGCGAATCGCGTCGATGAGCAGCATTGCCGCGTCGTAGCCGTTGCCTGCGAAAGTGGCCGGCGGATGGCCGTATTTCGCCTGATAGGCGGCCGAAAACGAGGTCAGCACGCGCTTTTGCGGATCGGAGTCCGGCAATTCGCTCGCGACGTAGATCTTCGACGACGGCAGCAGCACGCCGTTGGCGGCGTCGCCCGCGAGGCGCAGGAAGTTGAAGTCGTTCGCCGCCTGCGTCAGATAGAGCGGAGCCGTGATGCCGAGCGCGCGATAGTTGCGCGTCGCGATCGCGAGACCGGGGCCGGTTGCCCAGATCGCCGTCGCCTGCGCGCCGGAGCCGCGTATCTTCGTGAGTTGCGGCGTCATGTCGGTGTCGCTGTTACCGAAGGTTTCGTTATCGACGAGGGTGATGCCGTAATTCTTGACGAGCTTTTCGAGGGTGTCGCTCGCGCTGGTGCCGAATGCGACATCCGAATGCAGCATCGCGATCTTCGTGATGCCGCGCTTTTTCATGTCCTCGAGCATCACGCTTTCAACGACGACGTCGGTGAGCGGCACGAGGAACGCATACTTGCGGCGCTCCGGCGGCAGCACGATGCCGCGCGTGGCGCCGATGCCGATCATCGGAATCTTCGCCCGCTCCACCGTATCGACGATCGCGAAGTTCGAGCCGCTGCTCGACGGTCCGATGATCGCCACCACGTTTTCCTGCGTGGTCAGACGCTTGAGTGCCGATACGGTTTTGGTGTTGTCGCTTTCCGTGTTGATGTTCACGAGGCTCACCTTGCGGCCCTTGATCCCGCCCGCCGCGTTGACCTGATCCACGGCCAGTTGCGCGCCTTCGAGCGCAGGCTGGCCGAGCGAGGCCACGAAGCCCGACGTTTCGAGCAGGCCGCCGATCTTGATGTCGTCGGCGGCGAGCGCGGTTTGGCTGATCCCCATAATCATAAGGATTCCGAATGCAATGCGGTGCGTGCGTTTCATATCGAATATTCCGTTCTTGTGGTTTCAGATGAAGAGAGCGGTCAGCGCGTCCTCGAACAGTGCGAGCGGCGCGGTCCAGATGCCGCCGCCGATGCGTCCGCGCCGGCCGTTCGTGTCGAGAATGCCGAGTGCGACGGCGGGTCGAAGTCCGCTCGCGACGACGCTGCGCGCGCTCAGCCCGACCCGCGTCGCGCCGCGCGTGAACGCCGGATGAAGCGCGCCGAGCAGCGTGGCGTTGAGCGCCTGGGGCGGCGACTGCATGAACGCGCCGAGGTTCTGCTGCTGCGCCTCCGAGCGATGCATGCACATTGCTCCGAGCCCGAGCGCGTCGACCACGGCGCTGTCGCCGATCGCGGGCAGGCCGTCTGTCGCGGCGAATCCGGCGTCGAAACGTCCGACGGGCGTCGTTGCTTCGACAGTGAACCAGCGTTGCGGCGCGTGCGCGAGACGGATGCCGGCATGCCTGCCGTTCGCACCCATCGACGTGACGATCGCGCTGCCGTTCACATGTTCGGCCGTGCTCAGCATGCAGGCCGACGCGGCCATCCACGTGTTCAGAAAAAATCCCGGCGACGTGTCGAGAAAGCGCTTCACGGCAGGGTCGTCGAATGGGCGCTCCGCTGCGAGCCGCTCGACCCAGATGCGGGTGCCCTCGATCGTGCGGCCGTGGCAGTCGTCACCGAGTGCAAGCGCGGCATCGGCGATCGCGGCGAGATCGACCGGTGCGCCAAGACGCGCGCCGACCGCGTCGGCAAGCGGGCCATTGATCCAGCGCAGATGCGCAGTGACCTGCGGATCGTCCATGCCAAGGCGGATCGCCGCGCCGCCGCCGCCACTCAGCGCCGCGTGGATCGTGCGGCCCCGGCCGGCGGCGTCACTCACGACCTGCACGTACTGACCCGGCGACAGCACCGCGGCGAGCGGCACGACACAGTCGTGTTCCTGCGCGGGCGCGAGCAGGATCTCGCGCGCCATGATGGCCGCGATCGCTTCGTCGAACGACGCTGCCCAACCTTCGAATAGCGCGGCGTGCGCGGCGGAGTGGAGTATCGGGGGCGGCGGCGCACTCTCGCCCAGCGGCGGCCCCGCGTGCAGCAGAGTGCGCTCGGGCCAGCGGATCGCGTCGCGTGCGCGCAGCAGCGCGCGCAGAACCGGGCGGCTCGCCACAATCGCGTCGAGCGCGATGCGCTCAGCGTGCTCGGCGTGTTCGTGCGTTGCAAGCATCGAAGATGTCGTTTCGTTATGCAGTTCCATTAGACGGCCTCGCACGATTCGGAGTCCTGCCAACCGAGATACGCCTCGCCGATATCCGGTGAATCGAGCAGTGCGGCGGCGCTGCCTTCCAGCGCGATCTGGCCGTTGACCAGCACGTAGCCGCGATCGGCGACCTGCAATGCGCAATGCGCGTTCTGTTCGACCAGCAGCACCGTGATCCCGCGTTCGGCGAGACGCGGCAGCGATTCCAGAATTTCGCGCGTGACCTGAGGGGCAAGTCCGAACGAGGGCTCGTCGAGCATCAGCAGTTGCGGCCGGCTCATCAGCGCGCGGCCGATCGCGAGCATCTGGCCTTCGCCGCCAGAGAGCGTGCCGGCCTGCTGGTCGATGCGCTCCTTCAGGCGCGGGAAGAAGGTGAGGATGTCGTCCATCGTTTCACTCATTTCGCGCGCGACGGCTCGGCGCGGGTGGAACAGGTTCACGAGCCCCGCGCCGCGCAGGCCGGTGTAGCCGCCCATTTGCAGGTTGTCGCGCACGCTCAGCGTGCCGAACAGTTGACGTCCTTCCGGCGCGAGCGCGATGCCGGTCGCGGTGCGGCGCTCCATCGGCACGCGTGCGATCGATTTGCCGTTGAACGCGACATCGCCCGATGCCGGTGCGACGAGTCCGGCAATCGCTTTCAGCAGGGTGGACTTGCCCGCGCCGTTCGCGCCGATCAGCGTGACGATCTCGCCGCGCCGTGCTTCGAGCGACACGTTCACGAGCGCGTCGGCCTGGCCGTAGCGCACGCTCAGGCGGTCGAGCCGCAGCACCGGCGTGTCCTCACGGCAGGACGACGCGGACGGCGCCGGCTTGCGCCCGGCGCGCACGTCGGTATTGCCGAGATACGCGGCGATCACCGCCGGATCGTGGCGCACCGTTTGCGGGTCGCCTTTCGCGAGCACCGCGCCGTGATTGAGCACGACGAGGCGATCCGCGAGACTGCTGACGAAAGCCAGATCGTGTTCGACGAAGAGCACTGTGATGCCGCGCTCGCGGATACGGAAGATCGCTTCGGCGAGCAGCTTTTTCTCGTCGGTCGTGAGGCCGGCGGCGGGTTCGTCGAGCAGCAGCAGTTCGGCATCGCTGCCGAGCGCGCGCGCGACGGCGAGCAGACGCTGCTGACCGGCCGTCAGCGCTGCCGCGGGACGCTCGGCCAGCGTGCGCAGGCCAACGAGGTCGAGCATCGCGGCGGCGTCCGTACGCAGCGCCGCGAGCGCCTTCGCGGTCGCGAACGGATTGATCATGCCTTGCAATATGCTGGCCTTGCGGCGCGCCACGCCGGCCGTCGCGACGTTGTCGAGCACCGTCATGCGGGCGAGGATTTCGGCGGCCTGGAAAGTGCGCGCGAGGCCGAGGCGGTTGACCGCATCGGGCGTCTGTCCGCTGATCACGCGGCCCTTGAAGCGGACCTTGCCGGTCTGTGGCGCGATGAAGTTCGACAGCACGTTGAGCAACGTCGATTTGCCCGCGCCGTTCGGCCCGATCAGCGCGAGAATCTCGCCGCGCCGCACGTCGAATCCGACATCGGAGAGGGCTTGCAGGCCACCGAAGCGGACCGACACGCCCGTCACTTCGAGCAACGTATCCGCCGTATCCGGCGTAGACAGGGGCGGCGCATTCATAGGGATTCCTTATCGCGTAGAACGTCACCGGTCACGAGCGGGCGTAGCGGGGCGCGTTGACGCAGGCGCCGCAACTGGCACGCGAGTGTCGCCACGAAGCCGTCGCGCATGAAGATCATGACGCTCACCAGCAGCGCGCCGTAGATCACGACATCGAGGCGTCCGAACGGTTTGAGCCATTCGCTGACGATCACGACGACGAAGGTGCCGAACAGCACGTTCCACACACCCGCCGCGCCGCCGAGCGCGACGATCAGCAGCAGCTTGATCGAGAAGCTCACGTTGAACGGGTCCGGGCTGATGTAGCCGATCCAGTACGCGTATAGCGCGCCGCCGAGGCCCGCATACGCGCCGCTCAACGCGATCACCTTGCGCTTGACGCGCGCCGCGTCGATGCCGAGCGACAGCGCGACGCGCTCGCTCTCGCTGACTGTGCGCATCGCAAAGCCCATTGGCGACGAGGCGAGGTTGTGCGCCATGGCGAGCCCGAGCGCGCACAGCGCCCAGGCGAGCACGTAGACGGCCTGATCGGACGCGAGACTGAACGGACCGATCGCAAGCGACGGAATACCCGCGAGGCCGTCCGGACCGCCTGTCACGCTGCGCCACTGCACCAGCACGATATGCACGATCAGCGCGAGCGCCAGCGTCGCCATGGCGAGGTGATGGCCCTTCAGGCGGAACACGATCCAGCCGATGCACCAGGCGAGCAACGCCGAGCACGCGGTTGCCGCGATCAAGCCGAGCCATGGATCGAGATCGATCGTGCGCGTGAGCCACGCCGCCAGATACGCGCCGAACGCGACGAAGGCGCCATGGCCGAGCGAAATCTGACCGGTGTAGCCCATCAGCATCGACAGGCCGATAGCGGGAATGGCGTAGATCGCGCACACGACGAGCAGGTTGACGAGGTACGCATTGCCCGTCGCGAGTACGAGGGCCAGCGCGGCCACGAGTATGAGGACGGCTTTCATGCGCGCGCGCCTCCGAATTCGCCGAGCATGCCGCCAGGCCGCACCAGCAGGAACACGAGCAGAAGCACGTACGCAATCGCGTCCTTCATGCCCGAGCTGAGATAGCCCGCGCACAGCGCTTCAAGCACGCCGAGCAGCAGTCCGCCGACGGCCGCGCCGAGTGGATTGCCGAAGCCGCCGATGATGCACGCGACGAAACCCTTGATGCCGAGCGGCGTGCCGCTGTCGTACTGCATCAGCGCGATCGGCGCGATGATGACGCCCGCCACGCCGCCGACGAAGCCCGACAGCAGAAAGCCGATGCCGCGCATCGAGCGTGTCGGAATGCCCATGAGGCCAGCCGCGTCGCGGTTCATCGCGCAGGCGCGAAACGCCTTGCCGAGATAGGTGCGGGTGAGAAAGAGATAGAGTCCCGCCATCAGCACGGCCGTTGTGCCGAACACCCAGAGTGCCTGGCGCGGCACGGACACGCCGTGCAGGTTCAGCGAGCCTGAGCCGGAGAACGCGGGCAGCGGCTGCGCGTCGGTGCCCCAGGCGAGCGCCGCGAGTCCTTGCGCAACGATGCCCACGCCAATCGTGATGATGATGCCGCGTGTCACGTCGTTGCCGATGGGACGGATCGCGACCCGCTCGATCGCCACGTTGACGAGCGCCACGAAGCCCACGGCGAGTAGCAGTGCGACGACGAGCGGCACGCCGAGCGCGATCAGGCTGGCGGCCGTGAGCGCAGCCAGCATCGAAGTTTCACCCTGGGCGAAATTGACGATGTGTGTCGCGTTGTAGACCGCGGTGAAACCGATCGCGACAAGTCCGTAGATGCAGCCGACCACGAGGCCGGAAACGAGGTACTGAATCAGCTCGGTCATGATGTGCCTCCCGGTGCGGGAAGCGCGCGCCGGGCAGCGCGACGTGATGGGGTGGGGAGCGTGCGCATCGCCTGTCCTCAGTGTTGCGGGGTTTCGTCGTCGGATGCGACCTGGAGGCGCATTCCGGTGAACTGAATGTAGAAGCCCCAAAAACTGCGGACAAATCAGAAGAGAATTTGCTTGCTTCGGTTTTTCTGAAGCAGCACGAAAGCAGTGCAGACGACTACGGTGTTCGTTCGTCTGCACCGGGAAGGTGGTTCAGCGAGGTGAGCGGCAACGAAACCGGTCGGTGCCTTCGCGGACAGGATTGCGTGCGGTAGTGGCGCCGTTTGGCCGGACCCTCAAGGCGGGCCCGTTGCCATCCGCGAGAAGGTAGGGACGGGTGTGCGCTTTCGCTTTGACAGCGCGAATTACCACATTTGACTTCGGTTCGACGTGTCTGGGCATGGGTTTGCCCTTCGAATCCGGGATACGCAAAAATCGTCGATGCCAGTGGAGCGCAGGGGAATTACAGACAACAAAAAACCCCGTAAGACTTTGATCTTACGGGGTTTCTCGAGCTTTACCGGATCATGCCGGAACAACTGCTGGTGCCCAGGAGAGGACTCGAACCTCCACGGTGTTGCCACCGCTAGGACCTGAACCTAGTGCGTCTACCAATTCCGCCACCTGGGCACGTCTTCAAGCTAGACCGCTATTTTAGCGTGCCGATCAGGTTTGTCAATCCCTGCTTCAAACAAACTTTCTTCCTCCCGGTTGAATCGCGCAGGGAAGTGACGGAAGCGACGAGGCGAGCCGATTGAGCGTATCCGGGCACTCGAAGCAGGTCATTAGACCGCTTTCCGGGGCGGTGCAACTGAATTTATGTGACACAGCAAGACTAAAGCTGCTAAAGCTGCTAAAGCGGACATCGTTGCAGCAATCGCAGGCCAATGCGTTGAGGTTTCAAGGAAAGGAAATAGCGGCGACCCTGAAAAAACGGGTCTTCGCGCAGACCGCGAACACGCTCTCCAGTACCGGCAGCCTCACCAAGACAGGCGCTTCTTCGGGAGCCGGGCTTCCGGCCGGACGCGAAGGTCCCGCGTCGGCTTCACTATTCGCCAGCCGTTGGAGAGAGCTTTCCGGTCAATCTGGTCCCGTTCGGCGGCGTCGAGATCTCTCCCGCGCAGATCGCGTTGCCACTTGCGGCATGTGCGCGCTGATTCCAATCCACTGTGCCCTTGAAAAAATTTCGACTTCCTAAAGATGATGTTCGAGTGTTACTTCGGGATGACCGGTACCGGTTCGATTGAAGCCGGGTATCGAGAGCCTCTACTCGTTGTCGCTAACATAAACCCCGAACTCGGTAAGCTGCCGTTCGCTGCGTGCAATCTTGGCCATCGTGTCTTCCCCGCTCTCCGCCACCAGCAGCGATACCAGCGCCTGAGCGACCAGGAATGCCGGCCCGATCGATGGGAACAGCGACGGAGTCGTGTTGAGCACGGGGATTGCCACGTCGGCGCACGTGGCAATCGGCGAGACCTTACTGTCGGTCACCGCAACGATCCGCGTGCCGCACGACCGCGCGAATTTGACTGCCTTGAGCGTGTCGCGCGCGTAGGGCCGGTAACTGAAAACGATCATCACGTCGCGCTCGTCGACGGTGCGCAGTTCGTCGGCGAAGGTGCCGCCCACGCCCATCATCAGCACCGTCTTGTCGTTGAACATGCGGCACACGTAGTTCAGATAGAACGCCACCGGAAAGAGACTACGCAGGCCCAGCACGTAGACGTTGCGCGCCTCGCCGAACAGGGTCCGCGCCTCGACGATCTTGCTGATCGTCCGCGGCTCGAACGTGTTGCGCAGATTGAAGACTTCCTGGTCGACAATCTTCTCGATCAGATGCTCCTTGTGCGAGTCGGTCCGCTGGCCGCGCAACGTCTCGGCGCGGCCAGCCCACGAGACCGCGCCGCGATTTGCGAGCCAGGTGCGGAATTCATCGCGAAACGGCTCATAACTGTCGAAGCCGAGTTCGCGCGCGAGGCGCAGCATCGTGGAGGGGTGCACGGAAGCACGCACCGCCGCCGTACGCATCGAATTCATCGCGATCTCTTCCGGGCGGTCGATCACGAACCGCGCGGCCTCACGCAGTTTGGGACTGAGCGCGCTGAATCGCTGCTCGACGAGCTTGTCGATAGTGAGCGGGGGATTGTCCGGTTCGGTCTGATGCTTGTCCACGGCGGTCAACGTTGGTATCACGAGTTGTCGGAAGGATGGCGGCTTCCGATGATGTTGTCGGGATGAATCGCATCTCGCCAATCTCCGGCCTCGCAAAGGAGACCTTCAACGGGCGTCGGCGCCTGCGCGATTATCGTTGAAGTCGAGCATACGCCGAAGCTCGAACGATTATCTCTTCAGCGCCGGCGGGCCGCGTCGGGAAACACGGCATCGATTGTCTCCGCCAGCTTGTCGACCATTTCGTCGAGATGCTTTTCCTCGATGATGAAAGGCGGGGCTAGCATCGCGTGGTCGCCGACCTTGCCGTCGATGACGCCGCCAGCCGGGTAGCACATAAGGCCGTGCTCGAGCGCACTGGCCTTGATGCGCTGCGCGGTCCGCGCTTCTGCCGGGAACGGCGTCCTCGCGTCGCGCTCGGCGACGAATTCGAGCGCGAGCAGCAGCCCGCGGCCGCGGATGTCGCCAACATAGGGATGCATGCCGAAGCGCTCGCGCAGGCGTTGCATCAACTGCGGGCCACGCCGCTGCACGTTGTCGATCAGATGCTCGTCGCGCAGTGCTTTCTGTACCGCGACCGCCGCCGCGCACGCGAGCGCGTGGCCGCTGTAGGTGTGGCCATGCTGGAAAAATCCCGAACCGCCGACGATCGCGTCGAACACGTGCCGCGCCGCATGCACCGCGCCGATCGGCTGATAGCCCGCGCCCAGACCTTTGGCGATCACCAGCAGGTCCGGGATGACGCCCTCCTGCTCGCATGCGTAAAGCGTGCCGGTTCGCCCCATGCCGCACATCACCTCATCGAGAATCAGCAGAATACCGTAGCGGTCGCAGATGTCGCGGATGCGCCGGAAGTAGCCCGGCACCGCTGGCACCGCACCCAGCGTGGCGCCGCACACGGTCTCGGCGATAAAGCACATGACGGTCTCGGGGCCGGCCGCGACGATGGCCTGCTCGAACTCGCACGCCAACCGCTCGCCGTAGGCCTCTTCGCTTTCGTCCGGCCTCCGGTCGCGATACGCGTAACACGGCGCGACGTCGAGCGCCTGCGTCAGCAATGGCTCGAACGGTGCGCGCCGCCACCGGTTGCCGCCCGCGGCCAGCGCCCCCAGCGTGTTGCCGTGGTAGCTCTGGCGCCGGGACATGACGCGCGTGCGCTGCGGCTCACCGCGCTCGACCTGATACTGGCGCGCCAGCTTCAGCGCGGCTTCGACCGCTTCGGAGCCGCCCGAGACGAAATACACCCGGTCCAGCCCGGGCGGCGCGCTGGCTGAGAGCAGCGCGGCCAGTTCTTCGAGCGGTTCGTTGGTGAAGAAACTCGTATGCGCAAAGGCCAGTTGCTCGGCCTGGCGCTGAATCGCGCGGATCACCGCTGGATGGCTATGCCCTAGACAGCTCACCGCCGCACCGCTCGACGCATCCAGGTAACGCTTGCCTTGCCGGTCGATCACGTAGACGCCGTCGCCGGCCACCGCGACCGGCATGGCGTTGCGCGGAAACCGGTGGAACACGTGGGAGGCGGTGAGCTCGGCGTGGTTTTGCTGCGAGTCGCCGGCCGGCGCGGGATTTGCGCCGGTGTCGTGAGGGGACCGCTGGACTGAAGAGCGCATGTTTTCCTCGCGCGTGGCAAAGCGTGGCAAAGGGCGTCGACTGAAAACCAGTCTAGTGCGCGGTTGGTCGGAATGCAACAAATGATCTATTTGTTGACATATGATTCAAATGTTCTAACGTGGAATGTAGCAACCTGCAGTCGTGACTAAGGAGACGTGTCATGGACTTTGCGGAACAAGTGGCGGTGGTGACCGGCGCGGCGCGCGGTCTCGGCCTCGCGGTAGCCGCGATGCTGGCGCGCCGCGGCGCGCGCGTGTGCCTGTTCGATCTCGACAGGCCGGAACTCGAGCGCGTCACGCAGCGACTGCGGCAGGAGGGGCTCGACGTGTTCGCGCTGCATGGCGACACGGCCGTCGAAGAAGACGTGGCGGCGCTGCGCGGGGAACTGGAACACAGCGCCGGCGGGCGGCTCGACGTATTGGTCAACAATGCGGGCGGCTGGCGCCAGGGGCAGTTGCGCGACATCAGCCTGTCGGACTGGGACTGGACGTTCCGCACGAATGTGACCGGACCCTTCCTCACCACACGTGCGCTCGTCGATCTGATGATCGGCCGCCGCTACGGGCGCATCGTCAACGTCGCATCGGCCGATGCGCATCGCGCCAAGCCCAAGCTCCCGCACTACGCCGCAGCCAAGGCGGCCGTGGTCAGCCTGACCAAGTCGCTGGCCGAGGAAATGGCGCCGCACCAGGTGCTCGTCAACGCGGTCAGCCCCGGCACGATGGCAACCGAAGGCGCCACGCAGCAGCCGTGGTTCGCCGAGCGCATCAAGCAGATTCCACTGGGCCGGCCTGCCGAGCCGGACGACATTGCCGAACTGATTCTTTTCCTTGCCTCCGCGCGCAACCGCTTCGTGGTGGGCGAGACGGTCATCGCCAGCGGCGGCATGCTGATGATTTGAGTTCAGACGATGCATTGCCACGAAGCGCAATCACTTCATCAGATTGGAGGCAGGCAATGAACGACCGCAAATTCGCGTTGGGACGGCGCTGGTCACGGCGCGATATCGTGAAAGCTTTGAGCGGCGCGGCAGCGTTGCCGCTCGTCATGCCCACGCGTTCATTCGCCAAGCCGGATCAACTGGCGGTCGCCACCGGCGGCGGTATGCTGGAGGACGCTTATAAAAAGACGGTGTTCAAGACCTGGCAGGAGCGCACCGGCATCCCGATAGTCACCACCGCCAACGAAGCCAGCCGGCTCAAGGCGATGGTCGAGCAAAGGCAGGTCGAGTGGGATGTGGTGCAAGGGGCCGGCGAGCAATACATCCTGTTCGGGCGACAGGGGCTGTTCGAGCCGATCGACTATTCGATCGTCGATAAGAGCAAGCTGCTGCCGCACGTCGCTTACCCGTATTTCGTGCTGACCGACATTGCGGCGTATCACATCGCGTGGAACACCCAGAAGGTCAAGAGCAAGCCGCCGCAAACGTGGCGCGAAGTGTGGGACTACCCGGGCCGGATCGGCCTGCACAAGGAGCCGGGCCAGACACTCGAAATCGCGTTGCTGGCCGACGGCGTGAGCCGCGACAAGCTGTATCCGCTCGACGTCGCCCGCGCACTGCACAGCCTCGCGCGGATCAAGGACAAGGTCGTCTGGTGGACGAGCGGCGCGCAGGGCGCGCAACTGCTGATCAGCGGCGAGGTGGACGTCAGCGCGATCTGGAATGGCCGCGTCTATCAGCCCAAGCTCCAGGGCGCGCCGGTCGACTATCACTTCAATCAGGCGATCTTCGTTAGCGACGCCTGGGCGGTGCCCAAAGGCGCGCCGAACAGGAAAGAGTCGATGCAATTGATTGCGCAGGAGTTGTCGGCGCCCACGCAGGCCGCGTTCGCCAGGCTGCTGCCGTACGGTCCAGTCAACCGCGACGCCATGGCGATGCTCAGTCCCGAGGTCCAGGCCGTGCTGCCGTCATCGCCCGCCAATTTCGGCAAAGGGACGATGCTGAACCTGGAGTACTGGGCGGACAACGGCCAGAACGTGGCCGACCACTTCAACAATTGGCTGCTCGGTTGAGGCAGAGGCCCACTATGGCACGCGTTTCAACCGACAGCGAATTCCGCGCCTGGAGTATCGGCAGCGGATACCGGTGGCTGATCGTTCCGCCCGCTGCGTTCCTGCTGTGTTTCTTCGTCTGGCCGCTCGTGCGGGTGATCGCGCGGAGCTTTGGCACGCCCGGGCTCGGACTGGGCAATTACCGGCACGTGATATCGGCCGGTCCTTATCTGAAGGTGCTGGCCAATACCTTCGAGACAGCCGCGTTCGTGGCGGCGATCTGCCTGTTGATTGCCTATCCGGTGGCCTACGCTATCACCCGCGCGCGCGGTTGGCGCCTGCAACTGATGAGCGCGTGCGTGATCATTCCACTGTGGACCAGCGTCGTGATCCGCTCGTATGCGTGGATGGTGGTATTCCAGCGGGCAGGGGTGCTCAACGGCGCGCTGGTGTGGTCGGGCCTCGTGGCGCAACCCGTCGATTTCGTGCCCGGCGCGATCGCCTCCAATGTCGGAATGGTCCACATCATGCTGCCGTTCATGGTGCTGCCGCTGATCGCCTGCATGCGTGCCATCGATCCGTCGCTGCTCCGCGCGGCCGGGGTGCTCGGCGCGAACCCGGCGATCGCTTTTGCCCGCGTATTCCTGCCGCTGTCGATGCCGGGGGTAAGCGCCGGTTCCCTGCTGGTCTTCATGATGTCGCTCGGGTTCTTCGTGACGCCGGCGCTGCTCGGCGGTCCGCGCAACATGATGGCCGCTGTGCTGATCGAGCAGCAGACGGACCGCTATCTGCAGTGGGGCATCGCGTCGGCGTTCGCGACACTGCTGCTGCTCCTGACGATGGCGATCTACATCGTGTACGTGCGCCTGACCGGCGGCGCGACGCAGGGCTTTGACCGGGAGCGCTGAGATGACCCATGTGACCCGGCAAATGAAGACGGTGGGCGGCCCTGGCAACCCGGGCGGTGCGGGCCCGGTGAGCGGCATGCGCGGCATCGACCCGATGAGCGGCATGATGCGCATGGCGCGCATCGCCATGACGGGCATCGTCGCACTGATCCTGCTGTACCTGATCGTGCCGACGCTTATCGTCCTGCCGCTGTCGTTCAACGCGGAAAGCTATCTGACGTTTCCGCCGCATCACTGGTCGTTCAAATGGTACGTCGAGATGGCGGACGATCCGGCGTGGCGCGGCGCGGCCTTCAACAGCTTCGCGATCGGCATGGCATCGGCGCTTGCGTCGATGGTCCTGGGCACGCTGGCGGCGCTGGCGGTCGTGAAGGGGCGTCTCGCGCGCGGCGCGCTGATCTCGGCGCTAATCGTCGCGCCGATGATGCTGCCGCACGTCATCCTGGCGATCGGGCTGTATCCGGTGATGCTCGACCTCGGGCTGCTGCGCGGCTACCTGGCGGTCGTCATCGGGCACACGATGATCGGCATCCCGCTGGTGTTCATCACCGTATCGGCCGCGCTGACCGGCTACAGCGACACGCTCGAACTGGTGGCGATGACCTTGGGAGCGAACGGCTGGCAGACCTTCTGGAAGGTCACGTTCCCGATGATCCGGGTGGGGGTGGCGATCGGTGGCATCCTGGCGTTCGCCACGTCATTCGACGAACTGCTGCTCGCGCTCTTCCTCACGGGAATCAACACGCGCACGCTGCCGCGGCTGATCTGGCAGCAGCTCAATGATTTTCTGACGCCGAGCATCGCCGTGATCGCCAGCCTGATCTTTGTTTTCACGCTCGTGATGCTGGCCGCGGCCAGCGCGCTGCGCAAGCGGGCGGGCCTCGATGTGGAGGGCGCGCATGGCTGAGGGGAGTGTACAAACTGGAGCCGCTCGCACGACGGGCGTGCAAAGCCGTGGCGCGCGCCTCACGCTGCGCGGGCTGACCAAACACTACGGCGAGTTCACCGCGCTCGCCTCCACCGACCTGACGATCGATGCGGGCGAATTCTTCTCGATCATCGGCCCGAGCGGCTCCGGCAAATCGACACTGCTCGGCGCCATCGCCGGCTTCGTCGCGCCCTCGGGCGGCAGCATCGAGGTCGACGGCCGCGATCTGGTCGGCATCGCACCGTACCTGCGCAACATCGGCATGGTGTTCCAGAACTACGCGCTGTTTCCGCACATGAGCGTGTTCGACAACGTGGCTTTCCCGCTGCGTCTGCGTCACATGGCGCCGCGTGAGATCCAGGAGCGCGTGGAGCGAATGCTCGCGACGGTGCGCCTGTCCGACAAGATCCGGCGGCGGCCGAGCCAGCTCTCGGGCGGTCAGCAGCAGCGCGTCGCGCTGGCGCGCGCAGCCGTCTACGATCCGCGAATTCTGTTGATGGACGAACCGCTAGGCGCGCTGGACAAGAATCTGCGGGCTGAAATGCAGTACGAGATCAAGGCGTTCCACGAGCAGATCGAAGCGACCATTCTGTACGTCACGCACGACCAGGATGAGGCCGCGGCGATGTCGGACCGCATCGCCATCATGAATCACGGCCACCTGGTGCAGTACGGCAAGCCGCGAGAGCTGTATGAGAATCCGCGCAACGCGTTCGCCGCCAGCTTCCTCGGCGACGCGAATCTGTTCGAGATTACGGCGACGCGAGGGCTGGCCGGCAGCAGGGTTGCACTGACTGTCAACGGGGACCACGCGCTGACGGCGGTGGTGCACGCCGACGCGCTCGCGCCCGAGCGGTGCGTCGTCTGCGTACGTCCCGAGGCGGTGCGGATTGCCGCGGCCGACGCGCCATTCGATGACACGCCCGACGACAAGCCTGGCTGCCACCTGCTCAACCGCCTGACGGGCGTCGTCGAAGACGTCGTATTCGCCGCCGGCACGGTGCGCTACCGGGTGCGGGTGGGCACTTCACTCCGTCTCGCCGTGCGCCAGAACGCGCAACGTCGCGAGGATCTGTATCCAGCCGGCGCGCCGGTGGCGCTCGTCTGGTCCATTAACGACACGCTTCTGATCGCAAGGGAATGATGATGTCTTTACTCGACAAAAAGGTTGCATTGATCACCGGCGCCGGTGACGGCATGGGACGTGCGCACGCGCTGCTGCTGGCCGAGCGCGGCGCGGACATCGTGGTGGCCGACCTGCGCGGCGACACAGCGGAGAACACCGCGGAGCAGGTGCGCAAGCTGGGCCGTCGCGTTCACGTGGCGGTGTTCGACGTAGCCGACGTCGGGGCGCTCAAGGTCGCCGTGGCGGGTGCCGTCAACGCGCTCGGGCCGATCGACATTCTTGTGAACAACGCCGGCTACGGCAGGCGCATGCAGACCGAAGACATCGACGACGCCGAGTTCGACCGCATGATGGCTGTCCATGTGCGCGGCTCGTTCTTTTGTGCGCAGGCCGTGCTGCCCGATATGAAGGCGCGCCGCTACGGCAAGATCATCAACATTTCGTCGATCTGGGGGATGACCGGAGCGGCGGTGTCGCCTCACTACTGCGCGGCCAAGGCGGCGCTGCTCGGGCTCACCAAGGCGTGGGCCAAGGAGTGGGCGCCGTGGAACATTCACGTCAACGCGGTGGCGCCGGGCGGAGTGCTTTCGGGCGGACCGGTCAAGCTCGACGATCAGGCCACGCTCAAGGCCAAGCAGGAGAAGGTGCCGCTCAAGCGCTTTTGTGAGCCCATCGAGATTTCCTATGCGGTTGCGTACCTGGCGTCGCCCGAAGCCGACTTCCTGACAGGGCAGGTAATCAGCCCGAACGGCGGCGAGACGATCGTCGGCTAGGGACCGCGAGCGACTAACGCACGGAGATATTCACATGCATTTTGGTCTTTTTTGCCTGATGACCCAGCGTGACCGTCAGCGCGGGCCGAGTCAGATCTATCGGGACACGACGGAGCAGGTCAAGCTGGTCGAGCAGGCCGGCTTCGAGATAGCCTGGTTCGCGGAACATCATTTTTCCAACTACTGCCTGTGCCCCTCGCCGCTGACGATGACGACCTACATGGCCGGGCAGACCGAGCGCATCAAGCTCGGACCGGCGGTGATCGTCGCGCCGCTCTACGAGCCGATCCGCCTGCTCGAGGATATCGGCATGGCCGACCAGATCAGCAACGGGCGCCTGGTGCTGGGTTTCGGCACCGGCTACCAGGAATACGAATTCCAGAAGTTCGGCGTGGAACTGAGCACTGGGCGCGCCCGGATGCTCGAACTGCTCGATTTCGTGGAAGCTTATCTGGACGGTGAGCCGCTGTCGTTCAACGGCGAGCATATCCATTTTTCGGAAACGTATTTTTCGGTGCGCACGATGCAACCGCGGCCGGCGATCTATGTGGCGGGGCTGGCGGGCGACATGGAAACGCAGCGGCGCGCCGTGCAGCGCGGCTACATCCCCTTCTTCACCACGGGCTGGAACCGGCTCGACGTGCTGAGTGGCATCCGCGACAAAGTGGAGTCAGCCTACGTGGCCGCCGGCGGCGACGCCGCCCGGATGCCGTTCGCGCTGCAGCGCTACGTGTTCGTGACGGACGATGCCAAAGAGGCCGAACTGGCCGCCGACGGCGCGCGCTACGTGCGGCGTGTGGCGATGTCGATGCGCAACAAGTATGCGCGGCTCGACGGCGCGTTCCTCGAGGAGTTGCCCGCGCCGGACGAACCGCCGCTCGACGAGATCATCGATCGCCTGCTCATCGGCTCGCCCGAGGTGGTCGCGGAGAAACTGGTGCGGGAAATCGAAACGCTTCGGCCCACGCACATCAGTTGCTTCATGGCGATTCCAGGCGTCTCGCAGCCGCGGATCCTGCGCTCGATCGAACGCTTCGGGGCCGAGGTGATGCCGCTGCTGGGTAAATATCTGCACGCCGACGCCGCCTGCGGCCGCCAATAATCGGGCTTCGGGAGACGACCATGAAACCGCGCGATAACGAGCATGCCCTGCAGGCCAGCGATGCGGCACACGTCATGGCTATGGCGTCTGCCGGCGCTGCCGTCCCGCGACGGCCGTTGATAGTCGGCGTGGGCGGAACGCTGCGGCCGGGCTCGGCGACCGAGCGGCTGCTGCGCGTGAGCCTCGCCGCCGCCGAGGCGGCGGGCGCGGACGTCGAGGTGATCGCCGGGGGTGCGCTCAATTTGCCGATATACACGCCTGGGCTGACCGAGCGAGCGCCCGCAATGCAGCGCGTCATCGATCTGTATCGCAGGTGCGACGGGCTGATCATCGCGTCGCCGGCTTATCACGGCTCGGTATCCGGCCTGATCAAGAACGTGCTCGACTATACGGAGGACTTGCGCGGCGACGCTCGCGTGTATTTCGACGGCTGCGCGATCGGCTGCATCTGCTGCGCGGCGGGCTGGCAGGCCGCGGGGCAGACGCTCACGGCGATGCGCTCGATCGCGCACGCGCTGCGCGGCTGGCCGACGCCGCTCGGGGCGATGGTCAATACGTCACTGCCGATCTTCGACGTCAGCGGCCTGCTGATCGACGAAGCGGCGCGCATGCAACTGGAAATCGTTGGGCAACAGGTGACAGAATTCGCGCGCAAGACGCTGGCATTTCGCGGCTAGCGTGTGGTTGCGCAAACGGCGGCGTTGGTCCCGATCGACGCGCAATTGGAAATTGAAGAATGAAGTCTGGTTCAATCCGGAGCACATGCAGCCGGAAGAACTAAAGCAGTTTGCTTGAAGTGACGCGACAACTACGTCGACAACCGCCGGTGCCTGGCGTGCGTCTATCGGGAAAAACCTATCGGGAAAGATGCCGGGCGCGCGATGAGTACGCGTCCAGAAAAGAAAAAGCCCGCAGTCGATCAGCGGGCTTTTTTTTGAATCTCACTCCAGCAATTTGTCTGGAGCTATTTTTCTGGTGCCCAGGAGAGGACTCGAACCTCCACAGTGTTGCCACCGCTAGGACCTGAACCTAGTGCGTCTACCAATTTCGCCACCTGGGCAGGTGGTGCACAGCAAAGACCGCTATTATAGCGACGGATTAAGACCTGTCAAGCGTTTCGCTGAAGCCGTCCGAGCCTCGGCGCGACGCGTCGCGCCATGCGCCGCTGTCCCCGCAGCCGGCCCGCTTGGCGCGCGGCACGGGTGTTAGAATGCCTCGCAGTGGTTCGTTGGCACGCCCGTCGATTCAGCCTTGAACGTGCCGGACCCGCGCGGTGTCCGGCACGTTTGCGGCACAGTCGCAGCAGAGCACAGCAGGTGCAATAACCGATGCAACGAGAGGCGCCACGCAACCGTAGTTGAGCGCATATCGCAAACGTCTACCTGGCCGGGCCAGATCGCCGACCGATGTCCATGCAACGAGAAAAAATCATCGACAAGCCCTTGAGCAAATTTCCGTATCCGATTCCAAGCCGCGAAGAAATCCTCGGCGTGCTGCGCACGAGTGAAACGCCGCTTGCCGCGAACGACATCGCCGAAGCGCTGTCGATCAAGCGCCAGGAGCGCGAAGGATTTTTCAAGCGTCTCGGCGCGATGGAGCGCGACGGCCAGATCCGGCTCGATCAGCGCAATCTCTATCAACTCACGCATCCATCGAATTTCGTCGCGGGCCGTGTGCAGGGTCATCGCGACGGCTACGGCTTCCTGATTCGCGACGACGGCCAGGACGACCTGTTCCTGCCCAACGGCGAGATGCAGAAGGTCATGCACAACGACCGGGTGCTTGCGCGCATCGTCGGCTATGACCGGCGCGGGCGGCCGGAAGGGCACATCGTCGAGGTCACGGACCGCGCCAACAAGCGCGTGATCGGGCGTCTGCTCAACGAGAACGGCGCGCTGATCGTCGCGCCCGAAGACAAGCGTATCGGCCACGACATCCTGATCACGCAGAACACCAAGAAGGCCAAGGTCGGCCAGGTCGTGGTGGTCGAGCTGACCGATTTCCCGAGCCGCCATTCGCAGCCGCTCGGCCGGGTGGCCGAAGTGCTCGGCGATATCGACGACCCCGGCATGGAAATCGAAATCGCGGTGCGCAAATACGGCGTGCCGCACGAGTTCAGCGCGGCCGCGCTCGACGAAGCCGCGCGCCTGCCCGACGAAGTGCGTCCGGCCGACTTGCGCCATCGCGTCGATCTGCGCGACGTGCCGCTCGTCACGATCGACGGCGAGGACGCGCGCGACTTCGACGACGCGGTGTATTGCGAGCCGGTCAAGGTCGGCCGCGGCGAGGGCTTTCGCCTGATCGTCGCGATCGCGGACGTGTCGCACTACGTGCATCCGAAGAGCGGGCTCGACACCGACGCGATCGAGCGCAGCACCTCGGTGTATTTCCCGCGCCGCGTGATTCCGATGCTGCCGGAGAAGCTGTCGAACGGGCTGTGCTCGCTCAATCCGCAAGTCGACCGCTGCGTGCTCGTGTGCGACATGATCGTCACCGCGCGCGGCGAGGTGAAGGGGTATCAGTTCTATCCCGGCGTGATGCATTCGGCCGCGCGGCTCACCTACACGGAAGTCGCCGCGGTGCTGAAGAACACCAAGGGTCCCGAGGCGACGCGCCGCGCCGCGCTGCTGCCGCAACTGCAGAATCTGTACGGCGTCTACAAGGCGCTGTTCGCGGCGCGCCAGAAGCGCGGCGCGATCGACTTCGATACGACCGAGACGTACATCGTCTGCAATGCGCAGGGCAAGATCGAGCAGATCGTGCCGCGCACGCGCAACGACGCGCACAAGCTGATCGAGGAATGCATGCTGGCCGCGAACGTGTGCGCGGCCGACTTCCTCAAGCGCAACAAGCATCCGGGCCTGTTTCGCGTGCATGCGGGCCCGAGCGCGGAAAAGCTCGAGAATCTGCGCACCTTCCTGCGCGGCATGGGGCTCACGCTCGGCGGCGGCGACACGCCGCACGCAAGCGACTACGCGGCGCTGATGGCGCAGATCCGCGACCGGCCCGACGCGCCGATGCTGCAGACGATGCTGCTGCGCTCGATGCAGCAGGCGGTCTACAGTCCCGACAACATCGGCCACTTCGGTCTCGCGTACGAGGCGTATGCGCACTTCACGAGCCCGATCCGCCGCTATCCGGACCTGCTCACGCATCGAGCGATCTACGCGATCCTGCAGGGCCGCAAGTATCAGCCGGAGCCGCCGCACGGCGTCGAACTCAATACGGCGCTGTCGCCGCGCGCCCGCGCGATGCAGCAGGCTGACGAGGAAAAGCGCGGCCGCGCGCGCGCGAACAACGTGGCGATCTGGGAGGAGCTGGGCCTGCACTGCTCGGCGAACGAACGCCGCGCGGACGAAGCGTCGCGTGACGTCGAAGCGTGGCTCAAGTGCTATTTCATGCGCGACAAGCTCGGCGAAGAGTACGGCGGCATGGTCAACGGCGTCACATCGTTCGGTATTTTCGTGCAGCTCGATTCGCTCTTTATCGAAGGTCTCGTGCACGTGACCGAACTCGGCTCGGATTACTTCCAGTACGACGAGATCAAGAACGAATTGCGCGGCGAGCGTACCGGCATTCGCTATCGCTTGTCCGATCGTGTGCGCGTGCAGGTGAGCCGCGTCGATCTCGACGCGCGCAAGATCGACTTCCGCCTCGTGCGCGATGCGCCGATCAAGCCGCCCGCGTCGCGCGGCGCATCGGTCGAGAAAGGCGACGGCGGTGGCCCGCGTGTGCGCGCGTTGCCTCTCGCGGAGAATGGCGCGGCGGTGCCGGGTCCACGGCGCAAGAAGGCCGCGCCGGCGCAGAGCGTGGCGGTCAAGGAAGCGCGCGCGGCGCGCAGCGTAGCGAAGAAGCGTGGCGCCCCGCCGAAGGCGGCGTCGAAGCAGGCACGCAAGAAGCGCTGAAGCCGTCGCAGTGTCTCGTCCGCGCGCAGCGGGCACGTAAAGGCGTGCCGGTTGCGCGCGGTCTGCATTTTGGCGCGCCGTGGTGTCGGCGCGCGGGGTGCTGCGACGCTGCCTGCGCAGTGGCGCGAAGGTACGCACAGGTTTTCATATTCATCACAGCGGCGCGTATCGCGCGCGCTCAATCAAAGGTTGTTCAGTCATGGCACGTCTCAAGGTTTTATACGGTTTCCACGCTGTGACCGCGCGTATCCGGCACGATGCGTCGACGGTCGAAGATGTCTATTACGACGCGACGCGCAAGGACCGTCGCATGACCGAATTCCTGCATGCCGCGAAAGAAGCCGGCGTGCGCCTGATCGCCGCCGACGAAACGCGTCTGTGGGGCCTCGCGCATACCGAGCGCCACCAGGGCGTGGTCGCGCGCGCGGGCGACCTGCCGCTCGCGCAGAACCTCGCCGAACTGCTCGACGGCATCGCCGGTTCGCCGCTGATCCTCGTGCTCGACGGCGTGACCGATCCGCATAATCTCGGCGCGTGCCTGCGCGTCGCCGACGCAGCCGGCGCGCACGCGGTGATCGCGCCGCGCGACCGTGCGGTTGGGTTGAACGCGACCGCCGCGAAGGTCGCGAGCGGCGCGGCCGACACCGTGCCGTACATCACCGTGACGAATCTGGCGCGCGCGTTGCGCGAGCTGAAGGACGCGGGCGTGTGGGTGGTCGGCACGGCGGGAGAGGCGGAGAAGAGCGTCTACGAAACGGAGCTGGACGGTCCGGTCGCGCTCGTGATGGGCGCCGAAGGTGAGGGCATGCGGCGTCTCACCCGCGACACGTGCGACGTGATCATGCGCATTCCGATGGCGGGGACGGTCGAGAGTTTGAACGTGTCGGTGGCCTCGGGGGTGTGTCTGTTCGAGGCGGTGCGGCAGCGGGCGGTGAAGAAGTAGTCCTTATCAGTTAATTGCTTGCGTCCGGATCACACTGGTGTTTCCGGACGGATGGCTAATCATGTGGTGAGCGATCGGCTACTCGCCCAAAAGCCGCTTTAATTCGTCAAGAAAAGAAGCGGTCGTATGGCCCCATAGTTTTGGATAAAAGCCTGAGTCGTAGTTTTTTGCAAAGGCCGAATCAAGATCGACTGGGTGCTCGTTCATGAACGAATTAATCTCGCTGACCAGTTCATGATGGTATTCCCGTGGACTGTCTCGCTTGTAGCAAGAGACAATTTCTGGAATCGTGTTCCCCCATAAATCAAAATCCTGATTAAAGTACGCTCCGAAGAGTTCGTACATTCGCGGGTAGTGATTTGACAGCATGTTGTACCTTTAACCCACAAATGCGGTAAGAATATAATAGGGCATATTGTTGAAGGTCTGATATTTCAAGACCACGGTAACTTCATTCATTCTCGTCAGCTTGGATAGCATGACATCGGATGACCTGCGAAGCTAGCAAGTGACGATAAGGGAAGGGAATGGGCGATGGATGATTCTGCGTTTTAGCCGAGTTTTCGTTGCGTTTTTATCGTATGCGCCGACAAAGCACGCTCGACGCGTGGCGCGCGAGTGGCCCAATCGGGTAGTCCGCCGGCCACTCCGGTAAACTAACGGTTTTTAACGCTTGCCCGCATTTCCCATGACTCAAGACGAACTCAAGCAACTGGTCGGCCAGGCCGCCGCCGATTACGTGAACGCCAACGTGCCGCAAGGCTCGGTGATCGGCGTCGGCACGGGCTCCACCGCGAACTGCTTCATCGACGCGCTGGCCGCCACCCGATCCCGCTATCGCGGTGCGGTGTCGAGTTCGCTCGCCACCACCGCGCGTTTGCAATCGCACGGCTTCAAGGTGCTCGACCTGAACGAGATCGATTCGCTGCCGGTGTATGTCGACGGCGCCGACGAGATCGACCACAGCGGCGCGATGATCAAGGGCGGCGGCGGCGCGCTCACGCGCGAGAAGATCGTCGCGTCGGTGTCGGACGTGTTCGTTTGCATCGCCGATGCGAGCAAAGTCGTCGACACGCTCGGCCGCTTCCCGCTGCCGATCGAAGTGGTGCCGATGGCGCGCACCGCGATCGGCCGGCGCGTGGCGGCGCTCGGCGGCGTGCCGGTGGTGCGCGTGACGAAGGACGGCGTGCCGTTCATTACCGACAACGGCAACGAGATCATCGACGTGAAGGGCTTGAGCATCAGCGACCCGCGCACGCTCGAGGCGCATATCAACGCGTGGCCGGGTGTCGTGACTGTGGGCCTGTTCGCGGGCCGCGGCGCGAACCTGTGCCTGCTCGGCACCGATAGCGGCGTGCAGACGATCGCGTACGGTCAGAGCTAAGCGGATAGCGGTTTTATTCGTTCCGACGCGTGTGAGCCGTTTCAGGCGGCTCACACGCGTTTTTCAATATCCTTCTTATTGCAGCATCAGCGCGCAGCCTGCCTGATCGCCTGCGTCATCCGCTGTAAATACCGTTCCACCGAAAACTCCGAGCGCGCATCACTGAGCGCTTGCTTCGCGAGCCGCCCGGCGAGCGCCGGATCCGCGCGCAACGTGCCGATCGCGCCGGCGAGCGCGGCCGCGTCGCCTGGCTTCACGAGCCAGCCGTTGCGGCCATGCCGCACGATCTCGGTCACGCCTCCCGCCGCGGCGGCGATCACCGGCCGCGCCGCGGCCATGCCCTCGACGATCACGCGCCCGAACGGCTCCGGCTCGGTCGACGTATGCAGGATCACGTCCATCGCTTTCATCCACGCGGGCACGTCGTCCTGAAAGCCCGCGAAGTGCACGCGATCCGCGATGCCGAGCGCCGCCGCCTGCTCGTGCAGACGTTGCGCGTAGGCATCCTCACCGAAGAGCGGCGCGCCGACCAGCACCAGATGCGCATCGGGCAGACGCGCGAGCGCGTCGAGTGCGATGTGCTGACCTTTCCATGGCGCGAGCCGGCCGAACAGACCCGCAAGCCACGCATCCTTCGGCAAGCCGAGACGCTCGCGCAGCGCGCTCATGTCGCTGCCGTCGACACGCGTAAATGCCTGCGCATCGATACCGTTGTAGACGACCGGCACCGAGTTGGCCGCGATGCCGGTCAACGCTTCGAGCGAGCGCGCCGATGCCTGCGAATTGACGACTACGTGATCGACCGCGAGACGCACGAGCCATTTGACGATGCTTAACTGCACGCGTCCGAAATGCTCGCGCGTGAGGATGTCGTGCTGATACCAGATCACCGGCCTGCGATGCAGCGGCTTGCCGAGCGCACCGAGCACGAGCGCTTTCTGCGTATTGAGGAACAGCACGTCGAATTGCCGCGCGCGCGCGGCAATCGCGCGGACCTGGCGCACGATGCCAGGCACCACGCGCAGACAGTTCATTACGGACGCTTGCCGCACGACGCCCGACACGCGCGCATCGCTAATCACCTGCACGCGTGCGCCGAGCGCTTCGAGGCGCATGCGGAACGGGCCGTCGGAGAGCAGCACGACTTCGCTGTGCGCGGTGCAATGTCCGGCGAGTTGCAGCAGCGCGAATTCAGCGCCACCGAGTTGGCCGCTCTGATCGACGAACAGCACCGCCGGCAGCGCGGCAGCATGCGTCGTGCGTGCGGAAGAGGCGGGCTGATCGGACAGCGCTGGCTGAGCCAGAGAGGAGGCGAGGGGAGAGACGTCGATCGTCGGGCGCATGAAATAGGCAACTCAAATGGGCAATTGAAAACGGTCAAATGAAAAGAAAGGTCAAATTAAAAAGACCGAATGAAAGAGGCCAAATGACAAAAGCGCAGCAATAAGGCCGTGAGTTCGCAGCGGCGAACGGATAACTCGGATTATTCGCGTACTGTCGCGTGTCGAATGTGGGCACGCGCACGCACAGCAAGGAATGCGGCACATACACTCTTTGCTAAGCCCATGTGGCGTTTACTGACAGGTAGGAAGGATCATGAGAGTGGCGATCGTGCACGACTGGCTCGTCGCACCGGGGGGGGCCGAGAAGGTGCTCGAGCAGATCATCGAGTGCTTTCCCGATGCCGATCTTTTCAGCCTCGTCGATTTTCTCGAGGACCGCAGGCCGCTTGGAGGCAAGCCGGTTACCACGTCGTTCATCCAGCGTCTGCCTTTCGCGCGCCGCCGTTATCGCGGGTATCTGCCATTGATGCCGCTCGCGGTCGAGCAGTTCGATCTGTCGAGCTACGATCTCATCATCACGAGTTCTTATGCGGTCGCGAAGGGCGTGCTGGTCGGCCCCGATCAGACGCACGTCAGCTACGTGCATTCGCCGATGCGCTACGCGTGGGATCTGCAGCACCAGTATCTGCGCGAAGCGAATCTGCTGCGCGGGCCGAAGTCGTGGGCCGCGCGCGCGATGCTGCACTATCTGCGCGGCTGGGATGCGCATTCGGCGAACAGCGTCGACCGTCTGATCGCGAATTCAGAATTCGTCGCGCGGCGCGTGATGAAAACGTACCGGCGCGATGCCGCGGTGATTCCGCCGCCCGTCGATGTGCACGAGTTCGAGCTGTGCACGCAGAAGGAAGATTTCTATCTGACCGCCTCGCGGATGGTGCCGTACAAGCGCATCGATCTGATCGTCGAGACGTTCAACGCGACGCCGCACCGCAAGCTCGTCGTGATCGGCGACGGCCCGCAGATGGCTTCGATTCGCGCGAAGGCCGGCCCGAACGTGATGATCCTCGGCTATCAACCATTCGAAGTACTCAAGGATTATCTGCAACGCGCGCGCGCCTTCGTGTTCGCCGCCGAGGAAGATTTCGGCATCGTGCCGCTCGAAGCGCAGGCCTGCGGCACGCCGGTCATCGCGTTCGGCAAGGGCGGCGCGCTCGAGACGGTGGTGCCGGTCGGCGAAGCGCAACCCACCGGTGTTTTCTTCGCGCGCCAGACAGTCGTGTCGATGCTCGACGCAATCAATCGCTTCGAGCGGCTGAGCGAACACATCACGCCTGGTGCCTGTCGTGCGAATGCCGAGCGTTTTTCGGCAGTCGTATTCCGGCGTGCGTTCATGGCCGAGGTCACGCGCACGATTTCGGCGGCGGGCCTGCGTCAGCGCGGCGCGAGCGTCGAGCGCATCGAACACGATCTCGCGACCGAGGAGCTAGGCTGGCCTCGCGACGCGGCGCGAAAAAGCAGTTGGGGGCATTGAGACTGGTCTTGCCGGTGTTCCCGTGATCGGGAGCGTATCGGCGGGAATGCAAGGATTTCGTCGTAACGCAGTGATTTCGCAACGAGCAGCAAAGAGCCGTTCGGGCCATCGCGTCCGGGCGGCTATAGGTGTCGGTCCGTTGCGTTTGACCCCGCACGTGAAGCGCGCATCGTCGATGCGCAGTTCACGTGCGGGGACCTTCGCGGTGGACCATCGAAAAGAGAGCATGGCTGGATGGCAGCAGCCAGCATCCGGGTGCGCGCCGTGCGCTATTGAGGCGGTATTCATTAGCGCCGGCTTGCCTCGCGTGGCCATAACGACCTGAAGCAGACGCTCGCCGCACGAACCCTGGGCCGCCTCGCTGCATCGTTTCCGATGCGGGCGGTGCAGGGTGCCGCGGCGACCCACTACAACAGGCAGTCGTTATTCGTTCGTCATGTACTGACGTGTGCGCAATACGACTTTGGAAGAGGACGAATTTAAACTCATGAACGCTGAACGCTTTCCGGGATCCTGTCCCGACATCTCCGAAACCTGGGCCGCGCTGCAAAGCCAGTTGCCGATCATACCGATTCGCACCGACGCGGATTATCAGCAGATGCTGCGGGTCGCGAGTTCGCTGACCGAGTGTCTGAATGGCAATGACAAGGATCCGCTCGCCGATCTGCATACGATCGTGGCGGATCTGATCGGCCACTGGAAATCTCATAACGTGATGCTTCCGAACGCGGAGCCGCGCGAGGTGCTGCGCCATCTGCTGATCACGCACGGACTCAAACAGAAGGACCTGGCCGGTATCGCATCGCCGACCGTGGTCAGCGATATTCTCGCGGGCCGGCGCGCGATCAGCAAAAAGGTGGCGAAGGCGCTTGCCGTGCGTTTTCAAACCGACGTCAGCGCGTTTCTGTGAACACGGCGTAGCGGTGGTTGCGAGCCGCGTGCTGCGTTGAAGGCTGAGTTTCGGTTACTGTAGTTCGTCGAGCGTTCTGCTCGTTTGCGCCAATGCCGGCGGCTTGTGATTCAGCCGCCGGCATTGGCGTTTGCATTTGCATTCGCGTTGCCGGTTTCGCGGCGATTCCGTGCAAGCCGCACATACCGCTGGAAACAAGACGCAAGGCACAAGGCACAAACAAAGCACCTCAAGACAAAAGGGCCGCGCCTCGATCAGGCGCAGCCCTTTCCCGCTACACGACTTCCCCGTTCAACTACTTCGGCGCATGAATATCCGGCGGATCACCGGCCGAATACGTGTACGCATATGCGTAGTCATAGGTGCCCTGGCGGTTATGGCTTTTCACCGGCATCGCATTCATCACGCCGCCGATCACGCGAGCCCGCGCGCGCTTCAATTTCTTCAGCGCTTCGGCGACATGGGTCTCGGTATGAGCGCCTGCGCGCATCACGAGCACCGTCGAGCCGGCGAGATTGGCGATCACCGCGGCGTCGGCCACCGCGAGCAGCGGCGGCGTGTCGACGATCACGAGATCGAATTCCTGTTCGAAGCGCGCAAGCATTTCGCTAAAGCGCGGCGACGTCAGAATCTCCGACGGATTCGGCGGATACGCGCCCGCCGCGATGAAGTGCAAACCGTCCACGCCGGTCGCGCGCGCCACGGTTTCGAAATCGGCCTGGCCCGTCAGCAACTCGGTCAGACCGCCGTTCGGCGAGCGGCCAAGGTATTGCGCGAGCCGGCCGCGCCGCAGATCGGCGTCGATCAGCAGCACGCGCTTGCCCGATTCCGCGATCAGCGTGGCGAGATTCGCGCAGAGGAAGCTCTTGCCGTCCGACGGCGCCGGACTCGTAATCGCGATGATCCGGTTCGGCGCGTCGATCAGCCCGAATTGCAGCGACGCACGCAGGCCGCGCAGGCCTTCCACGGTCATGTCGTACGGATGCGTTTTCACGAGCAGCGGGCGCATCGGCGTCTTGCCCGACGCGATGACGGTCTGCGTGCCGACGGGTACGGCATCTTTACCGGCCTTGAGATCAGCCGCGCGCGAACCCAGCAGGCCCATGACGCCTGAGCGCTCCGCACCCACCGCGGGTACTTCGGTCGGCGTCGAGCGTGGCGCGGGCAGTGCAGCCGCGCGCAGCGCGCTCAGCTGACGGTCGCTGCGCGCCTGTTCCGGGCTGAACGTGATCGAGCCGAAGATCGGCAACTGGAAGCGCCGTTCGACGAACTCGGGATCGGCCACGCCGGTGAAGAACCTGCGGCGGCAGAACGCGAACAGAATGCCGCCGAGAATGCCGAGCATCGTGCCCGCGCCGATGATGAGCGCGGCTTTCGGCCGTACCGGCTGCGACGGCACGAGCGCTTCGTCGATGATATGCACGTTGCCGATCGTGCCCGCGCGCGAGATCGACAGCTCCTGAATTTTGTTCAGGAGAGCGACATAGATTTCCTCGGCGACCTTCGCATCGCGCTGCAACGCGAGCGCATTGCGCTCGGAACTCGGCAGTGTCGTGAAGTGATCTTCGAAGCGCGCTTTCTCACGCGACATTGCCGCGAGCTGCGAGTCGATCTGCTGCACTTCGGGCGCCTCTTCGGTGAAGCGCTGCAGCAACTGCGCGCGCTGGATGCGCAACGCCGCGATCTGCTTCTCGTAGTCGAGCCCACCGGCGAGATAGACACCGGCTTCCTGGGTCGGCTGGAACGAGCCCACTTTCGACTGATACTCGGACAACGCGGTTTCGGTTTTCTTCACTTCGTCGCGCAGACGCGGCAATTCGCTGTTCAGAAAATCGAGCATATGGCTCGCTTCTTCCTGAGCGCGCTCGGTGCGTTGCTTCAGATACGAAGCCGCGACCGCGTTGACGATATCGGTGATCGCGTGCGGATTGGCGCCCGTGTACGACAGTTGCACGACGCCGGTATCGTGGCCTTTTTCCGCGACCTGCAGACTGGTGGAGAGTGCCGCGACCGCGTCGAGCTGGTTGTAGCGCGTCACGTAGAACTCGGTGCCGGACCGCGCGACGAGCGTCTTCACGAACAGCGTGATACCGTTGCCGCTCGCCTGCGTGCCGGCCGTGCCGCTGAGGAGCGTCCCGCCGTTGGTATCGTTCAGTTCGAAGCGGCCCTCGCCGAGCGCGCGCAGGACAAGGCGCGTGCCTTCGAGCGACTTCGGCACCGTGATCGAATCGACCTCGAACTGCTCGCCGCCCCATGCATAGGAACTCATGCCGAACAGCGCGCCGAGCGGGTGCCCCTTGCGCGCGAACAGCGGCGTGATCCGGCCGAGCACCGGCATGGTTCGCGCGGACGTGCTGAAGTTCAGCCGGAACTGATCGACGACCGGCTCGACCACCGCGCGGCTCTTGATGATCTCGATTTCCGCATCGGTGCGCACCGGCGCCGCCGGCAGCATCAGCGAAATCGCCTTCTGGGTCGCCGCGTTGCCGGCGCCGGCCTGCGTGTCGACCTGCAGCAGCGCGTCGGCGGAATAGATCGGCGTGGCGAGTTTCGTGTAGATCACCGCGGCGAGAATCACGCTCGCCGCGATGCCGATCACCCACCAGATCTGCTCCATGACCATGCGCAGCAGGTCGCGCATGACGGCGTCCTCGTCGCTACTGGGCGCGGGCCCGTGGTCCAGCATGTCATACGTACTCATAGCGATACTCCGTCGCAAGCGATTTATCTGGACAACTGCACCGTGTAGAAGAGCGACTCCAGGGTCGGCGTGATCTGTTCGAGTGCGCGGTTAAAGCGCGCCGCGCTCGAGACCTGCACGTACACCACGTCCTTCGGCTGCAGATTGAACTTGGTCATCAGCATCAGCGCGTCGACCTGGGTCATGTCGAGCTGATAGACGTCGGGCGTGAGCGTCTTGTCGGCGCCGCGCACCACGTAGACGAAACGCGGGTCGCCGGTTTTGACGTCGAGGCTGCCCGCGCCGGTCAACGCGTCGGCGAGCGTGAGGCGGCCGCGGTTCATCGGCAGCGAGGTCGGCTTGTTCACTTCACCGAGTACGAACACGCGGCTATTCGAGCGGTCCGGCACGTCGATGATGTCGCCGTCCTTGAGCAGCACGTTCTGCTGCGGGTCGCCGGTTTCGAGCAGCGCGGCGACGTCGACGGTATAGCGCCGGCCGTTGCGCGTCACGCCGACGTTCTGCAGATCCGCATCGGGCAGTGCGCCACCCGCGCGATTGATCGCGTCGAGCACGGTGAGCGGCGAGTCGGTGATCGCTTCCGACGCAGGCGTGCGCAGATTGCCGGTGACCTGCACCGACTGGCTGTTGAAACCCGACACGCGAACGTCGAGTTGAGGATTGCGAATCGTTCGCGAGAGTCCCTTCGTCAGCGCTTCCTGCACCTGCGGTGCGGTCATGCCTAGCACCTTGATGCGGCCCACGCGCGGAAAGAAGATCGTGCCGTTGTTGGCGACGCGCACGGTGAGGCCGCTTTCGCCGCCACCGCTCATGCCTGCTCCGATCGGCGTCGCGCCTTGTGTCTGCGTGGGGCCGGGCGAGGGCGAAGCGCCGTTCGCGCCGGCCGGCAACGGCGGCAGGCTGGCGATGCCGGTGCCGCCGCCCGTCAGCTCAGGGTGATCCCACACGATGATCGTCACCTGATCGCCGACGCCGAGCCGGTACTCGTAGGCGGCGCGCGTTTGCGGAGTCAGGCACGACAGCGGGCAGACGGCGGGCACGGCCGCGGCGCGCTCCTTGCGGAAATAGTCGACGTCGATCATGTGCACTGGAAACTTCTCCGCGGTCTGCTCGGGCGGAGGCGGCGGTTCCAGCCGCTTGGTGTCCAGATATGGTCCGGGCGCCAGCGAGCAGGCGCATAGAGAAGCAGCCGCCAGCCCGGCGGCAATCGTTTTGATAGTCATATAGTGGTCCCCCGAGAAACGGGCGCGTCCAAAAGTCAGCGCACCGCTTCCTGCCAAGCCCCGCGCATCGCGCGTAAACCGACTCGCCATTTGCGAAATGCAAGTGCTACGCCGCCGCGCTCGAATGCCAGCGACAATGCGCGCAGGAACCCCGGGTCCGCGCGATCGCCGATCAGCGTCGAGTAAGCGACGAACGCCCATCGGCCGGGTGGCGTCAGGTGTTCGCACATGATGAGTCGAAGATTGAATGACGCGTTATAGAAAGCCGCGTCGTTGAATTTGAAGCGCTGGTCTTCGTCGCCGCGCTGAGCAGGGAAGTGCTCCACGAGCAGCGATGGGTCGTAGACCAGGGTCCAGCCGCGCTGCCGCACGTCGAGGCTGAAGGCCATCTCGCAGTGAACCTGCGCGCCGGTGCCGCGCAGGCGCGCGTCGAAGCGCAGCGAGCCGATCGCTTCGCGGCGAAACGCCATGTTCACGCCCTTGAGCACCTGGACTTCGCGTGCTTCGCCGTGGCCGATGTGATGGTTGCCGATGGTGCGTCCATACCAGCGCACGAGGCCCACGTGCGGCTTCCTGCCCTGCAGGATGCCGCCGCGCTCGTGCACGATGTCACGGCCGCCGAGGCCGCCGAGCTTCGGCTCTTTCCTGAACGCCTGCGCAATGCGTGCGACCCAGTCGCGATGCGGCGCGGCGTCGTCGTCGGTGAAGCAGAGCACGTTGCCGCTCGCGCTTTCGATGCCGAGGTTGTAGGCGGCCACTACGCCGGGCTTGTGCACGAGCACGACGCAGCGGCGCGGATCGGGCCGGTTCGCTTCGCGCGTGCGCAGCCAGTCGAGGGTGGCGTAATCGTCGTGGCGCGCGATCACGATCACCTCGTCGGCGCGGCGTTCCTGCGCGTCGAGCGCGGCGAGGCAGCGAGCCAGATCGGCGGTGCGCCGGTAAGTGGGCACGATGACGGAGACTTTCAGGATGGGTTCCCGGATTGGCATGATCAGAATGCGTTGCGGCCGACGAAGCCCTTGAAGATCGTGATGAACACGATCTTCATGTCGAACCAGAACGACCAGTTATGGATATAGAAGAGATCGAATTTCACGCGCGCTTCCATCTTTTCCACCTTGGTGGTTGCGCCGCGATAACCGTTGACCTGGGCCCAGCCCGTGATGCCGGGCTTGATCCGGTAACGGTGCATGTAGCCGTACACCTGGTCCTTGTACAGATCGTCGTGTTCGATCGCATGCGGACGCGGACCGACCACCGACATCTGACCGAGCAGCACGTTGAGAAACTGCGGCAGCTCGTCGAGACTCGTGCGGCGCATGAAGCTGCCGAGCTTCGTCACGCGCGTGTCGTTGCGCGTCGCCTGCGTGATCTGGCCGTGTGCTTCCTCGTGCACGGTCATCGAGCGGAACTTGTAGATCCCGAACGGCCGTCCGTCCACGCCCTTGCGGATCTGGCGGAAGAACACCGGTCCCGGCGAGTCGAGCTTGATGCCGATCGCAAGCACGATGAATACCGGTGCGAGCGCAAGCAGTGCGAGCGCCGCGAACAGACGGTCGAACATGAGCTTGGGCCACATCTGCGGCGACGAAAGCGGCGTCGCGCTCAGATTGAGGGTGGGTAAGCCGACGACATCGGTGAGCGCGTGATTGAAGAGCGAGAGGCCGCGCACGTCGGGAATGAAGCGCAGGTTGACGAAGTCGTGTCTGAACGTGCGCGTGAAGCGGTAGATCGTGTGTTCTTCGGAAAGCGGCAGTGCGAGCCACACTTCGTTCACGCGTTCGTCGCGCACCTTGGCGGCGAATGCGTTCAGATCCGTCAGCACCGGCAGGCGGTTCAGACGCGCGTGATAGGCGCGATAAGCGTCGGCGCCTTCTATGCTCGTGTCGAACACGCAGACCGGCTTGAAGCCCGCCTGCGGCGCATGTTCGAGATGCGCGAGCAGCGTGCGCGCGAAGCCGGGTGCGCCGACGATCGCGACGGTGCGCGCGTTCATGCCGCGGCGGCGCAGGTTATGCAGCATCACGTGCACGATGCAGCGGGTCGCGATGATGAGCGCGCCGGAGATCAGCGTCGAATAGCCGAACCACAGTCGCGACACCGCATCCATCCGGTGCAGCGTGAACGCGAGCATGAGCGCGGTGGCGACCACCACGAACCACGCGGCGGCGATTCTCGCGAGCACCGGCGCAAGCGCCTTGCCGCGCCACGTTTCATAAACCCCGAAGGCTGGAAACAGCAGCAGCACGAGGACGCAGTTGAAAGCGATCAGCAGACGCTCGGTATCGGACAATGCGATCGGTGTCGAGAAGCGCATCCAGTGAGCGAGCAGGCCGCCCGCAATCACGAAGAGTGCGTCGAGGCATCGCGCAGTATTTCTGAACATGTTTGAACTACCCCGGTGATCAAACGGTGCAATGCTTATTCGACTTTTATTCCACGGTCTCGGCCTGACGCAGGCGCGGCAGGAGACGATCGAATTCGCGCTTGACGAGGCCATAGCATTCGCAGGCGCGTGCTTCGAGGCCCTTGCGGTCGAGCACTTTGATATGGCCGCGGCTATGGTGAATCAGGCCTTCGTCGTGCAGCTTGCCGGCCGCTTCGGTGATGCCTTCGCGGCGTACGCCGAGCATGTCGGCGATCAGTTGCTGCGTGACCGTCAGATCGTTCGAGGCGACGCGATCGACTTCGATCAGGAGCCAGCGGCACAGTTGCTTGTTCAGCGAGTGGTGGCGATTGCACGCTGCCGTTTGCGCGACCTGCGTGAGCAGCGCGTGCATATACAGCAGCATGAGACGGCGCAGGAAGTCGGAGCGTGTGAACTGCTGCTTGAGCGCCTGTGCGCTCATGCGGTAGGCGAAGCCGGCGCATTGCACCTGCACGCGGTTCGGCATCGTTTCGCCACCGGTGAGCACCGGCACGCCGGTCATCCCTTCGCGGCCGACTGCGGCGATTTCGACGGAGCTGCCGTCTTCCATCGTCGAGAGCATCGAGATGATCGCGGTGGTGGGGAAGTAGACGTGATGAATGCGCTGACCCGAATCGCACAGCAACTGCTCGGTACGCAGATGAACCAGTTCAAGATGTGGAGCTAGCGCCTGCCATTCGTGCGACGGCAGTGCGCCAAGCAAATGGTTACCGTGCAAATCGGATTGAAGTGTCAACATGATCGGTCCTCGCGTGAAAGTCGCGTCTCGCACGACTTTCTGTTTCTTTGATCCGATGCCTGCATCCCCGGAACATGCTGCCCTGATGAGCAGCGATGGACGAGCAGGATCGGCCCCGTATTTGGCCTTTGCGCCGTAGCCCTTCTTTTGGCTCTCGTTTGCAGCGGCGCTGAGTTGCGATTACCTATTAGCGAGGACCGTGCCAACCTTGGGGAAAACACGTGCTGATGCGGCGCAGCGAACATAGCCTTAGCGGGCCGCGAACCCGAAAGCGGCTTTTTGTTTCAAATCTGTACACCCCCCCTCTCAGGGGATGCAAGGCATGAGAGTTTCCCGTTTGACGCAATTCCTTGATACGACAGGGCTTTAGCGTGTTGACGGGGGTCCCGGCGAGACTGTCGCAGAATTGAACTTGCCGTCGCATGCACGTTTTGATGCGCTTTTTGTAAAGTGCCGAAATTGATTCAGAAGTGTTAAATGCGATGCGTGCGCTGCCGCACGGAGAGCCCTTTGGAAGCTGGAACAGTCGCGCAAAAGCCAACAGTGATTTAACAGATCAGACAGTTGGATTCGCGCAATGCGAGGTTTTATGCGCGTCTCAAAGGTGCGACTAGTTCACAATGACCACTAGCCGTAGAAGATGGCGGATAACGCATTGATTGCGCGCACCTCGCCTGCGGGTGACGCGTATGTTTCATCGGCGTTAATCTCCGCGCTCGCTGCACGCGCAACCATTTCACCGGTGGATGCACGCGCCGACAGAGGAATCAGCGGAACGATACACGGACGATTCGGCGCGAGATGAAACCAGTCGCGCGCGGCCCGGTAGTGCGGGTCAATGATATGAACGAAGCGCGCAAAGCGCTTCGCTTCGATGACGAGCTGCCAGCCGCCATCACTGCCGCGCTCGGCGGCAATCGTCAGACCGAGATCGTGACGCTCGTGAACGCGCCGCTCAGGCAGATGAAACGCCTCCGAAACGACCTGGCCCGCCGCATCGCGCAGCGTTGCGATCGTGACGTCATGCGCGCGCGGGCCGAAACGGTACGCGTGCGTGAAGTCGAAGAACTGGCCGAGGCACGCGGCCGCGCTCACGCGCTTTACGCTATGCGGCTCAAGCTCGACCGCGCAACTCGCGGAGATCACTTTGACGCTGCCCTCGCGCAGACAGACGAGTTCGAGTTGTCCGCAAAACGTTTGCGCGCGCTCGTTGATCAGATGGATATCGAGGCCGTTGAGGCCTTCGTCGGTCATCACGACCTGTAGCGGCTGCAGCGCGTTGGCGAGGCCGTGCAGCGCGCTCTTGGGCCGTCCTGTTGCGTCGATCAAGCCCCAGCCCGCGCCCGGGCGCAGATCCTGTAGTTGCCAGACGAGGCCGCCGCCGCACGACGACCCCGCGCGCCGCCATTCGGCGAACACGTCGCCCATCAGTTCGGCCACCACCGCGCGCGAGAGCTCCAGATAGCGCGCCGGGTCGTCGTAACGCAGCCGAGCCGGCTCGACGCCGTAAAGCGTTTGCAGATAATGGTCGCGCACGTCGTCGAAATCCCAGCCTGCGCCCGGGTCTCGTGGCACGGCGGCTTTCCAGCGCGGATCGTGCAGATGGATCGTGCCGAGTGCGTCGTTCAGGGTCACGTCGTCGGGGACGTTTGCAAACGCGAGGCATTCGGCCGCAAAGCGCACCTGCGAGCGGCGCACGTCGTCGAGCGGACGCTGATACGCGCCCACGCCGTAATAGTGGGTGACGCCCTCGTTAGTCGAAAACGGCCAGGCGCCGCCCGAGGGAGAGTTGCTCACGTACGGCACATCGGCGCGTTCGCGCATGGCCACGGCGGGCAATAGTTCGGTGAAGAGCGGCTGCGCGCGCATCGAAGCGGGCAACCCGAACATGGCTGCCTGCTGATCGACTTCGCTGCCACCGCACAGCACGGCAAGCGCCGCGAAACGTCGTGTGCGCGTAAGGAACTGACTCGCCTCGCGCTCGATCAGCGCACTGAACGCGGCGTCGTTCGGGTAGTCGAAATTCGCCAACGCGAAGTCCTGCCAGACAAGCAGGCCGTATTCGTCGGCGAGTGCATAAAACATATCGGACTCGTACAGCATCGTGCCGCCGACGCGCAGCATGTTCATGCCCGCGGCGCGCGCAAGCTCGAATGTGTGACGCAATTGCGCTTCGCTGCCCGCGAGCGTGACGAGATCGGCGCTCGTCCAGCACGCGCCGCGGCAGAATACGGGCACGCCGTTCACGCGCAGCGCGAAGCCCGCGCCGTCGGCGCCGCGCTCCACTTCGACGCTGCGAAAGCCGATCGAACCCAGGGAGTGAGAGACGACACTGCCGTCATCGAGCCGCAACGTCAGAGGATATAAAGTGGGCTCGCCATGCGTATGCGGCCACCAGCGCTTCGCGTGCGGTACGCGCACGCTGCCGGTCAATGTATAGGCATCGTGCCATTGCAAAGACGAAACAGAGTCTGCGCATTCAAATGTCGCGCGACAGGTAGCCGTATCGTGCGGTTGCAGGAAACGTAACGTCAGCGAAACAACACCATCGTCGTGATCGAGACGGCTCGCGAGATCGAGCGTATCGAATGCGTGCGGCGCGTCGCTGAGTAATTCGATAGGGCGCCACGGACCGACCGCCTGGATCGACGGACACCAGCCCGGCATATGACCCAGCAGTGTGGTTCGCACATTGCGTAACGTCGGCGGCGAGACGAGCCGCGGCCGCCAGCGCGCGCGCGAACGTTTTGCCGCCAACGCTGGCGTCAGGGAGCGAAAACACAGCGCGAGCGTCGCGCTACCATCGAGGTCGATGTCGAGATCGTGCGCGACGAACATCGAAGCGGAGTCGAGACGCTTCACGTCATCGAGCCAGACTTCGGCGAGCGTCGCGAGTCCATGCAGACGCAGGCGGCGGCGCCCGGTGCCCGTGAGCGTGACGCGATACCAGTGATCGTCGAAGGCGAGCGGCGGCGGGTGATCGATATCGAGCAGGCCCGCTGCGCGGCGCGCACCGGCCACGGTGCCGGGCACCTGCGCGGCCAGCCAGCCATGTCCGGGCGAGGCAGCGTTCAGACCGGCAGGCAGATCGGCTGGTGAAGCGCACGCGAACGGCGGCGTGCTGATGCATTCCCAACCGGTGTCGACCGGTTGCGGCCATAGCGAGACGTGGGCGGCCGCGAGCGGGCGGCCGGCGCCACCTTCGTCAGCCGCCGGGTCGAGCGTCAATACATCCACGGCGAGTTCCTGGGAAATCCGCGCGGCGCAAGGTGCGAAGTGCGCGCGTCTGGTGTGTCAACGCACGAGCGCAGCGAGCGGCGGCAGCGTTTTTTCATAAGCGCTTTCGAGCACGTCGAAGCAGTCTTCGCACGCGTCGCGACGTCCGCGCGCGATGGCGCGAACGAGCCTGAACTGCATCACCATCGACTCCGACGCGATACGTTGCGCCGCGGCCGGAATCTCCGGCGGAATCTCGAAGCCTTGCGCGATCAGCCACAGCAGATACTTGGAGAGAAACTCGAAGTTCGCGCCGAGCTGACGCATCAGATTGAACGCGTAGAGGTGGAAGTACGCCTCGCCGTGTTCGAATAGCGTGTCGAGATGCGCGGGAAACGCGGCACGCCATTGCGAAATCGGATTGATGAGCGGACGCCGCTCGAGATGCGCGCACAACAGTTCCGCCGAGGCTTCCGCGAGCGCGAGGCCTTCGAGCGCGGGCCGCGCCTGCTTGGCGAACTCGACGTACGGGAACAGCACATCGGGTTGCGCGGCGAAATGCGGCAGCTTGCGCAACACGCCGTCGTAGTCCTCGCCTTCGAGCTGATAGTAGCCAGCGTTATGAAAATAGCCGATGCGGCGTGCGGCGATATCGATGGAATCGATGCCGATCGTAGTCTTCGTATGCTGGCTGCGATACGCGGTCGCACGCGTATCGGGCAGGTAATAGCTGTCCACTTCGAGAAGCACCGTATGACCGCGCAGCGCCTGCGTGAGCACGCGCGTTTCGAGCGAGTCGTAGATCGCGAGTTCCTGCACCTGCGTGCCGTACAGATGTTCGAGGTCTTCGAGCGGAAACTTGAAGAAGGTGAACTGATCGCCCTCGAAATCCTGCGTCACAGTAAAGGCGAGCGCCGCGCGCGGCTCGAGCCCGAAACCATGCAGCAGTTCGATCCACAGATCGACGTAGCAGTTGGTCTCCTGCCACACGCGCTCGCCCTGATGCAGCGCGTGCGGCACGTGCTCGCGCAACCGCGCGCGAGCGCCTGGCAGGACCGCGCTGCCCGGAGGCAAGGACAGGCCTGCGGGGCGCCGCGGCAGTTGCTGCGCCGCGAACGCCCCGGCCGCCGCCGGTGTCGGCAACGGATTCATGCACCGTCCCCGGCGGCAGCCGGGGCCTGCATGGTCTGCATCGCCTGCGCGATGCGCGTTCCGGTGTCGCCCCACAGCAGCGCGCGCACGTCGTCGGGCCAGGCGTTCACGTCGAGCCCATGATGACGGAACAGCGCGAGCGTGATGCGTTCCATGCCGAAGCCGACACAGCCGGTATGCGCGACGGCGCCGTCTTCGCAGGGGATCTTCCAGAGCGCGCCGAAGTGGTCCATGTGATAGTTGAACGACAGGCAGGCCGTCTTGCCGCGCGGATCGGCGACCGGAATCAGCAGCTCGAACTTGAGCGCCTGGGCGCGCTGGCTGTCGGCGACGATCTTGCCGCCGCGGCCGAAGAACGGATCGTTCGCGAGATCGATCTCGACGGGCAACTGCAGCAGCTTGACGAGCAGCGAGCCGCGTTCGATCCACATCTGGCGGAACGCCATCACCTGCTCGGGGCTGCCGAGCCGCACGTATTCGCGCATGCGGAACATCTGCATGCGGCCCGGATCGAGCGAGGGCTCATGGCGGAAGCAGTACGACAGCACATCGACCGTACGGCCGCCGGCGGGCAGCGCGCCGCGCCGCGCCATCACCGGATAGATCGGATAGCAGGCGGCCGGCGTCAGCACGATGCGTGTCGGTTTCTGCTGCTCCATCCATGCGTCGCTGCGATCGTCGTCGCGCTCGGCCATCGCGTCGTCGAGCGCGGTTAGCAGGCGGCGATGGCCCATGTCGTTGCCGCAGAACGAATGGATCGTGCCTGCGAGATGCGGGAAGCTCTTCAGATACTCGCTGTCCTCGAAGTCGGTGCGGCGCATCGCGGGCGGAAAGCGCAGTACTTCGGGTTCCTGATCGCGTCCCAGATGCGTGATCGCCGTGTTCAGACCTTCCAGCACGTCCTCGAAAATCTGACTGCGGCCATAGAGGCCGTTTTCGCCGGTATCGATCAGCAGGCCGGCGGCCAGCATCTCGTCGCGCAGCGTGAGCGACGACTCCACTGTGGGGCTCGCTTCGGCGGCGGCAGTGGCGGCAGCGGCAGCGGCGGTATCGGTCATCATGTTCATTCAGGATCTCCCCGGAGTGGCAGGACGTTGCGCGAGCAACAGGCTCGCGGTGTTCTGCGCAATACGATCGTTGTTAATCATCAAAGGCGCGGAGTGCAGGTCGCGCAGATGGCGCCCGACGCTGTACGGCGTGCCGTTCTTGTAACCCGCCATGCCGCAGATCATCAGCACTTCATGGACGACCTGCAGCGCGGTGTTCGAGATGCTGGTTTTCAGCGTGTTCATGTCCGACGCGAAGCCGAGCTGGGCCGCGAGCGGCGTGTCGGGCTGCGGACCGGCGTCGCATGCCTGACGCGCCTGATGGCTCTGATACGCGAGATGCGCGGCGCCGAGCGCAACCGACAGGCGCGCCTGCATCATCTGCAGCAGGCCCACCGCTTCGGCGAGGCGCAGGCCCGACGGCGGCATCGTGCCGGGCTTCGAGCGCGCCTGGGCGCGGAAGAAGGCCTTCGCGCGATCGACCGCATTGACCGCGATGCCGGTCCAGACCGAGGCCCACAGCGTGTGCGAGACCGGCAGCATGGTCTGGTCGGCGATTTCGGCAAACGGTGTCGCGAGAATCTGTTCGGCCGCGCCCGTGGCGACGAGGCGAAAGCCCTCGCTGCAGGTGCCGCGCATGCCCATGGAATCCCAGCCGCCGCGCTTTTCGAGCTGGGTCTCGCCGCGCAACACGACGATCAGCACCTGGTCCGAGGCGCTCGACTCCGCGGTGCGCCGTGCCGTGACGAGAATGCCGTCCGCGTAAGCGCCATACGAGATCGTCGGTGCGAGCTTTTCGATCCGAAAGCGCGCACCATCGAGCTCGACTGCGCACGCGCTCGTGCGCATGTTGCCGCCGATGGTTTCCTCGGACGTCGCCGATGCGAGCAGCCATTGCTGCTCGACCAGTTGCGCGAGCAGCTGCGCTTGCCATGCCGAGTCGCCGCGATGCGCGTCGATGCACGCAACCTCGATCTGATGCATCGCGTAGATCATCGCGGTCGAGGCGCAGCCCTGAGCGAGCGTTTCGCAGATCGCGCCGATGTCGGCGAGCGAGAGCCCCGCGCCGCCGAATGCGGCGGGCACCATCGCCGAGAGCAAACGTTCGCGCTTGAGCGCTTCGAATGCTTCAGCGGGGAAGCGTGCTTCGCGGTCCACCGCATCGGCGTATTGCGCGGCGATGGCGGCGCAACGATGCGCCGCTGCGCGCCATTCGGGTTCGGGGCCGAGCGCCGTGAGCGCCACCGTGCAGGCCGCTGCGCCGCCTCCGGCCTGCGCGGCCGTGGCCGCGTCCAGCAGCGGGGCGCTCATGCTGCCGCCTTCGCCTGTTGTAGTTCGGTGATCGCCGCGGCCATCGAGTCGATGCTCGAAAAGAGCCGGCGCGTGAGCATGCGGTCCGGAATCTCAACGTCGAATTCGTCTTCCATCGCGAGCATCAGATGCACGGTCGCGAGCGAGGAAAGGCCTGCGGCGTAGAGGTCGGCGTCATCGGCGAGGCCGTCCACCGGCACTTCCAGGCGGGCGGCTTCGGAAAGGATGCGTCTCAATGCGGTTTTCATCATGGTGCGGTCCCCCTTGAGGTTCAACGTTCAACTGAATGGCCCTGACGTAAAACGATCGTCGGTGGTCTTGTTTCGTGTTTCTTGTTTCGTATTGGATCGGTCCGGTCTGCTTCATCGCGGCATGGCGCGAGCGAACTCATGCGCATCGCCGTCATGTGCCCGCGGCGCCCATGGGTCGCTTGCGATGAGGGCGCACGGTGATGCCGCGCTCCGATGACCGCTATTTAAGAATTGTCAAAGCCCAGCGTCAGTGCGATGCCGCACGGAAACACGCGTTTTGCGGACGTACCGTGTAGCCCATGACAAGGAGCCGTCGTGTCGAGCCATGCCGTCGGGCGTGGCGCTCGCTGCCGGCCCCGCCGAACCTGTTGACCGCCGGGGAGCGTGATGAACTGGAAAACGCTGGAATTCGATCAGCTGTCTGCACGTGAGTTGTATGTTGTGCTGCGAGCGCGCAGCGCGGTGTTCGTCGTCGAACAGTCGCACGTGTGCCTCGATGCCGATGGCCGCGACGAACACGCGTTGCACGTGTTCGCTACCGAGGACATGGCGCGGCCCATGCCGATCCTCGCCTATGCGCGCGTGCAGCCCGGCGATGCGGAAGATCCGGAAATCACGATCGACAAGGTGCTCACGAGCCCGCTGCGGCGTGGCGACGGCACCGCCGAGCTGCTGATCGAGCGCGTGCTCGACGCGGTCTCCGAACGCTGGCCGGGACGCGCCGCGCGCGTGAGCGCGCCGCTCGGCCTGCGCGGCTTCTACGAGCAGTTCGGCTTTCGCAAGACGGAGGGGCCGTACCTCGAACATGGCGTGGCGTTCATCGGACTCACGCGCCAGGGGCACGGCGGCCAGCCGCGCGTCAACTCGCGGCGGCGCGCGCGCAACGGCGCGTCGTTCGTCGATACCTTCGAGTTGCTGTGATGTCGCGCATGCTTGTGACACCGTCGAGCGCGCAGGTGCGCCTGCCGATGCCCGCGCGCGCCAGTGCGGCGGCAGAGCCAGCCCGGGCCGCGAAGTTCGCCGCAGCGAAGCCCGTGGCCGGCGTGCGCGCGCAGGGCCTTCGTCATCCGTTGCGCCTGCCGCTGCTGCTGTTCGGCGCGACGCTCGCGCTGATCCTGCTGCATCAGGGCCATCTTGCCGAATACCTGTTTCCGCTCGGCGCATTCGCCGTCGCGCTCGTGCTGTACCTGCGCTCGCCCGCGCATTACCTCGGCTTCGTCTGCTGGCTCTTTTTCCTTGCACCCGAGGTGCGGCGGCTCGCGGATTTCGCCAACGGCTCGTTCAACCAGCAGAGCCTCATCATGATCGCGCCGCTCGCCGCGGTTGCGCTCACGGGCCTGACCTTGCTCAAGCATATGTCGAAGCTCGGCCAGCGGCGCGCCGCTCCGCTCGTGCTGATCGTGGCCGCGCTGCTGTACGCGTTCGTGATCGGGTTCGCGCAGGTCGGGCCGGGGGCCGCGATCTATGCGCTGATCACGTGGCTCTATCCGGTGATGGTCGCGTTCTATCTGGTGGTCACGTGGCGCCACTATCCCGACTATCACCGCGTGCTGCTGAAGACCTTCATTTACGGCGGACTGCTGATGAGCGTGTATGGCCTCGTCGAATTCGTTGCGCCGATGCCATGGGACGCGTTCTGGCTGATCGCCTCGAAGATGGCCTCCGAAGGGCATCCCGTGCCGTTCGGCATGCGCGTGAGCAGCACGATGAATTCCAGCGGCCCGTTCGCGGTCACGCTGATGGCGATCCTGCTGATGTCGTTCGCGGCGCGCGGCAAGATGCGCATCGTGCTCGGCTGCGTCGGCGTGCCGGTGCTGCTGTTCACGAGTGTGCGCAGCGCGTGGGGGGGCTTCGCCGTCGCGCTCGTCTATCTGTTCCTGATGTTGAACGGCAGGAACCGCCTGCGGCTTCTCGCCGGGGCGATCGGACTCGCGGTGATGGCGACGCCGCTCATGATGATCGATCAGATCGCGGCGCCGGTGATCGCGCGTTTCGACACCATGCAGAACATCGGTCAGGACACCAGCTATCAGGCGCGCACCGAGTTCTACAAGACCTTCTTCTCGTCGGCGCTCTCCAACATCGCGGGGGAGGGCCTCGGCACCACAGGGCTCGGCACCAAGCTCTCGGACAACTCCGCGGCGCCGGCCATGCTCGACTTCGACAGCGGCCTCATGGAAGTGCCGTTCGTGATGGGCTGGCCCGGCACGCTGCTCTACGTGAGCGGCGTGCTGATGATGCTGTGGCGCGCGTTTCGCGCGAGCCGTCAGCGGCCCGGCGACCTGCTCGCGAATGCCGGCGTGGGCGTGGCGGTCTCGATCGTCACGATGATGGTTTTCGTCAACACGCTCACGTCGGTCTCGGGGATGTTCTTCTTTATCTGCGCGACGCTGCCGGTGATTTCGCTGCGCTACGCGCGCGAAGGCCGCGACACGTCCCGCATGGTTCCCTCGCGCAACGCGGGATAAGCACAAGACAAACACAAAGATAGCCAGATGAAGGACAACAGGATGCGGATTCTGATCGTCACCCACGTGGTGCGCAAGAACGATGGGCAAGGGCGCGTCAACTACGAGATCGTGCAGGCCGCGCTCGCGGCCGGCCATAGCGTGACGCTGCTCGCCGCCGAAGCGGCGCCCGAACTCGTCGCGCACCCGCGCGTGCGCTTCGTGCAGATCGCGAGAAGCCGCCTGCCGAGCCGGCTCGTTCAATACCAGATGTTCGCGTGGCGTTGCGGTGCATGGATTCGCGCGCATCGCGGCGAATTCGACATCGTGCACGTGAACGGCTTCATCGCGTGGGCGCGCGCGGACGTCAACGCGGCGCACTTCGTGCACGACGGCTGGTATCGCTGCGGCTTCTACCCGTTTCGTTTGCTGCGCAGTTTCTATCACGCGTATCAGGTGATCTACACGCTGCTGAACATCGGCTGCGAAAAATGGGCGTTCCGCCATGCCGAGGTGATCGTGCCGGTCTCGCAGAAGGTGGCGAGCGAGGTCGGCGCATTGGGCATCGGCGCGAAGCGCATGGAGGTGATTCACAACGGTGTGGACGTCGGCGAATTCACGCCCGGCGCGCCGGAACGCGCGCGCTTCGGCTTGCCGCAGGCGCCGTTCATGCTGCTCTTCGCGGGCGATCTGCGCATGTCGCGCAAGAATCTCGACACCGTGCTGCATGCGCTCGTGCATACGCCCGCCAACGTGCATCTCGCGGTCGCGGGGATTCTGCACAACAGCCCGTATCCGGCGCTCGTGCAAGCGCTCGGGTTGAGCGACCGGGTTCACTTCACCGACATGGTGATGGACATGCCCGCGCTGATGCGCTCGGTCGATGCGTTCGTGTTTCCTTCGCGCTACGAACCGATGGGGCTCGTGCTGCTCGAAGCGCTCTCCGCCGGTTTGCCGGTGATTACGGTGCGCACGGCCGGCGGCGCGGAAGTGATTACGTCGGGCAGCGGCATCGTGCTCGACGATCCGAACGATGCGAGTGCGCTTGCGGCGGCGGTCGTGCGGCTCGCGAGCGACCCCGACTACGCGCGGTGTCTTGGCGAAACCGCGCGCCGCGTCGCGGCGACGCTGAGCTGGCAGGCGATGGCCGAGCGCTATCTGAACGTCTACGAGCAGGTGCACGCGCGGCGCCACGCACGCGAACTGCCGGCCGGCTGCGCAACCGCATCGGTGAAACCATGAACAGTACTTCGATCGATTCGCTGCAGATCGGCATGCACTGGTTCAACGAACGGCCAGGCGGGCTCGATCGCATGTATCAGTCGCTGATCGACACGCTGCCCGCGCAGGGCGTCAGCGTGCGCGGCATGGTGGCCGGTAGCCCCGGCGTATTCGACGCCTCGGGCGGGCGCGTGCAGGCGTTCGCCGCCGCGCAGTCGCAACTCGGCACGCGGTTGTGGCGCTCGCGCAGGCAGTCGCTCGCGTTGCGCACGGCGAAGATGCCCGACGTCGTCGCGTCGCATTTCGCGCTTTACGCGGCGCCGACCGTCGGTGTGTTCCGGCGTGTGCCGAAGGTCGTGCATTTTCATGGGCCGTGGGGGGCGGAATCGTATCCGGGCGGCGGGGGCGGCTGGTCGCGCGCGGCGCGCATCGCGCTCGAGCGCTTCGTCTATCGTGGCGCGACGCGTCATATCGTGCTGTCGCACGCGTTCGGCCGTCTGCTGCACGAGACCTACGGCGTGCGCGAGGACCGCATCCGCATCGTGCCGGGCTGCGTCGACGTCGAGCACTTCGACATCGATCTGACCCGGCGCGAGGCGCGCGAGCGGCTCGGTCTGCCGCAGGACCGGCCGTTGCTGTTCTGCATTCGGCGGCTCGTGTCGCGCATGGGCATCGAGGACCTGATCGACGCGATGGCGATCGTCAAGCCGCTGCTGCCCGACGTGTTGCTGGCGATCGCGGGCAAGGGGCCGCTCGAAGCGCAATTGCAGGCGCGCATCCGCTCGCGCGGGCTCGAAGAACACGTGCGGCTGGTTGGCTTCGTGCCCGACGACGAAGTGCCGCTCTGGTATCGCGCGTCCGATCTGTCGATCGTGCCGACCGTGTCGCTCGAAGGCTTCGGGCTCACCACGATCGAATCGCTCGCGGCCGGCACGCCGGTGCTGGTCACGCCGGTGGGCGGCCTGCCTGAGGCAGTGGCGCCGCTGTCGAGCGAACTCGTGTTGCAGTCGAGCGGCTACAGGTCGATCGGCGAAGGCATCGTCGACACGCTGCAGGGCCGCCGCGTGCTGCCCGACAGCGCGGCCTGCCGCGCCTATGCACGCGGCCGGTTCGATCGTCCGGTAGTCGCCGCGCAGGTCGCCGACGTCTATCGCGAAGCGATCGGCGCGTTCTGATGCGCGGGTAATCATGCGACGCCCTGCACGGAAAACCTTCGAGCGACTGGTGTTCGCGCTCGCGCTGGCGTTGCCGTTCATCGCGTTGCTCGCGGCGTGGGGCGGTGGCGACGGGGGTGGCCTGGGGAGCGGCCTCGGTAGCGTCATGAGCGGCGCCATGAACAGCGCTGTGGCGCACCAGGCGTCGTCGTTGGAAAGCACGACGTCCGACACCGCCGTGCCGGGCGCAGTGGCCTCGGCAGGACGTCCCGCCGACGAGGTGCGCGCGGCCGCTGCACATCCTTCGTTTTCCTATCGAACTTCGTGGATCGGCAATACGTGGGGCTATGGCGATCATCGCTGGATGCAGATCGACGTGCAGGCGATCGCGGTCGCGGCCGATGGCGACGTCTTCACGAACGCGCCGTGGGACGAGGGCGGCGGCGAACTCGGCCAGTACCGCAACGGCGAACTCGTGCGTCACGGCGGCGAGTCGCATGGCTGGGGCATGATGGGCGGCGACGCGATCGCCGTGAACGACGAGTACGTCTACGCTGCGCAGACGATGGTGAGCCTCGGCAACGAGGAAGCCAAACACCGGCCTACGCCGCGCGAAGGCGAAGTGTGGAGCGGCGTGTCGCGCCGCAGCCGCGCGGACATTCGCGACGGCGTGCCGTTCGCGGGGCAGCTCAGGTTTCCGGCGGGAAGCCGTCTCGCGTTCCTGCTGATCTCGCGCTATTCCGCGAAAACTGATTACGCGATTCGCGGCCTCGCCGCGGACAACACGCGCCTGTTCGTCGCGAATCAACTCGACAACAGCGTGCAGGTATTCGATGCACAGACGATGCAGCCGGCCGGCGCATTCGCGGTGCACGAGCCGGGCCGCATGGCGCTCGCGCGCGACGGCTCGTTATGGATCATCGAAAACAGCCGCACGGACGACGCGCGCCGCGTGGCGCATCGCTCGCGCGACGGCGCGTACCTCGGCGAGCTTGCGCTGCCCGGCGGCACAGTGCCCGTCGATCTGAGCGTCGATACGCAGGGCCGTCTGCTCGTCGCCGATAACGGCGCGCGCCAGCAGATCCTCATCTATACCGCGGCCAGCCCCGGCAGCACGGCGGGCGCGGGCATGCAACTCTCGGCGAGCTTCGGGCAGCAGGGCGGCATTTACGCGGGCCGCGCGGGCGCGCCGGGCCCGCTGCGCTTCAATGGGCTGACCGGCGTCGGCGCGGACCGCGCGGGTAATCTCTATGTGTCGATGAACGGCGCCGGGCCGCGTCCCATCGGCACGGGGCCGAGCACTTACGACGGCGCGCTGCTCGAAAGCTACGCGCCCGACGGCACGCGGCGCTTCAGCCTGCAGGGGCTGCTGTTCGTCGACGGCGCGCAGTTCGTCGACGGCGAGCCGCCTTCCGTGTATAGCGGCAGCAAACGCTTCACACTCGATCTGTCGCGCGGGCCCGGCAAGGAGTGGTCGTATGCGGGCTATACCGCGGACCGCTTCCGCTATCCGTACGATCCGTATTTCCATCTGTCTCTCGGCGCGCAGCGCGGCATGCCGATGGTGCGCGACGTACGCGGGCATCGCCTGCTCTATACGACGGACATGTACTCGTCGTATTTGCGCATCTACCGTTTCGCGGCCGATCGCGAGACCGCGATTCCGGCGGGACTCTTCGCGCTGTCGCATATCGACGGCGCGTGGCCGCCGAACCAGCCGCCGCAAGGCGAATGGATCTGGCGCGACGTGACCGGCAAGGGCGACTTCTCCTCCGCCGCGTTCGACCAGAACGCGAATCGCAGCGATGCGCCGCCTCTGCGCGGCTGGTGGGTCGACAGTCGCGGCGACGTGTGGCAAGGCACCGAAGCCGAGGGCATTCGATGCTTCCCGTTGCAGGGTTTCGATCGCGTCGGCAATCCGGTCTACCGCTACGCGGCGACGCGCGAGTATCCGGCGCCCGCACCGTTCAATCGCATCGCGCGCCTCTATTACTCGGCCGACGACGACACGATGTTCATCTCCGGTTCGACGCCCGCGCATCCGTTCAATCAGGACAACTGGAATGGCGCGGGCTCACAGCTCGCGCGCTACGACCACTGGAAAAGCGGCAAGCCTGTGCTGCGCTACGTGATCGGCCTGCCCGACGCCGGGCCGCCCGAATGGCTGTCGATCAACGGCTTCACGGTCGCGGGCGATTACGTGTTCGCCGTCGAAACGCGCAGTGCGATCGTACGCGTCTACGACCGCGCGAGCGGGCGCGACCTCGGCCGGCTCGCGCCGGGCAAGGAAGTCGGCTCGACGAGCGGCTGGACCGACGTGCCGATGCCGATCACCGCGCATCGTCTCGACTCCGGCAAGTACGCGGGCGAATACGTCGTGCTCGTCGAAGAGGACGCGCACGGCAAGGCGCTCATGTATCGCTTCACACCTTCGACGGCCGCGCCCGCGACCGCTTCTCGCCATCCCACTGACGTTGCTGCCAATCCATGAAAATCATCCATCTTGCCAACCATGCGCAAAGTATCGGCAACGGCATCGTCAACGTGATGGTCGATCTCGCCTGCAGCCAGGCGCGCGCGGGACACGACGTGACGGTCGCATCGGGCGGCGGCGGCTTCGAGGCACTGCTCGAGCGGCACGGCGTGCGTCACGTGCTGCTTGCGCAGGCGCCGAAGCCCTCGCGTGTGCCTGCGATGGTGGCGGGGCTGAACCGGCTCATCGCGCGGATCGATCCCGACGTCGTGCACGCGCACATGATGACCGGCGCGCTGCTCGCGCGTTTCGGCGTGCTGCGGCGGCGCTATGCGCTGGTGACGACCGTGCACAACGAGTTTCAGAAGAGCGCGACGCTGATGCGCGTGGGTGACCGCGTCGTCACCGTGAGCGAAGCGGTGGCGGTCGCGATGGAAGCGCGCGGCATTCCGCGCGAGCGCCTCGCCGTCGTGCGCAACGGCACGGTCGGCACGCCGCGGCTCGCCGGGCAGCCGATGCCTGCGTCGCCGGCGCTTGCGCATCCGTGCATCGTCACGCTCGCGGGCATGTACGAGCGCAAGGGCATCCGCGATCTGCTGCTCGCGTTCGCGCTGCTGCGCAAGCGTCTGCCCAGCGCGGTGCTGTATCTGGTCGGCGAAGGTCCGGACCGCGTGGTCATGGAGGAATTCGCGCAGCAGATCGGCGTGGCGCAGCATGCGCACTTCGAGGGCTTTTGCGCCGATCCGCGCGGCTATCTCGCGCAGGCCGACGTGTTCGTGCTGGCCTCGCATAACGAGCCTGCGGGGCTCGTGCTGTGCGAAGCGCGCGAAGCGGGCCGCGCAATCGTGGCGACGCGCGTGGGCGGCATTCCCGAAATGCTCGACGGCGGCGAGGCGGGCGTGCTCGTGCCGCCGCACGACCCGGCCACGCTCGCCGACGCGATCACCACCTTGCTGACCGATCGCGAGGCGCATGCGGCATTGGCCGCGCGGGCTTCGCAGGGACTCGAAAAATTCAGTGTGCAGCGTCTGAGCGAGGCGTATCTCGCGGTTTATGAGCGCACGCTCGAGAGTTGCCAGCCGCGCCGCTTTGCGAAACTGACCGCGCGCGGGACGGATATCGGGAAGATCGCGGCACCGCAGACCGGCCTCGCGGACACGGTGACGCAATCGACGACAGTGTGAAGGGAAGGGCAATGCGAGGGCGATAACGCGGGGAAGGCCGGGAGGTCGCTCCGCGTATTTTTTTTGATGCGCGCTATGGCTCAGGGGGCTGAACTCAGAGGCGCAGTTCAGTTCAGGCGTGACTGGCGTCTCCTGCAACGATTAAGCCGGGGTTTTTCGGGATGGTGTCCTGCTGCACAATCGCGGCTGGTTAATCGATTGTGAGGCGCAACGTTGTCATTTCCCCCGGATTCCTGTCACAGCGTCCGTGAAGGGCAGCACGGACATTTCTTCTGGCGAAGCGTTCGCAAATCGATTGGCCTTCACATCTGGTCGCCCCGCATGTTCGACGTGGACCGCTGGTTTCATTTTGCGTTGCAGGCGAGCGTACCGCGCGAGGCACACGACGATCTGGTGGAGGGCATGAAAGAAGCACGCATAGCGTGGCTGCGGCATGCCCCGTCCCTGCTACTGTCCTTTCAGTCCTACGAGTTGCGCAACGCGCTCGGGGAAAGTGACAACATTTTTCACATGAACAGGATGGACAACCATCAGGTTGCCAGAGCCCTGTACAACGAAATAAAGGACGGCAACCTGGTCTTCGTGCCGGAGCGCGATGAGATGCGCAAGTGTGTGGAGGCGATACGGACGCAGCGGGAAAAAGGTTCCCGGCAAGCCCCTGCGCACGCACAACCACCGGCTGACGCGGAGGTGGTAAGGTCGTTCTATGGCAATAGCCCGCGTGTGCCGCGGAATCTTGGCAATGCACAGCCTTTCGAGTACCGGCCGGATGCGATAAGCGACGACATGCAGGACATTGCGGCGCGCGGGGTTGATGAAGCGCAGGAGGCCGAATGTTTCGCCGAATACGAAGCGCGTCTCGATCAATGCAAGCTGTATCGGGCGACGACAGGCAACCCGTATACTCTTGTCGCGTGCCAACAGAACGCATTCCGACTCTACAATCAGTGCAGGGGATTCTAGGCTATGCTCGCACCACAATCTTTCGTTATCTCGTTCAACGAGGAACTTCAGCAATTCGAAATGTGCTCGCTCAAAGATTCAGATCTTACGGAACTGCGCGAAAACGCCGTAGTCGCGCCTTGGCGGCTTGACGCTATTCCAGGCGGTGAACTGACGGAAAATGTCGCCAACCGCCTCGGCGCCTGCGCACTCGGTATCCTCTCGATATATCACCCTGAAGTAAAGCAACGTTTGCGTGTGAAGCCGGACCAGTTCCCGCTTCCGTAAGCCGCACCGCCACCCACCTTACCCCTCAGCCTGCCCCGTCGACGGCACGAACCGCGCCCACACCTTGTAGAGCGCGGCGCGCAATTCGCTCGATCCATGCAGCGACATCCCGAAGTTCGCCGCCGTCAGCACGAGCGCGATGACGATCGCGAGCGGCAGCGCGCTGATCGAATCGGCCAGCACGAGCGCTACGAGCAGAAACGCGAGATGCGCGAGCATGTTGCGCACGATCGACCACGCGTGCAGCCGCGCGAACACGAGCAGCACCGAATAATCGAACAGCGCCTTCAGCACGACGACGACCGCCGCGCCCATGATTCCGAACCAGTGGATCCCGCACCACAGCGCGCCCGCGAAGAACGGCAATTGCAGCCAGCCGACGCTCGCCACGTAGGCGGGGCTGGTCTGCGCCTGGATCAGGATGCCGAGAATGCCCGACTGGCCGCTCAGCCACACGCCGAGTATCAGCACGCTCGCGACCGGCGCGGCGGCGGCGAGCGTCGGCCCGAGCCACAAGAGCAGGAACGGCTTCAATGCGAACAGCGCGACGATCACGCAGGGCGTGAACGCGCCGTTCAGAAACGCGAGCGCGTTGTGCGCGAGCGCATCGGCATCGGCGCGCGAGACCGCCGAGAGGCGCGGAAACAGTGTGCGCACCATCGCGACCGGCAGCAGGTTCAGACGCGTGATGAGATTCTGCGGCGTCGCATAGTAGGTGACGAAGCGTGCGCCGAGCAGCGCGCCGACGAGCACGCGATCGAGTGTCGAGGCGATCATGTTGGCACCGGAAAACATCAGCATCCAGCGGCCATAGCGAAACAGTTCGGCCATCACATGCCATTGCGGCATGCGCACGCGGCGGATGCCCAGCGCGCGAAACGCGGCTGCGCCGAGCATGAGTCCGGCGACGAAACGCGCGATCACGGCAGCCGGAATCACGACCGCGAGCGATGGTGAAAAGCAGAAGATCGCCGCGAGCGGCAGCAACTGGAACAGCGCGGTGCCGATCGTCTGGTTGATGTTGAAGCTCGCGAAACGCTCGACGCCGTTGATCGCGCCGGCGAACACCCATGAAACGTTTGCGATCGGCACGGCCACCGCGATCCACGGCAGGCTCGCCATCACTTCGCGCTGGAACCCCGGCTCGATTTTCACGCCGTGCGTGATGTAGAGGATCGTGCCGGCGTAGATCAGCAGTCCGCCGACGATGCCGGTGCCGAGGTTCATGAACCACGCGCTCCAGAAGATGCGTTCGATCGAATCGTCGTCCGCGGCACGCGCCTTCGAAATCTGATTTTCGGTCGCGAGGCTCGTGCCGAGATCGAGCACGCTGAAGTAGCCGATCAGCGTCCACACCAGATTGATCACCCCGTATCGCTCGGCGCCCATCAGATGGATATACGTGGGTACGGTGACGAGGGAAACGAACGTCGGAGCGATGGCCCCTGCAAAGTTGATGATGATGTTTCTGACGATACTTCTTTCCATGGTCCACAGTCCGGCCAATGAGTCATGCAATGGTGCGATTCGTTCTTGACGCCGTCGGTGCGTAGCCGCACTCGCTGCGCGCGCATGAGCGGCGGCGTCGGCCCGTCGCAGGTCTGAATATTGCCCTGGCGCGCCGCGCGTCTGTGTGGGTGGCCGTACAGATAGTTGCTATCGAGAGGATGTTAAATGCCAATCATCAGAAGTTAGGTGAGCGCAGCCACGGGGCCGCGGCGCGAACCGCTTTTCGGAGCAAGTATGTTTGAACTGATTGACGGACATGGCGGGGAACCCAGACACGCATTGAATGCGCGGCTGATTTCGATCTGCATTCCGACCTGCAATCGGGCCGCGCTGCTCGACGAAGCCATCGCCAGTTGTCACGCGCAGACGTACCGCGAGTTCGAGATCGTGATCGGCGACGACTCGCGCGACGACAGCGCGCGGCAGGTCGTCGAGCGCTGGCGCGCGCGCAGCGACCGGCCGATCCGCTATTGGCGCAACACACCGCGGCTCGGTCAGGCGGGCAACGTGAATCGCCTTTTCGCACGCGCTCAGGGCGCGCGCCTCGTGCTGCTGCACGACGACGATCTGCTCGAACCGCACGCGCTGAGCACGCTCGATGCGTGCTGGCAGCGGCATCCCGGCCTGATCGCCGCATTCGGCACGCAGCGCGTGATCGCCAACGACGGCACCCCGCGCCCGCATGCGACCGCGTCTCTCAACCGCGATTACCGGCGCATGCCCGAGCGCGCCGGCAGTATGACCGTGCCCGCGCTCGCCGGCATCGACCAGATGTTCCCGAACAATGGCTATCTGGTCGACACGCTCGCCGCGCGCCGCATTGCGTATCGCACGACCGCCGAAGTGGGCGAGGCGTGCGACTTCGATTTCGGCTTGCGCCTGTGCCTCGATGCGCCCGCCGTGTGCTTCGTCGATGAGTTCGTGTCGATCTCGCGCGAAACCGCGCTGTCGATTTCGACGCATGCGTTGCCCGCGATGCACGCGTTCGCGCAACTGCGCGACAGCGTGGTGCCCGCCGCCGCGCAGGCCGCGCGCGCTGACGCGCTGCGCCGCATCGCGCCGCGCGCCGCATCGGCCTACGCGAGAGCCGGCGAGCCTGGCGAGGCGTGGCGCGTGTTGCTGTCGAAGCACTATCCGATGCGCGAGCGGCTGCGTGCGCGCTTTTTTTATCACGTGTTGCTGGCGGCTCGCGCGACGCTCGCGCGCCCCGGCATCCGCCACGCGGTATGACGGACGAGTGAGCATGGCCGCGCGTATCGCATCCGCGTGCGGGAGCGCACGCACGATGGACCGTGAACATGAGTTGGAATCCGAATCAATGTGGCAGGACGTACATATCAACGGGATGTCCTTTGTTGTAATACTTGAAAGGAATAATCCCGTAAGGAGCAGAGTGTGAGACCCATCGTCTTCGAAGGCAAATTCGGCTGGCTGCATCCGGCCAACGGCTCGGACGGCGTTGTGTTGTGTTCCCCGTTCGGCTACGACGCGCTGTGCACGCATCGCGGCATGCGCAGGCTCGCCGAGCGTCTCGCCGCGCGCGGCATGCCGGTGCTGCGCTTCGATTATCCGGGCACCGGCGATTCGGCCGGCAACACGAGCGACGCGGGCCTGTGGCGCGCATGGATCGACAGCGTCAAGCAGGCGGTCGCGCTGCTGCGTGAATCGACCGGTGTCGAGCGCGTGAGCCTGATCGGTCTGCGCCTGGGCGGCATGCTGGCCGCGCTCGCGGCGCAGGAACTCGGCGACGTGCATGGCCTCGCGCTGCTCGCGCCCGTGTTCTCCGGCAAGCATTATCAGCGAGAATTGCGCGCGCATTACCGGCAGTGGCTGTCGTTGCCCACCGCGATAGATTGCACCGCCGAGCCCGACACCGATGAGTTTGTCGAGGCCTACGGCTTCCGGATCTATCGCGACACGCTCGACAGTCTGCGCGCCGTCGATCTGCATCGCGACGCGAGCCGGCCGGCCGCGCGCGTGCTGCTGCTCGACGCGCTCGATCCGGCGCGTGTCGATGCGCTCGCCGCACACTACACGGAGCAGGGCGTCGCGGTCGAGCGTCAGCCGTTCGACGAATACAGCAGATTCATGATGGAGTCGCTCGACAGCGAGCTTCCGCAGGCCGCGTTTCAATCGATCGAAAACTGGCTCGTGGCGGGCGGCGCGCAACGCGTCGAAGCTCGGGCTGCCGCTTGCCCTCCCGCATGGGCTGCGAATGCCGATGCCTTTGCTGGTCACGACGTCGCGCCGGGTCTGCACGAAACGCCGGTGTGGCTCAACGACGGCAAGGTATTCGGCGTCTATTGCCTGCCCGACGGGGCGGCGGCCGCCACCGCGCCCGCTGTGCTGCTGCTGAACACGGGCGCGGTGTCGCGCATCGGCAATGCGCGGCTGAGCGTGAATTTCGCGCGGCGTCTCGCGCGCCAGGGGATCGCTTCGTTGCGCATCGACGTGGGCGGTCTTGGCGACAGCATGCCGTCGCTCGATGCGCCGAGCCTCGACGGGCTATACGCGCAGTCGAGCGCCGACGATGCCGCGTGCGCTTCGCGCTGGCTCACGGGGCGCGGACATGCGGGCGCGGTGCTGGTCGGCATCTGCGCGGGCGCGTACACCGGTCTGTATGCCGCGACGCGCGAGCCCGCGGTGCTCGGCGCCGTGCTCATCAACCTTCCGAAGTTCAGATGGCAGAACATCTGCGACGAGCATGGCAAGCCGAAAATCGCGGTGGCCGCATTCGGTTCGACGCGCAACTACCTGCGCTCGATGATGCAGCCGCGCAAATGGCTGCGTGTCATCAAAGGACAGACGGGCGGCTTCGGCGTGGTACGCGTGCTGTCGGCACGCATGGCCGCGCGGCTTCGCGAAACGTTCGCCGACCGGCTCCAGCGGCTGTGCGGCATCGAACTCGGCGCGAGTGAGGAGCGGCGCCTGTTCGCCGAGCTCGACGAGCAAGGGGTCGACACGCATCTCGTCTATGGCGTGTTCGACGAAGGCGTCGAAGAGCTCGAGCGCTGCTTCGGCGTGCGCGGTGCGCGGCTGCGGCGCTTCAAGCGCGTTCACGTGGCCTTCTGCAAGCACACCGATCACGCAGTCCTCTCGTCGGCCGCGCAGGAAAACATCATGTCGTATGTCGAGAACGTCTATCGCGATGGTTTTACCAAACTGCGCCGGCCCGACATCGCGGCGCGCGACGGCGAGCCGCACAGCCGCGACTCCGGACGGCGGCGGGCGCGTGCGACGCAATGGCTTGCAAAGCGCGCGCGAGCGTTTCGTTTATTCGGACATGCGTAATCATGGCGCGAAGACGGGCTAGCCTGACTGGATAAGCGCCGTGGTCCTCGTGGTTCATTACGCCGGGCCGTTTCGACTATCGAATCGACTGATCCACACAGATGGATCGCGAAACATCAATCGCGCCACGCCAGCATGAAGACATGCTGGCTCCAGTGCGAATCAGACAGACTTGAACTCCGACGGGGGGCGCAATATGAACCGAATAGTAGAACCAGGCAATCCACTGGCTCAGCAGGCAAAGGCCGCTACCACGCTCAACGCACTGAGCGTGCAACCGGTCATTCTCGCGGGTGGCTCGGGCACGCGGCTATGGCCGCTGTCGCGCGAACGCAATCCGAAGCAACTGATCGGCCTGATGGGCGAAGAATCGCTGCTCGAAGCGACGCTGCATCGGCTCGATGCGGCGTTCGGTGTTGCATTCGATGCGGCATTCGCTGCGACCACGAACCCAGCGTGCACGGGGTCCCCCGCATCACGCGCAGTGCGGCCGGCCACGCCGCTCGTGGTTTGCTGCGAGGATCTGCGCTTGCAAACGCTGGAGCGTGTCGAGCAATACAGCAAGCCGGTTCGCATGCTGCTCGAACCGGTGCCGCGCAATACCGCCCCCGCGCTGAGCATCGCGGCGCTCGCCGCGCGCGCCTCGGCCGCGGCCGGCGACGATCCGATTCTGGTCGCGCTGCCCGCCGATCATCTGATTGCCGATCACGCCGCATTCGGCGCGGCACTCAACGAAGCGCTCGCGCATGCGGCGCGCGGCGCGATCGTCACGCTCGGCGTGCCGCCGCAGCGCGCGGCGACCGGCTACGGCTATATCCGCACGGGCGCGGCGCTCGGCGGCAAGGGCGCGCGCGCGATCGAGCGTTTCGTCGAGAAGCCCGACGCCGAACTCGCCGAACGCTACTTCGCCTCGGGCAAGTACTGGTGGAACAGCGGCATGTTCGTCGTGCGCGCATCGGTCTGGCTTGCCGCGATCGGCCTGTGCCGTCCCACCATCGCGGCGGCCTGCGCGGATGCGTTCGAGCACGCGAGCATCGACGGCGACGGCTCGCTGCATCTTGCGCGCGATGCGTTCGCCGCGTGCCCGTCCGATTCGATCGACTACGCGGTGATGGAGCGCATCGCGACCGATGCGCGTCTCGTCGGCGTCGCGGTGCCGCTCGTCGCGGGATGGTCGGACATCGGCGCGTGGGACTCGGTGTGGGATGCGTCGAGCAAGGACGCGCACGGCAACGTCGCGCGCGGCCGCGTGATGTTCGACGGCTCGACCGACAGCTTCGCGCATTCGGACGGGCGGCTCGTCGCGTGTGTCGGCGTGAGCGGCGTGGTGGTGGTCGAAACCGCCGACGCGGTGCTGGTCGCCGCGAAGGACCGCGTGCAGGACGTCAAGGCTATCGTCGGGCGCCTCAAGGCGGAGCAGGGCAGCGAGGCCGAGGAGCATCGCAAGGTCGGGCGGCCGTGGGGCTTTTACGATTCGCTCGAGCGCGGCGAGCGCTTTCAGGTGAAGCGCATCGTCGTGAAGCCGGGCGGGCGGCTTTCGTTGCAGATGCATCATCATCGCGCCGAGCATTGGATCGTGGTGCGCGGCACCGCGTTGGTCACGCGCGGCGACGAGCGCTTCCTGCTCTCGGAGAATCAGTCGGCGTTCATTCCGCTGGGCGTCACGCATCGGCTCGAGAATCCGGGCAAGACGCCGCTCGAAATCATCGAGGTGCAATCAGGCGGCTATCTCGGCGAAGACGACATCGTGCGCTTCGACGATCAGTACGGCCGGGACCAGGAGAGCGGACATGCAGGCAACGGTACGTCAGGCAACGGCGCCTGAGAGCGATGCGCCAGCGGCGCCGTTCGACGAGCGGCGCTTTCGCAGCGCGCTCGGGCGCTTCGCGACCGGCGTCGTCGTGATCTCGACCGGCAGCGGCGAAAGCCTTCACGCGATGACCGCCAACGCGTTCATGTCGGGCTCGCTCAGGCCGCCGCTGATCGTCGTCTCGGTCGGGCATCGCGCGCGCATGCACGAGCGTCTGATGACGGACGAGCTGTTCGGCGTGAGTGTGCTGTCCGAGGCGCAGGAGCCGCACAGCCGCCATTTCGCGGGCGAAGCGCAGAGCTGCTTTGCGTCGAGTCTCGCGCCGCGCTTCGCGGCGGTGGACGGCCTGCCCGGCGTCGTGCTGCTCGAACACGCGGCGGCCCGCTTCGCCGCGCGCATCGTGGACCGGCATCCGTGCGGCGACCATACGCTCTTCGTCGGCCAGGTGCTCGTGTTCTCGCTCGACGAGCATGCGCCGCTGATTTTCTTCGGCGGCCGTTATGCGTCGGTGGCGTGCGCGATGACCTAAGCGCGCGAACCCGGAAACATGCGAGCGGCCGCCCGCGTCCGATGCGGGCGAGCCTCGCGGCTCAATCTCGTGGTTCGATCTCGCGGTTCGGCCTCACCGTTGAACTCCGCCATTCGGCCTCGCGCTTCAGCCTTTCAATCTCCTTCGATACCGCACGCGATTGCACCCGCGCGGCGCCCGCCCACGGCATCGCGAGGCCCCATCCGCGCAAATCAGACAATTCCATCTCACAACGTGCGTATTCGCACGATGAAAATTGCGCAGCGCAGGCACGCTTGACGCGCAAGCCTTGCGCCTATCGAAACATGCGACGTTACAGGAACGAAACAATTCTTCAGAGGGATAACCCTGTCAGGAAGTGTCCCAACTGGCGCATCTGTTTCGAAGCTTGCAACGTATCGTAGAAAATACGATACGCATAAAAACGATATGCACGGGCCAGTCAATCAACAGGCCACGCGGGGACAACACCGCTTCGGGGAGAGTGTTATGGAACAGGCAAACAAGGATCGCTCGCTGGTGAGCAAAGTGATGGACGGGCTCGTCACCGGCATCGTCGAAGAGAAGTACGGCGCGATACTGCCGCCGCAGGACGTGCTGTCGAAGGAGTTCGACGTGAGCCGCACCGTGATGCGCGAGGCGCTCTCGATGCTGCTCGCGCGCGACATGCTGGACGTGCGGCCGAAGATCGGCACGCGCATCCGGCCGATGAGCGATTGGCGCATGATCGACGAGGACGTCGTGAACTGGCGTTTTCGCGCGAAGCCTGATCCGATGTTTCTGCGCGACGTGATCGAGTTTCGCATTCTGATCGAACCGCGCGCGGCGGCTCAGGCGGCCGCGCGCGGCAGCGCCGCCGACGTCGCGGCGATTCGCGAGGCGTTCGAGGCGTTTCGCGTGATCCATCCGGGCGAGCCCGGCTATCAGGACGCCGACGAACTGTTCCATACGCGCATCGTGATCGCGAGCGGCAACCAGTTCTTCAGGCAGATGGCGGCGATCATCCGCGGCGCGCTGTCGAGCGTGAATCCGATCGTGCACGACAAGGAGGGGCTGTGGGAGACCGCGATCGCCTCGCATCAGCGCGTGATCGAGGCGATCGAGCGGCGCGATCCGCAGGAAGCGGAAAGCGCCTCGCTCGCGATGATCGAACACGCCGCGGAAGAACTCGGCGACAAGTTTTCGACGCAACCGCAGGCGCGCGTGTGAGCTCGCGTGTGGGCATGAGGAGGAGCGCGTAGACGCGGGCGGCGGCTCGCCGGTTTTCGAAGGACCATGCGGTGCAGGGAAAGCGCTTCGCGCGGGTCGGCGCGTTCGTGCGCGAGCGAAGTGTGCGACATGCGCGACAATGTCGGCTTTCCTGAACCGCATGGGCCTTTGAAGATACGATGACAGATGCAATATTGGCAACGTCGGCCACGAACGGAATCGCGCACCAGGCCGCGCATGAAACCGCGCACGAAACCTCGTCTGAAGCAGACTCGCCGCGTGTGATCCGCTGGGGAATCGTCGGCACGGGGCGCATTGCGCGCCGCTTCGCCCAAGGGCTTGCCTATGTGCCGCACGCGCGGCTCGCCGCGCTGTGGTCGCGTCGCGCGGAACCGGCGCAGGCTTTCGCCGGTGAATTCGGCGGCACGGTCTGCACGAGTTTCGACGCGCTGCTCGCAAGCGGCATCGACGCGCTCTATATCGCCACGCTTCAGGACAGCCACGCCGACTATGCGATCGCCGCGTTGCAGGCCGGTCTGCACGTGCTGTGCGAGAAGCCCGCCACGATCAACCGGCCGCAGCTGGAGCGCGTGGTCACGGCCGCGCGCGACTCGCGACGGCTCTTCATGGAAGCGATGAAGCCGCCGTTCTATCCGCTCTACAGGAAGCTGCGCGAACGACTCGCCGCCGAGCCGATCGGCGAGGTCGGCTTCGTGCGCGCGGGATGCTCGGTGCCGGGCGTGCCGGACGATCATCCGTCGCTATCGTTCGAGCATGCAGGCGGCGCGCTGCTCGATATCGGCATCTACGAAATATTTCTCGCCGTGGACTGGCTCGGTGCGCCGCACGACGTGCAGACGTTCGGGCGCCTGGGCGCGAGCGGCGTCGATACGTTCGCGAGTCTCAATAGCCGGCACGAGCGCGGCATCGCGCAACTGTTCTGCGGGCTCGATCTGCACGGCAAGGGCGATGCGCTGCTGATGGCGAAAGGCGGCCACGTGACGCTGCACGAGCCGTGGTGGAATCCGTCGCGCGCGACGATCCGCTATGCCGATGGCCGCGTCGTCGAGCTCGACGAGCCGTTCGAAGGCGGCGGACTGAACTACGAGACCGCGCACTTCTGCGAGTTGATTCGCGCGGGTCAGCTCGAAAGTCCGCTGATGCCGCACGACACCTCGCTGCGGATGATCGCAATGGCCGATGCGGCGCGCGCGGCGCTTGGGCTCAAGTTCGCGGGGGAGTGAGCGGCCGTGCGGCGCTCAGTGCCGCGTCGGCAGCGACAGACGCCGCTCATACCAGCGCTGCGCCCATTCGAGCACCTGGCACAGCACCCAGTACACGGCTGCCGCGGCGAGATAAAGCGGCAGCGGCTGATAGGTCGACGCGATCATTTCCTGCGCGCTGCGCAAGAGCTCGGTGACGGTAATCACCGAGACGAGCGAGGTGTCCTTGATGAGACTGATGAGGCTGTTCGAGAGGCTCGGCACGGCGATGCGCAGCGCCTGCGGCGCGATCACGTAGCGCAGCGTCTGGCGCCGCGAGAGCCCGAGGCTGTACGAGGCGAGCCACTGGCCCTGGTGGATGCCGAGGATCGCGCCGCGCATGCTCTCCGACAGATACGCGGCGACGTTCGCCGACAACGCGATGACGCCGGCGGGCGTCGGATCGAGCGAGATGCCGAAGCTCGGCAGCCCGTAGTAAATCACGAAGATCTGCACGAGCAGCGGCGTGCCGCGCATCACGCTCACGTAGACGCGCGCGATCCAGTTCAGCGGACGGCTGTGGCTGATGCCCATCAGCGCGAGCACGGCGCCGCCGATCAGGCCGAAGACCATCGACAGGATGGCGAACTTGACCGTCAGCACGGCGCCCTGTGCGAGCACAGGCAGCGATTGGATGAGCAGGGTGGTGGTGGACATGGACGGTGTTCTGTTTGGCGCGCAAAGCGCACATCATAAACTTTGGCGGGCGTTAAGGCGCGGGTTGCGCGACACGAGTCGGGGTATACGTGACGCGCGCGTGACGCGCGGTTTTATCGCACGCCGCACCGCAGAAACGCGAAGGGCGGCATCGCCGACGATGCCGCCCTTCGTTTCACCCGATGCGTGTTAGTTGATCGGCTTGCTGACGTCGATGCCGAACCACTTCTCTGAAATCTTCGTGAAGGTGCCGTCGGCTTCGAGCTGGGCCATTGCGTCGTCGATCGCCTGCGCGAACTTCGGATTGCCCTTCTTGAACGGAATGCCCGACGGCTTGCCGGGACCGACGTTCGCGCCGGTGCGCAGCGGCAGCTGCGAGTTCTTCAGCAGGTACGCGAGCATCAGACGGTCGTTGAGCGCCGCGTCGAGCCGACCGGCGGCCAGATCGCGCAGGTACTCGGGCGCGCCGGGGTAGGTTTTCACGTCGATGCCCGGCACCGCTTTCGCCATGTCCATGTAGACCGTGCCGAGACCGACGCCGAGCTTCTTGCCCTTCAGGTCGTCGAGCGAGGTGAACTGGCGCGTGTCGTTCTTGCGCTGGATCAGCTGCGCCGTCGAGTACGTGTAGGCCGGCGAGAAGTCGAGTGTCTGCTTGCGCGCATCGGTAATGCCGACCTGGTTGACGATCACGTCGAACTTGCCCGCCTGCAGACCGGCGATGATGCCGCTCCACTCGGTCGTGACGAATTCCGGCTTCACGCCGAGCTTCGCCGCGACGGCCTTGGCGATGTCGACGTCATAGCCGACCAGCTCGCCCGACGGCGCTTTCGAGTTGAACGGGGGGAAGGTGCCTTCGAGGCCGATGCGCAGCGTGCCGCGCTGCTTGACCTGATCCAGCAGGTCTTCCGCGTGCGCGGCGACGGCGGTCAACGACGTGCCGATCAGGGCGGCAACCAGAAGCTTTTTCAACAGGCCAAATTTCATCGTGTTCCTTTTTGTTCGGCTGGCGTTTGGACGGGCGCAAGCATAACAAACAGAGCTATCGAAACCCAAATACCGTTTGTTTATGTCTATATTACGCGGGCGGCGCGGGTGCTTCGAGGGTGCTTCGCAGGTGCCTCGCAGGTGTCTGTTTCACCGTAGCGCCTGCGCACATTCGGCGACGAGCGCCGGACCCCGGTAGATGAAGCCCGTATAGAGTTGCACGAGCGACGCGCCCGCCGCGAGCTTCGCGCGCGCATCCTCGCCCGAAAAAATCCCGCCGACGCCGATGATCGGCACCGCCTCGCCGACTTCGGCGCGCAGCTTGCGGATCACTTCGTTCGACGCGTCGAACACCGGCTTGCCCGACAGGCCGCCCGCTTCGTCGCCGTATTGCATGCCGGCGACGGCGGCGCGCGAGAGCGTCGTGTTGGTCGCGATCACGCCTTCGAATTTGTGGCGCAGCAAGGTGTCGGCGATCGACTTGATCTGCTCGTCGTCGAGGTCCGGCGCGATCTTCAGCGCGAGCGGCACGAGCTTGCCGTGCAGGTCGGCGAGGCGCTGCTGCTTGTCCTTGAGCGCGGCGAGCAGCGCGTCGAGTTCGTCGGCGCCTTGCAACTGGCGCAGGTTCTTCGTATTCGGCGATGAAATATTGACTGTCACGTAGCTCGCGAACGGGTACACGCGCTCGAGGCAGTACAGGTAGTCTTCGGCGGCGCGCTCGATCGGCGTGTCGGCATTCTTGCCGATGTTCAGACCCAGAACGCCGCGATAGCGCGCCGCCTGCACGTTCTTCACGAACTGGTCGACGCCGGCATTGTTAAAGCCCATCCGGTTGATGACCGCGTTCGCCTGCGGCAGCCGGAACATGCGCGGCCGCGGATTGCCCGGCTGCGCGCGCGGCGTCACGGTGCCGACCTCGATGAAGCCGAAGCCGAGCGCCGCGAGCCCGTCGATGCAGGCGCCGTCCTTGTCGAGGCCCGCCGCGAGCCCGACCGGGTTGCGGAACGTGAGGCCCATCACGTTGCGCGGCGCATCCGGCACGCGCGCCGCGAGCGCGCTGGCGAGGCCGGTGCGCCCGGCTGCGCCGAGCATGCGCAAGGTGAGATGGTGGGCGTCTTCCGCGTCCATGCGAAAGAGTTGGGCGCGAACAAGCGGGTAAAGGGAGCTGAGCACGGAATGAAGCAGCCGGACGGCCGGAGAATGGGAACCCGTTATTTTACCGGCTTTGGGCTTTTATGAGACCGATTGGGGCGGATCCACCGGCGGCCACCACTGGCCGTTGTGTCGCCGTGGTCGCCCGCGAACAGCTACGGCCGCAGCGGCCCGCGCCGGCCGTGGATCTCGAAATCGATCGGCGGCAGGTCGACGTTCGCCGGATCGAGCACGCGCCAGGCGCCGTCGATCAAACCTTCGAGCGGCCGGAAATTCGCCTTGTATGCCATTTTCGGGCTCTCGCGAATCCAGTAGCCGAGGTACACGTAGGGCAGGTTCAGGCTGCGCGCCTGCTCGATCTGCCAGTAGATGTTGTAGGTGCCGAAGCTCGCGTGCGGCAGGTCGGGCTCGAAGAACGTGTACACCGACGACAGGCCGTCGCCGAGAATGTCGATCATGCTGATCATGCGTAGCACGCCCGGCGTGTTCGCTCTCGCCGGCCGCGCGTCGTCCGGCCAGTCGGGCTGCGGCTCGCGGAATTCGACGAGCCGCGAGTTGATCCGGCTTTGCAGCAGGAACTGTTCGTACTGGTCGCGGCTGTCGCGGTCCATGCCGCCGCCCGCGTGGCGCGCCGACTGGTAGCGCATGTAGAGCGCGTAATGTTCTTCGTCGTAGTGAAGCGGCGCGACGGTGGCGATCAGCCCGCCGTGCTTTTTCCACACACGCCGCTGCGTGCGGTTCGGCTCGAAACGCTCGACCGGCACGCGCACCGGCACGCATGCGCGGCAGCCGTCGCAATACGGGCGGTACGTGAAGACGCCCGAGCGCCGGAAGCCCGCTTTCACGAGGTCTGTGTAGACGTCCGAATTGATCAGGTGACTGGGCGTGGCGACTTGCGAGCGCGCGATGCGGCCATCCAGATAACTGCAGGGATAGGGCGCCGTTGCATAAAATTGCAGCGCTGAAAGTGGAGAAAGAGGCAGCTCGTTGGGATGAGTCACGTTGGCAGCTCTCGAAGCGTCTCTGGTAATGCAAACCCGGCGCGCCTCGCGGCTTATGACTCTTGCCCCGGTGGGCGGCGGACCCGGATTCGGCCTGATTCTTCCTACGCCGCCCGCGCGACGACCTCGAGCAGGGCGGTCTTGTCGAAGCGCCAGGGAATGGCCGGTGCGCCGACAGACGCGCGAACATGCGCGACGAACGCCTTGCGCGCTATCTCGCGCCCGCCCAGCGACGCCAGATGCGACGTGTTCTGCTGGCAGTCTATCATTTCTATTTCGTGACGGCGCAAGTGCCCGACGAGCGCGGCCAGCGCCATTTTCGAGCCATCGGTGACCTCGGTGTACATCGATTCGCCGAAGAACATTTTGCCAAGCGACACGCCATACAAACCGCCCACGCGCTTGTCTTCGAACCAGGTTTCGATGCTGTGCGCATCGCCCAGCCGGTGCAGCGACGAATACGCCTCGACGACGTCCGCCGTGATCCACGTGCCGCGCTGTCCGCGTCGCGGCGCTTGCGCACAGGCGCGCATCACGGCGGCGAAATCGTGGTCGACGCGGATCTCCCACGCGTCGTCGTGCAGCACGCGCTTGAGCGTCTTGCGCAGCGACGGCGACAGCTTGAATTCGGCGGGGCGCAGGATCATGCGCGGGTCGGGGCTCCACCACAATACCGGCTGGCCGTCCGAGTACCACGGAAAGATGCCGCGCTGATAAGCGTCGATGAGCCGCGAGGGCAGCAGGTCGCTGCTCGCCGCGAGCAGGCCCGGCGCGCCGCTCGTCGCGCCGAGCGCACGCTCGACAGGCGGAAACGGATCGTCAACTCCGAGCCAGGGAACCATGTGCGCCGCTCAGCCTTCGCGCAGCGAGCGGAAGATGTCGCCTGTGTGCAGGCCGAAGCTGCCGGCCGCACGGTCGGCGAAAAAGAAGCGCAGCGTCTGCCCGACGGTGGGGAAGGCGATCTCGCTCCAGGGAATTTCGTGCTCCTCGAAGAGCTTCACTTCGAGGCTTTCCTCGCCGGCGGCGATGTCGAGATCGAGCAGCCGCGCCATGTAGAACAGATGAACCTGATGCACGTGCGGCACGTTGAGCAGGGAGAACAGGTTCTGCACCTCGACGCGCGCGCCGGCTTCCTCGAGCGTTTCGCGCGACGCGGCCTCGGCGGTCGTCTCTCCCATTTCCATGAAGCCGGCGGGCAGCGTCCAGTAACCGTAGCGCGGCTCGATCGCGCGACGGCACAGCAGCACCTTGTCGTCCCACACCGGGACGGTGCCGACTACGTTGCGCGGATTCTGATAATGCACCGTGCCGCAACTGCCGCATACGAAGCGCTCGCGATTGTCGCCCGGCGGAATGCTCAGGCTGACGCCGTGGCCGCAGACAGAACAGAATTTCATTGGAGAGGGGACGAGAAAGGGTGATAGGAGTTTATCACCCGGGCGAGGGATCACTGAGGCGCGGTGAGGTGCCGGGCCGCAATGCCTGTTCCGGCCGGCGCGGCATCTGACACTGGTTGACAGTCGCTTTTCAGGTCCGCTGATAGCATCGGCCCTGATGGTTGCGATGGAAGCCCTCGGCCTCCACCGCAGTCGTCTTTTTTCTCTTGTACATTGCCTCGTAGTCTTGGCGCGTCATTTTTTTGACGCGCTTTTTTTGTGCGTCCGGCAGAGCGCGCTCGCTTATTATCGAATAATCAAATAGGCGCGCCAGAGCGGGCCGCTAATTGCCTTTGGGTGACTCGATTTCTATCGAATCCAAAGTCTCAGTGATCGACGTTGCCTCTCTCAGATCATCGCCAGTAATTTCTCGATGATGAGCGTCGAAAAACTGTGTCTTTGTATCTATTATAAGAGTAACAGGAACGTCGCCTTTTGGGCTGTGCCAGATTGCATTAAACCTATATGGCCCTATACGTGCGCCGCCCATATGCGGTATTGTTGGGCTATCAATTCGAATTCCCCATCCGGTATCTGTAATTGAAAATGACTGGGCTATGAACTGCTCAAAAATTGGGCGACCTTTCATCATCGGAATGATGTCCAACGCAAAGCTCACGGAGCCATCAGCGTAGGCAAACTGGGCTGCGCCAATACCGAGACTGGCAGCAATCATTGCGCGAATAAAATATTTTCCAATCCCCATTTAATTAACTCCCGAAGCCGATATATTTAACTTTGCGCTGCGTGTTATTTATTGGGCCAATTTCCCATGTCGTCTGTATCGCTGCGCCAGCGCCGAAAAAATTATCTATATGATGGCCGACAATTGCGCTTCCAGTATCGTCCGCAAAGCGATTGCCAACCATTTCAATATTGACTTGAGCGCGCTTCGGAATCACATCAGGATCAACGGCGATTGAATGATTCTCTGTAACGGGGTTATATGCGCCTTGCACTGAGTTCGTATAAGTGAATGCCACGCCGTCTGGGTTGTTCAAATAGTCGCGATTGCCATGATTGTTGCGATGCCAGCCCGAATTTACCTGGGTTGGTCGAATATATCGACCATTTGACGCTTTTCCTGTGCCCTGCATGACTACGCCGCGCGCGCTGTATAGGAAATCTTTCTTGTGGTAATCATTCGTGCCATGTGCGAATACCGGCTCTCCCGTAAAATCGCTTTCAAAGCAGACATGATATCCAGTAATGAGGAAAGTGCTTTCATACCATGCCTCTTTCAGAGTTAAACGTAGTGGCACGGCCGTTATATTATCGTCCATCACTGATAACGACAAATCACCCGATTCACGTGATTCGAGTATCACTATTGCGCAACCGTCTGAATCGGTCGGGCCTGAAATTCGTACAGTATCGTGTGCGCGATCGCTCTTGATGGATAGTGTGCGATTAGAAAGCGGAACGCCGGTACGGCTTTTTACCGTAGCTTTGATCGGCAGATGGTACAGAATTTTTCCATGTTGCACACGCGAAGATGATGGAATTAAAGGTAGCTTGTCGCCGTATCTGTTATCGGGGATGTCCCACGACAACAGATTTGCGGCGATTCGAACTTCAACGCATGAATTGGGGTTAGTGTTTGTATAAGCCGTATCGTGAACCGTTACCCATTGTGTAGAGTCCGTCATTTCTATTGCTTCTCAATTTGAAGTTGTAGGCTTGATGATCCTTGCGTCACGCGACTTCGAGCCTTAGTCGCAGGCTTTCGCCCGTCGTGATACGTACCGTTCGTCCACTTGAATCAGTTACGCCACTGGCTACGACGTTCGAGCCGACGCGCACGCGATAATGAACACCGCTCATCGGCCTCCCATCGTTACCGGTCAGTACGAACTGTTCGTCGCACCAGTCCTGGCGTCTATGCCGACACCGGCAGATATCCCATTGCAGGCGAGACCATATTTCGCAACCTGATTTTGCGGATCGCAAGCTCGCGCCCTCAACGAAATACCCACCCGACGTCAGGAACGGTAGCGAATCGAAATGGTCACCGAACGATTCCCGGTAATCGGCGACAATTCGGAAGATAACCGTGCAAGCCCCGTTGGCGAATGGATCGCCTTCTGCGGCTGAATGGTCGATACCTTCGGTAACGACACCGTCGTTGCCGGATGCGTCGTCTGGCTTCAGAATGGCTCGCTTCATTTTCGACCTTCCCTTCGTGTCTCAATAGTTGCGAATGCGCAAGTTATGCCTTTGCGTTTCTGCGGGTCCGTCCTGAATACTCTGTAAAAAGCTGTCAGCAATTACGTCAGGCCTGCGATTCAGCAAAAAGGAACCGAACACCCCCTGGATCAGCGCCGGTACGCGCAGATTTTTTTCGATTCAATTGCCAATCTGTTAGCTGACCATCTAAATCTATTTAGATCAACCAAATTAATTTGGGATAATCGCGTCGTGACAATAATTTACGAAAATTAAGAAAAATCCGATTCCTGATGCATATTCTGTTGACGGCGCGCAAAAGAAAAGCGCGATGTCATCGCGCTTTTCTCAGGGATGACACAGCCGGTTCGTGATCGTCATGGCGCGGGCCGATTCGCTCGATGCTCGAAGGTGTGGCGGACCTGATGAACCTGTCAGCCAAGGCCGAATATCTCGATCAACTGCGTTAGGAGAACGTCCGCGCAAAGAACCTGTTCGCAAGGAACTACGGAAGGCCGGACTCGACAAGCTCGCCGTCGAAGCGAAACTAAGCCGCGTTGATCGTGGCGAAGCCTATGTTCAGTACCGAATTCTTTGCGCATTCGTGCATACGAGCATCACAAGCATGATCGCGCACCACGCTGGCGGCGAACGACTGACCAAACTCGGATATTGTCAGCCCGGCTGAACCGCCTGATATCGGAATGCTGCCGATGATCGCTGTCGATCTACTGGTGCGCGTCGGTTCCGAACTGCACTGCTTTTCTGACGTGACCGAAGACGAATTGAACACTGTCGCGGAAGAAGCGAAACGGATGGGGAAACCGGTCGGGCAGAAGACGGCGCCTGACGTGAATCCCGGCTTCTGGCGGCCTTAATGGCGTTTTGGGGAAGGCGGCGGCGCGAAGCCGTCGAAGGCCAGAAAACAAAAAACCCGCTCGAAGGCGGGTTTGATGGTGTGACGGTTTGTCGGATTCTCGCAGGCTCTGCCCACCGATTGCCCAAAATCGCAAAAAGAAGGACTTGCCAAAAACGTTTGAATCGCGCAAAGCCTGATGAGGCTTTGGTTGCGGGGGTAGGATTTGAACCTACGACCTTCGGGTTATGAGCCCGACGAGCTGCCAGACTGCTCCACCCCGCGTCCGTCGAAGAAAAGATTATAGAACAACGTGACAGCCGACGCAATAGCCATGTAAGAATTCGCTTCATTACGCAACCGCACGGCGGCTTGCCGTCATCGAGGCCCTTGCTGGCAACACGGCTCCGGACGTTCAGCGCCGCGTCGCGCAAAGCCGCCACCTGGCGCTGCGCTAGAATCCGGATTCTCCATGCGGCTCGCCACACCCCAGGATGACTTCACGACGGCGAGCGCTTCAACTCTCTGACCTCGCTTCGAACTTCATGGATATCGCTCACGATCTGCAGGTAATTGCTGCCCAGGAAAAGGCCCTCGTGTTTCCCCGCTTCGATGCCGACCGTGCGTGGCAAATCGGCGCTTATCTGCACGAACTCGCGAAAGCGCGCGGCATTGCCGCCGCGATCGACGTGCGCACGTTCGGTCAGCCGCTATTTTTCAGCCTGCTCGACGGCGCGACGCCCGACAACGTCGACTGGGCGCGCCGCAAGGGCAACACCGTCGCACACTTTCGCCGCAGCTCATACGCGATCGGCCTGAAAATGCAGCTCGCAGGCGCGACGTTGGCTGACAAGCACGGTCTGCCGGCGACCGAATATGCGTCGCATGGCGGCGCGTTTCCGTTAACGGTGGAAGGCGCCGGCGTGATCGGCTCGATCACGGTGTCCGGGCTGCCGCAACGCGCCGATCACGAATTCGTCGTGGAAGCGCTGTGCGCGCATCTGGGTCACGACTACAGCAAGCTCGCGCTTGCGAAGGCCTGACGCGATGCGGTTGCCTCCCTATGCATTGCTCGCCATCGCGATCGTCGCCGAAGTGATCGCGACCTCCGCGATGCGGGCGTCCGATGGTTTTTCGCGACTGCTGCCCTCGGCGGTCGTGGTGGTGGGTTACGGCATCGCCTTCTACTGCCTGTCGCTCACGCTCAGGAGCATTCCGGTCGGCATCGTCTATGCGGTGTGGTCCGGCGTGGGCATCGTGCTGATCACGCTGGTCGCGTTGGTTCTCTACCGCCAGGTGCCCGACGTGCCGGCCATGATCGGGCTTGGGCTCATCATTGCCGGCGTCGCCGTGTTGAATCTCTTTTCGAAGATGCAGGCGCATTGAGCCGGCGCCGAGGCGCGGCGCGCGGTCTGCGCTGGGCTTACTTGCAGCGCACGATCATCGAGCGGTTTTTTACGTTGGCCGATACGACGTTCGTCACGCTGCCACCGGCGGCGCCGCCTTCGTCGTTGTCCTTCGACACGATGTCGTAGCCCGTTGCGCCGCATGCCTTGCCGGCCTGGACGTAGCAGGATGCCCAGCTCGAAGCGGCATCGGCGCCGCTGCAATTGACCGCGAAGCCGGTCTGGCCGTTCGGCAGATTGATCAGCGTGGTGGTATTCGACGACGCGCAGCCGCTGAGGCCAGCGGCGAGCAGCAAGGCGGCCGGTAGCGCGGCCGGGAGCAGCGCGCGGCGCACGAGGGCAAGCGTGGCGCTGGGTCGGAGGCGGTGGAATCGGCCGGCGCGCCGCGGTTGCGTCGTGAAATGCATCGTGATGTTTCCTTTCATTCGGATGGGTGAGGGTGGATGGATGCGGGTGCTGCTGAGCCAGTGTCTGGCATTGACCTTCGGCGGGCGTGCGCCACGGCGCAGGCTAGGACGTTTCGATCGTAATGCCCGCCGCGCTGACGAGCCGGCGGCTCTCCGCGCCGCTTTCGGTGGCCGCGTCTTCCCAGATGCTGATCGCTTTCGGAATGTCGATGCCGTGGCTTTCGGCGTAGGCAAACCATCTGTTCGCCGCATCCGGTTCGGGCAGTTCGTGATTCTGCAGAAAGTATTTTCCCATATTGCGCTCCCTCATCTCGGAATGGCACCGTTGACGTAAAACCAGTCGGCAGCACAGAGCGTGCCAATCAGGCTATTCGACCGGCGCGAGCCGCATAAGTGCGATGCGCGGTTGGCTGTTGCGGTGTGCATTGGAACTTGTCGCGAGGCGAGGCGAGCGCGAGTTCGCGCCTCGAATTTGGGCATATATCCAGGAGGGAAGTGCGGGGGACGGGGAATGCGCGGTGGCGTGCGGGCAGACGGCGCAACTTGCGGCACGACCAACACGCCGTGCCAGAATGCGGAAAAGTGCGGGACAAAGCGATAGAGCCATGCCTCAACCACGGCCCAAGCAATGGCCCAGACAAGGTAAGTGCAATGTCCATGAAAGGCTAGGAAAAGGCCCCGGCAAGGCCTCAAACAACGGCCCCAAACAACGCCCCGCCGCACGCTAGACCCCAGTCCGGCGGCACGGGTACCATAGCGGGACCCGCACGGGATCGATGGCGAGCATTGGATTCTCGCCGGTGCAGTCGTCCCGCCGGAATCTTCTGATGAGGCGATCATGGAAATTCGCTTTCCCGCAGACGCACCTGCTTATCGCGACTCCAATCTGACCGTCGTCTTTCCCGCATTGGTGGACGGCGAGCCGGTGCCGTGCGCGATCTCGGTCGAAGCGCTCGAAGATCATTTCGGCGCCTGTAGCGAGGACCTCGAAGGCTGGCTGCGCGCGTTCGACGCCGGCCGGCCGCGTATCGAGGCGGTCGCGCGCGAGCATCTGCGGATCAGCAAGGGCACGCCGGTGCTGCTCAGGAGCGGCCACTTTCCGCCGGGCCAGGTGGCGGCCTAGCGAGCGCACATAGCGTGAGCGCGGACAGTTGCGCCCCGGTTAGCTACCCGTCTGCGCGCTTCTTGCGTGTAAATCACGTGCCTCTTACGGTCTCCCGCCGGGTTGCATCGCCGGCCGACACCGACGCGCGTGCCGCTTCGAAAGACCGCCTGATCCCTTCCTCATACGATGTTTTCACGATCGGCCCGATCAGCTTCGTCAGCGCGGAATCGTCGAGCACGAGCGGCTCGGTCATCAGGTAGTTCATTTCCACGAGTTCCCGCATCAGCGGATTGACGAGGCCGAGCACGCGCAGCATGCCTTTGCCGGCCACCATCAGCTTCGGTTCGCGACCCGCCAGCGCATACGCCTTGCGCGCTACTTCGCGCTGCGTGATCGTGCCGACGCCCGCGAGATGCCACCAGCGCCCGTAAGCCTCGGGCGTGCGCGTGAGAATCTCGACCACCGGAGCGATGTCCGGCAGGTAAATGAATTCGTGCGGCATATCGACAGGACCGAGTAGCTGCGCGCGCTTGCCGGTCGCCGCGCCGACGAACACGCCTTGCAGCAGGCTGCGCTCGATGCACGGTCCGTAGAAATCGGGCAGGCGCAGCACCAGCGTCGACAGGCCCGCGCGGCCGTGCGCCGCCAGCACGAGCTTTTCCTGCTCGAGCCGCATGCGGCCCTTGAAGGTATGCGGCTCGCGCGGATGATCTTCGCGGACCGGATTGCCCTGCGCGCGGCCATACGGATACACGGTGCCGATCAGGATGAAGCGCTCGACGCCCGCCGCCGTCACGCCGGCAAGCGTTTTTTCCATCAGCGGCGGGTGCTGGGCGAACTGGTCGTAGGGCACGCCGACGAGGTAGATCACGGTCTGCAAGCCGGCGGCCGCTGCACGAACCGAGGCAGGGTCGTCGGGATTCCACGTGACGATTTCGGCGAGCGGATCGTGACCGAAGGCCCGCTGCAGCGACTCGCGCGAGCGGCCGACCACTCTGTAGCCGCGTCCCGCCGCGCTGAGCGCCGCCGCGATGCATTGACCGGCCGCGCCCGCGGCACCGAATAAACCGACCTTTCCAGTGGCTTGCATGATGACTCCAAGGACGGCGGCACGCTTGAGCCGCACAATTTTGCAGGTCCGTAGTGACGGATGAAAATTTACTGAACGGTGTTCAATAAACAGTGTTCATTTTAATTTGACTTTTCAGTTTGTCAAACCGAAAATTGCTGACATGGGAATCGTCGAACGAAAAAACCGCCAGAGACAGGCACTGCGCGAACGCATCCTCGATGCCGCGCGGCGCATCGTGATGCGCGAGGGCTTCGCCGCGCTGTCGATGCGCAAGATCGCCGACGCGATCGAATACTCGCCCGCCACGCTGTACCTGCATTTCGAAAGCCGCGACGAGATCGCGCGAGCCTTGTGTGCGGAAGGCTACGCGCAACTGCTCGAGACCTTCGTGCCGTTCGTGCAGATCGCCGATCCGGCCGAGCGGCTCAGGGCGCTCGGGCGCGCGTACGTTGCGTTCGGCGTTGCGCATCCGGAGACCTACCGGCTGATCTTCATGGAGGATCCGAGCTATACCGGCGCGGCGCTCGGCGGCGCGGCGGGCGCCCGGCGCGAGGGAGCGGGCAAGGTCGGCGCAGCTCGGGTTGCCTCGGAGTTGGCTCAGTCAGGGATGGCTCAGGCGAGCGTGGCTCAGGTCGCAACTCAGGCGGCGGCTCAGGCAGCAACTCAGGCAGCAACTCAGGCGGCCGAGCCGGGCAACCCGGAGCCAACCGGCAACGCAAACGACGAAGTAGCGGGCGCAACGCCCGAGGCAACAGGCCAGGCAGCTCCCTCGGCTGTCCCGGACGAGGACGCTGACGATGCCGCGTTTCGCATCATGATCGACGCGCTCGACGAACTGAGAGCCGCGGGACGTCTACCGGCGTCGCTCGCTTCGATCGACTCGGCCGTGTGGGCCGAGGCGTTCTGGGCGAGCCTGCATGGCATCGTCGCGCTCAACCTTACGTGTCCGGTGTTTCCGGGCGCACCGCTCGATACGGTGGTCGGCGTGACGCTCGACGCATGGCTCGGCACGCCTCAGGCTGGGTAGTCCGCCCGGCCGCCAGCCCGCCAGCCCGCCAGCCCGCCGGGCAACCCATCCGCCAAACGCAAAGCCGCGAGCCCGTGATAACGTTCAGTTCCACATCATCCCGCGCCGCCGCGCCCAGCTCTCCATGTCCATTTCCGCCTCGCCCGCCGCTAGCGACGAAGTCGCGACCTACGTAGCCAACCGCATCGGCTTCATCGAACTGGAACGGCCGAAGGCGCTCAATGCGCTGTCGACCGGCATGATCCGCGTGATGCATGCGGCGCTCGACCAATGGCGCGAAGACCCCGAGGTGCTCGCCGTCGTGGTGCGCAGCCCGCATGCGCGCGCGTTCTGCGCGGGCGGCGATATCCGCTTGATGTACGAGGCGGCGCAACGCGGCGACCAGGATTCGCGCGACACGTTTTTCACCGAGGAGTACCGCCTCAATCACGCGATCTTCACGTATCCGAAGCCGTATATCGCGCTTATGCACGGCATCGTGATGGGCGGCGGCATGGGCATTTCGCAGGGAGCGCATCGCACGGGCGGCCTGCGGGTCGTCACGCAATCGACGAAGATGGCGATGCCCGAAACCCGCATCGGCCTCTTTCCCGATGTCGGCGCGAGCTGGTTTCTCGCGCGTACGCCGGGCGCGATCGGCCGCTATCTGGCGGTGACGGGCGAGACGATCGGCGCGGCCGACGCGCTGTACGCAGGCCTCGCCGATGTCTATATCGACGACGAAGCCTTGCCCGCGCTGCTCGACACGTTGCGCCGCGAACCGTTCGAGCGCGGCGCGGACGTGGTCGCGTGCATCGAGCGCGAAGCGCGCGCGTATCAGGTCGCGCCGCTGCCCGAGGAGTCGGCGCTCGCGGGCGCGAGGACGCTGCTCGACCGGCATTTCGCACTGCCCGATGTCGCGCGGATTCTCGCGTCGCTCGAAGAGGAGCACGAGCGCGGCGATGACGCGGCCGAGTGGGCCGAGCAGACGATTGCGGTGTTGCGCGAACGCTCGCCGCTGTCGATGGCGGTATCGCTCGAGGTGGTGACGCGCGCCGAGGGTTCGATGGCGGATGTGCTGCGCGCCGATCTCGATCTGACGCGCTCGAGCTTTCTGATCGGCGATACGGTGGAGGGCATTCGCGCGCGCATCATCGACAAGGACAATGCGCCGCGTTGGCGGTTCGCGCGCATCGAGGACGTAAGCGCGGCCGACGTCGAGAAGATGTTCGACAGCCCGTGGCCGGCGAACGAGCATCCGTTGCGCGATCTGCGTGGTTGACGCGCGCGGGTGTAACTGAACGAGAAGCCAGCGGGGCGACGCTGATAACAAGGCTCGTAACGGCGCTCACGATGGGGTTCACAACGCGAGGCTCACGACGCGGGGCCCACAACGAGGCTCACGACACGGAGCCCACAACGAGGCTCACGGCGAGGCTGATAACGTGCTGGGCAACGAGGTTGAACAACGAGGTCGAATAACAACGGTCTCGCGACCACATCGCCGCGCCACCGCTCACCCCGCGACTACGCCGGGGCGCCGCGGCCCGCCCCACGCTTACTCCTCTTCCCCGCTTCCGCTTGCCATGAACGCGCGCATGAATACGAGCGCGCCCCAGCCCCACATCGCGTTCGCTGCGAAACCGACCGCGAGGCGCGGCAGCATGTTGCCGCTCGGCCAGATGCCGCGCAGCGGATCGACGACGAACACGCTCGCCGCCGTCAGCACGATGCCGCCGAACACGAAGGCCGGCACCCATGGCGCTTGCCGGTGCGGCGCGACGCGCAGCAGCCACGCCATCAGCACGGCCCAGCACGCGCTCCAGATCGCGTTGGCGATGAACTCAGGCAGTCCGAGCGGCAGAAACGGCGCGGTCGAAAAACCGCTGGAGTCGATGACGCCGGCGGCATGCATCAGCGCCAGCGTGGATTCGTGGAAGAAAAGGGAAGCCAGAAAACCGGCGACGAACGGCAGGATAAGTTTTTGCATGCATTGCACCGCCAAAGTACAGGCGGCGTAATTCGCAAAACCTGTACCGGATGAATGGGAAACGTGCGCCATTATATCGATAGGGGTGCCGCCGCCCGTTGCCGCGTGCATAAAGCGCAACACCTGTATGCCCGAGCGTCGGGCTAATCACGAAAGCGGAAAACCTAAGCTCAAAAAAATCGTTCAAAAGCCGCGGGCCGCTCCATAGACTGTTTCCTCATGCAGACGGCGCTGCTCGCTGTCATCCGTTTAATCGAGCGCATCACGCGCACGTTGGTCGAGGAAAGCCGCCGCGATGTTCAGCCTGATGCCGAAGTGCCTCCACTGCGGAACTAGCAGGTGCGCGCGCTTGCGCTGTGATTCTTGCCGTGATTCGCGCCGTGGCTCGCTCTGTTGTCCGCCCGGCCGTGATTAGGTTGCCGGCGGCCTGAGCCAGCCGTCTGTTTTCAATTTCTTCGATGCGTCGCAGCGCCCAGCCGCAGGCCGGCTCGATACGCGCGGCCGGCCTGCGCGCGGCGCCGGCGCAGCGTCTTCCTATTACTCCGTTTAGAACTGGCAGGAGCAACAACCAATGAATGTGTTCTGGTTCATTCCGACTCACGGCGATAGCCGCTATCTCGGTACGTCCCAAGGCGCACGCGCAGCCGACTACGACTACTTCCGGCAGATCGCCGTCGCCGCCGATACGCTCGGCTACGAAGGCGTGCTGCTGCCGACGGGGCGCTCGTGCGAGGACGCATGGGTGGTCGCATCGAGCCTGATTCCCGCAACCCGGCGGCTCAAGTTCCTCGTGGCGATCCGCCCCGGCATCTCGTCGCCGGGCCTCGCTGCGCGCATGGCGGCGACGTTCGATCGGCTGTCGAATGGGCGCCTGCTCATCAACGTCGTGACGGGCGGCGATGCGGCCGAGCTGGCCGGCGACGGCGTGTTCGTCGATCACGACACACGCTACGAAATCACCGACGAATTCCTGCATATCTGGCGCAAGCTGCTCACTGCTTCGCACACCAACGATGCGATCGATTTCGACGGCCAGCATTTGCAGTCGAAGGGCGGCAAGGCGCTGTATCCGCCGGTGCAGAACCCGCATCCGCCGCTGTGGTTCGGCGGTTCTTCGGCGGCCGCGCACGACATCGCGGCCGATCACATCGACACGTATCTGACGTGGGGCGAGCCACCCGAGGCGGTCGCAAAGAAGATCGCCGACATTCGCGCGCGCGCCGCAGAGCGCGGCCGGCAGATCCGCTTCGGCATCCGTCTGCACGTGATCGTGCGCGAGACCGAAGAGGAAGCGTGGGCCGCCGCCGACAAGCTCATCAGCAAGCTCGACGACGACACGATCGCGCGTGCGCAGGCCTCGTTCGCGAAGATGGACTCGGAAGGACAGCGCCGCATGGCCGCCCTGCACGGCGGCAAGCGCGGCGGGCGCGCGGACCTCGAGATCTATCCGAACCTGTGGGCGGGCGTCGGCCTCGTGCGCGGCGGCGCGGGTACGGCGCTGGTCGGCAGTCCAGAGCAGGTGGCCGTGCGTATGAAAGAGTACGCGGAACTCGGCATCGAAACGTTCATCCTCTCCGGTTATCCACATCTGGAGGAGTCCTACCGTTTCGCCGAGCTCGTGTTTCCGCTGCTGCCGAAGCGGCTCGACAAGGTCGCGAGCGGACCGTTGTCGGGACCGTTTGGGGAGATCGTCGGCAACAACTATCTGCCGAAGGCGGCGAGCGCGAGCTGAGGCGAGTGGGGTGTTGCATAGGTAACCTAACGACGATCGAACAACGACCTCGCGACGACTTTCGACAGATCAGGCAACAAGGACAGCCATCATGACTCAAACCACTCTGAGCGCGCAGCCTCATGCGCGCACACCCGCGGCAGCCGGCATAAGTGCTAACACACTGCGCCGCCTGGGCGCGCATCTGCTGCCGTGGCTCGCGCCGTTCGCGATTCTGCTCGCGTGGGAAATCGCCGCGCGCAGCGGCGTGCTGTCGACGCGCGTGTTGCCTGAACCGCTCGCGGTCGTGAAGGCCGCATGGTCGCTGATCCAGTCCGGCGAAATGTGGGCGGACGTGAAGGTCAGCACGTGGCGCGCGGTGTCAGGCTTTGCGTTCGGCGGGGGCATCGGTCTCGTGCTCGGACTCGCCACGGGGCTTTTCAAACCCGTTGAAATCTTGCTCGATTCGACCGTGCAGATGATCCGCAACATCCCCGCGCTCGCGATGATTCCGCTCGTGATCCTGTGGTTTGGCATCGAGGAAGAAGCGAAGCTATTCCTCGTCGCGCTGGGCGTGTTTTTCCCGGTCTACGTGAACACGTTCCACGGCATCCGCTCGGTCGACGCGAACCTGATCGAAATGGCGCGCAGTTACGGCGTCAAAGGTTTCGCGCTGTACCGGCATGTGATTCTGCCGGGCGCGTTGCCGTCGATCCTGGTCGGCGTGAGATTCGCGTTCGGGCTCATGTGGGTCACGCTGATCGTCGCTGAAGCGATTTCAGCGCAATCGGGCATCGGCTATATGACGATGAACGCGCGCGAATTCCTGCAAACCGATGTCGTGGTGGTCGGCATTCTGCTGTACGCGGCGCTCGGCAAACTCGCCGACGTGCTCGCGAAAAGCCTCGAACGTGTGTCGCTGCGCTGGCATCCGGCCTATCAGCGAGGAGCGAAAGCATGAGTGCAACGACATTGTCGACGACGTTCGGCGGCATCGCGGGCAGTGATCTGGAGGCCGAACTCGCCCAGCCGCGTGTTGCGGATCACGACGAGAACGAAGCGTTCGATGCCGAGCGGAACGGGGCGACGCATCACGCGCTGGAGTGGGTGCAGACGCAACCGCGGGGGAAAAAACGAGGAAGCGGGGGCGATGAAACGCTGCAAGCAGCAGGTGCGCTCGCTCGCAACAACGCACACAAGGCCGCACACAACATCGGCGACTACGCCGTGCAACTACGCGGCGTCGGCAAGCGCTACGGCGAGCGCCAGGTGCTGTCGGATTTCGATCTGTCGATCGAGCGCGGCAGCTTCGTCGCGATCGTCGGCCGCAGCGGCTGCGGGAAATCGACCTTGTTGCGGCTCGTCGCCGGTCTCGAAGAGACGAGTTCGGGCGCACTCGAAAAACGCGCTGAAGACGGCGGTCCGCTCGATACCCGCATCATGTTTCAGGACGCCCGTCTGCTGCCATGGAAGAGCGTGCTGCAGAACGTAATGCTCGGTCTCGGCCGCGGGGCGCGCGAGGACGCGCGCGCCGTGCTCGCCGAGGTCGGCCTGCTCGAACGCGCCGACGACTGGCCCGCGCAACTGTCGGGCGGGCAGCGCCAGCGTGTCGCGCTTGCGCGAGCGCTCGTGCATCGTCCGCAATTGCTGCTGCTCGACGAACCGCTCGGCGCGCTCGACGCGTTGACGCGTATCGAAATGCACGCGCTGATCGAACGATTGTGGCGCGAGCATCGCTTCACCGCGCTGCTCGTCACGCATGACGTGCACGAAGCGGTGGCGCTCGGCGACCGGATTCTGCTGATCGAGGAAGGGCGCATCGCGCTCGATCAGCCGGTGGCGCTCGAGCGGCCGCGTGCGCGCGCGTCGGCGGGCTTCGCCGCGCTCGAAGAACACGTGCTGCAACGCGTGCTGAAAACCGGACCCAACGACGACACGCTGCTGCATCGAGCCTATAGCGAACCTGCAAAGGAACAGCTTACGCGCCCGACCGACGTGCGCTGGGCCATCTGAAATCCCAACCTGCTGTTCCTGGCTATCTGTTCTCAACCGCTTCTCTGGAGTCACTTTAAATGAGCATTTCTGCAATCAACGTGCGCAATCAGTTCAAAGGCAAGGTCAAGGAGATCATCCGTGGTTCGGTGGTGTCCGAAGTCGATGTGGAGACGCCGTTTGGCATCGTCACGTCGGTGATTACGACGCGCTCGGTCGACGAACTCGAACTGAAAGTCGGTTCGGAGGTGGTCGCGCTCGTGAAGTCGACGGAAGTGTCGATCGCGCGGCTCTGACGACTGTGCGCTAACGGCTGCGCGGCTACTTTGCGTTCGCGCCGCGCGCGGGCGGCTCGTGCGTCATGCGGTCGTAGGCCGCCTTGCCCGGACGCTTGATCGGCATGTGGTCCAGCGTGCCTGCACCACCCGAGCCGGATGCCGCCTCGGGCGGTTTGACCATCGGCGAGCGGCTGTCGCCGTTGCGCGGCGCGGTGGTTTGCGCGAAGGCTGCCGTGCCGCTCGCAAGGATTGTTGCAAGCGTTGCCGCAAGCGCGATGCCCGCTGCCGTGAGCGTTGTCTCTCTGCTTCGTTTCATGTCGTTCTCCTTCGCGACGTCGCTGGCAGGTGCTGGCGTGGTCGCGCTTCACCGGTAGACACGGGGGTGGGCGGAAGATTCGCTGCCTGAGCCTTTTGAGCTTTGAGCTTGGGGTCTGGAGCCTGGTGCTTGACGCTCGATGCTCCTTTTCGTGCTCCGTCTGCTTTCGCCCTGCTGTAGCGGCTGCCAATAGCCTCCTTTCCCACGTGCGCCGTCGCGTTTCCCGTTGCGTGCGACATCGTGCCTGCTCGAGACGCCAATCGTCAGCGTTCACGGCGCATACCGAGGGCCCGTCGCCGCGCGTACCTGCATCCGTTCGTGAAACTTGCTACGATGAATTGAGCATTCCGACGGAGACGGCCATGTCGAAGTCCTTGAGTCCCGAAGCAGTCGAAGCGTTGCGGCGTCTGAACGATGTCGGCGTTGGGCAGACGGCGCCCGCACTCGCGCAGTCCGTCATGGCGGAATTACTGGCGAGCGATCTCGTCGCCGAGGCAGGCACCGGCGAGGTCGAGATCAACTGCAAGGGCCGGCAATATCTTTCCGGCGATTGCGACTGATCTGCCGATCATCGGACCGCAGCGGCCTGGATGCCGAAACGGCGCGCGGCGAGCCATAGCGATGCTCGCGGAGCCAGTGCGGCCGCTTCCTTGTCATGCATGCGATCAAGCGGTACCACGGAGGCGAGCATGGAGCCGAAAGGCCTCGACATGGGGGATTACCAGGAGCGTTATGGGGACTACGACATCGAAGTCGCGGTCGAACAGGTGCTGACCGGCGTCAAGGCGCATTTTCGGGTGCTGCGCAACGATGCGCCGGTGGTCGACTGGCAACTCGTGCATATCGACAGCTTGTGGTCCACCGAGCATGCGGCGGCCGAGGCGGGTTTTCGTGCAGCGCGCGAATTGATCGACGCGGGGCTTGCGAGTTAGGGCTGGTCGGGGATGCTACGCGTGCGGGGTTGGGACGCCCGTATCCTGGAGTGCCGTGCCGCGGGTCTCCACGCATCATCCAGCGGATTCGAATTCAATATGCGCGACAAGTCCGCGGTAAACGCAACTGGGCGCCGGCATCGATACCCGATGCACGGCGCCCAGATAACCCGCTGCCCTTGCGGGCAGCGAATCAACAGCGACTGCTGATTGGCTTAGTGGCCGAAGAACACCGATTGCGGGCCCGAAACCGGCTCGCGGGTGCCCGATTGCGACGACACACTCTTCACGCCGCCGTATGCATTCGATGCGGCGTCGCCGTGCTCGGCAGCGACGGTCTGTGCGCTCTGGCCTTGTTGCGAAGCCGGCGCGCCAACCGACGGACGATAGAACGGTGCCGGACCGTAGCCGCTTGCGAAAGCGGGAGCGGCGATCGAGGCAGAAGCGGCAACCAGCAGGGCGGCGATGAACTTGGTCTTCATGGTAGGACTCCGATAACGGTTCGACTGCATTTCAGGAAGGCGTCGCAGGAGCCGGTGAGGTGTGTCTGCAACGTCGATTGAAGGCAGTGTATACCCCTACTATTGAAAATTTGTGCCGATAATTTGAAATTACTATTCCCGTTCGGGAAACAATCGGGCAGAGATAAGCGCGACAAGGCTCAGCGGCGGACTGTCCCCCTTTAACAAGCGGTTTTTGGGGGGGAAGACGGTGGGGCTGGTGGGGGAGGAAGGGTAGCGCTCGGGCCACGAAACGCGGAAACCCGATCCGCGTGATCATCGATCGGGACAGCATCAATGATGAACAGCTTGAACCTGGCGAGGAACGCGTGTTCGAGACGCACGAGCCGGGCGGGACGCGCGGGCACCTTTCCGTTGACGAGGACCGCGCATAGCGCAAAAAAGAGAACCCGCCTTGGGGGCGGGCTCGCATTATCCCTCGATGGTTTTTTTTCGTCTCCTGTAGTGACGCCATAACCTCATAATCACCACATAGGCAAGCGTAGTTGCGATGAGGTTCATTGCTACCGTGACCCAAAAAAATAAATCGTCGGGGTCCCGGATGTCTAACCGGTTAGCGGCGTGCAACCATGCGAGCGACTGGCTTTCTGTCCACTCCACGGGGTAGGGATGGACGTATGGCAGCAAAAGACGGAACAGGCCGCAGAACAGAACGACCTTGAATACTCTACGGGCAAGTGTTGCCATACGTAACGACCTCGATTGTTCCATAAGCGCGGAGCCCCGAATTACGTACGGGGATAGTCGCGGTGCGCAGAAGCGCACTCCGGATAGCCCAAAAATCGGTATGGCTCGGCAAGGTAATGCAGCCGAGCGAAATATCCCGACCTCCTGCCGGATGCAACCGGAACTGCCCGCGCTTGACGCCATTCACCCACGTTACATCGTCAATCTTCCCGTCATCCCGATACAGTGCGAACCATTCACGGTGATTCGACGGATGGCCTACAACCGAATTCAGAGTGTCTTTAGTCCATGCAAGAGTCTGAGAGTACAAGCCGCCCGTGGGGCGGTCTACGATCCAGTATTTACCGGCGGGGATTGGGCCGTTATTGGGCACCATTGTGCAGCCGCCCCGATTGCGGTATTGGTCATTGCCTGAATAGGCGTTGAAGGTGCCGATGCCGAAAATAGTCAGCGGTGATAGAGGCTCGTTATTTACCCAAAATTTTCCCGTATAAGCCATCCGTTTTGATGCTCTCCATTATTGAATTTATGAACGTTGCATAATTGCGGACCTCATTCGATGAGATGCGCAATATGTGAACAGTTCATTTTTTACCGGAGCTCATTCTTGATCGCAATGGGCTTGCGCCCAATATTGGTCGTTAATCAAATATTTAACGGTTCTTTGCAAAGCTACGGGAAAGTGCGTGGCTCCAGCATCTTGAGGCTGGTCGGCGACGAGCACAGCGTTTCGATAATCTCGCCTATTGTTGGCCGTAACCCATGCGGGCAGCGCCGCGCGTCAATCCAGTTCGATATCGGCGCCAAGCTCGCGCATCTTCGACACGACGCGCTCGAACTCTTCCTGTGTGAGCGCGAGCCTCGCCGCTCCAAGGAACAGAATCTGCGGGGCCATCTCTCTCCGCTGAACGCCGCCGGTGTACTTGCACCACTGCTGACCGCTGACCACGCCGAACAGGCCGGCCATTTCGTTGCCAGTCTTGCGGCGATCGTCTTTGAGGCGCTGAAAATCTTCAGGCGAAGGTGCGGAATATCTCATATGAAAAAACTGCCTTTTGGCGGCCCCTGGACTTTATTGAACATGAACTTGCTGACCGTCATGACTACAGGGAATCAGGCCGTTGACACATACGAAAGGCACAGGCGGGTGACCTGCACGGGCTCGAGGCGATGCCGGCCACACAGGCGAACACGCTCGACATGATGTTCAACTTTCTGGCCAACAAGGCGAAGAATTCCGAATACCTGAATCGGATGCAGGCGCACTTGTCGCTGGCGCTCGAGGCACAGTCACAGTGCCGCGTAACAGTCGAAGCACTGGCCGAAATTCGCAACCCGCGCACGGTATTCGTGAAGCAGGCGAACATTGCCAACGGGCCACAGCAGGGCAACAACTCGCTGCCTCCGCGCGCGCACGAAAACACTTCCGACCAATCAACTGAACTTTTGGAACACAGCAATGGCGAATGGCTGGACACCGGAACGGCGAGCGAAGCAGGCTGAGGCAATCAAGCGTTGGAAGCCGTGGGAGCAGTCCACCGGCCCGAAAAGCCGTGAGGGTGAAGCGGTTTCGTCGCAGAACGGTCTCACGCATGGGATGCGGTCGCGTGAATGGCTGGAGAAGCAGCACGAGGTGGCTGCTTTGCTCCGGGCTTGCCGTGACCGGTTGAAGAAGGTATAGCGCCTCATCCGCGTGCTATGGTTGCTCACCAATTACTAGACGGGGTGAGCCATGAAATGGGGACGGGTTTGCGGACTGCTGGCGCTTTCGCTTCAGGGATGTGCCACCTACAACCTCGACTTGATGCCACGCACGCAAGGCCCGATAGCCCACGGCGTGGCAAAGCAGATAGACAAATCGGTCACCATCACCCTTGGCGGTGAAACCTACTCAGGCCACTTCGCCTATGTTGAAGGTGGCTCATTTTCGCTTGGTACGGTCTTCAGCGGGACACACGTTGCGACCGGCTCAGCCGTCGGCATTAGCGCCACCGGCAATGGCAATGTTCTTGCATCCGCGCCGGACGGCCACAATCTGCGTTGCGTATTCTCGTTCTCGGGCTGGTCGCAAGCTGGCGCCGGCGAATGCCTGACCGACGACGGCGCGCTCTACGACCTACAAATTTCCAGGCTAGGGATAGGTGGATAAGCACAAAATTCTGCGTAGCTCCCTCGACCTCTCCGACGTTAGAGAAGAGTCATGCAGGATGGCGGGGCTGTGCGACGTTCCGCAAGTCTCAGCCGATTTTCCACAAATGTCCGCATGCGCTGCAAACCCCGTAAGGCTGCTGGCGGTTACGCCACGATGCCATGCTGTCGCGAAGCAATGCCGTGACTGCGCTGATGATGGCCGCCAACACACTAGGAGAAATCGCGCCAACTGCAGTGCCTGGGCGAAAGACCCGCGCCAAGTCAGCCTGTTTGTAGACTGATGCCGAAATGGCCCCACACTTGGTGCATTGGATGTACGCCATACGGTCCCTCGCCGAAGACGCTTCGACGAAATCCGGTTACACAGTGGTTACACGGACGCCAGAAAGCAAAAAGCCCAGTTCGATGAACCGGGCTAAGTGCTTGAATTCTCTGGGGTGGCTGATGGGACTCGAACCCACGACGACAGGAATCACAATCCTGGACTCTACCAACTGAGCTACAGCCACCACTAACATCCGCTTGACTTGCTTAAAAAAGCTGTCTCGCCGACGAAGAAACGAGATTATAGGGACTGGAATTGTGTTTGCCTAGCCCTTTATTCAGAAATTTCGAAGGGCTCGCGCAGATGCTGTCTTGCTTCGTCGAAAATGCTCAGATCGCGTGCCGCGAGTCGTTTGCTGTCGGACAGAACGCGACGCCAGCCTCGCGCGCCGGCTTCGCCACGGTAAAGCCCAAGCGCATGGCGCGTGATCGCGCCGAGATACGTGCCCCGCGCCATTTCGTCGGCACAGTATTCGATCAGCTTCGCTTCAACCTCGTCGCGCGTTAGCGGCGTTTGCGTGGAAGCATAGAAGCGCGCGTCGACTCCGGCGAGCACGTACGGGTTGTGATAAGCCTCGCGCCCGAGCATCACGCCGTCGATGTGCTGAAGATGCGCCTCAACTTCATCGAGCGTCTTGATGCCGCCGTTGATGATGATCTCGAGCCGCGGAAAATCGCGCTTCAACTGATACGCGTAGTCGTATTTGAGCGGCGGAATCTCGCGGTTTTCTTTCGGGCTCAATCCCTTCAGGATCGCGTTGCGCGCGTGGACGATGAACACGTCACAGCCCGCATCGGCCACTGTGCCGACGAAATCGCGTACGAAGCCGTACTCTTCGACCGCGTCGACGCCGATCCGGTGCTTGACCGTCACCGGCACCGAGACCGCGTCACGCATCGCCTTCACGCAATCGGCGACGAGTTGCGGCTCGTTCATGAGGCACGCGCCGAATGCGCCGCGTTGCACGCGCTCGGACGGACAGCCGCAGTTCAGATTGATTTCGTCGTAACCCCATTGCTCGCCGAGTTTTGCCGCACGCGCGAGATCGTTGGGCTCGCTGCCGCCGAGTTGCAGCGCAACCGGTGCTTCCTCGGGCGCAAACGCGAGATGACGCGGCACGTCGCCATGCAGCAACGCGCCGGTCGTCACCATTTCCGTGTAGAGCCACGTATGGCGCGAAATCAGGCGATGCAGCGAACGACAGTGGCGATCAGTCCAGTCCATCATCGGCGCGACGGACACGCGGCGCGGGCTGGGAGTGTGAGGTGAAGACATGGGACGGCTAGGCGGCTTGAATCGAAACAGCAATTTTACCGCAAGGCCGGACATGGCCGGGCAGGGTGGGGCGACGGCGGGACTTACGTCGCGGCGGCAAGGGTATCGAGTTGCAGTGACTTGTTGCCAATCTCAATGACTATGTCCGCCGCCCATGCCGCCGCCGCTACTCCACGCGCTTCCGCCGCCATGCATTCCACCGTATCCGCCGCCGTGCCAGCCGCCGTTACCGCCGTGCCAACCGCCGCCATGCCAGCCGCCGCGGCCATGCCAGTATCCATGTCCGCCGTGGTAATAGCAGCATGGGCCGCCAAAGCCGCCCCAGATGCCGACCGTGCCATAAACCGGCGCATAGGGTGGGCCGTACACGTACGGGTAATAAGGCTGCGCGTACGTATAGTCGTATCCTGCGGGCGGTGCGACCGCGCACCCGGTGAAGCTCGCTGCCGCCGCCAGCAGCGCCGCCGATGCAATGAGCCTGCTCACGATCTCCCCCTTCATGTAAACATAAGAAAAACAACGCGCGGCGGAGTTCAGTGGTATTTGTGTCCGCGCGTTACCACGTGAGTGCATCGGCGCGCGGCCACGATTCGCGCAAGGCAATCGAATGCCGCGCCGCTCGACCCTTCCCGCCATCTTCCCGCGTCTAACCAGTCAGCGCTACCGTAACAACTGATTAATGATTTGATTCGAAACGGGGCTGAAGAGCGCGGCTACGGCTTTTCATTACCGCACTTCGCACTTCGGCAAAGCGCTGGCGGCCGCACCGGGAATTGCGCGAAGCGTTATCGAGTGACTCCGGATCTGAGCCGGGATTGGGACTGGAGATAGGGTTGAAGATGAAGCTGAAAACAGCCGACGCCGATGACGCTCCTGTGCCAGAAGCTCGGCAAGCACGACTGGATAAAACGCCGCCACGCGTCAATGCGCGATCACAGCCGTATGATGCAGTGCAGGGTACACGCCGACGATGAACGCCGCGTAGAGTGCGGCCATCGTTACTCCGGCCGCAGTGCCCCAGATGTCGCGCGATGCTGCACCCTGGCGGAAATGCAAGGGCAGTCCGACAATCACATAGCCGATCAGAAAGAACACGATGACCGCGCGCACCGGCGACAGATCGTGACCGATAAATTCGAGCAACGCAGGAAGATTGAATTCGGGCATGGACAGGCAGGAAATCACACAGGCGGATAGTCGCGCACGGCATCGGGAGAGACAAGCGAGGAGTGACAGGCGGCGATCGATTCGCGTCACTCATTCGGCGAGCTTCACAGCGCGGCGACCTATGCGAATTAAAGGCCACGCACTCGCGACACGCAAGAAAAAGACTGTATAAATTTGTACGGACCTACATTGCTTGCAGCTTGCCTGCGCTATAACTTTCATCGCGATTCGTCGTGTTTCGCCAGGCTTTCACGACAATGCTGCCAACCCGTTCGCAGCGCGCGCCCGATGCTTGCCCGACGCTTGTTCAACGTTTGCGCAAGGGCTCGAGTAACGGCTTCAAACCGTTGTGATCGATCTCCTGCATCAAGGCGAGCAGACGGCCAATTTCGCCGGGCGGGAAGCCCTGGCTCGCGAACCAGTTCAGATAGTGGCCCGGCAGATCGGCAATCACGCGGCCTTTATATTTTCCGTAGGGCATGACGCGCGTGACCAGCAGTTCGAGGTGTTCGGGATTCATGGCGGGGAGCTCGACGCGAGGTTCATGAAGCGCGCCAGAGTGAATAAGGTACGAAGCGCGGCCGGTAGCGCGACGATAAAAGCATCGCAGCGCCGGCCTCGCATTCTAAGGCACGTTCGCCAGTCTGTTACTGGCGTGGACAGGTCCTCGCCTCGCTGCAGGTATCGCGCTGGCGTGGTAACGTCTGCGCTTTTCGTTCATACATTCAACAGGACAAGTTAGATGGAATACCGCAGACTCGGCGACTCCGACGTGAAGGTCAGCCTGATCGGTCTCGGCACCATGACGTGGGGCGAGCAGAACACCGAGCAGCAAGCGCATGCGCAGATCGACTATGCGCTCGACCACGGCGTCAATCTGATCGACACCGCCGAAATGTATCCGGTGCCGCCGCGCGCCGAAACGCAGGGCTCGACCGAGCGCTACATCGGCACATGGCTCGCGCAGCACAAGAGCGCGCGCGAGAAGATCGTGCTTGCCACGAAGATCGCCGGGCCGGCGCGTCAGCCGCACAATCCGCGTCACATCCGCGGCGAGGGCAACCAGTTCGATCGCAAGAATCTGACCGAAGCGCTCAACGATAGCCTCAAGCGTCTGCAGACGGATTACGTCGATCTGTATCAACTGCACTGGCCCGATCGCAGCACGATGACGTTTGGCCGCACCGCGTATCCGTGGGTCGACGACGCCTATACGGTGCCGATCGAAGAGACGCTCGCGGTGCTCGCCGAATTCGTCAAGGAAGGCAAGGTGCGTCACATCGGCGTCTCGAACGAAACGCCGTGGGGCGTTGCGCAATTCCTGCGCGCGGCCGAAAAGCTCGGCTTGCCGCGCATCGTCAGCATCCAGAATCCGTACAGCCTGTTGAACCGCACGTACGAAGCGGGTCTGTCCGAGTACGCTCATCGCGACAACATCGGCCTGCTCGCGTATTCGCCGCTCGCATTCGGCTGGCTGTCGGGCAAGTACGAAGGCGGCGCGCGTCCGGCCGGCGCGCGTATCACGCTGTTCGAGCGTTTCCAGCGCTACAGCAAGCCGCAGGCCGTGCAGGCCACCACGCGTTATGTGGAGCTCGCGAAGCGTCACGGCCTGTCGCCGGCGCAATTCGCGCTCGCGTTCGTCAACAGCCGGCCGTTCGTGACGAGCAACCTGATCGGTGCGACCTCGCTCGATCAATTGAAGGAAAACATCGCGAGTGCGGAAGTGAAACTGTCGCCGGAAGTGCTCGCGGAAATCGACAGGCTGCACGAGTTGCAGCCGAATCCGGCGCCTTGAGTGTGAGGTGAGCGCGGCGCGCCTGGGTGGGCTCGAGCGGTCTGCCCAGGCGCGTAAGTGGAAGTGCGAGCGGCGGCGGGTCGTTTCAGCACCCCGCCGCACGTCGTCGCGAGTCGCCGAGGCCGTCGTGTCCGGATCGTTCCCGGATCACTTCGGCCTGGTTCAGCTCAAGGCCTTTGCCGTACCCGCCGCTTGCTTCCTCGACCCATGCGGCGAGTTCTCGCCGAGATCCCAGAACAGTCCCGCCATGATCTGCAGCCCCTCGCGCACGACCGGGCCGAGCAGGTGCTCGTTCGGCGCATGCTGCGAGCATGCCGGGTACGAATGCGGCACCCAGATCGTCGGCAGGCCGAGCGTGTCGGCGAACACCTCGTTGGGCAGCGTGCCGCCCAGATTCGGCAGCACCGCGGTTTTCTTGCCGGTGGTCTGTTCGAGCGACGCGATCGCCCATTCGACCCACGGGTCATCCGGATTCAGACGCGTGGCCGGCGCGCCGCGTTCGACGTCGATCTCGACGAGCTGAAAACCGTGCGCGTCGAGATGCGCGCGCAGATGTCCGCCGAGATTTTCCCAATCGGTGCCGACCACGAAGCGCAACTGGCACACCGCGAACGCCGACGGCGGAATCGCGTTGACCGGGTTCTCGGGATTGCCCGCCTTGAAGGCCAGCACCTCGAAGCTGTTCCAGCCGAACACGCGCTCGGGCGCGCTGAGACCCGGCTCGCCCCAGTCTTCGTCGACCGGCGGATCGCCGGGGCCGCCGCCCACCGTGATGTCGGCGAGCGCGCTGCGCACGGCTGCGGGAATCGGCGGCGGACGCAAGCCGTCGACCGCGATCACGCCGCGTGCATCGACGAGGCTCGCGAGCGCGTTCGCGAGCACCGTGGCGGGATTGCGCAGCAGGCCGCCCCAGTTGCCCGAATGATGTGCGCCATCGCGCAGGTTCAACGACAGCTTGAAATTCACCGCGCCGCGCGAGCCGAGGAATACGGTCGGGCGGCGCGCGGCGAGACGCGGGCCGTCGGAGGCGATCAGCACGTCGGCGGCCAGTTCGTCGCGGTGCGCGCGGCAGATCGCGTCGAGGCCCGGCGAGCCGGTTTCCTCGCCCATTTCGATCAGCAGCTTCGCGTTGAAGCCGAGCTTGCCGCCGCGCGCGTCGAGCACGCTCGCGAGCGCCGCGAGGTTGATCGTGTGCTGGCCCTTGTTGTCGGCGGTGCCGCGGCCGAACCAGCGCTCGCCTTCGACCGTCACGGCCCACGGCGTGAGCGGCGCACGCCACTGGCTTTCGTAGCCGCGCACGACGTCGCCGTGACCGTAGATCAGCACAGTCGGCAGATGGTCGCCTTCATGGCGGTTCGCGATCAGAAACGGGCCGAAGCCGTTCACCGGGTTGTCGACGATGCGCGTCTGAAAACCGAGGCGCTCGGCTTCCGGCGTGATTTCGTCGGTCAGATAGGACAGCAGCAGCGCGTCGCGATTGCTTTCCTGGCTTTCGGTGCGAAAGCCGACGCGCCGGTTCAGGACAGCGAGAAAGGCGCCGGATTCGAACTGCCGGGTTGCGTGCTCGATCGCCTGGGTGCGGCTCATGGGGATGTCTCCAATGCGGGATGGGCTTGATGGTTCGAGAGGCCGATGAGGCCGAAGGCTCGCGATGCTTGCCAAGGGGCTCGTTGTGGCTCGTTGCCTGCGGGCCTCGGCATGTCGCGGCATGCGATGTCATGCGACGTCATTGCGACCGATTCTAGAAGCCAGCCTTTTTTGTCACAATGATCGTGTTTCGAAGCGAGCGTTGCCGGAAAGGCAAAGGTCGGAAAGGCGTCGGCACGTGCGGCGGAGTGGCAAATGTCCAGTCGGAACCTGAATCACGACCTAAACTGTGGTGGACGGAGGCGGCCCTGACAAAGCGCGCAAAGACCACGAAAAGCGGCGGAAAGTCGACAGAAGAATCACCGTAACGCTGTACTGCCCGCGATGCTGCAACGCACACCAACGGCAGGACTTCAATCGGAAAAGAAGCGCGGCGCGTCGTCAACATGGCGTGCCTCTCGACAACAGAGCGATAGGACCAGGACATCGAATGGCGCAACAAAAAACCAATCCAAAACTCGAACAGGCGCTCACGCGCGGCGACCTGGCTATCCGCCAGGCGAACTCGGCACGAGCGACTGCGTTATTGCGCGCGCTGGCCAAGATGATCGTCGAGGCGTCGGCGACCATCGGCGTGGAGGCATTCACGCTGATTCCCGATGGCGACAGGATCTACGATCCCGCCGACGGCCTGTGGCCCCAGGCCTTGCTGATCTCGCTCGATGGTCCGGTCGAGGAAACCGATCCCGAAGAAGTGCGCACGGTACGGCTCATCGCGGACGATCCGGGCACCGTGTTCCGGGTCGAGTGGCAGCGAGCCGACGGCAAGATCGGGCGCCACGAGGGTGGACCGTTCGCGACGGTCGCGTTCATCTCCGATGTCGAGATTCCGTGGACTGACGACGAGGACTGACGGCGAGGACGCACGGCGAAGACTCACGGCGAAGACTCACGGCGCGCACCCGCGGCAAGGATTGATGGCGGGATCTGACGGCAAATTGACCCGAACCCCCGCGCCGCGGGCGCACGCTTCATGCACGCCGCGCGGTTTTCCGTCTGGGATTTCGTCTGGAAGCCAGCCAGGAACCTCGGCCTACTTCATCATCCTGCGGCGAAACAGAATCGCCGAAACGATGAAGCCGCCCACCGCATAGACGGCCAGCACGCTCACGTGCCACAGCGCGTGGTCGAGCGGCCGTCCGAGCATGACCGGGCGCATCAGATCGACCGCATGCGCGAGCGGCAACACGCCGGTCGCGACCCGCGCGGCGGCGGGCAGTTGCGACGACGGAAAGAACACGCCGGAGAGCAGCAGCATCGGCGTGAGCACGAGCGTCTGATAAAACATGAAAAAGTCGTACGACGGCGCGAGCGCCGTCACCACCATCGCAATGCTTGCGAAGGCGAGGCCGGTCAGCACGATGACCGGCAGGCCGAGCAGCATCGACGGAAAATTCGCGTAGCCGAGCACGCCGGCCACGAGCATGATCGCGGCGCCCGACAGCACCGACTTGCTGGCGGCCCATATCACCTCGCCGAGCACGATGTCGCCGAGCGTGAGCGGCGTGTGCATGATCGCCTCCCATGTGCGCTGTACGTGCATGCGCGAAAAGCCCGAATACATCGACTCGAAGCTCGCCGACATCATCACGCTCGAGGCAACCGTGCCCGCCGCGAGAAACGAGATGTACGAGACGCCGTCGACGTGCCCGACCATCAGCCCGAGTCCCAGACCAAGACCGAACAGATAGATCATCGGATCGGCGAGGTTGCCGAACATCGACGCGATCGCGAGCTTTTTCCAGACCAGATAGTTGCGGCGCCATACCGCGATCCAGTTCACGGCGTTGGCCGGGAACGCGGCGAAAGGCTCCTGTGCCGATGGCGTGTCGCCTGGGGTTTCGTATGCGCGTGCGTCCATGAGGTGTCTCGTGTCTTTCGTTCGTGCCGCTCGTCGTTCGTATTTCTCGCGTGTTTCGCGTCTATGACTTGGCGTCTATTGTGCGACGCCGTCGCGGCTTACGCAGTCTGAGCCGGCGTATGTCGCGTGGCGTGCTTCAGGGCCATCGTCAGTCCTGCATCTCGCGGCCGGTGAGCCGCAGAAACACATCCTCGAGATTCGCCGGCCGATGCAGATAGCGCAGATCGGCGCGCTGCTTGAGCCGCGCGTGCACGGGCTGCGCGTCGTTCACGTAGCAGAACAGCGTCTCGCCGCTGATCTCGGTTCGCTCGACGAGCGGCGCGAGTTCGTCGCGCAACGCAAACGGATCAGGGCCGTAAATCTCGATCACATCACAGCCGATCTCGGACGCGATCAGCTCGTTCGGCGCACCTTCCGCGATCTTGCGCCCTTCTTCGATCACGCACAGCCGATGACAAAGCCGCTCGGCTTCTTCCATGAAATGCGTGGTCAGGAGGATGGTCTTGCCGCGCGCGAGCAGCGAGCGCAGCCGCTCCCAGATCAGATGCCGTGCCTGCGGGTCGAGCCCGGTGGTCGGCTCGTCCATGATGAGCACGTCGGGGTCGTTGATGAGTGAGCGCGCGAGCGTGAGACGCCGCTTCATCCCGCCCGACAGTTCGCTCACGCGCGCGTCCGCCTTGCTTTCGAGCCGCGCGAATTCGAGCAACTCGGGCACCGCTGCGCGGCATTGCGCGGCGCTCAAGCCGAAGTAGCGGCCGAACACGAGCAGGTTTTCGCGCACCGTGAAATCGGGATCGAGATTGTCGAACTGTGGTACCACGCCGACGCGCGCCCGCGCGACGCGTGCGCGGCCCGGGATCGGCTCGCCGCATAGGCGGATCGTGCCGGCATCGGGCGACGCGATGCCGAGCAGCATGCGCAGCGTGGTGGTCTTGCCTGCGCCGTTGGGGCCGAGCAGACCGAAGCATTCGCCCGCGTTCACGTGGAATGACAGTCCATCGACGACCGTTTTCTCGCCGTAATTTTTCCTGACCTGATGGAATTCGATGGGGGCGGCAAGCATGGATCGATCGAGGCTCCGGAAGAACACGCAATGACACGTCATGGAAGCGCTGCACAGGGGTGGCCGCGACGGCCACGAAAGCCGCCTATTCTAGGATATCGGCCCGCGAATGCGAGTGCAGGGACGCTTGCGGGCATTCATCGTGCTGATGAGGGGGCAAATGCGATGCCGATGGCCGTAGCGGCGGGGCATTGAGTTTTGCGCTGCCGCATCGATGTGCAAGACCCGCCCGACGCCGCCCAACGTTTGTGCAGAGTGGATCAGCATGCACCGGCTACGCACTTAGCGTTTTCCATCTCTTGCAAGCCGAATTGCGGCGCACCATGATTGATTCAGAGCGCGCTTCCCGCGCGAAGGGAGAAAACGATGGCGAGCTACCAGAAAATCCTGTTGTGCTACGACGGCTCGCGCGAAGGCCGCAAAGCCCTGCGTTGCGGCGCCGATCTGGCGTTGGACCTGAAGGCCGAAACGCATCTGCTGTCCGTTGTCGATATGCGTTCCAGTATTGCTCAAAGTGCGGGCCTGCTCACCGACGTGGCTTGCGGCAGTTTCGAAAAAACCGCCCGCGAGATTCTGCAGGAGGGCGTGAACTGGCTGACCGAGCGCGGTGTGAATGCCCAGGGGCATTTCGCGTTCGGCCATCCGATCGACGAGATCGCCAATCTCGCCAATGAGTTGCATGTGGACCTCCTGGTGGTCGGCCACCGTTGCCGGACTGGCCTGTCGCGCTGGTGGATGGGAGCTGGCAACACACCGCTGCTCGACCGCGTTTCATGCAGCATTCTGGTGGCCTGTTCGTCCGCGCAGGAACAGCAGCAGGCTGCCGCTTGATGAGGTGGAAGGTGTTGCTTGGCGCAATGCTTATGCGCGAGGCATTAAGGCAGGGGATAGCGCATAGCGCATGAAGTGCGCCGCTCGTTGTGTGGATCGGGAGGTATCGAGCAGCATCGAGAAGTATCAAGCGGTATCAAACGGTATCAAACGGCATTAGGCATTAAGCGGCATCGAGCAGCATTGACGTGCCTGCCGTATCTTGCCGGGTGGCTGGGCTCGATGGCCCAGCCACTCATCCGTTCAGGCCGGACGTTCAACTCACTCGTTCAGATTGATCGCGGCGAGCTTCCACGTAATCAGACCTTCGCGCCGGAAGATCGCCGAGTAGTTTGCATTGCCCTCGCCACGCCGGTAGGTGATGACAAACTCGTTAAGGCCGCGGTAGCCGGCCGTGGTTTCCCGTGCGGGCGGCTCCGCATTTGCCTGATTGGCGTTATTTCCGGCGGGAGGTGCCGCCTGTCCTTCCGTGCCTGCGGCCGGCGGGGGCGCCGGTTGTTCGCCCGGGTTGCCGCGCGGCGGCATGCCGTTCAGCAAGGCCGCGACACCGTCTGGGGTCGCATAGGCATCCACGAGCGGACCGATCAACGTCACGCCGATCATCGCGCCGATAGTCGCCATCTTGTTACCGTTGTCCGCCCCGAGCCGACGCGTCAGCATGTCGGCCACCTGCTGTTTCAGGCTCTCGCGCAACGCAGGAAAGTCCACGTACGAATTGACGGTTTGCACGTCTCGCGCATCGGCCGCGCGTTTGAGATTGTTCACCGCGATATACGGCGACGCATAAATGAATCCTAGCGCGGCAATCACGATGACTACGATCAGCGTGATGAGCAGCGGCCGGGTGGTGCTGCCCTGGATACGTTTCGGAACTCTCATCGGATGGGACTCTCCGGTCAGGTTGGATCTTCCAGCGTGGGCCACGGCGAGGTCGGCACGATCCCATGCAACGCGAAGATCCGAACTCCGGAAGTTCGCTCAGGATTCGAACACAGCACCGTGCACGTTGGCTTCGTCGGCTATGCAACGATCGATCATACGGCATACCGCGTCGAGCGTGCCGACCATGATCAGGCGCGATGGCCCGTGATAGACCCGCACCGGTGCACGACGCGCCGGTGCGGCCGTATTCAGGCCCGCGTTCAGCGACACGCGTGCAAACGCCGGCAATGAGGACGGCAGGCCCGAGATGGCGGGGGGCTCGTCGAACAGCGAAGGCGTGCGCGCCGCGGGAGCCTCGGTCAATGAGCAGGGCGTGAGCTTGCGCAGATGGCGCAGACGGCCGAACTGGCGAAAAGGCAGCAGACGGGCAAGGCGTTCCATGAGTCTCTCCAGGCAATGCGAGGTGAATGCAGCTTGGTTTGGACAAAGCGGCGCGGGTAGTCCAGGCGGTGCAGGCAATGCAGGCAATACCGGAAATTCAGAACTCGCCCGGGCGGATCAGCCCCACGGCGATCCCTTCCAGCGCGAAATCCGCGCTGCCGGTTTCAACGAAGATGTTTTCGTAGTCGGGGTTTTCCGCGATCAACTCGATGCCGTTCGAGCGGCGCTTCAGGCGCTTGACCGTTACGTCGTCGCCGAGCCGCGCGATGATGATCTGGCCGTCCTTCGCCTCGCTGCGCTTTTGTACCGCGAGCAGGTCGCCGTCGAAGATGCCCGCGTCGCGCATGGACAGGCCGCGCACCTTCAGCAGGTAGTCGGGCTTGCTCGAGAACAGCGCGGGGTCGCACGCGTAGTGCTGCGAGATATGTTCCTGCGCGAGGATCGGGCTACCCGCCGCGACCCGGCCGATGAGCGGCAGCGACAACTGCATGAGCCCCGCGTGCGGCAGCGTGAACTGATGCGGTGCGTCATCCAGACCCTGAGCTTGCCCGGAGAGCAGGCGAATGCCGCGCGACGCGCCGGCAGCGAGTTCGATCACGCCCTTGCGAGCCAGCGCGCGCAGATGTTCTTCCGCCGAATTGGCCGAACTGAAGCCCAGTTCAGCGGCAATCTCGGCGCGCGTGGGTGGAAAGCCGGTGCGTTCGATCGCTCGGCGGATCAGATCGAAAACCTGCTGCTGTCGTGCGGTGAGTTTTGTCATGGTCACTGTATGTATGAACAGGTAACTGTATTTTTATACAGTATTCGGCGCAATTCAAGCTTTACTTTAAGTTCCCGAAACGGTCGACGCTCCAGCGTTGCTTGCGTACGTCATCGCATCCGTTTTCGTGCAGCAACGTCTCGCGTGTCTGCCGTTACCACTTTTGCGTATTAAAAAATGAAGAAACATTATTTTTAATGATGAAAGCGCTTCGATAGACTGGCCTCCGGGTTGGCGCTCATGTGCACGTGACCGCGACGCAAAACAACAGCAAATTCACTGAAGCGGATCATCACGCGGAGAAAGGTTGACATGAACCATCGGCACACGGGGCTGGCAGGCAGGACAAAAAAACTCATCGCGGCGCTTGCCGTCGGCACGGCGGGCGCACTCGGCATGTTCGGCGCGAGCGGCGCGGCGCACGCCGACACGACGCTCCTGAACGTTTCCTACGATCCGACGCGCGAGTTGTATCAGGACGTCAATCAGGTATTCGGCAAGGAATGGAAGGCGAAGACCGGCGAGACGGTCACCTTCAAGCAGTCGCACGGCGGCTCGGGCGCGCAGGCGCGCTCGGTGCTCGACGGCCTGCAGGCGGACGTCGTGACGCTCGCGCTCGCCTACGACATCGACGCGCTCGCCAAAAAGGGTCTCGTCGACCCGGGCTGGCAGAAGCGGCTGCCGGACAACGCGTCGCCGTACACGTCGACGATCGTGTTCCTCGTGCGCAAGGGCAACCCGAAGCACATCAAGGACTGGGACGATCTGGTGAAGCCGGGCGTGTCGATCGTCACGCCGAATCCGAAGACCTCGGGCGGTGCGCGCTGGAACTACCTCGCCGCGTGGGCGTATGCCGAGCATCAGCCGGGCGGCAATGCGCAGAAGGCGAAGGAGTTCGTCGGCAAGCTCTACAAGAATGCGGGCGTGCTCGATTCGGGCGCGCGCGGCGCGACCACGAGCTTCGTGCAGCGCGGTATCGGCGACGTGCTGATCGCGTGGGAGAACGAGGCGTTCCTGTCGCTGAAGGAATTCGGTCCGGACAAGTTCGAGATCGTCGTGCCGTCGGTGAGCATCCTCGCCGAGCCGCCGGTCGCGGTGGTGGACAAGGTCGTCGACAAACATGGCACGCGCAAGCTCGCCGAGGCGTATCTGAACTTTCTCTATAGCGAAGAGGGGCAGGAGATCGCCGCGCGCAACTTCTACCGTCCGCGTTCGAACAAGGTGCCGGCCGAGCTGACCGCGAAGTTTCCGAAGCTGAAGCTGTACACGATCGACGACTCGTTCGGCGGCTGGGCCAACGCGCAGAAGACACATTTCGCGGATGGCGGCGTGTTCGACTCGATCTATCAGCCGCAGTAAAAGCCGCTGCCGCCTGAACCACCGGCGGCAGCCGAACCGGCGCGGCGACGTGCCGGGAGGCGGGCGCGCCCAATGGGCGCGCTTTCGGCTAACCGGAGTACGGCGGCCCGCAGCACGGCAGCACAACAACGACACAGCAACGCGACAACCGCGCGAGCCTCAACCATGAACGAGTATCCAGCATGACCACGTTGACCTTTCGCAAGCCGAGCGCATTGCCCGGCTTTGGCCTGACGCTCGGCATCACGGTGGCTTATCTGAGCCTCGTGGTGCTGATTCCGTTGGCGGCGACCTTTCTGAAGACCGCGACGCTCGACTGGGATCAGTTCGTGCGCGCGGTGACTTCACCGCGCGTGCTCGCGTCATATCGCCTGACGTTCTTCTCGGCGCTCGGCGGCGCGCTGATCAACGCGGTGTTCGGTTTTCTCGTCGCGTGGGTGCTGGTGCGCTACACGTTTCCGTTCAAGCGCATCGTCGATGCGGTCGTCGATTTGCCGTTCGCTCTGCCGACCTCGGTGGCCGGCATTTCGCTCGCGGCGGTGTATGCGGGCAATGGCTGGATCGGACAGTTTCTCGCGCCGCTCGGCATCAAGATCGCGTTCACGCCGGCGGGTGTGCTCGTCGCGCTGACGTTCATCGGCTTGCCGTTCGTCGTGCGCACGGTGCAGCCGGTGCTCGAGGAGTCCGAGCGCGAGCAGGAGGAGGCCGCCGCGTGCCTCGGCGCGTCGCGCTGGCTCACGTTTCGCCGTGTCGTGCTGCCGGCCGTGTTCCCGGCGCTGCTGACCGGCTTCGCGCTCGCGTTCGCGCGCGCTCTCGGCGAATATGGCTCGGTGATCTTCATCGCCGGCAACGTGCCGATGAAATCGGAGATCACGTCGCTGCTCATCATCACGAAGCTCGAACAATACGACTATGCGGGCGCGACCGCGCTCGCGGTCGTGATGCTGGTCGTGTCGTTCCTGATGCTGCTCTTCATCAATACGTTGCAGTGGTATTTGCAGCGGCGCACGAGCCGTGGGAGCGCGGGGCCCGCGCCGCATGGGCCAACGAGCGGCCCGACGGGTGGCACAACAGGCAGCATAACGAGCAGCACAACGAGCAGCACAACGAGCGTTTCGGGCATTCCCGCGGTTTCGGCCGTTGGTGGAGGCGCGCAATGAGCCGCCGTTCCGCGCAGGACCTGAATGACGTGAAGAGCGACGCGAACAACGACGTGAAGAACGACGCGAACGGCGCGGCTGCCGCGAAGTCCCTCGCCGCCGCACCGCTCAATGCCGCGCGCCGGCCCGACCCGGTGAGCGAGCCGCCCGTGGTGCGCTGGCTGCTGACCGGCATCGCGCTGCTGTTTCTCGCGCTGTTCCTCGTCGTGCCGCTCGCCGCCGTGTTCTATCAGGCGCTCAACAAGGGACTGCGGTTTTATTTCGAATCGCTCGCCGATCCGGATGCGCTCTCGGCCATCAAGCTCACGGTGATGACCGCCGCGATCGCCGTGCCGCTCAATCTCGTATTCGGTCTCGCGGCTTCGTGGTGTATCGCGAAGTTCGAGTTTCGCGGCAAGGCGCTCCTGACCACGCTGATCGATCTGCCGTTCTCGGTGTCGCCGGTGATCTCGGGCCTGATCTATGTGCTGATGTTCGGCGCGCAGGGCTGGTTCGGCCCATGGCTCGAGGACCACAACGTGCAGATCATCTTCGCGGTGCCGGGCATCGTGCTCGCGACGATCTTCGTCACGTTCCCGTTCGTCGCGCGCGAACTGATTCCGCTCATGCAGGCGCAGGGCAACGACGAGGAAGAGGCCGCGCACGTGCTTGGCGCGTCGGGTTGGCAGATCTTCCGCCGCGTCACGCTGCCCAACGTCAAATGGGGCCTGCTGTACGGCGTGATTCTGTGCAATGCGCGCGCGATGGGCGAGTTCGGCGCGGTGTCGGTGGTGTCGGGCCATATTCGCGGCCAGACCGACACGATGCCGCTGCACGTCGAAATTCTCTATAACGAATACAACTTCTCGGCGGCGTTCGCCGTGGCGTCGCTGCTTGCGTTGCTCGCGCTCGTGACGCTCGGGCTCAAGCTGCTCGCCGAGCGGCATATGTCCGCCGAACTGTCGGCCGCGCGCGCGGTGCCGGCGTATGCAGGGCCGGCGCCGTCGTCCGCTGCGCACTCCGCGGGTTCGCCATCCGCGCCCCCTTCGTTTTTCGTCAACGCAACGCACGCGTCGCAGCCACATCCGCTCAAGCAAGGAGAGCTGTAAATGGGTATCACCGTTCGTAACCTGCACAAGCGCTTCGGCGATTTCGTCGCGCTCGACAACGTTTCGCTCGACTTCCCGCCGGGCGAACTGGTCGCGCTGCTCGGGCCGTCGGGTTGCGGCAAGACCACGCTGCTGCGCGTGATCGCCGGGCTCGAATACGCGGACGGCGGCCAGGTCGTGCTGCAAGGTCAGGATGTCGCGACGGTCGGCGCGCGCGAGCGAGAAGTAGGCTTCGTGTTCCAGCATTACGCGCTGTTTCGCCATATGACGGTGTTCGAGAACGTCGCGTTCGGGCTGCGCGTGAAGCCGCGCAAGGAGCGGCCTTCCGAGAAGGTGATTCGCGAGAAGGTGCACGAACTGCTCAAGCTTGTGCAGCTCGACTGGCTTGCGCAACGTTATCCGTCGGAGCTGTCGGGCGGTCAGCGGCAGCGTATCGCGTTGGCGCGCGCGCTCGCGGTCGAGCCGAAGGTGCTGCTGCTCGACGAGCCGTTCGGCGCGCTCGACGCGAAGGTGCGCAAGGAATTGCGCAGCTGGTTGCGGCGCCTGCATGACGATCTGCACATCTCGACGATTTTCGTCACGCACGATCAGGAAGAGGCGCTGGAAGTGGCCGATCGCATCGTCGTGCTCAATCGCGGCCATGTCGAGCAGGTGGGCAGTCCGCAGGACGTGTACGATCATCCGCAGACCTCGTTCGTCTATGAGTTTCTCGGCGCGGCGAACCGTCTGCATGGCCAGGTCGACGCGACCGGTTTCGTCGTCGATGGCGCGGCGCTGCCGGTCGCGATCACGGCCGGTTTCAGCGGTCCGGCGTTCGCCTACGTGCGCCCGCATGATCTGCAACTGTATCCGCAGGCAGCGGGGCATCGTGAAGGCATCGTCGTCGACGTGCGGCGCGTCGTCACGCTCGGCGGCTCGGTGCGCGTCGAACTCGCGGGCCGCGAGGGCAATCTGCTCGAAGCGGAACTCGATCGCGAAACATGGCGCGATCTGCAACTCGCGATCGGCGACGGCGTGACCGCGGTGCCGCGCGCGCTGCGCGTGTTTCCGGCGCAATGAGATGGCCGGGCGTGGTACCGGGAAGCAGCGCCCAGATGCGGTGCCGCGCATTGACGTATCTGTCATAAGAGAGAAACGTATCAGCCGGACTGGGTGATTCCACCTGGCGGCTTCAATAACTCAACTCTGGCTGAACCGGAGACACATCGATGAATTTCCAGCAATTGCGCTTCGTGCGCGAGGCCGTGCGGCAGAACATGAATCTGACCGAAGTGGCGAACGTGCTCTACACGTCGCAGTCGGGCGTGTCGAAACAGATCAAGGATCTCGAAGACGAACTCGGCGTCGATATTTTCATCCGCCGCGGCAAGCGTCTGACTGGTCTCACCGAGCCGGGCAAGGCAGTGCATCAGCTGATCGAGCGGATGCTGCTCGATGCGGAGAATCTGCGCCGCGTCGCGCGCCAGTACGCCGATCAGGACAGCGGCCACCTCGTCGTGGCGACCACCCACACCCAGGCGCGCTATGCGCTGCCGAAGGTGATTCGCCAGTTCACCGAAGTGTTTCCGAAAGTGCATCTGGCGTTGCGCCAGGGCAGCCCGCAGCAGATCGCGCAGATGATCATCAACGGCGAAGCGGATATCGGCATCTCGACCGAAGCGCTCGACCGTTTCCCCGACATCGTGACGTTCCCGTGCTATTCGTGGCATCACGTCGTGGTCGTGCCGAAGGACCATCCGCTCGTAGGACGGCCGAATCTGACGCTCGACGAGATCGCCGAATTCCCGATCGTCACCTACGACCAGGACTTCACGGGCCGCTCGCATATCGACCAGGCGTTCGCGAAGGCGGGCGCGTTGCCCGACGTCGTGCTGACCGCGATCGACGCCGACGTGATCAAGACCTACGTCGAACTCGGCATGGGCATCGGCGTGGTCGCGGCGATGGCCTACGATCCGAAGCGCGACACCGAACTCGTCGCGCTCGACACGCAGCATCTGTTCGAGGCGAGCACGACGCGCGTCGGTTTGCGCAAGGGCGCGTTCCTGCGCGCGTACGCATACCGGCTGATCGAAATGTTCGCGCCGCAGTTGAGCGAGACGGACATCGCGGCGCAACTGCGCGAGGCGGTTTGAGCGAAGGCGCTGGACCGTCCATCATGCTGGTGTTGCGCGGGCGTTGCACGCCGCGTTGTGCGGACCCTGCACGGGTTTTGCGTCAATCATCCCAGCGTGAGTGCGGTCCGCATGCGCATGCGGTTTTCCACCCATGGCGGCGTGTCGCGCATCGCTTACAATCGCCGCCATGAATACCTCGACTTCCTCTTCCCCGATTTCCTCAGGCCACGGCGCGACGCCGTCGCTGCCGCGCATCGCCGTACTGGCGACCGGCGGCACGATCGCCGGCGCGGCCGCGGATGCGACCAACACGTCCGGCTATCAGGCGGGCGTCGTCGGCGTCGATCAGTTGCTCGCGGCGGTGCCGGCGTTGTCCACGGTCGCGCGGATCGCGCCCGAGCAGATCGCCAGCGTCGACAGCAAGGACATGACGCTGCCGTTGTGGACCACGCTCGCGCAACGCATCAACACGCTGCTTGCGAGCGACGCTGTCGACGGCGTAGTGGTCACGCACGGCACCGATACGCTCGAAGAAACCGCCTACCTGCTGCATCTGACGGTCAAGTCGGACAAGCCCGTCGTGCTGACCGCGGCGATGCGTCCGGCGTCGGCGTTATCGGCCGATGGCCCGCTGAATCTGCTGAACGCGGTGACGGTCGCGGCACACGTGGCGGGGCACGCGGAGGCACATCCGGCAGGACGCGGGCAGGGCGTGCTGGTGGCCTTCAACAACCGTATTCACAGTGCGCGCGACGTCGTCAAGACGAGCACCTATGCGGTCGATGCGTTCCAGTCGCCCGAGATCGGCGCGCTCGGCTGGGTGCAGGACGGACGTGTCGAATTCCAGCGCGGCGTGGTGCGTGCTCATACGCTTGCGAGTGAATTCGCGATTGGCGCGCAGTGGCCGCACGTGGAGATCGTCGCGAGCTATGCGGGGGTGTCGCGGATTGCCGTCGATGCGCTCGTCGCGGCGGGTGTGCGCGGCATCGTCGTCGCGGGGACGGGCAACGGCTCGATTCATCAGGCGTTGCAACAGGCGCTCGCCGAGGCCGCGTCGCGCGGCATCGCGGTGGTGCGCTCGTCGCGCGTCGGTTCAGGGCACGTGATGCGCAATGGCGCGGCGGCGGACGACGCGCTTGGTTTCGTCAGCGCGGGTTCGCTGAATCCGTACAAGGCGCGGGTGCTGCTGATGCTGGCGCTCGCGGCGGGTGTGACGGAGGCGGTTGCGTTGCAGAAGGTGTTCGATACGTATTGATGCTTGCTGCTGCATGCTTGAATGCATGAGCGAATCCGACAGCCGGACACCCGACGACGACGTCTGACCGACCAAGGCTTCCCCGGCGCCGCCGGGTGCCGCTGCGGACCCCACTTGCCGCTCTCAGCCCAGAGCGGCACGATTTGCCCGTTGCGCCGCGCCTCAGCCTGAGCTGCCGCGCGACGAACAGGCGCCCCACCTGTGCTCACCGTGACACCGCTCATGCTGAAGCAGCAATCAGCGCAGTCAGGCAAGCTCGGTCACCGCGGCCTCAGGCCGCCTTCGCTTCCTCACCGCCCGGCGCCTGCGCGACTTCATGGTTCGCCATGATTTCGAGCGCGCGCACCATTGCCGAGTGATCCCACGCCTTGCCGCCGTTCGCCGCGCAGACGCTGAACAGTTGCTGCGCGCTCGCGGTATGCGGCAGCGCGATGCCGAGCTTGCGAGCGCCGTCGAGTGCGAGGTTCAGGTCCTTCTGATGCAGCTCGATCCGGAAGCCCGGATTGAACGTGCGCTTCGTCATGCGCTCGCCATGCACTTCGAGAATCCGCGACGACGCGAAGCCGCCCATCAGCGCGCGACGCACGCGTTCCGGATCGGCGCCCGAGCGCGACGCGAACAGCAGCGCTTCGGCCACCGCTTCGATGTTCAGCGCGACGATGATCTGGTTCGCGACCTTGCACGTTTGACCCGCGCCGTTCTCGCCGATCAGCGAGATGTTCTTGCCCATCAGATCGAACAGCGGTTTGGCCTGCGCGAAGGCTTTCTCAGGACCACCGACCATGATCGTCAGCGACGCCTCGCGCGCGCCGATCTCACCGCCGGACACCGGCGCATCGAGATAGTCGGCGCCGAGCGCGTTGATCTTCTTCGCGAATTCCTGCGTGTCGAGCGGCGAGATCGAGCTCATGTCGATCACGAGCTTGCCCTTCGTGAGACCGGCGGCGACGCCGTCGTCGGCGAACAGCACCTTGGCGACGTCGGGCGTGTCCGGCACCATGATGATGACGATATCGGCCGCTTGCGCGACGGCGGTCGAGTTGGCGACGACGCTAGCCGTCTTCGCGATGTCGTCCGGCACCGGGTACGCGCCGTTCACGAACAGCGTGTGACCGCCCTTGATGAGGTTGCGCGCCATGTGCGCGCCCATGATGCCGAGGCCGATGAAACCGATCTTTGCCATGTGTGTGAATCTCCAGGGTTATGGTTTGTGTGCGTGATGCGGCCGCTTCGAGCCACTACTACTTCAGGCCGCTGTCTCAGGCCGCGGCATGCGCCGCGCCGCGCGTTTGACCGGCCACGCTCTGCACCCAGCCGAGGCCGGCCTCGGTCGTCGTGAGCGGCTTGTACTCGCAGCCGACGTAGCCTTCGTAGCCGAGCGAGTCGAGCAGCGCGAACAGGTACGGGTAGTTGATTTCGCCGGTGCCCGGTTCATTCCGGCCCGGGTTGTCCGCCAACTGGATGTGCGCGATCTGCGGCAGGTTCTTTTTGATCGTCGCGGCGAGTTCGCCTTCCATCCGCTGCATGTGATAGATGTCGTATTGCAGGAACAGGTTGTCCGAGCCGACTGCGCGAATCACGTCGAGGCCTTCGCTCGAACGGTTCAGCGCGAAACCCGGAATGTCGTACGCGTTGCACGGCTCGACCAGCAGCCGGATGCCGGCCTTTTTCAGTTCGCCAGCGGCAAAACGCAGGTTGTCGACGATCGTCGCGCTCGCCGTGTCGGCATCGACGTTCGCGCCGGGAATGCCGACGAGGCAGTTCAGTTGCGGCACCTTCAGCGCGCTCGCGTACTCGATTGCGCGGCCGACGCCGTCCTGAAACTCGGCGACGCGATCCGGCAGGCACGCGATACCGCGCTCGCCCGCTTCCCAGTTGCCCGCGGGCAGGTTGTGCAGCACGAGCTTCAGGCGGTTTTGTTGCAGACGTTCGCTCAATTCAGCGACGGCGTACGGATACGGAAACAGGAATTCGACCGCGTGAAAACCCGCGTTGGCTGCTGCCGCGAAACGGTCGAGGAACGGTACTTCGTTGAACAGCATCGTGAGATTCGCTGCGAATTTCGGCATGGTGCGTGTGTCTCTCTGGTCGGTCAGGGGAATGGCGTGCGCGGCTGCCGCGCGCCGGGAGCCGGGCCGCTGATGAAAGCGACTCCTGTCTCCCGCGCGCGGCGAGCGCCGCGTACGTTGCAAATTGCGGTGACTGCGAATGCCTCGAACGTGAGGCGCTCAGTCGAGCAGGCTGATCGCGGTCGGCGCGTCTTCGTTCTTCGCGGCCAGTTCCTCGAACTCGTTGATCGCGTCGATCTCGGTGCCCATCGAAATGTTGGTCACGCGCTCGAGAATCACTTCGACGATCACCGGCACGTTGAACTCGGAGAGCATCGACTGCGCTTTCTCCAGGGCCGGCTTCAGCTCTTCGGGCTTGAACACGCGGATCGCCTTGCAGCCGAGACCTTCGGCGACCGCGACGTGATCGACGCCGTAGCCGTTGGTCTCCGGCGAGTTGATGTTCTCGAAGCCGAGCTGCACGCAGTAGTCCATATCGAATGCGCGCTGTGCCTGGCGGATCAGCCCGAGGTACGAGTTGTTCACGACCACATGCACGTACGGCAGCTTGAATTGCGCGCCGGCCGCGAGTTCTTCGATCATGAACTGGAAGTCGTAGTCGCCCGAGAGCGCGACGATCGGCCGTTGCGGATCAGCGGCGCGCACGCCGAGCGCTGCCGGAATCGTCCAGCCGAGCGGGCCGGCCTGGCCGCAGTTGATCCAGTTGCGCGCCTTGTAGACGTGCAGGAATTGCGCCGCGGCGATCTGCGAAAGACCGATCGTGCTCACGTAGCACGTGTCGCGGCCAAACACCTGGTTCATCTCTTCGTAGACGCGCTGCGGCTTCATCGGCACGTTGTCGAAGTGCGTCTTGCGCAGCATGGTGCGCTTGCGCTCCTGGCAATCGGCGACCCATGCGCTGCGATCTTTCAGCTTGCCCGCGGCCTTCCACTCGTTCGCCACTTCGACGAACAGTTCGAGCGCGGCCTTCGCGTCCGACACGATGCCGAGATCGGGGCCGAACACGCGGCCGATCTGGGTCGGTTCGATATCGACGTGCACGAACTTGCGGCCCTTCGTATAGACGTCGACGCTGCCCGTGTGACGGTTCGCCCAGCGGTTGCCGACGCCGAGCACGAAGTCGGACGCGAGCATCGTCGCGTTGCCGTAGCGGTGCGAGGTTTGCAGACCGACCATGCCGGCCATCAGCGGATGGTCGTCGGGAATCGCGCCCCAGGACATCAGCGTCGGAATCACCGGCACGCCGACGGTTTCGGCGAACTTCACGAGCAGGTCTTCGGCGGACGCGTTGAGCACACCGCCGCCCGAGACGATCAGCGGCTTTTCAGCATCGTTGAGCAGCGTGAGCGCCGCTTCGATCTGCTTGCGGGTCGCCTTCGGCTTGTAGACCGGCAACGGCTCGTAGGTGTCGATATCGAACTCGATCTCGGCGAGCTGCACGTCGATCGGCAGATCGACCAGCACCGGGCCCGGACGGCCCGAGCGCATCAGGTGGAACGCCTGCTGGAATACGCGCGGCACGAGCGCGGGCTCGCGCACGGTCACGGCCCACTTGGTGACGGGCTTCGCGATCGATTCGATGTCGACGGCCTGGAAGTCTTCCTTGTACAGACGCGCTCGCGGCGCCTGACCCGTGATAGCCAGAATAGGAATCGAGTCGGCCTGAGCGGAGTACAAACCGGTGATCATGTCGGTGCCGGCGGGGCCCGAGGTGCCGATGCACACGCCGATGTTGCCCGGCCGCGCCCGTGTGTAGCCCTCGGCCATGTGCGAGGCGCCCTCGACGTGGCGCGCGAGCACGTGGCTGATACCGCCGGCTTTGCGCATCGCCGAGTAGAACGGGTTGATCGCGGCGCCCGGCACACCGAACGCGGTGTCGATGCCTTCTTTTTCGAGCACCAGCACAGCGGCGTCGACGGCTCTCATTTTGGCCATGAATGTCTCCTCGATATCTGGAAATGTGGGAATCAAAGTCTGTTGGGAGCACTTTAGGCCTGCATCAAAGGTTTGATAAGATCAGCCAAGGTCGCTTATTCCGAAACAAAAAGTATCGAATCGTGCGAAGCCAGACGGAAGGCCGGTGGCCGCCGGACACGGGACAGGCTGGAAACGGGCGAAGGGCAAGAGCGAGACAAAAGCGAGGCAGGAGACGAACATGGACCGCTTCAAACAGATCGAAACCTTCGTACGTGTCGCGGACGCGGGCAGCCTCGCGGCAGCGGCGCTCGAAGAGGGCGTGTCGCCGGTGATTCTCGGTCGCCGCATCGACGCGCTCGAAAAGCGCCTCGGCGTGAAGCTCATGTACCGCACGACGCGGCGGCTCGTGGTCAGCGAGGACGGCGCCGCGTTTCTCGAGCGCTGCCGCAGCCTGCTCAGCGAATGGGACCAGGCGGAAAACGAGCTGAGCGCGGGACGGCGCGCGGTGAACGGCCATCTGATCGTGTCGGCGCCGGCCGCGTTCGGCCGCAAGCACGTCGCGCCGCTCGCACCCGCGTTTCTGGCCGACAAGCCTGAATTGCAGATGTCGTTCAATCTGACTGACCGGGTCGTCGATCTGGTGCGTGAGGGTTACGACCTGTCGATTCGTATCGGCGGCGCGGTCGATCCGAATTTCGTCGCGGTGAAGCTCGCGTCGAACCGGCGCGTGGTGTGCGGCACGCCCGACTATTTTCGCCGCCACGGCAAGCCTGAAACGCTCGAAGACCTGCCGGGCCACAACTGTCTCGCGTTCAATCTGCAAGGCGGGCAGAACCGCGGCTGGTACTTCCGCCGCAACGGCAAGCTCGCGACCGTGCGCGTGGGCGGCACGCTCGACTGCAACGACGGCGAACTGCTGCACCGCTGGGTGTCCGAGGGACTCGGGCTCGGCTGGCGGTCCACGTGGGAAATCCAGCAGCAGCTCGCGCGCGGCGAACTCGAAACCGTGCTCGACGACTACGCGCTGCCCGACTACGACATCCTCGCGGTCTATCCGCAGCAGCGCTACGTGCCGGCGCGGGTGCGCTATTTCATCGATTATCTGAAAGACGTGTACGCGAGCGAGGACTACTGGAACCGTTCGTCTTATTAGCAGGTGTCCCGCGCCGATCTTTTTGCGAATGGGTTCCGCGGGCGGGAATAAACTCGGCATGAGGCTGGTTATACGGTGAAAGGGCGCGCGAGGTAGGGCCTGGCGGGCGCGTGCGACCGAACGCACGACCCAGCGCGCAACCCCACGCGAACCGCACCGCGAACCGTACAACGCAGCCGCAATGCCCTTGGAGGGCTCAGGTGGTCCAGACTGATCCAGACTCCGCCCGCGCGCCGGGCGCAGCCACCGCCGCTGATACCGCCGATGCCGTGAAGAGCCGCCGCTTCCAGCAGTTGGCGCTGCCGCACCTCGACGCTGCGTACAACCTCGCGCGCTGGCTGTGCGGTAATGCGAGCGATGCCGAGGACGTCGTGCAGGAAGCGTTCATGCGCGCGTTCCGCTTCTTCGACACGTTTCGCGGCGACTCCGCGCGGCCCTGGCTGCTCGCGATCGTGCGCCGCACCTGGTACACGGAATGGCGGCGGCGCGCGCCATCGCATGAGATGCTCGAATTCGACGAAACGATGGACGAAGCGACTTTCGATGGCTGGAGCGCGAGCGGCGACGATCCGCAGACGCTGCTGATCCGCGACGAGGATGTGAAGCAGGTGCACGACGCGCTGGCGAGCTTGCCGGTGGAGTATCGCGAGGTGCTGATCCTGCGCGAACTCGAAGAGATGGGTTACCGGGAGATCGCGGTGGTCGCCGATGTGCCGATCGGCACGGTGATGTCGCGGCTCGCGCGCGGACGGCGCAAGCTGGCCGAGGTGCTGATGGCGCAGCAGCGAGGCGTGACGGCGCCTGCCGGTGGCGGCCGCAGAGGTGGACACAGCGGTGGGCAGGGCGCGTGCGGTGAGGCGGAGTCCGCGAGGTCGGTCGAGCGCGCGGCGCGTCAAGGCGGCGAGGAGGCCGCCGGCACGAGGGTGCCGACCGGTGCGCCGCCGGACGAGGATGCGCAGCCCGGGCAATCGGCGTCATCCGCGCGGCCGGCGCGAAGTGGCGGCGATAGCCGCGCCGTATCATCCGCGGCGAGCTTGCCCGCCACCGCAACAGTGACACAGATCCGGGCGTTTGCTGACGGCCGGCCCCTCGATATTCCCGGCGTTGCCGCCGACCCTGCTCAGGAGACGCCGGATGGACTGTAACGAAGCACGGCCGCTCCTCGATGCGAATGCCGATCACGAATTGCCGGCGCCGGATGCGCGCCGGGTCCAGCAGCATATCGAGAGCTGCGACGATTGCCGGCGCGCGAGTGAAAACCTGCGCGCGCTGAGCGGAGCGCTGCGGGCGGCGCCGTATCATCGGGCGCCGCAGTCGCTGCGGGCGCGCGTTGTCGCCGGCCTGCCAGCGGGACTCGATGAAGGGCTTGGCGAAGAAGGGTTCGGCGTGCCGGGCGCAACGGCGGGTGGGGCTGAGACAGGCACTGGCACGGCTGGAACTGCCTCTGCCGCAGGGATGACGGACGCGGGGGGGGCGGAGCGTGGACATCGGCGGCGTGGGGCGTGGTGGCTCGCGTGGCTTGGCGGCCGGCTGGGCAATTCCGGCGGCTCCAACGGTTCTCGGGGCTCGGGCGGCTCGGTTGGTTCGGCTGGCTCAGGCGGTTGGGGAGGCTCAAGCGGCTTCGGCGGCCCAGTCACCGTAGGCGGAGCGAATCGCGCGGCCACGCGCGGCGGGTTCGCGGCGCTCGTCATCGCGCTATGTGCCGCGGCGGCGGTCCTCACGCTGAGTCTGCACCGTCCCGCGGAATTCGCGCCATTCGTCGACGAACTCGTGGAAAGTCATGTGCGGGCGCAGGTGTCCGGGCGCGACATCGACGTGATTTCGACCGACCAGCATACGGTCAAGCCGTGGTTCAACGGCCGGCTCGACTATTCGCCGCCCGTCGAGGATCTCGCGGCGAGCGGCTTCGCGCTGGAAGGCGGCCGGCTCGACTACCTCGCGCATCAGCGGGTCGCGGTGCTCGTGTACCGCTATCGCAAGCACGTGATCGACGTATATGTGTTCCCGCAGAGCGCATCGGGTGGCTCGGCCCGCGGCATCGATGGCGCTGCGCCTGTATCGTTCGATCACGACGGTTACTCGATTGCGCATTGGGACGCGGCGGGCATGACCTGGTGGGCGATCACGGACGCCGCGCCCGACGCGCTGAGCGGCCTCGAAGCGGCGCTTCGAGCGCGTCTGCAGAGCGGCAGCGGGCGTACGGAAGCAGGTTGAGGGGTGGCACGGGGGCGGGAAGACGGGGCAAGGCGGAAGGAAGGCAGAAAGGTAGAACAAGGCTGAGAAAACCCGTCGGCCAGCGGCTCGGAAAAGCGTCCCGACGGCCGCCGGAAGGCTGCGCACAGGTCTACGCAGCAAGGCCCGGCACTCTGCCGACGCCCCCGCAACGACGCTTTGCCACTCCGGCCCCCGCCGCCAGCCACCCTAAGCTCTTGAAAACACACCCGATTCCGTCACCGAATCGACGGAATACCTTGCAACCCGGCCCCATTCCAGTTACACTCTTCGGCTTCTCACTTGCCGCACCGGTTCCGACGCCCGGGTGGCTTTAATCCACAAGGAGTGTGTATGCGTCATTACGAAATCGTCTTTATCGTGCATCCCGATCAGAGCGAGCAGGTGCCCGCCATGATCGAGCGTTACAAGGGCACGATCACGTCGCACGGTGGGCAGATCCACCGCATCGAAGACTGGGGCCGCCGCCAACTGGCCTACATGATCGAGAAACTCGCGAAGGCTCACTACGTCTGCATGAACATCGAATGCGACCAGACCACGCTCGACGAGCTGGAACACGCGTTCAAGTTCAACGACGCCGTTCTGCGTCACCTCATCGTCAAGATGAAGAAGGCCGAAACCGGCCCGTCGCCGATGATGAAGGAAGTGCAGCGCGAAGAAGCCAAGAAGTCGGCAGCCGCTCAGCCGACCGAAGCGCAGGCTTAAGACACACTATTTAAGCTGCCAGACCACAGCGTCGCTGTCGCCAACGTGCACGAAGGTACATGAACCGGCTGCAACTCACGGCGAGCGTCGTCGAACGCGAACCGGTGCGGTATACCCCCGCCGGCGTTCCGATTGCCAGCTGCACGTTGCAGCACCGCACGGAAGTCGTCGAAGCGGGCATTGCCCGCCAGGTCGAACTGACCATGCAGGCGGTCGCCGCGGGCGAAGCGAGCGGTAAGCTCGAAAGCTGTCAGATGGGCGTGGAAACGCTCTTCACCGGCTTTCTGGCGAAAAAGCACCGCAACGCAAGAACTCTGGTATTTCACATCACAGCATTGCAGGACATTGGAAAGGACTGAACATGCCCCGCCCGACTGGTAAGAAATTTGACAAGCGTCGTCAGCAACAGAACCCGCTCTTCAAGCGCAAGAAGTTCTGCCGTTTCACGGCTGCTGGCGTCGAATACATCGACTACAAAGACATCGAAACGCTGAAGGACTTCATCGGCGAGAACGGCAAGATCACGCCGGCACGTCTCACGGGTACCAAGGCGCATTACCAACGCCAGCTGGACACGGCTATCAAGCGCGCGCGTTTCCTCGCGCTGGTGCCGTACACCGACCAGCACAAGGCCTAACCCGACGACGCGATAAGGAGCATCCGAATGCAAATCATTCTTCTGGAAAAAGTCGTCAATCTGGGTAACCTGGGCGATATCGTGAAGGTCAAGGACGGTTACGCACGTAACTTCCTGATCCCGAACAAGAAAGCTCGCCGTGCAACGAAAGAGGCGCTCGCTGAATTCGAAGTGCGTCGCGCAGAACTCGAAAAGCTGGCCGCTGAAAAGCTGGCAGCCGCTCAGGCTCAAGGCGAAAAGCTGGCAGGCTCGACGGTTCAGATCGGTCAGAAGGCCGGCGTCGACGGCCGTCTGTTCGGCTCGGTGACGAACGCGGACATCGCCGAAGCGCTCGGCAAGCAAGGCTTCGCACTGGAAAAGTCGCAAGTGCGTCTGCCGGAAGGCCCGCTGAAGACGGTCGGCGAGCACGCTGTCCAGGTTTCGCTGCACACCGACGTTCTCGTCGATGTGACGGTGGCCGTGATCGGCGAACACGTCTAAGCATCACGCAGTATCAGCCAGCACGTTGCTGGTGAAGAGCAGGGGCCGGGTAACCGGCCCCTGCTTTTTTTGTGCCCGATTTTGTCCCACGTGCCTGCTTTTTTCCGCTCGCCGCGATCGCCGGATTGCCCGATAATTCCTCCCCATGAACGCACCGTCCAAAGATCCCCAACTCGAGTCGCTAAAAGTCCCCCCTCATTCGATCGAGGCCGAGCAATCGGTGCTGGGCGGCCTGCTGCTCGACAACGCGGCGTGGGACCGCATCGCCGACTTCCTCGCGCAGAGCGACTTCTACCGCTACGACCATCGCATCATCTTCGAACACATCGGCAAGCTGATCGCGGCCACGCGCCCAGCCGACGTGATTACCGTGTACGAAGCGCTCGGCACGTCGGGCAAGGCGGAGGAGGTCGGCGGTCTCGCCTATCTGAACGCGCTCGCGCAGAACACGCCGAGTGCGGCCAATATCCGCCGCTATGCGGAAATCGTGCGCGATCGCGCGGTGCTGCGCCGGCTCGTGTCGGTCGCCGACGAAATCTCGGCCGACGCCTTCAACCCGCAAGGCAAGGAAGTCCGGCAATTGCTGGACGAAGCCGAATCGAAGGTGTTTTCGATCGCCGAAGACGGTGCGCGCGGCACCCAGGGCTTCCTCGAGATCGGGCCGCTGCTCACGGAAGTGGTCGAGCGCATCGACACGCTCTACCACACCGCCAATCCGAGCGACGTGACCGGCACGCCGACCGGCTTCGTCGATCTGGACCGCATGACTTCGGGCATGCACGGTGGCGAGCTCATCATCGTCGCGGGCCGTCCGTCGATGGGCAAGACGGCGTTTTCGATGAACGTCGGCGAATACGTCGCGGTGGAGTACGGGCTGCCGGTCGCGGTGTTCTCGATGGAAATGCCGGGCACGCAGCTCACCATGCGTATGCTCGGCTCGGTCGGCCGGCTCGATCAGCACCGCATGCGAACCGGGCGTCTGACCGACGAGGATTGGCCGAAGCTCACGCACGCGGTGCAGAAAATGAGCGAGGCGCAGATCTTCATCGACGAAACCGGCGGGCTGAATCCGATGGAACTGCGTTCGCGCGCGCGGCGTCTGTCGCGCCAGTGCGGCAAGCTCGGCCTCATCATCATCGACTACCTGCAACTGATGAGCGGTTCGTCGTCCGGCGAAAACCGCGCGACCGAAATCTCGGAAATCTCACGATCGCTGAAGAGCCTCGCAAAGGAGCTCGACGTGCCGGTGATCGCGTTGTCGCAGTTGAACCGCGGTCTCGAGCAGCGCCCGAACAAGCGGCCCATCATGTCGGACCTGCGTGAATCCGGCGCTATCGAGCAGGATGCGGACGTGATCCTGTTCATTTACCGCGACGAGGTGTACAACCCGGACAGCCCGGACAAGGGCACCGCGGAAATCATCATCGGCAAGCAGCGTAATGGTCCGATCGGTCCCGTTCGGCTCACGTTCCACGGTCAATACACGAAGTTCGACAATTTTGCCGGCCCGCAGAATTTCTACGGCGGCGAGTGACGCGAACGCGGCGCCGCCGTTGTTGTAAGGGCGCCGTCAAAAGTGCGATATCCGTAACGCAACGGTACAATGTGGCGGTTTTATGTCAGCCATTACATGACCAATTTTCGGGATCCCAATGTTCGGTCGATTCATGCCCACCGAGGGCAAGTTCTTTGAAATCTTCAATTCGCACGCAACGTGCATCGTCTCGGCGAGCCGCGAACTCGAGCTGCTGATCGACAATCTGCAAGACGCGGAAACCCACAAACAAAACGTGCAGAAGGCCGAAAAGGCCGCCGACAAGCTCACGCACGAAGCCATCGACCTGCTGCACAAGACCTTCATCACGCCGCTCGACCGCGACGAGATCCACAAGCTGATCACGACGATGGACGACATCCTCGACCTCATGGAGGACGTCGCCACCGCCATTTCACTGTACGACGTGCAAGCGGTCACCTCCGAGGCGAGCCAGCTCGCGCATATCTGCACCGCGACTTCGGAGCGCGTGCAGTTCGCCGTGGGCCTGCTCTCGGACATGAAGCAGGCGAGCCAGATCCTCAAGGCGTGCGAGGAAATCGACCGTCTGGAATCGGAAGCCGACCGCGTGCTGCGTTCGGCCATGTCGAAGCTGTTCCGCGAAGAAGACGACGTCAAGGTTCTGATCAAGCTGAAAGCGATTTACGAGCTGCTCGAAACGATCACGGACAAGTGTGAGGATGTAGCGAACATCATCGAAGGCATCGTGCTGGAAAACGCATAATGCAATCGATACAACTCGCTATCTGGGTCGTTACCGGCCTGGTCGCCGTCGCGCTCATTTTCGACTTCATGAACGGTTTTCACGACGCGGCGAATTCGATCGCCACGGTCGTGTCGACCGGCGTGCTGAAGCCGCAGCAGGCGGTGGCGTTCGCGGCGGCGTTCAACGTCATCGCGTATTTCGTGTTCCACCTCAAAGTGGCCGCGACGGTCGGCAAAGGCACGATCGATCCGGCCATCGTCGACCACTACGTGATTTTCGGTGCGCTGGTCGGCGCGATCGGCTGGAACATCATCACGTGGCATTACGGCATTCCATCGAGCTCGTCGCACGCGCTGATCGGCGGGCTCGTGGGCGCGGCGCTCGCCAAGTCGGGCTGGGGCTCGCTGAACTGGGACGGTCTCATGAAGACGGTTGCGTTCATCTTCATTTCGCCGCTGCTCGGCTTCGTGCTCGGCTCGTTTTTCATGCTGGTGGTGTCGTGGCTTTATTTCCGCACGCCGCCGAGCAAGGTCGACCGGCGTTTCCGCCGCCTGCAACTGCTGTCGGCGGGCCTGTACAGCCTCGGCCACGGCGGCAACGACGCGCAGAAAACCATCGGCATCATCTGGATGCTGCTGATCGCAACCGGTTTTGCGTCGCTGAATGCGGCCGCGCCGCCGTTGTGGGTAATCGGCGGCTGCTATCTGTCGATGGGACTCGGCACGCTGTTCGGCGGCTGGCGGATCGTGCGCACGATGGGTCAGAAGATCACCAAGCTCAAGCCAGTCGGTGGCTTCTGCGCGGAATCGGGCGGTGCGATCACGCTGTTTACCGCGTCGTGGCTTGGCATTCCCGTCTCCACGACGCATACGATTACCGGCGCGATCGTTGGTGTCGGCGCAACGCAGAAGCTGAGCGCGGTGCGCTGGGGCGTGGCCGGCAACATCGTCTGGGCGTGGATTCTGACGATTCCAGCCTCCGCAGTGCTCTCCGGCGCCGCCTGGTGGCTCGGCCACCGCTTCCTGTAGTTCTCTCCCTGTAGCTCTTTGCGATGCGGGCCTGCGCTAGATGACTGGCGCGGGCTTTAGCCGCTGCCCCGGCCGCCGCGCGTCATCCTGCCAGCCTCTCTCAGATCAGCGGCGCGCTCGCGCCGTCCATCGGGATGATCGCACCCGTCACATAACTCGCGCGGTGGCTCGCGAGGAACAGCGCGACGTCGGCGATTTCCTCCGGTTTGGCAAAGCGGCCGAGCGGCACTTTTGCCTCGCCGTGTGCGAGTGCCTCTTCATTGCCGATGCCCTGGCGCGTCGCCTCGAGCTTGACCGCTTCCTCGACGCGTTCGGTCAACGTCGAGCCCGGATTGATCGCGTTGATGCGAATGCCATAGCGCGCGTAGTAGTGCGCGAGGCCGACGGTCGCGAGCATCAGCGCCGCGTTCGCCGCGCCGCCCGCGATATGGATGTCGCTCGCAATCTTGCCGCCCATGCCGATGATGTTGACGATCGTGCCGGGCGTCGCGCCGTTGCCGGCTTTCGCACGCTCGGCCATGCGGCGCAGCACTTCCTGCTGCGGATAGATGTAGGGGAAATATTTCGCTTCCATCGTCGAGCGGAACGCGTCGGCGTCGAGCATTTCCGGGTCGTATCGGCGCGCCGCGCCGGCGCTGTTGATCAGCACGTCGATCGGACCCACGGCGGTGCTGACTTCCTCGACGATATCCGCGGCGCTATGCGGCTCGTGCAGATCGGCGCGCGTGCGATGCACATGCAGTCCTTCCTGCTTCAACTGCTCGTAGGCGCGCGCGAGATTGGCGGGATCGCGCGACACGATCGCGACTTTCGCGCCTTCCTGCGCGAACGCCCGCGCGCAGGCGAACCCGATCCCTTTGCTGCCGCCAGTGATCAACACCACCTTGTCTTTCAGCCCGAGTTCCATCGTCGCCACCCGCCGTCAGAAGAATATCGATGACGATAGCAGATCGGTGGGATCGCTGTATTTGACGACGGTTTTTCGCGGCGCGCACGCGGACTTTCGTCACCGCGAATTCGCCGGGATCCGCCTGCGCGCGGGACCTTGCTGCCGGACGCGAGCGCCTCACTAGTTGCCGTTCGCGAAGCGCGCGATCGGATCGTCGCTGGTCTGGGTAGGCGCGGGGATGCCGCGCGAGGCTGTCGACGCGCGCATGATCTGGGCACTGCCACCTGCTTCGGCACGTTGCGCCTGCTGGGCCTGGCGCTCGGCGACCGAAGCGGAAGGCGGTGGCTCGAATGCATCGGCGGCGGCGTCGATCGAGTCGGGCGCGGTTGGCGAGGTGGCGCGGGCGGTTGCCGCTGGTGGCGCGGATTGCACGGGTGACGGCGCACTGATGTCATACGCGCTTGCCTGAGCCGCCGGCACCACGGCCGGCGCCACCGCGCCCGCGGAGCGCGCTTGCAACTGCGCGGCGCTCAGGCCCGGCGGTGGCGGCTCGAACGGGTCGGCTTGCGCGGTGGGGGTGCCAGCGGCGCCGGTCGTTGCGGTCGAGACCACGCCCGGTTGGGCTGCCGTCATCGAGGGTGCGCGTGCCGCCGTTTCAATGCGCGCAGCTTGCGGGGACGGACCGCCCGCATAAACCGGCGCTTGAGCTGGCACCTGAGCAGGCACCTGAGCCGTGGCCTTCACGTCAGGAGACGCCGCACCCGTTGCCGCTGTTGCACCCGCATAAGCTGATGTTGCCGCAACCGCCGCGCCGCGCTCCTGCGGTGCCGCAGCCTGATAGCTCGGCGTATCGAACGGCGCCGGCGTCGCGGCCGGGCCGGCCATCCGGCGGATACCGTCGAAGCGCTTCGCCCAGTAAGGATTGGTCAGATAGTCGAGCCGCACCGTGCCGCCCGTCGACGGCGCATTGACGAAGCGCAGCTTGCCCACGTAGATGCCGACGTGCGAATGCGCGCGCCCCGTCGTGTTGAAAAAGATCAGATCGCCGGGCGCGATTTCGTCCGGTTCGATCGATTCACCGCGCCCGCTCATTTCGGCCGTCGTGCGTGGCAGGTTCACCGACGCGGCGCGCAGCACGACGTAGCGCACGAAGCCGCTGCAATCGAAGCCGCTATCGGGCGTATTGCCGCCCCAGCGGTATGGAACGCCGACGAGACTCATCGCCTGAATCGAAATTTCCTCGCGGCCGATGCTGTGATCGACAAAGTGAGGGAAGCCGGGCGGCGGCGCACGATACGCGCCGTTCGCCACGACGACCCCGCCGGAGCCGCGCGACGTCTTCTGCGGCGCGCCGGCGCAAGCAGCGAGCAGCAGCACGGTCAGCAGCGAGAACGCGAGTCGGCGCATGAAGACGAGGGCGGGCGGGTAAACGCCCGTTTACTGACTGAATGACGCGATGGTAGCCCGCCGAACATGGCTGCGGCAAGAATTGTTGATAAATTACTTGAAGTTCACGCGCTAAGTGTTGCCCGGGCGGAACGCGCGGGCAATAAAAAACCGCGTCCGGAACGATCCGGACGCGGCTTGCGGTGCTAAAGATTGAACGGACGCTTAAAGAATTTCCGACGCGTAGTCGGCGAGGCGCGAGCGCTCGCCGCGCGCGAGCGTCACGTGTCCGCTATGCGCCCAGCCCTTGAAGCGGTCGACCACGTAAGTCAGTCCCGAACTGCCTTCGGTGAGGTAAGGCGTATCGATCTGCGCGATATTGCCGAGGCAGATGATCTTCGTGCCCGGACCCGCGCGCGTGACGAGCGTTTTCATCTGCTTCGGCGTGAGGTTCTGCGCCTCGTCGATGATCAGATACTTGTCCACGAACGTGCGGCCGCGCATGAAGTTCATGCTCTTGATCTTCAGGCGCGAGCGGATCAGTTCCTGGGTCGCGGCGCGGCCCCATTCGCCGGCTGCGTCGTCGGTTTTCTGCAGCACTTCGAGGTTGTCGTCGAATGCGCCCATCCACGGCTGCATTTTTTCCTCTTCGGTGCCCGGCAGAAAGCCGATGTCCTCGCCGACCGGCACCGTCGCGCGCGTCACGATGATCTCGTTGTAGCGCTTGTCGTCGAGCACCTGCGCGAGGCCGGCCGCGAGCGCGACGAGCGTCTTGCCGGTGCCTGCCTGGCCGAGCAGCGTGACGAAGTCGATTTCCGGATTCATCAGCAGATTCAGCGCGAAATTCTGCTCGCGGTTGCGTGCCGTGATGCCCCACACGTTGTTCTTGTGGTGGCCGTAGTCGCGCAGCGTCTGCAGCAGCGCCGTTTTGCCGTTGATCTCGCGCACGAGCGCATGGAACGTGGGCTCGCCGTTCTGCGGCTCGAGATAGACGAACTCGTTGACGAGCATCGACGCGCACAGCGGACCCGTGACCCGGTAGTAGGTCGTGCCGGTCTTCGTGTCCTGCCAGCTTTCCATGCCCTTCGCGTGCTTCGTCCAGAAATCCTGCGGCAGCGCGCGGATGCCCGAATAGAGCAGGTCGCTGTCTTCGAGCACCTGGTCGTTGAAGTAGTCTTCGGCGGGCAGGCCGAGCGCGTGCGCCTTGATGCGCATGTTGATGTCTTTCGACACCAGCACGACCTGGCGATCCGCACGGTCGCGCTGCAACGCGCGCACGACGCCGAGGATCTGGTTGTCGGCCTTGCCTTCCGGCAGGCCTTCCACCGGCTCGATCGCGGTGAGGCGCGTCTGGAAGAACAGGCGCCCGGACGCTTCGCGGCTGCCGAGACGCGCGAGCGAAATGCCGTCGGCCATGTTGCCGGCGTTCGCGACGAGCGCGTCGAGCGTGCGGCTCACCTGGCGAGCGTTGCGCGCGACTTCCGACATGCCTTTCTTGTGGTTGTCGAGTTCTTCCAACGTCATCATCGGCAGATAGACGTCGTGTTCCTCGAAACGGAACAGGCAGCTTGGATCGTGCATCAGCACGTTCGTGTCGAGCACGAAGAGTTTCTGCATCTCGAGCGGCGCAGCGGCCGAGCCGCGTTTCTTGCGCGTGCCGCCTGCGGTGGGCACGGGTGCGGCAGCAGTGGCGTCGGCCGCGGGCTGCCTTGCGCTCGGCGCACGGGCGACGACCGGCTCGGCCTCGGCCGCACCGGCCGCGGTTTGCGGATGTGCAGCCGGAACCGGCTGCAACAACGCCGCGGTCTGTTTCGATTTGCGGTTGCGCGCCGGGGTGGGCTGCGCAGCGGCAGGTGTCGCGGAGGCCGGCACGGGCCGCAGCGTGGTAGCGGCATTGGCGGCGTGCGCCATCGGCGTGGCGACGTTGGCGCGGCCGTAATCGGCCGACTCTGCGGATTCCCCTTCATGCGCCTGTTTTTTCGCGGCGGAGCGCGCGGGCGTGACGGCTTTGGCCTTGTATTCTTCAGGCGACAAAAGATTGCCGAGCTTGCTGGGGGGAGTAGGCAAAGGCATGGTTTCCCTCGAATTGATCGGGTCACATATCGTGCGCCGCCCGTCGCATTCTGTCGGTGCCCTCATGGGGCGCCCAGTTTGCGCGAGGCGACGCGCATTCAGTCTAGAGATGCCGGTTCGCCTGGTCTTCGATAGGCTCCTTGACTAAAGCGCGCAGCCCAGTGAACGAACGGTCGCGCGCAATTAAAAAAGCCGCCGCCCCGGCATTCGGGGCAGGCGGCTCGACTACGATGCTCGCGTTGCGCCTCACGATCCGAACGGCTCCGGTCGATCCGGTAAGGCGGCCGTCAGGTCTGGCGCAGCGAAGGAAAATGTGGGGTGGACAGGCACTCATTGCAACCCAATATAACGCGCCTCACAGCGCTTGTACAGCCTCCAGAATGTCGTCGACGTGGCCCGGCACCTTCACGCCGCGCCACTCCTGACGCAGCACGCCGCCGGCGTCGATGAGGAACGTGGAGCGTTCGATTCCCCGTACCTCTTTGCCATACATTTTCTTCATTTTAATGACGCCGAAGAGCGAACACAGCGTTTCTTCCGCGTCCGAAATCAGCGGGAAGGGCAGTTCGAGCTTGGCCTTGAAATTGTCATGCGAGCGCAGGCTGTCGCGCGACACGCCGATCACCTCCGCCCCAGCCTTCTTGAACTTGGGGTACAGGTCGCGGAATTGCAGACCTTCGGTCGTGCAGCCCGGCGTGTTGTCCTTCGGATAGAAATACAGCACCACCTTCTTGCCCCGCAGCTTTGACAGCGTGATCTCGCCGCCGGTCGCGGGGGCGGTAAAGTCGGGGATGGGTTGGTCGACTGCAATGGACACGAGGTTCTCCGGTTGTTATGGCCGCCACCGGCTTGCTGCCGCGGCGTCGGCCGGTCTGTCGTCGAGGTTCTGGTTGTGCGGGGAAACGGGCGGCGCGTGGACGGTACGCGGAAGGCCCCTATGCGGCTGCCATGCGGTTGCGGGAGCTTGCCGCGCAGCTATTCACGGTTGCCCGCCGTTACCGCGCGGTTGCCCCGTGGTTGCCCCGCAGTTGCCCCGCGGTTGCCCGAGCGTCAGGCCCGGCAGCAGGCAGCGTGCTTTCCGATGACTTCCGCGCCGCGTTTCGGCCGCTCAGGGCTGGACGATCAGCTCGCCAGAGCGCCCTGGAATTTCGCCCCACGTAACAGGGTACGATGGCAGCGTGCTGCGGTCCAGCGTGGCGTAGTAATCGCCCATCGTCGCGAACGTGTGACCCTGAGTGCGCCAGCCCTCGAGCAGTTGCTCGAAAACCGGTGCGAGCTTCTGTCCTTCGAGTTCCGCGTGCAGCGTGAACACCTGGTCGTGCGGATTGTTTGCGGTGTGTTTGAGCATCCACGCGGCGACGTTGTGAATATCGACACCGTCGACGCCGAGCACTTCGTCGAGCGTGGGCAGCGTGGTCGGCATTTGCACATGCATGAGCGTTTTGCCGCCGACCACCGGCAGATACGGCGAGTGGCCGCGGCCATCGGACGCGTAGCGCATGCCCCACGCGTCGATCTGCTCGAACGCGTGGCCGTTCATCTGCCAGCCCGCCGCGCCGTGCGTGACGGGCGGCGCGCCGAACACCTCGACGAAACGGTCGTGGCTTTTCTGCATCTGCGCGGCGGTCCACGCGCGATCTTTCGAGCGCACATTGTCCTGCCAGTACACGTGGTCCCACGTATGAATACCGCACTCGAAGCCGGCTTCGTGGATCGCGCGCATCTCGGCGGCGGCCTTCGCGCCGATGTCGGGGCCGGGCAGCAGCACGCCGTACATCAATTGCTTCACGCCGTAATGCTCGACCACCGAGGTGCGCGACACCTTCTTGAGAAAGCCCGGCCGCAGCACGCGGCGCATCGCCCAGCCGGTGTGGTCGGGCCCGAGGCTGAAGAGGAACGTGGCGCGCGCCTTGAAGCGGTCGAAGATGCGGGCGAGATTCGGCACGCCTTCGCGGGTGCCGCGCAGCGTGTCGACGTCGATCTTCAGGACGATACGAGCCAAGGACGAGCCTTATTACTGTTCGACGAGCGCGCGGGCTTCCGCGACGTGGCCGCGATACGCCTCGAAAATCTTGCGCAGCGCTTCGTCGAAGGTCGACGTGGGCGTCCAGTTGAGTTCCTGCATCGTGTTGTCGATCTTCGGCACGCGGTTCTGCACGTCCTGGTAGCCGTTGCCGTAGTACGCACCCGACGACGTCTCGACGAGTTGCACACGCTTGGCCGTTTCCGCGTATTCGGGGAATTCGGCGGCAAGCGCGAGCATCTTGTGCGCGAGTTCGCGCACTGAGAAATTGTTGGTCGGGTTGCCGATGTTGTAGATCTTGCCCGTGGCGACGCCGTCCTTGTTCGCGATGATCTTCATCAGCGCGCTGATGCCGTCGTCGATGTCCGTGAACGCGCGTTTTTGCGCGCCGCCGTCGACGAGGCTGATGTTCTCGCCGCGCACGATGTGGCCGAGGAACTGCGTGACCACGCGCGAGCTGCCTTCCTTCGGCGTGTAGATCGAGTCGAGCCCCGGGCCGATCCAGTTGAACGGGCGGAACAGCGTGAAGTTCAGGCCTTCCATGCCGTAGCCCCAGATCACGCGGTCCATGAGCTGCTTCGAGCACGCGTAGATCCAGCGCGGCTTGTTGATCGGGCCGTACGACAGCACCGATTCTTCCGGATCGAACTGCTCGTCCGTGCACATGCCGTAGACCTCGGAGGTCGACGGGAACACGAGGTGCTTGCCGTACTTGACGGCCGAACGCACGATCGGCAGGTTCGCCTCGAAGTCGAGTTCGAACACGCGCAGAGGCTGCTTCACGTAAGTGGCAGGCGTGGCGATCGCGACGAGCGGCAGGATCACATCGCACTTCTTGACGTGATATTCGACCCATTCCTTGTTAATCGTGATGTCGCCTTCGAAGAAGTGCATCCGCTCATGATTGAGGAGGTCGCCCAGACGTTCGGTCTGCATGTCCATCCCGAACACTTCCCAGTCGGTGGTTTCGAGAATGCGCTTGGACAGGTGATGGCCGATGAAGCCGTTCACACCCAGAATCAGGACTTTTTTCATGAATGAGTTTGGATGAGCTGGGCGAATTTCGCCGGACTGACGACAGTCTCGCCGCCGTCGTGCTGATGCCGCAATTCGTGGATGGTGATCGCGCGGCCGTCGCCGCAGATCGCGAAAACGGCATTATCGCTTACGTGCAGGCCCGGCGGCAAATCCGAGCGCAGCGCGCCGGGCGCCGCGAGCCGGGCTCGCGCGACGATGAAACGCTGGCCGTTGAGGTCGGTGAACGCGCCCGGATAGGGCGGCGCGACTGCGCGGATCAGGTTGTAGACCTGCTGCGCGGACTGGTTCCAGTCGATGCGGCCGTCTTCCGGTTTGCGCCCGCCGTAGTAGCTGCCGTGCGCGAGATCGTTCGGCAGATGCGGCGCCTCGCCCGCGAGCAGCGCCGGCAGCACGCGCCAGAGCGTCTGCTCGGCTGCGACCGTGACCTTGTCGAACACTTGCGCGGCGGTGTCGTCGGGCAGGATCGGCACCGGTGTCTGCGCGATGATCGCGCCCGCGTCGGGCTTCGCCGCCATTTCGTGCAGCGTCGCGCCGGTTTCGGTCTCGCCGTGGAGCACCGCCCAGTTGGTCGGCACGCGGCCGCGGTATTTCGGCAGCAGCGAGCCGTGCATGTTGTAAGCGCCCCGTGCGGCCAGCGCGAGCAGGTCGACCGGCAGCATGTGGCGGTAGTAGAACGAGAAGATGAAGTCCGGCCGCGCGGCGCTCACCGCGGCGCGCAGCTCCGGGCTTTTCGGATCGGCCGGCGTGAGAACCGGAATGCCGTGCTCGGCCGCTACCGACGCCACGCTGCCGAACCAGATGTTCTCGCTCGGGTTGTCCTCGTGCGTGACGACGAGCGCCACCTCGACGCCGCGCGCGAGCAGCACCTGCAGGCAGCGCACGCCGACGTTGTGATACGCGAATACGACGGCGCGCGGCTTCATGGATTGCGCCCCTGATCGGCGAGCGGCGCGGGCTGCACGCCCTGCACGACGCTCTGACGCGGCGTTCCGGTCACGGTCGCGCCGTCGCGCTCCTCGAGAATGGTCTGCACGAGGTAGCGCGGCCGCGCGCGCACCTGCTGATAGATCCGGCCGATGTATTCGCCGAGCAGGCCGAGCGCGAAGATGATGACGCCGAGCAGGAAGAACGTGATCGCGAACAGCGTGAACACACCTTGCACTTCCGCGCCGATGATGAAGCGGCGAATCAGCAGCAGCACGAACAGCGCCGCGGAGCCGAGCGACAGGATCACGCCGATGAACGACAGCCATTGCAGCGGCACCACCGAAAAGCCGGTCACGAGGTCGAAATTGAGGCGGATCAGCGAATACAGCGAGTACTTCGATTCGCCTGCGAAACGCTCTTCGTGCGCGACCTCGATCTCGACCGGGTTCTGCGCGAACGTGTACGCGAGCGCCGGAATGAACGTGTTGATCTCGCCGCAGCGGTTGATCGTATCGACGATGTGGCGGCTGTACGCGCGCAGCATGCAGCCCTGGTCGGTCATCTTGATGCGCGTGATGCGCTCGCGCAGATGGTTCATCGCGCGCGAGGCCTTGCGGCGCCACAGGCTGTCCTGGCGTTGCATACGGATCGTGCCGACGTAGTCGTAGCCCTCGCGCATCTTCGTGACGAGCTTGGCGATTTCCTCGGGCGGATTCTGCAGGTCGGCGTCGAGCGTGATGACGATGTCGCCGCGCGATTGCTCGAAGCCCGCGAGAATCGCCATGTGCTGGCCGTAGTTGCCGTTCAGGAGGATCACGCGCGTCGTGTCGGGCCGCACGCGGAACTGTTCGGCGAGCAGCGCGGGGGATTTGTCGCGGCTGCCGTCGTTGATGAAGATCACTTCATAACGGGTGCCGAGCGCGTCGAGCGCCGGATAGAGGCGCGCGAAGAGCGCCGCCAGTCCAGCCTCCTCGTTGTACACCGGAATGATGATCGACACTTCCGGTGCGACGGCGCGATATTCCGAATAAGTCATGTCCGCTTATTTTCCGTATTGTTCGCAAATTTCGTTGACCGCGCGGCACACGCGCTCCACGTCGCCCTCGTTCATGAGCGTGAAGAGCGGCAGTGTGACGGTGCTGGCGCCGAAGCGCTCCGCGTGCGGGAACATGCCTTCCCTGAAGCCGCGCTCGCGGTACAGCGAGAACAGGTGGAGCGCCGGGTAATGCACGCCCGAGCCGATGCCGCGCCCCTTCAACTGGCCCATGAAACCGGCGCGGTCGATGGAGAGCTTCTCGAGCGGCAGCGTGATCTGGAACATGTGCCAGTTGCTGTTTTTGAAGTCCGCGAACGGCAGGCCGACGCCGAGCTTCACCGCCGCGCCGCCCTCGAAGCCCGCGAAGTACGCGCGCACGAGTTTTTTGCGCTGCGCAAGGAAGCGCTCGAGATGCGGCATCTGGCCGAGGCCGACGCGCGCCGCGACGTCCGTCAGGTTGTACTTGCCGCCGAGCACGTCGCAGTCCATGCCGTCGAAGCCGGTGCGCGTGATGCCCTGCAGCCGGTACTTCTGGGCGAGCACCGCTTCTTCCTCGTTGTTGAGCACGAGCGCGCCGCCTTCGATCGAGGTCAGATTCTTGTTCGCATGGAAGCTGAACGACACGATGTCGCCGAGCTTGCCGATGCGCTCGCCGTTCCAGGTCGAGCCGAACGCCTGCGCGGCATCCTCGATCACGCGCAGCTGGTGGGCGCGGGCGATCGCGTAGAGGCGGTCCATGTCGACCGGCAGGCCGGACAGATAGACCGGCAGCAGCGCCTTGGTACGCGGCGTGATCGCTTTTTCGAGCAGATCGAGGTCGATGTTGCGGGTGACCGGGTCGATGTCGGCGAAGACGGGCGTCGCGCCGGTTTCGAGGATCACGTTGCTCGTCGAGACCCACGTTGCCGGCGTCGTGATGACTTCGTCGCCGGGGCCCACGCCGGCGATGCGCAGCCCGATTTCGAGCGTCGCCGTGCCGGAGTTGAAGGTGCGCACCGGACGGCCGCCGCAGAATTCGGAGAGCGCGGCCTCGAACTTCTGGTTCTGCGGGCCGGTGGTGATCCAGCCGGAGCGCAGCACCTCGACGACGCCCTGAATCGTTTCCTCATCGATCTCGGGTTTGACAAACGGCAAAAACGGGGCTGTTGATTGGCTCATGAATGCATCGCTCGATTGAAAGGGGCGCGGCCCGAAGGGCGCGAAGTAAACCACAAACTACGCACAGACCCAAGGTTGCGGCTGGAAAAACCGTAACCGCACAGCATACCGCGGTCAACCTTACGTCTCGCTTAGGCGGCTCGTGCGCCGCTCGGGTTCCTGCGAAATGCCCGGGCCGGGTGCGTCCGGCCCGGGCCCGCGCGGGCAATGGACGGTCATAAAGCGCGTCCGGCAAGCTGTTGCCGGGGGCTCGCGCCTAGCTGCGCGCGAGCACGACCACACCGACGAGGATGATGCCGATCCCGACCAGCTTCTGCACAGACATCACTTCGCCGAACAGATACCACGCGGCGAACGCGTTGACGACGTAGCCGAGCGAGAGCATCGGATAGGCGATCGACACGTCCACGCGCGACAGGCCGATGATCCACACCGCCACGCTGATTACGTAGCACGCGAGCCCGCCGATGATCGGCGGCTGGGTCGCGAGCCTGAAACCGATGGGCAGGATGTTCGCACGGGTGAATTCGAAGTGTCCAACGGCATTCGTGCCGGCCTTGAGCAGCAGCTGCGCGCCGGCGTTCAGCGTCACGCCGGCGAGGATGCAGAAGAGGGAAATCGGGTTCATCGAACGTTCCGGTTCTGAGGGAAGGTCATGGCTGCGGTTTTGCCGCGGATGGCGCCGCCGCCGCGGACTCCGGCGCGGTGGGCATGGCTGGCGACGCGGCCGTGGCGGGCGCGGCCAGCGTTGCCGGCGCGTCAGCCGCGCCGGCCTGGCCGGCCGAGGTGGCCGCATCAGCGGCCGGGAGCGGCTTCATTACCACCACGCGGCGCGAATCGCGCGCGATCACCTGCATCGGCAGGCCCTGCTTGAGAAGCCGGTCGTAGGTCGGTGGCGGAAGCAGCGCGAGCGCATAGCGCTCGGCCTTCCAGCGCTCGATCCAGGCATCGACGGTGGGCACCCATTTCTGCGGCTCGACGGACACGCCGAACGCGAGTTCGTCCGGATGCTCGACCATGATCATCGTGTGGCCGATATAGAACGGCAGCGTGTGGTCGAGCACGCCGACCGAGTAGAACGGCGTATCGGCCGGCAGCTTCGCGAGCTGCGCGCGGATCGCGGGCGCGAGCGGCGCGCCGGAGCTGAGGCGCCCGAACACGTCGTGGCCGGTGCCCGCGATCGTGCCGAGCAGCAGCCACCCCGCGCCGAACGCGGCGACGGCCCCGAGGCCGACGCGGGCGTGGCTGCCTCCGCCGCTCTCGCCGCGGCGGTTCAGCCACAGCGCGAAGAGCGTCAGCCCGAACGCGACCGCGAGCGCGGCGAGCACCCACGTGCGGAACGCGGCGTATAGCTCGGCCGGATTGCGCGCGGTGCCGAAGCGCGGCAGGAACAGCGCGACGAACGCGGCGACCACGAGAAAGAGCGCATAGCCCGCCAGATGGCGGCGCAGTTGATCGCGTGTGACGAGCGGCAGGTACATGCCGATCAGCATCGCGATGGGCGGCGCGATCGGCAGCGTGTAGGACAGCAGCTTCGAGTGCGACGCGCTGAAGAACAGGAAGATGAAGACGATCCACGTGAGCATCAGCGTGACCGGCGCGAAGCCGTTCGGCTGGCGCGGCTGGCGCCACGCGTGGCGCACGCTTTGCAGCGTGACCGACAGCCACGGCAGGAAGCCCACCAGCAGCACCGGCACGAAGTAGTAGAACGGGCCCGGCCGGTTCTGCTCCGGTGTCAGGTAGCGCTCGAACTGCTGGACGATGAAGAAAAAGTTCAGGAATTCCGGATTGCGGTCCTGCACGAGCACGAACCACGGTGTCACGATCGCGAAAAAGACGATCAGGCCGCTCACCAGATGCAGGCGCTTCCAGAGCGCCCAGTCGCGCGCGATCAGCGTGTAGAGCACGAGCACCGCGCCCGGCAGGATCAGGCCGACCAGGCCCTTGGAGAGCACCGCCAGCGCCATCGACGCCCAGCACACCCACATCCAGCCGCGCACGCACGAGGTCGGCAGGTTGGGGCGCTGCGCGAGCAGCAGCGCGCACAGCGTGAGCGCCATCCAGAACGACAGGCCCATGTCGAGCGTGTTGAAGTGGCCCATCAGGTTCCAGTACGGCGAGCAGGCGAGCACGAGCGCCGCGAACACGCCGGTGGCCGCATTGAACACGCGCGCGCCGGTGAAGCCGATCAGCAGCACGCCGGCGAAGCCCGTCAGCGCGGTGTAGAGCCGCGCCTGCCATTCGCCGATGCCGAACCACGCGAACGTGAGGGCGTTCGCCCAGGTTTGCAGCGGCGGCTTCTCGAAATATTTGTAGCCGTTGTAGCGCGGCGTGATCCAGTCGCCGGTGACGAACATCTCGCGCGCCATTTCGGCGTAGCGGCCTTCGTCGCTCGGCAGCAGATGCCGCCAGCCGAGCGGCACGAACCAGATCACGGCGAGAGCCAGCACCAGCAGCAGGATCGTGGTGCGATTGAGCGGTAGCCTCGACGGCGTATCGTTCATGAATTTCAACCTTTCTGGCGGCGCCGCGCGACGCGGCGCGGCGTTGTTGTTCTGGACATGGCGACCGGTCGCGCCGGCTAGGCTTCGATCAGCAATGCGGCCGCGACCTTGCGGCCCTCGGCCATCAGAATGTTGTAGGTGCGGCAGGCGGCCTTGAAGTCCATGGTTTCCACGCCGATGCGTTTTGCGGCGAGCGCGGCGGTCAGGCGCGGATGCGGGAAGCGCAGCTTCTCGCCGCTGCCGAACACGACCACCTCGGGCGCTGCTTCGATCAGCATCGCGAAGTGCTCGGCGCTCAGCTGCTCGAAGGACGAGACGGGCCAGGCAATGACCGGCGCGTCCGGCAGCACGAGAATGCTGCCCGAATGACGCACCAGATTGATTTCGACGTAGTCGGCGCCGTAGCCGGTGACGGTGTTCAGGGCGCCGCTGGAATCCTGATGTAATTTCAAATTGGTTTTCCGAAGTCGTCGTGAAACATCGTGCCTGTTGCCGGCCTGACCGGACGCGGCGCAGGCGGCGCGGTTCGACGCACGTGAGGCACGAGGGGGCCGAAAAGGCTTGCCGTTGCGGTTGGTGCATTGCGGAAGTCGGCCAAAATCCGCTAAATTATAACTTTTTAGCCGCCCTGCGGCGCCCCTTGCTCAAGTGCCGCCACAAGCTGCGGTTGAACATCGTGCGGCGAACATCGTGTAGCTCACCGGCTGCCTGCGTTGGCATCACGCGCTTTCGCCGTGCTTTTCCGCGCTTTTCCGTTCGTCCGCTTCGTTTTTTGTCGGCCCGAAAGATCGACCAATCCGCGGCTGGCGGCCGTCGCCGGCGCCGTCAGCCGGGCCCGTTTGCCCAAGCCATCACCAAGTCATCAACCAGGATGAAGTGCCCGCCGTGAAACCGATTCTCAAATCCAACAAATTGCTGAATGTCTGCTACGACATTCGCGGGCCCGTCCTCGAACATGCGAAGCAGCTCGAAGAAGAGGGCCACCGCATCATCAAGCTGAACATCGGCAATCTCGCCCCGTTCGGCTTCGAGGCGCCGGACGAGATCATTCAGGACATGATCCTCAACCTGCCCAACTCGTCCGGGTACTCCGATTCGAAGGGCGTGTTCTCGGCGCGCAAGGCGATCATGCACTACACGCAGCAAAAGGGCGTGCATGGCGTCGAGCTCGACGACATCTACATCGGCAACGGCGCATCGGAACTGATCGTGATGGCGCTGCAGGGCCTGCTCAACGACGGCGACGAAGTGCTGCTGCCCGCGCCGGACTATCCGCTGTGGACCGCCGGCGTGAGCCTCGCGGGCGGCACGCCGGTGCACTACATCTGCGACGAATCGAACCGCTGGATGCCCGATCTCGACGACATCCGCGCGAAGATCACGCCGAATACGCGCGCGCTCGTCGTCATCAACCCGAACAACCCGACCGGCGCGCTGTATTCGGACGAACTGCTGCTCGGCCTGATCGAGATTGCGCGCCAGCACGGCCTCGTGATCTTCGCCGACGAGGTCTACGACAAGATCGTCTACGACGGCAAGACCCACACGGCCATGGCCTCGCTCTCCGAGGACGTGCTCACGGTCACGTTCAACAGCCTCTCGAAGAGCTACCGCTCGTGCGGCTACCGCGCGGGCTGGATGGCGATCTCGGGCCTGACCGGCGAGAACCGCCGCAGCGCGAAGGACTACCTCGAGGGGCTCGGCATCCTCGCGTCGATGCGGCTGTGCCCGAACGTGCCGGGCCAGTACGCGATCCAGACCGCGCTCGGCGGCTATCAGAGCATCAACGACCTGATCGTGCCGGGCGGACGCCTCTATAAGCAGCGCGAGCTCGCCTACGAGATGCTCACGGCGATCCCCGGCGTGAGCTGTGTGAAGCCCGAGGCGGCGCTGTACATGTTCCCGCGTCTCGACCCGAAGGTGTATCCGATCCAGAACGACCAGCAGTTCATTCTCGACCTGCTGCTCGAAGAGCGCGTGCTGCTCGTGCAGGGCACCGGCTTCAACTGGAAAACGCCGGACCACTTCCGCGTCGTGTTCCTGCCGAACGTGGACGATCTCGCGGATTCGATCAACCGCATCGCGCGCTTTCTCGACGGCTACCGCAAGCGTCATACGGCGTAAGCCCGCCTCGCGCATACTGGGCGGGTGGCGCACGGCGCGCCGCCGCCCGACCAAGTTACCCTTAATCACCTACTCGACACACAGGCTGCATGGAACCGATCAAAGTTGGACTGCTGGGCTTCGGCACGGTAGGCAGCGGCACCTTCACGGTACTGCGCCGCAATCAGGAAGAAATCAAACGCCGCGCGGGCCGCGGCATCGAGATTGCGCGCATTGCGGTGCGCAACCCCGCGAAGGCGACTGCGGCGCTCGGCGGCGAGGCTGGCAGCGTGGCGCTGACCGATGACTTCAACGCGGTGGTCGACGATCCTTCGATCGCGATCGTCGCGGAAATGATCGGCGGCACGGGCATTGCGCGCGACCTGGTGCTGCGCGCGATCAGGAACGGCAAGCATGTGGTCACGGCCAACAAGGCGCTGCTCGCGGTGCACGGCACCGAGATTTTCGAGGCGGCGCGCGCGAACGGCGTGATGGTTGCGTTCGAGGCGGCGGTGGCCGGCGGCATTCCGATCATCAAGGCGTTGCGCGAAGGGCTCACGGCCAACCGCATCCAGTACATCGCGGGCATCATCAACGGCACGACGAACTACATCCTCTCGGAGATGCGCGATCGCGGGCTCGATTTCGCGACCGCGCTCGCGGCCGCGCAGGAGCTGGGTTACGCGGAAGCCGACCCGACCTTCGACATCGAAGGCGTGGACGCCGCGCACAAGGCGACGATCATGAGCGCGATCGCGTTCGGCGTGCCGGTGCAGTTCGACCGCGCGTACGTCGAAGGCATCAGCAAGCTGGCGGCGATCGACATCAAATACGCTGGGGAACTCGGCTACCGCATCAAGCTGCTCGGCATTGCGCGCCGTACGGAGAAGGGCATCGAGCTGCGCGTGCATCCCACGCTGATTCCGGAAAAGCGCCTGCTCGCGAACGTGGAAGGCGCGATGAACGCGGTCGTCGTGCATGGCGACGCGGTCGGCACGACGCTCTACTACGGCAAGGGCGCGGGCGCGGAGCCGACGGCCTCCGCCGTGGTGGCGGATCTGGTCGACGTGACGCGCCTGCACACGGCCGACCCGGAGCACCGCGTGCCGCATCTCGCGTTCCAGCCGGACAGCCTGTCGAACACGCCGATCCTGCCGATCGAGGAAGTGACGAGCGGCTACTACCTGCGCCTGCGCGTCGCGGACGTGACCGGCGTGCTCGCCGACATCACGCGCATCCTCGCCGACACCGGCATCTCGATCGACGCGCTGCTGCAAAAGGAGTCGGAGCATGTCGATGCGAACGGCAAGGGCGAAACCGACATCATCCTGATTACGCATGAGACGGTCGAGAAGCAGGTCAACGCGGCGATCCAGTCGATCGAAGCGCTCGAGACCGTCGTCTCGCAAGTCACGAAGCTGCGCATGGAAGCGCTGAACTAGGCCGAACTATGAACTACCTCTCCACGCGCGGCGCCGGAGCCGGCGAGCGCCATACCTTCTCCGACATCCTGCTCGGCGGTCTCGCGAAAGACGGCGGCCTGTACCTGCCGGCCGAGTATCCGCGCGTCACCGCGGACGAACTGACGCGCTGGCGCACGCTGCCGTACGCGGACCTCGCGTTCGAGATCCTGTCGAAATTCAGCGACGACATTCCCGCCGACGATCTGCGCGCGCTCACGCGCAAGACCTACACGGCCGAGACTTACTGCAACGTGCGCGACGACGAAAGCGCCGCGCAGATCACGCCGCTCAAGACGCTCGGCGTCGAGAACGGCGCGCCGCTCTCGCTGCTCGAACTGTCGAACGGGCCGACGCTCGCGTTCAAGGACATGGCGATGCAGCTGATCGGCAACCTGTTCGAGTACGCGCTCGCGAGGCACGGCGAAACGCTGAACATCCTCGGCGCGACTTCCGGCGACACCGGCAGCGCCGCCGAATACGCGATGCGCGGCAAGAAGGGCATCCGCGTGTTCATGCTGTCGCCGTACAAAAAGATGAGCGCGTTCCAGACCGCGCAGATGTACAGCCTGCAAGACCCGAATATCTTCAACCTCGCGGTGGAAGGCGTGTTCGACGACGCGCAGGACATCGTCAAGGCGGTGTCGAACGATCACGCGTTCAAGGCGAAGTACAAGATCGGCACGGTCAACTCGATCAACTGGGCGCGTGTCGTCGCGCAGGTCGTCTACTACTTCAAGGGCTACTTTGCCGCGACGAAGTCGAATGACGAGCGCGTATCGTTCACGGTGCCGTCGGGCAATTTCGGCAACGTCTGCGCGGGTCACATCGCGCGCATGATGGGGCTGCCGATCGAAAAGCTCGTCGTCGCGACCAACGAGAACGACGTGCTCGACGAGTTCTTCCGCACCGGCATCTATCGCGTGCGCAAGGCGGCCGAGACGTATCACACGAGCAGCCCGAGCATGGATATCTCGAAGGCGTCGAACTTCGAGCGCTTCGTGTTCGATCTGCTCGGCCGGGATCCGTCGCGCGTGCTGCAACTGTTCCGCGACGTCGAGGAGAAGGGCGGTTTCGACCTCGCTGCGAGCGGGGACTTCGCACGCGTGAAGGCGTTCGGTTTCGTGTCGGGCAGCAGCAACCACGGCACGCGCGTGGACACGATCCGCGACGTGTTCGAGCGTTACGACACGATGATCGACACGCACACGGCCGACGGCGTGAAGGTCGCGCGCGAGCATCTGCAGCCGGGCGTTCCGATGATCGTGCTCGAGACCGCGCAGCCCATCAAGTTCGGCGAGACGATCCGCGAGGCGCTGCTGCGCGAGCCGGAGCGGCCGGCCGCGTTCTCGGGGATCGAGTCGCTGCCGCAGCGCTTCGAAGTCGTGCCGGCCGACGCGCAGCGGGTGAAGGACTTCATCGTCGCGAATACCGGGGAATAAGTGGGCGAATAAAGGGGCGAATAAAGGGGCGAATAAAGGGGTGAGTGAGCGGATAAATGCTTGGGTAAATCGTTTCATAACGCCGGGCCGCCCAGGCTGGCGGCATCGGCCGCTACAATGTTCTTTTAACCTGCGGCTTCGAGACCCAAGATGTCCACATCAACGCCCCGCGCTCCCATGCTCGCCACTGCCGACGCGTTGGCGATCCTGCTCGACGCCGCGCGTCCGATCGACGGCACGCAAGCGCTTCCGACGCTCGACGCGCTGAACCGCGTGCTCGCCGCCGACGTCACGTCGCCGCTCGACGTCCCGCCGATGAACACGAGCGCGATGGACGGCTACGCGGTCCGGATCGCCGACCTCGCGCACGGCAGCCGCCTGCCGGTCTCGCAACGCATTCCGGCCGGTCATGCGCCGACGCCGCTTACGTCAGGCACCGCGGCGCGCATCTTCACCGGCGCGACGGTGCCGCCCGGCGCGGACGCGGTCGTGATGCAGGAGCAGACCGAAGCGGCCGGCGACGAAGTCACGATCGTGCATCGTCCGCAGACGGGCGAGTGGATCACGGCGCAGGGCGCGGATATCCGCCGGGGGGCCGTGATCCTGCCGGCCGGCACGCGGCTCACGCCTCAGGCGTTGGGGCTCGCCGCATCGGTCGGTTGCGCTGAGCTCGAGGTGCGCCGCCGCGTGAAGGTCGCCGTGTTCTTCACCGGCGACGAGTTGACGATGCCGGGCGAGCCGCTGAGGCCAGGCGCGATCTACAACTCGAATCGCTTCACGTTGCGCGGGCTGCTCGAAAAGCTCGGCTGTGAAGTCACCGACTACGGCATTGTCGCCGACCAGCTCGAGGCGACCCGCGCGACATTGCGCGAAGCCGCGCAGGGGCACGATCTGATTCTCACGTGCGGTGGCGTGTCGGTGGGCGAGGAGGATCATGTGAAGCCGGCGGTGGAGGCCGAGGGGCGTCTGTCGATGTGGCAGATCGCGATGAAGCCGGGCAAGCCGCTCGCATTCGGCGCGGTGCGCCGCGTGGCGGGGGCGGGCGGTGCGGCATCCGCGGGCGCGGCGGCTTCTTCGGCGGCCGAAACGTTCTTCATTGGCCTGCCCGGCAATCCGGTTTCGAGCTTCGCGACGTTCCTGCTGTTCGTCCGTCCGTTCGTGTTGCGGCTCGCCGGCGTGCAGGCGGTCGCGCCGCGCGCGCTGTCGCTGCGTGCCGACTTCACGCAGGGCAAGGCCGATCGCCGTAACGAGTTTTTGCGCGCGCGCGTCAACGCGGCGGGCGGTCTCGACCTGTTTCCGAATCAAAGCTCGGCCGTGCTGACGTCGACCGTGTGGGGCGACGGGTTGATCGATAATCCGCCGAATCACGCAATCAGCGCGGGCGAAACCGTGCGTTTCATTCCGTTTTCCGAACTGCTGAACTGAGGCTGGCCGTCTGCCGCATCTGCGGCATGGCCGGTGGCATCCCGATGAAGATTGAACTCCGATACTTTGCGAGCGTGCGTGAAGCGCTCAACACCTCCGACGAAACCGTCGACGTGCCGGACGGCATCGCAACCGTCGGCGACGTGCGCGCGTGGTTGCGCGTGCGCGGCGGCATCTGGGCCGACACGCTCGCCGAAGGCCGCGCGCTGCGCATGGCCTGCAACCACGTGATGACCGGCGCGAGCACCCGCATCACCGAGGGTTGCGAGGTTGCGTTCTTTCCGCCCGTCACGGGCGGCTGAGCCGCGCCCGCGCGCGTCAGGCGAAGAAGCCAGAGGAGCCGTCCATGCCCGTTCGCATCCAGACCGAAGACTTCGACCTCACCGCCGAGGTGGCCGCGCTGCGCGCGCGCAATCCGAAGATCGGCGCGCTCGCGTGCTTCGTCGGCACCGTGCGCGATCTGAACGAAGGCAGCGCGGTCGAGACGATGGAACTCGAACACTATCCGGGCATGACGGAGAAGTCGCTCGAAGCGATCGTCGAGCGCGCACGCGAGCGCTGGCCGGGCATCGAGGTGCTGATCGTGCATCGGGTCGGCAAGCTCTATCCGCTCGACCAGATCGTGCTCGTCGCGACGACGGCCGCACATCGCGGCGAGGCGTTTGCGTCCTGCGAATTCGTGATGGACTATCTGAAGACCGAGGCGCCGTTCTGGAAGAAGGAGAAAACCGACGCGGGCGAGCGCTGGGTCGACGCGCGCGTGACCGACGATGCGGCGCTGGCGCGCTGGGGCATCGAGTCGGGGAACAAAACGGGGCAGTAGGCGCGTCCGAGACTGCGGACTGCGGACTGCGGACTGCGGACTGCGGACTGCGGACTGCGGACTGCGGACTGCGGACTGCGGACTGCGGACTGCGGACTGCGGACTGAGGACTGCGGCCGCCGTGCCACCGCATCGCGCACCAGATTCGTCTCAGTTCTCGCTCGAGCGGCCAACAATCGGCACTGGAAACGGCTCGCCCGCCGGTCGGGAGTGACGGTCGGCCTCGTCATCGCGTGGATGCCGCTTCGGCGCCACGCGTTCGAGCAGCGCCTGCTGCTCTGCCGGAATCTTGTAATCCCAACCGAAGCGGCTCAACTGCAAACTTTGCGCGATACGCAGCGCCGGCTCCATGAAGCGGATCGCCGCGGCCGGCTGGTAGCGCGATTCGACCGTATCGAGAAACAGGTAGAGCCAGCGGCTGAAATGCTGCGGCTCGACGCCTTCGAGCGGCTGGTGCGCCTGCTGCACGTTGCCGCGATATTGCTTCGCCCCGAGCACGAGCGAGCCCCAGAACGTGCACATCTTGGGCAGATGATCGTCCCAGCGGCCCGCGAGCTTCGTTTCGAAGACGGGTCCGAGTAGCGGGTCGGCGCGCACGCGATCGTAAAAGCCGTAGACGAGATCGCGGATGTTCGCCTCGGTGGGTTCGGCCGCGCGCTCGACCGGGGGCGCGGCGGGGAAAGACGGATTCATGCCAATTCCAGAAAAATACGGTTCCTGAGCGCAGCAGGGCGTTACTGTGACGCGCCCCCTGCTTTTCATACGAATGATTGAAGCAGGGAACGTTACCATTGCTACCGAAAACGATACAAAGCTCGACTCCGCCAGCCATTCATCTTAGGGCGCGGCGGCAATTCCCGGCAACCCCAAGCCCACGCTACCGCTGACCGTCGATGAGGGGGCGCCCGACAAAAAGCGATTTCGCGGCTGGTCGGCTGTCCGCCGGACCGGCAGGACGGGCATCGCCCTTGCGTGACGACTTCGCCATCCCGTCTGCGCGGGCCGCCCGAAGTAGCGAGCAACGCTTTCCTTGCGGAACTCGATCGTTATACGATCGGCGAGGTCGCGCAGCCGAAGGCGCTGCTCGCGGCCTGGCTCGGCCTCGGCGGCCGGATGCCGGACGTGTCCGAGACGGCGTTGGTGAGCGGCGGCAACCGGCCAACGCTAGGTTGGACGGACTAAAAAGACCCGGAGAGCGAGAGGGCTGAAAGCGCGGCCAGCCGCGACATTGGGGCTGCATCGCGGCAGTTCTTTCACGAAAATGTCAAATAGTCACGGTTGAGGCCAAAAAAGCGCTTGAAACCCCAATAAAACGCCTCATTTTGGTGGTAATCGAAATTGGAGGTCTCTAGATGAGAATCGACAAACTCACCACTAAATTCCAGGAAGCACTGGCCGACGCCCAGAGTCTGGCAGTTGGTCACGACAATCAGTACATCGAACCGGTCCACGTGCTGGCCGCGCTCGTCGCGCAGCAGGACGGCTCCGCGCGCTCGCTGCTGTCGCGCGCCGGTGTGCACGTGCAGCCGTTGCAAGCCGCGTTGAACGACGCAATCACGCGGCTGCCGCAAGTGCAGGGCACCGACGGCAACGTGCAGATCGGCCGCGAACTAACCGGTCTGTTGAACCAGGCCGACAAGGAAGCGCAGAAACTCAACGATACGTTCATCGCGAGCGAGATGTTCCTGCTCGCGATTGCCGACGACAAGGGCGAAGCCGGTCGTCTCGCGCGCGAGCACGGGCTGTCGCGCAAGGCGCTCGAAACCGCGATCGCCGCGGTGCGCGGCGGCTCGCAGGTGCACAGCCAGGACGCCGAAAGCCAGCGCGAAGCGCTGAAGAAATACACGATCGACCTGACCGAGCGCGCCCGCGCCGGCAAGCTCGACCCCGTGATCGGCCGCGACGACGAAATTCGCCGCTCGATCCAGATCCTGCAGCGCCGCACCAAGAACAACCCGGTGCTGATCGGCGAGCCGGGCGTCGGCAAGACCGCGATCGTCGAAGGGCTCGCGCAGCGCATCGTCAATGGCGAAGTGCCGGAAACGCTCAAGAACAAGCGCGTGCTCTCGCTCGACATGGCCGCGCTGCTCGCGGGCGCTAAATATCGCGGCGAGTTCGAGGAGCGCCTGAAGGCCGTGCTCAACGACATCGCCAAGGACGAAGGGCAGACCATCGTCTTCATCGACGAAATTCACACGATGGTCGGCGCCGGCAAGGCCGAAGGCGCAATGGACGCGGGCAACATGCTGAAGCCGGCGCTCTCGCGCGGCGAGCTGCATTGCGTCGGCGCGACGACGCTCGACGAATACCGCAAGTACATCGAGAAGGATGCCGCGCTCGAGCGCCGCTTCCAGAAGGTGCTCGTCGACGAACCGTCGGTCGAGGCGACCATCGCGATCCTGCGCGGTCTGCAGGAGCGCTATGAGCTGCATCATGGCGTCGACATCACCGACCCGGCGATCGTCGCGGCGGCCGAACTGTCGCATCGCTACATCACGGACCGCTTCCTGCCGGACAAGGCGATCGATCTGATCGACGAAGCCGCCTCGAAGATCAAGATGGAAATCGACTCGAAGCCGGAAGAGATGGATCGGCTCGACCGCCGCCGGATCCAGCTCAAGATCGAACGCGAAGCCGTGAAGAAGGAGAAGGACGAAGCGTCGCAAAAGCGTCTGCAACTGATCGAAGAGGAAATCGAGCGGCTCGATCGCGAATATTCGGACCTCGAAGAAATCTGGACCGCGGAAAAAGCGGCGGTGCAGGGCAGTGCGCAACTGAAAGAAGAGATCGAGAAAACGCGGGCGGAAATCACGCGTTTGCAGCGCGAAGGCAAGCTCGAGAAGGTCGCCGAATTGCAGTACGGCAAGCTGCCGGGTCTCGAAGCGCAACTGAAGGAAGTCACGCGCGCCGAAGCCGAGGAGCAGAACAGTCCGAAGCGTCTGCGGCTCTTGCGCACGCAGGTCGGTGCGGAAGAAATCGCCGAGGTCGTCTCGCGTTCCACCGGCATTCCGGTGTCGCGCATGATGCAGGGCGAGCGCGAAAAGCTGCTGCAGATCGAGTCGAAGCTGCACGAGCGCGTGGTCGGCCAGGACGAGGCGATCAGCGCGGTGGCCGATGCGATCCGCCGCTCGCGCGCGGGTCTGTCGGATCCGAATCGTCCGTACGGCTCGTTCCTGTTCCTTGGGCCGACCGGCGTGGGCAAGACCGAGCTGTGCAAGGCACTGGCTTCGTTCCTGTTCGATTCGGAAGAGCACCTCATTCGTATCGACATGAGCGAGTTCATGGAGAAGCACAGCGTCGCGCGTCTGATCGGTGCGCCGCCGGGCTACGTCGGCTACGAGGAAGGCGGTTATCTGACCGAGGCCGTGCGCCGCAAGCCGTATAGCGTGATCCTGCTCGACGAAATCGAGAAGGCGCATCCGGACGTGTTCAACGTGCTGCTGCAGGTGCTCGACGACGGCCGCATGACCGATGGCCAGGGCCGTACCGTGGATTTTAAGAACACGGTGATCGTGATGACCTCGAACCTTGGTTCGCAAGTGATCCAGTCGATGGTCGGCGAGTCGCAGGAAGCGGTCAAGGACGCGGTTTGGGAAGAAGTGAAGCTGCATTTCCGGCCCGAGTTCCTGAACCGGATCGACGACGTCGTCGTGTTCCATGCGCTCGATCGCTCGAACATCCAGTCGATCGCGCGAATCCAGTTGCAGCGTCTGCACGAACGGCTCGCGAAGCTCGACATGCAGCTCGTGGTGTCGGACGGGGCGCTCGAGCACATCGGCAAGGTCGGCTACGATCCGTTGTTCGGTGCGCGGCCATTGAAGCGCGCGATCCAGCAGGAGATCGAGAACCCGATCGCGAAGCTGATTCTGGCGGGCAAGTTCGGTCCGAAGGATGTGATACCGGTCGACGTGGAAGAGGGCGAACTGGTGTTCGAACGCGTCGTGCATTGAGCGCTGCGGGCACGTGACGCCAGGCGGCGTCGGTTGGAGCGGTGGCGATCGAGCCGTTCCGGCTGACGTTAAAAAGCGGCAACGAAGAAACTTCGTTGCCGCTTTTTTTTGCCCGCAGGCTTTGAGCGGGCCGCTAATTTTGGGCGAACGGCGGGCTCCAGATCGACGGACAGTGCCCGGCGATCAATCAGCTAATCAGCTCGAACCGCCAACGCGCGCAAGAGCGTTCTTACGCGTTGCCCTTGTTGCCGAGCAGCGACGCGATGCCGCCGAGCGCGCCGAGCACCGTGGTCGAGTTGAGCTGGCCGCCGGCCGGCACTTCGCCTTCCGGCGTGGCGGCGTTGACGACGTGCGGCAGAATCTGCGACAGCAGGCCGGTCACCTGATCGGGCTGGACGCCGGCCTTCGCGGCGAGGTTGGTCACGGCTTCCGAGCCGAGCACGCCATGCAGCGCGTCGGCTGCGATCGGCTGGTTCTCGCCGTTGCCGACCCACGACGACACGACGTCGCCGAGGCCCTTTTCCTGGAAGCGCTGGATCAGGCCGTTCAGGCCGCCCGGCTGATTGTTGACGAATTCGAGCGCGGCTGAGACCAGTGCTTGCTGGCCGCCGCCTTCGGGCGATTTGCCAATCAGGGAACCGATGGTGTCGAGTAGGCTCATGACAATCTCTCTTGAATGCCGGCGCGCGCATGACGGCCTGGCGGGTGAAAACGCCGCGCGGTTGCGCGGCGCGATGATGCAGCTTCCGTACGGTTTCAGCGCAGCGTCAGTGCAACGGCTGCGCCGTTATGCACCGGAAGCGGCCGCGGCCGATGCCGCCTTGCTCTTCTTTGCCTTCTTCTTCGAGGCCTTGGTGCCGGACGCTTCAGCCGGCGCGTTCGCCGTGGCTGCCGGTGCCGACGCGGCCGCTGCATCGGATGCTGCTTTGCCCCTCTTCTTCTTCGACTTCGACGTCTTCGCCTCGGACGCCTGGGCAGGCGCCGCCGGCGCGGTGGTGGCAGCCGGCGCAGGCGTGACCGCGGGCGCCGCGGTTGTGGTCGCGGGCGGTGCCGCCTTCGTGGCCGTGCTGCCCGACTTCGTGGACGCCTTCGCACCGGTCGGCGGCGCGGACGAGCCGTTGATCGTCAGGCCGGCCGCTTCGAGATTCTGGACCGATTTGGTGCCGATGCCCTTCACGCGCGTGGCGAGATCGTCGGCATCCTTGAATGGACCGTTCTTCGTGCGTTCGTCGATGATCGCCTTCGCATGCACGGGGCCGATGCCCTTGACTGTTTCGAGCGCCGCCTGATCGGCGGAATTCACTTCAACGGCCGCGGCAAATCCGGCCGACAGCGACAAAGCCACTGCAACGCAAAGCATTAAAAGCTTCTTCAGCATGGCAAGCACTCCATTGAGGGCAAAAAAGTTAGCCGGGAACGGACGACGCATCCTGTCGAGAGGCGCTGCGCTTAAGCATAGAACAAATCGCGGGCCCCTATTTGCGAACGCGGACGATTTATACCGATCGATTTACGACAAGTAAATCACTGTGGACAATATTTAAACTTTTTGCCGTGTCAATACCACAGTCCTTAAAGCGCTCTTTATACAAACCGGCGACGCAAATTCATGACAGCATCCGCCGCTTGACTTAGAGTGCACTCGAAGTCCTAACCTGAGTCCGTCATGTCGAAACACTCATCCGCACTCACCATCGGTCAGGTCGCCGAAACGATTGGCGTCTCCACGCATACGCTGCGCTACTACGAACAGGCTGGCCTGATCCGGCCGGTCGGGCGCACGCAGGCGGGGCATCGGCTGTATTCGCCGGCCGACCTCGACTGGCTGCAGTTCGTGATGCGCCTGAAGGCGACCGGTATGCCGATCGCCGGCATGCAGGCGTTCGCGGCGCTGCGCGCGCAAGGTCAGCCGACGATGCGCGCACGTCGCGACCTGCTAGCCGAGCATCGCGATGCGGTGCTGGCGCGGATCGCCGAGCTGCAGAGCAACCTCGGCGCGATCGTCGGGAAGATCGCGTACTACGAGGCGGCGGGCGGCGCGGTTGAGCATGATCCGGCACGGCAGGACGACGAAGCCTCGTCGTCCTCACTTTCGCTCACGCACGAACACAACGGACAGGACTCACCATGGACTACGCACAAAACGACCGCTACACCCGCGGCTGGGACAAACTCAGGGAAATCGACGGCTCGGCGGGCGAGCAGGTAATCGCCGCGCTCGCGCCGGTTGCGCCGGAATTCGGCCGTCTGCTGATCGAATTCGGTTTCGGCGATATCTACAGCCGGCCACAGCTCGATCTGCGCACGCGCGAAATCGCGACGATCGCGTCGCTCGCGACACTCGGCTGTGCGCAGCCGCAATTGAAGGTGCATATCGAGGCGGCGCTGAACGTCGGCTGCACGCGCGAGGAGATTGTCGAGGTGTTCATGCAGATGGCGCTTTATGCGGGCTTTCCGGCCGCGCTCAATGCGCTCTTTGCGGCGCGCGAGATTTTCGAGCGGCGCGAACGGGAGGCGCAGGAGATGGCGTGCGCGGGGTGAGGGTCCCGCGGAGTGGGGCGGCCGTGTTTGCGCGGCCGCTTTTTAGGGAATAGAAATGCAACTAACGGTCGATTTTGTGGGCATTCCGCTTTACGAAAAGCACGCCGGGATAGGGCGCAAAGTCGAAGCCTTCAAGCCCCGCCCAAGGCTCCTCACACGGCCGAATCCACCCTCATGCCTGCGTTCTCGCGCAAATACCGCCGGCTCACGATTCGCCAGTACACGAGCAAGCCGATGCCGGCAATCGCGAGACTCGCGGTATTCGCGACCCAGAAACCGCGCGCACCGGTTAGCCACGGCGGCGTGACGCCGGTCGTATCGAAGCCGAGCACATAGCCGCCGCCGAGCCCCACGCCCCACAGCGCAATCGCATAGATGACGGTCGGCACGACCGCCACCTTGTACGCGCGCAGCACGAACGCGGTGGAAATCTGCAGCGCGTCGAACAGGTGATAGCCGGCGACGATCAGCACGAGCGGCAGCGCCGCCGCCGCGACCTGCGCGTTCGTCGTATAACCGTCGATGATGTACGGCCGCAGCACGAGCACGAGCGCGCCGTAACAGCACGCGATCGCAACCGCCATCGCGATGCCGTGGCGCGACAGCGTGCGCGCGGCTTCCGGCTTATGCGCGCCGAGCGCCTGGGCGACGAGCGTCGACGCGGCGATGCCGATCGATAGCGGCGTCATGTACAGCACCGCGCCGATGTTGCCGGCGATCTGATGTCCCGCGAGCGTCGTCGTGCCGAAGCGCGCGATGAAGAGCGCCATGAACGTGTATGACGTGACTTCGATCAGATACGACAGGCCCATCGGAATGCCGAGCCGCAACTGCGCGGCCTGACGTTTCCAGACCGGCCAGCAGAAGTGCGTGAAGATACCGAGCGGCCTGAACACGTCGACGCGCACGAGCAGCAGCATGCCGAGCACCGCCAGCGCCCAGTTGAGCGCCGTACTGGCGAGCGCGCAGCCCGGGCCGCCGAGCGCGGGCACGCCGAGCCCGCCGAAAATGAGCCACGTGTTGAGTGGAATCTTGAGCAGCAGCGCGCCGACCTGCAGGAACATCACGAGCCGGGGTTTGCCGAGCGCATTGGCGACCGAGCTGTAGATGCGAAACACGAGGCCGGCGGGCAGGCCGAAGGCGAGAATCCGCAGATAGGCGAGCGTGCGCTCGTAAAGCGCGTCGGGCACATGCGACAGCCGCAGCAATGGCCCCGGAAAGAACAGGATCAGGAAGCCGATCACCGTCAGCGCCGCCGCGAGCCAGAACGACTGGCGCACTTCCTCGCCGATCTCGCCGTAGCGGCTCGCGCCGTAAAGTTGCGCGGTGATCGGCTGCAACGCGGTCAGAATGCCGGTCAGGCCGATATAGACCGACACGTAGATCGACGAGCCGAGACCGAGGGCGGCCAGATCGACCGCCGAGTAGCGGCCGACCATCGCCGTATCCATCACGCCGAAGGCAATGATCGCCAACTGGCCGATCAATACGGGCCACGCCAGCGCGGCGATTTTCCGTACATCGGCGAGCATGGTCAGTCGAGCTTCTTGTGCCAGCCGCGGCGCTTGCCAGGTGGCGGTTTCGGGCGGTCGATGCGCACGTACAGCCGGAAGCGTTCGTCGCGGTCGGCCGCGCGGCGGCCTTCCCAGACGAGCTTCCAGATGTAGTCCGGCATCGCGCTCGGATCGCTATAGTCCTGCGTGTCCTGGCGAAGGATCACGTCGCAGTCCTGGTCGAATGCGAAATGCATGTCGCCGAAATACGCGAAGGTCGCGATCTGCGCGTTGCCGAGCCGCACCGGTGAGATGCAGCTGTAGTCTTCGGGCAGATGGCTCGCGATCTGTTGCGCGACGTCGCGGTAGGTCCGGCTGTAGTTGACGACCGGCAGCCACAGCGTCATGAGCAGCACCCACATCAGCGTCGTGCCTGCGCTAGAGAGCACGACGCTACGCCACAGTACCTTCGGATGACGCGCGAGACGCCAGCGCACGAGCAGGAACCAGCACACCGTCACGGCTACCGCGCACACGAACGACAGAATCTTGAACTGCGGCACGAAGCCCGGCGCGAGCCGCGCGAGGTTGCGCGCGAGCGGATGCGGAAAGCCGGTGAGGCCGGCCACGTACACGAGCCATACGAAGCTGCCGAGAATCGTGAAGCTGAGCAGCGCGAACCAGTCGATCGCATTGATCGCGCCGCGCTTGAGCGTGGGCAGCGCGAAGGTGGCGAGCACCGCGAGCGGCGGCAGCAGCAGCATGTAGAGCCGGTTCGACTGATGGCTTTGCAGTACGACGAGCACGAAGAGCGGGCCGATGACCGAAAGCGGAATCGCCACGTGCGGCGCGCGCCGCAGACCTTTCCAGCTAAACCACGACCACAGCGCGAGCGGCCACGCGGGCCAGGTGAAGAGCGGCAGGTTTTTCAGCGCATACGCGGCGACCGAACCGGGTGGCCCCGCGAACGAGCTCAGGCTCACGTGCAGCCATTGGTTCAGATACCAGACGGCATCGTCGGGGAAGGTGGCGAGCGCGATGATCGGCCACGACGCCGCGAGCACGAGCATCACCGGGAGACCCGCGAGCAGCAGCCAGCGCGAGCGCGTTTCGCGCACGATCAGCGTCATCGCGAGCGTGCCGAGCAGCAGTGCGCCGACCAGCACCGGGCTGCTTGCGAGCGTGACGAGACCGATCGCGAGACCCCAGAGCAGCGCGCCCTGGATTGGCTTGTCGATCATGCGCACGAGGCCGTACACGAGCATCGCGATGCAGACGAACTGCGCGAGTTGCGGCGTGGTTTCGTGACCGCGCTCGGCGAGACCGAAACATGCGAGCAGGATCAGCAGCGCGCCGTCGGCGAGTGTGCGGCCGTAGTCGCGCGGCTCCGGCTCGCCGCCGAACGCGTATTTGAACGGCTGCACCTCGGCGCGCCGGCCGAGCAGATAGGCGCCGTACCAGACGAACGCGCAGCCCGCGCAGAACAGCAGGCCCGTGAACACGCGCGACGCGTTGCTCGCATCGACCCACGGCGCGAGCACGCGGATCGCGCTTGCGCCGAGCCAGTAGCCGAGCGGGCCGTCCTCGGTCAGATATTTGCCGACGAGGTTCGGCAGCAGCCAGTCATGGGCGCCGCCGTTCGCCATCGTCCACATGACACCGAAGCCGGCTGCGTCCTCGTTCTTCCACGGATCGCGGCCGAACAGGCCAAACGACGCGTAGACGATACAGATGGTCAGCAGCAGCCAGCGCGGCAAGGCACTGGTCGCAGAGGCAGTGAGGCGAACGACAGGTCTCATGCAGTGTGTGTGGAGTCTGGATAAGCGATGCAGCCGGGGGCCGGCCGGCGGGTCAGGGCGGCAGGCCGCCCGTCTCGGGCATCCGGCATTGTAGACGTGCCGTGCGATGCACGTCACGGCCAGTAACGGCCGGCAACGCCGTTGTGAAAGCTGTTACACGGCGCTGAGGGCGAGGCGCCGCCCGGATGTCTGGTTGCGGCGCCTGATTTTTGCGCAGGGATTTTGCACGCCCGCATCCGGCGCTGCCGGTGACGCGAGTCATGCGCACGAGCATGTGTAGAAGCAGGCGACAAAAAAGGGCAGCTCGCGCTGCCCTTTTTTTCTGCTTCGCTGCCGGCTAAAGGCCGGCGACGATGCGATATTACTTCGCTGCTGCCTTGCCCGAAGCGCGTGCACCGAACTTCTTGTTGAACTTCTCGACGCGGCCGGCCGTGTCCATGATCTTCTGTTGACCGGTGTAGAACGGATGCGATTCCGACGACACTTCGATCTTCGCGAGCGGGTAGGTCTTGCCGTTGAATTCCGCGGTTTCACGCGTCTGGATGGTCGAGCGCGTCACGAACCTGAAGTCGTTCGACATGTCGACGAACAGAACTTCGCGGTAATCCGGGTGAATGCCTTCTTTCATGGTCTTTCCTTTAATCTGGCGGTAGCCAACCCGCGTGCAGCCTTGCTGATGGACTGCCTTCAGGCGCGAGCCACTTGCCTACGGTCGAAAAACCGCGATTATGCCAGAAAATCAGTTGGTTGGCGAATTTTCTGCCAGCGCTTTCTATTGGCTCCGGTTGGGCTCCCGGCGAACGCCTGTCTGGCTCGGGACATAGGGTTGGTGATTCTCGGTCATGCCCTCAAGCCGGCGCGAACGTCAGCCCGACACGCGCCGGATCCTGCCGGTAATAGCGCGCAAGCAGCCGGTACAGCTCCGGATATTCCGCCTCGAACGCCTGCGGCTGCACGAACAGCGCCTCGCTGCACACGGCAAAAAATTCCGACGGATGATCGGCCGCGTATGGATCGATCAGCGATTCCCGCTCGAAACGCGCCCAGCGGCGCTGCGGCACCGCGTCGACCTTCGCGCAGAACTGGTCGTATGCGTGGTCGAACACATCCGCCCACGCCGGTCCGTCGAGCGGCGCGTGCCAGCGGCGCATCAGCGGCGGGTGGCCGTCCGCCTCGCCGTTCAGCATGTCGATCTTGTGCGCGAACTCGTGTATCACGACGTTGTACGCGTCGGCGCTGTCCGTCATCTGCGCGTCTTCCCACGAGAGCACCACCGGTCCGCCTTCCCACGCCTCGCCGCTCGCGTCGTGCTCGATCTCGTGCACGACGCCGTCTTCGTCCTCGACGGTCTTGCGGATCACGAACTCGCCCGGATAGACGATCACGCCGACCCAGCCGCGATACAGATCGAGGCTCAGGTTCAGCACCGGTAGACAGGCCTGCGCGGCGATCCCGACCGTCATCGCGTCGGTTAGCTCCAGTTCGTGCGCGGTCGAGAACTCCTTTTGCGCGATGAAGAGGCTCGTCAGTTCGCGCAGCCGCGCGAGATCGGGCGGCTCGAGGTGGGCAAGAAACGGCAGGCCGTCGAGCGTGGCCTGCCACAGCGGTTCGTCGATCGCGTAATCGCGCAGTGCGCGCTCGCGGCGGCGCGTGCCCAGCCAGTCAGTGAGTTTCGAGAGCATGGCGTGATTGCACCTCTAGTCGATCTGTTTTTGCCACGCGGCGAACAGGCCGCCGCATATCGCGACGCCGATCAGGAAATAGAAGCCGTCGAGCGAGGCCAGAAAACTCGCCTGCTGCGCGACCGTCCGGCTGATCGACGCGATCGCGAGCGCATGCGCCTCGGACGCCGCATGGCCGGCGGCGGTGAAGCCTCGGGTCAGCGTCGCGAGCGTATTCTGGAACACCGGATTGTACGGATTCACGGACTCCGCGAGGCGACTCTGATGCAGCGCGAGCCGATGCTGTTCGACGATGATCGCAGAGGCGGTGGCGAACGAGATCGTCAATTGCCGCACGATGTTTTTGAGCCGGTAGCCGTGCGTGAACTCTTCGATCGCGAAGATCCGGAACGTGAGGTTGGCGACCGGCAGCACGATGAAGAGCAACAGCAAGCCGCGCAGCAGCAGCGGCACGAGGAGCGCCGCTTCGCCGACGCCCGGCGACATGCGTGTCATCCACGCAGCGGTAAAGGCGGCCAGTGCGAAGCCCGGCACGATGATCCACTTCTTGCGCGTCAGCAGTTTGGCATAACGCAGGTAGACGAACAGCGCGCTCGCCGAAATCAGCGACGTCACGCCGACGAGCCGCCCGGTATTCTCGACCGGATAGCCGAGGCCGCTTTCGAGAAAGCGCGAGATCAGGTAGCTGAACACCGTCGTCATGTAGTAGTAGAACATGTACAGCACGATGCCGACCTGGAAGACCTTTTCGCGCAACGCGTGCAGGCGCACGAGCGGCGCGGGGTGATGCCACTGGTGATACACGAACCAGCCGAGTGCGCCGAAGCCTGCCACCGTCAGCAGAATCAGGCCAGGTGACGCGCTGAAGAGCTGGAAGCGTACCTGCTGCATGACGATCTGCAGCGCGCCCTGGGCGAACGCGAAGATCAGATACGGCCAGAAATGCGAGGAGCCGCGTTCTTCGGGCAGGCGGTTGCCGGCGTCGGGTAGCGCGAGCAGCGCGAGCACGGCGAACAGTATGCCGGCCGGCACCGTGCAGGCGAACAGCGCGCGCCAGTCGAAATGCGCGACCAGTTGCCCGCCGGCGAGCGGTGCGAGCGCGCTCGCGAGGACGATCAGCAGCAGAAACGCGCGCGTGGCCGCGGGCCGTTGCTGCGGCGTGAAACTCATCTGGATCAGGATGCGGCAGGTGCCCATCATCGGGCCGATGAAGTAGCCCTGAAAGCCGCGCGCGAGTGCGAGTTCGATCGACGATTCGCTGAGCGCGGCCGCTGCCGCGCCGGCCGAATAGAGCAGCATGCAGCCGGCCACGTAGCGCCGGTAGCCGAAGCGCTCGACCCACCATTCCTGCTGCAGGATGCCGAGCACCGCCGCGACCGCGTACGCGCTCGACGCCCACACGAGTTCGTCGGGCGATGCATTGACGCCGCCTGCGATGTAGCTCGCGAAAAACGAAAAGATCGCGTTGTCGAAATAGTCGAGGCCGGTGACGACCGCGAGCACCCACGGGAAAAAATCGCCGCGCAGTTTTTCGACGCTGAACCACGCGGCACGCGACGCCGGCCGCGACGATGCAGCGCTCATGAGGATTTGCCCGGCGCGGCACCGCGTGATTTGCCGGCGCGCCTGGCGGGTGCCGTGCCCGCCGTTTGGGCCCGCGCGTTGCGGCGTTGCTCGAGCAGCTTCTCGGCGTTTTCGCCGGCAAGGCGCCGCTCCAGATAATCGAGATCGGGGCTCAATTCGGCGCGCAGCTTCTGCGCTTCCTTGAGTTCGCGGCCCACCGCTTCGATGCGAGAGTCGAGCGCCGCGACCTGCTGGGCGATCGCGTCGCGAATCTGCCGCAGCGATTCGGTCGAGTAACGATGACCGCCGTCGACCGGTTCGAGCGGACGCTTGAGCATTTCGGTAATGCTATGCAGCGAGAAGCCGAGCGAGCGCAAACGCAGGATGCGCGCGAAGCGCTTGAGGTCCTCCTCGTCGTAGAGGCGGTAGCGGCCTTCGCTGCGCGTGGGCGAGACGAGGCCGCGTTCCTCGTAGTACTTCAGCGTGCGCGGGGTGACGCCGAGCCGTTCGGCGGCGTCGCGCACGGTCAATAGCGCGGGGGTGTCGTTCGGCATGAGCGGAGACGGGGAGTGACGGACTGTCCGCATTGTACTCTAACGTGTACGTTCACGTACATGTTGAGGGAGGATCCGACGGACGGGCGAGTCGGCAGACGGACGCGCGAGAGAGACAGCGAGGGCGAGGGCGAAAAAAAACCGCTCGCAGATCGCGAGCGGTTTTTTATCCGGTGATACGGCCGCCAGCCTTGACTGACGGCCAGCGCGAGTGTCGAGCGTTAGCTGCCGCCACCGCGACGCATCATGTCGAAGAACTCGGAGTTGCTCTTCGTCTGGCGGATCTTGTCGAGCAGGAATTCCATCGACTCGACTTCGTCCATGTCGTGAATGAACTTGCGCAGTATCCAGATCTTCTGCAGCACTTCCGGCTTGATCAGCAGTTCTTCGCGGCGCGTGCCGGACTTGTTCAGGTTGATCGACGGGTAGACGCGCTTCTCGGCGAGGCGGCGCTCGAGGTGCACTTCCATGTTGCCGGTGCCCTTGAACTCTTCGTAGATCACGTCGTCCATGCGGCTGCCGGTTTCGATCAGCGCCGTGCCGATGATGGTGAGCGACCCGCCTTCCTCGATATTGCGCGCCGCGCCGAAGAAGCGCTTCGGGCGCTGCAGCGCGTTCGCGTCGACACCGCCCGTGAGCACTTTGCCCGAGGCCGGCACGACCGTGTTGTAAGCGCGCGCGAGACGCGTGATCGAGTCGAGCAGGATCACGACGTCGTTCTTCATTTCGACGAGGCGCTTGGCCTTTTCGATCACCATTTCGGCGACCTGCACGTGACGCGCGGCGGGTTCGTCGAACGTGGAGGCGATCACTTCGCCCGCCACCGAACGCTGCATTTCCGTCACTTCTTCCGGACGCTCGTCGATCAGCAACACGAACAGCTTGATGTCGGGATGGTTCTGCTTGATCGCGTGGGCGATGTGCTGAAGCATCACGGTCTTGCCCGACTTCGGCGAGGCGACCAGCAGGCCGCGCTGGCCTTTGCCGATCGGCGCGATCATGTCGATGATGCGGCCCGTGACGTTTTCTTCGCCGCGCATTTCACGTTCGAGCAGCAGCACCTTGTTCGGGTGCAGCGGCGTCAGGTTTTCGAACATGATCTTGTGCTTCGAGGCCTCCGGCGGCTGGCCGTTGACCTTGTCCACCTTCACCAGCGCGAAATAGCGCTCGCCGTCTTTCGGCGTGCGCACTTCGCCTTCGATCGTGTCGCCCGTATGCAGGTTGAAGCGGCGGATTTGCGACGGACTGATATAGATGTCGTCCGTGCTGGCCAGGTAGGAGGTTTCCGGCGAACGCAGGAAGCCGAAACCGTCCGGCAGCACTTCGAGCGTGCCGTCGCCGAAGATCGTGTCGCCCGCTTTGGCTCGTTTTTTTAGAATGGCGAACATCAATTCCTGCTTGCGCAGGCGGTTCGCGCTTTCGATCTCGAGGCCATTGGCCATCTCGATCAATTGGGACACGTGCTGAGTCTTAAGCTCGGATAAATGCATACGGAGAACCCGCAGGAGAAGGTGCGACGAAATGAAATCTGGGAGGAGGGTGAGCGGAACGCTCAAAGACTTACACGTCTTTTCGACGTTTTGTGGATTCTAGCATAGCACACGCCAACTTCCGCCAGTGCGGCGGCGCGGCATCTTTCTCGTGAGGCGTGTTGCCGGCTGACAACACGCCCCGCCAGTGCGCGCAACCGATGCGCTCAACTTCAGGCGCGTGCGGATTACGTTGGATCCACACACGCCGCAGCCCCGCTTTTTACAGGTTGCCGTCGAGGAATGCCGTGAGTTGCGACTTCGACAGTGCGCCGACCTTCTGTGCGGCGACCGCGCCGTTCTTGAACAGGATCAGCGTGGGGATGCCGCGCACGCCGAACTTGACCGGCGTGGACTGATGCTCGTCGACATTGATCTTGGCGATTTGCAGGCGATCGGCGTAATCCTTCGCGACTTCGTCGAGGATCGGCGCGATCATCTTGCACGGACCGCACCATTCGGCCCAGAAATCGAGCAGCACGGGTTTATCGGATTTCACGACGTCCTGTTCGAACGATGCGTCGCTAATATGTTTGATTTGTTCGCTCATTTATGAATACCTCTATCGGTTCGAGGCCCGCCTGAATTGCTCGCCACGATACGTCAAAAACCAGGGAAATTTCCGTTCGCTTTGCCGCGCCCGGAGTCGCGCCGCGCATGCCTGCGAAAATCCGGGAGAACCGCCTGAAAAACCGCCGGATTTTCACGGAATGCGCGGGAAGGCTCGCGTTTGCGGGTCATCCAACTGGCAGTGTAGCTTAATTCGCTATGCGTTGCCGGGGGCGATAGTACTCATCAGAGGCAGTGGGGCCAACGACTGCCGGTGATGTGCCACCAGGTTTCCGTCACATGCTGCGGTCACCGCGACGCAGCTTAAATGGTGGCGCGCGGGGCGAAGTCAAGTGCGCTGGGCGGGGTGGCTTCGGCGTGCGTTCCGGTGGATGCGAGGAAGATGGCGAGCGGCGCGCGAAGAAGGGCAAAGGTGTGCGATCCGGAGCGTCGATTACGTTTTGCTCGTATTAACAGTCGCGCGATGCGCCAGGCAATGATAGAATGTTTCGTGACGGGCCTCCTCGCATGGCGGGATGGTCAACCTGGTCAGGTCGGGAACGAAGCAGCCACAGCCGTTTTCCGCCAGTGCCGAGGGTCGGGCTCGTCACCTTCCTCTTCTGTTTCCCCCAGTTGTTTTCTTCGCGGTTTCTCCGCAGCCATTTTTCCGGCTTTCATTCTGATCGTTCGTCGTGTTCCACCGGGGCGTCGACGCGGTCGACTCGCGCGCATCACCGCATGTCGCCTCGCAGTTCACCACCGCTGTCATCAAGGCTGCCATCGTGAATGTCACAGGTTTTCCGCGATGGCCCGTCAGGCTGTTCCAGGGAAGCGGCAACACGCGTTCGCGCTTCATCCCGAATCGGTTTTCCGCGCCATTGTTACTGATACAATTTCCCGATGACCTATCAAGTTCTCGCACGCAAATGGCGGCCGAAGGATTTCGCTTCGCTCGTCGGACAGGAGCACGTGGTGCGCGCGCTCACCCACGCGCTCGACGGTGGCCGCCTGCATCATGCCTATCTGTTTACAGGCACGCGCGGTGTCGGCAAGACCACGCTGTCGCGCATCTTCGCCAAGGCGCTGAACTGCGAGACCGGTGTGACCTCGACACCGTGCGGCGTGTGCCGCGCGTGCCGCGAGATCGATGAAGGGCGTTTTGTCGATTACGTGGAGATGGACGCGGCGAGCAATCGCGGCGTCGACGAAATGGCCGCGCTGCTCGAACGCGCGGTGTACGCGCCGGTCGATGCGCGCTTCAAGGTCTACATGATCGACGAAGTGCACATGCTCACGAACCACGCCTTCAACGCGATGCTGAAGACGCTGGAGGAGCCGCCGCCGCACGTCAAATTCATTCTCGCGACCACCGATCCGCAGAAGATTCCGGTCACGGTGCTGTCGCGCTGTCTGCAGTTCAATCTGAAGCAGATGCCGGCCGGCCATATCGTCTCGCATCTCGAACGCATTCTCGGTGAAGAAAACGTGCCGTACGACGCGCAAGCGCTGCGTCTGCTTGCGCGTGCGGCCGACGGTTCGATGCGCGACGCGCTCTCGCTGACCGACCAGGCGATCGCCTATTCGGCGAACCAGGTCAGCGAAGACGCGGTGCGCGGCATGCTCGGCGCACTCGACCAGAGCTATCTGATCCGGCTGCTCGACGCACTTGCGCAGGGTGACGGCGCGGCGGTGCTCGCGATCGCCGACGAGATGGCGTTGCGCAGCCTGTCGTTTTCGACGGCTTTGCAGGATCTCGCGAGTTTGCTGCACCGGATTGCGTGGGCGCAGTTCGCGCCGTCATCGGTGCTCGACGAATGGCCGGAAGCGGCTGATCTGCGGCGCTTCGCAGATGCGCTGAGCCCCGAGCAGGTGCAACTGTTCTATCAGATCGCGACGATCGGCCGTAGCGAACTCGGCCTCGCGCCGGATGAATACGCCGGTTTCACGATGACGCTGTTGCGCATGCTCGCGTTCGAGCTGGCGCCTAATGGTGGTGGCGGTGGTGACGGAACGGCTGGCGCCGGTTCGCAGGCGGGCGCGGCTGGTGCGAAGCGCTCGGGCGCGCCGACGGTTGCCGCGCTACGCGCGCTGTCGGGGTCGTCCGCAACGGCAATCGTGGGCGGGGCGGCTTCGCCCGCGCCGGCCGCGAGCGCGCGCGATGCGATGCCCGCCGCCGCGCCGGTGCGTGGAACTCAAACTGCCGATGCAGCCAGGGATCGAGATGATGCGGTGAAATCCGCGCCGATTGCGCAGCCCGCAGCTGGCGCGGCTGCCAACACCGCGCAAGATACGGCAGCACCGCAATCGCGTGATGCCGAGTCGGCAACCGTCAGCGAGCCGGCACAGGCTTCGGATGGCGCGACGGCGGTGGCCGCATGCGCTGGCGATACGTCGCCTGTCGTTACGGAGCGCCCGTTGGCTCCCTGGGAAGACGCGCCTGCGAACGAAGACGCTGCTGGCGCTCGCGTGAACGAACCGGCGCCAAATGAACTGGCCGATGCGGCATCTGCGTCCGCGCAGAGCGCGCCGACCGCGCCTGAAACCGCCGCGCTGGCGCGCGCGCAGCAGGCCGTATCGCCGGAGCAGGAGCAGGAGCAGGAGCCGGAACAGCCACCCTCGACAACTGCGCCAACTCCAGCCGATTCCACTCCACGGCGCGCCGGCGGCGCAAGCGCCGCCCTCGACGTATTGCGCAACGCCGGCCTCAAAGTATCCTCGGAGCGCAACCGTGCGAGTTCGGCAACGGCGTCTGCGGCCACTGCCAAACCCAGCGCCGCGCCCGCGACGCCGAAACCAGCCGCGCCGCGCGTGGTGGTCCCGGTGCCGACGCCGGGCGCGCCCCGCCGTGCGCCGCAGGATGCCGCAGATACGGCAGCAGATTCCGCTGGCGCCGCCGCGCAGCCATCACCTGCGCGCAGCAGCGCCACGGAGCCGGACGGCTCGTCGGTTCCGCCGTGGGACGACATGCCGCCCGACGACTACATCCCGCTCTCCGCCGCGGACGACGGCTATTTCGGCCCGCCGGACGATAACTACGTGCCGGTGTTCGACCGCGGTCCCGACGACGTCCGCATGGACCGCGCGGCCGCCACGGCGGCCAGGTCCGCCGCCACGCCGCCAGCGCTCGACACGCGTCCGCTGCCGCCCGCCGTGCCGCTCGATTCACTCGGCTTCAGCGGCGACTGGCCCGCGTTCGCGGTCGATCTGCCGCTCAAGGGCATTTCGTACCAGCTCGCGTTCAACAGCGAACTGATGGCGCTGGACGGCAGCACGCTCAAGCTCAACGTGCCGGTGCCGCAATACGCGGAAGTGTCGCAGGTCGCTAAACTGAAGGCCGCGCTCATCGAACGGCTCGGCCGGAGCGTCGATGTGCAGGTCGAAGTCGGCCCGGCGCGCCGCACCGCCGCCGCGCACGATGCCGCCGTGCGCGCGCAGCGTCAGCAGGAGGCCGAGCGCGAGATTCGCGCCGATCCGTTCGTGCAGTCGCTGATCCGCGAGTTCGGCGCGAGCATCGTCGACGGTTCGATCCGCCCGATTACCCCGGACGCCGCCCCGAACGGCGCGGCGCCGGCCCACTGATCCGCTATTTCGCGGCGTCGTCGCACCGCGGCGCCGATGTCCAGATTTCAAGCTATCTAGAAGGAGCATGTCCATGATGAAGGGCCAACTCGCCGGGCTGATGAAGCAAGCCCAGCAGATGCAGGAAAACATGAAGAAGATGCAGGAGCAGCTCGCGCTGATCGAAGTCGAGGGCCAGTCGGGCGCCGGTCTCGTGAAGGTGACGATGACCTGCAAGAACGACGTGCGCCGCGTGTCGATCGACCCGAGCCTGCTCTCCGACGACAAGGACATGCTGGAAGACCTCGTCGCCGCAGCGTTCAACGACGCCGTGCGCAAGGCCGAGGCGACCGCTCAGGAAAAAATGGGCGGCATGACCGCGGGCCTGCCGTTGCCGCCGGGCTTCAAGCTGCCGTTCTGAACTGGCCGCAACGAGAGCGAATGCCGCGGCGGTCATCGCCGCGGTGCGAACGCAGGCGCTGAGCCGGCACGCGACGCGTGCAAGCCGCAGATGCTGGAAACACCCGTGGCGCCGCAGTGCAGGCCGAGCGTGAAAATGCCAGCCGACGCTGGACGTTGCAGGCGCCGCAGATGCGACCGATGCGGTAGACGCCACGATCGCGCTAAAGCACGTTCGAGCAGCGTTCGCCGTTTTTCGATTCGCCCACCGCGTACCATCCACTTCGACGCCGATCCGCATGAAACAACCTTCCGCCTTGTCGGCGCTCGTCGAAGCGCTGCGCGCGCTGCCCGGTGTCGGGCCCAAGTCCGCGCAACGCATGGCGTATCACCTGATGCAGCACGATCGCGAAGGCGCCGAAAAACTCGGCCGCTCGCTGCTGTTCGCCACCGAGCATCTGCGTCACTGCGAAAAGTGCAACACGTTTACCGAAGCGCAGATCTGCGAAGTCTGCCTCGATGAAGAGCGCGATCCGTCGCTGCTGTGCGTCGTCGAGACGCCGGCCGACCAGATCATGCTCGAACAGACGATGACCTATCGCGGCCTCTATTTCGTGCTGATGGGGCGCCTGAGTCCGCTCGACGGCATCGGCCCGAAGGAGATCCATTTCGACCGGCTCGTGAAGCGCGCGTCGGATGGCATCGTCAAGGAAGTCGTGCTCGCCACCAATTTCACCAACGAAGGCGAAGCCACCGCGCATTACCTCGGGCAGACGCTCAAGGCGCGCGGGCTCGCGGTCACGCGTCTCGCGCGCGGCGTGCCGGTGGGCGGCGAACTCGAGTATGTCGACGCCGGCACGATCGCACGCGCGATGCTCGACCGCCGCTCGATGTAGCGCGGCGCGATTTCGCGATGCCGTGGCGAGTGGGCTCTTTTGCTGCGGGCAGCTTGGCCGCCGATCTCATCGGCGGGCGCACGAGGGCTGGAATCAAGCCGTGCCATCTGAGTTGGAAGCGCGCGAGTTCTGAATGAGCGCTGAATGAGCGCTGGGCAGGCCTTGGGTGAGCCCTGTACGGCTCGCTCGTCGTGGAAGTTTGAAGCAAATCGAAGATAAGGAGACCCATGAGCGCCATCCCCGAATCAGGCACGAGCAACGCGCCTCGACGCGAAGGCCAGGATCCAGGTCAAACCCGAGGTCAAACCCGAGGCCAAACTCAAGGTCAAACCCAAAGCCAAACTCAAAGCGCGAACCCCGGCCCGCTCGCCGGCGTCAAGGTGCTCGAACTCGGCACGCTGATCGCCGGTCCGTTCGCCGCGCGTTTTCTTGGTGAATTCGGCGCCGAGGTCATCAAGATCGAAGACCCCAAGGGCGGCGATCCGCTGCGCAAGTGGCGCAAGCTGTATCCGGAAGTCGGCGGCACCTCGCTGTGGTGGGCCGTGCAGGCGCGCAACAAGAAGTCCGTCACGATCAACCTCAAAGCCGAAGAGGGCAAGGAGATCGTGCGGCGCCTCGCGAAAGAGGCCGATATCGTCGTCGAGAATTTCCGCCCCGGGCTGCTCGAAAAGCTCGGCCTCGGCTACGACGTGCTGTCCGCTGAAAACCCCGGCCTCGTGATGGTGCGTCTGTCCGGCTACGGGCAGACGGGTCCGTATCGCGACCGGCCCGGCTTCGGCGCGATCGCCGAGTCGATGGGCGGCCTGCGTCATATCACCGGCTATCCGGATTTGCCGCCACCGCGCATCGGCATTTCGATCGGCGATTCGATCGCGGCGCTGCACGGCGTGATCGGCGCGCTGATGGCGCTGCATCACAAACAGGTGAACGGCGGCAAAGGGCAGGTCGTCGACGTCGCGCTGTACGAGGCCGTCTTCAACATGATGGAAAGCGTGGTGCCCGAATACGGCGTGTACGGCATGGTGCGCGAGCGCACCGGCGCGTCGCTGCCGGGCATCGTGCCGTCGAACACGTATCCGTGCCGCGACGGCAGCATCGTGATCGGCGGCAATAGCGATCCGATTTTCAAGCGCCTGATGATCGCGATCGAACGCGACGATCTCGCGAACGACCCGGCGCTCACGCACAACGACGGACGTGTGCCCCGCACGCGGGAAATCGACGCCGCGATCGCCGCATGGCTTGCCACGCGCACGATCGATGAAGCGCTCGCCGTGCTCAACGCGGCCGACGTGCCGGTGGGCCGCATCTATAGCGTGGCGGACATGTTCACCGATCCGCAGTTCATCGCGCGGCAGATGATCCAGCGCTTCAAGTGGCAGGACGGCCGCGAGATCACGCTGCCGGCGGTCACGCCGAAGCTCTCCGCGACGCCCGGCGAGACGCGCTGGCTCGGCCCCGAACTGGGTGAACATACCGATGAAGTCCTGCAATCGCTAGGTTATGATGCTGACGACATTGCAAGGCTGCACGCGCAACAGATAGTCTGACGCGCACGCCACGGAGCAGTGCGAAAGACAGTGCGAAAAACAGCGCAAAAAGCAGTGCAAAAAACGGCGCACGGAACGGTGTAAAGAACGGTACGAAAAGCGACACAAAGAGACCGACACAACGACCGACACAAAGACCGGCGCCGCAAAAAACCGGACAACAAAAATCTGGAGACTACAGACCATGCAACGCAGAACCTTCCTTGCCGGCGGCGTCGCGCTCGCGGGCGCCACGCTCGCCGCCACGCCGCTCGCTTTCGCGCAGGGCAAACCTGAAACCGCCAAGGTGGCGATCGCGGTCGGCGGCAAGAATCTGTTCTACTACCTGCCGCTCACGATTGCCGAGCGCCGCAACTACTTCAAGGACGAAGGGCTCGAGGTCGAGATCTCGGATTTCGCCGGCGGCTCGCAGGCGCTCAAGGCGGCGGTCGGCGGCAGTGCGGACGTGGTCTCCGGCGCATTCGAGCACACGCTGCTGTTGCAGGCGCAAAAGCAGTATTTCCGCGAATTCGTGCTGCAGGGGCGCGCGCCGCAGATCGTGCTCGCGGTCTCGAAGAAGACGATGCCGAACTACAAGTCGATCGCCGATCTGAAGGGCAAGAAGATCGGCGTCACCGCGCCGGGTTCGTCGACGTCGATCATGGCGAGCTTCGTGCTCGCGAAAGCGGGGCTCAGTCCGAAAGACGTTGCGTTCATCGGCGTGGGTGCGGGCGCGGGTGCGATTGCCGCGTTGCAGTCCGGGCAGATCGACGCGATCGCCAATCTCGATCCGGTCGTCACGCGCCTCGAGCGCGCGGGCGACGTGCGCGTCGTCTCGGATACGCGCACGCTCGCCGATACGCACAGCGTGTTCGGCGGCGACATGCCGGCGGGCTGTCTGTACGCGTCGCAGGCGTTCATCACGAAGAACCCGAACACCACGCAGGCGCTCACCAATGCGATGGTGCGCGCACTCAAGTGGCTGCAATCGGCGGGCGGCAGCGAACTCATCAACACGGTGCCGGAGAGCTACCTGCTCGGCGACCGCGCGCTGTATCTCGATGCATGGCAGCACGTGCGTGAAGCGATGTCGCCCGACGGCCTGATGCCCGCCGACGGTCCCGCGACGTCGCTGAAGACGCTGAAGGCGTTCGATCCGGTCGTGCAGAACGCGCAGATCGATCTATCGAAGACGTGGACCAACGACTTCGTGAAGAAGGCGCTGGCAACCGTCAAGGCATAAACGAAGCGGCGCGCAAGCGCATCGGGAGCGGCGCGGGCAGGACGACTCGCCGCGTCCGCCTCAGCGCCCGCCCTGCGACCTTTCCCCCCCGAAACTCGAACCCGATCTCCGAAGCGAGCCGAACGATGACCGTTGCCGCCCTGGCGCTCGAAAACATCACCTGCACGTTCGCCGCGCGCGACAATCGCGCGCAGCGCTACACAGCGGTCAAGGACACCACGCTGCGCATCGAGCCGGGCGAGTTCGTCTCGGTGGTCGGTCCGACCGGCTGCGGCAAGTCCACGCTGCTGAACATCGGCGCGGGACTGCTGCAACCGTCGGCGGGCACGGTCAGCGTGTTCGGCGAGCCGCTGAACGCCCTGAACCGGCGCGCGGGCTACATGTTCCAGGCCGATGCGCTGATGCCGTGGCGCTCGGCCATCGACAACGTGATGGCCGGTCTGTCGTTTCACGGCGTGCCGCCTGCCGAAGCGCGCGCGCAAGCCGACGAATGGTTGAAGCGCGTCGGCCTAGGCGGTTTCGGCGACCGCTATCCGCATCAGCTCTCGGGCGGCATGCGCAAGCGCGTCGCGATGGCGCAGACGCTGATTCTCGACCCCGACATCATCCTGATGGACGAGCCGTTTTCCGCGCTGGATATTCAGACGCGCCAGCTCATGGAAAACGAGCTGCTCGAGCTGTGGGCCGCGAAGCGCAAGGCGGTGCTCTTCATCACGCACGATCTCGACGAAGCGATCGCGATGTCGGACCGGGTCGTGGTGCTGTCGGCGGGGCCGGGCACGCATCCTATCGGCGAATTCAGGATCGATCTGCCGCGTCCGCGCGACGTTGCCGAAATTCGCGCGCATCCGCGTTTCGTCGAGTTGCATGCGCAGATCTGGAGCGTGTTGCGCGATGAAGTGCTCAAGGGTTATCGGCAGCAACTGACCGCTGTTTAACGCGCGCCGACTGCGCTGGTTGCGCCGCGCCCGCGTGCGTGCGGGCGCATGAGCAGGAAAACAGGAAGACGCGTCCATCAATCCAAGGCAAACCAAGTCATGTGGAAGACGTTGCGCCCGAGCCGGGCGAATCTGGTGATCTGGCAATGGCTGCTGCTCGTGCTGTGCTTCGTGCTCTGGTATGTGCTGACGAGCCCGACGCTCCTGCCGCCGTTCTATTTCGACGATCCGAACAAAGCCGCTTTCTTCTTCGGCGAACCGCAGAAAGTGCTGCAGCGGATCTGGGAGTGGTTCACGGGCGGCGAAATCTATCTGCACCTGTGGATCACGCTCGTCGAGACCGTGCTCGCGTTCGTGCTCGGCACCGCGATCGGGCTCGGCGTCGGTCTGTGGCTCGCGCTCGCGCCGGTGGCGAGCGCGCTCTTCGATCCGTACGTGAAGGCCGCGAACTCGATGCCGCGCGTGATTCTCGCGCCGATCTTCGGCGTGTGGTTCGGGCTCGGGATCTGGTCGAAGGTGGCGCTCGGCGTCACGCTCGTGTTCTTTATTGTGTTCTTCAACGTCTATCAGGGCGTGAAGGAAGTCAGCCCGGTCGTGCTCGCGAACGCGCGCATGCTCGGCGCGAACCGCAAGCAGCTGCTGCGCTTCGTCTATCTGCCGAGCGCGATGAGCTGGGTGTTTTCGAGCCTGCATACGTCGGTCGGGCTTGCGTTCGTGGGCTCGGTGGTGGGCGAGTATCTCGGTTCTGCGCGTGGCGTCGGTTATCTGATCCTGCAGGCCGAAGGCACGTTCGACATCAACACCGTATTCGCGGGGATTCTGGTGCTGACCGCGTTCGCGCTGATTCTCGATGCGATCGTCGGGCTCGCGGAGCGCAGGCTGATGAAGTGGCAGCCGCGCACGGGAGATGTCGAGAAGCTGTGAGTGCGAAGCAGGCGGGCGAGGGGTAGAGGGCGCTGAAGCGCGCGCACGGCGGTAAAGATGCGCGGAAGGACGAGGCGAAAGGAAACACGCACAACGGCCGCAGAAAAACAAACGGCGCGGAATCTGAAAACAGCTTTCAGACTCCGCGCCGTTTTTCGTTTCGCGTTACGGCGTAATCACCACCTTGCCGATCACGCGCCGCTCGGCCATGTCGCGCAGCGCGCGGCCGGTGTCGTCGAGCGAATAGCGGGCCGACACGTAGGGCTTGAGCTTGCCCTCGCGAATCCAGCCGGTCATCTGCTCGAACGCCGCGTGATTGCGCTGCGGCTCGCGCCTGGCAAAGTCGCCCCAGAACACGCCGACCACGCTCGCGCCCTTGAGCAGCATCAGATTGAGCGGCAGCTTCGGAATCTCGCCGTTCGCGAAGCCGACGACGAGATAGCGCCCGCGCCAGCCGATGCTGCGAAACGCCGGCTCCGCATAAACGCCGCCGACCGGGTCGTAGATCACGTCCGGGCCCTTGCCGTCGGTGAGCGCCTTGATGCGCTCGCGCAGATCCTCGGTGGCGTAGTTGATCGTGGCATCCGCGCCATGCTCGACGCAGGTCGCGAGCTTTTCGTCGCTCGATGCCGCCGCGATCACGCGCGCGCCGAGCGCCTTGCCGATCTCCACCGCTGCGAGCCCGACGCCGCCGGCCGCGCCGAGCACGAGCATCGTCTCGCCGGGCTGCAACGCGCCGCGATCGACCACGGCGTGATGCGAGGTGCCGTACGCGAGCGTGAAGGCCGCCGCGAGTTCGAACGGCACGTCGTCCTCGAGCGGCACGCAGGCCGCGGCGGGCGCGAGCGCCTGTTCGGCGAAGCCGCCCGAGCCGGTGAACGCGGCCACGCGCGAACCCGGCCTGAGGTGCGTGACGCCTTCGCCCACTGCGCGCACGACGCCCGCGGCTTCCGAGCCCGGCGTGAACGGCAGCGGCGGCTTGAACTGATATTTGTTCTCGATGATCAGCACGTCGGGGAAATTGACGGCGGCCGCCTTGACGTCGATCACGACGTGGCCGGGCGGCGGTTCGAGGTCCGGCAGGTTGTCGACGGTGAGGCTCTCGGGTGGCCCGTATTGTTTGCAGCGAATCGCACGCATCGTGTCTCCATCTCGGTTAGGTTTTGCAACGATTTTGAGTGTAAATCAATCCGCACGACCGTGCGATTTATCGCGGTGCGGTTGCATGAAACACGCCCGCGCAGCCTCCGCACGCTCGAAAAACACGTGCCCGCATCGGTGCCCAGATCAGTTCCCGCATGAGTGTCCGCATGCGCGTTTGGTCTGCTACGCAAGCGCGCCGGCCATGTCGTTCGCGTGCCATCTTTCCTCGGTTACAATCGCCGCATGCGAATCCTACTCAGCAATGACGACGGTTATCTGGCGCCGGGCCTGGCCGCGCTTCATGAAGCGCTCAAGCCGATCGCGGACGTCACCGTGATGGCGCCCGAGCAGAATTGCAGCGCCGCGTCGAACTCCCTGACGCTGTGGCGACCGCTTTCGGTTCTGCGTTCGGCCAACGGTTTCTACTACGTGAACGGCACGCCGACCGACTCGGTGCACATCGCGCTGACCGGCATGCTCGACCATACGCCGGATCTCGTGGTGTCAGGCATCAACAACGGCCAGAACATGGGCGACGACACACTGTACTCGGGCACCGTCGCGGCCGCCACCGAAGGCATCATGTTCGGCGTGCCGGCCATCGCGTTTTCGCTCGTCGACAAGGACTGGGTACATCTCGAAGATGCGGCCCGCGTCGCCGCAGAAATCGTCGCGCATTATCTCGAGCGGCCGTTGCCGGGGCATCCGCTGCTGAACGTCAATATTCCTAACTTGCCGTACGAAGAGTTGCGCGGCTGGCAGATCACGCGGCTCGGCAAACGGCATCCGTCGCAGCCGGTGATCCGCCAGACCAATCCGCGCGGCGAGCCGATCTACTGGATCGGCGCGGCGGGCGGCGCGCGCGACGCGAGCGAAGGCACCGATTTTCACGCGGTCGCCAACGGCGCCGTGTCGATCACGCCGCTGCAGCTCGATCTGACCCATACGCAAATGCTGCCCGCGGCGCGCGACTGGCTGCGCGCCGGCAGCAGCGCTTCATGACCAGCGAGCGCACGAGGCGCTTTCCGCTCGGCCTCGAGGATCTGGTGCGCGAACCGCGCCGGCCCGAAGGGCGTCCAGGCGAAATGCGCGCGGCCGCGATTGCGGCAAGCGCGGCGCTCAATGCACGCCAGCAGCCGGCGAAGCAGACGACGGGCGGTTCGGCGGCGCGGGCCCAGACGAAGCCGCCCGCGTCCGCGCAGAACGCGTCGGCGGCCCGCTTCCAGGTGATTCCCCAGGCGAAGGCGCAGAGCGGATCGGCGGGCTCGTCAGGCGGTTTGCCGGGTGTGCTGCCGCCGAAACCGCAGGCCGCGCCGGTTGCGCGGGCATTGGTGAATGCGCCGGCCGCCGGTTCGGGGCGGCAGTCCGTCAAGCAAGCGGTGAAGCCGCCTGTCAAACCGGCCAGATCGGCGGCGCACGCGCCCGGGCAGAGCGCGCGCGCCGCGTCGTCGCAAACGCAGCCGCGGCAGAGCGCGAAATCGGCGCCGCGCGCCGGCGATCGCAGTGCCGCACCGAACGCCGCGTTCAATGGCGCATCGAATGGCGTAACGAGCGGCGCATTGGGCGGCGCGCTCAGTGGCGCACTCGGTAGCGCAATGAGCGGCGCGCCGGGCGGCGCATTGGCGCTGACCTCGGAACGGGTTCGCGAACGGATGGTCGAACGCCTGCGTGCCAACGGCGTGACCGATCAGCGCGTGCTGAACGCGATGGCGGCGGTGCCGCGCCACATGTTCGTCGACCCGGGTCTCGCGGCCCAGGCGTACGAAGATGCCGCGCTGCCGATCGGCCATCACCAGACGATCTCCAAGCCCTCGGTAGTCGCGCGGATGATCGAGCTGGCGGCGGCCGGACGCGCGCTGAACAACGTGCTCGAAATCGGCACCGGTTGCGGCTATCAGGCGGCGGTGCTGAGCCGGGTCGCGCGCGAGGTTTATTCGATCGAACGCATCAAGCCGCTGTCCGAACGCGCGAAGACGAATCTGCGTCCGCTGCGCATTCCGAATATCCGGCTGCATTACGGCGACGGGCGGCTCGGCTTGCCGTCGGCGGCGCCGTTCGACGCGATCGTGATTGCCGCCGCGGGGCTCGACGTGCCGCAGGCGCTGCTCGAACAGCTCGCGATCGGCGGGCGTCTGGTTGCGCCGGTCGGCTCGCAGGAAGGACAAAGCCAGGTGCTGACGCTGGTCGAGCGCCTCGGGCCCGCACAGTGGCGCGAGGCGCAGCTTGATCGCGTTTTCTTTGTACCCTTAAAATCCGGAGTGATTTGACACCGATGAGTATGTTGCGCGCGATGCAGAGAACCACCCCGAATTCCCCCATGACCGTAACCCAGCGCAGCGTGTGCGTGCTTGCCTTGTCCCTGTTGATGACGGCGTGTGCCTCCCGGCTCGACCAGGCGCCCGTCGTTGACCTCTCCAGCGGCGGCACGCTCGCCACGGGGCAGGGCGCGGCGCAGCCGGCCGTGCCGCTCGGCCCGCCGCCGCCCGGCTACTATCGTGTGAAGCCGGGCGACACGCTGTACCGGATTGCGCTCGAGAATGGCCAGAATTACCGCGACATTTCGACGTGGAACAATCTGACCAACCCGAACCAGATCGAGGTCGATCAGTTGCTGCGCGTCGTGCCGCCCGGTGCGAATACCGCTGCAATGACGCCGGGCGTGGCGACTGCGCCGATCGGCAATGGCGGGGCGGTGCAAAGCGCGCCGCTCAACAACGCGCCGGCCGCGGTCGGCGCCGCGATGCCGCCGCTCTATGGCGCGGCCACCAACGGTGCGGCTCCGAACGGCGCGACCCCGAACGGCGCGGCGGCAATACCGCCCGCCACCGCGGGTGCGGCAAGCGATACGGGCGGCGCCGCGGCGGGCAACATCGCGTTCGCATGGCCGGTGCGCGGCCCGCTGCTCAACACGTTTAATGATTCGACAAACAAAGGTGTCAACATCGGCGGCGCCGCGGGCGATCCGGTGAAAGCCTCCGCCGACGGCCGCGTCGTCTACGCCGGAAATGGGCTGCGTGGTTACGGCAATCTCATTATCATCAAGCATGATGCAACTTATCTCACCGCGTATGCACACAACCGTACTTTGATGGTAAAAGAGGGGGACGCGGTAACAAAAGGGCAGAAGATCGCCGAGATGGGCAATAGCGATTCCGACCGCGTGATGTTGCATTTCGAAGTTCGCCGGCAGGGCAAACCTGTCGACCCACTGAAGTATTTGCCGCCGCAATAAGCGATACGACCATGCCGAAATCGAAGCGCCGCCCGCCGCAAGCCGAGTCTGAGACGACCAGCCAAGTCACGTCCGCCGCAGTGGACGAAAGCGGCGCTTCGGAAGTGGAAGACGAGGTCGTGGAAGAGCGCGAGCTCGACGACAGCGAGGGCGCCGACACGCGCGAAGGCTCGGCGAGCGAAGCGGTGCCCGACGCCGACGATTTCCGCGCGCTCCTGCAGGCCGAACTCACGGCCGACACAATCCAGCACTACCTGAATCGCATCAGCGTGAAGCCGCTCCTCACCGTCGAGGAAGAGCAGAAGTATTCGCGCCTTGCCAAGGCGGGGGAGTTCGAGGCGCGGCAGGTGATGATCGAGCGCAATCTGCGGCTCGTGGTCAGTATTGCGAAAGGTTATCTGAATCGCGGCGTGCCGCTGCTCGATCTGATCGAGGAGGGCAACCTCGGCCTCATGCACGCGATCGAAAAATTCGACCCGACGCGCGGCTTCCGTTTCTCGACTTACGCGACGTGGTGGATCCGCCAGAGCATCGAGCGCGCGATCATGAATCAGGCGCGCACGGTGCGCTTGCCCGTGCACGTGATTCGCGAGCTCAACCAGGTGTTGCGCGCGAAGCGCCATCTGGAAAAGAACTCGATGAATTCCGGCGAGGCCGCCGAGCGGCGCGACGCGAGCATCGACGACATCGCCTATCTGACCGGCAAGACCACCGACGAAGTCACCGACATCCTTGCGCTGAACGAGCACACGGCCTCGCTCGACGCGCCGCTCGATCTCGACCCGGCGAGCAGCCTGCTCGATCTGCTGTCCGACGATCAGAGCCAGTCGCCCGATGCCGAGGTGCAGCATCGCGAACTCGAAACGCTCACGCGCGCGTGGCTCGCGCGTCTGTCGGACAAGCACCGTCATGTGATCGAACGCCGCTTCGGCCTGAATCACATCGAGCCCGCCACGCTCGAGGAACTGGCCGACGAAATGGGCCTCACGCGCGAGCGTGTGCGCCAGATCCAACAGGAAGCGCTGGTGCGGCTAAAGCGCTTCTTCGCCTCCAACGGTGTCCGCAAAGACGCCGTTCTGTAATCTGATGACACCGATTCTTGTTTTCGACATCGAGACGATTCCCGATGTCGCCGGTATTCGCCGCCTTGAAGATTTGCCCGCGTCGATGAGCGACGCCGAAGTCGCCGAACATGCGTTCGCCGCGCGCCGCGAAAAAACCGGCAGCGATTTCCTGCCGCATCACCTGCAACGGGTCGCGGCAATTTCCTGCGTGTTTCGCGACAACAACGGTTTTCGCGTGCGCTCGCTCGGCACGCCGCAGGACGGCGAAGCGGTGCTCGTGCAGTCGTTTTATCGCGTGATCGAGAAGTACACGCCGCAGATCGTGTCGTGGAACGGCGGCGGTTTCGATCTGCCGGTGCTCAACTACCGCGCGCTCGTCAATGGCATTCCCGCCTACCGGTTCTGGGACGTCGGCGAGGACGACCGCGAGTTCAAGTGGAACAACTACATCAGCCGCTATCACGCGCGCCACACGGACCTCATGGACGTGCTCGCCATGTACCAGGCACGCGCCAACGCGCCGCTCGACGCGCTCGCGAAAATGTGCGGTTTTCCGGGCAAGATGGGCATGGACGGCAGCCAGGTGTGGCAGGCGTTCCAGCAAGGGCGCATCGAGGAAATCCGCAATTACTGCGAGACCGACGTCGTCAACACGTACCTGCTGTATTGCCGCTTCCAGTTGATGCGCGGCGGGTTTTCGCCGTCGGAGTATGCTGACGAGATCAACCTCGTCAAGAACGCGCTCGCGCTCGAAACCGCCCCGCAGTGGGCCGAGTATCTGGCGGCGTTCGAGCAGTAAGTTGACGCGCCGGCCCTGCGCACTGAATGTGCGCGCTGTGTTTGCGCGGTCATTCAAGCGGTAATTCGAGCGGTAATTTCTCCGGCGCGCGCGGCCGCGCCGCTTCCGATCGCAGGTAGGCCCGGCGCTTCGTCTACAATCTCGCCTTTCCCCACAGTCTGTCAGGAAGTCGCAGGTGTCCCGAACTGCCCCCCATCGTCGCTCGCCGCGGCGTTCATCGAAGCATTCCAAGGCGCCCGCCCCGGCGTCCGCGCTCGTCATTACCGGTAACGAACCGGTCATCGAAATCGTTTCGCTCGACATGGAAGCACGCGGCGTGGGCCGCATCGAAAATGAAGACGGCACGCCAGGCAAGGTGATCTTCGTCGAAGGCGCGTTGCCGGGCGAGCGCGTCAGCTATACGACGCATCGCAGCAAGCCGAAATTCGAGCAGGCCGAAGTCGTGCAGGTGTTCCGCGAAAGCGTGATCCGCACCACGCCGAAATGCAGCTACTTCGATATCTGCGGGGGCTGCTCGATGCAGCATCTCGACATGCGCGCACAGATCGCGGTCAAGCAGCGCGTGCTCGAGGACAATCTGCAGCGTCTCGCGAAGCTGCGCCCCGAAACGGTGTTCCGGCCGATTCACGGGCCGTCCTGGGGCTATCGCTATCGCGCGCGTCTCGCGGTGCGTTATCTGCCGGAGCGCGGCGGCATGCGAATCGGTTTTCACGAGAAGAAGAGCAGCTATATCGCGGACATGAAAACCTGCGAAGTGCTGCCGCCGCATGTGTCGGCGATGTTGATGCCGCTGCGCTTCATGGTGCGCAAGCTGTCGATCTACGACCGCATGCCGCAGATCGAGCTCGCAGTCGGCTCCTCGGTCACGGCGCTCGTCATACGCAACCTCGAGCCGCTCACCGCCGCGGACGAACAGGTGCTGCGCGATTTCGCGGACGAGCACAAGGTGCAGTTCTGGTTGCAGCCGGGTGGCCCAGACACGGTTACGCCGTTCTATCCGCTCGACGTGCAACTCGATTACACGCTGCCGGAATACGGCATCCGCATGCCGTTCAAGCCGACCGACTTCACGCAGGTCAATCACGCGATCAACCGCGTGCTGGTGAGCCGCGCGCTGCGCCTGCTCGCGCCGGCGCGCACGGACCGCGTGCTCGATCTGTTCTGCGGGATCGGCAACTTCACGCTGCCGCTCGCGCGGGTGTCGCGGGAAGTGGTCGGCATCGAGGGCAGCGAGGTGCTAACCGGGCGTGCGCTCGAGAACGCCGGGTTAAATGGCGTCGCCGCTCATACGTCGTTCGCGTGCCGCAATCTGTTCGAAGTCACCGCCGACGACATGCGCGCGCTCGGTCACTTCGACAAGTTCCTGATCGACCCGCCGCGCGAAGGCGCGCTCGCGGTCGCGAAGGCGCTGGCGGAGATCGCGCAGAGCGGCGACGGGCCGCTGCCGAAGCGTATCGTCTACGTGTCGTGCGCGCCGGCGACGCTCGCGCGCGATGCGGGCCTGCTCGTGCACGAGGCCGGCTACCGGCTCGTGGGCGCAGGTGTCGTGAACATGTTCCCGCACACGTCGCACGTGGAGTCGATTGCGTTGTTCGAGCGGGATTGACGCGTGGGGCGCGGCGCCTGCGGCTGAGCGGCGGGCGTTTCGGGTAAACGGAAACGGCGCCGATGCGCGAAAGCGCGGATCTGCGGAGGTGAAAAAAACGCCACGATTTCGAGGTCGTGGCGTTTTTTTATTTCAGGCTGAATTTTCAGTATTTTCAGTACGTGGCGCGGCTCAGAACTGCCACCACGACTTCTGCGTGCCGGGCCGCGCGCGGCCCGTGATGTACGGGCTGTCCGGGAAGGTGCCGGCAAGCACGCGGCGCGTGTCGTCGGCGAGTTGCGGCTGGTTCAGCTTCTCGTACGACAGCACCATGATGTGCAGCGCGTCTTCGATAGCCGGTGCGTTCTTGTATTCGCGCAGCGCCAGTTGCGCGCGGTTGATCGCCGCGACGTAGGCGCCGCGCCGGTAGTAGTAGTCCGCCGCGTGAACCTCGTGCGACGCCAGCGCGTTCACGATGTAGCGCATGCGTTGCGCGGCGTCCGGCGCGTACTTGCTGTTCGGGAAGCGGTCCACCACTATCTTGAACGCGTCATACGACTCGCGCAGCGACTTGGGATCGCGCTCGCTCATGTCCTGGCCGGAGAAGCGGCCGAACAGACCGAGGTCGTCGTTGAAGTGGATCATGCCCTTCAGGTAGTACGCGTAGGCGATGTCCGGGTGATCCGGGTGCAGCTGGATGAAGCGGTCGATGGCCTGGTCGGCGGCGGCGTTTTCGTTGTCTTTCCAGTTGCAGTACGCGACGTTGATCTGCGCCTGCTGCGCGAAGTGGCCGAACGGGTCGCGGCCCTCGAGCATTTCGAAGTACTTCGCGCACTTGCCCCAGTCATTACCGGACAAGGCGTCGTTCGCCTCCGTATATAATTTGTTGTTATTCCACGTTGCCGTTTCGTCGGTTTTCTCCGGCAGGCCGTGGCAAGCCGCGACAGCGACGACGGCCGCGGCGCACGCAACGTATCCGGCCACTTTCCGGGCCGCCTTCTTGATGGCCGCCAAATTGAGCGCCGCTTCAGTGATGGTGTTCAAGGCTCGCATTTTCCAGTCTAGCTTTACGTCCAGGTGACCCAGACTCAATGACCCGCTCAAATACTCCAGGCACCGCAGGCGCCGGGAATAGCAACGAAGATTATAGCGTAAGCGCCGACCCCGCCGACGCGTTGGACACCGATTCCCTCGACGACGATTTCGGCGGCGACACGCCCGTGGCGGCTGGCGCGCAGGCGTCTGCGGCCGGGGCGGCCACTGGGGTGGCCACCGGCGCCGCAGCGGCCATCGTGCCGAACCGCATAGCGGACGAGAGCCCGCGCGCGGTCGTCGCGCCTGACGAGCTCGCCGGCGAGCGCCTCGACAAGGTGCTCGCGAAAGTGTTTCCGGAGTTTTCGCGCAGCCGTCTGCAAAGCTGGATCGAGGCCGGGCGCGTGTGCGTCGACGGCAAGCCGGCGAAGATCCGCCAGCCGGTGCCGCTGGGCGCCACGATCGAACTCGTGCCCGATCTGCTGCCCGAGCAGCTCGCCTTCACGCCCGAACCGGTGCCGCTCGAGATCGTCTACGAAGACGACACGCTCGTCGTCATCAACAAGCCGGCCGGCATGGTCGTGCATCCGGCGGCCGGCAACTGGAGCGGCACGGTGCTGAACGGCCTGCTGCACCGCTATGGCGAGGCCGCGGCCGGCCTGCCGCGCGCGGGCATCGTGCACCGGCTCGACAAGGAGACCTCGGGGCTCATGGTGGTCGCGCGCACGCTCGAAGCGCAGACCGACCTCGTGCGCCAGTTGCAGGCGCGCACGGTCAAGCGCCGCTATCTTGCGCTCGTGTGGGGCAACATGCCCGAGGAAGGCACGATCGACGCGCCAATTGGACGCGATCCGCGCGAGCGCACGCGCATGGCGGTGGTGACGGGCGCGGCGGGCAAACCGGCGCGCACGCATTTCCGGCGCGTCGATTCGGCGATCTGGCAGCGTCAGCCGGTCACGGCGATTCACTGCGATCTCGAAACCGGCCGCACGCACCAGATTCGCGTGCATTGCGCACACGTCGGCCATCCGCTGCTCGGCGATCCCGTGTATGGGCGCGCGCGCGGCAAGCGCTCGGTCACGCCGCTGCCGGACGGTTTCGCGCGCCAGGCGCTGCATGCGTGGCGGCTTGGGCTGATCCATCCGAAGACCGGCCGCTCGATGCAATGGCGCGCCGGCGTGCCGGCCGACATCGAGGCGCTATCCGAAGCGCTCGGTCTCGGCCGCGACGACGCGGGCGAATTCGACGACACGTACTACGAGGACGAGGAATACGACGCATCGCTCGACGGCGGTGATGGCGACGACCACGATTACGACGAGGCTGACGCCGCAAACAACGACCGCGACGACCACGACCGCGACCACGACCACGACCACGACCACGACAAGGACGATCACGCATGAGCACAGCTTTGCCGGAACTGGGTTTTGCCGATGTCGTGCAACCCGCATGGAACGTGTCGCCGCGCGTGCGCGCGCTCGTGACCACACGCAACGGCGGCGTGAGCGCCGCGCCGTTCGGCCGTTGGCGGGATGGCGCGGACCAGCCCGGCGGCCTCAATCTGGGCATGAAAACCGGTGACGATCCGGCCGCGGTCGCGAGCAACCGCGCACGGCTGCTCGCACTGGCCGGCGTTCGCGAAGCCGCGTGGCTCGAGCAGATTCACGGCGCCGGCATCGTGCGCGCCGAGGATGTTCTCGCGCAGGCCCGGGCGGAGGGCACGCCGGCGCGCGCCGACGCGAGCGTCACCGATCGCGCGGGCACCGTGTGCGTCGTGATGGTTGCCGATTGCATGCCGGTGCTGTTGTGCGACGAAGCGGGCCGCGCGGTCGGCGCCGCACACGCCGGCTGGCGCGGACTCGCGGCCGGCATCGTCGAGCAGACCGCGCGGCGTGTCGCGGCGTTAGCCGGCGTGGAGACGGGCGCATTGCACGCGTACCTCGGACCGTCGATCGGCCCGGACGCGTTCGAAGTCGGCCCTGACGTGCGTGATGCGTTCTTGAGCGGCGCGGACGGCGGGCAACGCGACGCAACGGCGAATGCGTTCGTTGCGCATCCGGTGAATCCCGGCAAATATCTCGCCGATCTGCCGGCGCTTGCGCGCCTGCGCTTGCAGCGCCTCGGCGTGACGCGCGTGAGCGGCGGCGACCTTTGCGCGGTCACGCAACGCGAGCGTTTCTATTCGTATCGCCGCGACCGCGACACGGGCCGCATGGCCGCGCTGATCTGGCTCGACGATCAGGCGCAAACACTCGCCGATTGACGCGCGGCGCGTGTCCGTATCGTCTCGTCATACGTTTGAAAATTAATTAATCCATCCGCAATCGATGCGCGGCGTATATACCCGCATGAAGACACGCGCTGTTTGCGAGTCTTCATGCGGATACGTGGACAAACGTGGACAAACGCTATCCGCGTGCCGCGCCGCGCATTTTTGTTGCGCTGCCGGAAGGTTTGCGGCTGACGTAAATCGGCCGCGGGAAAGGCGGGCGGGAGAACGTATGAATGTCCGTTAAGGGCCATGCATCGCGGGCGCTTTTTTATTTGCCCGCGGCGTCGATCGTCGGTTCGCAAAAGCGCGATTTGCCATACAGGGAAAACGATAATTAAAAAACTATCGCACTGCGGCAAAATCGGGAACAAGCATTGACATGCCTTGTGATGGGGAGCAAGAATGTTCCTCCCAAGCTCCTCGTCTCATGGGACAGGGCGTGACGAGGCCGCGAGCAATCGCCGCGTGCGCACGAACCTGCCACTCAACCCGTCCGCAAGGACTCACCGGTCAAAAGCAGGTATGGCAGCATCACATTCCTCAGGCTCCCCCAGCACGGACTCCTCGAAGGAGCAAGCGCAGCAGGCCGGTACGAGCGGCGCGTCGCCCGCCGCGGGCATGCAGCAATTCCTCGACGCCTGGATGAGCGCATGGCGCTCGTTCGGCGTGCCGCCCGGCGGCGCACCGTTCCAGGTTCCCTCCATGCCGCAGACGGGTTTTCCGTCGGGTTTCCCTCCTGTGCCGCCGTTTCCGGGCATGCCAGACTTCAGCAAGCTGGCCGCCGGCGCGATACCGTCGCTGCCGTCTTTTCCGGCTCTGAACATTCCCGTCGCCGCAATCCCGCCGGAGCGTTTGCAGAAGCTGCAAACCGGTTATTCGCGCGACGCGATGGATCTGATCCAGCAGGCCACGACGTCGGCCAGCAAGGCGCCCGAACTCAAGGACCGGCGTTTTAGCTCGGAAGCATGGAGCGAGACGCCGGCCTATGCGTTTACCGCCGCGTGGTATCTGCTGAACGCGCGCTACCTGCAGGAAATGGTCGACGCGCTCGACACCGAGCCGAAGATGCGCGAGCGCATCCGCTTCGCAGTCCAGCAATGGACAGCGGCGGCCGCGCCGAGCAACTTCTTCGCACTGAATCCCGAAGCGCAGAAAACCCTGCTCGACAGCAAGGGCGAGAGCTTGCGCCAAGGCGTGATGAACCTGCTCGGCGACATGCAGCGCGGCAAGATTTCGCAAACTGACGAATCGCGTTTCGCGGTCGGCGAAAATCTCGCGAACACCGAAGGCTCGGTGGTGTTCGAAAACGATCTGCTGCAACTGATCCAGTACAAACCGCGCACGCCCACCGTGCGCGAGCGGCCGCTCCTGATCGTGCCGCCGTGCATCAACAAGTTCTACATTCTCGATTTGCAGCCGGAGAACTCGCTGGTTGCGCACGGGCTCGATTCGGGGCACCAGGTGTTCCTGATTTCGTGGCGCAACGCGGATCAGTCGGTCGCGAACAAGACGTGGGACGACTACATCGGCGAGGGCGTGCTCACCGCAATCGAGACCGTGCGCAAGATCAGCGGCCGCGAGCAGATCAATACGCTCGGCTTCTGCGTCGGCGGCACGATGCTCGCCACCGCGCTCGCGGTGGCCGCGGCGCGCGGCGAACATCCGGCCGCATCGATGACGCTGCTCACCGCCATGCTCGATTTTTCCGACACGGGCGTGCTCGACGTGTTCGTCGACGAGGCGCACGTGCAGATGCGCGAGCAGACCATCGGCGGCAAGAACGGTACGCCGCCGGGACTCATGCGCGGCATCGAGTTCGCCAATACGTTCTCGTTCCTGCGCCCGAACGACCTCGTGTGGAACTACGTCGTCGACAACTACCTGAAGGGCCGCACGCCGGTGCCGTTCGACCTGCTGTACTGGAACAGCGACTCGACCAGCCTGCCGGGTCCGATGTACTGCTGGTATCTGCGCAACACGTACCTCGAGAACAAGCTGCGCGAGCCCGGTGCGCTGACCACCTGCGGCGAGCCGGTCGATCTCTCGAAGATCGACGTGCCCACCTTCATTTATGGTTCACGCGAAGACCATATCGTGCCGTGGCAAACCGCGTATGCGTCGGTGCCGCTGCTCTCCGGGCCGCTGAAGTTCGTGCTCGGCGCGTCGGGGCATATCGCCGGCGTGATCAATCCGCCCGCGAAGAAAAAGCGCAGCTTCTGGAAGCTCGAGACCGAAGAGAAAGCACTGCCGGAAAGCGCGAACGAGTGGTTCGACGCGGCGACCGAAGTGCCCGGCAGCTGGTGGCCCGAATGGGTCACGTGGCTCGATCAGTACGGCGGCAGGAAGGTGAAGCCGCGCGCCGCGGCCGGCTCCGCGGAGTTCCCGGCGATCGAGCCGGCGCCAGGGCGTTACGTGCGGCAACGGGAGTAGGTTTGCGCATCGGGTTTGACGCGCGCCGGTTGAACATGCACCACGGCGCGCGGTCGTTCTGTGGGTGGGTGCAGGCAGGTCGATGAGCGTCTGGTTGATGAAAGCGCGGGTGAAGGCGCAAGGACAACGGAATTTTTAACGTAACGGGCTGCGGCGCAATTGGCCGACGTGCCCGGAGGATATGGAAATGACTGATGTTGTGATCGTATCGGCCGCTCGTACTGCAGTGGGCAAATTCGGCGGATCTATCGCGAAGGTTGCCGCTCCTGAACTCGGCGCGGTGGCAGTGCGCGCCGTACTCGAACGGGCTGGCGTGAAGCCGGACCAGGTGAGCGAAGTTATTCTCGGCCAGGTGCTGACCGCGGGTTCCGGTCAGAATCCCGCGCGTCAGTCGTTGATCAAGGCGGGTCTGCCGTCGTCCGTGCCCGGCATGACGATCAACAAGGTGTGCGGCTCGGGCCTGAAGGCGGTGATGCTCGCGGCCAACGCGATCATTGCCGGCGACGCGGACATCGTGGTCGCCGGCGGCCAGGAAAACATGAGCGCGGCGCCGCACGTGCTGCCGGGTTCGCGCGACGGCTTCCGCATGGGCGATGCGAAGCTCATCGACTCGATGATCGTCGACGGCCTGTGGGACGTCTACAACCAGTACCACATGGGCGTGACGGCTGAAAACGTCGCGAAGGAATACGGCATCACGCGCGAACAGCAGGACGCGTTCGCGGCGCTGTCGCAGAACAAGGCGGAGGCCGCGCAGAAAGCGGGCCGTTTCAACGACGAAATCGTGCCCGTCGAGATTCCGCAGCGCAAAGGCGAGCCGCTGCGCTTCGCCACCGACGAGTTCGTGCGTCACGGGGTGACGGCCGAATCGCTCGCGGGCCTGAAGCCGGCGTTCTCGAAGGAAGGCACGGTTACGGCGGCGAACGCGTCGGGCCTGAACGACGGCGCGGCCGCGGTGCTCGTGATGTCGCTGAAGAAGGCCGAAGCTCTCGGCCTCACGCCGCTCGCGCGCATCAAGGCCTACGCGAACGCGGGCGTCGATCCGAAGGTGATGGGCATGGGCCCGGTGCCGGCTTCGCGCCGCTGCCTCGAGCGCGCGGGCTGGACGCCGGCCGATCTCGACCTGATGGAAATCAACGAAGCGTTCGCCGCGCAGGCGCTCGCCGTGCACAAGCAGATGGGCTGGGACACGTCGAAGGTCAACGTGAACGGCGGCGCCATCGCGATCGGCCATCCGATCGGTGCATCCGGTTGCCGGATTCTCGTCACGCTGCTGCACGAAATGCAGAAGCGCGATGCGAAGAGGGGGCTGGCGTCGTTGTGCATCGGCGGCGGCATGGGTGTCGCGCTGGCTGTCGAGCGCGTGTAAGGTACTGGGGGCGCCGCGCAAACTTGCGCGGCCCTCGCGCTGGCTATCGGCGATCAGCGGCCAGCATCCGGTCGCCCTGCACGCGAAGCCGCTCGCGCGGCGCACCGCGGCATCTGGCCCGCGCCGGTAGCGCGCGTTGCCGGCCGGTCGCCCGGCGGCAACGGAGCGCCAGCTTCAGGCGAGGCAAGAGGTAGCCGGTCGGGGTTGCCGGTCGGCACCTCGAAAACGATAACGGAGTGTGGTTTATGACACAGCGAATTGCGTACGTAACGGGCGGCATGGGCGGCATTGGCACGAGCATCTGCCAGCGTCTGCACAAAGAGGGCTACAAGGTGGTCGCGGGCTGCGGCCCGAATTCGCCGCGCCGTGTGAAGTGGCTCGACGAGCAGAAGGCGCTTGGCTTCGATTTCGTCGCGTCCGAAGGCAACGTCGGCGACTGGGAATCGACCAAGGCCGCGTTCGACAAGGTCAAGGCCGAGGTCGGCGAGATCGACGTGCTGGTCAACAACGCCGGCATCACGCGCGACGTCGTGTTCCGCAAGATGACGCACGAAGACTGGACGGCGGTGATCGACACCAACCTGACGAGCCTCTTCAACGTCACCAAGCAGGTGATCGACGGCATGGTCGAGCGTGGTTTTGGCCGCGTGATCAATATTTCGTCGGTGAACGGCCAGAAGGGCCAGTTCGGTCAGACCAACTATTCGACGGCGAAGGCCGGCATTCACGGCTTCACGATGTCGCTCGCGCAGGAAGTGGCGACCAAGGGCGTGACGGTCAACACCGTGTCGCCGGGCTATATCGGCACCGATATGGTCAAGGCGATCCGTCCGGACGTGCTTGAAAAGATCGTGGCGACGATTCCGGTGCGCCGTCTCGGTCAGCCGGGCGAAATCGGTTCGATCGTGGCGTGGCTCGCGTCGGAAGAATCGGGTTTCGCCACGGGCGCCGATTTTTCGCTCAACGGCGGTTTGCATATGGGTTGAGCCACCGGCGCGCGCTCACAAGGCTGCGCGCTTTGGCTCAGAGGGTTCCGCCGGCGTTCCGTCTGTGCAATGATGATCCGATTGCGCAGGCGGAACGCCGTTTCCGCGTTTAACTCGAGCTTAAAGGCGTTACATGACTACTACTACAAAGAAAACGGCCGAACGACTGATAAAGAAATATCCGAATCGTCGGCTCTACGATACCGAGACGAGCACGTACATCACGCTCACTGATGTCAAACAGCTCGTGCTCGATCAGGAGGATTTCAAGGTTATCGATGCCAAGAGCAACGAGGACCTCACGCGCGCCATCCTGCTGCAGATCATTCTCGAAGAGGAAAGCGGCGGCTTGCCGATGTTCTCGTCGTCGATGCTGTCGCAGATCATCCGTTTCTACGGTCATGCGATGCAGGGCATGATGGGCACGTATCTGGAAAAGAACATCCAGGCCTTCATCGACATTCAGGCGAAGCTCGCCGACCAGTCGAAGAATCTCTATGAAGGCAAGGCGATGAACCCTGAAGTCTGGTCGCAATTCATGAACATGCAGGCGCCGATGATGCAGGGCATGATGACCAGCTATATCGAGCAATCGAAGAACATGTTCGTGCAGATGCAGGAGCAGATGCAGAATCAGGCGAAAACGATGTTCGCGACTTTCCCGTTCACGCCCGGTAGCGGGGTCAATGCGAGCAGCACGCCTGCTACGCCGCAAGGCAATCCGGAGCCGGAGAAGAAGTGATGGCGCAAGTCAAGGCGGAATTCACGGCGTAAGCGGGGCTGCATCATTGCAGGGACTCGCGGGAATGGCTGCAGGAATGCCTTCACACGTGGCTTCACGCGGGGCTTGCGTGCGGTGCTCGCTGTGAACGCAGCGGCGGGAGGCCGGATGGCCGGTTGCGCGGTGCCGCGCGTGGTTGCGGGGGACTGCGGCCAGGTGGGGCGCGCGTCGATCACCGGTTGACCGGATTGTTCTACGAGCCTGGCTTCGGATCCGCCAGCCTCAGGACTGGCTTCCTTGTGTGCCTTGCGCGGGGGCACAGTAGTCGGCGCGGTACAATCACCGATTAGCGTGCGCGGGAAATTCTGGCGGCGGAGCGGGGCGCGCTGTGCGCCATTTGTGCACTTGCATGGGCGCCTGTTCGTGCATCGTCGCTCGCAGTTCGAACTTCCGCTGTTCCCGCCGCATAGTTCGTTTGCGTCACGAGTTTCGCGTTATCCACCCGGGTTTGATTCGTCATTCTCCCGCACGACCCGCGCCCTCACCGTTGCCATTGCTTTTCGCCGGACCCGTCCCTGTGTTTCAGACCGCTTCCCTCTTCGCGTCGATGCCTTTTCGAAAGCCGCATCGATCTGCTTCAATCGCTTCACGCTTCGTCGAGGCTGCGTCATGAGCCGGCTGTTTCTCGCCCCGATGGAGGGGCTTGCCGACTATGTGCTGCGCGACGTGCTGACCAGCACCGGTGGTTTCGACGGCTGTGTGTCCGAATTCATCCGCGTGACGGGTACGCTGCTGCCCACGCGCGTCTACGAACGTGAGGCGCCCGAAATTCTGCACGCGAGCGTGACCGCGAGCGGCACGCCGATGGTGATCCAGTTACTCGGCAGCGATCCCGAATGGATGGCGCGCAATGCCGCGCACGCGGCGACGTTCTCGCCGTATGGCATCGATCTGAACTTCGGTTGTCCCGCCAAGGTCGTCAATCGGCATGGCGGCGGTGCGATGCTGCTGACGGATCCGCGGCAGTTGAGCCGGATCGTGTCGGCGGTGCGCGCGGCGGTGCCGGCCGATATCGCCGTGACTGCAAAGATGCGCCTCGGTGTTTCCGATACGTCGCAGGCGATCGAGTGCGCGCAGGCGCTCGCGGAGGGCGGGGCGGCGTCGCTCGTCGTGCACGCGAGGACACGCGACGACGGCTACCGGCCGCCCGCGCACTGGGAATGGATCGCGCGTATTGATGACGCCGTCGACGTGCCCGTCATCGCGAACGGCGAAGTCTGGAGCGTGGCGGACTGGGAGCGATGCCGGGCGGTCAGCGGATGCGCGGACGTAATGATCGGGCGCGGCGCCGTATCGGATCCGTTCCTCGCGCAGCGGATCCGCGGACGGATGGATCCGTCTCCATCGGCCGGGGAGTGGCGGGACGTGTTGCGCGCGATCGCCGATTATCTGACGAAGCTGCAGGCGCGCGGTACGCTGAGCCAGGAGCATGGCCGCGTCAAGAAATGGCTCAGCTATCTGCAGCGGACCTGGCCGCAAGCCGCCGAATTGCATGCGGCGATCCGGCGTGTGCAGGATACGCGCGAGATTTTCGTGGCGATCGGGCAGGCGTTGGAGTGTGAAGGAGCGACGACGGTGCCTGAATACGAAACGGCCGATGATTGTGCGTGATAGTGCGCGGATACTCTGGCTGTCCCGGTGGTCTGCATCGAAAGAGGCTCCGGAAATGCGGCGGTGCTTCGTGCGATTCTGAACCCGAGGCGATTGGCTACGTTCTCGGTAAGTTCTCTGCCGGGAATGGCCTCAAGACGCCATGGAACAACAAGTGCTGCATTCAGCCGCTCGATCATTGATGACCCTTGCAAGCCTGACATGCGACGCTGTTCGCAATTACTCCGTGGGCGGTTTGGCTGGTGTCCAGTCAACGGGGTGGTGCAGCGTAATCTGTAGACGATCACGCAATTCGGGATGGACAGAAGCCTGGTTGAGCACCGCCATACCACCGATCTGACGCAAGGTTTCGTCTGTGATCGGCGTGCTGCAATCGTGAGAACCCAGTGGCACAGTCATTGCCATTCCTCGCGCGATCTGCCGAACTATTGCCCCCTCGACTTCGTCTCGCGACACGGTGCATACCTGTATCTCCTGAGCATCCTCGTTGTAAAAAATCACGGTGGCACGCTGGCGCTTTGTCATCTCAGAAACCTCTGCATCTCTGGTAATTTTGAAATGCCGTCTGTTTGCACATGGCATAAGCACGGGGGTCTTGGGTCATCGCTCGTACGAAGTTGCATTGCTCCAAGTCGAATTCGTATCCGGCAAAACAGTTTGCCTCATCCAGTTCACTCACGCCACGCGCGGCCAGATCCTGCACCTCGTCGCTTACTGCGTCGGGAGTGTATTCAAACGCCTGCGCATCGCCGAGCGGTGTCGATACCGGTGTGGCGATGGTTCCATCGGGCAGCACGTCGCCAGGACGGGCGAACCAGATCGCGAGGCCATCCTCGGCGGGTAGCCGTGGCAATTTGGGACGCTCGAAAGAGCGCGCGGCACGCGCCACGGGCGGTGTGCGCCGGAATGCCTGCGACGGCGTGACGGTTGCATAGTACGGCCTGATCTGCTGTTCGATAGGCGCGGCGCCGGATCAACTCGTCCGAGGTGCGCGGCTCCGGCGCGACGGCAATCACATCGCCGCGCTCGACGGCGGCCCGTAGCACTCGGGCGAGTTGATCCGGCGCCGCGCCTATCGCAATTGCGCCGCCGCTCGCATTGCGCATGAACCCGACGAGCCGCGCTAGCTGGCGCGTGTCGTGTGTAAGCTCCCATGCGCTTGCCGAGGTAATGAGCCGGCGGCCAGCGCGCGCCTCGTCGCTAAAAGGGTTGCCGCGATATTCCTGCCGCGTGTGGAGCGTGCAGTTCCGGTGGGCCCCGACTTTGAAATCGATCGCCATCTGTCTTTCATGTACATGTCAGATCAGTCGGCAAACCTATCATGGCGCGGATCTCGTATGACAAAAGAATGAACCCCTGAAACCGCCGCGAATGCTGCGGTACTCGTTGGCAGGCACAAGAACGCGCAGCGCTACGAGTGACGGTACTTTGCAACATCGTGGAAAACTGTCAACGAAAGCGGTCAGCTGGTTCGGCAAATGCGCATTACGTTGCAGGTGGAGGAGGGATGCCGCCCGCAGCAGCCATGGAAATCGTAAGATCTTCGGCCGCACGCCGCACGCCGCACGCCGCACGCCGGTCGATATGGAGGAATCGGGCGTTTCCGCGACGGGCGGTAATGAGCACAAGGCCAATCGAGCCATGCTCGGCTTGGCGCTGCCACCCGACGCCTATTTTGGGTCGGAGAACCGCAAATAGCTGTAAACTCTCGACTTTGCTGCCATTCCAAGATTCCCCGCACATGTCCAAGCTGCACAGCGTCAACCCGTCCGAAGCACCTCGCGTGGGCTTCGTTTCCCTCGGCTGCCCAAAAGCCCTAGTCGACTCCGAGCAAATCATCACCCAACTGCGCGCCGAGGGTTACGAAATCTCCGGCACTTACGACGGCGCGGACCTCGTGGTCGTCAACACCTGCGGCTTCATCGACGAAGCGGTGCAGGAAAGTCTCGACGCGATCGGTGAGGCGCTCAGCGAAAACGGCAAGGTGATCGTAACGGGCTGCCTCGGTGCGAAGAAAAGCGCGAGCGGCTCGGGGCTGATCGAGGAAGTGCATCCGAAGGTGCTCGCCGTGACCGGCCCGCACGCGGTCGGCGAAGTGATGCAGGCGGTGCACAATCATCTGCCGAAGCCGCACGATCCGTTCGTCGATCTCGTGCCGGCCGCGGGCGTGAAGCTCACGCCGCGCCACTACGCGTATCTGAAAATTTCCGAAGGCTGCAACCACCGCTGCACGTTCTGCATCATCCCGTCGATGCGCGGCGATCTCGTCTCGCGCCCGGTCGCCGAGGTCATGCTCGAAGCGGAAAACCTCTTCAAATCCGGCGTCAAGGAACTGCTCGTCATCTCGCAGGACACGAGCGCCTACGGCGTCGACGTCAAATACCGCACCGGCTTCTGGAACGGCAAACCGATCAAGACGCGCATGACCGACCTCGTCGGCGCGCTCGGCGAACTCGCCGCGCAATATGGCGCGTGGGTGCGTCTGCATTACGTGTATCCGTATCCGAGCGTCGACGAAGTGATTCCGATGATGGCCGAGGGTCCGTACAAGGGCCATGTGCTGCCGTACCTCGACGTACCGTTCCAGCACGCGCATCCCGAAGTGCTGAAGCGCATGAAGCGTCCGGCCAATGCCGAAAAGGTCATGGAGCGCGTCAAGGCATGGCGCGAGATCTGCCCGGATCTGACGATCCGCAGCACGTTCATCGCGGGCTTCCCCGGCGAGACCGAAGAGCAGTTCGAGACGCTGCTCGATTTCATCCGCGAGGCGGAGCTCGATCGGGTCGGCTGTTTCGCGTACTCGCCGGTCGAAGGCGCGAGCGCCAACGAGCTCGACGGCGCGCTGCCGGACGAAGTGCGTGAAGAACGCCGCGCGCGCTTCATGGAAGTGGCCGAGCAGGTGTCGGCGAAACGCATCGCGAAGAAGGTCGGCAAGACGCTGAAGGTGCTCGTCGACGAAATCAACGACGACGGCGGCATCGGCCGCACCGCGGCAGATGCGCCGGAGATCGACGGCGTCGTCTACGTCGCGCCGGCGACGAAAGCGTCGAAGCGCTATAAGGTTGGCGATTTCGTGTCGGTGAAGATCACCGGCGCGGACGGCCACGATCTGTGGGGCGAGGTCTGAGTGATGACAGCAAACGCGACAGTGAACGCGGCCGCACGGCCTGAAGCTCGAACGCCGGAGATTCTCGCGCTCGGTGAGGCGATGATCGAATTCAATCAGTCGGCGAAAAACGAGCCGAACTACCTGCAGGGCTTCGGCGGCGACACGTCGAACTTCTGCATCGCGGCCGCGCGCCAGGGTGCGAGGACCGGCTTCGTGTCGGCGGTCGGCGCCGATCATTTCGGGCGTTTGCTCGTCGATCTGTGGGAGCGCGAGCAGGTCGACACGTCGTTCGTGCACGTCGATCAGCAGGCGCCGACCGGCGTCTATTTCGTGTCCCATGGCCCGAGCGGCCACGCATTCGACTATCTGCGCGCGGGCTCGGCGGCAAGCCGCTATGCGCCGGCCGATCTGCCGCGCGATGCGATTGCGGCGGCGAAGGTCGTCCATCTGTCCGGTATCAGTCTCGCGATCAGCGTGAGCGCCTGCGACGCGGCGCTCGAAGCGATTGCGCATGCGCGCGCGAACGGCGTGCGCGTGAGCTTCGACACGAACCTGCGCCTGAAGCTGTGGCCGCTCGCGCGGGCTCGCGCCGTGATGCTCGAGGCGATCCGCCAGACCGACATCTGCCTGCCGAGCTGGGACGACGTGACCGAACTCACGGGACTGACCGGGCGCGACGAGATCGTCGATTTTCTGCGGTCGCAGGGGCCGGGCGTGGTCGCGCTGAAGCTCGGCAAGGACGGCTCGTATATCGCGACGCCGAACGAGCGGCGCGTCGTGCCGGGCCACGTCGTCAACGCCGTCGACGCGACCGGCGCGGGCGACTGCTTCGGCGGCGCGTTCATCGCGCGCATCGTCGCGGGCGATGATCCTTTTACCGCCGCGCGTTACGCGAACGTCGCCGCGGCACTGTCGACGCAAGGCTATGGCGCGGTCGCGCCGATTCCGTTGCGCGAGACAGTCGAACGGCTGCTGGCGGGCTGAGCGTCACAAGTTACGAGAACCGTGAGCCGCGTTGCGCGGCTCGCCGGGGCAAGATCATCTTGAGAGACTGGAAGAGGAGCGAGCGATGCAACGGGACGTAGTGGTGGTAAGCGGTGTGCGCACGGCAATCGGCACATTCGGCGGCAGCCTCAAGGATTTCGCGCCGACCGATCTCGGCGCGCGTGTCGTGCGCGAGGTGCTGGAGCGCGCGAGCGTGTCGGGCGATGAGGTCGGGCACGTCGTGTTCGGCAACGTCGTGCATACCGAGCCGAAGGACATGTACCTGGCGCGCGTGGCGGCTATCAACGGCGGCGTCGCGCAGCACACGCCCGCGCTGACCGTGAACCGCCTGTGCGGCTCGGGCTTGCAGGCGATCGTTTCGGCCGCGCAAAGCGTGCTGCTCGGCGACGCCGACATCGCGATCGGCGGCGGCGCGGAAAACATGAGCCGCGCGCCGTACTCGATGCCCGCCGCGCGCTTCGGTCAGCGCATGGGCGACGCGCGCCTCGTCGACATGATGGTCGGCGCGCTCAACGATCCGTTCCAGTCGATCCATATGGGCGTGACCGCCGAGAACGTCGCGCGCAAATACGAGATCTCGCGCGAGGCACAGGACGCGCTCGCGCTCGAATCGCACCGCCGCGCGGCGCACGCGATCACGAGCGGCTACTTCAAGGAACAGATTCTGCCGATCACGATTGCGTCGAAGAAAGGCGACGTCGTGTTCGACACGGACGAGCACGCGCGTCTGAACGCATCGATCGAAGACTTCGCGAAGCTGAAACCGGTGTTCGTGAAGGAAAACGGTACGGTGACGGCCGGCAACGCGTCGGGCATCAACGACGCGGCCGCCGCGGTCGTGCTCATGGAGCGCAGTGTTGCCGAGCGGCGCGGCGTGAAGCCCTTGGCGCGGCTCGTGTCGTACGCGCATGCGGGCGTCGATCCGGCGTACATGGGCATTGGGCCGGTGCCGGCGAGCCGCAAGGCGCTCGAGCGGGCGGGCCTGACGGTCGCCGATCTCGACGTGATCGAGGCCAACGAAGCGTTCGCCGCGCAGGCCTGCGCGGTCAGCAAGGAGCTGGGTTTCGATCCGGCCAGGGTCAATCCGAACGGCTCGGGCATTTCGCTCGGCCATCCGATCGGCGCGACCGGCGCGCTGATTACCGTCAAGGCGTTGTACGAGTTGCAGCGCATCGGCGGACGTTATGCGCTCGTGACGATGTGCATCGGTGGCGGGCAGGGAATCGCGGCGATCTTCGAGCGCATCTGACCTCGGGCGGCAAGCCGGTGCGGGCAAGGTATCAGGCAGTGGTATCAAGCAGAGGTATCAGGCAGGATCAGGCAACAAGGATGGAAGGGATGCGGGAATCGAAAGTAATGAAGGGTTTGCCATCGAGCACGCCGGTGCACGTGGCGGGGCGCACTGCAATGCGCACACTGCGGCGGAGCGCTTGCGCGATGGCGAGTGTCGCCGCGCTGCTGTGCGCGAGCGCGGCGCTGTGGATGCCGTCGCAGGCATGGGCGCAAAGCGATGCGGTCAAGGAACTGGCGGCGCCGCCGCCGATTCAGCTGCCGCTCAAACCGAGCCCCGAGTTCGCCAAGTTTCCGCGTTACGCCGGCACGCTCGGCAAGCGTCCCATCGTGCTGCGGCTCGGCCGGAAGACCGACGATCCGTCCGGCGTGCATGGCGAGTATCAGTACACCGATACCGGCGAGGTGATCCTGATCGCGGGTGACCGCGTTGACGATACGCTCGAAGTCGAGGAATCGAACGACGGCACGCATATCACCGGCAACTGGGTCGGCAAGTTCGGCGCTGACGGCGCGCTCGAAGGAGACCGGATGAATGTCGACGACTCCGACCCGCAGCCGTTCGATCTGAAGCCGCTGGCGGCAGGGCAAGCGGTGCCGGCGGCCGGCGCGCCTCGCGCGGCCAATACGGGAGCGCCGCAGCCGGCTCCCGCGGCGCAGCCCGCGGCAAATGGCGCAGCCACCGGTGCGGTAGCGCCGTCGCCTGCTACCGGCAGCCACGCGGTCGGCGGTGTCAGCAACCTGCAAACCGGTGACTGATGTTGCCGCCGGCTCTAACGTCGGAATCGCGCGGCATGGGCGGCCTGTGCCGCGGCTCATGCCAGTTGCACCATTTGCACCCGTTGCGCCATCCGCGTCACCTGCACCGCTCGCATCGCGCGCTCGACGCAAGCCGGCCGGCGCGTCTACGCTTGCGTAGACGGTGCATCGGCCGCAACCGTGCATGCGCCACTTCCATTTCGCTTTCCCGGTTTTTTCATCGAACTTCACCATGACCCAAACCAAACTCAAACGCGGTCTGCAAACCCGCACCGTGCGTGCCGAGGATCGCATCACACCGGGCTTCGAATCGTTCTCGACGCCGGTCACGCGAGCCTCGACGGTGGTGTTTCCCGATCTCGCGACGATGCGCGCGCTCGACTGGAAAAACGACGCGCAATGGCGCTACGGCCTGCACGCGACGCCGACTTCGATCGCGCTCGCGCAGCGCCTCGCGGCGATCGAAGGCGGCAATCATGCGTTGCTGCAGCCGTCGGGCCTATCGTCCATCTCTAACGTGTACTTCGGCCTCGTGAAGACCGGCGACGACGTGCTGATTCCCGATAACGTCTACTCGCCGAACCGCGATCACGGTGACTGGCTCGCGCGCGATTTCGGCATCACGGCGCGCTACTACGATCCGCTGATCGGCGCGGGCATCGCCGATCTGATCCAGCCGAACACGCGCCTGATCTGGATCGAGGCACCCGGCTCGGTGACGATGGAAGTGCCCGACGTGCCGGCCATCACGGCGGCGGCGCGCGCGCGCAACGTCGTCACCGCGATCGACAACACGTGGTCCGCCGGCATCGCATTCCGGCCGTTCGATCACGGCGTCGACATCTCGGTGCAGGCGCTGACCAAGTATCAGTCGGGCGGCGGCGACGTGCTGATGGGCGCGACGATCACGGTCGACCGGGAACTGCATCTGAAGCTGAAGGCGGCGCGCATGCGCACGGGCATCGGCGTTTCATCGGACGACTGCTCGCTGATTCTGCGCAGCCTGCCGAGCATGCAACTGCGTTTCGCGCAGCACGACCGCGCTGCGCTTGCGCTCGCAAAGTGGTTGAAGACCCGGCCGGAGATCGCCGCGGTGCTGCATCCGGCGATCGCCGATTGCCCGGGGCACGAGGTGTTCAAGCGCGATTTCACCGGCGCGGGCGGCCTGTTTTCGGTCGTGTTCGACGAGCGCTACAGCGCGGCGCAGATCGACACGTTCTGCGAGTCGCTCGAACTCTTTTCGCTCGGCTGGAGCTGGGGCGGCGCTCATAGCCTCGCGATGCCATACGACATCGCCTCGATGCGCACCGCGGCGCAGTGGCCGCACCGCGGCACGCTGGTGCGCTTCTACATCGGTCTCGAGGAAGAGGAAGATTTGCGCGCGGATATCGAGCAGAGTCTCGCGGCGCTGGCTTGACGCGCCAGGGTCTCATTCGCTGTTGCTGCATCCGAAGATGCCCGCCGGGATGTGTTCCCGGCGGGCTTTTTATTGGCCGGAGATAGCTCGAACTGAAGCGGCAAACCCAACCATTCGGCTGAATGGTCGAAGCGACATCGCGACACTACGATGGTACGGATTCCGACTAACGATTGCCGCGTGCGGGTGAGCTTCGATGAATCTTTTCTTCTGGATGCTGTTGAATCTAGCGGTGCCGATTGCGGGTCCGATTTTCACGCTCGCGCTCGTCGCGCCCGCATACGGACGGCGCGTTGCAACGATGCTGATTGCGGCGTCGGTGAAGGACGGACAATTGTTCTGGTGTGCTATCGGATTGTGTGCCGCCGCGATCTATGAGACGGTGACGGCGTTGGAGCAGGGCAGTCGGCAGACGTCGTTGCTTGCGCTCGGTATTGTCAGCTTTTGCGGGCTGGCGTTTTGCTCTTCCATTGTCGTGATGGCCAGCCTGCTCAATGTGCGACGCGACGGGCCAGGCGCAGGTATCGGTGAGAGGCAGACAGAGTGGGTGGTTGGCAAGTTCTCGCATACGGCGATAGGCATGTCGATTTTTATTGTCTGCCTGGTGGCTTTGCTATTTGCGGTCCTGCACATTTACTTGAACTAGTTTTCTGGGATAGTGCAGCCTCTATACTGGTCCTCTCTCACGGAGGAACTTATGAAGCAATTTCTCTTGTCCTTGGGATCGGATAAAAATCACGACCGCATATTAAAAGGGGTTTTGGTCGTCAGCATCCTGCTTTCCATCACCATGCTGGCGGCGTTTCTTCCCGGTATCTTCAACAGATAACGCTGCGGCGCGCGCGGTTCGTTAGCGCGGCGGTTGGTATGCCGGCGCGCTATCCCAGCTTCAATGCGTCAGTTTCAGAACAACCGCAGCAACCCGTCCAGTCCAACATGGTTGAACGACACGCTCGCCGCTTCCCGCACCACCGGCTTCGCGCGGAAGGCAACGGAGAGTCCCGCTTCGGCCATCATTTTCAGATCGTTCGAGCCGTCGCCCATCGCAATCGAGCGCGACGGTTCAATGCCCAGCGTCGAACAGGTCTCGCGCAGCGTGCGCGCTTTCACATCGGCATTGACGATCTCGCCAATCACGTTGCCCGTCAGCCTGCCGTCCACGATTTCGAGCGTGTTTGCACACGTGAAATCGAGACCGAGGCGCGCCTTGAGCTTTTCGGTGAAGAACGTAAAGCCACCCGAGACGAGCAGCGTTTTCAAACCCGCCTGTTTCGCACCGGCGAGCATCTTTTCGGCACCCGGCGACAATTGCAGCCGTTCTTCGTAAACACGTTCGAGCGCGCCGGCATCGAGACCCTTCAACAGCGCGACGCGGCGCGTCAGGCTTTCGTTGAAGTCCTTGATCTCGCCGCGCATCGAAGCCTCGGTGATCGCCGCGACTTCCGCCTTGAGCCCGCAGAAGTCGGCGATCTCGTCGATGCATTCGATCGTGATGAGCGTCGAATCCATGTCCATCGCAACGAGGCCGAAGTCGCGCAAGGCGCGGCCCGCTTCGACAAACGCGTAATCGAGCTGGTGGGTCTGGCAATACACTTCGACGTCGGCGCGCTGGGCGATGTGCGCGTCGGCAATGCGAATCGCATTCGCGTCGATGACGGTGGCTTGCGAGCCGCGCGCGAGTGCGACGAGGGTTTTATGGTGGTCGGCGGAGAGGGGCGCGGTGCTTTGAATGACGAGGTTCATGGACGACCCGTGACGCGGGAAGAAATGGACGCGCGGCGCGCGCGGAAAATCCCGCTATTGTATCGGTTCCGCGCGCCACGCCGGCGCATGCGGCTGTCCGCGCCGCCGTGCAATCCGGCGGCGCGCGGTTCATACTGGCGCATCGACGTACCGCCACAGGCCACACCAACCCGGGCGCAACAAGACGCCCTCATGGAGACAACGCATGACCCCCGCGAGCGCCAGCGACGCATCTTCTCTTGCCCGCGACTTCGATCTGCGCCATTTGAGCCCGGCGTTCTATGCCGATCCGTATCCGGTCTATCACGCGTTGCGCACCCATGAGCCGGTCAAGCGCATGCCGGACGGCTCGCTGTTCCTGACGCGCTTTCGCGACGTGCAGGCGGTCTACCGCGACCCGAAGACGTTCAGCTCCGACAAAACCGTCGAATTCCGCCCGAAATACGGCGACTCACCGCTCTACGCTCATCACACGACGAGCCTCGTCTTCAACGATCCGCCGCGCCACACGCGCGTGCGCAAGCTGATCGCCGGTGCGTTGACGGCGCGCGCGATCGCGGCGATGGAACCAGGCCTGATCCGGCTCGTCGACAGCCTGCTCGATGCGGCCGCGCAGCGCGGGCATATCGATCTGATCGGCGAGTTCGCGTCGGCGATTCCGGTCGAGATCATCGGCAATCTGCTCGACGTGCCGCATGCCGAGCGCGCGCCGTTGCGCGACTGGTCGCTCGCGATCCTCGGCGCGCTCGAACCGTCGCTGACCGGCGCGCAGTTCGAGCGCGGCAATCGCGCGGTCAGCGAATTCGTCGATTATCTGCGCGGGCTCGTCGCGCGGCGCCGCCACGAATCGGGCGATCCGCAGCACGACGTGCTGACGCGGCTGATTCAGGGCGAGGGGCCGGGCGAGCAGTTGTCGGAAGCGGAACTGCTGCAGAACTGCATTTTCATTCTGAACGCCGGGCACGAGACGACGACGAACCTGATCGGCAACGGTCTCGTCACGCTGACCGAATGGCCCGGCGAGCGTGCCGCGTTGCTGCGCGAGCCGTCGCTGATCGACACGGCCGTCGAGGAGTGCCTGCGCTTCGAGAGCTCGAACCAGCTCGGCAACCGCATGGCGACCGCCGACACGGAAATCGGCGGGGTCGCGCTCGCGCGCGGCACGCCCATCACGCTGTGCATCGGCGCGGCCAATCGCGACCCCGAGCAGTTTTCGGAGCCGGACCGCTTCGACATACGCCGCGAGCCGAACCGGCATCTTGCATTCGGCTTCGGCATTCATCAGTGCGCGGGCCTGTCGCTCGCGCGGCTCGAGGCGCGCATCGCGATCGGACGTTTCGTGCGGCGCTTTCCGCGCTACCGTCTCGACGGCGAGCCGACGCGCGGCGGCCGCGTGCGCTTTCGCGGCTTCGCGGCGGTGCCGGTCGAACTCGAGCCTTGACGCGGTCCCGATCGTGTATCAACTCCGCTTTGAGCCGTGATGCGGTCCCGATCGCGCATCAGCCCTGTTCGACCGGCTCGCGATCCCAATAGGGCGGGTCGCCGAAATGCGCGGCAAGAAAGTCGATGAACGCGAGTGTCTTCGGCGGGACGAACACGCGGCTCGGATATACCGCCCAGATCGCGACGTTCTCCGCGAGCGGATAGCTGTCGAGCACGCTGACCAGTGCGCCGCTGCGCAAATAGGGCGCCACGTCCCAGGTCGATTTGAGCGCGATGCCGAAGCCGGCGAGCAGCGCGTCGCGGATCACTTCGCCGTTGTCGGTGGCGAGGCGGCCGCTCACGCGAACGTCGAGGGCGCCTGCCGGCGTCACGAATCCCCAGTCGCGCTGATCCGACAGGATGATGCACTCATGCTGAGCGAGTTCCGACGGATGATGCGGCGTGCCGCGCGCCGCGAGATAGGCGGGCGCCGCGCACAGCACGCGGCGATTTACGGCGAGGCGCCGCGCGATCAGCGACGAATCCTTGAGCGCGCCGACGCGAATCGCGACGTCGATACCCGCGTCGACGAGATCGACGAGTTGATCGGTCATTCGCAAATCGACGCTGACGCCGGGATAGTGGCGCAGAAATTCGCTGATGACGGGCGACACGTGCTGGCGCCCGAACGAGGACGGCATCGTCACGCGCAGGCGCCCCTGCGGCTCGGCCTGCGCGCGGCCCACCGATGCGCGCGCGACGGCGGCCGCGTCGAGCAGCGCCTCGGCGCGCGTCATGAACACTTCACCGTCCTGGGTGAGGCTGATGCGGCGCGTGGTTCGATGTAGCAGGCGCGCGCCGAGCAGCTTTTCGAGCTGCGCGAGCCGCGAACTTGCCACCGCCCCCGACAAGCCGAACTCGCGCCCGGCCGCCGATACGTTGCCGAGCAGCGCGGCGCGTACGAACAGCGCGACGTCGAGCAGGTCGAGCCGTTCCCGCCCGCGGGGCAGCACCCGGTCGCCAGAGTCTGGGATCTTCATTATTCTGAAAAACAAAAAAATGTTTCAGCCATTATGACTGTTTTATCAGAATAAGAATCCGCCTACGATAGGGTTCATGGAATCGCCGGTGATGACGGAAGACGGAAGGCGCAAGCCGTCACCCGCCACCCGCATGGACCGGCGATCCGTTGCCTCATCTGAATGCCAACAGACGCCATTTGAACGTCATCTGAACCAGCAAGGAGCAGCCATGAAAGCCGTCGGACTCTACCGTTATCTGCCGATCGATCACGCCGAAGCGCTCGTCGACGTCGACATTCCCAAGCCCGAAGCGAGCGGACGCGATCTGCTCGTGAAGGTCGAGGCGATCTCTGTGAACCCGGTCGACACCAAGGTGCGCGCGCCGAAGGACACCGTCGAGAAAACGCCGCGCGTGCTCGGCTGGGATGCCGCCGGCACGGTCGTCGCAGTCGGGCCGGAGGTCACGCTGTTCAAGGTCGGCGATCCGGTGTTCTACGCGGGCAGCATCACGCGGCCGGGCGCGAACAGCGAGTTTCATCTCGTCGACGAGCGGATCGCCGGGCGCAAGCCGGCGTCGCTCGATTTCACGCACGCGGCCGCGCTGCCGCTCACCGCGATTACCGCGTGGGAAGCGCTGTTCGACCGCCTCGGCGTGTCGCCGCAGGGCGCGCATGAAGGCCGCACAGTGCTGATTTTCGGCGGCGCGGGCGGGGTCGGCTCGATCGGCATCCAGCTCGCCAAACAGCTCGCCAGGCTCCAGGTGATCGCGACCGCGTCGCGTCCTGAATCGGCGAAATGGGCGAAGGAGCTGGGCGCGGATCACATCGTCGACCATTTCGGCGATCTGCCCGCGCAACTGAAGGAAATCGGCATCGAGCAGGTCGACTACGTGCTGATCTTCAACGATACCGACAGGAACTTCCCGGTCGCGGCGCAGCTCGTCAAGCCGCAGGGCGGCATCTGCACGATCGTCGAAAACAGCGAGGCGCTGCCGGTCGAATTGCTGAAGACGAAGAGCGCCGCGTTCCACTGGGAGTTCATGTTCACGCGCTCGATGTTCGGCACGCCGGACATGATCGAGCAGCACAAGCTGCTGACCGAGGTCGCGCGCCTCATCGACGCGGGGACGCTGCGCACGACGCTCGGCGAGAACCTCGGCAGGATCAACGCGGAGAATCTGCGCCGCGCGCATCGGCAGCTCGAGCAAGGGCGCGCGATCGGCAAGCTGGTGCTGACGGGTTTTTGAGCCGGATACGTGATGAGCGGAGCATGGCTGGCGGCGCGGTGGCGCGCGCCGGCCATGTGCGTTTTTCCCTCGTTTGGCGCGGCCATGACGGCGATATACGGCGATCCGATGCCTCGCCGCGCCAGCCCCACACGCGCAGAAACCCCGGCGCCGCAAGCGGGTTAACACCCGAGCTTGCGCGGCACGCGCGGCGTCCCGCTTGGCGTTAGACTGGCGGTGCATCATGCCAAAACGGTTGCGTGTCCCGCAGCCTGGCTGGCCGGCCGTACCGGCTTCATCCAGCCGGGCAGGACGCGGGCAGTCGCGCAGAGGCGGGCGCGCAGCGGTACAACAACGAGGTGACAGTATGGGCTCCAGCTTCAAACTCTCCGCCGTTTCCGTTGCCGCTTCTCTCGCCTGCGCGCTCGTGCCGGCGGCGCACGCCGCCACACCGATCACGGTCACGTCCCAGTCCGCGCTCGACGGTCCGATCCGCTACACCGTGCGCGTTACGTCGAAGCAATTCGGCAATTCCCAGGAAACCCGCACGATCCGCTCCGGCGAATCGGACGACTTCACGTGGAAGACGGTGCCGCCGGGCGGCCCGGTCGCCGCCGTCGACGCATGCCCGGACTATTCGTCGCTGCCGCTCGATGCGAACGGCGCGATGATCCGCCAGACGCAGATCCGCTTCGCGCCGGTCGTCGGCAACGACGGCATCGCGAACGTGCAGTTGAGCTTCCAGGCGCAGACGCCGCGCGGCGTCAAGACGGTGACGAGCGGCGGCAAGACGCTCAAGTGTCCGAACGATGTCCGCATGAGCCAGATCGTGCGTTTCACGATGCCGGTCAATGGCAGCGTGAAAACGCTGACGCTCAGCGACGGCACCTCGGTGACGGTGAGCGCGAAGCGTTGATGGCGGGGTGCGCGTCCGCGCGTGCGTGTTGATCGATGCACGCGCGGTTGCAGGCCCAGGCTCACCGCTTCGCCACGCGCTCCACGAGCCGCGAGGGCAGAAACTGCTGCTCCGCCGAAAAGAGCCGCTGGTACGTCAGCAGCACAGCGCCCACCGTTCCCAACGCCGACGACGCGGCGATCAGAAACATGATGACGATCTGATAACGCACCGCCTGCAACGGCGACTGGCCGGCCAGCACCTGGCCCGTCATCATGCCGGGCAGGCTCACGACGCCGACCACCGCCATCTGGTTCAAAGTCGGCATCATGCCGGCGCGCACCGCCTGGCGCGCCGGCGCCTGCGCCGCTTCCCAGCGCGTCGCGCCGAGCGCGAGCGCCATCTCGACACGATCGCGCCGCGCGGTCAGCTCCTCGGTCATGCGCTCGATGCCAAGTGAGACGCCGGTCAGCGTATTGCCGAGGATCATCCCGAGAATCGGAATCGCATACTGCGGCTCGTACCATGGGTGAATGCGAATCACGACGAAGAGCCCCACGGCCGCGACGAGCCACGAACTGACCCAGATCGACAGCACGCTGTCCGCGCGCTGCCCGGCGTAGCCGTGGCTGCCGCGCTGCGCGCCGGCAAAGCCGGCGATCAGCGTCATCACGATCATGAGCGGCAGCACGACGTACCAGCGGCCGTACTGGAACACCCAGCCGAGCACGTAGCCGATCGCGAGCAACTGCACCACGGTGCGCACCGCTGCCCACGCGAGCTTGCGTTCGAGATCGAGCTTCAGCGCGACCGACACCGCGCCATTCACGACGATCAGCAGCGCCGCGATCGCGACATCCCACAAACTCAGGTTCTGCAGGCTCATTGGCGCAACTCCTCGGGCGCGGCTTCTTCGAGCACGCCGGCGCGCATCGTCAGATGCCGCTCGCTCATGCGCGCGGCTTGCGCCAGATCGTGCGACACCCACATCGACGCGTGGCGGCCGGGCGCGGCGTCGAACCACGCCCGCACGAGCGCCTCGATCGCAAGCGAGGACGCGGGGTCGAGCGAGGCGGTCGGCTCGTCGAGCAGCAGCACCTCGGGCGCGAGTTGCAGCACGCGGATCAGCGCGGCGATCTGCGCTTCGCCGCCCGACAGCTCGCTCGCGAGCTTGCCGAGAAAGTCGCCGCCGCGGCCGGCCTGCCCGGCGAGGGCGGCCGCGCGGTCGCGATCGAAGCGCACGTCGCGATAGGCGCGCAGCTCGAACGGATAGCGCAGGTTGTCTTCGACGCTGCCGTCGATGAGCGCGGGCCGCTGGCGGATATAGGCGACGTTGCGCCGGTAGCGCGGAATCGCCGCGCGCTCGACCGGCGCGCCATGCCACATGATGCGTCCCGCATCGAGCGGGTCGAGCAGTGCGAGCGCGCGTAGAAACACGCTCTTGCCCGAGCCGGACGGCCCGGTAATCGCGACACGCTCGCCGGCGCGCAGCGCGAAGGTGGTCGGCTGCAACAGCGTCTGGCCGCGCTGCGCATCGCGCCGCACGATGCCGTCGGCGAGAACGAAGGGAACATCGGTCATGGTTGGGTCGTCGTGGGGGAATGTATGCGTTGCGGCTGGTTCGGGCGGCAATCCGCTGATCAATCTGTCCTCAAACTGTGCGCCATGATAAAACGACAAGCTCGAACAGCAAGCGCGGTGACGCGCCGCTCAGGTCCGGGCACGATAACTGCACGCCCGGTGCATAACGTAGAACAACACGCGGAGCCTTTAAATGGCAGGGTCGAGCAGCGTCGGAAGACGAATCGGAAAAATCATCGCATGGCTGCTGGCGACGCTCGTCATCCTGATTGCAGCGCTCGTCATCTTCATTCTGACTTTCGACTGGAACCGCGCCCGGCCGTATATCAACGACAAGGTCACGCAGGCGATCGGCCGGCCGTTCGCGATCAACGGCGATCTCAAGGTGGGCTGGCGGGCTCCGGCCGGCGAAACCGGCTGGCGCGGCTGGGTGCCGTGGCCGCGCTTCACGGCGGCCGACATCACGCTCGGCAATCCCGACTGGACCAAGCAGCCGCACTTCGCGACGCTCGACGAAATCGACTTCGAGGTCGAAGTGCTGCCGCTGCTCGCGCACGACATCGTGATTCCGGCGATCAATCTCGTGAACCCGTCGGTCGATCTCGAACGCCTGGCCGACGGGCGCAACAACTGGACCTTCGAGCTGGCGTCGTCGAGCGGGCCGTCGGAATGGAAGCTCGATCTGCGCGACATCGCGTTCGCGAAGGGCAATGTCACGCTGTCCGATCAGAAGGAGAAGGTCGATCTGACGGTGGCTATCGATACGCTCGGTCAGCCGGTTCCGCTCGGCGAAGCGTTGAAGCAGCAGGAAGCGGCCTCGCGTAGCGCGTCGGTGCAGGCGATCGGCAAGGCGGGCGCGAACCGGCTCGCGGCGCAGGCCGAGGCGCAGGCGGCTTCGGAAGCCAAGGCGGCGTCGGAGGCGGCCGCGGCTGCGGCGTCGGATGCTTCGGGAGCTTCAGCGGCTTCAGGTGCCTCGGTAGTAGCAGAAGCGCATTCGGCGGGAGCCTCTGCCGCGGCCGCCACCGCGGCCACCTCGGGCGCCGCGGGCGCACTCACCGCGAGCGGCGCCGTCGCGACGAGCGGGGGCGCCAGCACAGCCGAGACAGCGTCCGGCGCGAGCGGCGCGGCCGGCACCCCCGCCGCCCCGCGCGCCACGCCGCTCTATGCGATCGCGTGGACCGTCAAAGGCAGCTACAACAAGACCGCCGTGTCGGGCAGCGGCAAGGTGGGTGGCGTGCTCGCGCTACAGGACGCGAACCGGCCGTTCCCGGTGCAGGCCGATGTGAAGGCCGGCGATCTGCATGTCGCGTTCGTCGGCACGATCACCGACCCCGCGCATCTCGCGGCGATCGATCTGCGTCTCTGGCTGCAAGGCAACAGCATGGCGCACCTCTATTCGCTGACCGGCGTCACGCTGCCCGAGACGCCGCCGTATGCGACCGACGGGCATCTGATCGGCCGCTTCAAGGCGCATGCAAGCGTCTTTACGTATGAAAATTTCACGGGCCGGGTCGGCGGCAGCGATCTGAACGGCTCGCTCACCTATACGGCGCGGGAGCCGCGTCCGCTGTTGCAGGGCGAACTCGTGTCGCACCTGCTGCAGTTCTCCGACCTCGCACCGGTGATCGGCGCGGATTCGAGCGCGAGCAAGGCGAAGCGCGGCGACGCGACCGCACAGCCGAGCGGCCGTGTGTTGCCGGTCGAGGAATTCCACACCGACCGCTGGAAGGCGATCGATGCCGACGTCAAGTTCACGGGCCGGCGCATCGTCAAGAACTCGAGCCTGCCGATCACGGACCTCTACACGCACGTCGTGATGACCGACGGCGTGCTCTCGCTCGAACCGCTCAAGTTCGGGGTCGCGGGTGGCTCGCTCGCATCGGACATCCATCTGGACGGCAGCGCGACGCCGCTCAAGGGACGCTTCTCGACCTCGGCTCGGCATCTGAAGCTGAAGCAGCTGTTCCCGAACTTCAAGACGATGCAGAACGCGCTCGGCGAGATCAACGGCGACGCGTCACTCTCCGCGACCGGCAATTCGCCGGCGGCGCTCGCGGCCACCTCGAACGGCGAGGTGAAGGCGCTCGTGACCAACGGCACGGTGAGCCGTCTGTTGATGGAGGCGGCGGGCCTGAACGTCGCGAACGTCGTGTATGAAAAGCTGTTCGGTAATCGCGACGTGAAGATCAACTGCGCGGCGGCGGATTTCGTCGCGACCAACGGCGTGCTCGAAACACGCGTGTTCGCGCTCGATACCGACGACGCGGTCATCAGCATCGACGGTCAGGTGAATCTGCGCGACGAGACGATGGACCTCAACGTCCATCCGCACACGAAGGGTTTCCGGGTGTTTTCGCTGCGCTCGCCCTTCTACGTGAGGGGTACCCTCAAGGATCCGCACGTCGGCGTGAATGCGGCCGCGCTTGCGTTGCGCGGTGGCGCGATGATCGGGCTCGGGCTCATCAATCCGTTCGCGGCGCTGATACCGCTGCTTGCGCCAAGCGACAACAAGCCGGTGCCGTGCGCCGAACTGCTCGCGCAGGTCAGGCAGATGCCGAAGGCGCCGCCGCCGGGTGTGAAGCAGCAGCCGAAGGCGCCGCTTTCGATCGATGGCGTGCCGGGCAACAAGTCGTCGGGCGCGCCTCGCACTCCTGGTGCGGCCGATCGCAAGCCCGCGACGCTGTCGCCGGCAAACGCTGCTGAATACAAGGGGAGCTGACGGAAGCGATGCTGTGCGGCTTGCCCGCGCACAGGTAAGAAAGAACGACGACGGCTACGGAAGAGCCCGCCACAAAACCATCAACCGCGTTGTCCGCGGCGAGTCGGCAGCACCGATTTTCAGCCTACCTGAGCGAGCGTGGCGTTGCGTCTCCTGCCGCATCCTGGCGGCGCACGCCGCGACGGGTGCTGACTCGCGTCGCGCCGAATTCCGTCAGAATCTTGCCGCGCGCGCGGCTTGCAAACACGAGGAAGCCGAAGCCGTCCGCCTCGTACCAGTAGCCGCCGTTTTCGAGACCGTCGAGCGGCTGCTCCAGTGCGTTGGTGATGGATTCGATGCAGCGCCGCCGCAATTCGGCCGGCGCGGGATAGGGCGGCTGTGCGCCGCGCACGCTGCACAGAAGCACGTCGAGCCCGGGCAGCACATGCGCATAGAGGACCGGCTCGTCCTGCGCGCGGGCGCGCGCGATTTTGGTGTCGAGCTGACCGAATGGCTTGAAATGCCGCAGGACCGCGAGGAACGACTCGTCGCCGTCCACCTTCGCGCGTCTACGCTTTTTCGGGAAGGACATAAAAATTCGCCTGAAAAAGAATTGCAAGAAACGCTGCGTCCTCATGCGACCACTCCCGGCTTTCGCGCGCCGCACGTCGATCTTTTATAGCATACGAGAAGGCCGGATTCACGGTGATTCGACAGCTTGCGCCGCTTCACCGCTTCCCGCACGAATCATGCCGAATCGCCTCGCCGCGCGCTTTCGCTTCCCAGCAGATGTTGTCTCCATCATAGACTCACGAGACGCCGAAAAAACATCCCATGCCAATAAAAAAGTCATTTTTGTGTGGGCGAGCGCTTCCTGCCGCTACATTGAAATATCTCGGATTCACGTCGATAATGGCCCGTCCGGCCGCGCTGCGCCCGCCTCGCGGGGCGCGATGGGAGTGCGCGGGCCGCCGCCGTTTGAACGACCGCCTGAACGCCCTTCCGGGAACATGAAACTATTCACCAAGGGTCTGCTGCTGATCGCGGTGCCGAGCGTGGTCGAACTTGCGCTGCTCGGCGTCGTCTTCGATACGCAGGAGCAGACCGCGCAGGCCGCGCAGTGGGTCGATAACAGCAAGCAGATCCTTTACCAGTCGTCGGCCATCGTCGATCCGTTGCTGCGCGAGGCGGCGCGCGTGCGCACGGCCATGGTGACCGGCGACGCATCGCTGATCGACCGTCACGCGGTGTGGGTCGACCTCAACGACCGGCTCGCGAAGCTCGACACGCTCGTCGCCGACACGCCGCAGCAGGCCGAACGCGTGCGCAACATGCGGCGCGTGATCGATGCCTACCGCGAGCAGAGCGTCGCGATCTCGCAGGCGCTGCACGAGGGGCGCGGCCTCGGCCCCTATCTCGCGCTCGAAACCGGCGCGTTGCCGCGCCAGGTCGCGGCGTTTCGCGACGAACTGGCCGCGTTCGGCACCGAGGCGTCGCGGCTCGACACCGAACGCTCGACGGCGCTCGCGCAGCGGCGCGAGCGTCAGCAATATGCACTGATCGCCGTCGTGCTCGGCTCGATGCTGATCTGGGCGGCGACCGCGATGGTGTTCGCGCGCAGCATCGGCCGCCGCCTCGAAGTGCTGATCGATAACGCCGAGCGTCTCGGCAGCGGCCGGCCGCTCGCGGCGCCGTTGTCGGGCAGCGACGAAATCGCCGCGCTCGACACCGTGCTGCATCAGACCGACACGCGTCTGCGCGAAGCGGAAACCGAACAGGACGCGCTGAAGACGCAACTCGAGGTGCGTGCCCAGGAACTGGCGGCCGTCAATGAGGAATTGCGCCAGGAAACGCAAGATAATGAAATGTTCATCTACAGCGTGTCGCACGATCTGCGCTCGCCGCTCGTGAATCTGCAGGGGTTCTCGAAGGAGTTGCACGTGTCGTGCGACGAGCTGGAGCGCATCGTCGCAGACACCGACCTGCCTGCGAACGAACAGCGGCGCATGACACATATTCTCGACGGCGACGTGCGCGAGTCGCTGCATTATCTGCGCACCGCGGTCGCGCGCGCGGCGTCGATCATCGACGCGCTGCTGCGGATTTCGCGCGCCGGGCGGCTCGAATACCAGTGGCAGCGCGTGAGCGTCGGGCGTGTCGTGGGCCGGGTCGTCGATGCGATGCAGGGCGCGATCAGCCAGCGCGAGGCGGTGGTTGCGGTGCGCGATCTGCCGCCTGCCTGGGGCGATCCGGCGGCGGTCGAGCAGATCTTCAGCAACCTGATCGGCAACGCGCTGAATTTTCTGGACCCGGCGCGGCGCGGGCGCATCGAGGTCGGCGCGCTCGAGTCCGAAAGCGTCGACGAAACCGGGGCGCACGCAGTGCGTATGCGCACTTATTATGTCCGCGATAATGGGTTGGGGATTCCGGCCGCGTATCTGTCGAAAGTTTTTCGCGCGTTTCAGCGTTTGCACGGCGACGTGGCGGGCGGCGAGGGCATCGGTCTCGCGGTGGTGCGGCGCACGGTGGAACGGCATGGCGGGCGCGTGTGGGTCGAGTCGGCCGAGGGGGCGGGGTCGACCTTTTTCGTGGTGCTGCCTGAGCAGCCGATGCGTTTCTGAGGAGGCTGCCGCGTTGGCGGTGGCGGATTTGCGCTTGGCGGGCCGCGCGGTAGCCTGCATGACCAATCGCTAGCACGGGTTAGCACGGAGAGCATATGAGTCACGCGCAAACGGTCAGCATCGTGCTGATCGAAGATGACGACGGCCACGCGACGCTCGTCGAGCGTAATCTGCGTCGCGCCGGCATTTCGAACGGCTTCGTGCGCTTTCGCGACGGCCAGCAGGCGCTCGACTATTTCTTCGGCCCCACGCCCGCCGAAGCCCTGCGCGATCCCGAAGGGAATCATTATCCATCGCGCGAGAATCTCGGGAGTTTCGTCGTCCTGCTCGATCTGAAAATGCCGCGCGTCGACGGCTTCGAGGTGTTGCGGCGCCTGAAGGAAGCACCCGAGACCGCCGCCGTGCCGGTCATCGTGCTGACCACGACCGACGATCCGCGCGAGATCACGCGCTGCTACGAACTCGGCTGCAACGTCTACATCTGCAAGCCGGTGGAATACGATGCGTTCATCGAGGCGGTGCGCCGGCTCGGCTTCTTCCTGCAGGTGGTCAAGCTGCCGCCGGGGCATCGGCTGGCCCCGCCGTGAGCCGCGGCGAGAAAGCTGCGCCGCCAGCGCCGCGTGAAGCTGACCACATGAAGTTGGGGCATGAAGTTCAGCGTATGAAGTTCCGCGCATGAAGCTGACCGAAAGCCGTTCATGACAAGATAAGCGATCGAACTAGCCAGAGAAGACCTGCATGACCGAAGAAGTGTCCACGCCGCACGCCGCCTATGTGCTCGTCGTCGACGACGACGAGGGCATCCTGCGGCTTGCGCGCAAGTCGCTCGAACGCGCCGGTTGCCGGGTGGCGATCTGCGCCGGAATCGAGGCCGCGCGCGACCGGCTCGCGAGCGGCGGCCCCGATCTGCTGGTGCTCGACTATCAGTTGAGCGGACCGGACACCGGGCTCGATTTCTTCCGCCGCCTGCGCGCGGAAGGCATCCGGATTCCCGCGATCCTCGTGACCGGCTTCACCGACGAATCGCGCGTGATCGAAGCGCTGCGCGCGGGCGTGTCCGACGTGGTGCCGAAGTCCGGCGACTATCTCGACTATCTTCCCGAGGCGGTCGAGCGCGTGCTCTCGCAGGTGCGTCTGCAGCGCGCCTCGGACGAAGCGCTGCTGCTGCGCGATCGCGAGCTGCATTACCGCACGCTGTCGGAGGCGCTGCCGCATCTCGTGCTGACCTGCAATGCGGCGGGCGATTGCGATTTCCTCTCGAAGCAGTGGCACGACTACACGGGCATGTCCGAGCACTGTTCGTACGGCCTCGCATGGCTCGATGCGGTGCATCCTGACGATCGCGAGGAGATTCGCCGCAGCTGGCTCAAGGCGGTCGCCGGCCAGAGCGGTGACTACCGGCGCGAGATGCGGATTCGCCGGCACGACGGCGAATACCGCTGGTTCGACGTGCGCGCGGTCGCGATGCGCGACGCCGAAAACAACGTCAGCAAATGGTTCGGCAGTTGCACGGACATTCACTCGCAGCGTGAGGCGATCGAGGAGCGCGAGCGGCTGCTCGCATCAGAGCAGGCCGCGCGTCAGGCCGCCGAGGAGGCGAACCGCGCGAAAGACCGCTTTCTCGCGATGCTGTCACATGAATTGCGCACGCCGCTCACGCCGGTGCTGGCCGGCGCGAGCGTGCTCGAGATGATCCCCGATCTGCCCGGTCAGGCGCGCAGCAGCGTGCGCATGATTCGCCGCAACATCGAGCTCGAGGCGCGCCTGATCGACGATCTGCTCGATCTGACGCGCGTCGCGAACGGCAAGCTGCGGCTGTCGCTCGAAACCGTCGACGTGCACGACGTGATCGACAGCGTGCTCGAACTCTTTCGCAGCGAGATTCAGGTCAAGCAGCAGGACGTGCACGTCGACAAGCTCGCGACGCATCATTACGTGCTCGCCGATCGCGCGCGCCTGCAGCAGATGCTGTGGAACCTGATTCGCAACGCCGCGAAGTTCACGCCGGACGGCGGTCACATCTACGTGCGCACGCGCGACGAGCGCATGCACGTGCAGATCTCGGTCGAGGACACGGGCATCGGCATCGAGCCGGAGCAGATCGGCAAGCTCTTCAACGCGTTCGAGCAGGGTGACCAGAACATGACGCGGCAATTCGGCGGCCTCGGCCTCGGTCTTGCGATCACCAAGGCGCTGACCGACGTGCACGGCGGCACCGTGATCGCGCACAGTCCCGGCCCGCACTGCGGCGCGACCTTCACGATCACGCTGCCGACCGCGGCCGCGCCCGCCGCGGCGCAGCCGGTCGTCGTGCCAAGCACCGTGCAGCCGGCGAGCCCGTTGACCGTGCTGCTGATCGAAGATCACGCGGACACTGCCGAGGTGATGGCGCAACTGATCCGCAGCGTGGGTCATGCGGTGACGGTGGTCGGCCGCGTCGATGACGCGCTCGCTGCCACCCAGTTGCAGCGCTTCGATCTGGTCGTCAGCGATGTCGGCTTGCCCGATGGCACCGGCCTCGATTTCGTCAAGGCGTTCCGCGAACATTCGGATGCGCCGGCCGTCGCGCTGACCGGCTTCGGCACCGACGAGGACGTGCGCCGCTGTCTGGGCGCGGGCTTTACTTCGCATCTGACCAAGCCTGTCAATTTCGGCCAGCTCGAAACGATGATCGAAAGTGCGGCGCAGATGAAGGCGCGCAAGGGCGCATAAAGGCGCTTGAGGGCGCTTGAAGGTGCGTGAGGCGCGAAAACACAAAGGCCTGTTGCGACAACCATCGCAACAGGCCTTTTCTGTTTCATCGGCTCCGGCCGTCAAACCGGAGTTTCATTCATGGTCAACGCGGCTGATTCTTGAGCGTATCGCGGATCTCGCGCAGCAGCAGCACGTCTTCCGGCGTCGGCGGCGGTTCCGCCGGCGCGGCTTCGGCCGGCTTGCGCAGATTGTTGATGAACTTGACCATCAGGAAAATGATGAACGCGAGGATGACGAAGTTGATGAGCACCGTGATGAACGAACCGTAGCCGATCACCGCGACGCCCGCTGTCTGCAGGTCTTTGTACGAACCGGGACTGCCTTTGTAGCTCGCCGGAATGTCGCCGAGGCGAATGAACATATTCGAGAAGTCGAGGCCGCCGGTGGCGAGCCCGACAATCGGCATAATCAGGTCTTTGACCACGGAATTGACAATGCTGGAAAACGCGCCGCCGATGATGACACCGACCGCGAGATCCATCACATTGCCTTTGAGGGCAAATTCTTTAAATTCCTTGACCATGCTCATAGAAACCTCTCCCCAGATATGAATAGCCGAATAATACCAATCTGCGGCGGATAGGCTAGTGTTTTAGCAGCAATCCAGGAGGCGCGTTCAATCGACGTAACTAACGCGGAAACTGTGACTCGCTATGACGCGCGCGCTCGAGATGCGCGGCAAAGCTGACCGGGTCCGTGTTGGTGCCGCAGAGCAGGATGCCCACGCGTTTGCCGTGCAACTGCTCCCGCAGCGGCCCGAGCAAGGCCGCCGTGGCAGCGGCGCAGGCGGGCTCGACGGCCAGCTTCAACTGTTCGAAGAGAATCAGCATCGCCGCGCGCAACTGATCGTCGGAAACGGTGACGAGCCGGTCGACATGGCGGCGGCAGAGTTCGTAGCTGTATTGCTCGGTATGCGGCGACATCAGCGAATCGGCGATGCTGTGCATATGGCCCATTCTGACCGTATGGTTGGCGGCGAAACTCTTGCTCATCACGTCCGAGCCTTCGGGTTCGACACCATACACATGCACGTTCGGATTCGCGAGCCGCAGCGCCGTGGCGACGCCGGCGGCCAGGCCTCCGCCGCCGACCGGCACGATCGCCGCTTCGAGGTCCGGCGTTTGCGTCGCCCATTCGTAGCCGAGCGTGGCCGTGCCGAGCACGGTGCGATAACCGTTGAACGGATGCACGAAGTAGCGGCCTTCCTCGGCTTCGATTCGTCGCACGAGTTCGAACGCCTCGGCGAGGTCTTCCGCATAGACGATGTCGGCGCCGTACTCGCGGCAGAGCGCGACGCGCGCCGGATTGGCCGCCCTGAACAGCACGACCTTCGCGCCGATGCCAAGACGCTTCGCCGCGTAGGCGACCGCCACCGCGTGATTGCCGCCCGACACGCAGGTCACGCCCGCGCTCTTCTGTATGTTGTCGAGCGCGAGCAGGTTCGTGAACGCGCCGCGCGCCTTGAAGCTGCCGCTCGCTTGCAGCAGTTCGAACTTGAAATTCACCGCCGTGCCTTGCAGCGATGAAAAATCGAGCCGGTCGAGCACCGGCGTTCGCACGATCCACGGCGTCAGCACAAAATGCTGCGCGGCGATGTCGTCGAGCGTGGGGATCGGCTCGCCGTCGATCGTGTGGTCCGTGTGTTGCGGCATGGCGCTTGACATGGCGGTAGCGTGGGTGTCGTCGATATATCTGAGACCCGTTTCGCGGCGCGCAGTTTCAGCGTGCGCGCCTTGCTTCGCGGCTTTATTTCGTGGCCCTTACTTCGCGGCTTCCACCGACATGCTGTGGATGAACTTGCGCAGGAAGCGCTCGCAGCCCGCGAGCTGTTCCAGTTCGACGAATTCGTTCGCCTTGTGCGCCTGCTGGATGTCGCCGGGACCGCACACGATGCTCGGAATGCCCGCGTTCGAAAAGAGCCCGGCCTCGGTGCCGTACGCGACCTTGCGTTTGTCCTGATCGGCGGTGAGCGCGCGCACGAGCTGCGTGATCGCGGCCTGTTCGGACGCATCGAGCCCAGGCGCCGCGGCGATCTTCGTGATCTCGATCGCGGCCGACGGATGCTCGCGCAACATTTTCGGCAGCAGCGTTTCACGTGCGTAGGTGTCGATGCGCGTGAAGATCTGCTCGGGGTCGAGCGTGGGCAGATTGCGGAATTCGAACTGGAACTGGCATTCGGCCGGCACGGTGTTGATCGCATTGCCGCCCGTGATCGTGCTGGTTTGCGCGGTGCTGAACGGCACGTCGTACAGTTCGTCGAACGGGCCTTGCTCGCGGAATTGATCGGCTATGTCGCGAATGTGGCAGATGAGGCGCGCGGCGTACTCGATTGCGTTCAAGCCCTTCGGCGTCAGCGACGAATGCGCGGCCTGGCCGCGCACGCAGCACTGATACGCGTTGATGCCCTTGTGCGCGATGATCGGGCGCATGCTGGTCGGCTCGCCGACGATGCAGCCGTCCGGTTTCACGCCGCGCTTCATCAGATCGGCGATCAAAAGCGGCGCGCCGACGCAGCCGACTTCCTCGTCGAACGACAGCGCGAAGTGGATCGGCTTGGCGAGCTTGGTACGCTGCATGTCCGGCACGAGCGCGAGCGCCGCGCCGATGAAGCCCTTCATGTCGCAGGTGCCGCGGCCATACAGCCTGTCGCCGCGAATCTCGGGCTTGAACGGATCGCTGTCCCACTGCTGGCCGTCCACCGGCACGACATCCGTATGGCCCGACAGCACCACGCCGCCGTTCGTTTCGCCGTCGTGCGCGGGGATCGTGGCGAAGAGGTTCGCCCATTTGCCGCCTTTGCCATGCGTGAGCGTCGCGTCGATGCCGACCGCGCGCAATTCGTCGCGCACGGTTTCGATCAGGCCGAGATTCGGATTGCGGCTTACCGTGTCCATCGACACGAGACGGGTGACCCAGGGCAGGGAAACAGGAGAGGCGGGAGAAGCGGGAGAGGCAGGGGAGGCGGAAGACTGCGACGATTGAGCTGCTTCAACGGCGTGAGACATGACGGGACTCCAGCATTTGCGTTGGTCGATCATATCCCAAAAGGGTCTTTGTAAGGTTATTCGCGTGGCGCGGCGGCGTTGGCGCAGCGCAGCATCGGCGCAGGAAAACGGGGGACGTCCCCCCGTTTTCTTCATGTACCGCGCGCCGCGCTTCTAGCGCGTGGCGGTGGCCGCCGCCGTGCCGCGGCTGGGCGTTCCGAGCGCGCGCAACGTCTCCTTGACGGTGGCGACGCGCACCGCGAGATCGGGGCTGCGCGTTTCGATGCGCAGCTTGTCCTGGCCCGCGAGCTTGATGTGCTTGTGCTTCTGCACCATCTCGATGATCCGCATCGCGTCGACGGGCGGATTGGGGATGAACTGCAGGCCGATCACCGCTTCGCCCGCATCGATCTTCGAGATGCCGAGCGGCTTCGCGGCCAGCCGCAGACGGTGCGTTTCCACGAGCGCATGCGCCTGCGGCGGCAGCTTGCCGAAGCGGTCGATCAGTTCCTCCTGGATGCCGTCGATCGAATCGTTGTGTTCGCAATTCGCGAGGCGCTTGTAGAGCGACAGACGCTCCTGCACGTCGCCGCAATAGTCCGAGGGCAGGATGGCGGGCGTGTGCAGGTTGATCTCGGTGGTCGCGGCGAGCGGCGCGGTGAGGTCCGGCTCCTTGCCGTCCTTGAGCGCCTTGACTGCGTCGTTGAGCATGTCGGTATAAAGCTGGAAGCCGATCTCGTGAATCTCGCCCGACTGCTTGTCGCCGAGCACTTCGCCGGTGCCGCGAATCTCGAGGTCGTGCATCGCGAGATAGAAGCCCGAGCCGAGTTCCTCCATCTGCTGGATCGCTTCGAGGCGGCGCTGCGCCTGCTTCGTGAGCCCTTGCGGATCGTGCACGAGCAGATACGAATACGCCTGGTGATGCGAGCGCCCGACGCGGCCGCGCAGCTGATGCAATTGCGCGAGACCGAACTTGTCGGCGCGATGGATCAGGATCGTGTTCGAGCTCGGCACGTCGATGCCGGTTTCGATGATCGTCGTGCACAGCAGCACGTTCGCGCGTTGCGCGACGAAATCGCGCATCACGCGCTCCAGTTCGCGCTCATGCATCTGGCCGTGCGCGACCGCAATGCGCGCTTCGGGCACGAGCGCTTCGAGCATCTGCCGGCGGTTCTCGATCGTCTCGACTTCGTTGTGCAGGAAGTACACCTGGCCGCCGCGCTTGAGCTCGCGCAGCATGGCCTCGCGAATCACGCTGTCTTCCTCGCGGCGCACGAAGGTCTTGATCGCGAGGCGCTTTTGCGGCGCGGTTGCGATGACCGAGAAATCGCGCAAGCCTTCGAGCGCCATGCCGAGCGTGCGCGGAATCGGCGTCGCGGTCAGCGTGAGCACGTCGACTTCGGCGCGCAGTGCCTTCAATGCTTCTTTCTGGCGCACCCCGAAGCGATGCTCCTCGTCGATGATGACGAGCCCGAGCCGCTTGAACTGCACGTCCGACGACAGCAGCTTGTGCGTGCCGATCACGATGTCGACCGAGCCTTCGTTGATCTGCTGGATCGCCGCGTTCACTTCCTTGGTCGACTTGAAGCGTGACAGTTCGGCGATGCGCACCGGCCAGTCGGAGAAGCGGTCAGTGAAGGTTTGCGTGTGCTGTTCGGCGAGCAGCGTGGTGGGCGAAAGCAGCGCGACCTGCTTGCCGCCCATCACCGCGATGAAGGCCGCGCGCAGCGCGACCTCGGTCTTGCCGAAGCCGACGTCGCCGCACACGAGCCGGTCCATCGGCTTGCCGCTCGTCATGTCGCCGATCACGGCGGCGATCGCGGCCGCCTGGTCCGGTGTTTCCTCGAAGCCGAAGCTCTCGGCGAACTTCACATAGTCTTTCGGTTCGAGCGCGAACGCGTGGCCCTCGCGGGCGGCGCGCCGCGCGTACAGATTGAGCAGTTCGGCCGCGGTATCGCGAATCTGCTGTGCGGCCTTGCGCTTCGCCTTTTCCCACTGGCCCGAGCCGAGCGAGTGCAGCGGCGCGCTTTCGGGGTCGGCGCCGCTATAGCGTGAGATCACGTGCAACTGCGCGACCGGCACGTAGAGCTTGCTGTCGCCCGCGTATTCGAGGTGCAGGAACTCGGTTTCGCCTTCGCCGAGGTCCATCGTGACGAGACCCATGTAGCGGCCGATGCCGTGCTGCGAATGCACGACGGGGTCGCCCACTTTGAGCTCGGACAGGTCGCGCACCATCGAATCGACGTTGCTCGCCTGTTCCTGGCGGCGGCGCCCCGCGCGGCGCGCGAGCGGCCCGTACAACTCCGTTTCGGTGATGATCGCGATGCCGTCGCCCGGCACCGCGAAGCCGTTCGCGAGCGGTGCGACGCCGAGCGAGAAGCGCGCGTCGCCCGTGAGCCAGTCCAGGAAGCTGTCGCTCGAGGCGGGCCTCAGATGATTGTCGGCGAGCAGTTGCAGCAGCGTCTCACGGCGGCCGGCCGATTCGGCGGCGAACAGCACGCGGTTCGGCGTGCTGGCGAGATACGCGCGCAGGGCCGCGACGGGGTCGTCGGCGTGCCGGTCGATCGCGAGGTTCGGCAGCGCGACCGACCAGGCGCCGCCGCCATCGACAGGCAGCGCGAGCCGTGCGAACGGCTTGGCGAGCGTGAAAAAGTCCTCGTCCGAGAGGAACAGCTTCTGCGGTTCGAGAATCGGCCGGTCGCGGTCGTGCGAGAGGAAGTTGAAGCGCTGCTTCGTGTCGTTGGTGAAGCGCCGGATTGCCGCGTCCAGATCGCCGACGAACGCGAGTTGCGAGCCTTCCGGCAGGTAATGGAAGAGGGTGGCCGTCTCCTCGAAGAAGAGCGGCAGATAGTATTCGATGCCCGCTGACGGCACGCCGTTGCCGATGTCTTTATAGATCGACGCGCGGCTCGGATCGCCCTCGAAAGTCTCGCGCCAGCGGCTGCGAAACGCGGTGCGCGCGGCTTCGTCGAACGGGAATTCGCGGCCCGGCAGCAGGCGCACGTCCTTGACCGGGTAGAGGCTGCGTTGTGTGTCCGGATCGAACGCGCGGATCGAGTCGACCTGGTCGTCGAACAGATCGATCCGGTACGGCAGCGGCGAGCCCATCGGAAAGAGATCGAGCAGCGAGCCGCGCACGCAGTATTCGCCGGGACGCACGACCTGGCTCACGTGCTCGTAGCCGGCGAGCGTCAGCTGCGCCTTGAGCTTCGCTTCGTCGAGGCGCTCGCCTTGCGAGAACGAGAACGTGTAGGCCGCGAGAAACGACGCGGGCGGCATGCGGTACAAGGCGGTCGTGGCCGGCACGAGCAGGATGTCGCAGCGGCTTTCGCCGAGATCGTGCAGCGTCGCGAGGCGCTCGGAGACCAGATCCTGGTGTGGAGAGAACGTGTCGTAGGGCAGCGTCTCCCAGTCGGGCAGCAGACGCACGCGCGCTTCGGGCGCGAAGAAGCCGATTTCCTGCGACAGACGCTGCGCGTCGACCGCGCTTTCGCAGACCACCGCCAGCAACGGCATTTTCTCGCGATACGCGAGATGGTAACGGGCGATCAGCAGCGCGTCGGACGAGCCGTGCGTGCCGTCGAAGGCGAAACGCTGGCCGGCCTTGACGAGCGCGACGGGCGGGGAGGACTGCGAGGATGCGGCGATGTCTGGCATAAAGGGGAGAATGGGGCTCGGTGGGGCTCAGGCTCACACGTGACGGCCAAGTTTACGCGTGTCGGGCGTGGATGGCGAAGGAGCTATTATAAAATCCGTCCTTTACTTTGACTTCGCGGCATCCGCACTCGTGACTTCCCGTCTATTCGCCCTGATTCCGTGCGCAGGCACCGGCAGCCGTTCCGGCGCCGCGATGCCCAAACAATATCGCACTGTCGCCGGCCGCGACATGCTCCATTACTCGCTCGCGGCATTCGACGCGTGCAGCGAATTCGCGCAGACCCTCGTCGTGATCGCGCCCGACGACCAGCATTTCGACGCGCGCCGCTTCGGCGGCCTGCGCTTCGCGGTGCGCCGCGTGGGCGGCGCGTCGCGCCAGGCGTCGGTGCTGAACGGTCTGCATGCGCTCACCGAATTCGGCGCGCACGACGACGACTGGGTGCTCGTGCACGATGCGGCGCGCCCCGGCATCACGCCCGCGCTGATCCGCACGCTGATCGGCTCGCTGAAGGACGACGCGGTCGGCGGCATCATGGCGCTGCCGGTCGCCGATACGTTGAAGCGTCTCGACGCCGCTTCTCATGATGGCCGCATCGCCCGCACCGAAGCGCGCGACGGCCTGTGGCAGGCGCAGACGCCGCAGATGTTCCGCATCGGCATGCTGCGCGAGGCGATCCTGCGCGCGCAGGCCGATGGTCACGATCTGACCGACGAGGCGAGCGCGATCGAATGGTCGGGCCATGCGCCGAAGCTCGTGCAAGGCAGCTTGCGCAACTTCAAGGTGACGTATCCCGAGGATTTCGAGCTGGCCGAGGCGATTCTGAGCCGGGCTGCGGCGTCGTGATGTTTTGCCGGTATTGCAGTGAGCGGGCTGCATGGGCGGCTTAAAGAGACTTTAGATAAGCCTTGAAGAAGACTTCAGGACTTGAGGACGGTATGCAAATGGATTTCAGAATTGGCCAAGGCTACGACGTGCACGCGCTGGTGCCGGGACGCGCGTTGATTATCGGCGGTGTGACGATTCCGTACGAGCGCGGGTTGCTCGGTCACTCGGACGCGGACGTGCTGCTGCATGCGATCACCGACGCGCTGTTCGGCGCCGCCGCGTTGGGCGACATCGGCCGCCATTTCTCCGACACCGACGCGAAGTTCGCCGGCGCGGATAGCCGCGCGTTGCTGCGCGAGTGTGTGGCCCGCGTGAAGGCGGCGGGCTTTGCGATTGGCAATGTCGACAGCAGCGTGATCGCACAGGCGCCGAAGCTCGCGCCGCACATCGAGGGAATGCGCGCGAATATCGCGGCGGACCTTGGGCTGCCGATCGAGCGCGTCAACGTCAAGGCGAAGACGAACGAGAAGCTCGGCTACCTCGGCAGGGGCGAGGGGATCGAAGCGCAGGCCGCGGTGCTGCTGGTCAGGAACTGAGCGTGCCGCCTACAGCGTCGCACCGCCGATTGCGCGGTTGCTCGGACACAACTCCTCCGTTTGCAGGCCATCGAGGATACGCAGCACTTCCTCAGGATTACGGCCGACGTTGAGATTGTTGACCGAGACGTGCTGGATGATATTGTCCGGATCGACGATGTAGGTCGCGCGCAGCGCGACACCCGCTTCCTTGTCACGCACGCCGAGCTGGTCGATCAGTTCGCCCTTCACGTCGCCGAACGAGTAGTGGTTCAGTCTGTCGAGGTCCTTGTTCTCACGGCGCCAGGCAAGCTTCACGAATTCGTTGTCGACGCTGCCGCCGAGCAGCACCGCCTCGCGGTCCTCGAAGTCCTTGACGAGCTTGCCGAACTCGACGATTTCCGTCGGACAGACCAACGAGAAATCCTTCGGGTAGAAGTAGATGATTTTCCACTTGCCCCGAAACGACTGCTCCGTGATTTCTTCGAACGCCGAGACGCCGTGTTCTTCGTGATGGTTGAAGCCCGGCTTGGCGGCTGTGACGGTGAACGCTTCGAGCTTATCGCCAACGGTTTTCATGCAGGTGCTCCTTCGCAAGTTGGAAAAACAGCACGTTCACTGCAAATCTGCCGAACCATCCATTCAACAGTTTATTCGAGGCGATCGATCGGGTCGATCCGGACAGGGCGCGGTGCGCAGGTTCACCGGATGCCATGACCGCCTGCTACCGGGGGGGCACCACGGCTTGCCGCCCGCGCCCCGGCTCAAACACCCTTGGCGAGCGGAAACTCGATCGTGACTTCGAGCCCGGGTCCCGGCGAGCGGTTGCGCAGACGCAGCGCGCCACGATAGCGTGCGACGAGCCGTTGCACGATCGCCATGCCGAGGCCTGTGCCGTTGGCCTGCGTGCGCGCCGAGTTCACGCGATAAAACGGCCGCGTGACGAGCGCAAGCTGGTCTTCCGGAATGCCGGGGCCTTCGTCGACCACCGACAGCTCGACGCGCGAATGCGAAACGCGCGTCTCGAGAATCACGTGCGGAATGCCGTCTTCGTCGCTGCTCCCGTATTTGCGCGCGTTTTCGAGCAGATTGCCGACCACGCGCCGCATATCGGTTTCGTCGGCCTCGATCACCGCCGACGGCGCGAGCCGCGTGATGAGCCGCATGCTGTCCTCGCTCTGCATGCGCGCGGCGAGTTCGCCCGCGATCACGGACAGATCGACCGGCTCCGGCACACGCTGCACCGGCCGCGCGTAATCGAGGAAGCGGCCGATGATCATGTCCATCTGCTCGATGTCGTCGACCATCGCGTCCTTCGTGTTCTGGTCGGACGGGCTCATTTCGGTTTCGAGCCGCAGCCGCGCGAGCGGCGTGCGCAGATCGTGCGAGATGCCCGCGAGCATCAGCGCGCGGTCGGCCTCGAGTTGTTCGAGATCACGCACCATCTGATTGAAACTGCGATTGGTTTCGGCGGCGACGCCCAGGCCGCGCTCGGGCAGCGGCTCGGGTGACTGCCCGGAGCCGACCCTGCGCGCGGCCATCGCGAGACGCGCGAACGGCCGGTTCACGAGACTCGTGATGAACGCCGCGCCGAACAGCGACAGCGCGAGCGCGAACACGCCCCAGCCGGCCCATTGCAGGCCGGTGGCGTTGTCGAGCTGATCGCGATCGAGCGCGACCCAGTAGTCGTCGTCGTCGATCTTGAAGCTGATCCATACGCCGTTGATATCGTTCACGCTCTGCGCGATCACGGTGTCGTCGCCGAGACGGCCGCGAATGTCGTGCTCGATCAGGCGGTTCAGCGACTCGTCGGGCTGGAGCTTGTATTTGTCGGTGGCTTCGCGCGGATACACGCGCACCCCTTCATTGCTCTCCAGATCCTGCAGCAGCGCGCGCCGCAGGTCGGGATCGGAATAGAGGAGTGCGGTGCGCGTGAGCTTGACGATCGCGACGAGCTGCAAAGCCACGCGCTGCGCGCGCGGCTCGCGCTCGATCACGCGAAAGCTCTGGAACCACGCCGCGAGGCTCACTGCGATCAACAGCGCGATCAACAGGAACGTTCGCCAGAAAAGGCCGCCGAACGCGAGCGTCAGGAGGCGCCGGTCGATCCGCATGGGCCCTTCTTGTCTGAAACAGAAACGGAAATGGAGAGCAAGCTCAGGCAGCACCGTCGGGGATGAACACGTAGCCCAGGCCCCACACGGTCTGAATGAAGCGCGGACTGCCCGGATCGGGTTCGATCAGCTTGCGCAGACGCGAGATCTGCACGTCGAGGCTGCGGTCGAAGACTTCGTATTCGCGCCCGCGTGCGAGTTCCATGAGCTTTTCGCGCGAGAGCGGCTGACGCGGATGGCGCGCGAACACCTTGAGCACCGAGAATTCGCCCGTGGTGAGCGGAATTTCCTGGCCGGCCTTGGTGAGCGTGCGGGTGGCGAGATTCAGCGCGAACTCGCCGAATTCGAACACTTCGGTCGTTTCGGACGGCGCGCCCGGCAGTTCGGACGGCGACTGGCGGCGCAGCACCGCGTGAATACGGGCGACCAGCTCACGGGGATTGAACGGCTTGGGCAGATAGTCGTCGGCGCCCATTTCGAGGCCGACGATGCGATCGACATCCTCACCCTTGGCCGTCAGCATGATGATCGGCGTGCGGTCGTTGCTGCCGCGCAGGCGGCGGCAGATCGACAGGCCGTCCTCGCCGGGCAGCATCAGATCGAGCACCAGCAGGTCGAAGCGCTCACGCACCCAGAGCTTGTTCATTGACGGCGCATTTTCGGCGACGTAGACATTGAAGCCCTGTTCGCCGAGGTAGCGGCGCAGTAGGTCGCGCAGGCGTGGATCGTCGTCGACGACGAGGATTTTCGAAGGGTTTTTGGTTTCCATGTCCGGCATCTTAGCGCGATTAGAAAGTGGTGCGCGGTTACACCATTTCCGGGGTTACAGTCAGTTACAAAATTTACCCGCAGTGTGGCACGACGTAAAGTAGGGGCGTTTAGACTCCTTTACTGAATGCGGCCGTTCGGTGGATACTTCACTCGACAAAACTCTCGTACCCGGCTATTACCGGGGTTTGTACACGCATCTGAGGTAGTCCGTTGCCGCGGCATGAAGGGAACAACATGAAGGGAGGGGTCTGGCCTAATGTGCGCCTGAGCGTGATTGCACTGGCGGTAGCCAGTACGCTCGCAGGCTCACTGAGCCCGACGCTCGCCTATGCCCAGCCGTCCGCCGACAGAGTCGCGAGCGAACGCGCGCCCCGCCCGGGCAATGGCAGGGCCATTCGCCGCAGCCCGAGCATCGATCGTCCTGCATCAGACGCGATGATGCGCACCGTGGTTCCCCCCGATCTCGATCAGCGCCGTCGTGACGGCCATATGACGCCCGAAGAGCGGCGTTTGCTGCGCCAGCATATCGAAGACGCGGTGCGCGAGCTGTATAAGCGCTAGCTTTTGGGGGCCTGCTCAACGCGCACACCGCAGGCGCACCTATGCGCACCGCCACGCGCGGGCCCGCCTGGCGGCGCATCTCAAGGCGTTTTCGCCACCCGCGCGGCGTCGCCTGAAAAATCCTGTTGCATCTTCAGCGTCAACTTCCTGTTCCGCTTCTCCGTTGAGCCACCAGCGCGAGGCGCGTTCTGCCTTGCGCGAGCGCTTTTATTCGTGACGTCGTGAAAACATGGGGCAGCGATGATGAAACTTCCTCGACATGTTAGCGGCAGCCCGTGGTTTGTCGTGTCGGCAACCGCGCTGGCCGCGTCGACGTACGGTTCGCCGGGCGCGCTTGCCCAGCAGCGCCCGGTGCATGCCGCGCACGCTGCGCGTGGCGGGCATCGCGGGTCGCTTGCGGCATCGGTCACGGCGACCCGGGCGGCCACAGCGGAAAACGCGCAGAGCATTCTCGATCTCGACGACGCGCGCTTTTTCCTGACACGTGCCGGTTTCGCGCCCGATAACGCCGAACTCGCCCAGTATGCGGGACTCACGCGCGAGCAGGCCGTCGACCGGATGCTCGCGACCACGCGAACCGACGCCATTTCGCCGTTGCCCGAGTGGGTGGCCGAACCCATTCCGACCCGCGCCGAGCGCAGCGCATGGAGCACGGACGAGCGTCGCGAGCAACAACGGCTGCTCTCGCAGCGTTACGAACTATTACGAGCGTGGTGGCTGCGCGAGATGCTGAACACGCCTTCGCCGCTGACCGAACGCATGACGCTTTTCTGGCATAACCACTTCACGTCGGGGCAGGACAAGGTGCCGTATCCGCAGCGAATGGCGCAGCAGAACATGCTGCTGCGCCGTCACGCGCTCGGCAATTTCGGCGAGATGCTGCACGACGTCGCGAAAGATCCGGCGATGCTGCAATACCTCGACGGCGCGAGCAATCGCAAGGGCAGGCCCAACGAAAATTTCGCGCGCGAGGTGATGGAGCTGTTCACGCTCGGCGAGGGGCACTACACGCAGCGCGACGTCGCCGAGGCCGCGCGCGCCTACACGGGCTGGAGTCTCGATCCCGATACGCAGACCTACGTGTGGCGTGCGGACCAGCATGACGACGGCGAGAAGACCGTGCTTGGTCAAGCCGGTCCGTTCGATGGCGACCAGGTGCTCGACATTCTGCTCGCGCGGCCTGAAACCGCGACCTTCGTCACCACGAAGCTATGGCGCGAATTCGTCTCCGACACGCCGGACCCGGCGCGCATCGAGCCGATCGCCGGGCAGTTTCGCGCAAGCCACTACGATATCAAGGCTGCATTGCGCGGGCTCTTCCTGAGCGACGCGTTCTGGAGCGACGACACGCGCGGCGTGCTCGTGAAGTCGCCGGTCGAGTTCGTGGTCGGGACGCTGCGCGCTTTCGACATCGGCTACGACAACACCGCGCCGTTTGCCGCGCAGACTCGCGCGCTCGGCGAGAACCTGTTCTATCCGCCGAACGTCAAAGGATGGCCGGGCGGCACGACGTGGATCAACAGCTCGACGCTGCTCGCGCGCAAGCAATTCGTCGAGCAGCTGTTTCGCGCGACCGAGGCCGCGGCACCGATGCGCATGAATGGCCCGGCCGGCGCGAAGGGGGCGGCGAGCGCGTCGCATACGACAGCAGCCGGTCAGGCGAGCCCGCCATTGCAGCGCGCAATGGCGCGCGGCGGCCAGGGTGGCGTACGCTTTGACATCGCGAACTGGCTCGCGCACTACAACACTTCGCCGGCTGCGAAGCTGGGGCTGTCGGCCGAATTGCAGTTGCAGCACGCGGTGCTGCCGTTCACGCCGGTGGATGCGATCGCAACCGATTCGACCGCGAGCGCATACCTCGAAGCGTTGCTGATGGACCCGGCGTATCAGTTGAAGTGAACGGTCCTTCGGCGGCGGTACGGATCGCACGAACATAACCACAACGAGGTACAGGATGAAGCGACGCAACTTTCTTTCGATGAGCGCGGCGGCCGGCGCGGCGCTATGGTTGCCTCGCTCGTTCGGCGCACAGAACGCGGCGTCGTCCGCATGGTTGCCGGATTCGGCGAATACGCCGCACGCCACGGGCGTGCCCGCTGCGACCGCACGTGGCTACGGCAACCTGCTGATCCTCATCGAACTGAAGGGTGGCAATGACGGTTTGAATACCGTGATTCCGTTTGCCGATCCCACGTATTACGCGCTGCGCAGGAACATCGGCATCCGGCGCGAGCAGTCGATTCAACTCGACGAGCGCACCGCGCTGCATCCCGCGTTGCTGCCGCTCATGCCGCTGTGGCGCAGCCGGCAGTTGGCGATCGTGCAAGGCGTGAGCTACGCGCAGCCGAACCTCTCGCATTTCCGCTCGATCGAGATCTGGGATACCGCGTCGCGCTCCGATCAATATCTGCGCGACGGCTGGCTCACGCGCGCGTTTGCGGCGAGGCCGGTGCCGGCCGGTTTCGCCGCCGACGGGGTGGTGATCGGCAGCGCCGAAATGGGACCGCTCGCGAATGGTGCGCGCGCCATCGCGCTCGTCAATCCCGCGCAGTTCGTCAAGGCGTCGCGGCTCGCCGTGCCGGTCTCGCTGCACGAACGCAATCCGGAGCTTGCCCATATTCTCGAGGTCGAGAACGATATCGTGAAAGCCGCCGACCATCTGCGTCCGATGCCGGGGCAGCCGCAGTTGAAGACCACGTTTCCGGGCGGCGCGTTCGGCAATTCGATCAGAACGGCGATGCAGGTGCTCGCCGCGAGCGAGGCTCCACAGCAAGTTCCGTCCGGGAACCCGTCGCGGCGACAGCCATCTGGTGGCCAGGGCGTGGCCGTGATCCGTCTGACGCTCAACGGGTTCGACACGCATCAGAACCAGCCGGCTCAACAGGCCTCGCTACTCAGACAGTTCGCCGAAGGATTGGCGGCGATGCAGGCGGCGCTCGTCGAGCTGGGCCGCTGGAACGATACGCTCGTGATGACGTACGCGGAGTTCGGGCGCCGTCCGCGCGAGAACCAGAGCAACGGCACCGACCATGGCACCGTGGCGCCGCATTTCGTGACGGGCGGCCGCGTGCGTAGCGGTCTGTATGGCGTGCCGCCGGTGCTTGCGCGGCTCGATGGGAACGGCAATCTGCCGGTTGGCGTGGATTTCCGCGAGCTCTATGCAACGGTGCTGGGGCCTTGGTGGGGGCTCGATGCGTCGGCGATTCTGCAGCAGCGGTTCGAGCCGTTGCCGTTGCTGCGCGTTTGATCCGCCCGAGTTCGAGCGCCACCTGGCGCGCCTTCATCACACTTTGATTGTGCTGGCGCTGTGCCTTCACCGTGCCTATTTCGGGCCTATTTTGCGCGCCACGCGATCCAGAGCTTGCGGACCGGCGTCAACGCGATACGTTGATGCAGCACGTGATAGCCGTCCCGCTCGATCTCTTCCAGTAATGCCAACGCGAGCGCCGCCAGCGCGAGCAGCGTGCGCTGCGCTCGCCGTGCCTTGGGCGGCACGGCGGCGAGCGCGGCCTGTACCGCATCGCACGCGCGGCGGGTCTCGAAGCGCATCAGCTCCGTGAATGCATCGGTGTATTTGCGGTTGATGAGATCGGCGGCGGTGACGTTATAGCGCTGCATCTCGTCGATCGGGATGTAGATGCGCCCGTGGCGCGCATCGTTGCCGGTTTCGGCGACGAACTGCGCGAGCATCAGCGCCTCGCCAAGCGGTGCCGCCCAGTTCGAGTCCGGCGCGGCGTCGCTGGCCGGATGACCCGTCGCGGCACGTGCGATCAGCGCCGCAAAGTTGCCGCCGACGCCGCGCACGTAGCGCTGCAGATTCGGATAGTCGAGGTAGCGCGCCTGGTCGAGATCCATTTCGAAGCCGTCGAGCAAGGCCTGCAACGTCGTGTATTCCGCCTTCACATCGGGCAGATAGGCTGCCAGCGCCTTCGACACCGGATGCGACGGCGAGCCCGCGGCGAGCGCGGCGATTTCGTTCTGCCACCACGCGAGCTTCGTGCGGCCGATCGTGGGATCGCTCGTCTCCTTGACCGTCTCCTCGAACTCGCGGCGCAATGCGAAGAGCGCCGTCAACAGCGGCTGACTTGCCGCGCGCGCCTGGCGAAGCGCGTAGTAAGTGCTCGATCCGGGAGGCGCCGCTTTTTGCTGGCAATATTCGTCGAAATTCACTGGCTTGGGAGTGTGGGGAGGACTGGCGGGAAGGGCGTCCGGCGGATGTCGCCGCGCCTTTGCGTCGAGCCGGAAATTGTAGCATCGGCGCTGCTCGCGCAGATATGAGCGGGGGCAGACAAGCGCGAATCAATCGGTTAGAATCTCGCGCTTACCCTTTGGGGCGCGCCTCAGTGTGCGCCGTGAACGGGCGGCACAAGGGCTGCACAATCGGGCAAGAGGCATCGCAGCAGCCGTGCCTGCAGCATAAAAGCTGAAAGATTCGCGTGAGTGGCGAAATTGGTAGACGCACCAGGTTTAGGTCCTGACGCCCGCAAGGGTGTGCCGGTTCGAGTCCGGCCTCACGCACCACGTAGCATTCCGGAATGTTCCGGAAAAATCCAGAAACCCGCGACAGCTCAAGGCTTCGCGGGTTTTTTGTTGAGATTTTCCGCAAGCCAATCGAGTTCCTCTACGACGTTCCATAACCACGGCCCGGACGTATCACGAAACTGAGCACGAACTGAGTGCCGAGGCTGCGGCGAACACCTGGCGATCAGGCAACGCGGACCCTCGAGGTGGGAGAAGACGGGATGCCTGCGTTGTCGCCGACCTTCGTCTGCCTGCTTCCAGCAATCGACATGGCAGCCAGATATCCGAACGTCAATGCGGGACCGAGTGTAATCCCCGCGCCAATATAGTGTCCGCCCACCGGCGAATTCATGTCATTACCGCACGCGTACAGGCCTGGAATTGGAGCGTTGTCCTTATCGAGCACTTCGCCGTCGGCGTTTGTCACGAGTCCCCGGCTCGTGCCGAAGTCGCCCGGCATCAGTTTGACGGCGTAGAAAGGTCCCTTCTCGATGGGGCCAAGACAAGGATTGGGTGAGTGCGTCGGATCACCCTTGTACACGTTGTACGCGGATGAACCCTTGCCGAAGTCATCGTCGACGCCGGTTGCCGCAAAGCGGTTATTGCGTGCAACGCTGCGCTCCAGTCCGCCTGGGTCGACGCCGATGCTGCGCGCAAGTTCAGCGAGTGTCCGGCCGCTGAACAGGTAGCCTGCCTTCTCATAGCGCCGCAACGAAAAACTGCCGGGAAGGATGACGCCAATGCCGTACTTCTTTACCGTCGCCGCGTCGGCAACAAGATAAGCAGGGATGGCGCCGGCTTCGAACATTCCGAGGGTGAAGGCGTGGTACGACGCCGCCTCGTTCGTGAAGCGGTTGCCGTCCTTGCCCACCGCAATGAACCCGGGCTTCGGACGGTCAAGCATGAAGTGCCCCCACAGCATCTTGTCGCCAGTTTTGGTCGAGAGCACTGACATCGGCACATAGTAGCCCGTGTCTTCGGAGTTGTGATCAAGTCGTCCCCCGGCCGATAGACCCAGCCGAATGCCCTCGCCAACGTTGGAAGGCAGTCCCAATCCAAGCTCGACTGTGGGCTTGCGTGAGTGTTCCTCGCGCATTTCTTTGCTGCCCGGGTAGCCCCCGGTCGCAATGACCACGCCTCGGCGGGCGCGGACTCGAATGGTGCGACCCTCCCGAACTACTTCTGCGCCGATGATGCTGCCGTTGTCGACGATCAGCTTCGTGGCGGACGATCGCAGCCAGATTTCGATCTGCCGGTCCAGTATGGTCTTGTACAGTCGAGCGATCAGCGCATTTCCGCCAACGAGCCGGGTGCCACGGTGGTAGCTCAGCCGATCCACGCCATAGCGCAAAAAGCGCTTCGTCACGTGGAAGAACGACCGCGCTGACTTCGTGAAGGAAAGGAAGTGGAGCAAGTCCACGAGGTCGAGCATCATGCCGCCGAACGGAGCAAATGCCGGTAGCGGAGCGCGCAAATTCCTGAAGTGCGGGCCAAGCTGCCGGGCGTCGAATTCCAGCGGGGCATGAGCGCGCCCGAACATGCCCCCTTCCAGCTCCGGGTGATAGTCCGGGTAATCGACCGCCATGACCTCCAGCGCGGAGTTGCGCAGCATATAGTCGAGAGCGATCCGGCCTTTGAGGATATAGGCTTCCTGCAATGAGCGGTCGACACTCGTACCGACCGTGCTGGCAAAGTAGTGCCGCGCCTTATCAAATGAATCCTTGAAGCCAGCGGCTCGCATCGGCGTGCTGTCGACAAACCACAACATTCCCACCGACCACGCGGACGTTCCGCCGACCTGATCGGTCTTCTCGAGCACGAGCGGCTCGAGTCCCTCGTTCTTCGACACGATCGCCGCCGTCATGCCGGCGGCGCCCGCACCCATGATGATGACGTCGACCTCGCGGTCCCAGTTCTCCGTCGTCGCGGTGCTCATGGTGTTTGTCCTGTTTTAAGGGTTTCCGACGTATCTGCACGGAATCGGTGTGCCCGGCCACGCTGAAAAGCCGTCGCACTACAACCAGCATAGTGCGCACCGTGCGTCAGTCAAATAATTCGATTAAGCATCATACGTATAAGGATAAATTTATATCGAATAATGTGTTCTGGAAGGGGCGATGTCAAGGAATTCCAGGGAATCCCCTGGACAACCACAATTTCTTGACATATATCGTTCTATGAAAGATCATTCGATATAAATCTAATTGGCGGCAGCCAGGGTTGCTGCATGGAACCGGAGCAGAGACGATGAGCAAACTTCAGTTATCTATCGCGGTAGGCAACTACGACCGGATCAGGCCGTTGGTCGACGGTGAGGTTCAAATCGAAGGTGTGGACCCGGTCTTCATGTTGCAGGATCCCGAGGAGATCTTCTTTCGCGCGTTCAGGCACGCGGACTTCGACATCTGCGAGCTCTCGCTCAGCAGCTACTCAGTGAAGACCGCGGCTGGGACCTCGCCTTACATCGCGGTGCCGGTCTTTCCGTCGAGAGCGTTTCGGCACACCTCGATCTATGTGCGGGCGGATAGGGGCATTGACCGCCCGGAAGATCTGAAGGGCAAGCGCATCGGGGTGCCGGAGTATCAGCTAACGGCAAACGTCTGGGTCCGTCTGTTTCTCGAGGAGGAGTACGGGGTAAAACCGTCTGATGTGACCTGGGTGCGCGGTGGATACGAAGATCCGTCCAGAGTCGAGAAAATCACGTTGAACCTGCCTGCGGACGTGAAGCTGGAGAACGCGCCTGAAGGCAAGACGATCTCGAGCCTGCTGGCGGACGGGGAAATCGATGCTGTCATCGGGCCGAGAGCACCCTCGTGCTTCGACCGTGGTCATCCTCAGGTCAAGTATCTGTTCGACGATCCCCACAAAGCCGCAGCAGACTGGTACACGCGCACCAAGCTGTTTCCCATCATGCACACGCTCGGAGTCAGGAAGACGCTGGCGGAGCGTCATCCCTGGCTACCCGGTGCATTGATGAAGGCATTCGAGAAGTCTAAAGCCCTCGCGTTGACGCGGTTGAGCGATACGGCGGCGACCAAAGTGACGCTGCCGTTCGTTGAAGATCAGCTACGCGCCGCTCGCAAGCTGATGGGCACAGACTTCTGGTCATACGGTTTTTCGGCTAATGAGCATGCAATTGGCCGTTTTCTCGCTCGCCATTTTGACGAAGGACTGTCAAGCCGCCGGCTTGAACCGCGCGAGCTATTCCACCCGGCAACCCTCGAAAGCTTTGCAATTTGACGGTAAGCCGCAAGGGCTTACCGCGACGGCTTACCGCGACGACCGCCAGCGTCGTGTAATTGGCAGGAGATAAACGATGAAACGTGCTTCGGTCGTCGACGCCCAGAAGCTCATTAATGAGCACCCGTTCGGCCGCTTTCAACGACTCATTTTTTTCATGTGCTTCGTGATTGTCATGCTGGACGGTTTCGACACAGCGGCAATCGGTTTCATCGCGCCGTCGTTACTGACCGAGTGGCATCTCTCCAGGCCCGACCTCGTGCCGGTCCTGAGTGCCGCGCTGTTCGGCCTCGCGTTCGGTGCGCTCGTGTCCGGCCCATTGTCCGACCGGATTGGACGACGGTCCCTGATGGTTGGGAGCGTGTTGCTCTTCGGTGTGGCCTGTGTCATGTCCGCGTTCTCGACGAGCATCGGTCAACTGACTGTGCTGCGCTTCATGACCGGCATCGGCCTCGGCGCAGCGATGCCCGGCGCCGTGACCATGATGGACGAGTTCTGCCCAACCCGGCGCCGTGCAACGGTGACCAGTCTGATGTGCTGCGGCTTCCCACTTGGCGCGGCTTTGGGCGGACTGCTCGCGGCATGGCTGATTCCCCATGCCGGCTGGCGAAGTGTGCTGATCGTGGGCGGCATCGCACCGATACTTCACACGGCCTTACTGTTGCTCAGGATGCCCGAATCCGTGCGCTTCATGATCGCAAACGGCAAGCCCGTGGCGCGCATTCGCGCGATCCTTGCGCGCATCTCCGAAGAAGCAGGCAATGCGCACCGCTTCGTCCTCACCGAGAATGCGCCGGAAACAGGTGACAAAGGGCTCGGCCTTGTGTTGTCGCGTCCGTACATCGTCGGTACATTGATGCTATGGCTCGCCGCTTTTACAGGTCTCCTGATTATCTACGCGTTAATCAACTGGATGCCGATTCTGCTGAGGGATGCGGGCCTGAGCCAGAAGAGCGCGACGCTCATCTCCGCGCTGTTCCCGCTGGGTGGGGTCGGCGCGGTGCTGTGCGGCGCGCTGATGGATCGCTTCAATGCCAATCTCGTGATAGCGACGTGCTACGCACTCGCCGCGGTCAGCCTCTTCTGTATCGGAGCGACGGCCGCGCACGTAGGCTTGCTCGTGCCAATCGTCGTTGTGTCAGGTGTGCTGACGAACACCGCACAAGCCTCGATGAATGCGCTCGCGGCCGCTTTTTATCCGACTGAAGGGCGCGGCACCGGTGTCGCGTGGATGCTGGGCATAGCGCGTTTCGGCGGCATTGCAGGCTCGTTTCTCGTCGCCGAACTCGTACGCTGGCATTTTACGTTTGTCGGTGTCTTCGCGACGATCGCCGTTGCCGGAGCCCTTTCGTGCATTGCTTTGCTGGTCAAACAGTTTGCATCGTCACGCGTGACGGCGTCGTACGCCATCACCATTTGAGAAGGAGATTCCACATGTCCAACGAGGTGCACAAAGCCGCGTTCGAATATGCATCCGAGGTGTACGAAGCCGTTGATTCGAGGGACGAGCAACGTCTGCTGCCTTTCCTCGCGGAAAACTGCGCGTTTATCTACGCCAATAAAGAGCCTGTCGTCGGACGCGCAAATGTCGCCGAGGCTTCGAGGAATTTCATGGCATTGATTGCCAGCATCAAACATCAGTTGCTGGATGTGTGGGGATTCGACAACGTGATTGTCTCGCGGCTCGAAGTGACCTACACGCGCAAGGACGGATCCACGCTGATCGTGCCGGCCGTGACGATCTGGCGGATGCACGCGAGGCAAATCGAAGACTACCGTATCTATATCGACGTCGCGCAGTTGTTCGCGCATTGATTGCAGAGGGAGCGTAAGCGCATGGATCGGGCTCTTGAAGGGAAGGCGATCATCGTCACGGGTGGTGGCTCGGGTATCGGGCGGGCGGCGGCCATTGCGTGCGCCGCGGCGGGAGCGCGCGTGGTGGTCGCCGACATTGGTGTGGCGCAGGGCGACGCCACCGTGTCAGCGATCCGCCAGCAGGACGGCGAGGCGATTTTCGTGGCGACAGACGTTGCCGATGAAGCGCAAGCCGAAGCGCTCGTGGCGGCAACGGTAGGCAGGTTCGGGCGGCTCGACGGCGCGTTTAACAACGCCGGTCTCGCCCATACGAACGTCTTGCTGCACGAACTGAGCGCTACACAATGGCGCCGCATTCAAAGCGTCAACTATGACGGCGTATTTTTCTGCATGAAACACGAGATACGCGCGATGCTGCAAACCGGCGGGGGCGCCATTGTCAACACATCGTCCGCGCTTGGCCGGGTGGCGGTGCCGCGCTCGGCCGATTATTGCGGGTCGAAGGGCGGGGTATTGGGTTTGACGAAAGGCGCTGCGGTTGATTACGGCCACCAGAATATCCGCGCTAACGCCATTCTGCCCGGTGCCGTGGATACACCGATGGTTCAGGCGCTGACGTCCGACCCGCAGTTTTCCGACCTGCTCGATAAGCTCAGGACATCTCACCCCGTCGGGCGTATTGGCTTACCCGAGGAAGTCGCCGCCGCTGCGGTGTGGCTCCTGTCCGACCAGTCCTCCTTCGTCACGGGCGCTGAGCTGGCGGTGGACGGCGGTTTTCTCGCGACATGACGAGCTCTGGGATCTGAACGGGAAAAGTGTGAATTGAAAGCTCCGACGGATTCCGATCGTTCTGCCAGAAGCAAGGATACGTTGTGATCCTGGAGATAGGCGCGTCGTCATTGCGGACGTAGCATTCAGGCAATGACTGATCGCCAGGACCGCCAGGACGACAGCAAGCTGTTTGGCTGAACGCCGGCCAGATTCGCATCGTCAACTCGCAAACGAGACGGCCGCGCGGAAATCCGCCTGGCTGTCTATCGGACACGGGCCGGTGCCATTCACAACCCATCGATTCGAAAGAGCTGATCATGCAAGGTCTGACCACTGAAGGTGCACTGGGGGATTTCGTCGTCACTCATCCGCTCGACCCGGAAGATAGGGTGGTCACGAATACCTCGCGCGCGATCGCGCTCCCCATGAAAGGTGTATCGGCGGGCATCGAAGCACGCGAGCCATTCGATGCGATGATGGAACGCATATTGCCGCGCGACGACGTGACGTTCGAACCTGACACGGTTGGCGGCGTTCCGGGACTCTGGGTTCATCCTGCGCATGCTCGATCCGACGAGGCGATTCTCCATCTGCACGCCGGATGGTTCAACCTGGGAAGTGCCAAAGCATTCCGTCATTTAGTCGGGCATATCGCCGCGAGGGTGGGAGCGAGCGCATTTATCCCGGATTACCGACTTGCCCCCGAGCATCCTTTCCCCGCGGCCGTCGACGATGTGCTGGCGTGCTATCGCGGACTCGACGAACGGGGAATTCGCCGGATCGCCGTCACGGGAGATTCTGCTGGGGGCAATCTCGCGCTGATACTCGCCGCATGCGTCGGCGCGGACAGCGCAGACAGCGTCTCCGACGACGCGGTTCTCGTGGGCGTGGCCGCACTGTCGCCGGTCACCGATTTGACGCTCTCGGGCGAGACCTATCTCACGCGCGCGGACGCCGATCCGTATTTCACGCTCCCGCAGGTGGCGCAACTGGTGCGTTCCTATCTGGGGAGCGCCGACCCGACGTTTCCGCTGGCTTCCGCGCTCCACGCACCCGTTTCCGGCTTGCCGCCGGTCCGCATTCACGTCGGAGACGACGAAGTATTGCTCGATGATTCGCGCAGCTATGTCGAGCGCGCCGTTGCAGCGGGAACCGATGCCCGGCTCGACGTCTGGCTGGGCATGCCGCATGGATTCGCCGGCAGTATCGGGAGATTGAAGGCATCGGCACAAGCGCTCGACGCCATCGGCATGTTTCTCACCGAGCAACTGCTGGCCGCCGCCGGCCCGCATTCTGCACGCTGAAGCTACGGCGCAATTCAGCGCAAGCGCGATGCTCATCGCCGGCGGCCCGGTTTCTTCCGGCTTTTGGCGCTTATGGGCGATAGGCGGGAGCGCCCTGCGGAGCGCGTGACGCACCACCGTCGATGAGCATTTCCGCGGCCTGCATACTGCTCGAGTAATTCGAAGCGAGGAAGAGGGCAGCCTGTGCGACCTCCTCGGCATCGTTGAGGCGGCCAATCGGAATGGTTCGGACGAGGCTCTCTTCCAGCTCCTGCAACTGCGCCTCTGTCTGAGCGATGGTGTTCCAGATCGGCGTGCGAGTCGGGCCCGGAACCAGCGTATTGACGCGAATGCCTTTCGGCGTCAGTTCCGACGCGAGCGCGCGAGCCATGCCGGAGATTCCCGCCTTGCTTGCGGCGTAGATGCCGAATCCGCCGACACCCATTGTCGCGACGACCGAGCCGATAAGGATGACCGATGAGCCTGAGCGCAGATATGGCAGTGCGGCTTGCACGGTATAGAAGCTCCCGGCGACGTTGATCCTGAGTATGCGTTCGACAAGCTCGCTGGAGGTGCCTTCCAAAGGGGTGGGCGATACGACTCCGGCGCTCGCGAGCAGCACGTCGATATGGCCGAACTGGCGGCCGACTTCAGCGAAGGCGTCGACAAGCGCATGAGCGTCCGTGACATCCGCCTCGATCGTCACGACCCTGGCGCCCAACAGGTCATGAGCGGCACGAAGCGTATCCGCATTGTTGCTCATGACGACAACGTTCGCGCCTTCGTTGAGAAAGAGCCGCGCCGAAGCCAACCCGATACCACTGTCCCCGCCCGTAATAACCGCTACCTTGTCTTTAAGCTGCATGCATGACTCCCAGTTTGACTTCAATACATCAACGTGCCGAGGTTGACGCTTCCTGTGCGTTCTCTCGCGGCGATGATTTTTTCGGTCCCATCTTTTCGTACTCGCAGCTCAATGACTGAGGACTGCGAAGTCAGACCGGAGAACCGGAAATCGCCGAAATGGTCCGTCGTTGTCGAGCGTTCGCTTCCATCGGCGGAATCGTGCAGCACGACCTCAACGCCCTCGAGGTTGCGCAACCGGCCGTCGCCGATGTCTTCGCAAACGTTGCCCGCTACCAGATGGCTAAGCGCATCATCGAGATTGCGGTAGAAGACGCGTGGCTTCGTGCCGAACTCAGGGTGAATGACGGACAGGTGCTCCTTTTCGACGATGTCCTGCAACTCGGCATCTTCCGCCTTCAGCGCGCGAATCGCTCTCGTCGGGCACGCTTGCGCACAACGCGGCTCTTTCCAGCCGGCGTCGAGCAGGTGAGCGTCGAAGTTCCAGTTCTGCGGCACCTGTTCCTGATCGTTCCACTCGATCATTCCGTACGGGCACGTTTTGACCAGATCGCGCCGGCCGCGTGACTTGACCGGGTCGATGACCACCACACCGTCCGGGCGCTTGTAGATGGAACCGTCCGCGGCAGCCTTGACGCACGGGGCGTCGTCGCAATGATTGCAGGTCTTCGGAATATAGGTGACGTCGATGAGCGAGCCTTCCCCGCGAACATGACGTTCGATCCGGATCGTCTCGAGACCCTCGGGAGGATGCGGCGCCGAATAGCCAGGGAAAGCGTTGCCGGCGTACTCGTCCTTGGTCGCGATGACGCAGTTTCTGCAGTTGATGCAGAGCGAAACATCGATGATCAGTGCCCAGCCGCTCATGCTGCTTTCTCCATGGTCGCGTTCCATTTGTCCACCTCCACCCAGCAACTGTTCGGCATGATCCCGTCCGAGGTCGCACTCATTTTTCGGCCGGGCGTGAGGAGGTTGAGACACCCTCCACGATCGACCAGACCTACCGAAGTCTGGATCAGATCGAGTTCGGCACAGGACTCGCTGCCGCGTGCGACCCCCTCGGTGACGAGATGGGAAACGTCCAGCGCACAGATGACCGATGCCTGAGCGTTGTGGACCCGAACGAGGTCGCCGGACTTCAATCCTCGCGCAGCCGCGTCGTGGGGGCTCATTCTCAGGATCCAGTATCGATAGCCGCCGACGTTCAGCCGGTGCTCGTTGATGGTGCTGATGTGGCTGTTCTTCCCATCCGTCTGGGAATGGAAGCTATAAACGGGATGGTTGGTCACGAGCTGCAAAGGAAACGGCTGCTTCTTGGCGCTATTGCCGTTGATGTACCGGTTGACCGCCGGCCGTGCGGGATCGATTTTCTCGATGCGGCGCAGACTCGACGGAACGAACTCGAACTTGCCCGATTGCGTGGGCAGGCTCTGTCCAAACTTCGTCGCATACACGCCCGGAAGCGGGTTGGCCTCCGGTAGATCCTTGGGGCGCCCCTCGGCGAACCAGCGCATGTCGACGGGTTGGCGGTCGTGGTCCGCGGGCGGCGGCACGACGTGATAGCCCTTTTTCAGGAACTTCTTCCAGGTCGTCTGCTTGGGCAGATCCGTGGAGTTGAACATCCGTTCGCACCACGTCAGTTCCGAGCCGCCGCCTTCCGAATACATCCCGCCATAGCCAAGCCGCAGGAGGATGTCCAGGAAAATCTGGTAGTCGGATCTGGATTCGCCAAGGGGTTCGATGCATTTGTGCTGCATGATCATCATCCGGTGGTTGAGCTGGCTCTGCGCGTGCTGGATATAGCCGCCGCAGTTGGCCCATTCGGAGATGTCGTCGCGCTCGAGCGCCGTGCAGGCCGGCAGGATGACGTCGGCAAACTGAGCCTCGTTCTCCATCCAGATCGACTGGTTGACGATGAATTCGAGTGACGGGTGACGATACGCGTCGATGAGCCGGTTCGATCCCGGGACCGTGCCGAACGACGAGGAACCGTACCGATACAGCATGTGGATCGGCGAATGACCCGGCTTGGGGTACGAGTAGTGGGCGAATTGCCCTTCTGTCGAGAAACCGTCCCACAGGTAGCCGTCCGCCTTGCCCTCGGTGATCGCCTCGGCAAACCGCTGGCGAGGCACGGACTGCTTCACCGGATTGATCGTGATGATGTGAGGCATGCGGCAGTAGTTGTGCGCCGCGCTCGCCGTGTAGTTCAGGTCGCCCGAGATCCCGCCCTCGGCATACCCGGGGAAGTAGAAGTTCAGGTCTTGCGGCGCGCCGATCTGCAGGTTGCCGAAGTTGATGCCCGGTTTTCCCCAACCTTGCATCGCCATCATCATCACGACACTGCGCGCCCATTGAGCACCGGTTTCCGTGCGGCACGCGCCGCCAAAACCCGCGCCCAGGCCGCCGGCCGCGAGGTACGTCTTCTTCGACGCCCATCGCTGGGCAAGGCTGCGGACGTCTTTCGCCGGAATGCCCGTTTCGGCTTCCTGCCACTCGGGCGTTTTGGGGATGCCGTCTTCCTCCCCCAGCACGTAGGCGCGCCACTCGTCGAAGCCCGTCGTTCTCGACGCTACGTAGTCCTTGTCATAGGTTTCGTTCACCATCCACTCGTGCATGATCGCGATCGCGAAGGCCGAGTCGGTGCCAGGGCGGATCGGGAGCCACTTGCCGCCGAGAAGCTGCGCGGATTGCGTCAGGTACGGGTCGATGTGGACGAACTCGATCCCGAGCTGCTTCGCCCACAGCCGACGCTCAGTTCCTTCGAAACCCGCGTAGACGCCGTTGGTCGACTCGGGATCGCTCGACCAGAATACGATCACCTCGGCGTGTTCGAGGCAATCCTCGGTCGTGCCGTAAAAGCTCGGTGTGCCCAGACGCAGGCTGTTGCCGTAGTGATGCATCGCACCCCAGTACCAGCCCTCCCAGCTAATCGGGCTCATTTCGACGCGCGTGTAGCCGATCAGGTTGCCGAAGCGCTGCATGGCGCTCAGGTAGTAGTTGATGTTTCCCCACTGATGGTGAGCCCCTGTCGCCATGGCGATGGCGCCGGGGCCATGCTGCTGCTTCATGCGCGTGATCTCTGCCGCGACGATGTCGAGCGCCTCGTCCCAGCTAATGCGCTCATACCCGGAAATCCCGCGGTTCTGGGGGTTGCGTTCGCCCTTCGGGTCGAAGTCGACCCGCTTCATCGGGTGGAGAATCCGCTTGTCGGAGTACACGAGGGATTTCAGCGAGAGTGCGTGCGGGCTGACCGTTGCACGCCTCGCCGGCGAGAATCGGCGTCCCCTCGCGGTGATGGTCCAACTGGGCGCGTCTTCCTCGGCCAGATCGATCGGCGTTGTGCGGATAATCTTGCCTTCCTTCACAAACACGAATACCGGCCCGCCGTTGGTGAGCGTCACGTAACGGGTGGTGCCGTCCTTCATCCTCGTGCCCCGGCGCCACGAGGCCGTCTTCATGATATTGACCAGTTGGCCGAACCAGACCAGCGCCTGATCGCTTCCACCCTGGGTGATCTTGAAGTTCTTCAGCGCATCGATCAGAAAGGCGTGATCGGTGGTCGGCGCGAGCATCCGGCACGCGGTAGGCGCATCCATGAAGACGAGTTCAGCGTCCGGCTGGGCAGAGGCGCCCCAGCGCGCCGAGATGTTGCCGCTTCTGAAATGAATCTGTCTCGCGAGACTGTTGTCTCGCAGCCGCAACTGAATCACCCGGTTTTCCGACCCAAGGTGCTCGCGCACGCTGGGAAACACGCGTGCGGCGATCCGCAGCGCGGTCGGCATGAACCAGAGTATGAATAAAAGAAGGTATCGCTGCATGAGAGTCTCGATCGACAAAACGGTCGCACACGGGGTCGTGTGTTGTATGATCTTTGTTGCGACGGATCATTTGCAAAAAGATGATTCCATCTAATATAGATTTATATCGAATGATGTGATTTAGGATGAACAAAGTCAAGGATTCCAGGGAATGCCCTGGTCCGTGCTTTTGATAACCGTTTCATTTCGCCACACGGAGCCAGGTCCGGCGGGCGATCCCAACGTCAAGGAACGAGTAAATGGCCAAATCGAACACCAACGCGGTCAAAGCGGTCAAATCGGTCAAAGCGGGCAAGGTCGCTGCCGTGCCGCTGGTCCCCGTGGAAAAGGAACCGTATGACGTATTCGACGATCGCGGCAGAACCATTCCGTGGATGGCAAGAACGGTACACCGGCTTTACGACGCCCAGGCGCAGAAGATTCTTGACCGGGAGAACCTCGCAATTGCGTACTGGTACTACCTGCGGGTGCTGGCGGAACGCGGCGAGCTGAACCAGCTCGAACTGAGCAAGCGCGTGGGTATTGCGTCGACTACGGCAGTGCCGGCCCTGGACAACCTCGAAAAGCGCGGCCTCGTGCAGAGAACCCGGGACCCAAACGACCGGCGGAAGTATTTCGTCAGCCTGATGGGGGAAGGCAAGCGGATGGTGGATGAGCTTTTGCCCGAGCTGACCGGGATGATCTCAGGCTCTCTCGAAGGGATCACCCCGAGAGATATGCGTGTTTTCTGGAAGGTCATGCATCAGATCGAGAAAAACCTGAACCAGATGTCCCAGGAGGATACGGTGGTGGATTGAGCGTTTGAAGCTTGTTGAAGCGTGGTTCGACGCCTTAAGCGGTGTGCCATTCTTTCATGTGCGGGTCCGCGAATGCTCGAAGACTCTCCAATGCCATGGCCACCGCCGCGCGATTGACGTTTTCGGCGTGCCAGTAGACCGAGACGGATCCGAAGCCCTCGAGTTGAATGGGCAAAATGCGAAGCGCGTTCAGTTGCTCGAAGCGAAGGGCCGCCCGATGCGACGCAACGCCCACCAGTTGCGTGTTGTTCAGCAACGTCAGGTTGAGAATCGACGAATTCGACTCTACGCAATGGCTCGGCAGCGCCCGTCCTTCCGCCGCAAGCGCTGCCTCCAGTGCGGTTCGCACGGGAGTGCCCTGTGGCCAGACGATCCACGAATAGGCGAGAACGTCGTTCCAGGTGAGCGTTGCGTTCCCGGCAAGCGGGTGCTGCGATCCTGCGACGAAGTTGATCGGCTCCGTGTAGAGCGTCTCCGTGTGCAACTGCGGATCGTCATACTGTTGGCCGGACCGCCCAACGACGATATCCAGCTCGCCGCGCGCAAGTTGCGGCATCAGCTGATTCATGGTGCTCTCGACGAGCCGCACCTGCGCGCGAGGCATGCGCTCGAGAAGCCGGGCCACGGCGAGGGGCACGGTATCCGCCGCCGATACGCCCGATGTGCCAATGCTCACGAGGCCACTGCCGCCTTCACGCATGGCACGCAGGTCGTCGCGCGCCACATCGAGGTGCGCTTCGATGCGGCGCGCGTGTTCGATCAGCGCCTGGCCATACGGCGTGGGCCGCAAGCCGCGGGCGTGCCGTTCGAATAGCGGCAGGCCGACATCTTCCTCCAGCTCCTTGAGCCACTTCGACAACGCCGGTTGCGTCGTATTGAGCGCCGCCGCTGATTGACTCAGATTGCCTGTGCTCGCGAGGCTCAGCAACACCTGCAAATGCCTCAGACGAAGACGGTAAGTCCAGTCCATCGCTAAACCTCCATTCGGATTTCCGCTGTGAGGTATATCCGAAGTCATATGGATCAGATGTTTTCGCCATTTTACGAGATATGGCTCTGTCGCATATAAATCAAACACAAGACCTGGACTGGAGACGCGAATGACAAACAACAACCCAGGCGCATCGCGCGCCGCCTATTACGAGCAAATCGCGGGGCAGCGCATGGCGCCGCTGTGGGAATCGTTGCACAACCTCGTGCCGAAAGTGCCGCAACCGAAAGCGCAGCCTGCCATCTGGAAATACACGCAGGTGCGCGATCTCGTGATGCAGGCCGGCTCCGTGATCAGCGCCGAAGAAGCCGTGCGCCGCGTGCTGGTGCTCGAAAACCCCGGCCTGCCCGGCAAGTCGAGCATGACGCCGAACCTTTATGCAGGACTGCAATTGATCCTGCCCGGTGAAATCGCACCGAGCCATCGGCATACGCAATCGGCGCTGCGTTTCATCGTCGAAGGCAAGGGGGCATGGACGGCCGTCAACGGCGAGCGCACGACGATGCACCCGGGTGACTTCATCATCACGCCGTCGTGGACATGGCACGACCACGGCAATCCGTCCGTCGACGAGGGCGGTGAGCCTGTCGTATGGCTGGATGGGCTCGATATTCCGCTCGTCGCGCAGATGGACGCCGGTTTCGCCGAGAACTACCCCGAGGCGACACAGCCGCTGGCGCGCCCCGAGGGTGATAGTTTTGCGCGCTTCGGCCACAACATGGTGCCCGTGCGGCATCGCGTGTCCGATCCCACTTCACCGATTTTCAGCTACCCGTACGAGCGCAGCCGCGCGGCGCTCGACACGCTGTATCGCAACGGCGAACTCGACGAGTGGGACGGCGTGAAGCTGCGCTACGTGAACCCGGCGACAGGCGGCTGGCCGATGCCGACCATGGCGACCTTCATGCAATACCTGCCTGCGGGCTTCAAGGGCCGCACATATCGCAGCACGGATGCAACCGTGTTTTGCGTTGTCGAGGGCAGGGGCACCGTCAGGATCGGCAACGACGAATTCGCATTCGAGCCGCACGACGTGTTCGTTGCGCCGTCATGGGCACCCATGCAACTGGTGGCATCGGCGGAAAGCGTGCTGTTCAGTTATTCGGACCGCCCCGTGCTGAGCGCGCTAAATCTGCTGCGCGAAGAACGCAGTTGACCGCGGTGCTTTTCCAGCGGCACGGGCTGCACATGCGTCCGTACTCCTCTTTTTCTTTTGAGTCGAAATCATCATGACCTTTGTATTCCCGCCCGAAGCACCGGTTGCCGTTCCCGTCGACGGTAGTGACACTCAATTCGCGGTGCGCCGCGTCTATTGCGTGGGCCGTAACTACGCGGCGCACGCGCGCGAAATGGGCTTCGATCCGGATCGCGAGCCGCCGTTCTTCTTCTGCAAGCCGGCCGATGCCGTCGTGCCGGTTGCGTACGGTGAGACGCTCGAACTGGCGTATCCGTCGCAGACGCAGAACTATCACTATGAAGCGGAGCTCGTTGCGGTGATTGGCAAGGGCGGCTCGGATATTCCGCTTGAACAGGCGTTGGATCATGTCTGGGGCTACGCGGTCGGTCTCGACATGACGCGCCGCGACCTGCAGATGAAGATGCGTGAGATGGGCCGGCCGTGGGAAATCGGCAAGGCATTCGACCGTTCCGCACCGATCGGCCCGATTCATCCCGCCAGCGCGGCAGGTCACTTTGAAAGCGGCGCTTTGTGGCTGACCGTCAACGGCGAGACGAAGCAGAAGAGCGACGTGTCGCATCTGATCTGGTCGGTGGCCGAAACCGTTTCGGACCTGTCGAAATTCTTCCGCCTCGAACCGGGTGATGTGATTTTCACCGGTACGCCGGAAGGCGTCGGGGCGGTGAAGACGGGCGACACGATGAAGGTCGGCGTCGAGCGTCTTGGGGAATTGACGGTGCGCGTGGTCTGACATACGTAATCTGCATTGGACGGAGGTCTACTCGTGCAACTCCATAGCTTCTTCAACAGCTCGACGTCGTATCGCGTACGGATTGCGCTCGCGCTCAAAGGTCTCGCGTACGACACGTTACCCGTCAATATCCGTGCCGGCGAGCATCGCGCCGCGGACTATGTGGCGAACGTGAATCCGTCCGCGACGGTGCCCGCGCTGATCGACGGTGATTTCAGGCTCGGCCAGTCGCTCGCGATCATCGACTATCTCGACCGGACGCATCCCGAGCCTCGCCTGATTCCGCTTGACACGGAACTGCGGGCACGTGTGCTCGAGCTGTCGACGCTGATTGCGTGCGACATCCATCCGCTCAACAACCTGCGCGTGCTGCGCTACCTGGAGACGGAGCTGAAAGTGACGCCGCAGCAAAAAACCGCCTGGTATCGGCACTGGGTCGCTCAAGGGATGGCGGGCGTCGAGCGTCTGCTTGAACGCAGCAATGCGGGTCCGTGGTGCTTCGGCTCGCAGCCGACGCTGGCTGATGTGACGCTTGTGCCTCAGATCGCCAACGCGTTGCGTATGGATTGCGATTTGAGTGCGTATCCGCGCAGCCTCGCGGTGTATGAACATGCGTTGAAACATCCGGCGTTCGCTGCAGCGGAACCGCAGCGGCAACCGGATTACATCGCCTGAGTGGGTGGCGCCAGCGTTGGCGCTGAAGTACTAACTCGGGTCGGCAGCTTTGCATGGGACGGGAGTAAGCGCTAAAGCGCTAACTCCCATCGACAGGAGACAGTCATGAATGACACAAACAAGGGACGCCGCGTACTCGTGATCGGTGGCGGCATTGGTGGCCTCGCCACTGCGCTGGCGCTCGCACGGCAGGGTATTCGCGTGCAACTGCTCGAGCAGGCTGCGGAAATCCAGGAGATCGGCGCAGGCATCCAGCTCGCGGCGAACGCGTTCAACGCGCTCGATGCGTTGGGTGTCGGCGAGGCGGCGCGCGGCCGGTCCGTTTTCACCGACTATCTGAGCCTGAGAGATGCGCTCGACGCAAAGGAAATCGCGCACGTCGATGTCGGCGCGCCGTATCGCGCGCGCTTCGGCAATCCCTATGCGGTGATTCACCGCGCGGATATCCATCTGTCGATTCTCGAAGCCGTCAAGGATCATCCGCTGATCCAGTTCCGCACCAATACGCAGGTGTGCACACTGGATCAGGATGCCGACGGCGTGACCGTCACCGACCAGCATGGCGAGCGCTACAGCGCGGATGCGGTGATCGGCTGCGATGGCGTGAAGTCAGCGATACGCAAGGCGCTGATCGGCGACGAGCATCGCGTCACGGGACATGTCGTGTATCGCGCAGTGGTCGATGTCGAGAACATGCCCGAAGACCTGCGGATCAATGCGCCTGTCGTGTGGGCGGGGCCGCATTGCCACCTTGTGCATTATCCGTTGCGCGGCGGCCGGCAGTACAACCTCGTTGTCACGTTTCATAGCCGTGAAAAGGAGGAATGGGGCGTGCGGGAGGGCAGCAAGCAGGAGGTGCTGTCGTACTTCGAGGGCATCCACCCGCTGCCGCACCAGATGCTCGACCGGCCGACCTCATGGAAGCGTTGGGCCACGGCGGATCGCGATCCCGTGGAACGCTGGAGCGACGGACGTGCCACCATTCTCGGCGACGCCGCGCATCCGATGACCCAGTACCTCGCGCAGGGCGCCTGCCAGGCGCTTGAAGACGCTGTTACGCTTGGCGCGGCCGTAGCCGGGACCGATGGCGATTTCGAAGCGGCCTTCAAGCTGTACGAGTCGGTACGCATTCCACGCACGGCGCGCGTGCTGTACTCGGCGCGCGAGATGGGCCGTATCTATCACGCGAAGGGTGTCGAACGTCAGGTGCGCAACTCGCTTTGGGTAGGCCGCACGCAGGAGCAGTTCTATGACGCGCTGGCGTGGTTGCATGGCTGGCGCGCCGAAGACTGTCTGAAATGAGAAATGAGATGGGGTCACGCTCGCTCGGGTTGCGAGGAATGCAGCCCATTGGTATAGCCACAAACGTTTGATACGTCGGGTATGCCTGGTTGAAACGGCGGCGCCCGTCTTACCCGATGTGATGGGAGATCGGGTAAGACACGCAGGCGCATGGACACACCACGGACACACGGACCTCAGTACGCTTGCAAACCCTTGCCTAGAAGTAGTGCATGATGCCGAAGTAGCCGCCTTGCTGGTTGTGGCCCGGTAGCGGTTGGGAATCGGCCGTCTCAACCGGGAATGCGGAGTTCTTGCCGTTGAACATCATTCCAAGAGTCAGGTAGAGGAAGGTCCGCTTCGAGAGGTTATAGGTGGTGGCGATTGCGCCGAGATTGCCCTCTCCACCGCCATGGTTCACGTTACCGTGATACCAGCCGGCCTGGAAGGCGAGGGCAGGGGTAGCCTGATACGAGGCGCCTATCCATTCCTGCTGGCTGCGTGTGGCGGCGTAAGGATTAAACGAAGTGGCAACGGTGTACTGTCCGGACGAGACCAGTTGCTGAAAGCCGGTGTAGAACTTGAGTCCGCCTAACTGGTAAGTGGCGCCTGCCATGTATTCACGTGACGCAGCGTATAGATCTGAAAAGTGGCCGTTGGTGTCGCGGATTTCCTCATAAACGCCGTACGCGGCGAAGTTGGTGAGGGTGTACTGTGCGCTTACGCTGAATTGACGGTTGCCCCGGAAGTTTCCAGCTTCATTGCCCAATCCGTTCTGTACGCGAAAGGAGAAGCCAGCCCAACGGGGTGAGTTGTACGTGACGACGTTCGATCGCGGTCCCCACGCTCGCCCGAATGCGAAATTGCCCACGCCCACGCCTACCTGCTCGCCAAGCGGGTCAATGTACCAGCCGGTTTCGTCGGTCAGGCTCATGGCTTCTCCGAACCATATACTGCCGTATCGGCTATCGGACAAGCCCACATAAGCATCGCGGGTAAAGATCGTGTTAGCCGGAATCTGCCCCGTTCCCGAAGTGAAAAGGCTTTCGAGCTTGAAGACCGCGTGCAAGCCTCCTCCCAGGTCCTCGTCGCCTTGCAGGCCGAACCAGCTATATCCATACTGGTTGCTGCCGAACCTGAAATTGTTCTTCGACTGGCCGGTCGGGGTCGCAACGTTCGTGACGAAATCGAGACCCGATGCGATGCGTCCGTACAAGGTCACCGTGCTCTGCGCATAGGTGTTGCAGGTGCAGAAAGCCATTAACGATGCGCAATAAAAGATCTTTCTCATTTCGTCATCCTGAATATATAGAAAAGTCTCCGGAGATTGTCTGGCGACCTTCGCCGGGTCGTTGCAATCGGCTTGTAAAGCTACACTCGCGGCTCCTATAACGTTGAACCGCTTTCAGGTACGGGCTACGGCTTCCCGCTATACGTTTTTGCGAAACGCTCTTATGGCTGCCGGCAGATGGCGAACGGTGGTGGCGAGCAGAATTGCGCACGCCTGGACCAGCAGCTGAACCGCGGGTCCCGCACCCAGTGCCAGCACGAGCTGACCGAGTTGCGCCATGAACAGCGCCGCGACCGCGCTGGCTATGACACTGCCTTTTCCGCCGGTAAAGGGCGTGCCGCCGATAACCACAGCCGCGATGGCCGGAAGCAGATAGTCGTTGCCCGATGTCTGCGACGCGCTGCCGATGAATCCGGCGAGAAGCATGCCGGCAGCGGAGAAGCACACCGCAGACGCGACGTATGCCCCAATCCGGTACTGCAGGACCCTCACCCCAGCGACCTCTGCCGCGCGCGGATTGACACCCACAGCGACAAACCGGCGCCCGATCGCGGTTTTTCGGGTGATGAACCACGCCGTTACCACGAACGCGAAAGCGAACAGCACATTGGCGGGCAAGCCGATGAACTGGGCGTGGGAGATCGTCTGCATGGGGGTTGGGACGTTGACCGGGACATTACCGGTCAACGAGCGGACGCCGCCGATGAGAAGCGCGTTGACTGCCAAGGTTGCAACCAGCGGGGTGATCGCAAACTTCGAAACCAGTGCGCCATTGACGATTCCGACCAACCCACCCATGCACACGGTGAAGATGACAGCGAGGATGATGGAATCGAAGCCGAATCCGCTGCGGGCCATCACCACGCCGGCAAGCGAGACCATGCCGATCGCCGACATGTCCAGCCCGCGCTGTTGGATCACCAGGGTCTGTCCTGTTGCGACAATCGCAAGGATGCCGGCGAACGGAAGCATGGCAAGAATCGAACCGCGGGTCATGGTGCCTGGCGCGGCCACCAGACTGACGCAGAAGAGCAGCACCAATCCGACCCAGATCCACCAGAATTCGCCGAACGCCGGAACCCGGACTGACCTCGACTTCGCGACGAATGGCCGTGCGGGTTCCGAAACCACGTCTGCCTGATTGCTCACGACCTTTCTCATTTCGCCACCGCCATTTCTCTGCTCTTTGAATAGAGGGCGACAGACACGAGGATCATGCCGCCCAACAGGTAGGACTGCCACGAATCTCCAATGTCGAGAAATGACGTGACCACATTGACCTGGATTATCAGAAGCGCACCGAGCAGGGAACCGATAAAAGATCCGCGTCCGCCAAACAGGCTTGCCCCGCCGATAACGACGGCCGCGATGCTAGCCAACGTGTAGTTGATGCCTGCGCTCGGGTCGCCGGATCCGACCTGAGCCATCATCGGGATAGCGGCGATGCCAGCGAAGAGCGAGCAGCCCACATACGCTGCGAGCAGCGTCAGATGGGACCGTACGCCCGCCATACGCGCAGCTTCCGTCCGCGAGCCCACGCCGCGAAACGCGAGACCCAGGCGGGTCCTGAATAGCGAAAATTCCAACCCGACGGCGAGAATGACCGCAACGATCGAGATAATCGGTATGAATCCGGCCTGCATGCCAATCGTCTCGACTACGGAGTCGGCGATCAAGCCGCCCGGAACCGGACGTAACAGAAGCGAAACCGCCTGCAGGGCCATGTAGGTCGCTAGCGTCGCAACCATGGGATGCAGCCGGAAGGGCCCGACCAGTGTCCAGTTCACCAATCCGACAGCTATGGCGACGAGAAACACGATGACCCACCCCGACAACTGATGGCCCAACGTGGCGCCGTCGTTCAGGAAGAAGGACTGGATAACGACCATCAAGCCCATCAAGGGGCCGACCGACAGGTCGATACCTCCAACCAGCATCAGCGCCTGCTGCCCATAGGCGACGATGGCCAGCGTTGCCACCAGTGCCAGCATTCCACTCAGGTTTCGCGTGGACAGGTAGGTTTCGTTGACATGCGCCGCATACATGCCCAGCGCGCAGACCACGAGTGCAAGCATGGCAATCGGAGCCCAGTCTCCCGCGGCCCATTTCCAGAATCCCGGAATGCTTGCCGAACCCCTCTCACGCTCGGTGGTCGCGGTGAGCACGGCCGACGTGATGTTGTTCTCGCTGACGGCCGCATCGCGCAGTTCCCTGACGATGTGTCCGCGAGAGAAAATCAGCACACGGTCGCACAAACCCGCCACTTCCATTGCGTCCGAGGAGACGACGATGACAGCGGTGCCGGCTGCGGCGGCCTCGCGAAGCACCTTGTATATTTCCATCCGCGCGCCGACATCGACACCCTGCGTTGGTTCGTCGACGAGGAGGACCTCGGGTTTGCTTGCAAGCACGCTCGCGAGTACCAGTTTTTGCTGATTGCCTCCCGACAGGGAGCGGATTGGCGTCTCAACGGACGGCGTCTTGACCGTGAAATCTGCTACAGCGAGTCTGGTGCGCGTTGCTTCGCTTCTTTGGCTGATCCATCCTTTGATGGAATCCAGCGGAAGACTGCGGATCGAAAAGTTCTCGCGCACAGACAGGTCGCCGAAGATGCCTTCCCTGTGCCTGTCGCCGGGAAGGCAGCGAATGCCTGAGGCGGCGGCAGCCTGCGAGCTCTGAAGTTTCGCCGGCTTCCCATTCACGGTGACGCTACCGCGGCTTCGGGCGAGACCGGCCAGGGCGCGCATGAACTCGCGCTGCCCGTTGCCGTCTATGCCGGCGAGGCCCACGATTTCTCCCTGCTGAACCCGAAGCGATACGTCGGTGAAGCCCGCACCGCGCAGCGAGGCCACTTCGATGACAGTGCCGCTGCGGCCATCTCCCGCTTTGGCGGGAAACTCCCGGTCGAGTGCGCCGCCGACGATCAGTTCGACAATCTGCTGCTCACTGAGGCCTGCCGCGTCGTAGGTCCCTTGCCCTTGACCATCGCGGAGCACGGTAAGACGATTGGCGATCTTCTGTACTTCGCGAATGCGGTGCGAGATATAGACGACCGAACAGCCGGACGCGGTGACGCTGCGAATCCGTTCAAAGAGACGGTCGACGTCCTCTGCCAGCAGATGTTCGGTCGGTTCGTCGAGAACCAGAACCTTCGGTTTGGCGGCAAGTGCCTTGACGATCTCGACAATGAAGCGCTGTGCAGGGTTCAGGCTCAAAACACGCTCGCTCGCGTCGATCGCGACGTCGTCACTCCATTGCCGCAGGAGTTGGTGTGCCCACTCCCTTGTCCTCATGAGAGACGGACGTTGCTGCGCAGGTACGCCGAGGTAAAGATTCTCCGCGACGGTCAGATCAGGCATCAAGGCCGGCTCCTGCCGAACGATCGCTAGCCCCAGGCGCCGAGCCTCGTCGGTGTCGCCCCGGGTTTGCATACCGTTGATAACAACGCGCCCGTCTTCGGGGACGAGCGCGCCGGACGCCACTGCCATCAGCGTAGATTTGCCTGCGCCGTTCTCGCCCACGAGACCGTGGACTTCACCGGCGAGCACTGAAAATGTGACGTTATCGAGTGCCCGCACGCCGGGGAAGAGTTTCGTGACGCCGTCAATCTGAAGCAGGGTATTCTGGTCATTCATGATTGATCTCGCGCGATTACTGCTCGAACACTGCCTTGAGCTTTGCAGGGGGGAGAGCGGAGGACAGGTCGGCGTCGGGAGGCGCGCTCGGGTCGCACTTGGGGTCGAGACCCTTGGCGCTGTCGGCGTAGGCGAACGGAAGGACGGCGGGCGACTCGTTGTCTGCCGTGCCCTGATAGGCCGCTACCCCGTGCCGCACGGCAAAGCGCACGTACGTAGTGGTGCCGTCGAGTGTGTAGTAGGGGAATGCGGTGCCCGACTTTTTCGCCGACAGGTAATGGCAGTTCAGCTCGTTATCGCTCGCGATCGTTACGATGGCCGGTACGGGAAGATGGGCCTGTTCGAATGCTTTCGCAGCGGCGAGCGCAGTGACGCCATAGTCGGTGACGATAGCGTCGATGTGCGGGTATTGGGCAATGAGGCCTGCCGTGGCCTTTTGGGCGTCCACGGGGTTCCAGTTCGTCACGACGAACTGATCGTTCAACAGCTTCAGGTCAGGATATTTCCTGAGACCACCTTTCAGGCCGTCCATGAAATTCTGCGACCCGGTTGCGCCAGGCGACCCGCCCAGGAATACGACGTTGCCTTTCTTGAGGGTTGTTCCGAGCCAATCGGCCCAAAGCACGCCGATCTGCTTGGTGTCGCCAACCACATTGACGACATAGTCGCGGCCAGTCACGCCCGGGATCTGTGCCGAATACGGTACAACCGCTACACCGGCCTTCATGGCCGCCCGCATGGCAGGGAGTTGCACGGCGCCAAAATCCGGCAGCATGATAAGAACATTGGCTCCCTGGGCAACCATACTGTTGATGTCCGAGTTCGCCTTCTGCGGGTCACCGTTGGCATTGCTATAAATGACCCGCTTGACGTTCTTGCAGCGGCTTAGCTCATCCTTGACTTCGGCAAGTCCCGTTTTGCGCCAGGTATTGCCGCCATACCCGTCCGACACGCCAACGATCATCGGTTTGGTACCGCAGAGCGGAGTGATATCGCCCTGGTGGCTTGTGAGCGAGTCTTGTGCCGCATGGGCTGCGGTGCAGCTCAGAGCTACAGAAATAAGTAGTCCGATTTTTGCAGCTTGCCAGACCTGAAACTTGTCGAACATGACGATCCTCGATGTAGGTGATGAAGCCGGATTCGAAAACGGTGAACTACATGTCAAAGCAAGGTCCGATGCGCCGCCAGTCGGGCTTTGGAAATCAACGAATCGCTGCTGCGCATGTCGTCATCCTTACTGCTATTAACTACGTACTCCTTTGTTATTTGTGTGATGGAACGCTGCATCCGGTTTTCATCGAGCTCGCGGAGGAGGGCCGCGTGGCGACTCTCACGCCATCTGCGCGATGCAATTTATATGAAATAATGCAACATAGAATTGATTTATATCGAATGATGCGTTTTGGGATGAGCAAAGTCAAGAAACCTGGGGAATCTCCCTGGCGAAGGGTGTGAGAACGCCAAAGTGACAGGCGCGCGTTGGCTTGCAACGCGGCTGCAACAGTGAGTTGGCGAGATGGGTACTTACCCTAGGTGCTTCTTCCTCTTAGACTGTCGTCAACCGTGGCAGAAAGCTGTTTTGCCATGCCACTGACGATCAAATCCAGGAGGTACGAAGTCATGAAATCGTTGAGCAAGGTTGTTCTTGTCGTGGTGCTTGCTGTTGCCCCTGTCGCGTCGTTCGCGCAGTCAGCGTCATCGCTCAGCCGCGCGCAGGTGCGCGCCCAGTTGGTGCAGGTCGAGAGCGCGGGTTACGACCTGCGCGATGGGCTTCACTACCCGCAAAATATCCAGGCTGCTGAAGCGAAAGTCGAGGCACAGAATGCCGCGGCGAAAGATGCGGCCTCTGCCTATGGTGGCGAGGTGGACGGAACGTCCCGATCGGGACATGCCGGCGGCTTTTAAAAGGAGGCTGGCGGAGGGTGGCTAGTCCACCACCGCTTCCTCATTGGACTTATCGAGGAGGTTTTGCGCGATCTGGTGCAAAACCTTCCAGAACGTGAGCATTTCTTCGGGATCCACCCCGTCAAACGAGTTGGAAATCATCTGAACGATTTCCGGCATCAGTTCATCCACCAGACGCCTGCCGTCGTCGGTGAGACTCACGTAGTATTTGCGCCGGTCCTTCGGATCGCGCGTTCTTTTCAAAAGCCCCCGCTTTTCCATGCTGTCCAACGCAGGCACAGCCGTAGTCGAAGCGATTCCCACGCGTTTGCTTAGTTCAAGCTGATTCAGATCACCGCGCTGGGCAAGCGTGCGCAGGTAGTACCAATGCGCAATGGAGACCTTCTTCCGGTCGAGGATCTTCTGAGCCTCGCTGTCGTAGAGACGATGCAGCGTTCGGGTCATCCAGGGAACGGTTCGGCCGCGGTCGTCGAAGATCCCGGTCGGCTCATTTTCCGCTGAGGCGCAGTGCGACTCGATGACATCCAGGGGCATATCGATTGCGGTGGAGTAGGACTTAACCATTCGCTTATTCCTCGACATATAGACGCGATCCGACGTGATCCGGGTCACCCGGACACGGGTTCAGTGACAACCGGCATCCAGAGAATTTCCCTAATGCCCTTGACTTTGTTCGTTCCGAAACACATCATTCGATATAAATCGATTTCGTATAGAATCATCTTAGCACAGATGATTGGATTGCGAGAGCGGTAGGTGTTTCGCTCCTTACATTCCGGGCGGGACGCTTGCTGCGGATCCGATTGTCGTTGGTTCGGAGCTGTCCGAGCCCTTACTTCACCACCTGAGTCGAGGATCATCATGATCGAGAAACTACCCCTCTGGGAAGCCGCCAAGCGTGAAATGGAGGAATACCAATTTATCGCCGGCCCCGAACTGCAGCCCAAATGGGATGTTCCCGAGAAGATCGCAATCAACGCGGCGGTATCAGGCCGCTTCGAATCGAGCACGTCGTTCCAGGAATACGTGGACGCAGCGTCCAGCGTGATCGAGGCGGGTGCATGTGGCGTTCATATTGACTTTTCGTTTATGACGGATGCGCAGGGGCGGCGCCTCGATCGCGACATTCCGCCGGTCGAAGCCTATTCTGCTGTGCTGGAGCCGCTGCGTGCGCGTTTTGGTAACGACTTCGTCGTGAACCTGAACGTGCTCCACGGAACGACGTTCGACATCTGCATGAGTCCGGCGCGTGAGGGACTGACCGAGGTTGCACCATGCGCGCCCGGTCATCCGGAAGCCTTCATGGTGCCGGCCATCGAGGCGCTGGAAGCCGCTGGCGTCAAGCCGGAACTGGCTATCCATAGCTCCGGAGAAATCGAGCTCGCGAAACGCAAGCTCATCGACACGGGCATCCTCAAGAAGCCGTACAACTGGTTGCTTCTGTATGGGCTGCCGTTCAACGTTGGCCGCACCCTGGTTTCGGGTACCTGGGTCAGCAACGCCCAGGACATGACCCGTCACATGTTCCTGATGGTCGATCAGATTCGCCAGATTGATCCGACTTCGGTGATCAGCGTGTGCGCAGCCGGCCGCGCAAGCCTGTACATGACGACGCTTGCCACCATGATGGGGCTGCACATCCGGATCGGCACGGAAGACACCCCGTGGAAGTATCCTAACAGCGACGAGCGTCTGAAGGACAACCTCGAGATGTTCCACATGGCACGCGACATTGCCGGACTGCTCGGGCGCAAACCGGCGACTGCGAACGAGTATCGGACGCTGGTTGGCAAGCCGACGCGCTGAAGTGCGGTTGTAGCGGCGCCGCAAGTGAGATTGCTTCACCAGGTCCGGGTCGTCCAACGTCCGTTGTGACAGATTGAACAACGCGGGCGGGACGGGGACGACCCGTCTGGGCCCTTCACGGAGCGCGCCGGTTGTACGCGTCAGATAGCGAAGGAGAGTGACAGATGACTGATGAGACGAATGATGAAGCGCCTCCTGTGCAGTTGTGGACCCGGGACGGCTTCATGGGTGCGCACTCGGTCGTTACCCGGTCAACCTATGCACCGGACTATGTTTCAGTGCAAGGGCCGCACGCCCCGCGACGAGCGGTCCTTGACCGATTGACGCCCGATGACTGGGACGATGCGCAGGCGTTACCGACAATCGTGGCGACATCCAGACTGGGTGTCAGGTTGCTCGTGTCCGGCAGGCGCAAGCCAATGCCGTATGTCGTTCGAAACGTTGAAGCCGACGAGATTCACTTCATTCAATCGGGTACCGTCAGATTCGAAACGGATGTTGGATCTCTCACGGCGGAGGAAGGCGACTTCGTCTGCATTCCGAAAGCCATAGCGTACCGGTATCAGCCGACCGGAGAGGCGATGCGCAGTGTCATTGTCGAGAGCCCGTCGGCACTCAAGCTCACGCCGCCAGCGCCTACAGGGATGATCAATGTGGCGCGCGATGTGACGTACGCCAAGGTTGGCCCCGACATTCCCGCGGGCGGCCCGACGAAGCTGGTGTTGAAGTGCGCCGACGGAGAGAACACGGTGTTCACCATGCCGCACGATCCGCTTTCGCTCGGCGTTCAGCTGTCGGAGTCGGTTCCTGTATGGAAGATCAATCTGTGCAAAATCCAGGTTCTGACGTATCTGCCGGAAGGCGGTCCGCCTAGCCAGTTCCTGTCATCCGGTACCGGCGATGTTTTGATGTTCAACCTCAGTTCGCGTACTTCCGGCCGGCCGCCGATTCACATCAATGCGGACTTCGATGAAGTGATCTGCTATGTGCGAGGTCCCGGTGCCTGGGGAGGATGTTCGGATCCCGGAACATTGACGTGGGTACCGAAGGGCGTCATTCACCATGGGCCCTCGGAGGATGTTCCAGAGACGTATCAGGCATGGCTGCTGGAAACGCGCGCAACGCTGCGGTGGACGCCGAAGGCGATCGCGGCATCACAGTTGATGGAAACGGGCGAATACGGACCACACCCGAGTGCCGGCAAATGAGTCGACAGGAGAAAAGCATGGAAACCCGGCTTCAACAGTATCTGGACGAGGCGGAAATCAAGCGTGTCCATATTCGGTACTGCAGAGGTATTGACCGGATGGATTGGGATCTCGTCCGGTCGTGTTATCACCCTGACGCGATTGATCGCCATGGGGCGTACAACGGCGGCGTTGAAGGTTTTATCGAATGGGCGGAGGAGCTGTTGCCAGCCTTTGAATGCACGCAGCATTTCACCGGCAATCAGTACGTTCAGCTCGATGGCGATGTGGCATACGCGGAGCACTATGCGCAGGCCAGCCACAGGACCAGGCCTGAAGGCGACAAGCCCGCAATGGACTGGGTCGTGAACGTCCGCTACGTCGACCGGATGGAGCGTCGAAATGGCGTGGCGTATTGCCGATCGGGTTGTCGTGCTTGATTCCCAGCGCTCGGACCCGGTCTCCGCCGACCTCGCGCCACTCGAGAATTCCAACGTTGGGCGGCGCGATAAGGATGATCCGTCCTACAAGTACGGATTCGTATGAAGTGAGTGCGTCGCTTCGGCGACGCACCCGGCAAAGCCGCCGGGAAAACTTGATGGTTTCGAGGATGCAATGGAAAAACGCTTTCGTGTGGGCATGGTCGGTCTGAGCGCCGAGCGCGGATGGGCAACAGCCGCCCATATTCCGGCCTTGCGTGCCCTCTCTGATGTATTCGAGTTGGCGGGCGTGGCAAATACCAGCCTCGCGAGTGCGCAGGCTGCAGCTGCCGCCTTTGGCATTCCACGCGCTTTCGGGAGCGTGGCGGAGCTCGTCGCTTCACCGGACATCGATATCGTGGTTGTAACGGTAAAAGTCCCATACCATAAGGAAGTGGTGGCGGCAGCGCTCGAGGCAGGGAAAAGTGTCTACTGTGAATGGCCGCTCGGGAATGGCCTTGTCGAAGCCACCGAGCTTGCTCAGCTTGCGAACGAAAAGGGCGTGCTAGCCGTTGCTGGGACTCAAGCGGTCGCGTCACCCGAGGTGCAATTCGTGCGCAAGCTCGTTGCTGAAGGCTATGTCGGCGAGGTGTTGTCATCGACATACATCTGCGCCGGCGTTACCTGGGGTGACGAAATACAGCGTGGCGACAGTTACGCGATGGATTCCAGAAACGGCGCAACGCTGCTCTCGGTGATCGGGGGACATGCTATCGCGGCGGTGCACAGTGTGCTGGGGCCGATCCAGGAGGTGGATGCCGTGTTGTCCCAGCGTCGGCAAACCGTGAGGGTCGCGGAAACGGGAGAGCACATCCCGTTGAGGACGCCCGACCACGTGATGATCAACGCCGTGTTGCAATCTGGCGCACCTCTGTCGTTGCAGCTTCGTGGTGGTTTGCCGCGCGGCACCGGGTTGCGATGGGAAATCAATGGAACCGAAGGGGATCTGCGCATCACCGCAGCGTTCGAATACGCTCCTGTGGTGAACATCTCTGCGCTACGGGTGGAGGGTGCCCGCAAAGGCGAGGACAGTTACCAGGAACTCGAGATACCGCGATCGACCGCCCTCGGCCTTGAAGATGCCGTAACCGCTCGAAACGTCGCGGAAGTTTACCGTCTGATGGCTCAGGATCTGCGCCACGGAACCCGCACAGCGCCTGATTTCGATCATGCGCTTGCACTTCATAAAACGCTTCACGCAATTGAACAGTCTGACGAGACCGCTCGACGGGTACGGGTCGCCGGCTAGAGACCCGGGCTGGAAAGCCGTTGCGCCCGCTATTTCCCTGGAGATTGGATTTCTCCGGGAAAGCGGCGCCCATCGCAGGGCGCCGCCCGGCTTTGAAGTTACTCGACAAAGTCCGTCGCTTCGGATGAACCTTTCCATGCATCAAGATCGCGTTGGACCGCCGCGGCTTTCAGCGCCGCCAGTTCGTTGGCGATCTTGCCGGCGAACAGGTGTAACGGTGAATCGGCAACATCCACGGCCTGCATGATCAACGTGGCCAGCTTGTCCGGATCGCCGGCCTGATGACCGTGCAGTGTGTCCAGGTGCAGATCGAGCGACGCCCTGGCTTCGGCGTACTCATCGATCTGCCGTTTGGCCACCGCCAGCGCGCCGCTCGACAAGAACTCCGTGCGCACCGGACCGGGGTACACCACCGTCGCCTTGATGCCGAACTCGGCCACCTCGGCCGCGAGAGACTCGGTCAGGCCGGCGAGCGCGAACTTGCTCGCCACATAGCTGCCCCAGCCTGCGTAGCCGCCCTGGTAACCGACGATCGAGGCGATGTTGATGACATGCCCGCCACGCTGCTCGCGCAGATGCGGGAGCGCGTGCCGCAGTACAGACAGCGGCGCGAACAGGTTGACTTCGAAATTTTGCCGAAGCTCCTCGTCCGACAGGGCTTCGATGGTTCCCTGCTGCGCGTAGCCAGCGTTATTGACAATCACATCGATCTTGCCGAAGGTCCTTATGGTCTGTGCGACGGCCGAGCGCACGCTCTGGTCATGGGTCAGGTCCACTTGCAGCGGAAGAAACTGCCCCGAGGCGGGGCCGATTGCCTCGGTCAGCGACGCCACGGTTCGCGAGGTCGCGGCGACGCGATCGCCTCGCGCGAGGAGTTGCCGCACGAGTCGTTGACCGATGCCTTTCGATGCGCCGGTGACGAACCAGATTTTCGTAGAATTGCTCATGATAATTTCCTTGATAAATAAGCAGTGCAAACTTAAGCAAATGTCATGATTTAAAAGAACTCGGTCAGCACCTTACTTGAGCGCTACGCTCATGCCGCCGTCTCCCGGGCACTTCGGCTGTACCGTGCAACCGATGACCCATCTTATGAGCCGGGCGCCTGCATGCGAATACACACGGCAATCGCGGTATTGCCTATTCCTATTGAATTGGAATGCTGCCGGTCGATCGTATCCAGTAGAATTCCCCCACCTGATCCGGTGAAAGAGGAACCCTCGTGACAGTAGCCGACAACCCGGTCTCCGCAAGGATGGTGAGCCTGCTTCAGCGTCTGGCGCCGAATGAGGGGTATACCCAGTCCGCACTCGAAGGCGTGCGGTTCATGCGCTCGAACCGGCCGCTCGGGCGCACGCCAGTGCTATACGAGCCAAGCATCGTGATCGTGTGCCAGGGGCGCAAGCTGGGTTTTCTGGGCGAGGAGGTGTATGTCTACGATGCCCAGCATTATCTGATCCTGTCCGTGCCGCTGCCGTTCTCGACTGAAACCGAAGCGAGCGAGTCCGAGCCGATGCTTGCCGTGTCGTTGCGCCTCGATCTGATCGAGTTGAGTGACCTGATACTGACGATCGATCGCGGCGGATTCCACCAGCAAGGTGTACCGCTAGGGATCGTGTCGACGCCGCTCGAGGGAGACCTCGCCGAAGCGGCCTTGCGCTTGCTGCAAGCCCTGACGTCACCTCTCGACGCCGAGGTACTGGGGCCTGCAATCGTGCGGGAGATCTGCTACCGGGTATTGATCGGAGAACGTGGCGCAGCGATGAGGGCTGCGCTCGCGCATCAGGGCCGCTTCGGCAGGGTGGCGAAAGCGCTGCGGCGCATCCACACCGACTATGCCCAGCCATTGGATGTCAGCCGTCTCGCGGAAGAGGCGGGAATGAGCGTGCCCGCGTTTCACGTCAACTTCAGAACCGTCACGCTGACCACCCCGATCCAGTACATCAAGTCGACGCGTCTGCATCAGGCGCGCCTGCTGATGATTCGCGACGGTTTGACGGCCGCCTCCGCTGCGGCGCGTGTCGGTTACGAAAGTCCTTCGCAGTTCAGTCGCGAGTTCAAGCGTTTTTTCGGACGCTCGCCTGTCGATGAGGCTCGAGATATGCGGGCATCGTTCGCGCTATCTCCAGCTGCAACAATCGACGATTTCGCTGCGTCTCACTGACGGATGACTTCGTACGCAACCCGCTTCGTCGCGTGGCGTGAATTCACTGAACTCATCCAAAATCCGTCCCGGGCTTTCCAGGATCTGCGCGTCTTTGCCGTCTTTCCTGCTTTGGTGCTTTGGTGCGGCAAGTCGACAAAGCCGAAAACTATGTAAGCGTCATCAGTAGATTGGCGAGCTCGACCGGCATATCAACCATCACATCGTGACCGCACGGTACCGTGGAGACGCGCCAACCTGCTTTTCCGGTGACCTGCCTGGCGAAATACGGAAAAGGACTCGGATCCCATCCTTCGGCAAGAATGAACAACCGATCTTCGATCGCCGATCCGCGTCCCGTGAGAAGGATTTGATTCTCGAACGTGGCGAGTGCCTGAGGCGAACAACGGCGGTCGATCCACGCGTGGTTCTTCGGCTCTACGTTGAAGGCCGCTGCCGGGATTGGCTGTGTCAAACCACTGTTACCGGTCATTGCGCTTGTTCGAAAGGCCGATAGAAATGCACCGGCGTTCTCTTTGGATAGCGCCACCTGAAGGCAATCGTTGAGCGACTGCGCGTGCTCGGGAACGAAGGCGTCCAGGTAGACCAGAGACTTGATGCGATCGCTCATGCGGTCAGCCACACCGGTAATGACCATGCCGCCATAGGAGTGGCCGAGGAGGACAACGTCCGAGAGCTCCTCGGCCTCCAGCACGCCACACACATCGCGGATGTGAGTTTCCAGCGTGATGTTCTGGTTGTTGAGATGCGCCCGCTCGCCGACGCCCGTGAGGGTGGGGGTGTAGACGGTGTGGCCGGACGCGCGCAACACACGTGCGGTGTCGCGGTAGCACCAGCCGCCATGCCAGGCGCCGTGCAAAAGCACGAAAGTTGTAGGCGCCTTATCGCGTGACTCCTGATTCCTGCGTTCCAATTCCATGTCGACTCCAGTTTACTTTGCAGATACCCGGTTGGGCTCCGTGCGGCTCTCGCTCAACTGAGTTGCTAACGAAGCGAGAACGATGAGGGTTATTTAGATTTTCGACATCACCTGGTTCTACTATGCGATACCTTCGCTTCGCTGGACCGGGCACTTGCTCATGTGCCACTGCGCTTGCCCGGCCTGATCGAGGTGGCGCGGCTTGCACGCTATTCGGCCCGTCAGGAGAAAAATTGTAGAAGCGCCGTTGCGGTTTCGACGGGGGCCTCCTCGGGCAAAAAATGCCCGCACGAGATGGCGCGACCATCCACTACGTTCGCCCAGCGGCGCCATTTTTCCAACGGGGAATTCGCCGCTGGCGTTTCTTGTCCCCAAAGAACGAAAACAGGCGCTTCAATGGTTCGGACGCCCCGTTCAGAATCGTCCAGCTCACGGTCAAAGGTCCATGCTGCCCGATAGTCTTCGCACATAGCGTGTATCGCGGCGGGGTCGCTGATACTTTTCAGATAGTCGGCGACGTTCGACGGATCGAACCGAAAGCCTTTGGATGCATGCGCGCTCAACATGGTCTCGACGTAGAAGGCGGGATCGTTGCCGATCATGCGCTCCGGAAACGGTTCGTCGAGCGCCTGAAACGCCCAGTGCCAGAAACGCAATGCAGAATGCTGGTCGAATGCCGCCATCGCGTCGCTCGTCGGTACGATATCGAGCACGGCAAGACGGTCGATGCGCTCGGGATGGTCGAGCGCAAGACGGTAGGCGACACGTCCTCCGCGATCGTGTCCGGCCACGCTGAAGCGCCCGAATCCGAGGGCGTCCATCGTCGCTATCTGGTCTAGTGCCAACTCGCGCTTCGAGTAGGCCGAGTGATCGCCGCCACCGCGCGGTTTGTCGCTTCGGCCATATCCGCGAAGGTCGGGTACGACCACCGTGAAGTGTTCCGCCAGCGCCGGTGCGACTGCGCTCCAGCAGACCCGCGTCTGTGGCGCGCCATGCAATAAAAGAAGTGGCGGACCTGAACCGCCAACGAGCGAATCGATCTGGACACCGTGACCGGCAAGCCGGCGCGATTCGAATCCTTCGATATGACCTGTTTCCATATAACCTCATTACGCAGTTTCATTCGATATGAATCCGCTCACCGCCTTGGCGAATTCGACAGGCCGCTCTTCGGGAACGTAGTGACCACAGTCGTCAATGACGACGTCCGAGACATTCGTCGCGACACGTCGAAGCGTCCGAGCGGAAGCCGCCCCATAACCCCATTGCCCGCCTATACTCAACGCGGGCATCGAAAGCGGTGTCTTGCCCCAGATGACGTTGTCTTGCCGGTCGCGCGGCAAGGCCCTGTAGTAACTAAAGGAGCAACGCAAAGCGCCTGGACGCGCGAGCGCCTGGGCGTAGACGTCGATGTCGCTGTTGCTGATCGAATCGGGATCGAATACGCCAACGGACTCCCGGCGCACGAAGTGGTTCACGAAGAGAAATTCGCGACCTTCGACGAGCGATTCCGATATGTCGCCGGCCATGTTGAAGCCGAAGTGCCAGCTTCCACCGCGCGATACGTCCATCGCTTCTTCCTGTCCGAATGCCGGAAGACTGCTTTCGACAAAGACGAAGTGGCTGACCGCTTCCGGCCACTGGGCAGCGTAAGCATACGCAACGTGGCCACCCAGATCGTGACCGACGATCGCCATCCTTTCTATACCCAGCGCTTCGATCAACTCGTGAAGCCTTTGCGCGATGGTCTTCTTGTCGAAGCCCGACTCGGGTTTCGAGGAATCGCCGAAGCCGGGGAGGTCGGGCGCGATGACGTCGAACTGCTGACTCAGCAGAGGCATGACACGCCGCCACGCCCAGGATGTTTGCGGCCAACCATGCAGAAGCAGCACGGTTTGCCTGGCATTTGCCGCTGTGCTGCGACGATAGGCTAGTCGTCCATCATGCAGGCGGTGAGAGCGAAACGGAATGTTTTCGTGGATCATCCTGATTCTCTTGCGAAGGTGGCGACATCTTCGATACCCGACGCTGGCATGTCGGCAGACGCGACATCGGAATAGAACGATGCGAATCTGGAAGGAACACAAGGGCCGGCCGTCCAGGAATGTCTTGATGTCGATTTTCGATTCGGCTTCCACGCCAGGTCTCCTTGGTCTTTTTGTTTTTTCACCCGCAGAATTGAAATATCGCGTCGATGACGCGCCCGGGCTGCTCTTCGGCGACGAAATGACCGGCATCTGGAATCGAGACGCTCGTCACTTTCGACGACACCGTGCCGAGACGTTCGCCGACGCGGCCTGCCCAGCGCCTTTCGCCGCCAATGGCGAGCACCGGGAGTTCTTCGGGAAGTCGTCCTGCACTGCGGTTGTCGATTGCGTCCTGAGGGAACTGGCGGTACATCTCCATGGCCGAGCGAAACGCGCCCGGCTGCCGGTATGCCTCGACATACTCGTTGATGTCCGAAAGGGAGATCGAGCCTCGGCGGAATGTTTGCTGATGGATGAACGAACTGATGTACACGTGCTCCCGCCCGCCGACGATCAAGGCTTCAGGCAGATCGCGCTTTTGATGAAAGGCGAAATGCCAGACACGCGGATCCGAGATCACCTGATCCCAATCGCCGATACCGGGAAGGGTCACATCGATGATCGTGAGCGAACGCGCGGGATAGCAGCTTGCGTAAGCGTAGGCAATCATCCCGCCGATATCGTGGCCGACAATATGCGCGGGTGCTCCGTGCAGGCTCTCGACGAGAGCGTGGAGATCGGCGGCCATCTCGCGCTTCGTATATCCGCCCGCTGGTTTGTCGGATAAGCCGACGCCCTTGAGGTCCGGCGCGACGACGGTATATCGCTCTCCCAGTTCGGCGATGACGCCGTTCCAGCACCACCAGTTTTGCGGGAAGCCGTGGATGAGGAGCATCAGCGGCGCGGAACCCAGCGCCTTGCCACCGATCACGTAGTGCAGATTGACATCGTTCACGATTGCAGACCGGTGTTCGAACGACGAGGGCATTGGGACAGCATCTTGAGAAGAACGCATGGTAGAAAGGTCCGTTAGTTCGGTTAATCGATTGCGCTGCGCTTGAGCGCATCGGCAGACGCGCTCAAATCCTCCAGTGGTGACGAGGAAATGATCTCGAGAATGGAGGTTGCGGAAACTCCCGTTTCTTTCAGTGCGCTCAGGATTTCATCGAAGCGCACCGTTCCAAGGCCGACACGGTCATGGCGCCACTGGCTGCGTGTGCCATCGGAAAGATGCAGTTGCCCGATGCGCTTGCCAGACCGCCTGATCGCGCCGGACTGATCTTCTCCGACGAATTCGGCGTTCGAGACGTCGTAGGCAATCTGAAGTTTTTCATGGGCCAGCCCATCGAGAAAGGCAAGCATCGCGTCGGTGGTCGGAATGGGCGTTTGCGGATGAAGCTCGACGAAGATCTTCTTATCGAGCCGCTCGGCAATCCGAAGAAGCTGTTCCAGGCTGTCTCGAAGCAACGGTTCCGAATCTTCGGGCGGCGGCGGAAACAGCGATGAAACCCTGCCGGGAACCACGACTACGGCGCGGGCGCCGAGATCGGCGGCGAGTTGCATCGTGCGGACATACAGGTCAACGGAGTAGCGCCGGAATTCTTCGACGCGACTGACGAGGTTGAGATCGAGCGCCGGAAGATTGAGCGACTCGATGCGGATGCCTTCGTTTCTCAAGACGGCCGCGAGGCCGGACCGATCCGTTGCGGAAAGCTCATCGGGCCAAAGATGACCGGGGACGACCAGCACGTCGAAGTCGTTCAGGTCCAGCTTCTGCATCTTCCGCATCGCGGCGAGCGCTGTGTCTTGCCACATGAATGAGAAAGTGCTTCCCCCAAAGCCTTGCGCGATGCTTTCCATGCTTTCCTCGCAAGTATGCGTCGTTCAGTTGAAGTTCAATCGGTTAATCCAATTGTGAACTTGTTCTTGGTAAGGAACAAGAATTATTTGGTGATTCTGCTCTTGAGCGGATGCGCAAGCCCTCAGCCCGGCCTGCTTGACATTTACCCGACGCGGTATACCATGTTCCCATATATGAACAAGGACCAGATGACCATGCGCACGAACGATGTCGAGACAGCGAGTACCGTGAAATCGGCCGACCGAACCTTGGACCTGCTAGAGCTTCTGGCTCAATGGGGCCGTGAAATGTCGCATGTGGAAATAGCCGAGGCGCTCGGCATCCCGAAGAGCAGCTTGACGAAGCTGATTCGCAATCTCACGGACCGCGGCTACTTGCGCTTCGTGGCCGAGACCAAGCGCTACCGGCTCGGCGACGCCATTCTTAAGCTCGCACAGCAGTCGAACCAGGTGCGCAGCCTGATCGCGTGTGCGGAGCCGGTTTTGCGCGACATCACGCAGCAGACCGCGGAATCGTGTGCGCTCAACCAACTGAAGGGCGAGCAGGTCGAAGTCGTGGCCACGGTCATCAGTCAGCAGCGCCTGCAATCGCACATGCGGCTCGGTGATCTCGCGCCGCTCTATGCCGTGTCCGGCGGCAAGGCGATTCTTGCTTATCTTCCTGACGTGATGCGTGAGGAATACATGCGTGCGGTCACGTTCGAGCGCTTCACGAAGAACACGATCTCCACCAAGAAAGCCTTGCTCGCCACGCTGGAAGACGTGCGCAAGAAAGGTTTCGCGCATTCCATGGAAGAATTCACGCCGGGCATCGTGGGTGTCGGTGTGCCCATCCTGTCAGCGAGCGGCTTCCCGCTCGGATCGTTGAATCTTGCGATACCGGTCGTACGTTATTCGAAGGAGATCGGCGAACGGGCAGTCGCCATTCTCACCACGTCGGCGGCGCGGATCCAGCGTCAGTACTTCGTGGAATGACACGCTCAGGCGAGAAAGCGATGCATTCTTTCCATGATCGTGCGCGCCTGTTGATCGAATGGGCGGCCGCGTAATTCTCGTGTCGGGGCTTCGACAGCAAGCGTCAGGTCGGCGGGCAGTTTCGCAAGAACCTCACGCAAGGGGAGTTCGCCATCGCCCGGCAGCAGGCGCGCGGTGCGCGCTTCCGTTCGTCGCTCATCCACGGAGGCGGGCGAAGCGCGTGGGGCGTCGCATATCTGAATGTATTCGATGAGGCGTGTTTCTACATTGCCGATGTCCTCCACGCTGGCGCCGGAGCGAAACACCTGCAGCGTGTCGATCAGGATGCGCGCATTCGGCTGGCGGCTTGCATGGATCAGCGAGAGCGCGTCATCTAGCGTGCCGACAGGGCAATAGGTGATCAGTTCGAGGCCGACGGTCAGTTCGAAGCGTGCGGCGGCTTCGCACAGTGCGCTGAATGTGTCGGTAAGGCGAGAGCGGTCGTCGTCGTAGCCCACGGCAAGAGCGTGCTTCGCGCCAAGGCGATGCCCTGCCTCCAGCGCCGGCAGCAAGTCTTCGATCCGCGTGCTGGCCTGTAACCAGATTGCCTCGATATCGAGCAGGCGCACACCGGTCGCGTCCATTCGCGCCGCGAGTTCTCGCATGAGAACGGCATCGTGCGCCACGTCGATGATGGAATCTGCCACGGTCGGCGCGACGACGCGCAGGCCGTAGTAGTCAAATCCGCCTGCATGCGCGGCGTCGACGAGCTGCAGCGGGTGCGCGTCGAGCATGGTCAGGTGATGCAAGGAAAGCTTGTGCACGAGTCCTTCCATTAGCTTCAGGGTTTATCTGGAAGCACGAACCGGTACGCAATCAGTGACGTGCCCGGTGCAACTTCGTGGCTGCCTCGCCGGCCTGTCCGTCCATGCCTGACAGCTTCGAAATCCGTCTCTCATGACAGTGTTCCCGTATCGAGCCACGCGCGGCCGAGCGCGTAGAGCGCCTCGACGGCGGGACCCGTGAGTCCGGGCATGTCGCGTTTGACGTCGTAGCCGATCTTCGTCTGAATATACGCGAGATGACGATAACCCTCTGGGAAGCGGCCGAGTATTTCGGCATCGAGATCCAGCCTCATGCCGGTTTCGACAGGATCGAGGCGGTCTTTCTCATAGATCGGCTGACGCAGGCGCAGCAGCCATTCGCCATCCATCTTTTCATAGAAATCGTAGAAGCGCCCGGTGCACACGACATCGCAGCGATGGCCTTCTACGTCGCCACGTTGCGAGATGGTCATCTTGGTCTGCGCGATCGCACGTGTACCCGCGAGATCGATGGATGTACCACCGAGGAAATGCAGGATGCTGACGCCGCGTGCCCAACCCTCTCGCGTCACGCGAATGAACTCAGGTCCGCTGCCCTGAAACCAGGTGGCCATCATCACGCCTTGCGGATGCCACAGTGTCGCGAACCGTTCCCAGTCTCCGGCATCCCGCCACACGGCCCAATTTTCGATTGCTTCGCGGATGGCCAGACGATCAAGTATCGCAGTGTTCATGGATATCCTTTAGTTTATATTTGGAAACATGTTCACATGGTGATTTCAATATGACATGGAGTCAAGCCAGTTTTGACGATTTCCGAAGAAACCCTTGTTTGTTCCTGTAGGGGAACGGGGAAGGAAAAGTTGTTGACATCCCGTTCGTCCGGTTTCTAAACTTTGATAATGCACGTATGACAACGTGGTCACATATAGAAACTCGCAAGGGGCGTCAGGAAAATGTCGAAAATCAATATCGCGGTAGTCGGAGCGGGAGTCATCGGCAAGCGTCATATGCAGGAGATTGCGAGTAGCGATCAATGCAGGCTCGTGGCAATCGCCGATCCATCCTCTGAAGCCGAACACCAGGCCGGTACGCTGGGCGTAGCGCTTTATAAGGACTATCGCAAGCTGCTCGATACGGAGCGCGCCGATGCGGTCATCGTGTGCACACCGAACAGCACGCATGTGGAAGTTGGAATGGCGTGTATCGACCGTGGGATTCCGGTACTCATCGAGAAACCGATTGCCGATGACCTCGCATCCGCCCGCGCACTCGCCGAGGCTTCGCGCACTGCGCGAGTGCCGGTGCTCGTTGGGCATCACCGTCGGCACAACCCGATGGTGCGGACCGCAAAGAAGGTGATAGGCGAGGGCCACATCGGCAAGCTGGTGGTTGCGAACATCATGTGTCTCGTTTATAAGCCCGACGCTTATTTTGACGTGCCTTGGCGTCGCCGTACCGGAGGCGGGCCAATTCTCATCAACATGATTCACGAGATCGATCTGATCCGGCATCTTTGTGGAGAAGTCGCTTCGGTTCAGGCGGTATCGTCGAGCAGGACCCGGGCGCACGAGGTCGAGGATTCAGCTGCTTGCACGCTCGAACTCGATAACGGAACGGTCGCGAACATCAGTCTCTCCGATACCGCCGCGACGCCGTGGAGCTGGGATACCGCCGCGGGAGAAGACCGTCAGCTCTTCGACTACTGTCCGGTGCCAACGCATTTCTTCGCGGGCACGAATGGTGCGCTTTCATTGCCGGACAGAACGCTCTGGTCATATGACGGTGAGAAAGGCCGTCATCGCCCGATTCATGGCGAGTGCACTCCAATGGAGGAAGAGAACACCTATGCAAATCAATTGCGCCATTTCATCGATGTCGTGAACGGCGCGGCTGAGCCGCTCATCGACGCGCACGATGCCGCGCGGACGCTCGCGGCGACCCTCGCGGTCGCGGAGGCCGCGAAAACGGGTCTGAAGATCGATATGAACGCGGATACCCGGTTCAGAGCACGCGACACCATTGCATGAAGCGGCGCGCGCACAAGAAAAAAAATAAGGAGACGCCGATGTCCGCTGGCTGACCGCTTCGGCAGACGCAAGGTCGTGACCGATGCCGTTTTCTTCTTCGGTCTGATGAGCCTGCTTTCGGCGTGCTCGCCCAACCTTGCAGTGCAGTCGGTGATGCCAATACGATGCTACCCATGCTAAAGAATGCGGCTTCGCACTGACTGGCCTGCGCCGGGTCGAGAGACCCGGAACCAATATGGACAAGATAATGACGATGAAAGATGAAAGACATTCGCTCGACTCACCCGTCGATGCGCTGACGCGCCTCTTCTATATTCTCGGTTCGCCTATCGCGCATGTTCGTGCGCCGGTTGTCTGGAGCGCGCTCTTCAAGCGCTACGGCGTCAATGCCTTGATGCTGCCTGCCGACGTCACCGCCGCAAACTTCAACACGGTAATGAAGGGGCTGAAGGCGACTGAAAACGTCGATGGCGCCATCTTCACGATGCCGCACAAGCTCGCAGCAATGGACCACGCTGACGTGTTGACGCAACGTGCGCGCCGCATCGGTTCCATCAATCTGCTGCGGCGGCTTGCGGACGGGACCTGGGAAGGCGACAACGCAGATGGCGCCGGCTTTCTCGCGGGCCTACATGCGGATGGCGTGAGCCTCGACGGTGCCAACGTCTATCTGCATGGCTGCGGCGGTGTGGGCCGATGCATAGGATGGACGCTCGGAATGGAGAAGATCGGGAGTCTCACCGTCCATGACGCCGATGAAGGGCGTGCACGTGAGTTGGCGCGCTCCATTGCTGCGGTATCCCGTGCCCGTTTAGCAACGGGCATGCCGTCGATGAGGGACATCGATATCGCCATCAACGCGTCACCGGTCGGACTGAACGCCAGCGACGCCTTGCCATTTCCCGTCGACGCACTGCCGTCTCATGCAGTCGTCGCCGATGTGATCATGGAACCGCACACGACCGCGCTGCTCGAAGCTGCACGCGCGCGCGGACTCACGATTCATCATGGCAGGAACATGATGAATTACGCCATGCCGATAGCGGCGTCGTTTTTTGGTTTTCCGGCTTCTTTCGATTGGAACGGAAACGTCCTTTAAAGACATGCGTTGTCGGGTTCCGGCAACGCTCGTCCAGCCCGGACTCGCGCGCGTGTCCAAGTTTGCCTGCCCGGGAGGGTGACTAATCGGAGGATTTCTGCCGCTGATCAGTCTGACGCTCGTGAATTGGACGGGTAACCCGCTTGCTGGTGTCGGCTACTTCATTGCATCGCTGCTTCCTTGTCTTGCAGTCACCTGGGTCTGGGGGTTGAAGCAGGACGCCCGTATCAGGAGCCTTGAGCGCCACGCAAACAAGCCTGTTTCCGGAGCCGAGCGATTGACGGCGCGCTGATCGAGCGACAGCGACAGGCGCGATTTTCATGGATCACGCCTGCCGCCGGATTCAACTCAGCGTGGCCTATGGGTCGGCTGCCTCGTCTGCATGAGCGGGGTGCTCAATCCAGTCCAGCCATCAGCGTGTACTTGACGTCCACGTATTCCTCGATGCCGTAGTAACTGCCTTCTCGCCCATAACCCGATTGCTTGACGCCGCCGAACGGGACGGACGCTGTGCCCACGGAACCCGAGTTCAGGATGACCATTCCCGACTCGATATTTCGTGAGAGCCGGAACGCACGGCCGAGATCGCGCGTGTAGGCATAGGCGACAAGTCCATATTCCGTATTGTTGGCTCGCGCGATGACTTCCGCTTCGGTCTCGAAGCGGTAGACAGGAAACACCGGGCCAAAAATTTCGGTTGACTGGATTTGCAAGTCATCCTTCAGTTCGGTGAGGATAGTCGGAGCGTAAAAGAGCCCGCCTTTTGCATGCAGACGGCCGCCGAGTACCACCTTCGCACCGTTCGACCGCGCATCTTCGACCAGTTCCGTTACCTTGGAAACCGCCTTCTGGTTGATCAGCGGGCCCACTACGAAGCGGTCCTGCAGTCCCTGGTCGACGGGAATCTCTTCCACCAGTTCCTTCACGCGTTGAACGAAACGGTCATGGATTCCGGACTGCACATACACGCGATTCGGCGAAATACACACCTGACCCGAGTTGCGCAGTTTTGCTGCGACAAGGCCATTGGCAGCCTGTTCGATGTCGCTATCGTCGAACACGATGAACGGTGCATTGCCGCCCAATTCCATCGTCATCTTCTTGAGCGTATCCGCGCTCTGACGAGCAAGCAGTTTGCCGATCGCCGTGGAACCGGTGAACGATATCTTCTTGATGCGGGTATCGCTCGTCATGAGCTGTCCGATCTGCACCGGGTCGCCTGTCACCATTTCGAATACACCCTCCGGAATGCCGGCGCGACGTGCGTATTTGAGAAGTTTGTAGGCGGTCAGCGGGGTTTCTTCCGCCGGCTTCATGACGATCGTGCAGCCGGCGGCCAATGCGGTAGCCACCTTTCGGGTAATCATCATGAACGGAAAATTCCACGGTGTGATCGAGGCAACGGGGCCGACCGGTTCCTTGGTGACGATGACTGCGGCACCCTGTGCATGTGTCGGGATAGTGTCGCCATAGACGCGTTTCGCTTCCTCGGCGTACCATTCGACGAAACCGAGTCCGTATTCGATTTCGCCAAGTGCTTCGGCAAGACACTTGCCGTTTTCCCGGCATATCAATTCGGCAAATACGTGCTTATCCGCACTGACGAGATCGAACCATTTGCGCAGAAGGTCGCTGCGTTGTTTGGCAAGCAGGCGCGACCACGCAGGAAACGCGGCACAGGTACGATCGATCGCCGCGCGTACCTGGGATTCGGAGTGGTGCTCGACCTGTCCGACGACACTGCCGTCTACAGGATTAAGAACGTCGATCATGCAGCTTTCTCCTTGGGATGATTCAGGGTCTCGCCCCGGCACACGTTGCGGCGTACCGGGGCATGGCTGAATCCTATGCGCGCCAGGAAGATCCGCGAACGCAGGATCGTCTGCATTCCTTGCCTGATCCTATGAGGCGATCGTCATAACGCAATGCGATGTGGCACACTGGCCGTGTCGATAGAAATGACGCTGAACGGGTGATCTGCAATGGAAAGCGAAACGCAGGCACTGGCGCGTGTGCGCGCCGACATGGTGGAACTGCTTCTGGAACTGGCGCCGCAGGAAGGGTACAACCTGACTCCGATGGCCGATATCCGCTTCCTGCGCTCGAACCGGCCGCTTACGCGTACGCCGGTGCTTTATGAGCCGGGTATCGTGATTGTTTGTCAGGGCAGAAAGCGTGGTTACCTCGGCGGCAAGGTCTACGTCTACGACGCGCAGCACTATCTGGTCGTCGCGTTGCCGTTGCCGTTTTCAATGGAGACCGATGCGACTCACGAAGAACCATTACTCGCAATATATTTGAGACTCGATATGAGTCTTGCCGCCGACGTTCTCACGCAGATCGACGAGCGTGACGGCCTGGTCGCGACCGAGCCTCGCGGCATGGCCACCACACCGCTCGATCTCGCGCTCGGCGAGTCCGTGCTGCGATTCCTGCGTGCCATGCGTAATCCTCTCGAGGCTGCGGTACTCGGTCCGGCGTTGGTCCGGGAGATTTATTTCCGCGTCTTTGTGGGCGAGCAGGGCGGCTCGATGCGTGCCGCCCTTAACCGGCATGGCAACTTTGGCCGCATCTCGAAGGCGCTCAGAAAGATTCATTTGAGCTATGCGGAGGCCTTGTCGGTTGAGGATCTTGCTGCTGAAGCAAAAATGAGCGTACCTTCCTTTCATGCGCACTTCAAGGCCACGACCAATACTTCGCCGTTGCAATACATCAAGTCGACACGACTGCATCAGGCGCGTCTTCTCATGGCGAGGCAGGGCATGACCGCGGCCGCAGCGAGCGCGCTGGTCGGCTACGAAAGTCCTTCGCAGTTCAGCCGTGAATTCAAGCGGCTATTCGGCGGTACTCCGTCGGAGGAGATCGTGCGTATGCAGCAGCATTTTGCCGTGCCTGAGGCCAGTTTGTCGTCGCCCTTCGTGTCATCTCATTGATGGCACCAGCGAGAAACATCGGCTTGTATTGCAGTTCAGTACCCCTATGTGATGACTTCCGGGTTGGGTCGGTCATTTGACCGATGCCGCAGAGATCAGTCGAATGCCATGATGCCCTTGGAGCCACGACGACGGTCGGCGAGCAACACGCTACCCGCGCATTGGAGAATGAGATGGATGACAAGGATATTCCGCTTGCCAACAGCAAGGTGCAGTACAAGACGTTATTGCGCGAGGAAGGCTGCGCGATCATGCAAACGACAGTTCAACCCGGTGGTGAGACGCAATGGCATCACCACACGAACGTCAGTGATCGGTTTCTCGTGGTTCGCGGCGTCTTGAGCGTCGAGTTGAACATCGACGGCCATGTTCAGAGCACCAAGGTGCGTGATTATTACTCCGTCGATCCGGGCACCGTTCACCACGTCAAGAACGAAACGAACGAGGATGTCGTCTATCTTACGGTCCAGGCGGGTGGCGTACCGGACATTGTGCTGGCCGGGTTGTCTCGTTGCGGCAGGCCGGGAAGGGCGCGCGCAGTGCAATGAGCGACGCGCATACCGGATCACGCGAATGCGGTCTCCGGCTCGGGCATGCAAGGCCCATGCATCTAGATCAAGCCCATCGTCGACGCCTTGAGCGTCGCTGCCGCGCGCGTCGAACACTCGAGCTTGCGAAACACGTTCTCGACGTGGGTGCGCACCGTGCTTGGACTCATTGTCAATTCCTGCGCGGCTTCCTTGTTGCTTGCACCCCGCGAGATCGCGCGCAGGACGTCGATTTCTCTCGCTGACAGACGCGGACCCTGCGGCGTGCTCCTTGCCGCGCGCCTGGCGATGGGGATGCCTTCGGCCACCAGCGCACCTACGGCCTCGCGGCATAGCCGGCCATTTGCCGCCTCGCCTTGCAACAGGTGCGCGGCAGCGTCGTTGCTCAGCGCGGCGCGCCAGGGCCGCGTCGAGCGCAACGCAACCCACGCCACCGACGCCGCCAGCACGCGAGCCTCCAACGTCAATGCCGGATCGCGCGCGCCGCGGAAATACCCCGAGCCGTCTTGCCGTTCGTACGCAAACGACGCAAGTACGGCGGCTTCGCCCAGCGCGCCGGTTTGCTTGCCGGCGCGCTCTGTCCAGTACGGCACCAGCCGCACCTTTTCCCAGGCGCTCGCCGGCAAGGGCATGGCCAGGTTCCACACATCGTTGGGCACGGCGGCCCTGCCGATGCCATGAATCAATCCAGCCCGATATACGAGCGCGCGTGCTGCGTCATCCGACGTGAACTGGGCGTAACATTCGGCAGCCGTCGTCGCGACCGCACGCGAAAAGCCTGTCATCCACGGCAATTTCAGATCGATGACGTCGGCGATCAATTCCGCCGACGTCATCCGTTGCATATCGGATGTCGCCAGCGCGACGTCGAAATCAGCCAGCGATGTGCGCTCCAGTTCCGCCAGCCAGCTCCCTGCGTGGCGCGTTGCTGTCGCGACGAGGTGCGCTGGATACCGCGCGCCGGAGCGTTGTTCGATCAGCGCAAGCGCCGGTTCGACGCCATATGTGCGGCTGAACACCTCCAGATCGCCGGCAAGCGCAACGACCAGCACGGATATCGGCACCTCCTCGCGTGCGAGTTGCGCGGGCAGGCCTCTGCCGTCCCACGTTTCGAAAATGTGACGCAGCGCCGTTTCGGTCGCCTTCGAAAGACCCAATGTGCGCGCGACTTCGCCGGATACTTCGCAGTGAGTTTGCGCAAGTGGCATCATCGCGGCGCCGACTCCGCCGATCGTTTCAGCGATGCCGGGCCTGCCCTCCAGCATCGCGGTGCGGATCGCGATGTCGTCGCCGAATATTTTCGCGAACCCTCCCGCGTTTGCCGTGCAACCCGACCAACGTAGCAGCGACACCTCGCGCACCGTGTCGCAAGCCGAGGCTTCGAGTCCGGCCGCGTGCGCGAGCCGCGATGCCAGCCACCCGGTGCGCAACGAATGGTCGGTCGGTTGTCCCATACTCAGATCGCCGATGAAAGCGAGCGCTCTCACGGCATCGAATATACGCAGCGTGGCGTGGCTGGCCTCAAGGTCGAACATCGGATTGGGTATGGAATCGTCACGAGGATGAGCTAACAATCATACGCGACGATACGGGGTGCTGCACGGTAGTGCTATCCGACGATATCGGAACTCGGGTCGAACGTGCCTGTACCGGAGATAGGTCGTTGAATAGCGCCTCAAGCTTCTACACAAACTCTCGCAAGCGCGCGCTCGACGGCTAATCCGTAGAGCGGCTCCAGAGCCCGGCTTGTGACGTATAACTGCGTTTCTCGAGCGAGTCTCTCGCCGCACCCGTTACGTTTTTCGCAAGCCCTCAAGCAGCGTTACTTCGCGCATGCCTCACATGTAGCCACACAGCGGATATCAGGAAGTAAACCGCCCCAACGGCTGCGTAGCCCGCAATTTTGAAAATGGCAGGAGGCGTTGATGCGCCGCTTTGGATAATGAAGAATGCTCCCGCGAGCGCGGATTGCGCCCCGCTTAGAATCATTGCCCACTGCGCCCCAAGGTCCTTCCAGCGGCGGACCGCGGTAGCGAGTTGAAGTAGCCCGGAGAGGATCGCCCAAACGCCAAAGATTACGAGTACCGCAGGCATCCCGATGCTCAATGCCAGGAGCACTGCGACCGTTGTAACGGCACTGACAGCAATGTTGATGGCCTGTGTTCGGTTCTTATCGGTTCCACCGCTGCGCGACATGTCGATGAAATTGGCCAGAGCATCCCAGGCGGGATAAATGACAAGTAGAACCGCGACGCTAGCCGTACCTTGCTTACCGATGGAAAATGCTAATGCGACCCAGATGGCGGAGAATGCCGCCCGAACAAAATAATATGATCTAAGCCATTGCTCTTCGTGGACGCTACTCGATTTGACGTTACGCTCAACCATTCGAAACCCTTCCCGTTAGATGCTCGATCGCGCCCGCAGAGGGGCTCACGTGTGTTTGTTGCCAATGGGCCGAATATCGGTCCGACAATTGTGGAAGTAATTGACGCGATGGTGAAATCCTGAAATGGAAACGGATACTTCGTTTGCAAGATGCAACATGAGCCAAGCGATAGAATGACATCGACCCCTGCTGTATGGCATCGGTCGAATGACCGATGCCATACGGCATTACTCGACTTGCCCCTGTAATCAGCTTTATCTGCCGCAGGAATGCGCGAGGGATCCGGTAACTCGGCTGCAGGCCAGTGTGCCCGACGGGATCGGATTTGCGACCAGGCCACAGATCGCGCAGCCGTGTCAGGGGAAAGCACACCCCACTCCTTGCCGGTTTACATCGGCGGCGCGACGCCGTCCTTTTCGACAACGACGAACTTGCCGCCATAAGTGCCGGCTGCCATTGGAGTTGCCACGACAAACACCTTCTTGCCCGTCGTCAACTCAGAGCGGGTCGCTGGAATAAGCGTCACGACCGGAACGTTGGGCGGCACGGTGATGGTGTTGCTGCCGCCCTTGTATGAAAGTTTGAGATCGCGGCCGCTCGTGCCTTGCACCACCGTATCCACGTTGGCATTCGTCATCGTGCTGTTCGCGCCGAGATCCCATCCGTAGTGGCCTTCGCCCGTACCGCGAGCGGCTTCCGGGAAGACCAGAACTTCCCTGGCGGTCAGCTTGCCATCGGGGCCGGGCATTGCGGCCGCGCCGACATAAGAGCCCGGCTTGATATCGGAAAGCTGGATCGCCTTTACGGCATTGACACCCGAGGAATCCTGCATTTCGATCGTCACAGTGTCGCCACTGCGCCGATGTACTTTGAGGGTGCTGCCAGTGAACGACACGATCTCGCCACGGATTCGTTCGGGCTTGTCGGTTGAGGATTGAGCGAACGCTGTGCCGGCGAGCGTCAGCGCGACAAAGGAAGCAGCGAGTTTGAAGCGGATGGACATAGTTGCTCCGTGAGATGTGTTGAGGTGAGAAGATATTTGCGGCGCGTGGTTCAGGATCCGCCGAACCAGTTGTAGCCCTGATTTTCCCAATAGCCACCGGGGAATTCGTTGGTTACGGTGATGGCGACGATGTGCTTCGGGTTTTTGTAGCCGAGCTTCGTGGGCATGCGAAGCTTCATGGGGAAGCCGTACTTCGCGGGCAGGATGTTGCCGTCATAGGTCAGCGTGAGCAGCGTCTGCGGATGCAACGCCGTCGGCATGTCGATGCTGGTCCAGTAGTTGTCGGCGCAGTGCAGTGCGACGTATTTTGCAGTTGTATCGGCGCTGGCCCGCAAGAGAAAGTCGGAGAATCGCACGCCACCCCACTTGCCGATTGCGCTCCAGCCTTCAATGCAAATGTGCCGTGTAACCTGACTCTGCTGCGGCAACGCATGCAGTTCGTCGAGCGTCCAGATACGCTTGCCTTTGACGAGACCACTGAGTTCGAGGCGATATGTGCGTGCGTCGACGTCGGGTACCTCGTCAATGTCATAAAAGGCATTGAACGGAAAGGGTCGCGTGATCATCGATTCCGGATAGACAGGCGCCAGTTTGTGCGGATCGAACAGCAGGGCTTGAGCGCTATCGTTGAATGAAGACATTCTGCGCAGCATGGCGTTGACCGATTTTTCGTTGGTCAAATCGCAGCCCGACAGTAGCGCCAGTCCGCCCAAGGTAAGAATTCGTTTGCCAAACAGGCGGCGTGCGGACGATTGCAGTTCCTTTTCTGCATCCTTGATGATCGATGCAGCGTCGAGCGGCCGTGCGGATTTTCGTGAAGTCACGATTAGCGGCCTCGGATCATGGTGAGCAAAGATCGCGGCACCAGCGCAACCATCACGACATGTATCAGGAAGAAGCCGACGAGCACGCCCATCGCGACGAAGTGGACGATGCGTGCGTTGTCGAAACCTCCCATCAACGTTCGCAAGATCGGCAATTGAACCGGCTTCCAGAGAGCCAGGCCTGACAACACCACGAGCACGATGTCCGAGATCACGACGAGATACGCCAACTTCTGTACTGCGTTGTATTGGCCGAGGTCGCCATGACTGAGCTTGCCGCGCAACGCGGCAACCAGGTCGGCGGCAATCGCGCGAATGCCGATGGGAAAGAATTTTTTGCGTAGGCGCCCCGTCAAAGCGCTCAGGACCAGGTAGGCGATAAAGTTTGCGACCAGTATCCACATGACCGTGAAATGCCAGAGCAGGGCACCGCCTAGCCAGCCACCCAGTGTGATGGAACCTGGAAACCAGATAGCCTTGAAGATGGGCGACGCGTCATACACTTGCCAGCCACTCAGGCACATGACTATGACAGCGGCTGCATTGATCCAGTGGATGATGCGGACCCATACGGGATGTATCGTTGCATGAGTCAAGGCGACCTCACTCTCGACGGTATTGAAAGTTCAAAGCGTGTTCTGCGGCTGTCAGCGGCGAGCGAAAACAACTGTGCATCGCGCCTCTCCTCGCAGACTTAACTCGAATCCTGGCTCGTGAAAGACTGTCACGTTGCACGGTCATCGTTTGGATGCTCGTGCTTTAGCCCCGGACAAGAATCGCATCCGGGGTCGTGCAACACCATCGGTCAAATGACCGACCCGGGCGAGTTCTCCTGGCTACCTTCAGCATGTGCTGAAATCTAATGATTCACCGAAAATGCAGCGCCAAGCGATTGAGACCCTGCGCCAGCTCCTTGAGCAGGTGCCTGTGATCGAGCATCTGGACGTTCGGCCCCAGAGGTCGAACGCCGCCGTCGACATCGTCGCGCAGGCCGAAGTCATGGGCAAAAGCTACACGCTGGTTTGCGAGGTGAAGTCCAGTGGTCAACCGCGCCATGCACTGTTGGCCTTGCTGCAGCTTCGAGACGAACTGGTCCGCCGTAAGGGGGAGGCGACCCCTGTTTTCATCGCACCGTACCTGTCGCCGGAAGTGCAAGCCTTGTGCCGTGAGCAGGGAGCAGGCTTTCTCGACTTCGAGGGGAATGCTCACCTGGTGTTCGGTAGTGTTTTCATCGAGCGTCAGGTGGCCAGCAAACCCTTCGCCCTTTTTGTGGGCCTCTGCGCTCGATTTGCTTCGAACATTCAGCGAGACCAATGCCGCTGGTTCTGTTGCCGCCAACGAGCGGCCTTTTGCACGAGATAACCGGGACGGTGTGCGTGGCTTGCCGATCCCCCGCGAGGACACACACCTGCACCGCCACCGCATCCGGCTCATTCAGACCAAACAGCTTGCCGCTTCCGATACTCGGCGGGCGTTATTCCCACATGTTTGGCAAACGTCCGCCGCAACGTATCGACATTGGAAAAACCGCATTTTGCGGCGACCTGTTTCGGCGTATCGTGACCTTCTTCGAGCAGCTTGCGAGCAGCGGATATGCGTGTTTCCTCGACCCATGCCGCGGGCGTCATGCCCACCTCCGTGCGGAACAGGCGAGCGAAATGCCGAGGACTCATCCCCGTATGTTTTGCCATCTCCGCCACGGAGTGGTCGAGTCCCGGGTTGGCCGCGATCCATCGCTGAACCTCCTGCAAAACCGATCGACCGACCGGGCGTATCTCGCCTTTGCGACTGAACTGGAGTTGTCCGCCAGGCCGCTTGAAGAACATCACGAGTTGAGCTGCAACCCGTCGTGCAACCTCCTGACCCAGGTCTTCCTCGACCAGGGCCAATGCCAGATCGAGGCCGGCCGTGACACCGGCGCCCGTGCGCAGCTTGCCGTCCCGAACGTAGAGTGCGTCCGCATCGACAATGAGCGACGGATACGCCTCGCTCAGCGCCTCGGTCGCAGCCCAATGCGTTGTCAGGCGGCGCCCTTTCAGAAGACCGGTTGCCGCCAATATGAAAGCCCCCGTGCAGATCGAACCATATCGTCTGCTCTGCACGGCGGCCGCTCGCAGCCACTCCATGACCCGGGCAGGAAGCACCATCTGACTGGCGCCCGGCGCACCGGCGACCAGCAGTGTGTCGATACGCCCGGGGATATCCGGAATGATCCAGTCTGCCAGCAGTTGCGCACCCGAAGAGCTGCGAACCGGACCTGACTCGCAGGCAATGATGCGTAGTGTATAGAACGGCTTGCCGGATTCGACGTTCGCTTGTGCGAACACATCGAGAGGTGCGGAAACATCAAGCAACTGAACGCCAGGCAAGGCAAAAATTCCAACAACTTTCGGCATGGTCGGGAGTGCTTCCTTGTTGTAGTCGGCATGGTACGTGCAGTATAGGCGTCAGATCTGGCGACGACTATCGACCCATTGGGATCCTCAAGCAGGCGAATTCACGCCATGGCTGCTCGTCACGCAAAATGGCAGGATTTGACGTGATACTCCTATTGAGACCATCTATTGGATTCCGGAGAATCTAGGGTGTTTTCTATGGAGGTTGACCATGACTGTGAACGTTGCCGGTATCACCATTCCCGATAGCCAACTGACTCGCGAGATCACGGAGCTGGTTCGTGATACCGAGTCCGAACTGTTGTTCAATCACTCAAGCCGCGTCTACTACTTCGGTGCGCTGGCCGGCCAGCGCCGCGGCCTCAAGTACGATCCCGAACTGCTGTACTGCGGCTGCATGTTCCACGACATGGGGCTCACACACAAGCACAGCAGCGCGTGTGAGCGCTTCGAGGTGGACGGCGCCAATGCCGCCCGCGATTTCCTGAAGAGCAAGGGCATTTCCCAGCAGGACATCGACGTCGTGTGGACCTCGATTGCGTTGCACACCACGCCAGGGATTCCGCAGCACATGCATCCCGTGATCGCGCTCGTCACGGCGGGTGTCGAGATGGACGTGCTGGGCCTCACGTATCCGGAATATAGCGATATCGAACGCGAGGCCGTCGTTCGCGCGCATCCGCGTACGCCGCATTTCAAGGAAGACATCATCCAGACGTTCTACGACGGGATCAAGCACAAGCCGGACACGACGTTTGGCAACGTGAAGGCCGACGTGATCGCCGACAAGAACCCGCATTTCCACGCCGGCAATTTCTGCAGCGTGATCCGCTCCTCCGCATGGGCCGGCTAATACGACCGGGCATCGCACGGTTCGCGGCCTGAGCCGGGGATCGTGCGCACAACGTGTTCCGTACTATCAATAGTATTCAGGAGAACTATCATGAGTGAAAAGTCGACTGATCACAAACTGACCCACGCAAACGGCGCGCCGGTCAGCGATAACGTCAATATCCAGACCGCCGGTCCACGCGGGCCCGCGCTTTTGCAGGACGTCTGGCTGATCGAGAAGCTCGCGCATTTCGACCGCGAAGTCATCCCGGAGCGGCGCATGCACGCGAAGGGCGCCGGCGCGCACGGCACGTTTACCGTGACACACGACATCACGCGTTACACGAAGGCGAAGATCTTCTCGGCAGTCGGCAAGCAGACCCCGATGTTCGCGCGCTTCTCGACGGTCGCCGGCGAGCGAGGCGCGGCGGATGCGGAGCGCGACATCCGCGGATTCGCGCTGAAGTTCTATACCGAGGAAGGGAACTGGGATCTGGTCGGAAACAATACACCGGTCTTCTTTTTCCGCGATCCACTGCGTTTCCCCGACCTGAACCACGCGATCAAGCGCGACCCGCGCACGGGGATGCGTAGCGCGGAGAGTAACTGGGATTTCTGGTCGCTGCTGCCCGAAGCGCTGCATCAGGTGACGATCGTGATGAGCGATCGTGGCATTCCGCGATCGTTCCGTCATATGCACGGCTTCGGCAGCCACACGTTCAGCATGCTCAATGCGGCGAACGAACGGACCTGGGTGAAGTTCCATTTCCGCACGCAGCAAGGCATCGAGAATCTGAGCGACGCCGAGGCCGAGGCGCGTGTCGCCAAGGACCGCGAGACGCATCAGCGCGATCTCTTCGAGAGCATCGAGCGCGGCGATTTTCCGCGCTGGACGTTGTTCATTCAGGTGATGTCGGACGCGCAAGCCAAGGCGTTCCGGTTCAATCCGTTTGATCTGACCAAGGTCTGGCCGAAAGCCGAGTTCCCGTTGATCGAGGTCGGCTATTTCGAGCTCAACCGCAATCCGGACAATTTCTTCGCCGAGACGGAGCAGGCCGCGTTCACGCCGGCAAACATCGTCCCAGGCATCGGATACTCGCCGGACAAGATGCTGCAAGCGCGGCTGTTTTCTTACGGCGATGCGCAGCGCTATCGGCTCGGCGTGAACTTTAACCATATTCCCGTGAACGCGCCGAAGTGCCCGTTTCACAGCTACCACCGCGACGGTGCGATGCGCGCCGATGGCAATCTCGGCGGCACGCCGTCGTACTGGCCGAACAGCAAGGGTGTCTGGACCGATCAGCCGCAGCTCAACGAGCCGCCGCTCGAACTCGATGGTGCAGCGGCGCACTGGGACCATCGCGTCGACGACGATCACTATCAGCAGCCAGGCGATCTGTTCCGGAAGATGAACGCGACGCAACGGCAGACGCTGTTCGACAACACCGCGCGACAGATTGCCGGTGTGTCGAAGGACATCCAGCAACGTCACATCGATAACTGTACGAAGGCTGATCCGGCGTACGGCGCGGGCATTGTCGCGTCGCTCGCGCGTCTCGCCGGAGAAAGGGGGTAGGCGATTGGCCAGGCGCCGGCTCGCGCGAGGCCGGTTCGGGGTTATATGTGCGGAACCGGAGGTTGCCGCCGCAGGCCGCTTCCCTGCGGAAAGCGGCGGGCGGCTCATTCGCCCAGATTGTGGCTCGGGATGGGGCTATGAATGGACCTCATATATCCTGGCGCCGTAGCTCCTCGCACGCTTTGCCTCGCCCGAATCGAACGGAAAACAATCCTCGGCGAGGCACATCGCAGCACGAACAGACAGCGCTGAAAGACGGGCACAAAAAAGCCGACTCGCGAGGGTCGGCTTTTTGTTGATAGGCGTGCGAATGGCAGACTACCGATACTCGTCAATCTCGATTGTGCCGCCCATTGTTTCTATCATGGCGCGGATATCGTCTGGCACGTCGGGCACGCGGTCCCCGGCTTCGTTGTCCCAATAGCAGAAGAAACGCATGTGCGCGCCAGTGCGCTTTAGCAATTCGGGCAGTTCGGATCTGGGTAGTCCCAGGCGCTCGACCAGATAGCGAAGATGAGGTTCCAAAAGATCACTGCGGACGTGCTCTTTGCTTCCAATTCCCCACAATCCAACGCGCGCGGGCCCGCTACTTATTCGGCCCGATGGCGTAACAAATGGCTTGCCTTTGACTATGGCTGTATCTGGTTGCACATTGAAATAATTCGTCCAGAATTCCGGTGGCTCTGTGTCCTGGTAGATAGAGAAGGACGCGTGCGCACGTTGATAAGCAGATTTCATTTCGTTCCTTCAGGGTGCCCAACTGTGCATGTTGTCGAGAGTTTCCCCATTGAACTCGACGTTCCCATTGTCATGCCAAATAACGTTATCGTCGCCACGCAACTTGTAGAAATACTTCATCGAATGAATCATATCGCCGAAGGTTTTGCGGTCGTAACCAAGCATTCGCGCAGCCTGGTCCGGATTCCTTGTGCTCGCTGCTAGTTCCTCGGCGTCGCTTTCCGGCATGTCTGGCTGATAGTCGAACGGCTGGGCATTGCCGAGAGGCGTTGAGGTGCCCCCATCATCGGTCAGGCCGCCACCGCTGCTACCGCCAGACATGGCCGCGCGAGCGGCAATCAACCGGCTTTGCCCGGTGCCCGGATCATACCGGCCGGACAGCGTGGGTTTGCCGTTCGGGAGATAGACGGCGGTCGCCGGGAGAGTCCTCAACGGCGTGCTGTGGGGTCGCGGAAACAGGTCAGCACGAGGGCCTTTGATGGCAAGCAGGGACCCCCTGCGCACCTCGGAGAGAAGCGCATTGATAACCCACCAGCCATCGGTGTCGGGGTTGCGGTCCCGAACACCATGCAACCACAGCCAGCCACGCTTCTGGATACTCCTGACCAGATTCCCGTCCTTCTCCCACTCGCGACGGTTCAGTCCGGCAATACCGAGAAATTCCTGCGTATCGGCTTTCGCCTTCCCGAGGTCGGCGGCCTTTCTCAGGCACGCCTTGTAGTGCTGCTCATCGCAGATGACATAACGGGCGCCCAGTGGTCTCTGACAGCACGGTTCCACGGAGCACATCTCAAATACGGACAGGGACATAGGTGTGTCGACGATCTATCTGAAGTCGCTGCCCGGATCGGCGGCGATCAGAATAAATACCGTGCGACAGGTTGTCCGTACATGGGCGACGGCCCAAAATCTCCGCTACCTTTAATGAAACAGAAAAAACCCGCGCACACAATGGCGGTTCTGTTGCGCGGTTCAAGCGAGCCGATGCACGAACGACGCCGCACACATCCGCGCGGCGGGAATCCGGTTCAGTGCATGAACGCAGCCACCACGATGCTAGTGATGAACGCCGGACAGTGCGATGAACGACCAGGGACCGTGCGCGGTGTCCCCATCGGTTTTAATCGACTGTTCCAACCCATTGACCACAACCAGCGAATTCACGTGCGTGTGGACCTCATTCGCACATTCTTCGCTAAATAGCTGAAGCGCGGCCGCGAGCGAGGCGCTATCCCTCGCCAGTCCTTCATATCGAATCGATCAGGTAACGACTTCGAAACACCTACGGCGCCGTTACCGAAAGATAAGCAGCAACCTGCTCGATCTGACTTTGCGTGAGCGAAGCCGCGACCGCCGTCATGCTTCCGGGTTTGGGCGTTGACGTTTTCGCACGCGCCTGGAACTCGTGCAATCGCGCGACCGTGAAAGCGACAGGTTCGCCCGCGATGCTCGGGAAACGCGCGCCGTTTCCCTTGCCGCCAGCGGCATGGCAACTGAAGCACGCAAGCACGTTCGGACTACTTCCGGTTTCCGCCAGTTGTCTGCCTGCCGCCACGAGCGCTGGCGAAGGCGGCGTCGACGCGGCAGGCAGTGGCGGGTGCTGACTGGCGAAGAAGGCTGACAGCGTGCGCATGTCGCTTTCGGAGAGGTTCTGGGCAACGGCTTGCATCGGCGGACTGATGCGAGTGCCTGCCTTGAACATCGACAGCGCATGCGCAAGATAATCCGGATTCTGTCCTGCGAGCCGCGGTGCGCCCGTTTCGCTGCCCGCACCTAAGGCGCCATGACAACCTTCGCACGTGGCGATCGACGGTCCGTGAGTGGTGGCCGGTTGCTGGTTGCCGATGCTCAGGTTTTGCGCGTGACCGGGCACACCGAAGGTCCCGAGGGAGGCGGCTAAACCGAAACCCAGCACAAATCGCAAGATGCGCCGCAGGGGCGAAAGCGTTCGGCACCGAAACGAATCGATGGGGGACGAACTGATCAGCTCGCTGCATTCACGGAACAAGGCAATGGTCGACATTTTTCTTTCTTCCCGGGACGAACATGTAGGGTCCTCAATCTATTGAGAGAGGGGCGGGAAGTGAAATCGCTTTTGCCGAACACGGCAATCAATCAACGCTATGGACGCGTCGGAAGCGAGCAGTAGCAACACTTTCCGGCGGAACATCACGGCGATCATCGAGGCATTAATGACGAAATCGTAACCGGGTCGCAATGTTCCGGTTATCTAGATGGCGCCTCAGGAACACGCGCTATCGGTATAAGCGGTTCTTTATGCCATGCAGGTAGACGGGGAGAACTTCCGTTGAAAAGAAACGTTCCTTCATCGAGTCCATGTCGATGACTGGCGCAGCGCAACGGTATGAAATGTAAGCACGGAAGATTGCGGCGCTGGGCAACATCACCACGCATGACAGATCGGACAATGCAAATTACCAGCGTACTTGACTAGGTGACCTATCCTTTCCAGGTGACCATCCTATTCCCGGCTTCACCCACTTGCGCACGGTGTAAATCCCGATATTTGTACAAATACGCTAGTAGTGGCCGAGGGTATTCCCGGATTCATCGATTCTTTTCTGAAAACTTCTTGCCTCTGAGTTTCTGTTCCTGCATTCTTGTCTATACAAGATCGATTGCCAATAACGGTATGGCTTGAAGTTCCGAACCGATGAGGAATGTCGAAATGAAGAGTAAGCGCAAAGGCGTCGCAACATGGTTGATCGGCGTGGTGCTGGGTTCCGCAATGGCCGCAGGTTCTGTGCAGGCGAAGGAATGGAAGAGCGTGACGATCGCACTCGACGGCAGCTATGCACCATGGAATCTGACGCTGCCAGGCGGCAAGCTCAGCGGCTTCGAGCCCGAGCTGGTCGAGAACCTCTGCGCGCGAGCGCAGATCAAGTGCAACCTGGTCACGCAGGACTGGGATGGCATGATTCCGGGTCTGCAGGCCGGAAAGTTCGACGTCCTGATGGATGCGATTTCGATCACGCCGGATCGCGAAAAGATTCTCGCACTGTCGAAGCCCTACGCGGCGACCCCGGCAACATTCTCGGTTGCCGACACCAAGATCCTGCCGAAGGCGAGCGGCAACGACACGGTCAAGCTCGATAACGACGCGCGCAGCAACCAGCCCGCGATCGAGGCGCTTCGCAAGGCATTGAAGGGCAAGACGATCGGCCTGCAGTCGGGCACGATCTACACGGCGTTCGTGAACAACAACTTCAAGGACGTCGCATCGATCCGCGTATACAAGAGTGCGCCGGAGCGCGACCTCGATCTCACGAACGGCCGCATCGACGCTTCGTTCGACGACATCACCTACTTCACGGCGAACGCCAGCAAGTCGCCCGTCATTATCGCGGGCCCGACGATCGCCGGGCCGATCTGGGGGCCGGGCGAAGGGCTCGCCTTCCGCAAGACGGATACCGATCTGAAAGCGAAGTTCGACGCAGCGATCGTCGCCGCGCAGGCCGACGGCACGATCAAGAAACTCGCGCTGAAGTGGTTCAAAACCGATGTGATGCCATAAGCGCATCGTCTCGCCGCGCGCCGGACAGGCCATCGGCGGCGCGCGGCGCAACGTGATTTCCGGTTTGCGGTTTTGCCTGGAGCGATCTCCATGACTGTGTTCGAAATGTTCGGCTTCGGCTCCGAGGGGTGGGGAAGCGTGCTCCTGCTCGGTGCATGGATGACCCTTGTGCTGACGCTCGCCGCGCTCGTGATCGGCGCGCTCTTCGGCGGAGTCGTTGCCGCGATGAAGCTGTCACGTCTACGCACGCTGCGCGTGCTCGGCGATGCATATACGACCGTGTTTCGCGGCGTACCCGAACTACTCGTGATCTATCTGTTCTACTTCGGCGGCTCGTCGCTCGTCACGACGGTCGGGCAATCGTTCGGCGCAGACGGCTTTGTCGGCGTGCCGCCGTTCGCGGTCGGCGCGGTGGCGGTCGGGATGATCTCGGGCGCGTACCAGGCCGAGGTCTATCGCGCGGCGGTGCTCGCGGTATCGCGCGGCGAGCTCGAGGCCGCGCGAGCGATCGGCATGCCGTCGCTCACGATGGCACGCCGGATTCTCATTCCGCAGGTGCTGCGTTTCGCGCTGCCTGGGCTCGGCAACGTCTGGCAGCTCAGCCTGAAAGATTCGGCGCTGGTCTCCGTGACAGGGCTCGCCGAGCTGCTGCGCGCAACGCAGGTTGCAGCGGGCTCGACGCACCAGTATTTCCTGTTCTTCGTCGCGGGCGGTGTTATCTATCTGCTGATAACCGGCATGTCGAACCGCGTGTTCGGCCGCGCTGAAGCGCGCGTCGGCCGCTCATTCAAGCGCAACTTCGCTCGCAACTGACGCTACGGGGGCTCCATCATGGCTATCGATTTCCCGTTCCTACTCGACACAATGCGGCAACTGATCGCCGCGGTGCCCGTTACGCTGGGCCTCTTCTTCGCGTCGCTGGTGCTGGGAGGCCTGCTGTCGCTCGTGATCGTCACGATGCGCGTGTCGCCGCACTGGCTGCCGAACCGGTTCGCGCGTGCCTACATCCTCGTATTTCGCGGCTCGCCGCTGCTCATCCAGATGTTCCTCGTCTACTACGGGCTCGGCGAATTCGGCGTCATTCGCGAGAGCTTCCTGTGGCCGGTGCTGCGGGAGCCGTACGTGTGCGCGGTGCTGTCGCTCGCGCTCTGTACCGCGGGCTACACGGCCGAGATCATTCGCGGCGGGCTGATCGCGGTGCCGATCGGCCAGATCGAGGCCGGCTACGCGATTGGACTGTCCGGCTTCTCGCTGCTGCGCCGCGTAATCGGACCGATTGCACTGCGCCAGTGCTTGCCCGCGTACTCGACCGAGGCGGTGCTGCTGGTGAAGTCGACCGCGCTCGCGAGCCTCGTGACCGTATGGGAAGTGACGGGCGTCGCGCAGCAGATCATTCAGCAGACCTACCGGACGACAGAGGTGTTCGTCTGTGCCGCGCTGATCTATCTGTTCCTGAACTTCCTCGTCGTGCGGATCATTGGTCTCGTCGAGACGCGGCTGTCCCGCCACTTGCGCGAGCGTCCGCCGTCCGCATCGCGTGTCGTTGCGCCGCTCGAAACCCAACGCACCGCGTCGTGACACGTGACACGCCAATTCTCCCGGAGAAACGCATGAATTCCGTACCCGCTGTTGCCCTGTCCGCCAGGAATATTCATAAGTCGTTCGGCGATCACCACGTGCTGAAGGGTATTTCGCTCGACGCGCACGAAGGCGATGTCATTTCGATTCTCGGCGCGAGCGGTTCCGGGAAAAGCACGTTCCTGCGCTGCCTGAACCTGCTCGAGATCCCCGACGACGGTTCGGTGTCGCTCGCGGGCGAGGAGCTGAAGATGAAGCGCAAGCGCGACGGCAAGCTGCTGCCGGGTGACCGCCGCCAGGTCGATCGCGTGCGCTCGCAACTCGGCATGGTGTTCCAGAATTTCAACCTGTGGTCGCACATGAACGTGCTCGATAACGTGATCGAAGGGCCGATGCGTGTGCAGAAGCGCAGCCGCGCGGAAGCGGTGGAGGAGGCCGAGGCGCTGCTCGCGAAGGTCGGACTCGCGGACAAGCGCAGCCATTATCCGGCGCATCTGTCCGGCGGCCAGCAGCAGCGCGTTGCGATTGCGCGTGCGCTCGCGATGCATCCGCGCGTGATGCTGTTCGACGAACCGACTTCGGCGCTCGACCCCGAACTCGTCGGCGAAGTGCTGCGCGTAATGCGCGCGCTCGCCGACGAGGGCCGCACGATGCTCGTCGTCACGCACGAGATGGGCTTCGCTCGGCACGTGTCGAATCGTGTGATGTTCCTGCATCAAGGTCAGGTCGATCTGGACGGCACGCCCGACGAAGTGTTCGGCGAACAGAAATCGGACCGCTTCCGCAAGTTCGTGTCGAGCCACCAGGATCGCAATACGAACTGAGCGCGTCGACGTCGCGGTTTGCCGTTGCAACGTCACTCCGTCCAATCCACAGGGGTAGTCATGGCTGTGATCCGTTCCGAGCGGCCGCTGGGCTGGCGTGATATCGCCGCCGTCGCCACCGGCGAGCCGCTGCATCTTTCCGGCGATGCGCGCGCCCGCATTCGCGCCGCGCGTGAACTCGTCGAGCAGATCGTCGTTCGCGGCATCCGCGCGTACGGTGTGAACACCGGCGTCGGCGCGCTGTGCGACGTCGTGGTGTCGCCGGCCGAACAGCACGATCTGTCGCACAACATCCTGATGAGCCACGCGGTCGGTGTTGGAGCGCCGCTCGGCCGTGAGGAGACGCGCGCGATCATTGCCGCCGCCATCAACAACTTCGCGCACGGCCACTCCGGCGTGCGCGTCGAACTGGTGGAACGGCTCGCCGCGCTTCTCGATGCCGATTGCCTGCCCGAAGTGCCCGCGTTTGGCTCGGTCGGTTATCTGAGCCATATGGCGCACATCGCGCTCGTCTGTGTCGGCGCGGGGCATGTGCGCTGGCGGGGCGAGCGCCTGACGGGCGCCGAGGCGCTGCGGCGGCTCGGGCTCGCGCCGCTGTCGCTCGAAGCGAAGGAGGGGCTCAGCGTCGTGAACGGTACGCCGTGCGTAACCGGACTCGCGGCGCTTGCGTTGCACCGCGCGGAGCGCCTGCTCGACTGGGCCGACGTCGTATCCGCCATGAGCTTCGAAAACCTCGGTGGCCAGATGGCCGCGTTCGACGCGCAATCGCTCGGTTTTCGCGTGTCGCCGGGCCTCGAGCGAGTAGGCGCGCGGATGCGCGCGGTGCTCGATGGCAGCGGCCTGATCGCGTCGGCGTTCGGCCGCCGCACGCAGGACCCGCTCAGCATGCGCACGATTCCGCACGTTCACGGCGCCGCGCGCGACGTGTTCGAGGCGAGTGCCGACGTCGTGAACCGCGAGCTCGAATCGACGACCGACAACCCGATCGTCTCCGGCACGTTGGACGCGCCACGCGTGTTTTCGCAGGCGCATGCCGTTGGCGCGTCGATTGCGCTCGCAATGGACAGCCTCGCCGCGGCAATGGCACAGGTCGCCGCGATGGCGGAGCGCCGGCTCGACCGCCTGGTCAACCCGCTCGTGAGCGGACTGCCCGCGTTTCTTGCGCATGCCGGCGGCACGCATTCGGGCTTCATGATCGCGCAATACACGGCGGCGTCGCTCGTCGCACAGAACCGTCGCGATGCGGCGCCCGCCAGCCTGGACGGCGGCGTGACGTCCGGGCTGCAGGAAGACCATCTGTGCCATGCGACGCCGGCAGCGTTGAAGGCGCTGGCCGTGATCGAAAACAGCAGCCGCATTCTTGCGATAGAACTGCTCGCGGCCGCGCAGGCGTACGACCTGCAGCCGATCGACGCGCCGCGCGCGCCGTACACGGATGCGTTGTACGCGTGGCTTCGCACAGTCGTGACGACGTATCGCGATGATCGTCCGCTCGCGGACGATATGACCATCGCGTTCCGGCTGATCGCCGATGGCGGGCCGCCGCTGCTGCCGGATCCGCAAGCCGTTTGCGTGAGCGGCCGCCCGCCGCTCGCGAGCACCGATCTCCCCGGAGACTGCAGGGCGCTCGCAGCGGCCAACACCGCCTTTCGCGCGGCGATCGGTTGCTGACGACACCAACGCGGCTGCGCCTGGCCGATTTCCGTCGACGTACGACGCACGAGGCTGGACATGAAGAAGAACATCAACGCAGTGTACGAACCGGCACAGCCCGTCGCTGCCCGGAAACTCGTGCCCGCCTACGAGCAGATCAAGCGCTACGTGATCGAACACATCGCCAATGGCACGTGGAAAACAGGTGAGATGATTCCTTCGGAGACGGAGCTGGTGAAGGAATTCGGCGTCGCGCGAATGACCGTCTCGCGCGCGCTGCGCGAACTCACCGCTGAACGTGTATTGACGCGGGCGCAGGGCCTGGGCACGTTCGTCGCGCCGCGCGATGTCGAGTCGACCGTGCTCGACATCCGCAACATCGCCGACGAAGTTGCCGCGCGCGGACATCGATATAGCGCGCAGGTATTGACGCTCGAGGCATGTCACGATCCGCAGGCGTTCGACGCGCTCACGGTGCGCAAAGGGCCTGTGTTTCATTCGCAGATCGTGCACCATGAGGAGGGCGTGCCGATCCAGTACGAAGATCGCTACGTGAATCCGCTGGTATTTCCGAACTATCTGGAACAGGACTTCACCGCCGAGACGCCGAACCGGTACATGGTGCGCCTCGCGCCAATCCAGTACGCGAAGTTTCGCATCTATGCGCAGAGGCCCGACGCGCATGTTCGCCGGCATCTCGCGATGGAAATCGGCGAGCCGTGCCTGATGATGTGGCGCCATACGTGGATTGGCGAGCTGGTCGCGACGTCGGTGCGGCTCTGGCATCCGGCATCGCGCTTTCATCTCGCCGGGAGCGTTTGAGCCCGCGCCGGGCGTCCCAAGCCGCCCATTCTGGCCGTCCCATCCGTCGCCATGCTGACTCGCGGATTACAGTTCGGTAATCCGCGCTTTCGCGCGTGCTGTTTCCCGGTAATATCGGTGCATGCCATCACCGGAGCCGGCCATGCGTGTCCTGATAGTCGAAGACGAGCCGAAGACGGGCGCGTACCTGAAGAAGGGGCTCGAGGAATCCGGCTTCAGCGTCGACCTCGCGAAGGACGGGGCGGAAGGACTGATGCTGGCGCAGGAGGAAAGCTACGACGTGATCGTGCTCGACGTGATGCTGCCCGTGCTCGACGGCTGGGATGTGCTGAAACGTCTGCGCGACACGCACACGACCCCCGTGCTGTTCCTGACCGCGCGCGACGACGTGCAGGACCGCGTGCACGGTCTCGAACTCGGTGCCGACGACTATCTCGTGAAACCGTTCGCGTTCGTCGAACTGCTCGCGCGCATCCGCACGCTCGCGCGCCGCGGGCCGCCGCGCGAAACCGAACGGATCACCGTGGGCGATCTGGAAATGGATGTCGTGCGCCGCCGCGTGCGGCGCGGCACGGTGCGGATCGAACTCACGCCGCGTGAGTTCGCGCTGCTGCAACTGCTCGCGCGCCGGCAAGGCGAAGTGCTGAGCCGCACGCAGATCGCGTCGTATGTGTGGGACATGAATTTCGACAGCGACACCAATGTCGTCGAGGTGGCGATTCGCCGCCTGCGCGCGAAAATCGACGACGACTTTCCCGTCAAACTGATCCACACGGTGCGCGGCGTCGGCTACGTGCTCGAACCGAAGGACAAAGCATGATGCTCGGGCGCTCGCTCACCGCGACGCTCGCGCTCGCGTTCGGCGTGACCACGTTCGCGGTGTTCGCGCTCGTCGGCACCTATGTGTATGTCGGACTCGAACGGCAGGTGCGCATGCAGGACGATCTCGACATCGTGCTCGCCGCGCGGCACGCGCGCCGGCTCGCGAGCGAACTCGAATCGCTCGACGGCGTGCGCACGCACGCGGACCGGCTGACGAGCCTCGTGCTCGGCAACAAGGCGCTCTCGATGGCCGTTGCGGATACGCAGGGCAACATCCTTGCACGCCGGAACGTCGAGCGGACCGAGCTCGAAGAGCCGCCGGCCGGCGCGCGGCCCGCCGCCAAGGGCGCTTCGGACGCCTTATCACCCGATGCCGAGCTGTTTCCGCCGCATGCGGTACCGATACCTGCCGACGCGCGGATCACGAGCGAGCAGATCGTGGCCTGGAGCGCCGACGACGATACACCCGTGCGCGGCATCGTCACCGACGCCGAACTGCTCGACCATGCGCGAATCAGGATCGCGGTCGCACGCAACCTGAGCGACCGCGTGCGGCTGCTCGACAGCTACCGCGACACGCTGAAGATCGCGGGCGGGCTCGGCGTGCTGCTCGCGACGCTGCTCAGCTACTGGCTGATCCGCACGACGCTCGCGCCGCTGCGCGAGATCGTGACGGACACGGGCCGGATCACGGTCGACCGGCTCGACACACGGCTCGATGCGTCGCATGCTCCGCGCGAGCTGCGCGCGCTCGTCGACGCGCAGAACGCCATGCTCGGCCGCCTGCAGCAGGCGTTCGGGCATCTGTCGCAGTTCAGCGCCGATCTGGCGCACGACCTGCGCACGCCGCTCAACAACATGCGCGGCGCCACCGAAGTCATGCTTTCGCGGCCGCGCTCGCCCGACGAGTACCAGACACTCCTCGTATCGAATCTCGAGGAATACGACCGCCTCGCGCGCATGATCGAGAACGTGCTGTTCCTCGCGCGCGCCGAGCACCCGAGTTTCGTCACGCGAGAGCGCGAATTCGACGTGTATGAAGAGCTGACTCGCATCGCCGGCTATTTCGAAGGACTGGCCGACGAAGCCGGTTCGGTGCTGCGCGTCGAGGGCCGCGGCCGGCTTACCGCCGACCTCGAACTGTTCCGCCGCGCGGTCAGCAACCTGCTCGCGAACGCGCTGCGCTATACGCCCGCGGGCGGCGAAATCACGATGCGGGTCGAGGAGACGAGCGACGCGGTGCGGGTCGTCGTCGCGAATCCGGGCGAGCCGATCGACCCCGCGCTGCTGCCGCGCGTCTTCGAGCGTTTCGTGCGCGGCGATCGCGCGCGCAGCGGTGGCGTGCCGGGCGGCACGGCCGGGCTCGGACTCGCGATCGTACGCTCGGTGATGGAACTGCACGGCGGCACCGCTCGTGTCGAGAGCGATGCGAGCGGCACGCGGTTCATTCTCGATTTCGTCAAGACCGCGGCGACGTAACGGCGCTTCACGGCACTTCATAGCACTAGCGGCACTTGCATGACCGGGTGAACCAGGAGGCTTCGCGCAAGGAGGCAGCGCGACCCGGTAGACGTTGATCGGCGAAGGCCTCAGCCGTGCGAACGAGGCGCGCTATCCACACCACCTGCGCTACCCGCGCTTGCGCTACCCACGCCACCCGCACCGTCCTGCCAGCCGCCGCCAAGCGCCTTCAGCAGCGCGACCGTGGCTTCCATCCGTCTCGCGGCGATCTGGTCCGCGAGACGGCGGTTCGTCAGCGCGATCGTCTGCGCGGTCACCACGTCGAGATAGCTCACGGCGCCTGCCTTGAAGCGGTTCGTCGTCAGCCGCAGCGACAGGTCGGCTGCGTCGGTCGCGCGCTTCTGGCTGTCCACTTCCGAGGCGAGCGTGTTCAGCGCGGACAGTTCGTCCTCGACCTGCTGGAACGCGACGAGCACCGTTTGCCGGTAATCGGCAACGGTGCCGTCGTATTGCGCGTTCGCACCACGCAGCGATGCGCTGCGTTTGCCGCCGTCGAACAGCGTGCCGACAAGCTGCGGACCGAGCGACCAGAACAGGCTCGGCGCGCTGAGCCAGGGCGCGAAGAACGAGCTTTCGAAGCCCACGCTCGCCGACAGCACGAGGTCGGGGAAGAACGCGGCGTGGGCCTCGCCGATCTGCGCGTTCGCGGCGGCAACGCGGCGTTCGGACGCGGCGATGTCGGGCCGCCGTTCGAGCAGTTGCGACGGCAGGCCAGGCGGAATCGCGGGCACGTCGGCGAACGATTGCACGCGCGGCGGCAGCGTGAAGGTCGACGCGCTCTCGCCGACGAGCGTCGCAATCGCATGCTGGAGTTGCGCGCGCGACACGTCGATGTCGGCGTCCTGCGTGCGGGTCGATTCGAGTTGCGTCGCGGCCTGTGCAACGGCCGAGGCATCGATCGCGCCGGCCGCGAGTTGTTGCTGCAGAAGTTTCAGCGCGTCGGCGTAGGCGCGCACGGTGTCGTCGAGCAGCTGCTTTTGCGTATCGAGCGAGCGCAGCGAGAAATAGTCGGTCGCGAGTTCGGCGGTGACCGAAAGCTTGACCGCCTGCAGATCGGCGGCGCTCGCCTGGGCGCTCGCCTGCGCGCCGGCCACCGCATCGCGTACGCGCCCGAACACGTCGGGTTCCCAACTCGCGGTCAGACCGACCAGATAGTCGGGCGTCGTCTTACCGGCGAGCGACGACCCGAGCTTGTTCTGCGACACACGTGAGCGGCTTTGCGCCACTCCCGCGCCGATCGTCGGCATGAAGCCGGCGCGCTGATAATCGACCATCGCACGCGCCTGCTGCAGGTTGGCGACAGCCTTCTGCACGGTCTGGTTCGATACGTCGACGCGCGCTTCGAGCGCGTTCAGATCGGTGTCGCCGAAGACGGTCCACCATGCGCCGCGCAGTGCGGCGTCGGCTGGCGCCGCGACGTTCCAGCCGGGCTGCGCGGTGGGCGCGCCCGCATAGTGCGCGGGTACGGCGACGGTGGGCGGAGAATAGGGCGGCAGCGTCGAGCACGCTGCCAGTGCGATGGCGACGCCGAGCGCGACGGCGCGGCGCGCGAACGGAAGCGGATGGAAGATACGCATGACGGGCATTCCCTTGCTGTTGCTGTAGATGGGTCAACCGCGGATGGCCGGTGAAGTGTGCGCGGCGGGCGCGCCCGTGGCACGCGCCGCCGTGCCCGATGTGCCCGATGTACCAGGAGTACTCCGGGTACCCGGCGAACTCGGCGCACCCGCCGCGGTCTTGCTCGCCGTGGCCGCCGTGGCCGCCGTGGCCGCCGTGGCCGCCGCGTTCGCCGGTATCGCGCTTTTTGTAATCGACATGATTCGCACGGCCTCGCCGGCGGCAATCGAATCGCCGGGGTTGTCGATCACGCGATCGCTCGCGGCAAGCCCCGACACGATCTCGACGTACGTGCCGAAATCGCGGCCGATCTGCACGGTCTTCAGCGCGGTCCGTCCGTTCGCGCCGACGGTCGCGACCGTCACGCCGTTCGGCCGGAACAGCAGCGCGCTGACGGGCAGCTCGAACGCGGGCGCCGCACTCGGCACGAGCAGATGGGTCTGCGCGAACGCGCCCGGCATCAGCGTGCCGTCGCGGTTGTCGACGTCGATCTCGACGCGCAGCGTGCGCGTGACGGGATCGATGGCGCCGGCGCTGCGCGCCACGTGCGCGGCGAAATGCCGTCCCGGATACTGCTGCGTGGTCAGGTACGCGAGCGTCCCCGTCGAGATGCCGGATGCGCTGTCCTGCGGCACGTCGACGAACACGCGCAGCATGTCGGTCTGCTCCAGATGGAACAGTTCGCCCGACATGCCGGAGCTGCCCGGCGTGCCGCCCGCCGTCACGAGCGTGCCGACGTCGACGTTGCGCGCGGTAATCACGCCCGCGAACGGCGCGGTGACCGTCTCGTACGACACGAGCTCGGTCAGATGCGCGACGTTGGCCTGCGCGGACGCCAGCATCGCGCGCTTCGCATTCATGTCGGCGACCTTCGTGTCGGTGTCCTGCTGCGACACCGACTGCGTCTTCATCATGTCCTGCCAGCGCTGCGCGGTGGATTTCGCGTAGTCGTAGTTCGCCTGCGCGGTCGCGGCGTCGGCGCGCGCCTGACTCAACTGCGCATCGAGATCGGGTGCCGAGATCTGCGCGAGCGTGTCCCCAGCCTTCACGTGCGCGCCGATGTCGGCTCGCCAGTGCGCGATGTAGCCGCTCGTGCGCGCGTAAATCGACGCTTCCGCGTACGGCATCACCGAGCCGGGCAGCGTCAGCATCTGGTCCGCGGGCGCAGTGCCTGGCAGGATCAGCGACACGGGCAGCGCCTGCTGCGCGGCGACCTGCGTGCGCTGCGCGGCGCGCGCGTCGAGGCGCGGCACGATGCCGGCCGCGAGCAGCGCGGCCGCGACTGCGATCAGGACGAGCGGCGCGGCGAGCCTGCGCCGCCCGCGCGGCGGCGGCGCGGCGGGCGGCAGGGTCGAGTCGGGCGAACCGGGCGCAGCGGGGTCCGGAGCCGGCGGAGCGAGGAGATCGGTCGAGTCGTTCATGGTGGGGCCTGTCGGGCGAGTCGTAAGGAGTCGGAACGAATCCGTGAATCAGGGAATGGCCGGCGTGTTCTGCGCGCGCCGCGCGGCGGCCGCATCGCGGCGCCGTTCGAGCCACGCATGCACGAAGCCGAATACGACCGGCACGAACAGCAGCGTCGACATCGTGCCGAACGCGAGTCCGCCGATCACCGCGCGGCCGAGCGGTGCGTTCTGCTCGCCGCCGTCGCCGAGGCCGAGCGCCATCGGCAGCATGCCGATCAGCATCGCGAGCGCCGTCATCACGACCGGGCGGAAGCGGCTGAAGCCGGCTTCGAGCGCGGCTTCCCACGGCGCCGCGCCGCCGGCGATCAGCTCGCGCGCCGCGTTGACGACGAGAATGCTGTTCGCGGTCGCGATGCCGATGCACAGGATCGTGCCGGTCAGCGCGGGCACCGAGAGCGTCGTGTTGGTCGCGAACAGCATCCACGCGACCCCGGCGAGCGACGCGGGCAGGCCGCTCACGATCACGAGCGGGTCGAGCCACGACTGGAAGTTGACGACCATCAACAGGTAGACGAGCGCGATCGCGAACACGAGTCCGCTCAGCAGGCCCGCGAACGATTCGTGCATCGCCTGCACCTGGCCGCGCAGCACGATCGACGAGCCGGGCGGCAGTTGCGCGCGGGCGTCGTCGACGAGCTTCGTCACGTCCGCCGTGACGCCGCCGAGGTCGCGGCCCTGCACCGAGGCGAAGATGTCGAGCACGGGCTGCACGTTGTAGTGCGACACGACCGCCTGCTGCGTGGCGCGCGAGAACGTCCCGAGCGCGCCGAGCAGGTTTTGCGCGGGAGCGCCGGCCGCCGGGCCGCCCGCGGGCGTCTGCGGCGAGTGCGCGCCGCTCGTCGGCAGCGGCAGGTTGGCGAGCGCCTGCAGCGAATCGACGGTGTATTGCGGCGTCTGCACCATGAGCGGATAGCTGACGCCGTTGCGCGGATCGAGCCAGAAGTTCGGCGTTGTCTGCGAACTGCCGGACAGGGCGATCAGCATGTTTTGCGATACGTCGCGCTGCTGGAGTCCAGCCTCGATCGCCTTGGTGCGGTCGACGTTCACGTTGATCGCCGGTTCGTCGCCGGGCTGCTGGATGCGCGCGTCGACGAGACCGCGCACGCCGCGCAATTGCGCGAGCAGACGGTTCGCGACCACGCGATTCTGATCGAGCTTGTTGCCGACGATCTGGATGTCGATCGGCGCGGGCAGCCCGAAGTTGAGGATCTGGCTGACGATGTCGGCCGGCAGGAACGCGAAGGTCACGCCGGGGAACTCCCGCGTCAGCAGGTTGCGCAGCTTCGCGACGTAGGCGGCGGTCGGATGATGGTTCGGCTTCAGCGTAATCATCACGTCGGCGTCGCCGGTGCCGACCGGGTCGGACGAGTCGTACGTGAGGTTGATCCCGCTCACCGGCACGCCGATGTTGTCGAGCACGCCCGCCATTTCCTGTGGCGGAATCACCGAGCGGATGCGCGTCTCGACTTCGTCGGTGATGCGCGCGGTTTGCTCGATCCGCGTGCCGGTCGGCGCGCGCAGGTGCAGCCGGATTTCGCCCGTATCGACAGAGGGGAAGAAATCCTGGCCCGCGAACGCGAACAGGCTCGTCGACGCGACGCACGCGAGCAGGAAGGCGGCGGCGAAGCGGCGGCGGTGCGCGATCGCGGCCGAGAGCAGCGCGCGATAGCGCATGCGGGTCGCCTCGAAGCGGCGCTCGAAGCCGGCCTGGAAGCTCGCGATGCGCGCGAATATGCCGCTCGGTGGCTTGCCGTGGCCGCGCGCGCGCATCAGCACCATCGCGAGCGTGGGCACCAGCGTGCGCGAGAAGAAATACGACGCGACCATCGCGAAGATCACCGCTTCGGCCATCGGCACGAACAGGTAACGCGCGACGCCGGTGAGCAGGAACATCGGCACGAACACGATGCAGATCGACAGCGTCGACACGAAGGTCGGCACCGCGATTTCGCCCGAGCCGGTCAGGATCGCGTCCTCGAGCGGCGCGCCGCGTTCGAGATGGTGCGTGATGTTCTCGATGGCGACCGTCGCGTCGTCGACGAGAATGCCGACCGCAAGCGCGAGCCCGCCGAGCGTCATGATGTTGATCGTCTCGCCGAGCGCGGAAAGCGCGAGCAGCGACGTGAGCACCGCGAGCGGGATCGACACGGCGATGATGAGGGTCGCGCGCCAGCTGCCGAGGAACAGCAGGATCATCAGCGCGGTCAGGCACGCGGCGATCAGCGCCTCGCGCACCACGCCCTGAATCGCCGACTTCACGAATACCGACTGGTCGCCAAGCGCGCTGATATGCAGCGCTTTCGGCAGACCGGCCGCGATCTGCGGCAGCATCGCCTTCACCTGGCTGATGATCGTGAGCGTCGACGCGCTGCCGGTCTTCTCGACGGTGAGCAGCGCCGCGCGCTTGCCGTCGCTGCGCACGATGTTGGTCTGCGGCGCGTAGCCGTCGCGCACGTGAGCGACGTCGCGCACGTAGATGACGTTGCCGCCGACCGTCTTGACCGGCAGGTTGTTGAGCGCCGCGACCGTTTGCGTGCTGCCGTTCATCTGCACGTTGTATTCGCGCGTGCCGATCTTCGCGGTGCCGCCCGGCAGGATCAGGTTTTGCGCGTTGATCGCGTTGACGACGTCGATCGGCGCGAGCCCCTTCGCCTGTAGCGCGCGCGTGTCGAGATCGACGACGATCTCGCGGATCTTGCCGCCGAACGGCAGCGGCACCGCCGCGCCCTGAACGGTCGCGAGCTGCGTGCGGATGAAGCTGTTGCCGAGGTCGTAGAGCTGCTGCTCCGGCAGCGTGTCGCTCGACAGTCCAAGCTGCAGGATCGGCACGGTCGACGCGTTGTACGTGATGATGTTCGGCGGCAGCGTGCCGGGCGGCAGAATCCGCAGGATCGACGCGGAATTGCTCGCCGCTTCCGCGATCGCGCGATTGATGTCCGCGCCCGGATGGAAAAAGATCTTCACGACCGACACGCCGTTCAGCGACTGCGATTCGATGTGCTCGATGTCGTCGACGTCGGACGTGAGCGCGCGTTCGTAGTTCGACGTGATGCGCTTTGCCATGTCCTCGGCCGAGAAGCCGTTGTACGACCAGACGATGCTGACGACCGGAATGTTGATGTTCGGGAAGATGTCAGTCGGCGTACGCAGGATCGCGAGCGGTCCCATGATGAAGATCAGCAGTGCGAGTACGACGAACGTGTAGGGCCTGCGCAATGCCAGCCGGACGATCCACATGATGTTGTTCCTCGAAGCGAGATTCGGATACCGCATCGAAGCGGCTGGTTCGCAGTGTGGAGCGGCGGCCGTGACCCGGGGCTGACCCGTAGATTACGAAGCTGTTATCTGCGCGAGGAACGGCGTGCGCGAGGAACGGTGGATTTCAAAATTGTCATCTTGCGGTCAGGCTCGCGCCGGGGCCGCTGACCACAATGAACGTGTCGGCCGAGGCACCGTGCAAACGGTCCCGCCGGCCACGCATCGACGATGCGTGTTCATTGACACTTGATCAGGAGTTCCACCATGAAACGCAATCTGCTGGCAGCCGCCGCGCTGCTTACCCTCGCGATCGGCTTGCCGGCCGGCGCCTATGCACAGACGACTTCGTCCGATGGCGTGACGCGCGCTCAGGTACGCGCCGAGTTGATCCAGGCGCAGCGCGACGGCACCGTGCCCGCGCCGGACTGGGACTATCCGCCGAGCGCGCGGACGATCGCGCGCAATCGCGAGCTGTATGCGATCACCCACGGCGAGGAGCACGCCACCGCGAGCAACACGTCCGCGCCGGCGTCGATGCAGGCGTCGACCGCGAGCGCGCAGTGATGTGCGTATGACAGTGCGTATGGCAGTGCGTATGGCAATGCGTCTGACAGCGATGAGGATGCTGTGCCGGCTCGCGCGAGTTGCGCGGCCGGCGGCCGGATCAGTCGGCGTGCGCGAGATTCGCTTGCGACATGCGCGTGACCACATGAGATCCGGCGCCATCGATCACCGGATAGTCGTTGTATGCCGCGAATCCGTAGTTCAGGAGGCTGCCCGCTCCGGTAATGCGGTCGTTCGCCGTCGGCGCACCCAGCACGACGGCGAATACGCGTCTCGTCAGCGGGGGCGATGCCTGTTGGCGCTTCGCGGTCGCGACGATGCAGTACCCAGCTGCCTGCGTATGTCCCGTTTTCATTCCATCGACGGATGGATCTTTTCCAAGCAGCCAATTCTTGTTTCGCTTCTGGAAAGTGCCATAGGCGAAATGCTGTTCGGACGAAAAAGTGTAGTACTCCGGAAAATCCTTCGTGAGGCGCAAGGCCAGAACGGAAAGGTCGCGCGCGGTCGAGTAGTTCTCCGCGGTGGTGATGCCGGACGGCGTCGAGTAATGGGTATGATCCATTCCCAGGCGCCGCGCCGTGGCGTTCATCATCTGCTCGAAGCCCGCGGGCGAGCCGCCGACGCGCTTCGCGAGCACTAACGCGGCATCGTTCGCGGACGCGGCGATGAGACCCTGAACCAGTTCCCTCACCGGGACGCGTTGTCCCGGCACGAGGTACATCCTGGCTTCATCGTTGCCGACTTTGCCGATGTCGGCGGCGTCGACGGTTATCTGCTCATCCCAGCGCACGGTGCCGCGCTTGAGCGCATCGAATACGACGTAGGCGGTCATGAGCTTGGTGAGCGAAGCCGGTTGACGCTCGGCGTCCGCATTATGTTCGACGAGTGTCTGCGCGGATTCACCATCGACGACGATCCATGACACGGCCCGGATATTCGACGGTGGCTGAGCGGCGGCGCTTGCCGTTATTGCGGTAAGGCATGCGGCGACCGCGGTAACGAGCGGCTGCCGGAAAAGGGATGGACGTGATCGTGACTTCAAGTTGCAACCTATGTGAGAGCGGTATTTAGTACGACGCTTGCTGGATTACCGCGAAAGACAGTTCAATGCTCAGAACCATTCGCGACAGCGTAGCCGGTCAACAGGCTTTCCAGAATTCTGGTGAGCCGCGGAACAATGTCCGCGACCACATGACTGAGTCTCGGGTCGCTTTCGTATAGCGGCCGAACTTCGGGGGCCGGTGTCGCCATTTGCCATAGGGCGCCTGCCATGCTGGTGGCCGTTGCAATGGCATCGACCGCCTGACGTTGCGTGAGCGACGCGCGCTCCTGCAAGCGCGCGGCAATCGCATAGGTCGCATCGAGCGCGGCGAACTTGAATGTGCGCACTGCGTCGAGTGACACGTGACGCTCGAGGCTCAGTGCCGCATGCGCAACGAGATCGCAAAAAAAAGGTCTTGCACCGAGCGACCTGGCAAGCGCGGCCGCGACGGATGCCGGCGACAATCGGCTCGACCGTTCGAGGCGCCGGATCACGTCTTCAGCCCATTCCTGCCAGGCCGACGCGGTCAGGATGAGGAAGATCTGTTCCCGTGTCTCGAAGTAGCGCAGCAAGGCCGATTTGTGCATGCCGACGGCGTCGGCGATGTCGGTCAGCGACACGTTGCCGACCCCGCGCTCGGCGCCGAGTACGCGCGCGCTTTCCAGAATCTCGCTGACGCGCTGCTGCTTGGCCTCGTGGCTGCGGGCACGTTGGAAGGGAGAGGTCGTCATGCGGTCATTATAACAAAACGCGGTTGCGTTAACTGTGGGCTCATGCTCAAATGCCTCATCCGCATGAAGTTCATGCACCGATCAAAGAGGTTCGCCGATGAGCTCTCAAGTCTGGTTCATTACTGGTTCTTCCCGTGGCTTCGGGCACGCACTCGCAACGGCCGCGCTGGAAGCGGGAGATGCGGTGGCCGCCACGGCCCGTCGTCCCGAGCAGCTCGCCGGGTTGGTTCAACGGTACGGCGACAGAGTGTTGCCGGTCGCCCTCGACGTCACCGATCCCGCCGCGGCTGCCGCGGCCGTGCAGGCCGCGGCCGACCGCTTTGGGCGGCTCGACGTGGTGGTCAACAACGCAGGTTACGCCAACGTGTCGCCGATAGAAACGACGAGCGAAGAAGACTTCCGCACGCAGTTCGAGACGAACTTCTGGGGCGTCTACAACGTTTCAAAAGCCGTGCTGCCCGTTCTGCGCGCGCAGGGACACGGCATCGTGGTGCAATTCTCGTCGGTCGGCGGACGCGTGGGCGGCACGGCCGGACTCGGCTCGTACCAGGCCGCCAAATTCGCGGTGGATGGCTTCACGCGAGTGCTCCAGGCGGAAACGGCGCCGTTCGGCATCCAGTACGTGGTGGTCGAGCCGGGCGGCTTCGCCACCGATTGGGCCGGGTCGTCGATGAAGACCCCCGAGGTGCCGGCCGAATACGACCCGACCGTCGGCGAGCTGATCCGCATCCTCGGTAGCGGGCGTGCGTCGGCAGGGGACCCGAAGCGGGCCGGCGAAATCCTTGTGCGGGCCGTCAAGCACACGCCCTTGCCGACTCATCTGTTGCTTGGGGCGGGTGCTGCCGGAATGGCGCAGGAATATTCGCAACGGCAGATCGCCGAAGCGGCCGCGTGGGAACAGGTCAGCCGTTCGGCCGACTTCGGTCAGCCGTATCCGGTGGAGCTTCCTGCCGGCAAGGTGTGACGGCTGCAGTCGAGGCGCGCGCGAGGCGCATCCGCTTCTAGCGGCGCTGCTCCACGCGATAGCGCCCCGGGCTGATACCGGCCGTGCGCTTGAATGCGATGCTGAACGCCGTATCCGACAGATAGCCGATGCGTTCGGCAATCGAGACGAGAGGCTCATCGGAGTCTTTGAGCGCCGTCATGGCCATCGCCATGCGCCACTGGTGCAGGTATTCGAGCGGCGCGCTGCCGACCAGTCTGCGGAACCGCGACGCGAAGGCCGTGCGCGACATCCCGACATTCGACGCCAGCGATTCGATCGTCCAGCGTTGTCCGGGCGAGCCGTGCATCATCGACAGCGCCGCTCCGACCCTGGCGTCCGACAAGGCCTTGAGCCAGCCGTTCGCGGGCTCGCCGCTGCCGATATAGGCGCGCAGCGCCTGCACGAGAACCAGCGTCGCGAGACTGGTTTTCGCGATGTCCGCGCCAGGCGCCGGGTCGCCCGTTTCCAGCCTGAGCAGCGCGAGCACATGAGAAAGCGCATGGGCGGCGACATCGGCGGCGCGCAGATGAATGAGCGGGGGCAGGTGCCTGAGCAGCATGCCTGTCACGTCGTTCCCGAAGATGAAGCGTCCGCTCGCGAGACTGACGGGCGCGATGTTCCCGGGCCCACGAAATCTCACGACGCCGTCCGCGCTGCGAATCGAGCGGTAAGTCGCGGGACCGTCGAGCGTCGCGCACCCGGGCACGCTCGCCGAACAGAACGGTTGCCCGTTCGTCAGCAGATACACATCTCCTTCTTCGATCGGCCGGTCCTCGGCCTCGTCCGCCATCCGCAGATAGAGCCGGCCGCGCAGCACGGTGCCGAACTTCATATGCTGATAGGCGGGAAACCGGAAGGCCCAGGCGCCTTCGCCTTCGAATCGCGACGACAGCCCGCTGCGCACCTTCAGGAGCGACAAAACATCGGACAACGCGTCCATAAATGTACGATTGATAATAAATTAAGGCTCATTGATTATAGAAAGTTCACGGCATCTGGGGGAGGATTGCATCGACGCCGCTGCATTCGCGCACGCGGAATCGGCAAACTGCAGGTTTCCTTTGAATGAGGTACAGCGTATGAAAGCGTGGCAATTGAGCCGCCTGGGCGGTGATCTCCGGTTCGTCGACGTGCCGCTGCCCGAGCCGCGGCCCGGCAGTGTCGTCGTCAGGATGCAGATGTCGGCCGTGATGTCCTATATGCGCCGGTATGTGGCCGGCGAACTGCCGGTGTACCACGCGCCCGGGCGGCCGTTCATTCCCGGCGGCAACGGCGTCGGGATCGTGCACGCGGTTGGACAGGACGTGTGGCATCTGAAGCCGGGGCAGCGCGTCGTGATCTCGTCGCACTTCGTGGCCCACGAGAACGTCAGGGACGCAGCGCAGATATTGATCGGCATTACGGCGGCGGGGGCCGAGGGTTACGCGATGCAATCGGACTGGCCGGATGGCACGCTCGCCGAATACGCGTTGCTGCCGGCGTCGGTGCTGACCGCGGCCGACGCGCTCGCCGGTCTCGACGCGCAACGGCTCGCCCTGTCGACGCGATTCGTCGTGCCGCTCGGCGGGCTGTTGCGCGGGCGGCTCGCGGCCGGCGAAACCGTCGTCGTGTCCGGTGCGACAGGCGCTTACGGTGGCGCGGCGGCGTTGCTGGCCGTGGCGATGGGGGCAGGCCGCGTCGTGGCGATCGGGCGCGATGCGCAGGCGCTCAGGCGCGTTGCCGAACGGGGCGCGGGCCGGATCGTGCCGGTTGCCGTGTGCGGCGACGTCGCGCAAGACGTGGAGGCGATTCGCGATGCAGCGGGAGGGCACGTCGATCTCGCGTTCGACATGGTCGGCAACGCACGCGATCCGAACATGACGCTCTCGGCGCTGCGCAGCCTGGGACGCAACGGCCGGCTCGTGCTGATGGGAAGCATGGCGGTCGATTTTCCGGTCCCGTACACCGAGGTCATGCTCAACGGCTGGGAAATCATCGGCCAGTTCATGTATCCGCGTGACGCGTACCGGCGGTTGTTTTCGTTGGCGGCAAGCGGCGTACTGGATTTCGGCGTGCTCAGTCCGGTGGTCTTCGGCATCGCGCAACTCGAAACGGCCATCGATCGTGCCACCGATGCGGCGGGTCTCGAGTGCATTCTGATCGATCACGAGGAGCGCGCTGCATGAAAATCCTGAGGACGCTGTATCGCCGGTATGTTGCCCCAGCACAACTGGATTCGACCATCGCGTTCTACGAGGCATTGCAACGACTGCGATGCGAACGGCGGCTGAGCTTTCCGGAAATGGGCATCGAGGTCGCCGTGATCGGCGCGTTCATCGTGCTGGCTGGCACGGATGAGGCACTCGCGCCGGTACGGCATATCGAAGCGGCGCTGATCGTGGATTCCCTCGACGATTTCGCCGGGCCGCTGCGTTCGCTCGGCGCGAGCGTGCCGAGCGAATTTCACCAAACGCCGGTGGGGCGCAACATGACGGTGCAGCATCCCGATGGTTTCGTCGCCGAATACTTCGAGGCCGCGCGCGAGGAGAGCGTGGGATAGGGCAATTCCGCAAACGCCAAGCCAGTCGACGTAGCGTCTTTGATCATCGGCTGGCGCGGCGCACGGGGACAATCGAGACGTCGATCGGCGCGACACGGGCTCGATCATGCAGTTTTGAAGGCCGAGTCACTGGGCGCACTCGGCCGGCTAAACCTCGGCTACGCGGTCCGTAACTGGCGCAGAGACGCAACTCAGGCGTCAGGTGTTCCCGGCTGCTCCTGCGAGCCCGGCAATTCCGCTTGCGCGGCGCCTTCGAGAAAACGGCGCGTGGATTCGAAAGCCTGCAGCATCTGATCCGGCCACGGCGTTTGCAGCATGACCGCCTGATGGTTTTCGAATGCCGACGACAGCAGTTTCGCCAGCTCGGGCGAACGAAGATGACGCAGCACGACGCTGAGCGCGATCGCCGTCGCCTGGCTTGCGCCGGCGGTCTGGAGTTCCGAAGCGGTGAGTGCCGCGACCTGTTTGTTGATGTCCACTGAAACTTCCCTGAATGAAAAGACGAATGAAGGCGCGTTGGCCGAGGCTCGATTCTGACATGCGTGGCAGGTCGTCGTGCAGCGGCGTGCCTCGCACTCGCGAGCATGCCGCGCAATTACTCCCGCTCGCTCATTGCGCCGATGACCTTGTCGAGCGCAGTGCCGAACACAGCCTTCTCCCGTTCGTCGAGACAGTCGAACATATCGCCGTTCCACTTGCGTGCGATCGGCATCACCTTCCGGTACAGCGTGCGGCCTTCGGGCGTGAGCGAAACCAGCACGACGCGGCCGTCTTCGGCGCTCGGCTGACGCTGCACGAGCCCTTGCCTGATGAGCGCAACGGCCGCGCGGCTCGCCTGGCTTTTGTCGAGATTGGCGTGCCTCGCCAGCTCCATGATTGAGAACGGCCCGAACGAGCCCACTGATGCAATCACGCGCGCCTCGGGCAGCGTTACGCCGAGCTTCGCCTGATAGCGCTCGCTGATGCCGCGCTCGGCCAGTTTGTTCAGTACATGCAGACGGTAGGTGAGGAACTGCTCGAGCCCGGCTTTAACGGAGTCCTTCATGGTGGTCCCGTAATGTGTGGAGCGGTCGTGGCGTTGTGATTGTTGCCGCAACCGTTCCGCCGGTCAACGCACGCCGTATTTCAGTCGCGTCAGTTGTTCTGCTTCGTTGGCGAGCAGGCGCGCGGCATCGCGAATCGCGACGTCGAGCGTGATCGGGCCGGGTGCCGGCGAGAAGCAGCCGCTGAAGTATTCCGCAAGACGCGGCAGCGCGGCCGGGTCGACCGCGCCTGATAGCAGCGTGGCGGGCACGCCTGCGGCACGCGCATGAGCGCAGGCGATGAACGGCGCCTTGCCGTGCAGCGTTTGCACGTCCGAGCGGCCTTCGCCGGTGATCAGCCAGTCGGCGCCCGCGAGCGCGGCATCGAGGCCGATCTGCCGCGCGACCGTTTCCGCGCCCGGCTCGAACTGCGCGCCGAGCATGTGCAGCGCGAAGCCGAGACCGCCCGCCGCACCCGCGCCCGGCTGGTCGCGCGCGGTGCGGCCAAGCGCGGCTTCGAGCAGATCGGCGAAGCGCGCGAGCGCCGCGTCGATCGGCGCGACCTGTTCGGGCTTCACGCCTTTTTGCGGACCGAAGATCGCGGTCGCGCCGTGATCGCCGGTCAATGGATTGTCCACGTCCGACATGCCGACGAACTGTGTTTCGGCGAGCCGCGCGTCGAGTTGCGAGACGTCGAGCCGCGCAACGCGGGCAAGCTGTTCGGGCGTGCCTTCGAGTTCATGATCCTGGGCATCGAACAGCTTCAGACCGAGGCCCGCCAGCAGGCCGGCGCCGCCGTCGTTCGTGCTGCTGCCGCCGAGCGCGACGAAAAAGCGCCGCACGCCGGCGTCGAGCAATGCGCGAATCGCCTCGCCCATGCCGCGGGTGCTGCGTGCCTCGACCGGCACGCCCATTCCCACCGGGTCCGTAATGCCGACGATTTCGGCTGTTTCGATGATCGCGCTGCCGTCCGCGAGCAGGCCGGTGAGCGCTTCACGTGCGGGACCGGCGGCGCCGCGCACGTTCAGCTTGCGGCGTTCGCCGCCGCTCGTGAGCATCGCGTCGAGCGTGCCTTCGCCGCCGTCGGCCATCGGGCAGATGCGCACGCTGGCGTCGGGCCGGGCGCGCTGGATGCCGGACGCAATCGCCTGCGCGACCTGTTCCGCGCTGAGCGAGCCTTTGAATGAATCGGGAGCGATGACGACGATAGGCGAGGGCGACGAATTCGGCATGGTGTCTCTGAGAAATTTGAGTCGTTGTGAGCGATTGCGCGGCGTATGAAGCGAATCGGCGAGGGACAGGCCCAACCGAGGTCGTTAGCTTATCAGCATGGGCGCGCCGGCTGAATATGTCGAACGGCATAGGCGGAATCGGAGGCGAAGACGCGGCGGTGGCGCGCCGCTGGGCGTGTCGCGTGTCGCGGCGACGCGTGGGCGCGGGTGGGAAGCGCTGCTTCGATCAGCTCGCGCAGGCACCCAAAAAACGGCTCGATGCATGCGAAAAACACCCCGAAATGACCCACAAAGCGGCAGGAATAGCGGGAAAAACCGATGCAATCATCGAATCCCGGCTAAGCGCGCAAATAGTTTGCTAAAATATTCGGCTCTTTGGACTCAACCGTGCTGCCAGCGGCCTGCGAGCCCGCGGCGCAGGCGCTTATCCCGACGCGAGCGCGCGATGCAATCGGCGCAATCGGTGCGAAGCGACATCGAAGAGCGGCACGGAAAAGATATAACTGATTCGCTCGAATAATTTTAGGACGATTGAAGCCATGGCTAACGTTGTTGAAAACCTCGGCAAGCTCGAACGCCGCGTAACGATTTCCCTGCCGAAGGATGCCGTGCAGAAGGAAGTGGACTCGCGTATCCGCCAACTCGCGAAGAACGTGCGCATGCCGGGTTTCCGCCCGGGCAAGGTGCCGCTCAAAATGGTGACGCAACAGTATTCGGGCCAGGTGGAAGCCGAAGTGCTGAGCGACAAGGTCGGCAAGGAATTCTTCGACATCAGCCGGGCCGAGAACCTGCGCGTCGCGGGGCAGCCGAGCTTCGCGCCGAAGACCGACGCCGCCGAAGGCGACTACGCGTTCGATGCGACCTTCGAGGTGTATCCGGAAGTGAAGCTGGGCGACGTCGCCACGGCTGAAATCGAGCGCACCACGACCACCATCAGCGAAGAAGAAATCGACCGCACGCTGGACATCCTGCGCAAGCAGCGCGTGCACTTCCACGCTCGCGGCGAAGCCGGCGAACACGGCGACGGCGGTGCGGACACGGCGGCGAAAGACGGCGACCGCGTGACGGTCGACTTCGTCGGCAAGCTCGACGGTGAAGTATTCCAGGGCGGCAGCGCCGAAGACTTCGCGTTCGTGCTCGGCGAAGGCCGCATGCTGCCGGAATTCGAAAAGGCGGCGCTCGGCCTGAAGGTCGACGAGGCCAAGGAATTCGACCTGAAGTTCCCGGACGACTACCACGGCAAGGACGTGGCAGGCAAGACCGCGCAATTCACGATCACGATGAAGAAGATCGAATGGCCGCATCTGCCGGAAGTCGACGGCGAATTCGCGAAGTCGCTCGGCATCGAAGACGGCGATCTGACCAAGATGCGCGGCGAGATCAAGGACAACCTCGAGCGTGAAGCGAAGCGCCGCACGCAGGCCATCGTCAAGAACCAGGTGATGGACGCGCTCCTGAAGATTTCGGAACTCGACGTGCCGAACGCGCTGATCGAACAGGATCAGGAGCGTCTCGTCGTGATGGCTCGCCAGGACCTCGAGCAGCGCGGTGTGCCGAACGCGAAGGACGCGCCGATTCCGGCCGCGATGTTCAAGGAGCAGGCTGAACGCCGCGTCAAGCTGGGCCTCGTGCTGGCCGAGTTGGTCAAGGCTAACGAACTGCAGGCGAAACCGGAGCAGATCCGCGCCGAAGTCGACGAATTCGCAAAAAGCTACGAAGACCCGAAGGAAGTCGTCCGCTGGTATTATTCCAACCAGCAACGTCTTGCTGAAATGGAAGCGTACGTCGTTGAAGCCAACGTCGTCGATTTCGTCCTGAGCAAGGCCAAGGTGACGGATAAGTTGGTGAGCTTCGAAGAACTGGCAAGCGCAACGGCGCAAGCGTAAGCGTCGCTGCAACGGCGTGCCGGCTGTCGGAGCGACGATGGCCCGCACGCCGTTTTTTTTGTGCTGTGAAGATGCGTTGCGTGCTGCATGCGGTTGCGCGGTGCGCATGCACTGATCGCGCACTTGAATAACGGGGTCGTTGCACCTACCTGTCTAGCACCTATATTCGGAATATCTCCAGACAAGGATCCATTGCATGACCTTTCGCGCCCAAATGCTGGACACGTTGACCTCCCAGTCGTCCCGGGATCTCGAAGCGCAGGCACTCGGTCTGGTGCCGATCGTCGTGGAAACGAGCGGCCGGGGCGAGCGCTCGTATGACATTTATTCGCGTCTGCTGAAGGAACGCATCGTGTTCCTCGTAGGCGAAGTGAACGACCAGACGGCCAATCTCGTCGTCGCGCAGATGCTGTTTCTCGAAAGCGAGAATCCCGACAAGGACATCTATTTCTACATCAACAGCCCGGGCGGTTCGGTGTCGGCGGGCATGGCGATCTACGATACGATGCAGTTCATCAAGCCGGACGTCTCCACGCTATGCATGGGCCTCGCGGCGAGCATGGGCGCGTTCCTGCTGGCGGCCGGCGCGAAGGGCAAGCGCTTCGCGCTGCCGAACTCGCGCGTGATGATTCACCAGCCGCTCGGCGGCGCGCGTGGCCAGGCGTCCGACATCGAAATCCAGGCGCGCGAAATTCTGTATTTGAAAGAGCGGCTGAATCATCTGCTCGCGCACCATACCGGTCAGCCGGTCGAGCGCATCGCGCGCGACACGGATCGCGACAATTTCATGTCCGGCGATGACGCGCAAGCCTACGGTCTCGTCGACCAGGTGGCGCATAAGCGTCCTTGATCGGGTACGGTTTTGCCCCGCTGTTTTGCTCGGAATTGGGGCGGAACCGTCATCGAGTCAATTGTGAAATGATCAACATCTGTCCGGGCGTCTGCGGCAAACGCCGTCATTTTGCTCACTAGTCCTGTCGTGCCCAAACTGCGAGGCGGGGGCAAACGGCGTATCATGTAATCCGGTGTCCGGAGGCTCACACATCTATGGCGGACAAGAAAGGTTCTAACAGCGAAAAGCTGTTGTATTGCTCGTTTTGCGGCAAGAGTCAGCATGAGGTCAAAAAACTGATTGCTGGCCCGTCGGTGTTCATCTGCGATGAATGTATCGACCTGTGCAACGAAATCATTCGCGACGAAGCGGCGGGCGCGGGCATCGAGGCGGGTTTGTCCAAGTCCGATCTGCCGACTCCGCAGGAAATCCGCGAAATCCTCGATCAATACGTGATCGGCCAGGAGCGCGCGAAGAAGATTCTCGCCGTTGCGGTCTACAACCACTACAAGCGTCTCAAGCATCTCGACAAGAAGGACGAGATCGAGCTGTCCAAGAGCAACATCCTGCTGATCGGGCCGACCGGCTCCGGCAAGACGCTGCTCGCGCAGACGCTTGCGCGCCTTCTGAACGTGCCGTTCGTGATTGCGGACGCAACCACGCTGACGGAAGCCGGCTATGTCGGCGAAGACGTCGAGAACATCATTCAGAAGCTGCTGCAAAACTGTAATTACGAAGTGGACAAGGCCCAGCGCGGTATTGTCTACATCGACGAAATCGACAAGATCAGCCGCAAGTCCGACAACCCGTCTATCACGCGCGACGTGTCGGGCGAGGGCGTGCAGCAGGCTTTGCTGAAGCTCGTCGAAGGCACGATGGCGTCGGTGCCGCCGCAAGGTGGCCGTAAGCATCCGAACCAGGACTTCATCCAGGTCGACACGACGAACATTCTGTTCATCTGCGGTGGCGCGTTCGACGGCCTCGAAAAGGTCATCGTCGATCGTACCGAGAAGACCGGCATCGGCTTCGGCGCCAGCGTGAAGAGCAAGCAGGACCGCGACGCCGGGGAAGTGCTGCGTGAAGTGGAGCCGGAAGACCTGATCAAATTCGGTTTGATTCCGGAACTGATCGGCCGTCTGCCGGTGGTCGCCACGCTTGGCAAGCTCGATGAAGCCGCGCTGATGAAAATCCTCGTCGAACCGAAGAATGCGCTGGTCAAGCAGTACCACAAGCTGTTCAACATGGAGCGCGTCGAACTCGAAATTCGTCCGGCCGCTTTGCAGGCCGTGGCGCGCAAGGCGATCCGCCGCAAGACCGGCGCGCGGGGCCTGCGCTCCATCCTGGAACAGGCGTTGCTCGACGTGATGTACGACCTGCCGCAGATGAAGGGGGTCAGCAAGGTCATCATCGACGACAACGTCATCGACGGCGACGGCAAACCGCTGCTGATCTACGAAGACGCGCCGAAGGTCGCGGGTTCGAACTGATCGGCTTCGGATTCTGCAAAAAGGCCGTTCATGGCGACGTGAACGGCTTTTTCGTTTATCGTGTGGTCAGGTTGGTTGTTTTCACTATGGAGTCACTGAACCTTTCGGAGTCACTGAACTTTTCCCACACGCGAAGGCTTGCAATATTTTCTGCCGGCCTCACCTATCGAACGAACTGATTCCACTCATGGGGAAATGAAATGTCAGGAACCCAACTCCTCCCGCCGGAACGCATTACGCTGCCGCTGCTCCCGCTGCGCGACGTAGTCGTTTTCCCGCACATGGTGATTCCGCTCTTCGTAGGCCGCCCGAAGTCGATCAAGGCTCTCGAAGCAGCGATGGAAGGCGGCAAGCACATCATGCTCGTCGCCCAGAAAACGGCTGCGAAAGACGAGCCGACCGAAAAGGACATGTACGAAGTAGGGTGTATTGCCAACATCCTGCAGATGCTGAAGCTGCCTGACGGCACGGTGAAGGTGCTCGTCGAAGGCTTGCAGCGCGCGAAGACGCTTTCCATCGAAGAACAGGAAACGCAGTTCTCGTGCGAAGTCATACCGCTCGAACCCGACCACGCCGACAGCGCTGAAACCGAAGCGCTGCGCCGCGCGATCGTGTCGCAGTTCGACCAGTATGTGAAGCTGAACAAGAAGATCCCGCCGGAGATCCTGACCTCGCTGTCGGGTATCGACGAAGCCGGGCGTCTGGCCGACACGATCGCGGCGCATCTGCCGCTCAAGCTCGACCAGAAGCAGCACATCCTCGAAATGTTCCCGGTGATCGAGCGGCTCGAGCATCTGCTCGCGCAACTCGAAGCCGAGATCGACATCCTGCAGGTCGAAAAGCGTATCCGTGGGCGCGTCAAGCGTCAGATGGAGAAGAGCCAGCGCGAGTACTACCTGAACGAACAGGTCAAGGCGATCCAGAAGGAACTCGGCGAAGGCGAAGAGGGTGCGGACCTCGAAGAACTCGAGAAGCGCATCACGGCTGCGCGCATGCCGAAGGAAGCGAAGAAGAAGGCCGACTCCGAGCTGAAGAAGCTCAAGCTGATGTCGCCGATGTCGGCGGAAGCGACGGTCGTGCGCAACTATATCGATACGCTGATCGGCTTGCCGTGGCGCAAGAAGAGCAAGGTCAACAACGACCTCTCGAATGCGGAGCGCGTGCTCGATGAAGACCACTTCGGTCTCGAGAAGGTGAAGGAACGCATTCTCGAGTATCTCGCGGTCCAGCAACGTGTCGATAAGGTGAAAGCGCCGATCCTGTGCCTCGTTGGGCCTCCGGGTGTCGGTAAGACGTCGCTCGGCCAGTCGATCGCGCGCGCGACGAACCGCAAGTTCGTGCGCATGGCGTTGGGCGGCGTGCGCGACGAAGCCGAGATTCGCGGCCACCGTCGTACGTACATCGGTTCGATGCCGGGCAAGATCCTGCAGAGCCTGACCAAGGTCGGCGTGCGCAATCCGCTCTTCCTGCTCGACGAAGTCGACAAGATGGGCCAGGATTTCCGCGGCGATCCGTCGTCGGCGCTGCTCGAAGTGCTCGACCCGGAACAGAACCATACGTTTGCCGATCACTACGTCGAAGTCGACTTCGATCTGTCGGACGTGATGTTCGTCGCGACGTCGAACTCGCTGAACATTCCGCCGCCGCTGCTCGACCGGATGGAAGTGATCCGTCTGTCGGGCTACACGGAAGACGAAAAGGTCAGCATTGCGCAGCGTTATCTGTTGCCGAAGCAGAAGAAGAACAACGGCCTCAAGGATGGCGAGGTCGATGTGACGGAAACCGCGATCCGCGACATCATTCGTTACTACACGCGCGAAGCGGGCGTGCGTTCGCTCGAGCGTGAAATTTCGAAGATCTGCCGCAAGGTCGTGAAGATGCTTCTGCTGAAGAAGGCGGAGGGCGCGGTGAAGGTCGACGGCAGCAACCTCGACACGTTCCTCGGCGTGCGCAAGTACGACTTCGGTCTGGCCGCCAAGGAAAATCAGGTTGGTCAGGTCACGGGTCTGGCATGGACGGAAGTGGGCGGCGATCTGCTGACCATCGAAGCCGCTGTGATGCCGGGTAAGGGCAATGTGATCCGCACCGGTTCGCTCGGCGACGTGATGAAGGAATCCGTCGAAGCAGCGCGCTCGGTCGTGCGTTCGCGTTCGCGCCGTCTGGGTATCAAGGACGAAGCGTTCGAGAAGCAGGACATCCACATCCACGTGCCGGAAGGCGCGACGCCGAAGGACGGTCCTTCGGCTGGTATCGCGATGACGACCGCGCTCGTGTCGGTATTGACCGGTATTCCGGTGCGTGCCGATGTCGCGATGACGGGCGAAATCACGCTGCGTGGCGAAGTCCTGCCGATTGGCGGCCTGAAGGAGAAACTGCTCGCAGCGCATCGCGGCGGCATCAAGCTCGTGTTGATTCCGGAAGAGAACGTCAAGGACTTGACCGAGATTCCGGACAACGTGAAGAACGCGATCGAGATCGTGCCGGTTCGCTGGATCGACAAGGTGCTCGAACTGGCGCTCGAACGTGTACCGCAGCCATTGCTGGAAGAAGAGCCGAAGCCGGCCGCCCCTGTTGCTGGAGAGGGCAAGGACGCCGCGACGGAGGTCGTCAAGCACTGAAGCGTACGCAAGCGCGCTAAGGTACGCTAAAGTATCCTGTTGCGAGGCTGCTTGCTGAAGCAAAGAACCCGCGGTTACGGCCGCGGGTTTTTTATTGTCCACGTCGACCTCGCAATGGATCACGAAAGCCTCGCGTTTCCACATCATGGGCGCTGTGAAAACGCGCACGTTGACTCGTCGCAGATGAGCCGACCCGTCGCAATATCTGGTGATAAAAGAGCCCTTCCAAAACCGCGCCGATCAGGCTCAACCCGGCTTGACACCTGGGTTTCGGCCACTTCTAATGGGTCGGCCCGGCGTCGCCGCCGGCCGCGTGAAACCAGGTGCCGGAAAGCACCGTCACGATTCCATAAACATTCTCGGGGGTTGGAATGAACAAGACGGAATTGATCGATCACATTGCACAGCAAGCCGACATTTCGAAGGCCGCGGCCGGCCGTGCACTCGATGCAGTCATTGCGGGTGTCAAGAGTACGTTGAAGAAGGGTGGTTCGGTGACGTTGGTCGGTTTTGGCACGTTCGCGGTCGGCAAGCGCACTGCACGCACAGGACGTAATCCGCGCACCGGCGCTGCGATCAAAATCAAGGCGGCGAAGGTTCCTAAATTTAGGCCTGGCAAAGCACTGAAGGATGCGCTAAACTAATGGGCTTGCTGCCTGAGGAATTGCTTGAAGCGACTTGCTCGGTTCAAGCCGTATGAATCGGCGGCAACGGAAGCACTGAATCGCGAAACGGGTGCTTAGCTCAGTTGGTAGAGCGGCGCCCTTACAAGGCGTAGGTCGGGAGTTCGAGCCTCTCAGCACCCACCAGTTTCGTGATTCGCTGTTGTCCAAGGTAGTCTGAACAAGTTGTGTGCAGTCTCTGAAACCCGCGTGGCTATTGGCTATGCGGGTTTTTTGTTGCCTGCGGACAGGTACGCTGATTCGGGAGCGCTTGGGCTACGACAAGGAAATCGTTGAACGGCATCTTGCACACGGCAGCGACGAGGAACTTGGAGACGCATACGGCCGGGCTCAATTCCTCGATCAGCGACGACGGATGAGCCAGGCCTGGGCCGACTATCTGGAGCGGCTGGTAAGCGACGAAAACGAAGACGATCTCGCGCGGTTGAATATGCCGGCCGAGGAAACGCGCCTAAGCAAAGCCACTCAAATTCCAGATGTCGTTCAGGCGAGACTCCAACTTCCTGTGGCCGAAAACGTGTTTTCCCGCCTCGCGGCCCCTGACCTTCCACGCTGAACGCCAGTAAACAGGATCCGCTCACGGTCCGAAGACAACGCATACGATCCCCAAAGGGGGGGGTAGCGAACCAGTATGGTTCAATTGAACGCTTGAGTCTCCGTCAATTAATTAGGATTTCTGAGTGAATATGTGCTCAATTTATTACCTGATCAACGAGATGCAACAGCTAGGTAAATGGCGGATTCAACCGATCGTGGTAACCACCGCTCGCGCCAGTCGACGCGATGATCGTGGCGCCGTAGCCAGATCCTTATGCTTTCGACGAGATGGTCGATCTGCAATCATGTGCCCCTGGAGCGAAAGGCAAAGATTTCAGATAACGCGAGAAAACAGAGCAGTTCTGCTTTCACCTCCAGGCGGTGCATTTCCAACCCATAATATTGCGCGACACTGGCGACCGTGCGTCGTCGCGCACATCAGAAGACTCGTGATTTATGGGTATGCTGTAAAGGAAGCAGCCCGAAAGAGTACCCGGCAGCATGCCAGCGCGAACGGGCGGCGGCCTCTTCGCCGGATCACGTCATGGGCTTGAGCCGGATGTACCTCAGGCCGTTTTTCGACGCGGGCGGGCGCCAACGGCGCTCTTTGTCTTGTAGGTGACGCCGTGCTGCTCAAGGTATTCGCGAATCAGTTGACGCACCACCTGTGAGGGCGTCAGGTCCTGTGCTGCGCACAGTTTTTCGAACGCTTCCTTCTTCACAGGATCGATCAGAATCGTGAATCGAGCGCTTTTCGTTTCCATGATGAGAAGCAACACCCAAGTATGTTAATCCAATTATAATACAAGACGTGATCCGGGTCATCATCTTGACGCCACGAGCGCACCACGCGCCGTCGATCCATGAATCGCTCGCCTATACGCCGCCGGTTACGCAGTTCCTGCGCGACCGACCAGCTTAGCCTGGTCGCATCGCGACCGTATCGTTGCTGGGCCGGGCGCTCAAGCGCCCAGACGGCCGTATGGGTCAAGGTGCTGCGTTCGTTGTCGCTTCCTGCCGTCATCTTCTTTCCTAGGGAACGCGCCTGCTCAAAAAAGCGCGGATTGGACTGGTGCCGTCGTTGACGCGTCGCAAATGAATGCGCTCAACTCGCCTGTCCGTATCGATCCCAGTTAAACCTCTTGCCGTACTCGATGCGCGCGGCCGTCGCATGGAGATTCACCGCATGCGTGGGTTCGAGCGCGCGCGCCCGGTCGAGCATCGTTGCGAGGGACGGAAACTCATCGGCTCCTTTCCACGCAAAAACAGTGACGTTGTGTTCGCTGCCTTCGGACGGCGCCAGCGTCACCGCGTCCGCGAAGACTTCCCTGAGCGAGCGAAGGTAGTGATGGAAGTCCGGTTCGTCCGTCACCAGATTGGCCACCATTACCCCGTTGTCACTCAACCGGCGACGGCAGGCCTCGTAGAACGTCCTGCTACCGAGCTCGGCGGGCAACCCGTCGGCGTTGAAACCGTCGATCAGCAGCACGTCGGGCCGGTAATCCGGAACCGTGACGTACTGCGCTCCGTCGGCACAGATCACCTTGAAGCGTTCGCTATCACGCGGCACATGGAACCGGTCGCGCAGCGCGATCACCTGGGGGTTGATTTCGACGACGGCAATCTCGGTGTCGGGCAAGTGGCGATAGCAGTATTTCGCCAGCGAACCGCCACCCAGACCGATCATCGAAATGCGGCGCGGAAATGGCTGGAACAGCAGGAAACCCATCATGGTGCGCGTATAACCCAGCGCAAGGGCGTACGGATAGTGCCGCAACATAGTGCTCTGCACGCCGCGCGCATCAAAGTACAGTGAAACCACCTGGTCATTCTCTATGACCAGGGGCTTGCTCGCCTTTCTCTCTCTTTTCATGTGTATGGTCGAAAACCGATGCGGCGGCAATCGGCGGGTGTGTGCGCTGTCTTTTGCATTGGCCGGTTAGCACGATTCCTGCCAACGCAGGATGGCCGAAAGCGCCTCAAGCGCTACGATTTCGTCAGGTCCCGTCGCCAGGATACGCACATGCGCGCCGGGTCCGGCCCGAAGTGACATGATTGACATGACGTCCCTGGCGTTGACGGACCGGCCGTTCTCACGTCGTCGCGCTCAGTGCATGAAACCTGCTGCGACCTCGACAAAGAAGGCGCGCAGCAGTGAATCCCACGTTTCATCCCGTAGTGCAATTTCGGCCGTGTCGAGCCGCCTCATCTCCCGGTCCAGATACACCGCGCGAAGCGATCTGGGGCGCGGTGGGCCGACAAAGAACTGACCGTCATGGTCCAGAAACAGACACGGCCTTTGCCTGTAACGGGCGCCGAACAAGGAGGTCGCATCCTGAACGTGTCGGGCGGATTCCTTCTGATAGACGAAGATCACGTTAATCCCGCATTCTTCCAGGCGATCGCAGATATCAGAAAACCGGTACAGCATCTGGAATCCGCGTTCGCCCGCCTTGCCCACGCCGATGACGATCAGTCCGCGGCGGCCCATCACGTCTCGCAGATACAGGTACGTGTAGTCATGGGACAGTAGTGGAATACTCGTATCGATCACGTCAACCTCCCTGCCGTGCGCAGGTCGTCAACGAGGGGCACGATGGCCAGCACAATCAGCACGCCCGCAAGCGGTACCGTCGAGGCGTAGCCGATGTGTTTGAATCCCATCGCCCCTGTGATGCCACCGACAAAGAACATCGTCAGCATCGTCATGTGTACTTTCAGCTTTGCCCGGTTCGCGAGGACAAACGGCTTAGTGGGTTCGACCTTCGATGAATTCCAGTAGAGGAGCTTGCCGATCTCGATGCCGATATCCGTCACGGTGCCCGTCATATGGGTGGTACGGATTTCCGCACCCGAAAGCTTCGTGATCATTGCGTTCTGCAGACCCATGATGAAGCACAGGAGCACGACCGTCGCCGGCACGAACAGGGTTTCCCACAGGGCGAGATGGCTGCCGAGCAACCCGAAACAAAGCAGCAGGACAGCCTCGACCAGCAACGGCGACGCGTACTGACTGTTCAGCCGCCGGCGCCGCCCCCAGTTGATGAGCACGGCGGAACAGGCGGCGCCCAGCAGGAATGAGATCAGCGATCCGGCACCCGCCAGAACCAGCGAGAGGTCGCCCAGGGCGGTCTGGTCGGCAATCGCAGAGACCACGCCGCTCATATGGGACGTGTACTGCTTCACTGCCAGGAAGCCGCCGGCGTTGGTCCCACCAGCCACGAACGCAAGCGAGAAGCCAAGCTGCCTGTTGGCTCTGGTGCTGCGATCCTTTCCCGTCAAGGTCCGGAAATAGTGTGCTGGCATCAGGTATCGACTCGTGTGTTCGCGTATCCGGACCGCGCCTCGGCGCAGGCGGGGACCGGTGCAGCAGGCTGTTTTCTCAAATTCCACGCGCGGGGTGAAACCCGTATCTCCGGCGCGTCCTGAACGAACGCGGCATGTCCTCCGCTCACGTCGACGGATCATCACGTGTGGAACCAGAACAATAAAGCTGCTAGGATGATAACGCAATTATCATTAACTGCTAACCTGATGCTCCTGATGGAGAACCTCTCCGGAAGGTGGGCGGCATGCAGGGATGCCGCGGTTGCATACGTCGCAGCAACGATGCAGCGGCGACGCGGTTCACGAAAACGCGGCGCGTATGCTCACTCACGCCGTGCCGCGCTTCGAAACGTGTCTGGCGGCAGGCGCTATCCCGGCGCCTGTCCCTCACGGATGGATGCGTTGAGCTTACCGCGGCCCAGTCGTCATCTCTCAGTCACTGCACGACTGCTAATCATGGCAACTGGACCGCGCGGTTTCAGGAGGACAATGAATTTGCCGGCCGATCACAATCCGTTCAGGCAAGCCCTGACGAGGCGACGGGGAAAGACTTCCGGGGAACCCGTGATACGCGAGGGGCCGCGCACGCGGTCGCTGCGTTTCGACGCGTTCGGCATACAAAGCTCGATGCGCCAGAGTGATCCGCTTGCGCTCGATCTGCCGTACACGCGAGCCATGATGTCATTCCAGCTTTTTCACTCCAGTCCCGAAGACATCCTGATCGTGGGACTGGGCGGAGGATCGCTGTCGAAATACTGCTTCCAGAAGTTTCCGTCTGCACGGGTGACCAACGTGGAAATCGACGAGAGAGTGATCGCGTTGCGCGAGCAGTTTTTCATTCCACCTGAATCAGACCGATTCCGGATCGTGCACGCCGACGCTGCGGAATATCTCTCGGGCAAGGTTGGCTTCACGGATGTGATCCTGCTCGATGGATTCGACGCGTCCGGGCTGCCCGCCAGCCTGTCGAGCCAGTCTTTTTACGACTGCTGTCATGCTGCGCTGCGCGACGAAGGTGTGCTGGTGGCCAACCTGCTGAACAGCGACCCGCGGCTCGCCATCTACCTCGACCGGTTACGCCGCGCGTGCAACGGAAAACTGTTCCGCACCATAGCGCGGCGCGAAGGCAACACGATCGCGATCGGGGTCAAACAGAGAACCGTGCCTGGGTGGCTTGACCTCTATGCCCGCGCTGAGGCCATCACGAAATCGACGGGGCTTGATCTGTACCGGTATGTCAAAAAAATGGAACGTCATCACCGGGCAGAGGCCGTTGCGGGATGCCCTTCGTCCAACACGCCGACCGTCGAACAGGACGTCTGACGGCACTGGAGACAACGCCGATGGAACATCTGCTGGTCGTCCATTACGTGGTGCTGGTGGTCGCGGGCTGGCTCGTCGTTGCGGTTCTGGGACTCGCGAACCTGCGCCGCACACGCGTTGTGGCGCACGTGCTGTTTCCTGTCGGCGCGGTGTTCGGCCTGCTTCTGTGCGGACTGGGCCTGACCGGCGTTTTCTCAAATCCCCAGCAAGCCATCGTGCCGCTCGGGTTGCCGGACCTGCCGTTCCATTTTCGGCTCGACGGCCTGTCGGCGTATTTCCTCACAGTACTCGGCGTGGTGAGCACGGGCGTGAGTGCATTCTCCGCCGGCTATTTCCGCAAGGGCGAGGGTACACCGCCTGGATTACTCTGCTTCGAATATCACGTGTGCCTCGCGAGCATGGCAGTACTGCTGCTGGCAGACGATGCGTATTGCTTCATGGTTGCGTGGGAGACGATGACGGTATCGGCCACTTTCCTCGTGATGACCAATCACCGCTTCGCCGACATCCGCCGGGCGGCCTGGCTCTACTTCCTGATCTCCCACGTCGGTGCACTCGCGCTCCTGCTGTGCTTCGGCCTGTTGCAGGCGAATACCGGCGACTACACGTTCGCCAATATGCGCGAGCAGCATCTGGACGTATTCTGGGCGTCCGTCGCGTTTCTGCTGGCGCTGTTCGGCTTCGGCACGAAAGCAGGGATCTTTCCGCTGCATGTCTGGCTTCCCGAGGCCCATCCGGCAGCGCCGTCACCGGTGTCGGCCCTCATGAGCGGCTTCGTCCTGAAAGCCGGCCTTTATGGCGTGTTGCGCACAGTGTTCGACCTGCTGCACGTGCAGATCGCATGGTGGGGCGTGCTCATGCTGATGCTCGGACTCTTCACCGCCCTGTTCGGAGTGGTGTTCAGCGCCATCCAGACGGACATGAAGCGGCTGCTTGCGTACTCGTCGATCGACAACATCGGCCTGATGTTCGTCAGCATGGGGCTCGCGATCCTGTTTCGCGCATACGGGATGAACGCGCTGGCCGCCTTGTCGATGACGGCTCTGTTCTACCAGATCGCCAGCCACGCGGCCTTCAAGAGCCTGCTGTTTCTCGGCACCGGTTCCGTGCTCCACGCGACAGGCGAGCGCAATCTCGGGCGCCTGGGCGGCCTGATCCGTTTCATGCCGTGGACGGCGTGGGCCGCTCTCGTGGGCGCGTTTGCCAGTGCGGGCCTGCCGCCATTGAGCGGCTTCGTCTCCGAATGGCTGCTGCTGCAGAGCTTTCTGTTCACCCCCGGCCTGCCTGACCCGTTCCTGAATATGGTGGTCCCGCTCGTGGCCGCGCTGATTGCCCTCGTGGCCGCGCTCGCGGGCTACACGATGGTCAAGTTCTTCGGCATCATCTTTCTCGGTCAACCTCGCGAAGCGAAGTTACGCGAGGCACGGGATGCGAGTCCGTGGGAGCGCGTCGGCTTCGCGTGGCTCGCAGCGATATGCGTGCTGCTCGGGTTGTTGCCGGTGCAGTTCGTGGTCGTTCTGGATCGCATCACGCAGATGCTGGTTGGCGTGGGCATCGGACCCACTGTCGCGCGCAACGGCTGGCTGCTGCTCGCACCCACCAGTGTAGGCCGTGCCAGCTACATGCCGCTGATTTTCCTGCTGTTCTTCGTTGCCTGCTGCGGGCTCGCGTGGATGCTGGTGCGCCGTCTTTACCATGGACGCCTGCGGCGTGCGGCACCCTGGGCCTGTGGCTTTCCGTTCGTGAACGCGCGCATGCAGGACACCGCAGAAGGGTTCGGGCAGCCGATCCGCGAAATCTTCGCACCGCTGTTCAGGATCGAACGGCGGCTTCCTTCGCCATTCGACAGTCACCCCGTGTATAGCGTCACCGTGACAGATCGTGCGTGGGCCCTGATTTATGAGCCGATCGCGCAACTGGTCAAGCGCGTCGCGGCTCTGGCCGGCCTGCTCCAGACAGGCCGCATCGCGGTCTATCTGATGCACAGCTTTCTCGTGCTGATCGTGCTGCTGCTGCTGGTGAGACGATGATTACGCTCTCCGGATTGCTCTCCCAGGGGCTGGAGATCCTGCTTGCTCTGGCGGCGGCCCCACTGCTGACGGGCTGGGTCAACATGTGCCGCGCCAGGTTGCAGAACCGCCGGGCGCCGAGTATCTGGCAGCCCTACCGGATGCTGCACAAGCTGTTCAACAAGGAGTCGGTCGTCGCCGATCACGCCAGTCCGATATTCCGCGGCGCGCCGTATGTCGTCTGGGCATGCATGACGCTTGCTTGTGCGATCGTACCCACGCTTTCAACCGACCTTCCCCTGTCGCCGGCAGCGGACGCGATCGCCCTGGTGGGTCTTTTCGCGCTGGCTCGCGTGGCCATCTCGCTGGCCGCGATGGACGTCGGCACCGCGTTCGGCACGCTCGGCGCGCGCCGCGAGATGCTGGTGGGCTTCCTCGCGGAGCCTGCCTTGCTGATGGTGCTGTTTTCGGCGGCGCTGATCACGCAGTCGACCTTGCTGACCACGATCGTCGCCACGCTCAGCCATCGCGAACTGGCGATCTATCCGAGCCTCGCGTTCGCGGGGATCGCGTTCACGATGGTGTCGCTCGCCGAAAACGCGCGCCTGCCGGTCGACAACCCGACCACGCACCTCGAACTGACCATGATCCACGAGGCGCTGATCCTCGAGTATTCCGGCCGGCATCTCGCGCTGATGGAATGGGCCGCGAGTCTCAAACTGTTCGCGTACTCCTGCATCGGGCTCGCCTTGTTCATCCCGTGGGGCATCGCGGAGGCCGGCAATCCGACAGCGCTGCTGCTCGCGATACCCGCGCTGTTCATCAAGTTATTGATAGGTGGCGCGGCGCTGGCGGTAGTCGAGACAACCAACGCGAAGATGCGCATTTTCCGCGTGCCGGAGTTTCTCGCGACAGCGTTCCTGCTGGCCGTCATCGGGATGCTCGTTCACTTTCTGCTGGGGGCGTGAATGCACGGGTTCGCCACGCAGATCATCAACTTCCTGGCCGCCATCCTGCTGCTGCTGTCGTTTGCGATGCTCAGCCAGCGCCGGATCCTGTCGCTGATTCATCTGTACACGCTGCAGGGCGTGGCACTCGTGTCAGCCAATGTCATCCTGGGATATGTCACTGCCGACGTACACCTTTATATCTCCGCCGCACTGACCCTGGTGCTCAAGGTCGGCCTGATTCCCTGGATACTTTACAGGCTCGTGCAACGGCTCGACGTCAAGACGGATGTGGAGTCCCTCCTCAACATTCCCGCCACCCTGCTGATCGGCATCGTGCTTGTGATCGTGGCGTTCAATGTCGCGTCGCCGATCAGCCAGCTCGCCTCGTCGGTCGCCCGCGGCACGCTCGGCATCGCGCTCGCCTGCGTGCTGCTGTCGTTCATGATGATGATTACACGCGCAAAGGCGATACCGCAGGTGATCGGCTTCCTGTCGATGGAAAACGGCCTGTTTTTTGCTGCGGCCGCGGCCACGAACGGCATGCCGATGATCGTTGAACTCGGCATTGGACTCGATGTGCTGGTGGGCATCCTGATCCTCGGCGTGTTCATGTTCCAGATCCGCGAGCAGTTCGACAGTCTGGACATTCATCACCTTGAAAAACTCAAAGATGACTGAAGCCTGGGTACTGCTGCTGGTTTTCGGAGTTCCGCTTTTCGCAGGCATGTGTCTGGCGCTGGTGGGACAGCACCATGTCGCGGCCGAGCTAAACGTCGGCTTCAGCTTCCTCACATTCGCGGCCGCCGCGCTGCTCGCCGTGCAAACCGTGGCGCACGGGCCGGCGTTCGCGCTGGGCAAGCTGTTCTTCGTCGATCCGCTCAACGTGTTTCTGGTCGCGCTGACAGCCTTCGTCGGCTGGACCACGTCGATCTTTTCAAGACCGTACATGCGCATCGAGCGTGACCGCGGCAAGATGACCGGCCCGCGTATGCGCCTCTACCACAGCATGTACCAGTTGTTCATCTTCGCGATGCTGCTCGCGCTGCTCACCAACAACATGGGCATCCTCTGGGTCGCCATGGAAGCGGCCACGCTCGCCACGGTGCTGCTGGTCAGCGTCTATCGCACGGCGGCAAGTCTCGAAGCCGCATGGAAGTATTTCATCCTGTGCGGCGTCGGCATCGCGCAGGCGCTGTTCGGCACGATCCTTCTCTATCTCGCCGCGAGCCGGCAGCTCGGCGGCGGCGATGCGCTGCTCTGGACCAGTCTGAACGCGGTCAAGGGGAGTCTCGACCCGACCATCATTTCGCTAGCGTTCGTGTTTCTGCTGATCGGCTATGGCACCAAGGTCGGCCTCGTGCCCATGCACAACTGGCTGCCCGACGCACATGCCGAAGGTCCTACACCGATTTCGGCCGTGCTGTCCGGTCTGCTGCTCAACGTCGCGCTCTATGCGGTGCTGCGTTGCAAGGTGCTAGCCGACGGTGCACTCCAGAACGGCCTGCCAGGACACTTGCTGGTCGGCTTCGGATTGGTCTCGGTGCTGATCGCCACTTTTTCGCTGTTCCGGCAGAAAGACGTCAAGCGGCTCTTTTCGTATTCGTCGATCGAACACATGGGCCTGATGACGTTCGCCTTCGGGCTTGGCGGCCCCATCGCGACCTTTGCGGGCCTGCTCCACATGACGGTGCATTCGCTGGTGAAGTCGGCCATCTTCTTCACCGTCGGGCATGCGGCCCAGAAGGCCGGCACCCAGGCGATCGACGACATCCGCGGGTTGTTACGCGTGAGCCCAACCGTTGGGTGGGGCATGATGCTCGGCGCGCTCGCGATTCTCGGCATGCCGCCGTTCGGCGTCTTCGCAAGCGAGTTCCTGATCCTGACGACCGCAATGAGCAAACTCCCGTGGGCCACGCCCTTCCTGTTGCTCGCGCTTGCCGTGGCGTTCGCTGCCATCTTCGTGCGCGTGCAGGGTATGGTGTTCGGGGACACGACGGCCAAGGTTCTTGAACACCCACCGGCGTTGTTGCCGGTGTTTGTCCATCTTGGAATCGGGTTGATGCTGGGACTCTACATTCCGCCCTATCTTGCGACGTGGTATCGGCAGGCGGCGGCCATGATCGCGGGGTGACATATGCGCATCGAGGCATTCGGGTTTCCCGAACTGGTTCGCCTGTCCGTGTTTGCGGGCAGGTCGTCGGCTTATTTCGCGCGGGTCGATGCCGACGCGTGGATCCGCACCGCCGCAGCCGTACGCGAGACAGATGGCCGCCTGATCTCCCTGTGGGGTGCCGAAGAAGCTCCGGGCACATTCGCGATCTCCGCCGCTTACGCGCTGGAGGACGGCATCCTGTGGCTTCAGTTGCCGGTAGCCGGCGGGCATGGGGACAGCGACGGATACCCGGACATATCGGCGGTCTTTCCGTGCGCGACACGCATGCAACGGGCCGTCTACGATCTGGTCGGGCTGCGCGCGATCGGCGCCGGCGATACACGGCCGTGGCTGAATCATGGCAACTGGCCTGCCGATTACTTTCCGTTGCAGAAATTGTCCTCCGGGACCGAGCGGTTTCAATCCCAGGAAGCGGACTATCCGTTCGTCCACGTCGATGGTGACGGTGTTCACGAGATTGCCGTCGGTCCGATCCACGCAGGCGTGATCGAGCCCGGACACTTCCGCTTCTCGGTTGTCGGCGAAAAGGTGTTGCGCCTCGAGGAGCGGCTGGGCTATGCGCACCGGGGAATCGAGCGGCTGTTCGAGCACGTGTCCGCGCTCGACGGACACCGTCTCGCAGGACGCATCGCCGGAGACACGACGGTCGCGTTTACGTGGGCCTATTGCATGGCGGTCGAGCGAGCGTTGAATGGACGGATTCCGCCACGCGCGCAGTGGCTGCGCGCGCTGCTGCTGGAGCGCGAGCGCATTGCCAACCACCTGGGTGACCTTGGAGCGCTCGGCAACGACGCGGGGTTCGCGTATGGCCTCGCACAGTTTTCCCGTCTGAAGGAAGACTGGCTACGTCTGAACAATCAGGCTTTCGGACATCGCTATCTGATGGATCGGATCGTTCCCGGGGGCGTCGCAACGGACATCGATCCGCGCTTCATCGCCGCGATGCTGACGCAGTGCGACCAGATTGACGCGCAGGTCCGTGTGATGCAGAAGATTTACGACGACCAGTCGGGGCTGCAGGATCGCTTTGCGGGTGCCGGCGTCCTCTCCGCAAGAGTGGCGGAGCACTTCGGCGTGTGCGGGCTGGTGGGGCGTGCGAGCGGCCGGAAAATCGATGTGCGCATCGATCATCCCTACGCGCCTTACCACGAGGTTCAGGTGCAGGCCGTCAACGATGACCGGGGCGACGTGGCGGCTCGAGTCACGGTGAGGTTCAACGAGATCTACGAATCGGTCCGGCTGATCCGGACTCTTCTCTCGGACCTGCCGGGAGGCAGTATCGTCACGCCGCTTGAACACGAAGGCGCGCCATCACGCGGGGTGGGGTGGATCGAAGGCTGGCGCGGCGATGTGTTCATCGCACTGGAGACCGGGACTGACGGGAACATTTTGCGATGTCACTGCCATGACCCGTCATGGCAGAACTGGCCGGCACTCGAACACGCGATCATCGGCAATATCGTTCCCGATTTTCCACTGATCAACAAGTCGTTCAATCTGAACTACGCGGGACATGACCTGTAATGTGGCAACTTCTCAAACAGATCGCGAAAACCGACACACCGGATCAGCGTGTGCCGGAAGGCGATGACGCATGGCGCACCGGAAGCCAGCAGATCCAGCAGGACATACTCGACATACTAGGCCGGGCGTTGTGCATTCGGGAGATCGACGCGGGCTCCTGCAACGGATGCGAACTGGAAATCCATGCGCTCAACAATCCGTACTACAACATCGAAGGACTGGGTATCAGGTTCGTCGCGAGTCCCCGCCATGCCGACATGCTGCTCGTCACTGGCCCGCTCACGCTGAACATGCAGGAAGCGGTATTGCGAGCTTACGAGGCGACGCCGCAGCCGAAGCTGGTCGTCGCAGTTGGCGAGTGCGCCTGCACCGGTGGCATGTTCAAGGAAAGCTACGCCGTATGTGGACCGCTCTCGAAATTTCTTCCTGTCGACGTCACGGTACCGGGTTGTCCGCCGCCCCCCATCGATATCCTGAGAGGCATTCTCGCCGCGCTTCGTGTGAAACGCACGATGCTCGCGCCATGATCACCAGCTGTGACATACACCGGTGACTCGCTCAGAGCGCCCCGGACACACGGCCTGCGGCTCGTCGCAGGCCGTCCCGCCTCTCTCGGCTGCTTTCCGTCGATGTCATGCGCAACATCAAGCGTCGGGTCTGCAAATTCGCGGCTCGAGCGTCTTCCCGAAAACCTGTAATGACGCCCATCAAATTCATTCTCCGCTACACGGCTGTGCCGTTCATGGCTATCTTCGCCGTCGTGTTTTGGGCCTCACATCACGCGTCCGCCGAAATCGATGCCCGACAGTACGCGGCACTATCGGGCGCCTATGCCAGCTTCCCAGCGGATCTCCGGCGTGATATCGGGCTGGCGCTGCAATCGGGGAAACTGAGCAAGTGGGATTATTCGTCGCTGGTACGGAAATCGCTCAACGATGGAGTTGTTCTCGACTGGCCGTCGGACGATAAGGAAGGCGTTGCTGCCGAGCGGGAAAAGCTGGTTGCGCTCGTCAAGGCGGATCGACCCTGAGCCAGCCACCGGACAGCGCTATACTTTTATGCTTTCACTGCCGTCGTCTGGCACCGAGGATTTCACATGAGCGCCTTGCCTCCCTGTCCAAAATGCAATTCCGAGTTCACGTACGAAGATGGGGGTGTCTACATCTGTCCGGAGTGTGCGCATGAATGGTCGGCGCAAGCGGCCGTGCAGACCGAAACGGCTGACAGGGTTTATCGCGATTCAGCCGGAAATGTCTTGCAGGATGGAGATACCGTCACTGTCATCAAGGACCTGAAACTAAAGGGCTCGGCTGGCGTGATAAAGATGGGCACCAAGGTAAAAAATATCCGGCTGGTGGACAGTGACCACGACATAGATTGCAAGATCGACGGCTTTGGTGCCATGAGCCTGAAATCGGAATTCGTCAAGAAGGCGTGACCCAGGTCCGTAGCACATCCTACGTCGAACAACCGGTGGTGCACTTGTCGATCAGTACACGGCGATGAAGCGTAGATCGATATGGACCGGGTGTCGAACCCGACACCTGTGGCGGTGATCTGTCACGGCGGGTGGCCGCCGATCTCGGCGGGTATCGTCAAGGGCCACAAGAGCCACTCCCGGCGCGCCTGAGAGGCGCGGCACCGCACCCGCGAATGCGGGATATAAAGTCCTATTTTTGTTCTCTAATGCACTAGGACAATAATTTCTGTGCAGTATTTGGCCTCACTATGTGGGGGGCGATAGAGCCAAATGCAGGGACAAATGCAGGGCCGAAAGTAGCGGAGGCAGCGGGTGATCGAGCAGTGGCGGGAAGCCGTGCGCGCGGTGCACGGCGTCGAATCGAAATATAAACGGCTGGTCAAGGCGATCGCCGGCGACATCGAGAGCGCGTCGCTGCCGGCAGGCGCTCGCCTGCCACCGCAGCGCGATGTCGCCGCGGGACTGGCGATCAGTGTGCAGACGGTGACCAACGCCTATAAGGAGCTGGAACGGCAGGGGCTGATCCGTTGCGAGGTGGGACGTGGCAGCTTCGTGGCGGCGCGCGTCACCGAAACCATGTCGCGCTATATGCTCGACACCGCCGAGCGCTCGGTGGTCGACTTCTCGATCGCACGCATCATTCATACGGCGGAGCACGACGCCATGTGGCGCAAGGTGTGCGCGACGCTTTCGACACTCGACGACCAGCCGTGGATTCGCGCTTTCCGGCCTATTGCGGGCTTCGAGCATCATCGGCAGGCCGGGATCGCGTGGCTCGCGTCGCTGGGCATGCCGGCTTCGGCGGATACGCTGCTCGTCACGAATGGCGCGGCGCACGGCATCTTTCTGGCGCTGGCTTCGCTTGTGGGGCCAGGCGACACGGTATTGTGCGAAAGCCTCACGGATCACGGCGTGATCGGCTCAGCGAATGTGCTGGGTTTTACGCTGAAAGGCCTCGAGATCGACGAGTACGGCATTCACCCTGAACACTTCGAAGAGATGTGCGATAGCGAGCGCATCACGGCCCTTGTCTGCACGCCCACGCTGAACAATCCCACCGTTGCGCTCATGCCCGACTCGCGGCGCCGCGCGATTGCGAAAATCGCCGAACGCTATGGCGTTTACGTGATCGAGGACGACGTCTATGGTCCGTTGCCCGCGAAGCATGGCACACCGATTTCGAGTCTGATTCCCGATCTGTCGTTCTATTGCACGAGCCTGACGAAGTCGGTGATGGCCGGTTTGCGGATCGGCTACCTCGCCACGCCGCGGCGGCTTGCACTACGCGCTGAAAGCGTGCTGCGTGTGAGCAGCTGGATGGCGACTTCGCCGATGGCCGAAGTGGCGACACGATGGATCGTCGACGGAACCGCCGAACGGCTCGTGGAAATACAGCGCGAACGTCTGGGACGGCGTCAGGCGCAATTGCAGCAAACGTTGGGTAAATACGTGCTCGGCGCGCATCCACAGGCACTGTCCGCCTGGCTGCGCGTTCCCGATCACTGGCGCACCGACCGTCTGGTGCGAGAACTGCGCAACCGCGATATCGCCGTGACTTCACCTGATCCATTTCTGGTGCGCGACGCGGAGCGGCCGAACGCGGTGCGTATCTGCGTCGGCGTCGAGGTTGGCGAAGAAACCTATAAAGCCGCGCTGGAAACGATGCGCGACGTGTTCGAGCAGTACCCGCAGGTGCACGATTTCACCTGAGTTCGATCCGGTTTCGCACCGCTCAGATGAAATGAACTAGGACAATGGAAATCGTTTTTTAGAACATTAGACTGGACTGCATTGAAAACGATGCGGCCGCAAATCAGCGTGAGAACGCAGGTGCGACAGCATCGGAATTGAACCCTTTCGTGCAGGGCCGCGTTCATGTCCGTTCTGTCGTTAGCCGATGTCTACCGCGCGCGTCGTCGTATCGCGGGGCGCGTCTTTCATACGCCGCTCGTCGAATCGCAGAGTCTGTCGGAGAAGGCAGGCACACCGGTCTTTCTGAAACTCGAAACGGTGCAGCCGACCGGCAGCTTCAAGCTGCGCGGCGCCACCAATGCACTCGCTCGACTCGCCGAACAGGGTTGCCGCAAAGTCGTGACCGCTTCGACGGGCAATCACGGCCGCGCGGTTGCGCATGCAGCACGCGCGCTGGGTATCGATGCAATGGTTTGCATGTCCGCGCTCGTGCCGGCGAATAAAGTCGAGGCCGTGCGCGCACTCGGCGCACAAGCACGGATTGCCGGTAAAAGCCAGGACGAAGCGGAGCATGAAGCGTTGAGACTGGTACGGGAGGAAGGTTTCGCCTATGTCCCGCCGTTCGACGATCTGCATGTGATCGCCGGTCAGGCAACCATCGGACTCGAAATCGTCGAGGCATTGCCGGACGTGGCGAACATTGTCGTGCCCCTGTCCGGCGGTGGCCTGTTTGCGGGCATTGCGTTCGCTGCCCGCGGCGCTAATCGCGCAATCGGCCTGACCGGCGTGACGATGTCGCGCGGCGCCGCGATGCATGCGAGTCTTGCGGCGGGCCGCCCGGTGCTGGTCGAAGAAGTCGAAACGCTCGCTGACTCGCTGGGCGGCGGCATCGGGCTCGAAAACCGCTATACGTATGCGCTCACACGCGATCTGATCGACGAGACCGTGCTGCTCGACGAGGCGTCGATTGCGCGTGGCATCGTGCACGCTTACGAGCATGAACGGCTGGTGGTGGAAGGCGCGGCGGCGGTGGGCATGGCCGCTTTGCTCGACGGCATGTTGCCGGCCGCGCGTATCAAACGCGGGCCTCTCGTGCTGATCGTAACGGGCGCCAACATCGACATGGAGCAGCATCGCCGCCTCGTCGCTTCCGCCTCGACGCAACCCAGCTCGCACAACGCCCTATGACCTCAATCACGCTCCTCGGCGAAGCGGAGCTTCGCGAACTCGTGCCGCTCGACCTTGCCGCAATCGACCAGGTGGAAGCCGCTTTCCTCGCGCTCGCCACCGAAGCCGTCGCGATGCCGCCGGTCCTGCGTCTCGATCTGCCTGAGCGCAACGGTGAAGTCGATGTCAAGACGGCGTATCTACCACGCTTCGGTAGCTTCGCTATCAAGGTGAGTCCCGGGTTTTTCAACAATCCGTCGCTCGGTTTGCCGAGCCTGAATGGTCTGATGCTGGTGTTGTCGGCGAACACGGGTCTGACCGAAGCGGTGTTGCTCGACAACGGTTATCTGACGGCGGTGCGTACGGCCGCCGCCGGTGCGGTCGCGGCGCGCTGGCTGGCGAAGCGGCACACGCCGCGAGTGGCCGTGCTTGGCGCCGGCGAGCAGGCACGTTTGCAATTGCGAGCGTTGATGCTGGTGCGTCGCGTCGAACGCGTGCGCGTATGGGCGCGTAATCCGGCCAGCGCACAGCATTTCGCCGTGGAAATGACCGCCTCGCTCGGTGTGCCATGCGATGTTGCGCGCGATGTTCACGAGGCGCTCGCCGACGCCGACATCGCAATCACCACGACGCCAAGCCGCACACCGCTGATTGAAGCCGCAGACCTGCATCCGGGCTTGCATATCACGGCGATGGGTTCGGACGCCGAGTACAAGAATGAAATCGCGCCGGCCGCACTGGCTGCGGCGCGCTATGTGTGCGACCGCGCGCAGCAAACACGCGTGCTAGGGGAGTTGCACCACGCACTGAATGCCGGTGCGATGCACGCCGGCGGCGCTATCGCGGAGCTCGGTCAGGTGATTGCGGGACAGGCCGTGGGCCGTGCCGACGAGACTGACGTGACCATCTGCGACCTGACCGGCACCGGCGCGCAGGACACAGCGATTGCCGCGCTCGCATTGAAGCGGGCGCACGCGGTGGGCGCCGGCACGATTTTTCGCAATGACATGAAGTGCCGGGAATGAACGATGCCTGAAACAACACGACTGGAACGGGAGGCGAGCGTATCTGTTCCGGCGTCGAAAGATTCTGTGGCGTGCGCGCGCGTCGCTTTTGAGGGAGTAGTACCTATGCGGGCATCACCCATTCAGCCGACGGTCGATTTCAACGCCGACGGCGAACAACACGGCTTTCTGAAGCTGCCTTATTCGCACGATGGCTCCGCGTGGGGCGCGCAGATGATTCCAGTCACGGTGGTCCGCAACGGCGAGGGACCGACGGCGCTTCTCACCGGCGGCAATCACGGCGATGAATACGAGGGGCCGATTGCGTTGTCGAAGCTGGCCGCTACGCTCAAGGCTCACGACGTGAAAGGGCGTGTGATTATCGTGCCGTTCATGAATTTGCCCGCATTCCGTGCGGGCACGCGCACGTCGCCTATCGATCATGGCAATCTGAATCGCAGTTTCCCGGGTAAGCCGGACGGCACGGTCACCGAGAAGATCGCCGATTATTTTCAGCGCTATCTGCTGCCGCTCGCCGATTACGTACTCGATCTGCACGCCGGCGGCCGCACGCTCGACTTCGTGCCGTTTGCCGCGATTCATCTGCTGCCGGATGCCAATCAGCAGGCCCGGTGCGAAGCGGCGATGCGCGCGTTCGGCGCGCCGTATTCGATGCGGATGCTCGAACTCGATAGCGTCGGCCTGTACGACACGGCCGTCGAAGAAGCGGGCAAGGTGTTCGTGTCGACTGAACTCGGCGGCGGCGGTACGGCGACTGTACAAAGCGTAGCGGTGGCGGAGCGCGGCGTGCGGGGTTTCCTGCAGCAGGCAGGCATCCTCGGTTCAGATGAGGCCCGGCACCAGACGGGGCACTCCGCCCCGCGCACCACGACGCTGCTCGACATGCCCGATGGCACCTGCTTCACGACGAGCGAACACGAAGGCTTGCTGGAGTTGTGCAAGGACCTGGGCGAGATGGTTGAAAGCGGTGAGGTGATCGCGCGAATTCACGACGCGTCGCGCACCGGCGTCGCGCCGGTCGAATATCGCGCGCGCCGCGGCGGCCTGCTCGCGGCACGGCATTTTCCCGGTCTCGTGCGGATCGGCGATACGGTCGCGGTGGTGGCCGATGTCGTCGAGCGCGGCATACCGGTGGCAGTCTGAGCGCACGATGAAACTCGACCGATACGATCTGGCGATTTTGCTCATTCTCGCGCGCGACGGGCGCATCGCCAAGTCGCATCTCGCCGAGCAGATCAATCTGTCGATCTCGCCGGCATGGGAGCGCGTCAAGCGCCTGGAGGAGGGCGGTGTGATTCGCGGTTATCGCGCCGATATCGACTGGGTGCGCGCCTTCAAGGGCAGCCGTGTGGTGGTCGAGGTCACGCTGGCGCGCCATACCGCGCAAGACATGCGACGCTTCGAGGAGCGGATCGCCGCCGCACCGGAGGTCGTGCAATGCCATGCGACGGGCGGCGGCGTCGACTATGTGATGCATGTGATGTCGCGCGACATCGACCACTATCAGCGCTTTATCGATTCGCTCCTGACCGACGAGCTGGGTATCGAAAAGTACTTTACCTACATCGTCACCAAGGTGGTGAAAAGCCACGCGGAGGGTTTGCCGGACTGGGCGGAACATATGATCGACAACGGTAGTTGAAGCGTACGGCGGCTGCGCTGGAGAATCGCCATGCATCGCGGCGAATTCCAGAAAAAACACCGGCTTTGAGGGCCCATAACCAAAAAAACCGCATCGCCACCGGACGTACAGTGACAGACATACATCGCACACAGGAGGTCGTCATGTTGCTGGGTCATCCGGTTCTATTCAAATCGCTGTGCTACGTCGACGGACGCTGGGTTCATAGCGCGAGCGCCGCGAGTGTCGCCGTGCGAAATCCAGCGGATCAGCAAGTGCTCGGCCACGTGCCGATGCTCGACGCCGGGCAGATCACCGAAGCCGTCGACGCCGCGCAACGTGCATTCTCGACATGGCGTTGGCTGCCGGTCGCCAAACGCTCGGCGCTGCTGTTGCGCTGGCATGAGCTGATCCTGCGCCATCAGCATGATCTGGCCGCGATTCTGTCGCTCGAACAGGGCAAGCCGCTCGCGGAAGCACGCGGCGAAATCGCTTACGGCGCGAGTTTTGTCGAATGGTTTGCACACGAAGTGCGCCGCCTGAACGGCCGTACGATTCCCACCCATATCGACGGCGCGCACCTGGGCACGGTGATTGAACCGGTCGGTGTGGCTGCGTTGATCACGCCCTGGAACTTCCCCTGCGCGATGATCGCGCGCAAGGCGGCCGCCGCGCTCGCAGCGGGGTGCACGGTGGTGGTGAAGCCGGCGCACGAGACGCCGTTCTCCGCGTTGGCACTTGCTCAACTTGCGGAAGAAGCGGGCTTACCTGCCGGCGTGTTCAACGTCGTGCTGGGTGAGCCGCAAATGGCGATGGAAACGCTGGTGCGCGATACCCGGGTGCGTTCGGTGAGCTTCACTGGTTCGACGCGCGTCGGTGCGCTGGTTATGCAGACGGCGGCCCACGCCGGTATCAAGAAGACCGCGCTGGAACTCGGCGGCAATGCGCCTTTCATCGTGACCGAGGATGCCGACCTCGATCAGGCGGTGCGTGTGGCGATCGCAGCGAAGTTTCAGACCTCGGGGCAGGACTGCTGCGCGGCCAATCGCATCTTCGTCGCCCGGCCGCTGTACGAAACGTTTGTCACGCGTTACAGCGAGGCCGTGAAAACACTAACAGTGGGTGCCGCATTTGAGGCGGATGTGCAGGTCGGTCCGCTGATGCACCAGGCGGCGTTCGACAGCACGCTGCAGCGTATCGCCGACGCCAGAGAGAAGGGCGCGCGCATTACCGCCGGTGGCGCAGCCCACGAGCGTGGCGGCTGGTTTTTCGAGCCGACCGTGGTTGCGGACGCGGCGCCCGGCATGCGCATCTATGACGAAGAAAACTTCGCGCCGATCTCCGCGGTTTCGCCATTCGATTCGCTCGAGGAAGTTGTCACACGCGCGAACGACACCGAATACGGCCTCGCCGCTTATGTCTGCGCGCGAGACCTCAACACGGTGTTTCAACTGATCCGCCGTCTCGAGTTTGCGATGGTGTCCGTGAACGGTGCGAAATTCACCGGCGCGCCGATTCCATTCGGCGGCATCAAATCATCCGGACTCGGCCGCGAAGGCGGGACCGAAGGGTTTGAGCCGTTTGTCGAAACCCGTTATTTCTGCCTCGGCCAGCTCGGTCTGCCGGTAACCGACAGTCTCCCCGCTCACCGCATACCCGCTGCGACCACAGCCGCTGCGACGGCCTGAGTCAATCCAACCCATCCAACGATTACACGAAGGAGCTCCCCATGACCCAACTCGACCAACTCTTCGACGCCGACCGCGCCCACTTCATGCATCCCTCGACGCACGCTCACGACCATGCGAGCGGGGCACTGCCCGGCCGCATCGTGACCGGCGCGAAAGGCATCCGCATCGAGGACCATCAAGGCAAGTCGTATATCGACGCTTTCGCGGGCCTGTATTGCGTGAATATCGGTTATGGCCGCACCGAGGTAGCCGAAGCGATCTATGAGCAGGCAAAGAAGCTTGCTTACTACCACACGTATGTCGGCCACTCGACGGATACCATCATCGAACTGTCGTCGCGCATTATCGACTGGGCGCCGAAGGGCATGAAGAAGGTGTATTACGGCATGTCCGGTTCGGACGCGAACGAAACGCAGATCAAGATCGTCTGGTATTACAACAACGTCAAGGGCCGTCCGAACAAGAAAAAGATCATCTCGCGCCAACGCGGGTATCACGGCTCGGGCATCGTGACCGGCAGTCTGACCGGGTTGCCGAGCTTTCACCAGTACTTCGATTTGCCGATCGAGCGCGTCAAACATACGGTGTGTCCGCACTGGTACCGGCAGGCGCCGGCCGGCATGAACGAGGCGCAATTCGTCGCGTACTGTGTGGAAGAACTGGAAAAGCTCATTGCACAGGAAGGCGCGGATACGATCGCTGCCTTCATCGCTGAACCGGTGATGGGCACGGGTGGCATCCTGCCACCGCCGGCGGGTTACTGGTCCGCGATCCAGCAGGTGCTGAAGAAGCACGACATCCTGCTGATCTGCGACGAAGTGGTGTGTGGTTTCGGCCGCCTCGGCTCGCAGATGGGCGCGCAACACTACGGCATCACGCCGGATCTGATCACCGTGGCAAAAGGCTTGACCAGTGCTTATGCGCCATTGTCAGGCGTGATCGTCAGCGAAGGCGTGTGGGACGTAATCGACAAGGCATCGCAGGAATTCGGCGCGATGGGTCATGGCTGGACCTACTCCGGTCACCCAATCTGCGCCGCGGCGGCACTCGCGAACCTCGACATTCTCGAGCGCGAAAACCTCACGCAGAACGCGGCGCAAACCGGTGCGTATCTGCTCGAACAGTTGCACGCGGCGTTTGATTCACATCCGCTGGTTGGCGAAGTGCGCGGCGTGGGCATGCTGGCCGCGCTTGAATTCATGGCCGACAAGGATGGCCGTCAACCGTTCGATGCAGCACTGAAGGTCGGTCCGCGCGTCTCGGCTGCGGCGTTGCAGCGTGGGTTGATCGCTCGCGCCATGCCGCACGGCGACATTCTCGGTTTCGCGCCGCCATTGGTCACGTCGCGCAACGACGTCGACGAGATCGTGAAGCTGGCACGTGAGGCGGTGGACGAAGTTGCGTCCCAGGTCCTTGCGCCGGCCGCTTCCGCGTAACGAGGTGGTGACGCGGGGTGGTGACACGGGGTGATGACGCGCCGGTTTGTGTGCCGCAGCGAAAGCGGTGCGGCCGGCGCTTCTGATCAATGACCGATCATGAAGTGAAGTGTCGTGAGGCGGATGGAAAAACAGCCGGAGCAGCGGATGATCGCTGTTCCGGCTGCGTGCCGCGCAGGCCGGTTATTCAAGCCTGTTTTGCGGCTTGCGTGTAATGCCGGTCAGGAATCACGACGATGTTGCCCACGAAACGTTTAGCCATGAATTGCGTTTGCGCTTCATGAAACCTGGACAGGGGATAGGTAGCGGCGAGAATCGGCTTGATCGTACCGGCCTCGATATAGTTGAGCACGCGTTTGAAGGCGGCGCGTGTCCCTTGCGAAGACCCATTCAGCTGTAACTGCTTCAGATACATCGTGCGCAAATCCAGCTGGACTACCGGTCCGGCAATAGCGCCCGCCGTCGTGTAGCGGCCTTCCGGGCGCAGCACGTTCAGCAGCTTGCCGAACAACGTGCCGCCGACCAGGTCGGCCACCACATCGACCGGCCGGCCTCCGGTCATCCGTTCGACATCCGCGGCGAAATTCCCGGTGTCGCGAAGCATCACGCCTTCTGCGCCAAGCTTGAGCACCGCATCTTCCTTGCCCTTGCTGACCACTGCATACGGAATCGCCTCGCGCGCGCGGCATAGCTGAATGATTCCCGAGCCGACACCGCCGGACGCGCCGGTAATCAGCACTGTTTCCCCACTTTTGACGGCGGCGCGCTCGATCATCTGCTCGCCAGTGTGATACGCACACCAGAACGTCGCCAGCTCGGCATCGGAGTACGTGGAATCGACGCGATGTGCGTTCTCTGCGGGTACTGCGGTGTATTCGGCGTAACCGCCGTCACGGCCGTGGCCGATGTAGTCGATATCGGCGAGGCTGTCGTCGTCGCGGTTATAGATCGACGCATCGACGATCACGCGTTCGCCGATACGCGCATCGCTGACTCCGCCGCCCACCGCGACCACGCGTCCGACGATATCCGCGCCCTGGATGCGCGGGAACGACAGCGTCGAGCGGCCGCGCCGCCAGGTGGAGACGGCTTGAGGGTCGTCATCCGTGCCATACGCGCCTTCGCGAACCCACACGTCGGTATTGTTCAACCCGCAAGCCGTCACTTCAAGCAGCACTTCGCCCGCTTGGCAGGCGGGAACCGGCATGTCGTCGCGATAGACGAGTTTGTCGAGGCCGCCGTGGGCCGTCAGTACGACGGCCTTCATTGTATTCGGAAGCATGTTTCCCCTTTGACGTATTCCCGTGCGCGTCGCGATCACGGCGGCACGGAGGCCGACGGGCTTACGGTTTGACGAACAGCTTGCGAGGCGTCTTGCAGAAGGTTTCGACGCCGGTTTCGGTAATCAGGATGCTTTCGGTGATTTCGAGTCCCCAGTCGTCGAGCCACAGGCCCGGCATGAAGTGAAACGTCATGCCCGGTTCGAGGACGGTCTTGTCCCCGGGCCGAAGGCTCATCGTGCGTTCGCCCCAGTCCGGCGGATAGCTCGCACCGATCGGATAGCCGCAACGGCTGTTCTTCTCGATACCGTATTTGTGCAGTATCGCGAAGAACGCGTTGGCGATGTCTTCGCACGTATTGCCGGGCCTGGCCGCAGCCAGACCTGCTTCAATGCCTTCCACCACCGCGCGTTCGCCGTCGACGAAATGCTTTGGCGGTTTGCCGAGGTAGACGGTGCGTGACTGCGGGCAGTGATAGCGTTTGAAGCAGCCGGCGATTTCGAAGAACGTGCCGGCATCTTTGGCGAAGGGCGTATCGTCCCAGGTCAGATGCGGGGCGGCGGCATCGGCGCCGGTGGGTAACAGCGGCACGATTGCCGGATAGTCACCACCGTAACCGTCGACGCCGGTAATGCCTGCCGAGTAGATCTCGGCAACCAGGTCGTTCTTGCGCATGCCGGGCTCGATCCGCTCGACGATATGCGCATGCATTCTTTCGACAATGCGCGCGGCCACGCGCATGTATTCGATCTCACGTGGCGATTTAACGGCGCGTTGCCAGTTCACGAGGCTGGTCGCGTCCTGCCATTTCGCCTTGGGAAGATGAGCGACGAGCGAACGATAGGCCGCGGCGCTGAAATAGTAGTTGTCCATTTCCACGCCGATCTTCAATGCGCCCCAGCCGCGCGCTTCGATCACCTCACGGGCGAGGTAATCCATCGGATGACGCACGGGGGACTGCACGTAATGATCCGGATAACCGACGATCTGTTCGTGCTTCATGAAGACGGTGCGCTTTGCGCCGTTCGCATCCTGGCCGCGGCCGAACCAGACCGGTTCGCCCTCCAGCGCGAGCAGTACGCACTGATGCACGTAGAACGACCAACCGTCATAACCGGTGAGCCAGGCCATATTGGTCGGATCGGACACGATCAGGAGTTCGACCCCTGCGGCCTGCATCGCTTTACGCGTTTTGCCGATACGGGCGGCGTATTCGGCACGTTCAAACGGCAGGCGTACGACGGGCGCCGTGGTTCGCGGTTCCTGTTGCGTTGTATCTGACATCTTCCCCTCTCTCTGGCGTGACGTCGTTGCGGAAAGTGGTGGCCCATGGACGCAATGAGACACCTGCAGGCGTTTCTGGCCGCAGTCTAATGCCGCGAAAAACGGCTTTTAATGTGCTAGTTCAATCTTCGCCGCGGGTCTGAATCGGGGGCGCGGAACTCAGCGGCATCGCCGTGACTGGTTTCGCGCCGTGCTGGTAGGTGTTGTCCCTGACTCGTACGCCGGTTTCCTGTCCCGTCGGCTTTTTATCTCATGGCGCGGCCCGGTTCTCCCTGGAAAAAGAATTGTTCTAGGGCAATCGGAACGCAAATATGGCTTTGTATTCTGGTTCGCATAGCTCTTTGCCCAGAATCGCCGCCGCATCACCTTCCATCGAGCCAGGTATGACGAACGGGAACCGAATCGAGATGAAAACCGCGCGAGTTGCCGACATGCTGAGCGCTTCAGCCATCGCCACGGCGACACTTCCGCCGGCCTGCGCCAGCACCTTTCAGCCGCGCCGGGAGGCGCCGATGATGAAGCCGTTGATCAGCATCGATCGCATCACGAAGCGTTATGGCGCGCTGACCGTGCTCGACGAACTCTCGCTCGACGTGATGCCGGGCGAGAAGCTCGCGCTGATCGGCCCGTCGGGTTCCGGCAAGACCACGATTCTGCGCATTCTGATGACACTCGAATCGATCGATGGCGGCCACATCGAAGTGGACGGCGAACAGCTGTTTCATATGCCGCACGGCGGCCAGATGGTGCCCGCGAACGCGCGCCATCTGCAGAAGATGCGCGAGAAGATCGGCATGGTCTTCCAGCACTTCAATCTGTTTCCGCACAAGAGCGTGCTCGATAACGTGACGCTCGCGCCGATGCTGACAAAAGGCGAGAGCCGCGAGTCGGCGGAAAAACGCGCGCTGGAACTACTCGACATGGTTGGCATGGCCGACAAGGCAAAGAGCCGTCCGGCGCAACTCTCCGGCGGACAGAAGCAACGCGTGGCGATCGCGCGGGCGCTGGCCCTCGCACCCAGGATCATGCTTTTCGACGAAGTGACTTCCGCGCTCGACCCTGAGCTCGTTGAAGAAGTGCTGAACGTGATGCAGCAGCTCGCGAGGGAAACCGATATGACGATGTTGCTCGTCACACATGAGATGGGGTTCGCCCACGATTTTGCGGACCGTGTGCTGTTTTTCGACCGCGGCAGGATCGTGGAGGAAGGCAAACCGGAAGATATCTTCAGTCATCCAGAGCATGAGCGAACCCAGGCGTTTCTGCGCAAGATCATCGCCGCGGGTCACCGCATCTGATCGACCCACGCCACCACGCTTTAGGAGCCAAAAATCATGAAATTGAAGGGGATTCTGATCACCGGGACGTTGTCGCTGCTGACCTTGACCGGTCTCGCAGTCGCGGCACAGGACAAACTCGCGCAACTCAGGGAGCAGGGTTTTGCGCGCATCGCGATTGCCAACGAACCGCCGTTTACCGCGGTCGGCGCCGACGGCAAGGTGACGGGCGCCGCGCCTGATGTGGCGCGTGCGGTCTTCAGGAAGCTGGGCGTCAACGATATCGTCGCGTCGATTTCCGAGTATGGCGCAATGATCCCGGGGCTCGCCGTGGGGCGGCATGATGCGATCGCAGCCGGTCTCTTCATGACCCCGCAGCGCTGCGCAGCGGTTGCTTACTCCGAGCCGGTGCTGTGCGCGGTGGAGGCGTTTGCCGTCAAGAAGGGCAACACCAAAAACATCAAGACCTACGAGGAAATCGCCAGGGATCCTAAAGCGGTGATCGGCGTCGAAGGCGGCACGACTGAACAGAAACTCGCAACCGCCGCGCAGATTCCGACCGAACGTGTCGTCATCGTGCCGGACGGGCAGAGCGGCCTGAAGATGCTCCAGGACGGGCGCATCGACGCGTTCGCACTGCCGCTGTTGTCGATCAGCGACCTGCTCTCGAAAGCGAAAGACGCCAATCTCGAATCGATCGCACCGGTGCAAGGCACGCCCGTGCAATGCGATGGCGTGGCGTTCCGCAAGCAGGACACCGCGCTGCGCGATGCTTTCGACGTCGAGTTGAAGAAGATGAAGGAATCCGGCGAGTTCGCGAAGATCGTCGAGCCGTACGGGTTCTCGGCAAAAGCTGCGATGTCGACGAGCCGTGAAAAGCTGTGCGCAGCGAAGAACTGAGTCTGCCCGGGCGGTTTGACACGCTACGTGGTAGCGCGCCAAACCGCCATTCTGTTGCCAGCGAGGTGCGCTGATGAACGACTGGTACGGTTATCTGCTGCTGATTCTGAAAGGTGCCGAGGCAACCGTTGAGCTGACTGTGATGGGCACGGTGCTTGCGCTCGTGATGGCGTTCGTCGCGGGACTCGGGCGACTGTCGCGATTTCTCGCGGTGCGCGCGCTCGCCACGTCGTATATCGAGTTCTTTCGCGGCACGTCGGTATTCGTTCAATTGTTCTGGGCGTATTTCGTGCTGCCGATGGCCGGACTCACACTCACGCCACTTCAGGCCGGTGTGCTAGCGCTCGGCTTGAATGTGGGTGCGTATGGCGCGGAAGTGGTCCGTGGCGCGATCATCGCAATTGGCCAGGAGCAGAGGAGTGCATGCATTGCGTTGAACCTGTCCACGTATCAACGCATGCGTCACGTGATATTGCCGCAAGCATTGCCGCTGATGCTGCCTACCTTCGGCAACAACGCGATCGAGTTGCTTAAAGGCACGGCGGTCGTATCGCTGATTTCTCTCGGCGATATGACATTCCAGGCGCAGGTCGTACGCTCGCAAACCGGCAATACCCTGATACCGTTCGCGACGATTCTCGCGCTGTACTTCGCCATGGCCTGCCTGATTTCGTTCGGCGTGCGCAAACTCGAACGCCGGATGACCTTTGGTCTCGACGGGATGAGGAGATAACCGTATGGAATGGGACTGGAGTTTCGCGCGCGAGATTATGCCGATCTTGCTGCAAGGTCTGAAGATCACCGTGCTCGCGACCTTGCTCGGCGCGGTAGTGGCGGCGGTGGTCGGCATGGCGTTTGCGATCTTGCGGCTTTCGCCGAATCGCTTGGTATCGCGTACCGCTACGGCCGTGGCGAGCTTTATTCGCGGCACACCATTGCTCGTACAGCTTTACTTTGTTTTCTACGTGCTGCCCGATATCGGCATCCGGATGCCGGCCCTCGCCGCCGGTGTACTCGCACTGGGTGTTCATTACGCGACGTATACGGCCGAAGTTTATCGGACCGGCATCGAAAACGTGCCGCGCGGGCAATGGGAAGCCGCCAAGGCGTGCAACCTGAGTCCGGCGCAGATGTGGCAGCACATCATCTTGCCCGAAGCGGTCCCGCCGATGCTGCCCGCGCTCGCGAATTATCTGATTTCGATGTTCAAGGAAACGCCCTTGTTGTCGGCGATTACCGTGCTCGAACTGATGAACGAGGCGAAGATCATCGCGAACACGGACTACCGTTACCTCGAACCGATGACGCTCGTCGGCGTGCTGTTTCTGTGTATCAGTCTTATTGCGGTGGTCGGCGTAAGGCTGCTCGAAAAACGCTTTCCCAACCTCGGGCACTAAGCGATGCTGACTTCCATCCATCAGCCAGGCCGGGTACCGCGTCTGGACGATCGCGCCTTCGCCAGACGTATCGGCCTTGTGATCCTCGCAACCGATCACACCACCGAGCCGGACTTCGCGGCACTGGTCGCGAATGAGCGTATCGGCATCTACGTGAATCGCGTGCCATACGCAAACCCTGTGACGCCGGAGAATCTTCTCGCAATGCAGCCGTCGTTGACCGCGGGCGCCGCGCTGATCTTGCCCGACGAAGCGCTCGACGTGGTGATGTATTCGTGCACGTCGGCGTCCGTCGTGATCGGAGACGCGCAGATCGAGCGGGCGATTCATGCGGCGAAACCCGAGGCACGAGTCGTCACGCCCACGGCCGCCGCGGTCACCGCACTCAAAGCGCTCGGCGCGCGCCGCATTAGCGTGCTGACACCCTATACCGTTGCAACCAGCCAGCCGATGGCCGAGTACTTCAGTGCGCAAGGTTTCATCATCGATCGTTTTACATGCATTGGCTTGACCGATGACCGGGAGATGGCGCGGATTTCATACGACGACATCGTCGCATTCGCGCGTGACGCGATGGCGGAAGAATCCGATGCGCTCTTTATCTCCTGCACGGCGGTGCGGGCCGCGGCGGTTATTACCCGAATCGAAGCCGCAATCGGCAAAGCGGCTGTGAGCAGCAATTTCGCCACTGCCTGGATGTGTCTGCGCCTTTGCGGCGACAACACAAGCAAACCCGCGCAGGGACGATTGATGACACTGCCACTGCCTGTTCGTTGAGCCAGCTATGTTCGCGCCGGGCAACCGGACGTCATGGAAAACCCCAACTATTGCATCGTCCTAGAACATCTTTCAGATATCGCCGCAGCGGTATTGTGGATTCGGGGCGGTACTGAATGTGTCGGATCGCTCGAAATTCAGGAGAAGCGATGAGCTACGTACATCCATTGAACAGCGAGGCACTGCAACCCCAATCGCCGAGCCTGTTGCGCCGCGCCATCGCCGCTTCGGCGCTGGGCAACGCCACGGAGTGGTTCGACTATGGAATTTATGCCTATGGCCTGACCTACATATCGGCTGCGCTGTTCCCCGGCAGCACGGCGCAGGCCACCTTATTCGCACTTGCCACCTTTGCTATTTCGTTTCTGGTTCGTCCGCTCGGCGGCCTGTTCTGGGGGCCGCTCGGTGACCGGCTGGGGCGCAAACACGTGCTGGCGCTGACAATCATCATGATGTCGGTGGCAACGCTGCTGGTAGGGCTCGTGCCGACTTACGCACGCATCGGGTGGTGGGCGCCGGCGCTGCTGATCGTCTTGCGGATGATTCAGGGTTTTTCGACTGGAGGCGAGTATGGCGGCGCGGCTACGTTCATGGCCGAATATGCGCCCGACAGGAAGCGCGGTTTTTGCGGCAGTTTCCTTGAATTCGCCACCCTTGCAGGTTTCTCGCTCGGTGCGTTCCTGATGCTCGGTTGTTCCGTCGTGTTGGGGAGCACCGCCATGCATGCCTGGGGCTGGCGACTGCCGTTTCTGATCGCGGCACCGCTTGGTCTCATTGGTTTCTATCTGCGTTCGAAACTGGAGGACACGCCCGTCTTCCTCGAACTGGAACAATCGATTCACAAGGAACAGCGCACCTGCGTGCCGCTGAAAGCCTTGCTGACCGAGTACTGGAAACCGCTGCTGTTGCTGGGCGGCCTGGTGGTGGCGTTGAACGTCGTCAATTACGTGTTGCTGGCTTATATGCCGACTTTCATGCAGAAACAGCTCGGCATGAGTGACAACATGTCCTTGCTCGTTCCGCTCATCGGTATGTTGGCGATGATGGTCTTTCTTCCTCTTGCCGGGACATTCTCGGATCGGGTTGGCCGCAAGAACGTCTGGTGGTTTTCGCTGGTTGGCCTCTTTGTCGCCGCCATTCCGATGTTCCTCCTGATGAAGCATGGCGTGCCCGGCGCAATCGTAGGTTTCTCCGTGCTCGGCTTGCTTTACGTCCCGCAACTCGCCAGTATCTCGGCCATGTTCCCGGCGATGTTTCCCACGCAAGTACGTTATGCCGGGATGGCGATCGCCTACAACATCTCGACGTCGATCTTCGGTGGAACAGCACCGATGGTGAACGAATGGCTCATCGCGCATACCGGCAATGCACTGATGCCCGCGTACTACATGATGGGCGCGTGTGCGATTGGCGCACTGGCGCTGATCTTCGTGACGGAGACGACGGGCTGTTCACTACGCGGGAGGGAGATTCCCGGCAAGAAGCGGGACATCCGCCCATCGCCATGATCTCGTCACCGCTGCTATGGGACGCGATGATCGAAGCCGCGCAGCTTACGCGAAATCTGCTTGCTGAGCTTGGTCTTGGCGTCACCACTGAGTTGAGTGTGCCGTTCTGAGTAGTCAAGGTGTAGAGCGGCATGAGAGCGAATCCTATGGAGACTTTCGAGAGCACTTGCATTGGCGGTGGCCCACATATCGTGCCGTGAGCCCCTACTAATTGATAAGGATAGCTAAGTTGATCAGTTGGCGTAGTTCTTCAGAATGCGCAGGTCTGTCACGGAATACGCCATACCTAACCGATAACCCTTGCCGACACGCAGCGGAGCAAGCAGGTGCATGTCTTCGCCGTCGACTTCGGGAATCTTCAGTTCCGCCGAACCGGTCCAGACATCCACGATCGCGAGATTGTCCGTGAGCGACATCGTCAGTTCGTCGACTGGCGGCTTGTCATGATGACCGGCCGCGAGTTGGGGAAAGTAACGGCGCATTGTCGTGGGTCGGTTGAATATCGTCGTCGGGTCTGCGACAGGCTCCTCGAGTTGGATACGGGCGGTCGCCAGTCGTTCTCCGTGCGCCGATACGCTGGCACCGAAGCGACTTCCTTTGGCGACTGGCGCAGCCGCTGGACTGGGGGCGGAGAAACTGCGTGTCTGGTAGACGCTCGCAAATTTTTTTGGAAACCCCTGCGCCCAGCCGCGCGCGATGGCAGCATCGTTATCGACGAAGATGTAGGGGCAGTAGTTGACCGGAGTCCCTTCGAAGATTGCCTCGACCAGAACGAAGGCTTCGCGGTATTGATACCGGGCAGGGTCTGTCAACTCGTCATTGGACGCGGTGAACTGCCAGTCCAGAAACCAGAAGAAGGCGCGCCCTGCGGAGTTCTCGTCCACCCTGAGGCCAGGCGGCAGGAGCGTTTCAATCGCTTTTGGATCAGTCCAGTATTCGATGGCGAGGCAGTCGCTGGAATAGTGCCATGGCGGCTGCGTAGCCAGTGCGGACTTTCCTTGCGGAGTAATGGGAACTGAAAACGCTTTAGGCATGTCGTTTCTCCCTCGAGGATGACTGAAACGGGGCGGCGTACGGCGTCAGGTCGCGCATCACCGTCAGAAGGTGCGCGCTGACTTGCGGGAAAGAATGGCTCGAGAGTTCCTTGCCGGCCGCCTGTGCCAGGGCCGCGGCCCGCACGCGCCAGCGCCTCCGCGCTCAGCGCACCTGGAATTCCACACCACGCGCCCACGGTGGTGTGCCCTTGCTCCCAGATGGTCCGCAGCGATGGTCGCGATTGAAGGCCCGTCTCCGTCTCGGTGTCGCTGACATTCGAGTCAGACATTATGTGTGGCCTCCACCATTTCCAGAATTGGCAAGAAATTGCAGCGACGAAAATGCCGGACGACACCCTGGTTATTCGCCTTTGGCATCGAAGGGACTATTCGCGAACCGTGGTATTGATGATAGGAAGCTTGTGAAGTGCCGGCTATTACATAAAGCTGGAATCGGCCGCATCGAACGGTGACGTAAGAATGCAATGGCATTGCAAACAGGTGCGGCGCAGGTCCCCGGTAAATGCGATCTTCTCGCGTGCGCTCACGGCCTTTAGCGTGCCGATGAAGCACGTGCTATATCGCCGTGGCGAAGAGTTGTTCAGGGTTTGTACCGCGGAAGTCTTCGCCGCCAGGAGCCGGTCGAGCCCGGCCGCGCGGATGCGCCTCACGGTTATTCCAGTCGACCTCGAAATACCGTTTGAGGCGTTCGATCACGTCCGGAAAAGTCGGGCCCGCAACAAGGATCTTTTGCATGCTTTGTCTCCCAGCCAGGGACGCATCGAGGGTCGCGCGACGAGCTGTCATCGAAACTTCCTCACAAGCTTCAGACAAGCTCACCAAGCGGTATGGTCTCCATTACGGACGCGAGAATCATCGCATCAATGTTCCGGGGAGATGGGGACGCCCGTCGCGGGCGAAAGACATCGTCACCGGCGACAATCTGGACTCCTGTCAGTGCGCAAAACCCGCGCTTGCGTGCGCGGCAGCGCCGCCATATCTGATCCCAATAGCAACAGGCTGTCGGGTCGCACCAGGAGACGACAACACTTGAGGGTCCGTGCCGCTCGACTACGGTGACTTTGGTACGTCGATGCGATACCGGGTTGCATCTCGGGCCGGTGGTCTGATGAACGTAAAGAGGATGAAGGCTTCCCGCAAGCAGGGCGGTGATGTACGACCAGGTCCGGTCGGAAGGTATCGCTTCGGGCATGGCATCCCTCCTGGTGTCATAACCATCATCGTCAAGGCATGAGTGCCCGGACGACACCGTGATTGCAAGTTTTGACGTTGGAAGGCCGATTCGCAGACCTTGGTGTTGATGATAGGAAGCTTGTGGAGCGCTGCCTATTACATAAAACTGGAGTCAGTCGCCTCTTTCCGGCGCAGCCCGGTTCCCAGGTGACGGATGGTAGTACCCGACAAACCCGAGATTTCAAGGTTTCTTGCGGTGGTGGCTTAGGGTCGCTAACACATTTGCGCCACCCGACGACAGGATCCGTTCTAGATGGGCAATTGCATCCTCTGCTGTTCGGAGCGTATAAGGACTCTCCGGATCTCCGGGCCTTTTTTCGATTGTTGTTCTCATCCACTTCTCTCATGTAGGAACCGATTGAATCCGGTCCGTACGCCAGGCTTCAGTTTGAGCCCGTCTCTTGCAAGCAACACATACGCGTGCATCTGCACATCGGCAACTGATTTATTTCCGTGCCGGCGGCAACAGACTTCGTCCGCTGAAGGTGTCGAAGTCAACTGCAAATGCGGACAAGAAAGCGGCGAAGTTTATTCACGAGTCGAGAACCGCAGCATCTGTTCTCTAAGGGCCGGCGGCACCGCGACCGAACACTGATTCTTCAGCGAAAACAGTACGACGGTCTGTTCAACCTTTGCGCGCAACTCTGAGCCCACGCACGCCGTGACGTCCAGCTTGATCGAACTTCTTCCGATCTCCCTTGCCCGCAAGGCAAACCGCAGGGTCTCGCCATGTCTGCTTGGCGCGACGAACTCGGCCTGGATGTTGACTGTTGGAATGCCAAGCCCTTCGGTTCCGATGAACCGCGCGTAGTCCACGCCTAGCCCGTCATTGAACCAGTCTTCGAGCACTTCGTGGAACAGGACGAAATACTGAGGGTAAAACACGATCCCCGCAGGATCGCAGTGCTGGAACCGCACCAACTTGTCGCAATGAAATTCTCTGTTCGTTGTCATGTCATGAACTTTTGTGGCGAATGTCGCGCGATGGGCGGAAGCCGCGCTAATATCACGTAGGCAAGAAGTCGGATCGTGCCTTCGCAGTTCGAATCGCCTCGTCAAAAGACGTGGCGGTCGCTACATGCCGGTGGTTGACGCTGATGAGCCATCCATTGGCGGACAAACACCAGCGAATCTTCCCGCCCTCCAGTAGTGCGGAGAACCATCGCCATATAGAGGCGTCCTCGGCATTGGCGCATGCGGCAGCCAGTGCGCGAACCTCGCGAAGTTTCTGAACATCGGTCATACGTGTCTCGCCTTTCGTCGTGGGCACGCTAGCACCTCGCCTGTTCGAGGATCTGGTCGATGATGAGTTGATTGCCGAGTGAGTTTTCGAGCGAAAATGCGATTGACCTGTTATGCCCGAGCAACACCGAGGCGAAATTCTCCACCATCAACTGATACTGGTCGATGTTGCCGAAATCGATTGTCTCGACTTTCCCGTCAAGATCGGAGCGAATCCTGATTCTGGCCTCGGCGTACACACCCGGATTGAACGGCGCATCCAGCGAAAGCCAGGCCTTGGAACCGTGGAAAGTCATATGCTGACGTCGCGCGAGCTGGGTTCCGCAGTAGAAGTTCAGACGAAATCCCGGAAATGTCAGATCGCAAACCGCGAGCCTGTCGGTCCCATAGCGCGGGTCGATCGCGATGTCTGCTCGGACCGAGAGTGGTTCCGCACCGGTCGCGATGCGCGTCGTCACGACCGGGTAGACGCCGATGTCCCGCACGCCGCCGCCTCCGAGTGCGAGATCGTTTTTGAGCGCCTTGGGATCGTCGTTGAAGTAGGTGAAGGAGCCTTCCACGAGTTCGAGATCGCCGAGCGATCCATCGGCGATACGTTCGCGCACGAACGCCCATTGAGGATGATGCGCGACCATGAACGCCTCACCGCACAGGAGCCCGGTCGCATCCCGAATCGCGATCAGTTCGCGGACCTGCGAGGCGGTCATTGCGATCGGCTTTTCGCACAGTACGTGCTTACCCGCGAGAAGCGCCTTCCGGCACCATTCGAAGTGACTGGCCGTCGGCAACGGGATGTACACGGCATCGACCGATTCGTTCGCGATGACTTCATCGTAATTCGCGCACGAGCCCGCTATGCCGTGTCTCGCTGCGAACGCTGCTGCGCGCTCGCCATCGCGGGCAGCCACGCAGACGACACGGCCATTGCCAGATCTCTGGATTGCCGGCACCACGAAATTGTCGGCGATTCTGGCGGCGCCGAGTACGCCCCATCGGATCATGTCGCGCATGGTCGTTCCTCTCGTGCCGTTCGCTGTGTTGATCAACATACGCTCTGGAGCCGTTCGGCACAGATGCGAAGCACTTCATCCGGATCGCGGCGCCACCAGTTCTCTTTCGAAAATATCTCGACCTCGACCAGCCCGTCGTAACCGGCACGTTCGACGCTTTCACGCATTGCGGCAAGGTCAACGACCCCGTCGCCCATCATGCCCCGGTCGAGCAGCAGATCACGGGTTTCGCGCAGCCAGTCGCATACGTGGTACGCAAGAATGCGACCGGCGTTGCCAGCCGACGCAATCGACGCCTGCAGGGCAGGGTCCCACCAGCAGTGATAGACGTCGACGGCGACACCGAGAAAGCCAGTGCGCCCGGGATCGAGCGCATCGCAGATGTCCAGTGCCTGCGCCAGTGTATTGAGCACAGCGCGGTCGGCAGCGTACATCGGATGAAGCGGCTCGAGCGCGAGCGGCACGCCGCAATCGCGAGCCGTTTCGAGCAGCTCCGCAATACCATCGCGGACCTGCGCGCGCGCGCCGCTCAGATCGCGGCTGCCTTCAGGCAAGCCGCCGGCCACCATCACGAAGCAGCGCGCGCCGAGCGTCGCGGCGTCGCGCAATGCGGCCTTGTTCGCGTCGATGTTCGCAACGAATTGAGCATGCGTCGCCGCCGGCAGGTACGTGGAACGGCAGTAGCCGGTGACCGTCAGATCGAGCGCCTTGATCTGCTTCGCAATTTCGGCAACGTTCGCCTTCTCCACCTCGTGACGCCACGGTGCGACGCCGCCAAACCCCGCTCTGGCGATACGGTCGATTGTGCAGCTGAGCGGTTCGCGATGACCGAACGTCGCGGTGTTGATGGCGCACAGGTCGAGTTTTCCCTTGAGGTTTCTCATGATTTTCCAGATCGATATCGACGACGAGTAGTCCGCGAATCCCACTTTCGAGCTCGTCGTCAGTCTCCGCAGCCGAGTGATGCCATGACCTTGCGTACACGCACGATTGCGTCGGCCGGATCGCGCAGCAGGCCCGCCTGGTCGGCCAGGCGGAATACATCCGCGAGATAGGCGGGCGGGCGCATGCCATGATGGCCACCCAGCATGAAGAAGTGGTCCTGAAATCCGTTCAGATAAGCCAGGAACACGACACCGGTCTTGTAGTATTGCGTCGGCGCACGGAAGATGTGGCGCGACAGCGGCACCGTCGGCGCAAGCAGCGCATGGAACGTTTCGAGGTCGTCGGCGGCGAGCGCGTCAAGCGCTTGCGATGCGGCTGGAGCGATCGCATCGAAGATGCCGAGTAGCGCGTGCGAGTATCCGGCATCGTCACCTGCAATCAGATCGGGATAGTTGAAATCATCGCCGGTGTACATCTTGACGGTGGGCGGCAGTTGCCGGCGGAAGGCGATTTCCTTGGCGTCATCGAGCAACGATATCTTGATGCCGTCGACGTGATCGACGCTGTCGCCGATCACGTCGAGACAGACCTGTGCCGCGCTCTCGTAGTCCGACGCACCCCAGTATCCGGCAAGCTCCGGATCGAACATCTCGCCGAGCCAGTGCAGGATCACCGGCTGATCGCACATCGCCAGCACTTCGCGGTAGACGTGACGATAGTCGTCTGGCGAGCGCGCCACGCGGGCCAGTGCGCGGCTTGCCATCAGGATCACGCGACCGCCCACGCGTTGCACGGCTTCGAGTTGCTCCGCGTAGGCGCGGATCACCTGATCGCAGTTCGTGATCGAATTGAGTGCAACGTGATCCGTGCCGCATCCCGATGCGATCAACGCGCCGGGGATATCACGCGTGCCTTCGACCGTGCGCGTGATTAATTCGAGTGCGCTGTTCCAGGGCAGACCCATGCCGCGTTGCGCGGTATCCATCGCCTCAGCGATGCCAAGGCCTTGCTTGATGAGATAGCGGCGGTATTTGAGTGTGCGTTCCCAGTCGATTGCGGGCGCCGCGTTCAGTTCACCTGCACGCAGGGGATCGGCCACCACATGGGCGGCCGAATAGGCGATGCGGTTGAACGCTCGAGTGGGTACGCGAACGTCGAGCGGCTTGCCTTGCAGGCGGTAGCTTTCCATCGTGCCGAGGGTTGTCGGCAGGTTGATTGTCAGGTTCATATGCGTATCAGTATTTGGTCACGAGGAGGCCGCCGTCGACACGGATGGCCTGTCCAACGCTGTAGGGCAGGCCGCCTGTCGCGAGCGTGCGCACGGTGGTCGCCACCTCTTGCGGGGTACCCCAGCGCGTGATGGCCGTGAGGCCTTGCTCCATCTGGGCGTCGTAGCGGGCGCGAGAGGGTGCGGTCATCTCCGTTTCGATCAGTCCTGGCTGCACCTCGTAGACGCTGACGCCGTGCTCGGCGAGCCGCAGTGAAAACAGCGTGGTCGCCATCGACAGCCCCGCCTTTGACACGCAGTACTCGCTGCGTAAAGGCGAAGCGGCGACCGCATTTGACGAAGTAATCGTGATGACGCTCGGATGGGACGCAACGCTGGCGCGCGTGCGGGCGAGGAAGTGCCTGGCGAAGGCTTGCATGAAAAAGAAGGTGCCGCGCGTATTGACGGCAATGCAACGATCGAAACTTTCAGGCGTCACATCGAGAAGGTCGCCTCGCGACATCACCGATACGCCCGCATTGTTCACGAGGCAATCGATCGGCCCGCCGAGCCGCGCTTCGATATCGAGCAGCGTGGCTTGATGCGAGTCGATGTTGGCGAGATCGGACACGACCGCGATCGCGCGGGCACCCGTCTGTTCGACTTCGGCAACAGCCCGATCGAGCTCGTCGGATGCCGCCGCATCGGTGAGCGCCACATCGAATCCGGCGCGACCGAGCTCGACTGCAATCGCCCGACCGATGCCGCGCCGGCTGCCCGTGACAAGTGCAACGGGGCGGGCGCTCATAACGACGCTCCGTTGGCGATCAGGTCACGCGCGATGATCGTGCGCTGGATCTGGTTCGTGCCTTCATAGATCTGCGTGATCTTCGCATCGCGATAGAGCCGTTCGACTTCGTAGCCGCGAATGTAGCCGCTGCCGCCGAAGATCTGCACCGCGTTGGCGCTGTGCTTGACCGCCGTGTCGCCGGCGAAGCACTTGGCCATCGAGCAGGCGATGCTTGCGCGGTCGCCGGCTTCGAGGCGTTCGGCCGCATCGTGCACGAGCAGCCGCGCGGCTTGAATATCCTTCGCCATGTCGGCGAGCATCCACTGGATCCCTTGAAACTCGGCGATGTGGGTGCCGAACTGCTTGCGGGTCTGCGCATACTCCAGCGCGGCCTCCAGCCCCGCCTGCGCGATCCCGACGGCCAGTGCGGCAATGCCGACCCGGCCCTTGTCGAGTGCGCTCATCATCATGTGAAAACCCCGGCCTGTCTGTCCGAGCAAGGCGTCGTGCGGCAGCTTCACGCGGTCGAAATGCAGCTCGCCGACTTGTGAGGCGCGCTGTCCCATCTTGTGTTCCTTCGGCCCCTTCGATACGCCCGCCAGATGACAGTCGACGATAAAGATGCTCATGCCGCGCTTGCCCGCCGCCGGGTCGGTGCGCGCCAGCACGAAGGCGAGATCGGCGACCGGTGCGTTGTGAATCCAGAGCTTGGCGCCGCTCAGTTCCCATCCGTCGGCGGTGAGTGTCGCCGTGGTGCGAATGCCGGAGACGTCCGTGCCCGCGTCCGATTCTGTGATGCAGTAAGCCGGCCGGAGTTCGGCGCGCAACAACGGCTCCATGTATTTCGCGCGCTGGGAGTCGCTGCCATGCACGCTCAGCAGCGTGCCGACCAGTTCGAGCAGGCCACATTGGTCGGCGACCGACGCGTACCCGCGCGACAACTCCTCCATCACGAGCGCATAGGCGGTGACGTCGAGCCCGGCGCCGCCGAACGCCTCCGGCACCGTAATGCCGAACAGACCAAGCTCGCCCATCTGCCTGTAAATCTCCGCCGGAAAGCGTTCTTCACGATCCAGTTCCTCGGCCAGAGGGCGGATCACTTCCTGCGCAAAACGCCGTGTGGTAGCGCGGATCTGCTCGTGCGTTTCTGAGAGCTTCATGCTGTCTCCATGGATATTGGTTGACCTGATGTTTGCGGTGTTGCGCGCTGTGAAGGTAAACCCGAGCGCCGCGAAATTCCGCTTGAATTCAGAGGTTTCGTGTGCCAACATTCGCAACAAGTAACCATCTGGATGGTTATTTAAGACCAACGAAAGGCCGCTGTCAACGTGTTTTGCGGCCAATCTGAATGGAGGGTGTGGTGAGTAAGTGGACGGAGGCTGCGGACGCGGTCGGGCAGATTTTTGACGGCGCCACTATCGCGCTGGCCAGTAACGGTGGCGGTGTGCTCGAGCCGGACGCCGTGCTCGCGAAGCTCGAGCAGCGTTTTTTCGAGACGGGGCATCCGCGCGATCTGACGGTGGTGCACGCGCTCGGCATCGGCGACGGCAAGGGCAGCGGACTTGGGCGCTTCGCCCATCCCGGCATGGTCAGGCGCGTGATCGGCGGGCACTGGAGCTGGGCGCCGGCGATGCAGCAGATGGCGAAGGACGGCGCTTTCGAAGCTTACAGTTTTCCGGCTGGCGTGATTTCCACGCTGTTGCGGGAAATCGGCGCGGGGCGCCCGGGGCTCGTCACGCACGTAGGCTTGCGCACTTTCGTCGATCCGCGTCTCGATGGCGGAAAAATCAACGAGCGTGCGACCGAGGACCTGGTCGAACTGATCGAACTGGACGGGAAAGAATACCTTCGCTACAAGCCGTTCAAGGTGGATTTCGCGATCGTGCGAGGCTCGTCGGCCGATGAGGGCGGCAACGTGACGCTGCGCCGCGAGCCAGCCGATCTCGATGTCTACGCCGCCGCGCTCGCGGCCCATAACTGTGGTGGCCGCGTGATCGTGCAGGTGAAGGAGCGCGCGCCTGCCGGCTACGTACCGGCGAGGCTCGTGCGCATTCCAGGCATCCTCGTCGATACGCTCGTCGAAACGCCGGAGCAGGTGCAATGCGTGGTGTCGGATTACGATCCGGCGCTAAGCGGCGAGGCGCAATGTGCCATTGGCGAAGGCTTCTACGAAGCGCCGACGGGCATCCGCCGCATCATCGCCGCGCGCGCGGCGGCCGAGTTGCACGCCGGACAGTCGGCAAATTTCGGCTTTGGGATTCCGGGCGGCATCCCCGCTTTGTTGGCGGAACAGGGGCGGCTTGGCACTTTCTGGGGATCGGTGGAGCAGGGCATTCACAACGGCGCGATGCTCGATGGTCCCATGTTCGGCACGGCACGCAACGCGGACGCCATCCTGTCGAGTGTCGATCAGTTCGATTTCTACAGCGGCGGTGGCGTCGACGTCACCTTCCTTGGCATGGGCGAGATGGATGGCGAGGGCAACATCAACGTCTCGAAGCTCGGCTCGACGGTGGTGGGGCCGGGTGGCTTCATCGATATCACGCAGGGGGCTCGCAAGATCGTGTTTTGCGGCAGTTTCGAGGCAAAGGGTCTAGCGGTTGAACAAGTTGGAGCGCGTTTGAACATCGTCTCGCCAGGCAGTGTGTCGAAGCTCGTCGAGCGCGTGCAGCACATCACGTTCAGCGGCGAGCAGGCACGCCGAAGCAGGCAGGAAGTGCTGTACGTGACCGAGCGCGCGGTGTTTCGTCTCGAAGCGGACGGCGTGCGTCTGATCGAGGTCGCGGAAGGCGTTGATGTCGAGCGCGATGTGTTGGCGCGAATGGCATTTCGCCCGCTCGTCGACGAGGCAGTGCTGGTCCGGACGAAAATCGATGCCTCGCAGAGCCGCGAGAAGGTTGCATGAGGTAACGCTGCGGCGCGGGGAACGGTGCTATGCGCTCCCTGCGTCAGAACGCTCAGGGACGTACGAGTCGGAGGATGGTCTCGATGTTGAAGTCGAGCCGGCTTTTCAGGGCTGCCTTATCCATGAAGTCGATCTCGAAGATGACTCCGCTCGTGAACCGATTGGTCAGGTAGTAGTAGCCGATCGCGGCCATGGTGATATGCAGCTGCCGCGCATCGACACCGCTTCGGAACGCCCCGGCTTCGACGCCACGATCGAGGATGCGCTGCAGCATCGAGATGAAATCGTGGTGCAGTTCCTTGAACCGCTCAGATTTCTTGACATGACGTGCCTTATGAAGATTTTCACTGTTGACGAGCGTCATGAACTCGGGGTTGCGAAGGTAGTAGTTCCACGTATGGGTGGTGAGGGCAACGAGTGCCTCCTCCGGCGAAAGATGGTCGAGATGCAGGTTGAGTTCCGCCGAGCGGATATCAGCGTAGGCATCTTCGAGTACAGCGACGAAGAGCTCCTCCTTGCTGCCGAAGTAGTGATAGATCATCCGCTTGTTGGCTTTGGAGCGCGTCGCAATCGCTTCAACGCGGGCTCCGGCCAGACCGAACTTCGCGAATTCTTTTTTCGCGGCTTCGAGGATGCGAGCCCGCGTCACCTCCGGGTCTCGCTGCTTGGGTTGGCGCGTCACGACCGCTTGTTCGGGTTTCGCTGCGCGACGCTGGGCGGTGGTGGTTAGGGTCATGGGTTTGTCGAAAGAAGAGGGTTTGGGGCACAGGTCGGCCAGCGCCCATGTCGGTGACTATAAACCAGATTGCATGTTGTCAGGAAGTAACCGGATGGTGCAATACGGGCGCCGGAACACGCGATGGTGATGCTGTCTTGCCGTACGACGATTTTGCGCATCACCGTGAAAAGCTTATTTGGGAGGGCGGTATGGAGAACTTGAGTGAATTGGCGGCTTCGCTGCGCCTGCCGGGCGAGCCGGTGCGCACGTCGATGTTCATTGATGGCAAGGACTATCCAGGCGGGGCTGGTGAATGGCTCACGCGCAAGAGCCCCGGCCACGGCGTGCCGGTGACCGCTACGACGCGGGCGACGCGTGGCGATCTCGACGTCGCGGTCGCCGCCGCGCGGCGCGCATTCGACGATGGCCGCTGGTCGCGGCTGCCCGGCGAGCAACGCGCGACGGTTCTGCTCAAAGCGGCGCAACTGATCCGCGACAATGTGGAGACGCTGGCCTATCTCGAGACGCTCGAAAGCGGCAAGCCGATCGGCCAGTCGCGCGGCGAAGTCACCGCGGCGGCCGGTATCTGGGAATATGCGGCGGGCCTTGCTCGCGTGGTGCACGGCGACTCGCATGACACGCTCGGCGCCGACATGTTCGGACTGGTCGTACGGCAGCCGGTCGGTGTGGTCGGCATCGTCACACCATGGAATTTTCCGTTCTTCATTCTCTCCGAGCGTTTGCCGTTCGCGTTGGCCGCGGGATGCACGGTGGTCGTCAAGCCGGCGGAACTGACTTCGACCACGACGCTCAAGCTTGCCGCGCTGCTCACCGAAGCCGGCCTGCCCGATGGCGTGGTCAACGTGGTGACCGGGCTCGGCTCGGTGGTCGGTCAGGCGCTCGCGGAGCACATGGACGTCGACATGATCTCGTTCACCGGTTCGACGCCGGTGGGCCGCGCGGTGCTAAACGCCGCCGGCGGCAACATGAAAAAGGTCGGGCTCGAACTGGGCGGCAAGAATCCGCAGATCGTCTTCGCCGACGCTGATCTCGACGACGCAGCCGATGCCATTGCGTTCGGTATCGCCTTCAACGCGGGTCAGTGTTGCGTGTCGGGCAGCCGGCTCGTCGTGCATCGGTCGGTCGAGCAGGAACTCGTGGAGCGCGTGCAGGCTGTGCTTGCAAAAGTGTGCGTCGGCGATCCGCTCGATGCGTCCAATCACGTCGGCGCCATTGTTGAAGCGCGTCAGTTCGACAAGATTCGCGGCTTTATCGACGCGGGCATGCGCGACGGCGCGCAGCTCGTCTGCGGCGGCACCGCCAGCAGCGAAGGCGAGCGCTTCTTCATCCAGCCGACGGTATTTCGCAACGTGCAGCCCGCAAGCACGCTCGCGCAGGAAGAAATCTTCGGGCCGGTGCTGTCGGTCACCTCGTTCGAGAGCTTCGAGCAGGCAATCCAGTTGGCGAACGGCGTGCCGTACGGTCTTGCGGCGAGCATCTGGACCCGTGATCTGGAGGGCGCTATCAGAAGCTTTCGCGACGTGCAAGCTGGGCGCATCTGGGTCAACTGCACGATCACCGGCGGTCCTGAACTGCCGATCGGCGGTGTCAAGCAATCCGGTATCGGGCGCGAGACGGGACGCTATGGCGTCGAGGAATATACGGAACTCAAGTCGGTGCATGTCCAGCTCGGCAATCGGCCGCGCTGGATGTCGTAAGGCGATTTTTTCTCAACGAAAGCGGTCGCCAGGCACCGCCTGGAAAGTGGGAGCCACGCGAGATGACGTGGCTGCAGAACACAGAATCGGAGACAGCAATGTATGACTATGTGATCGTGGGTGGTGGCGCGGCGGGCTGTGCGCTGGCAGCGCGTCTGAGCGAAGACGCCAGCAGCCGCGTGCTGTTGCTCGAAGCCGGTCCCGCCGATACCGACCCCTACATCCATATGCCGGTCGGCTTCTTCAAGATGACGGGCGGCCCGCTGACATGGGGCTATCGCACGGTGGCGGCGGCGGAAACGCAACGGCGACAGATTCCGTTCGCGCAGGGTCGCGTGCTCGGCGGCGGCGGCTCCATCAATGCGATGGTGTACACGCGCGGCCAGCCAGCCGACTACGACGGCTGGGAACGCGACGGATGCACCGGCTGGGGCTTTCGCGACGGGGTGCTCCCATACTTGCGCCGCATGGAGGACAACGAGCGCCTGTGCAACGAATATCACGGCATCGGCGGACCGCTGGGTGTATCCGATCTCATCAGCGTCAATGAGCTCACCAAGGCCTTCGTGCTGGCCGGCCAGGAAGCGGGTTTGCCCTACAACAGCGATTTCAATGGTGCGCAGCAGGAGGGCGTCGGGGTCTATCAGGTCACCCAGCGCGGCGGCCGGCGTTGTAGCGCAGCGGTCGGCTATCTTCAGCAGGCCCGCTCGCGTAGCAATCTGACGGTGAAGACGAATTGCCTGGTGTCGAGCATCGTGATCGAGAAGGGGCGCGCAGTGGGTGTCGAATTCGCCGATCAGCACGCGCGCTCGAATGTCGTCGTGGCACGCGCCGAGCGCGAGGTGATCGTGACGGCGGGCGCGATCGGCTCTCCAAAGCTGCTGATGCTCTCAGGCATTGGTCGTGCAGCCGATCTCGAACGTGTGGGCGTCAAGCCTGTGCATGCGCTCGATGGTGTGGGTGCGAACCTGCAGGATCATTTCGATATCGACATCGTGTACGAGCTCAACGGCCCCTACAGCCTCGACAAGTATGCAAAGAAGCACATGATGCTGCTCGCCGGTCTTGAATACAAAATGTTCAACAAAGGACCCGTCACATCGAACATCGCCGAAGGTGGAGCGTTCTGGTACTCGAGCAGCGATGTGCCGACCCCCGATCTCCAGTTTCACTTCCTGCCGGGCGCCGGAGTGGAAGCCGGTGTGCCGCCGGTGCCTTCGGGCTCGGGTTGCACGCTGAACTCGTACTTCCTGCGCCCGAACAGCCGCGGCAGCGTGACGCTCAACAGTGCTGATCCCACCGATGCGCCGGTCATCGATCCCGCCTACATTCGCGATCCGTATGACCTGAAGGTGGCGGTGGAGGGTATTCGCCAGAGCCGCGAAATCATGAGCCAGCACGCACTTTCCAGGTACATCAGGCGCGAGCACTTCCCGGGAGATGCCGTGCGCACGCAGGCGCAATACGAGGAATATGCGAAGCAATATGGGCGCACGGGCTACCACCCGGTCGGCACTTGCAAAATGGGCGTGGACGAGATGTCGGTGGTCGATCCGCAGTTGCGCGTGCGCGGTATCGAGGGCCTGCGCGTTGCGGATTCGTCCGTGATGCCACGTATCGTCAGCTCCAACACCAATGCCCCGACGCTGATGATCGCGGAGAAAGCCTCGGACCTGATTCGCGGGCGCGTGGCGGATCAGGCGCCGGTCGCGGGTCAGTTGGCCGCTCACGCGGGTCGCCGGATGCGCGACAGCGCGGCGACGGTGGATTAATTAGATGGCGCCAGTGAGCACCTGAGAGAGGCCCCGGGTAACCAGGTTATCTGCGGAGTGAGTAACTATCTGTATATTTATTTCGTGAATAGTCAGTCATTCATAGGAGACACCATGTCCAGTCAAGACCACCGCTCGGCCGTTTCTCGCCGGGACTTCATGAAGCTCGGCGCAGGCGCCGCGTTTGCCATGGCCGGTAGCGGCATTTCGCGCCTGTCGCTCGGCGCGGGGCAAACTACCCTGGCCTGTTCTTTCCGGTCACTCACCAACCCGTACTACGCGGCTTTCAACAAGGGCGCGCAGAGCTTTGCAGCGAGTGTGGGGCTGCCGTATGTGCCGCTCACGACCGAAGGAAGTTCCGAATAGGGCATCGCCGACATTCGCGCGCTGCTGCAAAGAACGGGAGGCAATCTCGTGCTCAACGTCGACCCGAACGATTCGGCCGACGCGCGTGTGATCGTCGAAGCGTGCTCGAAGGCGGGCGCGTTCGTGACAACGATCTGGAACAAGCCTAAAGATCTGCATCCGTGGGACTTCAATCCGAACTATGTTGCTCACCTTTCGTACGACGGCGTCGCATATGGGGAAGAAACCGCTACGCAGTTGTTCAGGCAGATGGGCGGCAAGGGCGGCGTCGTTGCGCTCGGCGGCATTTTCAGTAACGTGCCGGCGATCGAGCGCAAGGCAGGTCTCGACGCGGCGCTGAAGAAGTTTCCCGGCATCCAGCTACTCGACTTCCAGGTCGCCGACTGGAGTTCACAAAAGGCCTTTCCGATCATGCAGGCCTGGATGACGCGTTTCAACGCGAGGATCAAGGGCGTGTGGGCCGCGAATGACGATATGGCGCTCGGCGCGATCGAGGCACTGCGCGCCGAAGGCCTCGCTGGCCAGATGCCCGTCACCGGCATGGACGGCACGCCACCCGGTCTGAGTGCGATCAAGGCCGGTGAACTGATCGCGTCGGTCGACTGGGATCCGTACTGGCTGGGTGGAATCGGTCTGTCGATGGGTTTGCAGGCGAAGGAAAAGAAGATCGATGTGGCCGCGTTGCCCAAGGATCATCGGGAGTCCTATTGCAAGGCAACGTTCGTGACCAAGGCGAACGTCCAGGACGTCATGAAGCATGCGCTTGCGCCAGGTGCCGATTGGAACAATCTCTTTGCCCGCGTTGCGGGTCCGGTGGTGTATCGATGAACAAGCTGACCGCAGCGCCCACCCGGCAGGCCATACCCACAACAACCGGGACTCCGATCGTATCGAAGCAGGCACTCGTGCGACGATTTGCACCGCTCCTGGTGCTGGTGGCGCTCGGTCTTTGCATCGGTGCGCTGAATCACGATTTCTTTGATCCGATGAATCTGTCGCGGATCGCGGTGGGTGCCGCGATTCCGCTCACCATCGCTCTAGGCGCGGCGTTCGTCATTCAACTGGGTAGCATCGACCTGTCGGCCGAAGGCATTGTCGCGGTCGCGGCGATTGCGGTGTCGATGCTGGTCGAGAACTCGTACAACGACAACCACTTTGGTCTTTGGGTGCTGGCAGTGGCCATCGCCGCGGGCGCGGTACTGGGTCTCGTCAATGGCGTGCTGCACGTGTTCCTGCGCATTCCCTCGTTCATCACGACGTTGGCGATTGGTTTTGTCGCAACGGGAATCGGGACTGCGTGGTTATCCGGGAACACGATCCGCGTGAGCGACCCGTCGTTGCGTGCCATCGCGATCACGCGCTATCTGGGCCTGCCTCTGTCGGTCTGGATCGCGGTGCTGGTTCTTGGAGTCGCATGGTTCATCTACAAGCACACGCTGCTCGGCCGTCATACCTTGGCGATCGGCGGCGGTGAGGATCTGGCGCGGCTGAGTGGGGTGCGAATCTCACGCGTGCGCATGGCGGTCTTCTCGCTGGCCGGCGCTTTCTATGGCGTGGCGGGCATCCTGGCCGTCGCGCAATACGGGCAGGGGCATGCGCGTATCGCCGACGGTCAGCTATTCGTTGCGATTACCGCGATCGTGGTGGGCGGCACGTCGCTCGCAGGCGGCAATGGCAGCCCGATGAACACATTGATCGGCACGCTGATCGTGGTCGTGCTCGGCAATGGCATGGTGCTGCTCGGCGTCCCGCCCTACGTGCAGCAGGGTATCCAGGGCGTATTGATCATCGCCGCCGTGACCCTTGCGCTCAATCGCTCGCGCCGGCGCATCGTCAAGTGATCCATGAGGAGAAGAGACATGCTGTCACTCAAGAACATCACCAAGCGATTTCCCGGTGTGCTTGCCCTGAACGACGTATCCATCGAAATCCGGCCGAACGAGATCGTCGGTCTGATCGGTGAGAACGGCGCGGGCAAGTCCACACTGATGAAGCTGCTGACCGGCGCGTACCGCCAGGACACCGGCCAGATCGAGCTCGGCGGCAAGCCGCTCGTGATCCGCAATCCGCGCGACGCGACCGCCAAGGGCATCGCGATGGTCTATCAGGAGCAATCGATCCTGCCGAATCTGACGGTCGCCGAGAACCTGTTCCTGGGGCGCGAAGAAGCGTTCGTCACATTCGGCCGGGTGAACTGGACTAAGCTCAAGCGGGCGGCAAAGAAGGAACTCGCCACGGTGCATCTGGATGTCGATCCGCTCGCGCTGTGCGAAGACCTGTCGTTTGGTCAACGGCAGATGGTGGAACTCGCGAGGGCCTTGTCGCTCGCGAGCCGGACCGGCGGCACGCCAATCATCCTGCTCGACGAGCCGACCTCGGTGCTCGAGGCCGAGGAGATCGAGATCCTGTTTGGGCTCGTGCGCGAACTCAAGTCGCGAGCATCGTTCGTATTCGTCTCGCACCGGCTCGATGAACTGTTGACGCTCAGCGATCGGGTGTATGTGATGAAGGACGGGAAGGTCGTGTCCGAAATGTCCTCGGGCAATGCGTCGGTGACGAAGCTTCACGAGTTGATGGTCGGCCGGTCCCTGCACAGCGAGTATTACCGCGAGAACCTGCAAAAACCCTGCCGCCCGGACGTGGCGTTGTCGGTGCGCAATGCTTCACTGGGTCATGTGCTCAACGACGTGTCCTTTGACATTCACTGCGGCGAGGTATTTGGCGTGGCGGGGGTGGTCGGGTCTGGCCGCGAGGAACTGTGCCGGGTCATCGCGGGACTGGAAAAACTCGATGCGGGCGAGGTGATGGTGGGCGCTACGCGTCTTAAGCCGCAGGCGAATCACGCGGTCGCTCTAGGCATCGGATACGTTCCACGTGAGCGAAAGGTGGAGGGGCTCGTCACCCAGATGAGCGTCGCGCAAAACCTCACGTTACCTCGTCTGGGGGCGGTCAGCCGTGCCGGTGTGGTCCACAAGGCAAGCGAACGCGCGCTTGCCAACGAGTGGATCGGTCGTCTGCACATCAAGACGCCGGGTCCCGACGCATCCTGCCGCAATCTCTCGGGCGGCAATCAGCAGAAGGTGGTGCTCGCGAAGTGGCGGTTCGCAGGCAGCCGAATCCTCGTGCTCGATCATCCGACGCGCGGTCTCGATGTCGGTGCGAAGGAGGAGGTCTATCAGCTCATCCGCGAACTGACAGCAGAGGGTGTGGCTGTCGTGCTGACCGGCGACACGCTCGAAGAGATCCTGGGGCTCAGCCACCGCGTGATGGTGATGCGCGACGGCCGCGCCGAGAAGATCCTGCCGTGCGAGGTTGGACATAAGCCCTCGCAAGTCGAAATCGTCGAACACATGGTTTGAGGTCAACATGCCACAACTGAACGCAACACTCGCGGCCAGACTGCGTGACAACGCACCCTTTCTCGCGCTCATCGTGCTGTATGTGCTGATCGAGATCGCACAGCCCAGCTTCCTCGCGCCATCGACGCAACTCGGCCTGCTCGCCGACAGTTCCACGCTGTTCATCATGGCGGCCGGCACGACCTTTGTCGTGCTGCTCGGCAGTATCGATCTTTCGCTCCAGGCGGTGGCGTCACTATCCAGCGTGATCGTCGCCATGTTGCTGCCGCGTTATGGGGCGATGGCCGCGGTCGTCGCGCTCGCTGCATCGTTTGGCATCGGACTGCTCAGCGGGGTTATCCAGACTGTGCTGCGCATTCCGTCTTTCATCGCGACCCTCGCTGTAGGCGGGATCGCCTCGGCGGCTGCCCTGACGCTCTCCGGTACCCGCTCGATCGGCATCAGCGACGAGATGCGCAATGCCTCGCTCGGCTGGACCACGGGTTCCTCGTTCGGCGTGCCGCACGAAATCCTGCTGGGCATCGCGGTGTTCGCGTTCTGTGTGTTTCTGCATCGCTCGACGGTCTTCGGCCGCCATACGGATGCGATTGGTGCCGGCGAGCCGGCGGCGATCGCATCGGGTGTGCGCGTGTCGGTCACCAAGTGCCTCGTGTTCGGAACGTCGTCGTTCTTCGCCGGGCTGGCGGGCGTCGTGATGGCTGGTCGGCTGGGAAGCGGGTCGCCTACTTTGGCCGACCAGTTTCTGCTTCCCGCCATCGCCGCGGTGATCGTCGGCGGGACGGCGTTGACGGGTGGCGCGGGCGGCATCGGCCGGACGCTCGTCGGCGCACTCCTGGTGTCGGTGGCGCGTGTGGGCATGACGTTCGTCGGTATCAGCGTGTTCGCTCAGCAGATCGTGTTCGGGCTGATTCTGATTGTCGCGGTGACGGTGGCTTTCGATCGTTCGAAGGTACTGATCATCAAGTGAGTTTTGATCCGGTCCGTTTCGCGCCGGCTTTGTTGAAGAAAGGGTTTGCTCATGAAAATTCTGGTGCCAGTGAAAAGGGTAGTCGATTACAACGTGAAGGTCCGTGTGAAGTCGGACGGTACGGGCGTCGACATTGCGAACGTGAAGATGTCGATGAACCCGTTCGATGAAATCGCGGTGGAAGAAGCCGTGCGTCTGCGCGAAGCGGGCGTGGCGATCGAAGTGATCGCCGTGTCGGCCGGTGTGACGCAGGCGCAGGAAACGTTGCGCACCGCGCTCGCGATCGGCGCGGACCGCGCGATCCTGATCGAATCGAGCGAAGAACTGCAGCCGCTCGCGGTCGCGAAGCTGCTCAAGGCGCTCGTCGACAGGGAACAGCCGCAACTGGTGATCTTGGGCAAGCAGGCCATCGACGACGATTCCAACCAGACCGGCCAGATGCTCGCCGCGCTCGCGAACCTGCCGCAGGCGACGTTCGCCTCGAAGGTTGTCGTTGCAGACGGCAAGGTCACCGTGTCGCGCGAAGTGGACGGCGGCGCCGAAACGCTGTCGCTGACGCTGCCGGCAGTCGTCACCACCGACTTGCGCCTGAACGAGCCGCGCTACGTCACGCTGCCCAACATCATGAAGGCGAAAAAGAAGCCGCTGGAAGTCGTCAAGCCGGAAGATCTGGGCGTCGATGTCACGCCGCGTCTGAAGACGCTGAAAGTCGCCGAGCCTCCGAAGCGCTCCGCCGGTGTGAAGGTGCCGGACGTGAAGACGCTGGTCGAGAAGCTGAAGACCGAAGCGAAGGTGCTTTAAGTAGAACGCGGAGACAGAGCAAATGACAAATCTGGTTAACCTGGTAATAGCAGAACACGATAACGCGTCGATCAAGGCCGCGACGCTGAACACCATTGCAGCGGCACAAAAGATTGGCGGTGACATTCACGTGCTGGTCGCAGGTCACAACGCGCAGGCTGCGGCCGATGCGGCAGCGAAGATCGCGGGCGTCAGCAAGGTGCTGCTCGCCGACGCGCCGCAACTCGCGGAAGGTCTCGCGGAAAACGTCGAAGCGACGGTGCTGACGCTTGTGCGAGACCCGGAGAAGAACTACTCGCACATCCTCGCGCCGGCCACCGCGTACGGCAAGAACATCGCACCGCGCATCGCCGCGAAGCTCGACGTTGCGCAGATCAGCGACATCACCGCAGTCGATTCGCCGGACACGTTTGAGCGTCCGATCTACGCGGGCAACGCGATTGCGACCGTGCAGTCGGCTGACCCGATCAAGGTCATCACCGTGCGCTCGACGGGCTTCGACGCGGTTGCGGCCGAAGGCGGCAGCGCAGCAGTCGAGAAGATCGAAGCCGCGGCCGACAGCGGCCTCTCGCAGTTCGTGAGCCGTGAAGTCACGAAGCTCGACCGTCCGGAGCTGACGAGCGCGAAGATCATCGTGTCGGGCGGCCGTGGCCTCGGTAACGGCGAGAACTACACCAAGGTTCTCGAACCGCTGGCCGACAAGCTCGGCGCGGCACTGGGCGCCTCGCGCGCCGCGGTCGACGCGGGCTTCGTGCCGAACGACTATCAGGTCGGCCAGACCGGCAAGATCGTCGCGCCGCAACTGTACGTGGCGGTCGGTATCTCGGGTGCGATCCAGCATCTGGCGGGGATGAAGGACTCGAAGGTCATCGTCGCGATCAACAAGGATCCGGAAGCTCCGATTTTCAGCGTGGCCGATTATGGTTTGGCTCAGGATCTGTTCGAGGCCGTTCCTGAATTGACAGCACTCATCTGAAGTACCTTCGCCAAGGACGTACGGATGCGCAAGACTCGAATCGCGATCGTTGGGGCCGGGCTGGCTGCTACGCCTCACGCACTTGCCCTGAACGAACTGAATGACGAAGTGGAAGTGGCGGGCGTCGTCGGGCGTTCGCCGGAACGGCTCGCGCGCTTCGCCAGCACTTACGGCTTTCCCGTCAGCGAGTCGTTCAATGCCGTATTGAACGACCCATGTATCGATGCCGTTCTGGTGCTTACGCCGCCATACACGCATCTCGAGCTCGTCGAGCAGGTCGCTGCCGCACGCAAGCACGTGCTGCTTGAAAAACCGCTCGACATATCGATGCCTCGCGCGGAACGTGTGGTCGAAGCCTGCCGGGCTGCTGGGGTACAGCTTGGCGTGGTATTCCAGAACCGCTTCCGTCCCGCTGTGCAGCGCCTTGCGGCGCTGGTAACAAACGGCGCACTCGGACCGCTCGCCTATGCGGGAGTCGATCTGCGTTGGTGGCGGCCGCAGTCTTACTACGACGAGCCTGGTCGCGGCACGTATGCGCGCGACGGCGGCGGTGTGCTGATGACGCAGGCTATTCACTCGCTCGACATTCTGATGTGGCTGGCAGGGGAGGTGTCATCGGTCGTGGCCGCAACCGCAACAACTGCCCTGCATTCGATGGAGGCAGAGGATTTCGCGAGCGCTGCACTCACATTCGAGAGCGGTGCGGCCGGTCATCTGCTCGCGACGACGGCTGCGTACCCGGGCTTTCCGGAACGTATCGAACTGATCGGCGTGAATGGGACGGCAGTGCTCGAAGGAGGACATCTGCGCGTGTTTTTCCATGATGGTCGCGTCGACCACTTCCATGACCCATCGTCGTCAGGTTTTGGCGCGAAGCCCATGGACTTTTCGCACACGGCCCATCGCGATTTGCTGCAGGACTTTTTCGCCGCCATTCGCGAGGACCGTGCTCCATTGGCAACCGGCGACGACGCACTGCGCGTGCAACGATTCATCGAACGCATCACCAACGACACAGGGCATCGTCAGTGACGCACATAGACGGAGAAACACGGATTGTCGCCATTCTGGGCGACCCCATTGCACAGGCGAAGTCTCCGCAAATCTTCAATGCTTTGTTCGAGCGGCACGGGATGAACGCGGCCCTCGTACCGTTTCATGTGCCGGCCACGGATCTGGGATCCGTTCTCGACGGACTGCGTGGCGTGGTCAATCTGGCCGGCGTGGTCGTGACGGTGCCGCACAAGCTCCAGGCGACCGCTAGCGCCACGCGTTTGTCGGCGTCAGCGCAGCAAACAGGCGCGGTCAACTGTCTGCGCCGGGAAGCCGATGGCTCCTGGACAGGCGCGATGTTCGACGGCGCCGGCTTCGTGGAGGGGCTGTATAGATGCGGACATGTCGTGCGTGGCAAGTCGGCACTCATTGTCGGTGCCGGGGGTGCCGGCGTGGCGGTCGCACATGCGCTGATCGATGCGGGTATTGCGTCGCTCGATCTGTTCGACAGCAATACGGCGTCTTTGCAGCAGCTCGTGGGGGCATTGCGGGCGCGTGGGAGCGGAACGGTCATCCGAGAACGCCCGGCGTGCGCGCAGGCGACGCATGATCTTGTCGTCAACGCGACGCCATGCGGGATGCGCCCCGACGACCTCATGCCGATTGACCTTTCTGATGCCGGCCCGCACGCCGTCGTCGCGGACCTGATCATGAAACCTGCAGAAACGCGCCTCCTGGAAGACGCGAAAGCACGAAATTTGACCACGCATCCTGGACTTCACCTGCTCGAAAACGCGGTGGCGGCGATGACGGCGTTTCTGGGCCTGCTTCCGTCGCCAGCCGGGAACGGAACCCCGCCAGGAAAGGCGGGACGCGAGTCCACGTAAGGCAGCGTGGACCTCGGGAAAACCCTCTTGATCGATCGCGGAATGGGTCATAGTATACGCGCTAAGTAACTATCTGGTGGGTTACATAAATGAGGCGTGCGGATGACCAACTCACGGAAGGAGCCAAGGTTGAATCCAGCAGAAAGTCGTAAATAGCCGGGCTTGGGACTCGAAACGACGCTGATAGGTTTCGGCGCTACCCAGATCGCCAACATCTTTCATCAACTAGCTGGACCGACAGATATCAGGACTACTCAAGCCAGAACTGCATGCCGTGACCAACCTTCTTCGGCTCGGCATTCAAGCTGATAGAGGAAGCAGAGAAAACCTGGCGCCAGTTCAACGGGCTTAAAAAGATCAGGCTGTTGCTTGAGGATATTGCCTTCAAGGACAGTGAACCGGTACAGGGCGATCGACCGGTTTAGCAGGAACTCGCCGCTTGAAATCGATCGCCATCACACCGCCCATACCTACTGTCGTCATCTTGCGATCGCGCTAACCATCGACCGCGGCAAGCTGGCGATTGGTTAAGTGAAGTGGCCCATCACCCCGGAGACACACATGGCCAACCCAATGGATAACGAGCCGAAAGGCAGGCACCAATCGAAGAAAGCAGCCGCCAGCGGCTGGATCGGCTCGACGCTGGAGTACTACGACTTCTTTATTTACGCCACCGCGGCATCGCTGATCTTTCCACAAATCTTTTTTCCGAAAGGAGACCCGAAGATCGCCATCATCGCGTCGCTGGCGACCTACGGTGTCGGCTATGTGGCGCGTCCGATCGGCGCGCTCGTGCTGGGCCACCTGGGCGACACCCATGGCCGCAAGTTCGTGCTGATCCTGTGCATGTTCATGATGGGCTTCTCGACCATGGCCGTCGGCCTGCTGCCGACCTATGAGCAGGTGGGCCTGTGGGCACCGACGGGGTTGGTTGTCATGCGCCTGATTCAGGGCTTCGCGGTGGCAGGGGAAATCGCAGGTGCAAGCTCAATGGTGCTTGAACACGCCCCGTTCGGGCGACGTGGCTTCTTCGCGAGTTTCACGCTGCAGGGTGTACAGGCCGGCCAGATTCTGGCTGCGGCTGTGTTCCTGCCACTCGCGCACTATATACCGACGGACGCGTTTAATACCTGGGGCTGGCGCATACCCTTCATCTTGAGTCTTTTTATTATCATCGCGGGTTATTACATTCGCCGCGATGTCGATGAGACACCGGCCTTTGTCGAAGAGGGTGAGCAGGGCGAGATTGCCAGGTCGCCGATCATCCAGGCCTTCACCGACAGTTGGGCCGATATGTTGCGCGTTGCCTGCATGTCATTGACGACCGTTATTCCCGTGGTGGCGACGATCTTTGGTGCAGCGTATGCAGTGCAGCCGGCCTACGGTATCGGCTTCCATGCGGACGTCTACCTGTGGATTCCGGTGCTCGGCAACATCCTGGCGGTGATCCTGATTCCCTATGTCGGCAATCTGTCGGACAAGGTCGGCCGCAAACTCCCAACGGTCGTCGGTGCGCTCGGCTCCGGCCTGCTTTCGTTCGGCTATCTCTATACCATCAGCATTCATAATGCGCCGCTGGCGATTGTTATGGCGGTGCTGATGTGGGGCCTTGCATACCAGGGTTTCAATGCTGTCTTTCCAAGTTTCTATCCTGAGCTGTTCCGCACCCGCAATCGGGTCACGGGAGTGGCGATCGGACATAACACCGGAATCACCATCGCGGCGCTGATGCCTGCGCTGTTTGTTGCCGTGGCACCGCCGGGAGGGGCGGCCAACATTCCGCTCACGATCGGCGCAATCACTTTTGCGGCGACGATCATCGCTGCAATCGCGGCGTTGACTGCACGAGAAACCTACCGCATCCACCTGAAAGATCTGGGCAAACCCGGTGTCGTGCCGGTCAACCAGCGGGAATACCAGCGGATACGAGCGAAGACTTTGAGCGACGCGAAACCGACTGGGGCGAAGCGGACAATAGGGCCGATCGGAAATTCAAAATCGGCAGAGGATTGAAGCAAAACCGGTGGTGTTCTTTCGGCTGCCTGATGATGAGCCGACACCAGGGTTCCCACGGGCACGTGGGCCGGTCTGTGTTGCACGGAATGCCATCGAAGATCTACTCGCCCCGCGCGCCAAGCTCACTTCGCAGTGCCACCAGGTGCAGACGCGATCTTCGGCCATGGCTCGAACGCGCTCTCGTAGCCAGAAGTCTTCGTCTGCACCTTTGCCGGTATCAAGCTAGTCCGCAGATCGATCAGTGTCAAAGTACTCGAAGATTCCGAATCCGGCCGATCATCGGCGAGCGATTGCTAATGAGCTAGGTTATGTACTCGGGCAGCGGTGCTCGAGGAACGTTGGGAGGGACTCCTTCCACGAGTTGCGATGGGACCTGAACGATGAACGCGTCTGGATCGCTTTTGAGGCTGTGTTCGTAGCTGACTCGGTAATCCATCCAAGGCTCCGTCCATGCAATATGGCACTACCCCATGCAGCGCCTGCCGGAGTATTTTCAATATCGGACAGCGCCAGAAAGCGATGGTGGACGACTCATATATGCAGTAGATGGCGACAGCCATGTCAATTGCGTTTGATGAAAGCTGGCCTTTTATCGTTGTATTTCGACTCCTGTGTCACCCGCCGGTCAGGTATGCAACGAGGGCTCGCTCTCAACTCCACCAACTCACACGGCTCGAAAGCGTCAAAGATTGAAACCGGCCAGCGCCGCGCGTTCGGGCATTCCTCTTGATTAACGGAACGGGCTCAATGCGCGCCGGTAGAGCGCATTGCCCGGTATTCCCGTCGCACGATGTCCATGAGTTCCGACACGGAAGTAAGCGCGCTCTTTTGCTCGTACGTCACGCGGCCTCGCTGCATCAACATGATGCGATCAGCAATATCGAGTGTCTGCGCATAGTTGTGCATGATCATGATGATGGATAGGCCGCCCTTTTCCTTCAGGCGCATCAAGAGGTCGATGATGAGCCCCGCCTCGCGTGCGCCCATCGCGGCGAGCGGCTCGTCGAGCAATAGAATCTTCGCATTGGAATGCACGGCGCGCGCCACGGCGATGGCCTGGCGCTGCCCCCCCGAAAGGCGCTCCACGGGCAAATCCACCGAAGGCACGTGCACGCCGATATCGTCGAGACATTGCGCCGCTCGCTCGCGCATCTGCTTGTGGTCGAGCAGCCTGAACGGCCCGCGCCGCACGAGCTCGCGGTTCAAAAACATGTTGTGGTAAATGCTCAGCGAATTCGCGAGCGCGAGATCCTGATACACGCATTCGATGCCGAGCGAACGCGCATGATCGACCGAGCGCAGCAGCGTTTCCTGGCCGTCGATGTAGAGCGTGCCAGCCGTTTGCTGATGAAAGCCCGTGAGGATCTTGACGAGCGTGGACTTGCCCGCACCGTTGTCGCCGAGTACGCCCAGAATTTCGCCATTGCCGAGCGTGAGCGAGACACCGTCGAGCGCGGTCACCGCACCGAAACGTTTGACGAGGCTCTCGCCGCGCAGCGCGAGCGGCGCATCGGGCGCGGCATTCGCGCCTGGGGAGGAGGTTTGCAATTCGTCCATCAGCGCCCTGCCTTGCGGCGAATGCGCCCGATGTGGATGTTGAAGATCATCGCCGCCAGAATCGCGGCGCCAAGAATAATGTTGAACGTGAACGCGTTGATGCCGATGAGCGTGAAGCCGTCGTTGAGAATGCCGAGCACCGCCGCGCCGATGAGCCCGCCCACGATGGTGCCCGAGCCGCCGGTGAGCGGCGTGCCGCCGATCACGGCGGCGGCCACGGCAAGGAACATGATCTGATTGCCGCCCGCTTGCGGGTCGATCGAGGTAATGCGAAAGGCTTCGAGGATGCCGGTGAAACCCGCGAGCACCGCCGCGATGATGAAATTCCCGAGGCGCAGCCGGTTCACATGAATACCGGCCTCGCTCGCGCCGAGTGGATTCGCGCCCGCGGCCTGCGTATGCAGGCCCCAGCGGGTATGCCGCAAAAGCACATGCATCGCGAAGGCGATCGCCACGGTCCAGATGATCTCGCTGTAGCCCCACGCACCCATGAACGCCGAGAACGTGGGCGACCCCGGCGTGGGCGCGGGCGTACCGCGCGATACGGTGAGCGTGATGCCGTTGATGAGAAAGAGCGTGCCGAGCGTGGTGACGAACGAGGGCAGCCGCAGCCACACCGTCACGGCGCCGTTCACGAAGCCGACGATCGCCGCGGCCACGAGCCCCGCGATCACGGCGAGCCACATGGGCGCGCCTGCGTCGTTCGCAAACACCATCATGAACGGCGCGAATGCGAACACCATGCCCGCCGACAGATCGATGTCGCCGCCAATCATCAACATGATTTCACCGAACGCGATGATCGCCACCGGCGCGATGAACTGCGAAAGGTTGACGAGGCTCGCGTTGGTGAGCAGGAAATCGTGGTTCGCGAATTCAAAGTAGGCGGCCAGCAGCACGGCCACGAGCAGGATACGCAACTCGGCCGCCCAGTGTGACGCGAATGAAACCCCCGCGCGCGGGGGCGCGCGGGTCGCTTCGATCTTGCTGGTTTCGTTCACTGTATTCATCACGACCTGATTGCGCCGCTCATCGGAACGATTTGCGGCTTGGTGGTCTTGCCTTCATAACGCGTCGAGGTATTGAGGTACGGTTCGACGGTTTCCTTCGTGACGAATTTCAGGCCGGTGTTGGTGTCAGCCGGGCCGACCAGGCCGCCCGAGGAGAGGAACACGAACGCCTGCATCACCGTATAGAAGCCCTGCACGTAGGGCTGCTGGTCGATCGTGAAGTCGAGGTGGCCTTCGTGAATGAGCTGCACCGTGGTGGGCAGCAGGTCGAAGCCGCCACCGTGCACGCCCTTCGCGCGAAGGTTCGATTCCTTCATCACCTGCGCGACGCCCTGCGTGCTGCCCGCATCGACGGCGAACATGCCCTTCAGGTCCTGGTGGCCCAGATAGAACGACTTGATTTTCGACAGCTCCTCGTTGACGGTCGCGCCCGTGGCCACGGTCTGGATGTCGATCTTCTTGCCGGACTTCTTGATGGCGTCGCTCGCACCGTCCAGTCGCGGCTGGATGTTGAGCTGCCCCGGCGTCGCGATGAACAGCGCGACCATGCCGCTGTCGATGAGGCTCACGATGCGCTCGCCCATCTGGTAGCCGGAGAGATACAGGTCCTGGCCGATATAGGCGAGGCGTGGATTCTTCTTGCCGCGCGGCGCGTCGGCGTTATAGGCGAACACCGGAATGCCGGCATCGAGCGCGGCCTGAATTGGCTTGTCGAAGGCGCTCGGATCGACGATCGGCACCGCGATGGCGTCGGCCTTGGCGGCAATCGCCGAGTTCACGGCGCGGACCATTTCACCCGCGTCCGAAGTGGCCGAGCCGGTCCACTGGTAATCCATGCTGAGCAGCGAGCAGGCATCCTGGATGCCGTACTGCGTGGGCACGAAGAACGGGTTGGTGGTGACGTGATTGACGAACACGATCTTCCACTTCTTGTGCGCGGGGAAAGCCGCCTCCGCCGCCTGCGCGGTGCCGATCAGTCCGCCCGCGCCGCCGAGCGCCCCCATCAGCGAAAGCGCCGCGCCTAATCCCGTGCCCTGCATCAGCCCCCGCCGCGCTGCGCTGAAACCATTAAGGCTGTGTTTCTGCTCGTCATCACGTTGCTGTGCCATGTCTTCCTCCGGTTCTTTTCTTCGTTGGTCGATGCGCTCGACGTCGGGTCGATCGCATGCAGATGCTGAACGGTACCGGGAATGCGCTGGGCAGCGCGGGACTTGGGCGTGGAGACGTGCAACCCCGATCTGAAAGCGCTCGATATGCGCCGTGCGGCACCAAAAATGTTAGTGCAACGCGGTTGCACCTCCTAATCCATGTATACCCCTAACTAGTCCGACTATTCCGACTATTGGGATGCGCGGTCAGGAGCCGCCAAGCCAGGGCATCGACAAAGCGAATATGCAGGGTTTATGCCTCGCGCGGGAGCAGGGCGGCGAGCTCCGCGCGGTGATCGGCGTGGTGACCAGCATGGCGGCCTGAGGGCGAATGTGCATATGCATGTTATTCGATGCGCCGTGATGGCCTGAAGCAGGGCATCGAGCGGGAGCGCGAAGCACAGATCATCATGCGGTTTCGCGCTTCGCTCCCTGTAAAAGGCCACGTTGAAGGCGCTGCGAAGCAGGTAGCCATCATTCCGGTATCTGGCTTTGCCTTGATCCCGCGAGTCAGAGTTGCAACAATGCATCCGCGACGACACGTGCGCACCTGCGCGCGCTGTCGCGCGAGCATTCTCATTCGACTCACTTGCACAATGACCGACGGCCTGCCCAATCCCCAACGCGCGTTTGCTTTCATTGCGATTGCCATTGCGATGACGATGTCGGTTCTCGACACCTCGATCGTGAACGTCGCGCTGCCCACTATTTGCAGCGATCTCAAGGTGTCGCCCGCGGACGCGATCTGGGTCGTCAATGCGTATCAGCTGGCTATCACGGTGTCGTTGCTGCCGCTTGCCGTGCTCGGCGACAGCCTCGGCTACAAGCGGGTCTACTGCTTTGGGCTCGCGCTCTTTACGCTGGCATCGTTCGCCTGCGCGAATGCGCACACGCTCTCGCTTCTTGCCGTCGCCCGCGTGTTCCAGGGCTTTGGTGCGGCCGGTGTCATGAGCGTCAATATCGCGCTGGTGCGCTTCATCTATCCGAAGGCGCGGCTCGGCGTCGGCGTCGGTTATACGTCGCTGGTCGTGGCCGTCTCGTCGGCGGCGGGGCCGAGCATCGCATCGGCGATTCTGTCGGTCGCGCACTGGCAGTGGCTGTTTCTGGTCAACGTGCCGCTCGGCGTGCTGGCGCTGTTGATCGGCACGCGCACGTTGCCCGCGACGCCGAGATCCGGTGCCCGCCTGAACGGCTTGAGCGTGCTGCTCAATGCGATCACCTTCGGTCTGCTGATCTCCGGTCTCGCCGCATTCAGTGAAGCCGGCGCGATGTGGCGCGGCATCGTCATGGTTGCGATCGCGCTGATTGTCGGCGTTCTCTTCGTGCGGCGCGAAAGCCGGCTCGCGACGCCGATACTGCCCATCGACCTGTTGCGCATGCCGGTGTTTTCACTGTCGATGGCGACCTCGATCTGCTCGTTCGCCGCGCAGACGATGGCGTTCATCGTGCTGCCTTTCTATTTCGAGCAGACGCTGAAGCTTTCGGAAACGCGAACGGGCTTTCTGATGACGCCGTGGCCGCTCGTGACTGCGTTGATCGCGCCGGTGGCCGGCCGTCTTTCCGACCGGATGCCGCCGGGGCGCATCAGCAGCATTGGCCTCGTCGTGCTGGGGTTCGGCCTCGCCGCGCTGTGTACGCTCGGCGAAGCGGCGACGCCTTTCGACATCACCTGGCGCCTTGCGATTTGCGGTCTGGGCTTTGGCGTGTTCCAGTCGCCGAATAATCGCGTGATCATCGGCAGTGCGCCGAGGAATCGCAGCGGTGGCGCGTCCGGCCTGCAATCGATGGGACGCCTGCTCGGCCAGTCGGGCGGCGCCGTGGTGGTCTCCGTGGTGTTCGGACTCGTGAATGGCCAGCATATGACGATGATTGCCGGCATTGCCGCCGGGCTGGCCTGGGTTGCTGCCTGCGCAAGCTCGGTGCGGCGGATGGCGGATCACGGCGATGGGCCGCGGGAGCGAAACCTGGCGCCGGAGCAGTCGGTGTCCGAGCATTGACTGACGCGCGGGCGTTACCGTAATCGTCCCGTCGGTTTGATCGTCGGCGTCCCCCAGGGCGCGGGCCCGTTGCGGTCATGATTGAGCCGAGGCAACCAGACGCACGACAGAGTTGCCGCATAACGCGAGCGCCCGGTCCCGCGCCGACATTGCTTTTCTGTCACCGTTTCGTCTACAATAGCGGGCCGTTGTATTTTTTGTATCTGCTGGATCGAATTGCGTACGGGTCTTTTTCTGTAAGGTTTGGCGGGGCGTTTTCGAACTCCTCGGCACCATCGGTTTCAGATTCGGCAGCAGTGTCTCAGCAGTACGCGCAGTATAAGGAGTGGTAGTTCAGTCGGTTAGAATACCGGCCTGTCACGCCGGGGGTCGCGGGTTCGAGTCCCGTCCACTCCGCCAGTATCCACGAAAGGCGAACTCCGGTTCGCCTTTTTTATTGCCCGCTGTTGTAAGATCGGGCGTTCTGTTTTTGGCACCCCTCACGCATGCTCGATTTCTTCCGCAATCACAAACGCCTGATGATGTTCATGCTCGTCCTCGTCATTGTGCCGGGGTTGGGTTTTGTGGGTATCCAGGGCTTCCGTGGCTTCTTTGACGAAAGCGCGAACGTCGCGAGCGTCAACGGTCACAAGATCACCCGGGTGGAGTACGACGACGCGATGCGTCAACAGCTCGACCGTGCCCGTCAGATGCTCGGTGCGCAATTCGACATGAAGGCGTTCGACACGCCGGAGCGTCGGCGCGACATGCTCGACGGCATGATCGAGCAGCGTGTGCTCGCCGACGAAACGCAGCGCCTGCATCTGACCGCATCGGATGACGCCGTGCGCCGCGCGTTGCTGGCCGATCCGGTGATTTCGTCGCTGAAGAATCCCGACGGCTCGATCGACCTCGACCGTTACAAGCAGCTGCTCGCGATGCAGGGCATGACGCCCGACCAGTACGACGAGCGCGTGCGCTACAGCCTCGCCACGCAGCAGTTGCCCGCGAGCATCGAGGCGAGTGCGTTCACGTCGAAGACGCTCGCGCAGCATCTGACCGAGCTTGCCGGGCAGCAACGCGAGGTGCAGGGCATCGCGTTCCATCCGCACGACTATGCGGCGCAGATCCAGCCGACCGACGCGCAACTGCAGGCGTATTACGACGCGCATCGCAACGACTTCGCAACGCCGGCCACCGCGACGATCCAGTACCTCGTGATGTCGCCGGCCACGCTGAGCGCGTCGCTGCAGCCGAGCGACGCTGACCTGAAGAAGTATTACGACGACAACATCGCGCATTTCCGCACCGAAGGCGAAGTGCGCGCGAGCCACATCCTGATCGCGGCGCCGAAAGACGCGAGCGCGGCCGACAAGGCCAAAGCAAAGCAGAAGGCCGAAGAGGTGCTCGCGCAGGTCAAGGCGCATCCGGACCAGTTCGCACAGATCGCGCAGCAGAACTCGCAGGACCCGGGTTCGGCGTCGAAGGGCGGCGATCTCGGTTACTTCGGCCGTGGCATGATCGCCGGCGGCCAGGCATTCGACGACGCGGTGTTCGCGCTGAAGAAGGACGAAATCAGCGGCATCGTGCAGAGCGATTTCGGTTTTCACATCGTCAAGGTCACGGATGTGAAGCCGGCGGTCACGAGGCCGTTCGACGAAGTGAAAGACCAGATCGCGAAAGACCTGAAGACGCAGCTTGCCACCAAGGCGTTCAGCGACGACTCGGAAGGCTTCACGTCGCTCGTCTATGAAAAGGCCAAGAGCCTGCAACCGGCCGCGGACAAGTACAAGCTGCAGGTGCAGACCGCCACGGTCACGCCGCAGCCGGACCCGAAGCTGCCGCCCGACAGCCCGCTGAACAACGCGAAGTTCCTCGCGGCGGTGTTCGCGAACGACTCGGTGTCCGCGCATAACAACACGCAGGCCATCGACGTCGGCAACAACACGCTGATCGCCGCGCGCGTCACCGACTACAAACCCGCGGCAGTGCCGGCATTCGATGCCGTCAAGGACGCGGTGCGCCAGAAGGTGATCGCCGCCCAGTCGAGCGAGGCCGCGCACAAGGACGGCATCGCGAAGCTGGCCGAGTTCGAGAAATCGAAGACGACGGCGGGTTTCTCGTCGCCGCTGAAGGTGTCGCGCAACGACTCGCAAGGCGTGCCGCCTGCCGCACTGAGCGCAATTTACAAGGTCGATGCGCAAAAATTGCCGGCTTACGTCGGTGTCGATCTCGGTGACGACGGCTACGCGATCTATCGCGTGAACCAGGTGGTGGCCGGTGCGCCGATCGATCCGCAGCGTCTGGCCGCCGCGCAGCAGCAGATCGCGCAGGTCGATGCGCAGTCGGAGGTCGAAGCCTACGCCAAGGCACTGCGCGAGCGCTCGAAAGTAAAGTTCTACGGCTCGCTCGACAGCAACGCACAAACGGCCGACCAGTAAGCCGTCCCGCAAACAAAGAAAAGCCCCGCAATCGCGGGGCTTTTTTCATCCGGCGTACCGCACGCATTACCGCATTACAGACACCCGCTGATCGCGCTGGTGGCGTCGCTGCCGGCACCGCCACCGGCACGGAAGCCGACCGATGTACCCTTGCCGGTGAACGACGGACGCACCACCGCGGCTGCGCCGCCAGGCGGCTGTTGACCCGGGACGTAGACGTCCATGGCCTGACCGTTGGCGAGAATATTTTGCGAGATCACCTGTTGTTGCGAACCGTCCGCCCATTTCTGCGCGATGCAGGCGGCGACGGCGCCGGGCGGTTGCTGGCTTTGACCGACGGATTGAACGCCGGCGGGCGGCTGGGCGGCACAGGCCGAGAGGGCAACGGTCAAAGCGATTAACGGTAAATATTTCACGTTATCTCCTCAGAAGTCGCTCGAGAATCGAGCGAAGGTTGCACGGGATTGCGAAAGTGTCGAAACGACGTTCGGCGATCCGTGTTTCCCAAGTTCCGGAAACAAGTTGTTAGCAGGCATTTCAGTGCGGCGAACTTGTGCGAAGGAGTGGCTTGACAGCGGGCCACACGTTGTCGAGTAGCACGGGCTGTGCCTGCACGGTCGGATGGATCTGGTCGGCCTGGAACATGTCCGGTTTATCCGCGATGCCGGCGAGCAGGAACGGCACGAGCGGCACGTGCAACTCCTTCGACAACTGTTCGTACAGACCGTGGAACTTTTGTGTGTAGTCGGGGCCGTAATTGGGCGGCACGTACATGCCCACCAGCACGACCTTCGCATGGTCCTGCTGGGCCTGTTCGATGATCGTGCGCAGGTTGTCCTCGGTCGTGGAGAGCGGCACGCCGCGCAACGCGTCGTTGGCGCCCAGCTCGACGATCACGATGCTCGGCTTCAGACGCTGCAGCAGCGCCGGCAGACGAGCCCGTCCGCCACTCGTGGTGTCGCCGCTGATGCTTGCATTGGCAACGCTATAATCGATGCGCTTTTCGGAGAGACGCTGCCGCATCAAGGCAACCCAGCCCGTGTCACGGGGCAAGCCGTATTCGGCGGAGATGCTGTCACCGAGTACGACGATCACGGGCCTGGCAGGTTCCGGCGCATTGGCCGCATGAACCGGCAAGGGCATCGAAAACAGGGCGGCAGCCATCATGGCCGCGCCGGATGCCGCGCTCAACACCGCGGTGCAACGGGCGATGGCGCGCACTTTCAACCTACGCTTCACCATGCCAAACAGAACTGATCCAGTCATTGAAGTGCGGGGTTTGTGCAAGAGGGTTAAGGATGCAACGGGCGAACTGACCATTCTCGACGACATCGATCTTGCTATCGATGCCGGCAGCAGTGTGGCGATCGTCGGTGCATCCGGGTCGGGCAAGTCTACGCTGCTCGGCTTGCTCGCGGGATTGGACAGTGCGAGTTCGGGCTCGGTTCGGCTGCTCGGCCGCGAACTCACCGAACTGGGCGAGGACGAGCGCGCCGCGTTGCGCAGCGGCTCGGTCGGCTTCGTGTTCCAGTCGTTCCAGTTGATGCCGCATCTGACCGCGCTCGAAAACGTCACATTGCCGCTCGAGCTGCAAGGCGGCATCGGCACGCGCGAGGCCGCCACGCGTGCGCGTAGTCTGCTGGAGCAGGTCGGGCTCGGGCAGCGCACGGGTCACTATCCGAAGCTGCTGTCGGGCGGCGAGCAGCAGCGTGTCGCGCTGGCGCGCGCGTTCGTCACGCGGCCGGCCATCCTGTTCGCCGACGAACCGACCGGCAGTCTCGATGCGGCCACCGGCCATGCGGTGATCGACCTGATGTTCGAAATGAATCGCGCGAACGGCGCGACGCTGGTGCTCGTCACGCATGACATCGAGCTCGCGCGCCGGTGCGATACGACGGTGACGATCGAAGCGGGGCGGCTGGCGTGAGCGGACGGCAGGTGGGCGATCGCATACGCGGTTCGTCGCTGAAAAAACGAAGCGGGCCGTAGCCCGCTTCGTTATTGCGCCTCACGGCGCGCAGCCAGGTGAGTCGCGGTCAAGCGCGTGGTCAACCCGCCGCCAACCTCGCGCCATTCACGCTCACCGCTTCAACGCCGCGCGCGCCCGCGCGATCAACGTCGACGTCGACGAATCATGTTTCTTCACGTCGGCGCTCGCCGCGCCCAGATCGGCTTCGACCACCTTGCCGAGAATCTTGCCGAGTTCGACGCCCCATTGATCGAACGGATTGATGTTCCATACCGACGCCTGTACGAGCACCTTGTGCTCGTACAGCGCGATCAACGCGCCGAGCGTGCGTGCGGTGAGCGCGTCGAGCAGCAGCGTGGCGGTCGGACGGTTGCCCGGGAACACGAGGTGCGGCGCGAGTTCCGGCTTGTCCGGGCCGGCCACTTTCTTCGCCTCTTCGAGCGTGCGGCCGAGCATCAGCGCTTCGCTTTGCGCGAAGCAGTTCGCGAGCAGCTTCGGATGATGGCTCACGAGCGGATGCTCGGGCGTGAGCACCGCGATGAAATCGATCGGCACGATCGTCGGGCCCTGGTGCAGCATCTGGAAGAACGCGTGCTGACCGTTCGTGCCCGGCTCGCCCCACGTGACCGCGGAGGTCGGATAGTCGACCATCGCGCCGTCGAGCCGCGCGGACTTGCCGTTGCTCTCCATCTCGAGCTGTTGCAGATACGACGGCAGAAAATGCAGCGCTTCCGAATACGGCGCGACCAGATAGCTCTGTGAGCCGAAGAAATTGCGATACCAGATGCCGATCATGCCGAGCAGCACCGGCAGGTTCTTCTCCAGTGGCGCGGTGCGGAAATGCTGGTCCATGTCGTTGGCGCCGGCGAGCAGTTCGTCGAACTGCCGCGGACCGATCGCGATCATGATCGACAGACCCACGGCCGACCAGAGCGAATAGCGGCCGCCGACCCAGTCCCACATCTCGAACACGTTCTCCCGCGCGATGCCGAATTTGACCACTTCCGCGGGATTGGCCGACACGCCGACGAAGTGCTTCGCGAGCGCGCTTTCCGGGCAGCCTTTCTCGATGAACCAGTCGCGCAGCGAGCGCGCGTTGGTCATCGTTTCGAGCGTCGTGAAGGTCTTGGAGACGATGATCGCAAGCGTCTCTTCGGGATCGATCTGCTGCATCACGTTGTAGAGATCGGCGCCGTCGACATTCGACACGAAGTGCGTGGTGATCTCCGGCGTGGCGAGATGATGCAGAGCATGCACGATCATCTTCGGCCCCAGGTCCGAGCCGCCGATGCCGATGTTCACGACGTGGCGAATCCGCTTGCCGGTGTAGCCGGTCCACTGGCCGCTGCGCACCTGCTCGGCGAACGCGGCCATTTTGGCGCGCTCGGCCTGCACTTCGGCGAAGAACGGCGCCTTCGGATCCGTTGCGCGCAACGCGGTATGCAGCGCGGCGCGGCCTTCGGTCGGGTTGACCACCTCGCCCGCGAACATCGCGTCGCGGCGCTTTTCGACGCCGGCTTCACGCGCGAGCTGCACGAGCAGCCCGAGGGTTTCTTCGGTGATGCGGTGTTTCGAGAAATCGGCAGCGAGACCGCCGCCTTGGAACGTGAAGCGCTCGGCGCGGGTGGGAGCGGGATCGTTCCCGGGGGCGAACCAGTCGCGCAGATGCGCATCGCGAATCTTTTCGTAATGGGTCTGCAACGAGGACCAGGAGGGGAGCGAGTTCTGGGTCATAGCGTTCGTCTAACCAAGGGGCACGAAGAAAGGCGCACGCGTGAAGCGCGGCCGAGAATGATGCGGCGATGCAGTCGGAGCGACGCCGCGCGGACGTGTTCGGGTGTGGGTAGCGGCGGTAGTGGCCAGCACTCGTGAAAACGCGCGAACCTCACGAGGCGGCGCCCGCGAGCGCTGAAGTTTCGCCGCCACCCGCGATCGATCCGATGCACGGCGCGGACAGTCCAGCATCAGTATAGCGGGGATGCGTGACAGGCAGCAGTGCTCCGCATGCGAGTGCAATCCTCATGCATCCGTCGGCGCATAGAACAGGCGGTTGAGCAGCGTGCGCACCATCGGCGCGAGTTCGCCGGCTGTCAGACCCGCCGGGCCGTGGCCCTGCGCGCTCAACGTATCGGCGGCGAGGCCGTGCAGGTAGACGCCCGCGAGCGCCGCTTCGTAGCGCGGCAGATGCTGCGCGAGCAGGGCGCCGATGATGCCGCCGAGCACGTCGCCGGTGCCGCCCGTCGCGAGCGCGGCGTTGCCGCTCGGATTGATCGCGAGCCGGCCGTCCGGCGCGGCGACGATCGTGCCGACGCCTTTCAGCACGACCACGCTCGCAAAACGCGCGGCGAGCGCGCGCGCGGCCGCGAGCCGGTCGCGCTGCACGGCGGGCGCGTCGCTGCCGAGCAGGCGCGCCGCCTCGAGCGGATGCGGCGTCAGGATGCACGGGTCGCCTTGTACGCCGCGCGCGGCGACCTCGGCGGCGAGCGCGGGGTCCTGGGCGATCAGGTTCAGCGCGTCCGCGTCGAACAGCTTCGGCGCATCGAGTTGCAGCACATCGTGCAGCACGCGCGTCGCGCGTTCGCGATGCCCCATGCCGCAACCGACAGCGAGCGCGTCCATCGCGTCGAGCGGCAGCGCGTCGATCGCGTGCAGCATCAGTTCTGGGTGCGGCGGATCGTAGGGCGGCGCGCCCTCGCCGAGCAGCGCGACATGGACCTTGCCCGCGCCGCTGTATAGCGCCGCGCGCGCCGCGAGAATCGGCGCGCCGCACATGCCGGTGTCGCCGCCCACCACCGCGAGGCTGCCGAAGGTGCCTTTGTTGGTCGCGAAATCGCGCGGCGGCATGAAGGGGCCGAAAAGTTCGGGGGCGTTCAACTGGATGGCGGCGTGAGGGGGGCTGCTTGGGCCGCTGCGGGTGCCACGGTGAGTGCCGCTGCCCGCACTGCCGCTGCTGCCGCCGTGAGTGCCGTCGCCCGCACTGCTGCCGCTGCTGCCGCCACCCGCGCCGCGCTCGCCGCCGTCGCGATTGACACCTCTGCTCAATCCGATCGGCGCGAGCGTCACGTGGCCGGCGAGGTCGCGGCCCTGCGCGGTGAACAGCCCCGGCTTGGCGCCGATGAAGGTGATCGTGTGGGTCGCGCGGACGGCCGCAGCGCCGCTGCCGCCGACCACCGCGCCGGTGTCGCTGTCGAGTCCGCTCGGCACGTCGAGCGCGAGCACGGCGCGTGGCGCCTCGCGTGCCGCGGTCCGTTGCGACAGCAAGCGGGCAACGGCCGCGAACACGCCGTCGAGCGCACGCGTCAGGCCGATGCCGAACATACCGTCGACGAGCCAGCCATAGCCGTCGAGCGAGGCCGGCGGCGTGGTGCTGATCGGCACACCGGCGGCGCGCGCGGTGTCGAGCGCCCAGCGCGCGTCGGCCGGCTTCACGTCGACCGGCAGGCAGAGTTCCACGGTGACGCCGGCCTTGTGCAGTTCGGTCGCGAGAATCAGCGCGTCGCCGCCGTTGTTGCCGGGGCCGGCGATCAGCCAGACGCGCTGCTGCGATTTCGTGACCGATGTGTCCGCGGCGATCCGCTCGAGCAGGAAACGCGCGGCGGCGTGGCCCGCACGCGCCATCAGCGTATGTTCAGGCAACGCCGCGGCGGCTTGCGTTTCGGCGATCCGCAGATCGGTCAGCGTGAGCAGGGGCAGCGCGCGATGGGGCGGGGCGGTCAGCGGACCGGGAAGCGTGAGCAGCGGGTTTTCTGCGTCTGTCATGGCGAAACCTGGGCGGTACGCCCGCTGCGAGGCGGGCGGGCTTGGGAATCGCTATGGTAGTGCCGATGGGCGAGCGGCGTGTGGTGATCTCGTTTCGCTCACGGCGAGAGTGCCGTTCGCGGAAGCGGTGGAAGTGGCAGAAGCGGGAGGAGTGGCAGAAGCGGCGGGCGAGCCAGCCTGGCGGACGAGCCCACCAGCCCATCGCCGCCAGACGGCGATTTACTGGAACCGCTCCGGCCTCACCGCCGCAAGCGTATCCTGCGCAACCTCCGGAGCCTGACCCGAGATCAGATCGGCGACGAGCTTGCCCGAGCCCCAGGCGAGCCCCCAGCCCGCCGGTCCGTGGCCGGCGTTGACGAACAGACGCGGATGCAGCGCGTTGCCGATCACCGGCAAGCCGTCCGGCGAGAGCAGCTTGACGCCCTCCCACGGCAGCGCCGCCGAAATCCGCGCGGCGCCCGGAATCCAGTCGTGTGTCGCCTGGCCGAGCAGCGCCAGCGCTTCCTTGGTCAGCGCCTCGCCGAGTGGCTTGTCGATCAGGCTCGCACTTTGCAGCACCGCGCCACCGGCGATACGCAGCCGGTGGTTCATGCGGCTGATGCCGATGCGCTTGACCGCATCGACGATCGCCACGTGCGGCGCGTATTCCTCGTGCGCGATCGGCGCGACGAGCGTATGGAGCCGCAGCGGATGCAGCGGCAGTCTGAGGCCCGCGCGCTCGAGCAACGCGAGGCTGTCGTGGCCCGCCGCGACCACGACCGCGTCGGCGTGAATCACGTCGACTTCGCGCGCACGGGGCGCGTCGCCGCGCGGCGCCAGCTCGACCGTCGCGCGCTGGTTTTCGAGGCGGATCGCGGACACCTCGCAGCCCGGCATGAACTGCACGCCGCCTTGCATGTCGAGGGCCTGTTTGACGAGCTTGGTGAAGAGCGGGCAGTTCGCCGTGCGCTCGTGCTCGAACAGCACGCCGCCGGCGAATTCCGGCTCGGTCGGCACGGCATGCTCGACGCCCGCGCATTCGGCCGGCGTCAGCACGTGATGCGGCACCTCGAACTGGCGCAGCAGATCGAGCGCGGTCGTGCTCTGTTCCCATTCGTGCGCGCTGCGCACGAGGTAGAGCAGCCCGCTCGCCTGTTCGAATTCGAGTCCGAAGCGCGCTTCCACGTCGGCCATCGCCTCGCGCGACGCTTCGATCAGCGGCCGCAGCAGCGTGTACTGACGCGCGAACGCCTCGGGTTCCTGCAACGCGGCAAGCTGCTTGACGAACTGCCGCGCGGGCCCGTTGAAGCCGGTCTTGCTGATGACGCCGTTTTTCGCGTTGTGGCGGCTTGCCATGAAGGTCGGGCCGAACCAGACGTCGAGCGGCGTGGGCAGAACGGTGCCGCCTTGCCCGTAGGTCGCGCCTTGCGCGACGGTCGCGTGACGCTCGACGAGGCATACCCGGTGGCCGGCCGCGCGCAGGTGATAAGCGGTGGCGACGCCCGCTATCCCGCCGCCAATGACGATGACATCCATGTTCTGATTCGATTTGCCGACGGGCCGCTCACGCGCATCCCCGTTGGGCGTGACATGCGGCGCGCTGCCGTGTAAGGCTCGAACCGCGCGCCGATCTCGTGAAAGGGCGAATGATAGCAGTCAAACCGCCCGCGCGGCGATGCGGCGGGCAGCGCGGCGAGGGCTCGCGCCGGCCGGCGCAGCCCTTTGTCCGCGTAGCCTGAAGCCCGCTGGACGCCCGTTCCCGGGGTATAATCCCGGACTTCCTTTCCGCCTCACGTCGCCTGCATGCGCGACTCTCCGGCATCATTGAGCGACGCAACGTCAAGTCCCATGGCCCACTTCTCGTGTTTCCCCGGCGCTTCGGCCCTTTCCGATTTCCGTCAAACCCGCCTGCTCGACACGCTCACGCGCATCGACCCGAACATCACCGGCGTGCGCGGTCAGTATCTGCACTTCGTCGGTGCGCAGACGCCGCTGTCCGCTGAAGACAGCGCGAAGGTCGAGGCGCTGATGCACTACGGCGATCCGTTCGAAGAAGGCAAGGAACGCGGCGCGGCCGAGACTTTCCTCGTCGTGCCGCGCTTTGGCACCGTGTCGCCGTGGGCCAGCAAGGCAACCGACATCCTGCATCTGTGCGGCCTCACGCAGGTGCGCCGCATCGAGCGCGGCGTCGAGTACACGGTCACGCTGAAAAGCGGCCTGCTCGGCGGCAAGAAAGCACTCTCCGACGAAGCGCGCGCGGCCGTCGCCGCGGCGCTGCACGACCGCATGACCGAGAGCGTCGCGCCATCGCGCGATCATGCGCTGCATCTGTTCGACGAACTGCCGGCCAAGCCGCTGCAAACGGTCGACGTGCTCGGCCGCGGCCGTGGCGCGCTGGAAGCCGCGAACGCGGAGCTGGGACTCGCGCTCGCCGACGACGAAATCGACTACCTCGTCGACGCATTCACGAAGCTCGGCCGCAACCCGACCGACGTCGAGCTGATGATGTTCGCGCAGGCCAACAGCGAACATTGCCGCCACAAGATCTTCAACGCCGACTGGACCATCGACGGCGAAAAGCAGGACATGTCGCTCTTCGCCATGATCCGCAACACCGAGAAGCTCAACCCGCAAGGCACGATCGTCGCGTATTCGGACAACTCGGCGATCATGGAGGGCGGCATGGCCGAGCGCTGGTTCCCGCGCACACCGCAGCGTGGCGAGAGCGAACTGCCCGAGCACTATCGCCGCAGCGTCGAACTCACGCATACGCTGATGAAGGTGGAAACGCATAACCACCCGACCGCGATCTCGCCGTTCCCGGGCGCCGCGACCGGCGCGGGCGGCGAAATCCGCGACGAAGGCGCGACCGGCCGTGGCGCGCGCCCGAAGGCGGGTCTCGCGGGCTTCACGGTGTCGAATCTCGAACTGCCGGATGCCGTCGAGGCATGGGAAAACGCGCGCGACACCGCGCAGCCGCTCGCGCACCGCAATCCGCAAGACCAGCACGAAGCCTACGGCCGCCCGGACCGCATCGCCTCGCCGCTGCAGATCATGATCGACGGGCCGCTCGGCGGCGCCGCGTTCAACAACGAATTTGGCCGCCCGAACCTCGGCGGCTACTTCCGCACTTACGAGCAGAACGTCGCGGGCCTCGTGCGCGGCTATCACAAGCCGATCATGATCGCGGGCGGCATCGGCAACATCTCCGACCAGCACACGCACAAGCACGATCTGCCGGAAGGGTCGCTGCTGATCCAGATCGGCGGCCCGGGCATGCGCATCGGCATGGGCGGCGGCGCCGCGAGCTCGATGGCGACCGGCACCAACACCGCCGAGCTCGACTTCGACTCGGTGCAGCGCGGCAACCCCGAAATCGAGCGGCGCGCGCAGGAAGTCATCAACGCGTGCTGGCAGCTCGGCGAGAAGAACCCGATTCTGAGCATTCACGACGTCGGCGCGGGCGGTCTGTCGAACGCGTTCCCTGAAGTCGTCGATGGCGCGGGCAAGGGCGCGGTCTTCGAACTGCGCAAGATCCAGCTCGAGGAAAGCGGCCTGTCGCCGCGCGAAATCTGGTCGAACGAAGCGCAGGAGCGTTACGTGCTCGCGATCGCGCCGGCCGACCTGGCAGTGTTCGAAGCGATGTGCAGGCGCGAGCGCTGCCCGTTCGCGGTGATCGGCACGGCCACCGCCGAGCGTCAGTTGAAGCTCATCGATTCCGAACAGAACGAAGCCGCGCATCAGCCGGTCGACATGCCGATGGAAGTGCTGCTCGGCAAGCCGCCGCGCATGCATCGCGACGTTGCGCGCGTCGAGCGCAAGCTCGAACCGGTCGACGTGACCGGCATCGTGCTCGCGGATGTCGCGCAGAGCGTGCTGCGTCATCCGACGGTCGCGAGCAAGTCGTTCCTCATCACGATCGGCGACCGCTCGGTCGGCGGCACGACCGCGCGCGACCAGATGGTCGGTCCGTGGCAGGTGCCGGTGGCCGACGTCGCGATCACGACGATGGACTACGCGGGCTTTGGCGGCGAAGCGATGACGATGTCGGAACGCACGCCGCTCGCGGTCATCGACGCGCCGGCTTCGGGCCGCATGGCGGTCGGCGAGGCGATCACGAACATCGTGGCGGCGCCGATCGCGTCGCTCGACAAGCTCAAGCTGTCGGCGAACTGGATGGCCGCGTGCGGCGCGCCGGGCGAAGACGCGGCGCTCTACGACACGGTCAAGGCGATCGGCATGGAGCTGTGCCCGGCGCTCGGCATCAGCATTCCGGTCGGCAAGGATTCGCTGTCGATGCGCACGCGCTGGGAAGAGCGCGGCGTCGCGAAGGAAGTGGTCGCGCCGGTCTCGCTCATCATCTCGGCGTTCGCGCCGGTCGAAGACGTGCGCCGGCATCTGACGCCGCAACTGCGCCGCGTCGCCGACGCGGGCGACTCCGTGCTGATCGCGATCGACCTCGGCCGCGGCAAGCAGCGTCTCGCCGGCAGCATCCTCGCGCAGGTCACGCAGCAGGTCGGCGACATCGTGCCCGACGTCGACGATCCCGAAGACCTCAAGCGCTTCTTCAACGCGATCCAGGCGCTCAATCGCGACGGCAAGCTGCTCGCGTACCACGACCGCTCGGACGGCGGCCTGTGGGCGACGGTCTGCGAAATGGCATTCGCGGGTCACGCCGGCGTGTCGCTGAACGTCGACATGCTCATACTCGACGAGAACCACGAATCCGATTACGGCGACGCGAAAGACTGGGCGAAGCAGACGAGCGGACGCCGCGAAGACCGCACGATTCGCGCGCTCTTCAACGAAGAACTCGGCGGCGTGATCCAGGTGCGCGCGGCGGACCGCGACGTGGTGCTCGGCGCGTTGCGCGAACACGGTCTGTCAGCATGCTCGCACGTGATCGGCAAGATCAACGAGCGTGACGTGATCGAGGTTTATCGCGACGCGAAGAAGGTCTACGAAGCGCCGCGCGCCGAACTGCATCGCACGTGGAGCGAAGTGAGCTGGCGCATTGCGCGTCTGCGCGACAACCCGGCCTGTGCCGATGCCGAATACGACACGCTGCTCGACGCCGCCGACCCGGGCATCACGCCGGTGCTGAGCTTCGATCCGGCGCAAGACGTAGCCGCGCCATTCGTCGGTAAGGGCGCGCGTCCGCGTGTCGCGATCCTGCGCGAGCAGGGCGTGAACTCGCACCTCGAAACCGCGTATGCATTCGATCGCGCCGGCTTCGACGCGCACGACGTGCACATGAGCGACCTGCTCGCGGGCCGCGCGAATCTCGCCGATTTCGCCGGCGCGGTCGCGTGCGGCGGCTTCTCGTACGGCGATACGCTGGGCGCGGGCGAGGGCTGGGCCAAGACGATCCGCTTCAACGCGCAACTGGCCGACATGTTCGCGGCGTTCTTCGGTCGTGAAGACACGTTCGCGCTCGGCATCTGCAACGGCTGCCAGATGATGAGCAGCCTCGCGTCGATGATCCCGGGCGCTGAAGCATGGCCGAAGTTCACGCGCAACAAGTCGGAGAAGTTCGAGGCGCGCTTCTCGCTGGTCGAAGTGCAGGCGTCGCCGTCGGTCTTCTTCGCGGGCATGGAAGGCTCGCGCATTCCGGTCGCGGTCGCGCACGGCGAAGGCTATGCGGACTTTTCGCAGCAAGGCGATGCGTCGAAGGTCGCGGTCGCAATGCGCTTTGTCGACCACCGGGGACAAGCAACCGAGCAGTATCCGTTCAACCCGAACGGGTCGCCCGCCGGCATCACGTCGGTCACGACGGCCGACGGCCGTTTCACGGTGCTGATGCCGCACACGGAGCGCGTGCATCGCGCGGTGCAGATGAGCTGGCATCCGCAGGGCTGGGGCGAGATCGGCACGGACGCGAGCCCGTGGCTGCGCGTGTTCCAGAACGCGCGCCGCTGGCTTGGTTGATATGAAACCGCGGCAACGCGGCAACAAAAAAACCGCCCTCGGGCGGTTTTTTTTGCTTTTGGGCTTCAGAACCAGCGGACTATCCAACGATAACCCGCTCCCTGACGCTTTACTGAATCTTCGCGTTCTTGCGCAGATTCTCTTCGAACGCCTGCAGCTTTTCCTGCTGGATCTGCTGCACGATCTGCGGGCGCACCTGCTCGAGCGGCGGCGGAGTCACGTCGCGGATGTCGTCGACACGGATGATGTGCCAGCCGAATTGCGTGTGCACCGGCGTGTCGGTCATCTGGCCTTTCTGCAGATGCGTGGCCGCGTCCGCGAATTCAGGCACGTAGGCCTTCGGGTCCGACCAGTCGAGGTCGCCGCCGTTCTTGCCCGATCCCGGGTCCTTCGAATATTGCTTTGCCAGATCTTCGAAGCTCGCACCGGCCTTGATCTTCGCGATCAGGTCCTTCGCCTGCTGCTCGTTGTCGACGAGGATGTGATGCAGGTGGTATTCCTTGCCGCCCGCGTCCTTGACGAGCGCGTTGTAGCGCGCGGTGACTTCGGCGTCGGTCGGCTGGTTGTTCTTCACGAAGTCTTCGATCAGCGCGCGCAGCACGACGGTTTGTTGCGCGACCGCGATTTGCGCCTTGACGTCCGGACGGCTCGGCAGCCCGCGGCGCAGTGCTTCCTGCATCAGGATTTCGCGATTCACGAGCTCTTCGCGCACGGCCTGCTGCAGCTGCGGCGTGTCCTGCTGGCCCTGGTGAACCAGTTGCTGGATCAGCGCATCGGCGCGCGATTTCGGAATCGGCGTACCGTTCACAACGGCAATGTTCTGTGCGAATGCAGGTGCGGCCGCGAACGCAGCCAGCAATACCCAGAGGCGGGTTTTCTTCAAGGTCATCGAAAGGTTCCTAGCGGGGCAACAAAGCAAATTCTTCGGGCGTATACGCTGTGATGGCAAGAGCATGAATGCCGCGCTGCATGGCATCGGCCAGCGCATCATACACCATGCGATGCCGCGCCACGCGGGCCTTGCCGGCAAAAGCGGCGGCCACGATCGTGACGCTGAAATGACCGCCGGCGGCCGCGCCGGCATGGCCCGCGTGCTGCGCGCTGTCGTCGCTGATGCGGATCGACTCGACGGGCGCAAGCGCGGCGGTGAGACGCACCTCGATCAGCGCGGCGCGCTCGGCGGTGCTCGCGTGCATGAACACATCGCTCATGTCATTCTTCCTTCATGTACTTCGACAGCCACAGGCTCTGCCCGACGATGAACACGAGCAGGCAGCCGGTGGCGCCGAACAGCTTGAAATTGACCCACTGATCGGTCGTGTAGTGATAGGCGACGAACAGGTTGAGCAGCCCGAGCAGCACGAAAAACACGGCCCAGATCAGGTTCAGCTTGCCCCAGATCGCGTGCGGCAGCGTGATCTGCTTGCCCATCATCGCCTCGATGAGGTTCTTGTTGAAGCCGAGCTGCGAGACGATCAGCGCGACCGAAAACGCCCAGTACAGCACGGTCGGCTTCCATTTGATGAACGTGTCGTTGTGCAGCACGAGCGTCGCGCCGCCGAATACCACGACGACGCCGAGGCTCACCCACAGCATCGGATCAACCTTGCGGTGGCGGAACGCCACCCACGCGATCTGTACCAGCGTGGCGACGATCGCCACTGCCGTCGCCGTGAAAATACCCCAGATCTTGAAGGCGACGAAGAACAGGATGATCGGGAACAGATCGAACAGGAATTTCATTATCTGGCCGGGAGGTCGGAGAGTGAATGGAGCGATGAGTGGAGCAATGGGTGGAGCAATAAGCTGGGCAACGGGTCAGGCAGTGAAGGGTGCCTGGCAAGGGGTGCGGGTGCAGGACATCCACACAATGACGCCGCGGCGGTTTGCGGGCGGTGTCGTGCCCGGTTTGCCGCCTGCGCGTGTTGCCCCCGCAAACGGCCCGCAAGCCTGCCGAGGGACATCGCGCCCGGCTCGCACCGGAGCCTGACGCGCCCCCGGACCGGCAGGCCGGATCCGCGCCAAGGGACGGCGAACTCGCGTGAACTCGCGCGTTACTTGGGCTCGAATTGTAACGCAGCCGAATTGATGCAGTAACGCAGACCGGTCGGCGCCGGTCCGTCTTCGAACACGTGGCCGAGGTGCGCGCCGCAGTGCTTGCACTGCACCTCGATGCGCAGCATGCCATGCGAGCGGTCGGTTTTCTCGGCGATCACCTCGCCGTTGATCGGCCGGAAGTAGCTCGGCCAGCCGCAGCCGGCGTCGAACTTCGTGTCCGACTCGAAGAGCGGCGTGCCGCAACAAACGCAGTCGTAGACGCCGCGCTCCCAATGGTCATGATAGCGGCCGGTGAACGGGCGCTCGGTGGATGCGTGGCGCGTCACCTGATATTCGATGTCGGAGAGCTGCGTGCGCCATTCGGCATCGCTTTTTTGCACTGCGGGCGCGTCGTGTTTGAGGTCGTCGGGATTGTTCATGGTCGCTTCCTGTCCTGGGTCTGTCTCGGGGTCTTTCCTGGTCTCTTTCTGGAAGAGCGTCGGTGCTTCACGACGAACAGCTCACTTCGAGCGAACTTGCCCAGTCGGGCGGCAGGCCCGCATACGCCTCGTATTCGGGCTGCTCGTCGAACGGGTGGCGCAGCACTGCCGCGAGCCGCTCCACCTCGGAAAAATCTTTCTCTTTCGCGCGCTGAATCGCGGTCTCCGCCAGATGATTGCGAAGTACGAATTTGGGGTTCACGCGGTTCATTGCAATGGCGCGAGCGGCGTCGTCGCGTGTTTCTTCGGACAGCCGCGCGCGGTAGTCGTTCGCCCACGCGTCGAACGCGGCGCGATCGAGAAACAGGTCGCGCACCGGCGCGTCGCCGCTCGCATCGTGCTTCGACATGCGCGCGAGGTTGCGGAACGTCAGCGTGAAATCGGCGCGGTTCGCGTGCATCACTTCGAAGAGGCGGTTCACGAGCGTGTCGTCGCCCTCGCGCGCGTGTTCGAGGCCGAGCTTCGCGCGCATGCGCGCTTCGAGCGCCGGTGCGAAGCGATCCTTGAAGCCGAGGAGCACGCGCTGCGCGTCTTCGACCGCCTTGTCGCCGCGCACGCTTTCCTCGTGCTGTTCACCGAGGATCGGCAGCAGCCCCTGCGCGAGGCAGAACAGGTTCCAGTAGGCGATCTGCGGCTGCCGCTGGTACGCGTAGCGGCCCTGCGTATCGGAGTGATTGCAGATGTGACCGGCGTCGAAGCCGTCCATGAAACCGAACGGACCATAGTCGATCGTGAGGCCGAGGATCGACATGTTGTCGGTATTCATCACGCCGTGGCAGAAGCCGACCGCCTGCCAGTCGACCATCAGGTCGGCGGTGGAGCGCACCGCTTCGTCGAGCAGCGCGAGATAGGGGTCGTCGGCTTCGCGGCAATGCGGATAGAAGCGCTCGATCACGTGATCGGCGAGCGTGCGCAGCGCATCGACGCGATCGTTCGAATAGAAGTGCTCGAAGTGGCCGAAGCGCACGAAGCTGGGCGACACGCGCGTGACCACGGCGGCGGTTTCGATCGTCTCGCGCCGCACCGGCTGGTCCGAGCCGATCACGCACAACGCGCGCGTGGTCGGAATGCCGAGGTGATGCATCGCTTCCGAGCAGAGATATTCGCGGATCGACGAACGCAGCACCGCACGGCCGTCGCCCATGCGCGAATAGGGCGTGCGGCCCGCGCCCTTCAATTGCAGTTCGAAGCGCTGGCCGCCGTGCTCGAGCTCACCGAGACCGAGCGCGCGGCCGTCGCCGAGCTGGCCGGCCCACACGCCGAACTGATGCCCCGAATACACCGACGCGTAGGGCAGCGCTTCAGCGGGCCAGTCGCGCGTGGCGTTGCCGCAGAACAGGTCGATAAAGCCGGGATCGTTCTCGATGCCTTGCGGCAGACCGAGCAGCGCGGCGGTCCCGGCCGAGAAGCCGGCCAGATAGGGCTCGCTGAGCGGCGCGGCGGGCAGGCGTGTGAAGAACGTGCCGCCGAGCCGCGCGAACGCGTCGTGAGGGGGCGTGACGAGTGTGTTGGAAAGATCCGTCAAAGCTGCGGATAACCCTGCAATGCTTGGGGAAAACGACATATTGAGCGCCTCTGGATTAACCGATATTGTAAGTCCGCCTCTGCGGCGCTGCTGGCTGGCCCCGGCTGCAACTCAACTTCAACGCAATCTCGACCTAACCTCACCCCCCCGACCGACACAGACAAGCCGAGGAGACCCTGCCTTATGACGACGCCGTTGCTGGGCCAGATGATGGACGTGCCGCTCACCGTGTCATCACTGCTCGCGCACGCCGCGCGGCATTTCGGCAGCACCGAGATCGTGTCGCGCCGCATCGAAGGCGATCTGCATCGCTACACCTACCGCGATTGCGAGAAGCGCGCGAAGCAACTCGCGCAGGCCCTCATTGCACTGGGCGTCGAAACGGGCGAGCGGGTCGCGACGCTCGCATGGAACGGCTACCGGCATCTCGAAGCGTATTACGGCACGACCGGTTTCGGCGCCGTGTGCCACACGATCAACCCGCGGCTCTTTCCCGATCAGATCGCCTACATCGTCAATCACGCCGACGATGCGTACGTGCTGTTCGATACGACGTTCGCGCCGCTCGTCGACGCGCTCGCGCCGCAGTGCCCGAAAGTGCGCGGCTGGATCGCGCTCGCCGACGAAGCGCATCGGCCGCCGATGCAAACGCCGGTGCTTTGCTACGAGACGCTCGTGTCCGCCCAGGACGGCTGCTTCGAATGGCCCGCGCTCGACGAGCGCCAGGCCTCGTATCTCTGCTACACGTCGGGCACGACCGGCAACCCCAAAGGCGCGCTCTATTCGCATCGTTCGACCGTATTGCATGCGTTCGGCGCGTCGCTGCCCGACGCGATGTGCCTGTCCGCGCGCGACGCGGTGCTGCCCGTCGTGCCGATGTTCCATGTCAACGCATGGGGCATTCCGCATGCGGCTCCGCTGACCGGTGCGAAACTCGTGTTCCCCGGCAAGGACCTCGACGGCAAGTCGCTCTACGAGCTCATGGAAAGCGAACGCGTCACGTATTCGGCCGGCGTGCCGACCGTGTGGCTGGGTCTGCTGAACTACGTGCGCGAGGCGGGCGCGAAGTTTTCGTCGCTCGAGCGTACGGTGATCGGCGGCTCCGCGTGTCCGCCCGCAATGCTGCGCGCGTTCGAGGACGACTACGGCGTGCAGGTGATTCACGCGTGGGGCATGACCGAGATGTCGCCGCTCGGCACGCTGTCGAAACTGACGTGGGAGCAGAGCCAGCGGCCGCTCGCCGAACAACGCAAGCTGCTCGAAAAGCAGGGCCATGCGCTCTACGGCGTCGACATGAAGATCGTCGGCGAGGACGGGCGCGAGCTGCCGTGGGACGGCGTCGCGTTCGGCGATCTGCACGTGCGCGGACCCTGGGTGATCGACCGGTATTTCCGCAAGGACGACTCGCCGCTCGTCGACGGCTGGTTCCCGACCGGCGACGTCGCGACGATCGACCCCGACAGCTTCCTGCACATCACCGACCGTTCGAAGGACGTCATCAAATCGGGCGGTGAATGGATCAGCTCGATCGACGTCGAGAACGTCGCCGTGGCGCATCCGGGTGTGGCTGAAGCGGCGTGCATCGCGTGCGCGCATCCGAAGTGGACCGAGCGGCCGCTGCTCGTGGTCGTGAGGCGCGAGGGGCACGAGCCCACGCGCGAGGAACTGCTCGCGTTCTACGAAGGCAAGGTCGCGAAGTGGTGGATTCCCGACGACGTCGTGTTCGTCGACGAACTGCCGCATACGGCGACCGGCAAGCTGCAGAAGCTCAAGCTGCGCGACCTGTTCCGCGACCACGTGCTGCCGTCCGCGCTGGAAGACAGCCGGGACTGTCCGCTCACGCCTCTGACTTCCGACGCCAGGGGAAACCCCGTCTGACTGTAATTTGAACGATCGTGCTTTTCTGTGTATCCTGCGTGCTGACCCCGGAATCATTGGTCGAAAAATCCGGTCGAAAAGTCCGACAATGACTGGACTCGATGAACCGGGCAGGCGGCGCATCATGCGCCGCCTCATCGCACGGATCGCATGGATCGCACGGAGGCAGGCATGGCAGTAAACGACGCGGCAGTGGGCTACACGACTCATGACGGCGTGGCCGTCATCACGCTAAACAATCCTCCCGTAAATGGCCTCGGACTGTCGACGCGAGCAGGCATCGTCGCTGGACTCGAGCGCGCGCAGAACGATGCGGCCGTGAAGGCCATCGTGCTGACGGGCGCGGGCAAGGCCTTTTCGGGTGGCGCCGACATCACCGAATTCAATACGCCGAAGGCGACCCAGGAGCCGACGCTCGCGACGGTCATCAAGGCCGTCGAGGACAGCGCGAAGCCGGTCGTCGCGGCAATTCACAGCGTCGCGATGGGCGGCGGCCTCGAACTCGCGCTCGGCGCGCACTACCGCCTCGCCGCGGCCGGCGCGCAGATCGCGCTGCCGGAAGTGAAGCTCGGCATCCTGCCGGGCGCGGGCGGCACACAGCGCCTGCCCCGGGCGATCGGTCTCGAAGCATCGCTCAATATGATCGTGTCGGGTGCGCCCGTGCTCTCCGAAAAGCTTGCCGATTCGGGTCTGTTCGATGAAGTCGTCGCGAACCCGGCCGAACTGGCCGAAGCGGCGCTGGCTTTTGCGCGCAAGGCCGGTGCGAAGGAAGGCCCGCATCCGAAGGTGCGCGAGCGCAAGATCGAGCATCCGAACGCGGCCGGTTTCATCCAGTTCGCGCGCAACAGCGTCGCCGCGATCGCGAAGAACTTTCCGGCGCCGCACAAGTGCATCGATGCAGTAGAAGCAGGCGTACAGAACGGTTTCGACAAGGGCCTCGCGTTCGAGCGCGAATGCTTCGTCGCGCTCGTGCAGACGCCCGAGAGCCGCGCGCTGCGTCATGCGTTCTTCGGCGAACGCGCGGCGAGCAAGATTCCCGACGTGCCGTCCGATACGCCGGTGCGCGAGATCAACCAGGTGGGCGTGGTCGGCGCGGGCACGATGGGCGGCGGCATCGCGATGAACTTCATCAACGCGGGCATGCCGGTCACGCTGCTCGAAACGAAGCAGGAAGCGCTCGACCGCGGCCTCGCGACGATCCGCAAGAACTATGAAGCGAGCGTCAGGAAGGGCAAGCTCAAGCCCGAGGTGATGGAGCAGCGCATGGCGCTCCTCAAGCCGACGCTTTCCTACGACGATCTCAGGCAGGCCGACCTGATCGTCGAAGCCGTGTTCGAGGAGCTTGGCGTGAAGGAGCAGGTGTTCCGCCGGCTCGATGAAGTCGCGAAGCCCGGTGCGATCCTCGCGTCGAACACGTCGACGCTCGACGTCGACAAGATCGCCGCGTTCACGAAGCGTCCGCAGGACGTGGTCGGCATGCACTTCTTCAGCCCGGCCAACGTGATGAAGCTCCTCGAGGTCGTGCGCGGCAGGCAGACCGCCAAAGACGTGCTCGCCACCGTCATGAAGCTCGCCAAGAAAATCAAAAAGACCGCGGTGGTCTCGGGCGTGTGCGACGGCTTCATCGGCAATCGCATGGTCGAGCAGTACGTGCGCCAGGCGCTCTTCATGCTCGAAGAGGGTGCGCTGCCCGCGCAGGTCGATCGCGCGATCGAGAAGTTCGGCTTCGCGATGGGCCCGTTCCGCATGAGCGACCTTGCCGGCAACGACATCGGCTGGGCGATTCGCAAGCGCCGCTATGTCGAGCGTCCCGACATGCATTACTCGAAGATCGCCGACCGTCTGTGCGAGCTGGGGCGCTTCGGCCAGAAGACCGGCGGCGGCTGGTACGACTACAAGGCGGGCGACCGCACGGCGTACCCGTCGAGCGTGGTCGACGACATGATCCGCGCGTACTCGAAGGAAGCCCACGTCGAGCGCCGCAAGATCAGCGACGAGGAAATCGTCGAGCGTCTCGTGTTCGCGCTCGTCAACGAAGGCGCGAAGATTCTCGAGGAAGGCATCGCGTCGAAGGCGTCGGACATCGACATGGTCTATCTGACCGGTTACGGCTTCCCGCTATATCGCGGCGGCCCGATGCTTTACGCGGACACGGTCGGGCTCTACAACGTCGAGCGCGCGATTCGCCGCTATGCGGCGCGGCCGAACGGCGACGCCTGGAAGCTCGCGCCGGGCATTGCGAAGCTGGCCGGAGAAGGGCGCGGGTTCAACGGCTGAGCGGGCCATGCCAACGCAGGTTGAGTGGGCTGATTGAGCAGACTGACTGAGCGGGCTGACTGAGCAGGCTGACTGAGCAAACCCAGCGAAGCACAGCCCGTTCACACGAAACGACCGAGGCGGCGCGGCCACGCGCATGAAACGCACGGCATCGAGCCGGCGCGCCGCCATCGACACTTGGAGATATGCATGACTGATGCCGTAATCGTATCCACCGCCCGCACGGGGCTCGCCAAATCGTGGCGCGGCGGTTTCAACATGACGCACGGCGCGACGCTCGGCGGCCACGTGACGCAGGCCGCGGTCGAGCGCGCGAAAATCGACCCGGCGCGCGTCGAGGACGTCATCATGGGCTGCGCGAATCCGGAAGGCGCGACGGGCGGCAATATCGCGCGGCAGATCGCGCTGCGCGCCGGCCTGCCGGTCAGCGTGCCGGGCATGACGGTGAACCGTTTCTGTTCGTCGGGCCTGCAGACGATCGCGCTCGCCGCGCAACGCGTGATCGTCGGTGAAGGCGATGTGTTCGTCGCGGGCGGCGTCGAGTCGATCTCGTGTGTGCAGAACGAGATGAACCGCCACATGATGGCCGAAGGGTGGCTTACCCGGCACAAGCCGGAAATCTACTGGCCGATGCTGCAAACCGCGGAGAACGTCGCGAAGCGCTACTCGATCTCGAAGGAGCGTCAGGACGAGTACGGCGTGCGTTCGCAGCAGCGCGCGGCGGCCGCGCTCGAAGCCGGCAGGTTCAAGGACGAAATCGTGCCGATGACGGTGCTCGCCGGCGTCGCCGACAAAGCGACCGGCCGCCTCTACACGAAAGAAGTGACCGTCAGCGGCGACGAAGGCATTCGCGCCGACACGACGCTCGAAGGCGTCGCGAAGATTCGCACGGCGGTGCCGGGCGGCGTCATCACCGCGGGCAACGCGAGCCAGTTCTCGGACGGCGCGTCGGCTTGCGTCGTGATGAACGCGACGCTCGCGGAACGCGAAGGGCTGCAGCCGCTCGGCATTTTCCGCGGCTTCGCGGTGGCCGGTTGCGAGCCCGACGAAATGGGCATCGGCCCGGTGTTCGCGGTGCCGAAGCTGCTGAAGAAGGCCGGCCTCAAGGTCGAGGACATCGGCCTGTGGGAGCTGAACGAAGCGTTCGCGGTGCAGGTGCTCTATTGCGCGGACACGCTCGGTATTCCGCACGAGCGCCTCAACGTGAATGGCGGCGCAATCGCGGTGGGCCACCCGTATGGCGTCTCGGGCGCGCGGCTCGTCGGTCACGCGCTGATCGAGGGCAAGCGGCGCGGCGTGAAGTTCGTCGTGGTGACGATGTGCATCGGCGGTGGGCAGGGCGCGGCGGGGCTGTTCGAGGTGCTCTGAGAAGCGGCGTTACCGTGACGCGATACCCGGCACCGGCAGGCTCAGCGTCCCCTGATCGACGAAACGCGTCGTGCCGATCAGGCCGCCCGCGAGCTTGCCGCGCAGAACGTACGGAATCTGCCCGGACTGCGTGGCGCCCGCGAACGCGAACGCCTGGCGGACCGCGGAGAACGCCGGCACGGTCAGCGGCACGGTGATGAGCGTTTCGCCGAAGCGCGGGACGGTGCCGCCCTGGTCGCTGACGCCGCTTGCGAACGGCTTGCCGTTCAGTTCGAGATCGAGCGATACGCCGCTGAAGCTCACCGCGCTGTCGTTGGGGTTCTGCACGCGCAGCTTGAGATTGAAGCGCATCTCGAGTCCCTGGCTCGGCAGCGGCTCGATACCGGCGACGCTGACGCGCAGCGGATCGCCGCCGAGCAGGCCGGCGCAACCGGGCAGCGTGAGAGCGGCAAAAACGGTGAAGGCGGCGAACATGACGAGACGCGCGAGCGTGGACAAACGAGTGGACCGATGTGCGGACCGGCGCGTGAACCTCAGCGCGTGAAAGCGGAACATGGAAGACATGGCCGGCACCTCGAAACAAGCGGATTGAAAGCGGGTTGATCGCCCATTCTAGCGGGCGAAGTTCCCGGTCACGACAGGTTGGCCGGATTCGAACGCGGGCGGGGGATAAAATGCAGCGCTTCGATGGACTTCGCCTGAGCGTTCAACAAGCATAGGCCCGCTCGGAGCCGGACAAACGCGAGGCGAGTGCCGGACAAGCTCCAGACGAGCATCAGACAAGCCCCAGGCCCAGACAGCCTCAATACGCACACCGATCGCACACCGATTACCGCCATGACCGATCCGACCTCATCCCCGAAAACGGACAACGCTTCCTTGCCCGAAAGCCCCTTCGTCGACCGTCTCGGCGCGCGGCTGCTATCGGCCTCCGACGGCGTCAGCGAAGTCGTGCTGCCGTTGCAGCACGATCATATGAACACGTGGGACGTCGCGCATGGCGGCGTCACGATGACCCTCGCCGACATTGCGCTCGCGATGGCCGCGCGCAGTCTCGCGGGCGACGGCGTCGGCGTCGTCACGGTCGAGATGAAGGTCAACTTCATGCAGCCCGGCCGCGGCGAGCTGCGCGCGATCGGCCGCGTGCTGCACCGCTCGACCACGATGGCCTATTGCGAAGGCGAAATCCGCGACAGCGAAGGCCACTTCGTCGCGAAGGCGCTCGGCACGTTCAAGTACATGCGGCGCCTCGCGGTGGGCCGCGACGTGACGCGGCAGCGTCTGCGCAGCGACCCGTCGGCGAAACCAGGCCCGAGCGACTGATCGATCAGCCGCTCGGCGCCAGCACCGCGACCCCCGCCACGCCGGTAACCCCCCGGCATCGGCAACTCAAGGAGACGATCAGCATGACCCAGATCAACCGGCAGTTCCTGCTCGCTTCGCGTCCGCAAGGCGAGGTCAAGCCCGATAACTTCAGGCTCGTCGAAACGCCGCTCGCACCGCTCGCCGACGGTGAAGTGCGCGTGCGCAACCATTTCCTGTCGCTCGATCCGTACATGCGCGGGCGCATGAACGACAGCAAGTCGTACGCGGCGCCGCAGCCGCTCGATGAAGTGATGATCGGCGGCACGGTCGGCGAAGTGGTCGAATCGAAGAATCCGAAGTTCGCGGCCGGCGACAAAGTCGTCGCGATGTTCGGCTGGCAGGAGTACGGCACCTCGAACGGCGCCGGCATGCAGAAAGTCGACGACACGCACGTGCCGCTGTCGGCTTATCTCGGCCCGGTCGGCATGCCGGGCGTCACCGCGTGGTATGGGCTGAACCGCATCATCGCGCCGAAGGCGGGCGAGACGGTCGTGGTCAGCGCGGCGAGCGGCGCGGTGGGCAGCGTGGTCGGTCAACTCGCGAAGGCAGCGGGCGGGCGCGCGGTCGGTATCGCGGGCGGCGCGGACAAATGCCGCTACGTGGTCGAGACGCTCGGCTTCGACGCCTGCGTCGACTACAAGGCCGGCAATCTCTACAAGGACCTGAAGGCCGCGACGCCGGACGGCGTCGACGGCTGCTTCGAGAACGTCGGCGGCGAAGTGCTCGACGTGACGCTCGCGCGCATGAACGCGTTCGGGCGTATCGCGCTGTGCGGTTTCATCGCGGGATACGACGGCCAGCCGCTGCCGCTCAAGCATCCGTCGCTGATGCTCACGCAGCGGCTGCTCGTGCAGGGCTTCATCGTCAGCGAGCATATGGACGTGTGGCCCGAGGCGCTCAAGCAGCTCGGCACGCTCGTCGCGCAGAAGAAGCTGCAGTATCGCGAGACCATTGCGCAAGGGCTCGAATCGGCACCCGAGGCGTTCATCGGTCTGCTCAAGGGCCGCAATTTCGGCAAGCAACTGGTCAAGCTGATCTGAGCATAAGCGGCGCGCCGCCGCTCAATCCGGGAGTCAGATGATGTTCGAATTCGCAGGCAAGGTGGCGGTGATCACCGGCGCGGGCAGCGGCTTTGGCCGCGCGTTCGCGCAGAAGGGGGCGGCGCTCGGCATGAAGCTCGTGCTCGCGGACGTGAATGCCGAAGAACTCGCGCGGAGCGTCGACGCATTGCGCGCTGCCGGTGCCGATGCGATCGGCGTGCCGGCCGACGTGTCGAACGCGGGCGAGGTCGAAGCGCTCGCGCGGGCCGCGCTCGACGCGTTCGGCAAGGTGCACCTGCTCTTCAACAACGCGGGGGTGGGCTCGGGCGGCTTCCTGTGGGAAAGCTCGGCGAACGACTGGTCGTGGGTGTTCGGCGTCAACGTGATGGGCGTTGCGCACGGCGTGCGTGTTTTCACGCCGATCATGCTTGCGCAGAACGAGCCCGCGCATATCGTCAACACTGCGTCGGTGGCGGGGCTGTTGTCGCCGCCCGCGATGGGCATCTACAACGCGTCGAAGCATGCGGTCGTGTCGCTGACCGAGACGCTCTATCACGACCTGAAGCTCGCGCAGGCGGGCTCTCAAACCGGCTCTCAAGCTGCGGCCGCGGCCGGCCTGGTCGGTTGTTCGCTGCTGTGTCCGGCTTTCGTGCCGACCGGCATCGCCGATGCCGAGCGTTCGCGTCCCGCGGAGCTGCGCAACGCGAGCCGGCCGACCCGCTCGCAGATCGCGGCGGGCAAGCAGTTGCAGCGCGCGGTGCAGTCGGGCAAGCTCGCCGCCGCCGACGTCGCCGACATCACGTTCGAGGCGATCGCCGCGCGGCGTTTCTATATCATCACGCATCCGGCCATCATGGCGACGGTGAGGCTGCGTCACGAAGATATCGAGCAGTTGCGCGAGCCGTCCGATCCGATGTCGCTGAAGCCCGAGGTGAAAAACGCGGAGTAAGCGCTTGGCCGGCACGCCGGCTCCTGCTCACTCCCGGCGCATCTGCGCCGCCCGAGGCGCAACGCGCATCACGTTACCGAAACCATGCCGCTGAATCCGAAGATCGAGCAGGTGCTCGACATGATCGCGCGGGCAAAACGCCCGCAGTATCACCAGATGAGCGCGCAGGCAGCGCGCGCGTCTTACGCTAAAAGCGCGCCGATCCTCGAGATCGCGAGCGCGCCGATGTTTTCGGCCGAAGATCTGCGCGTGCCGACCCGCGACGGCGCGACGATCCGCGCGCGTCTCTATTACCCGGTCGAGCCGGGCTGGGCCGAGCCTCTGCCGGCGCTCGTCTATTACCACGGCGGCGGCTTCACGGTGGGCAGCGTCGACACGCACGACGCGCTGTGCCGGATGTTCGCGCGCGACGCCCGATGCGCGGTGCTGTCGGTCGACTACCGGCTCGCGCCCGAGCACAAATTTCCCACCGCGGTGGAAGACGCGTTCGATGCGCTCAGTTGGCTGCACGCCCACGCAGCCGAATTCGCGATCGACGCGGACCGGCTCGCGGTCGGCGGCGATAGTGCGGGCGGAACGCTTGCAACGGTCTGCGCGGTGCTCGCTCGCGACGCTGGCATCCCGCTCGCGCTGCAATTGCTGATTTATCCGGGCACGACCGGCCATCAGCAGACCGGCTCGCATTCGCGTCTCGCCGACGGCTTCCTGCTGTCTGGCGACACGATCCAGTGGTTCTTCGAGCAGTACCTGCGCGATGGCAGCGATCGCGACGACTGGCGTTTCGCGCCGCTCGACGGCGAGCGCGGCGCCCCCGATTTTCATGGCGTCGCGCCCGCCTGGATCGCAACCGCCGAATACGATCCGCTGAGCGACGAAGGCGATGCGTACGCGCAGAAGCTGCGCGCGCTCGGCAATCCGGTCACGCTCAAACGCTATGCGGGCATGATCCACGAGTTCTTCAAGATGGGCGGCTTCGTGCCCGAGGTCGCGCCCGCGCATGCGGAGGCCGCGGCGGCGTTGCGCGCGGCGTTTGGAGTCGGGTGAGGGCGGTTCTTTTGGCCTGGCGGGCGGCGGACCGCGAAGGTGCCGGCACGCGCGTCGAGGCGAGCGATCAGTCGATCACGCGATAGCCCGCTCGACGTTGAACGCGAAGCTGCGCTCGAAGTCGCCGGGCCGCACGATGCGGTGTGAGCCGTTGTCGTCGCTGCGCTCGGCGACCGCCACGCCGATCACCTCGCCATACCCGGTGACGCGCAGCGCGGTCGTGCTGCGCGTGCCGTAATCCGGCGACTCGATAAACGCCGCCGACAGCACCCGTTCGCGTTCGAGCGAAATGCCGGTGGACGGCAGTTCGTCGTCGCGCGCGAGACGCGGATCGCGCATCAGATCGATCAGACGTTCGAGCGGCGGCATCGCATCGCGTGCGAGCAGCGCGCCGAGTTCCGTGCGCTTTCTGACGAGCTTCGGCCACGCGGTATCGAGCACCGCGTTCGAGATGCCGTGCGTGCCCGGCGCGAGCAGTGCGGGTCCACGACGGGCGCTGTCGCGATTGCAGTACCAGGCGAGTTCGCGGCGCGTCCAGTCGCCGACGAGCAGATTGAAGCCGTTGTAGAGGTCGCCGTTTTGCGCGACGTGCCGCAGATAGTCGAGCGGCGTTTTGTGCGGATTGCCGCTCGGGTTCTGCGTCGTGTCGCTCAGCCAGTCGCTGACGAGCGTGCCGCGGGTCGGCGCATCGGCGCGCATCTCGGCGGGCGCGCGGTAATTGGTCAGCGCGGCGAAGCGGCCATCGCGCGACATGCCGAGCCACGTGCCGCCGCCCACCAGATCGCGGCCCGCCAGCACGGCAGGCGCGTCGTGCCACCAGCCGATCGGTTCGGCCGCGCGGCGGAAGAATTCGTCGCGGTTGGCGGCGAGCGTGAAGAGCGGGCCATCGACCGCGTCGGGTCGCCAGTCGAAAACGATCAGGCACATCGGGGACGTCTCCCGGTGAGAACATGGGCGGCAGTCAATAAAAAGCGGCGCCCGATTGCGCCGCTTCGTATCGTGCCCGACCGCTCAGACTTCAGCGGGCAAGCCGTAGGGCAATGCGATGAAGCGCAGCGCGGGACCATCGGCCGCGCCCAGGTGCACCGTACCGCTTTCGAGCGCCGCGAGCTTGACCTCGGCGAGCAGATCGACGCCGCCTTCCTGCGCCGACGCCGCGTTCACGATCATCCCGCACGGCTGAGCCGGATCGTCCGAGTGGAACAGTTCCGTGCCGGGCCGCACCGCCTCCAGTTCCCCGGCCACGTTGGCGAGCGACGTGCGCCGCTTGATCGTGCCGCGATACTGGCTGCGCGCGACCACTTCCTGGCCCGGGTAGCAGCCCTTGCGGAAATTGACCGCGCCGAGCACGTCGTAGTTGACCATTTGTGGCACAAACTGCTCGACGACCGGCTGCGTGATGCGCGGCTCGCCCGCGCGGATGTCGAGCCAGTCCCAGACCGCCGGCGACACGCGCGTGAGCTTGTCGTCGAGCGAGGGCTGCAGCGCCTCGACCTGCGCCTTCGGCCCGATCCACAGATAGCGCAGCCGCTCGAACGCGTCCGGTACGCGGATCAGCGAACCCGCCGCGCCGTCCACCTGCACGTGCACGCCGTCGGGCAACGCGTCGAACACGCCGGACAGCGCGCGGCGCACGTCGCCCGCGAGACCGACCACGGCGAGTTCGCCGCTCGCGTCCGCGAGCTTGGCCTTCGCGCGCAGCACGAACATCGACAGGCGCTTCTGTACCGCAGCCTGCACGTCTTTCGACACCAGCAGGCGGATCGCGTCGCCGCTGCGCCAACTGAGGAACGAGGCAAGCAGCCGCCCCTTCGCCGAGCAGTAGCCGGTGAGGCGCGCGTGGGCGGCATCGAGATGCTGGACGTCGTTGGTGAGCTGGCTGTGCAGGAAGCTCGCCGCATCGTCGCCGGTGGCCTCGATCACGCCGAACTGCGTGAGCGGCATATAGGCGCCGTGTTCGAGCACGGCCGCGAATTCGCCGGCCGGCGGACGGGGCAGCACCGGCAGTGCGGCGGGTGCGGCTGGAGCCGCGGGCGCGATACCGGCAGCGGTACCCGGGGCGTCTGAAGCGTCTGAAGCATTAGCGAGCGGTGTGTTCATGGATTCCCGGAACAGTCAATTCTGACTTTGGCTAAGGCAAACAGTCATTATATTCAGTCCAACCCTGCCACGTTTCGCATGCCCCTAGTGAAAGTAAGCCTTGGCAGAGGCTTACGCAGCAAGGGTTTGTACGGCGGCCGCCTCCGGTTGTGCCCAGATTGTGACCATGTGGGCATGTTCTGCCAGGTGGTCCGGTGCCAGATGGGCATACCGGAGAACGTGCTCATACTTCGCCCACCCGCCCAATTCCATCAGCCGATTAAGTGGTGTCCCCGCTTGAACGTGCCAACTTGCCCAGGTGTGTCGTACGTCATTTGACAGAACGCTGTGCTTCGCAACGCGCCAACGGCTGTTCAATGTCGGGTATGCGACGACGCTGGAATCGCTGAAGGCGATCTAGATTCGTTCAAGGATGGCAGTAGATTGCCCGAGCGGCGCGCCTCCGCCGATGCCAACGTTGCCGTTGATATATTCGACCACCCGAAACCCGATCCGCTGCGCCCAGGCGTCAATAACGCTACGCTCAATGAACGAGTTCAAGGGAGTCTGCACATCCATCCGCTGATGATGGATCGTGTGTTCAAAAATACTCCAGTGTCCGGCGTCGGCGAACTCGAGGAAGGAAAAGACCACTCGACCTCCCGGCTTTACCGCGTGCCGCATAGCCTCAAGATACTGATACGTTTCGTGGTGAAGTAAGTGCGTAAAAACGCTGAATGCACACGCAACATCCACTGAGGAATTTTCAGCGGGAATAGACAGCGCTGCATGCTTGATGAATCGATAATGTTCGGGAGATTTCGTTTTTGCGTAGTCGAGCAGCGCTTGTACGATGTCAGTGCCGAGATAGTCAAGATCCATCCCTGACCTGCCAAGTGCGCTTGCCAGCCGGCCGCTTCCGCACCCCAGGTCAAACACTGCCATGCCATCTTTCAGTCCGGCGTGCCTGAGGATATTCAATTCCATTTCGCCTACATCATCGTAGCTTCCGCCTACGGCTCTCGCCATTGCTTCGTCTATTGGATACTGCTTGACAAGATTATCAACAAACCTTTCGTAATCTTCGACGAAATGAAATTGCGCCATGTTTGTCTCCTCGTGTTCGTGTAATAGGCACGCCATCGTCTTACTCCGGAATGATTGCGTCAACCGATCTCGGCACAGTGCGCCCGATACGTGTCCACATCTATACAATACGGTGCGGAAATGGCCTAAAAAGCTGCAAACCGGCACTGTCCCAAAGCTGACCGGGGCGAGACATTTTCTTTATAAATCAAGTGTTTGCTGCTTAAACCCTAAACGTTACCTGTCGTGTCCCTTTTGAAGAAATGTTTCATCGCCGGCGCAATCGTCGTTGTGCTGGCCGCGGCGGCCATCGCCGCTGGATATCATTGGGCCACGAGCCCGCTCGAACTGACCCCGGCGCAACTCGACGTCACCGTCAAACCGCACAGCAGCCTGCGCAGCGTCGCGCTGCAGCTCAATCGCGGCGGCGTGCCGCTCGAGCCCGAACTGTTCGTCATGATGACGCGGCTGCTCGGGCTGCAAAGCGAGCTGAAGTCCGGCAACTACGAGTTCAAGAGCGGCATCACGCCGTATGAGGTGCTGCAGAAAATCGCGCGCGGCGATGTCAACGAATATGTGGCGACGATCATCGAAGGCTGGACCTTCAAGCGCATGCGCGCCGAGCTCGATGCGAACCCCGCGCTCAGGCATGACACGTCCGGCATGAGCGACGCCGACCTGATGACGGCGATCGGCGCGCCGGAGGCGTCGATCGGCAACGGCGAAGGGCTGTTCTTCCCCGACACCTATCTGTTCGACAAGGGCACGAGCGATCTCGACATCTACCGCCGCGCGTACCGCCTGATGCACGTGCGTCTCGACGAGGCATGGCTCGCGCGCGCGCCGAACCTGCCGTACAAGACGCCGTACGACGCGCTGACGATGGCCTCGATCATCGAGAAGGAAACCGGCAAGCCGGCCGACCGGCCGCTGGTTGCCGCGGTGTTCGCGAACCGCCTGCGCGCGGGCATGCCGCTGCAGACCGACCCGAGCGTGATCTACGGAATGGGCGAGAGCTACACCGGCCGCATCAGGAAGAAAGACCTGCAGACCGACACTCCCTACAATACCTACACCCGCATGGGTTTGCCGCCTACGCCGATCTCGCTGCCGGGCGTCGCGTCGCTTCAGGCGGCGCTGAATCCGGCGCAAAGCAACGCGCTGTACTTCGTGTCGCGCGGCGACGGCAGCAGCATCTTTTCTGACACGCTCGGCGAACACAACAAGGCCGTGGACAAATACATTCGAGGGCAATGATGGCGCGCGGCAAATTCATCACGTTTGAGGGTATCGACGGCGCGGGCAAGACCACCCATCTGGGCTGGTTTCGCGAACGGCTCGAGGCGAAGGTCGCGGACACGGGCCGCGCGGTCGTCATGACGCGCGAGCCGGGCGGCACGCCGCTTGGCGAGCAGATTCGCGAGATCGTGCTGCATCAGAAAATGGATCTCGAAACCGAGGCGCTGCTGATGTTCGCGCTGCGCCGCCAGCACCTGGCCGAAGTGATCGAGCCGGCGCTCGCGCGCGGCGACTGGGTGCTGTCGGACCGTTTCACCGACGCGACGTTCGCGTATCAGGGCGGCGGCCGCGGCTTGCCGCGCGACAAGCTCGAAACGCTCGAACGCTGGGTGCAGGGCGGGTTCCAGCCCGACCTGACGGTGCTGTTCGATCTGCCGCCCAACGTCGCGAACGAGCGGCGCAGCGCGGCGCGCAATCCGGATCGTTTCGAGAGCGAATCGGCGGCGTTTTTCGAGCGCACGCGCGCCGAATACCTGCGCCGTGCGGAAGAGGCGCCGTATCGTTTCGCTATCATCGACTCTTCGCAGAGTATCGTCCGTATTCAGAAGAAGCTCGAAGAATTGATCGCAGTGCTTTGATTTAAAAAGAATATAATTTCAACTTATAGCACCGAAGCAAGTTCGCGTCATATCTGAAGAAGAATTTTCAACCTATTGATTCAAAAGAGAAACGATGATTTATCCGTGGCAAGCCGATGACTGGAACCGCCTGCAGCAGCTGCGCAGCCACTGGCCGCATGCATTGCTGCTGCATGGCCAGGCGGGCATCGGCAAGCTGCGCTTCGCGCAGCACCTCGCTCAGGGGCTGCTGTGCGAGGCGCCGCAGGCCAACGGCGAGCCGTGTGGCGCCTGCGCGGCCTGCAACTGGTTTGCGCAGGGCAATCATCCCGACTACCGGATCGTCGTGCCCGAGGCTTTGGCCGCCGAGGCCGGCCCCGCAAACTCCGCCAGCGCCGCCGACGAAAAGGCCGACAAAGCCGACGGCGACGAAGGCAAGAAAACGCGCACGCCGAGCAAGGAAATCAAGATCGAGCAGATTCGCGGCCTGCTCGATTTCGTCGGCGTCGGCTCGCACCGCGGCGGCGCGCGCGTGGTCGTGCTGTATCCGGCCGAGGCGCTCAATGTCGCGGCCGCCAACGCCTTGCTGAAGACACTCGAAGAGCCGCCCGCGGGCGTCGTGTTCCTGATGGTGTCGGCGCGGATCGACCGCCTGCTGCCCACCATCATCAGCCGCTGCCGTCAATGGCCGATGAGCGTGCCGGCGCCGGAGGCGGCCACGCAGTGGCTCGCCGCGCAGGGCGTCGGGGAGGCGCGAGCGTTGCTCGCCGAAGCCGGCGGCGCGCCGCTCGCCGCGCTTGCGCTCGCCAGTGACGAAAACCGTCCGCTGCGCGACTGGACGCTCAAGCAACTGGCGGCCGGCGCCGGGTGCGATGCGTTCGCCTGCGGCGAGGCGCTGCAAAAGCTGCCGGTGCCGCTCGTGCTCGGCTGGCTGCAACGCTGGACGTACGACCTGCTCGCGCAGTGCAGCGCGGGCGCGCCGCGTTATTTCCCGCAGGCCGAGGCGGCGCTCGCGCGTTGCGCGGCGCAGGCGGACGCCAGTGCGTTTGCGCGCTTCTTGCGCACCGTGACGCGCCAGCGCGCGGTCGAGAACCATCCGCTGAATGCGCGCCTCGTGTTCGAGGAACTGTTTATCGGCTATCGCGCGCTGTTCGCGTAAGCCTCGCTGTTTGTCCGTTCACCCGTTCACCCGTTCACCGCTTGCCCGTTCATTCGTTCGTCTTTTTTCAGACATCCCAGCCAACAACACCATGAGCCTTTCCTACCGCGATGCCACGCTCGACGATCTGCCAGCGATCGTCGCCATCTACAACTCGACCGTCGCGTCGCGGCAAGTCACGGCCGACCTCGAGCCGGTCAGCGTCGAAAGCCGCCTCGCGTGGTTTCAGGCGCACGGCCCGCAGACGCGTCCGCTGTGGGTGGTCGAAGATCCGCGCGAGCCGGGCCGGGTGATCGCGTGGCTGAGCTTTTCGGATTTCTACGGCCGTCCGGCCTATCAGCGCACCGCCGAAGTCAGCATCTATCTCGACGAACGCGCGCGCGGGCAGGGCCTCGGCAAGCAGTTGCTGGCCGCGTCGCTCGAAGCGGCGCCGGGCCTCGGTATCGACACGGTGCTCGGTTTCGTATTCGGTCACAATGACGCGAGCATGCGGCTCTTCCGCGGCTTCGGCTTCGACGTGTGGGGGTCGCTGCCGCGCGTCGCGGTGCTCGACGGCGTCGAGCGCGATCTGGTGATCCTCGGCAAGCGTCTCGGGGCGCAGAACGCGGGCTGATTCGCCTGAGCCGGCGGGCAACCCCAGCCGCCGGACCTATTTTTCGCAGGATCTCATCATGTTTGTCGACTCGCACTGCCATATCAACTTCGAAGGACTCGCTGAGCGTCTGCCGCAACTGCTCGAGAACATGCGCAGCCATTCGGTCTCGCACGCGCTGTGCGTCTCGGTTGATCTGGAAACGCTGCCGTCCGTGCTCGATATCGCCGGGCGCTACGAGAACATCTACGCGTCGGTCGGCGTGCATCCCGATCACGAGGACATGCGCGAGCCGAGCGTGGCCGAGCTGGTCGAGCTGGCCGCGCATCCGAAGGTGGTCGCGATCGGCGAGACGGGCCTCGACTATTACCGTCTCGAAGGCCGCTCGATCGCCGACATGGAGTGGCAGCGCGAGCGCTTTCGCACGCACATCCGCGCCGCGCACGCGACGCAAAAGCCGCTGATTATTCACACGCGTTCGTCGTCGGAAGATACGCTGCGCATCATGGCCGAGGAGCGCGCGGGTGAGACGGGCGGCGTCATGCATTGCTTCACCGAGCCATGGGCCGTCGCCGAGCAGGCGCTTGCGCAGAATTTTTACATCTCGCTATCGGGCATCGTGACGTTCAAGAGCGCGACCGACGTGCAGGACGTCGCGCGGCGCGTGCCGCTCGAGCGCTTGCTGATCGAAACCGATTCGCCGTATCTTGCGCCGGTGCCGTATCGCGGCAAACCTAATGAACCTGCGTACGTAAGTTATGTCGGACGCTTCATTGCGCAGCAACGCGAGATGCCGGACGAGGCGCTGGCCGCCGCGACCACGCAAAACTTCTTCAGGTTGTTCAGGATTCCCGCGCCAGCCGGTGCGTGAGCGTAAAGTCGAGTAACATCAAAGGGATAGGGAAGTTTCCTAAAGCAATATATGAAAAATATTTCGATGTCGTCCGCTGCTTTCCAACAGACTTCGGTGAGATCCGCCGGCGTGAGCCGTGGCCTTGCCTCCGCGCTCGCGCCTATGCGCCGCGCGGCCTTCGCGGCCACGCTCGCGTGCGCCGCGCTGGGCTCGCTCGTCGCCGCACCCGCGCACGCGGCGCCGATCGACACGCTCATCAAGGCGGTCAAGTTCGACGACATCGACGGCGTCAACAAGCTGCTCGCGAAGGGCATGGATCCGAACAGCGTCGACAACCAGGGCATGCCGCTGCTCGTGATCGCCGCACGCGAAAAGTCGGACAAGGTGGGCGCGGCGCTCGTCGCCAATCCGAAGACCAACATCGAGATCGAGGACAAGGCCGGCGAAAACGCGATGATGATGGCCTCGCTCATGGGCGATATCAACTTCGTGAACCTGCTGCTCGCGAAAGACGCCGAAGTCAACAAGAAGGGCTGGGCGCCGCTGCATTACGCCGCCGCGAACGGTCACGACGACATCGTCAAGCTGCTGCTCGATCGCTCGGCCTACGTCGATGCGGGCTCGCCGAACGGCACCACGCCGCTCATGATGGCCGCGCGCGGCGGCCATGTGTCGACGGTGAAACTCCTGCTCGACAACGGCGCTGACCTCACGGTGAAGAACCAGGTGGGCATGACCGCGCTCGACTTCGCGAAGCAGTACAAGGAGCCGGATGTCGTCGAAGGGCTGACGGCGCGCATGCAGCAAACGCAGCAGCAGAAATAATGGCGCGACACGCGCGGCGAACCGGGGTCATGCGAGGCGCATCTCACGGCACTGTGCGTGGCTCCGGCTCGCCGCCGGTTTGTCCGTACGCAGCGGCAGCCGGCCTGCTGCCGCTACGTAAAACAGTGCAGAATGACGACTTCGGCGCGCCGCATGGCGCGCCACCTGGACGCGGCGAAAGACCGCGTGATAAACAAACCTGGAAAGGAACACCATGCTGCGGGCTTTGATTTTCGCCGGCGCGCTCGCCTTGCCGCTTTCGGCAGCCGCGTTTACGGGAGGCGACCTCAACAAGCTGTGCACCAAGACGGACGTGGCTTCGCGCAGCGCCTGCGCGGCCTATATCGAAGGTGCGGCCGACGGCGTTTTCAACACGATCGACGCGATCGGCGGCACCACGGGTCCGCGTGTCGGCCAGTATTTCTGCCTGCCGCCGGACGCACGCTCGGCGCAGTTGACCGACGCGGTGCGCCGCTACATCGCCGATAACCCGAACGCCGCGGGCTACAACGCGAGCACGGCGATCTCGCTGGGACTCGGCAAGGCATTCCCCTGCAGGAGCGGCGATTGACGGCCGCGTCCGGTATTGCGTCCGGCGTATTGCGTCCGGGTACGACATGCGATACCGCGCCCGGGTGCCCATCGCGGGCGCGCCGGGTATCAAGGCCGTCGTTCCCCATCATGCGGGGATGAGCGCCTGAGCTGTCCGTAGTCCCGCAGGCATATCGCCGTTGCTCGAGCCCGGAGGAAGATGTCCGTTATGCCTACTTTCGACGACTTCAGCTACGTGGCCGCCGCGCCGCTGCACTCCTGGTTCGGCGCGCTGATCATCACCGCCATCGTGACGGTGGCGGCCATCGGCATTCACCGGTTCGGCTCGCGCGTGGTCAGGCGCATTGCGCAACCTCATGCGGTCACCAGCGTGGTGCTGCGCTACATCGACAAGCCGTCGCTGTTCGTCCTCGTGATCTTCGTGTTCGCGTGGGTCTGGTCCGAAGCACCCGATTCCCTCAACTTCATCGAACCCGTGCGCGACGTCACGTCGATCGCGCTGATCGCCGCGCTCACGTGGCTGTCGGTGCGCTCGGCGGCGGCGATCGGCGAAGCGATCATTCGCGCCCATCCGCTCGATACCGCCGACAACCTGCATGCGCGCCGCATCCACACGCAGGCGCGCGTGCTTGCACGCTCGGTGATGATCGTGATCGTGATCGTCGGCGTGGGCGGCGCGCTGATGACCTTGCCGAACGTCCGGCAGATCGGCGCGAGCCTGCTTGCGTCGGCCGGTGTGGCCGGTCTCGTCGCCGGTATCGCGGCGCGGCCGGTGCTCGGCAACCTGATCGCCGGTTTGCAGATCGCGCTCTCGCAACCGATTCGCCTCGACGACGTGGTCGTGATCCAGGGCGAGTGGGGGCGCATCGAGGAGATCACCGGCACGTATGTATCGGTGCGTTTGTGGGACCAGCGCCGGCTGATCGTGCCGCTGCAATGGTTTATCGAAAATCCGTTCGCGAACTGGACACGCAGCAGCTCGCAGATCATCGGTACGGTGTTCCTGTTCGTCGACTACCGCATGCCGCTTGCGCCGCTGCGCGAAGAACTCGCGCGCATCGTCGAGAGCGCGCCCGAATGGGATCGCCGCGTGCAGGTGCTGCAGGTCACGGAAGGCACCGAGCGCGCGATGCAGTTGCGCGCGCTCGTCAGCGCGCCCGATTCCGGCCTCGCCTGGGATCTGCGCTGCCGGGTGCGCGAAGGCTTGCTCGATTTCATTCAACGGCACTATCCGGAATATCTGCCGCGCGCGCGTGCCGAAGTGTCGGCGGAACTCGAAACGGGCGAAGGCGATTCGGTCGACTGGCTGCCGCGCGGCAGGCAGGCGCCGGCCGGCAGCACCGCCGCGCATACCGAAGCCGATCCGGTGGCAAGCCGCATCGGACGGCCGGGCGCGGCCGACGCCGCGCAGAAGGCGAAGGAAAAGGCCTAGCCGCGCGCGGTCGGCGCGGCTGACCGGCCGGGTGCGCAGCTTGCTACCTGCGCATGAGCGGCCGCACCCACAATGAGGCGCTGCGCCGTGCAAACCAACGGAGGACATGCAACATGGGCCGACTGATCGTCGTGTCGAATCGCGTCGCGACGCCGACTGAAACCAAAGGATCGGCGGGCGGGCTCGCTGTCGGCGTATTCGGCGCGTTGAAGGACGCGGGCGGCGTATGGTTCGGCTGGAGCGGCGACGTGGTCAGCGAGACCGTCGCCAATGCGGGGCCGGTGCTCGAACAGGACGGCGCCGTGACCTTCGCGACCGTCGGCCTCACGCGCAAGGACTACGACCAGTACTACCGCGGTTTTTCCAACGCGACGCTGTGGCCCGTGTTCCACTATCGCAACGACCTCGCGCGCTACGAGCGCGAGGAGTACGCGGGCTACCGCCGCGTGAACGCATGGCTCGCGCACAAGCTCGTCAAGCTGCTCGAACCCGACGACATCATCTGGATTCACGATTACCATCTGATCCCGTTCGCCGAGGCGCTGCGCAACGAGGGCGTCACGAACCGCATCGGCTTCTTCCTGCACATTCCGTTTCCCGCGCCGCAGATTCTGCTCAACATTCCGCCGCACGAAGAACTCGTGAAGTCGCTGTCGTGCTACGACCTGCTCGGCTTCCAGACCGCCACCGACCAACTGGCGTTCCACGATTACGTGACGCGCCATGCACGCGGCACCGTGAGCGCCGATGGCGTCGCCGAGGCGTTCGGGCGCAAGCTGCGCACCGGCGTCTACCGGATCGGCGTGTTTCCCGACGAGATCGCCGAGCAGGCGAAGCGCTACGAAAGCCGCCAGCACGTGCTCGACCTCAAGCAGAGCCTCGAAGGGCGCAAGCTCATCATGAGCGTGGACCGGCTCGATTATTCGAAGGGGCTCGTCGAGCGCTTCCGCGCGTTCGAGCTGCTGCTCGAGCGCTCGCCCGAATGGCGCGGCAATGTCACGCTCGTGCAGATCGCGCCGCCGACCCGCTCGGACGTCGCGACCTATCAGAAGATCCGCCACGACCTCGAATACGAAGCAGGACGAATCAACGGCCGCTATTCGGGCCTCGACTACACGCCGATCCGCTATCTGAACCAGCAATACGACCGGTGGAAGCTGATGTCGCTGTTTCGCGAATCGCAGATCGGCTTCGTCACGCCCTTGCACGACGGCATGAATCTCGTCGCGAAGGAATACGTCGCCGCGCAGAACCCCGACGACCCCGGCGTGCTCGTGCTGTCGATATTCGCGGGCGCGGCCGCGGAGCTGTCGGGCGCGCTGCTCGTCAATCCGCACGACGCGGTCGGCATGTGCGAGGCCTTGCAGCGCGCCTTGCAGATGCCGCTCGACGCGCGCCAGCGGCGTCACGAGATCAACATGGCGGCGCTGCGCAAGAACGATCTCGGCGTATGGCGCGACACGTTTCTCGACGATTTGCGCAGCGTGCCGGTGCGCAAGCCGGGCGAGGGCGGCGGCCACAAGTGACGGCGCGCGGTTCTGTGTTTCGACCCGCATATCCATGGATGTAAGCCGAATGTAACAGCGCCGAGCAAATGCAAGACCGGCGGCTTTTCTCCTGACGCCAGGGAATAATGGGTCACCGATGAGTCATTGCGGACGATGCGTACGCCTTATGCGAACCGTGCATTGATCGGACGTCATGGCGCTGTCATACTCGGCCGTCGCCGACGCGCATCGCCACGAGGCGCCAGCCGCCGGTTCATGGAGACACAATATGAAGATTGCGCAGATCGCCCCCCTGACCGAATCCGTGCCGCCGAAGCTTTATGGCGGTACCGAGCGCGTCGTGTCCTACATCACCGAAGCGCTGGTCGAGCAGGGCCATGACGTGACGCTGTTCGCGAGCGGCGACTCGGTCACGAGCGCGAAGCTCGAAGCCGTCTGGCCGCGCGCGTTGCGTCTCGATCCGGGCATTCGCGACCGCATCGCGCCGCACATGCTGCTGATGGAACTGGTGCGCCGCCAGGCCGAGGACTTCGACGTGCTGCATTTTCACCTCGACTATTACTCGTTTTCGGTCTTCAAGCGCCAGGACACGCCGTTCGTCACGACGATGCACGGCCGGCTCGATCTGCCCGAGCAGCAGCCGGTGTTCGACACCTTCAATACCGCGCCGGTCATCTCGATCTCGAATGCGCAGCGTCATCCGCTGCCGCAGGCACGCTGGCTCACCACGGTCTATCACGGCTTGCCCGAGCAGCTTTATACGCCGCAGCCGGTCGAGCAGAAATACCTCGCGTTTCTCGGCCGTATTTCGCCGGAAAAGCGCGTCGATACGGCCATTCGCATCGCCGGGCGCTGCGGCATGCCGATCCGCATCGCGGCGAAAGTCGATGCCGCCGACCATGAATACTTCGAGCGCGATATCCGGCCGTTGCTCGATCTGCCGTATGTCGAATACATCGGCGAGATCGCCGATGGTCAGAAGGCCGAATTTCTTTCCGGCGCGCATGCGCTGCTCTTTCCGATCGACTGGCCGGAGCCGTTCGGTCTCGTGATGATCGAGGCGATGGCGTGCGGCACGCCGGTGATCGCGTTCAACCGCGGTTCGGTGCCGGAAGTGCTCGAAGAGGGCGTGACGGGCTTCATCGTCGAGGATGAAATCGGCGCGGTGGCGGCGGTCAACCGGCTGCACAAGGTGCCGCGCGCAGGCGTGCGGCGGCGCTTCGAGGAACGCTTCACCTCGCACCGGATGGCGCGGCAATACGTGGAGGCTTATCAGTCGGTGATCCGCGCGCAGAAGCGTTCGCGCTTCAAGGTGATCGATACGTCAGGAGGCTGACGGATAGCGGAAGAAGGGAAGAGGGAGAGCGAAGCAAAAGAAAAAGGGCGGCGGTGTGATATGCACCGCCGTTTTCATTGCCACGAATGCACTCAGACCCGCGCTCAGATCTTCAGGCGCGTGACCTTCGTGCCTTGCAGCGACAGGTCGCCCATCAGGCCGGAATTGGTCAGCACGAAGACCTGCACCGGAGCGGTGGCCGTGGTCGTGTCGATCGCGCCGTTCGCGCCGACCTTCACGAGCGCGACGGAGGCATCGCCGCCGACCGACCAGCCGTCCGCGTTGCGGAATTTGTCGAGCGAGTCCTGCGTCATGAACAGGAAGATGAGCGCCTTCGACTGCGCACCCGCCTGCAGGCCGAACGAGCCGGATGCCGTGCTGTAGTAGCCGACCGTCGCTCCGCCCACGCGCAACGCGCCTTCGCCATACTGGCCGCCGACGATGAGGCCCGCCTGCAGCACCGACGGGAACACGAGCACGCCGCGCGACTTCGACACCAGCTCACGCGAGCCCGGCACGGTCGAGAACAGCCGGGACATCGTGCCGTCGACGCTGGCGTCGATCGACTGGCGTTTCGAGGCGTTGGTGGCGGCCGTATCGTGACCGCTGCTGCCCGTCGTCGTGCAGCCGGCGAGCGCGAGGCCTCCGAAAGCGAGCGCAGTGGTCGTCTTCAACATGAAGTGTCGTCTTTGCATCGTTTTTTCTCCGTCGTGGATCCGGGGCGCAACCGCGGGTGGTCCCGCCGGGTTGCCATTGAGTTATAACACACACGAACATAAAAGGCGCGCCGCGTGGCAACGCGAAAAGCCTTGTGAGAAGGGGCTTCGAGGCTGTTTTAGAGATCTCTTCGAGTAATTTTGACCGGGCTCGGGAGGGCTTCGGAATCGATCGGTATTCCCGATTGCACGCGCGGTGAACTTCGCCGCTCACCCGTGATTCGCCGGGCTCTTGACCGGCGGCGGGCGCCGCAACGCGCGGCGCACCATGCCGATGATCACACCGATCGCGAACAGAATCGCCGCCGGCACGACCCAGTAGCCGACGAACGCGTGCCACAGATAAGCCATCAGCGTCGAGCGGCGCACGCTGTATTCGTTGATCGCGTCCTGCTGACGCGGTGCATTGGCGGCCAGCACGTCGGCCGGACAGCCGGCGGCTTTCGCCTCGTCGGGCTTGCCGTGGCAGTGCGCGGGCGCGCCGGCTGCGCGTTGCGCGTCGGTGAAATTCCAGCTGGTCAGCGCGCGGTCGAGATCGACGGCGTTATACGACATTTCCTCGCGGATCTCGTTGATGGCAACGATCGCCACGGGCACGGCCCAGAATATGATGACCACCAACCACCGCCTTAGCCAGCGGTTTTTATGCTTCGATACCATCCTTGCCTCCGATCGATGCTCAGCAGCACGAACGACAAGATGGCGGCCCGTTTGATCCGGTTGATTTCTGTATGTGAGGGTGGGCCGTCTCCGCAGCCATCATAGAAGAAAACGGCGCATTCGGGCGGGCGGACTGCGAAGGAGGGGGAAAGCGCGAGCCGTGCCGTGAAGCGCGGGCGGGTTCCAAGGAGGGATGCGCCGGCGCCGCGTTCGTCGCGCGGCGCCGGCTGGCTTCGGTTCCGACTCCGGTTCTGATGTCGATTCCGGCGTCGATTCCGGCGTCGACTGCGGTGCCTAGTTGGCCGGCGCCGACGACAGGCAGGTCTTCATGAACGCCTTGCGGTCGTCGCCTTTCTTGTCGGCAGCCTGCTTGTTGCACATCTTCATCTTGTCCTGCTGGCTCATCGGCCCGGCGGCGGCCGGCTTTGAGGACAGGCAGGTTTTCATGAACGCCTTGCGCTCGTCGCCCTTCTTGTCGCCGGCCTGCTTGTTACAGTCGGCCATTTTGGTCTGCTGGCTGTTCTGCGCGAACGCCGGCGACACGAGCACCGCACCTAACACCAGCGCAGCGATAGCGGATTGGATTTTCATGGGACACTCCATCGGTGGTGAAAACGTTTTTGGTCGTTCATGCGCGCGGGCGTCGACGGCAATCCAGGGCCCTCGCCGCATCCATTATGGCAAATGCCGTCTGCGAGAACGGACCAAAGCACCTTCCGGTTGACAGCGGCCGCAGCTCGTTTTCCCTTAGGGACCGGGCGAAACGCGCGCTTCGCGTTTGAAACGGCCGAATGGAAATGCGCGAGAATTATGCTATGCAATGCTGACTAATCCAGCCGGCCATTTCAAGCGAATTGAATCACCCGCTATTCGGGACGTCGCCTGAAAAACAACGGATAAACGGCGGATGCCTTTTGCATTGCTGCGAGTGCAAATGAATAGAAAATAAGCAGGAAATTCGCTGAATAGCGGCATGCGTAATATTGACCTGAAGCGTGCCGGTCCAGTGTCATTTTTCCCTTTGCTGCCAGCCCAAGGAGGCTCGCCATGCACTACCTGCTGATGTACGACCTTGTGGACGACTATCTCGAGCGGCGCGGCGAGTATCGCGACGCGCATCTGAAGCTCGCGTGGGCCGCGGCGGATCGCGGCGAACTCGTGCTGGCCGGCGCGCTGGCCGATCCTGCCGACGGTGCCGTGCTGCTTTTCAGCGGCGCGTCGCCAGCGCTCGCCGAAGCCTTTGCCAAGGCGGATCCGTACGTGCTCTCCGGACTCGTGACGCGTTGGCGCGTGCGCGAGTGGAGCACCGTCGTGGGCGAGCACGCGTCCAAACCGGTGCGCTGACGGCGCGGACCAACACGGCAACATCGAACAGGTAAGGCATCGAAAGACGCGCTGCCTGATGAGCACGTGCGGGCGCACGCGGCACATGCGGCTCGCATACAGGGCGCGTGCGCGCTCCTTATCGCGCGGTTTCCACGACGCGCACACGTCGCCGAACGGCGATCCCACCCGCCGCATCCGTCATTCACGGACTGCCAGAAAGCATCGAAATGCTGCCCGGTTCGATAAACGAATTTGTAAATGCCATTTCTATCGAATATATTTCATTGTGCTATGCAATAGGCCGATTCGATGCCGGATAAGATGGCATTTCTGTTACGGCAATACGTGAATCGACGCAGCGAAAAGGACAAGATTGTTTCTATCCGTAACACTTGTCTCAATCATATTCAGGCCCTGGTTGGGATGGTATGCTTCGTGCACAAATTCTCCCATGCACGAGTGAGACCGCGTTTTGTGCTTCGCAATAGGGATGAACCGCACCAAGTCCGGGCGGTATCGACCAGCCAGCCGAACGTACAAAACAAATTTGTGCAACCGGGGGTCGCACACGGATCGTGAACGCTGTGAATCCGTGGCCGGCCCAACGCCGCGGCCAGGCCAGGCTGCGTGGAGAAAATCCAATGTTTTTCGATGAACTAAACAATGACGAATGGATGCTGCTTGCGCCGCTCGTCTCCGACGAGCCGGCCGTCCGTCTGAATCGCCGCGGCCGGCCGCGCGCCGAACCGCGTATCGTGGCGAATGCCGTGCTGTGGATTCTGACCACCGGCGAGCCCTGGTCGAAGCTGCCGGGCCGTTATCCGTCCGGCCCCACGTGCCGGCGCCGGTTTGAAGAATGGCAGCTGAACGGCACGCTGCTCGAGATGGTCCGTCTGCTGTCGCAAACCGGGCGCACCTTCGCCTATATTCCCGAACCGGTGCCGCCCGTCGTGGCCAAACCCGCCGCGCCGGTCGCGCCAACCCCCAGCACGCGCGACGAAAGCCTGCGCGGCGTGTCGTGGAAGAGTCCCGAGTCGTGGCAAGCGCCCGGTGCGTCGAACGCGCTGAGTCAATGGCGCTCGGCCGATCCGATCGCGGATATCACACGGCAACTGTCCGGTCTCGCGCATGCGCCCGCGGCGAGCGCCGCGGGCGACACGCAGCCCGCGCCGATGCAAGCCGATCCGCGTGCACAACAGGCAGACGCGGCGCTCGATGAGCGCGCGGCAAACCCTGCGTACATGACGAGTGCGGCGGCGGACTACGAGGTTTCCGCGTCGGCATTCGCACGTCCCATGCACGCGCTGGACGATCAACGCGCGTCCCTGTCGATGAGTCTCGCGCCGAGCGGCATGCAGGTTGCCGATCCGCGCGGTTATCTGATCTACGTCGTGGTCGAGCAGGTGCCCAGCGCGATGTATCGCGCGTGGGCCGAAATCATGAAGGACGGCAAGCGCGTCGAGCGCTCGGGCCTCGTCGGCCCGCGCTTTACCGATGCGCAGGACGCGCAGCAGTACGCGCTCGACTGGGCGCGTCAGTGGATCGATCGCGAATGCCTGACGCAGGCGGCCGCGGCGGCACAGATGTCTGCTGCGCCGGCCGGAACCGCGGTAGCGACGGCGGCTGCAAGCATGGCGGCATCGGCGCAGAGCGCTCCGGCCTATGCGCCGAGAACGGCGGCGCGTCCGCTGCCCGCATTGCGGCATGTGCCCGAACCCGCTTCGAGCAACGCCGCGACGAATGCAGCGGTCAATCACGGCCAGCCATTGCATGGCCCGCTGAACGCGTTTCGCGGACCGCTGCGCCGCTATCCCGCCGAGCCGCCCGCTGCAACGACGGGTGCGGGCACGGTGAGCGGAGTCTCCAGCGTGACTGCCGACGGCACTCAATCAGACCGTTTTTCACCGTCATACAAGGAATTGATCTCGCACGTGGGGTGAGTGCGAGGTGAGTGCAGCAGTCCCCCGCGGCCGCACAGCGCCGCCGCAGGTTTCCGCTTCATTGCAGTGACCCGGTGTCAGGATCACTGCGCAGGTTCACTCTGCCCAGACTCACTGCCGTCCATAGGTATCGTCGAAGCGCACGATATCGTCTTCGCCGAGGTACGAGCCCGACTGGACCTCGATCATTTCGAGCGGCATCTTGCCCGGGTTCTCGAGGCGATGCGTGACGCCCAGCGGAATATAGGCCGATTCGTTTTCGGACACGATAAAGCGCTCTTCACCGCGCGTGACGAGCGCCGTGCCGCGCACGACGATCCAGTGTTCGGCGCGATGATGATGCATCTGCAACGACAGCCGCGCGCCGGGCTTCACGACGATGCGCTTGACCTGGAAGCGCTCGCCGGTATCGACGGAATCGTAGTTGCCCCACGGACGATGCACCTTGCGATGGTTGGCCGCTTCGAGCCCGCCGTCCTCGCGAATCCGGTTGACGATCTTCTTCACGTCCTGCACGCGCGACTTGTCGGCGACGAGAATCGCATCGGCGGTTTCGACCACGACGAGATCCTGGGTGCCGACGCAGGCAATCAGGCGTCCTTCGGAATGCGCGAAGGTCGAGCTTGCGCCTTCGAACATCACGCGGCCGCGGCGCACGTTCCTGTCGGCGTCCTTCTCGGAGATATCCCAGATCGCATCCCAGGAACCGACGTCGGACCAACCGGCGCGCAGCGGCACGACCACGCCCGATGCGGCGTTTTGATCACCGCCGAGCCGTTCCATCACCGCGTAGTCGATCGAATTCGACGGCGACGCGCTGAATGCATCGCGTTGCAGACGGAAGAAGTCGCCGTCCGCCTTGCCGCCTGCGAAGGCCGCTGCGCACGCTTCGTAAATGGCCGGCTGGAAATGGCGGATCGCCTTTAACCACGTCGAGGCGCGCATGATGAAGATGCCGCTGTTCCACCAGTATTCCCGCGATTCGATATACCGCTGCGCGAGTTCCAGATGCGGTTTCTCGACGAAGCGGTCGAGCTGATGAGCGACGAGCGGCGGCGACGATTCGTTCTCCGTAGCGTTCGGGTCAGCAGAAATGCCGGGCGTGGAAGAGGTGGCGTCGTCGGGGGCCGGGGCGAGTGCCGCGCCGATGCGAATATAGCCATAGCCGGTTTCCGCGCGCGTCGGCACGATGCCCATCGTGACGATATGACCCGCCGCCGCATGCTGCACGCCGGCTGAGACTGCCGCATGAAAGCCCGCGCTGTCGGTGACCGCGTGGTCGGCGGGCATCACGACCATGATGCCGTCCTCGTCCTGCGCGGCGACGGAGAGCGCCGCCACCGTCAACGCGGGTGCGGTGTCGCGGCCGATGGGCTCGAGAATCAGCCGGGTCGGCTTGCCGCTCGTGCGCAACTGTTCGGCGGTCGTGAAGCGCTGCTCTTCGTTGGCGACCACGACGAGCTGTCCGGCAAGCGGATAGCCGGCCTCGAGTCCGTCGAGGCGGCGGGTGGTGGATTGCAGCAGAGACTCTTCGCCGAGCAGGCCGATCAACTGCTTCGGATGCTGCTCGCGCGACATCGGCCACAGCCGTGTGCCTGAGCCGCCCGCGAGAATCACGGGATGAACCTTGAGCTTGACGTGAGTAGGCGTTGACGACATGGGGGACTGGGCTTGCGTGGGCCGGGTGCCGGCGGGGGTGACCGGGGCCGGAGCTGTCATGATGGACTCCTCGAGGCTGAATGAATGCGTCGAGTTTTATCACGAAGTTGCAAATCAATAAAAGCGCGTTAAATCCAGTAACGATAAATCGTGCAATTAAATCTGCTTTAAAAAGTCAGGAAAAATGTCCGCCATATTGAGTCAAAAATAAAAAATATCCGAAAAAATTGGCGGCGATTTTTTTACATCGATTTTTCGCGGCAGAATGGCGCCGGAGTTGATCGCGTAAGCTTCGTAGGGAACCTTGCCGGCGAGGTGGATGTACCTTACGGAAACGCCGGAAAGGCGTGCCGAACGCCTTTTCGAGCCCATATTCCGGCAACAATTGCCGGATAAAACTCAGAAAAAATACTGAAATTTTGACCGATACAATTTGAGATTTTTGCGGCCTTGCCGTACGAATTTTAATGCCGCTTTATCTATACCTGTACAAGGGTATTCACTCATTCCGACTCGGCTTTTCCAATCCGGCCATTTGGACGATCGGCGCGTCGATCGGTGGATTGGAAATGAAGGCGCAAAGCAGCACGACGCGCACCGGCACCCGGCTCTTATCAGTTTCGCGTCGCGCATCGACTCGCGCGATGCGGCTGCCGGCGTTGCGCGCAGCAGAGCGGAATCGAAGCGCAGGAGACGTGCAATAGACGTGCAAGACGAATTTCAACTAACCGACGGATGGCACTTGACTGACGAACTGAGGGGCAGCGCATGCTGAGTGTTCTAGCGAGAATCATCGACATCGCCATGGTCGCGCTCGGCGCTGTCCTGGCGGCGGCCGTGCACAGCGGGAAAGTGGCGTGGCTCGACGACATGCAAAGCGTGTCGCTCGCATTCGGCTGCCTGCTCGTCGTGGTGTTTTTTCCGGCGCTCGGGATCTATCAGTCGTGGCGCGGCAAGCCGCTCTACGATCTGCTCTCGCGCGTCGCGGGCGGCTGGCTCATGGTCGAAGTGGCCGGCGTGCTCATCAGCTTCAGCGTGCACCGCTCGGACAGCCTGTCGCGGTTGTGGCTCGTGTATTGGGCCGTCGCGACGATCGTGCTGCTCGTCGTCACGAAGGCGATCGTGTATTCGATTCTGCGCGGACTGCGCCGTGAGGGCTTCAATCAGCGCGCCGTGGCGATCGTCGGCGGGGCGCCGTATGGGCGTTTCCTGATCGAGCAGATGCGCGGCCGTCCGGAAGCGGGCTTCGCGCCCGCCATCGTGTTCGACGAGAACAGCACGATCAATCACTACGAAGACCCCGACGCCGCGCGCGAAATCGACGGCGTGCCGGTCGAGCGCGACTATCAGCGCATGATCCAGCTCGTGCGTCAGCGCGCGATCCGCGAATTGTGGCTCGCCTTGCCGATCTCGAAGGAGAAGGAGATCCATCGCTTCGTGATGGATCTGCGCAACGACTTCGTGAACATCCGCTTCATTCCGGACGTGGGCAGCCTCACGCTGTTCAATCAGCCGATGGTCGAGCTGCTCGGTGTGCCCGCGATCAACCTCGCTGCGTCGCCGATCACCGATCTGCGCGTGCTGCCCAAGCGCGTCTTCGATCGCGTGTTCGCGCTCGGCGCGCTGCTCGCGCTGTCGCCGCTGATGCTCGTGATCGCGGCGCTGGTGAAACTCAGCTCGCCGGGACCGGTGTTCTTCCGCCAGAAGAGGAAGGGCATCGATGGCAACCAGTTCGAAATCTACAAGTTCCGTTCGATGCGGGTCCACAAGGAAGAGGCCGGCAAGATCACTCAGGCGACGCGGCGCGATCCGCGCATTACCGCGGTGGGCGCGTTCCTGCGCCGCACGAGCCTCGACGAATTGCCGCAATTCATCAACGTGCTGCGCGGCGAGATGTCGGTGGTCGGTCCCCGCCCGCATGCGCTCGAACACGACGACATCTACAAGGATCTGGTGAAGGGCTACATGCACCGCTACCGGATCAAGCCGGGCATCACCGGCTGGGCGCAGATCAACGGCTATCGCGGCGAAACCGACCGCATCGAAAAGATGATGGGCCGCGTGAAGCTCGATCTGTACTACATGCAGCACTGGACCTTCTGGCTCGACCTCAAGATCGTCGCGCTGACGCTGTGGAAGGGCTTCGTGGGCAGCAACGCTTATTGAACGTCGAGCGCGTTGCCTTGCTCACACGACGCAGGGCAACGCGTCACGCGAGCGCATTCCTGAATCAACTCCATTTTCCGAGGTGTAATACATGAACCTGACGATCATCGGTAGCGGCTACGTAGGCCTCGTGACGGGCGCATGTCTGGCCGACATTGGCCACGACGTGTTCTGTCTCGACGTCGATCAGCGCAAGATCGACGTGCTCAACGGCGGTGGCGTGCCGATCCACGAACCGGGTCTGCAGGAGATCATCGCGCGCAACCGGCGCGCGAAACGCCTGACGTTTTCCACCGACGTCGAGGCCGCGGTCGCGCACGGCGACATCCAGTTCATCGCGGTCGGCACGCCGTCCGACGAGGACGGTTCCGCCGATCTGCAATACGTGCTCGCGGCCGCGCGCAACATCGGCCGCCATATGACGGGCTTCAAGGTGATCGTCGATAAATCGACGGTGCCGGTCGGCACGGCCTCGCGCGTGCGCGACGTGGTCGCGGCCGAATTGGCCGCGCGCGGCGCCGACCACATGTTCTCGGTCGTCTCGAACCCGGAGTTCCTGAAGGAGGGCGCGGCCGTCGACGACTTCACGCGGCCCGATCGCATCGTGATCGGCTGCGACGAGGACGTGCCCGGCGAAAGGGCGCGCGAGCTCATGAAGCGCCTCTATGCGCCGTTCAACCGCAATCGCGAGCGCACGCTCTACATGGACGTGCGTTCGGCCGAATTCACGAAGTACGCGGCCAATGCGATGCTCGCCACGCGCATCTCGTACATGAACGAACTCGCGAATTTGGCCGATCGCGTCGGCGCGGACATCGAGGCGGTGCGCCGCGGCATCGGCTCCGATCCGCGCATCGGCTACGACTTTCTGTATGCGGGCTGCGGCTATGGCGGCTCGTGCTTCCCGAAAGACGTGCAGGCGCTGATCCGCACCGCGGCCGATCAGGGCGCGAACCTGCGCATTCTCGAGGCGGTGGAAGCGGTCAACGACGCGCAGAAGCAGATCCTCTCGCAGAAGATCGTCGCGCGCCTCGGCGAGGATCTGTCGGACCGGACGTTCGGCGTATGGGGCCTCGCGTTCAAGCCGAATACCGACGACATGCGCGAGGCGCCGAGCCGCGTGCTGATCGCCGAACTGCTGCGGCGCGGCGCGCGTGTGAAAGCGTACGACCCGGTCGCGATCGACGAATCGAAGCGCGTCTTCGCGCTCGATCTGAAGGACGTGCCGCAGCACCAGGCGCGGCTCTCGTTCGTGAACGAAGAGATGGAAGCCGCGACCGATGTCGACGCACTCGTGGTCCTTACCGAGTGGAAAGTCTTCAAGAGCCCCGATTTCGATTCGCTCAATCGGGTGATGAAAACGCCGCTGATTTTCGACGGCCGCAATCTGTACGAGCCGGACGTGCTGCTCGAACTCGGCATCGAGTATCACGCGATCGGGCGGCAGCATGCGCTGCGCAGTGCGCCGGCAAGGGTCGGCGCGAACGGGTTCATGCAGGCCGAGGCGGCAGCCCCGAGGGCAGCCCCAAAGGCAGCCGAAACCGAAGCCGAATCATCGGTCCGTTAGGACAACCCCGGAATAATGCCTCGATCGCCGCGCCTCGAAGGAGTCCGCCATGTTCGACAACGTTCTGATCGTCTGCCACGCCAACGTGTGCCGCTCGCCTGCCGCCGAAATGCTGTTCAAGGCCCGGCAGCCTGCCGCGCCGCGCGCGGGCGCGGTGCCGATCGCGTTTCATTCGGCGGGCCTTCGCGCAGTGAACGGCGACGGCATGGACCCGGTGATGCGGCGCCTGCTCACGGAGCGCGGCATCACCTCGGGCATCCACTACGCGCGGCGTCTCGACCGCGCGCTCGTGCGGGCCGCCGACCTCGTGCTCGTCACCGAGCGCGCGCAGGTGGGCGTGGTCGAAGCGCTCGATCCGGCTTCGCGCGGCAAGGTCTATCCGCTCGGCAAATGGGAAGCCGACTCGGACGTCGCCGACCCGCATGGCTGCGCGGAAGCCGATTACAAGGAGAGTCTCGTGCTCATCGAACATCTGGTCATGGGATGGCTGAAGAAAATATGCTGATGAAAAAACTCACTGCAAACTCATTCGCGAGCTTCCGCACGAAGCTCGCCGCCTCGCTTTTGCTGACGTCCTTTCTGTCGGCCTGCGCCACCGCACCGGGCAATTATCTCGACACGTCGCGCCTGAAAGACAACGACAAGGCGCCGACCGAAACCTATCCGGTCCATCTGATCGACGCGAGCCTCATCATGGCGCAGGCTAAGGCCGCCGCCAGCAAGACGCAGGTGCTGCCGCCCTCGGCGCTGCCCGATGCGTCGCAGTACGTGTACCACCTCGCGCCGCAGGACATTCTCGGCATCACGGTGTGGGATCACCCCGAATTGACTACGCCGCAGGGCAGCACGCTCTCGTCGGGCGGCAATACCACGCAGTCCGTCGCGGGCGCATTGCAGCAGCCGTACACGGCCGCGCTGCCGGGCCAGGCCGATCCGTACGGCCAGACCATCGCCGCGGACGGCACGATCTTCTTCCCGTTCGTCGGCCGCATCAAGGCCGCGGGCAAGACCACGACCGAGTTGCGCGATCAGCTTGCTTCCGGGCTCGTGCGCTACATCCGCAATCCGCAGGTCGACGTGCGCGTGCTGTCGTATCGCGGCCAGAAGGTGCAGGTCACGGGCGACGTGAAGCAGCCGGGGCCGCTCGCGGTCAGCGACGTGCCGCTCACGCTGGTCGACGCGCTCACGCGCTCGGGCGGCACGACGGACAACGCCGACATCCAGCGCGTGCGCTTGACGCGCAACAAGCAACTCTACGTGCTCGACGCGAACCGCATGCTCGATCGCGGCGACACCTCGCAGGACGTGATGCTGCAAAACGGCGACGTCATCAACGTGCCGGACCGCAGCGACAGCCGCATCTTCGTGATGGGCGAGGTGAAGACGCCGATGCAGATGCCGCTGATCAAGGGTGAGCTGACGATCGCCGACGCGCTCACGCAGGCGGGCGGCATTCTCAACACCGACGCCAATCCGCGCCAGATCTTCGTGATGCGCGGCATGCGCGAGAACCCGACCACGCCGGAGGTGTTCCGCCTCGACATGACGCAGCCGGACTCGATCATGCTGTCCTCGCAGTTCCAGTTGCAACCGATGGACGTCGTCTATATCGGCACCGCCGCGTCGACCACGTTCAACCGCGTGTTGCAGCAGATCCTGCCGACCGTGGAGACAGCGTTCTATCTGAAGCAGTTGACGCGCTGAACGTTTGGGCCGTAGAGCGTCCCGCGCCGTATCGCCTTCATGAACTTTGATGAGCGCGCGGCGCGGGGCCGCAGCAAACGCCGAAGTACCCGCCGAAGCGGCTGCTGAAGTGAGTGAAGAAGCAGGAAACCACGCACGCAACCAGGCAACCGCCGGGGCAAACAAAACGGGATTGAATTGTGAGCAATCAAATTTCTCCACACATGGCTGGTCCGATCAAGACCGAAGAAGAAGACGTCGTCCTCGGACAACTGGTGCAGGTGATCCTCGACGACATCTGGTGGCTGCTCGCGATCACCGCGATCATCGTCTCGCTGGCGGTCGCGTACTGCTACCTCGCCAAGCCGATCTATTCGGCCGACGCGCACGTGCGCGTCGAGCAGTCCGACAACACCTCGCAGGCACTCACGCAAACGCAGACCGGCGCCGCGATCACGAGCGGCTCGACCTCGCTGCCGACCGACGCCGAGATCGAGATCATCAAGAGCCGCGGCGTGGTCGGCCCGGTCGTGCAGCAGCTGAAGCTGAACTTCAGCGTCACGCCGAAGACGATTCCGGTTCTCGGCAACATCGCCGCGCGCCTCGCGACGCCGGGTCAGCCCGCACGTCCGTGGCTCGGCCTGACCTCGTATGCGTGGGGCGGCGAGAGCGTCGAAGTCGATTCGATCGACGTCATGCCTGCGCTCGAAGGCCAGAAGCTCACGCTGCGCGTGGTCGATGCGCAGCACTACGAGCTGCTCGCGCCGAATGGCGCGCTGCTGCTGCGCGGCCAGGTCGGCGAGGAGGCGCAGGGCGGCGGCGTGACGATGCGCGTCAAGACGCTCGTCGCGCGTCCGGGGCAGGAATTCATCGTCGTACGCTCGAACGACCTCGACGCGATTACCGCATTCCAGTCGGCGATCACCGTGCAGGAGCAGGGCAAGCAGACCGGCGTGATCCAGATTTCGCTCGAGGACAAGAGCCCTGAACATGCGGCGCTCGTCGCCAATGCGCTCGCGCAGTCGTATCTGCGCCAGCACGTGTCGAACAAGCAGGTAGACGCAAGCAAGATGCTCGACTTCCTGAAGAGCGAGGAGCCGCGCCTGAAGGCCGACCTCGAACGCGCCGAGGCCGCGTTGACCGCGTACCAGCGCCAGTCCGGCTCGATCAACGCGAGCGACGAGGCGAAGGTCTACCTCGAAGGCAGCATGCAGTACGAGCAGCAGATCGCCGCACTGCGTTTGCAGATGACGCAGCTCACCCAGCGTTACGGCGACGACCACCCGATGCTGGTCGCCGCGCGCGAGCAGATGGCCGAGCTGCAGGCGCAGCGCGCCAAATACGCGGACCGCTTCCGCGATCTGCCGGCCACCGAAGTGAAGGCCGTGCAGTTGCAGCGCGACGCGAAGGTCGCCGAAGACATTTACGTGCTGCTGCTCAACCGCGTGCAGGAACTGTCGGTGCAGAAGGCGGGCACGGGCGGCAACGTGCATATCGTCGACGCCGCGCTGCGACCCGGCGCGCCGGTCAAGCCGAAGAAGATGCTGATCATCTCGGCGGCGGTGATTCTCGGCCTGATCGCGGGCACCGGCTTCGTGTTCCTGCGCCGCAATCTGTTCAAGGGCATCGACGATCCCGATCACGTCGAGCGCGCATTCCATCTGCCGGTGTTCGGCATCGTGCCGCAAAGCGCGCAGCAGGTGCAGCTCGAACACAGCTTCGAGCGCGGCGGCGAACGGCTGCGCCCGGTGCTCGCGAACGCGCGGCCCAAGGACGTGACGATCGAAAGTCTGCGCAGCTTGCGCACCGCGATGCAGTTCACGATGATGGACGCGCGCAACCGCATCGTGATGCTGACGGGCCCGATGGCCGGCGTCGGCAAGAGCTTCCTGAGCGTGAATCTCGCGATGCTGCTCGCGCATTCGGGCAAGCGCGTGCTGCTGATCGACGGCGACATGCGTCGCGGCGTGCTCGAACGCTACGTGGGCGGGGCGCAGGAGAACGGCCTGTCCGAACTGCTGAGCGGCCAGATCTCGCTCGAGGAAGCGATCCGCGCCTCGGGTGTCGAAAACCTGAGCTTCATTTCGTGCGGCCGCCGCCCGCCCAATCCGTCCGAGCTGCTGATGTCGCCGCGTCTGCCGCAATACCTCGACGGTCTCGCGAAGCGCTACGACGTGATCCTGATCGACACGCCGCCGGTGCTCGCGGTGACCGATGCGTCGATCATCGGCGCGTACGCGGGCTCGACGTTCTTCGTGATGCGCTCGGGCATGCACAGCGAAGTCGAGATCGCCGATGCGCTCAAGCGTCTGCGCGCGGCGGGCGTGCACGTGCAGGGCGGCATCTTCAACGGTATGCCCGCGCGCTCGCGCGTCGGCTACGACCGCGGCTATGCGGCGGTTCAGGAATACCTGAGCACGTGACACCGGCCCCCGGCACGAACACGACATCAACGGAGGACATCACGATGAAAGTGACGGTACTGGTTCCGACTTATCGCCGCCCGGCCGACCTCGTGCGCTGCCTCGCGGCGCTCGGGCGGCAGTCGCGCGCGCCCGACGAAGTGGTGGTGGTCGCGCGCGTCGACGACGACGCGACGCATGGGTGTCTGCGCGATCCGGCCGTGGCGGGCAGCCTGCCGCTCGTGATCGCGCCGATCGACGTACCCGGCCAGGTCGCGGCGCTCAATCGCGGGCTCGATGCGGCAAGCGGCGACGTGATCGCGATCACCGACGACGACGCCGCGCCGCGCGTCGACTGGGTCGAGCGAATCGCGGCTGCGTTCGAAGCGGACGCACGCCTCGGCGCACTCGGCGGACGCGACTGGGTACACGAAAAAGGCCGTGTGCTGGACGGCATGCGGCCGCTCGTCGGCAAGGTGACCGCGCACGGCAGGATCATCGGCAATCATCATCTCGGTGCCGGCAGTGCGCGCGCGGTCGACATCCTCAAAGGCGCCAACATGAGCTACCGGCGCGACGCGGTGCGCACGATCCGTTTCGATACGCGCCTGCGCGGCGCGGGCGCACAGGTGCATAACGACATGGCGTTCAGCCTCGCGGTCAGGAACGCCGGCTGGAAGCTCGTGTATGACCCGCAGGTCGCCGTCGATCATTTTCCGGCCGAGCGTTTCGACGACGACAGGCGCGACGCGCAGACGATGGCCGCGCTGCGCAATGCGGCGTTCAACTTCCATCTGATCCTGCGCGACCAGTTGCCGCCGCTGCGCCGTGAAACCGCATGGTGGTGGTGGACGCTGGTCGGCACGCGGGTCTATCCGGGGCTCACGCATGCGGCGCTCGCGCTGCTGTCGAAACAGGCGCGCCTGAAGCTGTCTCGTTGGCGCGAGGTTCGCGCGGGCGCGCATGAGGCTCGGCATGAAGCGCGTCGCGCGCTGTCGCGAAGCGGAGTGTCCACATGAGTACGAAAGTTCACGTTCATCTGTTTTACGGCGCCGATCCGCGCTTTTATCGCCAGGGCGACGACATCGGCTGCCTGTACGGCTATCATCATGCCGAGTCCGACGCGTTTGCGCTGAGCTATTCGCAGGACGCGCGCGAAAGCCGGCCGGTGCGGCTCGTGCGCCGCGCGCTGAAAGCCGCGCTCGGCTTCGATTTCATTCACACGTGGCGCAATCGCGCGCAGATGCTGCGCTCGGACGTGATCTGGACGCACACCGAACAGGAGTGGCTGTCCGCCGCGCTCATGCTGCTGCTGTGCGGCCGCAAGGCGGGGGCGGGCGCGTCACCATTGCTGCTCGCGCAAAGCGTGTGGCTGCTCGACAAGTGGCCTTCGTACGGCATCGTGCGCAGCTGGTTTTACCGCAAGCTGATGACGCGCGCGGATCGTCTGACCACGCTCGCGAGCGAAAACGCCGAACTGTGCCGGCGCTACTTCAATCGCGACGCGACGCCGCTGCTCTACGGCCTGAACACGCGCGATTTTCCCGTGCAGGCGCCGACGCAATGGGTGCCGCGCACGCCGCTGCGCATCGCGGCGATCGGCAACGATCGCGACCGCGACTGGGAGACGCTCATCAGGGCATTCGGCAACGATCCGCGCTACACCGTGAAGCTCGCGACGCGGCGGCGCATTCCCGCGTCGCTGCGCGCGGCGAATGTCGAGATCGCGTTGTTCTCGGGCATCAAGAAGCAGCACGAGCTGTACGACTGGGCCGATGTGATCGTCGTGCCGCTGCGGCCGAACTCGCACGCGTCGGGCATTACCGTGATGCTCGAAGCGGCGGCGGTCGGCAAGCCGATGGTGGTGACCGACGTCGGCGCGCTACAGGACTACTTTCCCGCCGACGAAGCCGCTTATGTGCCGCCGTTCGACCCGCAGGCGCTGCGCGACGCAATCGATCAGCTTGCCGCGAATCCGGCGCAGGCGCTGCGCCAGGCGCAGGCCGCCGCCGCTGGCTTGCTCGCGCGCGATCTGACCACGCAGCACTATGCGATGCAGCACGTGAGAATCACGCAGGAAATGCTGCAGGAGCGCGGGCAGGCGCAGGCGCCTGCCCGCGCGCAGCAACAGCGCGACGGCCAACACGGCGCGAACGCGCGCGAATCGCGCGGAGGTCTGTAAACGATGTCGACGATTCCGCGCGCGAGCCCCGTGCAGCCCAACGGCGCAAGCAACGCTCGCGCCGCAAAACGCGCTGCAGGGGGGCTCTTCTCCAGCAGTCCGCAGGAATGGCTGCCGCCGCTGCTGCTGTGGCTCATCACGGCGGTCCTGATCATCGCGCATCAGGGCACCGTGCTCACCCTCGCGTTTCCGGTGCTCGCGGTGCTCACGGGCCTGTGGCTCTACTTCAAGAGCCCGGCGCGCTATGTCGGCTTCATGTGGTGGCTGTGGTTCCTGAGCCCCGAAGTGCGGCGTCTCGCCGACTGGTCCAAAGGCGCGTTCACGCCGACGAGCCTGATCCAGGTCGCGCCGCTCGCGGTCACGATGATCAGCGGACTGTCGCTGCTGCGCTACTACCGGCTGCTTGCGCAGCGTCGCGGCTTGCCGGTGCTGCTGATCCTGCTCGGCCTCATCTACGCGTTCCTGATCGGCGTGATGTCGAGCGGGCCGCTCGCGGCGACCTACGACCTCGCGAACTGGCTCTATCCGATCCTGATCGGCTTTCACATCATGGCGAACACGCGCCAGTATCCGCAGTATCGCGACACGATCGTCAACACCTTCATCTGGGGCATGCTCGTGATGGGCGGCTACGGCCTGATCCAGTTTTTCATCATGCCGCAGTGGGACGCGCTATGGATGCTCGGCTCGCAGATGAACTCGCAGGGCGACCCCGTGCCGATGGGCGTGCGCGTGTTCAGCACGATGAATTCGTCGGGGCCGTTCGCGTTCGCGATGATGGGCGCGATGGTCTTCGTGATGGCGGCGACGCATCGCGTGCGCTGGATCGCCGCCGCGCTCGGCTTCTTCGCGTTCGCCTTGAGCCTCGTGCGCTCGACGTGGGGCGGCTGGGTCATCGCGCTGCTGATTCAACTGGTGAAGTCGAACAACAAGGTGCGCGTGCGCATCGTCGCGAGCGCGGTGCTGCTCGCCGGCCTGTGCGTGCCGCTGCTCGCGGTCGGGCCGGTGGCCGAGCGCATGCAGGCGCGCCTCGACACGATCGTCAACCTGCATGACGACCAGAGCTACGCGGCGCGCAACGAGTTCTACGCGACCTTCGCGAAGACCGCGTTTACCGATGTGTCCGGCGAAGGCATGGGCGCGACCGGCACCTCGACCAAGCTCTCGAGCGACGGCGGCCAGCTCGGTCAGTACGGCAACTTCGACAGCGGCGTGATGAACATTCCGTTCGTGCTCGGCTGGCCCGGCACGCTGCTCTATATGTCCGGCATCGTGTGGCTGCTGGTGCGCGCCGTGCTCGCGTCGTTCCGGCTGAAGGACGACAAGTTCGTGTCCGCGTGCCTGAGTCTCAGTCTCGCGACCTTCGCGATGCTCGTGTTCACGAACTCACTGGTCGGCACCGGCGGCCTGCTGCTTTTCATGGGTGTTTTTTCGATTCTTTCCGCGGCCCACTACAAGAAGATGAGCCGCAGACGCACGCTATTTAGTCACGGAGGCACGCATTGAGAGTCGCCATTGTCACGCACGTAGTGCGCCATAACGACGGCCAGGGGCGCGTCAACCACGAGATCGCGAGCGCGGCGCTCGCCGAGAACATCGGCGTGACGCTGGTGGCGTCGCACGTTGCGCCTGACCTGCTCGCGCATCCGAACGTGCAATGGGCGCCGGTGAAAATCGGCCACTGGTGGCCGACCAATCTGCTGCGCCAGCAGGTGTTCGCATTCAAGAGCGCGCTGTGGCTGCGCGCGCATCGCCGCGAATACGACGTGCTGCACGTGAACGGCTTCATCACGTGGATGCCGGCGGACGTCAACACGTCGCACTTCGTGCATAGCGGCTGGTTCGGCAGCAAGTACTATCCGTTCGGACTCACGAAGGGTGTGTGGTCCGCGTATCAGTCGGTCTATACGCGCTGCAATGCGCTGCTCGAACGCTGGGCGTACCGGCGCTCGAAGGTGATAACCGCCGTGTCGCAGAAGGTCGCCGACGAAATCCTCGCGATCGGTCTTACGCCGGAAAACCGCGTCGACGTGATCTACAACGGCGTCGATACGCAGGGCTTCGCGGCGGCGAGCGGCGATCGCCAGCGCTTTGGCCTGCCTGCGGACGCGTTTCTGCTGCTGTTCGTCGGCGATCTGCGCACGCCGCGCAAGAATCTCGGCACCGTGCTCGCCGCGCTCAAGCACCTGCCCGAACACGTGCAGATCGCGGTGGCGGGCTTTCTGCCGGGCAGCCCGTATCCGGACGAAGCAAAGGCGCTCGGCATCGCGCATCGTGTGCATTTTCTCGGGCTCGTGAAGGAGATGCCGGTACTGATGCATTCGGTCGATGCATTCGTATTTCCTTCGCGCTACGAAGCAATGAGCCTGTCGCTGCTCGAAGCGATGGCCGCGGGCCTGCCGGTCGTGACCGCGCGTACTGCGGGCGGCGCCGAGATCATCACGCCCGATTGCGGCATCGTGCTCGACGATCCCGACGATCCGAAGGCGCTCGCCGGCGCGGTCACGCAACTCGCCTCCGACGACACCAGGCGCCGCGCGATGGGCCGCGCCGCGAGCGAGCTCGCGACCGGCTTCGGCTGGGCGCGGATGGCCGCGCAATACATCGCGCTGTACCGGCAACTGGCCGGGCAGCAGGAAAACCGCCGGCTCAGCCAGGCGGAAACATCGGCCGTCTCGCAGAACGACGCGCTCACACTGAACCATCTGGCCGGGCAGAAAAGCGTGGAATGAGATCGCGGCATTCGAAACATTCGCCAGGCAACGCACAGGGGCAAACAATCATGACGACAGGTTCAATCAAATCACTCCAGATCGGGATGCACTGGTTCCCGGAACGCGCGGGCGGCCTCGACCGCATGTACTACTCGCTGGTCGGCGCGCTGCCCGGCGCGGGCGTCGCGGTGCGCGGCGTCGTGGCCGGTTCGCCGAAAGTCGCCGCCGACACGGATGGCGCCATCAACGGTTTCGGCTCCGCCGCGCAATCGCTGCCGCTGCGGCTCATGGCGGCACGCCGCGCGTTGCGCCAGGAAATCCGCGCGTCGCGGCCGGACGTGATTTCATCGCACTTCGCGCTCTATACGTTTCCGGGGCTCGACGTGACGCGCGGCATTCCGCAGGTCTCGCATTTTCAGGGGCCGTGGGCCGACGAGAGCCACGTCGAAGGCGCCGATTCGCTCGGCCAGCGCGCGAAGCGCTATCTCGAGCAATCGGTCTATGCGCGCTCGTCGCGGCTCATCGTGCTGTCCGAGGCATTCGGCAAGATTCTCACGTCGCGCTACCGGATCTCGCCGGAGCGCGTACGCGTGGTGCCGGGCTGTGTCGACGTCGAGCAGTTCAATCTGCCGATCACGCAGGCCGAAGCGCGCCTGCGGCTGCAGTTGCCGCAGGACCGGCCGATCGTGCTCGCGGTGCGGCGTCTCGTGCGCCGCATGGGGCTGGAGGACCTGATCGATGCGGTGAAGCTCATCAAGCGCGAGGCTCCCGACGTGCTGCTGCTGATCGCGGGCAAGGGGCGGCTCGAAGCCGAGTTGCAGGCGCGCATCAGCGAGGCGGGGCTGGAACACAACGTGAAGCTGCTCGGCTTCGTGCCCGATCAGCATCTCGCCGCGTTGTACCGCGCGGCCAATATCAGCATCGTGCCGACGGTCGCGCTCGAAGGCTTCGGGCTGATTACGGTGGAGTCGCTGGCCTCGGGCACGCCGGTGCTGGTCACGCCCGTGGGCGGCTTGCCCGAGGCGGTGGCGGGGCTGTCGCCGGATCTGGTGCTGCCGCAGACGGGCGCGCAGGCGATTGCCGACGGACTCTCCCGCGCGTTGAACGGCACGCTGAAATTGCCGGACGCGGATGCGTGCCGCCGCTACGCGCGCGAGAATTTCGACAACTCGGTGATCGCGAAGCGCGTCGCGGCCGTGTATGCAGAGGCGATTGCGGGCGACGCAATGCACTGAGGCGACGCGGGGTGTCCTCGAGATTCGGACTTTTACGTACTCCGACGCTCAATCTCCGCGACAGGCTTGTGCGAATGACCGCGAGGCGGTCGTTCGCGCTCGGTCCCCTTGGGATTCGCCACAGCTACTGCGAGGCAATCCACCAGGTCGTTCCCGACGAGTCCTGAACGCCGCCACGCAAATCGTCGTCCGCCCGCTTTCGCTGCGGCTCCTGGACGACAGTCGCCCCGGCCGCGACAGCACGATCGAAGGCCGCCATGACATCCGGCACATAGAGGTGGATATGCGGCGCGGCCGAGTGAGCGGATGTGGCGCCACCACCCAGCATCAATACGCTGTCATCGATCCTGAGCTCCGCGTGCATCAGCGAGCCATCCGGCCGATCAAAGCGGCGCACGAGCACCCCGCCGAACACCTGTTCGACAAACCCAATCAACGCGTCCCCGTCTGAGCAGATGAGATACGGGCTCATCGACGGATAGTTTTCAGGTTTCCACTTCATCGTCATCTCTCCCGAGAGTTGCGCGGCAATCGCGTCAAATACTAGGACGATGAGCGTTCAATGACAATGGTAGGTGGACGTCTGAGTCTCGAACGATTTTGCGCGTCTCAACTGCCGGATCCAGGTTCATAGGCCGCCCGCGTGCGCTTTCGCAGGAAAGCACGGTCGCGCGTAAGGTTTTCTTAAGGACGCGTCCTGCACACTAAAACCCAACGTTGGCTTACTTTTCTTAACGGGATGTCCCACATTGCGACGAAGACGCGATGTTTGCGCTTTCAGCGCCGCGTCTCTGCATGACGGTGACGGGACTCCTGGACTGCCTGCATGAGGGAATATGGACACAACCAAACACATGGCGATGACCAAGGTGCCCGAGGTCACGCTTGGTTTCTGGATCGTCAAGATCGCAGCGACGACACTAGGCGAGACTGGCGGAGATGCAGTCTCGATGTCGATGAATCTGGGCTACCTTGTCGCCACGATCATTTTCGCGGTGATATTCGTCGTCGCTGTCAGCGCCCAGATTCGGGCGAACCGGTTTAATCCGCTTCTTTACTGGGTAACCATCGTCTCCACAACGACAGTCGGTACGACGCTCGCCGACTTTGCCGACCGGTCTCTCGGGATCGGCTACGCGGGCGGAAGTACGATCCTTCTCGTATTGCTGCTGGGCTCGCTCTTCACCTGGTACAAGGTGATGGGTTCGGTATCGGTGACCACTGTATCTTCGCCCAAGGCCGAGATGTTTTACTGGGTGACGATCATGTTTTCCCAGACGCTCGGCACCGCGCTGGGCGACTGGACTGCTGACACGGTTGCGCTCGGCTACAGCGGCGCAGCCATTGTTTTCGGTGGCCTGCTGCTGGTGCTCGTTGTTGCGCACTATTGGACCAACATCTCATCGACGATACTCTTCTGGGCCGCGTTCATTCTGACTCGTCCGCTCGGGGCGGCGCTGGGAGACTTCCTCGACAAGCCAATCGACCATGGCGGTCTGGCGATGAACCGTTATGCCGCTTCGATTGCGCTTCTCGGCTTCATCCTGACCAGTTTGATGGTCTTCAGGCAAAGAGCAGCAAAGGCCGCTCACTGATTGAAGTTCCAGACAGCCGCACCCTCTGTGCGGCCCGCGTTAAGCGCCGCCGCACACCCATGCCGTATCAGAGCGTCTCGTGATGCTCGTTGCGGGCGATATCCGCCTGAACCATCATTTGGCACAGTTGTTCGAGCGTGGTTTGCGGCTGCCAGCCGAGCGTGTCGCGTGCCTTGTCCGCGCAGCCGATCAGCAGATCCACTTCGGCCGGGCGATAGAACTTCGGATTCACGCGCACGAGCGTCTTGCCGGTGGCGACATCGATGCCGGTTTCGCGCTCGTCCTTGCCCGACCATTCGAGCTGGTAGCCGGCGGCCATGAAAGCCATGCGCACGAAGTCGCGCACGGTCTCGGTACGGCCCGTGGCGAGCACGAAGGTGTCGGGCGTATCGGCCTGCAGCATGCGCCACATGCCTTCGACGTATTCGAGCGCGAAGCCCCAGTCGCGCTGCGCGCCCAGGTTGCCGAGTTCGAGCACGTCCTGCTTGCCGAGCTTGATCTTCGCCACCGTGTCGGTGATCTTGCGCGTGACGAATTCGCGGCCACGTAGCGGCGATTCGTGATTGAACAGAATCCCGCTGCTCGCGAACAGGTTGTACGACTCGCGATAGTTGATCGTCGACCAGTGCGCGAACAGCTTCGCGACGCCATACGGGCTGCGCGGATAGAAGGGCGTGCTCTCGCGTTGCGGCACCGCCTGCACGAGACCGAACATTTCGGAAGTCGACGCCTGGTAGTAGCGCGTTTTCGGGCTCAGAATGCGCAGGCCTTCGAGCAGATTCAGCGCGCCGATGCCGGTCACTTCGGCGGTGGTCACGGGCTGATCGAACGACACGCCGACGAAGCTCTGCGCGGCGAGGTTGTACAGTTCGTCGGCCTGAGCTTGCTCGAGCAGGCGAAGCGTCGAGCCCAGGTCGGTGAGGTCGTGCTCGACGAGGCGCAGATTCGGATGATCGAGCACGCCAAGCTCACGCATGCGCCAGAAATTGACCGAGCTCGTGCGGCGATAGGTGCCGGTCACGTGATAGCCCTTGTCGAGCAGCAGCCGGGCCAGATAGGCGCCGTCCTGTCCGGATACACCGGTGATGATCGCTTTGCGTGGTTGGCTCATAGCTTGCCTTCTAGTTTGTCAAAAGAAAAAACTGCGCGCCGGCTGCATGAGCCGGGTTCTGCGAAGCGCGCGAAAAAAAACGTTTCAATGCACGCCATCGAGTAGCCGCTGCACCATCGGTTCGACGACCTGATAATCCTGGGCGGCCTTCAACCGGTAGAGATCGGGCTTCGGATGCGCGCCGTCGGACATCAGCGTCTTCCAGTCCGGCACGCTGCTCACATAAGCGAATTGATCGACGAGCGGTACCTGCTGCTCGGCAGCGACACGCCGCGTCATCGCGACCATCGTGGCGAGCCGCGCGTTGAGGCGGTTGTCGGGCATCGGGTTCGAGGTCTGCAAAACAGGCTCCTTGCCGAGTGCGCGCGCGGTTTGCACGAGCGCCGTTTCGGCCGCGTAGAACTGCTCGGGCGTCTGGTTCTGCATCACTTCGTTGATGCCGTAGTTGATCAACACGATCTGCGCGGGCGACGCGGCGAGGCGTTCGCGCCAGGGCAGACCGGCGGTGGATTCCGGTTTGCGGCTGGTTTGGCGATGGCCGTTGCCGTCGCGCAGTTGCGTTGCCATCGTGCCGCCGACGCCGTAGTTCGCGACGCGCACGCGCTCGCCGTAATGCGCCTGCAAGTCGTCCTGCAGATAGGTCACCGCGTTGCGCGCTTGCGGACCGCAATGGCCGTCGCTGCAGGTAATGCCGAGCGTGGTCGAATCGCCGTAGGCGTCGATCAGCACTTGCGCTTGTTGCTGAGCTTGTTCCCGCGCTTGCGGCTGCATCAGCGGCCGGGCATCCGCATTGGCCTCGCAGCTTGCGGGTGCAAGCATCGCCAGAGTCGCCAGCGTCGACACAGCGCCCAGCACGCAGGCGGCGATGCGGTGCCGGCGGGTCGTGAGCGACTTCATGAGCGACCTCACGCGCGGCTTTGCGGCGCCTGCCGCACGACGTTGGCGCTGGCCTTCGCGCCACCGCTCATTGCCGCGGTGGACACATGCGCGTGCGTCTGCGTCTGCTGGCTCTGCAGGTTCGCCTTGCCGCGCGCACCGAAAATCAGCCGCTTCTCGAACGCGAACCAGGTCACGCTCGCGTACACGAGCGTGATCGCGAGTGCAACCGCCGCGCTCAGATAGCGATTCAGATGCAGCGGCCACACCATGTACAGCACGCTCAGGTGAATCAGGTAAATCGTGTAGCTGATCGTGCCGATATAAACGAGCACGCGATTGCACAGCAGCCGTTTGACGATGCCCTTGCTTTGCAGCGCGATCACGACGATGGACGTGCACAGCACCAGCGACACGCTGTAGAGCCCTGCATTCGAGAGCGGCGTGTTCGCCGCGCGAAAACGCGGGAAGTGCAGATGCAGCCATGCCAGCACCGCGAGCGAGGCAAGCAGTCCGAGCACCGCAAGGCCCTTGAACGGTTCGAGCGCATTGCGGTCACGCCGCAGCGCGACGGCGAGCAGCGCGCCCGCCGCGAGCAGGTCCATGCGGAACGGCGTCAGGTAGTAGATCGGCCAGAACGAATCGAACCACGGCGTCGCGACCGCGCGCAGCACCGGCACGAGCACGATCAGGGCGGCCGCGACGTAGCCGAGCAGACGCTCGGGCACGAGCAGGATCACGAACGGCCAGAAGATGTAGAACTGCTCTTCGACCGCGAGCGACCACAGCACGTTGAGACTGTCGTGGCCGCTCTGATTGAGCGCGTCGCCGATATTGGTCGCGAAAAACGCATACCAGTACCAATGCTGCGCCCACGCGAGGCCGAACAGGATCGACGAGACGACCATCAGCAGGATGTAGGGCGGCAGGATGCGCCGCGCGCGGCGCGCATAAAAGTACCTGAAATACGACTGCTGACGCGTCTTGCGATCGAGCAGGATGCCGCTGATCAGAAAGCCGCTCAGAACAAAAAACAGATCGACGCCCATCCACAGCGGCGCTTTCAACGCGTGCTGCGCGAACACCGCGAGCACGGCGATCGCGCGCAGGCCGTCGAGCTGCACGATGCGGGAGTGAGAGGGCGCGAGGGGCAATGCGCTGGCAGTCATGAACCGTCCATGGTGTGAAGCGGATGGGCCGGGCGGCGCGGTGTCGCGCGAGCTTCGCCCGGAATTGGGGCGCAGGGGCGCGCGCGCTTCGCGTCGCAACAGAAGTGCAATCGATTCTAGGGAAAATAAAATCGCGAAAAAACGCGAAGGAATTAGATAAGTGAATCAGATTGAAACAGGGTATTTCTTTTAACCATTGCCGGCATGTTTATATGCTTATTCGAAGGCATCGGTGCCGCGCGTAATAAATTCCCGATGCGGGAGATTGCATCGGTAAAGAAGGGATGACCTGGCGCCGGAACGCATACATCGCCCCGGGATTCCGTTTTTCTGTATTTTTAAATTGCTTTCTTTCGCACGGCTTAAATAATCGAATATTTTTGAATTATTTTCGATTTTCGTCGCCGCGTTTTTTCCGCGTAATGTGCGCTGTATGGATGGAATGTCCAGGGCGGCTCGTGGATTCGCCTGCGGCTCGCTGTGAGCCTTGCGGTGAATCCTGTACCGGCTGAGCCCGAGCGCGCCACGCCCATCCTTGCCGCACGCGTGCGCCACATGAATTGGCCGCGCTCCGTACGTTCTCCCGCGTGGCTTCAGGCATTGCGCCTTGCCACATCACTGCATTTCGCACCGCACGGGTAACAGGCCCGCGCGCGCCGCATCGACTGGATCTTGACTGGAGGATCTGCCTTGCCCCGTTTCACGCTCAGAAGCTGGTTTGCCACGATCGCATGCGCCGCCGCATGGGTCACGCTATCGGTCAGTTTGCCGGCTCGCGCGGAAACGGCGTTGAATGCGACAACCTCATGGATCGGCAATAGCTTCGGTTTCGGCGACGGCACGTGGACGCAGATCAATATCACCGCGATCGCGGTGAGTCCCGACGGCAAGGTGTACACGAACACGCCGTGGGATGAGAGCGGCGCCGAAGCCAGCGTCTATCAGGACGGCAAGATGCTCGGCTTCGCGGGCGGCACGCATGGCTGGGGTAATGGCGGCGGCAACGCGATTGCGGTGAATCGCAAGTACGCGTTCGTCGCGGTCGCGGTCGGCAATGAAAAGGGACATCTCGTCGAGCCGGGCGTATGGCCGGAGAAGGGCAAGCAATGGTTCGGCATTTCGCGCCGCACGCTCGCCGATCCGAAACGCGTTGCGCCGTTCCAGCCCGCCGTGAAAAACGCGGACCCGCACGCGCAGCTCGCCGCCGGCTTTCTGATGATGAACGAAGTGCCGACTGGCACGAGCGCCGAAATCGGCGGGCTTGCCGCGAACGACACCACGCTCTTCGCAGCCAACACCGAACGCAATCGCATCGAAGTGTACGACGCCGAATCGATGCAACGGAAAACGGCGTGGGACGTGCACGAACCCGGGCGCATCGCGCTCGCGCCCGATGGCACGCTGTGGGTGCTGAGCGGCACGCGCAGCGAACGCGCGCCGGGCATCGAGCATTACACGGCGACGGGGCAGCGCATCGACGAGAACTTCACGCTGCCGGCCGATACGGTCGCCGTCGATCTCGCCGTCGATGCGCAAGGCCGCATCCTGATCGCCGACAACGGTCCGCGCCAGCAGGTGCTGTTCTTCACGAAGCGCGACGGCCGCTGGACGGAATCGGGCGCGCTCGGTGAGCGCGGCGGCATTTTTAGCGGCGTCGCGGGCAAGCCGGGGCCGCAGCGTTTCAATGGGCTCACGGGCGTGGGCGTCGATGCGCGCGGCAACGTCTATGTGTCGACCAACGGCATCGGCCCGCGCTACGCGCCGATCGGCGCGGGTCTTGGCGCCACGCTCGAAAGCTATGCGCCGGACGGCAGGCGCAACTGGCAGGTCGAGGGGCTGCTGTTCGTCGACGGCGCGTGGATCGATCCGGCGCGTCCCAACAGCGTCTATACCGGCAACAAACGCTTCGAACTCGATCTCTCGAAACCGCCGGGACAGGACTGGAAATACGCGGGTTTTCTGTCGAACCGCTTCAAGTATCCGGACGACCCCGTGTTTCATACCGACCAGTATCCGGGCCTGCCGATCGCGCGCAGGCTCAAGGGCCGCACGTTCCTGTTCCTGACGGACATGTACGCGGACCATCTGAAGATCTATCGCTTCGATGCGCAGCATGACGGCGAGACCGCGATTCCTTCCGGTTTTATCGCGGGACGCGAGCGCGCGGTCGCGAAGGTGCCGAATGCGCCGCCGGGCGGCGACTGGATCTGGCGCGACACGAATGGCGACGGCCGCTTCGATGCCGATGAGTTCACGCTCAACACGAGCGGCACGAAGCTCGCGGGCGGCTGGGGCTGGTGGGTCGACACCGCCGGCGATATCTGGCGCACACGCGATACGAAGGGCATCTATCGCTTCCGTTTCGGCGGCCTCGATGCGAAGGGCAATCCGGTCTACTCGTATTCGAACCTCACGCACTACCCGGTGCCGCAGCCGTTCACCGAACTGCATCGCGCGATCTACGAGCCCGCCACCGACACGATGTACGTGAGCGGCTATACGGCCGACATGCCGTTCGATCGCGGCTTCTGGAAGGAAGTGGGCCGCGTGCTCGTGCGCTACGACAAATGGTCGAGCGGCAACCCCGTGCAGCGCTACGCGATCACGCTGCCGTGGCAAACGCAGAGCAAACCGATCGCCACGATCATCGGCATGACGGTCGAGGGGCAATACATCTTCGGCGTCGAACCGGTCGGCGCCGTGCACGTGTGGGACAAGGACAGCGGCAAGGAACTCGGCGTGATCCGTCCGGGCCCGGAAGTGGGGCGCGCGTCGGGCTGGGTCGATGTGCCGAACGGCATCAGCGCCGCAAAGCGCAGCGACGGCGAGTACCTCGTGTTCGTCGAAGAGGACGCGCGCGGCAAGGTGCTCATGTATCGCTGGAAACCTTGAGCGCGGCTCGCGCCGCTCGCACAGGACACGCAGGACACGCAGGACACGCAGCAAAACATTCGCATAACCCAGGGCATTCGATGGATAAAGGCATTCTCAGGAACGTAGCGATCAATTTTTTCGGACTCGTGCTGCCGACATTCGTGTCGCTCGTCACCGTGCCGTCGTATATCAGGCTGCTCGGCGTCGAGCGCTATGGCGTGATCAGTCTCGTGTGGACGTTGATCGGCTACTTCGGGATTCTCGATCTCGGCATGAGCATGGCCGCGCAGAACCATATTTCGAAGGCGCTCGCCTCGGGCGATCAGGACGAAAGCGCGCGCGTGTTCTGGAGCGCGACGTGGCTCAATCTGACGACCGGCGTGATTGGCGGTCTCATCATCTACTTCGGCGCGTTTCTGTACACCGCGTATTTCACGAAGGTGTCGCCCGAACTGCAGCACGAGGTGTATATGGCGCTGCCGTGGCTCGCGGTGGCGATTCCGATTGCGAACGTGTCCTGGGTGTTCGCGGGGGCGATCAATGGCGCGGAACGCTTCGGCGTCTACAACACGAATCAGACGATCGGCACGTTTCTGTTCCAGTTGCTGCCGCTCGGCGCCGCGGTGTGGCTCGGCCCGACCTTGCAGAACGTGCTCGCCGCGGCGGTGATCGCGCGCATTCTCGCGGCGCTGCTGCTTGGCCGCTATGCGCTGAAAGTGCTTGAAATACGCAGTATTCTGCCGCCGCGGCTCGGTGTCGCGAAGGGGTTGTTCAACTTCGGCGGCTGGATGCTGATTGCGAGCGTGACGACGATGGTCGCCGATTCGCTCGACCGCGTGATGCTCGGCTCGCGGCTCGGCGCGCGTTTCGTGACCTATTACACGGTGCCGCAGAATCTCGTGACGCGCCTGAACATCGTGCCGACCGCGCTCGTGCGCACGCTGTTCCCGCGCCTATCGGCAGTGGGCCGCGCCGATGCCGACACGATCACGCAGCAGTCGCTCGAATTTCTCAACGGCGTGTTCACGCCGGTCGCGCTCGTGGCGATGCTCGTGCTCGAACCGTTCCTGCATCTGTGGGTCGGCAACGAGATCGCGACGGTCGCGGCGCCGGTGGGCCGCATCATGATCGTCGCCGTGTGGCTCGTCGGTCAGGCGAACGTGACGCGCATCCTGATCCAGTCGCAGGTCAATCCGGCCACCGCCGCGCGCGTCGGCCTCGTCGAATTGCCGCTTTTCACGGGCGCCCTGTGGTTCGGCATCACGCATTTCGGCCTCACAGGCGCGGCGGTCGCGGTCGCGGGCCGGGCGCTGTTCGACTACGCGGTGCTGCTGCATTTCTCCGCGATCCGCGCGCGCCAGATCGTGCTCGACATGCTGGCCCACCTCGCATTTCTGCTTGCCAGCCTCTGGCTCGCGAGCTTCCTGCCGAGCCTCGCGCTCGCCATCACGGCCGGCGTGCTGATGGTCGGCGCGAACATCGCATGGTCGCTCACGATGACGCCCGCCTTGCGCAATCTTGCGCGTTCACTGCTGTTGCGACTGAATCCGAGGAAAAGCGCATGAACCACGACGTCCTTGAAGAAGACATGCTGCGACCCGCGACGCGCAGTGCGCTCGATGAACTGACGAGCGTTCCCGGTGCGCCGCCCGCGCGGCGTCCCGCCGCGTTGCGCGCGAACCGGACGGTGCGCATCGCGATCGTGCACGACTGGCTCGTCACTTATGCGGGCGCGGAGAAAGTGCTCGAGCAGATCATCGCGTGCTTTCCCGATGCGGACCTGTTCAGCCTCGTGGACTTTCTCGACGACCGCAGCTTTCTGCGCGGCAAGCCGGTCACGACCTCGTTCATCCAGAAGCTGCCGTTCGCGCGCAGCAAGTACCGTTCGTATCTGCCGTTGATGCCGCTCGCGATCGAGCAGCTCGACGTGTCCGCGTACGACGTCGTGATCTCGAGCAGCCACGCGGTCGCGAAGGGCATCCTGACGGGCCCGGACCAGGTGCATGTCAGCTACGTGCATTCGCCGATCCGCTATGCGTGGGATTTGCAGCACCAGTATCTGCAGCAGTCGAAGCTGACCAGCGGTCCGAAGTCCGCGCTCGCGCGGCTGATTCTGCATTACATCCGCAACTGGGATATCCGCACGTCGAATTCGGTCGACGGCTTCGTCGCCAATTCCGAGTTCATCGCGCGGCGCATCAAGAAGGTTTATCAGCGCGAGGCGCAGGTGATCTTTCCGCCGGTCGACGTCGAAGCGTTTTCGCTTTGCACGGAGAAAGAGGATTTTTATCTGACCGCTTCGCGCATGGTGCCGTACAAGAAGATCGATCTGATCGTCGAGGCATTCGCGCGCATGCCCGAGCGCAGGCTCGTCGTGATCGGCGACGGTCCCGATATGGAGAAGATCCGCGCGAAGGCGGGGCCGAACGTCGAGATCATGGGTTATCAGCCGTTCAAGGTGCTCAAGGACCATATGAGCCGCGCGAAGGCGTTCATCTTCGCGGCCGAAGAGGACTTCGGCATCTCGGTCGTCGAAGCGCAGGCGTGCGGCACGCCGGTGATCGCGTTCGGCAAGGGCGGCGCGCTCGAAACCGTGCGCGATCTGTCCTTGTCGGCGCCGACCGGCATGTTCTTCGACGAACAGAATGCGGATGCGATCATCGACGCGGTCGGCCGCTTCGACGATCACGCGCACCAGTTCTCGCCGGCCCATTGCCGCCGCAACGCCGAGCAGTTTTCCGCTGCGAATTTCCGTGAACGTTTCTTCGCGCATGTGCGTGCCTCGGTGCCCGCATTGCGCGCGGCGAAGCTGCCGCCCTATGTGCCGTATCAGGCGCAACCCGGCGCGCAGGCCGTGGCGGACGCGCCGCGCATTCTCGCGGTCGATCAGAGCGGTGTGCTCGGCGGCGCCGAACTGTCGCTGCTCGAAATCGTGAAGGCGCTGCGCTCGCGCATCGAGGTCGTGCTGTTCGATGACGGACCGTTTCGCACCGCGCTCGCGAAGACCGGCGTCGATGTCAACGTGCTCGATGCGGGCGCGCTGCGTCATGTTCGCAAGCAGGGCGGCTCGCTGCCGAAGGGGCAGGCGTTGAAGGGACTCGTCTCGCTCGTGCGCGCGACCGCGAAACGCGCGCGCAACGTCGACGTGATCTACGCGAACACGCAGCGCGCGATGGTGATAGGCGCGCTGGCCGGCAAGCTCGCGAGGCGGCCGGTGGTCTGGCATCTGCGCGATATCGTGAGTCCTGAACATTTCGGCGGCAAGCAGCTTGCGATTATCAAATGGTGCGCGCGCTTCGGTCTCGCGCACGTGATCGCGAATTCGGCGGCGTCGGCGCGCGCATTCGCCGATCTGACGCAGTTCGATAGCAAGCGTGTCGACGTCGTGTTCAACGGCATTTCGGCCGAGCCGTTCGATGCGCTGCGCGCGGTGCCGCGAGCGGCGTTGCGTGAACGCCTGAATCTGCCGCAGGATGCGTTTCTGGTCGGCTCGTTCAGCCGCCTTGCGCGCTGGAAGGGCCAGCACGTGCTGCTCGAGGCGATGGTGCTCAATCCGCAGATGCATGCGGTGCTCGTGGGCGCGCCGCTGTTCGGCGAGGACCAGTACGAGATCGAATTGCACGCGTTCGTCGCCGCGCACAATCTCGGCGAGCGCGTGCATTTTCTCGGTTTTCAGCACGATATTCCGGCCTGCATGTGCGCGGTCGACGCGGTCGTGCATACGTCGATCACGCCGGAGCCGTTCGGCCGCGTGATCGTCGAAGGGATGCTCGCGCGCCGGCCGGTGGTGGCGGCTCGCGCGGGAGGCGTGCTCGAGATCATCGACGATCACGAAAACGGCGTGCTGTGCACGCCCGGCGACGCGCATATGCTCGCCGATACGCTCGCCGAACTGCGCTCGAACGACGAACTGCGCGAAAGACTCGTCAGGAATGGCTATCAGACCGCGCTGAGCCGCTTCGGCACGCAGAGCTATGTGGAGGGGGTTGCGCGGATTCTGAAGGGGGTGGCGGGGCGTTGAAGCGCGGCTCGATGGGGATGTGTGGGTGCCTATGCGTTTGCAGGGGCCAACCTGCGCGCGCAAACGCGGCTCGGCGATCACGAAATCAGGGCGCAACCTCATGTGTGCCGAGCGCGTCCAACAGATGAACGCGCTGGCGGCTGCCTTCCCCATAGCCGGGCGGCCCCGCGAAAAGGCAGATACGCTGCGGGCGTATCAAGGCGCGTGAGTCGCAGCGCTGCAAAGCCTGAAATCGTCCAAAATCATCCATCGCCCATTCCATATCCCTGTAGTGGCCTGCTAGGTTAGCTGGCCTCAACAACTACAGAGGAGTTCGGAATGTCGTATCAACGGGAATCAGACGGCGTGCCGTATTACATCGTTACCGCTTATCTGATTGATTAGACCTTCATGGAGCAGACAGACCAGTACCCTGGACTAACTGAATTCATTCAGGTCTATTTCGGAGAGGACTTCGCGCTATGGGGAAACACCATGGCGGACATCCTTGCTTTGTACAGAAGCGAAAGTAATCCGGCCGAGCGTTCAACACTGGTGAGCGAAATTGACAGATTCCGCCGTGACAACGCCAGCGATCTGGATGCTGCCTTTGAGGCTGCCTACGGGCTTTGCCTCGATCCGCCACTATGGGGCCACACGACAGCCTCATTTCTTGACGAGTTGAAGCGCCTCCTGAGTGACTAGGGGCCGTTCACGCTAACGCTATGCCCCTAGGCCAACCTCAGTCGTTGGCATAACGGAGCGAAGGCCGAACAGCCTTCCCTCCGCTTCTTATTTCGTGCCGTTTTCATCGCGGCGTGAGCGAGGTCTTAGGTGCGGTTTTAGGTTTAAAACTCGCCGACCACCTCATCGCCGGCAACTCGACGAGCCGGTAGAACAGATAGGCGGCCGGCACGGCCACCAGCATGTAGCCGAACGACGGCCAGATCGACATTTGCAGCGACGAGCGGAACAGCCACGACGACAGCAGCACGAAGATCGGCAGATGGATCAGGTAGAGCGAGAAACTGAAGTCGCCGAAGAAGGACAGCGCGCGGGACAGTGGGCGAAACACGCCATGAAGCAAGGTCTGCAGCGACGTCCGAGGCAACGCAGGCATGCCAGCCGCCTCGCGCCGCGCCGGATCGCGCGGCTCCAGCACCTTGTACAGATAGACCGCGAAGCCGAGCGCCCACAACTGGAACGCACCGTACTGGCCGAAATGGAACGCCGCACAACCGGCTGCGACAAAGGCGGCAGCGAGTCCATAAAGCCATCCCGGCGCGCGCGCATCGGTCGCGCGGGCTCTCGCATCGGCGATCCACGCGCCGAGCGTCCACGAAAACCAGTACGACGTGAAGAACTGGATGTCGTGCCTCTCGAGCACGTACGCGGACACGACGTTGATCGCCGCGACGATCGCCAGCACGGCCGTCATGCCGATGCGCCGCCGCAGCGCAAACAGCAGCGGATAGATCGCATAGAACTGTACTTCGAGCGAGAGCGTCCACAGCGCGCCGTTCGATCCATAGGTCTTGCCCGCCACGCTCTGCAACGAAAACAGGTTGACGAGAAACGCGTGCAGGCCGATCTCGCGAATCTTGTGGCTGACCGGCGGAAATTGCAGGCTCAGCGAATCGAGCGCGAATGTCAGCACGAGCGCCGCGAGCAGCACCGGATAAATGCGCGCGAAGCGCCGCAGCCAGAAATTGCCCGTATCGAGCCGGTAAGCGGGATTGCCCGCGAGCCGCAGCGCGCCGCCGCGATGAATGCAGTAGCCGCTGATCACGAAGAAAATCGGCACGCCCGCCGAACCCCATGCAATGGGAAACGTCAGATAGGCCGCAAGCGCGTTGGGGCTCAACGAGTGGCCGACGCTCTGATGAAACGCCTGCATCCCGACCCACACGACCTGGCGGCAATGAAAATACGCGACGAGCAGCGCCGCGAAGCCGCGCCATGCGTCGATTGCGTGCTCCTTGCCGGCGCGTTCGGCACGCGCCTCATCGTGCGCCTCGTTGTGCAGCACGCCGCGTGCAGGCGGCGCGGCCGCGGCTTTCGCGGGAGCAAGCGTGGAAGAGAGGGGCAGGGATGAGCCGGCGGCATCCAGTGCTGGGTCGCTCATGCGTGGTCCTTATCTGAAGCTGAAGCAGGAAAAGCTGAACGGAAGATAGCCGGGCGCTTCGTGCACCTGTGAGTGCACCTGCGAGCGCCCGCGATACATCACATGCTAGAGCACGGCGGCGTCAAAAAATCGATAAAAAATTGCATTTCGGATTAAATGAGACTTTCATTTTGTGACGAATTGTAATTGAGTATATGAATATACGAATTCGAATTATTTACCGCTTTTGTCATGCTAATTTGAAGTACGGATTTTCTGACCCGAGGTGAAGTCATGAACCTGCATTTACTCGCCGGCATTGCCGTGCTGCTGATCCTGGTCGCCGCCTCCGCTTATCGTGACGCCCTGCGCAATGAGCCTATCCGCCGCTACCGGACGAACCCCGGCAAGCTGCCGCCGGTCGACGAGACGGAGTGACACGGCGCGGGCGTGTAAAATTTTCGGCTTTATCCGGCTATCTCCCCAAGTGGAATACGTAATAGTTTCCTGATTGTTTCCACTATATGACATATCGATAATTGGCCGGATTATTTAATTTAATTGGAGAAAAATTCGCCCGTGAACTTCGCAGGTTTTTTTGCTAGTCTTGCGCCGACATCGATTGGCCGCCAGGTCCGCGAACACACCAACTTCTAACCGATGTGGGAATGCCTACCATGCTGAAAGTCACCAAAGCCGTGTTTCCCGTTGCGGGCCTCGGGACACGATTCCTGCCGGCTACCAAAGCAAGCCCCAAGGAAATGCTGCCTATCGTCGACAAGCCGCTGATCCAGTACGCGGTCGAGGAAGCGATTGCCGCTGGCATCACCGAGATGATCTTCGTGACGGGCCGCAGCAAGCGCGCGATCGAAGATCACTTCGACAAATCCTACGAGATCGAATCCGAACTCGAAGCGCGCAACAAGCAGAAGCTGCTCGATCTCGTGCGCAGCATCAAGCCGGCCAACGTCGACTGTTTCTACGTGCGCCAGGCCGAAGCGCTCGGCCTCGGCCATGCGGTGCTGTGCGCCGAAAAGCTCGTGGGTGAAAGCCCGTTCGCGGTGATTCTCGCGGACGACCTGCTGCACAGCTCGAAGCCGGTGATGAGCCAGCTCGTCGATACGTTCAACCACTATCACAGCTCGGTGATCGGCGTCGAAACGATCGCGCGCGAAGACAGCCGCTCGTACGGCGTCGTGGACGGCCGCGAGTGGGAAGATAACGTCATCAAGATGTCGGGCATCGTCGAGAAGCCGGCGCCGGACAAGGCGCCGTCGAACCTCGGCGTGGTGGGCCGCTACGTGCTGATGCCGACCATCTTCAAGCACATCCGCGCGCTCAAGCCGGGCGCGGGCGGCGAACTGCAACTGACCGACGCGGTCCAGTCGCTGCTGACCGAGGAGCAGGTGCTCGCATATCGCTACTTCGGCACGCGTTTCGATTGCGGCAGCAAGCTCGGCTATCTGAAAGCGACGGTCGAATTCGCGCTGCGCCATCCCGAGGTGAAGGCGGATTTCGAAGCGTATCTGCATGCCTATATGCAGCAGAACGATGCGCAAAGCAGCGCGGCGGTGCAGTACACGGCACAGGCCGCCTGAGTGGCCTCAGCAGGCCCTTGCAGGTGTCAAGCGAGGGGCCTCGCATAAAAGCTGAATGAAAAACGGGCGCCGCATCATGCGGCGCCCGTTGACGTTTCAGCCGGGCCGCGCGTCATTCATGCGAGGCCCGGCGAGGCGACAGCAGCGAGGTGACAGCAGAAAGCCTCAACCTTGCTGCTTCACCTCGAGCCGGAACTTGTGCAGAAGCGGCTCCGTGTAGCCGCTCGGCTGCTGGCGTCCTTCGAACACGAGCGCCTGGGCGGCCTTGAACGCGATCGTGTCATAGCCCGGCGCCATCGGCTTGTAGTGCGGATCGCCCGCGTTCTGCCCGTCGACGACCTTCGCCATTCGTCTGAACGTCTCTTCGACGAGTTCGCGTTTGATCACGCCGTGATACAGCCAGTTGGCGATGTGCTGGCTCGAAATGCGCAGCGTCGCGCGGTCTTCCATCAGGCCGACATCGTGGATGTCCGGCACCTTCGAGCAGCCGACGCCCTGGTCGATCCAGCGCACCACGTAGCCGAGAATGCCCTGCGCGTTGTTGTCGACCTCGCTGCGGATTTCCTCGTCGCTCCATTGCGCCTTCTCGACGACTGGAATCGTCAGCAGGCCGTCGAGCAGTTCGTCGCGCACCGTCGCGTAGTCCGTGCGTTCGAGTTCCTGCTGAATCGCCTGCACGTCGACCTGGTGATAGTGCAGCGCATGCAGCGTCGCGGCGGTCGGCGAGGGCACCCATGCGGTGTTCGCGCCGGCCTTTGGATGCGCGATCTTCTGTTCGAGCATCGCGTGCATGAGGTCAGGCATCGCCCACATGCCCTTGCCGATCTGCGAGCGGCCGCGCAGGCCCGCGTTCAGACCGACGAGCACGTTGCTGCGCTCGTAGGCGGTGATCCACTTGCTCGACTTCATGTCGCCCTTGCGCATCATCGGGCCCGCTTCCATCGCGGAGTGCATCTCGTCGCCGGTGCGATCGAGGAAGCCGGTGTTGATGAACGCGACGCGCTCCGACGCTTCGGCGATACACGCGAGCAGGTTCACGCTCGTGCGGCGCTCCTCGTCCATGATGCCCATCTTGATCGTGTTGCGCGGCAGTTCGAGCAGGTCTTCGACGCGCGCGAACAGCTCGCTCGCGAACGCGACTTCGGCCGGGCCGTGCATCTTCGGCTTGACGATATAGATCGAGCCAGTACGCGAATTCAGCCTGTTTTTGCGGTCGCGCAGCGCGCACAGCGTCGTGATGACCGCGTCGAGAATGCCTTCCGGAATTTCCTGGCCGTCTTTCATGAGCACGGCCGGGTTGGTCATCAAATGACCGACGTTGCGAATGAACAGCAGCGAGCGGCCATGCAGCACGACCGGCGCCGCGCCGTTCGCGGCGGTATACACACGGTCTTCGTTCAGGCGGCGCGTGAAGGTCTTGCCGTTCTTCGTGACCTCTTCGGTCAGATCGCCGTTCATCAGGCCGAGCCAGTTGCGGTAGAGCTGCACCTTGTCGTCCGCATCGACGGCCGCGACCGAGTCTTCGCAATCGATGATCGTGCTCACCGCCGCTTCGACCACGACGTCTTTCACATGCGCGGCATCGGTCTTGCCGATCGGATCGTTGGCATCGATCTGGATCTCGAAGTGCAGGCCGTTGTGCTTGAGCAGCACGGCCGACGGCGCGCCCGGCTCGCCCTGATAGCCGATGAATTGCGCGGGCGTTTGCAGCGCGCTCGTGCCGTTCTTCAACGTGACGACGAGCTTGCCGCCCTCGACGCTATAGCGCGTCGCGTCGGCATGCGAGCCGTTCGCGAGCGGTGCGGCTTGGTCGAGAAACCTGCGTGCATAGGCGATGACCGCCGCGCCGCGCACCGGGTTGAAGTCCTTGCGTTTTTCGGCGCCGTTCGTTTCGGGAATCGCATCGGTGCCGTACAGCGCATCGTAGAGACTGCCCCAGCGCGCGTTCGCCGCGTTCAGCGCATAACGCTGATTCGACAACGGCACGACGAGTTGCGGGCCGGCCTGCTCGGCGATTTCGGTGTCCACGTGGTCGGTCGTGGCCTGGACGCGCGCGGGCGGCGGCACGATATAGCCGATGCCTTCGAGAAACGCGCGGTACGCGCGCAGGTCGCGCACCGGACCCGGATTGGCGCGATGCCAGTGGTCCAGTTCGGTTTGCAGGCGGTCGCGCTCGGCAAGCAGCGCACGGTTTTTCGGCGCCAGCTCGTGCACGAGGGCGTCGAAACCCGACCAGAATGCGGCGCTGTCGATTCCGGTGCCGGGCAGGGCTTCGGTTTCGACGAAGTGGTCGAGGTTGGCGGCGACTTGCAGTCCGCCGCGCGGGTTCATCTGAGTCATCGACTGCTCCATCAGTTTGAATGGGACCGGTGAGGGGGCACCGGTCCGTGCTTGATAAAGTTGCGCTACGGGTTGCTTCAAAGCGGTACTTCAAAGGCCTGCTTCAAATACTTGCTTCACCGCGGCCTGCGCAACCCGGCAGGCCGCCTCGGCCATTCAGATCGCGAGCGCCTGAATGCCGACCTTCGCGATCTGCGCGTCCTGTTCCGACTTGACGCCCGACACGCCGACCGCGCCGATCACCTGGCCCTCGACGATCACCGGCACGCCGCCTTCGAGCGTGCCGAGCAACGGCGCGCTCAGGAACGCGGTGCGGCCGTTGTTGATCATGTCTTCATACACCTTGGTTTCGCGCCGACCGATCGCCGCGGTGCGTGCCTTTTCCGTGGCGATGTACGCACTCGACGGCGCGCTGCCGTCGAGGCGCAGCATCGCGAGCGGATGGCCGCCGTCGTCGGCGACCACGATCGCGACGGCCCACTTGTTTTTCTCGGCTTCCGCGCGCGCGGCGTCGAGAATGCGGGTCGTTTCAGCCACGGTCAACACGAGTTTGCTCAGCATAATGAATGTCCTGTCTCGGTGATGGTTGGAAGGTTTCTACAGTTTTTATCCAGCGACGGGTGCCGCGGCGGCGCCGTTCGTGCGCGCGGTAATGGCAGGTGCTATCCCTTGGGATTTTACGTCCAAGCGCGTGAGGACGATACGGCGGCTTCCCTGGGCCGCGGCGCGAAGCGCCTTACAATCGCGGCTTGACCATAGAAAATGCGCTGCCAATGCGCCGCCCCGATCATGCCTACCATCCGCGAGCTGTTTGTTTATCCGATCAAATCCTGCGCGGGCATCGCGCTGACCGAGGCGCGTCTGCTGGCGACGGGCCTCGAATACGACCGCTACTGGATGCTCACCGATCCGCATGGCGCGATGCTCACGCAGCGCGCGTATCCGCGCATGGCGCTGATTCGCGTCGAGATCGGCGAGCAGGACCTCGTGATTCGCGCGCCCGACATGAGCGAGCTGCGCACGCCGCTCGATGCCACGCGGCTCGCCGCGGCGCCGCGGGTGAATACCGCGGTCTGGCGCGATGCGGCTTATGGACTCGATACGGGCGCCGAGACCGCCGCATGGTTCACGGCGTTTCTCGGCGTGCCTGTGCGCCTGCTGCGCTTCGATCCGCAGCGCGAGCGCATCGTCGATCGTGATTACACCGCGAGCACCGGCGGCGCCACGACGTTTTTCGCCGATGGCTTTCCGCTGCTCGTGATCGGCCAGGCCTCGCTCGACGACCTCAACACGCGCCTGAACGGCAAGGGCGCGCCGGCCATCGGGATCGACCGCTTTCGCCCGAACCTCGTGCTGGACGGTCTCGATGCCTACGAAGAGGACTACATGGAGACGCTGAGCATCGATGCACCGACGAGCGGCGCGCCGCGCGTCGAGTTGCGGCTCGTCAAGCTGTGCACGCGTTGCCCGATGCCGACCATCGATCAGGCGCGCGGCGCGCCCGATCCCGAATGGCCGAACGAGCCGACCGACACGATGCTCGGCTATCGCGTCAACGCGCGGTTCGACGGCGCGGTCACGTTCGGCAACAACGCGCTCGTCGCGAGCGGCACGGGGGCGTGGCTGCGGGTCGGGCAGGAGATCGAGGCGGAGTTGGGGTTTGGTGATTGAGAACGGCGTGCGCATTTCGCACGCGCACAGTGCTGCGTCGCACCATCGCTGTGCTTCGCCGCATCAAAACGCGTCGCGAGATCGCGGCGGCTCACGCATGGTTCATCCGCCGCAAAGCCATACTACACAGCGCTTGACGGCACATTTCGCGCGACTGGCACAGCCTTTGCGTTAAGCACCGCCAACGGACCAGCGTGGGTCCGCGGCGCATGCGGCACGACAGCGTGCGTTCCAGCAGCGTTTTAGCAGCACGGGTCAGGACAACGGCGTCCCCTGGATTCAGTCATCGACTGGATTCGCGGGACGCCGTTTTTGTTTCCGCAACCGCTTTCGCCGGATACCAGAGGACATCGCGTTCATGAAAATCATCGTTATCGGTCACGGGATGGTCGGCCACAAGCTGGTCGAATGCCTCGCGCAGGATGGCGCGCACGGCCTCGACATCACGGTGCTGGGCGAAGAATCCCGGCCGGCCTACGATCGCGTGCATCTGTCCGAATTTTTCGCAGGCAAGACCGCCGACGATCTCTCGCTCGTCGAGCCCGGTTTCTTCGAGCGCCACGGCGTGCGGCTGAAGCTCAACGCGCGAGTCCTCACTATCGATCGCGAGGCGCGCACGGTGACGGTGGCGAGCGGGGAAACGCTGCCCTACGACAGGCTCGTGTTCGCGACCGGCTCCTATCCGTTCGTGCCTCCGGTGCCGGGCCGCGAGCGCGCCGATTGCTTCGTCTACCGAACGATTGAGGATCTCGAAGCCATGCGCGAATGCGGTGCGCGCGCGAGGACCGGGACCGTGGTCGGCGGCGGCCTGCTCGGTCTCGAATGCGCGAAGGCGCTGCGCGACATGGGCCTGCAAACGCACGTGGTCGAATTCGCGCCGCGCCTGATGGCGGTGCAGGTGGACGAGGGCGGCGCTCGCGTGTTGCGCCGCCGGATCGAAGAACTCGGTGTGACGGTCCACACGCAGAAGAACACAGCCATGATCGTCGACGGCGAAGCGGGCACGCATCGCATGCAGTTTGCGGACGGCAGCCATCTCGACACCGACATGATCGTGTTCTCCGCGGGCATCCGTCCGCGCGACGATCTCGCGCGCGCCTGCGGGCTCGAACTCGGCGCGCGCGGTGGCATCGTGATCGACGACGCATGCCGCACGAGCGACCCGCACATCTACGCGATCGGCGAATGCGCGCTGTGGAACGGCCAGTTGTTCGGGCTCGTCGCGCCCGGCTACGAGATGGCGCGCGTGGCCGCGAAGCAGTTGCGCGGCAGCGCGGCCGCATTCGCGGGTGCCGACATGAGCACCAAACTGAAGCTCATGGGCGTCGACGTCGCGAGCATCGGCGACGCGCACGGCAACACGCCGGAGAGCCGCGCCTACCAGTTCAGCGACGAGCGCAAACAGATCTACAAGAAGCTCGTCGTGTCCGGTTGCGGCAAGTATCTGCTCGGCGCGGTGATGGTCGGCGATGCAAGCGAATACGGCACGCTGCTGCAGATGATGCTCAACCGCATCGCGCTGCCCGAAGCGCCCGAATTCCTGATCCTGCCGCAAGCGGACGGCAAGGCGAAACCCGCGCTCGGCGTCGAGGCCTTGCCCGCCGCCGCGCAGATCTGCTCGTGCAACAGCGTGTCGAAGGGCGAGCTGTGCGCGGCGGTCTGCGCGGGCGCGACCGATCTCGGCGCATTGAAGGGCGCGACCGGCGCGGGCACCTCGTGCGGCGGCTGCGTGCCGCTCGTCACGCAGGTGATGAAGGCCGAGATGAAGAAGCAGGGGCTCGCGGTCAACAATCACGTCTGCGAACACTTTCCGTATTCGCGCCAGGAGCTGTACCACCTCGTGCGCGTCGAGGGTCTGCGCAGTTTCGGCACGCTGCTCGCGAAGCATGGGCGCGGCCTCGGCTGCGATATCTGCAAGCCTGCGATCGCGAGCATTCTCGCGTCGTGCTGGAATGAATTCGTGCTGAAGAAAGAGCACGCGTCGCTGCAGGACACCAACGACTACCACCTCGCGAACATCCAGCGCGATGGCACCTATTCGGTCGTGCCGCGCATGGCGGGCGGCGAAGTGACACCCGACGGTCTGATCGCGGTCGCGCAGGTCGCGAAGAAATACGGCCTCTACACGAAGATCACCGGTGGTCAGCGCGTCGATCTGTTCGGCGCGCGTGTCGAGCAACTGCCGCTCATCTGGGAAGAACTGATCGCAGCGGGTTTCGAATCGGGGCACGCATACGGCAAATCGCTGCGCACCGTGAAGTCGTGCGTGGGCTCGACGTGGTGCCGCTATGGCGTCGGCGATTCGGTGGGCCTCGCGGTCGAACTCGAGAATCGCTACAAGGGGCTGCGCACGCCGCACAAGATCAAGTTCGGCGTATCGGGTTGCACGCGCGAATGCGCGGAAGCGCAAGGCAAGGACGTCGGCGTGATCGCGACCGAGAAGGGCTGGAATCTCTACGTGTGCGGCAATGGCGGCATGAAGCCGCGGCACGCGGAACTGCTCGCGGCCGACCTCGATCGCGCGACGCTCGTGCGCTACATCGACCGCTTCCTGATGTTCTACGTGCGCACCGCCGACCGCCTGCAACGCACGAGCGTGTGGCGCGACAACCTCGAGGGCGGGCTCGATTATCTGATCGACGTGATCGTCAACGACCGCCTCGGTGTCGCCGCCGAACTCGAAGCGGAGATGCGGCACGTGGTCGACACCTACGAGTGCGAATGGAAGAAGGCCGTCACCGACCCCGAGACGCGCAAGCGTTTTCGCCATTTCGTCAACAGCGGCGAGTCCGACGGCAACGTCGCGTTCGTCGAGCAACGCGGCCAGATCCGCCCGGCGACGCAGGCCGAGCGGCAGACGAAGGTCGTCGGGATTCCGGTTGTTGTCGAGACGGGTTGAGGCCACCCGCTTTGATGTCGTCCACCTTGACGCCGATTTTTTCCGCTTATTTAACGAGGACCCGAGCCATGAAAAACGAACGCTTGCCGCGCGCCTGGACCGCCATTTGCGCGCTCGACGACATCGTGCCGAACACCGGTGTTTGCGCCTTGATTAACGGCGAACAGGTGGCGGTTTTTCACGTGGATGGCGGCGCGACCGATAGCACCGTCTACGCCATCGAAAACTTCGATCCGGGCTCGCACGCGGCGGTGCTCTCGCGCGGACTGGTGGGCAGTCTCGGCGAACGCATCGTGGTCGCCTCGCCGATCTACAAGCATCACTTCGATCTGCGCACCGGCGAGTGCATCGAGACGCCGTCGTTTTCCGTCAGCGCGTTTGCCGCGCGCGTGGAAAACGGCCAGGTGTGGGTCGCGGCTTGACTTCAGGGCCACGTCATCCGCGCATGTCTTCCACGAACGTAAAAACCGTGTGTCCGTATTGCGGCGTCGGTTGCGGCATGGTGCTGCATGTCGAGGACGGCCAGGTCGTGAAGATCTCCGGCGACCGCGAGCATCCGGCCAACTTCGGCAGGCTGTGCACGAAAGGGCAGTCGGCGCACGTCGCATTGCGCAAGTCCGGCCGTCTCGAAGGCGCGTTCGTGCGCCATACGCGCGATGAAGACCCGGCGCCGTTGCCGATGGCGCAGGCGCTCAGCAGCACCGCGGCGCGTTTGCGGCGGATCCTCGACGAACACGGTCCGGATGCGTTGTCGTTTTACGTGTCCGGGCAGATGTCGCTCGAAGCGCAGTACCTCGTCAACAAGCTCGCGAAGGGCTTTATCGGCACGAACAACATCGAATCGAACTCGCGCCTGTGCATGGCGAGCGCGAGTAGCGGCTACAAGCTCTCGCTCGGCGCGGACGGGCCGCCCGGCTCGTACGAGGACTTCGATCACGCGGACCTGTTCTTCGTGAGCGGCGCGAATATGGCCGACTGCCATCCGGTTCTGTTCCTGCGCATGATGGACCGCGTGAAGGCGGGCGCGAAGCTGATCGTCGTCGATCCGCGCTGCAACGCGACGGCCGAAAAGGCCGATCTGTTCCTGCGGATCAAACCCGGCACCGATCTCGCATTGCTCAACGGGCTGCTGCATCTGCTGCACGAAAATGGCGCGACGAATGCCGCTTTTATCGACGAGTTCACCGAAGGCTGGGACGCGATGCCCGCGTTTCTCGCGGACTACACGCCGGAAAACGTCGCGCGCATCACAGGCCTTGCCGCCGACGACATCCGCCACGCCGCGCGGATGATCGGCGCGGCGCAGGAGTGGATGAGCTGCTGGACGATGGGCCTCAACCAGAGCACGCACGGCACGTGGCACACGAACGCGATCTGCAATCTGCATCTGGCGACGGGGCGCATCTGCCGGCGCGGCAGCGGACCGTTCTCGCTGACAGGGCAGCCCAACGCGATGGGCGGCCGCGAAATGGGCTACATGGGACCGGGTTTGCCGGGGCAGCGCTCGGCGCTCGTCGCGCAAGACCGCGCGTTTGTCGAAGAACTCTGGGGTATTGCGCCGGGCACGCTGAAACCGGACGCAGGTAACGGCACGACCGGCACGATCGGCATGTTCGAGCGAATGGCCGCGGGCGAGATCAAGGCCTGCTGGATCATCTGCACGAATCCGGTGGCGAGCGTCGCGAACCGGCAAAGCGCGATCGCCGGTTTGCGCGCGGCCGAACTCGTGATCGCGCAGGACGCGTTCCTCGACACGGAGACCAACCGTTACGCCGACGTGCTGCTGCCCGGCGCGTTGTGGGCCGAAGCCGAAGGCGTGATGATCAACTCCGAGCGCAATCTGACGCTGATGCAAAAGGCGATCGAACCGCCGGGCGCGGCCTTGCCCGACTGGCGGATCATCGCGCGTATCGCGTGCGAAATGGGCTTCGCCGATGCGTTCACCTATGCGAGCGCCGACGAAGTGTTCGCTGAGATCACGCGCGCCTCGAACCCGGCGACCGGTTACGACCTGCGTGGTGCGAGCCATCGCCGCCTGAAGGACACGCCGCTGCAATGGCCGCTTGCCTGCGCGGACTCGGCCGATCGCAATCCGGTTCGCTATCTGAATGATGGCGTGAGCCAGACGCTCAGACAGTCAGCCGACGGCAGCCATGCGCGACTGGCTTTTCCGACGGCGAGCGGCAAGGCGATGTTTTTCGCGCGCGCGTATGCGCCCGCCGCCGAATTGCCCGACCACGAATTTCCGATCGTGCTGAACACGGGCCGTGTGCAGCATCAATGGCACACGCTGACGAAGACCGGCAAGGTCGCGATGCTCAACAAGCTGAACCCGGGGCCGTTCGTCGAGATTCATCCGGACGATGCGGCCGCGCTCGGCATCCGCGCGAAAGACCCGGTCGAGATCCGTTCGCGCCGCGGCCGCGCGATCCTGCCCGCCGTGGTGACCGAGCGCGTGAGCGCGGGCAACTGCTTCGCGCCGATGCACTGGAACGATGTATTCGGCGACGACCTCTGCATCAACGCGGTAACGAACGACGCGACCGATCCCATTTCCCAGCAGCCCGAACTGAAATTCTGCGCGGTCGCGCTGAGTCCGGTGGCATTCCCGGCGATGGCCGATGACGTTGCAGATGCCTTCAATCACGCCGCCGCCGTCGCTGCCGGCACCCACGCGGACATCCCCGCTGCGACGCCCGGCGCCAGCGCCAAGGATCAACCCATGCCCCGTATCGACGCCCTCACGAGCCTGCTGCAACTTCGGCCCGAGCCCGTGCCGCCGCTGAGCGACGCCGAGCATGCGTATCTGGCCGGCTTCGTCAGCGGCTTGCGCTCCGCCGAGGCGCAGGGCATCGATTCCGTGCCGGTGCTGCCGCACAGCGCGCCGTTCGATAGCGTGAAGCGCCTTTACGTCGATGGATTGCTCGCGGGTCTCTATAGCCGCAGCAAGACGGGCATGGCTTCATTTGCGGCTTTACCCGACATCGCGCAGGCGGCGCAGGTACGCGAAGCGGGCATGTCCAGCGTGCCGAACGTGCCCAACGTACGTATCGTGCGCGCGCGTCCCAAGGTCACGCTGCTGTGGGCTTCGCAAACCGGCAACACCGAATCGCTGACCGAGCGTTACGCCACGCGTCTGATGGAATCGGGCTTCGAGATCCGCACCGCGTGCATGGCGGACTATCCGCTCGCGACGCTCGCGAAAGCACAATACGTGCTGCTGATGACGAGCACGTTCGGCGACGGCGATCCGCCCGACAACGCGCAGGATTTCTGGACGCAACTGCGCGCGGACACGGCGCCTCGCCTCGACGGTGTGCGTTTCGCGGTGCTCGCGCTCGGAGACCCCAACTACGATCAGTTCTGCGGCCACGGCCGCCGTCTCGATGAACGGCTCGCCGAGCGGGGCGCGCGGCGCCTTGCCGAGCGCGTCGATTGCGATACCGACTACCCGCCGGTTGCCGATGCATGGCTCGAACGTGTGATCGTGCGCATCAAGGAAGAAGATGCGGCGCTGCATGCCGTGCCGCCCGGCGGCATGATCCACGCGGTGGTGCCCGGCGCCGTGCCGACCAAAGCGCGGCCGGCCGCGTCGCGCCTCGCCGGCAACCTGCGTCTGAACCGGCAGGGCGCCGCGAAAGACACGCGCTACGTTTCGCTGCATACCGCCGACGCCGGGCTCGAATACGAAGCCGGCGATGCGCTCGGCGTGTGGCCGAGCAACTGCCCCGAACTCGTCGACGAACTGATTACGCTGAGCGGTCTCTCCGCGGAGGCGCCGGTGCACGTCTCCGGTGTCGGCGAGATACGGCTTGCCGATGCGCTCGGCCAACACTACGAGATCGCGCGGCCGAGCGCGGAAGCGCTCGCGTTCGTCGCCGCACGCAGCCGCAACGGCGCGCTGCGCGATCTGCTCGCGCCGGCGCGCAAGGCCGATCTGAAGCAATGGCTGTGGGGACAGCAGCTTGCCGACGTGCTGCACGAATTTCCGGTGAGCCTCACCGCAACCGAGCTGACCGGCGTGCTCAAGCGCCTGCAACCGCGTCTCTATTCGATCGCGTCGAGCCCGAAAGCGCATCCGGGCGAAGTGCATCTGACGGTGTCGGCGGTGCGCTACAGCAACGGGCGGCGTCATCGCAAAGGCGTGTCGTCGACGTTTCTCGCGGACCGTGCCGCGCAAGTCGATGTGCCTGTTTTCGTGCAGACGTCCGCGCATTTCCGTGCGCCTCGCGACGCTGGCGCACCGGCGATCATGGTTGGTCCCGGCACCGGCATCGCGCCGTTTCGCGGTTTTCTGCACGAGCGCCGCGCGCGCGGCGACCGTGGACGCAACTGGCTGTTCTTCGGCGAGCAGCATGCCGCAACCGATTTCTACTATCGCGACGAACTCGAGGCGATGCGCGCGAGCGGCGTGCTGACGCGGCTCGACGTCGCGTTCTCGCGCGATCAGGCCGACAAGATCTACGTGCAGGACCGTATGCGCGAACACGGTGCGCAACTGTGGGCATGGCTCGAAGAAGGTGCGCATTTCTACGTGTGCGGCGACGCGAGCCGGATGGCACGCGATGTCGATGCGGCACTCAAGGACGTGATCACAACGCACGGCGGCATGAGCGAGGAGAGGGCGCTCGAATACGTGAGCCGTCTCGCGCGCGAAAAGCGTTATGCGCGTGATGTGTATTGATTTTCAACGCTGGCGACATGCAGGTGAAGCTGTACGCAGTGCAATGAATTCGATGGCGGGCAATCAGCTTAATAAGGATCTCTGATGAAAAAAGTGATGAACTCTCTTGCAAGCGGAGACTGGCGCGCACTCGTCGCCTGTTTTCTCTATTTCGACACGGGCTTTACCGTCTGGGTGCTCTACGGACCGCTCGCGCCGTTCATCAGCAAGAGCATTGCGATGACGCCCGCGCAACAGGGTTTGCTCGTCGCGGTGCCGGTGTTGTCGGCGGCGATTTTGCGCGTGACGCTCGGCAATCTGTATCAATCCGCGCATGGCAAGCGCATCGCGTTGATGGGCGTGCTGCTGTCCGCGGTGCCGACTATCGTGTTGCCGTTGATGCGCTCCGTGCCGTCGTACGAGATGCTGCTGGTGCTCGGCGTATTTCTCGGCGTCGGCGGCGCGAGTTTCGCGGTGGCCTTGCCGATGGCTGGCAGCAACTATCCGCCGAAAGTGCAGGGGCTCGTCCTGGGTCTCGCGGCCGCCGGCAATATCGGCGCGGTGCTCGACGGCTTCCTGTTTCCGCAACTGGCCGCGCGCTATGGGTGGCAGATGGCCGCGGGCGGCGCCTTGCCGCTGCTCGCGATTGCCGCGATCACGCTGTATTTCTGGGCCAACGACGCCGGCCTCAAAACGGGCAGCGTGCTGCGCGCCTCCGGCAGCTTCGCGGCAACGCTCGCGGGTCTGATCGTGCTCGTGCTGCTCGTCGAAGCGGGTCTGTTCGGCGCGGGCAAGACGGGTGTGCTGCTGTTGCCGGTGATCGGCGCGCTGCTCGCGATCGCGGTGCTGCCCAAACGCTATCGCTCCGTGCTCGGCGAGCGCGATACGTGGGTCATCATGCTGGTCTACAGCATCACTTTCGGCGGCTTCGTCGGCATGTCCTCATATGTATCGCTGCTGCTGACGAACCTCTATCAGCTCTCGAAGATCGACGCGGGGCTGTTCATGGCGCTGCTCGCCGCCACCGGCGCAATGGTGCGTCCGCTCGGCGGCCTGATCGCCGACCGCGTATCCGGCGTACGCGCGCTGACCGTGCTGCTCGCGGTCATCGCCGTGTGCGACTTCATGTTCGCCGCCGCGATGCCGTCGCTCACGGGCGGTATCGCGCTGCTGCTGTGTCTGTATGTGGCCTTCGGTCTCGGCAACGGCGCGACGTTCCAGCTCGTGCCGCATCGCTGGGCGGGCCGCACGGGACTGATGTCGGGCATCGTCGGCGCGGCGGGTGGTATCGGCGGCTTCTATCTGCCGGTCGTGATGGGCATCGCGAAGGAAAGCACGGGCAGCTATCAGATGGGCTTCGCGACGTTCGGCACGCTGTCCGCGTGTGCGTTCCTCGCGATCGTCGCGCTGCGCCGGCCGTGGATGGCATGGTCGATGCAGGCGGGCGTCATGCACGCGCATGCGACGGAGTAGTGCGATGCGGGCAGGGCTTGCCCGTCAGCGGGCTCTGCGCGGACGCAAAAAAAGTGCAGTCGAATGCTTGCATATCGAGGGCGGTGTCTCTAATATGCAGTCAGGAGGTTGCATATGAACACATCGACTGATCGTATCGAAAAACAGATTCTGCTGAACGCGCCGCGCTCGCGCGTGTGGCGCGCACTGTCCAACGCCGAGGAGTTCGGCAAATGGTTCGGCGTGAATCTGACCGGCAAGCAGTTCGTCGCCGGGCAGTCCGTGCAGGGGCACATCACCTATCCGGGCTACGAGCACCTCGTCATGGACGTGCTCGTCGAGCGCGTCGAGCCCGAGCATCATCTGTCGTGGCGCTGGCATCCGGCCGCGATCGATGTCTCGGTCGACTACACGCCGGAGCCGACCACGCTCGTGGAGTTCGATTTGAGCGAGGTCGAGTCGGGCACGCTGCTGCGCGTCGTCGAATCGGGCTTCGATCAACTGCCGCTCGCGCGCCGCACGGAGGCGTTCCGCATGAACGATGGCGGTTGGACCGAGCAGATGGGCAACATCGAACGATATGTCACCGAGAGGTAGGGCCGCGCCCGCGAAGGCCGGCCTCAAGGCGGCGACGCTGCGTGGGTCCGCGCTGGTCTTCGCGGCGCTCGGCGATGAAACGCGCCTGCGCCTGATCGCGGCATTGTGCGCGGGCAGCGCGATGTCGATCGCGCAACTGACCGCCGGCACCGAGATCACGCGGCAGTCCGTCACGCAGCATCTGCAGGTGCTGGCCGACGCAGGCCTCGTGCGCGACGTGAAGGTGGGGCGCGAGCGCCTGTGGGCGTTCGAGCCCGCGCATCTCGACGCGGCGCGCCGCGCGCTCGACGCGATTTCCCAGCAGTGGGACCAGGCGTTGCTGAAGCTGAAGGCGGTGGTGGAGGAGTGAACGGCGCGGCGGGAATGAATCCGCCACGCCGCTGCGCTGCCTGGGTGCCCAGTTACGTGCTCAGCTTAGGTGCCCAGCTTAAGTGCACAGTCACGTTATCAGTGACGTACTCAGAACCTGTGCCGCAACGCGACCCGCACGGCGACCTGCGTATCCGTCGAGGAAGGCGCCTGCACGCCCGGAATGAACGCGTTGTCGAGAATCGACTGCGTCGAGTCGCCCGCCACCTTCTGATACACGCCCTGCACATACACGTCGGTGCGTTTGCTCAGGTTGTAATCCGCCATGAGGCCGACCGAGTGAATCTTCGGCGTCACGCTGCCTGAGGACGCCTCGTAATTCACCATCGTGTACACGTACTGCGCGCCGACGAAAAACGCCGGCGTGAACTGGTATTTGCCGTTGATCTCGAAGTTCTGATACTTCAGCGTATCGAGCCTCACGCCCGGCGCCGCGAGCGGCAAGCCGATATAGCCGTTGCCGGTCGGGTCCTTGTAGTTCGAGTTCGTATACGCGAAGCCCGCGGTTGCCGAACCGAACGTGTAGTTGATGCCGCCGCCGAAAATCCGCATGCGTCCGGCGATGAAGCTCGCGTCGTTCGCGGTGATCGCGCCGACCGAACCCGCGCCCGGATTGTTCGCCTGCAGATAGGCCGCGGCGATCAGCAGGCCGCCGTTCGCATACTGGCCGCCGAAACTGTACGCGCGATTGTTCGCGAAGCCGGTGTCGTTGCTGAAGCTGTAGACGCCGCCGAACTGCAGGCCCGCGAGATCCGGGCTCGCGTATTTGACGCTATTGCCGAGACGAAACGAGTTGTCGGTGTTGTCGTTGTCGTAGGGGTGCGCGAAAAGGTAACCGGCCCAGTTACCGTTCGCCGTGGTCGGCGCGAGATAGTCGACCACCGAGTCGTACTGGCGGCCGAGCGTGAGCGTGCCGAAGCGGTTATCGGCGAGACCCACGAAAGCCTGACGGCCGAACATGCGGCCGCCCTGGCCGAGCCGCCCCGAACTGATGTCGAAGCCGTTTTCGAGCTGAAACACGGCCTTGGTGCCGCCGCCCAGATCTTCCTCGCCCTTCAGGCCCCAGCGGCTGCCTTGCGCATAGCCGCTCGCCATTTCCCAGACCGCGCCGCCCCCGGCGTTGTTCGTGTAGTTGATGCCCTCGTCGAGCACGCCGTATAGCGTCACGCTGCTTTGCGCGAACGCGCTGGGCGCCGTGAGCGCGGCGAACGCTGAGAACGCGGCGAAGGTGGCGGTGGAGAGTCGATTTTTTGTCATTGGATGCTCCGGACTGTTGGCGAGAAGGCCGGATTCTGCAATTTGGGATGGGGATCGCGTATACGGCTGATCCCTGGATAAACATGATTTTTTCGCATGTTTGTCCCGCGAATTCCTCGCTTGCGGCCGATATTGACCCGGAGAAAAATTCCGTTCATGCAACTTTGGCATCGATGCGATAGCCGCAAACCTGCGGTTCGAGCACCGGGCATTCAGGAGACAGGCATGCGACTCGACCGGAATTTTGCTAACGGCCGCTTCATCGAACCCGCGAGCGACGAACGGATTGCCGTACTCAATCCAGCCACCGGCGCCGTGATCGCGCACGTGAGCGGCGCGACCGAGGCCGAGGCGCTGGCCGCCGTCGACGCCGCGGCCAGCGCGCAGAAAGCGTGGCGCAAACTGCCGGCCGTCGAGCGCGCGGTCCACCTGCACAAGCTCGCCGACGCGCTGACCGAATGCGCGCCGGCCATCGGCGCGGCGCTCGCGCTCGAATCGGGCAAGAGCGTCGCCGACGCCACGAACGAGGCAATCTACGCCGGCCAGATCACGCGCTATCACGCGGAATGGGCGCGGCGCATCGAAGGCGAAGTGATCCCGAGCGACTCGCCTGACGAAAACCTCGTGCTGCATCGCGAACCGATCGGTGTCGTCGCCTGCCTGATTCCGTTCAACTACCCGGTCTATACCTTCATGCGCAAGGTGGCGCCCGCGCTGATCGCCGGCAACACCGTCGTCGTGCGGCCGAGCAACAACACGCCGAGCTCGGCGTTCGAAATCGCCAAGGCCGTGCAGCAGGCCGGCATGCCCGCGGGTGTCGTGAACATTCTCGCGATGAGCCACGCCACCGCCGAGGCGTTCTGCACGCATCCGAAGGTCGGCATGATTACGCTGACGGGCAGCGTCGGCGCGGGCCGCAAGGTGCTCGACTACTGCAAGGCGAATATCGCTAAGCCGTCGCTCGAACTCGGCGGCAAGACCCCCGCGATCATCGAAGCCGACGCCGATCTCGAGAAGGCCGCGCGCGAACTCGTCGCGTCGAAAACCACCCACTGCGGCCAGCTTTGCACCGCGATCGAACGCGTCTACGTGCAGGAGAGCGTGCATGACCGCTTCGTCGCGTTGCTGAAGAAACACATGAGCGCGGTCGAGTGCGGCGATCGCGGCACGCAGCCTTCGCTGATGGGTCCGCTCGTCAACGAAGCATCGCGCCAGTCGATTCACGCGATGGTCGAGCGCGCGGTGGCCGATGGCGCCACGCTCGAAACCGGCGGCAAGGTGCCCGCTGGCGACGGCTTCTTCTATCCGCCGACGCTGCTCACGAACTGCCGTCAGGACATGGAAATCATCCAGGAAGAAACCTTCGGCCCGATCATGCCGGTCGTCAAATACCGCACGCTCGACGAAGCGCTCGAGATGGCTAACGATCATCAGTTCGGTTTGTCGTCGGTGCTGTACACCGAGAACTATCGCGCCGCGATGAAGATCGCCAACGGCATCGAAGCGGGCGAGCTGTACGTGAACCGCACGCCGGCCGATCCGTATCAGGGCTTTCATGCCGGCTGGAAACGCTCGGGGCTCGGCGGCGACGACGGCAAGCACGGCATGCTCGAATTCACGCAGACCCGTCTCGTGGTCATGAAGTATTGAGGACGCGCGCAACACGCGTCTTTGCCCGATTCATCACAACCCATAACAACATGATGGAGACCCGGCGGTCCGGCGGACCGGTGCTGCGTCTCCGAGGAGCGCTCACGTGTCATCCCAGTCTGTTCAAACCGCCGCGCCGCTCGCATCGAACGACGCCTTGGCCGCCGCGCAAAACAGCAAAGGGCGGCGCTATCTGCAACTCGCGTTGCTGGTGCTCGCCGCCGGCGCGATCTATCCGATCCTGTATCTGCGGCAGGTTTATCAGCCGACGATGCTCGAAGTGTTCCACATCACCGATAGTCAGCTCGGCTATCTGTACTCGTCGCTCGGCACGATCTTTCTGCTCAGCTATCTGCCGAGCGGCTGGCTCGCCGACAGGATCGCACCGCGTCTTCTGATCTGCTTTTCGCTGATCGCGACCGGCGCGCTAGGGCTCTGGTATTCGACCGCGCCGTCGTTCTCCATGCTGATGCTGATCTTCGGCGGCTGGGGTTTGTCGACCGGCTTGACGTTCTGGGCCGCCGTCATCAAACGCGTCAACATGATCGCGGGCAAGGACGAGCAGGGCCGCTTCTTCGGCCTGCTCGACGGCGGGCGCGGCCTGATCGAAGCGATGCTCGCGACGATCGCGATCACGCTGTTCGCATGGATCACGCAGACGCGCGGCGAACCGGTGGCGGTCGGCTTCAGGATGGTGGTCTATCTGTACGCGTTTCTGTGCATCGCGCTCGGCGTGCTGCTGGCGCTCGTCAAGGATCAGTCAGGCGCGCAAGAGGCTACAGGTCATGCCGCAGATGATGCCCCGGGTCATGGCGAACCTGGCGGCGCCACGCGCCAGCGCAACAACGTGCTCGTCGATCTCGCGACGCTCGCGAAGATTCCCGAACTGTGGCTCGTCGCCGCAATCGTGTTCTGCGGCTATCAGGTGTTCTGGGCGACCTACAGCTTCTCGGCCTATCTGCATGAAGGCGAAGTGGGGCTCTCCGTCGTGATGGCCGGCACGATCACCACGCTCAAGCTGTGGATGCGGCCCATCGGCGGCATTGGCGGCGGTTTTCTCGGCGACCGTTATTCGAAAATCTCGGTGCTCGTGATCGCGCTCTTTCTCGCCGCGCTGTCGCTCGTCGGCCTGATGGCGGCGCCGCGTATCGCGAGCCACGTGCTGCTGGTTGTGCTCGTGCTGTTCATCGGCATCCTGACGTACGCGATTCGCGGCCTCTACTGGTCGCTGCTCGATCGCTGCAATGTTCCGGCCGCGACCATGGGGCTCGCGATCGGTCTGATCTCGGTGCTCGGCTATTCGCCGGACGTGTTCCTGCCGCTCATCAACGGCTATCTGACGCAAACGTTCCCGGGCGTCTTCGGCTACCAGCTGTACTTCGGCTATGTGGCCGTCATGGCGGCGGCGGGCGGTGTGGCCGGGCTCGCGCTCAGAAACATGCTCAAACGAAAGGAAGGTGTGTAAATGAAAGTCGTCTCGCTTGAAACGCATATCGTCGCCGTACCGCCGCCGCACGTCGGCGGCATGTACTGGATCTTCGTCACGCTCAAGACCGATTGCGGCATCGAAGGCGTCGGCGAAATCTATTCGGCGACGTTCCATCCGAAAGCGATGGTCCACATCATCGACGACGTGTTCAGCCGCTACCTGCTCGACCACGATCCGCATCATGTCGAGCGTCTGTGGCGCGAAGCGTATTCGAGCGGCTTCACGCAGCGCCCCGATCTGACCATGATGGGCGTCGTGAGCGGCCTCGAAATGGCGTGCTGGGACATCATCGGCAAGGCGGCCGGCAAGCCTGTGTATGAGTTGCTGGGCGGCATCGTGAATCCGCGCCTGCGTTCTTACACCTACCTGTATCCGAAGAACAGCCGCGGCGAATACGACTACGACGACCCCGATCTCGCCGCCGAATGCGCGGCGCAAAACGTCAAGCTCGGCTTCACCGCGGTGAAGTTCGATCCGGCGGGGCCGTACACCGCGTATTCCGGCCATCAGCTTTCGCTCGACGTGCTCGATCGCTGCGAGACGTTCTGCCGCCGCGTGCGCGAGGCCGTCGGCAGCAAGGCCGACCTGCTGTTCGGCACGCATGGGCAGATGGCGCCGTCCTCGGCGATCCGGCTCGCGAAGCGGCTCGAGAAATACGATCCACTCTGGTTCGAGGAGCCGGTGCCGCCGGGGCAGGAAGGCGCGATGGCGCAGGTCGCGCGGCACACGAGCATTCCGGTCGCGGCGGGCGAGCGCCTCACCACCAAGTACGAATTCTTCAAGCTGCTCGAAGCGGGCGCCGCCTCGATCCTGCAACTGAACGTCGCGCGCGTGGGCGGCCTGCTCGAAGCGAAGAAAGTCGCGACGCTGGCCGAAGTCTATTACGCGCAGATCGCGCCGCATCTGTACAACGGGCCGGTCGGCGCGGCGGCCAGCATCCAGCTCGCGGCCTGCACGCCGAACTTCCTGATTCAGGAAAGCATCGGCACGTGGGACGGCTTTCACGCGGCCGTGCTGAAAAAGCCGATTCAATGGGAAGACGGCTACATCATTCCGTCGCGCGAACCGGGGCTCGGCGTCGAACTGAACATGGAAGTCGTCAGGCAGCACACGCCGTACACGGGCGAGCGGCTGCATCTGCAGATGGCCGCGCAACCGGCCGACGTGAAAGACCTCGCGCCGGCGAGGGGGTGAGGATTTCTCCTGCCCGCGTTCGCACGCGTGCAAACCCATTCAATCGATAGAGCGCCGTGTGGCGACATAGAGCATGAATTACGACTACATCATCGTCGGCGCGGGTTCGGCGGGCTGCATTCTCGCGAATCGCCTGTCGGCGTCGGGCCAGTATTCAGTGCTGCTGCTCGAAGCGGGCGGCAAGGACGACTCGTTCTGGTTCAGGATTCCGGTGGGCTTCACGAAGACCTACTACAACGAGACCTATAACTGGATGTACTACAGCGAGCCCGAAAAGGAACTCGCCAACCGGCCGATCTATTGCCCGCGCGGCAAGGTGCAGGGCGGCTCGGGCTCGATCAACGCGATGATCTTCGTGCGCGGCCAGCCGCGCGATTTCGACGACTGGGCCGCCGCCGGCAATGCGGGCTGGGCGTTTCGCGACGTGCTGCCGTACTTCCGCAAGCTCGAATCGCATCCGCTCGGCAACACGGACCATCACGGCGCGGACGGTCCGATCCGCATTTCGCCGATGAAGGACACCGTGCATCCGATCTGTCGCGTGTTCCTGAAAGGCTGTGACCAGGCCGGCTACCAGCGCAACGACGATTTCAACGGCGCGCAATTCGAAGGCGCCGGCATCTACGACGTGAATACGCGCAACGGGCAGCGTTCGTCGAGCAGCTTCGAATATCTGCATCCGGTGCTGTCGCGCCGCAATCTGAGCGTCGAGCGCGAGGTGCTCGTGCAGCGCGTGCTGTTCGACGGACAGCAGCGAGCGATCGGCGTGAGCGTGACGCAGAACGGCGTTGCACGGCAATTCATGGCGAACCGCGAAGTGATCCTCGCGGCGGGCGCGGTCGATTCGCCGAAGCTGCTGCAACTGTCGGGCGTCGGCGCGAGCGAACTGCTCACGCAGCATCGCATCGCGCTCGTGAAGGAACTGCCGGCGGTCGGTCAGAACCTGCAGGACCATCTGTGCGTGAGCTTCTACTACCGCTCGAGCGTGAAGACGCTGAACGACGAGATGCGGCCGCTTCTCGGCAAGCTCAAGCTCGGTCTGCAATATCTGCTGACCCGCAAGGGACCGCTCGCGATGAGCGTGAACCAGTCGGGCGGCTTCTTCAAGGGCAGCGAAGGCGAGGCGTTGCCGAACCTGCAGTTGTATTTCAATCCGTTGTCCTACCGGATTCCGAAGAGCAGCAAGGCGAGCCTCGAACCCGAGCCGTACTCGGGCTTTCTGCTGGCCTTCAACCCGTGCCGGCCGACGAGCCGCGGTTCGATCGAGATCGCGTCGAATCGCGCGGAAGACGCCGCGAAAATCCGCATCAACGCGTTGACGACGCAGAAGGATCTCGATGAGGTCGTTCAGGGCTGCGAACTGGTGCGCAAGATCATGGCGTCGCCGGCCTTGCAGGCGATTACGCTCGAGGAAATTTCGCCGGGGCCGCAGGTGAATACGCGCGAAGGTTTTCTGCAGTATTTCCGCGAGCAGTCGGGATCGATTTACCACCTGTGCGGCTCTTGCGCGATGGGCGACGATCCGCGCACCTCGGTCGTCGACGCGCGTTTGCGCGTGCACGGCATCGCGGGGCTGCGGGTCGTCGACGCGTCGATCTTCCCGAACATCACGTCGGGCAATATCAATGCGCCGACGATGATGGTCGCGGAGAAGGGCGCCGACATGATTCTCGAGGATGTGGCAGCCGAAGCCGCGCGCGAGGCGAGCGCGGCGGAGCTGGCCGCGGCCGCGGCCGCCTAGCGGGCTTCACTTCACCTCACTTCACCACCCCGAGCGGCGCCGGCTCCGACACATCGAGCGAGCGCGTGGTGAGCCAGATCTCCTGGCGCAGCCAGTCGCGAAACAGCGCGACGTGCGGCAGCACGTCCTGCTTGTCGCGCGTGACGAACCAGTACGACTGATGTCCGTCGACGTGCACGTTGAGCACCTGCACGAGCTGGCCCGTCGCGAGTTCGTGCGCGATCATGTGACGATCGGCGATCGTCACGCCGAGCCCGTCGACCGCCGCGCGGATCGCATGATCGAGCAGGTCGAATTCATAGCCGCCGTCTGTGTCGACGTTTTCGATGCCCGCCGCCTTCAGCCAGTGCTGCCAGGTCAGATAGCGCTGATCGGCGCTCGCGAGCACGTGCAGCAGCGTGAACTGGTTCAGATCGATGCCCGCGCGTCCGGATTCGCGCGCGAGCAGCGCGGGCGCGCACACGGCAATGTGTCGTTCGTGCATCAGCAACTGGCTGTCGACGTCTTCCCATTCCCCATTGCCGAAACGGATCGCGCAGTCGAGCACACCGGACTCGGCAAGCTTGTCGTCGAGCCGCGTGGACAAGCTCAGTTCGAGATGCGGATGCGCATCGCGCAGACGCCCGAGGCGAGGCATCAACCAGCGGCTCGTGAAGGTCGGCGGCGCATTCAGGCGTAGCCGGTTGCGGTGGGTTTTCTCCTGCAGGCCGCGCACCGTGAGTTCGATGCGGTCGAACGACTGCTGCAGCGCCTGCAGCAGAACGCGGCCGGCCGCCGACAGTTCCAGATGATGATGGTGACGCAGCAGCAGCGTCTCGCCCAGTTGCGCCTCGAGTTGCCGGACTTGCCGGCTGACCGCGCTTTGCGTGACGTTCAGCAGTTCCGCGGCGCGCGTGAAGCTGCCTGTGCGGCCCGCCACTTCGAAGGCTTTCAGCGCGTTGAGCGCCGGCATTTTACGTTTCAAGGTATGGGGTCGAGGAAAAAATGACGCGCGATGGCAAGGGCGGTCTATTTTACCGGTGGTCGTCGATTGCCCCTGCACGGCGCGCCGGAGCCGTTTTGCGATCGCGTAAAGGGATGCTATAACCCGAACACGTGCCAGATTGCAACCGGATCGCTCAACGTCGAGGACGAGAGAATGAAAAGAAGCATGTGGAGCGCGAGCGTGTGGGGAGGGGCTGTCCTGACCGGCAGCATGCCGGTGTGTGCGTGGGCAGCGTGCTCGTCCACGGCACCAGCCAGCAATACCGCCGTGACCTGCACCGGCACGGGCGTGCCGTCCGTCGTGGCGGTGACGGGCAGCACCAATGTCACGATCAATCTCGATAGCACCGCCACGGGCAGCTATGCGCTCCCCGGCACGCCAACGCCGTTTTCCGTCGACACGTCGAGCGCGATCACCAATAACGGCAGTCTCTCCTTGTCGGGCAACGGCACGGGCGTCGCGAACCGCGGCGCGATGCTGATCGGCGTGAACAACGGCAACACGATCACCAACGGCGCCACGGGCGTCATCTCGACGACGGGTGCCTACAACGACGGTCTCGCCGCGAACGGCAACAACAACACACTCGTCAACAACGGCCGGATCACCACAACCGGCGCGAACTCGTATGGCATGACGGCCGCGTGGGGGCAAAGCAATGCCGGCGCATCGGGCAATACGCTCGTCAATACGGGCACCGTCTCGACCTCGGGCAGCAATGCGCGCGCGGCGTCGCTGCTCGGCGGCAGCGGCACCATCAACAATAGCGGCACGCTGACTTCGGCGGGCAGGGACAGTCCGGCGGTCTACCTGCAGGGCAACAACGATACGCTCGTCAACAGCGGCACGATTCAGACCACCGGCACGGCATCGAGTAGCGGCAGCGTCGACGCCGTGGTGTCGAACACGCTCGGCAGCTCGTTCACGGCGACCATCACGAATCAGGCGGGCGGCAGGATCATCAGCAACAACGGCATCGGCGTGCGCTCGACCAACGGCAATACGACGATCACTAACGCGGGTCTGATTCAGGGCGGCGGCGGCACGGCGATCAAGAACGGCAACGGCAACGACACGCTGATCCTGCAAACGGGCTCGCAGATCATCGGCACGGCCGATGGCGGCGGCGGCGCCAATGTCGTGCGCTTGCAAGGCAGCGGCACGGCGTCGAATGCGTTCGTGAATTACCAGAGTCTGACGATGCAGGGCGACTACTGGACGTGGGCCGGCACCGGCACGTTTTCGACCGCGCTCGTGCAGAGCGGCACGCTGAACCTCACCGGCACGCTCGGCACGACGACCGCCACGGTCGTCGCGACCGTCAATAGCGGCGCGACCTTGCAGGCGAATGCGTCGAACCTGCCGCTTTCCGTGACCGACAATGGGCTCGTGCGCTTCCAGCAGGACAGCGACGGCGCCTACACCGGGCTCATCTCCGGCGCGGGCGCGGTGGAGAAGACAGGCGCTGGAACGCTGACACTCGCGCCCGCCGCGTCGGGCGGCAACGCGTACTCGGGCGGCACGACGATCACGCAGGGCACGCTTTCCGTCGCGGCCGACAATGCGCTGGGCACGCCGACGGGCGCGCTGACGTTCAACGGCGGCACGCTGCAACTCGGCAGCAGCTTCGATCCCGCGTCCGGCCGCGCGGTGTCCATCACCGCGAACAACGGCACCATCGACACCCAGGGCTTCGATTCCACGTTCGCGCAGAACATCACGGGCGCGGGTTCGCTCACGAAGCTCGGTTCCGGCACGCTTGCGCTGAATGGCGCCGACAACAGCTACGCGGGCGGCACCAATGTCGACGCGGGCACGCTGATCGTGGGCAGCGTCGCGGATCCGGCCGCGCTGTCCGGCGGCGGGCCGGTCGCGGTCGCGGCGGGCGCGACGCTCGGCGGCTATGGCAGCGTGACCGGCGAGGTCACGAATAATGGCACGATCGCGGCGGCGAACGCGCTCGCCAGTCTCGCGAGCGGCCCCACCGGCAACTTCCAGATCAACGGCAATCTCACCAACGCGGGGCTCGTGCAGCTCGGCGGCAGCGGCGTGGGCAATACGCTGACGGTGGCGGGCAACTACGTCGGCCAGAACGCGGCGATCGCGCTGAACACGTATCTGGCGGGCGACGGCGCGCCATCGGACAAGCTGGTCGTCAGCGGTGGCACGGCGAGCGGCACGAGCACGTTGCATGTGACGAACATGGGCGGCCCGGGCGCGACGACGCTCATCGACGGCATTCAGGTGGTGCAGGCCGCGAACGGGGCGACGACAAGCGCGAGCGCGTTCACGCTCGCGGGCGGGACGATCAAGGCGGGCGCCTACACGTATTTCCTCGCAAAGGGTGGAGTCAGCGCCGGGACGAGCGACAGCTGGTATCTGCGCAATACGATTCCGGCGGAGACGCAAACGCCGGAAACGTCCACGCCAACCGCGCCGACGAATCCGTCGTCACCCGGTACGTCCACGCCAACTTCGCCGACGAGCCCATCGTCGCCGGGCTCGCCTTCCACGCATGCGCCGATCGTCGCGGCCCCCGGCACGCCGGAGTCGATCGTCCAGGCGCTCGAGAGCGCGGAAGCCGGCACTGGCCCGACGGCCACTGAGAGCGTGAGCACGTCCGGCGTGCCGGTTTATCGTCCCGAAGTACCGCTCTATACGGAGGCGCCAAGCGTTGCGCGTCAATTGGGTCTGCTGCAGATCGACACGTTCCATGACCGCCAGGGCGAGCAGGGCCTGCTGACCGAAAGCGGCCGCGTCCCCGCCTCATGGGCGCGCGCCTGGGGCGCGAACAGCAACATCGCGCAAGGCGGCGACGTGAAGCCGTCGTTCGACGGCACGGTGTGGGGCATGCAGGTCGGCCAGGACCTGTACGCCGACAACCAGCCGGGCGGCGCGCGCAATCACTATGGCTTCTTCCTCGGCTTCGCGCGCGCGGTGGGTGACGTGAACGGCCTGGCGATGGGGCAGTACGACTACGGCGCCGGCTCGCTCCAGGTCAACTCGTACAACCTCGGCGCCTACTGGACGCACATCGGCGCGGGCGGCTGGTACACCGATGCGGTCGCGATGGGCAGCGCGCTCACGGTACGCACCCACTCGAACGACAACGTGGGCGGCTCGACGGATGGCAACGCGTTTACGGGCTCGATCGAAGCGGGTTTGCCGATTGCTCTGGCATACGGACTGACGCTGGAGCCGCAGGCGCAGCTCGTGTGGCAATGGCTCGCGCTGGACAAGTTCAGCGACGGCATCTCGGAGGTGAACTGGAATAACGGCAACACGTTTCTCGGCCGCATAGGCGCGCGCCTGCAGTGGGCATTCGATGCGAGCGGCGTGGCCTGGAAGCCGTACCTGCGCGTGAACGTGCTGCGCTCGTTCGGCGCCGACGACGAGACCACCTTCGGCGGAGTGACGACGCTAGGTACCCCGGTGGGCCAGACGATGGGGCAGGTAGGCGTGGGAATCGTCGCGCAACTGACGAAGCGCGGCAGCGTATTCGCTACTGCGAGCTACCTGACGAACTTCGGCGGTCAGCATCAGCGCGTGATTGGCGGCGACGCTGGCGTGCGATGGGCGTGGTGAGCTCTTAATCCGCGAGCCGCTTGTCCGCGAGCGCGTTCTGGCAGTCGGCCAGCACCTGCTTGAGCAAGCGGGCTTGCGGGTCGATTTCGTCGGTATCGAGGATTTCTTCGACCGCGTCGCGCGCCCAGTCGGTCTCGACGAACTTCGCGTGACGCCGGGCGATTTCCACCGCGGTGGCCGACAGCTTCGCGATGCAGAGCCAGTCGGCCTCGCGCGCGCGGCGATCGAGCCACTTATGCGCGGCCTGCACGTGAAACGCCGCGTCGGGCCAGTCTTCGTTCAGGTAATAGGCGCCGAGGCTTCCGCATGTGAGCCAGCACAACAGCTCAAGGCGGTCACGGGGACTCAGATGTTGGCGTACATCACTCATGGCGACGCTCGCTGCAGTAAATGGCTTCCCGGTGAGGACGGCGGTGCGCCATCCTCCGCTTTCATCAAACATTAGCACGCTCCATTCCCGGGCGGCAATGCCTGACGTACCCTGGCGCGCGGCGTGGCCGTGAGCGGGAGCGAGCGGGGTACGGGCGGTACGGAGGGCAAGCGCGGGGCAAGCACCGGCGCAGTCGCCAGCGCTTGCCGGACGGGGGCGGTAAAGGAGACGCCAAAGAGGCGGCAAGGAGACGCCAAACGCCCGTGCCGCAGCCCTCTGGCGGCTTCAGCGAACCTCGCGCGTCGCGACGATGAAAAGCCGCGGAAACGGCAGCAGCACCGTGCCGTCGGCGAGCGCCGGATAGGCTTTGGCGATCTCGTCGCGGTAGCGTTGCAGGAACGCCTGCCGTTCGGTGTCGTCGAGCGCGGCGAGGAACGGCCGCAGCGCGCTGCCCTTGAACCATTCGACCACCGCATCCGCGCCGCCCGCGAGCGGATGGTGATAGACCGTGCGCCACACGTCGACGCGCGCGCACAGCGGCTTCAGCAGCGCGTAGTACCAGCCGGGGCCGTGGCGCGTGGTGCGCTCGACACCCTTGAGCTTGTGCGCCCACGGTCCGTCAGCGGCAACTTCGCGCAGCAGCCGGTGCGCCGGTTCGTCGAGGTTGTCGGGCATCTGTACGGCGAGGCTGCCGCCTTGCGCGAGTTTTCCGATCAGCGCGGGAAACAGCCGCTCGTGGTCCGGCACCCATTGCAGCACCGCGTTGGCGAGGATCACGTCGTACGGGCCGCGCGCATCCCACGTCGAAATATCGCTCACGTCGAAGCGGTATTGCGGCAGGCGCTGACGGGCGGCCGCGATCATGTCGGCGGAACTGTCGATGCCGCTCACCGTCGCGCCCGGCAGACGCGCGGCAAGCACCTCGGTGGAGTTGCCCGGTCCGCAGCCGATGTCCACCGCGAGCCGCGCACCCTCCGCCGGTACTGCCGCGAGCAGATCCCTGACCGGGCGCGTGCGCTCGTTTTCGAACAGCATGTACTGCTTTGCGTGCCAGTCGGCGTGGTTATCCGCGTGTCTGTTCGCGTCTTTATCCGTTGATGCAGCCGTGGTTTTTTCCGTCATGCTTCGCTCCTTCGCGGGATTCGGTGCGTCCATTCTCGGCGTCACTGATCGCAGAGTAAAATGAATTTATGATTCCGATTCCTGCATTTTTCTAATGAAAATCGATACTCTCGGCGTGCAGGCTTTCGTCGCGATCGCCGATCGCGGCAGCTTCCAGGGCGCGGCCGATTCGCTGCACGTCACGCAAACGGCCATCACGCAGCGGCTGCGCAAGCTCGAAACGTTTCTCGGCGTCACGCTGATCGAGCGGACCACGCGCTCGATGGCGCTCACCGAAATCGGCCGCAGTTTTCTGCCGCAGGCGCGGCGTCTGCTCGGCGAACTCGCCGACGCGCTCGTCGAAATTCGCGAAACGGGCATGGCTCAGCGCGGCGACGTGTCGATCGCGTGCGTGCCGACCGTCGGTGTCCAGTATCTGCCGCGTATTTTGCAGGCGTATTCCGCGCGCTATCCGCATAACCGCATCAAGATTCTCGATCACGCGTCGTCGGCCGTGGAAGAGGCCGTGCTGCGCCGCGAGGTCGAATTCGGCATCAACATCGCGCGCGAGCATCACCCCGATCTCGCGAGTGTGCCGCTCACCGAAGACCGCTACGTGCTGATCTGCCGCGAGGATCATCCGCTCGCGAAGCGGCGGCGCATCGCGTGGCGGCAACTGCAGCCGTTTCCGCTGATTTTTGCCGGCGAGGTCAGCGGCAACCGCGCGCTGCTCGACGTCGCGCTGGAATCGAGCGAACTCGCGCTGCGCTCGTTCTACGAGGTGCAGCGCAGTTCGACCGCGGTCGGACTCGTCGCGCAGGGCGTGGGCGCGGCGGTCGTGCCGGCGCTCGCGCTGCAGAAGGGCGCGTATCCGGGCGTGCGCACCGTCGCGCTGATCCAGCCGACCGTGTCGCGCACGCTCGTGCTCGTCGCGCGCAAGACCGCGCAGTTGTCTCCCGCGGCGCAGGCGCTTTACGACATGATCCGCGAGCAGGCGACGCTCAAAGTCTGATGACGCCATGCCGCGCGCGAGGCAAACTGGCTGCTGCCGGCGTCTTTGCTGCCTTGCCTTTCCCGTTGTCGTTACTTGCTGCCTTTACTCCTAGTCTTTACTTCTTGTCTTTGCTCCATTCAACCCACCCGATACAAGACACCTCATGCTGCAGATACTCGGCAAGACCACCTCGATCAACGTCCGCAAGGTGCTGTGGACCTGCGCGGAACTCGGACTTTCGTTCGAACAGGAAGACTGGGGCGCGGGCTTTCGCACGACCGACGTCGCGGCGTTCCGCGCGCTCAATCCGAATGCGACAGTCCCCGTGATTCGCGACGGCGACTTCGTGCTGTGGGAGTCGAACTCAATCATCCGCTATCTCGCGGGCCGCTATCGCGGCGAGTGGCTTTATCCCGCCGATCCGTGCGAGCGCGCGCGTTGCGATCAGTGGATCGACTGGCAGGCGAGCGAGCTGAATCGCTCGTGGAGCTACGCGTTTCTCGCGCTGGTGCGGCATTCGCCCGCGCATCAGGACCCGCGGCAGATCGAACTGTCGCGCGTGAACTGGGCGAAGCACATGGCGATCGTCGAACAGCAGCTTGCGCATACCGGCGCGTTCATCGCGGGCGAGGCGTTCTCGCTCGCCGATATTCCGATTGCGCTGTCGGCGAACCGCTGGCTCGAAACGCCGCTGCAGCACGACGATTTTCCGGCGCTCGCCGCGTATATGACGCGGCTCGCGGGACGCGATGGATACCGCGAGTATTGCCGCAACGGGACGCCCTGATTTGGGCTCGCTGAGGGGCACGTTGAGGGGCGCAACCCTTACAAAAATCCCTCAACAATCCTGACGAATTCGTACACGCGCCGCGCTTCTGCGCGGCGCACTCCACGTCCCCTACAATGGCGGATTTTTGCAATCTTGAAGGTTTGACGATGCGGGTACCGAAATTCGCGCTGGCTGCGCTGACAGCGCTCTTCACCTTGAGCGCGCACGCCGAGATGACGGCCGCGCAGTACAAGAAATGGGCGCACGCCGACAACGACTCGATCTACGCGGCGTACATCACCGGCACGATCAACGCGTTCGGCTGGGCGAACGGGGACCTGGTATCGCAGAAGCGTCCAGCGCTGTTCTGCCCGCCGCCAACGCTCGCGATCGGCAACCAGACGGTTTATCCGTTGCTCGACGCATTTTTTGCAAACCATCCGGGTATTTCGGACGATTTCCCGATCGGCCTTGCGATTCTTCGTGCGCTGCAGGGGGCGTATCCGTGCTGAAGCCGGAGGCGAAGGGATGAACCGCCCGCGTGCATTCAATCCCTGCGACGGCCGGGTGTAGCAGGGGCGAGAGGCGGGCGAACCCGCTCCTCGTCAAACAGAAACCATCAAACCTGCATGAGATTCGCAATCCGCACGTCCGGATTGACGTCCGCGTCGTAATCCACACCCTTCATCTCGAAGCCGAACAGACGCAGGAAATCGGTCTTGTAGCCCGCGAAATCGGTGAGTTCGTAGAGGTTGTCGTTGGTCACCTGGTTCCACAGTTCCTGCACGCGGGCCTGCACCTGCGCATCGAGCTCCTTGTAGTCGGCGCGCAGGCGGCCGTCGGCGTCGAGATGGGGCTGGCTGCCGTAGAGGCTGTCCTTGTACAGGCCGTAGACCTGCTCGATGCAGCCTTCGTGCGTGCCTTTCTCCTTCATCACCTTGAAGAGCAGCGAAAGATAGAGCGGCATCATCGGGATCGCGGAACTCGCCTGCGTGACGACCGCCTTCAGCACCGCGACGCGCGCATCGCCGCCTTTGGCCGCGAGCTTCGCGCGGATGCCGAGCACCTTCTGGTCGAGGTCCTTCTTGGCCGCGCCGATCGAGCCGTTCCAGTAGATGTCGTGCGTGATCTTCTCGCCGAGGTAGGTGAACGCGGTGGTCTTCGCGCCGTCGGCGAGCACGCCGGCGTCGGCGAGGGCGTCGATCCACATCTGCCAGTCCTCGCCGCCCATCACCGCGACCGTGTGTGCGATTTCTTCCGGCGTGGCCGGTTCGAGCACGGTTTCCTTGATGACTTCCTTGTCGGTGTCGATGCCGCGCAGATTGACGGACTTGCCGATCGGCTTCAATACCGAGCTGAACACCTCGCCGGTCTTCGGATGCTGGCGCTTCGGCGCGGCAAGGCTATAGACGACGAGATCGACCTGGCCGAGATCGCGCTTGATGACTTCGATCGTGCGCGCCTTGACTTCGTCGGAGAATGCGTCGCCGTTGATGCTGCTCGCGTACAGGCCTTCGGCCGTGGCGAATTTCTCGAATGCGGCGGTGTTGTACCAGCCGGCCGTGCCGGACTTGGTTTCGCTGCCGGCGCGCTCGAAGAACACGCCGAGGGTGGCGGCGCCCGAGCCGAACGCGGCGCTGATGCGGGCGGCCAGACCGTAGCCGGTGGATGCGCCGATCACGAGCACCTTCTTCGGGCCGTTGGCGATGGGGCCGCGTGCCTTCACATACTCGATCTGTTCCTTGACGTTGGCCTCGCAGCCGGTCGGATGAGTCGATACACAGATGAAGCCACGCACACGCGGTTTGATGATCATGAAGCACCTCTTGTCGGAATTGCCGACATTATAGTGGCCCCGCTGCGCCCGCCACGCCCGCCGCACCCGGCACAGGCACCGCAAAAATCGGCGCCCGCCCCACATCTTGGTACGATTGCGCCTTTCCCCGCAGACGACAGCAAGCGTGAATCGCCTCATCTCCTCACTTCTGGCGGCCCTCGACAAAGGGCTGACTCTCGCGAACCCGCTCGTCGCAAAGCTCTGGCGGCATCTGCGCCATCCGACCCGCCGCACCGTGGCGTGGGGGTTCGCCGCGCTGCCGGTGCTGTTCGTGCTGTACGTGCTGCTGCTGATTCCGTTCACGCCCGGCATCCGCGACATCCGCAAGGCGAAAATCGAGCAGCCCGCGCGGATTCTCTCCGCGGACGGCAAGCTGCTCGCCGAATTCAAGCCATCCAACCGCGAGTGGGTGAGCCTCAAGGACATCTCGCCGAACGTCGTGAACGCGCTGATCGCGACCGAAGATCACCGCTTCTACCAGCATTTCGGCCTCGACTGGCGGCGCACCGCGTCGGCCGCGCTGCACACGTTTTCCGGCGACCGCCAGGGCGGCTCGACGATCACGCAGCAGCTCGCGCGCAATCTCTATCCCGACGAAATCGGCCGCGCGCCGACACTCACGCGCAAGCTCAAGGAGGCGATCACCGCGGTCAAGATCGAGATGCTCTACACGAAGCCCGAGATTCTCGAAACCTACCTGAACACGGTGCCGTTCCTCTATAACGCGTACGGCATCGAGATGGCCGCGCGCACCTATTTCGACAAGTCGGCGTCCGACCTGAACGTGCTCGAAAGCGCGACGCTCACGGGCATGCTCAAGGGCAACAGCTACTACAACCCGGTGCTCAATCCCGAGCGCGCGCTGCAGCGGCGCAACACGGTGCTCGCGCAGATGGTCAAGTACGGCAAGCTCACGCCCGCCGCATACGACACGCTGAGCCGCAAGCCGCTGCGGCTCGATTTCGAGCGCCAGGTCGAGCCGCCCGGACCCGCGCCGCACTTCACGCAGCAGTTGCGCAAGTGGCTCGTCGCGTGGGCCGACCGCAACGACTACAACATCTATTCGGACGGCCTCGTCGTGCGCACCACGATCGATTCGCGTCTGCAAACCATGGCGACCCAGGCGGTGACGCTACAGGGCAACCAGTTGCAGGGCATTGCGAACTCGGCGTGGGGCACGCGCGCGGGCTGCTCGGCGGACAAGGATCTGCTGCGCACGTTCCTGCGCGAAACGCCCGACTTCCGCGCCGCGAAAGACACGGGCCTTTCCGACGACGATGCATTGAAGCGCCTTCTCGCCGACCGCCAGCTCGTGCAGAACGTCTGCAACACGAAGACACGCGTGCAGGCGGACTTCCTCGCGATGAACCCGCGCACTGGCGAGATCAAGGCGTGGGTGGGCAGCCGCGACTTCAGCGAGGACCCGTTCGACCACGTGCAGCAGGCGCGCCGTCAGCCGGGCTCGACCTTCAAGCCGTTCGTCTACGCGGCCGCGTTCGAGGCAGGCGCGAAGCCGGACGACAAGCTGCCCGACAACCCCGTCGAAATCCAGCTCACGGGCGGCGAAATCTGGAAGCCGAGCGACGAGGACGAGCCGAGCGGGCGCTCGATCAGCCTGCGCGACGCGCTCGCGTATTCGCGCAACCGCATCACCGCGCAGGTGATGGAGAAGGTCGGCCCGAACCGGGTCGCGAAGCTCGCGCGTGCGATGGGCGTGCGCGACAGCGAACTCGATCCGGTGCCGTCGCTCGCGCTCGGCACGAGCCCGGTGACGCTGAAGGAAATGGTCTCCGCCTACGGCACGATCGCGAACCTCGGCACTTACGTCGAACCGCTGATGGTCACGCGCATCGAGGACCGCAACGGCAACGTGCTCGCGCAATTCGCGCCGGCCACGCCAAAACGAGAGCTGCCCGCCGACACCGCGCGCACGCTCGTCGACGTGATGCGCGACGTCGTCAGCCGCGGCACGGGCGCGAGCATCCGCACGCGCTTCGGCGTGCGCGGCGACGTCGCCGGCAAGACCGGCACGACCCAGGGCAACGCGGACGGCTGGTTCATCCTGATTCATCCGCAACTGGTGGCGGGCGCGTGGGTCGGCTTCAACGACAGCCGCGTGACGCTGCGCAGCGATTACTGGGGGCAGGGGGCGCATAGCGCGCTGCCGATCGTCGGCGATTTCTTCCAGCGCGCGCAGCGCTCGCGGCTCGTCGACACGCACGTGAAGTTCGACACCGAGCAGCAGCCGGGCTGGTTCGCCGAGCGCTCGGCGCGCTTGAGCGACTGGTTCCAGCATCTGTTTGCGCCGGCGCCCGTGCAGCCGCAGAAGCCGGTCGTGGCGCGCGGGCAGACGCGGCGCTCGCCGGTGGCGTCGGTCAAGCCGGCTGAGACGGCTGGCACGGCGGCTCCTGTGTCCGAGGTGCCGGAGGCGGCTGGCGCTTCAGCCGTGCTTGCCGAACCGCGCGCGTTGCCGCCGCTGCTGCCGGTGCCGGGCTCAGTGTCCGGATCGGCGCCAGGATCGGCGGCGGCACCCGCCGTGGGCGATGCGGTCGACGGTGAAACGCATGGCGGCGGCGCACCGGCCCTCGCGCCGACCCCAACGCCGGACGACGCCGCGCCGCCGGATGCAGGTCAGGGTGGGGAAGGGACGGCCAACGGCGGTGCGTCGAACTGACGGGGCCTCGCAGTACGGTACGCCGGCATGGGGGGCGCGTCGATACCGGATCTGGGGCGCCTCGAATGCGGGCGCAAGCTCTTCACGCAGCCAGTGCTAATACCGCGCGACGCCCGCGTCACCCGCCGCATGGGCATCCGGATGCCCATGCGTCGTTTCGAGCGACGCATCGTGATGCAGCAGCAACACCGCGGCGACGCCGACCAGCCCCGCGCCCGCGAGGCACAGCAGCCCCGCGCCGAAGCCGCCGGTGCTGTCCTTGATCCAGCCCATCGCGAACGGTCCGAAAAATCCCGCCAGATTGCCGAGCGAATTGATCGCGGCGATGCCGCCCGCAGCCGCCGCGCCCGACAGGAACGCGGCCGGCAAGGTCCAGATCACCGGCAGGCAGCCGAAAATGCCGAACCCGGCAATCGATAGCGCGATCATCTTCAGCACCGGATTGTCGAGCCCGGCCGCCGCCGCGATACCGCCGGCCGCAACCAGCAGCGCGATCGCCACATGCCAGCGGCGCTCGAGCTTGCGGTCCGAATGCTGTCCCCACAGGACCATGCTGATGACGCCGACCACATACGGCAGCGAGGTCACGAAGCCCGTCTGCAGATTGGTCAGGCCGAAGGACTTGACGATCTGCGGCAGAAAGAAGCTCAACCCGTAGTTGGTCGCGTTCGCGCCGAAATAAATCAGCGCGATCGCGAGCACGCGCGGATTGATCAGCGCTTCCTTCACGCTGAAGCTGCGCACCGCCTCGCGATGCTCGCGCTCCTGCTTCTGGCGCGCGATCAGCCAGTCGCGTTCTTCGGCGGCGAGCCACGTGGCGTCGGCGGGCTTGTCGGTCAGATAGAACAGCACCACGAACGACAGCAGCACCGCGGGCAGCGCCTCGATCAGATACACCCACTGCCAGCCGCCGAGACCGCCGCGGCCGTCGAGCGAGAGCAGCGCGCCCGAGATCGGGGCGCCGATTACCGTCGACAGCGGAATCGCCGCCATGAAGTAGCCGACCACGCGGCCGCGATAGGCGGCCGGAAACCACAATGTGAGCAGAAAGATGATGCCGGGGAAGAAGCCGGCCTCGGCCACCCCGAGCAGGATGCGCAGACCGAAGAACACATGTGCGGGCGAGAAACCCGTGAAGCGCGCGATGTCGGGGATGAACGCCATGGCGCCCGCGAGGATGCCCCACGTAAACATGATTCGCGCGATCCAGCGGCGCGCGCCGAAGCGTTCGAGCAGCAGGTTCGACGGCACTTCGAAAAAGAAGTAGGCGATGAAGAACACGCCCGCGCCGAAACCGAACGCGCTCGCGGACAGGTCGAGCGCCTTGTTCATCTGCAGTGCCGCGAAGCCGACGTTCACGCGATCGAGATAGGCGATGAAATAGCAAAGAATCAGGAACGGCACGAGCCGGGCCGTGACGCGTCGCAGGGTGCGTGCCTCGAGATCCATCGATGTCTCCTCCGGTTCGGCGTCCGGCGCATGCCGGTATGTTTGCCGGTGCATTGAAAAAGCGTCGTTACAGACTAGACGCTGAAATGCGATTCCGGAAGCTCTTTTGTCAACGGTAGGGTCCGCTCATCCGCGCCTTGCATGGCGGCATTGTTAAGGTGCACGCAACAGTGTTTTCGGATGGAGCGGCTGATCTCGCGCGAATGATTACGGATAATTGAGGGCTTGTAATCGGTTAAAAATGCAGGTGTTGCGCTATGGTTGATCTGGATTCGGACGGTATTCGCGGCAGGCTCGCAAGAGGGCATGCGCGGGGCGTTTCATCTATTGGGTTGGCGCGCGAACGCGTGGCGGGAAAGAAGAGTGCGCCGCTCGTGATCCGCATGCGCGGTTTCGCCGCGGCGGTGCTCGCGTGCGCGAGTCTCGTCGGATGCGCGTCGAGCACCGATGTAGCCGCCACCGGCAAACCCGGCACCTACACGGTCGCGGCGAGCGCGACAGGCGGCCGGATGGCATGGGCCCGCGCGCACGAACACGCGATGAACGAAGCGCGCGACTACTGCGAGCGCCGCGGCATGCAAAGCAGCGTGACGATGGAAACCGTCAGCGGTGTAAGCGGGATGAGCGAACACGGTTCGTCGGTCGATTTCGAGTGTCATCCGCGGTTTTAAAATGCGCGCGCTGACGCGCAAACGCACATCGTTGCACGCGCATCGAAGCGCAGGCGGTTTCAGGTAGCAGTGAACACTGCCGCCATCACGCGCCGTCACTTCTTTGGATTCAACTTTCGCCAGATAAACGGCGCGCCGGAAAAGCCTGCCGCCGCGCGGCTTTGCGAGGCGGCTTTTTCACGCGAGCGGCGGGCAGGGCGCGCCGGCGTTCTTGCCGTTCGCGCCGTTTCCAACTGCCGCGATATCGTTTCGATGCGCTGACGAAGCAGATCCGTTGCGGCCACGCGTTCGGCCAGCAACGCGTCCTTTTCCGCGAGTTGCGCGCTGGTTGCCGCATGCCGTGTATTGGACGCGACCAACCCGGCTTTCGCCACGGCAAGTTCATCGCGCAAGGCATCGCGCTGCGCCCGGAATTCGGCCTCGAGCGTCGCCGTCCGCTCATTGCCAGCCTGCAATTCCTTGCGCAGACGTTGCGCCGCCTCCCGTTCGCTCTCGATCTCAAGCAACGCACGTTTTTCGGCGGCAGCGAGCCGCTGCTCGTTCTGTTCGTGCGAGCGGCGCAGCTTGGCCAGTTCGTCGGCGAAATCGCGCCGGGCGTCCGCCAGCGCGGCGCTTCCCGTCGCGATTTCTTCCTTCGACGCCGCCAGTTGCGTCATCAGCATCTCGTTGGCGGTCTGCAACTCGACGATGCGTGCCTCGAGCCCGCCGATCTGCGCGCGCAGCGCGACGGCGTCGTTCGCTGCCTGCTCAGCCTTCTGGACGGCGGCCAGCCGCTGTATTTCCCGTTCCTGTGCCTCTTCGCGCGCCGCGGCGACTTCCGTCTGCGCGTCCTGCCGGAACACGTCCAGCGCGGCGCTCGCGGCGTCGCTCGACAGACGCCATAGCTGGGCGGCGAATTCTCCGGCTGCCGCCGCAACGTCGGACGGCAGATCCGGACGCCCGACGTCGACGCGAGTCTTGTCGCGCACCTCGACCCAGAAATCGCGCAAAGCCTTGGCCGGCGCGCTCATGCTGCCTTTGCGCACCAGTTGATAAAGCCGGTTGGCGGTCGGCGTTTCACCGTAGCGGAAAAACAGCAGCGCACAGACCTCGCGGTACAGCGCCTGTGTGTCGGACGCATGTTCGCGGGCGGCTTCGATGTCGGATTCGAGTGTCATGGCGCGCTCAGGGCATAGGGTTGTCGATACGTTGATAATACAACGTAATACGCTAAAAACACTACACATGAACATCTAATACACGACATTAGTACTATAATGTCGTGTTTATGGAATGGGGATGTAGATCTTTCGGATGTTCCTCTGTTTGCATGAATTTGCCGCCTTCACACACGTCTGCGCACGTGTCTAAGATCGCTCACTTCCTGATCAATTCCTGATGGACTGCAGGAAATAGTGATCCGGCAACGACATGCCAAGGCCTTGCCGCGCCGCTTCCCGGTATGCGTGCCCGCCCACCGCCGCGAACTGAACCCCCCAGTTTCCGACCGTGTAATAGAAAGTGATCTGCCGGGCATCCGTGCGGCCGGGCGCGCGGCCGGTAATGACGTCGGTGTAGACCGGCCAGCCCGCCGTATCCACGCGCTCGCCGCGCGACACGGGCAGACGCGCCCGCTCCTCGTTGCTTCCGCCGATGAACGCATTCGGGCTGCCCGACACACGCTGGCTGAAGCGTTCGCTTTCCTCCAGCGCAAGCCGCTCATGGCCCTGCGCGATGCGCACGTCGAAACGGGCTGCCACCCGGGCGTCGAATTCACGCGGCGTGAGCGCCACCACGTGCATGCCGGGTTCCAGCCAGTCGGCGTCGATCACGGGCGTCATGCTGTCGGTGCAGGTGGCGACGATGTCGGCGCCGCGCACCGCTTGCTCAGCCGAGCCCACTGTTTCGACCTCGATGCCGAATTTCGCCCGCATGTCGTGCGCAAAACGCGTCCGGTTCGCTTCGCGACGGCTGAAGACGCGCACGCGCCGGATATCGCGCACCGCCACCAGCGCTTCGAGAAACGTTTGCGCCATGCCGCCCGAGCCGATCATGCCGACGACATGCGCGTCCTCGCGCGCCAGCAGCCGGGTGCCGAGTCCTGCCGCGCCGCCCACGCGCATGTGCTGCAGGTGGCCATCGTTGAGCATCGCGAGCGGCGCGCCGTTTTCGGTACTGAACAACATCACCAGCCCGCAATACGTGCCGGGCTCGACGCAGTACTTCTGCTCACTGCCCGCGCGGCCGTCGGCGTCACGCGGCCACACCATCACGTCCGATTTGAGACGGACCGCCAGAATGCCGCCGGTCGCGCCATCGACCGAACCAAAACGGTAATAGCTGTCGTCGCTCAGCGTCGGCACATACGTGTCGATACGCGGACGCCCAATCGAGGCGCCGTCCGGCAGCCCGGCGAACGCGCGTTCCTGCACGTCGATGCAATCGCGCATCGTGAGCACGCGCGCGACACAGTCGTTATCTATCAGCAGCATCGTGTCGAGTCTCCGAGCTGGTGGATCAGCGTGCGACGAGCCGCGCGGCCCCTGCCCCCGCGCGCCGTCCGAACACGACGCCGGCGACGAGCCCGGTGCCGCTGCCGTAGTTGTGATAGTAAAGACCGCCGACAATTTCGCCCGCCGCGAAGAGCCCCCGGATCGGTGCGCCCGACGTGTCGAGCACCTCGGCGTCGGTCGATACCTTGAGTCCGCCGAACGTGAAAGTCACGCCCGTGGTGACGCCGTAGGCTTCATAGGGCGGTGTGTCGAGCCGATTGGCCCAGTTGGTTTTGTCGATGGCGAGCCCGCGCGTGCGCAGACCGTCGTGGATGTTCGGATTGAACGGCGTATCGGGCCGTGACGCATCGTTGTACGCGCGCACGGTGCGCAGAAAACCTTCCGGATCGACGCCCGTGAGTTTCTGCGCCAGTTCTTCGAGCGTATTCGCCGTTTCCTTCGTGATTCGCGCAATCCGGTACTCGTCGCGCAGCAGCTTGACGACCTTCTGATCGAATATCTGCCAGGCAAAAAGACCCGGCTGGCGCAGTACTTCGTGCCCATATTTCGCGTAGGTGAAGCTATGGAAATCGAGTCCCTCGTCGAGGAACCGCTCGCCCTTCGCGTTCACCAGAATCCCGAACGGATAATTATGTTTCTGGAAGCGGTCTCCAATCGTCAGATCGCCGTACTCGGGCGCGTTCATGTCCCATTGCACCGCATGCGCGCCCGACCAGTGCCCCGTGACCGCCGCGCCGATTTCCATCGCCATCTTGTGACCCCAGCCGGTGTTGTAGCGTGTGCCACGCACTTTCGCGAGATCCCAGTTCGGCCCGAGATAGCGCGCGCGCATCTCCGCGCTCGATTCGAACCCGCCGCATGCGAGCACCACCGCTTTCGCGCGAATCTCGACCGGCTTGCCGTCATGCATCGCGCGTACGCCTTCGATACCTCCGTCGCCATGCAGGAGACCCATTGCCTGCGTCCGATAGACAACATCGATTCCCGCATCTTTCAAGGCTTGATGCAGCGTTTCGACGAGATGCGTGCCGCCGCCCAGAATGTGGCAGGCAAGACCGCCCCAGAAGCGAAACTTGCCTTCGACACGAAACGCCTGCCGCCCCAGCGCCGGCTGGAATCGCACGCCATGCCGCTTGAGCCACAGCGCGGCGTCATAGCTGTTGCCGATCAGTACGTCGGTCAGATCCGGATCGGCGCGGAACTCCGTGAGCCGGCCGATATCGTCGAAGTACTGCTCACGCGTATAGGTACCGAAATCGATATTCGGCAAATCCAGTTCCGCGATATCCGGCGCGAGCTTCAGCAGATCGTCGATGGAGTCGTAGACGAAACGGAATGCACCGCCCGTAAATGCGGAGTTGCCGCCGCGCGCTTCCTGCGGCGCACTCTCGAGCAGCACGATGCGCTTCGCGCCGCCTTCGCGCGCGGCCAGTGCCGCATTGGCCGCCGCGTTTCCCGCGCCGATTACGAGCACGTCGATATCGTTGAGTTCATTGACGTTGAGGGTCATCAGTTGGCTCTCCAGTTCCAGTGTTCCATAGGTAAGCAGACCTTAGCGTCGCGGGTATTCGGCAAGCGGCGTCAGCGATGCCGCGTCGGCTTCGACACCCACGCCAGGGTTCAGGGTTTCGAGGCTGCGGCCGGTGGTCCGAGGGCCGAAGACGACGGTAATCAACGCGGTCAGGAACCACGCGCCCGCGATATACATGAACACGGTTGCGTAGCCGTAGTTCGTGTAGACCGCGGCGATCACGAAAGCATTCGCCACATTCGCGATCCGGCCCGCGCCATACGTGAGACCCGTGGCGCTGTTGCGCACGCCGGTCGGAAACTGTTCGGGCGTATACGAATAGAGCAGCGTCGCGAAGGTCTGCGTCAGCATGCCGACCGCGAATCCGAACGTCACGATCAGCACCGGGGTAAAGCTCAGCCCGTACAGCAGACCAAATGCCGCGATCAGCAGCGCGACGAGCGCGATCAGATGCTTGCGTTCGAAACGGTCGGCGGGATAGACCGCGAGCAATGCGCCGAGCGGCGCACCCACGTTGATCAGCGTGAAATACGTCAGGCTGCGGGCAATCGTGATGCCGTGATGCACGAGCAGGGTCGGCACCCAGGCTTCGAAGCCGTAGAAGCCGATCGTCTGCAGCAGCCAGATCGCGCAGAGCGCGAGCGTGCGGCGACGGTAGACAGGGTTGAACATCGTCGTCCACGGCTCGCGCGGTTCGGGCGCTCGCACGACCACTTCCGGTGCGCTCAGCACATTGCCTTCGGCCATGCTCCTCGTTTCCATCGCCGCGAGCGCGGTTTCCGCTTCGCTGAAGCGCCCTGCTCTCACGCTCCAGCGCGGCGACTCGGGAAGCCGTTTCGCGATCAGCGGAAACGCGATGCCCAGCGCGCCCCACACGAAGACCCAGCGCCAGCCGTCCGGTCCGTATGGCACGAGCAGCCGCGCGACGAAGTTCGTCATCGGAATCGCGCACAGGTTGATGACCATGGCCCACGACTGCCAGGTGCCGCGCGAGCGCGCCGGGAACAACTCGGCGATGTAGGTCATGACCGTCACCATGCCCGCGGAAATGCCGAAGCCGGTGATGACCCGTGCGGCGAACAGATACGGGACGCTCGGCACGAGCGCGGTGGCCAGCGAACCGAGCGACGAGATCAGCACGAACAGCATCAGCGAGCGTTTGCGGCCAAGCCGGTCGGACAGCAAGCCACCGAGCGTCGCGCCGAAGAACATGCCGATGAAACTCGCGGACGTGATCAGCGCGATCTCGTTGATCGCGATGTGCCAATGCCGGACCAGCGCGGGCGCCGCCGACGCAAACGTGTTGATATCGCAGCTATCGAAAAAGAGCGGAATCGCGAACAGGAACATCCATTCACGATGCATCCGCGAGTTCGGCAAACGGTCGACGCGCGCAGCGACGAGTAAGTCGTTCATGCCTGTCTCCTTCATGTCCGGCGGTCGTAGCCGCGCGATTGTCTTGCGGATGAAGCCGTCCGCTGGGCCCGACAGCCGCGTCAGTGCCGCAAACCAGCTTCGAGTAAAGCGCTCAACGTGGTGACGTCTTCCAGGCTGTCGATGCGCCAGAGCATGCCCAACGCGTCGCGGCTCGCATCGGGCGTCAATGCGTGATTCGCGCAGTCGAGAAACTTGGCTTCGATCCGCGCGTCCGGCAGCGGATTCGCCGACGTCCTGCCCGCCGCCCGCGCGACGCGGCGAGACAAGCGCCGCCCATCGCGCAGCTGAACCACGACTTCCGCGCCGAAATGATCCGCCTGCTGGTCCGCCAGCGGATCAGGCTCTGCGACGATCTTCGCCATCAGCGCGCGAATCGCCGGGTCGCGGAACGCCTCGCCTTCGAAGTCGGACAGCACCACGCGTGCCTGCGCCAGCGCGCGCGCCACGCAGTACTGCACGCTGAATTTCGCGTCGAGCGCACTGGCCGGCTGCGGGCGATTCGTATGCTGAAGGCGGCGGGGATGCGTCCACGAGATGACCGATTCGACATCGTCCGGCTTCAGGCCGTAGTCGCTGACGAGCATCAGCATCGCGTCGATGGCGGGGTGCGTGCTGCCGCAACATGGATACTGCTTGATCGCAATGCCCGGTTCGACGATGTCGAGCGGCTCGGCCCAATGGCTCAGCGCCGCTTCAGCGTTGTAATGGCCGATGCCGTTGTAGACGTTGAAAAATCCCTGGCGATGTTCGAAGGCTTCGTCGCCGGCGCTGAAGCCCTCGCGCGCCAGCAGTGCCGCGATCAAGCCGTTGCGCGACGCATGGCCGACATGCAACGGCTTCGTCATGGTGCCGAAATTGGCCTTGATGCCGGAGGCGAACGACGCGGCAATCGACAACGCCGTCGCCGTGCGCGCCGCGTCCAGTCCGAGCAGATGCGCCGACGCCGCACATGCGCCGAATACGCCGAGCGTCGCCGTCGGATGCCAGCCCTTGTCGTAGTGGTGAAAATTGACGGCGTGCGCGATGCGAGCCTGCGCTTCGAAACCCGCCACGTAGGCGGTGACGAGCTGCCGCCCGCTCGCGTGCGCATCTTCGGCCAGCGCGAAGAGCGCGGGCAGGATCGGCGCGGACGGATGGCCGCCGAGCGTATTGCTGCAATCGTCGAAGTCGAGCGCATGCGCGGCCGTGCCGTTGACGAACGCCGCGTCGCTCGCCTTCATCCGTTCGCGCGTGCCGACCACGAGTGCCGCCCCGTTCGAGGGCCCCGCCACGGTCCGCGCGATCCGTGCGCACGGCTCTCCCGCGCCGGCGAGCATCACGCCGATCGTGTCGATGATACCGATGCGCGCCCAGCGCAACGCTTCGCCGGGCACGTCGGCCCACGCGAACGCCGCGATGCGTTCACCCAGCGATCTGGCAATGTTCGCAGTACTCATCGGTGGTCTCCTCCAGCAGATGCATCGGGTGGCGAAGAAGGCATCGCGTCGAGCCAGTGCAGATCCGCTTCGTCTTCCACCCGGTCCAGCCGCTCGAACAGCGTGGACGCCGCGGCGCCTGAGCGCTTTGCCATCCGCATGAACTTGCCGCGCAACTGGGCCGGTGTGAACGGTGTCGACGGGCAGCCCGGAAAATCCGCTTGCGCCCTCTCGTAGATCGTGCCGTCATCGAGCGTGATGCGTGTGACGGTTGCGAGACCGGTGGCGCCGCTCGCGACCAGCGTCACGCGTTGCGCGAGCTGACGGATGGCCTCGTCCTGCAACAGGCGCTCGCCGAAGCTCGCCGGATCGTCGGCATCGTGCAGCAGCGCCGCCGCCACGCAAACCGGTACGCTGTATTGCGCGAGAACCTGATTGGCCGGCAGCTTGATATCGTGATTCGCGGCCAGACGCGGCGCGCCCTCGATCTGGATGGCGGTGATACGGCGCGCGTCGATATCGTGTGCGGCGCGCAGTTGCTGCGCCGCGTAGACCGGTGTGTGCGCCACGATGTGGCACGCGTAGCGCTTCAGGCATAACGTCGGCGTTTCGTAGCGCGTGCCCAGACCGTCGGTCAGACGCGCCGCGTCCGAGGTCTCGCAATACGCGTGCAGAAAACCGTAGCGCCCTTCGAGCACGCTCGATGGTCCGTCGAAGCCCGCTTGCGCCAGTTGCACGGCGACGATGCCCGATTGCGCCGCGCGTCCCAGGTGCAGACGTTTGACGAGACCGCCGTCGCCGGACCTGGCGAATTCGAGCAACCCGCCGCTCAACGAGCCGGCAATGCCGAGCGCGTGGCACAACGTGTGCGCATCGACGCGGGCCAGCTTGCCCGCGACGATCGCGGCGCCGAACGGCCCCGTCAGACCCGGCGCATGAAAGCCGCGTGCTTCGGCGGAGTGCTTCGTGGCGGCACCGATGCGAAACAGCACCTCGATACCGGCGACGAGCGCCGCGAGCAATTCGCGCCCCGACGCGCCGGCAACCTGTGCGGCGGCCAGTGCGACCGGCACCAGCGTTGCGCCGGGATGAACACCGGCGCCGGGTTGCCGCAGGCTGTCGAGCTCCGCCGCATGGACCAGCACGCCGCCCGCGAACGCCGCCGCTTCGGGCGCGACGCGCCGGTTCGTGCCAGGAATCGCGCAAGGGCCCGCGGCCGCATGGCCGACATAGCGCAGCGCGGCCCTCCCGGCCTCCACTTCGTGTCCGTACAACGCCGCGCCGATCGCATCGATCAGGCAGTCTTTCGCAAGCCGCACGACGTCGGCGGGCAACTGCTCGAAGCGCACACCGAGCGCATACTCCGACAACGACTGCGCCGCGCTGAGCCCTGCCGATGAAGCCGGTTGCATGAAAGCGTCTCCGTTGATCATTGACGTGCTTCTTCGTCGGCTTCTTCGTCGGCTTCTTGGTCGATCACCGACCGATGGCGCGTCTCGGGCATCAGCACATACGTGACGAGCGAAATCGCCGCGCACGCGCTCACGTAATAGAAGAACCACGCTTCGTGACCGTCGTGCTTGAAGCGCAACGCGAGATATTCGGTGGTGCCGCCCATCACCGAGGACACGATCGCAAACGGCAGGCCCACGCCGAGTGCGCGAACCCTGGCGGGAAAAAGCTCCGACTTGACGAGCCAATGGATCGACGAAAAGCCGCTGAGAATACCGAGGGCCGCAAGGTTCAGCGCGAACGCCGTGAGCGCGCTATGCGTCGCGCCGAGCGCATGCATCAGCGGCACGGTCAGGAACGTGCCGCCGACGCCGAAGATCATCATGACCGGGCGCCGCCCGATCAGATCGGACAGCAGGCCGAAAAGCGGCTGGAAACCCATGTAAATGACCAGCGCCACGGTCGCGACCAGCGTCGCCGTATTGCGGCTGAAACCGGTGGTGTTGACCATGAACTTCTGCAGATAGATCGTGAACGTATAGAACGCGACCGTGCCGCCGATGCTGATGCCGATCGTCCACAGTGTCTGACGCCGGTGCTGGATCAGCAGCACGAGCAGACTGCCCCGCTCCGTCTGCGTGCGCGCCTGTGCTTCAGCACCGGCACCGCGATTGCGTGCGAACGCGTCGGTCTCCGCGATGCCGCGCCGCAGATAGAGTGCGAACACGGCCAGTGCGCCGCCGATCGCAAACGGAATCCGCCAGCCCCACTGTTCGAGTTGCGTGGGCGTCAGCACGAGCCGTTGCAGCACGAGCATCAGCGCGAGCGCCAGCAGTTGGCCCATCACCACCGTCACCTGGACGAAGCCGACAAAGAAACCGCGCCGGCCCGTCGGCGCCATTTCGCTCAGATAGGTCGCGCTCGTGCCCGCTTCGCCGCCCATGCTGAAGCCCTGCAGCAGACGCGCGCAGATCAGCACGGCAGGCGCGGCCACGCCGATCGACGCATACGTCGGCGTCGCCGCGATGATCAGCGAGCCGATGCTCATCATCGCAACCGACAGGCTCAGCGCGATGCGCCGCCCATGCCGGTCGGCGAGCGCGCCGATGGCCCAACTGCCGAGCGGCCGCACGACATAGCCGATCGCGGCGACGGCTGCCGCGTTCAGAAGTTGCGCGGTCTGATTGCCGCCCGGGAAGAACGCCTTGCTGAAATAGATGGAGAAGATCGAATACGCGAGAAAGTCATACCACTCGATGACATTGCCGGCGCTGCCGCCGATGATCGAGCGCAATTGCTCGCGCCGCGCGGCACGCGTCGCGGGTAACGTCAGAGTGTGCGCAGTGGCGGCCACGATGGCTCCTCAAGCGGCGAGCGCGAGAAGACGCGCCAGCTCGCTGGCGTCCGGCTGGTCTTCGGCGTGCATCACCCAGTCGACGATGCCGGCGATTTGCCGGGCGTCGATCCGATGCGCGGCAAGCTTTCTCATCTTGCCCACGATGTCCGCCGCGCTCGCGAACGCGTGTTCGCTGCCGCGCTGCGCCTCGACCGTTTCTTCGAGCCGGGTGCCGTCGCGCAAGCGCACCTCGACGCGCACCATGTGCCGCAGGAGCGAGCCGCGCGCCGTGATCGACGGATCCTCCACCACCTGAACGCGCTCCGCCAGCGCCATGCGCTGCGGGTCCGCGACTTTGTCCTCGCTGAACTGGTCGACGAATACGTCGCCTTCGAGCAGCAGCGTTGCGACGCAATACGACAGGTTGAGCTGCGCCGAGGTCAGCCCCTGTGGCACGTACTTCCAGCCCACATGGTCGACCGTCACGCGCGAACCGTGCACGACGATCTGCTCGATATCGTCCGGGCCGAACGGATGGCGCGCCTGCATCGCACGGATCGCGTCGAGCGTCGTGTGATTGCTGCCCACGCACGAGTAGAACTTCAGCGCAATGCGCAGGGTCTCGAAGCGCTCGCCGAGGCCGTCCACGAGTTGCGCCAGATCGAAGCGGTCCAACGAGCGCGAGAACGTGCTGCAAAATCCGCCGTAGGGGTTTTCAAACACGTCGACGATACCGGTGAAACCGTTTTGCGCGAGCAACGCGCCGTACAGGCCGCTTTGCGCGGCGCGGCCCGCGTGCATGCGCTTGACCATCGCGCCGAACTGCGCGGCCATCAGCCCCGCCGACTGCGTGCCGCCGATCCCGAGCGCATGCACTGTCTGTTGCGCATCGAGCCGCAGCGCGGCTGCCGCGCCAGCCGCCGCGGAAAATACGCCGACCGTCGCGCCCGAATGCCAGCCCTGTGCGATGTGCTCGGGTCCCATGCACATGCCCACGCGCGGGCCCACTTCGTAGCCCGCCACGCAGGCACGCAGGAACTCGCGCCCCGTCATCGGCGCGTCGGCGGACAGCAACTCGGCAACGGCCAGCACGGCCGGCAAGGTCACCGCGCCGACATGCAGCACGCCGACGCGATGCACGTCGTCGAGTTCGAAACTCTGGATCAAGGTGCCGTTGACGAGCGCCGCATGCGGCGCGGACAAACGCAACGGCATGCCCCACACGCGGCAGCCCGGCGTACTGTCGACGCGCTGCAAGGTATCCGCAAGAATGCGGCTCCACGGCAGTCCCGCGCCGAATATCGCGCAGCCGATTGAATCGAGGATCAGAAGTTTGATGCGCGCGCGCACTTCGTCCGGTATCGCCTCGTATTGCAGGTTCGCGACGAATGCGGCCACGCCGCCCGTATAAGGGTTTGTGCCTATGTCGTTGTGCTGGTTCATCGGCTTGAACGTCCCCTGAATGAATGAGCTTGCACGGAAATGTCGTGCCTTCAGTATCAGCAGCGGGAACGCATTTGTGAATTGCACGCGACGTGATTATTATTGCGTCACACGCAAGAGTCAGCGGAGTACCGATGAACCGTTTTCCGACTGTCGATCTCGACGCATTGCGAGCCTTCGTCGCGGTCGCGTCACACGCGTCGTTCAATGACGCGGCGATCGAATTGAACCTGTCCGCCTCCGCTTTGACGCGCCGTATCAAACGGCTCGAGGAAGCGCTCGATGTCATGCTGTTCGAGCGCACCACGCGCAGCGTCGCGCTCACCGGTTCCGGCGAATTACTGTTGCCGCGTGCGCAGGGCGTGCTGCGCGACCTCGCTGCGTCGCTCGAACTGGTGAGCGAAGCGACGCGGATGCGCGCCGGCCAGTTGACCATCGCATGCATTCCGACGGTGACGAAATTCATGCTGCCGAGCATCGTCAGCAGTTATCACAAGCGGCGCCCTGAAGTACGGCTCAGGCTCATCGAAGCCAATCTCGCGACGGTCGTGCAGCGTGTCGCGGACGGCGACGCGGAGTTCGGCATCGCGTTTCTGGTCAATGAAACCCCTGAGCTCGCCTTCGATGAACTGCTGGTCGATCCCTATGTGCTCGCCTGCCCCGCGGATCATCCGCTCGCCGCGAGCGAGCATGTCGCGTGGCCCGAATTGCGTCCCTGGCCGCTGATCGTGTCGGGCACGTCGAGCGGCAACCGGCGCATGCTCGATGCCGCGCTCAGGGATATCGACTGGCGCCCCGACCGGCTGATCGAGATCGAGCATCTGACCACCTCATTGGGACTCGTCGAGGCGGGGCTCGGCATTTCCATCATTCCGCGCTGCGCGGCACCGCGCGACCCGCATGCACGCATTGCGATCCGGCCACTGGTCGATCCAACGGTCGCGCGAACCATCGGTCTGATTCGCCGGCGCGATGCCGCGCTTTCGCCGATCGCACGTGACTTTCGCCTCGCGCTGCGCAGAATGGCGCCATTCGATCCATCGAGCCTGCGCGGTGTTATCTGAACGTTCCGCCTGTTCTGGCGTTTTCGGGCAAACACGGCGAACTCTTCGCCGTGCGTTGTCCCGTTCGATATCAAGCGCTCGCGGACTCGCTGGACCCGGCGGCGGCTTTTGCGTCGATCGCCGAGTTATAACGCGGCGCCAGCCCGAGATGCTCGAGCAACCGCCCGAACTCGCCGAGCCGGTGCTTCACATAGGCAGGCACCTCGACGTCCGCGTAATCGTAAAAGCCCTTGCCCGTGCGGATACCATCCCGTCCTTCTTCCATATGCCGCGTGATGATGCCAGCCGGCTCGAAGCGCGGATCGATCTCCTTCGCAAGGTAACGCGACGCGTAATACAGAATGTCGCAACCACCCCAGTCGATGAATTCGAGCAACCCGAGAACCGAGAAGCGCAGACCGAAGCCCGTACGAACGGCCGTGTCGATGTCGTGCGCGCTCGCCACGCCCTCTTCCACCATGCGCGCCGCTTCGTTCATTACGAGCGCCTGAATGCGCGGCACGATGTACCCCGCCGACGCCGCGCACTCGACCGGCGCCTTGCCGGCACGCCGCAACAGATCCTTGAGCCGCGCGAGCACCGCAGGGTCCGTGATATCGCTGCGGCTGATCTCGACGAGCGGCATCAGATGCGCGGGATTGAGCCAGTGCGCGTTGACGAAGCGCTGCGGATGCGTGACCGCCTGCTGCAGATCGGTGACGAGGAACGTCGACGTCGTGGACGCGATCGTTGCCGCGCTGCCAACGCGCGCGCAGAGCCACGCGAATGCCTCCTCCTTGGCCGCCATCACTTCGGGCACCGCTTCGAACACGACCTCGCAGCCGGCGAGCGCAGCCTCGGCGCCCGCGCGATCGAGTACTTCGACGCGCGCGAGCGCATCGGCGGCCTGGCTCGCGTCGATCCGGCCGAAATCGGCCTGGGTCTGCAGCTGCCGGCCAATCTCGCCGAGCGCGGCCGCCGCAAACGCGGCGCGTGCAACCGCGTCGCGCTCCTTGAAGTCGATGAGCGTCACGCGCAAGCCGGCGAACGCGAACGCGAGCGCAATGCCCTGCCCCATGCGTCCCGCGCCGAGCACGTGGACATGTTTCACGTCGGCGGCGCTGTGCATCATGCGAGCCCCCGCACGAGCCGATCGCGCATCGCCTCGCGCGACAGCGCGGCCAGCCCGAGGTTTTCGAGCGTGCGGCCCTCGCGGTACAGATCACGCTCCGCCACCGCGCTCGCGATGCTCAGGAGCCCTTGAGCAACCGGCGTCGGCACGCCTGCCCAGCGCCCAACCGAGACGATGAACGACAGTCCGAGCCGCGTGTCCTCGAGCATGTAGCGATGCGTCTTCAGGTCGATCTTCTCGCGCCAGTCGCCGCTGTCCGTCAGCTTGCCGTGCGCGCCGCGCCCATACATCCATTCGTCGCCCTCGCTCGCGTAGTGATCGGCGAGCGGAAAATGCGGCGCGCCGTATCCGAGCGCTTCGCGCACGGCCATCCGTTCGGCGTCGAGCGCGCTCGTCACGCGGCGAATCGACGCTTGCGTGCCTTCGTTGTGAATGTCCCAGGATTCGAAATGCTCGAGCGGCCCTGCGTTCATCATGATGAGAGGCGGATGGATCACCGGTCCCGCGTTCATCAGCGCACCGCTGAGCGCATCCTCGATCGGCTCGACACTGGGATAGCCTTCCTTGAGCACGGGAAACGCCCAATCGGCCGCGGCGGCGGGCAGCACGCCCGTGGGCAGACGCGTCGCGTAGGCGCTAATCACCACGTCGTTCTCGCCGTGGCGCCGCACCAGATACGGCAACGTGCCCGTTTCCGCGAATGCGACGCGCGCGCGGTTGCCGGCGTCGTCCATTGCCTTCGCGAACACATAGCTGCCGAACGTGCCGGGCGGCAGATAGACCACCTGTCCATCCGCGAGGAGCGGCGCGAGTTGGCCCGCAAGCGATTCGTGCGTCGTCGATGGCAGCGGAATCACGATCAGACGCACGTCGCGCACCGCGCTGCCGAGATCGCCGGCAAGACGAATCGCGCCGCGCGCGTCGCCCACCGGCACGCGACGCGTGCCGCGCCAGTCCTTCACGTTCAGCTCGCCCAGTTCGCGCAGACGCGCGCATGCCGCCGTATCGCGCCGCCACCATGTGACCTCGTGGCCTTTTTCGAGCATATCGATCGCCGCTGCAAAGCAGCCGTGTCCGCCACCCAGTACGCTAACCTTCATTCTTCGCCTCCTTGTGCAATAGCATCGAGATTAAGGGGGCGGCCCGATCGCCGCACTTCCACATGCGCAAACGCTGTTCAACACCGGCAACACAATTGCGACGGCCGCGTACGCGTTGCGCCCGGTATGAGGGTGAATCCTTTCTTGCGCGGACTTATTGGCCATCGGATCATAGGCGTGCGGCTCGCCGCCGTTTGTTTCTTCGAGGCCACTAAACGATGGAAATTGCGATTCCGCGCAAACACTGCAACCGGCTCGGCGCATCACGCGCGCGCGAGGACGTCCAACGCGAAGTGGCGAAGCTGCTTTGCGAACACCGCATGGACGTCTCGGGCCATGAACCGCTGAACGCCGCCGAGCTCTATGGCGTCGCGATGCATCGCGCGAGCCTGCTCGAACTGTGCTACGGCCGCGAAACACGTATCGACGCAGGCGCGCTCGACAATCACTATCTGTTTCGCACGACCCTCGCCGGCCGTTGCGAGCTGCAATCGGGCAAGGAGCGCGTGTCGCTGTCGGCGGGCAGCCTGAGCGTGTCGTCGCCGTCGCGCGAGAGCCGCATCAGCACCGACATGGCCTGCCGCAGCCTGCTGCTGCGCATCGACCGGGCCGCGCTCGAAATCAGGCTCGCCGAGATGCTGCAAAGCTCGCTGCGCCGTCCGCTCGTGTTCGATCTCGAAGTCGGCCGCGCGCACGGCGGAGCCGCCGTGTTCCACTCGACGCTGCGCTATCTGTGCAGCCTGTGCGAGCAGATCGACGCGAGCGCGCGCGACAGCCTGCTCGGTCCCGAGCTCACGCAGTGGCTTGCCACGCTGCTGCTGATGCAATTGCCGCATTCGTACAGCGAGACGCTCGCGCGCGGCGCGAAGCCGCCGTTGCCGGCGCATGTCAAACGCGCGCGCGAGTATATCGACGCGCATCTCGGCGACACGCTGTCCATTGCGACGCTCGCGCAAGCGGCAGGCGTGTCGCCGCGCACGCTGCAAAACGGCTTTAGCCAGTTTCTCGACGTGTCGCCCGCCGAATACATCCGCGAGCGGCGCATCGAAGCCGTGCACCGTACGCTGAAGGGGGATCCGGAGCGAGGCGTCACCGACGTGCTGCTCGAGCACGGTGTGCACAGCCCCGGCCACTTCGCGAAGGCGTATGCGCGCCGCTACGGCTATCCGCCTTCGGCGACCGCGAAGCGCGGCATGTAACGAACGTTTCCATGACCCACTCCAGCGACCTCCTTCCGCCACCAGGCGACGAATCCGCAGGCGCACTGCGCGTCCAGAACCTCGACCTGAACCTGCTGAAAACCTTCAACGCGGTCTACGCCGAGAAGCATGTAGGACGCGCCGCGCTGCGCCTCGGCATTACGCAGCCATCGGTGAGCCACGCGCTGGGACGCCTGCGCCTGCTGTTTCACGACGCGCTCTTCGTGCGCACCGGCGGCGGCGTCGAGCCCACGCCGCGCGCGCAACGTCTGGCGGCCTCGATCGACCGCTCGCTAGCGATCCTGCAAGCTGTGCTCGACGAAGGCGCGCAGTTCTCGCCGGCCACCTCGCGCCGCACGTTCCGCCTGTATATGAGCGATTTCGCGGAAAGCGCCTTTCTGCCGACGCTGTTGCGTGAGCTCGACGGGCGCGCGCCCGGCGTCGTGATCGAGACATTGCACATCGAGGAAAACCAGTTCAACGTCGCGATCGAATCGGGGCGTATCGACTTTGCGATGGGGAATTTTCCCCATGCATTCAGCCACTTCCACCACTGCGAGCTGCTACAGGAGCGTTATGTGCTGATGATGCCGCGCCGCGTGGCCGAACGTTACGCGCTCGACGATCACTTCGTGCTCGACAGCACCGTGCCGCCCGCGTTGCAGTTCATCGCGGTAAGCTCGCATCCGCAGTCGACGGCGCTGCTCGAGCAGCACGGGCTCGCGTCGCGTGTGCGAGTCGCGGTGCCCAATTTCATGGTGGTGCCCGCGATACTCTATCGCTGCGACTACGCGCTGATCCTGCCGCGAACCGTTGCACGCGCGTTCGCACCGCTCGGCGAGATGGCCGCGTTCGAGATCGCCAATGCGTCCACGTGGCCGGTCAATGCATACTGGCATCGACGCTTCGACGCGGACCCCGGTCACCGCTGGCTGCGCGCGCTGCTGATCGAACTGTTCCGCATCGGCACGCGCGAGCCCCACGAGAGTTGGCTCGCGATCCCGCCCAATCTGAGGCCGTCCGCACTCAACCCGTGAGCGCGGGCGGCAGCCTCGCGTGCTCAGAAGGACGTCAGGATGCCGGCCACGAGCGAGCTGGCGGTGGCTCCAGGCTTGCCGACTGGCACCCCGCCGCCGCCCGCGCCGTTGATCGCGAACGCGGCGTGTTCTCCATTGCGAACCATCGCCGCCCCCGTATAGAGGACCGTGCGCTTCGACAGCGGATAGTCGAGGCGCAGCCCGTACGAATCGGCGTTGCCTGCGCTGTCCGCGATCTTGCGATAGTGACCGTAGCTCACGAGCAGCGACGCCTTGCCGATCGGCACCGTCGCGTTCAGTTCGAAGAAGTCGTTGTGCGGGTTCGAGTAGGCGCTCGCCACCGCCGTCGGTACATCGGGGCCGCCGCGGTGGCGCAGGTAGATAAACGCGGGCTTCACGAAACCGAAGTCGTACGAGATCGCGCCGAGCGCGTAGTTGCCGGTGCCGGTGGGACTCGTCGGCGACAGCGCCGCGGCCGTCGCGGTGCTGAACTTCTGCTGCATGTAGTCGACATCGATCGACAGTGGCCCGTTCGCGTAGTTGAGCCCGGCGCCATAGGTATCGCCGAGGGTCGACGGCACGTTGGCCGCGCCGTTGGCGCCGCGCGAGGCCGTCGCGCGCAGCAGGAAGCCGCCGATGCGCGGCGACGTGTAGCGCAGCGTGTTGCTCGTGCGCAGAAACGTGGGCAGCACGAAATTGTTCGACGCGTTGCCCCACGCGAGCCCCGCGCCATAGCCGGGCAGGCTGTAGGTCACGAACGATGTGTGCAGGACCGTATAGGTTTCGCCGGCCTGCAAGCCGCCGAAAGGACCGGTCAGCCCGACCCATGCCTCGCGGCCGAACAGCGCGCCGTTGCCGCTGATAGCGCCGTTGGCCGAGTTGAAACCGTTTTCGAGCTTGAAGATCGTCGCGTAGCCGCCGCCCAGATCCTCGACGCCCTTCAAGCCCCATTGCGTCGCGAACAGATTGCCCGTGCCCATGCGCGCCACATGGTCCGGCCCGAAGTTCGCGTACTCGATCGACGTATCGATACGGCCATACAGCGTGATGCTCGATTGCGCGAAGGCCGGCACTGCCGCAGCCATACCCGCGAGTGAAATACACCACTTCCAGTTGGTCATCCCTGTCATCCCGGCGAGAAGAATGGATCGTCGCTTCGCATACGAGCCCGCGAAGCGCGTCACGTTATTGAAGAACCGGGGCGAGTCTAGAAAGGCCAATATCGAACGTCGATCAAGCCGGGCGTATATCACTTATAGATCCGGTTCATGAGCGCGTCGGCAACCGGCAAACCCACCGTCAATGAAGCCGCGAGCGCCCGTCCGTGCGTGATTCGCGGGGATCTCCCTGGTAAATCCTTTAGGCCGGTCGGTAGTTGCCACCAGATGTCTGGGACATTTGAGCCTTTGTCTGCGAAATTTGTTTGCGTACGCTGGTTCGACTCGCCTCGTCTGCGTGCATGCAGCAGGGAACAACACGATCGATACATCGGAGAACAAGAATGAGCCCCACCACTGGTAGCACACCCGCCAGCGCGAAAGACGCCCGACGCTACACGTACGAGTGGTACGTCGTGCTGATCTGCATGCTCGCCTATGTCTTTTCGTTCGTCGACCGTCAGGTACTCGCGCTGATGATCGAGCCGATCAAGCGCGACCTGCAACTGACCGATACGCAATTCAGCCTCCTGCAGGGCTTCGCGTTCTCGCTCTTCTATGCGGTGATGGGCATCCCGCTCGCGTACCTCGCCGACCGCTTCGCGCGGCCCCGTATCATCGCGGCGGGCATCGCGCTGTGGAGCGTCGCCACGGCCACCTGCGGCATCAGCCAGAACTTCCTGTACATGTTTCTCTCGCGCATGAGCGTCGGCGTGGGCGAGGCCTCACTGTCGCCCGGCACGTACTCGATGCTCGCCGACTATTTCCCGAAGGAGAAGCTCGGCCGCGCGGCAGGCGTCTATTCGCTAGGCTCGTTCATCGGCGGCGGCATCGCGTTCCTGATCGGCGGCTATGTGATCGCGCTGCTCAAGCAGGCGTCGATGGTGACGCTGCCGATCGTCGGCGCGGTACACGGCTGGCAGGTGACGTTCTTCATCGTCGGCCTGCCCGGCCTGCTCGTCGCTCTCGTGTTCATCCTTACGGTGCGCGATCCGCAACGCAAGGGGCTCGTGCAGGACGCAAGCGGCAACGCGCGGCGCGTGTCGCTCGCCGATTCCGCGCGCTTCATCCGCTCGCACGGCAAGACCTTTTTCTGCCACTACATCGGTTTTTCGTTCTACGCGATGACGCTGTTCTGCCTGATGAGCTGGACGCCCGCGTTCTATATCCGGCGCTTCGGCATGTCGCCGGTGGAAGCCGGCTACACGCTCGGCACGATCCTGCTCGTCGCCAACACCAGCGGCGTGTTCTGCGGCGGCTGGCTCAACGACTGGCTGCTGCGGCGCGGGCGCAGTGACGGCCCGATGCTCGCGGGCTGCATCGGCGCGGCGGCGATGATCGTGCCCGCCGCCGCCTTCACGCAAGTGGATAGTCTCGGCGGGTCGCTGACGCTGCTCGTGATCGCTATGTTCTTCGCGTCGTTCCCGATGCCGACTTCGACAGCCGCGATGCAGACGCTCGCGCCGAACCAGATGCGCGCGCAGATTTCCGCCGTCTTCCTGCTCGTGTCGAACCTGATCGGTCTCGGCATCGGTACGACGCTCGTCGCGCTGCTGACCGACAAGGTGTTCGGCTCGCCGCTCGCCGTCGGTCATTCGATGTCGATTGTCAGCCTCGTCGCGGCGCTGCTCGCGACCGTGCTGCTGGGGTTCGGTTGCCGCCAGTTCCGTCTGAGCCTCGAGCGCGAGCATCGGCATGCACAGAGCGCGGATGCCGGCATGGGCGCGCAACACGCGGCGAATACGGCGAACGCGGCGAACACGGAGCTCAGCGCGACGCGCGTCTGACTGGGACGAGCGGGGGCCGTTTCGCGGCCAGCAAGTCGCGGCCGGCAGGAACAGAGGCAAGACCCCATCATGCAGCGCATTCATAGCGCCCATTTTTGGCCGGAATTTGACCCGTGGTTGCACGGCTCATATCGTTGCCCCATGCCGTGACGACGTGACTCACCTGCGTCGCCCGGCATCTCCACAGAGCGGCAACCTCAACTTCATGCCTGGCCCTCACCATGAATCCTGACGCCTTGAATTCTCACCTGAGTACTCCCCTCGCCGCGCACCGCCTCGCGCGTCCGAAGAGCGCAGTCCGTCGAGCCGTGACCACTGCCGTACTCGGGCAGATACTCGAGTGGTACGACTTTTTCCTCTACGGCACCGCTGCCGCACTGGTGTTCGGCAAGCTCTTTTTCCCGGTGGGCAACGATCCCTTGACGGGCACCATCGCGGCCTTCGGCGGCTTTACCGTGGGCTTCATCGCGAGGCCGATCGGCGGCGTGCTGTGCGGGCATCTCGGTGACCGCTATGGCCGAAAAACCGTGATGATGTTCACGCTCATGACGATGGGCACGGCCACCGTGCTCATGGGCGCGCTGCCCACCTATCATCAGATCGGCATTGCGGCACCCGTTCTGCTCGTGGTCCTGCGCATTCTCCAGGGGCTCGCCGCGGGCGGCGAATGGAGCGGCAGCATCCTGCTCATCCACGAAAGCGCGCCGCTCACGAAGCGCGGCGCGCTGTCCGCATGGAGCCCTTGCGGCGCCGCGTTCGGTTTCGTGCTGTCGACGGGGGTCTTCATGCTCGCGCAGCAACTCTCGCACGACGACTTCCTGAGCTGGGGCTGGCGCGTGCCGTTTCTCGGCAGCGCGGCGCTCGTCGTGCTCGGCTTATGGATGCGCCGCTCGGTTAGCGAAAGTGCCGCATTCGCCGAGGTCAAGGCGACGCGAAATGAAAGCCGCATGCCCGTCATCGACGTCCTGCGGCAGTGTCCGCGCGAAGTGCTGACCGTGTTCGGCCTGCGCTTCGGCGAAGGTGGCGCGTCGTATATCTTCTTTGCGTTCTCGATCGCTTACGGCCAGTTTCTCGGCGTCAAATCGTCGTGGATACTCGGCGGACTCACGCTCTCGATGCTTCTGATGATCCCCGTGTCGCTGCTGGCCGGACACATTACCGACAAGGTGGGACGCAAGCCGGTGTATCTGCTTGGCGCCATCGCGATGGTGCTCGTCGCGTGGCCGTACTTCGCGCTGCTCGGCTCGGGCGAGTACTGGAAAGTGATGGCCGCGCTCCTGCTCGCGAACAGCCTGACGCTCGGCATTCTCGAAGGCGCGCAACCCGCTTTTATCAGCGAGATGCTGCCGGTGCATTTGCGCTACTCGGGGCTCGGCATCGGACGGGAAATTTCTTCGGTGCTGGGTGGCGGCCTCTCGCCGATGATCGCCACGGGCCTGCTCGCGTACTACCGAAGCGCCGTCCCCGTCGCGATCTATCTCGGCGCGCTCGGACTCATCACGGTCATCGCCACCTGCTTCGCCCGCGAAACCTGGCCCAAAGCGATGCGTGCCGCAGCCCGTCAGCAATCCGAATGAAATTGCCGGCCCGGCCGGCGACACCTGACCCGTTTCAAATTTTTCAAGAGGTAATCCGTATGCATGCCCTGCAGACTGCAAGCGCCGACGTCCGCGGCTCCGATCTCCGGCTCATCGCCGGACAGGATGGCTACCCCGAATATGCTGGGCCGCTTTCGCTCGACGCGCTGATCAGCGAAGTCGAGCGCCGCCGTGACGATTTCGACGCGCTCTCGCACGTGCCTCGCGACATGGTCGCGAAAATGAAGCGAGCCGGTATTTTCCGGGCGAGCACGCCAAAGCGTTTCGGCGGCGACGCGCTGCCGCCGCACCAGTTCCTCGCGATGCTCGAACGCATTGCCATCGCAGACGGCTCGACCGCATGGGTCGCCGCGTTCGGGTCGGCGAATACGTACCTCGCGTCGTTGCCGGTCGAAACCCAGGCGAAACTCTACGCAGGCGGACCCGACCAGGTTTTCGCGGGCGGACTCTATCCGCTGCAAAAGGCGGTACGCGTGCCGGGCGGCTTCAAAGTGAGCGGGCAATGGCGCTTTGCGAGCGGCTGCAAAGGGGCTGACTGGATCGGCGTGGGTATCGGCGGGACACCCGGCAACTCGGGTGAACCCAACGCCGGCAAACCGTTCACGGCCGTATTTCCCGCCAGCGAAGTCGAAATCGTCGAGAACTGGAAGGTGGTCGGCATGCAAGGCACGGGAAGTCACGACCTGCGGCTCAAAGACAAATTCGTCGACGAGGGTTGGACCTTCGTGCGCGGCGGCGCGGCGCTGATCGACGAACCGCTCTATCACTATCCGGCCGTCGCTTATCAGGCGCAAGTGCATGCCAGCGTGAACATCGGTCTCGCGCGCGCCGCGCTCGACCTGCTCGCGGGCATGTCGGGCGTGACGCAAACCACCACGGGCGCGCCGCGCCTTGCCGACCGCGCCTATTACCGCTCGGGCCTGGCGCAAGCCGAGGCGCGCCTGCGCAGCGCCCGGGCATTCTTCTTCGAGTCGGCCGAAGCGGCATGGCAAACGATCCTCGCGGGCGACCCCGTCGCGCCGGCCGAGGCCAATATCCTGCGTCTGAGCGCGACACACGCGGCGCATACCTGCGCCGATGTCGTGATGGAGGCCTACAAGATGGCGGGCATCGGTGCGATCTACCAGGAGAGCCGCATGCAGCGCCTCGTGCGTGACTCGATTGTCGTGACACAGCACGCATTCCTCGGCGAAGGCACCTATGACGCGTCCGGGGCATTGTTCGTCGGCATTGCGCCGGTGACGCCCTATCCCTGATCGAGGAGGTCCGACTGCCATGATCCTCGATGAAACACGGGTGCGCTTTCGCGATGCCATGGCCTCTCTCGCGGCGGCCGTCAACGTGATCACCACCGACGGTCCGCGGGGGCGCTGCGGCATCACGGCAAGCGCGGTCTGCTCCGTGACCGACGCGCCGCCGACGATGCTCGTCTGCATCAATCAGACGAGCTATGTACACGACGTTCTGCACGGCAACGGGCAGGTCTGCATCAATGTGCTCGGCGCACGCGGCCAGGAGCTGGCGCGCGTATTCGCGGGCATGACCGCCTGCTCGATGGCTGAACGCTTCGATCAATGCGAATGGCAATCGGGCCGGCTTGCCGTTCCAGTGCTGGCCGATGCGATCGCGAGTCTCGAAGGCACGGTTTGCGACAGCAGGACGGTGGGATCGCACTCCGTGTTCTTCGTGCGGATCGAGCACATCGCCTTGCGCGACGAAGACGACGGTCTCATCTATTTCGGCAGGCAATTCCATCGGCTCGCGCGCGCGGCCGTTACTTCCACGGCGGGGTGAGCATGCAGGTCTGCCTGTTCCTCATGGGCGCGAGCGGCAAGGAGCCGCCGCTCGATTCCCGCGCACTCATGCATGCTGCGGGCGACATAGAAGGGCTTTGCCAACTGGTCGTGCACGAGCCGATCGCGGACCCGGTCAGTCCGGATACGGCACAGGATTCGACGACGCCGTCATGCATGCTGCAGTGGTACTTCGACGACCTCGCGGCTCTGGAGATCGCTCTCGAACCAGAGGGCGCGGTGCATCGCGCGCTGCGGGGCGCCGCGCTCGCGAAGCTCGACCCGCATGCGTTTTCGCAGCAGATCATGGCCGTGCGCAAGCTCGCACCACCGCAGGCCATGCCGATGAACGACCGCGCACAGCGATGCACCTACATGGTGGCCTATGAAGGCCCCGCCCACGACTTCGGGGCGTGGCTCAGCCATTACCTGAAGCATCATCCGCCGTTGATGCTGCAGTTGCCTGCATTGCGCGAGCTGGAGATCTACACGCGCATGGACAGTTGCAGCGGCTTGCCTTTCGCGCACGTCGACGCCATGCAGCGCAACAAGGTCGTATTCGACGATGCGCAGTCGCTCGCCCGTGCACTCGCCTCGCCGGTGCGCGACGCCATGCGCCGCGACTTCCAGGCTTTGCCGCCCTATAGCGGTGCAACTCCGCATTACCCAATGCGAAGCATTTACGGTAAATTCGCAGGACCGTGACCGGCTTTCGCCTTGCTGTCGGGCAGTATCGAGCAGTACTTGGGCGCGGCGTGATGCGCCGCGCGCTCCGGCACGGGCATCGCCACTCGTTCGAGATGTAGTGCATGAGCCAATCCAACCTTGCCGGCACCGATCTGAACCTGCTGCGAGTATTCCTCGCCATCTGGGATCTCCGCAGCCTGACCGCCGCCGGCGAACGGCTCGCGATCACGCAGCCTGCCGTCAGTCACGCACTGCGCCGGCTGCGCACGCTCTTCGAAGACCCGCTCTTCGTGCGCACGCCGAACGGCATGGTGCCGACCGACGCCGCCTTCCGCCTCTATCCGCCGCTCGCCCAGGCGTTCTCGATCATCAGCGAGGCGGTCCAGCAGATCGCGAAATTCGATGCCGCCACGGCGCGGCGCGTGTTCCGTATCTCGATGTCGGACATGTCGGAGTTCTATTTTCTGCCGCCCCTGCTCGCGATGCTCGATCGCGAGACGCGCGGCATTCGCATCGAAGTGACCAATGTGCCGGTCGAGTCGGTAAGCGCCGCGATGCGCGCCGGCGAGATCGATCTCGCGCTCGGCTATGTGCCGGGGCTCGACGCCGGTTGCGTGACGCAAACGCTGTTCGTGGACGAGCATGTCTGCGTGGTGCGCGCGGGACACCCGTTGCGAAAGACGAAGCCCACGCGCGAGGACCTGGCCGCCCTGCGCTACGTTTATGCGAGCACCAATGCAACCGGTCACCGCATGGTCGAACAGTGGCTCGACGAGCTGAATCTCAAGCGCGAAGTGGTGCTCAGGCTGCCCCATTTCGTCGTCGCGCCGGAAATCGTCATGCACACCGATCTCGCGGTTATCTTTCCACGGAGCATCGCGCGCCGCTTCAACCGCGGCAAGGCCTTTCGTATTCTGCCCCTGCCGTTCACCCTGCCCCCCATCGACATCCAGGTGCATACGCATACGCAGTTCGCCGCCGATCCGGGTATCGCCTGGCTGCGGCAAACGCTCTACGAGATGTTCCATCGGCCTGAGGCCTGACTCCTGAGGCCTGACTCCGATCCATCGCGCTGATAACAGCACTCGATTTCGGTTGATTTGACGCTGGAATCCCGAGCATCGACACTGCCTGCCATACATCGCCCGCCCGCCTCGCGTGGGCGCACGCACAGCCCCTTTCAACGCGAATACCTATGGCTTCCGTTCATTCCCCGGCTTCCGCGACGCCCGTGGGCGCGACTCCCGAGCATTCCCTCACCCGTATCGTCATCGCGTCCGTCGCCGGCAACGCGATGGAGTGGTACGACTTTTTTGTCTACAGCACCGCGGCCGCGCTCGTTTTCGGGCAACTGTTCTTTCCGCCCAACGCCAACCCGCTCATCGGTACGCTGGGCGCGTTCGCGGCCTTCGCGATCGGCTTCGTCGCGCGCCCGCTGGGTGGCGTCGTGTTCGGGCACATCGGCGATCGCTACGGGCGTCGGACCTCGCTCGTCTGGACTCTGCTCATCATGGGCTTTGCGACCTTCGGCATCGGCCTGCTTCCGGGTTACGGCCAGGCCGGCCTATGGGCGCCCGCCGCGCTCGTCGCTCTGCGGCTCCTGCAAGGCGTCGCCTCGGGTGGCGAATGGGGCGGCGGCGTGCTCATCATCAGCGAAAACGCGCCGCCCGAAAAGCGCGGCTATTACGCGGCGTGGAGCCAGTTGGGCGTGGGCGCCGGCTTTGTACTTTCGTCCGCGGCGTTTCTTGCGGTGGAGGCGCTGCCGCGAGACCAGTTCCTCGCGTGGGGATGGCGTCTGCCCTTTCTCGCGAGCATCCTCATCTTCGCAATCGGTCTGTATATCCGGCGCCGTCTGCCGGAAAGCCGCGACTTCGCGACGGCCGAAGAGGCGGGCAAGACAGCGCACATGCCGGTGCTCGAAGCAATCAGGCGGCACCCGAAAGAGATCCTCATGGCGATGGGCCTGCGCGTGGCCGAGAACGGCGGTGCCTACATCTTTCTCGCGTTTTCACTCGTCTACGGCAAATTCGTGGGCATCCCGAACTCGACGATGCTCACAGGCGTGATGCTCGCGATGATCGTCGAAATGGGGGCGATGCTTGCATGGGGCAGGCTCTCGGACCGCATCGGCCGCAAGCCCGTCTATATGATCGGCGCGCTCTCGCTCGTCGCGATGGCGTTCCCGTTCTTCTGGCTGCTCAACACGCACTCCACGCCCCTCATCTGGCTCGCGCTGGTAGCAGGCACCGCAATCTGCCACGGCGCCATGATCGGTACGCTGCCCGCGCTGGTCGGCGAACTCTTCAGCACCGAGGTGCGCTATTCCGGCGTTGCGCTGGGCCACGAAGTGGCGTCGATTTTCGCGGGCGGTCTATCGCCGTTGATCGCCACGGCGCTACTCGCCCGCTATCACGCGTACTGGCCGATATCGTTGTTTCTCGCCGCGCTCGGCCTCATCACGGCCGTGACCTTGAAGTTCACACACGAAACGCGTCGGCCGTAACTCGGCAGGTGGCGAGGCGGATCGCGACCGGCTTGCCGGGCCGGCCGCTGCCGGCTCCGCATTATCAACGGCATTTATCTATTCAGCCATTTTTTATCGATTTGCCTGATTGGCAGGGCCGCCGTATGCTCGGTTTCAACGCTCGCGCCACGCGCGCGAACGTCCCCAGCAGTCCAGCACTCAGCCATTTCAGCGATCGGGTCTCACCATGCAAGCCAATACATTCAAGGTTCGCGTCGACGCCTTGCGCGACGAAGCACACGGCATTCGTTCGTTCAGCATTTCCCGGCTCGACGGCAAGCCGTTCGATGCCTACGAGCCGGGCGCGCATATCGACGTCACGACGCCGTCCGGCGTCACGCGCCAGTACTCGCTGTGCGGCGACCCCGACCAGCGCGACGCGCAACTCTTCGCCGTCAAGCGCGAGAGCACATCGCGCGGCGGTTCGAGTTCGCTGCATGACGACGTGACGGTTGGCACCGAACTCTCGGTCGGCGCGCCGCGCAACCTTTTCCAGCTCGCGCCCGAGGCGCGGCGCCATGTGCTCGTCGGCGCGGGCATCGGCATTACGCCGCTTCTATCGATGGCTTATCGCCTCATCAGGCAGAGCGCGCCGTTCGAACTGCATTATTTCGCGCGCAGCGAGGAACACGCGGCGTTTCTGCCGCTGCTCGCGCGTGCGCCGTTCGCGGCTTACGTGAAACTGCATTTCGGCGTGGAGCCCGATGCGCTCGACGGCGCGCTCGCCTCGTGTCTCGCCGATGTCGCCACAGGAACGCACGTCTACACGTGCGGACCCTCCGCCTTCATGGAACGCGTGGTCGCGACGGCCGAAAAGCGCCTGCCCGAAGACGCGATCCATCTCGAGCGCTTCGCCGCGGAGCCAACCGCACCCGAAAGCGGCACGGCGCTCGACGCGTTCGATGTGCAGGTGGCCAGCACGGGCCAGACCGTGCGTGTAGAGAAGAACACATCGATCGTCGACGCGCTCGCGGCGATCGGCATCGAGGTCGATACGTCATGCGGCGAAGGCGTGTGCGGCACCTGCATGGTCGACGTCGTGACGGGCGAGCCCGAACATCGCGACCACTGCCTGAGCAAGGCTGAGCGCGCGAGCAACAAGGTCATCTGCTGCTGCATTTCGCGTTCGCGCTCACCGGTTCTCGTGCTCGATCTCTGAACGGCAGCGCAAACGCCGCTACATTTGCCGCTTCATTCAGTGCGTCGCCTCGTCGAAGCGCTGCATGATGCCCTGAATGAGCTCGCGCATCCACGCGATACCTTCGTCCTCGTGGAAGTGATCGTGCCAGTGCATCGTCACGGCCGCGACGGGCAGCGTCACAGGCAATGCATAGATCTGGAAACGCCCATCCCGATTGAACAGGTGCGCAAGACGGCGCGGCAGTGTCGCGTACAGATCCGTCACGGCCAGCACGTTCGGCAGCGCGACGAAGTGCGGCAATTCGAGCGCGATGTTGCGCCCCACACTCTGCGAGCGCAGCGCGTCGTCGAGCGCATGATGGCTATGCTCGACCGACCTCACCTGCACATGCGACGCGCCGACGAACTGCGCGAGGCTCAGCGTGTCGCCGCGCGGCAAACCGCGCCGCCGCCGCGTCATGCACACATAGGTCTCCTCGAATAGCAACTGGTGGCGCGTGCGCGACGTCAGCTCGGGCAGGTTGCCGATCGCGAAGTCGAGCCGGCTCGCACGCAGCGCGTCCTCGATCTCCTGCACGGGCAGCGGCTCGACGCATACCTTGATGTGCGGCGCCTCGCGATGCAGCGCCTCGCAGATCGGCGGCAAGTACGCCATTTCCCCCGCATCCGACAACGACAGCCTGAACGTTCGCGTGCTCACCACCGGATCGAAGCGCTCCGCGTAGCGCAGCGCCGCGCGCACGGTGTCGAGCGCGTGGCCGACGATCGAAGCGAGCTCCAGCGCGATCGGCGTGGGCTGCATGCCCGCGCGCGTGCGAATGAAGAGCGGATCGTCGAACAGCGAGCGCAGGCGCGACAGCGAATAGCTGATGGCGGGCTGCGAGAGCGCAAGGCGCTCGCCCGCCTTCGTCAGGCTGCGTTCCTCGACGATGGCCTCAAAAACCCGCAACAGATTGAGATCGACGTGATCGAGAGTAGGCATCGTTTTATCAGCGGCATTTATGTGAGACTTAATTTTAGATCGATTTGACGTATGGTGTGCCACAGACGAGACTGCAATCAACGCAGCGGCGGTCAACGCGCTGTGCAATAACCACCTCGCGAGACATCGCGATCACCCCGATACTCGACATCATGAGCGATACCTGGCAGACCATCGACACGAGCACGCTGCGCGGCCGCGTACAGGCCGACCGCATCGCGCCTTCGCTGTACTACGATCCGGCGCTGTTCGAAGCGGAACTCGAACGCATTTTCTACAAGACGTGGATCTGGGTTGCGCACGAAAGCGAACTGCCCAATCCGGGCGACTTCCGCACCACGACGATCGGCCGCCAGCCGGTGATCGTCGTGCGCGACAAGACCGGCGCCGTCAACGTGCTGCAAAACCGCTGCCGCCATCGCGGCGCGACCGTGTGCGAAGAGCACAAGGGCAACGCGAAGGGCTTCACGTGTCCGTACCATAGCTGGTCCTATGCGCTCGACGGCACGCTGCGCGCGCTGCCCTACGGCGATGGCTACGAAGGTGTGTGCGAAAAGGGTGATCTCCCGCTCGAAAAGCTGCGCGTCGGCATTTACCAGGGGCTCATTTTCGCGAGCTTCAACCAGGATATCGAGCCGCTCGAAGACTTCCTCGGCGGTGCCAAGCCGTGGATCGACCTGTTCATGAAACAGGGCGCGGGCTATCCGGTGAAAGCCAACGGCGAGCACAAGTTCAAGTTCAAGGGCAACTGGAAGATCCAGCTCGAGAACACGACGGACCTGTATCACTTCCCGGTCGTGCACAAATCGTGGATGAAGTCGATCGACGACGAAACCGCCGCGGCGATCACGAGCTTCATGACGAGCGACAAAGCCTTCTGCCGTTCGCTCGGCAACGGCCACAGCCTCGCCGTGCTCATGCCCGAACTCGTCGATCTCGACGAGGACGACGGCGCGCCGCTGCCCGAGCGCTTCCAGGAGTTGGCCGCACAGCTCGCCGAGCGCCATACGGCCGAGGAAGTGCGGCGCATCGTGCGCTCGCTGATGGGCGTCGGCTTCAACCTGAATCTGTTTCCGAATCTCGCGTTGTCGATGGCGTTTTTCCGCGTGCTGCGCCCGATTTCCGCCGAGGAAACCGAAATCCGCCACGTCGCGCTCGGAATGGACGGCGGCCCGGAGGAAGCCAACCGCGTGCGCCTGCGCATTCACGAACACTTCCAGGGCCCGTTCGGATTCGGCAGCCCCGACGACGCCGAAGCATGGGAGCGCGTGCAACGCGGCGCGCATGCCGGGCCCGATATTCCGATCCTCGTGAATCGCGGCCTGAATCGCGAAACGACCGCACCGAACGGAGAAAAGACCGCGCACGCCACCGACGAAACCGGCATGCGCGAAGCGTATGCACAATGGCGCGCGATGATGGAGGCATGATGGACGACCGAAACGTACTCAACTCGCACGAGACCTTTGCACGCGCCGTGCAATTCATCTGGCGCGAAGCCGAAATGCTGGACCGGCGCGAATACCGCGCATGGCTCGACCTGTGGGATCCGCAAGGCCACTACGTCGTGCCGATCGATCCGAACACGACTGACTTCGCCGCCACGCTGAACTACGCGTATGACGATCAGCACATGCGCGAGATGCGCGTGCAGCGCATGACGTCGGGCTATTCGGCGTCGGCCTCCGACGCGGCGCGCACGGTACGCACGGTGTCGCGCTTCACGCTGTCGAGCGACGCGGCCGATACCGTCGAAGTGAAGTCGGCGCAGATCATCGTCGCGTACAAGCGCGGCACGAACACGATCTTCGCGGCGGACCTCACGCATCGCATCAGTTTCGCGGGCGGCGAGCCGAAGCTGCAGCAGAAAGTGATCCGCCTGATCGATTCGACCGAAGCGCTGAGCGCCATCGGTTTCCTGCTCTAAGAACAGGGGCGCGCGTCATCGGCGCGCGCCCTGCTTCCATTCACATGCCGACACTCGTCGCCACGCTATTCGAGCCTGAGCGGCAGCGCGAAGCAGCATTCGAGGCCGCCGTCCGCCGCCGGCAGCGCCCAGATCGTTCCGCCGTGCCGTGTCACGATGTTCTTGCACAGCGACAGGCCGATGCCGTTGCCGGCCGCCTTCGACGACGAAAAGCCGTCGAAGAGCCGCCCATGCGCATCGGCGGGCACGCCCGGGCCGTTGTCGATCACGCGCACGAGCGCCTTGCCCTCCTCTTCCTCGCACGCGAGCGTCAGATCGCGCCGGTCCGCCGCGACGTCGGCCAGCGCGTCGATCGCGTTGAACGCGAGATTCAGCATTACCTGCCCGATCAACACGCGCTCGCACAGCACGGGCAACGCGGCCCTGGGTTGCATGATATGAACCCGCACACCCGCATCGCGCGCGCGCAGCTCGATGAAGTAAGCGACGTCGGCGAGAATATCGCGCAGGTCCATGCGCGTTTCGGTCGGCTCGCGTTTCACGATGTATTCGCGCACGCTCTTGATGATGAGCGCGGCGTGCTCCGCCTGGCGGTCGGCGCTGCGCAGTCCCCAGATCGCATCCTCGACGGGCCCCGCGTACTCGAGGCGCCGGATCGATCCCTCGATGAAATTGCGCACGGCCGCGAGCGGCTGGCTCAACTCATGCGCGATGGCCGTGGCCATTTCTCCCATCGCGTTGTAACGCCCCGCGTATTCGAGTATGCGCGCCTCGGTGCGGCGCGCTTCCTCGATGCCGACTTCGTCGGAGATGTCGCGAAAGTGGATCAGCAGGCCGTCAATGTCGTCTTCGATCACGAGCCGCCGGCACGTGATGCGCAGCCAGCACGCGCTGCCGTCGCGCCGGATCATGCGATAGCGTTGCGGCGAGGACGGGCGCTGCAACGGCGCATCGTCGAGCTGTCCGGCAAGGCTCTCGCGACTGCGCGCGCCGCAGTAGTCGAACACCGAACCCGGCGCGTCGCCAGCGGCGAGACCGAGCAGGCGGCGCCCCGAATCGCTGATGAACTGAATCGCGCCGTCGTGCGTGAGCACCGCAACGCCCTCGCTCAGATCCTGCATGAACTCGCGCAGCCGCGTTTCGTAGCGCCGCAGTTCCTGGCGCACCGCTTCCTCCGCGCTGATGTCGCGAAACTGCACCATCACGACAGCGTGCTCCCTGAGCGGCACATAGGTCGCAATCGCCTCCGACAGCATGTCCTGTCCCGTGCGCGAGCGATAACACCATTCGTAGCCCTGCGGCCCTTCCGTGATCGAGCGATCCATCGCCGCCACGGCGATTTCGCGCCGATATTTCGGCTCAGGGCGCGTCATGTCGCGAGCCTTCAGCGGCAGCAGTTCCTCGACCGAGAAGCCGAGCGCGATGCACGCGGCGCGATTGGCCCAGACGATCGCCTTCGTGTCGGCATCGTGCAGCAGCACGCACATCGTCAATGCGTCGAGCAGGCGGTGAAAATCGTCTTCGGTGGGGTACGTCATGGTCCAATGCGAACAAAACCGGAGTCCACGAACGATAGCATCCATGCACCGCGCGGGGAATCTGAAGATTTCTTTAGACGCGCGGGGAGCGCTACTTAAAAATGCGTGCGGCGTCCCAATTGATGGCCTCTTTTTGCCTTTCTAGACTGGGTTCCAGACTGGACGGCCGCGAGCGAACGCGGCGTCCAACGCGATCCAACGCCATCAACCTTGCGGCTCAGGAACTCAGGAGATACACCATGCAATCAGTTGCGACCGCCGTCGCATCCCACAGCGACCCGCACGCAGAAGCGAGCGCCGCGCAGCCGGGCGGCAGACTCTCGCTCGACGAAGTCATCGACGTGGTGGCTGCGCGCCGCGACGAATTCGACCGGCTTTCGCACGTGCCGCGCGACGTCATCGATCTTTTCAAGCGCGCGGGCATCTACCGTGCCGCGACACCGAAGCGATTCGGCGGCGATGCGCGCGCGCCCGGCGAGTTTCTCGAGATGATCGAGCGCATTGCCGTCGCCGACGGCTCCGCCGCGTGGGTCGCGAGCTTCGGTTCGGCCAACGTCTACCTCGCCGCGCTGCCGCTCGAAACACAGGCGCGGATCTATGCGAGCGGCCCGGACCAGGCATTCGCGGGCGGCCTTTTCCCGGTGCAGTCCGCGCAAGCCGTCGAGGGCGGCTGGCGCGTGAACGGCACGTGGAAGTTCGCCAGCGGCTGCAAGGGCGCCGACTGGCTCGGCGTCGGCATCAGCACCGGCGACGCCGCGGGCAGCGGCCCGAACAAGCCGCGCACGGCCGTGTTCCGCCCTGAACAGGTGGAGATCGTCGAGAACTGGGACGTAGTCGGCATGCAGGGCACGGGCAGTCACGATCTGCGCGTGACCGAGCAGATCGTCAGCGACGACTGGACCTTCGTGCGTGGCGGCACGCCTTGTGTCGACGAACCGCTCTATCGCTACCCGACCGTCGCCTACGCGGCCCAGGTGCTCGCGGTCGTGAACCTCGGCCTTGCGCGTGCCGCGCTCGACGTCGCGAACCACATGTCGGGCGGCCGCCGCACGACGACCGGCGCACCGCAACTCGCGGACCGCGCGTACTATCGCATCGAGCTGGCGAAGGCCGAGGCGCAGTTGCGCTCGGCGCGCGCGTTCTTCTACGAATCGACCGACAGCGTCTGGCAATCGATCCTCGCCGGCAATCCGGTGACGCCCGAGCAGGTCAGTATGCTGCGTCTGTGCGCGACCCACATCGCGCGCGAAGGCGCCGACGTCGTGAATCGCGCGTATCGGCTCGGCGGCACGATGGCGATCTATCGCACGCATCCGCTGCAGCGTCTGCTGCGCGACTCGATGGTGGTCACGCAGCACGCGTTCCTCGGCGAAGGCAATTTCGACGGAGCCGGTGCCGTGTTCGTCGGCGTGCCGCCGATTCCGGGCTACCTGTAACCATATCCCCTCTTTCAAGGAATCAATCACATGTCGGATACTTCCGCGAACCGTCCCCTGCCGCTGCGCGTGCTCTTCTGCTGCGGCGTCACGCAAAACTTCTTCGACCTGCCGCGCGAAAAGATCGGCGAAGTGTGGCAGGCGTACGGCAAGATGCTGGCCGCCATCGAAGCGATGGACGGCGTCAAGGTGCTCGGCGTCATGGACGACGACCGCCTCGTGGTCGGCCAGGCGACCGGTTCGCCGTGGACCTTCTACATCATGGCCGACGTCGCCGACTTCGACACCACGGTGGCCGTCTGCAATCTGTATCGCACGACGCCGGTGGGTGAGTACAACCTGTGGCGCTACGGCAAGATCGAGGCGCGCGTGGGACGTGCGCTTGCCGTGCCGCCCGCCGCGGGGGCATGACGCGATGGCGATGACGACCGACGCAATGCGCACGATTGCCGCGCTCGAAGCGCGCCTCGCCGCACTCGAAGGCGCGGCTGCGGCACGCAGGACCATGGCGCGCTACATGGCGCTGTGCGACGTGCCGAGCGGCGCGCTCGACGGCGAAGCGCTCGAACGTCTCTTCACCGCCAACGCGGTGTGGGAAGGCATCGGCCCGCAATACACGAGCAAGTTCGGCCGCATCGAGGGGCGCGAGGCGATCGTCGCGATGCTCGCGCGCTATCTGCCGCCTGCGCCGCACTTCGCGACCAACGTGCACTTTCTGACGTCGGAGAGCATCGACATGGTGACGCCGGCGCGCGCGAAGGGACGCTGGATCATGCTGCAAGCTTCGGGCTATGTGGACGAACGCGCCGAGCTGATCGGCGCGCGGCTCGAGGTGGACTTCGTGCCCGTGTCCGATGCGTCCGGTGCGTCCGATGCTTCTGTATGGCAGATCGCGCACTTTCGCACCGAGCGTCTGTTCGATGCACCGTGGCGCGTGTCGCCCCGGCCTGCTCCGTAACCTGATTGACCGACCTAACGGAACCGAATCGATGAGCGCTTTGATCAGTACTTTCTCGCTTGGCGGCGACGGCCCCACTATCGCCATCAAGGACACCATCGACATTGCGGGCATGCCGACGACCGCTGCAAGCCGCGCACTCGCCGATGCCGCGCCCGCGCAACGGCATGCGCAAGTCGTGCAGTTGCTGCTCGACACGGGCTGGAAAATCATCGGCAAGGCCAACATGCACGAGCTCGCGTTCGGCATGACAGGCATCAACGACTACACGGGCACGCCCGTCAATCCGCAGGACGCGACGCGCATTCCGGGCGGCTCATCGAGCGGCTCGGCCTCCGCGGTCGGCCTCGGGCTCGCGGACGCCGCGCTCGGCACCGATACGGGCGGCTCGATTCGCGGCCCGGCCGCATGTTGTGGCGTGACAGGCTTCAAGCCGACATTCGGGCGTGTTTCGCGGCGCGGCGTCGCGCCCGCCGAATCGACGCTCGATTGCGTCGGTCCGTTTGCGCGCGAGATGCGCATGATCGCGGAGACGATGGGCGCCATCGCGCCCGGCTTCGACAGGAACGCCGCGCTGAAAAAAGTGACCACGTGCAATGTCGGCGTCGCGAATGTCGATGCGCAGGCGGACCTGCTTGCCTCGGTCGCGCGCGCGCCGCAACGCGCAGGCTTCACGTCACGAGCCATCGACCTCGCGGGCCTCGCCGACGCATTCCAGGCGGGACTCTCGATCATCAACGCGGAGACGTGGGCCGCATTCGGCCATCTCGTCGATAGCGGCAAGCTCGGCGCCGATCTCGAAGCGCGCCTGCGCGCCGCTTCGGCCACGACGCCGGAACAGGTGAGCGCGGCGGAACGCGTGCGCCGAAGCTTTACCGAAGCGGTCGATCGCGCGCTCGACAGCGTCGATGTCATCGTGATGCCGACACTGCCCGCCTTGCCGATCACGCTCGACGACGCGCGGCGCGGTGTCTCGGTGATTGCGATGTCGTCGCTGATTCGCCCGTTCAATCTCAGCGGTCATCCGGCATTGAGCTTGCCGCTGCCGATCGACGGCTCGCCATTGAAAGCCGGGTTGCAGATCGTCGGGCGTCACGGCGCCGACGAGCAGGTCTGCGCGGTCGCCGCCGCGTTCGAAGCCGCCCTCGCCGGCTGATCCAGCTGAGCCAACTGAACCAGCTGAGCCCGCTGAAATTCTTCAAGGAACCGAAAACGTCATGTCCAGCAGAGTCGTCCTCGTTACCGGCGCGGCGCGCGGCCTCGGCGCCGTCATCGCCGCGCGTTTTCATGCGGCAGGCTACCGTGTCGCCCTCGGCGACGTAGCCGTCGAAGCAGCCGAAGCCGTCGCGCGCGACCTGAGTGCCGACGCATCGAGCGCGTTCGCGCTGAAGCTCGATGTCACGTCGAAACAGGATTTTGTGAGCGCGCGCGACGCGATCGTCGCGCGCTGGGGCCGCATCGATGCGCTCGTCAACAACGCGGGCGCATCGAAAGTCGTGCCCGTGATGGAAATCACCGCCGAGCAGTTCGATCAGGTGATCGACGTCAACCTGCGCAGCGTGCTGTTCGGCTGCCAGGTATTCGGACAATACTTCGCGAATCAGCGTGAAGGACGCATCGTCAACATCGCGTCGCTCGCGGGCCAGAACGGCGGCTCGGCGACCGGCGCGCACTATGCGGCCGCCAAGGGTGGCGCCATCACGCTCACGAAGGTGTTCGCGCGGGACCTCGCCGCGTCGGGAGTGACGGTCAATGCGATCTCGCCGGGACCGCTCGATTTGCCGATCGTGCACGAGAGCGTGCCCGCGGAAAAACTCGCCACGGTAATCGCGAACATTCCAGTGGGCCGCCTCGGCGCCGCCGGCTATATCGCCGACGCCGCCGTTCTGCTCGCTTCAGGCAATGCGTATTTCGCCAACGGCGCGTGCTGGGACATCAACGGCGGGCTCTATATGCGTTGACGTCACCACCCGCGTGTTGCTTGCGCGGGCCCGCCGCGCGCTATCGTGGGTCCGTTGTGGGCCCGTCGTGGGTCCGTCAGCGCACGCACCGCCTCACGGCGTGTGCGTCTGCGTGTCCTGATTCCACACCGCCATCACGTCGCGCACGAGCGTCGCAATCGACGCCACACCGAGCTTCTCCTTGATGCTCGCGCGATGCACGTCGACCGTCTTCACGCTGATGTCGAGCTCCGCCGCGATGCGCTTGCTGCCCTTGCCGTCGATGACGCCGCGCAGCACCTCCTTCTCGCGCCCCGTCAGCGATTCGAGACGCTTGCTCAGATCGCGCCGCTTCTGGTCGGCGGCATGACGCTGCGTGGCGAGCTTCATCGCGCGTTGCACGCGATCGAGCATCTGCTGCGAGTTATACGGCTTTTCGACGAAGTCGATCGCGCCGTTCTGCAGCGCGCGCACCGACATCGGTATGTCGCCGTGGCCGCTCACGAAAATGATCGGCAACGTCGCGCCGCGACAGTTCAATTCCGTCTGCACGTCGAAGCCGCCAGTCTCCGGCATGCGCACGTCGAGCACCAGACACGCGGGGATGTCCGGATCGAATGCGCGCAGAAAATCGGTTGCGTTGGCGAACCCTTCCGATTTCACGCCGACCGACTCCAGCAGCCATGCCAACGAGGTGCGCATGCCGTTATCGTCGTCGACGATGTAGATGACCGGAGCAGGTAAGGTCACTTGCTCTCTCTCCGTTATGGTTCGTTGCGAAACGCCGTGAGACGTGCCCTGTGCCGCCTCATTTCATCTTCGCGTTCGCGCAGTTGCATTCCATCATAACCAGCCGAAAAAGCCCTGAAAAGCCGCGCTACATGTAATTTCACGGTAATTTCCCCAGGCGGATCCCAGGCGCTCGCGCGCCTCCTGGTGAAACCTTTAGACGCCTTGGGAGCGACGCCAGCGCGCGGGCGATTCGTGACAATATTTTTCGCGCGGTGCTTGCCGTACGCTTGAATCATGCTCAGCGCGATCCCGGTGCGATCTCGGCGAATGCGCGCTGATGTCCACGCTGATGCCCACGCTGGTGCCTATGAAAGCAACGTCATTGCACGGAACAACACACATGGCCAATACATCCTGCCCGACCCCGCTCCCCGTGAACGACGAGCGCAAGCAATTTCGCCAGGCGATGGCGCATCTGTCCGCGGCGGTCAACGTGATCACGACGGCCGGTCCGCTCGGCCGCTGCGGCATCACCGCGAGCGCTGTTTGCTCCGTGACGGATTCGCCGCCTACGCTGCTCATCTGCCTGAACCGTTCCAGCGCGATGCATACCGCGTTCGCGGGCAATAGCCGCATCTGCGTGAACGTGCTGCCCGGCGAGCACGAACTGCTCGCGAAGCACTTCGCGGGTCTCACACAGTTGCCGATGGACGCGCGCTTCGACCTGCCGCTATGGGACGAAGGCGAGCACGGCGTGCCCGTGCTGCGCGATGCACTCGCGAGCCTGCAGGGCGAGATCGTCGAGTGCAAGGACGTCGGCTCGCACTCGGTCATCTTCGTGAAGGCGACCCATATCCGCGTGCGCAGCGACGGCGACGGGCTTGTCTACTTCGACCGCAATTTCCACCGCCTCGCCCGGCCGTGCGCTGTGTAGATCAGCGTGACACGACCGCCTGCACGACCGACATGATCTGCTGCGCGGCCGTTTTCACGTGTTGCTCGAGCAGTTTGGCGCCGAGCTTCGCGTCCCGCTTCCGGCAGGCTTCGATCAATGCCATGTGTTCGTCGTGGGACTGCTCGCGAATCGGCACCTGCACAGCCTGGAAACGGAAATAACGGTCGCTGCGATCGTGCAGCACCCGCAGCATCTGCAACGTGATGTCGCGCTGCGCCGGCAGATAAAGCGTTTCGTGCAGGCGCCAGTTCAGTTGCCCCCAGACACCCGAATCCGCGTTGTCCATTTCCTTGACGAGTCGCACGGCCTTGCCGATCTCGGCTTCGGTGATGCGCGGAATCGCTTCCGAAAAGATCCAGGGTTCGAGACGCAGCCGGATGTCGAAGGTTTCCTTGACTTCGTCGATCGACAACTCCGCCACGTAGGCGCCCTTGTGCGGCACGCTGGTCAGAAGCCCCTCGGCGGTCAGGCGCGTAATGGCCTCGCGCACCGGCACGCGGCTTACGCCCAGTTCCTCCGCGAGCGCCTCCTGGCGCAGTACCTCGCCGGGCGCCAGTTCGCCGCTCAGAATCCGCTGGCGGACCGCGGTCGTCACCAGTTCGACCGTGGTGGGCCGGACGATTTTTCGCGTGTTTTCCTCCGCGATGATTTCATTCATCGTGGATGCATTTCTGGCAGGACGCTTGGCGGATACCGGAGGCATGATCGGCTTCATTACGGGATTCTGGATACAGCGATGATGCTATCACGGTGTCGGCTTTCGGATCCAAAATCCAATGAACAATGCGGCGTCACCGCAACGCTTCGCGCACCCAGGTGCCGTTTTTCATCACCCCGGCAATACGTTCGCCCTGCCCGGTCAGCACGCTGATGTCCTTCAGCGGGTCGCCGTCGACGACGAGCAGGTCCGCGTAAGCACCGGCAGAGACGACACCGAGGCGCCCTTGTTGCCCGACGATTTCCGCACCCATGGCCGTGGCCTGGCAGAGAGTTTCGAACGCGCCGAGAATGCCGGCGCGAATCGTCAGTTCGTCGCTCTGGTACTGATGCATGTCGCCGAGCAGGTCGGTGCCCAGTCCCATTTTCACGCCCGAGCGTTTGAGCAGTTCCAGCGCCTTCAGGCCCTGCACGCGAACGTTTTCGTTTTTCGCGAGCGCGCTTTCAGTCACGCCTGACTGTGCGCCGACCCGCTTCATTGCGTCGTAGGTGACCAGCGTGGGCACCGCGAACGCGCCATGCTCCGCCATCACCGCCGCGGCTTCCTCGTCGATGAGATTGCCGTGTTCGATCGTACGCACGCCCAGCCTGACCACGCGCGAGATGGCTTTGGGCGTGTACGCATGCGCCATCACGTACGTCTGATGCGACGCCGCTTCCTCGACGATCGCCTTGATCTCGTCAACCGAGAACTGCAGATTGCCGATCGGATCGGTCGGCGACGCGACGCCCCCCGAGGCCATGATCTTGATATGGTGCGCACCCGCGCGCATCTCTTCGCGGACCGCCTTGCGCACGTCGTCCACGCCGTCGACGATACGGCCGATCGCACCCAGGTTGCGATGACATCCGCACGGATCGGGATCGGAGTTATCGAAGCGCTCGCGGAAGTCGCCGTGACCGCCGGTTTGCGACAACGCCTTGCCGGCAACGAACAGACGTGGCCCGGCGATCACCCCCTCCTCGATCGCGCGCGACAAGGCATAGTCGGCGCCGCCCGCGTCCCGCACGGTCGTGAAGCCGCGGTTGAGCATGCCGGCGAGAATCGGCACTGCGCGCAGCACGGCAAAGGTGTTCGGCAAACGTCCGTTATTGCCGAGGTGAGCCACCGAAGCAATGACGTGCGCATGACAATCGATCATGCCGGGCATCACCGTTTTGCCGCCCACGTCGATCACCTGCGCGCCTTCGATCGACACGGGCTCGCGGGTGACGTCTCTGATCACGTCCCCGTCGACGACAATGGAATACGGCGCCGTGTCGTGTTCGTGATTGACGTCCAGCACGCGCGCGTTTTTCAGGATCAACATTCGGATTCCCCAACGAGTGGTTTCGCGGCCCGCGCAAGCGCGGGACCGCAGTGGGTCATTTCAGCAGGAAGCCTCTGGCAAGCGGATCGCGATCGTCGACGAAGATCGTGTTATGGCCGGTGACGCGAGCCCACCCTTCGATGCTCGGGATGATCGCGTCGAATTCGCCGACCTTCGCCGCCTCTTCCGCAATACCGTTGAAGAGCGTGCCGATGATGCTTTCGTGCACGAAGCGCTCGCCGATCTTCAGCTTGCCTTTCGCGACCAGATGCGCCATGCGTGCCGACGTTCCGGTGCCGCACGGCGAGCGGTCGATGGCCTTGTCGCCGTAGAAGACCGCGTTGCGCGCGCTCGCGCCAGCGACCGTCGGTTCGCCGGTCCACATCACGTGACTGAGCCCGCGGATTTCAGCCTTCTCCGGATGAACGAACGGGTACTTTTCGTTCGCCTTCTGGCGCAGGATCGGACTGAGACGCTGGATGTCCGAAGGCTTGAGCGTATGCAGACCCGCGTAGTTCGCCTGCGGCTCGACGATCGCGTAGAAGTTGCCGCCATACGCGACGTCGAAGCGGATTTCACCGAGCCCGTCGACCTCGACCGTCAGATCCGTCGAGTGCAGAAACGACGGCACGTTGATGAGCTGCACGGAATCGACGTGGTCGCCATCCATCCTGTAGCGCGCGACCACGACGCCCGCCGGCGTATCGAGGCGCAGCACGCCTGGTTCGCGCGGCCGCACGAGGCCATGTTCGATGGCGCTCGTCACGGTGCCGATCGTGCCGTGGCCGCACATCGGCAGACAGCCGCTCACCTCGATAAAGAGAATCGCGACATCGCAGTCAGGACGCGTCGGCGGATAAAGAATGCTGCCCGACATCACTTCGTGGCCGCGCGGCTCGAACATCAGCGAGGTGCGGATCCAGTCGAATTCGCGCTCGAAGTGCGCGCGCCGCTCGATCATGTTCGCGCCCTCGAGCCGGGGCGCGCCCCCGGCGACGACCCGGACCGGATTGCCGCACGTGTGTCCGTCGATGCAAAAGAATGTCGATTTCATAGGCCTCGCCCGCTTACTTCGACAACGCGCGCACGTTCGCCAGCGTCTTCTCGACGATCGCCACCACCTTCTCGCGCTCTGCTCCTTCGAGCTTGAGACGCGGCGCTTTCACGGTTTCCGCATAGCCGGCCGTGATGTTCTCGGCCAGCTTGATGTACTGCACGAGCTTCACGTGCGTGTCGAGATGGAACAGATCGATCAGCGCGCGATACAGTTTGCGGGCCCGTTCATAGTCGCCGGCGACAGCCAGCTTCAGCAGCTCGACCGATTCGCGCGGCACCGCGTTGGCCATGCCCGACACCCAGCATTTCGCGCCCAGCGCAGCCGACTCGAGCACCAGATCGTCGACGCCGCACACCACCGCGAGCCGCTCGCCGAAACGGTTGATCAGGTCGGTCACGCGGGTCGTGTCGTACGTCTCTTCCTTCAGCGCTTCAATCGTCGGCTCCTTCAGCAGTTCCGCGACGACATCCGGCGTCAGGTCCACGCCATAGCCGCGCGGATTGTTATAGAGCAGGATCGACAGGCTGGAGGCCTGCGCGATGGTCCTGAAATACGCGATCGTTTCCCGCGGGTCGGACTTGTACGTCAGCCCCGGAAAGACCATCAGGCCCTGCACGCCGAGCGCCTGCGCATCCTTCGCATACTGGACCGCGCTCGCCGTGTTGGTTTCGGCCAGACCCGCGATCACCGGCACGCGGCCATTGACGGTTTCCACCGCCAGGCGGATCACCGTGCGCTTTTCTTCCTGCGTGAGCTGCGCGCTTTCGCCGACCATGCCCATCATCACGACACCGCCGACGCCACTGTCGATCAGGCGGTTCAGACCGGACTTGATGGCATCATGATCGAGCGAACCATCCTCCTTGAGCTTCGTCGTCACAGCGGGGAAAACACCTTGCCAGTTGACTTTCATGGCGACTCCTTTTCAGAAAAAATAAAAACGGACAATGAGAGGCGGGAGATCCCGCGGATCAATCGAGGTCGCGGTGGCCTCGTCAATTCTGGAATCGCTTGATCGAATACGGTTCAAGGTCGATTCCAGGTGTTCGGCCGGCCAGCAGGTCCGCGACGAGCGCGCCGGTCGTTGCCGACTGCGTGAGGCCGAGATGACCGTGGCCGAACGCGTAGATGACGGACGGTGCGCGCGGCGAAGAGCCGATCACAGGCAGTGAATCCGGCGTCGCCGGACGATGCCCCATCCACTTCACCGCGCCGGCGTCGTTGATGTCCGGCAGGAAGCGCTTGCCGAGCGCGAGCAATGCTTCGCTGCGCTGGTAGTTCGGCGGCGCTTCAAGGCCGGCGAATTCGGCGGCTCCGCCGATGCGCAGACCGATATCCAGCGGCGTCGCGACAAACTTGCGTTCAGCAAAGATCACTTCACGCGACAGGCCGATGCCATGCGACGGAAGCGTCATGTTGTAGCCTCGTTCGCTGTCGAGCAGCACGCGATCGCCGATCGACGCGGCAAGCGACGCGGACCACGCGCCCGTCGCCACGACCATGCGGCGGCCCTTCACCCGCTCGCCGGTCCCGATCACCGCGGCGGGTGCGAGTGCGTCGGCCAAATCGAGCGCCTGCACCGTGCCCGCGACAAACGTGGCGCCAAGCTGTTTCACCCGATCACGCAGTTGCGTGACGAGCCGTTTCGGATCGCCGATGTGCGACCAGTCGTCGAGAAACACGCCGTGCCGGAACACCGGCGCGAGCGACGGTTCGTATTCGCGAATCTCATCGGCGGACATCGCGTGCCAGCGCACGCCCAGTTCGCGTTTGAATGCCCACTCGTGCTGGTCGGCCGCGAACGCTTCGCCGGTCTCGTAGACCGTCAGCGCGCCGCGACGGTAGAAGCTGTCCATCGCGCCGACGTCCTCGAACATCGGAACGATGTCGTCGTACACGCGGTTGTTCAGGCTCGCCAGCGCCAGTGAGATTTCCCTGAAGCGCTCCTTGTTTGCCGTGCGCCGAAATGCCATGAACCAGGGCCAGGCGGCCGGCAGATGTTTCCAGTCGAGCGACAGCGGTCCCAGCGGATCGACGAGCCATTTCAACGCCTTCGTGAACAGCCCGTTCACCGCAATGGGGGTGCTCTCCGTCACGGCGATACCGCCCGCGTTGCCGTGCGACGTGCGGTCGCCTTCGAAATCGCGATCGATGACGGTGACGCTAGCGCCGTCACGCAGCGCGGACCATGCGCAGGCGAGACCGATGATTCCGCCGCCGATCACCACGACGTCGGAGGTTGGGTTGGCGTTCTGAGCATGCTGGGTCATGTACGTGACTACACCTGTTCCATGAAGTCCGGGTCTTCGAGTCCGCGGATTCTTTGAACCTGATCTTCGAGCGGCGCAACCGCCAGCTGCGCGAATATGTACGCCAGCTCGATATCGGCATGGTCATACAGACCGGCTTCGCCGAGCAGATTCATCGTGCCGAGCGTGACGCCGTTCCTGCGCACCGGAATGTTCAGTACGCTCTCGCAGCCGATCGACCACAGCGTCTCGTACTCCGAGAACACCGCCTTGATGTCTTCACGGGTCGAGCTGACGAAGATCTCGCCGCGACGCAGAACCTGGTCCGACCAGCGGCTTTGCGTCACCCGCTTGAGGCCGCCCACCGGATTGATGTCGAGGCGGTTGCTATGCAAGCGGCCGAGGCGGCTCGAGGTCTCGTCATACGCGAGCACGGTGAAGAGCCGTTGCCCGAATACTTCGGTGAGCGAGCGCTCGAACTCATGCCAGACCCGCTCTGCGCCATTTCCGACGCGATCGCCGGCGCCATCCCCGTCGCGATCACCGGCGACGGTATCGACTTCCTGCTGCAGGCGGGCGACGCGCCCGATTGCGCGCAGTATCAGTGCGAAGTTTGCGTCTCTCACGAAGCTCTCCTCATTTCGCCGTTCCAAGCGCGCTGCCTTGTGCTTCGGCGCGCATCGAACCGTATTCGGTTTCCGCGATTTCTTCGAGGGTTCTGCCGTGCGTCGATACACCGAGGAAAATCACGGCGAGCGCGCCAATCAGCAGAATGACGGTCGTCATCCCAAACACGCCGGCGAAACCCCACAGCGGATAGATATAGCCCACCAGCATCGGCGAACAGATCGCGCCGATCCGGCCGAACGCGGATGCCGTTCCCATGCCCGTTGCGCGCAGGTGCGTCGGGAACACTTCGGGCGTATAGGCATACTCACCGGCGTTCACGCCGTTCATCGCGAAGGACATGAACGTCGACGCGAGCACGATCGACGTGTCGCTGCCCGCGCTGGCCAGCCAGATACCCGCGACGCAGGCCATCGCCATATAGGAGACGATCGTCGTCTTGCGGCCGAGCTTCTCGCAGAAGTACGCAGCCGAGTAATAGCCCGGAATCTGCGCGAGGTAGATCACGATGGAGACGGAAAAGCTCTTCGTGATGGTCATGCCATGCTGAACCAGCAGACTGGGAATCCAGACGAAGAACGCATACGAGCAGAACGTGACGGAGAGCCACAAACACCAGCTCATCAGCGTCGTTCTGGCGAGCGGCGGCTTCCATAGCAGTTTCAGGTTGCCGAAGAACGAACTGGACTGCTCGAAGCTGACCGTGCCGCCTGCCACTGGCGTGACCGCAGGCAATGTCACCCCGCTGCGCTCGATCTGCCGCTCGATGTCCGCGACCACGGCTTCGGCCTCCTGGTGGCGGCCGTGAAGCTCCAGCCAGCGCGGCGACTCGTGCAGCGAACGGCGCCACCACAGCAGCACGACCACCGGTACCGAGACGATGATCAGCGCGATGCGCCAGCCTTCCGGATTCAGCGGAATCACGAAATAGCCGATCAGCGCGGCGGCCACGAAGCCGAACGAGAAAAATCCGGCGAGCGCGCCGGTAAACGCGCCGCGATAGCGGTTGCTGACGAACTCGACCAGGAACGGCGCGATGATCGCGCCCTCGGCGCCCATCCCGATACCGGCAATGGCCCGCAGCAGCGCGAAGGTGTGCCAGTCGTTCACGAACGCGTTGATGAACGTCAGCACGCAGAAAAACGTCAATGCCCACATCATCACGACGCGCCGGCCGAAACGGTCTCCCAGCAGGCCCGCGAGCAGCGCGCCGACCAGAAAGCCGACGTAGGTACTGCTGCCGAGCAGCCCCGTCTCGAAGCTGGTCAGATGCCACTTCGTGCGGACGACGGGCAGGATGAACGCGATGATGGCTGCGTCGATGGCTTCGAACATGAAGCCCAGACCGCCCATGATGAGCAGCTTGAAGTGAAAGCGGCTGAACGGAAGACGCTCGAGCCGGGCTGCAATCGGTGACATGTGGAGCTCCCAGGGAAAGGGACCAGTGGGACCAACGGGACCAACGGGACCAGCCTGTTCAGAAAGAATCCGAAGCGGGATCGTGGTATCAATATCCTGGATCCAAAATACAGTGTCAAGTGTGACCAAGCTTGCGTATACCCTGGGCCCTATGCGTGCGTGACGCGCGGAATCCGCCGGTCGCGGGAAGCTTCCGTCACCGCTGAATGCCGTGTGCGACGCTGCGCTGTTGATCCAGGAAGACGGCGAACACTTCGAGACTGCGCGAGCCGGGAGCAAGGGATGTGCACGTTCGGACGCTGCCTCGCGAGTGCTACGGCACTACAATGCATCACGTCACCGCTTTCCTCTGATCCTCGAGGGCGTCATTGATCCGGAGCGGGACAAGCCGACGTTCACGGTGCGGGACGAAAAACGCCTGTCCATCGTCATCCGCGCCCCGGCTTCGGCGCATTGCGTGGCATCGCGTGTGTTCGCTGGATGTTTTGCCACTCCGCGCGGCTGCACCGCAGGTTCATCGCTTCGTGCCGCTCGCGTCCGCACGAGTAGCGCGAGTAGCGTTTGTCCGCTTCGCTTGATCTTCGTCAATCACCGAGCCGCGGGCCGCACGAAAATACTGGACAGGCCATTTCGAGGAGCATGACATGACCCTTCAAATGAAAGCCGCTGTCGTTCATCAGTTCGGCGCGCCGCTGCGCATCGAAGAAGTGCCGGTCCCGGAGGTCGGACCGGGACAGATTCTCGTCAACATCAAGGCCTCGGGCGTTTGCCACACCGACCTGCATGCCGCCGACGGCGACTGGCCGGTCAAGCCGTCCCTGCCTTTTATCCCCGGACACGAGGGCGTCGGCTATGTCGCGGCGGCCGGCAGCGGCGTCAAGGCGGTCAAGGAAGGCGATCGCGTTGGCGTGCCGTGGCTCTATACCGCATGCGGTCACTGCGAGCACTGCCTGAGCGGCTGGGAAACGCTCTGCCACGAGCAGAAGAACACCGGCTATTCGGTCAACGGCGGCTATGCGGAATACGTGCTGGCCGATCCGAACTACGTCGGGCATCTGCCCGAGAACGTGGCATTCGACGAAATCGCGCCCATCCTCTGCGCGGGCGTGACGGTCTACAAGGGCATTCGCGTGACGGAGGCGCGGCCCGGCCAGTGGCTCGCGATCTCGGGTATCGGCGGGCTCGGCCACGTCGCGGTGCAGTACGCGATTGCGATGGGGCTGCACGTGGCCGCCGTCGATGTCGCCGAGGACAAGCTCGCGCTCGCGCGCAAGCTCGGCGCGAAGCTCGCGATCAACGCGAGCACCGAAGACCCCGCGGCTGTGATCCAGAAGGAAATCGGCGGCGCGCATGGCGTGCTCGTGACCGCCGTCTCGCGCGGCGCGTTCGCGCAGGCGCTCGGCATGCTGCGCCGTGGCGGCACGGTGTCGCTGGTTGGGCTGCCTCCCGGCGATTTCCCGTTGCCGATTTTTTCGACCGTGCTCAACGGCATTACCGTGCGCGGATCGATTGTCGGTACGCGACGCGATTTGCAGGAGTCGCTCGACTTCGCGGCGCAAGGCAGCGTGCGCGCGCATATCCATCGCGACCGGATCGAGAACATCAATACGATATTGGGTGCGCTGCGCGACGGCACGGTGGATGGGCGGATCGTGGTGACGATGGAGTAGGCGGGAAATCGCCACGCTTGCATCATCGGCCACGATGCGGCCGGCGGTTCGATCCGCGTCGAGCGTCACCGGATCGCGAGCACCGCCGCGCCGGTCAGCCTGCCGTTGCGCAAATCGTCGAGCGCGCGGTTCGCATCGCTCAACGCATAAGTGGTCGTTTCTATCGCGAGACGGGTTGCGTCCGCGATACGCATGAACGACAGCCCATCGTCGCGCGTCAGGTTCGCGACCGATACGACGCGCCGCTCGCCCCACAGAAACGCATAGGGGAACGACGGAATGTCGCTCATATGGATGCCGCCGCAGACCACCACGCCGCCTTTCGCGACCGCGCGCAGCGCCTGCGGCACGAGCGCGCCGACCGGCGCGAACAGCAGCGCCGCGTCGAGTTCGACGGGCGGCATCTCGTCGCTGCCGCCGGCCCATGCCGCACCGAGACGCAGCGCGAGTTGCCGGGCCGCTTGATCGCCGGGACGCGTGAACGCATACACGCTGCGCTGCTGATGACGCGCCACCTGCGCGACGATATGCGCGGCGGCGCCGAAACCGTAGATGCCGAGCCGTTGCGCGTCGCCCGCCATGTTCAGCGTGCGATAGCCGATCAGGCCGGCGCACAGCAGCGGCGCGGCTTCGATGTCGCTGTAGTGCGACGGCAGATGAAAGCAGTAACGGCTGTCGGCGACGGTACGCTCGGCATAGCCGCCGTCGATCGTGTAGCCGGTGAAGCCGGCGTCGTCACACAGATTCTCGCGCGCGGACAGGCAGTAGCCGCAATGGCCGCAGGTGCGGCCGACCCACGGCACACCGACGCGCTCGCCCACCACGAACCCGCTCACGCCCTCGCCCAGTGCGGCCACCACGCCGACGATTTCGTGGCCCGGTATCACCGGCCGCTTCGGATGCTCGAGCTCACGATCCACCAGATGAAGATCCGTGCGGCACACGCCGCACGCATGAACGTCGATCAGGATCTGCCCAGGGCCGGGTATCGGGTCCGGCACATCCCGTTCGTTCAGCGTCGCTGAACCGCCGTCGAACACCATCGCTCGCATCGCGCTCTCCTTCATCAACGTTGACGGCGGCCGGTCAACGCGCCGGCGATCGCGGGCAGCCGTCTTTCATCAGCATAGGCGCGGCTCGTGGCAAGGTCACACGTTATAAACTTGTCATGGTCCTCACATCGAAGCTGACGAGGCACTGATGAAACGCCCCTTTTTCACGATCGGCCATTCGACCCGCCCGTTGGAGGAATTCGTCGGGCTGCTGAAAAACGAGCAGATTGCAACGCTCGTCGACGTGCGTAGCATTCCGCGCTCGCGAACCAACCCGCAGTTCAATCGCGACACGCTGCCGGCGGCGCTCGCGCCCGAGCATATCGGCTATGTGCATCTGGCGGCGTTGGGCGGACGCCGCGGCAAGCGCAAGGACGATGCGCCGTCGCCCAATATGTACTGGACCCATCCGGCCTTCCGCAATTACGCGGACTATGCAATGAGCGACGCGTTTCGCGATGGACTCGCGCAGCTCCTCGAACTCGGTCATCGTCAGCCGTGCGCGATCATGTGCTCCGAAGCGGTCTGGTGGCGCTGCCACCGGCGTATCATTGCGGACTATCTGCTGGCCCGCCGCGAAACCGTGCTGCATATCATGGACGCGCATCACACAAGCGTGGCGACGATGACGCCGGAGGCGCAGATCCAGGCCGACGGCACCTTGATCTATCCGGCGCAGCCCCAGAGCTGAGCCGCTTCACAACACGATCTACGAAACGATCTACGACACGATTACGACGCGAGATGACGGCACGGCCGCGCGTCAGTCACTTCGCTCCATAGCATGGCTGTCACGAAATCCACCGCGCTCGAAGCCCTGCTTCGCGACATTCGCTCCTGCACCCTGTGCGCGCCGACGCTGCCGCACCCGCCACGGCCGGTGCTGGCCGCGTCCGTTCGGGCGCGCATTCTGATCGTTGGCCAGGCGCCGGGCGCACGGGTGCATGCGTCGGGCGTTCCATGGAGCGATGCGAGCGGTACACGCCTGCGCGCATGGCTCGGCGTCGACGACGCCACCTTTTACGACGCTTCGAAATTCGCCATCGTACCGATGGGCTTCTGTTTTCCGGGACGCGGCCCGAGCGGCGATCTGCCGCCACTGCCCGCGTGCGCCGCGCGCTGGCATCGCGAGTTGCTCGGCCACCTGAGCTCGGTCCGGCTGACGCTGCTGGTTGGGCAGTACGCCCAGCGTTTCGGTCTCGGTGACGCATACGGCCCCACCTTGACGGATACGCTCGTCCGGTGGTCCGATTTTGGGCCGCGAATCATGCCGCTGCCGCATCCGTCGCCGCGCAATATCGCGTGGTTCAAGCGCAATCCGTGGTTCGACGCCGACGTTTTACCGGCGTTGCGCGAGCGGGTATCGGCAGCATTGGCAGGCCGCGAAAAATAGCGATGCGGGCGATTTTCACCGGTGCCCTGCCATCGTCGACGCCCGCTTTTGCGCCAGACAAAGCCGACTGTGTGATAGCGTTGCGCGTTTCGCCTGAAACAGCGGGTTTTCATCAGGCAAGTCTGTCTGAAAGCGCTTGAGCGGAGCAGAATTACGCAACCGGCGTTCGCCCTCAGGAGCCCTCCGAATCGTGTCCAAAGCCTTGCCGAAAGCCGCCTCTCACGCCGAACTCGCCACTGTCCAGCCCGTCGAATCGCTCGTCGTGCCGGAAATGCTCGATGGCCGCGACGGCACCAATCGCGGCGCGGCCGAAAGCTCGCAGCTGTCGGCGCGCAACGATCTGGACGCCGTGCGCGCATGGCTTTCCAATTACGCGGATACCAAAACCACCTTCGACAATTACCGCAAGGAAGCCGAGCGGCTCCTGCTGTGGGCCGTCGTGCAGCTCGGCAAGCCGTTGTCGTCGCTCACGCATGAGGACCTGCTGCTGTTCAAGGCGTTTATCGCCGATCCGCAGCCGGCCACGCGCTGGGTATCGGCGAGCGGCGGCAAGTTCGCGCGGGCCGACGAACGCTGGCGGCCATTCAATGGTCCGCTCTCGCCGGCGAGCCAGCGCCAGGCGCTGATCATCCTGAACGCGATGTTCACGTGGCTCGTCAACGCGGGTTATCTGCGCGGCAATCCGATGGCGTTGCTGCGGCAACGCGCGAAGCGCTCGGCACCGCGGGTTACGCGCTATCTGTCGACGTCGCTGTGGGACGAGGTCAAGCTGTTCGTCGAGCAACTGCCGCAGGACACCGACGCGCAGCGCGCGTACTACGCGCGCTGCCGCTGGCTGACCACGCTGTTTTATCTGCAAGGCATGCGGATTTCGGAAGTCGCCGGTGGACAGATGGGGCAGTTCTTCAGAAGGCTCAGCACCGACGGCCAGGACCAGTGGTGGCTCGAAACGCTCGGCAAGGGCGACAAGGAGCGCATCGTGCCGGTATCGGCCGAACTGGTCGAGGAGCTGCGCAGCTACCGGACGCTCAATGGCCTTGCCGCCCTGCCGACTCGCGCCGAGGAAACGCCGCTCGTGCTGCCGTTCAAGGGCAGGTACCGCTGCCTGTCCCGCTCGGCGATCCACGATGCGATCAAGGGCATCTTTGCGGGCGCGGCTGCGTGGCTACGCGCGCGCGGCCCGGAATTCTCCGATCGCGCCGACGAACTCGAGCGCGCGTCGGCGCACTGGCTGCGACATACGGCGGGCTCGCATCAGGCCGACGGCGGCGTCGATCTGCGCACGATCCGCGACAATCTCGGCCATGTATCGCTGAATACGACGAGTCTTTATCTGCACACCGAAGACGATGCGCGGCATACGGAAACCGTCAATCGTCATCGCATGAACTGGGATGGGGCGAAATCGAAAGACGGCGATGCGGGCGGCAGGTAGTCTGGCTTAAACGCGATCCACCGCTCGCCCGCAGCACGCCAACCTCGCGCCGCAAGCGTCTGCGCGAAACACGCCCTGCCCCCAACTCCCCGCCAATCCCACCCCATTGCCCGCTAGAATTGCCGGCTTTGCCCGCGTCGGGCGCGCCGCAAGGCAAAATACGGGTTTTGCGCGCGCCGCACGCGCGGCCAACCGGCTCGCGAAGCGCCTCTGGGCCGTCCATCGGCTCGACGGCTGCAGCATCGGCCGCAGCGGGCGTTGCTGGCCGCGCGCCGATCCGCAACATCACGGCCCCGCCCGGCCCGTCAGCGCTTCGCAGCCTGGCGTGCGCGGCGCGGCGAGGACCGCTCGTCCTTTAACAGAGCAGATCAGGAGCCTTTATGAGCGATACGAACCCATCCTTCCTCGGCCGCATTTCGCTGGCCGTCGGCACGTTTTTCAGCATTCTCGGCAATGGCGATTTCGCCGCCAGCGTGCTGCGTCTGCGCAACGGCGAACCGGCCAGCCCGGCGTCCGCGCCTACGCCCACGCGTACGTCATCTCCCGCCGCGACACCCGCCCCGCAGCCGAAACCACCCGCCGCGCCCGTGCTGAAGGAAGCCACGCCCGACGCCGCGCTGCAACTGCTCGGCCTGCTGCAACGCGACGCGCGCTTTATCGATTTCGTCGAGGAAGACATCAAGGGCTATAGCGACGCCGACATCGGCGCCGCCGCGCGCCTCGTGCACGAAGGCTGCCGCGCGACGCTGCGCGAGCACTTCACGATCCTCCCGGTGCGCGACGAAGCCGAGGGCAGCCGCGTCACGCTGCCCGAAGGCTTCGACGCAAGCTCGATCCGCCTGACCGGCAACGTCGTCGGCAGCGCGCCGTTCAAGGGCAGCATCAGCCATCGCGGCTGGCGCGTCGACGAGGTCCGTCTGCCGAAGCTCGCGGACGGCCACAACGCGAAAGTCATCGCACCGGCCGAGGTGGAGCTATGAGCGACGCACGCTATTCCATCGGCATCGATCTCGGCACCACGCATTGCGCGCTCTCCTATGTGGACACGCACGCGAGCGACGGCGAGAAAACCGCCCAGGGCGTGCTGCCGATCGCGCAACTCACGGGTCCCGGCGCAATCGACGATCTGCCGCTGCTGCCCTCGTTCCTCTATCTGCCCCACCCCGACGAACTGGCCTCGGGCGACCTCCATCTGCCGTGGACCGGCGAGCGCGACTTCGCGGTCGGCGAGTTCGCGCGCAGCCGCGGCGCGGGCACGCCGATCCGGCTCGTGTCGAGCGCGAAGAGCTGGCTGTGCCATCCGGGCGTCGACCGTCGCGCGGGCATTCTGCCGAACGATGCGCCGCCCGAAGTCGCGCGCGTCTCGCCGCTCGAAAGCTCGGTGCGCTATCTGACGCATCTGCGCGAAGCATGGGATCACGCGCATCCGGACGCGCCGTTCGGCGAGCAGGACGTCACGGTGACGATCCCCGCCTCGTTCGATCCGGCCGCGCGCGAGCTGACCGCCGAAGCGGCCGAGGCCGCGGGCTTGACGCGTATGACGCTGCTCGAAGAACCGCAGGCGGCGCTCTATAGCTGGATCCAGAAGAGCGGCGGCGAGTGGCGCAAGCAGGTCAAGGTCGGCGACATCATCCTCGTCGTCGATGTGGGCGGCGGCACGACCGACCTCTCGCTGATCGCGGTGATCGAGCGCGACGGCAACCTCGAACTGCATCGCGTCGCGGTCGGCGAGCACATCCTGCTCGGCGGCGACAACATGGACCTCGCGCTCGCGCACGTGGTCGCGCGCAAGCTCGCGGCGCAGGGCACGCAGGCCGACGCGTGGCAGTTGCGCGCCCTCACCTATGCGTGCCGCTCGGCGAAGGAAACGCTGCTCAGCGACCCCGCCACCGACACGGTGCCGCTCGTCGTGCCGAGTCGCGGCTCGAAGCTGATCGGTGGGTCGATCCGCACCGAACTCACGCGCGCGGAACTCACGCAGACGATCCTCGACGGCTTTTTCCCGCAAGTGGACAGCGCCGCGCGTCCGGTGAGCCGCGCGCGCGCCGGTCTCACGCAGCTCGGCCTGCCGTATGCGCAGGACGCGGGCATCACGCGGCATCTGGCGGCGTTCCTCGGCCGTCAGGTCGGCGCGCTGGCCGAACTCGAAGGTCTGCGCGAGCACGTCGCGCCAGACGCGAGCTTCCTGCATCCGACCGCGGTGCTGTTCAACGGCGGCGTGTTCAAGTCGGCGCTGCTCGTCGAGCGCATCATGGGCACGCTCAATGGCTGGCTCGCGGCCGAAGGCGCGGCGAGCGCGCGCCTGCTCGAAGGCGCGGACCTCGATCTCGCGGTCGCGCGCGGCGCGGCCTACTACGGCTACGTGCGGCGCGGGCGCGGCGTGCGGATTCGCGGCGGCACCGCGCGCGCGTACTACATCGCGATCGAATCGGCGATGCCGGCCGTGCCTGGGCTCGAACCGCCGGTGCAGGCGCTGTGCGTCGCGCCGTTCGGCATGGAGGAAGGCACCGATGCCGAGTTGCCCGCGCAGGAGTTCGGGCTGGTCGTCGGCGAGCCCGTGCATTTCCGCTTCTTCGGCTCGTCGGTGCGTCGTCAGGATCAGGTCGGCACGCTGCTCGACTACTGGGGCCCCGAGGAGCTACAGGAACTCGAGGAAATCGAGGCATCGCTGCCCGCGGCCGGCCGCACCGCCGGAGAAGTCGTGCCGGTGAAGCTGCATGCGCGCGTGACCGAGGCCGGCACGCTCGAACTCGAAGCGATTCCGCGCGGGTCGGATGAGCGCTGGAAAGTCGAGTTCGATGTGCGCGGCGCCGCGCATGGGTGATGGCCGGTGAAGCAGTGGAGCAGTGAATCAGCGCGTCAGTGAATCAGCAAGATAGGGCACAGATGAAGCGGTACAGCGTCGGCATCGATCTCGGCACCAGCAACACGGTGCTCGCGTACGCGCAAGCCGGATCGCACGAGATTCGCGTGTTCGGGATCGAGCAGCTCGTGAGCCCCGGCGAAGTCGCCGCGCGGCCGCTGTTGCCGTCGGTGCGCTATCACGCGGCCGAGGGCGAGCTGAGCGCGGCCGATCTGCAACTGCCGTGGTCCGCCAATGCGGGTCAGCGCGCGGAGCATGGCCAGGACGCCGCACAGCCGGTCGTGGTCGGCCGGCTTGCGCGCCTGCTCGGCGCGCAGGTGCCGGGACGGCTCGTCGCGAGCGCGAAAAGCTGGCTCTCGCACGCGTCGGTCGATCGCGTCGCGCCGATTCTGCCGTGGGGCGCCCCCGATGAAGTCCGCAAGGTCTCGCCGCTCGAGGCGAGCGCGAGCTACCTCGCGCACGTGCGCGCTGCGTGGAACCAGCAGTTTCCGGACGCGCCGCTCGAACAGCAGGACGTCGTGCTCACGGTGCCGGCCTCGTTCGACGAAGGCGCGCGCGCGTTGACCGTCGAAGCGGCGCGGCTTGCCGGCCTCGCGTCGCTGCGCCTGCTCGAAGAGCCGCAGGCGGCGTTCTACGACTGGCTGTTTCATCATCGCGAGCGGCTTGCCGGCGAACTCGCGAACACGCGGCTCGTGCTGATCTGCGACGTGGGCGGCGGCACGACCGATCTCACGCTGATCGAAGTCGCTCTGCACGATGGCGAGCCGCGCCTCACGCGTATCGGCGTCGGCAATCATCTGATGCTCGGCGGCGACAATATGGACCTCGCGCTCGCGCATCTCGTCGAGGCGCGGCTGCCGGGCGGTCCCAGTGGCTCTGGCGGTTCCAGTGCCGATAGGCAGGCGCCGCAGCGGCTGTCGGCGGCGAGTCTGTCGCAACTGGTCGAACGCTGCCGCGGCGCGAAGGAACAACTGCTCGGCGCACAGGCGCCGGAGTCGGCGTCGATCACGCTGCTCGGCGCGGGCTCGAAGCTGATCGGCGGAGCGCGCACTGCGCAGGTCACGCGCGACGAGGTCGAGCGGATCATCGTCGATGGTTTCTTTCCGAAGGTCGCGGCGCATGAGCGGCCGGGGCGGCTGCGCGGCGCCATCGTCGAATTCGGCCTGCCCTATGCGACCGACGCGGCGGTCACACGCCATATCGCGGCGTTTCTCGACCGGTTCGCGGCGCAATCGGGCAAGGCGTTGGGTGCGGGTTCGGGTTCGCCGGACGCGGGCGGTGAAACTGCCTTGCCCGTGCCTGACACGCTGCTGCTCAACGGTGGTGTATTCCGCGCCGAAGCGCTGTCGCGGCGTCTCGCGGAGACGCTCGGCAACTGGCGCGGCGCACCGCTCAACGTACTGCACAACGACAACCCCGACGTCGCCGTCGCGCGCGGCGCGGTGGCCTATTCGCTTGCGCGCGCGGGCGTCGCGCCGAAAATCGGCGGCGGCTCGCCGCGCAGCTACTTTCTCGTGCTCGACGAAGCCGGTGGCGACGGGGAACAGAACCCAACGCAGAGCACCGCTCCGGCGCAACGCGGCATCTGCCTGCTGCCGCGCGGCACCGAAGAAGGCCATGAGATTCTGATCGCGGAGCGCACGTTCGCGCTGCGGCTCGGGCATCCGGTGCAGTTCCACCTCGTGTCGTCGAGCGCGGACACGGCTTATCAGCCCGGCGAGCTGATCGATCTGTCGGGCGGCGACTTCGTGCGTCTGCCGCCGATCGCGACCGTCGTGCAGCCGCGCGACGGACAAAGCGCGCGCGAAACCGCGGTGCGAATCGCGACGACGCTCACCGAAGTCGGCACGCTCGACGTCCATTGCCTCGCGCTCGACGACCCCGCGCAACGCTGGCGCCTCGAATTCCAGTTGCGCCGCGACGCCGCGCAGGTCGACCTGCCCGCGGATGCCGCACACGAGCGCCATCCCGCGCTCGATCGCGCGATCGAACTGATCGACCGCTGCTTCGGCTCGCGCGCGCAAAACGTCGATCCGAAGGAAATCAAGCGGCTGCGCGCGCAGCTCGAACATCTGCTCGGGCCGCGCGATAGCTGGAACAGCGCCTTGCTGCGCGAACTGTTCGGCGCGCTATGGGAACGCGCGCGCCGCAGGCGGCGCACGGCCGATCACGAACGGCTCTGGCTCAATCTGGCGGGCTATTGCGTGCGGCCGGGCTTCGGCTATCCGCTCGATGAATGGCGCGTCGAGCAACTGTGGTCGCTGTTCGACGACGGCATTCAATACGTCAACGACAGCCAGGTCTGGTCCGAATGGTGGACGCTGTGGCGCCGCGCCGCGGGCGGCCTCGGCGAAGACGAGCAACTACGCGTGCTCGACGCGATGGACTATCTGCAGAAGGCCGCGCAATCGCGTCACAAGCTGCCGTTCGATGTCGCAAAGACAGGTTTCGCCGATATGGTGCGCCTCAGCGCATCGCTCGAACGGATTCCGGCCGAACGCAAGATCGAACTCGGCGAGGCGGTGCTGACGCGCCTAAAGAAGCCTGCGGAAAATCATCAAAGCTGGTGGGCGGTCGGGCGCATCGGCGCGCGGCAGCCGTTCTACGGCAGCGCGCATAGCGTCGTGCCGCCCGCGACCGCCGCGCAATGGCTCGACGCGATTCTCAAGCTCGACTGGAAGAAGGTCGACCCCGCGGCGTTCGCCGCCGTGCAGATCGCCCGCATGACCGGCGACCGCTCGCGCGATTTGCCCGAAGACGTGCGTGCGGCAGTCGTGCGGCGGCTCGACGCGGCGAACGCGCCGCGCGCGTGGATCATGATGGTGAAAGAAACCGTCGCGCTCGATAACGCTGACGAGGGCCGCGTGTTCGGGGAGTCGCTGCCTGCCGGATTGAAGCTGATTGGCGCCTGATGCGGTTTTTTTGCGGGCAGCATGCAATCCGCGCTCGCGGCGAGCGGCGATCATTCGGATCAGTGGGGGATTTAATGCGAAGGAGACGGGGAAGGACATCCCTTCCCCGCTCATCATGAACCAGCAGACTTGCTCCGGGATCGACTCCCGGACTGACTCGCGCGTTTATTCTCGCCTTTACTCCGGCGTTTACTCTTTATCCGACTTCACTTGCGGCAGCGCGGACACGTCGTTCGACGACAGCAGGCCAACCTGCGAATAGATACGCAGCTTGTCGCGCGTATCGGTGATGTCGAGATTGCGCATCGTGAGCTGACCGATCCGGTCGCGCGGCGAGAACGTCGAAGCGACCTTCTCCATCGACAGACGCTCGGGTTGATACGTGAGGTTCGGCGACTTCGTGCTGAGGATCGAATAGTCGTTGCCGCGGCGCAATTCGACGGTCACTTCGCCGGTGACCACGCGCGCGACCCAGCGCTGCGCGGTTTCGCGCAGCATGATCGCCTGCGGATCGAACCAGCGGCCCTGGTACAGCAGGCGGCCGAGGCGGCGGCCGTTTTCGCGGTACTGCTCGATCGTGTCTTCGTTGTGAATGCCGGTGACGAGACGCTCGTAAGCGATATTGAGCAGCGCGAGGCCCGGGGCTTCGTAGATGCCGCGGCTCTTCGCCTCGATGATGCGGTTCTCGATCTGGTCGCTCATGCCGAGACCATGACGGCCGCCGATGCGATTCGCTTCGAGCAGCAGCTCGACCGCATTCGGGAACGTCTTGCCGTTCAGCGAGACCGGCTGGCCTTCCTCGAAGCGGATCGTCACTTCTTCCTTCGCGATCTGCACGTCGTCGCGCCAGAACGCGACGCCCATGATCGGATTCACGATCTTGATGCCGCTCTCGAGGCTTTCGAGGTCTTTCGCTTCGTGCGTCGCGCCGAGCAGGTTCGAGTCGGTCGAGTAGGCTTTCTCCGCCGACATCTTGTAGTCGAAGCCCGACTGGCGCATGAACTCGGACATTTCCGAGCGGCCGCCGAGTTCGTCGATGAACAACTGGTCGAGCCAGGGCTTGTAGATCTTGAGGTCGGGATTCACGAGCAGACCGTAGCGGTAGAAGCGCTCGATGTCGTTGCCCTTGTAGGTGCTGCCGTCGCCCCAGATGTTGACGCCGTCTTCCTTCATCGCGGCGACGAGCATGGTGCCCGTCACGGCGCGGCCGATCGGCGTCGTGTTGAAGTAGGTGACGCCTGCCGTCGAGATATGAAACGCGCCGCATTGCAGAGCCGCGATGCCTTCCGCGACGAGTTGCGCACGGCAGTCGATCAGGCGCGCACCCGCGGCGCCGTATTGCGTCGCGCGACGCGGAATCGAATCGTAGTCGTCTTCGTCGGGCTGGCCGAGGTTGGCCGTGTAGGCGTAAGGCACGGCGCCCTTCTGTTTCATCCAGTGCAGCGCGGCGCTGGTGTCGAGGCCACCGGAAAAGGCGATACCGACCTTCTGGCCGATCGGGAGACTTTCAAGAATTGTACTCATATGCTGTAGCGTTAAACTCGACGTACGGGAATATTAGGGTGTAACAATTGAGTATCAGGCAAGCCTCGCGATAAGGCAAGTTACGCGGGAGTATAGCGTGAACGGCCGTCCGGCTTGCGTTTTTGGCCGGCTGGCGGGCTTCGGGCGGGCTCCATGAGCTGTCTTTTTGCAGGCATTCACCGGCGTGTCGATGCATGCCGCCGCATGCCGTTGCCCTCGTCCCTCCATCCACTTTTATCTGCCGCTTATGACCACGACTACGCCACCTTCCATGACGAACACCACCCTCATTACGAACGTCCGCACCGCCGACGGCGCACGCGTCGACGTGTCGATCGCCGGCGGCCGCATCGCCGCAATCGGTCCCGGGCTCGCGCGCGAGCCCGGCGTGCACATCGAGGACGGCGCGGACGCGTTGCTGCTGCCGGGTTTCGTCGAAGGTCATACGCATCTGGACAAGACGAACTGGGGCTTGCGCTGGTATCGCAACGAGGTCGGGCCGAAGCTCACCGACCGCATCGAAAACGAACGGCGCTGGCGCGCGCAAAGCGGCCACGATGCGGGCGCCCAGTCGCTCGCGCTCGCGCGTGCGTTCATGGAGGCGGGCACGACGCGTCTGCGCACCCACGTCGATATCGACACCGACGCGGGCCTGCGTCATCTCGAAGGCGTGCTCGCGACGCGTCACGCGCTGCGCGACGTGTTCGACATGCAGATCGTCGCGTTTCCGCAATCGGGGCTGCTCGGCCGGCCGGGCACCGATGCGCTGCTCGATGGCGCGCTTGCGGCGGGCGCCGACGTGCTCGGCGCGCTCGACCCCGCGCTCATCGACGGCGACCCGGTCGCGTCGCTCGATCTGACGTTCAGCCTCGCGCAGCGTCACCAGAAGCCGATCGACATTCATCTGCACGAGCCCGGCGAAGTCGGCGCCTTCACGCTGGGCCTGCTGCTCGATCGCGTCGCCGCGCTCGGCATGCAGGGGCAGGTCGTGGTCAGTCATGCATTCTGTCTCGGCGCGCTGCCCGAGCGCGAACGCGATGCGCTGCTTGCGCGTCTCGCCGATCTGCGCGTCGCGCTGCTGACCACCGCCCCGCCGTCGGTGGCGGTGCCGTCGCTCAAGGCGTGCCTCGAGCACGGCGTCACGCTGTTCGGCGGCAACGACGGCATCCGCGATACGTGGACGCCGTACGGCTCGCCCGACATGCTGGAACGCGCGATGCTGATCGCGATGCGCAACGGCCTGCGCCGCGACGACGACCTCGCGCTCGCGTTCGATTGCGTGAGCAGCGTGGCCGCGCGCGCATGTGGCTTCGAGGCGTACGGTCTGCAGGCGGGCGCACGCGCCGACCTCGTGCTCGTCGACGCGGACACGCTCGCGCATGCAATCGTCGCGCGGCCGCCGCGCAAGCTCGTGGTGGCGAACGGCCGCGTCGTCGCGCGTGATGGCGCGCTCGTCCAATAGTAGTTGGAAGTGCCAGGTTTTTTTGCACCACTTTTGCACCACCTTCTGCACTCGAATGATCAATCTCTTTCAGGCCATGCAGGCATTCGTCAAGGTTGCCGATGCGGGCAGCTTCGCGCAGGCCGCCGCGCAGCTCGGCGTATCGACCTCGGTAGTCACGCGCCATGTGTCGAGTCTCGAACAGCATCTGGGCATTCGCCTCTTCCAGCGCACCACGCGCAAGGTCGTGCTGACCGAGGCCGGCGCGCAATACGCCGATGGCTGCCGCGTGCTGCTCGCCGAACTCGAGGAAGTGGAGTCGCGCGCGACCACGGCATCGAAGGAAGTCGCGGGCGATCTGCGCATCGTCGCGCTCGGCAGCTTTTCTCTGTTTCGCCTGACACCGCTTTTCGCCGAATATCAGGCGAGATTCCCGCAGGTGAATCTGCGCGTCACGCTGACGGAAAAGCGCGTCGATCTGCTCGACGGCGGCTTCGACGTCGGCATCGTGACCGAGCATATGATTCGCTCGGAGTCGCTCGTGGTGCGGCGTCTCATCAACTCGCACGCGGTGCCGGTGGCAGCGGCCGCGTATCTCGCGCGAGCCGGTCATCCGCAGACACCGGCCGATCTCGCGCGACACCAGCTGATTGCCGCGCCGTTCGACACGAGCGGGCCGATGTGGATACTCCGCAACGGCGCGGCCCGCGAAGGCGACGGACAGGATGAACAGGGTAAAGAGGATGAAGGCAGCGAGAGCATCGCCGTCGACGCGTCGTTCACGGTCAACAGCATGATCATGCAGAAGCAGGCGGCGCTCGGCGCGATGGGCATCGCGTTGCTGCCGCTCGAGATGGTGGCCGACGAATTGCGCGCGGGCACGCTCGTGCGCGTGCTCGACGGCTACACGGTGCTCAATGGCGACGTGGCCGTGTCGCTCGTCTATCCGAGCCGCGAGTTCGTACCGCGCAAGGTGCGCGAGTTCATCGATCTCGCGGTGGGTTACTTCGAGTGAGCCGGGCGGGATGAAGCGTCGCTACATCGCATTGCTTCGCTTCGCCCTGCCCGGCTTCACTTCGCTTCGACACTCAAGGACACTCAAGGCTTTTCGCCACGCGCAAGCCGCGCGTCGATGTCGTACACGACCGGCATCAGATCGGCGACGCTGTCGATCACGTAATGCGCACCGGCAGCCTTGAGCTTGCCGATCGCCTCGCTACGGCGCGCGGCGAATTCTTCGACGGGCAACGCCTTCACCTCGGCCTCACTCATGCCGAAGGCGTTGCCGCTCACCGCGACGCCAACCGCCCACGTGCCGCCGTTGAGGCCCTCCTCGATGCCGACCTCGGTATCGTCGACCTTGATCGTCTCTTTCGCGCGCCACACGCCCAATTGCGGCAAGGTCCGATAGATCATGTACGGCGACGGCCGCCCTTCCGGCGTATCGCCGGTGCACACGATGCTGTCCGGCGAAAAACCCTGCGCGGCCGCGCCCGGCACGATTTCGTCGATGATCTCGCGCGTATAGCCCGTGGTCGTACCAATGCGAATGCCGTCGCCGCGCAATGCGCTCACCACTTCCGCGACGCCGGGAATCACCGTGCTATAGCTTGCCGCGACCGCGATGTTCTTCGGCACAAACACGTCGTACACGGCGTCGATATCGGCTTCGGACGGCGCGTGGCCGTAATGCTCGGTCCACGCTCGCGCGACGCGCGGCAACGCCATCAGCGCCGCGATGTGCGGACGCTTCGCCATGCCCATCGGGCCGCGCGCTTCGTCGATCGTGATCGGCACACCGAACTGTTCGAAGGTCTCGACGAACGCGCCCATCGGCGCGCGCGAACCGTAGTCGACCACGGTGCCGGCCCAATCGAAAATCACTGCTTTGACGTGCTTTATCTGCTGCTTCATCTGCTTCAATCCTCTGGAATCCTGATGTATTGCGCTTTGGGCCTTGTTTCGTGCCCTGCTTTGCGCCCTGCTTCGTGCCGTGCCTTACGCCACCTGTGCGAGCGCCTTGCGCTCTTCGAGCGCGGCGGCCGGCGGCGCCGCATGCGGAACGCCCATGGCCCGCAGCGATTGCGCGCATGCTTCGACCACACGGCGCATCACGTGCTCGTCGACCTGACCGATGCAGCCAATGCGAAAACTGTCCACCACCGTCAGCTTGCCCGGATAGATGACGAAACCCTGCTGCTTCATCAGTTCATAGAAGCGCGCGAATTCAAACGACGGATGCGCGGGCGAGAAAAACGTCACGATGATCGGCGAGAGCCAGCGCGCATTGAGCAGCGGTTCGAAACCGAGCGCCTGCATGCCGGCCACGAGCACGTCGCGATTGTTCGCGTAGCGCGCAAGACGCGCCGGCTGCCCGCCTTCGAGCTTGTGCAGACGCAACGCCTCGATAAACGCGGCCACCGTATGCGTGGGCGGCGTGAAGCGCCACTGCCCGGTGCGGTTCATCACGTCCCATTGATCGTAGATGTCGAGCGCGAGCGAATGGCTGCGGCCCTTCGCTTCCCGCAACGCGCTTTTGCGGGCGATCACGAAACCGAAACCCGGCACGCCCTCGATGCACTTGTTCGCCGACGACACGAACGCCTCGCAGGCAATTTGCCGGACGTCGAGCGGCACCGCGCCGAATGCGCTCATCGAATCGATCAACAGCTTGCGGCCCTTCTTCGCGACGGCCGCCGCGATTTCCTCGAGCGGGTTGAGAATGCCCGAGCTGGTTTCGCAATGAATGGCGACCACGTGCGTGATCGACGGGTCGGCGTCGAGCATGCGCTCCACTTCGACGCCGCGCGGCGGCAGATAGTCGCCCTTGTCGAGCAGCGTGCAGGCGCGGCCGAGATAGCCCAGCGTCGTCGCCGCGCGCTTGCCGTAGGCGCCGTTCGCGAGCACGAGCGCGTGGCCGTCACGCGGAATCAGACTGCCGAGCATCGCTTCGACACAGTAGCTGCCGCTGCCTTGCAGCGGCACGCAGTCGTAGTCGCCGGCGGTGTCACCGGCGATGTCCAGCAGGCTCGCGCGCAATTGCGCGGTCATCGCGCGGAAGTCGCCGTCCCACGAGCCCCAGTCGCGCAGCATCGCTTCCTTGGTCGAGAGCGCTGTGGTCAACGGACCCGGCGTGAGCAGATAAGGCTCGCCGCCGGCGGGTGCGGCGCAGGCGGTCGTGCCGTGAGGTGCTGCGGGTGCCGCGGGTGCCGCTGCCGATGTTGCCGATGTTGCAAACGCCGCCGCCGCTGAACCGCCGATCGCGCTTTCCATGTCCCGAACTCCGATAAAACTGATGTCGATGGCTGACACAATACAGAAAGGCTGTCCATCGGTAAAATCGATATAATCGATGGAGCTATCGTAAAAACTTATTCACAGCGAGACACTTATGCAGTATGCGCAATTGCGAGCGTTTCATGCGGTCGCGGAACATGGCGGGTTTTCGAAGGCGGCGCAGGCGCTCTCGCTCACGCAACCGGCCGTGTCGGATCACGTGCGGCGGCTCGAGCAGGATTACGGTGTCAAGCTGTTCGAGCGCGGGCCGCGCGGCGTCGAAACGACGGAACTGGGTTTGCGGCTTTTCAGCGTGACGCGGCAGATGCTCAGTTGCGAGCGCGATGCGCGGCAGTTGCTCGAATCGGCGGGCGGGCTCGAATCGGGCTCGCTCTCGCTCGCCGCCGATGCGCCCGATCTTGCGGTCGCGCTCATTGGCGCGTTTCGCAAGCGCCATCCGGGCATTGTCGTGACGCTGTCCATCGCCAATGCGGCCGAGTGCATGCGGCGCGTGCTGTCGAGCGCGGTCGATGCGGCCATCACCGCCGCGCCGCAAGTGCATAGCCGGCTCGAATCACGCGTGTTGCGGCGCGACCCGCTCGTCGCGATGGTGCCGGCCAGCCACCCGGCCGCGAAGAAACGCCGGCTCAGCTACGCGGAGCTGGTCAGGCAGCCGATGATTTTCCGCGAGCCGCAATCGGTCACGCAGCAACTGCTCGAAATCGAACTCGTGCGCGAGTCGTTGCAGGTGGAGCCGGTGCTCTACGTGGACGGGCGCGAGGCGTTGGAGGAAGCGGTCGCCCAAGGCGTGGGCGTCGGGGTGATTGCGCGCGCGGAGTTCAAGGAGTCGCGGCGCATCAGGATGGTGCCGCTGCAGGATTGCCAGGTGCAGATGATCGAATCGCTGACGCGCCGGGCCGAACGGCCGGGATCGAATCTGCTCGATGCGTTGTTTGCGGTGGAGTTGACGGAGGCGGAAGGCACGGCGTCTGCCGGATAGCGAGCCTTGACAGCTTCTGAGCCTCGCATGGAGATTCGGCTGCGGCCATGCACGGATTCAATGCGGTCTCCCACGCAAACGACGAGCGGCGCGGCCATCACACTTCCGGCCGCGCCGCTCGCCCTCAGATCAAACCCATCTCAAAACAATACTCAGACAACAAAACCCGCATCAGCGTCGAGCCTCACCGCAACCCGCCGCTCGCAATCAGGCTCTCGCCGGTCAGCCAGCGCGAGTCGTCCGATGCGAGGAACGTGACGACATCCGCGATATCGTCAGGCTGGCCGATGCGTCCGAGCGGCGTCGTGCTGATTGCCCACGTTTCGAGGTCGGAGCCCATCACGCCCGCAGCGTGCGTGCCTTCGGTCTCGACCATGCCTGGATTCACCGAGTTGACGCGTATCTTGCGCGGACCGAGGTCTTTCGCGAGCACGCCCGTAATGCTGTCCACCGCGCCCTTGGTTGCCGTATAGACCGCGCTGTTCGGCGGCGTGATGCGGCTTACCACCGAACTGACGTTGACGATGCTGCCGCCCTCGCCGAGATGCTTGACGGCTGCTTGCGTGGTCAGCAGCACACCCAGCACGTTCACATTGAATTGCTTGTGGAAGTGCTCTTCGGTGATCTCCTCGATCGGCGCGAACTCGTAGACGCCCGAATTGTTGACGAGGATGTCGAGCTTGCCATACGTTTCGATCGCCGTCTCGACGATGCCCTGCGCGTCCGCCGCTCTCGAGACATCGCCGCCGACCGCAACCGCCTTGCCGCCCGCCGCGGTGATGTCGGCGACCACCTTGTCGGCGCCCGCGCGACTCGACGCGTAATTCACGACGACCGACGCGCCCTGCGCCGCCAATGCCTTCGCAATCGCCGCACCAATGCCTTTCGATGCACCCGTTACAACCGCTACCTTGCCTGTGAGCTTGCTCATGATCGTGTCCTTTCAATGGTTCGCGCCGGCGGGCCGCCGCGAGGAGCCGCGGGGTTCACGCCGCTGAAGCTGGAAATGCAGTGGCGCTGTCACTGGACACAATGTAGGCATCGCGGTGCGCTGGATAAAGCGGCTCAAGCCGAATAGATCCGCCGGTTGCGGCGAACAATCGGTGCGAGTCGAATCCCGCCCTCCTTGCTTGTGCCGCCTCCATCACCCGATTCCGCCAACTTCGCGGCAATCGATCTCCGCCTTCGAGCTTCTACCCGATACCCTATAATCATCCCACCTATAAATTATTGTTTCATATATAGAACAAAAACGCTTTCGCGGGCAACCTGTCGGGCATCGTGACGCCGATCGCGATCGGCTTCATCGTGCGCGCGACCGGCTCGTTCGGCTGGGCGCTCGGGCTCATCAGCCTGTTCGCGATCATCGCCGTGCTGTGCTACACGTTCCTGCTCGGTGAGGTGAAGCGGATTGAAATCGGTGATGAACAGCGCGGAGATGAACGGCGCGGTCTGGATGACGCGCAGCGTAGCGGGCATGCTGCCGCGCAGGATCCTGCAGACGGGACGCGCGTCTGACAAATGGAAAACGGGTAAGCGGGAAAACGGGCAAGCGGAAAAACGGAAAGCGGACAAACGTGCAACGCAGTCACGCTTTCGCGCAAGCCGAATTCCGCGCGAGCCGAACGACTCAGCGTGCAGGCAAGACGCGGCCCGCGCGATGCAAGCGCCAGTCAGCACCGCGCCAACGAATCACGCGTCGCGCCCAAACCGCACACGAACCACGCAGCAACTCAGCCCCTGCGCAGCAGCGCAATTTGCGCGGTGACGCTCGCGAGCACCGCGAGCGCGCCGAGCGTATCCAGAATAACGGGCCACACGATCTCCCCTCCTCCATGTTCGCCGTCCTCAGGTCTTCGTTAAACGAAGACGCGCGCGGCCAATTGAACGCCGAGGCCGAGCAGGCAAATGAAGAACCAGCGGCGAAAGCTCACGGCGCTGATGCGTCCGCGCACGCGCTGACCGAGCCACATGCCGAGAAGCGCCGGCAGCACGGCGGCGAGCGAGTTGCTCAGATCGCTGGCGGCGAACGCATGCGCGTTGGCAAGTCCGGCCGCGAGCGCGATCGTCGACACCGTGAACGACAATCCGAGCGCCTGAACCAGGTCCTCCCTGGTCAACTCGAGCCCCTGCAGATAGGGTACTGCCGGCACGACAAACACGCCGGTTCCTCCCGTGACCACGCCGGTCACCGTGCCGATCACCGGCGAGAGCCAGCGCTCGTGGCGCGCCGGCACCGGAAAGCGCCACGCGCGCAGGCCGGCCGCCGCATAGAGCATCAACGCGGCGCCGAGTCCCGTGACCGCCCATGCGCCACCGCCGCCCGCGATGAACGGCGCCGCCGCGAGCGTGCCGGCGACGATGCCCGCCATCATCGGCCACAAGCGTTTCGCGAGCGCGCGCACGTCCGGCCCCGCGAACAGTTGCCACACATTCGTGACGAATGACGGCAGGAGCAGCAACGCGGCCGCCTGGGCCGGCAGCATCAGCGTGCCGAGCACGCCCATTGCGACGGTCGGCAGCCCCATGCCGGTTACTCCCTTGACGAAACCCGCCACGACGAAGGTCGCGGCGACCACGCCGATGCGCGTGATGAGCGGTACGGCATGCGGTATCGCGAGCGGCAACGCAAACGAAGAGATCATCGGGAGAGTTCTGTTAAAGCGATGCTGGCGATTTTCAATTGCCGCAACGCGCTTCACAATGCGTAAGATACGTAGCGTGACTTAGGCTGAAGCTAAGGCTGAAGGTAAGGCTAAGACTCACGCACGACGTCACTTCAATCCCCGTTCAACCTCTCTTGCGGTTTGACCCAGGCAACCAGCCCATGCGCTTCGACCTCATCGATCTGCGGCTCTTTCTGCACATTCTCGATACCGGCAGCATCACGCACGGCGCCGCGCGCGCGAACCTGTCGCTGCCTTCAGCGAGCGCGCGCTTGCGCGGCATGGAAGACGCGTTGGGCATGCCGCTGCTCGAACGCGGACGCCGCGGCGTCGAGTCGACCCCGACCGGCGACACGCTCGCGCATCATGCGCGGCTCGTGCTCGGTCAGATAGAACGGATGCAGGGCGAACTGGGCGAGCATCAGCAGGGACGCAAAGCGTGCATCCGGCTGTGGACCAACACCGCGGCAATCACCGAATTCCTGCCCTCCGCGATCGGCCTTTTTCTGCGCGACCATCCGAACGTACAGGTCGATCTCAAGGAGCGGCAAAGCAGCGAGACCGTCAAGGCGGTGCTGGGCGGCGCCGCGGAAATCGGCATCATCTCCGATGCGGTTGAGCACGGCGCGTTGCAGACGCTGCCCTTCGCCGTCGACAAACTCGTGCTGGTGGCGAGCCGCGACGATGCGCTTGCCGCGCGCCGGCGCGTCGCGCTCGCGGAGGTGACGGAGCGCGAGTTCATCGGTCTGAGCGCGGACAGCGCGTTGCAAACCTATCTGGGCGAGCGCGCCTTGCTGGCTGGTCAGGCGCTCGCCTTCCGCGCGAACGTGCGCACCTTCGACGGCGTTTGCCGCATGGTCGAACAGGGCGCCGGCATCGGCATCGTGCCGGCTACCGCGGCAAAGCGCTATCGCGGCACGCCGGGCATCCGCACGATCGGGCTGAGCGACCCGTGGGCCACGCGCCGCCTGCTGATCTGCATGCGCGATCTGAATGCGATGCCGCGCGCCGAAAAGGCGCTGGTCCGGCATCTCGCCAGCCTTCATTCCGACTCCTTCCGCACCTAGAGGCATGCATGGAAATTCGCCAACTTCGCTACTTCATCGCGGTCGCAGAGGAAATGAACATCACGCGGGCGGCCAACCGTCTGCACATGACGCAGCCGCCGCTTTCCCGGCAGATCCAGCAGATCGAGGAAAGCGTCGGCCTGCCGCTATTCGAGCGCGGGTCGCGGCCGTTGCGCCTCACCGAGGCCGGCCGCATTTTCTACACGCAGGCGAAACGGCTGATCGACGAAGCCGACGAACTCGCGCCGCTCACGCGGCGGCTCGCGCAACTGGCCGAGCGCATCGTGATCGGCTTCGTACCGTCGACGCTCTACGGCGCGCTGCCCGCCGTGATTCGCTCGTTTCGCGAGGCCGCGCCGCATATCGAGCTATCGCTGATCGAAATGTTCACGATCGAGCAACTGGCCGCGCTCAAGGGCGGCCGTATCGACGTGGGCTTTGGCCGTTTGCGTTTCGACGATGCGCAACTGGCCCGCGAAGTGCTCGTCGAGGAACGGATGATCGCCGCGTTGCCGCAAGACCATCCGCTCGCGCGGCAAAAGAAGCCGCTGACGCTCGCGGCGCTCGCGGAGGAAACGCTGATCGTCTATCCGAGCACACCGCGGCCGAGCTATGCCGACCAGCAGCTCTCCGCAATGCACGACCATGCGCTCGAGCCGAAGGCGATTCATGAGGTGAGGGAATTGCAGACCGCGCTCGGTCTCGTCGCGGCGCAGGTGGGCGTGTGCCTCGTGCCGGAGAGCGTCGAAGGTCTGCGCGCGCATGGCGTCGTGTACCGGCAGATTCCGTCGGCCAATGCCGCGTCGCCGATCATCATGAGCCGCCGCTTGCAGGACGAATCGCCCGCGACGATGCTCATGTGTTCGCTCGCGCGGCAGTTGTTCAGGCGGACTTAATTCCGTAGGACTTAATTCTGTATCCTGCGCGGTGCGATCCGCAACGCGTCCATCAGCACCGCGACACCGGGCGTCGCGTCGTCGACCCATAACATGCCGACGCCGGGCGCGACGTGAGGCACGTATAGCGGCAGATGACGCACCGCGTCGGGCTCCGCCTGCTCCAGTTCCCGCAACACGTTCAGCGACGCAACGAACAGGCAGTCGCTCTGCTGCGCCAATGCCTTGTTGATGAGTATCGAAGCGGATGACATGACTGCGGCCGGCATGCCGAGACCGGCCTGGGCGAACGCCGCCTCGAGACTCGCGCGCATCGGCGAACGCTCAGGCGGAACGATCCACGGAAAACGCACGGTGTCTTTCCACGCGAGCCTGCGTCGCGCGTGCAGCGGATGCCGCGCGCCGGCGGCGGAGATCGCCAGAATTCATTCCGTAGCATTCTGTGTGCTTCTGATATTGACGGCGGTGCGGGCATCAGAAGTGCCATGTCTGATGTTCGCCGGTGAATACGCAAAACCATGCAGAAGCGGGATCGTATTTTATTAGTCGTCGTTAGGCTTCTTCAATTCATCAAGCCTGTTTGTTGTGATTCGAGTCATGCAGTCCCAAAACACCATGTCTCGCATTGATGCCTGACCAAGCGAATAGGTGTCAGAGTAACACTCGTTATCACGAAACGATTTCCAATATTCCTGCGCTTTTTTGAAAAATGGCAACGCCAGTGGATAGCCACCAGCTTTCAGATCCCGATCATTCTTTTTCAGCTCTGCGGCAATTACTGCTACCTGCCGATTTAGCGCAACGCTCGCTTGCTCGAATTGGAAATGTGAGCACTGCCATGCCTCCTCAGTAGATAGAGAATCCGTTTTGCAATGCACTTTAATATCTAACGGAGATTTTCCAGAAAAAAATATTTCAGCCGGCTTGACTTTCGTATAATCGAACGGCCCTGAGTAAATGGATTGCCCGAACACAAGGCTGGCAAAAATAAGCATAGCCCCGATGCTAATGGCTCGCATCATAAACTTCCGTTACAAAAAGTTTGCTTCGAATGCGTGACGTGTTTTAACGCGTTCGGCAAAGAATCCAAGAGCGAGCAACAGCGGTGCGGGCACCAGAAGTGCCATGTCTGATGTTCGCCTGTAAATACGAAAAAACCAAGTAAAAAAGCGACTGGATTCCCGCCGAATGTGATGCAGTCATTCGCCCGTTTTTATCGAATAGAGATCATGCAGGAAATCGTTCTGCTGTTTTCGGATTGAATAATGACAGCGTGCCCCCATGACATCGTACATATCTACATGTGTTTTTGGCGGTTCTTCAATATTCCAATCATAAGCGAGTTTAGAGGCTAGATCGCAAGCCTTTGCCGCTTCATCCTGTGCCCGCATATACCGGTCAAGTTCAGCTTTGCTCTCGCCTTTGACGCCGTGTGTCGATTTAATTGAATTGGCCACTTTTTTGTTGTCGGCTTCAAGATATTTTGCATGATGTTCATAGCAATCAAAATCTCCAAATCCGCCACCGCCAAGGTGTTGCATACAGTTCGAATCATCGATATACTCATCGGCATATATTGGCTGAGCAATAAATAGAGCCATCACTGCCACAAAGCTTTTGGTAAATTTATGCAATGCCAATACCTCTCCCATGTCGTGCATCATAATTTCCTGTTCCAAAAAGCCGTGCTTCGAGGGCGCGCCGCCATTCAATTCCGCGGGCGCGATACGTGCGAATATAGGCCGGCAAGGTGGCATAATTTGCAGTGTTAACCTTGTCGACCAATTCTGCAATGCCCGTTCCCGGCCCCGCGTTGTAAGCCATGCTTACCAGAGCGTCATATTCGTATTGATGTAGTGGAACACGCACACGACGATTAATCGCAGACTCACATTCTGAAAATTTTTTTTAAGTTCACGCGCACGCTCTACAGAAATGGTATCACCTACATGCAAGTGATCCGAAGGTAAAACTTTATGGCCAAATGCGACTGTTGGATATCCCTTGTTATCGACGTAGACCTTTAGAATCATTCCATCAACAACAGGCATACCCATATAGGTGCCATTCAAAACACCGCTTTCACATACGGCCATAAAGCGAATTCCATCATCGGACAATTTCCACGGCTTGCCGTATCGATCGCAGCTAGCCTCTATGCAAGAATTCGGATTTGTGTTCGTTACTGCGGTTGCGAGTGCATCAGGCATCATGCGTCCTGTTTGTGACCAAGATAAATCCGGATGGATTGCGCGCCGTCCGTTACGTGCTTCGCAGTTCGGCCTTCACTGTCCGTTGTACCGTGAATCGGTTTGCCGCCCGGCTTGCGTATCGTGTAATAGGTGTCCGCAAGCACTTTGCCTGCCGCATCGGTCAGAGTGAACCGTTGGTCGTACCAGTCCTGGCGTTGACGCCGACACTGGCATATATCCCATTGCAGGCGAGACCAGATTTCGCAGCCGGATTTGGCGGATCGCAGGCTCGCACCCTGGATGAAACACCCTCCCGATGTCAGGAACGGCAGCGAATCGAAATGGCCTCCGAACGACTCCTGGTAATCGGTGACGAGTCGGAAAATAATCGCGCAGGCACTGCTAGCGGATGAATCGGATGAATCGCCTTTCACGACTGAATGGCCGATACCAGGCTGGTCGCCGGGTTCCAGCGGTGCCTGCTTCATTGTGCCCTCCGCCGGTCACGTTGCTGCTTTACCTGCATTTTCAGTACTCCAAAAAATTACCTGCGGGCAACGCAGGCGAAGCCAAGAACTGGACGCAAACCAGCGCGCCTCAAGTTTGCCGATCATTCTCTAATTTTTTTAAGGAGGCAATGGGCCAAAGCTGAAAATGTGAAGGTGTCGTCGAGCATGCTGTCATAAACGACGCAGCCGCTCGCGGAAGCCGGCTACTACGTGATGTAAGTTCAGGAACTTACGGGATTTTTTGGGGCCATCAATTAGCCCATCATCGGACTGCGTTTCGCGACCAGCCTGTGACAACTCTTCTGATTCCCGCGCTCGCGTCTCACAGCTTGCGGGCCTTCAGCGTAGTGCGCTCTATGAGTGCATCGCATGCGGTGAATCGTCGAAAGGTGGATCAGAATTCAAGCCGTGTTGACGCATCTGGCGGAGCTTTCGGGCTGCCGCCCGCGAAAAGACGTACGGGCATTTTGCGAACACCAGTCATACAGATTCGCCGCGACCACAGCGCGTCCCATGTCTGAAGTAGGAGCAAGACAGTGCTTAGTACATCTGAAAAAAATACATCCGCGATTTTCATCCACCGCCCATTCCTCTCCCTGGCGCTACCTGCTAGCTTGCTGGGTTCAAACGATTACAGAGGAAATTCCGAATGTCACAGGAACAGGATTCAGACGGCGTGCGCGTGGTACTCAGTGCGCCGCAGTTGGTCGCGGTATTGGCTGGCCAGTCGGTCAGCCAGTCGGAGATGCTTTCCAATCGGATTTGGGGCGGTCTTCAGATCGTTGGTGGAGTGCTGGAAATGGTCGGGGCAGGGGCACTATGCGTGCTGCCGGAACCGACAATGGCGAGCAAGGCGGGATGTATCGCGTTCGGCGTGCATGGTTCGGATACAGCGGCGTCGAGCTTGCGGCAGGTCTGGACCGGCCAGGATACAGCTACGTTGACGTTGCGGGGCACGGCGAAGCTGGCCGAAGCGATGAAGGTCAGTCCCGAGATGGCGAACAACATTGGCCTGTCGCTGGATATTGCTGTGTCGGTAGGCGTGGCCGGATCGATCAAGGCAGTACGGGCGTCCGAGATCACGATGGGCCGGATCAGGCTGATGGAGCACGAAGCAAAGCCGAGCAGCCGGATTGGTGGACACACATTCGAGAAGCACGTGGGGCGCACCGAGGCACAGTTGCGGGAACGATTGGTGCGCGAACCAAAGCGACAGGTTGTTTCATCGTTCACTGATTTGCGAACAGCAGAGTGGGCGATTTCCAAGGTCATGCAGGCCAACACAGCTTGCATCACGACATGGGCGCAAACTCATACCGGTTCTGTACGACTGGAACTGACTGGCGACGTAGGCAGGCAGGTAGGACACGGGGTCGTTCGTAAGACCGGGGAGTTGGTGAATCTGAGCAAGGTTCAGATGTGGCTGATACGAAAGGAATATAACGGCATGCCATACTACATTCTTACCGCCTACCTGATACCTTGAACTTATCGTGAAAAGCGAATCACTTTACCCGAATCTGAATTTTTTGATTCACGGCTATTTCAATGAAGATTTCGATTTATGGGGTAACAACGTACAGGAAATTGTTTCGTGTTTCAAAAAAGAGAGCGACAAAACCCTTCATAAGTTAGTCATGGATGAAATTGATCGTTTTAAATGCGATTGTTCCGCCAACCTGGATGAGCATTTTGAAGAAATGTATGGCTTTTACGTTGACCCCGAAGCATGGGGCTACACGGCGGCTTCCTTCCTTGATGAAGTAAAACGGCTACTGAGTGAGTAGGCAATCGCTGATTCCAGTTGCGCTGATGGAAGAGACCTTCAAGCACAACGGCCTCATCACGCCCATGACATCGAGCAGGTCGCACCCGCGAAGCTGCGCGAAATCTTTGGCGCGGACCCCGTGCCGTATTCAAAGATCACGCAATATGGTTCGGTCTACCAGGTGATGGACAGCACGACGTGGCGGGATTGACGAGCGCACGCCTGCTCTCGGCGGGGCCGCCGAACGGCCTGCCGTATAGACCGCATTTGCCGAAGTACAGGATGATAGTCGAACAAACGGCGAAGCACCGCCGCCTTGCGCGGCGGCACTTCGTCATACGCTCTACTTCACGTCGAACCCATAATCACCGTGCGTGCGATGCCCGTCCGACGCAACGGCCACCCAATGCACGATGTAATGTCCCGCCACGAGCGCCGGCAGCCGCACTGTCATCACGGCAGTCTGCTGCGCGTCGACCGCGGACTTCTGCGCATTGACCTGCTTGCCACTGGCGTCGGTAACGGTCAACGAACTGAACGCCGGTTCGAGCGGCCCGTCGAACGTGATCCGCACCTGGGCGGGCGAGGCGACCGTCGCGCCCGCGCCCGGCTCCTGTTTCTGCGGAAAGACATGCGCGAACGCGGTGCATGCCAGCGCGAGACCGGCCACGAGTGTAGCCATGCGTACCGCGCGATTCTTCAAGGTGTTGTTCATCGTCGTTCTCCTGCGTTACTGGAATAGCGGCTTGCCGAGCGTGGTCGGCGCAATATCGTCGAAGAACAGATGCGCCTGTACCAGAATGCCGACGTGCGAGCCGCTCGCGCGGTTGACCGGAATCTGCGCCTCGACACCGAACTGCCCGTAGCGATTCAGCCAGATGAAGCCCGGATTGACCGTGCCGGTCGTCTGCCCCTGACTGCGCGAGAGCGGAATTTCCACCAGCGGGATCAGGTTCGCGAACGGTTGCGGCAGACCGGCGTCGTGCACGTGCTGCTGCAGATACGGCAGGCTGTACTGCACCGTGAAACCGTAGTTGAACGCGTTCGGCTGGCCGCCTCCTGTGGTCAGCGCGGGACCGGCCTCGGCCGTCACCGCCACGGGACGCAGATAGGCGAGCGAATCCGGCAGATCGCCCATGCCCTTGCCGACGTAGACGGTCGGCGAGATCGTCGAGAAGTTGTTGGCGATCGCACGGCTGCCGGTGCCGCCAAGTTCCGCATTCACGCCGACCGAGGTCATCAGTTCGTGCTTCTCGTTCACATACAGCAGGTACTTGAGGCCGACGCCGAAGGTGTCGAAGCCGCGCGCGCCGGGGTTGTTCTGCATCACGTAGGCGCCGTCGACAGACACCGCGAGGCGCGGCGTAATCAGCTTGTCGTACTCGAAGCTGAAGGTGTTGATGCTCTGATCGCCGTTGTCGCCCGGCACGCGCTGATGGCCGTACTCGAAGTTGGCTTCGTCGCCGACGCCGGGGTCGTCGACGGCCAGCGTCGACGGGAAGACGCGGTCGCCCGCGATCGCGTGGGCGCGCGCGAGCGACGGCGCGCCTAGCGTGACCAAAGCGGTGACCCAGGCGGCGGCGAGCGTGGACGGTAAAGCGCCGCGCGCGACAGATCGGGCGGCCGCGACGAGCGGCGCCGCGCGCAGCGGACGGCCGCCGCGCGTTGCTGGATTGTGCATGTCTGATCCTGTCTGTTCGGTTGTGACGGGGCCAGCGCGCAACCGAATGGATGCGCGCCGGCGGGCGCGAGGCGGGTCATCGCATCGCGCCATCAAGGACTCGAATCAGGATGTGAACGGCGGTGCGCGTGGCTGCGCGAAGGTGAGCGGTGCGACGCGCCGCACGCTTTCGAAGCGGGCTGTGGCGCTCTGCTGACGCGCGCGGACCGCGGTGACGAACAGCGTTTCGACGCTCGGCATCACAGGCAGATGCGCGAGCAGGCTGCAATAGCCGCAGGCGTCGCCATCGGACATCTGCGTGTGCTTGCTGGGGGAATCGCCGGGGGCTGCTGGTGTGTCCGCTGCGTCCGCCGTGTCTGCCGTGGCGTGCGTGTCTTGCGGTGCGGCATCCTGCGCCGGCATCTGCATCCGCATGGGCGACGTGGACTGCATCGCCGACATATCGTCCATTGCGTCCGTCGCATCCATCGACGCCGCCCGGCAAAGCGCGGCGGACATCACGGCATCGTCCACGTGGGCGGCGAGCGTATGCGAAATCGTCGGCGCGAGCGCCGCCATCAGGATCGCGGCCAATCCCAGCCAACTGCCGATCTTCAGGTGCAGACGATTGAACATACGCCCGGCGCTATGCGACGAAGTGGCGACCCATGATCGATAGACCATGATTTGCGGCAAATTATGCCATGCGCGCCCAACTGTCCGAACTCTCGCGGGGCCGCGATCCAGGCCGTGGAATAAATGCGCCCCGCCCGGTCAATAGAGCATACTGCCGACGGCAAATCCGCCACGCACAGGCGACAATGCCTGATCCCGGCTTGGGCACGGAGTGTTCATGAAAGCGCAGCGCCCGCATCCTTTACACGTCTCTCGCGAAAATACGCCGCGTGCCGAATGGCGCGACCACGTGCTGCCCTATTTCCTCACGGCGCTCCTGATCGCGTTCGCGGTCATGCTGATCGTCTGGCTGGCGAACCCGGCGCCGCCGCGCACGATCACGATCAGCGCGGGCCCGCGCGACAGTTCGTTTATCGTCACCGCGAACCAGTACAAAAAGATCCTCGCGCGCAACGGCATCCAGCTGAACGTTCTCGAATCGGATGGCTCGGTGCAGAACCTGCAACGTTTGCTCGATCCGAAACAGCACGTCGATATCGCGCTCGTGCAAGGAGGCGTCGCCGAGGGGCTCGACACGTCGTCGCTGATGTCGCTCGGCAGCGTGTTCTATGTACCGGTGGTCGTGTTCTATCGCGGCACGCGCCTGACGCAACTCGCGCAACTCGAGGGCAAAAGGATCGCGATAGGCCGTGAAGGCAGCGGCACGCGGCTGCTTGCGCTGCAACTGCTCGCGGCGAACGGCATCGTACCCGGCGGGCGCACCACGCTCCTGCCGAGCGACGGCCTGCAGGCCGCCACGGAACTGGTCACGGGGAAAGTCGACGCGGCGATCCTCAGCGGCGACTCCACGACGCGCGGTCTGATGCTGCGGCTGCTCAAGGTGCCCGGCATTTCGGTGATGAATTTCGACGAAGCGGCCGCCTATACGCGCCTCTTCCCGTTTCTGGACCAGATCGATCTGCCGCCCGGCGTGCTTGATCTGAAGCGGCGCATTCCACCGGAGACCGTGCATCTGATCAGCCCGACCGTCGAACTCGTCGCGCGGCGTAATCTGCATCCGGCCATCTCCGATCTGCTCATCGAAGCCGCGCAGGAAGTGCATGGCACGGCGGGCCTGCTGCAGCACGCGGGACAGTTTCCGAACCCGGTCGCGCATGAATATCAGATCAGCGAGGACGCGCGGCGCTACTACCGGACCGGCAAGGGTTTTCTGTACCGCACGCTGCCGTTCTGGCTCGCGAGCATCGGCGACCGCACGCTCGTGCTGCTCCTGCCCGTGGCGGTGCTGCTGGTGCCGGCGATGCGGGTGATTCCGGCGCTCTATCGCTGGCGCGTGCGCTCGCGCATCTATCGCTATTACGGCTCGCTGATCGCGATCGAACGGCATGCGCTCGCCGGAGCGACCGAGGACGAGCGCACGCAACTCCTCGGGCAACTCGACCAGATCGAAGGAGCGTTGAACCGCCTGCGCATGCCGCTCGCGTACGCGGACGCGTTCTATGTGCTGCGCGAGCATGTGGGCTTCGTGCGCAGCCGGTTATTGGCTGCGCGGCCCGCGGTGGTGTCCTGAAGCGCCGCCCTGATGCGGGCGGCCGGCGTGTTATGCCTGGGAGGGAGGTACTGCGGGGGTGCTGGCTGAAGGAGCGTCCTGCGTGCCGGGTTGCGTGTTGGCCTGTGCATCGGCTTGGGCGCTGGCCCGTGTGTCGGCTTGTACATCGGCCTGTGCATCGACTTGGGTGCTGGCCTGACTACCACCCTGCGTGTCGGTCTGCGCGCTGGCTTGCGTGTCGGTCCGCTCGTTGGCCTGAGCGCTGGTCTCGCTACCGGCCGCCGGCGCCTTGTCCGGCGACGCTGACTGTGCAGCCGCCTGCGCCCCCGCCTGTTCCGCCACGGCTTCGCCACTATTCGCGGACGATGCCGCCGCCTCGGCCTGCGGCTTGTCAGCCGGCGCGCTTTGCGAGCCCGCCACCGAATCAGCGGTTGCGCCCGCGCCTGCGGCCGCCTTCTGCGCCCCTCTGGCCGCGCGATGCGCGAGCAGACGCTGCGCGCCCGCGGCTTCCTGCGCGGTGACCTTGCCGGCCTCGGTGCCCGTCAGATCGACGCGCGCCGCGCCTTCGACGAGGCTCTTCCAGTAGCGCCCGCCACGGCACCACGTCTTGATCGCGTCGCGCAGTTCGGCTTCGGTGAGCGAAAGCTCTTTCGCGTGCACGACGAGGTCCTCGAAAATGCCGATCTTCAGCGCCAGCTTCGGCGCCGGGTTCTTCGGGAACGCAATCGGGAAGCGCTTTTGCAGACGCCCGATCGACCTGACGACCGGGTCCACCGGTTTCGCATCCACCGCCGGCTTCGCCTGCGCGGCGGCCGCCTGCGCCGCGCCGCGCGGCTGCCCGTGGTGGTGGCGCGCGGGCTTCGCACCCGGCTTCGCATCCGGGCGGGAACCGGCCTTCGCGGCCGGCTTCGAACCGGGCCGCGAATCCGGCTTGGCGGCGGACTTCGAAGCAGGCCGGGCAGCCGATTTGCGATCGGGCTTGCCGGCGGACTCGGCCGCGGCGCGAGCGGCGGCCAGTTGCTTCTTCAGTTCAGCGAGTTGTTCGAAACCCATAGTGCGCAACCAGTCAGTCGATTCGTAAAAACGGGATTGTAGCAGTCTGCGCAAACGCCCTCGTGACAACCCTGAGCGGTGTGCGGATCGTCAGCCCGCGGCAGGCGCCGACGCGTCGGCATCGTGCGCGCGCAGACCCGACACGGCGACGCTCAAACCGGGCCGCCCGGCGTTATTGCGCAGCGACAGCGCAAGCTGATGACGCCCGGCAATCCGCGCGACGATCGCAAGACCGAGACCGCTGCCCTCGCCCTTCGAGCCCTCGCCGCGATAGAAGCGGTCGAACACGCGTTCGCGCTCCTCCTCCGGAATGCCCGAGCCGCTATCGACGACCTCGAAACCAACCCGCTCTCCCGCGCGCCGCAGCACCACGTCGACGCGGCCGCCGGGCGGCGTGTGACGGATCGCGTTGTTGATGAGGTTCCCTAGCAGCACGCTCATGCTATGCGGCTCGGCCAGCACCGTATAGGCGTCGTTCGGCGCGCGCGCGCTTTCGCATTCGAGGCCGAGATCGATCTCGCGCATCTCCGCGAGCAGCGAAAAATCGCTGACCACCTGTTCGCCGATGCGTCGCAGGCTGACCGGCACCATCGACGTGACCGGCTGCGCGTCTTCGCGCGCGAGCGCCAATAATTGCTGCACGAGGTGAATGATGCGGTTCACACGATGCTCGACGCGCTCGAACGCCTGCCCCTCACCCGTTAACGAGCCGTCGCGCGAGGCCGCCTGCAATTGCAGCTTCAGCGCGGCAAGCGGCGAGCGCAGTTCGTGCGCGGCATCGGCGATGAACGTGCGCTGCGCCTGCGACGCCGTATGCAGCCGTTGCAGCAGATCGTTGAGCGCTTCGACGAGCGGTCTGATTTCGACCGGCACGGTGCCGTCGAGCCGCAACGGTTCGAGCGAATCGATCGAACGCGTGGCGAGCGCGCGCGACAGGCTTCCGATCGGTGCCAGGCCGCGCGCGACCACCAGCAGCACGAGCACGACCGTCACCGGCAGCAGCACGCCGAGCGGCCATAGCGTGTGCAATGCGAGCTGCAGCGCCAGATCCTCGCGCACGGACACCGGCTGCGCGACCTGCACGTAGCGCTCCTTCTGCTCGACGCCGAAGGTGCGCCAGTGGTAGTCGCCGCGCTGCACCGTGTTGAAGCCCTGCGGCAGGCGCGCAAACACCGGCGCGCGAGCGGAGTGGTAGATCAACTGGCCGCCGCGCTCCCAGATTTCGATGACGATGCGATCGTCGGCGAGATCGCCGAGGTCGGGTTCGCGCCGCTCGCCGCTGCCCGCGCCGCTCAGGTTCGACGGCAACGACAGCGCGACGGTGCGCAGCTCGTAGTCGAACAGTTCGCTCGCTTCGCGCCGCGCCGTGTGAAAGATCGCGTAGCCTGCGACGGCCGAGGCCGCCACCGTGCCGAAGATCAGCCAGCCGAGCAGCCAGCGGCGAATCGACGTCATCAGCACCTCTTCAGACGGTAGCCGACGCCGCGCACGGTCACGATCTGATCCGCGCCGATCTTGCGCCGCAGACTGTGCACATGCACTTCGATCGTATTGCTGCCGACCTCCTCGCCCCAGCCATACAGTTTTTCTTCGAGCTCGGCTTTCGTGAACACGCGCGTGGGTTCCTCGATCAGCGCTTGCAGCAGGGCGAATTCGCGCGGCACGAGCGGCAGCGGCACGCCGTTCTTCGTGACTTCGTGCGCGGCCGGGTCGAGCGTGAGTTCGCCGTGCGCATAGACCGGCTGCTTCTGGCCGGTGCGCCGCCGCAGCAGCGCGCGGATGCGCGCGGCCAGTTCGTCGAGATCGAACGGCTTGATGAGATAGTCGTCGGCGCCGGCGTCGAGACCGCGAATGCGTTCGTCGATCGCATCGCGCGCGGTCAGGATGATGACGGGCGCCGCACCGCCATTGCGGCGATACGTGTTGAGCACGTCGATGCCGTCTTTCTTCGGCAGGCCGAGATCGAGCAGCACGAGATCGTACACGCCGTTATCCAGCGACAATTCCGCGGCGCGGCCATCCTCGGCCCAGTCGATCGCATAGCCGGCGCGACGCATCGCGCCGAGCACCGTTTCCGCGATCATGTCGTCGTCTTCGACCAGTAGCAGGCGCATGGCCTCTCCTTCGTGCAGGGTTGCCCGCCGCATTATCGGATGTAGCGGCTTAACGGTTCCTTATGAGCTTATCGGCAAGCTCCGATGACTTGCTGTTCTGTCTTCAACCTCGCGCATCAAGTCAGGTCAAGCACGTCCTGGAGTCAGGGTCGCCTCATAATGAATCACATCGAACGCCCGCGCAAATTAAGCCCTTGATGCCTTGTTTGACAGTTGTCCACGATGTTGCAAGATAGCGTCACTCGTGGGACGGCGCGTTCTTGTGCCTGCCTGGGAGTATCGCAGCACTTGCGGGGGGTCAGGGATTCATTCCTTTTGTCGTACGCGATCCAGCGCCATGATAGGTTTGCCGACTGATCTGACATGTACATGAAAGACAGATGGCGATCGATTTCAAGGTCGGAGCTCACCGAAGCTGCACGCTCCACACGCGGCAGGAATATCGCGGCAACCCTTTTAGCGACGAGGCGCGCGCTGGGCGCCGGCTCATTACCTCGGCAAGCGCATGGGAGCTTACACACGACACGCGCCAGCTAGCGCGGCTCGTCGAGTTCATGCGCAATGCGCCCGGCGGCGCAATCGCGAGCGGCGCTGCGCCGGATCAACTCGCCCGAATGCTACGGGCCGCCGTCGAGCGCGGCGATGTGATTGCAGTCGCGTCGGAGCCGCGTGTCTCGGGCGGAAGCTGCGCACCTGTCCAACAGCAGATCAGGCCGTACTATACGACCGTCACACCGTCGCAGGCATTCCGGCGCGCGCTGCCCGTGGCGCGTGTCGCACGCTCTTTCGAGCGCCCGAAATTGCCACGGTTGCCCGCCGAGGATGGCCTCGCGATCTGGTTCGCCCGTCCCGGCGACGTGCTGCCCGATGGAACCATCGCCACGGCGGTATCGACACCACTCGGCGAGGCGCAGCCGTTTGAGTACAGCGAGGCTGCGCCCATTGATAATACCGAGCAGGACGCCGGGTTATTTCTCTCGCCCGAAGAAGAGACCGAGTGCGAAATGCAGCTCAATGCGGACATGGATGAGTGTTCGGTTTGGTACGCAGCTAAACCATCGTCATGGGGCGTGTGTCGGGAACGCTCTATGCAGCGATATGCAAACTGTTTGAGAGGACTTGGTTGATATGGAAAAAAGACCGCCACGATGCGTTGTCATCGCTTACGACGAAGACGAGCAGGCACTGAAAATTTGCACGCTGTATCGAGACTCACTTGCCAGGCGGCTGGATGCGGCACTAGTTGTTCCGTGGCGTCTTGAAGACGTCGACTTCAAGCTGGATGATGAATCTGCCCGGACCATTGGGGGCGTTGTCTTCGGCCTTCTGGCCGTGCATCAGCCGAAGCTGAAGCAGTACATCAGTGTCACACCTCATCCGGACAGCATCAAGCATCCCGGGCCGCCCGAGCCTGACAAAAAGTAACCGGTTGGTGCCCGGCCAGCGATCGAGCGGAGGCCACGAGTAAGACTGCCTGAAGGATGACGTCGAGAAACTTCATCATCGTCTCCGCATTGCGCTGCGCCACATCACGATAACAGCCTGTAAAGCCTTACCGCATATAACTCATGGGCGGAGAATCCACGATGTTGCAAGGTAGCGTGACTCGTGGGACGGCGCGTTCTTGTGCCTGCCTGGGAGTATCGCAGCACTTGCGGGGATTTCAGTGATTCATTCTTTTGTCGTACGCGACCCAGCGCCATGATAGGTTTGCCGACTGATCTGACATGAACATGAAAGACAGATGGCGATCGATTTCAAGGTCGGAGCTCACCGAAGCTGCACGCTCCACATGCGGCAGGAATATCGCGGTAACCCCTTTAGCGACGAGGCGCACGCCGGCCGCCGGCTATTTCAGAACTATCAACAATGCAGAGGTTACTGATGGCTAATCATCCGCCCTATTCCGTGGTTCTAAGCTACGCGGAAGACCGCCAAAGGCTCACGGTGCAAACTATCGATCCCGCCAGGCTGGCACCACTTCTCGCCGGGAAGCTCGAAATGCCCATTCTGCTCGACGAGTACGATTTCAAGCTCGACGACGAATTTGCGCGGAGGCTTGGAGTTGCGATGCTCAATTTGATTGCGCTCGGTCAACCAGACATCAAGCAATACATATCGGTCACACAGGAACCCATCGACAAGCCCTCACAGCCGTAGCACGCACCATGCAAACACCACGACGATGCGTTGTCATCGCTTGCGACGAAGACGAGCACGCACTGAAAATTTGCACGCTGTATCGGGACTCACTTCAGCATCAAGCATCCTGGGCTGCCCGAGCCTGACAAAAAAGTATATTGAAATGACGCAGAAACAGAAGGCCAGCATCGTTTTCTACGATGCGCAAACGCAACAGATCAAGATTTGCACTGTGCTTCGCTCTCAGGTGCAATCAGCCATCGACCGAGCAGCGGCAATGACCGTCCCGCCAGAAGCAGAGGAAAACTCGACCGAGCCAGTCACCGACGAACACGCTCGCCAGCTAGGCGGAATGGCAATTCTGATTCAGGCAATGTCCAATCCCGATTTGCGCGAGCGCCTTCAAATCACAACAGCCCATCCAATGAGGTGGGAGACGCCGACGCCGCCAGTGGCCGATTAAGAGGCAAAGGCGTACCGAAATAGCTTCGTCCACTACGAACGGGGCACGGATTTGTCTAATGCGCCATGCGGCCCAACGGACGGAACGGAAAGGGTCACCAAGAAGAGTGTCAATTGGTGGATGGTGGTTCAAGCGTTATTTTGCTGCCTTTACCATCAGTCACTTCGAGAAAATTCCGAAGTTCCGGGTATTGCGTAGCGAACCACAGGAGTGCAGCGCCGCCGAACCGACGCGCGAATTCATCCGTGATGGGATCGTCCACCCCGACCGCATGTTCTATTGACATGTTTATACGTGCGCCTTTCAAGGCTCGGGAATCCACAAAACCTGTCTTTATCGTCTTTGTTTCTGGATCGTAGTAAGAGACGAAATATTCAATCATCAATACCCTCTACATGCCTGATAGTCTGCGAACGCCTGCTGTTTGCAGGCAAGATATGTACGTGCATCGCCTCCGTACATTTTGCTCAATGCGCTGCAATACGTCATTCGAGCTTCGTACATTGCATCACATTCCGCTTCTTCGGCTTCGCTCACGCCGCGTACCGCCATTGTCAGCACGTTGCCTCTACTGACTGAATCACCCATTTCGAAGGGTGCAGCGTCGGCAAGCGACGTTGAGGCGTGCCTATCGCCTACTTGCGTACCGACCACAGTGGCAGCCGCATCTGGCAGGCCTTCACCGCTGCTGCCGCCTGCCTTGGCTGCGCGTGCGGCTCTCAGTTGCGCTTGCCAGGTGGCCGGATCGTACTGGACGGACCTCGCTGCGAGACGTCGCAGCGGCGTACTATCGGGTGGCGGAAACAGGTCAGCACGAGGGCCCTTGACGGCTAGCAGGGAGCCCCGGCGCACCTCGGCGAGAAGCGCATTGATGATCCACCAGCCGTCGGTGTCGGGGTTCCGGTCCCGCACATCATGAAACGTCAGCCAGTGACGTTTCATGATACTCCGTAGCAGATCAAGATCCCGCTCCCATTCCCTACGGTTCAGTTGGGAAATACTGAGAAATTCCTGGGTCTCTGCTCTGGCCTTCCCGAGATAGGCGGCCTTCCTCAGGGCCGCCTCATAGTGCCATTCGTCGCAGATGACATAACGGGCACCCAGTGGCCGCTGGCAGAACAGCTCCACGGAGTGCATCTCAAATACGGACTGGGACATAGGTATGCCGATGATCTATCTGAAGTCGCTGCCGGGGTTGACAGCAGTCAGATGATTACCGTGTGACAGGCATCCGTACATGGGCGACAGCCCAAAATCTCCGTGGCTTTCGATGAGACAGAAAAAAACGCCCGCAGGAACATTGCGGTTTTTCGCGCCAGTACACCGCGTAACAGCCTGTAAAGCCTTACCGCATATGACTCATGGGCGGAGAATCAACTTAAGCATGCCTTAAGCGCCTTCTGCGCAGAATCGGCATCCGTTTCGCGGCATTCGCTCGTGGTTGCCCGAATTCTCGTCAGGAGCCGGATTTTGCCCGTTTTCCATGCCACCGCGGTGGCTCTGCCCGTGGCTGCATCCGCCACGGCAGCGACAGCGCCGCGCCCCCGCCCAGCGGGGCGGCTGCGTGCGCTCGTGCCGCTCTGCGCGCTGCTGCTCGGCGCTTGCGCGACGTATCACCGGGAGCCGCTCGCGCCGCAGGACACATCGACCTCGGCGCGTTCGCTCGAACGCATTCGCATCGATCCGTCGAGCATGCCGCTGCCGGAGCTGGCCGCGCATCGCTTCGATCCCGCCGACGGCCTCGACATCGACGAAGTCGCGATGCTCGCGGTCGCCAATAATCCCGACCTCAAGCTCGCTCGCGACGATCTCGGCATCGCCCGCGCGCAGGCTTATTCGGCGGGTCTGCTGCCCGATCCGCAACTGAGCGTGTCGAGCGATTATCCGGGCGCGGCCGGCGCCACGCGCGCGTTCAATTATGGCCTGAGCATCGACGTGATGGCGATCGTGCTGCGCAGCGCGAACAAACAGTCCGCCGATGCGACGGCCGCGAAGATCGATCTCGGTCTGCTGTGGCAGGAGTGGCAGGTCGTCGCGCAGGCGCGGCAGTTGTTCATCAAGACGCGCTTCCAGCAGGACACGCTGCCGCTGCTGCGCGAGCAACGCGATCTCGCGCGCACGCGCTACGAGCGCATGGCCGCCGCGCGCCGCGACGGCAATCTGACCGACGACGTACTGAGCACCGCGCTGCTCGCCTACAGCGATGCGCGCAAACAATACACCGACGCCGAACGCAGCGCCGCGCAAACGCATCACGATCTGAACGCGTTGCTCGGGCTCGCGCCCGACGTGCAATTGCAGTTGCAGCCGGCGTTACCGGCGCAGTTGCCATCGCCGTTGCAATCGCAGCCGGGCAGCGACGACGCGCCGCCCCCGGACGACACGATCGACACAGCGCTCGCCAACCTCGCACAACGCCGCCCCGACCTGATCGCGCTGCAAGCCGGTTATGAAGCGCAGGAGCAGAAATATCGCGCGGCGATTCTGAGCCAGTTTCCGAGTCTGTCGGTCGGTTTCGTGCGTGCGAGCGACACGTCGAACATCTACACGAGCGGTTTCCAGATCAACCTGAGCCTGCCGATCTTCAACCGCAATCAAGGCAACGTCGCGATCGAAAAAGCCACCCGCCAGCGCCTGCGCGACGAATACCAGATGCGCCTGAACCAGGCCTACGCGGACGTCGCGCGTCTGCGCGAAGACAGCACGATTCTCGCGCGGCAGTTGCAGCAGACCGAGTCCGCGCTGCCCGACGTCGAGCACGCCGCGCAGCAGGCGGCCGCGGCCTACGCCGAACACAACCTCGCGCTCGGCGCGTTCACGGACGCGCAAAGCGCCGCGCTCACCAAACGCATCGACGTCGCGACGCTGCGCGAATCGCTCGCCGAACAACGCGTCGGTTTGCAAGCGCTGCTCGGCAGCGCGATTCCCGACGCCTTTTCCTCCGCTCAGACTTTCACCGACACTCATGCGAAATAGCCTGTTTCCGCCGCTGCGGCCGTGGCCGCGCGCCGTCACCATCGCGGCCATCGCACCCCTTGCGGCTCTTGCCGCGCCGCTCGCCTGGGCCGCGCTGCTGTGCGCATCCATTCATGCAGCCCATGCGGCCGATAGCGCCGCCGCCGAGCCGCAACCGTCCGTCGCCGTCCAGACCGTGCGCGTGCAGCGTGCCGTGATCGCGCAGCCGGTGCGCGGCTTCGGCATCGTCGCGGCTTCCGCTTCGAGCCTCACGACGATCAACCTGCCCTACGTCGCGCGTATCGTGCAGATGCGCGTGCAGACCGGCCAGAGCGTCGCGCGCGGCACGCCGCTGTTCGTCGTGCAGGCCGATCCGGCCGCGGTGCTGGCCGCCACCCAGGCAAAGAGCGCGCTGACGCTCGCGCAAGGCGAACTCGCGCGCACGCAGTCGCTCTATGACAAGGGGCTCGCCACGCAGTCGCAACTCGCGAGCGCGCGCAAAGCCGCCGACGACGCGCAGCAGGCGCTCGCCGCGCAGAATCAAACCGGCATCGCGGGCGGCAACAAGACCATCACGGCGCCGTTCGCCGGCGTGGTGCTGCAACTGTCCGCGGCGCAGGGCGATCAGGTGGCCGCCGGCGCGGCGATCCTGCAACTCGCGAGCGGCCATCTCGACGCTACCCACGATACCCGCGCGAACGTGACGCTCGGCATCGAGCCCGCCGATGCAGGCTCGGTTCATCCCGGCGACACCGTGACCTTGCACGGCCTCTCCGCTCCGCTCGCGAAAACCGCCGTCGCGGGCCGCGTCGTGCTGGTCGGCGCCGCGGTCGATCAGCAATCCCAACTGGTCGATATCGGCGCGAACGTGCCGCTTGCGCAGACGCCGTTCATTCCGGGCACGCGCGTCGCCGCCGACATCGCGACACGCAGCGGCACGCACTGGATCGTGCCGCGCGCGGCCGTGCTCGAGGACGGCCAGGGCCACTACGTGTTCCAGATCACGCCGCAAAAGAAGGCACACCGCGTCGCAGTGACGATCGCGGTCGAGAACGGCGAGCGCTACGGCGTCGACGGTTCGCTCGACGCCGCGCTCGGGCTGGTCGTGAGCGGTAACTACGAGTTGCAGGACGGCATGGCGGTGCGCGCCGGTGGAGACACGCCGCGATGAACTTCGGCCAATGGATGCAGACGCATCGCCGCTCGCTCCTCTTCGTGATCGCCTTGCTCGCGATCGCGGGCGCACTGACCGCGTTCCGTCTGCCGATCTCGCTGTTTCCGAACGTCGCGTTTCCGCGCGCGGTCGTGTCGCTCGACGCGGGCGACCGCCCCGCCGAGCAGATGGCAACACTCGTCACGATGCCGGTCGAGGAAGCGCTGCGGCGCGTGCCGAACGTGCGCGACGTCGAATCGACCACGAGCCGCGGCGCCGCGGAAATCTCGCTGAACTTCGACTGGGGCACCGACATGGCGCAGGCGACGTTGCAGGCGCAATCGGCGATCAGCGAAATTCTCGCGACGCTGCCGCCCGGCACGACGATGCAGGTGCGGCGCATGGACCCGACCGTGTTTCCGGTGCTCGCGTACAGCCTCACGTCGACGCAGCAGTCGCTCTCGGCGCTGCACGACCTCGCGCAGTTCCAGATGCGTCCGCTGCTGTCGTCGGTGGAAGGCGTGGCGCGTGTCGAGGTGATCGGCGGCGCACAGGACGAATTCGAAGTCGCGGTCGATCCCGCGCGCCTCGCGGCGTACAAGCTGTCGCTCGCGGACGTGTCGAAGGCGATCGGCGCGAGCAACGTGCTGATGGCGAACGGCCGCATCGAGGATCACGACAAGCTGTACCTCGTCGTCACCAACACGACGATCACGCAACTCGACGAACTGCGCAACGTCGTGGTGTCCGCGAGCGGCGCCACACAGATCCGTCTCGGCGATGTCGCGACGGTGAGCGCGGGCGTCGTGCCGCAATGGATGCGCGTGACCGCCGACGGCAAGGACGCGGTGCTGTTGAACATCTATCAGCAGCCCGGCGCGAACAGCGTGGCGATGGCGCGCGCGATCCGCCAGCGGCTCGCCGCGTTCGAGCAGCAGATGCCCGCTGGCGTGCATCTGTCGAACTGGTACGACCAGAGCGAACTCGTGATCGCGTCGGCCACGAGCGTGCGCGACGCGATCATGATCGGCGTGGTGCTCGCGGCTTTGACGCTGTTCGTATTCCTGCGCAACTGGAAGATCACCGCGATCGCGGTCGCGCTGGTGCCGGTCGTGATGGCCGCGACGATCCTGCTGCTCGACGTGTTCGGCATGGGCTTCAACATCATGACCCTGGGCGGTATGGCCGCCGCGGTCGGCCTCGTCATCGACGATGCGATCGTGATGATCGAGCACATCGCGCGACGCATGCGCGAGGCCGGCGCGCACGCGTTTCATGGCCGCGTGATGGCCGCGGCGCTCGAATTCACGCGGCCGCTCGCGGGCTCGTCGGCGGCGACCTTGATCATCTTCGTGCCGCTCGCGTTTCTCTCGGGCGTGACGGGCGCGTTCTTCAAGGCGCTTTCGGTGACGATGGCAAGCGCCCTCTTCATTTCGTTTCTCGTCACATGGCTCGCGGTGCCGATTCTGTGCGACCACTGGCTCAAGCCGGAAGACGCCGAAGAGCACGCGGAAACGCGCCTCGCCGCGTGGCTGAACCGGCGCTATGCGGTTCTGGTCGCGCGCGTGATCGCGCGCCCGCCGCTCGTGCTGCTCGGCGTGCTGCCGCTCGTCCTGGTGGCAGCGTTCGCGTTCACGCGCGTCGGCAGCGGCTTCATGCCGAGCATGGACGAAGGCGGCTTCGTGCTCGACTATCACACGCAGCCGGGCACCTCGATCACCGAAACGGACCGGCTCATGAAGCAGATCGAGCAGATCATCCGCGCGAATCCGAACGTCGCGACCTATTCGCGCCGCACCGGCGCGGGGCTCGGCGGCGATCTGAACGAACCGAACAAGGGCGACTTCTTCGTGCGACTCAAGTCCGGCAAGCGCGAGCCGATCGAAACGGTCATGGAGGAAGTCCGCTCGCAGATCGAAACGCAGGTGCCGGGTGTAAACATCGAACTCGCGCAACTGATGGAAGACCTGATCGGCGATCTGACGGCCGTGCCGCAACCGGTGCAGATCAAGATCTTTTCCGACGACACCCGCACCCTCGAGACCACCGCGCGCAAGGTCGCGGCGCGCATCGGCCAGATTCATGGCGTGGTGGACGTCAATGACGGCATCAACCCCGCCGGCGACGCGCTCGAACTGCACATCCTGCCCGCTGCCGCGGCGGCCGAGGGCATGGACCCGCAATCGATCGCGCAGGCCGTCACCGACATGCTCGAAGGCAATGTCGCGACGCAGTTCCAGAGCGGGCCGAAAACGGTCGGCGTACGGGTGCGCGTGAACGGCGCGCGCGAGCTCACCGATACGCAACTGGGCCAGTTACAGATTCGCGCGCCGGACGGGCATCTGTTTGCCTTGAACCGCGTTGCCGACCGGGTGACGGTCACGGGCCAGCCCGAAATCAGCCGCTCGAATCTCAAGCGCATGGTCGCGGTGACCGCGCGTATCGACGGCCGCGATCTCGGCTCGACGATCGCCGAGGTGCAAAAAGCGCTCGGCGAAACGAATCTGCTGCCGCCCGGCATCTACTACGAACTCGGCGGTCTGTATCAGCAACAGCAGATCGCGTTCAAGGGTCTCCTGACCGTATTCGGCGCCGCGATCGCGCTCGTGTTCGGCCTGCTGCTGTTTCTCTACGAGCGCCTGCGCGTCGCGCTCGCGGTGCTGGCGATGCCGCTCTTCGCGGCGGGCGCGGTGTTCATCGGCCTGTGGATCACCGGCATCGAGCTGAACATCTCGGCGATGATGGGCATGACGATGATCATCGGTATCGTGACCGAGGTCGCGATCTTCTATGTGTCGGAGTTGCAGGCGCTCGTGCACGGCGAAGAGATGCCGTTCGACGACGCGCTGCAAAGCGCGGGCCGCAATCGCCTGCGCCCGATCGCGATGACGACGATCGCCGCGATCCTCGCGCTGCTGCCGCTCGCGTTCGCACTGGGGCAAGGCTCGGCGATGCAGCAGCCGCTCGCGGTCGCGATCATTTCCGGGCTGATCGTGCAGTTGCCGCTCGTGCTGTTGCTGTTGCCGGTGTTGCTGAAGCTGTTGATGAAGAAGCGGCCGGTGTGATGTGCGGCGCCAGCACGTCAGCAAATCCGCCGACCGGCGCTCCAAGCGAGCGTATCGCGGCGGCCACCCTCGGCGACAGCAGCGCCTGCAATTCGTCGGCATGGCGGTAGTCGCGCATGCCGGCGCTCAATGCATCGCCAGCGAGCGCCGGGTGACAGTAAATTTCGCCGACGCCGTGCGGCAGATCGGCAAGCGCGGCGAGCCAGGCCGCTTCGTCCATGCGCCCGCTCGCCGCGATGCCGACCACGTAGTCGTTATGCGCGATTCCCGCGCGCTGAAGACGCGTCTTCACGTGCGCGATCCACGGCCTCAGCCACAGAGGCGCATTCGCCTCGAACGGCAGGCGCATCGCCTTCATGCCATATTCGCGGCCGATCTCGAGGATCAGGCCGAGCACGGTGGGATGCAGATGAAAATGCTTGTGCGTATTGACGTGATCGAGCGTCAGGCCGGTCGCGGCAAACGCCTCGAACTGTGCGCGGATTTCGCGCGCGAGTTGCCTGCGTACATGCGGCAGAAAGAAAAACCGCACGCCGTCGCGCACCATGTTGCTGCCAAAACGGCCGTCCTCGTCGAGCAACGCGGCAATCTCCTCGCGCGGCGTGAGCGCGACGCCGTCGGCCAGCACCAGATGCAGGCCCACGCGCAATTGCGGCAACGCACGGGCGCGCGCGATCGCGTCGCGCGCGGCGGGCGCGCCGACCATCAGGCTCGCGGCGCGCAGCACGCCGTTGCGATACGCGCGCTCGACGGCGAAATTCACGCGCGGATGCAAGCCGAAATCGTCAGCGGTGACGATCAGCCCGCGTGGCTTAGCCGCCATCCGAGGCCTCCATCACGTGAAGCCGCTCACGACGCCCGGCTGCCGGCGTTTCGACCGGCATGCGCGCGCCACGCCACACGACGTGCGAACCGAACGCGCTGACGAGCCATTGCAGCGCGAGCAACGTATCGCGCAGCGGCACGAGCGGCAGATCGCGCCAGAAAGTTCGCTCGCGGCGCGCGGCGCGCAGGTGCAGCAGCAGACGCGCGCCGCCGCACACCGCGGTGGCCGACGCGCTGGCGAGCGTCACCGCGAACGGCGCGTGAGCGCATGCGTGCGTCGCGAACGTCGTGGTCAGCCATGCGGCGGTCAACAGCCACGGCGTCGGGAACGTAATCAGCAGCGACACGAAACCGAGCGGATTCACCGAGCGTATCGTGCGCAGCCAGCGCGTCTCGCGCTGCCAGAGCGCGGCGAAGGTCGGCTCGATCACGTCGGTCGCCACCACCACGCGCGAGAGCACCGTTTGCAGGCCCAGCGTGCGCACGTGCTCGGCGAGCCAGTAATCGTCCGCGAGACAATCCTTCAGCGCGGCGAAGCCGCCGATGCGCTCGAGCGTCGCGCGCCGCAGCGCGAGCGTCGCGCCGAAGCCGAAGCGGCGCGAGCCCATCGCATGCGCGACGCGCACCGACGGCGCGAACCATTCGTTGATAAAGAGCGCGCCCACGCGCGGCCAGAAACCGCCCACGCCGCGTGCGACGTAAAGGCAGGTGACGACGCCCACGCTCGGGTCGGCGAGCGGCGCGGCCACGCTGTCGAGATAATCGGCGTCGACGGCGATGTCGCTATCGGCGATCACGATCATGTCGTAACGCGCCCGCTCCGCCATGTTGATGAGGTTGCTGACTTTCAGATTGCTGCCGTGCACGCGTGTGTCGATCGCGAGTTCGATGTCGCGCTCCGGATAGGCGGCTTGCAAACGGCGTACCACTGCAATGGCGGGATCGTGCGGCGACGACACGCCGAGCACCAGTTGAAAACGCCCGTGGCGCTGCTCGCAGAAGGTTCGCAGATTTTCGTAGAGACGCGGCTCGGCCCCGCACAGCGGTTTGAGTACGCTCACGCCAACCTGCGCGAACGGATGCTGCGTTTGCGTGGCGCACGTCGCATCCGCGGCATGTGCCGTGGATTCGGGAGTGGCGGAAAATGACTGGGAACTGGCGCAAGCGCCGCTACGGGAGGCGAATGGATAAGGAGACTTGCGGCGCCGGGTACTGAAAAACGGCATCGCCACGGCGGCGACGGTCGTGTACAGCGCTGCACCGATACAGCCTGCCAGCAGGATCCATTGGCATGCCGTCAACGCGTGCGCCGCCATTGTCCGTATCCGTCAGTACTCGACCAGCACGAACGGTTGCCCCGTCAGGCGCAGATGAAGCACGACGAGCCAACGCCGAGGACAATCCGCCACGACCGCAACCGGACGCAGACCGGGACCAGCCAGAAACGCGCCGTTGCGTTTCACGGCGAGTTCGAATGCGGCCTGCGCGAATTCGCGCGCAACCACCACGCCGCCGACAATCACCGCAAGTGCGAACAGGCGGAACGACGTGGAAGCAAAAAAAGCCTGGGATACCGGCAGCACCGACAACGCAACGCATAGCAGCATATCGGCGCCCACAGCCGTGAGAGACGCGACCAGCAGATGGGCTCGCAGCATGTCGACGGTGACTGGCTTCATAACGTGTCTCGTGCGTGGCTTTGCGGCCTGGCGGGATGTGCGACGTCGCTGATGGGGCTGACTCGATGCCGCCCATTGACGGCATTGATCGGCATAAAAATGCCTGCCCCATGCATTCATCGCACTCATCGAAGTCCTTACGACCAGATTTCGACTATCTGACAGCAACATGGCCTCGCTCGCTCAACACGATCTTGCGACGACCAGTTATAGCGCGTCGATGGTAGCTATTCAAGCTGAAGGAAACCTTAAGCAATCGCGGGGTATGAAGCGGCTAACGAACAGCATGGTTAAACTTCGGGAGCGCTTCAGGAGCACTTCAGGAGCGCAAAGCTACGCTTGCATCGAAACGCTGAGCGTTAAGCAATGAAACCATCGTAGGGAATTTCCGCCCCATGCGTGTACTCCTCGTAGAAGACGACGAACTCATCGGCTGTGGTGTCGAAGCAGGCCTGCGCCAGGCCGGCTTCACGGTCGACTGGGCACGCGACGGCCACAAGGCCAGCCTCGCGCTCGACACCACCCGCTACGCATTGATCGTCCTCGATCTCGGTCTGCCCCGCGTGAGCGGCATGGAGCTGCTGAAGCGATTGCGCGATGCCGGCAACGACGTGCCGGTGCTCGTGCTGACCGCGAAAGGCACCGTGGTCGATCGCGTCGGCGGTCTCGAAGCGGGCGCCGACGACTACCTCGGCAAGCCCTTCGACCTCACCGAGCTGATCGCGCGTTGCCGTGCGCTGCTGCGTCGCGCACAAGGCCGCAGTATCGATCTGATTCGTTACCAGAATCTGACAGTGAATCCGGCCGCGCAAACCGTGCAGGTCGATGAGGCGCGCGTGCCGCTCACGTCGCGCGAATGGGCGATCCTGCTGCAGCTGCTGACCAATCTCGGCATCCCGCAGTCGCGCTCGCGGCTCGAGGAAAGCCTGTACGGCTGGCAGGAGGAAATCGAAAGCAATGCGATCGAGGTGCACGTGTCCAATCTGCGCAAGAAGCTCGGCACCGGTTTGATCAAGACCGTGCGCAATATCGGCTACGTGATGGAGAAGGAATGATGGGCTCGTCGATTCGCCGGCGCCTCGCGCTGCTCGTGCTCGCGAGCATCGTGCTCGTGTGGGGCATCGCGCTCGTGTCGAGCTACCGGCAGGCGTCGCACGAAGTCGGCGAATGGGAAGAAGCGCGCCTCGCGGAACTCGCGCAGATTCTCGCGCTGCTCGATCCCGCCAATCTGACCACGCTCGCCAATGCGCGCATCGACGTGCGTGAAGAGGAAAAAGGCGGCGAACCCGGCGCAAGCGATCTCGACGACGACGACACGCTGCCGCGCGACGCCCTCTTCCAGGTGCGCGCCGCCAACGGCGAAGTATTGGCGGGCAGCCCTCAATTGCACGCGCTCGATGCGTGGGACCTGCCGCTGCCGCCCGCGAGCGGCGCGCACAACATCATGCTCGGCGGCCAGATGTATCACTCGTTCACGCTGCGCGGCACCGCGCTCGGTCACAGCGTGCGCGTATTCGAGCCGGCCAACACGCGCAGCGACCTCGTGAGCGGCGTGGCGAGCCGGATCACGCGCTCCACGCTGGTCGCGCTGCCGGTGCTCGCGCTGCTCGTGTGGATCAGCATCGGCTGGAGTCTCGCGCCGCTGAAGGTGCTGTCGGCGGCGATCCGTTCGCGCGACATCAACCGCATGGGGCCAGTCGGTATCGGCCGCACGCCGATCGAGGTGCGCCCGCTCGTCGACGCGATCAACCAGATGCTCGCGAGCCTGCACAATTCGCTAGAACGCGAACGCGCGTTTACCGCCGACGCCGCGCACGAACTCAAAACGCCGCTCGCCGCGATCAAGGTACAGGCACAGGTCGCCCTCGCCGAGCCGGACATCGCGTTGCAGCGGCTCGCGATGGAGCGCGTCGTGCAGGGCGTCGATCGCAGCGCGCGGCTCGCCGAGCAATTGTTGCTGCTCGCGCGCCTCGACGAGCACGAGAAATTGCCGACCGAGCCGCTCAAGCCGGCGGCGATCGCGAAGCACACGCTGCTTGCGAACGAGCGCAACGCACAGCAGAAAAACATCAGGGTGGTGCTGAGCGGCGACCTGCTCGCCGAGATCTACGCGGAGCCGGTGCTGATCGGCATCCTGCTCGACAACCTGCTCGATAACGCGATCAAGTACGGTCGCGCGGACGGCAACATCGAAGTTGCCGTGCAACAGACCGGCGATCGCGTGCAGGTCACCGTGCGCGACGATGGTCCCGGCGTCGAGCCGGACGATCTCGCCCGGCTGACGAGCCGTTTCTTCCGCGCGACCGGCCATCAGGCGACCGGCAGCGGGCTCGGCCTGTCGATCGTCGCGCGTATCGCGGAGCACTTCGGCGCGAGCCTGCATCTTGGCACGGGCATCGGCGAGCGGGGGCTGGCGGTGCGGGTGTCGTTTCCCGCTGTCGTTTCCCGCCTATGAGAGGGTGCGCTCACGCGTGAGACCGGTTTCTTTGGCGGGAAAAATCAGCGCCCGGCACCGCGCCGGCTCGCCTCGCCGACGGCCGAGCGCTGTTCCGCCAGTCCCGCACCGCGCACCGCTGTGCGCCCCGGCGATTCACTGAACTGCCATGCGATCAATCCCGGCACGAACATCAGCAGATCGCGAATCCGCCGCGCGGCCGCGAGCGCCAGACAGGTCGCCGGATCGAGACCCAGCGCGCCGCCGATCAGAATGAAGCCGCCCTCCTGTACGCCGAGGCCGCCCGGCACGAAGAACGCCGCGCTGCTGATCGCCTGGATCAGCGATTCGATCACGATCGCTTCGACGAGCGTCACGCGCGCGCCGAGAAAATACAGCGCGAGCCAGATTTCGAGCGACGTCAGGAAGCATTGCAGCGGCTGCCAGAAGAACAGATAGCGCAGCACGACCGCGCGCCGCCGCCAGATCAGCTTGATCGACTGATCGATCTGCGCCGACTGGCCGACGAGTGCGGCGAGCTTGCCGCTCGTGATGCGATTGAGCACGCGCGTGATGCGTTCGAACGGATTCGCATGCTGCACGAGCGCGAACAGCAGCAGCAGCGGCATGAGCACCACGACGCCCCACGCGAGCTGTCCCGCGAGCCGCAGCGTGCCGGATTGCGCATGCGCGAACAGGAAGCCGATGCCGACCATCGTGAACAGCAACTGGCTGATTACCGTCAACTGCATGTCGACGATGATGCTGCCGACCGCGCTCGACGCTCGCACGCCCCAGCGTCTGAGCATGCGGAACGACACGAGTTCACCGCCCACCCGCGCGACTGGCAGCATGCTGTTGACCGATTCGCGCACCCACACGAGATGCAGCATCTTGCCGAAGCTCGGGCGGTTCGCGCCGCGAATCAACGAGCGCCAGTCGCAGGCATTGGCGATCATCGGCAACACGTGCGCGAGCGCGGCCAGCACGAGGCCCGCGCCGGCCGCGCGCAACGCGCCGAGCACGGTGCCGGGATCTTCGCGCCAGACGAGCCATAGGGAAACGAGCAAACCCGCGAGCGCGGCCGCGCGGCCGAAATGCTTCATCACGCGCTGACCTCGCATGCGGATGGGATGTGATCCATCATTGCCTGCCCAACCTACCGTTCATTCGTCATTCGTCATTCGTCATTCGTCCTGCGCCGCAGACAGCAGCCCGTCGCCGTCGACCTTGAAGCTGAAACCGCGCCAGATCACGCGCGACGAGCGGAAGCTCGCGACGAAAATCGCAAACGACACGATATCCCATAACGGCAGCAGCCACAGATCGCGGCACGGCCGGCGCAACGCGCGATCGGACAGCAGTTTCAACGCGAGCCGCGCGGCCATCGCGGCAAACACGAGCGGCCACGCCCACCACGCGCCGCCCGAGAACGCGAGCGCGAGCAGCGCGAACGTGAACGGATGCACGAGCGCCGAGCCGAAATGCCCGAGCGGATCGATGCGGCGGATCGTGCGGCTCCAGCGCAGCTCATGCGCGACCAGTTGCGTCGCGCTCGACTCGACACACGCATGCGAAATCGCGAACGGCGGAATCACGACTTCCTCGCCCACCGCGCGCACCGCTTCGCCGATCGCGTGATCCTCGGCCAGATGTCGCGCGAAGGGCTTGAAGCCGCCGATACGCTCGTAGGTATCGCGCCGCATCGCAATGGTCTGGCCGAAGCATGGCCGCGCCAGCCCGAGCGCGAGCCCCGTGACGACACCGGGCAGGAACTGGTAGTTGGTCGCGATCGCCGAGAGCCGCGGCCAGAAACCCGGATCGGGCTGGCCGCGATACGCGCAGGTGACGAGCCCGACGCCCGGCCGCTGCAATTCGCCGATCACGTTGCGCAGATAGTCGGGCCCGACGCACACGTCGCTGTCGGCGAATACGAGCACGTCGTGACGCGCCTGCGGCAGCATGTTGAGGATGTTGCTGATCTTGCGGTTCGGACCGTAGAGCCGCGCGTCGGCGATCACGGTCATATCCGCGTCCGGATGCAGCCGGCGCAATTCTTCGACGGTTTGCAGCGCGGGGTCCGCCGAGTCGTGCACGCCGAACAGGAATTGCACGGGCCCCGGATAGTCCTGCTCGCAGAAGCTCGACAGATTGGCGAGCAGCGCCCATTCGTTGCCGTGCAGCGGCTTGATGATCGTGACAGGCGGAAAGCTCGCGGGTTGGGCGAGGCTCCTTGCGAAGAAGCGCCCGATCAGCGCGCTCGCCAACACCGTATAACCGATGCCGACGACGGCCGCCGCCGCGCACGCATACGCGAACGTGACGGCGGCGAGATGCGCTGCGCTCACGCCTCGTGCGCGCGCAGGAAGCGGAAGAATTCGACGCCTTCGCGCAGGCGCCGTTTCATCATGTCCCAGCTCGTCAGCATTTCGCGCAGGATCTCCCAGATCTTCGACGGCCGGAAATAGAAGCGTTTGTAGAAGTTTTCGAGCTGGTGATAGATCTCTTCGCGCGACAGATGCGGATAGCCGATTGCCGCGAGCTGCACCCCTTCCTTGCTGACGAGGTTGATGACCTTGTTCTCTTCGAGCCAGCCGTTTTCGACCGCCTGGCTGTACAGCGTCGTGCCGGGATACGGCGCGGCGAGCGACACCTGGATCGTGTGCGGATTGATTTCCTTCGCGTACTCGATCGTCTTCTGGATCGTATCCTGCGTCTCACCGGGCAGGCCGAGAATGAAGGTGCCGTGAATCTTGATGCCGAGCTTGCGGCAATCTTCGCTGAAGCGCCGCGCGATGTCGGTGCGCAGACCCTTCTTGATGTTGAGCAGGATCTGGTCGTCGCCGGACTCATAGCCGACGAGCAGCAGGCGCAGGCCGTTTTCCTTCATGATCTTCAGCGTCGAGTACGGCACGTTCGCCTTCGCGTTGCACGACCACGTGACGCCGAGCTTGCCGAGACCGCGCGCGATTTCCTCGACGCGCGGCTTGAAGTCGGTGAAGGTGTCGTCGTCGAACATGATCTCCTTGACTTCGGGCATGTTGTCGCGAATCCACTTCACTTCGGCCAGCACGTTCTCGACCGAGCGCGTGCGGTAGCGGTGCCCGCCCACCGTCTGCGGCCACAGGCAGAACGTGCAGCGCGAGCGGCAGCCGCGGCCCGTGTAGATCGACACGTACGGATGCTTCAGATAGCCGATGAAGTAGTTGTCGATCTTGAGGTCGCGCTTGTAGACCGGCGCGACGAACGGCAACTCGTCCATGTCTTCGAGGATCGGGCGCGCTTCGTTGTGCTCGATCGAGCCGTCGGCCGCGCGATAGCTCAAGCCCTTGATCTGCGCGAACGGCGTGCCCTCGGCAACCTCCTTGCAGGTGAAGTCGAACTCTTCGCGGCACACGAAATCGATTGCGTCGCTCGCGGTCAGCGAGTTATGCGGATCGACCGCGACCTTCGCGCCGACCATGCCGACCAGCAGCGACGGCTTGCGTTTTTTCAGGTCTTCGGCAAAGAGCGCGTCGGTCGGAAAGGACGGCGTGCTCGTGTGGATGATGACGAGGTCGTATTGCGTGGCGATGTCGAGCGTTGCATCGACGCCGAGGCCGTCGGCGGGCGCGTCGAGCACGCGGCTGTCGGGAACGAGCGCGGCCGGCTGCGCGAGCCACGTCGGATACCAGAAGGAGCGGACTTCACGCTTGGCTTGATAGCGCGAACCCGCGCCACCATCGAAGCCGTCATACGACGGCGCCTGCAAGAACAGGGTTTTCATGGATGCTCCAGCAAGCCTCTGCGGCGCTTTCAATTTTCAGTCGGGAATCTATCTGTCCATTGCCCGCACGCGTGTTGCAAGGATCATGCGAGTGACACGCGTATGACAACGGCCGCGGTCCGGAAAGGCCACGGGCAATGGCGCAAATAGTACGGAGCAAAGCTGAAGGAAACCTGAAGCATGATACTGCGTTCCCGTGCTGCGCGGCATCATCGTGACAGTGGATTTCGTGTAATCCGATGCTCGTCGTATTGATATGGTAATCGGATAGAAAGGCAGGGAGAGCAAGGAAGGCGCGTCACGGACCGCGAGCCGGACACGTGCCAGCGCGCGAGCAAGCAGCGTGCCACGCCCCGCCGGTCAGGCCCGGGTCCGATGCGATCGGGCACAATCAGATAAGATAATCGTTATCGGCAGTTCAATCATGGCCGCGCCGGTCCCGCCGGCGCCCCTCGCGCCCGCTTGCCTCACGATCCCGCGGCCTGTCGTTTTTCCCACTCACAGGAACCCAGCATGGCTATCCCGAGCTACACCGATACCCGACTTCTGATCAACGGCGAATGGTGCGATGCCGCCAGCGGCAAGACCCTCGACGTCGTCAACCCCGCGACCGGCCAGGTCATCGGCAAGGTCGCGCATGCCGGCATCGCCGACCTCGACCGCGCGCTCGAAGCCGCGCAGCGCGGCTTCGAAGCCTGGCGCAAGGTGCCGGCCAACGAGCGCGCGACGATCATGCGCAAGGCCGCGGCGCTGGTGCGCGAGCGCGCTGCCGACATCGGCCGCCTGATGACCCAGGAACAGGGCAAGCCGTTCGCCGAAGCGCGCGTCGAAGCGCTGGCCGCGGCGGACATCATCGAATGGTTCGCGGACGAAGGCCGCCGCGTGTACGGCCGCATCGTGCCGTCGCGCAACCTCGCCGCGCAGTCGCAGGTGCTCAAGGAGCCGATCGGCCCGGTCGCGGCCTTCACGCCGTGGAACTTCCCGGTCAATCAGGTCGTGCGCAAGCTCTCCGCGTCGCTCGCCTGCGGCTGCTCGTTCCTCGTGAAGGCGCCGGAAGAAACCCCGGCCTCGCCGGCCGCGCTCCTGCAGGCGTTCGTCGAAGCCGGCGTGCCGGCCGGCACGGTCGGCCTCGTGTTCGGCGACCCGGCTGAAATCTCGAGCTACCTGATCCCGCATCCGGTGATCCGCAAGGTCACGTTCACGGGCTCGACGCCGGTCGGCAAGCAGCTCGCGGCGCTCGCCGGCGCGCACATGAAGCGCGCGACGATGGAACTCGGCGGCCACGCACCGGTGATCGTCGCTGAAGACGCCGACGTCGCGCTCGCCGTCAAGGCAGCCGGCGCGGCCAAGTTCCGCAACGCAGGCCAGGTCTGCATCTCGCCGACGCGCTTCCTCGTGCACAACAGCATCCGCGAAGAGTTCGCCGCGGCGCTCGTCAAGCATGCCGAAAGCCTCAAGCTCGGCGACGGCCTCGCCGAAGGCACGACGCTCGGGCCGCTCGCCAACGCGCGCCGTCTGAGCGCAATGGCGAAGGTCGTCGACGACGCGCGCAAGACCGGCGCGAAGATCGCGACGGGCGGCGAGCGCGTCGGCTCGGAAGGCAACTTCTTCGCGCCGACCGTGCTGACCGACGTACCGCTCGAAGCCGACGTGTTCAACAACGAGCCGTTCGGTCCGGTTGCCGCGATCCGCGGCTTCGACAAGCTCGAGGAAGCGATCGCCGAAGCGAACCGTCTGCCGTACGGCCTCGCCGGCTACGCGTACACGAAGTCGTTCGCCAACGTGCATAAGCTGTCGCAGCAGATGGAAGTCGGCATGCTGTGGATCAACCAGCCGGCCACGCCGACGCCGGAAATGCCGTTCGGCGGCGTCAAGGATTCCGGCTACGGCTCGGAAGGCGGTCCGGAAGCGATGGAAGCTTATCTCGTCACGAAGGCGGTGACGGTGATGGCGGTTTAAGGGCGAGGTTCGGGAACGTCGCGGCGGCGCGGCGTTCCTGCTCACGCTTCAATCGACCTGCTTCAATCGACCAGCCAGGTCCGCGAGCTTTTCACTCGCGGACTTTTTTATTTGCAGCCATGAGCGACACCCTCTGCGATCCGATGCAGCCCACGCTGACCGGCCCGGCCGTCGAATTACGGCCGCTGTGCGAAACGCACGCGCGGGCGCTCGTCGACGCCGCCGCTGACGGGCAATTGTGGAATCTGAAGCTGACCGTGGTGCCGGGACCGGCGAGCATCGACGCTTATATCGCCACCGCGCTCGCCGGACGCGCGGCCGGCACGGTGATGCCGTTCGTGATCGTGCGGCGCGACAGGCATACGGACGGCGGCACGAGCGCCGACACAAGTGATGGCGCGAGCCATGACACAGGCAGCGGCGCAATCGTCGGCAGCACGCGCTTCTGGAAGATCGACCGCGCGAATCGCAAGCTCGAAATCGGCCACACGTGGCTGAGCGAATCGGCGCAGCGCTCGGCCGTGAACACCGAGGCAAAGTATCTGCTGCTATGCCACGCATTCGACACGCTGCAATGCGTGCGCGTGCAGTTCACGACCGACGAACTCAACGAGAAATCGCGCGCGGCGATTCTGCGCATCGGCGCGAAACAGGAAGGCACCGTGCGGCACGAGCGCATCATGCCGGACGGACGCAAGCGCAACTCGGTGCGCTTTAGCATCATCGATGACGAATGGCCGGCGGTGAAGGCGATGCTCGAAGCGAAACTGGCGCGCTGAAAAGTGCGCCGGTTCGTCGCGCGGTTGGGGCTTAGCGCCCTGGTGTTGCGTTGCCGTGGCGCCGCGTTGCACCGTTATCGCGCCCGGGAAGCGCCAGAATCCGCATACGCTTCAGCCGCCCCCCTCTTCGCCGGGGCTCGCCACACGCGCCCCGGCGCGAGCGAGCCCGGCTGCCGTATTTACCCGGCTACCGTACTCAAACGCGCGCGTCGCGCTCGTTGAGCGGCGCGGCCTGCGCCGTCGCGAACTCCTCACGCAGCGCGTCGCGCGCATGATGCCGGCGCACCCACAGCGCCGTGAGAATCGGCACGAGGATCGCGGTCACGAGGCAAGCCGTCGCGACCATCGCGGTCGCGGCCGGCACGAGCGGCTTGAAGCTCGGAATCATGTCGGCGATGATCGCCGGATTCGCGACCGCGGCCCCCGCCGTCGACGACGCCGCGAGCCCCGCCGCGCCATTGCCGCCCGCGATCCAGCGGTCGGCGAGAATCAGCGGAATGCCGGTCACGACGATCACACCGAGCCCGAGCACGACGCCGGGCAAGCCGCTCGTCACGATCACGTTCAGATCGATGCCATTGCCGAGCGCGAAGCCGAAGAACGGGATCAACGGATGCACGCAGCGGCCGAACAGTTCGCGCAGGTCGCTATCGAAGTTGCCGAGCGCGAAGCCGATCAGGAACGGCAGCACCGCGCCGACGAACAAACGCGGCTCGAAGAACGCGACGCCGGTCGCGCCGAGAATGATCATGCTGATGAGCGGCCCCGATTCGACCGACATCAGCACGAACGCGCCCGCCTCTTCCTTCGTGCCGTACTGCTGCATCACGGCGGCGTAGAGGCCGCCGTTGGTCATGTCCATCGAGGTCGTGATCGCGAGCATCGAGAGCCCGGCGAAGAGCCCGGTCTTGACGCCGTCGATTGGGATGAAGCGCGCCGCGATCAAGGTGACGATCCACGCGACCAGCATTTTCGTCGCGAGCAGCGTGCCCGATTTGCGCAGCACGGTGCCGGTCGCGCGCAGGTCGATCGTCGCGCCCATGCAGAAGAACCACACCGCGAGGATCGGCACGGTGCCGGTAATGAGGCCGTTCGTGAACGAGCCGAAGTATTTGCCCGCTCCGGGCGCGAACGTGTGCACACAGGCGCCGAGCAGCAGCGGCACCAGCATCAGGCCGCCAGGAATGCGGTCGATGGCCTTCTTGATCTTCATGCCTCCTCCATGGACTGTCACGTCCCGTTGACGGGTGGATCACCCTGGGTTATGTCCCGTTCTGCGCCGGGCTATCCCTGTCCGGCGCAATATAGCACCATGAAAGGAACGCTATTCCGTTTCCATTAAAAACGCGGGCTATCGTTTACCCGCTCTCTATTCGAAATTCTTGCCAGGCTCGATGCCACATAGCAATATTTTTGGACCAGCATTCCGAAGCTGAAATTCTGCGTTACAGTCCAGGAAACATGGCGCTGACATGGGCTTGAACACAGTGAACACGTTCGGCATGGGCATGCACTGGCGGTGGATGGCGATCGGCTCGCGCGTTAGCCAAAAGCACACCACACGCTGTTCGCTATGCACTCGCACCGGCGGCGTAAACCCATAGCTCGGGTTGGCACAGACAGGGAATGACGGACATGGCGGCAATAGAACCACAGATCGACAAAGCACGGAACAAAGCTCGCGGCGCAGTTCACGACGAAGTTCACGGCGAAGCCCGCGACAGAACGCGCGGCAAACCGCGCAAGGACACCGATGCGCCGCCCGACGCGGACAGCGGCGAGCGCGGCGAATCGGCGTCGTCGGTCGGGCGGGTCTTCGCGATTCTCGGCGCGATCGGCGACACCGGGCAGATCGGCATCAGCGAACTGTCGCAGCGGCTCGGTATGTCCAAGACCACCGTGCATCGCGTCGTTCAAACGCTGAAGGCGCTCGGCTATGTGACGCAGGAAGTCGAAACCGAGCGCTACCGGCTCACGATCCGTCTGTTCGAACTCGGCGCGAAGGCGCTCGAAAGCGTCGATCTCGTGCGCGAGGCCGATGTCGAAATGCGCCGCATCGGCCAGATGACGCGCGAAGCAGTTCACCTCGGCGCGTTCGACGACGACGCGATCATCTACATCCACAAGATCGACGCCGACTACGGCCTGCGCATGCAATCGCGCATCGGCCGGCGCAATCCGCTGCATAGCACGGCGATCGGCAAAGTGCTGCTCGCGTGGATGGAACCGGCCGATGCGCGCGACGTGCTCTCGCACGCCGAATTCCGCAGATCGACGCAAAAGACGCTCACCTGCGCCGAAGCGGTGCTGAGCATTCTGCCGCGCGTGCGCGAGCAGGGTTACGGCGAGGACAACGAAGAGCAGGAAGAAGGACTGCAGTGCATCGCGGTGCCGGTGTTCGACCGCTTCGGCCACGTGATCGCGGGCCTGTCGATTTCGTTTCCCACGATGCGCTGCGGCGCCGACACGAAGCAGCACTATGTCGCATTGCTCAAGCAGGCGGGACTCGCGATTTCGACGCGGCTCGGCTATCGCGAAGCGAGTGCGGCGCAGCCCTCGGCGGCTCAATAGGCCAGGCGGGCATGCAATGTGTCCGAGGTGCTGCCGATGCGCGCCTCATGTGCGGATCTTGCCCACGCTTCACGCCTGATCGAACTGCATCGAACCCGATACGAACCCGATCGAACCTTAAGAGACGCTGATGGCGCAACGCGTCCTGTCTCTTTCATATGACGCTCGCGCGAGCGTGCCAACCGGCCTCACGTCTCCAGTCTGCAACCGAATGTGTCCGCGCGATACATTCGCGGCGAAACACGATTTGCCGCATCTGTCAGCACTCAATGCGTCGACGGTTCGATGCGCACGCTCGCGTGCAAGCCCGTTGTGCGCGCTTCTTTTCATAACGCGTTCAAGGGTTTGCCTGCCTGTTTGACAATCGCTTGTCATTCCTGCGCGCGGCGCTTGCGCTTCTCTTTGCATCATTCGACATGGCCGTACGGCCACGCTCGCGCGCGAGCGCATCGACACGTCCTGTTACACACAAACACACCGATAGTTGCGCCACCCAGTAGAGTTCGGTTCACACGAAACGCAATGGCAACATCGGCAAAAGGAAGCAACGTCATGAAGAAAATTTTTGCGCTGGTCATTCTGGCCGCTACGCTCGGCGGCGCGCTGAGCGGTTGTATCGTGGTCCCCGACGACCATCATCACGATCATCACTACGACCACGATCATTATTGAGCGCACGGCGGGCGCCTCGTGAATCCCCGGCGGCGCCTGTGCGTATCCACACTCACACCATGACAAACATCGAAACAGAGAACAACATGAGCCATTCACGCAACCGTTGGATGTCGTTGACGATCGTCGCAGGCCTCGCGATCGGGGCGTCGTCCGCCGCGTTCGCGCACGTCGACGTCGGTGTGAACATCGGCATTCCAGGCGTGGCGGTGGCGCCCGTGTATGCGCCACCGCCGCCGGTCTATGTGCAGCCCGCACCCGTCTATGCGCCGCCGCCCGCGGTCGTGATCGCGCCGGGCTGGTACAACGATCGCTACTACGACGGTCATCGCTATTGGGAGCGGCGCGATTGGGAACGCCATCACGGCGATTGGGACGACAGGCGCGGCCCGCACGGCGACCGGCATGACAACGGCTGGCACGGCCATAGGCACGATGACGATGATTGATGAAGGATGGGCGGCTATATCGCCGCGCCACTCCGGCATTCGCGCCACCCCTTCGACAGGAGCGACGACGTGCTACAAAACGATCCAAGGCGCGTAACTGCGCACATCGACGGCGCGCTTATCTGCGCCGAATACAGCGAGCAGACCGGTCAACTCTGTTTGCGTCAGAACGGCACGCTGTTGCGCGAATGGTTTCCGCCTCATTCGTGGATGGCGATTGCGTCGGTGGCCGGCGCGCGGCACTGGGGCACACGGCCCACCGACGACGATCTGCTCGCGCTGCTGCGCAACGAAATGACGCTGCTGCGCACGCCGTGAGTTTTCACGGCGATGCGGCCGTCATTCGGCCGTGACAGCGCCGAGCGCTTCATTCGCGGACGATTCCTCGCGCGGCGCACGCCGCATCATCAGAAACACACCGCCTGCCGCAATGACGGCCGGCACCGCAAGCAGGCTGAACACTGCGCCGAACTGCCAGCCGAGCCCCATCAACGCCGCGCCGACGAGCGCACCCGCCACACCGCCGATGCGCCCTATGCCGAGCATCCACGCGACACCCGTGGCGCGCGCACGGGTCGGATAGAAGCTTGCCGCGAGCGCCGACATCGACGTGACCGCGCTCGTCGCCACCGTGCCGGTGAGGAAGATCAGCGTGCCGAGCCAGACCTGATGGCCGACGCCCTGCCCCACGAGCAACACCAGTGAGCCCACCAGCACATAGGTCAAGGCGATCACGCGATGCCCGGCGAAGCGATCCATGACCCAGCCGACACACAGATTGCCGAGGATGCCGCCAAGCGGAAAAAGCGAGGTCATCAAGGCGGCTTTTTCGCCTGAGAAGCCCGTGTCCCTGAACAGCGTGGGCAGCCAGTTGGTCAGCAGGTAGTAGATCAGAAGTCCCATGAAATAGGCGAGCCACAGCATCAGCGTGCCGAAGCGGTAGCGCGCCGACAGAATGATCGCGAGCGCCCACTCGGCGCGCGCGTTACCGGCGTTGCGACGCACGTCCACGGCAAAGAAACGACAGCCGTCGAAACGGCTCTGCGGCGCAATGCGTTGCAGAATCCGGGCGATGCGTTGATCGGCCTGCTTGCGCACCGCGAGAAATTGCGCCGACTCCGGCAGCAGCAGAATCAGCAGCACGGTCAGCACGATCGGGCCGACGCCGCCCGCCACCAGCACGCTCTGCCAGCCGAACTGCGGAATCATCCACGCGGATGCGAAACCGCCTAGCGCGAGGCCGCACGAAAAGCCACAGAACATCGCGTTGACAGCTACCGCGCGAATGCGTGCGGGCGCGTATTCGGACATCAGCGTGACCGCGTTCGGCATCGCCGCGCCAAGACCGAGGCCCGTGAAGAATCGCAGCAGCGTGAGCGATTCGATCGAAGTCGCTCGAGCCGCGGCGAGACTCCACAGTCCGAAGAAAAATACCGACAGCACCAGCACCGTCTTGCGGCCGATACGATCCGCGCACGGACCCGCCGCGAGCGCGCCGATGCCGAGTCCGACCAGTGCGGCGCTCATCACCGGGCCGAGCGCGCTGCGTGCAATCCCCCACTGCTGCACGAGCGACGGCGCGATGAAACCGACCGCGGCCGTATCGAAGCCGTCCGCCGCGACGACGAGGAAGCACAGCACAAGAATCGTCCATTGAAACGGCGAGAAACGCTGCGCGTCGATAAACGCCTGAACATCCACAGTGCGTTCGGAGTGGGTCATTTGAGCGCTCCTTTTACGTGGTGATTCAGGTGGTGACTCAGGTGGTGCAAATGCACGGCGCGGTCGTACGCTCGTGTAGTGGGCGCTTCGCCGCGTTGCGGCTTGCTGTAGCGCCCGGCTTCGGTCTGTCTCATTGCGATGTCTCCGTGAAATGGCGGAATGATTTTTATTGTTTGGATTGCTACCTAAAACGCTGCCGCTGCAACCGGATTCTGGTCCGGCCGCGGTGAATCGATGCGCGATCAGTCGCCTGCCGCGCCGTACGCGTGCCAGCCGCCGTCCACGCTCAGCACGGTCCCTGTGATATAACTCGCCGCGTCTGACGCGAGAAAGCTGATTGCCTGCGCGATTTCCTCGGGACGCGCGAGCCGTCCTATCGGCGTGCGCTTTTCGATCGACTGCACGTTCAGTTGGCCGTTGTGCCTGAGCGTCTCGACCAGTTCGGTCGCCACATAACCGGGCGCCACCGCATTCACGCGAATGCCGTCACGCGCCCATTCGCAGGCGAGCGAACGCGTCATCGCAACGATGCCCGCCTTCGCGGCGCCGTACGCATTGCGAGCCGGGATGCCGGCGAGCCCCGCGATCGAGCCGAGATTGACGATTGCACCGCTGCGCTGCGCCAGCATCACGCGGCCGGCTTCCCGGCACGCGAGAAACGTGCCGCGCACATGAATGTCGAGCAGCCGGTCGAAGGCGTCGACGTTTTGCTGGATGGTCGGATGCGGTTGATCGCCATTGCCCGCGTTGTTGATCAGTACGTCGAGCCGCCCGAAGCGCTCGACGCACGCGTCGATCAGCGCACACACATCGGCCTCGGCAGCCACGTCCGCACCGACGCCGAGGTGCCCGGCGCCCAGCTCACGTGCACGTTTGCCGGCTTCCTGCGCGTCGAGATCGGCGATGACCACGCTATAGCCCTCCTGCGCGAAACGCTGTGCGCAGGCCCAGCCGATGCCGTTCGCGCCCCCGGTCACGATGGCAGCGCGTTGTGCTCTTTCCTGCCGTGTTCGTTCATTCATGCCTGCCTCCTGATAGAGCTCGTGGCTAACGCAGCATCGCCAGGGTCTTGAAGTCGACACGCCGGATGATCCGGCTCTCCTGCGCGACGATCAGATGCGCTGATGCCTGCAGATACGCGGGCCATTCAGGGTCGGCGTCGCGCGCGGTGCGGCGCTGATCGTAATCGGCGATGCTCTCGTAGCCCCACAGATGCACGACCTGATTCAACGCGCCGATATCGCTCATATAAAAGCCGACGGGCGCACCCAGATACTTGAGCTGAATCGGCATGGCGAGCCGGTCGAATACGTCGATGAATTCCGCCATGCCGCGCGGACGGATCGTGTAGATGCGATGATCGACAAAAGGCTTACTCTGGCTCATGTGCCGGTCCTCAATACGGTTGCGGATGCGTCGATGCCGTTGCCCGTGCGATTGCTCGTGCGGTTGTCCATGCTGTTCGCGCTCCCGCTCACACCCGCGAGATGACGCCCGGTGATGTAGCCGAAGGTCATGATCGGCCCGAGCGTGATGCCCGCGCCCGGATAGTTGCCGCCCATCACGCTTGCGCGATCGTTGCCCACTGCGTAGAGACCGGCAATCGGCGCGCCCGCTTCGCCGAGCACTTCGCCGGTTACGCTGGTTGCGATGCCGTCGAAGGTGCCGAGGTCGCCCATCACCACCTTCAGCGCGTAGTACGGTCCGTCGCCAATCGGTGCGACGCAGGGGTTCGGCTTGTGCTCGGGGTCCGCGAGATAACGGTTGAACGACGTCGTCCCGCGGCCGAACTCGCGATCTTCGCCGCGCACCGCGTCCGCGTTGTAGCGTTTCACCGTGGCTTCCAGTGCCACTGCGTCGAGTCCCGCATTGCGTGCGAGTTCGGCAAGCGTGCGGCCCGTGCTCAGATAGCCGTTGCGCAGTAGCGGCCCAAGCGGCACCGGCGCGGGCTTCGCATAACCAAGCCCGTATTTGCGGATCGTCGCGTGATCGCAGATGAGCCACATCGCGGTTTCGCTCTCGTTCGCGCACGCTTCGATCATCGCCGCGCCCACGTCGTGATAGGAATTCGCTTCGTTGGTAAAGCGCTTGCCGGTGCGCGTCACGCCGATCACGCCGGGCTTGTAGCGATCGACGAGATGCGGGAACACGCCGATGCTGCCGTCGCGCATCGGCACGCGCGAAACCGGCATCCACGCCGCGGGCTGCGGATAACGTATCGCCACCTGCGCGCCGAGACGTTCCGCCATGCCGACGCCGTCGCCGGTATTGCCAGACGGCACCGGCGACACGTGTTCGCCGCCGCATCGCACGTGCGGATACGCACGGGCGATGCGCGCCACGTCATGCGAGAAGCCGCCGCATGCGAGCACCACGCCGCGCCGCGCGACGATGCGCGTCTCGCCATCTGGACCATCGACGAGCGCGCCTGTCACGCGATCATCGGTCACGACCAACTCGCGAGCCGCCGAGTTCGTGTGAATCGGAATGCCGAGATCGAGCGCCGTTTTCGCGAGACGCGCGGCGAGCGCATTGCCGCTCGTGATCTGCACGCCGCGCCGGTACAGCGCGAGGTCCTTCAGATGGCTGGCGAGACGCTTCGCGACATACAGCGCGGATTTGAGCGAGCGCGTCGCATTGAAGAAGTGCTTGAGGTCCGCATTCGACGAGTTGAACATCATGCCGATGAACGTGATCGTCGCGAGCGGCGGACGCAGCCGCGTGATGTCATTGCCGAGCGCGCGCGCGTCGAACGGCGCGGCCACGACCGAGCGGCCGATATCGACACCACCCTCCACGTTCGGGTGATAGTCGGGGTACAGCGTCGGCACGAATTTGACCGCGGTCTCACGCTCGAAGAAATCGAGCATTTCCGGACCGGTGTCGAGAAACGCATCGACGGCGGCGGCGTCGAAAAACGCGCCGGTTTCGTTGCGCATGTAGGTCAGCGCGGCTTCGCGCGTATCGCCGACACCGTTGCTTTTCGCGTGACGGTTGCCCGGAATCCAGAGCACGCCGCCTGAAAACGCGGTCGTGCCGCCGAAAAAAGGCTCTTTCTCGATCACGACGACATCGAGTCCATGCTTGCGCGCGGTGATGGCCGTCGAAAGACCGCCCGCGCCCGAACCGATGACGAGCACGTCGCATGTCAAAGCGGCGCTGCGCATTGGATGGGTCATGATATGGCTTCCTTGTGTGAGAGCTTAGCGGGCGGCTTGCGACGCCTCGAAGCCGGGACGCGGCACGAGGTCCATCAGCATGCTTTCGAGGCCGCCGTCGACAACCATTTCCGCGCCGTTGACGTAGGCGGAGCGGTCGCTGGCGAGAAACGCGACGACGTCGGCGATATCGTTCGGCTCGCCGATGCGGCGGCTTGCCGTCATCGCGCTGCGACGGCGTTCGATATCGCCGTGCTCATAGAACGCGGCGGAAAGCGGCGTGCGGATCATGCCGGGACACACCGCATTGCTGCGGATGCCGCGCGGCCCCCACTCCGCCGCGATCTGCTTCGACAGCATCGTCACGCCGGCCTTGCCCGCGCTGTACGCGCCGCTATAGGTTTGCGGATGATGCGCGGCCACCGACGCGACGTGCACGATCGCGCCTGCGCCGCGCTTCAACATGCCGTGACCGAACTGTTGAGAGCACAGCATGTAGCCCGTCAGATTCACGCGCAGCATCGCGTTCCATGCATCGAGCCCGATCTCTTCGATGCCGCCCGGCCGCAACAAGCCGGCATTGTTCACGAGCACGTCGGCGGCTCCGTACGCTGCTTCGACGTCCGACACCGTGCCGCGTACGCTGTCGATGTCGCCGATATCGCAAGCCACTGCCAGCGCTTCGATGCCGCTCGTGTTCAGCGTGTGTGCAAGCGCACGGCACTTTTCTTCATCGCGGTCGAGCAATGCAAGGCGCGCGCCGGCTTCGCCGAACACCTGAGCAATGGCGCGGCCAATGCCGCCCGCTGCGCCGCTCACTACGCAGACGCGGCCTTCGAGTCCGAGCCAGTGGCGCGATTTCGTATCTTCTTCGCGCTGACTCGTTAGCTCACCTCTTTTTTCGATCATTTGATTAGTCATCCGAATCTCCATGATTCCAATCGTGACGGCGATGTGCTGTCGCGGCGTTGCCGCCGCGCTAATCAACCGTGTCTTTCATGGGAAAAAGTATAGCTACGAGCGTGACACTGAAATTGGACAAAGACAACGCATCGCAGGACAATTCGAACATAGGAGACGAAACGGCATGAGGAATATCCCTAACTACGATCTGTACGGAGAGTCGGCGCGGCCGCCCTGGTACGATGCCTTCAACTTCGAATGGATCGCCGAGCGCAGTCGTCCGAACGACTGGCATATCGCTGCTCACCGGCACGACGCGTTGCTGCAGATTCTCTATATTCGTAGCGGCGCGGGCCATGTGCTGATCGAAAGCGAAAAGCTCGCGATCGAGCCGCCGTGCCTTGTGCTGCTTCCGGCACAAACGGTGCATGGATTCGTGTTTTCGCCGGAGATCGACGGCCTCGTGATTACCGCCGCACAACGGGCGCTGGAGTCGATCTCGAAGGTGGTGTCACCGGGTCTGCTACCGGTGCTGCAACGGCCTGCGCTGACTCCCGTGCGGCACGAAATCGGCGAGCGCACGCTGATGCCGTTGTTCGGTTTGCTGGAGCAGGAATTTCGCGGCAGTGCGCGCGGTCATATCGCCGCGGGCATGTCGCTCATGATTGCACTTTTTGTGCAGGTGGCGCGGTTGACGGATGCGGTATCGACTGCCGGAGCAACCGCCAGCGCGACGATCAACGACCGGCGCGCGGCGCAACTCAAACGGCTGCGCGAACTGGTTGCCACGCACGTGCGCGAACATCAACCCATCGATTTCTACGCGGAAAAGCTTGGCGTCACAGCGGCGCAACTCGGCCGTATCTGTCGTGAAGAACTCGGGCATTCGCCGCTGTCGCTCGTCAACGACCAGTTGATACGCGAGGCGCAGCGCGATCTGGTCTACTCAGGCTTGAGCATCAAACAGATCGCGCATGCGCTCGGTTTCGAGGATGCGGCTTATTTCAGCCGCTATTTCCGCAAGCAGACGGGTGTCACGCCCAGGGAATTTCAGTCGGCCGCGCATCAGCATCTGTCGATCAATTAGGATCCCGAGGCGCCGCGTGCGACTTACCGCAGGCCTTGCATCTGCGCGCCGGCGATGCCGACGTAGTTCTCCGCCAGCACCGTGGCCGCCGTGCGCGACGTCGTCACGTACTCGAGTTCGGCAAGCTGCAATTGCTGCTCGAACGGCGAAGCGCCTTCGATACGATGCAGCATGCTCGTCATCCAGTACGAGAAGTGCTCGGCGCGCCAGATGCGCTTGAGCGCGGTTTCGCTATAGCGGTCCAGCAGATCCGTGCGATTTTCCCTGTAGAACGCATTCAGTGCCTGGCTGAGCACCTTGACGTCGGCCACCGCGAGGTTCATGCCCTTCGCGCCCGTCGGCGGCACGATATGCGCTGCGTCGCCGGCGAGGAACAGGCGGCCGTGCTGCATCGTCGTCGAAACGAAGCTGCGCATGCCGACAATGTTCTTCTGGAAAATCTTGCCGTCGACAATCTTCTGACCGTCATGCGAATCCGCGCGTGCATGCAGTTCCGCCCAGATGCGGTCGTCGGACCAGTTATCGACCGAGTCCTTCGGATCGCACTGGAAATACATGCGCTGCACGTTGTGCGAGCGCGTGCTGATGAGCGCGAAGCCGCGTTCGTGACGCGCGTAGATCAGTTCGTCCGACGACGGCGGTCCTTCGCTCAGAATGCCGAACCAGCCAAACGGATAGACGCGTTCGAAGTCCTTGCGCAGCGCCTGCGGAATCGCCGCGCGCGACACGCCTTGCGAGCCGTCGCAGCCGATCACGAAGTCGCATTGCAGCTCGTGCTCCTCGCCTTCGTGGCGATAGCGGATCGACGGCGTATCGGTATCGATGCCGTGCACCGACGTATCCGACACGCCGAAACGCAGCTCGGCGTTCGCGGCGACACGTGCCGCGACGAGATCCTTGATGACTTCGTGCTGCGCGTAAACGGTGATCGCATGACCGGTGAGGTCCGTCAGATCGATGCGGTGGCGACGGCCTTCGAAAGCGAGTTCGAAACCGTGATGCAATGCGCCTTCCGCTTTCATGCGTTCGCCGAGACCGGTTTCGGTCAGCAGGTCCATCGTGCCCTGTTCGAGCACGCCGGCGCGGATGGTGGATTCGATCTGTTCGCGGGTACGCGTTTCGAGCACGACGGACTCGATACCGCGCAGATGAAGCAGGTGGGAAAGAAGCAGGCCGGCGGGCCCGGCACCGATGATGCCAACTTGAGTACGCATGGTGTGTCTCCTGAATGCGGTGATGATTTGCACTCAGTGTGACGATCCCGGTCGGTATCCCGCAACGCGATATGACAGATAGCCTGTATCGCGTGGCGAGATAGAAGGTCTATGCCGATGGCATGCGCAGCCGGCTCGTATCGGCCGAAAACGCATGCCAGCCGGGGTTTTCCGTCGATCAGGAGAAGCGGCGGCTCATTGCATCGGCCTGGCGTGCCCTCAGGTAAACCCCGATGTGTTCAGCTAGACAAGGAACAGCCGATACACCGGGTTCTGCGTCTCTTCCCAATGCGGATAACCCAGCGTTTCGCGAAACCGCTCGAACTCCGCGTGCTCGCTCTCGGGCAC
>NZ_FXAT01000012.1 GCF_900177725.1 Paraburkholderia susongensis | reverse complement strand
GCCGACTCGGTGCCGTACTACCAGAAGCTGTGGACCGCGCGTGAAGCCGAGGCGCAGAAGACGGTCACGAAGGGCGGCGCGACGATCGTCACGGCTTCGCAGATCGACCGTCCCGCTTTCGTGAAGGCGATGCAGCCGGTGTGGGCCAAGTACGAAAAGACCCCGGAAATGAAGCAGATCGTCGACGAGATCCAGGCGGTCAAGTAAGTCTCGCGTCCCGGACGTAACCAGTATCAGCAACGTTTGTGGCAGGAGCGGCGTAAATGCCTTGCGGGAGATCCCGCGAGCTTTACGCCGCGCCGTGTCGTGTCGTGTTGTGCGCGACGGTTGGGTCCGGAGACGGCTGCTGCATTTTCAAGACAGGTCGGTCGTAAGAAGGACGGGGTCAATGAATTTTCTGAAACGCCCAAATGATTTTCTGTTTCGCCTGCTGCTGGTCGTGGCGTCGCTGAGCCTCGCCTCACTGTGCGTGCTCGTGGTTTATAGCGTGGTGATGCGCTACGTCTTTGCCGACGCACCCGATTTCGTCGAGCCCATCGCCTTGCTGCTCGTCATCGCGATCGCGATGTTCGGCGCCGCGCTCAAGGTGCGCGAAGGCGGCCACATCGGACTCGACTCGTTCGTGAAGAAATTGCCGCAGAAGGGCCAGACCTTCGTGGCGGGAATTCAACATGTCTGCCTGATTGCTTTTGCGGTGGCGGTTTTTGTCGGCTGCCTGGAGATGGCGGAAACCACGATGCACGACCGGATTCCGATTCTCGGTTTGCCGGAAGGGCTGCGCTATTGCATCCCGATTGTCGCCAGCATCTGCATCGCGATGTTCTCGACCGAGCATCTGCTCGCGCTCTTCGCCAGAAAACAAAAGTAAAACAATCATGGAACTTGCCCTTCTCACCGTTAGTTTTCTAGTTTTCCTCTTTCTCGGCGTTCCCGTTTCATTCGCGCTGGGGTTGTCCTGCGTTCTCACGTATCTGTACGAAGGCCTGCCGACAGCCACCGCGATGCAAGCGATGATCTCGGGGATGAACGCGTTCTCGTTTCTCGCGGTTCCGTTCTTCATCTTCTCGGGCGAACTGATGCTCCACGGCGGCATCGCGGACCGTATCCTGCGTTTCGCGCAAGCTACCGTCGGTCATTTCCGCGGCGGCCTCGGCATGGCTAACGTGGTCGCGTGCACGCTGTTCGGCGGCGTGTCGGGCTCGCCGACCGCGGATACGTCCGCGATGGGCGGCGTGGTGATCCCGCTGATGAAGCGTGAAGGCTACAGCGCGGCGTACGCGGTCAACGTGACGACGCACTCGTCGCTCGCCGGCGCGCTGATGCCGACTTCGACGAACATGATCATCTACGCGTTCGCGGCGCAGGGCGTGAGCGGCACGCTGAACGGCGTGCAGATGAGCGGCGTGTCGATCGGCGATCTGCTGTTCTCGGGTCTGTTGCCGGTGCTGTGGGTGATGGGCCTCGTGCTGGTCGCCGCATACTGGCAGGCCGTCAAGTACGGCTATCCGCGCCGTCCGGACGGTTCGACCGAACTGCAGCGTTTCCCGGGCTGGATGGCGGTGCTGCGCACGTTCATCGGCGCGGTGCCGGGTCTGATGGTCATCGCGATCATTCTGTTCTGCGTGGCGCGCGGGATTGCCACCGCGACGGAAGCCGCCGCGATCGCCGTTGCGTATTCGCTGATCCTGACCATCGTCGTGTACCGCTCGATGACGCTGAAGAAGCTCGGTCACGCGCTCGGCAAGGCGGCAAAGACGACGGGCGTGGTGCTGCTGCTGATCGGCGTGTCGAACATGCTGCGCTTCCAGATGGCCTATCTGGAGATTCCGGATGCGATCGAGCGCATGCTCGACGGCGCAACGAGCCTGCCGTGGCTGATGCTGCTGTACATCAACGTGATCCAGGTTTTCCTCGGCACGTTCGTCGACATGGCGGCGCACATCCTGATCACGACGCCGCTGTTCCTGCCGATGGCAATGCATAACGGCGTGGGTCCGGTGCAGTTCGGCATCATGATCCTGTTGAACTGCGCGCTCGGTCTCGTGCATCCGCCGATCGGTTCGGTGCAATTCATTGGATGCGCGATCGGCAATGTGTCGATTGGGGAAACTACTAAGGTGGCGTGGCCGTATTACCTCGCTATCTTCTCGGCCATCAATATTGTCACCTATGTCCCGTGGTTCTCGACCTGGTTGCCAAGCATCATCAACGGCCACCCGGTGTTCTGATCCTCGTTGTTCGATCCGGTTTGTTTTCCACACTCAGCGGCGCTCGTTCAAGGCCGCATAAATATAGTTTTTAACAAAGGAGTAAAAATGAAAAAGGCACTCGTAACTTCTGCCTTGGGGTTGGTCGCCCTGGGCGCGCATGCGCAAAGCAGCGTGACGTTGTACGGTATTGTCGATACGGGGTTTGGCTATCAAAGCAGCTCGGCGTCGCTGGGTTCGAACTCGGGCGGCCGCTCGCAGGTCAAGATGAATAACGGCATCTGGGCTGGCAGCCGTTTCGGCCTGAAGGGCTCGGAAGATCTGGGCGGCGGCACGAAGACGATTTTCCAGTTGGAGCAGGGCTTCAACAGCGCGACCGGCGCGCAAGGCGTGTCGGGTCTGGCATTCAACCGCCAGGCATGGGTTGGTCTGACGAATTCCACGTTCGGTACGCTGACGGCCGGCCGTCAGTACACCTCGTACTACACGCTGCTCTCGCCGTACAGCCCGACCACGTGGCTGACCGGTGCATACGGCGCGCACCCGGGTGATATCGACTCGCTCGATACGCTGTACCGCGCGAACAACTCGCTGGTCTATACGTCGCCGAGCATGAGCGGCCTGACGGTCAGCGGTTCGTACTCGCTGGGCGGCACGCCGGGCAGCTTCAGCGCAGGTCAGACCTGGAGCGCGGCAGCACAGTACCTGAACGGCCCGATCGGTATCGCAGCCGGTATCCAGCGCATCGACAACGGCAACTCGAACGGCGGCGCCTGGGGTGCGAACTCCACGGCGTCGAACAACGGCGCGCAGCCGGGCGTGTCGGGCATCAACAACGGCTTCCAGACGGCAGCCAAGCAGCAGCGTATTGCTGTGACGGGCGGCTACGCGTTCAACTCGCAGTGGGACATGTCGTTCGCGTACTCGAACGTGCAATACGCGGCGGGCACGGGTTCGCTGTTCCACGACACCCAGATCTGGAACACGGTCGGCGCAGTGCTGCACTGGAAGCCGATCACGGTGCTGGACGTGGCCGCTGGCTATAGCTACACCCGCGCGACGCAGTCGAACGGCATCACGAGCGGGGCGACCTACAACCAGTTCAACCTGTCGCAGTACTACACGCTGTCCAAGCGTACCGGCCTGTATGCGCTGGAAGCGTATCAGCGCGCGAGCGGCCAGACGCTGGGCACGAACGGCAAGTCGATCATCAACGCAACGGCAGACATCGGCGACGGCCAGAACGGCGCACCGTCGTCGTCGCGTAGCATGGTTGCTGTCGGCGTCGGCATCATTCACAAGTTCTAAATAGTTACTGAAAACGTGGCGGCGCGTTGTTTTGCCGCCACAGCAACACGATTTTTTCGGGTTGCTGATGACACAAGCTGCGCACTTTTCGTGCGCAGCTTTTTTTTGCGCGCGCGATTTTCGAGCGTCGCGAGCGCGGGTTTCGCCAGTGCTATTAGCCGTCGTAGCGACGCGGTATCAGCGCAATCTCGCAGACATCGCGTCATGCGAACTCATTCAGGCCGCTCAGGCTTCCGACCACAAACGACCACCCGTGGCCCAGTTTTCGCGCTTCACGTCGGTCAGGATAATGTCGACGGAATTCGGTTCGACGCCGAGCGACTCGCAGGTTGCTTTGGTGATCGCTTCGACGAACTGGCGTTTCTGTTCCAGCGTGCGGCCTTCGAAGAGTTCGATATGAAACGTGGGCATAGGATGACTCCGTGAGGTTGACGGTTGAGGGTTCAGAGGTGAGGCAGAGCCCGGCGGCTGGTGGTGCGGACTAACTCGTCAGTTAATGCGCGTTGCCAATGCGTGGGCTCAGTCGTGCTTGGTTGCGCTCAGTTACGGTAAGCGCGATCGAGCCGGTCGAGCTTGCGCAGCAGCGCGGGCCATTCGAGGGCGCCTTCGATCGCGCCGCCGTCGTAGAGCTGCTCCGCGGTGCGCGTGGCGATCGCATCGTTCGGCACCACGAGCGGCGCGCCGCATGTTTGTGCCTGCAACTGGATTTCGCAGGCTTTGATGAGCGTCGCCATCAGCACATAGGCTTCGGCGACCGTACGGCCGAGCGTCAGCGTGCCGTGATTGCGCAGCAGCATCGCCGGTTTGTCGGCGAGATGCGCGACGAGACGCCCGCCTTCGGCAGGCGTGAACGCGAGACCTTCGTAGTCGTGATAGGCGAGCTGGCCATAAAAGCGCAGCGCGTGTTGCGACGCGGGCAGCAAGCCGGCCGGTTGCGCGGATACCGCCACGCCCGCCGTGTTATGCAGATGCATTACGCAGAAGGCGTCGGCGCGTGCCGCGTGCACGGCGGCGTGCAGTGCGAAGCCGGTCGCATTCACCGGATGCTCGCTCGCGCCGACGATATTGCCCGCAATGTCGATCTTCACGAGATTCGACGCGCACACTTCATCGAACGCGAGGCCGAACGGATTGATCAGGAAGTGGCCTGGCTCGCCGGGCACACTAGCGGAAATATGCGTGTAGATCAGATCGTCCCAGCCGTTGAGCGCGGCGAGCCGATAGGCGGCGGCCAGATCGATGCGGGTCTGCTGTTCCGCTTCCGAGAGCGGGCCGGACTCGGCGATGCGGCCGGCGGGTGAGTGGGTGAACGACATGTCTATCTCCTGTCGATCGGGGTTAGCGATTTGGCGTGTCGATCCGGAGTTGGCGCTTCAGCGCCTACTCCGGTTCCATGCGGTTTACCGCGGTCGATCCGGAGTTGGCGCTTCAGCGCCTACTCCGGTCCCATGCTTCAGCACTTGCTCCGGTCTCATGCAAGATGTTTGCAGAAGTGGCGAGGCCGCGGCATGCGCAAACAGGCTTGCGATGCTACCGCACAATCTCAGTTGCTGGTGATGCGGCGCGCGGCTGCCGCATGCGTTGCCGATCCGCGCGCAATGCGGCGCTTGAGCCACTGGACGCTCCATGTCGCAAGCACGAATGGCGCGGTCATCGCCGGCCAGCCGAAGTGCACGGCGCCCGCTTGCAGCAGCACCGAAATCGCGACGCCGCCGAGCATCGGCGCGAAGCCAGCGTCGGCCAGCGCGACTGCGGTGAGGACACCGTTGAAACCTGACAGGCCAGCGTCGAATGAACCAGGGCTTGCGCCGAGCAGCAGATGCGCGGCGCTTGCGAATCCCGCACCGGTCAGCGCATACAGCGCATGTTTGCGCGAAGCGGCGGCGATTCCGAGCAGCACGAGCGAACCCGCCAACGCTCCCGACGCAAAACCGGTTTGCGCGAAACCGGCGAGCACGCCCTTGCCGAAATGCACCGCATCGGGCGCATGAAAGGCCAGCGGCCCCGCCTGCCGTGAGCCATCTGCGATAAAGGGCAGCCACAGCCACGTGACGATCAGGCACGGGCTCGAAAAACAGCCGAGCCCGCGCTCGCGCAGCCAGCGCGACCACGGTTGCAGAAGCCACGCGGTGCCGGTCGAGGCAAGGATCGCCACCGCTGCGGCGGTCGACGGATCGGCGATGAAACTGAAGGCCGCAAGGCCCGCGAGCGCGCCGTTGAAGCCGTGCAGGCCCGCGCGCGTTTCGTCCTCGGAAGATCCGGCGAGGATCGCGCTCACGTTGGCCGCGATTGCGCCTATCAATGCCGCGCAGGCGAGACGAGGTCCGCTCAGCAGCCACGCGGCGATCAGGCATGCGCCGGTGAAGGCGTTCTCTTGCAGCACGATCTGGCCGAGGCTGCGCAGCAGCGTGCGCAGCGGGGCGTTGAGCGAAGAGGATTGCGCGGCGGCGTGCATCGGGGGGGCGCGTTGTGCTGGATCACGGCAAACCGCAAGCATAGTCCAGCGACGCGGCGTGAAGCATCGTCGCGCGTTGATAGTGGATATTTGGGCTCGGTGCCTGGTGCCCGGTGCCCAGCGCGAGGAGGCATAGACACACCGCCCGCGCCCGCGCTTTCGCGCTACGATAAGCAACCGGCGCGCGCCGCGCCGTTTCGCGAGGAGACAGGCGATGCGTGAATTACGGTGGGCCTCGGAAGAGGGCGACGGCATCGAACATCTGACGTTCGATGCACGCGACGACGGTTTCGCGGCCGAGAGCGTCGTGGTCGGGCAGCGCTACGGCAAAGCGTACGGGCTGCACTACGTGGTGCGTTGCGATGCGCAATGGCGCACGCGCTATGCGTGGCTGAAGATCGTCGGCGGCGGCGAGCTGGAGTTGCATGGCGACGGCGATGGCCGCTGGCACGACGGCCACGGTCTTACGCTGAGCGCGCTCGAAGGCTGCATCGATATCGATATCGCCGCGACGCCGTATACCAACACGTTGCCGATTCGCCGGCTGCGACTGGCCGAAGGTGAGCGCCAGCCGATCGAGGTCGCGTATATCTCGACGCCGGACTTGCAGGTCACGCGCGCCGGGCAAGCCTACACGTGCATCGCGTTGGATCGGGAGTACCGTTACGAGGGCATTTTCCGCAATTTCACGGCGGACATGCAGGTGGATAGCGACGGCCTCGTGATCGACTATCCGACCTTGTTCAGGCGCTTGCCGCGTTGAGTGTCGCGGCCGCTGTCACTGTGGCCGCGGTGCGTTGACCCGTTGCCTCCGTGTGCCGCGCGTCGACGAAACGCGCGATGTTCGCCGCGATCAGTTCGGGGTCGCGCAGCACGACCCAATGGCCCGCATCGATTTCCGTGCGTTCGTACGCGCCGAGCCAGCATTCGAGTCCAAGTGACAGCGCAGGCCCCACGTAGCGATCGCGCAGCGGCACGATGAACTGCACCGGCGCGTGCGCGGGACGTGCGCGCGGCCGCAACAACCTGTCGACGAAATTCGCGCGATAGAGATTGAGCCCGTTGATCGCGTTGCGCTTCTGGGCGGGATCGCGCGCCGTGCGCACGCGCTCGGTCGCGCGCAGCCACAGCGGCCATGCGCGGGCGCCGCCCGCGTGCCACACGAGTTCGGGCAGCCACGGCAGATGAAAGAAGACGATGTACCAGGACTTCAGCGTTTGCCGCACGCCGCTGCCGAATGGGCGCCGCGTTTTCCGCTCCGGCGCGCGGCCCGCGCCGCCGCGCAAATCGAGTGATGCGTGATCGAGGCACGGCCCGGAAATCGACGTGAATGACGCGATGCGGCCGTTGAGCGCCGGATCGGTGACGGCTTGCCAGCCTTGAATCGAGCCCCAGTCGTGGCCGACGAGGTGAAACGGTTGTGCGCCGCAGGTCGCATCGGCGACCGCGGCGAGATCGGCGGCAAGACGTTCGAGCCGGTACGCGGCGCGCGTGGGCGGTGCGCCGGACGCGCCCGCGCCGCGCACGTCGTAGGCAATCACGCGGTAGCGCGCATCCAGTTGCGCGCGCACTGCTTCCCACACCGCGGCCGAGTCGGGGTAGCCATGCACGAGCACGATCGGCGTGGCGTCGCGTGGTCCGCTCACGTAGACCGCGAGGCGGACATCGCCGGCATCGACCGACAGCGTTTCGCGCATCACCCGGCCGCCCGCGCGCCGCGGCGCATTGTGTTGCGCGTAACGGGCAGGTCTGCGTTGGCCGCTTCGACGGCGGCGACGAGCCCGTCGATCCGCGCAAGTTGTGCGCGATTGTCGTGATCCCACGGATGGAAGCCGGGCCGGAAGAAGCTGAGCCATTCGCCGGCGATGCGCGCAAACACGCCATGACGCGGACCGTACAGATACTTCACGAGACGCCACAGGCCGCGCACATGACCGCCACGTTTGCGATCGGCGACGATGAGCCGCACGTTGTAGTCGAACACGATGAGCCAGAACGTCAGCGTGGTGGTGAGCATCGTGCCGGTGCGCAGCAGGTAGCGGCCGAGTCCCGGTTCGAGCACCGTATTCCAGACATCGTACGAAACAGACTTGTGCTCGGTTTCCTCGAGCGCATGCCAGGTCCACATCTGCGTATAGCCTTCGACCGAACCGGCGATGCGTGTCGAGTCCTCGAGCAGCAGACCGGCCAGCATCGCCGTGTAGTGTTCGAGGCAAACCGTGATTGCAAGCTGGTAGGAGTGCGGCAGGAATTTGCGAAAGAGGTTCAGGATCCACCACAGCCGTTTATCGAGCTTGTGCGCGGGCAGTCCCGCCTGTTGCAGCAGATCGTTGTATTCGATGTGCTCGCGCGTATGCATCGCTTCCTGGCCGATGAAGCCGAGCACCTGCTTCTTCAACACGGGGTCGTCGATCCGGTCGCGATAGTTGCGCACGGAATCCATGAAGAAGCGCTCGCCGGCCGGAAAGAGCAGGGAGAGTGCGTTGAAGAAGTGCGTCACATGTGAGCCTTGCGCGTGCCAGTCGCACGCGCGTTCGGGTGGCAGGTTGAAACGGAGGTCGCGGCGAACGGGCATCATGACCTTTCTCCCTATGATCTTCCGGCACGATGAAGTGCCGGCTGTTGCGGATTGAGCGCGGCGCTCCGGATGCTGCGTTGTGCGAACATCACGCGCGCTTGCCGTCGATCTGCGCGGCACGGCGCGCACGCTTTTCGGCGACGCGCTTGAGGCGGCGCGTCTGTATCACGACGAGCGCCTGATACGCAGCGGGCAGGGTGCGCGCGAGCCAGTCGGCCGCGCGCGCATCGCGTCCGATCAGCACGCGCCGCCTGTTTCTGCGCACGCCGTCGAGAATCGCGCGCGCGGCGTCATCGGCGCTGGTGATGAAGAACTTCTCGAAGTCGTCCTTGCCTTGCTGTTCGCTCTCGACCATGAAGCCGACCATGTTCGGTGCGATCCGGCTCGCTTGCGCGATGTTGGTGCGGATGCCGCCCGGATACACGCAAGTCGCCGATACGCCGCATTTCATGAGGTCGAGTTCCTGGCGCAACGACTCGGTGAAGCCGCGCACCGCGAACTTGGTCGCGTTGTAGCCGCTCATGCCGGGTTGCGAGAAAAGGCCGAATACACTCGACGTATTGACGATATGCCCCGCGCCCGACGCCTTCAGATACGGCAGAAACGCCTTCGTGCCATGCACGACACCCCAGAAGTTGATGTCGACGATCCACTCGAGATCGGCGTACTCCATGCCCTCGATCGTGCTCGACAGCGCGACGCCCGCGTTGTTGAACACGAGGTTGACGCGCTGGTGCTCCAGCGCCGTTTCGGCGGCCCAGTCGAACATCGCGGCGCGATCGGCGACGTCGAGCATGCGCGTCGTGATGCGCAGCGGCGCGCCGACCACGCGTGGCGCGGCGGCCTGCGCAAGCTGCGCGGTTTCGGCGAGGCTTGCCGGATTGCAGTCGGCGAGCGCGAGGTGACAGCCTTCGCGCGCGAGCTGGATCGCGAGCGAGCGGCCCATGCCTGAGCCCGCGCCGGTGATCGCGGCCACCCGGTCGGTGAAGTTTTTCATTGGCTTGACTCCGGTCCCATGCAAGATGGTTGCTGTCCTCTCTGATTGATGCGCTGTCGTTGTTATGTCTGTTCAGTTCGCTTGCGCCGACGTCACCGCGGCGTTGCCGCATGCATGCGCGGGTTGTGCGGTTTGTGCGGCGGTTCCGGCGGGATGATTCACCTGTAGGCCCGCCTGCGGTGCGGGCGAAAACGCGAAGTAGTCGTTCATGCGAAAGCTGCGCGTGGCCTGGCGGAACTTGTACGCGAAGCCCGGCCACAGCGTGGTGTTCTTGCCGGTCCTCGGATCGAGATACCAGCTCTTGCAGCCACCCGTCGACCAGATCGCGTGATTGAGCTTCTGCTGGATGCGGTCGTTGTAATCGCGCTCGACCTGCGGGCGCACCTCGATCGCGGCGGCCTGTTCAGCCTTCATCGTCTGCAGCGCCTGCAGGATGTATTCGACTTGCGACTCGATCATGAACACCATCGAGTTGTGGCCGAGGCCGGTGTTCGGTCCGACGATCATGAAAAAGTTCGGATAACCAGGCAAGGCCGTGCCCAGGTACGCATGCGCGCCGTCGCGCCACGTATCGACGATATCGACGCCGCCGCGTCCGCGCACGACGCCCGGCGCAAAAGGATCGGCTACCTGGAAACCGGTGCCGAAGATCAGGCAGTCGGCCGGATGGCGCACGCCGTCGGTAGTCACGACCGCATCTTCCTCGATGCGCGCGATGCCGGTGGTTTTCACCGACACATTGGCGCGCGACACGGCGGGGAAGTAGTCGTTCGAGATCAGGATGCGCTTGCAACCCATCGTGTAGTCCGGCGTGAGCGTGGCGCGCAATTGCGGATCGGGCACCTGGCGGCGCAGATGACGCTCTGCGATCTTTTGCGCGGTCTTCATCAGCGACGGATGAACCGCAAAGCCGACCGCACGCGATTCGAGCATGCAGTAAAGCGCCGAACGCATGAGCTTCTGCGTGAACGGCAGGCGTTTGAACAACCACTGCTCGAGCGGTTTCACCGGACGGTCGGCCTTCGGCATGATCCACGGCGGCGTGCGCTGGAACAGATCGAGATGCGCGACGCGCGGCTGGATTTGCGGCACGAACTGGATCGCGCTCGCACCGGTGCCGATCACGGCGACGCGTTTGCCTTCGAGCGCATAGCTGTGGTCCCAGTGCTGCGAATGAAACGCCTTGCCCTTGAACGTTTCGATGCCGGGAATATCCGGCAGCGCTGCGCGCGACAGACCACCCATGCCCGAGATCAGCACGCGCGCCGACCATTGCTGGCCGTTTGCAAAAGTCAGTTGCCAGCGGTGGCGCGTTTCGTCATAGGCCGCGTTTGCGAGTTCATGGCCGAAGCGCAGATGGCGCTCGATGCCGAAGCGGCGCGTGCATTCTTCGAGGTAAGCGCGAATTTCCGGCTGGCGCGCGAACATGCGGCTCCAGCGCGGATTCGGCGCGAACGAGAACGAATAGACGTGCGATTGGACATCGCACGCACAGCCGGGGTAGTGATTGTCGCGCCAGGTGCCGCCCACCGAATCGGCCTTCTCGGCGATCACGAAATCGGTGATGCCGGTCTCGCGCAGCCGGATTGCCATGCCGAGGCCCGCAAAGCCGGAGCCGATGATCGCGATATCAGTTTCAAAAGGCGCGGTATCGAAAGGCGCCGTATCGGACGGCGGGCACGGCTCGGGCGGCGCGGTGTCGCGGGACATCATGCGGACGTTCATCCAATCCGTCTCCTTGCTTACGCTCTTAACTGTTACATTGAACAATGTAACAATAAAGGCTGAAAACGGAGGATGCAAGGAACGGGTTAGGCTCCGGGCTCTAGGACGAGCGTTCGCGGCGTGTCTGATGGAACACGTTCATGCGGCGTTCGAGCTTGGGGCGACTGCCGCGCGGACGCCGCGGCTTACTTCTTCCCTTTCCCTTTTTTCGGCGCTGCGCGTTTCGCCACCTCGCCTTGCGCAGGGTGACCGAGCTTCTTTTCCATGATCGCCGCGACGCGGCCGCCGAGATAATCGCCCGAGGCTTCTTCGAGCGCGCGGTTCATTTCGCTTTCGACAAGCACGCTCGCGAGCGGGCGCAAGCGCCAGATCGCATCGACGAGCGCTGGCACGTCGGCGGGCGGCGGCAGCGCATCGGCTTCGTAACGGTCGAGCTGACGCACGACCAGATCGACGAGCGCCTTCGCGACCGCGTTGAAGTGTGGCCGCGCGATGCTCACCGCGTCGAGCAGGTCGGCGAGCGGAATGCCTTCCTTCGCCATCGTTGCTCCCGCGGCGAGCGCGGTGGGATTGCCCGACACGAACGACAGGCCGTTGCGCTCGAGCAGCCCGAGCTCGACTGCTTTAGCGAGCGCGCCCGGCGAAGCCTTGTCGCCGAACATCTGCATCAGTTCGACGAGCGAGTATTTTCTCGGCCGCTCGCGCGACCAGCGTCCGCCGATCGCGGTTTCGAGCCCGAGGATCGAGCGCAGGTCGTGGCCTTCGTCGACGGCCTTGATGAGGTCCTGGATGTTCGCGAGCGTGTAGCCGCGCGTGAGCAGATGGTTGATGAGTTTCAGACGCGACACGTGCGTGTCGTCATACACGCCGACGCGGCCGCGCCTTTCCGGCGGCGCGAGCAGACCACGGTCCTGATAGGCGCGCACGTTGCGCACGGTGGTGTCGCTCACGCGCGCGAGTTCGTCGACGGTGTATTCGTTGCGCGGCGCCGCGCTTGCCGGATGGCTGGAATCAGCGGGCGCGGGCGGGGAGGAAGGCGGCAGGTTCGGCATGCGCGGATTTTAACGCGGCGGCGGCGCCCGCCACCAGCGCGCGGGCTTGCGCGGCGTGGCACGCCCTGATCGCGCTCGCTCTGGTTGCACGCGTCAATCGTTCGTTGTGTCGTCGGGCGGGGTTGAAGCACCGCGGCCGAGCGTGCGCTGCATCAGCGTGGTGTCGAGCCAGCGGCCGTGCTTGTAGCCGACCGCCTTCAATGTGCCGGTCAGCTCGAAGCCCAGTTGCTTGTGCAACGACAGTGAGCCGCCGCTGCCTCCGTCGGCGATCACGGCGACCATCTGGCGCCACGGCCCGCTTTCGCAGCGTTCGATCAGCGCCTGCAGCAGCACGCGTCCGAGGCCGCGTCCGCGATACGCGTCGCTCACGTAGATCGAATCTTCGATCGTGTTGCGATAGGCGGCGCGCGGGCGATACGGCGTTGCGTAGCAATAGCCGGCGACCTCGCCGTCGATCTCCGCGACCATGTACGGCAGACCTTGACCGCGCACCGAGGCGAGCCGCGTGCGCAGATCGTCGACCGAAGGTGGAGTCTCCTCGAACGATGCGACGCCGGTCAGCACGTGGTGCGCGTAGATCGCCTGGATCGACGGAAGATCGGCTTCGGTGGCGTTGCGGATCAGCGGGGTGCTGTGCGGGGCGTGCTGCGCAGGCGTGGGCGGGGACGTGGGGCGGCTCGGGCTCATGTGGGTTCCTGGTGTGTTCCTCGTGTGTTCACGCTATGGCGACAGACGTGGCGGGTTCGGCGATGTTTTTTACTATGCCTGCCGCGCGTGCGGATTTGAAGCGGGTCAAAAATCCGCGTGTGTGCGTGAACCTGCGTGCGCGTGGCTTCGCGTATGCCTTGGCGCGCGTTCACGGCGCGGCAACGCCGCTTCGCTGTCGAGTCAAAGATCGAACTGGTCGAATTCGCTCTGCAATTCGCGATTGCGCGCGACGCGCTCGTCGATAGCCGGCCCGAGCCGCTCCACGACGGCCGAGATCAGCAGATTGAACAGGCACGTGAGCGGCGCGAGCGAATCCCAGAATTGGCCGACGTCGGTCTTTACCTGCAGCAGATCGCCGTCGAAATCGCGTGCCCACGGGCAGTAGATATCGGTGACGAGCGCGAAGGGCAGGCCGCGGCGCGACGCGGCTTCGCAATAGCGGCGCGCGATGGCGGAGTACGCGCGCGTGTCGGTGACGATCAGATACGGCGCCTTGAATTCCGAGTTCAGCGAATCGACGTAGGAGCCCGACATGCCGTCCGAATAGAACACGCGCGGGCGAATGTATTCGAGGTAACTGTAGAACGCGTTGCTGATGCCGCGCGTCGACTGGATGCCGAGGATGTAGATGGCCTCGGCATTCGCGATGCGTTCGGCGACGCGCGCGAACACCGGCGAGCGCGCGAGTTCGTACACATGCTGGATCGCGCCGATTTCGAGTTCGAGCGACTGCGCGAGCGCGGCGTTGCGAGCCGGCGAAGCGCCGCCATCCGTTGCAGCCGGATCGCCGCTTTGCGCCGCCTCGCCCGCGCCACGGCGAAACGCGTCGAGCCGGTCGGTGATGAGCCATGGGCGCTGCTGCGTGCCGCGCAACTCGCGCTTGAGGTCGTCGAGATTGCGGTAGCCGATGCTGCGCAGAAAGCGGCCGACGGAAATGCCGCTCGTGCCGGCCTGCTGTGCGATCTGGTCCGCGGTTTCGAGGCCGAGCCGGTCGAGGTTCGCGAGCATGTAGCTCGCGACGCGTTTCGAGGTTGGCGTGAGTTCGGCAAAACGGGCTTCGACGGTTTGGGCAAAAGCGGTCGGCATCGTCAATCGTGGCGCGGGGCGGTGGCGCTCGGAGGTGGTTAAGTCATCGCTGGAATGATGACATATCGACCCGCGCGCTGTGCGATTCGATCCCGAAAAAGCCAGTGGACTTGACCCGCCCGCGCGCCGGGCAGCGCGTCAGACGGCCGGCCGCGCCGGCGCCGCGCGCGAGAAGCGCCGTGCGAAGGCCACACACGCGACCACGATGACGGTGACGACAATCATCGAGGGCGGCACCTCTTCATGAAGCAGCAGTCCGGCGAGCAGCAGCCCGAAGAACGGCTGCAGCAATTGCAGTTGCCCGACCGCCGCGATGCCGCCGAGCGCGAGCCCGCGATACCAGAACACGAAGCCGATCAGCATGCTGAAGAGAGACACGTAGGCGAGGCCCCATAGCGCCGCCGCGCCGATGCCGTTGAACGAGGCGGGCCGCGTCCACCACGCGAGCGGCAGCATCAGCGGCAGCGACAGCACGAGCGCCCATGAAATCACCTGCCAGCCGCCGAGATGGCGCGACAGGCGCGCGCCTTCCGCATAACCGAGTCCGCAGACGACGATCGCGGCGAGCATCAGCGCGTCGCCGAGCGGCGCGGCGTCGACGCCGTGGCGCAACGCGAACGCGACCACCGCGCCGCTGCCGAGCGCCGAAAACAGCCAGAACGCCGGCTGTGGACGTTCGCCGCCGCGCAGCACGCCGAAGATCGCGGTGGCAAGCGGCAGAAGGCCGATGAACACGATCGCATGCGCCGCGCTCACGTGGCGCAGCGCGAGCGCCGTGAGAAGCGGAAAGCCGACCACGACACCGAGCGCGACCACCACGAGCGGCAGCAGATCGCGCCGCGCGGGCCGCGTCTCGCGAAACACGAGCAACAGCAGCAGACCGAGGATGCCTGCGATCGTCGCGCGCGCCACGGTCAAAAACACCGGGTCGAGTCCCTGCACGGCAAGACGCGTAGCCGGCAGCGAACCGCTGAAAATCAGCACGCCCACGAGACCGCTGAGCCAGCCGTTGGTTGTCTTATCCATTGGAAGAATCCATGCCTGTCGAAGAGGCCCATGATGCGCCTCGTCGACGTAAACGGTAAGCTACAGATCAGTACACTTCGTACAAACTGTACCGAACATGGAGCAGTACAGATGCCGGAAAATGGGAGCGGCGGGAACGGTGAAGCGACCGCGGGCACGCGGGTCGGCCTCGTGATGGACAGTCTGCGCGAGCGCATCGCAAGCCGTTCGCTGATGCCGGGTGCGCGCGTGCCGTCGATCCGCGCGATGACCGGCACGCTCGGTGTGTCGAAGTCGACGGTGGTGGAAGCATACGACCGTCTGGTTGCGGAAGGGGTGATCGTCGCGCGGCGCGGCTCCGGTTTCTTCGTGTCGGGTCATGCGCCGCCGTTCACGCTTGCCGACCTCGGGCCGCGGCTCGATCGCGAGGTCGATCCGTTGTGGCTGACGCGGCAGTCGCTGGAGACCGGCTCGAAAGTCTTGAAACCCGGCTGCGGCTGGATGCCGGCGTCGTGGCTGCCGGAAGACGGCGTGCGCCGCGCGTTGCGCGCGGTCGCGCGCGATCCGCAGTCGCTGCTCGCCGATTACGCGAGCCCGGCCGGCTTGCCCGCGCTGCGTCAGCAACTGGCGTGGCGGCTCGCGCAGCACGGCGTCGATGCGCCGCCCGAGCAGATCGTGCTGACCGACGGCGGCACGCATGCGCTCGATCTCGTGTGCCGCTTCCTGCTCGAGCCGGGCGACACGGTGCTGATCGACGATCCGTGCTACTTCAATTTCCAGGCCTTGCTGCGTGCGCATCGCGTGCGGATCGCGAGCGTGCCGTACACGCCGCAAGGTCCGGATCTGGCGGCGTTCGAGCGCGCGCTGATCGAGCATCGCCCGCGGCTCTACGTGACCAACTCGGCGATTCACAATCCGACCGGCGCGACGCTTGCGCCGGCCGTCGCGCATCGGCTGCTCAAGCTCGCGGGCGAGCATGATCTGCTGATCGTCGAGGACGACATCTTCGCCGACTTCGAGGACGAAGCCGCGCCGCGTCTTGCGGCGTTCGACGGGCTCGCGCGGGTGGTGTCGATCGGCAGCTTTTCCAAGACGCTGTCGGCGGCGGTGCGCTGCGGCTACATCGCCGCGCGCGCCGAATGGATCGAGCCGCTGATCGATCTGAAGCTCGCGACGTCGTTCGGCAACGGCCAGCTCGCTGCGAGCGTCGTGCATCGGATGCTGGTGGACGGCACCTACCGGCGTCATCTCGAAGCGATGCGCGCGAAGCTCGCCGATGCGATGAGCGAGACGATCAGGCGTCTCGGCTATGCGGGACTCGATATCTGGACGCGGCCGCGCGCGGGTCTGTTCGTGTGGGCGCGTTTGCCCGGCGCGCTCGATGCAGCCGATATCGCGCGTCACGCGCTTTGCGCGGACGTGGTATTCGCGCCGGGCAACGTGTTCAGCGCGTCGCAGACAGCGGCCGGTTTTCTGCGCTTTAACGTGTCGCAATGCAATCGCCCGAAGGTGTACGAGGCGTTGCAACGGGCGATGGATGCGAACGCCGTCTCAGGTGCCGCTAGGCGCGAGCGCGTCTGAGCACTCGCGCTTTTGCGCCGTGCAGGTGGGCGTTATTCGCGTGCTATTTGCACAGCAGAAGCAGCCGCTCCTGGTCCGTGCACAGCGCGCGCGGTTTCGGTGCGGCCTGCGCTTGTGCGGCGGTCGGGCTCAGCGCTGCGCTGCGGTTCGTCATGCAGGCGCGCAGGTGCTTTTCGACGGGTCCGTAGTACTTCCATCCGCGCACGAGCGTCGGCAGTTCGAGTTTTACCTGCTTCCATTTCGGGTGGCCGTGCTCCTGCAGATTATCGAAGTTCGCGCACAGCGAGTCGGCGAAATGATCCAGATTGCTGACGGTATCGCGCAGACCGTAATCGTAAGTGACGAGAAACGCTTTCACGGTCAGGCCCGGCACATCTTCCTTGAGCCAGCCAGGATAGCTGCTCTGACGGATCGTAGTCGGGAAGTAGGTCTGCTTCGCGCGGGCGGTTTCCGGCGCGTTCGGGTCGGCTCGCAACAGGCGCAACTGTTGCAGCAGGTCGGGATTCATGTCGTTGAAGAGCTTCGCAGGTTGCCCGACCACGATGATCGCGACGTCCACCTTCTTCACGATCAGTGCGGCGAGCGCGTCCTCGTTGCTCAGGTGCTGGATGTTCTGCTCGGGAATCGGCTGGCCGAACATCAGGCGATAGAGCGTCGTCGCCGATTGCGCGGTGCCGCTGCCAAGCAGGCCGACGCTGATGGTTTTGTCCTTGATGTCGGCGAGTGTTTTCATCGGCGAATCCGCGCGCACGACGACGTTAATTTCCTCGTCGTAGAGCGGCATGATGAGCCGCAGCGGCCGGATCATCGTGCCCGCATCGGCATTGCCCGCGTTCGCCATGTCGATGAACGCCTGGTACACGTCGGACTGCACGAGCGCAAGCTTCACGCCGGGTTCGAAGCGCATGCGCTGCACGTTTTCGGCCGATCCTTTCGAGGCGAGCACTTCCAGATCGATGCCGACCGGCTGCGCCACCCATTTCGACAAATCCTGACCGATCTGGATATACGTGCCGCGCTCCGGGCCCGTGACGATCTTGTAGTGCGCCGGTTCCGCGCCCGCCAGCGAACATACGACCATTGCCGCCAGCCCCAGCCATCCCGCGAGAAGTCTCTTCAGCATGGTCTCTCTACCTATCGGTCAGGTTTATCGAGCTTCCCGCGTCGGCGCGCGCGAAGCGCCAGTGATCCGGCTGTGATGTCATGTTCAAGGTGTGGCGCTGGTTCATTCCGTCTGTTTCCTCTCAGAGGACACACGGTAACGGGTGGGCCAGCGTGGACAGCGAAAATTTGATTTGGTATCCGGAATAATTTCCTCTGAGGCCGGGAGGAATCAGGTCAATTCCCATTCCCGGACCTTCGCTGAAGCCTTCGCGCGCGTTGCCCTCGATCTGCCGCTAATCGCGCCGGGGCGTCGTGCGCGGATTGAGCGGCGCCCAGCCGGTTTCGCGAATCACGCGCTCGAGAACGCTTCTCGCCGTGTCATTGTTGCTGTCGATCGCGAGCGCCTCGTTCGCGTGCTGCCGTGCGCAAGGCCACGACTGCTGCGCGACACAGGCTTGCGCGGCTTGCAATGCGTTGTCGCGCCGCTCCGCAAGCGGCCGCAACTGTGCGGCCAGGTCTTTCGCATCAGTATTGCCGGGTTGCAACGTCTGCGCGGCGGCGAGCGCCGCTTGCGCCTTGGACAGATCGTTGGCGCGCAATGCGAGACGCGCGGCATCCAATGCCTGTGCGGCGTCGCGGAATTGCAGCGGGGGCTTCGCGGGTGTTGCGGCGACGAGGGGCGCGACAGGTGCAACTGGGGCGGCCGGCACGACCGGCGCGAGCCTTGCCGGTATATCGGGCGTGGCGGTCGTGGCGGGTGCGGCTGGCATGGCGGGCGTCGCGGGCCTGACAGCGGCGAACGAATGGGCCGCCTGCGATCGAATTGCCGATGGAGCCGACGCGAACGGCGCGATCGTGCCGGTGGTCGTCGTTCTGGCATCCTGAGTAATTGTCTCGAAATCCGTATCTTCGCTGTCGCTCGTGTCGCTAAGTAGTGCATAGCCGACATACGCCAGGCCGATTACGACAAGCGCGCCGATCAGATACAGCACGCGACGAATCGTCAGCACGGGGCTGCGTGGCACGTACAGCGGCTCTTCGAGCGGCGGGATCGGCGTATCGGGCGAGACGAGCGCCGTACGCATGACCGGCACTTCGGGAAGGGCTTCCTCGGGCTGCATCGGGTGAGCGACGGGGCCGCTGTCGTTCAGCACGTCCGGTGCGTCGAGTTCGCCGTCGAGTTGGTGCAAGGGCTTATGCGTGGCGCTCGCGCGGCTGCCTGGTATCACCGCGCGCTGGTGAGGGTGTGGGTCCGGGTCGAGCGGATGCACGGCGCCGCAATACGGGCAGTAGTCGACCTGCCGGTACAGCGCGCCACCGCAGCGTTTGCAGGGTGTCGGAAAGCTATGGCCGGTTACGGTCTGAGTGGACATGCTGTGGCCCACCTGTGGAAAACGATGCCATTACGGCATGCTCCGGATCGCGTCGAGGCTGGAGTTCTTGTCCGCGGAATCACGATCCACATGCGCCAAACAGTCTCGCAGACGTAAGCCGTGCCTACGCCGCTGCTGTTTTCAATATGTGGTGTTTCATCGGAAACGTCAATCTACGCTCGTACTGATGCTGTGTGCGCTACCGCACATTGGCAGGTATGACGAAAAAATGCTCATGCGCTGAGAACGAGTGTATTCGCGGTTTTTTTCATGTCGCTTGCGCAGAAATGCCATGCGCCGATGCGGTACGTTGCAATGCAAGGCGAGCGGTGAAAACGCAACGAGGCCGATACGCGCTGCGTTCGGCCTCGTTGCGATAGTCGTCAATTAAACGCTTGCATCAGCGCTTTTATCGGATCACGGATGCAAGCATGTCGAGATCAATGTTTGCGCAGCGGATGATCCTTCAGCAACCACGCAAGCGCGAAAGCCAGCACCACGACACACGCGGCCGACAGATACACGGTATGCAGCGCGCCGGCGAAAGCATGCAGATAATCGTCGCGCAACGCTTCGGGTAACTGATGGATCGCGGCGGGGCCGAGTGCATGCGGCAACTCGGTATCGGGCGGGATCAGCTTTTCGAGGCGCGCGGCGAGTCCGTTCGAAAACACCGCGCCGAAACTGGCAACGCCAATCGAGCCGCCGATCGAACGGAACAGTGTGACACCCGACGTCGAGACGCCCATATGCTTGAATTCGACGGTGTTCTGCACCGCCAGAACCAGCACCTGCATCACCATGCCGAGACCGCAGCCGAGCAGGCCCATGTACAGATACATCACGTGAATCGGCGTATCGATCTGCAGACGCGCGAGCAGCAGCATCGCGATCGACACGAGCAAGGTGCCCATGATCGGGAACATGCGGTATTTGCCGATCTTGCTGATTACGCGGCCGGTCACCATCGACATGATGAAGAGACCGCCCATCATCGGCAGCATCTGCATGCCGGCTTCCGATGGCGTTGAGCCTTTTACGACCTGCAGATAGAGCGGTATGAACGTGACCGAGCCGAACAGCGATACGCCGATGATGAAGCTGATCAGACTGCTCAGCACGAACGTGCGGTCCTTGAACAGTTCGAGCGGCATGATCGGTTCGGCCGCGCCGCGCTCTTCATGGATGAAGCCCCAGATCGCCACGAGGCCCATGCCGAGCATGAACCACAGTTGCGGCGACGACCACGGCAGGATCGTGCCGCCCTGGCTCGTGAAGAGGATGATGCAGGTGAGCGCGCCGGCAAGAAACGCAGCGCCCATGTAGTCGATCGTGTGCTTGACGTGGCGCACGTGCGGCCGGAAAACCGCGCCGATCACGACGAGCGAAATGATGCCGAGCGGCAGGTTGATATAGAAGATCCAGCGCCACGTGAGGTGTTCGACGAGAAAGCCGCCGAGCAGCGGACCGATTACCGTGGCAAGACCGAACACGCCGCCGAACACGCCCTGATAGCGGCCGCGCTCGGCGGGTGGAATCACGTCGGCGATCGCGGCCATCGTCACGACGAGCAGGCCACCGCCGCCGAGCCCTTGCAGCGCGCGCAGCACGATCAGCTGGCTCATGTTCTGCGCGATGCCGCATAGCGCCGAGCCGACGAGGAACACCACGATCGCGGTCTGCAACACGATCTTGCGGCCGAACAGATCGCCGAACTTGCCGTACAGCGGCACGACGATCGTCGAACTGAGCAGGTACGCTGTCACGACCCACGACAGGTTGTTGAGCCCGCCGAGTTCACCGACGATGGTCGGCAGCGCGGTCGAGACGATCGTCTGGTCGAGCGCGGCGAGCAGCATGACCAGCAGCAGCGCCGGAAAGAGCAGCCGGATCGGCGGATGGCCGGTGGCGGGCGGGGCCGGCCGCGAGTCCGGTTGCGCAGACTCGATGGGCTGGGTCGTGACGGGATGTTCCATGGCAATGATGCATTGAAATTAATTAATTGAGAGATTAATATATGCGACATCGTCTCTCACGTCAAATTGAATGCAATGGCAAGGATTCCTTCAGGCGACTCCGTGGTGAAGCCGGTGGCGAGCGTTGCGCCGCCGCGTGCACGGGGCGTAGAGAAAGAGCGCAATGCGTCGAAGCGTGGCGCCGTCAGGGCGGCATCAGGTGATGCGGATGCCGCGGCCGTTGCTGCCGCGGCATCGACTGTTTCCGCCGCCCGCCGCCCGGGCCGGCCCACCGGCGCCGCGCGCGGCCCGGAGCAGCGCGCCCGTTTGCTCGACGCGGCGCTCACGCTGTTCGCGAAGCAGGGCATCGTCGAGACTTCGCTCGGCGAGATTGCACGTGAGGCCGGTTTTACGCCCGCGATGATGCATTACTACTTCAAGACGCGCGATCAGTTGCTCGACGTGCTGATCGACGAGCGTTTCGCACCGTTACGCGCGAGCCTCGGCGCGCCGTTCCAGGAACATCCCGACGATCCGGTCGCGGCAATTACGCAACTGACGCACCGGCTCGTGCAGGTCGCGAGCGACCACTCGTGGTTCGCGTCGCTGTGGGTGCGCGAAGTGATCAGCGACGGCGGGCTGCTGCGCCAGCGCATGCACGAGCGCTTCGGCAACGGGCATCAGAAGGCGTCGCTCTCCGCCATCACGCGCTGGCAAAAGGAGGGGCGCCTGAACGCGGCGCTCGAACCCGCGCTGGTATTCGTCACGTTGCTCGGCATGACGGTTCTGCCGCTCGCGGCCTCGAAGCTGTGGTGCAACGATCCCGCGCGGCGCAACGTCGGCGGCGAGGAGATCGCACGGCACGCGGTCGCGTTGCTGGTCCAGGGCATCGGGCCGAAAAAGGGCGATTGACGCGGCGCGCGCATCTGGAATGCGCGTGCGGATCGCGTGAATGACGCTTTAAATCCCCCGTTTCTTCTTCCATTCTTCGAACGCTGCCTTCGTCGCGTCGTTCGGCGGATAGGTGCCCGGCAGCACGGCGCCCTCGCGAATCCGCTCGGTAAGAAACGCTTCGAGCTGTTCCTGTTCGGCGGCGGCCTGCGCGACGTCGTCGGCCATCTTGAGCGGAATCACGACGACACCATCCGCATCGCCGACGATCACGTCGCCCGGAAACACCGCGACGCCTCCGCAGCCGATCGGCACGTTGATATCGACCGCATGATGGCGGATCAGATTGGGCGGCGCACTGGCTCCCGCGCAGAACACCGGCATGTCGAGCGCGGCGATCGTCGTGCTGTCGCGTACCGGTCCGTCGGACACCATGCCCGCCACGCCGCGTACCTGCAAACGAAGCGAAAGAATCGAGCCGAACGATGCGCTGCCGCGCTCGCCACGGCAATCCTGCACGAGCACATGACCGGCCGGGATCGTTTCCACGCATTTGCGTTGTGCGTATTCAGGGTCCGTGAACAGTTCGAGCACGTCGATGTCCTCGCGCGACGGAATGTTGCGCAGCGTGAACGCAGGTCCGACCAGGTTCGCGCCGCTGTGCGGGGCGAGCGGCGCGACGCCTTGCATGAACGTGTTGCGCAGGCCGCGCTTGAACAACTGCGTGGTCAGCGTGGCGGTGCTGACATGGCGAAGGATGTCGAGCGTCGCGGGGGAGGGAGCGGACGTGGTAACGGACATGGTGTCGGATGGCCTTGGATTGGGTAGGGATGGGATGGGGGACGCCGGTTGACAATGCCTTGGGTTGGTGCAGATCGTTTGTGCAGATCGCTCGTGCAAATCGTGTCAAAGCGAGGCACGCGTACGCTTATGCGCTCACGATGATAGCGCCGCCGCCAATCTCACCAGCAAGGTATCCGCACCGCATTGCGAGGACGCTGTTCGCGCGACGCGAAGCAGCACGTCAAGGCACGCGACATGCTATTTGTAGGGATAGATGCGGGATGAGCGCGACGGCCGCGCGCGGCGAACGAAAGCGCCGGCATTGCGCAAACAGTCTGCAGGACAGGAGCGGACAGAAGTGATGCCGGGCGGTGAAGACCGTGTGAACGAGGTTTGCACGAACCGTATCGGCGAATCGGATGCGGGCAATCGGCGAGCCGTGGCAACCCAGCGAAGGGTGAGCGGACGACGCGCGGCATGCGCCGATGGCCGTTTTTTCATCAGCGTGCAATTTTGGCGCGTTACCGTGCGCACGCGTTGCACTTGGGAAGATGACGAGCGCGACACCTTACAATCGCGGACCTGTTTGCAACTCGGCGTGCGAAATCGAGTCGGAACCATGGAGAGCAACATCACAGCCGCGCGGATCGGCGGCAAGCAGCAGAGTGAAACATTGGCCAGTTCAGATGGCCTAACCGGTTTTCCAGAGCAACAACACACAATGAACGGAGCAATGAGGCTCGATCAGGCCACGATCGTGCTGGTAGAGGACGACCCGGACAGCCGGGAGTCGCTGACCTTGTTACTCGAAGTAGAAGGCGCGAAGGTTTGCGCGGTCGCGGATGCGGAAGAGGGGGTCGAAGCGGCAATGCGCCTGCTGCCCGACGCGGTCGTCTGCGATCTCGACCTGCCTGCGATGGACGGCTTCTATCTGATCCAGCGGCTGCGCGATCACGAGATTTGCGGCGGTCATTCACCTGCGGTGGCGGTGGCCATCACGGGACATACCGAAGACGCATATCGCTTGCGCAGCATCGGCGAAGGCTTTCAGCATTTCATGACCAAACCCGCTTTGCCCGACGATCTGGTGACGCTGCTGCACGACGCGATCGACGCGCGTGCGGCCGGCTGATTCAAGCTTCGTACCGGGTGTTGCAGGATGGCGGGTGGTAGGGCTTGCTGCTTTGCGTGCGTTACGCATCATGTCTCGATGCATGACGCGTAGCACATCGTGCTCATGAGGTTGGGCAAGGCTCGTGCCGTAACGACACAGCAGAACCCTGGCGCAACCCGCACACCAGGCCGCGCGGCACGCCGCTATTTCGCCGCGGCCACCGGCGCCGAGGCATCCGCCGTACTCGCCGCCCCCGCCGCCTGACAGGCGGAACACAATCCCTTCAGTTCGATTTCGTCGCTCGCGAGGCGGTAGCCCGCGTCCTCGATCTGCGCGACGAGCGCTTGCCGCAGCTTCGGCTGGTGCAACTCGGTGACACTGCCGCATTGCTGGCAGACCACGAGGATGCCATGCTGGCATTGCGTCAGATCGTGGCACACGGTGAATGCGTTGATCGATTCGATACGGTGCACGAGCCCCGCCGAGAGCAGAAAATCGAGTGCGCGGTATACGGTCGGCGGCGCCGAGCCAGGATGGATCTGGCGCATTTCGTCGAGCAGTGAATAAGCCTTGGTCGCGCGCCCCGAATTCAGCAGCAGTTCGAGCACCTTGCGCCGGATCGGCGTGAGCTTTTCGCCGCGTTCGCGGCAATATTCCTCGGCGAGCGCGAGAGCGGCTTCCTGCGACGCGCCGTGGGCGTGCGCGGATTCAGGATGCTCATGGCGCTCGTGCGCATCGGCGGAATGGGCGGGAGTGGCCTGATGGCCGGTTGCGGCGGGCTTGGCGGTCTTCATGCGTCGATTATAGAGGTCTGCGCGTTGCGCCGCGCCCGGCCGTGGGTTCATGGGCCCGCACGAGCGGCAACGCAGACGCGGGCAACCGGCAACCGGCAGCGGGCAACGGATAGCGGATAGCGGATAGCGGATAGCGACCGGCCCAGCGTGAGGCCGAGCGCCGTTCCGGCAACTCGGTGGACAACTCGGTCGGCAACTGAACGGCCGCTTCAGGTCAACGGGAAGTCGACGTATTTCTTGAAGCCCGAGCGTGTCGCAATCCGCGAATACCAGCGTTCGAGATTCGGCAGCGACGGCCGCTCGAGGCCGTCGACCCCAAACCAGCGCTTCGTATACGTGCCAATCACGATATCGGCCAGCGTGAACTTCTCGCCTTCGAGAAAGAAGCGTCCTTGCAGATGGGCGTCCAGCAGGCGCCACAACTGGCCGACCGCGGCGGCATCCGTGGCGAGTTTGGCCATGTCGCGCTGCTCGGCCGGCGTGCGCACGAGCGTCCAGAACACCGGGCGCTCGGCGGGTTGCAGTGTGGACAGCGACCAGTCGAGCCAGCGGTCGATGCTCGCGCGCAGTTTCGGTTCGGGCGGATACAGCAGGCTCGATTCGCCGTATTGCATCGCCAGATAGCGCAGGATCGAATTGGATTCCCACAGCACGAAGTCGTCGTCGACCAGCGTCGGAATCTTGCCGGTCGGGTTCATCGCGAGATATTCGGGTTCGTTGTTGCGGCCGAACTGCAGACCGGCGTCGATGCGCTCGAACGGCAGCACGAGTTCGTCGCAGCACCACAAGACTTTCTGGACGTTGACCGAATTGGTGCGTCCCCAGATTGTAAGCATCCGGTGAATCCTTTTCTTTTACGGTTGGCAAGCCGCGCACGGTGCGCGGCGTTCAGCCAGTAACGATACACGATGCGCGCGCGGTTGCGCGCCAGGCGCGCCTGCGGCGCTACGCCGTTGCGTACAATGACCGCACCCTGAACCGCGCATCTGGACTCACGCATCTCAACTCATTGAGGCACCGCATGGCCCGCATTGTTCCCGACGACTGGAAGAGCCTCGAAGCCACCGGCGCGGCCGCGCGCGAACGCGAAACGCTGGCGTTGCTCGAAAAGGCGCTGCCCGCCGACTACACCGTCTACCACGGCGTGCACTGGACGCGTCTGAACCAGAACTTCTCGGTGTTCGGCGAGGCGGACTTCGTGATCGTGAGCCCGGCAGGGCGCGTGATGATCGTCGAACAGAAAACCGGTTTTCTGCGCGAAACGCCGAAGGGGCTCGTCAAGGTCTATCTGCAGACCGAGCGCAACGTCGCGATCGCGCTCGCGCATACGATCGAAAGTCTGCATCGGCGCTTCACCGCGGCGTTCGGCGCGGGCACGTATTTCATCGAGGAACTGCTGTACTGTCCCGACCACATCGTCAAGGACGCAGCGATTGCCGGTGTGAACCCGGCGCGCATCGTCGACGCGAACCGGCGCGACCGTCTTGCGGCGGTGATCCGCGAAGCGCTGCCGGCCGACGAACCGCGCCTTGCCTGCGCATCGAAAATCCACCACTTTCTCGCCGACGAACTCGCGCTCACGCCCGACACGAGTGCGCTCGTCGGGCAGGCGGGCACGCTCGTCACGCGCCTCGCGGGCGGACTCGCGACCTGGGCGCGGCGGCTCGAATTCTCGCCGTTCCGTCTGCGCGTGATCGGCACGGCCGGCTCCGGCAAGACGCAGCTCGCGGTGCAGGTCATGAAGGACGCGGTGGCGCGCGGCGCGCGGCCGCTTTACGTGTGCTTCAACCGGCCGCTCGCCGATCACATCGCGCGGGTCGCGCCGCCCGAGGCGAAGGTCGCGAACTATCACCAGTTGTGCGACTGGGTCGCGCGCGACGCGGGCCGCGCGCCGGATTTCCAGTCCGCGCAGGTGTTCGATCAATTGGAGGCGGTCTTCGCCGACACGCCGATCGGGCCGCACTGGCAGTTCGACGTGCTGATCGTCGACGAGGGGCAGGACTTCCAGCAGCCGTGGGTCGCGGCGCTCGAACGGCTGCTGCGCCCGGGCGGCGCGTGGTGGTGGCTCGAAGATCCGCTGCAGAATCTCTACATGCGCGAGCCGGTCGCGCTGCCGGGCTGGACCCTGCTGACGGAAACCACCAACTACCGCAGCCCGCGCGACATTCTCGACTACTTGCGCGGCGTGTTGGGCGCGTCGGTGCCGCTCGCCGCGGCGCTCGCATCAGGCAGCCCGTTCGACGGCTCCGAGGTCGCGCTGTCCGTTTATGACGAAGCGCAAGCCGCCGACAGCAGCATCGAGGCGACCAAGCGCGCGATCACTCAGGCGTTGTCGCTCGGTTTTCGCAAGCAGGACATTGCGGTGCTGTCGTTTCGCGGCCGCGAAGGCTCGGCGATGACCGCGCTCGATCATCTCGGGCCGCATCGGCTGCGCAGTTTCACCGGCAAATACGATCTGTTCGGCAATCCGGAGTATCGCGAAGGGGACGTGCTGTTCGAGTCGATCTATCGCTTCAAGGGGCAGGCGGCGCCGTGCGTGATCTTCACCGAGGTCGACTTCGATGCGTTCGACGAGCGCATCGCGCGCAAGCTGTTCGTCGGTGCGACGCGCGCGACGATGAAGCTGATCGTCGTCGCGTCGCAGCGGGCCGCGCGGCATCTGCAACTCGACACGCCTGCGCTCAGCCCCACGCCCGTGCGCTGACCAGCATCCCCGTGCGCGTCAGCGCATCCCACCAGATCACGCGCAAAAGCGGCGCCTGTTGAGCGATCAGCAGCGCCTGCACCGGATCGCTTTCGACGAAATGCGTGACGCCGCCGCGCAGCGCCGCGCCAGCCTTGTGAGCCGCCGCGCCGGCAGGGCTGTCGTCGTGCGCGCCGGGCGCGCGCATCACGAGTTGCAGATGGCCGAAGCCGTGCCGCGCGAGCCACGCTTCGGTGCGCGCGCGATCCATCTCCGGACGGCCGGTAATGATCGTGCGAACGCGCCGCAGGTCGATGCCGGGCAGCACCTCGAACGGTGGCAGCGCGTCGCGTTCGGCGAGTGCGGCGGCGAGGTCTTCTGCGTAACGCGCGGATGGCACGTCGGGCAGCAGGATGCCGTCGAGGTCGATCGCGTATGCCGCATATTCGTGGTCGTCGGCCATCGCGGGCGCGGCGCCGGCTTCGACGCGCGCCCAGTCGTCGCGATAGCGCTCGGTGTACGCCTGGCGCTCCCACGGAAACAGCGCGAAGTAGCCGCGCGCGTCGATCGCGTAATCGGGCTGCGTGCGGCTCAGATCGTCGACGGCGCCCGTCAGCGTTCTGACTTCGAGCCCGTGCCCCTGCAGGAACGCGATGCAATCGGTCAGTGTGAAACCGCGCCCGGCGATGTCCTCGCACAACAGCACTTTCGAGCCGGCAGGCGGAATCGGCAGCGTCGAATCCCAGGCGGCCGTGCGCGAACCGCGGTCGTAGCGCAGGAACGCGACCGGCGTGCCGACCGCGTGCGACACCATCAGCGCGAGCGGCGCGCCGCCGCGCAGAATGCCGAGCGCCATCGTGAAGCGCTCGGCGAGCAAGGCGGGTTGCAGCGATTCGATCCAGTGATCGAGCTGTTCATACGTCAGGGGCAGGACCGGCTTGTTCATGACTGTCGAAGCGCCGCGTGGCGCGTGGAGGGCGAGTGTCTGCGGGGACGCCGGCGGCTCGCGGGCTTGATGCGGCGGCCCCGTTTTGGAGACACTGGATTTTGGCGATATTATGCATGCGGGTCAAAGGGAGCGTGTCGGGGTGACGCGCGTTTGACGGCACGGCACGGCGCGTCAGGCTGAATCAAGTGAGCGGTGCCGGGTTGCTGGAGCGCCGTCACGCCGCGCTGAGGCGGACAAGTGGCGCGGGCGCGCCGCGGGCCAATCCCGCGGATCAACGAAAACGGATAAGAAAGCAGATGGCCAAAGTGATTGCAACGCTGCGCGGCGGAACCGGCGCGCCCGGGCGGGTGCGCTGGGTGATGGGCCTGATCATGGGCCTGATCTTCGCGCTGGCGGCCTGCTGCGCGCAAGCACAGGAGGCGCCGCCGCCGCTCACGCTCGACGTGCAAGGCAAGATCGCCAACACGAACGACGCGGCGCATCGCGTCTATCATTTCACCGAGGCCGAACTACTTGCGCTACCCGTTCATTCGATCACGACCGCGACCACCTGGACGCCGCGCTCGACCTTCACAGGCCCGCTGCTCGCCGATATTCTGAAGACGGTCGGCGCGTTCGGCACCGAGATCGAGTTCCGCACGTTCGACGACTACACCTACACCGTGCCGGTGTCGGACTGTGCGCGCTACGGCGTGATCGTTGCCTACAGCATGAACGGCCGGCGCCTGAAAATCAGCGACTTCGGGCCGCTGTTCCTTATCTACCCGCGCGACGCGTTTCCGGATGATCTGACGGGTGCGCTCGGCGACTCGAAATTCGTATGGCAGATCAAGGCCCTCATCGTCCGATAGTGCGCAGTCCGTGGCGCCGCGTGTTCCACGTGCTGATCTGGCTCACCGCGCTCGCGGCGCCGGTCGGCGCGATCGGGTATCTGCTGTATGCGAACCTGCTGAACCCGCGCGCGACCGAGCAGCTGACCGGCACCTACGACGGTTTCTACTGGGACGCCGCGCAGTTGCAGATCGCGTACGGGCGCTTCGAGAACCAGTTGCTGCTGTATCAGTCCGGTGTCGACAGCGACTATCAGCGGCTGCAACTGCGGTTCCAGTTGCTGCAATCGAAGCTGCATGTGATGGCGGGCTCGACGAACCGGCTCGCTGCGCAACTCACGCTGCTGCAACGGCAGCTCGAAGAGATCAGGGCGCTCGAGCATGTGCTCGACGACATCCAGCCCGAGGTCGACGCGCTGCCGAAGGACCGCGGCCTCGCCGAGCGAATCATCGCGGAATTGCGCCAGCACTGGAACGAGGTCAACGATCTTGCGCTCTCGCGCCGCTTTGCCGACGTCGCCGACCGCGAGGCGATGAACCGTGATTTCATCGACAAGCGCCGCATGCTGTTCGCGGGCGGCCTGTTGCTGCTGCTGTTGTCGGCGGCGGCGACGCTGCTGCTCGTGTTGAACGGGCGGCGCCGCACGCGGCTCATGCATCAGCAGCGCGCGGCGCTCGACGCCGAGCACCAGGCGAGCCGCGCGGCGCGCGAGGCGAGTCTCGCGAAGGACGCGTTTCTCGGCATGATCAGTCACGAGCTGCGCACGCCGTTGCACGCGATCGTCTCGTCGGTCGAGCTGCTCGGCTTCAACTATCACTCCGAGGCTGACCGCAAGGTGATCCAGCGGCTCGAAACCGCGGCACGCCATCTCGAAGCGCAGATGAAAGATCTGACCGACTACGCGCGCCTCGGCGCGGGCAAGCTCGAGTTGCGCCACGAGCATTTCGAGCCGCGTGAGCTGCTCGCGTCGATCGTCGACGAACATACGATGGCCGCCGAGGCGCGCGGGCTCAAGCTCGAAGGCGAGGCGAGCGGCGTGAGCGGCCTCGTCGAGTCGGACCCGCACCGCATCCGGCAGATCGTCAACAACCTCGTCACGAACGCGATCCGCTACACCGAAACCGGCGTCGTGCGCGTGGAGTTGCGCCAGCAGCCGGCGCTCCTGATTTTCGTCGTCAGCGATACAGGGCCGGGCGTGCCGCAAGCGCAGATTCCGCTGATCTTCGAGGAGTTCACGCAACTCGACGCATCGCGCGCGCGCCGCTTCGAAGGCGCGGGCATGGGACTCACGATCGTGCAGGGGCTCGTGAAGCTGTTCGGCGGCACGGTCGACGTCGCGAGCACGGTCGGCAAGGGCACGGCCTTCACGGTGACGATTCCGGTCGTGCCGGTCTCCACCGTCGAGCCACACGATGTCGCGACGCAAGCCGAGACGGGCGGCGCACGGCCGTGCGTGCTGATCGTCGACGACAACCGGCTGATTCGCGAGTCGCTCAGCGAAATGATCGCGCACATGGACTACGACGCGCACGCGCTCGGCAATGCCGACGACGCACTCGCATGGCTCGACACGCATCGCTGCGACGTGGTGCTGCTCGATCTCTACATGCCGGAGCGCGACGGCTATACGTTTCTCGCGGAGTTCGCCACGCGCGGCGGACCGTCGGCAGGTGTGCCGGTGATCGTGGTCAGCGCGTATGCGCCGGAGGTCGTGCCGGATGGGGGCGGCGGCGTGCTGCCGTTTTTCGATGCGTTATTAAAGCCGGTACATTACGAGGATTTGCGCAACGCGCTGCAGCGGGCGTTGGCGGCGCGGCATATGGCGTGAGGGCGGCGCATCGCTGTGCAATTCGCCGAGCCCGAGCCTTCAGGCACTCGTCAGCGCGTCAAGGCCGATTAAGCCGCTTCGACAGATCGGCAACGAGAATCGCCATGCGCGCCGGCTTCTCGTAACACGCGACGTCGTAATCGCGAATCACCTGGCTGATCTCCGATTCGCTGGCCTTGCCGGTCAGCAGCTCGCCGGTGAGCACGAAGATCGGCGCATCCGGATTCTCCGACGCACGCATCGCGCGAATCGCGGCCGCCGAGGTTTGCGCGCCGAACAGCCAGTCGATGATGACAGCGTCGAATACCTGCGTCTGCAACTGCTCGGTAAAAGCCGCGAGTCCGTAGATCGCCACCGCCGCGAAACCGCTGCGTTCGAGGTAGTCGCGCAGATTGTCGGCGCTCGCGTGATCGTCGTCGACGACCGCGATGGTCGCCTTGTCGGTCTCGGCGCGGCGCGGATAGATCTCGATCTTGTGCACTTCGTAGGCGCTCTGGTACAGCGTGCCGTCGTGACGCGTGACGCGCCATTGACCGAGCCGCGAATACGCGACGAATTCCGGGCGGCTGCCCGGCTCGAGCGCGGCGCCGACCCAGGCGGTGCAGGCAATCTCGCTCGCGCCGATGCAGAACATGGCCTCCTGGGCCACCGCACCGACCACGCCCGGATCGAGCGACTGCGCACCGAATAGCTGCGCCGCGGGTTCGTCGAACACCTCCGCGACTTTCTTGATCTGCGACAGGGTCCACGGACTATTGCCGCGCAGCTTGCGGTGCCCCTGGGAAAAACTCAGATCGAGGATGCGGCATAGCTCCGTGGTTTGCTGGCGCTTGCCGATTCCATGCCGGCTCATCAACTCGCGCACGCGCTCGGCAACCGCGATGGAGTCTGGTGAGTTTGTTTCGTTGGCCATACTGCGTGAGAATCCGCCGTCTTAAAGGGTATAGGGGAAGCGCGACGCGCCAGGCGCGCCGCGGCTGTGCACATTCAATGCGCATAAAGTGGCTATGTGTGGGGACAGCAAATGTACCGCAAAGTACCGCAAAAAATTCAGAGCCTATGATTTTGCCGGAGCGTCGCTGGGGGCCGATGCGAGGTGCGCGACGGCCACGTCAGTGATTTTTGATGCGTTTCGCATCAAAGGTATTTTACCGGTTAAACGACGACGTATTTCCAGGGAATGCGCGAATGGGGTGGCGGAGGAGTGGATGGACGCGGGTGGGCCTGTTTGCCGTGGCGCTCAGCTCGCCGGCATCTTTCCGAGCTTGGCCGCCGAGTTTTTCAGCCCCTTGAAAATCCGCTCCGCGACCTTGCCCGGAAACCGCTCGGGCAACTGCGCCGATACCCGTTCGATCACCTCGGGCGTCTGTTCGATGAACCGCTCGATCAGCGGCTCGGCGTCGGCGCCATACGAGCACTTCAGCGCCATCGCGTTGAAGTGGCGCCGCTGCACGTCGCGAAACGCATCGTGCTTGCTGCGTGACCACAGGCCCATTGCGAGCCGTGCCTTGTACCACGACCACTGGTTCGGGCCGTTGCCTTCCACCGGCCAGATCGACATCACGTCGTAAAGCGGCGTGAGGCGGAAGCGGCCGCCCGCGAGCAGGCGGATGCTGAAGTTCTTCGCGTGGCCGTCAGGCGCGGCGAGCATCCAGAACAGGATCTGACTCGCCAGCAAGGTTTCGAGGTCCCGGCGCGCGTCGACCGATTGCTGAAGAATCCGCGCAAGATCGCGCACGCCGGGGCCGCCTTCGTTTTCGTATTTACGATGCGACGGCACGCCGTACACCTGGCAGAAATCTTCCTGCGGCAGACGCAGCAGCCATTGGCCGCTCGAATGCATCTGCCGGTCGAAGCGCTCGACGGCGAGCACCCGCTGCTTGCCAAACCTGAGCACTTCCGTATTCGCGACCGGCAGACCGTAGGCGCGCAGAATCTGCAGACACAGCCATTCGTTTTCGACCGACGTGCTGAGGTCGGTGAGCCGGTTGCCGACGAGCCCGAGCGGCAGCTTGAAAATATGCGTGGTCGGCGTCGCGCCGTGCGGCCGCTGCCATTTGCCGTCGTGCCAGAGCAGCGCGGTTTTCTCCTGCGCGCCCGCGAGCGAGATGCGGAAGTCGCCGGTTTCGTCGGGCGCGCCGAGTGCCGGGCTGCCGACCGTTTGCGCGAGCAGCGCCTCGATCTCGTCGTCCGTGAGCGGTGTGCCCTCGATCCGGACGACACCCTGCGGCGTGTCGTCTTCGGCGAGCAACTGGACCGCGCCGACACAATCGCGGCCGATCGCCTGCAGCAGGTCGAACGCCTCGAGCGTTTCGGTCTGGTAGCGCTGCGCAATGCGTTTTCTGATGACGTCGCTGTCGGGCAGCAGGTTGTCGAAGTAGTTGAGCACCCGCGCCCCTTTGTGCGTCATGTTGCCGGGCGTGAACGGCAGCGACAGCGACAGCGGCCGGCCCGCGGGCGAGGCGATCCACGGGAGGTCGTAGGCGAACTCCATCTGTCCGCGTGTGGGCAGGCGCCATACGCCGACGCGCTCGCCGTTGGCCCACACCGACAAGGCCCGTGAGTGAGTAGCGCGCGCCATCTCACCACTCGATGAGCGGCGCCGGTTCCGGGACCGGCTGATTTCTGTCGCGCACCTGCAGTTGCAGACCGTAGGCGCCGCACAGCGCGAGCAACTGGGTGAGGGTGAGCGCGCTCGCGTCGGTTTCGAGCGCCGAAATGCGGCTCTGGCTCACGCCGATGCGCGCTGCTGCTTCGGTTTGCGTGAGGCCGGCCTGCTGCCGGCTGGCCGCGAGCAGTTGGGCCATCTGGTCCGGTTGGGCGATGAGATGAAACATGGCGGATTATCTGTGAGACGAATAAATGCAATTTATGCGTCAAACGAATATTTGTCAAATATTCGTCTCGCAGATATTCGTCAAATATTCGTGTGGCGAATAATTGACGAATGACCGGACAACCCGCTGCGTGCCCGCTGCCGTGGGGTTTCCAGCCCGCGGCATTGCGGACAACCCGCGCGCCTGCGAAGATGACGCCCACACTCAAGATCCGTCCGCCTGATGGCTACGACTCGATGACCACCACTCGATGACCACCACTTACCCGCTGCATTCGAACTTCACTCGCGCCGATCAACCGTTCCCCACTCATGCCGACGTCGTGATCGCCGGCGCCGGCATCATGGGCTGCGCGGCCGCCTATTATCTGGCGCGTCGCGGCCTTTCTGTGGTGGTGCTCGACAAGTCGCGGATCGCCGGGCAGCAGTCGTCGCGCGCGTGGGGCTTCGTGCGCCAGCAGGGCCGCGAAGCCGCCGAGGTGCCGCTGATGATGGCGGGCATCCCGTTGTGGAAAGAACTCGAACGCGAGCTGAATTTCGATCTGGAATGGCGCCAGGGCGGCTGCCTCTACGTCGCGACCGATGAGGAGGACTGGGTCTCGTTCCAGCAATGGATGGACGTCGCGCGCCAGCACGGGCTCGATACGCGCACGCTCGAGCGCCGGCAGATCGATGCGATCGTGACCGGCATGCAAGGCCCCGCGCTCGGCGGCCTCTACACGCCGAGCGACGGCCAGGCCGAACCGCGCCGTGTCGCCGCGGCTTTCGCGGCGCGGGCCGCCGAAGCCGGCGCACTGTTTTTCGAGGGCTGCGGTGTGATCGGCGTCGAGCGTGCGGGCGGCGCGATCAGCGGCGTCGTGACCGAACGCGGGACGCTGCGCACCTCGCGTTTCATCTGCGTGGCGGGGGCGAGCAGCTGGCGGCTGCTCGCAACGCTCGGCCTCGAGTTGCCGCAGCAGGCGGTGCGCGGCACCTGCATGCGCACCAATCCGCTGCCGGCCATTACCGCGTCGACGTTCTGGGGGCACGGCCTCGGCATTCGGCAGCGCGCGAACGGCGCGATCAATCTCGCTGACGACATGCAGGTCGACGTCGACATGACGCTCGGCCATTTCCGCGCGCTCAAATGGTTTTTGCCCGAGCTGTGGAAGCAGCGCGAAAAGTTCAGCTTCCATCTGAACGGCGCCTGTCTGCACGATCTGCGCGAGCGTTTGCCGGGCGGCGTGCCCGAGGCCGAACGGGTGCTGTATCCGCGCGATCCGCAGCCGCAGCCGAACGCGGGCCACGCGCCGCGCGCGCTCGCTAAATTGCGCGCGCTGTTTCCGGTGCTCAAGGACGCCCAGGTGGTCGAAGCATGGGCGGGTTTGATCGACGTACTGCCCGATGGCATTCCGGTGATCGATGCGCCGTCGCAGGTGCCGGGCCTCACGATCGCCACCGGCTTTTGCGGCCATGGTTTCGCGATGGGGCCGATCGTCGGCAAGCTGCTTGCGGACATCAACGATGGCGGCAGCCCGTCGCTCGATCTGTCGGCGTTCCGCTTGCAGCGCTTCTTCGACGGCACGATGCAGCGGCCGCGTAGCATGCTGTAAAACCCGTGCTGTAAAACTTCTCCTCATCCACGAGACCCGCCGATACAACCGCGACGACCCATGACCGAATCCGCACTGCGCCACGCCGGCGTACCGTACTACACGCAATGGGGCAGCCCCGAATGGGTGCGCGACATCGTCGAGCGGCAATGCGATCCGTGCGACGATCCGCACTGGCAGCGCAGCGGTTTCGCCGATCCGCAGCGCTACCGTTTCTGGGCCAGACGGCTGTGCGGGCTCACGTGCCTCGAATCGGCGCTCGACTACTGGCGCATCGATCACGCACCGCGAGCCGCGCTGCTCGACGAAGCCTTGCGGCACGGCGTGTACCGGATGCGCGAGGACGGCGGCGTCGACGGTTTGATCTACCAGCCGTTCGCCCGATGGGCGGGCGCTGCGTTCGGCATCGAGGTCGACGTGCTGCCGCAGGCTTCGCTCGAAGAGATCGCCGCGCGCTTGAATGCCGAGACGCTCGCGATCGTTTCGGTGAGCCCCGAAATCCGCTATCCCGAGCGGCCGAACCAGCGGCAGGGCGGTCATCTCATCCTGCTGCACGGCCGTGATCGCGACGGCGTGTGGTTTCACAATCCGTCGGGCATCGCGCCGCATCAGGCCGACGTGTATCTGCCGTTCGCGACGATGACGCGGTTCTATGCGGGGCGTGGGATGACGCTCATGCGATGATGGCCCACCGGACCGCTCACGAGCAAACGACCCGGCAACGGGCCTCGCCGAGACTCGCCGCTCCCGTGTCCCGCGCCGCTTCAGGCAGCCGAACTCAACCCCTCACCAGGATTGGAACGCCCCGCTCATGACCCGCCCGACCACGCAGATCTTCGACGCCGCCGCCACCGCGCGGCTGATGCCGTACGCAGCGCTTGTCGACGCGCTCGAACGCGCGAGCATCGATTACGCGCAAGAGCGCATCGCGAGCCCCGAACGACTCGTCGTGCCGCTCAACGCAAGCGGCATCATGCTGTCGATGCCCGCCACCGCGCCGGATCTCGCGATCCACAAGCTCGTCAACGTGTGCGCGAGCAACCGCGCGCGCGATCTGCCGACGATCCACGGCCAGGTCATGGCCTTCGACGCCGATACCGGCGAAACGCTGTTCGTCCTCGATGGCCCGACTGTGACGGGCCGCCGTACCGCGGCGATGTCGATGCTCGGCGTCGCGACGTTCACGCAAAACACGCCGCGCGAATTCCTGCTGATCGGCACGGGCACACAGGCGCACAATCATCTCGAGGCGATCGGCGAGCTTTACCCCGACGCGCGCGTATGGGTGCAAGGCAGCGCGCCCGCGCGCGCCGAAGCGTTCTGCGCCGCGCAGCGCGGCAAGGTGCGCGAGCTGCGCGCGTTTACACAACCCGCGCAACCCGTGCAGGGCGGCGCGGCGATTCCCGCTTCGGTCGACGTCGTGATCGCGCTGACCACGAGCCGGCAGCCGGTCTATGACGAGGCGGCGCGCGCCGGACGGCTCGTGATCGGCGTCGGCGCGTTCACGCCGGAGATGGTCGAGATCGGCGCGAACACGCTCGCGGGCAGCGCGCTGTTCGTCGACGATCCGGCTGGCGCGAAGCACGAGGCCGGAGATTTCATCCAGGCGCGCGTGGACTGGGCGCGGGTCGGCGGCATTGCCGCGGTGCTCGGCAATGCCGAACCATTGCCGACGGGGCCGGTGATGTTCAAGAGCGTCGGCTGCGCGGCGTGGGACCTCGCCGCGTGCCGGGTCGCGCGCGAGGTTTTGGCTCACAAAAACCCCTGAAAAACAGGACGCTTTCGCGCCAGATTGGCATCTTGCGCCAACCTGGGGCAGATGTTGCCGTGCAAACTATCTCAAAACGTTGCACCATAGGCGTTTGCCGGAAAAAAACGCCGGCGCGGACTTGCGCTGTTCGTCCCGCTGGCTGCTGATTTTTCATCGATGTCTTTTCCCTTACGACGCTGCGACCGTGCCATGACGATCCAACAAGCTTCCGCCACACCCGAACTGCCGCTCGACATGATCATTTTCGGCGGCACCGGCGACCTGTCGTTCCGCAAGCTGCTGCCCGCGCTCTATATGGCGCATCTGCACTGCAATCTGCCGCCTGACACCCGCATCCTCACTATTGGCCGCAAGCCGTGGTCGCGCGAGGAGTACATCAGCGAATTCATGGAGCAGAAGGCGAAGCCCTTCATCGAGAAGAAGGCGTTCGATGCTTCCGCGTGGGACAAATTTCTCGCGCTCTTCGAATACGTGCGCATGGACGTCGATACGCCCGAGGACTACCAGCGCCTGAAGGAAGCCTCGCGCGAAGGCGTGCGCCGCGTGTTCTATCTCGCAACCTCGCCGGATCTGTTCACGAATATCTGCGAATACCTGACGGCGGCGGGGCTCGTCGACGGTAATTCGCGCGTCGTGCTCGAAAAGCCGCTCGGCCACGATCTCGCGTCCGCGCAGGAAATCAACACGGCGGTCGGCAAGCATTTCAGCGAAGCGCAGATCTACCGGATCGACCACTATCTCGGCAAGGAAACCGTGCAGAACCTGATGGTGCTGCGCTTCGGCAATCCGATTTTCGGGCCGCTGTGGCAGGCGCCGTACATCAAGAGCGTGCAGATCACGGTTGCTGAAACGGTCGGCGTGGGCAGCCGCGCAGGGTTCTACGACAAGACCGGCGCGCTGCGCGACATGGTGCAGAACCATCTGCTGCAACTGCTGTGCATCGTCGCAATGGAGCCGCCTGTGTCGCTCGATCCCGACGCGGTGCGCGACGAAAAGCTCAAGGTGCTGCGCTCGCTGCGGCCGATGACGCCCGAGGACATCGTGCGCGACACCGTGCGCGGCCAGTACACCGCGGGCGCGGTGGACGGCGAGGCGGTCAAGGGCTACCTCGAGGAAGACAACGTGCCGGCGGGCAGCCGCGCCGAAACCTTCGTCGCGCTGCGTGCGCGCATCAACAACTGGCGCTGGGCCAACGTGCCGTTTTTCCTGCGCACCGGCAAGCGGATGCAGAAGAAGCTCTCGGAGATCGTCATCGAGTTTTCCGAGCTGCCGTTCTCGATCATTCCGAGCGGCGGCCGCAACTACGGCAACCGTCTCGTGATCCAGTTGCAGCCGGAAGAGTCGATCCAGCTGCAGATGCTCGCGAAGGAGCCGGGCAGCGGCATGCACATGCTGCCGGTGAGCCTGAATCTGGATCTGCAGCAGGCCTTCACCGAGCGCCGCGCGGAAGCGTACGAGCGGCTGCTGATCGACGTGATCCGCGGGCGCCTCACGCACTTCATGCGGCGCGACGAACTCGAAGCGGCATGGGCGTGGGCCGAGCCGATTCTCAACGGATGGGCGAAGTCGGGCGAGCGGCCGCGCGCCTATACGGCGGGCAGTTTCGGCCCGGCGGCGTCGACTGCGTTGATGACGCGGGAAAACGCGGTATGGGCGGAGGAAGAGTCGCAGTAAGCGGATCGTGGATGGCGTGCCGCAATGCGGCCAGGCAACCTGGCCACGTTGCGGCGGCGCAAGCCGATTCCATGAATGATTCGTTCAGCATGACAATTTGATTTCATCCTGTTTACGCCTATGATAGGTCTCCTTGTCCGCGCGGCTGGCGGCGTTCCAAAGGAGATAATCGATGAGGCGAATTCTCGTGGCATTGACATGGGCAGCAAGCGTCGCAACCGTTCTCAACCTCAGCGCTTGCGGCGGCAGTGATCTGAATGCCCCGGCCGGTCCACCGAAAGTCATCATCGATAGCGACTACAACACGCTCAGCGACGACGGCCAGCTCGGCGTAATGGCCGCGCAATTGCAGGCGCAGGGTTCGCTGAAAGTGCTCGGCATCACCGTCGTGTCCGGCAATCAATGGCTCAAGCAGGGTGTCTCCGATGCGCTGAAATCGGTCGAACGTCTCGGTGTCGAAAAGCAGATCGGCGTGTATGCGGGCGCCAATTACGCGCTCTCGCACGACTTCGCGACGATTCAGGCCGAGTTGAAGGAATTCCCCAGCGGCGACGGTTATCTCGGCGCATGGAACTCGCCCGAGCCGAAATCGGATAGCGACCTCGTCGCGCCGCCGGACGGTTTCGCCACGCACACGAAGGTGCAGAGCGAGAGCGCGGTGGATTTCATCGTCGATTCGGTGAAGCGCTATCCGGGCGAAGTGACGATACTCGCCATCGGCCCGCTGACCAACATCGCGCTCGCGACGCGCGAGCATCCCGAGATCGTGCCGCTGATCAAGCAGATCATCTACATGGGCGGCGCGATCGACGTGCCCGGCAATACCACGGCAACCGCCGAATTCAACTGGTGGCTCGATCCCGAAGCGGCGAAAACGGTCCTGCGTCTGCCGATCAAACAGGTGGTGATTCCGCTCGACGTGACGGACACCGTGCAGATGGACAAGGCGCTTTACGATCGCGTCGCGCATGATCCGACGAAGCAGACCATCATCACGCAACTGTTCAAGACGCTCAACGGCTATGGCTTCGACGGCAAGAACGGCTTCGAGACGAACCCGAACTACACGACGAACATCTGGGACACGCTGACGCTCGCGTATCTGATGCATCCTTCGTTCGCGACGCAGACCGTCGAGGAGTGGGTGGACGTGGATACGAGCTTCGGCGCGAATGACGGCAAGGCCACGGGCTATACGAGTTCGCCGCCGCTGGGTTTGCAGAAGATGACGATCGTCAAGCGCTTTGACAATCCGGCCTTTTTCGATTTCTATGTCGATCTGCTGACGCGGCCGGTGCCGGTCAAGCTACTGGACTGAGACGCGCATATTGCGCGTGTGCCGGGCGCTTTGGCGCACATTGGAGCGCCGCGCGCCTGCAAGCGTGCGCATTGCTGCGCATGCTCCCGCTTCATGCGGGATGCAGGCCGCGTAGCAACTGACGCACGCGCGACAGATCCTGCTCGACATGCCCGGTCTTTTCGAACAGCTCCGCGAGCCAGTCGACGAAGGCGCGCACGCGTGGCGACACGCGGCGGTTTTTCACGTACGCGACCGAGACCGGCATCGGCACCGGTTTCCATTGCGGCAGCACTTCGCGCAGCAGCCCCGAATCGAGGTAGGGCTGCGCGGCGACCCGCGCGGGCTGGATCAGGCCGAGGTCTTGCAGACCGCAGGTCAGATAGGCCTGTTCGTCGCTGACCTTGACGAAGCCTTTGAGCTTGACGCTGAGCGCTTCGCCATCCACTTCGAAATCGAAATCGCATTCGCGGCCGTTATGCGGCGACACGCAGTTGACCGCGACGTGCGCGCGCAGATCGTCGAGATCGACGGGCGCGCCGTGGCGGGCCAGGTAGGCCGGACTCGCGCAGGTCACGTGTTCGAGCGTGCCGAGTTGCCGCGCGACGAGGTTCGAGTCCGGCAATTCGCCGAGCTGGATGCTGCAATCGATTGCTTCGGATACCAGATCGATGGTGCGATTGCTCACGCCGATCGCGAGATCGAGATTCGGGTAGAGCGCGTGAAACTCGTCGAGGGCGGGCAGCACGATGGCGGTTGCGACGGCGTTTGGCATTTCGATGCGTAGGCGGCCGGTCAGGTTGTCGATTGAGTGACGGATGCTGGCTTCCATCTCGTCGATGTCGGCGAGGATTTGGGCGCAGCGTTCGTAATAGGCAGCGCCTTCCGGCGTCACGCTTAGGCGGCGTGTCGTGCGCACGAGTAGTGCGGTGCCTAGCAGTGCTTCCAGGTTCTGGACGATGGTGGTCGCCGTCGCGCGTGGGATGTTCAATGACTCCGCTGCGCGGGTGAAGCTGTTGGTGTCCACGATTCGGATGAATGTGCGCATTGCAGTTATTCTGTCAATCACGGGGCATGCTCCAGTAAAAGTGGTTTTTTTGCATTCGCGGGTGGTTTTTTTTCTGTGTTCTTGTGGTGTTGGTTTTTCCTTGTTTTCTTTGTTCGTGCGGTGTTGGCCTTTCCTTGATTTCTTATTGGTTTATTAGCGTTGCCCCTGTGCGGGGCGGCACCTACTTTCTTTGCGGCTGCAAAGAAAGTAGGCAAAGAAAGCAGCTTCACACCGCCAATTCTTAAGCGGGTCCCCTGGCTCGGAGGGGATAGTGGTGCATCTGGAATCTGTCTCCTCGCGCATTTGCCGTGAGTGACAAGGCAGTCATTCTTCCGGCGGCGCTGCGCGCGCCGAACCCCTGTTCAAAAACCGTCAGTTTTTTCGGCACCTCGCCGAGGCGAAGCCGATGGCCCCCACGGACCAAGGCTCGCCCCACGGGTTTCCCCTGCAGACCCGTCCGCGACGCACGTAGTGCGGAGTGGGAGCGGATGATGGCTTTGTCACCAGCGTGCAATGTGCGGGGGCACAGATTCCAGATGCACCACTGCCTCCTCCAAGCCAGGGGCCCCGCTTAAGAACTGGCGGTGTGAAGCTGCTTTCTTTGCCTACTTTCTTTGCAGCCGCAAAGAAAGTAGGTGCCGCCCCGCACAGGGGCAACGCTAATAGACCGATAAGAAAGCAAGGAAAGGCCAACGCCGCATGAACAAAGAAAAAAACAAAACCAAAGGCAAAAAATAACAACCATAAAACCCGCACGGCCACAGGCATCAAAAACCCAAACCGCGCCGCGCGGGCAAAAAAACCCAGCTACTTCCTCAAAGAATCCAGATCAATCACAAACCGATATTTGACATCGCTCCTGAGCATCCTCTCATAAGCCTCATTAATCTTCTGCATCGGAATAATTTCAATATCAGAAGTAATGCCATGCTGACCACAAAAGTCCAGCATTTCCTGCGTCTCCGCAATACCGCCAATCAACGACCCCGCGAGGCGCCGCCGCTTCAGGATCAGATTGAAGACCTGCGGCGACGGATGATCGTGCTCCGGCGCACCGACCAGCGTCATCGTGCCGTCCCGCTTGAGCAGGTTCAGAAACGGATTCAGATCATGCTGCGCAGCCACGGTGTTGAGAATGAAATCGAAGCTGTTCAGATGCGCTTCCATCTCCTGCGGATTCTTCGAAATCACCACTTCGTGCGCGCCGAGCCGCTTGGCATCCTCGATCTTCGACGGCGACGTCGTAAACAACACGACGTGCGCACCCATGGCGCGCGCAAGCTTCACGCCCATATGACCGAGACCGCCGAGGCCGACGATGCCGACCTTCTTGCCCGGACCCGCGCCCCACGTGCGCAGCGGCGAATACGTGGTGATGCCCGCGCACAGCAGCGGCGCGACGCCGGCGGGGTCGAGATTGTCCGGCACGCGCAGCGTGAACGCCTCGTCGACGACGAGTTGCGTGGAATAGCCGCCGTACGTGATCTGGCCGTCGACGCGATCGACGCCGTTGTACGTGCCGACAAAACCGTTCTCGCAATACTGTTCGAGACCTTCCGCGCAACTCGCACAGGTGCGGCACGAGTCGACCAGACAGCCGACGCCGACGAGATCGCCGGGCTTGAACTTCGTCACGTTCGAGCCGACCGCCGTCACGCGGCCGACGATCTCATGGCCCGGCACCACCGGAAACACGGTGTTTTGCCATTCATTGCGTGCCTGATGCAAATCGGAATGACACACGCCGCAGAACAGGACTTCCATCTGCACGTCATGGGCACGCGGGGCGCGGCGCTGGATGTCGAACGGGGCGAGCGGCGCGGTGGCGTCGGTCGCGGCATAGGCATAAGTCGTGCTCATGGGTAGCTCCAGCAAAGAGGATGATGGCGCAAGGGTGCAAAGCGCCTGCGATGCGCGACGAACGTCGCGGATGCGGCGAACCCCAGCATGAACCCGGATCGTGGCGCGAGCGGCGGCAGGCGCAAGGTGAACGCGGCATTGAAGCAATCCGCGGCACGGCGGCGAATGTGCGGGCGTGCTTCGCGCAACGAAAAAGGTGATCCGGTAGGGTTCCCATCATAGGAGCGCAGCACCGCTCACGGAATACCTGAATGTCTTGAAGATTTGCCTAAAACTCCTGGGTAGAAGCGCAGTAGGCTGTTTGGTGCTAAATTTCAAGCATTATTCTCTTGCTCGTCACCATACCGTCATGTCAACCCAAGCCGCAAGCCCCGTTACGTGTGACCCTTCCCAGCAGCGTGTGCTCGAACTGTTCGACGTGCTCGCACCCAATGCCGGCTTTACGCACACGAGCCTCGAGGGCGTCAACCTGCTGCGCGCGAACAGTCCGATGCCACGCAGGCCGGTGATGTACGAGCCGAGCATCGTGATCGTTTGCCAGGGACGCAAGCGCGGCTATCTCGGCGATCAGGTATTCCAGTACGACGCGCAGCAGTACCTCGTGCTGTCGGTGCCGCTGCCGTTCGAGTGCGAGACCGAGGCGAGCGAGCACGAGCCGTTTCTCGGCATCTCGGTGCGTGTCGATCTGACGATGGTCGCCGAGTTGCTGATGGCGCTCAACGAAACGCAGGGCGTCGCGCAGAACGAGCCGATGGGTGTCTACTCGACACCGCTCGATCCCGCGCTGAGCAACGCCGTGCAGCGCCTCATGGAAGCGCTGGCGTCGCCGCTCGACGCGCGCATCCTCGCGCCCGGCATCGTGCGCGAAATCTGTTATCGCGTGTTGACCGGCGAGCAGGGCGATGCGATTCGCGCGGCGCTCACGCATCAGAATCACTTTGGCCGCATTGCGAAGGCGCTGCGGCGCATTCACGCCGACTACCACGTGTCGCTCGACGTCGATACGCTCGCCGCCGAAGCGGGCATGAGCCTCGCCGTGTTTCATGCGCAGTTCAAGGCGGTCACGGCCACCTCGCCAATGCAGTACGTGAAGACCACGCGCCTGCATCACGCGCGTCTCTTGATGGTGCAGGACGGTCTGAATGCGGGAGCGGCCGCGGCGCGCGTCGGTTACGAAAGCGCCTCGCAATTCAGCCGCGAATTCAAGCGCCTGTTCGGCGTGACCCCGGTCGACGAAATCAAACGCATGCGCGCCGCTTATGACACACCGGCGCCGCTTCCGCCCAAACCGGCGCCGCGCTATGTGACTGCGGTGTGACCGCGGTCTGAAGCTCACTTGCCGGCGCCGTTCGGCGCCGGCTGATTCTCGTAGTGCGCGCGCTTTTCCTCGTACATCCGCAGATCGGCGCGCTGCACGCCCGATTCGAGCCGGTCGCCGCGCTGGCAAGTCGCCGCGCCCATCGAAAAATGCAGCGGCGCGCCCGGATAGAACTGGTTATTCATCTCCACGAGCTGGCGGATCGCATCGATCATCGCGGCGCCGCTGCGCTCGTCGGTATCCGGCATCAGGATCGCGAATTCGTCACCGCCGATACGCGCCGCGTGGAACGGCGGCTCCATCGCCTTCGCGAGCACCTCGCCGGCGCGGCGCAGCAGCGCATCGCCGGCCGCATGGCCGAGCTGGTCGTTCACGCGTTTCAGGCCGTTCAGGTCGGCGATGATGATCGTCACCGGCCACGGCCCCTTGCGTTCGAGCCGGTTCAGTTCGTCCACGTAGAACGAGCGGTTGCGCAGCTTGGTCAGCACGTCGTGCTTGCCGAGGAATTCGAGGTACGCCTCGGCCTTCTTGCGCGCGGTGATGTCCGTGAGCGCGACGAGCACGAGGTCCCAGTTCTGCTCGTGGCCGGGCAGCACCGAGAATTGCAGGTGCACGTGCACTTCGTTGCCGTCGAGCGAATAGTTGAGCACCTCGCGCTGCTGGAACAGCTTGTTGTCCCACAGGTCGATCAGCTGCTCGCGGAAATGCGGGCGCATGTCGTCGCGGAATACCTCGGAGAGACGCGCGAGCAGCGTTTTCTTGTCCTTCGCGGCGAACATCTCGAGCGTGTGCTGGTTCACGTCGAGCACGTGAATTTCCGCCATGCAGCGCTCGACGAACTCGGGATGCACGTCGGTAAACACGCGGAAATCGTTGATGCCCGCCGCGCGCGCGCCATCGAGCAGGCGTTTGACCGTGCTGAAATCCTCGACCCAGAGGGACACCGGCGAATGTTCGAAGAGCCCGCGCGCGTATTGTTCCGCGAGCGCGACGCGGCGCCGCGCGCCTTCGAGTTCGGTGATGTCCTCGGTCGACACCAGCACGCGGTCCCAGCGCTCCTCGTGACCAGGCAGCACCGCGCCCTTGAGCAGCACGTCGAGCCGCCGTCCGCCGAGCGTGTAGTTGACCGTGTGGCTCGTGAAGTGCAATTGCCCGGCCCACAACTGGCACAGCTCTTCCAGGTGGGTCTTGAGCATGTCGTCGCGGAACACCGACGCGAGATTGCTCGTGAGCGTGTCGAAGTCGGAGGCCTCGAACTGGGTGAGGGTCTGACGGTTGACCTTGACGACGCCGATGCGGTGTGCGCATTCAGCGACCCGGTGTGGATCGTCGGCGAAATGGGCACGCAGATCGGTCACGCCGGCCGCGCGCCATTCGTCGAACAGCGCGCGCACACCGCTGAAATCTTCGAGCCACAGCGAGACGGGGGCGAGCTCGAACATCCCGGCGTCTTCGTTGATGGGCGCGGGGCCGCTCGTGAGGGTATCCAGCATGGCGTTCTCGGGGGAGGGGGCGTAGTTGCGGCTATTTTAAGACGGGTTCGTCCGTGCCGAAACGAAAGACTTGCGATGCGTCGTTTTTTGCGCAGGCCTGTTCAGCGAAATAACGGCCGCGCTTGCGCGAACCTGAGGACGGGCCTTCTGCGCGCGAGGCGCAGCCTTGCTACACTCGGGCGCCATGGATTCCATTTGAACTTCATTTATCCCCGCCGTCGGGACAATGCCGCCATGAAGCCATCCCTGCTGGTTCTGATCCATCTGGACGACGCAAGCCGCGCGAGCATCGAAGCCGCGTTCGATGTCATCTACGCACCCGTGCCGGCGCTGCGCGAAGCCGCGATCGCCGCACATGGCGCGGCGATCCGCGCGGTGCTGACCAACGGCACGACGGGCCTCGGCGCCGCGGAAATCGACCGCATGCCGCGGCTCGAACTGCTGAGCGCGCTTGGCGCCGGTTACGAAAACCTTGCTATCGATCACGCGCGCTCGCGCGGCATCGTGCTCGTCAACGGCGCGGGCACCAACGATCATTGCGTCGCCGATCACGCGTTCGCGCTGCTGCTCGCCGTGGTGCGCGACGTGCCGCAACTCGACCGCGCGACGCGCGAAGGCGTCTGGCGCGACCACCTGCCGATGCGCCCGAACGTTTCGAACAAGCGTTTGGGGATTGTCGGGCTCGGCCATATCGGCGCGAAGATCGCGCGCCGCGCCGCGGGCTTCGAGATGGAGGTCGCCTATCACAACCGCAAGCCGCGCGAAGATTCGCCGCTGCGCTATTTCGACAGCGTGGCGGCGCTTGCGCAATGGAGCGACTTCCTCGTCGTGGCGACGCCGGGTGGCGCGGGCACGCGGCATCTGATCGGCGAGACGGTGCTGGCGGCGCTCGGTCCGCGCGGCTTCGTGGTCAACGTGGCGCGCGGCAGCGTCGTGGATACCGCGGCACTCGCCCGCGCGCTTGCCGCGGGAACGATTGCGGGTGCCGCGCTCGACGTCTACGAAAGCGAGCCGGAACCGCCGCAGGCGCTGCTCGGGCTGCGCAACGTGGTGTTGACGCCGCACGTGGGCGGCCGCTCGCCGGAAGCGATCACGGCTTCGGTCGACAACTTTCTGAGTAACGCGCAGCGGCATTTCGCGGGTGAGCCGGTGCTTACGCCGATCTGAGGTCGGACATCGATCTGACTCGCCGCCGCCGGTTTGCGCGGCAGCTTCTGCAGCGCGTTCCGCCGTCTATTCCCGGCTTTACTTCTCATCGTCGCGCGCCGCACGGGTGCCGATGTACTCGTATTCTTCGGTATCGAGCCGCGAAATCCGCAATTCGACCGCGCTGCGGTGATACGAGTACGCGATGCGGCGAATCTCGAGCAGCGGCGCGCCGACTTCGACGCCGAGTTGCGCGCTCTCGAGCGGATTCGCAAGCGCGACGCTCACGCGCTCGTCGGTATCGACGACATTGATGCCGAAACCGTCCTGATAGAAGTTGTAGAGCGTGTTGGGCCGGTTGCGCAGCTTGCTCTCGGTCAAGCCTGGAAACAGCGCCTCGGGCACGGTGATATGTTCGATCAGCACCGTCTTGCCATGTAGCGCGAGGCCATTGACGAACTGCAAAACGCGCGCGCCGGCCGCGATGCCGAGTGCGGCCGCCGCTTCGCGCGACGCGCGTGCTTTCCTGAATTCGATCAGCGTGACGACCGGATAGGCCTTGTCGCCGTCGCGCCGCACGATGCGGAAGAAGCGGAAGAAGTGCCGGTCGCGCTGATGCATCGAGACGAACGTGCCGAGCCCCTGATGACGGACCAGGATGTTCTCCGCGCACAGTTCGTCGATGGCCTTGCGCAGCGTGCCGATCGACACGCCGAAGCGCTCGGCGAGGCGCTTTTCCGAAGGAATGCATTCGCCGCCTTTCCATTCGCCGGCCGCGAGCGCCGCGAGAATCGCGCTCTTGACCTCCTTGTACCGCGTGCCGCCCAGTGCGGGCGCATTGATGGCGAGCGTGCTCATAAAACCTCTGGGATGCGCGAGTCGTGCCGCTCGCTAGGGTTGAACCTGCCCCGATTCTAAACGACCAGATCATCCAGTAGAGCTAGATGAATTGCCGGTGTCGGCGCGTCGCGACAGTGGGGCGGATGCTATCGCCACGCATGCTGCATCCGCAAAAACTGCCTTCATGAGCACGGCACGTGTCGTTTCCGAATTCATCGAACTCTTCTAACACATATAGATGACCTAGTTGACATTGACAAGGTCGGCGCCTAATATCGACTCACCGTGATCGATTCACTGCGATTGATTCACCGCGATCGATTCACAACGGCGCACCTCGCTGCGCTGCCCCGGCGGCACCTCACACCGCATTCAACATACGAACGGAGACGCTAATGAGCAATCCCACGGCAGACATCAACGGCACCGCAGCGGGCGCGGCGGCCGAGCGCAAGACGATCCACATCGTTCTTCACGAGGCAAAAGACACGGTCGGCGTGGCGGTCGTCGAGGGCATCAAGGCGGGAACGCAGCTCAACGCATGGATCATGGACGAGGACGAGATCGTCAGCTTCCCGGCGAAGCAGGACATTCCGATCGGCCACAAGGTCGCGCTCAAGGACATGGCCGTCGGCGACACGGTGTTCAAGTACGGCGTCGACATCGGCAAGGTGGTCGCGCCGATCAAGGCCGGCGAGCACGCACACGTGCACAACATCAAGACGAAGCGCTGGTAGACGCCGCGGCGGGTATTTCCGCGCGTGCTTTGGCGCACGTTCTGTACAGCACCGCTTTGCGGCATCGAGCCGCCTCCACACATCGCATCAACCCGAACGAGAGAGACACCATGAGCGTGATTGACCTGGATACGACTTTCCGCGGCTATCGTCGCGACAACGGCCGCGTCGGCGTACGCAACCACGTGATCATCCTGCCGGTCGACGATCTATCGAATGCCGCGGCGCAGGCGGTCGAACACAACATCAAAGGCACGATGGCGCTGCCGCATCCTTATGGGCGGCTGCAATTCGGCGCCGACCTCGATCTGCATTTCCGCACGCTGATCGGCGCGGGCAGCAATCCGAACGTCGCGGCGGTGGTCGTGATCGGCATCGAGGAAGGGTGGACCAAGCGCGTCGTCGACGGCATTGCGAAAACCGGCAAGCCGGTGATGGGCTTCGGCATCGAGCTGCATGGCGATCACGATACGATCATGCGCGCCTCGAAGGCGGCGAAGGAAATGGTGCAATACGCGACTGCGCTCGATCGCGAGGAATGCCCGATCTCGGAGTTGTGGGTATCCACCAAATGCGGCGAGTCGGATACGACCTCGGGCTGCGGCGCGAATCCGACCGTCGGCAACGCGTTCGACAAGCTCTACGGCCTCGGCACCACGCTCGTATTCGGCGAGACCTCGGAGCTGACCGGCGGCGAGCAGATCGTCGCCGCGCGCTGCGCGAACGATGGCGTGCGCGAGCGCTTCCAGTTCATGTTCGATCGCTATCAGGACATGATCAATCGCTGGAAAACCGACGACCTGTCCGAATCGCAGCCGACCAAGGGCAACATCGCGGGCGGCCTGACCACGATCGAGGAAAAGGCGCTCGGTAACATCCAGAAGATCGGCAAGAAGTGCATGGTCGACGGTGTGCTCGACAAAGCCGAAGAGCCGACGCATTCGGGACTGTGGTTCATGGATTCGTCATCGGCGGCGGCCGAAATGGTCACGTTGTGCGCGGCATCGGGCTTCGTCGTGCATTTCTTCCCGACGGGCCAGGGCAACGTGATCGGCAATCCGATCGTGCCTGTCATCAAGATCTGCGCAAATCCGCGCACGGTGCGCACGATGGGCGAGCATATCGACGTGGACGTGACGGGCATTCTGCAGCGCGAGCAGAATCTCGATCAAAGCGGCGACAGACTGCTCGAAAGCATGATGGCGACGATCAACGGCCGCTTCACCGCGGCGGAAGCGCTCGGTCATCGCGAGTTCGTTCTGACGCGTCTGTTCGAAAGCGCCTGACGCGGGCGGCCTCGCCGCTCCGGCGGGTCGCGTGCGCCGTCGTCGCGAGGCCGGACGGCACGACGCGCCACGCACGGAGCGTCCTCACATACCCGGCGCATGCCGGCACGGAGAATGGCCGAGATGCCACCCGTGACCGGCAAGTCATGCGGCAGTGGCGCCGGTTCGACATCTGGCAGCAGCGAGTGGAGGAGACACCATCTTGCGCGTGCTCAAACATCTCTACGTGCAGGTCCTGATCGGACTTGCGGCAGGCATTCTCGTTGGTCATTTCGCACCCGCGTTCGGCGTGCAGATGAAACCGCTCGGCGACACCTTCATCCGCCTCATCAAGATGCTGATCACGCTCGTGATCTTCTGCACGGTTTCCGTGGGCATCGCGCGCATGGAGAGCCTCAAGCAGGTGGGCCGCGTCGGCTTCAAGACATTGCTGTACTTCGAGGTCGTGACGAGCATCGCGCTCGTGCTCGGTCTCGTGGTCGCGAACGTGCTGCGTCCCGGCGCGGGACTGAACATCGACCCCGCGTCGCTCGACACGCACGCCGTCACGCATTACGTCGCGGACGCGCATGCGGCGTCGTCGAGCTTCATCGACATGATCGTGCCGAACTCGGTGGTCGGCGCGTTCGCGCGCGGCGACCTGTTGCAGGTGCTGCTGTTCTCGGTGCTGTTCGGCATCGCGCTGTCGATCATGTCGCAGCGCAGCCGGCTGCTGATGCGCGGTATCGAGCAGTTCGGCGACACGCTGATGCGCATCGTCGAAATGATCATGCGGCTCGCGCCGCTCGGCGCTTTCGGTGCGATCGCGTTTACGGTCGGCAAATACGGCATCGGCACGTTGCAGCAACTCGGCTTGCTGATCCTGTGCTTCTACATCACGAGCATCCTGTTCATTGCGATCGTGCTCGGCGCGGCAGCGCGCTGGGCGGGCGTGGGACTGTGGCCGCTGCTCAGGTACTTCCGCGAGGAACTGCTGATCGTGCTCGGCACATCCACCACCGAGTCGGTGCTGCCGCGCCTGATGGAGAAACTCGAACGCATGGGCTGCCCGCGCGCGATTGTCGGGCTCGTGCTGCCCACCGGCTATTCGTTCAATCTCGACGGCGCCGCGATCTATCTGACGATGACTTCGCTCTTCATCGCGCAGGCCACCAACACGCACCTGACGCTGATGCAGCAACTCGGCCTACTGGCGATCCTGATGCTGACGTCCAAGGGCGGAGCGGGCGTGGCGGGCGCCGCGCTGGTTGCGTTGACCGCGACGCTGTCGACGCACAACATCATTCCGGTGGCTGGTATCACGCTGATTCTCGGCGTCGATCGCGTGCTCAACGAAATCCGCGCGCTGACCAACATGATCGGCAACGTGGTCGCGACACTGGTGGTCGCGCGCTGGGAAGGCGCATTCGACGCACGCGCGGCGCGCGAGTTTCTCGCCGCGCCGCGCGAGGTGCAGGCTCAGGCCCAGGCGCCAGCGCAGCCGGCGCAGCCGGCGCAGGCCGGTCAGTCTGCCGCGCTTGAAGCTTCGCGCGCTCGATGACACAGTGCTACGTCGATCAACACCAAACCAGAGGAACGCCTGATGGCCCGACTGTTTCCCGACGCGCTCACGACTCTCGCCGTCGCCGCGCTGCGCCGCGCGGGCGCGTTGCCCGGAACCGCCGAATCGACCGCTCGCGCGCTCGTTTATGCCGACGTGCGCGGCCTGTCTTCGCACGGCGTCTCGCGTCTGCCGATGTACTGCGCGCAGTTGCGCAACGGCCGGGTCGATCCCGCCGCGCGGCCGGTCATCGTCGCGGATCGCGGCGCGACAGTCCTGATCGACGGGGCGGACGGCCTCGCCTACCCGGCCTGCGATCTCGCGATCGCGACCTTGACGCAACGCGCGCGGCAATTCGGCAGCGCGGTCGCGGGCATCAGGCGCAGTCACCATTTCGGCGTGGGCGCCGCGCATCTGGCTGCGCTCGGCGCGGCGGGCATGGTCGGGCTTGCGTTCAGTAATTCGCCGGCCGCGATGCCCGCGTGGGGCGGCCGCCGTGCGCTGTTCGGCACCAATCCGATCGCGGCGGTGTTTCCGCGCCGCAACGGCGATCCGCTCGTGATCGATCTCGCGCTGTCGCAGATCGCGCGCGGCAAGATCGCCATCGCCGCGCGCGACGGCGCACCGATTCCCGAAGGCTGGGCCACGACGCGCGACGGTTTGCCGACCACCGATGCGCGCGCCGCGCTCGACGGCATGATGCTGCCGTTCGGCGGCGCGAAAGGCGCGATGCTGGCGCTCGTCGTCGAGCTGTTGGCGGCCGCGCTGACGGGCGCGAACTTCGGCTACGAAGCGGGTTCGTTCCTGACCGAGGAGGGCGAGCGCTCGCGCATCGGCCATCTGTTCTGGGCGATCGATCCGGGCGCGCTGGCGGGCGACGACGCCTATCTCTCGCGCGTCGAAGCGTTGATCGAGATGATGCTGCTGGACGACGATGTGCGTCTGCCCGGTTACCGAAGGGAGCGTCTTGCCGCAACGGCGAGCGACGAGGGCGTGGAGATTCCCGATGCGCTGGTCGCGCAACTGGAAGGGCCTAGTTGAGCTGGCATGAAGGAAATGTGGGCGGGCGGAGCGGAATGGGACGGAACGAACACCGCCGGACACGCGCGCAAAAAAGTGCCCGGCTGAAAGCCAAACGGAAACTATCGGCGTGTCGGATAGTTTTCGTCGAAAATCGCGATTTCCCTTGTGACGCCGACGCGAATACGATGGTCGATACCAGCGCTTCGGCCCACCAGGAACCGCGACGGAGATAGCCCATGGAGCATCACGCCCGAACGCAGAACGAACGGCTCGACATCAAGACCACCACCTGCTACATGTGCGCGTGCCGCTGCGGCATTCGCGTGCATCTGCGCGATGGCGAAGTGCGTTACATCGACGGCAATCCCGAGCATCCGCTCAACCAGGGCGTGATCTGCGCGAAGGGCGCCTCGGGCATCATGAAGCAGTACTCGCCCGCGCGCCTCACCCAGCCGTTGATGCGCAAGGCAGGCGCGGAGCGCGGCAGCGCGCAGTTCGAGCCGGTCTCGTGGGACGTCGCATTCGACGTGCTCGAAAAGCGCCTCGCCACGATTCGCGCGACCGATCCGAAGAAGTTCGCCTTATTCACGGGCCGCGATCAGATGCAGGCGCTGACGGGACTCTTCGCGAAGCAGTTCGGCACGCCTAACTATGCGGCGCACGGCGGCTTCTGCTCGGCGAACATGGCGGCCGGCATGATCTATACAATAGGCGGCTCGTTCTGGGAATTCGGCGGCCCCGATCTCGACAGCGCGAAGCTCTTCTTCATGATCGGCACGGCGGAAGATCATCATTCGAATCCGCTCAAGATCGCGATCTCGAAGTTCAAGCGCGCGGGCGGCCGCTTCATCGCGATCAATCCGATTCGCACCGGCTATGCGGCGATTGCCGACGAATGGGTGCCCATTAAACCCGGCACCGACGGCGCGCTCTTCATGGCGTTCCTGCACGAACTGATTGCCGCCGACGCGTGGGATCACGAGTTCGTGCGCCGCTACACGAATGCCGCGGAGCTGATCGATCTCGACGAAGGCGGCGAGAACTTCGGCCTCTTCGTGCGCGATCCGCAGCGGCCCTTGGGCAATCCGCTGTTTCCGCAGAACCATCTCTGGTGGGACCCGCAGACTTCGCGCGCGGTGCCGCATCACACGCCCGGCGTGACGCCCGCGCTCGACGGCCGCTATACGCTCGATGACGGCAAGCCGGTTACGCCGTCCTTTGCATTGCTGCGCGAGCGTGTCGCCGCTTGCACGCCTGAATGGGCTGCGGAAATCACGGGCATCGCGGCGGACACGATTCGCCGTCTCGCCGCAGAAATGATCGAGACGAGCCGCCAGCACCGCATCACGCTGCCGATCCGCTGGACCGATGCCTGGGGCGAAACGCACGAAACGGTCAGCGGCAACCCGGTCGCCTTTCATGCGATGCGCGGGCTCGCCGCGCATTCGAACGGCTTCCAATCGATTCGCGCGCTCGCCGTGCTGATGTCGCTGCTCGGCACGATCGACCGGCCCGGCGGCTTTCGCCACAAGTCGCCGTTTCCGCGCGCGGTGCCGCCATCGGCGAAACCGCCGAACAGTCCCGACGCCGTCAAGCCGAACACACCGCTCGCGACAGGGCCGCTCGGCTGGCCCGCCGCGCCCGAGGATCTGTTCATCGACGAACACGGCGGCCCGGTGCGCATCGACAAGGCGTTCTCGTGGGAATATCCGCTCGCCGTGCACGGCGTCATGCATAGCGTGATTACCAATGCGTGGCGCGGCGACCCGTATCCGATCGACACGCTGATGATTTTCATGGCGAACATGGCGTGGAATTCGTCGATGAATACGATAAAGGTCCGCGAGATGCTCGCCGACAAGCACGCGAACGGCGAGTACAAGATTCCGTTTCTCGTGGTGTGCGACGCGTTCCAGTCGGAGATGACCGCGTTCGCCGATCTGATCCTGCCGGACACGACCTATCTCGAACGCCACGACGCGATGTCGATGCTCGACCGCCCGATCTCCGAGTTCGACGGTCCGGTCGATTCGGTGCGGGTGCCGGTTGTGCCGCCAACCGGCGAATGCAAGCCGTTTCAGGAAGTGCTGATCGAACTCGCGTCGCGCCTGAAGTTTCCCGCGTTCACGACGGCGGACGGCGCGCGGCGCTTTCGCGACTATCCCGACTTCATCATCAATCACACGACTACCCCTGATTCCGGCGTCGGCTTTCTGATCGGCTGGCGCGGCAAGGAGGGCGACAAGGCGCTCGTGGGCGAGCCGAATCCGCACCAATGGGAGCAGTACGCGAAGAACAACTGCGTGTTCCATTACCGCCTGCCCGAGACCTTGCAGTACATGCGCAATTGCAATGGGCCGTATCTCGACTGGGCGGTCAAGAACGGTTTCCGCAAATTCAGCGAGCCGATTCTGATTCAGCTTTACTCGGACGTGATGCAGAAATTCAGGCTCGCCGCACAGGGACGCACGAGCGGCAGGCAACCGCCCGAGCATCTGCGCGCGCGCCTCGAAACCTATTTCGATCCGCTGCCGTTCTGGTATGCGCCGCTCGAAAGCACGGCCACGGATCTCGATCGTTTTCCTCTGGCCGCGGTGACGCAGCGGCCGATGGCGATGTATCACTCGTGGGATTCGCAGAACGCGTGGCTGCGGCAGATTCATGGGGAGAACTATCTTTATGTGAATCCGCAAATGGCGTTAGCGAATGGCATTGCCGACGGCGGCTGGATTTACGTCGAATCGCAATGGGGCCGCGTGCGCTGCATGGCGCGTTTCAGCGAGACCGTCGAGCCGGGCACCGTATGGACGTGGAATGCGATCGGCAAGGCGGCGGGCGCATGGAATCTCGGTCCCGGTGCGAACGAATCGCAGCGCGGCTTTCTGCTCAATCACCTGATTACCGACGAGCTGCCCGGCCATGACGCAGCGGCTGCGCGTCTGTCGAACTCCGATCCGGTGACGGGCCAGGCCGCGTGGTACGACGTGCGTGTGCGCATCTATCCGGCCGAAGCCGACGCGCGCCACACACTGCCGCAGTTCGATGCGATGCCCGCGTTGCCGGGTGCAGTGGGAACGGGCGGTGTCGTGTCGCGCATCGTGCAGACCTATTTCGCGGGACGCGGTGAATTCGCGGCGCGTTTGCGCGGCGCAGCCCGGCGCAAATGACGTCAATGATGGCAAGGAGTGTCCAATGACCCAGATGGCGTTGGTGATCGACCTGAACGTGTGCGTGGGTTGCCAGGCGTGCGTGACGAGTTGCAAGGAGTGGAACACGTCGGGTGAGTCGGGCAGTCTCGCCGACTTCAATCCGTACGATGCGGACCCGTCCGGCACGTTCTTCAACCGCGTGCAGAGCTTCGAGGCCGGCAGCTTCCCCGACACGGAGATGATCCATTTTCCGAAGTCGTGTCTGCATTGCGAAGACCCGCCGTGTGTGCCCGTGTGTCCGACCGGCGCGAGCTACAAGCGCAAGGAGGATGGTCTCGTACTCGTCGATTTCGACCGCTGCATCGGCTGCAAGTATTGCGCGTGGGCGTGTCCATACGGCGCGCGCGAACTCGACGAAGGGCGCAAGGAGATGACCAAGTGCACGCTGTGCGTCGATCGCATCCACGATGAGAATCTGTCCGAGCGCGATCGCCAGCCCGCGTGCGTGCTCGCGTGCCCGACTTCCGCGCGGCTCTTCGGCGATATTCACGATCCGGATTCGGTGGTCTCGCAAGCGATCAGGGAGCGCGGCGGTTATCAGTTGATGCCCGAGTGGAACACGCGTCCCGCGAATCATTATTTGCCGCGCGTGCCGACCGCGGCCGCCGGTTGCGGCAGCGACGCATGTTCGTGCAAATCGGCCGGTTCGGCGACGGATTCGACTGACGCGCCTGCATCGCCCGATACACAACTCGAAGCGCAGCTCGAACGCGGCGAACTGCATCTTGCGTCGATGGCGACGCGCGTCTGAAACCTGCATCTGAAACCCGCATCTGAAACCCTTATCTGAACTTCACCCGAACGAAGCGGAGCCTCACGATGAATCCGGCATTTTCCGTAGTGTTCCTGACGACTTTGAGCGGCGCGGCGCAGGGCTTGCTGATTGCGCTCGTCGGTGTGGAAAGCGCCGAGCGGCTTGGGTTGCTCGCGCAACCCGCCGTGGCCGCTTCGTTCTACATGACCGGCGCGGCGCTGGCCGTGCTGCTGGGCGGCCTCGGGCTGATCGCGTCGTTCTTCCATCTCGGTCATCCCGAACGCGCATGGCGTGCGATTGCGATGTGGCGGACCTCGTGGCTGTCGCGCGAATGTCTGTGCCTGCCCGCGTTTCTCGGCTGCGCGTTTCTGTATGGCGTCGCGCACTGGCTCGGCTCGCCGTGGTCGCTCGCGCTAGGCTGGCTCGGCGTGCTCGCGAGCGCGGCGCTGTTCGTCTGCACCGCGATGATCTATGCGTGCCTGCGCTTTCTGCAGGAATGGGCGACGCCGCTCACGCTCGTCAATTTCGTGCTGCTCGGCTGCGCGTCGGGCTTCACGCTTGCGACGGCGCTAAGCGCATGGTTCGCGCCCGCGCTGACCATCGGGCTCGCAATCTGCGCGTGCCTGTTGACGCTCGCCGGTTGCGCGAGCCGCTCGGCGTCGCTCGTGCGCAATGCGCGCTTGCGGCCGAAGTCGACTGTGCAGAGCGCAACCGGCATCCGTAATCCGAAGCTCGTGCAGGTGGCGCGCGGCTTCACCGCGGGCGCGTTCAATCTGCGCGAGTTCTTCCACGGCAAATCGGCAGGGACGTTGCGCGGTATCAAATGGGGTTTTCTCGCGGCAGCGTTCGTCGCCCCTGTTCTGTTGATCGTGCTCGCCGCCGGACTGCATTCGATTGGCGCGTCGTTCGGGCTGCTGGCCGCCGCGTGTCTCGTGCAGTACGCGGGGCTCGTGGCTGAGCGCTGGTTCTTCTTCGCCGAGGCGAAGCATCCGCAGAATCTTTATTACGCGAAGGTGGGGTGAGGCGGGGCGCTGTGAGCAGTTCTGATGGGCCACGAGGCGATGCTAAGATAGGCGCTATGCTTATCATGAGTCACGCGCGGGTACGTCAATGACAAATCGGGAGAAATATCTCGCGCTGCTGCAAGCGGTCGACGCCGGGAAGGCGCAACTCGATGCGGCGCGTCCATTACCGCCGCACACGCTTGCGTCGCTGCGCGAAAAACTCTTGCTGGAGTGGACCTATCACTCGAATGCGATCGAGGGCAATACCCTCACGCTGCGCGAAACCAAAGTCGTTCTGGAAGGCATTACGGTGGGCGGAAAGTCGCTACGCGAGCACTTCGAGGCGACGAATCACCGCGATGCGATCCTGTATGTCGAAGAAATAGTCGCGAAGAACGAAACGCTGTCGGAATGGCAGATCCGCAATATCCACGCACTGGTGCTGAAGGCAATCGACGACAAGGAAGCAGGCCGCTATCGCCAGGAGAACGTAGTGATCGCGGGCGCCAGCACGACGCCACCCGATTTCCTGCACGTGCCGGAGGAAATGAAGCGGCTGGTCGAGTGGTGCGAAGGGGCGGGGACATTGCATCCAGTGGAGCGGGCCGCGGAACTGCACACGCGGTTCGTCAAGATTCATCCGTTCGTGGACGGCAATGGCCGGACCGGGCGGCTGCTTCTGAACTTCGAACTGATGAAGGCCGGATACCCGCCGGCGATCATCCAGAAAGAGGATCGGCTCGCCTACTACGACGCATTGGACGAAGCCTGCGCGAGCAGTAACTATGATGCTATCTTCACGCTGGTCGCCGGCTCGGTGTTGCGTTCGCTGACGACCTACCTCGATGTGCTCGGACTGCGAGGCGAACCTCGTCAGGATGATCGATCATCGGTTCGGGGTTCGGCGCCGTAACGCGGGAAAGAACCTCCCCCCTCATCACCCGCACGCCCCCACCTCCCCACACGCCGTACAAAAGTCGCACCCATCCTTGCGAATCACCGCATTCGCGCCGCACGAGCCGCATTTGCGTCCGAGCATCGTATGCAGTCCTTGCGCGCCGCCGGGTTGCAGCAACGTGTCGGTGGCGTCGTCGGGGTTCGGGCGGATGCCGAAATCGGCCGATAACGCCGTGTCCACTTTCATCTGCCCGCGCGGCAAGCGCGCGAGCATCCGCGATGCGACCTGATTGCCCTCGGCGTCGAGAAAGCCGCGCCGATACAGAATCTGCTGGATCGCGAACGCGAGCGCGGCCACTTCCGAATCGTGCCAGCGCGGCGCGCGATGACCGTCGAGCCGCTGCACTTCACCAAACCGCACCTGGCCGCGATCCCACGAAACCTTGCGCATGTCCTGCAGATTGCGCGCGACGAAGCCGCCGCGCGCGGCCAGCGAGAGCGAGCGCATCGTCGCCGTGATCCACTGCTGCGACTCGTCGCGTTGACCGGTCGGGATGAAGAATTCGATCGGCCGCTCGATCGTCACGTCCTCGCCGCCAAGGCGCCCCGTCACCTCGATGAACGACACCGCGACGTACAGCGACTTCTTGCCCGCCTGCGTCAGATACTCGACCTTTTCGATGATCGCCGGCAATTCGCCCTTGGGCCGGTGATCGATCGCGATACGCAGCGGGTCGAGGTCAAGGTCGGCGAGCGTGTCGTCGGTTGCCGGCGGGGCGACGCTCAGCACCGCGCCGAGTGTGTCGTTCGGGCGATAGGTCGCGAGTCCCTTGAGGCCGCCTTTCCAGGCATCGAAATAGAGGCTTTCGAACGCGTCGAACGGATAGTCGGCGGGCACGTTGACGGTCTTCGAGATCGACGTGTCGACGTACGGCTGCACGGCCGCCATCATGTCGAGATGATCGCGCGCCGACATCTGCAGCGCGCTGACGAAATAGTCGGGCAACCGGTTCACGTCGCCGCCGAGTTCGCGGTAGAGCCGGTACGCGTAGTCTTCGACGTCGAACGATTCGCGCCCGCCGTCGGCCATCACCTTCATGCGCTTGTAGGTCCACGAAAAGGCTGGCTCGATGCCGTTCGATGCGTTGTCCGCGAACGCGAGGCTCACGGTGCCGGTCGGCGCGATCGACAGCAGATGGCTGTTGCGGATGCCGTCGCGGCGGATCGCCTGCTGGATGTCGTCGGGCAGGCGCGACGCGAAGGTGCCCGCTTCGAGATAGCGTGCGGCGTCGAATAACGGAAACGCGCCGCGCTCCTTCGCGAGTTCCACCGACGCGCGATACGCCTCGTCGCGCATGAGCCGCGCGATGCGCGCCGAGAAATCGCGGCCTTCCTGCGAGTTGTAGCGCAGGCCGAGCATCACGAGCGTGTCGCCGAGACCGGTGAAGCCGACGCCGATGCGCCGCTTCGCTCGCGATTCATCGTATTGCTGCGGCAGCGGCCAGAGCGTGACGTCGAGCACGTTGTCGAGAAAGCGCACCTGCGTGCGCGTGCGTTGCGCGAGGCCGTCCCAGTCGAACGACGGCTCGCGGCCGTGCAACTGCGCAAACGGATCGACGACGAAGCGCGTCAGATTGAGCGGGCCGAGATTGCAGCAGCCGTACGCGGGCAGCGGCTGCTCGCCGCACGGGTTGGTCGCGCGGATCGTTTCGATCGCGCGCAGATTGTTGTCCTCGTTCATGTGCGAGATGAACACGATGCCGGGCTCGGCGACGTCGTAGGTCGAGCGCATGATGCGCTCCCAGATCGCGCGCGCCGGGTGCTCGCTGTAGACCCACATGCCGTCCTCGCGCTGCCGCACGTCGCCGGCCGCGCGCATGGCCGGCGACGGCTCGGCGCGGTGGACCAGTTGCCAGGTTTCGTCGTCCTCGACCGCGCGCATGAATTCGTCGGTGACGCCGACCGACACGTTGAAGTTGTTCCAGCGGCCCTTCGAATGCTTGGCCTCGATGAATTCGAGCAGGTCGGGGTGGTCGCAGTCGAGCACGGCCATCTGCGCGCCGCGCCGCGAGCCCGCGCTTTCGACGGTGCGGCACGAGGCGTCGAACACGTCCATGTAGCTGCACGGTCCCGATGCCGACGAACTGGTCGTGTGCACGCGCGCGCCTTTGGGCCGGATCGCGGAGAAGTTGTAGCCGACGCCGCCGCCACGGCGCATCGTTTCGGCCGCCTGCAACAGGGCCACGTAGATGCCGGGCAGGCCCTGTTCGTCGACGCCCTGAATCGAGTCGCCCACCGGCTGCACGAAGCAGTTGATCAGCGTCGCGGCGATGCCGCTGCCCGCCGCGCTCATGATGCGGCCCGCGCCGAGCGCGCCGTGGCGCAGGTTGTCGACGAACAGCGCCTCGACCGAGGCGCGCAACTCCGGCGGCTCGGCCTCGGCGACACCGCGCGCGACGCGGCGCAAGACATCGTCGGCCGATTGCTCGTCGCCTTTCGCGTATTTCTCGAGCAGCACGTCGAGCGAGAACTGCTGCGGCGCGATGAGCGCGATCGGCGCAGCCGGCGGCGTGGAAGGAGCGGGTGGGGTGGATGGTGCGGAAGCTGCTGAAGTTGCTGAAGCCGCGCGGGTTTGCGGCGTATCTTCTGCCATGATCTGCCCTCAAACGGCGTCGCGGCGGGCGCGGCGCGGTGGGTGGAAGGTGCGCGAGGAGCACGCCGGGCCGTAAACCGGCGTCAACGCGGGCGCAATCAGTCCACCTTAGCGCACGAGGCGCCCAGCCGCAATCGGAGGGTGGCGGTGGCCCGCGGCACGGCGCATCCTCCGATGCTGCGGCTTGCAGGCACAAGCGGGCGCTATGGGCGCGCGGGCAAGGGGGGAGTCGAGGCGGGTTGAAACAGAGTCAAGGCAGAGTCACAAGACGGCGTCAAGACAGCCAAAGCGGCGCGACCCGACGCCGCCGCGCCGGATGCTACGAAATCGGATGCGGCGGGATCACGGACAGAATCGCAGGTGGATTCACAGGAAAAATCACAGGAAGAATCAAAAACGGCGGCATCACAAACCGCACGAGCACCGGAACCACCGGCAGAGGCAACGCAAATCGCCAAAACCGGTCAAGCCACAACCAGCCGCGCGGCAGCGGGCTTTCGCTCCAGCCATCAAGCCTCGACCAGCGGTTCGAGAACTTCAGCGCAGATCATCGCGGACCCATTCGACGGCGTTGGCCGCTCGGCGGGCTTGTACACCGCGTCGCCGCGGCGGATCTTGCGACGCGACACCGCGCAGGTCCCGGAGGTATGCGCCGAGCGCCGCCGCCAGCGCTGCTCGCCATAGTGGCAGCGTCCAGGCTCAACCCAGCGGATCACCAGCGTCGTGTCGGAGCGCTCGAGAATCTCGATGCGTACGCCATTCGCACCGTCAAGAAGGATGGACTCTATGGTCATCATCATCGGCTCCGTATTATGAAGAGCCGAATTTAGTCCCGCGCGCGCCGGAGAGCCATTGTGCCACCGTTGAAACACTGTTCTCTAAACAGAAATAATCGCTCGCCACTCGTGCGATTGACTGAAATGACAGATGTTGCGCGCTTTTTTATGTGATTTTTTAATAGTGCGGATTTTTGCAACGCTGTGTTGCCTGAAGCGCGACGAGGACGCCACCTGCAAGGGGAAGCGGCGCTTCCTTTAAGATGTGACTGTCGTTCGGTGACCGGAGCCGCCAGTGTAGCTGGTTTGAAATTTTCAGGCCGGCTCGCGCGCACATCCTCAAAGAGATAAGAGTTCACATGATTTCACGCCCACCCGCCGGACCTCCCGCCTCTCCTGAATCGTCGTCCGCCGTCCCGGAGTGCCTGAAAAAGCAGAAGGCCGCCTCGCTCGCGCTCTATATCGGGCTGGTGCTGCTCGCGTTGTGGGTGGTGCGCGATTTCATCGTAGTGGTCGCGTGGGCGGGCGTCGTCGCGATCGCGCTGTGGCCGCTGCTGCACAAGATTGCGGGCAGCCGCTGGTTCAAGGGCCGCACGACGCTGCTCGCCGCCGTGTTGACGCTCGTGATTGCGCTGCTCGTGGTACTGCCGGTCGGGCTTGGCATCGCGCAGGCGCTGCACGAGGCGCTCGAGCTCAGGGACTGGTTCAGGGGCGTGCAGGAAACCGGCATTGCGATGCCGGGCTTCATCGAGCGTCTGCCGTTCGGAGTGCAGCAGATCAGCGCGTGGTGGCAGGCCAATCTCGCGCAGCCGCTGCGCGACTCCGCCGCGATGAAGGGGCTGCACAGCAACACGGTGATGACGCTCGGCCGTCATTTCGGTGCGCGTGCCGCGCATGCCGCGATGGTGTTCGCGTTCATGCTGGTCACACTGTTCGTGATTTTTCAGGCGGGGCCGCGTTTATCCGGCTCGCTGATGAAGGCCGCGCGGCGCGGTTTCGGCGATAGCGGCGCGGACCTCGTTCAGCACATGGCGACCGCGGTGCGCGGCACGGTAGCGGGGCTGGTCGTGGTCGGCCTCGGCGAGGGCGCGCTGCTCGGCATCGCCTATTTCGCGACCGGCGTGCCGCATGCGGCGCTGCTTGGCTTTGTCACGGCGATCGCCGCGATGCTGCCGTTCTGCGCGCCGATCACGTTTGGTCTGGCCGCGTTGTGGCTGCTCGCGCAAGGTTCGGTTGCCGCCGCGATCGGACTCGCCGTGTTCGGCTCGGTCGTCGTGTTCGTCGCCGAGCACTTCGTGCGGCCGGTGCTGATCGGCAACTCGACGCGCCTGCCGTTTCTGCTCGTGCTGTTCGGCATACTCGGCGGCGCGGAGACGTTCGGACTACTCGGTATTTTCATCGGCCCCGCGCTGATGACCGTACTGATGGTGCTGTGGACCGATCTCATGCAGTAGCGCGCGAGGACACGCGCCCCGGCAGACGCCCGGCGCATCGCCCATGCCGCTTCACGGCGGCGCGGGGTTAATGCTTTCCAGCGGCCAGGGGGCAACGATCAAGGGGCAAGGGTCAAGGGTCAAGTCAAGGCCGGTGATCCGACGGATGCTCCAGCGCCGGCGGCCTCACGCAGCCTAGCGTGTACTTCAGGGCGGCGGGCAGCAGCGTGCTCCACACATCCCACGTATGGCCGCCGTCGATGATGCGCAGCGCCGCCGGATTGCCCGCGAGCCGCAGGTGCGTGTACAGCAGCGACGCATCGGCCTGGATCGTGAGGTCGTCGTCGCCGGATGCGATGAAGATCGGCAGGCGGTACGGCTGGCTCATGTAGCGGTCCCATTGGGCCGGATAATTGAGTTCGTGCCAGACACGCGGATCGAACTGCCGCTCGCCGAAGACGCCGACGCGGCGCGCCGCCGACGCGCGCGGCGGCTCGCTCGCATAGATCGCGGGGCTCAGCAGCAGCGCGCCGCAGAACAGTTCCGGTTGCGTCAGCGCATAACGCAGCGCGCCGAAGCCACCCATCGACACGCCGCCGATCATCCGGCCGCCGCGTTGCGTCGCGACCGCATAGTGCGTTTCGATTTCGGGCAGCAGATCGTCGAAGAACGCCGTCTCCATTTTTTCCTTGCGATCGACGTACCAGTCCGTGCCGCCTTGCGGCATCACGATCACGACGGGCGGGATTTCCTTGCGCTCGATCAGCGCGTCCACCGTGTTTTGCAGATGGCCTTGCGTGAGCCAGTCGTTGGCGTCGCCGTTATTGCCGTGCAGGAGGTAGAGCACCGGCAGGCGCGGGCCGTCCGCGCGATAGGCGCCCGGCAGATAGATCGTGTAGTGCCAGTCGCGGCCGAGCGCTTCCGCATGGAAGCTGCGGCTCGCGACTGTGCTCGCGAACGCGGGCGCACCGCTGACGACGCAAAGCAGAACGAGGGCGAAGCGAAAGAGTCGACGCATGTCAGTGTGGAGGGCCGGCGCGCGGTTCGCGCGCGGCCGTCATGCTATCAGCATTTGCGTCGGATTTGAGTTGGATGCGGGGCGTGGCGATCGCCGCCGGCAGCGTATGAAGTGTCCGGGTTGCGGGCAGCGCCAGGAGCGCTCAGGACGAGGTGCCGAGCCGCCCGGCGACAAACCGGCCGACAAAGCGCTTGAGCGGTTCCACGCCGAGCGCGACCGCGAACAGCGCGCCGACCGCCGCCGCATCCGCAAGCAGCCCGAGCGGATAGTTCAGATAGCCGTCGGTGGCCGCGTACAGCACCGAATCGATCACGAGCGAGATCACCGCGCCGGCGACAAAGCACAGCAACCCCTGACGTCCGATCAAGCCGATCCACGGCAGCCGGCGCGCGAGCTTTTTCGCCCAGCCGAGCTGGATCAGATTCGCCACGAGCCACGCGATCGCGAGGAAGTTACCCGCGCGCAGATACGACAGGTTCTGCTTGAGGCTTCCGGCGAGCGGCGCATGCGCGAGAAAGAGCTGGTAGTACGCGGCGAGCGCGACCACCGCGAATGCGAACACGCTGACGAGCCAGCCGAGCCGATGCGTGCTGACGCGCTGATAGACCGGCTGGCAGCGTGCGAGCACGCCGAGCACGAACAGCAACTGCCACGCGAACGGGTTGAAGTCCCAGTGCATGTCGCGCGCGGCGGGCAGATAGGTGCCGATGACCGGGGCGCCCGCCCACAGCGCGATGCTGCCGGCGAGCAGCAGCCACGGCTTGCTGCGCGCGAGCGGCAGGATGGCCGGCACGAACAGCGCGAAGAACGCGTACATCGGCAGCACGGAGGCCAGATACGGCTGACGGCGCAGCAGCACGATGTCGCGCAGCGCGGCGAGCGGCGCGTCGATGAGGTCGTCGAGGTCGGTCGTGGCGAGATTCGGCCCGTCGATGCTGAACGCGCTCAGCACGGCGCTGACGAGCAGCATGAGCCCGGCGGTGACGAGAAACGCGCGATAGATCTCGAGCGAGCGCCGCAGAAAGCGGCTGCGCGCGATCGTTTCGTTGCGCCGCTCGGCGAGCGCGGCGTAGGCCGTGGCGGTCGCGAAGCCGCCGAGGAACACGAAGACTTCGGCGGCATCGCACAACGCGTACGCGTGCAGCGTGACGCGCGACAGAATGCTGCCGCCAATGTGATCGACGACGATGACTAGCAGAACGAGTCCGCGGAAAAAGTCGAGTTCGATCAGACGGGACGAGGATTGTTGCATTGTTTGCGTCAAAAGCAGCCTTGTGCGACGGCGCGCTGATGTAGCGCGGCGGGCGTTTCACAAGGCTTTTTAATATGGAATTGGGCGCCAGGCCGGACATACGATCTTCACGCACCCGCCATGCGCCCTGCATAGCCGCGCTCGACCGGCTATGCAATACGCGGTGTTAGCGAGACGTAAACATGACCCCCGGCACGGCGCGGAGTTCCGTTGCGTTGCAGCAAGGGCGGTCGATTATATTTCTTTTTGTGACAAATCCGCTCGGAAGGGGCGCAAGCCGGCGCAGTCGCACACCTTGCCGAATGCGAATCCTGCAACGATGCGCGGCCACGGCAGCCGGCCGTTTACCCGAACCCGGCTTACGAAAAAAGGGGCTGCCGCACGCAGTGGAGAATTAGCAACATTCTCGAAGATCGGCGCATCCACTCATGGACGGCCAGCCGCCGCCGTGTGACGATTTCTGAAAAGTGCAGGGCGGCGCAACGCAAGCGGAGCAGCCGGCAGAACTGCCTGAAAGGCCCGGGAGCAGGCCCAAGCCCAAGCCCAGCAACCAGCATCAAGAAGAAAGCATCGGGAAGCACAAGAACAAGGCGGCCGGATCGAGTTGTCCGATTACTCGAGGTGCAGGGAGATCATCATGAACAAGCAAGTGTTCTCGCTCGCTGTCTCCGTTGCTGCGTCTGCCGTTTCCATCGCGCCCGCCTGCGCGCAAACCAGCGTCACGCTGTATGGCGTGATCGACGAAGGTATCAACTACACGAACAATGTCGGCCGCGGCCACGTTTATGAGCTGGCGAGCGGTCTTGCGCAAGGCAGCCGCTGGGGCCTCAAAGGCGCCGAGGACCTGGGCGGCGGTCTCAAGGCGATCTTCCAGCTTGAAAATGGTTTCGACCTGAATTCCGGGCGGCTCGGGCAGGGCGGCCGCATGTTCGGCCGCCAGGCGTTCGTCGGTTTGAGTTCGCAACCGTACGGCACGTTGACGTTCGGCCGCCAGTACGATTCGGTCGTCGACTATCTGGCGCAGACCACGGCCAACGGCAGCTGGGGCGGCGAGCTGTTCTCGCACCCGTACGACAACGACAACACCGACAACACGTTTCGCCTCGACAACACGGTCAAGTACACGAGTCCGTCGATTTCCGGCTTCCAGTTCGGCGGCACCTACAGCTTCAGCAACGACACCGGCTTCGCGAACAATCGCGCGTACAGTTTCGGCGGGCAGTACGCGTACGGCGGTTTGCTGGTCGCGGCGGCCTACCTGCAGGCTGATAATCCCGGTAATGGCTCGAACGGCGCGATCACCGCGAACGACGCCGGTTTCGTCGCGACGCGCATGCGCGTGTTCGGCGGCGGCCTCACCTATACGTTCGGCCCGGCGACGGCCGGCTTCGTCTACAGCAACTCGAACTATCTCGATCCGACCGGCAACGGTTATCTCGGCATTACGCCACTCGTGCCGCTCGTCCCCGTCACGCCGCCGGGTGTGCTGCTGAACTCGCTCAAGTATCAGAACTTCGAGGTGAACGGCAAATACCAGATTTCGCCGATGCTGTTCGTCGGCGCGCAGTACGTGTACACGATGGAAACCTACGACGCGTCGAACGGCGGCGTGAAGCCGCGCATCCACACGTTCGGCCTGATGGTGGACTACAACCTGTCCAAGCGCACCGACGTCTACCTGCAGGGCGAGTATCAGCAGGTCACGGGGGACTCCACGCTGTCCATCCTCGACTACGCGTTTATTCCCGGCACGCAGTCGCCGTCGTCGACGTCCCGGCAGGTCGTGGTGCGCGCGGCGATCCGGCATAAGTTCTAGCCCGCGGCGCGCAACGCAAATACGTCTCCGAAGCTGGTGCGCGCCAGCTTGCGTGGCAACACCCATCCCGCCAGATTTGCCGCCGCGCTTCGCGGCAATTCAAGTCCCGGCCGTGTCTGCCGATAAGGCAAATGTTAAATGAAGGCGAATCGTGCGCCGGAAGGCGACTCTTGCGCTTCCGTCCGCGCCGGATGCAGGCGCCGCCGTGCGGGGAAGACCCCCCGTGGAAATACGGCTGGTAACGGTTGTATCAGAGTGTGTGAGGCGGGGCGTTTTGATTAAAAGGCATTTTACAATTCCGCGAGAATTTTTGATCGGCAATCTGGCCCCAATCTGATCTTTTTCACTGAAGTTGCGTGGTTTTAATGTTCGGGACACCCGGCATGACCCGCATGCACGGGATGGGAGCAGACGAGCCGGGCGCCGGGTCAGCGCCATACGAGGCGGCCTCGCGGTGCCGCTGACGATGCGCAGCCATGAGAGCACGCGCGTCGCATGCGGCATGGCGGCATCCGGCCCGTCCATGAATCAAGCAGGAGTCGAACAGAATGAGAAAACGTTCCGACAGAACGATGTTGGCCTGTCTCGCCGGCGTGTGCGTTGCGCTGGCGGTCAGCGGTTGCGCGAACGTTGGGCAGCAAAACCCGCAGAACGGTGTGGCCCCGGACCCAATGGCCGCTTCCGGCGTGCCGGCGACAAGCGCGACAGCAGCGGGCGGCTCTGCCAATGCCGCGGCGTCCACACCGCCCACATCGCCCACGGTCGATGCCGACCAGAACGCACCTCTGCAAAAGTCACCGCCGCTCGTTTATCGCGTCAAGCGCGGCGACACGCTCACGGGCATTGCGCAGAACTACCATCTGAGCGTCAAGCAGTTGCAGGCGTGGAATGGGTTGAAGCCGTCGTCGTATCTGAAGCCGGGGCAGGTGTTGCATGTCTCGTCGCCGGACACGGTGCAGGCAGCGAAGCAGGATAATGCGGCGGCGACGAAGTCCGCGGCGGGTGCCGCGCCGGCGCCGTCGCAAAATTCGACGCAGGCACAGGCATCGGCACAGGCATCGGCACCAGCGCAGGCGCAATCATCGGCGCAGTCCGCAACGCCAGCTCCCGACGCCGCCGCGATTCGCGAAGTCACGCAGGAAACCCGCCGGCACGCGAACAGCGTGAAGCTCGCATGGCCCGCCTCGGGCAGCGTGGTCGAAGCGTTCCAGCCGGGCGAAACGCGTGGTATCGAAATCGGCGGCAAGTCGGGTGATCCGGTGCGGGCCGCCGCCGACGGCAAGGTGATGTACGCGGGCACCGGACTGAACGGCTATGGCAGCCTGATCATCGTTCAGCACAACAAGGATTTTCTGACCGCTTATTCGCATAACCGCAAGCTGCTGGTCAAGATGGGCGACGTGGTTCGCAAGGGGCAGCAGATCGCGGAAATGGGCGACGAGAGCAATTCGCGCGTTTCCCTGGGCTTCGAGGTGCGCCGCGACGGCAAGCCGGTCGACCCGCTGCCGTATCTTCCGCAGGGGCGCGGCTAAGCTCGGGCGCTCTCCGCGCCGATCGTCTGGGCGCCGCGGCGGCAATCGCTCGCGGCGCATTTTCGTGCATCGCTTCGTGCCTCGCAATGATTGGCGTTCACGTATCGCAGCGAAAATCCGCTTGCATCGGCAAGCCTGCGAAGCGGGTGCGACGCGCGTCAAGCCGCTTGTCGTTGCACGATCCAGGCACATCCCGCAAAAGCTCACCTTTGTCTCATCTCTGTTTTAGTCAGCAAAGCCAGGTAATGGCGTGGCGGTTCATGCGAGAAGGCATTCGATCGACGCAAACGCAATGCCGCTCGCCCGCATTCTTACGCGCCGGGTACGAACGGCCTTCAAACAAAGGGGTATTCGTGCTGGTGGCAGATGTAGATCGAGGTCATCCATCACTCATACGTCACTCGCGAGCGATGGCCGTGCCCCAATGAACGGCGCATGATCGACCCGCAGCCATTTCTTCAATGGTGAGGAAGTACGGGAGCCGGCGGCGTACCGCTCTCACGCGAATCAACGCACAATTCAACGCGCCACTCAACGCAAGCACGCCGCTGCGGCCCGGTCTATTTCACCTGCACGTCACGCAGCAACTGCGACACCTGGCCGTGGTGATGCAGGATCGCCGGATCAGCCTGCAGCAGCGGCAGATAACGCGGCAGGAAGCTGTTGTTCGGCTGATCGGCCGAGAAGAGGCCCACGACGGCTTCGGCCGCCGCGAGGCGGTCGCCTGCATCGGCTTCCTCGTCGTCGAGAATTTCGTCGACGCTCGCAATCACCGTCGAAAGCGGCGTGAGCCAGCGAAACCCCGAGCCGTTGATAAGCACCTGCAGAAATGCCGCTGGCGTCACCGGGCCGAATTCCTTTTCGTAGGCTACGCGCTCGTGATCGAGAATTGCCTTGTGCAGCGCAAGCAGCGGCTTGCGAATGTCCGAGAGGAATTGAGTGCATTGCGGGTCGTTCATCTGCGGCTCCTTCGGATCGGGTGACTTGCCGGAATCGCGCGCCGCGACCCAAGTCGCAAGATAACGCGCCGGCTCCTGCCCGTCAGGCTAACGGGCTGATGCGTCGATGGTAACGCATTGATTTGCATCCCGTTACCAAACGTCGGGACGCGTACCCTGTACACCTACAAGGCGAACTTCCTTTTCCACGACTACAATCAGCCGGACTGCCAGCGACGCTCGCTTGACTCAATCGCTCGACCCAAGCCGTCTCGCATTGCGTGATTAGCGCGGCATGCTGAACAAACCCGGCAAGCTTTCGCGTTCTGATGCGACGCCGCTGTCTAAACAGCCAGGACCCCACAATAAATCCCACCCGGAGCCGCGTATGACAACGTTCAATATCAACGGCCAAAGCCATACCGTCGATGCACCACCCGACATGCCTTTGCTGTGGGTGCTGCGCGATCTCGTCGGCCTGACCGGCACCAAGTTCGGTTGCGGCATCGCGCAATGCGGCGCATGCACCGTGCATCTCGACGGCGTCGCGGTGCGCTCGTGCGTATTGCCGGCGGCGGCGGTCGGCGACCGCAAGGTCGTCACGATCGAAGCAGTCGGCGGCACACCCGTGGGGCAGAAAGTGCAGGAGGCCTGGCGCGCACTCGACGTCGTGCAGTGCGGCTACTGTCAGTCGGGGCAGGTGATGTCGGCGGCGTCGCTGCTCGCGCGCAACCCCAATCCGAGCGACGCCGACATCGACGCCGCGATGGCCGGCAACATCTGCCGCTGCGGGACGTACAACCGCATCCGCGCGGCGATCAGGCACGCCGCGAAGGAGGCCTGACATGTCCCGGGGATTGCTCGATGCACAGAACGGCGCGCGGCCGTCGAACGCGCAAGCGAACAACGCGCACGGCATCTCGCGGCGCGGCTTTCTGAAATTCGGCGTGACGGTCGTGACGGTTGGCTCGGCAGCCGGCGGCGGTCTGCTGCTCGGCTTCAGCCTGCCGGCTTCCAGCCAGGATCAGAAGACCGGCAAGAGCGTGATCGGCGGCGATGCCGATGAGGCGCAGCAAAGCGGCGTGTTCGCGCCGAACGCCTTCATCCAGATCGATACCGCGGGCAAGGTGACGCTCGTGATGCCCAAGGTGGAGATGGGCCAGGGCGTCTACACGTCGATCCCGATGCTGATCGCCGAAGAACTCGAAGTGCCGCTCGACGCGGTCACGCTCGATCACGCGCCGCCCAACGAAAAGCTCTTCATGGATCCGCTGCTCGGCGGCCAGCTCACGGGCGGCTCGACGTCGATCCGCTTCGCGTGGGAGCCGATGCGACGCGCGGGCGCGACCGCGCGCGTGATGCTCGTCAACGCGGCCGCGCAGCAGTGGCAAGTCGATCCGGCCACTTGCCATGCGCAGGCGGGCCAGGTGATCCACGCGGCCAGCAATCGCAGCGCGAGCTACGGCCAGCTCGCGCAGGCCGCGTCCGCGCTGCCCGTGCCGCAGAACGTGCCGCTCAAGGACCCGAAAGATTTCAAACTGATCGGCACGCCGGTGAAGCGCCTCGATTCGCCCGAGAAGGTGGATGGCACCGCGCTCTTCGGGCTCGACGTGCGCTTGCCCGGCATGGTCTACGCGGCGATCGCGAACTGCCCGGTGTTCGGCGGCACGCTGGCGAGCGTCGACGATACGCATGCGAAGACGATCCCCGGCGTGCGCGAGATCATCAAGCTCGACAACGCGGTCGCGGTGATCGGCGATCACACGTGGGCCGCGAAGCGCGGCGTGCAGGCGCTCGACATCAAGTGGAACGAAGGCGCGGGTGCGCAGGTGTCGATGAAGACGATCGTCGGCGATCTCGCGGCGGCGTCGCAACGCAACGGCGCGGTCGCGCGCAAGGAAGGCGACGTGGGCCGCGCGTTCTCCGACGCGAAGACGCGCGTCGATGCCGTGTACCAGCAGCCGTTTCTCGCGCACGCGACGATGGAGCCGATCAACTGCACGGTCCACGTGCGCGCCGACGCATGCGAAATCTGGCTCGGCTCGCAGGTGCCGACGCGCGTCGTCGATGCGGCGGTGGCTGTCACGGGCCTGCCCGCGGACAAGATCATCGTGCACAACCATCTGATCGGCGGCGGCTTCGGGCGGCGCCTCGAAACCGATATGGTCAGGCAGGCGGTCAAGGTCGGCAAACAGGTGTCGTCGCCGGTCAAGGTGCTGTGGACGCGCGAGGAAGACATCCAGCACGACATGTACCGGCCGTACTACTACGACACGATCTCGGCCGGGCTCGACGCGAACGGCAAGCCGCTCGCGTGGCAGCACCGTATCGCCGGTTCGTCGATCATGGCGCGCTTCGCGCCGCCCGCGTTCAAAAATGGGCTCGACCCCGACGCGGTGGAAGTGGCCGCCGATCTGCCTTACGACCTGCCGAACCAGTTGGTCGACTACGTGCGCGAGGAGCCGCATGCGGTGCCCACCGCGTTCTGGCGCGGCGTCGGACCGACGCGCGGCACGTTCGTCGTGGAGAGCTTCATCGACGAACTCGCCGCGCACGCGAAGATCGATCCGGTCCAGTACCGGCGCAGCCTGCTCGGCAAATCACCGCGCGCGCTGAACGTGCTCAACACCGCCGCGCAGGCCGCGAACTGGGGCAGCGCCTTGCCCCAGGGGCAAGGACGCGGCGTCTCGGTCATGCATGCGTTCGGCAGCTTCTTTTCGATCGTCGTCGACGTCGCCGTCGATCAGGGCGAAGTGGCCGTCGAGCGCATCACCTGCGCGGTCGATTGCGGGATGGTCGTCAACCCGAACACGATCGAAGCGCAGGTGCAGGGCGGCATCATCTTCGGCATCACGGCGGCGCTTTATAGCGAGATCACGATCAAGGACGGCCGCGTCGAGCAGAACAACTTCACGGACTACCGGATGCTGCGCATCAACGAGACGCCGCCTATCGAGGTGCACATCGTGAAGAGCGGCGAAGCGCCCGGCGGCATCGGCGAGCCGGGCACGGCGGCGCTCGCGCCCGCGCTGACCAATGCGATCTACGCGGCCACCGGCAAGCGGCTGCGGCAATTGCCGGTTGGCCGTCAACTGCACAGCGCGTGAGGCGCAGGAGCCCGGATATGAAAACCACTCTGAAGGGTCTCGGCGCAGCGTTGTGCGTTGCGTTGCCGTTCATCGCGCAAGGACCGGCTGATGCCGCAACTCTGGCAGCAAACTCGGCGGCAACTCCGGCGGCCGATCAGTCGCTCGTGCAACGCGGTGCCTATCTCGCGCAGCTCGGCGATTGCGCGGCCTGCCACACGGCGCCAAAAGGCAAGCCGTTCGCGGGCGGTCTGCCGATGAACACGCCGATGGGCCGCATCTACACGACCAACATCACGCCCGACGCGCAGACCGGCATCGGCGGCTATACCGAGGCGGAGTTCGCGCAGGCGCTGCGCGAAGGCGTCGCGAAGGACGGCCACAACCTGTACCCGGCGATGCCGTATCCGTCCTACGCGAAGGTCAACGACGACGACGTGAAGGCGCTCTACGCGTTTTTCATGCACGGCGTCACGCCCGTGCAGCAGGCGAATCGCGAGCCTGACATCAAATGGCCGTTGAATATGCGCTGGCCGCTCAAGCTCTGGAACATGGCGTTTCTGGAGAAGGGCGCGTATCGCGACAAACCGGGCAAGGACGCCGCCTGGAATCGCGGCGCGTATCTGGTGCAGGGACTCGGGCACTGCGGCTCGTGTCATACGCCACGCGGCGTCGCGTTCCAGGAGAGCGCGCTCGACGAAAGCGGCAGCGCCTTTCTGAGTGGCGCGCCGCTCGACGGCTGGTTCGCCGCGAACCTGACCGGCGAGCACAACGCGGGGCTCGGGCGCTGGAGCGACGAAGATCTGCGTACCTTCCTGAAGACCGGTGCGAATCGCCATGCGTCGGCGTTCGGCTCGATGACGAGCGTCATCAACAACAGCACGCAGGGCATGAGCGACACCGACGTCGCGGCGGTCGCGACGTATCTGAAGTCGCTGCCGTCGGTGGGCGGCAACGGCGCGCCGCCGTACACGTACGATCCGAAGGCGACGAAGGTATCGCTCGATCGTCCCGCGAACGATGCCGGCGCGCGCGTCTACACCGCGTATTGCATGCATTGCCACGGCGCTGGCGGACAAGGCTTCGCGCCGATGCTCGCGCCGCTCGCGGGCAATCCGAACGTGCTCGCGAAGGATGCGTCGTCGCTGATCAACGTCACGCTGAATGGCACGGGCGATCTCGTCATCAACGGCGTGCCGTCGCCGTTCCCAATGCCGGGCTTCGCGGCCGTGCTCGACGACCAGCAGATCGCCGACGTGCTGAGCTTCGTGCGCGCCGGCTGGAACAACGGCGCGCCGGCGGTCGGCGCGGCCGAGGTCGCGAAGCTGCGCCAGTCGACGCAGGCGGCGCGATGACCGTCGACTTCAGCGATGTCCTACCTTCTGACGCTTTTCGAGCACGCGCGCATACCAGGTCAACGGGAAGCACATCGCGAAGTAGATCATCGCGACCATCGCGTAGATCGGGAACGGGCGGAACGCCGCGTTGGTAATCATCGTGCCGGTCTTCGTCAATTCGGTGAAGCCGATGATCGACGCGAGCGCGGTGCTCTTCACGACCTGCACGAGAAAACCGACCGTCGGCGCGACCGCGATCTTCAACGCCTGCGGCCAGACGATGTAGCGCAGCTGCTGGCCGAACGTCATGCCTAGACTCGCGCCCGCGGCCCACTGGCCGCGCGGCACCGCCTCGACGCAGCCGCGCCAGATGTCGACGAGATACGCGCTCGTGTAGAGCGTCAGCGTGACCGCCGCGGCGGCCCACGGCGAGACGTCGACACCGAGGAGCGGCAGGCCGAAGAACGTGAGAAAGAGCTGCATCAGGAGCGGCGTGCCCTGAAACACTTCGACGTACAGCACGACGATGCGGCGCAGCCACGCGATCGGCGAGACGCGCAGCGCGAGCAGCACGAGCCCGACAATCCCGCCGCCGACGAACGCGATCAGCGACAGCAGCACCGTCCAGCGCGCGGCGAGCAGCAGATTGCGGGCGATGTCCCATAGCGTGAATTCGACCATGATCAGTGCTCCGTCGGCAGGGTGCGCGCGCCGCGCCACGTCAGGCGAGTGCGCCAGTTGCGCGGCGCGTTGCCGCTGTCGTTGCTGCCGCTGTTACTGTTGTTACTGTTGCCGCGCGCCGCGCGGCCCGCGAACAGACCACGGCCGAAGCGGTTGAGCAGTTGCCGCAGCACGATCGACATCAGCAGATAGGTCGCCGTGATGATGAGGTAGCTTTCGAACGAGCGGAAGTTGCGCGACTGGATGAAGTTCGCCGCATAGGTCAGGTCGGGCACCGAGATCTGCGAGACGACGGCCGAGCCGAGCATCACGATCAGCACCTGGCCGAGCAGCGCGGGAAACACGTTGGCGAGCGCCTGCGGCAGCACGACATGGCGGAACACCTGGCGTCCGTGCAGGCCGAGTGCCTGGGCCGCCTGCACCTGGCCGCGCGGAATCGAGTCGATGCCGGCGCGCACGATCTCGGTCGCGTACGCGCCGAGATTGACCGTCATCGCGAGAATCGCGGCCTGCACTTCGTCGATATGAATGCCGAGGCTCGGCAAGCCGAAGAACACGAAGAACAGTTGCACGAGGAACGGCGTGTTGCGGATCAGCTCGACGTAGCTCGCGACCAGCCAGCGCGCCCATTTCGGCCCGGCCGCCGCGATGCTCGCACCGGCGATGCCGACGAGCCCGCCGAGCAGCGTGGACACGGCCGTGAGCCCGAGCGTCACGGCGGCGCCGTGCACGAGCATGTCCGCGTAGAGGCCGAAGCCGCTGAAATCGAACGTGTAGGTCATGGCTTCGTGCTCATCGTAGGATCAGATTCCGGCGCGGCCGCTCGCCGCGAAGTCCCTCACGCGAGAGGGACTTCGCAGCGGTTCGCGCAACAAGGTTCAGAGATCGGCCGGCAGCGGCGCGCGCAGCCACTTCTGCGAAATCGCGTTCATCGTGCCGTCCTTGCGGGCCTTGGCAATCGTATCGTCGACCTTCGCCTTCAGGCGCGGCTCGTTCTTGTTCAGGCCGACGTGATCGGGCGAGCTGAAGAGCGAAAACTTCTGCTCCGGATCGTTCGCGGGATGCCGCGCGAGAATCGTCGCGCCGACGTCGTTGCCGACCACCATCAACTGTGCCTGACCGGACAGGAACGCCGATATCGCGCCGTTCGGATCGTCGAAACGTTTGATGTTCGCGGTGGGCGGCGCGATTTTCGTGACGCTCAGATCTTCGAGCGTGCCGCGTGCGACTGAGATCGACTTGCCGGCGAGGTCGGCGGCGTTCTTCACGTGCAGCGATTTCGGGCCGAACACGGCGAGGTAGTACGGCGCGTACGGCTGCGAGAAGTCGATCACCTTTTTGCGCTCGGGTGTCTGGCCGACCGACAGCAGCATGTCGGCCTTGTGGTCGGCGAGATACGCCATGCGGTTGTCACCCGTCACGGGCACGAGTTCGACCTTCGCGTTGAGTGCTTTGCCGATCAGGTTCGCGACGTCGATGTCATAGCCGACCGGTTTCATGTCCGGACCGATCGAGCCGAACGGCGGATAGTCCTCGAACACGCCGATGCGCACCGTGCCGGACTTCGCGATGTCGTCGAGCGCGTCGGCATGCGCGGCCGACGGCAGCGCGCACAACGCGCCGAGTGCGGTGAACGCGAGCGTCGCGGCGAGCGTGGCGAACCCGCGGCGGGGCTTCACGTGGCGATTCGGTTGGAAAGCGGGGCGCTGGTTCATGATCTTCCTCTGTCGAAAAGCGTCGTTATTGAAGTGAAGCGTGTGCGTGATGTGTGCGTGAGCCGTTCGGGGCATCGGGCGGCCGGCGTGCGTGTCAGCGCGTGTCAGTGCATGTCAGTGAGCGGCGCGCGCGGCGATCAGCTTGCACGCGTGCGGCGGCAGTTCCGCGAGCACCGGCATGCCGAGCGCGAGCCCCGGCGTTTCGCGCGGCGTGGTCGCGGCGGTCAGCGTGAAGCCGCTGCAATCGATCGTGGCTTCGAGCGACGCGCCCACGTCGCGGATGAACGTGACGGTGCCGGGCAGCCGGTTCGGGCTCGCGGCGTCGGTGGCCGCCTTCACGCAGATGTCCTCGGGCCGGATCAGCAGACGGATCGCGTCGCCGGCCTGAACCGGCTGCCCGGCGCCGGTGAGCGGAGCGCGCGGCGCGCGTGGGTTTTGCGCGACCTCGATGCGCCGTCCGCCCGGCAGGCTCACGCCGCCCGCGCCGTCGTACTGGACCGGCAGGATGTTGCCGAGCCCGATGAAGTCGGCGACGAACTCGCTGACCGGATCGCGATAGATGTCGAGCGGCTTGCCGACCTGGGCAATGCGGCCTTTCTCCATCACGACGATCTCGTCGGCCATCGTCATCGCTTCGCGCTGGTCGTGCGTGACCATGATCGTCGTGATGCCGAGGCGTTGCTGCAGCAGGCGGATCTCGACCTGCATCGCTTCGCGCAGCTTCGCGTCGAGTGCGGACAGCGGTTCATCGAGCAAAAGCAGTTGGGGCTCCGAAGCAATCGCGCGCGCGATCGCGACGCGCTGGCGCTGGCCGCCCGAGAGCTGCGTGACCGGCCGGTTCGCCATATGCGGCAACTGGATCAGTTCGAGCAGTTCGGCGACGCGGCGCGTTTGCTTCTCCTTCGCGACCTTGCGCAGCTTCAGCGGATACGCGACGTTCTGCGCGACCGTCATGTGCGGAAACAGCGCCAGCGACTGGAACACCATGCCGAAGTCGCGCCGGTTGGCGGGCAGCCGCGTGATGTCGCGGCCGGCGAAATGGATGCTGCCCGAGCTGGGCGTCTCGAGCCCGGCGATCATCCGCAGCAGGGTAGTCTTGCCGCAGCCGGACGGGCCGAGAAAACAGACGAGCTTGCCGTCGGGCACGCTCAGGTCGACGTTGTCGATGGCGTGCACCGCGCCGAAGCGGCGCGTTATGGCTTGCAAGGTCAGATGGGTCATCAGAGGCTCCAGCGAAAGGGCGTCGTGTGCGCCGGGGCGTGAGCGCGCATTGGCGTGCTCAGCGTGCTCACAGTGCGACTCCTTCGTCGCCGATCAGCTTTTCGAGCAGCCAGATCAGCGCGAAGTCGATCGCGACGATGACGACGGCGAAACAGAACACGGTCGGGTCGAGCGACGACACCGTGCGGCTGTAGAGCCACACCGGCAGCGTCATCGTATCGATGCTGTACAGGAAGAACGTCACCGTGAACTCGTTGAACGACACGATGAACGCGAACAGCATGCCGGCGAGGATGCCGGGGCGCATCAGCGGCAGCACCACGTCGATGAGCGCGCGGCCGGGGCTCGCACCCATCACGCAGGCCGCTTCCTCGAACTCCGGGCCGATCGAGGCGACCGAAGCCGCGCAGTTCTTCACCGTGAACGGCAGCGCCAGAATCACATGCGCGACGATCAGACGGCCCATGCCGAGTTCGACCGGCAGCACGTTGAAGACGAGCAGCAGCGACAGGCCGAGCATCACGAGCGGATAGACGAGCGGCAGCGCGACCAGTTGCTCGACCACGGGCTTGCCGCGAAAGCGGTAGCGCGAGAGCGCATACGCGGCGGGCACCGAGACGAGCGTCGCGATGAGCATCGTCGAGAACGCGACGATGAGACTCGTGGTGAGCGCGGCGCCCATCGACAGCGTGTCGGTCGCATCCGGCGACACGAAGCTGTGCCACGCCGCGCGATACCAGTGCAGGCTGTACGCGTGCGGTGGAAATTCGAGCGTGTCGGCCGCGCTGAACGACATCACGATCATCGTGAGGATCGGCAGCGCGGCGAGGAACAGCACGATTGCGGCGACGAGCGCGGTGGCCTTGCCGAGCTGGCCGGGCATCGTATGCGGCAGGCGCGGCAGACGTAGCGAACGTGGCGAACGTGGCGCCCCCGGGGAGGGCGGCGCCGGTTGCGGCATGCGCGAGGTCGGCAGTGGCGTGCTCATGCGTGGGGCTCCCCGGTCAGACGTTGCGTGCGGCGCACGAGCCGTTGCGACAGCGCCATCACCGTGAGCGTGGCGATCATCAGCACGACACCGGAGGCGGAAGCCGCCGGCCAGTTCAGGAGCGGTGCGACCTGATCGTGGACCAGCACCGCGAGCATCGGCACGCGGCGCCCGCCGAGCAGCAGCGGCACCGCGAACGCGCTCGCGTTGTAGGCGAACACGAGCAGCGCACCCGACACGAGGCCGGGCATCGCGAGCGGCAACAGCACGTGACGCAGCGTTTGCCAGCGCGTCGCGCCGAGCGTCGCGGCGGCCTCCTCGTACGAGATCGAGACCGCGCGCATTGCGCTGGAGAGCGGCAGCACCGCAAGCGGAAACGCGGTCTGGATCAGGCCGAGCAACACGCCATGTTCGCGATACAGCCACATCACCGGACGCTCGACGAGGCCGCTCGCGAGCAGCGCGTGATTGAGCAGGCCGGCCGGCCCGAGAATCACGAGCCAGCCATAGCCTTGCAGCAGCAGGTTGACGAGCAGCGGCAGCAGCACACCCGCGAGCAGCAAGCGCCGCGCGAGCCGCGACTTCGTGCGTGCCATCGCGAGCGCGACCGGAATCGCCAGCACGACCGCGCAGAGCATGCTCTGGAACGCGAGCCGCAGCGTGAGCCACAACGACTTGATGAAGTAGCCGTCGAGCAGGTCCGCGTAGTTCTGCAGCGTGAAGCTGCGCCATTCGTTGCCGGACACGCCGAAGCTCATGCGCAGCACGACCAGCGCCGCCGCGCCGAGCACCGCGAGAAACAGCAGGATCGGCGCGAGCAGCAGCCATGGCCCTGTTTTCGCGAGCGCGGCCGCGGCGGGTTCGGGCGGGTGGCTGGCGGCAACGGCGGCCGCGGCGCCGGGCGCGGGGCCCGGCGCCGCCCCGTCCGGCACCATCGCGGCACGCTGCGAGAAACGCGCGAGCATGGGCGTCACGCCGAGAAGATTTCGGTGTAGCGCTTGATCCACGCCGGCTGCACGGCGGCGAGCGCCTTGTCGTCATGCAGCACGGCTTTCTCGGCGATCTGCTGCGGGCTCGGCACGAACGCGCGGCTTTCGGCCGGAATCACCGCTTTCGAATTGACCGGGCCGTTCAGCACGTCGGCGGCCATGCGGCCTTGCACGCCCGCGTCGAGCGAATGATTGATGAACGCGTGGATCAGGTCGGCGTCGCCGGGATGCGCTTTCGGGATCACCGTGAACATCAGTTGCGTGGCGAAGCCTTCCTTCATGCCGTAGGTCACGCCCATCTTGTACTCGGGCTTGCGGATCTGCTCCGGGAAGAACGCCGGCGAGTAAATGCCGCCGATATCGAGCGAGCCGGTGCGGAACAGATCGGCCACCTGGTTCGGATTCTCGCCGAGCGTCATCACGTGGTCTTTCAGTTGCGCGAGCTTCTTGAAGCCGGGCTCGATGTTCTGCTGCGAGCCGCCGCTCATCTTCGCGGCGATGATCGCGAGGTCGACCGCTTCGGCCCATTCGGGCGGCGGCAGGAACACGCGGCCGGTGTACTTCGGGTCCCACAGCGCTTCGTACGACGCAGGCGCGGTCTTGACCGTCGCGGTGTTGTAGATCAGCCCGTCCGACCACAGCAGATAGCCGATGCCGAAGCCGTTCGCGCCCGTGCGGTATTGCGGCGCGACGTCCTTGAGATTCGGCAGGCGGTCGAGGTCCGGCTTCATCAGCAGGCCCGCGTCGGCGAGGCCAGATGCGCCGACACCAGCGAGTGTGATGACGTCGTAGGTGGGACGATCGCCCGCGGCCTTGAGCTTGGCGACCATGCCGGAGGTGCCGTCGGCGCGATCGGCGATCACTTTGGCGCCAGTCTTCGCGGTGAAGGTCGCGGCGATGTTGCGCAGCGCGGCCGTGCCGGTATCGTCGGACCACGTCAGGATGCGCAGCGTCTTGCCGCTGAAGTTGTGCTCCTGCGCGCGCAGATTGAGGAACGGCATCGGCAGCGCGGATGCCGCGAGCGCCGTACCGATCGTCTTGATGGCCTGCCTTCTACCCCGTTTGATCTGCTGCATGGCGGTCTCCCTGTGTTGAACGCCCGTTGCCCATGTTTCGCCGTGACCGCTGCCGGATATCCCTATACCGCGCGTGGATGCACTGTAGGTTTGCCAAAATCCCGCAACAATCGAAATATGCGCATGGATGGCATGACGTAGGCTCATGGCTCGAGGCTGGCGGAAACGGCGCGGCGCGGCTGAGCGGATCGCCGGGAAGGCGCAGGCGATGGCGTATGCGGGTTAACGTCCATATTGCGCCCGTGGATGCGGCTTGCCGCGAGGTATGAGGAAAGCTCGGTTCTGGTGCGGCGGCCGCGCGATTGCCGCACCACGGCGGTGCAGCACGGCCGGGGCAGCCTGTTTTCGTGCTCGCCATGAGCCGAATGCATACGGGTTTGCCCGCGAACGGGCTCGTGCGGACACGGCCGATCGCGTATGCTGTTGGCTTGACGGGCAGGGCGGCGATGGGCGCCGCCACGTCCGTGCAATGACTTTTTCTGATCCCGGATATGCCGATGCGACGCCTCCCGCCGCTCAACGCGCTGCAGATTTTCGAAACCGTCGCGCGCCATCGCAGCTTTACGCGCGCCGCCGACCATCTGTGCCTCACGCAAGGCGCGGTCAGCCGGCAGATCATCGCGCTCGAGGACTACTACAAGTTCCCGCTCTTCAAGCGTCACGCGAAGGGGCTCACGCTGACCGCCGAAGGCGAGATGCTGCTGCCGGCCGTCAAGGAGAGCTTCGCGCGCATCGAGGAGATGTCGCTGCGGCTGACCAGGCAGCGCACCGATCTCGCGCTGAAGGTGCCGACCTGCGTGATGCGCTGGATGCTGCCGAAGATCATGCGCTTCCAGTCCGAGTACCCCGATCTGCATGTGCAGATCACCACGACCTGGCAGCACGACGTCGATTTCCAGAGCGAGCCGTTCGACGCGGCGATCGTCTACGGCCCATCGCCGGGCGCGGACGTGCAGGCGGTGTCGCTGTTCGAGGAGCGGCTGACGCCGGTCTGCACGCCCGAGCTGCTCAAGGACAAGCCGCTCGCGCAGGTGGCGGATCTCGCGCGCCACACGCTGCTGCATCCGACGCGCGATCACCGCGACTGGAAGATGTGGCTCGCCAGGGTAGCGGAGGTGGAGGCGGCCGCGGGTGAGATCGACGCCGAACTCGGCCCGAGCTTCGACACGCTCGACATGGCGACCAACGCCGCCGCGCAGGGCTTCGGCGTGGCGATCAGCGATCTCGCGCTGATCGACGAGGACGTGGCGGCACGGCGTCTCGTGCGGCCGTTCGACACCGTGCTGAAAACCGGCTGGCGCTATTACTTCGTCTATCCGGATTCAGTCGCGCAACAGCAGAAGCTGAACCTCTTTCGCGACTGGATCGTCGAGCATTGGGAAGAGTGAGGCGGGACGCGCGTGGTTCACCTGAAGCCCGTCACGGTGCAAACGACAGAAACAGATACGCGGCGAACAGCGACAGATGCACGGCCCCTTGCAGGATCGTCGTGCGTCCCGTGCTGAGCGTCAGCGTGCCGACCACGAGCGTGAGCGCGAGCAGCACCATTTCCTTGCCGTTGATGCCGAGCACGATAGGCTGGCCGATATACAGGAACACGCCCGCGACGGTCGGAATGGTCAGGCCGATACTCGCGAGCGCCGAGCCGAGCGCAAGGTTCAGGCTGGTTTGCAGGCGGTCGCCGCGCGCCGCGCGCAAGGCGGCGAGCCCCTCGGGCAACAGCACCAGCGACGCAATCACGATGCCGACCACCGCCGGCGGCGCACCCGCGTTGAGCACCGCGGTCTCGACGACCGGCGAGAGCACCTTCGCGAGCAGCACCACGGCGACGAGGCTCACGAGCAGCAGCACGGCGCTGATTCCGGCGAGGCGGGCGCTCGGCGGCTCGGCGTGAACGTCTTCGTCGGGTACGTCGGCGAGGAAGTAATCGCGGTGGCGCACGGTTTGCACGAACACGAACACGCCATACAGCACGAGCGACGAAGCGCCCGCAAACGCCAGCTGCGAAGACGAGAGAATCGGGCCGGCGCTCGTGGTCGTGAAGTTCGGCATGACGAGCGTCAGCACCGACAGCGACGCGAGCACCGCAAGCGCGGCTGCCGCGCCGCGGCTCTGGAAGTCCTGTTCGAGATGGCGGATGCCGCCCACCAGCAGGCACAGCCCGACGATCCCGTTACAGACGATCATCACGGCCGCGAACACCGTGTCGCGCGCGAGACCGGCTTTTTCGGGGCCGGACGTCAGCATCACCGAGACGATCAGCGCCACCTCGATCACGGTGACGGCGACCGCGAGCACGAGCGTGCCGAACGGCTCGCCGACGCGATGCGCGACCACTTCCGCGTGGTGCACGGCGGCGAAAACCGCCGCGCACAGCGACACGCCGACCAGCGAGAGCATCAGTGCGTTGCCGGGAATCGCATGGGCCGCGCCGAGCACGATCCAGCCGACGAATGGCACGACGAGGGTCCAGCGCGGCAAAACGGTCGTGGGCGAGGTCATTCGGGCTTCCTTTTAACGCGGGTGGATGGCTGGGTGAAGCGGTGACGGCTGTTTTTCGCTGCGGGCGCGGAGTTGGAGCGATGTCTCAATAGAATGCTCTAAGCCATTAAATTATAAGGGATAGCTGAACTTGAGGTGGAGCGTTGCAAGCGCGGCGAACGCACTGGCGTGACGGACGCTGCGAAGCCGCGAGCGCGATGTGCCCGATGTGTCGTCCGGCAGGAAGTCATTGTGCCGTGGCGGGACCGGTTGCACGCTATCGTGCGCGCCTTGCGCTGAAAGTATGGCGGTTCCGGGGACACAGGGGAATCACGGCGGCCGTGCCGCGGGAGCGCGTCGCCGAAGTGGAAACGGGGCGAATGAGCAGCTCGGACAGACGAGCCGGATTGCGTGTCGAGCCGGGCTGAACGGCAAGCTGGCGTCGATGCCGTTTGTCTGGACATCGGCGCCAGCGTTTTTTCTATTGCGGGATCACGTGCCTACTGGCCGGCTGACTGGCCAACTTACTGGCCGAGTGCGCGGATCGTCAGCGCGTTGCGCACCGACGTCACGCCGGCCACGCCTTGCGCGGCTGTCGTCGCAAGCTCGATCTGCGACGCCTCGGGCACCGAACCGGCCAGCGTGACAGCGCCATCGCGCGCGCGCACGGTGATGTTCGCAACGGACAGGCCTTTGGTCTTCGCGAGCGTGCCGCGGACCTTGCGCTGCAGCGCGCGGTTGGCCGCGCGAACCTGCTTGGTGGTCGGCGCCGTTGCGGCGGGCGCTGCCGTGGCGGCTGCGTCGCTGCTTTGCGCGTATGCGTTGAGGGAGGCGAGCACGATCAGTGCGCCGCCGATCACCTTGATTGCCGGAAATGCTTTCATTCAACGTTCTCCTGTTGTCGTAGTTACGTCGGTCCCTGGCGGGGACCATGGTTACACCAGCGGGTACAGCGAGATTCAATCTGAATGGCACGGATACGGCAGCCGCGCAACCGCTCCCAGCCGGGATGCCGCTGCCGGAAATCGCGCGGCGCGCGGGCTGCAAAGGCTGGGTGGCAGCCAGAGCACACAATACAACAATTAGTTCCATGTCGACTCTGAAGCGGCGCGAAAGTGAGGTTTTGGCACAACGAACAGACGCGCCAGGACGAAGCGATGGCGTGCGATTGGTGTGTCCATGCGCTGCGGTTAGCGGGCGGTACGCGTGATCTGTGGGCTTTGTTGCGGCTTTGCCGCGCCGATGTTGGTTGCCAGTAGCCGGTAGTCGATTACTCGGTTGTCGCTTGTCGCTTGTCGGTAGCTCGGTGCCTCTGCCGTTTCACCGGGAAGGGCCCCTTTGCGGCTTCTTTTGCCACGCCTTGCGCTGGACCTTCGGCCGGTTTTTGCTCATGCTTCAAGGCCCACGCGATACGTATCAGGAAGGCCGAACGCATGCGAAACGAGCTTCTCCCCATCCGGCCACTGCGCCGCGGCGATCTGCCTGTCGACACGGTCGAGCTGGCGCGTTTCATGGTCGGCAAATACCTCGTGCACGAGCTGCCCGAGGGACGCATGAGCGGACGCATCGTCGAGACCGAGGCCTACCCGGTCGGCGATTCGACGAGCCATGCGTTTATCGGCCGCCGCTCGTACAACGGCTCGATGTTTCTCGCGCGCGGCCACGCCTATGTGAGGCTGACTTACGGCGTGTCCTACATGCTCAACATGTCCGCCGAAGCGGAAGAGGTCGGCGCCGGCATCCTGCTGCGCGCGGTCGAGCCACTCGAAGGGCTCACGCTGATGGAAGCGCGCCGCCCCGGTGTGCCGCTGCGCGATCTCGCGCGCGGACCCGGCCGGCTGACGACGGCATTCGGCATCGGCCAGTCGTTCGACGGCTGCGATCTCTGCGCGGGGCGAGGCCTGTGGATCGGCATGATCGAGGCGGGCGAAGCGCCAATCGGCGTGACGACGCGCATTGGCCTATCGCGCGAGATGCATCGGCCGCTGCGTTTTTTCGAGCCAGGCAGTGCGTTCGTGAGCGGGCCGCGCAAGCTGCTGCTGATTCCGCATTCGGGGGCGTGACAGGGGGCGGAAGGGGGCGTGAAATACCTGCCGGCGCGACCGCTGAATCCCGCCGTTCGGACCGCGTGTCATGGCAGAACTTCCTCAGATCAGACGTATTTCGGAAACATCAGACGCAAAGGTTACGATCCCGACAATTATTACTGCAAAGTTCATGCTCGATAGATAAAAGGCGATAAATTCCCAATCATTATTGCGAAGTGAACAATTATTAATCTCGAAATTAAGGGTTTTCCCTTGAAGAAGCGGTGACTAGACTGAAACCAATCGCTCCACGACACACAACCGCGTGGCGAGCGATGCAGGTAAAACCAGATTGGAGGTAAGTCATCATGAAATCGCTCTTCAAGGCAGTAGCCATTGCAGCCGTTCTCGCCGTACCGGCCGTTTCGTTCGCTCAATCGAGCGACCAGCCAGTCACCCGCGCGCAAGTTCGCAGCGAACTGATCCAGCTTGAACATGCGGGCTATAACCCGTCTACGTCGAACGACCCGAACTATCCGGCCGACGTGCAGGCCGCTGAACAGCGCGTGCAAGCGCAGAATCCGGCCCTCGCGCAGACGCAGGTCCAGCCGACCGCCGACACGAGCGGTTATGGCGCGCCGATGAACGGCTCGTCGCAGTCGGGCGGCGTGGTCCAGCCGACGAGCGGCGCGCACAGCATTTACTTCGGCAACTGATTGCCTGTGTGGCGGTCGCGCTTGCTGTGCGCAGGCAGGCCGATACGGTTTGCCTTCATGGCCCGGCCTCGATTGAGGCAGACACGAATAGTTTGAGCTTTGCGCTTCGAGCCTTGCCGCCACAGGTCGGGCTCGAAGCGGCGGTCTGATCCGTCGGCGAGGCAATCCGTGAACGCAGCACGGCAACCTGTGCGCCAGAAGCTCCGGCGCACAGGTGTTCCACCACGAAGTGTTCCATTCCAGCGCGACGCACGTGTGCTACCCGGCGTGTCGTTCGTGCGCGCGTTGTGTTCCGGTCTGAAGGAACCTCCGCTGCCGCAAGGTAGCTTCGCCCAAGCTTTTCGAGGTTTGGGCTTTTTTTGCGTCCGCTTGGGCGTTCGCCTGCGCGGCCCGTGCATTCAGCGAAGCGCGCACACAGCCGACGAATGACGGCCGCGCACCTCGCTCAGGGCCGTTCGCCGTGAATATAGAACTCGAGTTGCTGAATGGTGAACTGCTGTTCCGCGATGATGTTCTTCACGAGGTCCCCGATCGACACCATGCCGACGAGGCGGTCGTTCTCGATGACCGGCAGGTGACGCATGCGCCGTTCGGTCATCAGGGCCATGCACTCGTCGGTCGTCTGGCTGGGACGAACGAAGCGCACGGCCTTGCTCATGATGTCGCGCACCGGCGTTGCCTTCGACGAGCGATCCATCAGCACCACCTTGCGTGCATAGTCGCGCTCCGTGACGATTCCGGCGATGCTGTCGCCGTCCGTCACCACCAGCGCGCCGATGCCTTTTTCGGCCATCAGCCGGATCGCCTCGTAGACAGAATCGTCGGCGCCGATCGTGTAGACGCCAGTGTTGTTCGGTTTCGTTTTAAGAAGCTGGGCAACGCTTGTCATGGAGCGGCTCCGTTTCGCAATGCAGCACGCCGACGCGGCGTGCTGTCGTGAGGGACAGGCCATTGCAGTATAGGCGCGACGTGTGCCCGCGGTACACCGGGAATACGCGTGACGGGCCGCGCGATGCGCGCCGCATCGGCGTGGCCGCGCGGGTGTGCGCTTTTCTGTGTGTCCTGGCTGCGTGCCGCTGCTTGTCACTCCTCGTCGCTGCTCGTCACCGCTTACCATCGTTCGTCACCTTCGGTCACTGCTGGTGCCCCCGCTTCGCGCCGCTTTTCGCTGTCGTGAAGGGGCATCCGCGTGCGGCGTGTGGATTAGCGGTAAACTCGCAGTCCACACCTTATCCCCGGCTCGCCCGGGTTCATGTCAGCACCACTGTTCAACGCCATGCTCACGTCTCACGATCCATCGCCCGCAGCGGACGGCGCCATCACCGGCGAATGCGTCGTTCTCGACGCCACCGCCACGCTTCCCACGCGCTACGGCACGTTCACTTCCCATGTGTTTCGCGTGGTCGAAAGCGGCGCCGAACATCTCGCGCTCGTGATGGGCGATGTCGCTGGCAAGTCGTCCGTGCTGACGCGCCTGCATTCGGAATGCCTCACCGGCGACGTGCTCGGCTCCTATCGCTGCGACTGCGGCGAGCAACTGGACCTCGCGCTGCGCTATATCGCGGCCGAAGGCTGTGGCGTACTGCTGTATCTGCGCGGGCACGAAGGACGCGGCATCGGCCTGTCGAACAAGATTCGCGCGTATGCGCTGCAGGAGCAGGGACGTGACACCGTCGAGGCCAATCTCGACCTCGGCCTGCCCGACGATTCGCGCGAATACGATTCGGCCGCGGGCATTCTACGCACGCTCAAGGTCACCTCGGTGCGGCTCATGAGCAACAACCCGGAGAAGTTTGACACGCTGTCGAAGCACGGTATTCCCGTGTGCGAGCGCGTCGCGCTCGCCATTCCGATGCGCGAGGAAAACGAGCGTTATATCCGCACGAAGCAGGTCAAGTTCGGGCATTACTTCGAAGAGAACGAGTAGTCGAAATTCCGGACTTGTATGGAGTCGTGCAAGGAAGGCTGGGAACGGCGGAAAACTACTGAATTTTAAGAAAAATATTGCACCCTTCGTTGCCTGGCCCAACAGATCCACGTTTGTCTTCGCTTACCTGAACTTGCCGACTCAGCGTAGGTTTTTCTCGCGTCGTGCCGAAAACCTACGCCGTGCCTTCTTCTCTCGGAAAGACCTATGCCGAGGGAAGAAGGCGCTTTGATGCACGTGTCGTGGCCGAGCTGCCGGGCGGCGAGCCCATGACGTTCGATGGATTTCCGGGACTACGTCTCCAGGTTTAGACGAGCCGCAAGTCGTGGACGTATCGTTACAAGTCGCCGGTCGATGGCCGCATGCGGCAGGTGAAACTCGGCGAATGGCCCGCCGTGTGCGTCTAACGTAGTGCCGCTTGCCCCATCGCCATGGCCACCGCCGCCTGGGTGGGATCGACCACCGGCATGCCCAGGTGCTCGGCCAGCGCGGCCCGGTAAGCCGCCATCCCGGCGCAGCCCAGCACCAGCACGTCAGCGCCTTGCCTATCGCGCAATTCCTCGCCTACCGCGCATAGGCGCGCAAACGTACGTTGCTGATCTGCCAGTTCGGCCACGCTCAGGCCGATGGCGATATCGCCGGCCAGCCGGCCCGTCACGCCCATCGACGCAAAGTAGCGCCAGTGGCGGCCGATCGAGGCCTGCAGAATCGAAACCACGCCGAACTTCTGGCCCAGCGTCATGGCCGTCAGCACACCACACTCGGCGATACCCAGCACCGGCCGGTCGGTGCTCTCACGGGCCGAATACAGCCCGGGGTCGCTGAAGCAGGCGATCACGAAAGCGGCCGCCGTGCCGCCGCGCTCTTCGGCATCGCGCTCGCTGCGCGCGATCTGCGTGCACAGTGGCGTGACCACGGCATCGACGTCGCGCTGCGTCTGAATGCCGGCAGGGCCGTCGGCCAACGTTACGCAATGAATCTGCGGACCGTCGGCAAAGCGCAGCGGCGCCAGAGCCTGATCGATTGCCGCGGTCACAGCAATCAGCGAATTGGGATTGATAACGTAAATATGCTTGGACATGGCGAGATGGAGGCTCGAAGAGGATGCCGGGTTAAGCCTGGCGAATGCACGACGTTACTTCAGGCGCTCACCGGCGCCTTCGGCCGTAACTTGTCGATGCGGCCAACTGCGAACAGACCGATCAGCGCGGCGGCCATCACATACCAGGCAGGGGCGAAGGGGCTGCCGGTCTCGTTGTAGAGCCACGTCAGTATGGCTGGGGCGAAGCCGCCAAACACAGCAGAGGCGGTGTTATAGGCGACCGACATGCCGGTCGCCCGCACGCGTGTTGGAAACACTTCCGACAGGGCCGAGGGCGCCACTCCCGAAAACAGTGATACCAGCACGCACAGGAGCGACTGCACGATGATCAGCACCATTGGTGTACGTGCAGCATCGAGCCACATCAGCGCCGGATACACGGTGACCAGCAGCAATAGCGCCGCAGTGGTCAGCACGCGCGCCCGTCCGAACCTGTCGGACAATGTGCCTGCAAACACACATCCGCCCACCAGCAGGCAATTACCGACTAATGAGGCGCGAAACGCTTGCGCCCCTGTGAAGTGCCAGGCCCGCTGCGCATGGGTCGGCAGGAAAATGATCAGCACATACACCGACACGACCCACAGGATCGACAGGCCGACGCCCGCCAGCAACTGGCGCGGGTAATCACGCACCACCTGCAGCAAAGGTGCGCGCTCCGTGCATCCGTCATGCTGCTGACGAAGCTTCTCCGCCTCGAACGCTGGCGTTTCATGCAGTGTCCGGCGCAGCCACAATCCGACGGGCAGAATGGACAGACCCAGCAGGAAGGGAATGCGCCAGGCCCAGTCGTTGATTTGCTCCGACGTGAAGCTCATGGTGACGATCGTTGCCACCAGCGCCGCGAGGATATTGGTGATGCCCATACTGGCTTGCAGCCAGGAGGCGTACTTGCCCTTCTTCTCGGGCGGTGCGTGCTCGACGAGAAACGCTGCCGCCCCGCCAACCTCCCCACCCGCGGAGAAACCTTGCAATAACCGGCCGCATACGATCAGGATCGGCGCACCGACGCCGATGGCAGCGTACGTTGGTGCCACGGCGATGACCAGCGTGCCCAATGCCATGATGGAGATGGTCATGGTCAGGGCTGCCTTGCGGCCGGCGCGGTCACCATAGCTCCCCAGCACAAGTGCGCCTAGGGGGCGGATCACGTAACCGAGGCCAAAGGCCAGAAACGCCTCGAGCAGGCGCGTGCCGCTGTCAGCGCGAATGAAAAAGTTGTTGGCGAAATAGATCGCAAAGAAGGCGTAGATCGAAAAGTCGTACCATTCCAGCGCATTGCCGATCGAGGCAGCCGCAACCGCGCGCCGGCCAACCCGGACGAGGTTGGGGGCGGCGTGCAGTCCCGTCTCGGGTCGCTGGTTGTCGGCGACGGCCGGGGGGGAAATGGATTGGGGCATTAACAGTCTCCAGATTCACTTTTAGCTTCGGTTTCCAGCGCTGCACATACAGCACCACGGACCGAGCGATGTGTGCGGATTCTAGGACCTGCCGCCGTGCCTGTCGCATTACTTTATGTCGCCAAGGCATAACATGATGTTAAGTTCTGCGTAGCCACCAACCCAAACTCTAATACCCGGTGAACTCAAAAGCGCTGATCGCGAAACGCGCGCAGTGTGCCGACAAACGCTTGCGCAGTGCGCGAGAGCGGCTCATATAGACGATGGAATACCTGTACAGGCGCGCTGATGGTCTGCTCGAGCGGACGCGTTATCAGCCGCTGCCAGGTGCCATGTGCCACCGTCTGTTCGTCGACCAGGGCAATGCCGAGGCCAGCCTCGACCAAGGCACACGCTACATGCACCTGTTGCACCTCGATACGCGGCTCGGGTGAATGCTCGGCCGAGTCGAACAATTGCCCGACCAGATCACCGAAAGGAATGTCGCTGCTATAGCCGATGAATGCCTCGCCCGCCAGGTCGGCCACCTGCAGCCTTTCACGCGCGGCCAATGGATGGTCGGCCGGCATCGCTGCCACGATGCAGTTCTCGTAAAGTCTCTCCTCGCACAAATTGGGATGGCTCGCCGGCATGTAGGCCACGCCTAGTTCAATTTGTTGAGTCAGCAGGGCCTGTATCACCAGATTTGGCGAAGTGGTATGCAGAATCACCCGTACGTCAGGAAAATCGCGCGCGAACGCGGCAATGACCAGCGGTAACAGCGACTGGCCCAGATTGAGACTGCAGCCAATGCGCAGGTGGCTGGCACGGTGCTGTATCAAGTCCTCGGCGACTTCATTGACGCGCTGCACGCTTTGGTACACGACGTTGACTTCTTCGAGCAGCCGCCTGGCTTCTGGCGTGGGATACAACCGTCCCTTGATGCGTTCGAACAGCGTCAGGCGAAGACGTTGCTCCACATAGGAAAGGAGCCGCGACACGGCGGGCTGAGACACGTTCAGCAGCTTGGCGGCGCCACTGATCGAGCCCGTCACCATGATCGCGCGAAAGACTTCGATTTGCCGAAGATTGAGTCGCATCCTTAACCTGATGTTATGAATAGTAGATAAATCAGTATATGACATTCTGGTTTGACACTGCCTACACTGCGGCCCACAGGTGTTTATCTGAGAACAGGAGGCAGGTCATGAGTGATTTCGATTTGGTGGTGCAGGGCAATCTGGTCGATGCAGACTGCGTGGTGGAAGGCGGCTGGCTGGCGGTACGTGACGGCAAGATTGTCGAGCGCGGCACCGGTGCCGCACCGGCAGCGCGCGACTCGGTGGACGCACGCGGCCAATGGGTGCTGCCTGGTGTGGTGGACGGCCAGGTGCATTCGGGCAGCCAGGCCAATCAGGAAGGACTCGGCTGGGCCTCACGCGCGGCGGCGGCGGGGGGCGTCACGGTGATGGTCGACATGCCGTACGATGATCCGGAGCCTGTCGCTTCGCGCGAGCATCTGGACGCCAAGATCGCCGAAGTCGAACGCGACTGTCACGTCGACGTGGCCCTGTTCGGCACGCTCAATGAAAAGCATGGCATGGCAGCCGCCAGTGGCCTAATCGACGGCGGCGTCTGCGCTTTCAAGTTTTCCACTTTTGAAGCGACACCGGGCCGCTTCCCGCGTCTGGAGGAAGACGACCTGTACGAAGCCTTTCGGCTGATCGGCCCATCGGGACTGGCGTGCAGCGTACATAACCAGATGCAGGAACTGACGCGCAAGAACATCCGTCGCATGAGCGAAGCCGGTGATACCGGCTGGGACGCTTTCCTGCGTGCGCACACGCCGTTGATAGAAAACCTGGCCACTTCCCTGATTTATGAAATCGGCGCTGAGACCGGCGCGCGCGCGCATGCTGTGCACGTGTCGACTGCGCGCGGCTTCGAAGTCTGCAATATGTATCGGCGTGCTGGTCATCGCAGCAGTATCGAAACTTGCGTGCAGTACCTGATGCTCAATCACGAGGAACACACGCGTCGTTTCGGTGCCCGTACCAAGCACTACCCACCGATTCGCCCGAAAGCGGAAACAGAGTTGCTGTGGACGCACATCGCCAATGGCGATTGCACCTTCGTTTCGTCAGACCACGTCAGTTGGGGCCTCGAACGCAAGGGTAATCCCAACGTGTTCAAGAATTCATCTGGCGGCCCAGGCCTGGAAACGCTGCTTCCTGCCTTCTGGAGCGGTTGTGAGGCTCGCGGCATCGCCCCGACCATGGTCGCCCGCCAGTTGTGCAGCAATCCGGCGCGCCATTTCCTGCTAGATGACCGCAAAGGCTCGTTCCGATCCGGCGCCGATGCCGATATCGTGATCCTCGATCCGAAGCGCTACGCGTTCGACCCGTCCAACAGTCTGGCGGCGGTGCAGTGGAGCAACTTCGAAGGCATGGAATTTACGGTGCGTGTAGCCGCCACGTATTGTCGAGGGACGCTGGTGTTCGACGGCAGCAAGATCACCAATCAAGCCGGCTACGGCGCGTTCCTGCGCCCACATGCCGCTGGCGTGCAGCACTGAGCGAGTCCCCATGACACAAATCGCCTTTCCGCCTCTCAATGCCGAACGCCTGTGGCAGCGTGTCCATACGCTGGCGAGGATGACGCGTCCTGACACAGCCTGGACGCGGCGCGCATTCTCGCCGGAATTTCTCGAGGCACGCGCCTGGCTGCGCACGGAGTTCGAAGCAGCCGGCCTCACGGTCACGCAGGATGCCGGTGGCAACCTGGTCGGCCGCCGGGATGGTCGCGGTGCCACGCGTGCACCGCTGGTCACCGGCTCACATTGCGATACGGTGGTCGGCGGCGGCCGCTTCGACGGCATCATCGGCGTGCTGGCCGGCATCGAGATTGCACATTCGCTGCACGAGCAGGGCATCGTATGGGAGCATCCGTTCGAGGTGGTCGATTTCCTGTCGGAAGAGCCGAGCGACTACGGCATTTCCTGCATTGGCAGTCGTGCCATGGCCGGCTTGCTCGACGCCGGCATGTTGGCCTCGACCAACCCTGTCGGCGAAACACTGGCCCAAGGCATCGCGCGTATCGGCGGAGATCCGGCCAAATTGGCAGCGCCGATCCGCCAGCCCGATAGCGTGGCGGCCTTCGTTGAATTGCATATCGAGCAAGGTCCAGTGCTGGAAACGCGCCGACTACCTATCGGCGTGGTCACCAACATCGTCGGTATTCGCCGCGTGCGCATCGTGGTGACCGGCCAGCCCGATCACGCCGGCACCACGCCGATGGACATCCGTCGCGACGCGCTAGTGGGCGCCGCGCGCCTGATCGACGCGGCTTACCGGCGTGCAGCACAGATGAGCGGTACGCCGCATTATGTGGTGGCGACCATCGGCCGCATCACGATGACACCCAATGTGCCGAATGCCGTGCCCGGCCACGTTGAGATGATGTTGGAAGTGCGCAGCGACAGCAATGCCGTGCTCGACAGCTTTCCGGAAGCATTGCTGGCTTCCGTCGAGTCGGCCTTGCGCGAAGTCCGTGTGTCGGCGCAAGCCCACCACGTCAGCCGCGCCACGCCGACTGACTGCGCGCCACTGGTGATGGACGCCGTCGAGCGTGCTGCCGGTGCGCTGGGTTACGCCAATATGCGCATGCCCAGCGGCGCCGGTCACGACGCAGTTTACGCCGCCCCGTTGGGGCCGATGGGCATGATCTTTATCCCCTGCCTGAGCGGCCGTAGTCATTGTCCGGAAGAGTGGATCGAACCCGGGCAGTTGCTGGACGGGACCCGTGTGCTGTATCAAACACTGAGGGACCTTGACACGACGCTATCGCGTGCTCAGTAGATGCATGTTGCCCGCGTTCCCAGTGCAGTAAATCGACGGCACACAAGGCTGGCGCTGGGGAGCGGCCAGTCCCATCACGTCTGCGGAAGCCTGGTCCGAATGTAGTCAGGCTACGACAACGAGGTTGCGTTGCTGAACTCCAGTATCGGCCTTACCAGCCTTTAATCGAGCGGCGGCCGCCCCAGGCTCGTGAGCATGGTTCACGATCCCGTTCGAGACAGCAGGACGCTTCGAGAACCTTGGCACCGCCATTCCAGGCGCGTTGACGCTCATGATATCGACGAGTGGCGTCAGCATCGCCGTGAAGGCAGTGCTGTCGCCCTTCGATTTTCAGGACGTAACATCCGGGTGGGTCAACTGGCATGCCGGCGCGGCGCTCGCCAAGATGGGTCGAATTTCTTTGAGCCGTTCAAGTTGATTGCCAACCCGGATCTGACCCAGTGCACACTCGACGTAGTAGACCATCGACGTCCCGGTTCATGTGGAGCGCAACTAGCGACCGGACGCTGGCGAGGCATGCGAAAGTCGACGTGCGGTGGAAATGGGTGTCCGCGGCGTAATAAACACGAAGTATCCGCGCAAGGCACGGTGCCGCTGAACGAAGACCTTGCCGCGCCACTCTTCAGTGGAAGTGCGGATGTGGAGCATTTCCCCGTAAGTCGCCGAAGTGTGAAAGCGGCTATGGATCTCTAGAAGAGGCACGCCTATGCAGCCGGGCAGCGACTCCATTTTCCGCCGGGGCGGCAAACCGCATTGCAGGAAATAGTCATGCGATGCAGCGTCCATCCAGCGAGAAAAATTCGGGAAAAAGACGATACCCGCCGGGTCGCAATCGCCGAACTGCACCTCGATCCGATAAGTCGTTTCCTTCGTCACACGTTTAATCTCTAGCGGGAGTTTGAACGGGCAGCACGGCAGCGCCTGAGGACGGACAGAACGATGGTCGATAGAAGCAAACCGTGCGCGATGCGCCGCGCCATCATAGCCTGACCCGCCTTCGCAACGCCGCGAGTGTCCAGTGGATGACGCTTGCTAGATCGATCTAACTGGCTTAAAGTTTCATGACCGCAACGGCGATTCATCGAGTTGATGCACCGGCGCTGTCATAAACGTATTGCGGTTTCGAAATGCCGCCCCCAATAGAGGAGACGAGGTGATTCTGTCCACCGAGCACCAGCAAGTGGCCGACATGGCTCGCCGCTTTTCCAACGAGGTCATCCGGCCGCAGGCCGAGGGGTTCGACCGGGACGAGAGCTTTCCGGCCGACATCTACCGGCAGATGGGCGAGACCGGGCTGTTTGGCATCACGGTGCCGGAATCCATGGGCGGCGCGGGGCTGGATTGCCTCGCCTATTCGATCGTGATGGAGGAGCTCAGCCGCGGCTATGCATCCGTCGCGGACCAGTGCGGTCTGGTCGAGTTGCTCGGCACCTTGCTGAGCAGGCACGGCACGCCCGCGCAGATCGACCGCTGGCTCGGACCTCTCGTGCGCGCGAAGTCGAAGGGCGCATATTGCATCACCGAAGCGGGCGCGGGAAGCGATGTATCCGGCGTGAAGACGACCGCCGTGCGCGAAGGCGACGGCTGGTCGCTCAGCGGTTCGAAGCTGTGGATTCATAACGCGCCGGTCGCCGACGTGGCGCTCGTGCTGGCGCGTACCGATCCGGCCGCGGGCAAGCGCGGCATGAGTATCTTCATCGTCGATTGCGCGTCGCGAGGCGTGTCGCGCGGGCCCAAGGAACACAAGCTAGGCCAGCGCGCGTCGCAGGTCGGCGAGCTGCATTTCGACGACGTGAAGCTGCCGGCGGACGCGCTGCTCGGCACGGAGGGCCGCGGCTTTCACATGATGATGAGCGTGCTGGAGAAGGGGCGCGTCGGCATCGGGGCGCTGGCCGTGGGCATCGTGCAGGCTGCGCTGGAAGCGAGCATCGAACAGGCCAGGATGCGCAAGCAGTTCGGCCAGGCGATCGCCGAGTTTCAGGCGATCCAGTTCATGCTGGCCGACATGGCCAAGGATGCCGAGGCGGCCCGGCTGCTGGTGCGCTCCGCCGCGGCCAGGTTGGACGCGGGCATCGAGGCGACCGCCGCGGCGTCGATGGCCAAGTGCTTCGCCGGCGATGCGGCCGTTCAGCACACCAGCAACGCGATCCAGATCTTCGGCGGCAGCGGCTACATCCGCGGCTTCGAAGTCGAACGCCTGTACCGCGACGCCAAGATCACGCAGATCTACGAAGGCACGAACCAGATCCAGCGGGTCATCATCGCGCGCCAATTGCTCAAGGCATGAACATGATAAGGACTGCTATCGTAACCGGCGCTTCGCGCGGAATCGGGCGCGCGGCGGCGCTGGCGCTCGCCGCCGAAGGCTTCGACATCGCCGCCATCGCCCTCGACGACGCGGACCGGCTTGACACGCTCGTTGCCGAGGTGGAGGCGCTGGGCCGAGTGTGCTTGCCCTTCGATCTCGACATCGGCGACATCGACGGCCACGCGAGCGTGCTGGCCGCGATCATCGAACGCTTCGGCGCCATCGACTGCCTGGTCAACAATGCGGGCGTCTCGGTGCTCAGCCGCGGTGACCTGCTCGAGGTGAGCGCGCAAAGCTACGACCGCTGCCTCGACATCAACGCCCGCGGCACCTTCTTTCTGACGCAGGCGGTGGCGAGACTCATGACGGCGCAGGCGCCGGCTGGCGAGGGCGCGCGCAGCATCGTCTTCGTGACGTCGTCGAATGCGGTGGTCGCCACCATCGAGCGCGGTGAATATTGCATGTCGAAGAGCGCGCTGTCGATGGCGGCGCGTCTTTTCGCGCTGCGTCTCGCGCCGCACGGCATCGGTGTGTTCGAGGTGCAGCCGGGCCTCATCCTGACCGAGATGACGGCGCCGTCCAAGGCCAGGTACGACAAGCTGATCGCCGAGGGCATGACCGCGACGCCGCGCTGGGGCCAGCCGGAAGATGTGGCGCGCGTGATCCGCACGATGGCGGCTGGCCTGCTGCCCTATACGGTGGCGCAGGAAGTTCGCGTCGACGGCGGCCTGATGATCCAACGCTTCTGAGGCACATCATGCGTGAGCTGAACGGACGCGGCGATCTCTGTTGCATCAACACGGGCACACTCGGCTATCGCGAGCCGATCGAGGTGACGGCCGGACGCATCGCCGAGCAGGGCTTCGGCTGGATCACGCCGTGGCGCCAGGAGATCGACGAGGACAAGCCGCAAGCCGCCGCCAGCGCGATTCGCGCGGCCGGCCTGAAGGTCAACGCGTATTGCCGCACGGCGTATTTCGCGGCCAACGACGCCGCAGCTCGTCGCGCCGCGATCGATTCCAACCGCCGCGCGCTGGAGACCGCAGCCGTGCTGGGCGCGCCGGTGCTGGTTGCCGTCGTCGGCGGGCTGCCGCCCGGTTCACGCGACGTCGACGATGCGCGCGCGCAGATTCTCGATGGCCTTGCCGCCTTGCAGCCGACGATGAAAGAGACCGGCGTGCGTATCGCGCTCGAACCCTTGCACCCGGTCTACGCGGCCGATCGCAGTCTGCTCAACACGCTCGATCAGGCGCTGGACTGGTGCGACCGGCTCGACCCGTCGCGAGAAGGAAGCTTCGGCGTGGCCATCGACGCTTACCACGTCTGGTGGGACCCGGCGCTGATGCCCGCCATCGCCCGTGCGGGCGAACGCATACTTGCGCTGCACGTGTGCGACTGGCTGGTCGAAACCCGCGACCCGTTGCAGGACCGCGGGATGATGGGCGACGGCGTCATTGATCTGAGGAGGCTGCGTGCGGCGGTGGAAGCCGTCGGCTATGACGGCCCCGTCGAAGTGGAGATTTTCTCCCGGCTCGACTGGTGGACGCGCCCGGCCGATGAGACTTTGCGGGTTTGCCGCGAGCGCCTGTTCGAGTGCTGCTGAGGCACGCTGGCGTGCCTCAGCGTCCGGCATAGACGGGCGGCCGCTTTTCCTGAAAGCTGCGGATGCCCTCCGCCGCGTCCTCGGTGCTGGCCGCGAGCGCGCCCGCCATCGCTTCCAGTGTCGAGCCGGTTTCCTCGCCGCTGGCTGCGTTGATCAGTTGCTTGGTCAGTTGCAGCGATACCGGCGCGCGCGCCGCCATGTCCCGCGCCAGTCGATGCGCGTGTTCCAGCACGCGCTCTTGCGCCACGACCTCATGCACGAGGCCGCACGCCTGCGCATCGGCGGCTGTCACGCGCGCGCCGCTCAAGGCCAGATACTTGGCGCGGCTTGCGCCGACGAGCCGCACCAGCCGTTGCGTGCCTGACCAGCCGGGGCAAGTTGCGATCGAAGCTTCCGGCAGCGCGAACCTGGCCTCTTGCGCCGCGATGCGCACGTCGGCGGTGATGGCCAGTTCCAGTCCGCCTCCGAAAGCATGACCATTGATCGCCGCGATCACAGGTTGGCGCAGCCGCGCCCACTGGTCGAAGACCTGATGGCCTCGGCGTACCCAGTGGCGCCACATGTCCAGCGGCTTGAGCGCGGCCCATTCGTTGATGTCGGCGCCGACGCAGAATGCCTTCACGCCGCCGCCCGTCAGGATGACCACGCGCGTTTGGTCGTCGGCCTCCAGTTCGCGGGCCGCATCTTCCAGCTGATCCAGCATGCCGGGCGTCAACGCGTTGAGCCTGGCTGGCCGGTCTACCGTGACGGCGGCGACGGCCGCATCGCGGACGATGGAAATGAAGCGATCAGTCATGGCGGCCTTCGCGGGGTTTGAGTCGGAGTCCGAAGGGCGCGTCGGTGAAGAGCGCCGCATCCATGTGGCGCAGATCCGGGGCGACCTTCAGCGCGATCTCGGCCTGATCCAGAATGTCGCGCTGCAAATCCACGCCGGGAGCGATCTCGCGCACCGTCAGCCCGTCATCGAGAAGATCGATGACACAGCGTTCGGTGACGTAAGTGACTCGCTGGCCGCGCTCGCGCCCGACGCGCCCGCTGAACGTGATCTGCTCGGCCGTCTGGACGAACTTGCGCGTGCGGCCTTCCTTGACAATGCCGAGCCTGCCGCCGCCGACTTCCAGTTGCGCGCCGGCGGTGAAAAAACCCGAGAACACGATACGGCGCGCATGAGCGGTGATGTCGACGAAGCCGCCGCAGCCAGCGGTCAGATACGGTTTCGACGCGAGCCGGGAGACATTCACGCTGCCGTCGGCGTCGACTTGCAGGAAGGAAAGCAGCGCGACGTCGAAGCCGCCACCCTGAAAATAGGTGAACTGATTCGGCGAGGCGACGATCGCGTCCGCGTTGGAGGCGCAGCCGAAGGCGAACCCGAGCAGCGGCATGCCGCCGACCGCGCCCTGTTCGATGGCCCAGGTCACTTCGCCGTGCAGGCCTTCCTCCAGCAGGATGCGCGGCACGTTGGCGGAGATGCCGAAGCCCAGATTGGCGGCGTAGCCATGCGCGAGTTCCATCGCCGCGCGGCGGGCGATGACCTTCTCCGGTCCCCAGGGCGTCGGCTCGAACGAATCCATCGGCAGCGTGATTTCGCCGCTGATGGCCGGATCGTACGGCGTCTGCGTGGTCTGCCACTGGTCTGGATCGACGACGACGTAATCGACCAGATTGCAGGGCACGCGCACGTCGTGCGGCCGCAGCGTGCCGGACTTCACCACGCGCTTGACCTGCGCGATCACGATGCCGCCGTTGTTGCGCGCGGCCAGAGCCTGATCGATGCCGCCCAGCAACGCGCCTTCGTGTTCGTAGCCGAGGTTGCCCGCTTCATCGGCGGTGGTCGCGCGGATGATGGCCACGCGCGGCGCGATCGCCGGAAAGTAGAGCCAATCCTGGCCGTCGAAGGACACCTTGCGCACGATCGGCCGCGCGGACGCGGCGGCGTTCATCGCACAACCTTGCCGGTCGGGGTCGACGAACGTGTCCATGCCGACCTTGGTCAGCACGCCGGGACGCTTCGCGGCGGCGTCGCGGTGCATGTCGAACAGGATGCCGCTCGGAATGTTGTAGGCCTCGATCTGGTTCTCGACGATCATGCGCCAGACGTTCGGCATGGGCAGCGACGACGGGCCGCTCGGATACGAGCCCGCGAGCGTGCGCGCGAGCAGACCGGGCCGGGCGAGATGATCGATGCCCTTGACGCCGTACATGTCGCCTGCGGCGATCGGGTTCAGGGTGGTGAGGTTGCGCGGCTGTCCCTCGCGCTCGAAGCGCTCGCCGATGGCCGCGAGAATCTTGTCGGGGCAGCCGAGCGCGCTGGAGGAACTGATGCTGACGATATCGCCGGTTCTCACCAGCCGGGCCGCCTCTTCGGCCGTGATGACTTTGTTCATGTCGGATGCCTGCGCTCAGCGATGAAGGTCGAACAGGGCCGCGCCGCGCTTGAGCGCATTGCGGGCGATGATGCCGCGATGTATCTCTGAGGTGCCGTCGAAGATGCGGTAGACGCGGGCATCGCGGTAATAGCGCTCGATTGCCAGCTCCTTGCAGAAACCCATGCCGCCGAAGACCTGCACCGCGCGGTCGACCACGCGGCCCAGCGTCTCGGAGGCCTGCACCTTGACCATCGAAATCCAGTCGCGCGCGTCCTGTCCCGCGTCCATCATGCTGGCGGTGTTGAGCAGCATCAGCCGCGCCGCGTTGATCTCCATCACGCTGTCGGCGATGAGCTGCTGGATCATCTGGAAGTCGCCGATACGCACGCCGAACTGATGCCGGTCGCCGGCGTACCCGATCATCATTTCGAGCACATGCGCAGCCTTGCCGATTCCACGAGCGCCGATCAGCGCGAGGCGCACACGGCCGAGCATGTTCATCGCCAGCCTGAATCCCTCGCCCTGTCGTCCGATCAGGGCCATCGGCTCCAGCGGGACGTCGTCGAAAAACAGCTCGTGATGGGGCGTGCCGCGCAGCCCCATCATTTGCTGATCCTTTCCGACGACGAAACCGGGCAGGTTTTTGTCCACCGCGAAGAGCGAGATTTCCCTCTCGCCGGTGCGGGCCGAGACCAGAAAAAAATCGCTCCATTGCGCATCGCTGATGAAGTGCTTGCTGCCGTTCAGCACCCAGCCGAGCGCGGTCTTGCGCGCCGTGGTCCTGATGCCTTGGGCGTCCGAGCCCGCGCCGGTTTCGGTGATCGCGAGGCCGCAGGTCCGCTCGCCCCGGATCGCGGGTGTCAGCCAGCGTTCGATCTGTTCGCTCTCGCAGGCCAGAAGCGCGTCGTAGACGTTGCCGAATGCGCGCCGCACGAGGATGTCGGAGCTGTGCCCGAACTGCTCCTCGCAGAGCATCGAGTCGACCGTGTTCAGTCCTCCGCCGCCCAGCTCGGCGGGCATGTTGACCGCGTACAGGCCCAGCGCGCGGGCCCGGGACTGCAGGCCACGGGCGATCCCGGGCGCTAGCGCCCCTTCGTCCTCCACCTGTTGCTCGAGCGGCTGCAGCTCGGCGCGGACGAAGCGGCGCGCGGTCTCGATCATCATTTTCTGCGTGTCGCTCAGCGTAAAGTCCATCGCTTTTCTCCGTCTTCAGTTCGCGGATGCGGTCGCGGTCTGCGACGACTGCTCCGCACGCTCGCGCAGCGACGGGTGCACGGACACGTCGAAGGGCATGCGTTCGAGCACGTCCCGGACGAGATCCACGCCCGGCGCGACCTCGATCAGCCGCAAGCCCTCGGCCGCGAGTTCGAAGACGGCGCGCTCGGTGACGTAGATCACTTGCTGGCCGTCCGCGCGCGCCCGCCTGCCGCTGAACGTGATGTGGCGGACCTGCTCGACCAGCTTCGGAACCGAGCCGTGACGGCGGATGCGAACCTGTCCGTCTTCCAGCTCGACCTCCAGCCCCTTCGCCTCGAAGGTGCCGCAGAAGACCACCTTGCGCGTGCGCTGCGTGATGTCGACGAACCCGCCGGGTCCGACGATGTTCTCGCCCAGCCAGGAGACGTTGACGTTGCCTTGCGCGTCCAGCTCGCCCATGCCGAGGAAGGCGATATCGATACCGCCGCCGCTGAACAGGTCGAACTGATCGTTGGATTTCAGGATCGCGCTCGCATGGCGCGTGGCGCCGAACAGGTCGCCGCCCAGCAGTTCGCCGTTGTGCGATCCCTGCTCGATCACGGTCCAACTGATGTCCACGCCTTCCGCATGCGCCACTGCGGGAATGCCGTCGGGCAGGCCGTAGCCGAAGTTGACGCAGGCGCCGGGTTCCAGCTCCTTCGCGGCGCGCCTCGCGATGATGTAGCGGATGCCCTCGGGCAGCGGCGGCGGCGTCCGCGTGTCGGGCGCCGGCGTCTCGCCGCTGATGGCCGGATCGTAGCCCGCGGCGGTGGTCTGCTTCTGGTCGGCGTACACGCAGATATCGTCGACCAGAACGCCCGGCACGGTGACCGCGCGCGCCGGCATGATCGGCGTGGCGGAGACGTCGCGCACCTGCGCGAACACGCGGCCGCCGCCGTTGTGCGCGGCGAGCGCCGCGGCGAAAGCGTCGATGTCGGCCGGCTCTTCACGAGATGTCAGGTTGCCCTGCATATCCGCCGTGGTGCCGCGCACGATGGCGAAGTCGATCTCGAAGGGCTTGTACCAGAGCAGCTCCTTGCCGCCCAGTGTGACGACCTCGACCAGATCTGCCTGCGCTCGGGTGTTGACGCGGCCGCCGCCGTGGCGCGGATCGGCGAAGGTATCCAGGCCGATGTGCGTGACGAGGCCGTGGCGGCCCGCGCCGGCTTCACGTATCAGCGTCTGGATCACGCCGGCGGGCAGTGTGTAGGCCTCGATGCGTTCCTCGCGGGCGAGCTTCTGCATCGGCCTGGACCACGTCCAATGGCCGCCGATGACCCGCTTCACCATGCCCTCGTGCGCGAAGCGGCTGATGCCGCTCGTCACGCCGTCGCCGATCCCGAGGGCGTGGATCAGCGTGAGATCGCGCGGATGGCCCGTGGCCAGAAAGCGGCGCTCGATGGCCTCGGTGATGTGATCGGGCTCGACCAGTCCGCCGCCCGAGCCGCTCAATACGACGACCGCGCCGTCGAAGATCGCCGCCGCCATGGAATTCGCATCGGTCAGGTTTGCACGCTTCATCTTATTTTTCCTCGTTGCCGGTCCGCGCGTCTGCCCGGACCATCAGCACGTTGAGTCCGTCCTGGATCAGCACGCCGTCCTGGTTGTGCACTTCGACCTGCAAACGCACGATGCCGCGATCGGACCGGCGCGTCGGGCGCTTGTCGAGCACGCGGATGCGCCCCTGAATCCTGTCGCCGATGAGCACCGGCTTGTGAAAGCGATAAGTCCACTCCAGCGTCGCGACCGCGGCGAAGCTCGTCGTTGCGCGGTTCTTGAGACCGTCGACCATGGCGAGGCACAGAAGGCCATGCGCGACGCGGCCGGGAAAGCCGACGCCGCGCGCGAATTCGTCGTCCATGTGGACGTCGAAGAAGTCGCCCGAGATGCCGGCGAACTGCACGACGTGGCTCTCGGTGACGACGATGCCCGACGTCGTGAACGCGAGACCGGGTTCGATTTCGTCGAAGAGCAGGGGATTGCTCATGATGTTGTCCTTATCAGTCGAACTCGGGCGCATGGGGAACCCGTTCGCGATTGACGATGCGGTAATTCGTTTTGGTCAGCACGTCGATGCGATTCATGTCGATGCCGGACAGCGTGAAGTCCATCACGTCGAAGTTGGCCTCGATGTTCCTGCGCTGCGTCGACATGGTGTTGATCGTGACGCCTTTCTGGAGGATCCAGCGCAGCGCCACCTGCGCTGCCGACTTGCCGTAGCGCTCGCCGATCTCGTCGAATAGCGGATATTTGAAGATCTCGCCGCGCGCGACCGAACAGTAGGACGAGAGCGGAATGCCGGTCTCGATGGCGGTGTCCAGCAGGACGCACTGGTTCAGCAGCGGATGAAACTCGACCTGATTGGTGACGAGCGGCAGCGCCGTCGCGGCTTTCGCGGCGCGCATCATCGCGGCGTTGAAGTTGCTGACGCCGATATGGCGTGTCAGGCCCGCGCGTGCCGCTTCTTCGAGGCGGCGCACCGAAGGCGCGACGTTGCCGTCGGCTGGCGGCCAGTGCAGCAGCAGTATGTCGGCCCGATCGATCTTCAGCTTCTCGAGGCTTTCGCGCAGCGACGGCATGAAACGTTCGTCGGAATCGTTCGCGGGCGCGATCTTGGTCGTGATGCACAACTCGTCGCGCGGGATGCCGATGACGCGCAGCGATGAGCCGACGCCGATTTCGTTGTCGTAGAGCTGCGCGGTGTCGATCGCGCGGTAGCCGATCTCGACGGCGCTCTGCAGCGCGTCCAGCAGTTGCCGCCCGTTTAGCGGCCAGGTGCCGAAAGATCGTTGATGGGTGCGTTGGAAAAGTATGTTCATGGCGTCAGAAGACGGCGGCCGTCTTCGCAAAGAAGGCGCGGATGCCGAGCTCCGCGTCGGGACTGGAGCGGACCGCGAGCGCGGCCGCCGGATAGGCTGCGTGTGGATCTTTGTCGTCATCGACGATCAGGGCTTTGGCCAGCGCGGCGGCGCGCGGCGATATCCGGCACAGACGCGCGGTCCATTCCTCCAGCCGGGCTTCGACTTCCTGCGGCGCGCAGACGGCATTGACGATGCCCCACTGCAACGCGGCCGGCGGATCGATTTCGCGCGACAGCAGCACCGCCTCGAGCGCGCGCCCGCGGCCCGCGATGCGCTGCAATCGGTCGCCGCCCTCCCAGCCGGGAATGGCGCCGATGGCGACTTCGGGAAAGCGCAATCGTGCGCCGGTGCCCGCCAGCCGCAGATCGCAGCACAGCGCGAGCTCCAGGCCGCCGCCGAAGCACAGTCCCTCGATGACGGCCACGGTCGGGCAGCGCAGCCGCTCGAAGCGCCGGAACACCGCGTTGCCCTCGCCGATCCATTGGGTCGCGAATGCTTGCGGGTCCAGCGTCGACCATTCGCGGATGTCGGCACCGGAAGAGAAGACACCGCCCGCCGTGCCGCGCAGCACGACCGCGCGGATGGTGTCGTCCTCACCGATCCGTGCAATCTGCTCGTCGAGCGCGGCCAGCATCGCGAAGTCGAGCGCGTTGGCCTTGCCCGGATTGCTGAGCTCCAGCGTGAGCACCGCGCCTTCGCGGCGCGAAAGAATCTGTCCCATCGATGCCTCCTCAGTCCGGCTCATTCTTGCGATATGCCGTAGCAGGCGAGGACCGTCTTCATGCGCGCGATCGCGAGTTCGGGCTGCATCAGCAGACCCGCCGCGTCGGCCAGCTTGAACAGATCGACGAAATACGGCAGCGGACGCATGGCCTGTTGTCCGGCCAGCATCGTCATGTGCGATTGATGGCCGTTCAGGAAGGCGAGGAACACGATGCCCGTTTTGTAGAAGCGCGTCGGCGCGCGGAAGATGTGACGCGACAGCGGCACCGTCGGCGCCAGAATTTCGTCGAAACGATCACGACGTCCGGCTGCCAGTTCGCTGAGCGCGGCGGAGGCCGCGGGCGCGATGCCGTCGAAGATGCCCAGCAGCGCGTGCGAATAGCCTTGCTCGTCGCCGGCGATCAGCTCGGGATAGTTGAAGTCGTCGCCGGTGTACATCTTCACACCGGCCGGCAGGAGGCGGCGCATGTCGATCTCGCGTTGCTTGTCGAGCAGGGAGACCTTGATGCCGTCCACCTTGTGCGCGGACTCCGTCATGACCTGCAGGGCCACGTCGCGCGCGGCCGTCAGATCATCGGTGCCCCAGTAGCGGGCGAGAGCGGGATCGAACATGTCGCCCAGCCAATGCAGGATGACCGCCTGATCCACTTGCGCGAGCACGCGGCGGTACACGGAGACATAGTCGTCGGGCGAACGGGCCACGCGCGCGAGCGCCCGGCTGGCCATCAGGATCAGACGCCCGCCGGCGGTCTGGATCGCGTCGACCTGTTGCAGATAGGCATCGACGACGGCGTCGAGCGAATCGACCGAGGCGGGATCGAGGTGGTCCGTGCCGCAGCCGTTGAAGATGGGCACGCGGCTGTCGGATAGCTCCGCGCGTGTGCGGCGGATCAACTGCAACGACTCTTGCCAGCTGAGGCCCATTCCGCGCTGCGCAGTGTCCATCGCCTCTGCGATGCCCAGACCGAGGCTGGCCAGATAGCGGCGATATTCGAGCGTCTTGTCCCAGTCGATCTTGCCGCCGCTGGACGGATCGACGTCCGCGAACGGATCGGCGACGACGTGCGCGGCCGACAGCGCGATGCGATTGAAGGGAACGGCGGGGCGGCCGACCTGCAGCGGCGTGCCCACGAGCGTGTAGCGTTCGAGTGCTCCGGTGGGAGTCGGGAGTTGGATGGTGTTCATGTCGCGATCGGTGAATTGGAATGAAAGTGCGTCGAGGCTCACAGGCGCGGGATGGACAGCGCGCCGTCGATGTTGAGCACGCTGCCCGTGGCGAACGCCATCTGCCCTGAGGCCAATGTCGCCACGGCCGAGGCGACGTCCTGTGGAACGCCCCAGCGCCGCATTGGAACGATCCCTTCGGCGATGCGTTCGTCGTAGCGCGCGGCGACGGCTTCCGTCATCGGTGTGCGGATGATGCCGGGCCGCACTTCGAACACGCCGATGGAGAGCGGTGCGAGGCGCAGCGCGAAAAGCTTGGTGAGCATGCCCAACCCGGCCTTGGACATGCAGTATTCGCCGCGCTCCGTCGACGCCAGTTCGGCGCTGACCGACGAGACCGTGACGATGCTGCGCGCGTCGTCGCTGGCGGTCGTGGCCATGTGGCGCGCCACGGCCTGAGTGAGAAAGAACGTTCCGCGCATGTTGATGTCGACGACCCGGTCATACGAGCGTTCGCCGAGTTCCAGCAGGTCGCCGCGCTGGTCGGCGGACACGCCCGCGTTGTTGACCAGGCAGGCGATCGGGCCGCTCTCCGAGACGATGCGTTCGACCAGTGCGCGATGCGCGACGCCATCGGCCAGATCGTGCCGGTAGAAGCGTGCGCGTGCGCCGTGCGATTCCACGGCAGCCAGCGTTTCGCGCGCACCGTCCTCATCGATGTCGATCAATGCAAGGTCGAAGCCGCGCTGCGCCAGCTCGGCCGCGATGCTTGCGCCGATGCCGCGGCGCGCGCCCGTGACGAGCGCCAGCGGCCGTCCGTGGCGCGGCGCTAGTACAGGAGATGAGGTAGCCATTCGGAGAACGCCGGCACGAAAGCCAGCAGCAGGATGGTCACGAACATGATGCCCATGAATGGCAGCATGGGCCGTACCAGATTCACCATCTTGATGTTGGCGACGCCGGTGACAATGAAACAGGCCGTGCCGATCGGCGGCGTCACGAGCGAGATGCCGACGATGGCGATGGCCAGGATCGCGAAGTGGATGTCGCTGAAGCCGGCGTCCTGCGCGATCGGCAGGAACAGCGGAATCAGCAGGATGAGCGCGGGAATGCCGTCGAGAAGGGCGCCCAGCAGCCAGAACACCACCACGATGAACACCGTGAAAATGAACTTGTTGCCGGTCAGTTGCGACGCGAAATCGGCCACCTGCTCGCCCACCGAGTTGTACGCGAGCATGTACCCCATAATCTGCGCGACTCCCACCAGCGACAGCACGATCGCACTGGTGCGGCCGGCCTTGATCAGGATGCCCACCCACGCGCGATGGGGGATCGATCGCTGCAACAGCGTGATGATCGTCACGTAGGCCACTGCCGCTGCCGCGGATTCGGACGCCGTGAAGAAGCCCATGAAGATCCCGCCGAGGATGATGATCGGCGCGCCCAGCGCCGGGATGGCGAGCACGAACGCCCGGCCCAGCTCGCGCACGCTGAAGTGGACCGGCGCCACCGGCGGCTCCGAGCGCGCCCGGTACATGATGATGAACATCTTCGTGACGCCGACCAGGATCGCGGGCAGCGTCGCCGCGAGGAACAACTTGGTGACCGACATGTTCGCGACGGTCGCCAGCACGATGATGGTGATCGACGGCGGAATCAGGATGCCGGTCCCGGCCGCCGCCGCGATGATCGCGGACGACCATTCCTTGCGGTAGCCGGCCTTTTCCATCGAAGGCAGCATGGCCGAACTGATCGCGGCGGCATCCGCGTTGACCGAACCGCTGAGCCCGGAGAACACCATCGTCGAGGCGACGGCGCTCACGCCCAGCCCGCCGGGCACGCGTCCCACCAGCAGATTCATGAAATTGACCAGACGTCCCGCCGAGCCCGAGTGAAACAGAATCTCGCCCGCGAGGATGAACAGAGGCACGGCGAGCAGCGTGAACGAGTCGACGCCGTGATACATCGCCTGGGCGATGTTGGTCAGCGGCAGGCCGTTGAGCAGGCCGTCGATAGTGCCCACCACGCCCAGCGATGCGATGATCGGCGCGCCGACGAGCACGAACAGCGCGAGTAGTCCGACGGTAAGAATCATTGCGTCCTCGTCTCGGTATGGCCGTGGCCATGCCGCGCCCCGGTGTCCAGATCGACATTGACGGCCACGTCCCATGCGTGGGCCAGCAGGTGCAGCAGCCCCAGCGCGCTGCCCGCCGGGATGGCGGCGAACGAGATCCATTGCGGGATGCCGCTCGGCGTGATCTGGTTGAGCCCGAGCTGCATGAACTGCCAACCGCCCCAGGCGAGCGCGACCAGCAGGAAGCCCATCAGCAGCATCTGGACGAAGGACGCCAGCGCGAGCCAGCGGCCGCTCAGTTTTTCTTCGAAGAGCTCGAAGGCGACGTGCACCCGGTCGCGCACCCCGACCGCGATGCCGATGAAGGTCATCCAGATCATCAACGTGACGCTGACCTCGATGTTCCACGACAGCGAGACGTGGAAAACGAAGCGGGACAGGATGCCTGCCAGCACGACGCAGAAGATCGCAAAAACGAGGACGGCAATCAGCATGTCTTCGGCGCTCGCGAGTACGCGAAACACCGCAGCGTTGTTGATGCTGTCCCGGGGCACGCGCGAATGCGGTTCGGGTTTCATGTCGGGGAACCTGTGGCTGGTTATCCGAGAGCTGGTAGGTAGCTGGCCAGTTCGGCAAAGTTCGAGCGGTACTTTGAATAGACCGGTTTGACCGCTGCCTGGAACGCGGGGAGGTTCGTGTCGTTGAACGCGACGCCGGACTTTTTCGCTTCGGCCAGATTTTTCGCATCCGAAGCCAGCCACAGCTCCCGCTCATGCTGCTGAGCCTGCGCGGCGGCTTCCTTCACGGCGTCCTGCTTCCTGGGCTCGAGCGCATCGAACCACTTCTTGCTGGCCAGCATCGGATCGATCGAGAAGAAGTGGTCCGTGTACGAGTAGTACTTCGCCACTTCGCTATGGTGCTGCTGGACGAAAAAGGTGACCGAGTTCTCGGCGCCGTCGACGACGCCCTGCTGTAGCGCGGAGTAGATCTGGGTCGTGTCCAGCGGCGTTGCCTGCGCGCCGAGCTGATTGAACGTCGCGATCATGATCTGGTTGCCCTGTGTGCGGATCTTCAGGCCCTTCAGATCGCCGGGTTCGTGGATGGGGCGGGTGCGGTTGTAGACGCTGCGCAAGCCCGAGTCGAACCAGCCCAGCAGCACGAAGCCGAGATTGTCGAGGATGCCGGCGTAGGCCTTGCCGAGCGCGCCGTCCTGAGCCGCGAAGAGCGATTGCCGGTCGGGAAACGCGAACGGCATGGCGAACAGGCCCAGACGCTTGTCGTAGCCTTCGAGGTCCGCCACGTTCGTGACCGTGACCTCGAGCGTGCCGTTGCGCAGTTGCTCGTTCATGCGGGTATGAGAACCGAGGACGCCGTCCGGAAACACCCGTGCGTCGAAGCCGGTCGTTTCCTTCAGCCGCTTGGCCATCACGTTCTCGGTGATGACTTCCGGATTGTGGCGATCCACGACATCGCCGATACGGATCGTCTGGCTTTGCGCACTGGCGACGCGCGGCAGGCAACCCGCGGCCGCGGACGCAGCAGTGAGCATCAACATCCTGCGGCGAGAGAGAAGGTAGTCACGCATATATCGGATTCCTATGGTTCTGGTGTCCATATTGAACTGCGATGAAGGCGGCGCGGAAAGACGGCCAAAACCGGCCGCGTTGCTGCCGCGTCAGACTGCGAAAGCGAGTTAGATCGATCTACTATAGGGTAAAAGCAGTGCCGATGCGGTGCAAGTGGATTTTGCTAAGGGAAACCCGAACGGAGCGTGTTCGGGGTTGAAACGGTTATTTGCGCGCGCCGCAGGTTCCGCGTATGACGAGAACGGGCTCGGAGACGATGCGCGTGGGCGTGCGCGATGGCTCCGTCATGCGCTTGAGCAGCAGGTCGGCGGCGGCGCGGCCGATGTCGTCCTGCAAGACCTGGACCGTGGTGAGCGGCGGCTCCCAAAGCGAAGCTTCGGGCACGTCGTCGAAGCCCACGACGCCGAAGTCGGCGCCGGGCTCGATGCCGTGGGCGCGCAGACCGAGCATCACGCCGAAGGCGACGATGTCGTTGCCGCACACCACGGCCGTCGGCGGATTCTTCAGATTGAGGAGTTCGGTGATGATGCGCTTGCCGTCGTCACGCGTCAGCGGCGACGGCACGAGCAGCCGCTCGTCGAGCTTGATCTTCGCGGCGCGCAGCGCCTCGCGATAGCCCTCGGCCCGGTCGCTGCCGGTGGAGGCGTGCATGATGCCGCCGATCATCGCGATGCGTCGATGGCCGAGCGAAATCAGATGCGAGGTCGCGAGCGCCATGCCGCGGCGATTGTCCACGCCGACGTAATCGGCCTGAAGCCCGGCGACATAGCGCGATGCGAACACGCACGGAATCCCCCACGCAAGCACCTGGCGCATCTGCGCGGCGGTGGTCGATTCGGTCGGACAGACGATGAGGCCGTCGATGTTGTGCTGCCTCACGGTGTCGAAAAAGCGGCTTTGCCGCTCGAGCGATTCGTCGGTATTGCCGAGCAGCGTGACGAATCCCTGCGTGCTGAGGCTGGCCTCGATGGCTCGCACCAGCATGCTGAAGTAAGGGTTGGCGATGTCGTTGACGACGACGCCGACGGTGTTCGTCTGATTGCTGCGCATGCCCGCCGCGTGGCGGTTGTAGACGTAGCCTTTGCGCTTGAACGCTTCCAGTACGCGCTCCCGCGTGGCTTCGGAGATGCGCGGGCTGTTGCGCAGCACGAGCGAGACAGTTGCCCTGGAGAGGCCGAGATCGTTGGCGATATCCAGCAGGGTGACGGGAGAACCTGGTTTGCCTCGGGTCATTGGAACGGTCGATGAGTCATATGCCCAGAGTGTATCCGAATCGGCCGCAAGGCCCCGTTCCCGGTCAGATCGGCTTGAGGCCGAAAAACTCGGCGACGATTTCCGCCTGATTCTCCAGCAGATGGCGCCCAAGATGGATGCGGTGGCCGCGTTCTTCGGCGTGACACAGCAACTGGGTCCGTTCCGGCTTCATGATGATGTCCGCCACCAGGACACGGCGGTCCAGCCGGTCGATGCTGAACGGCAGCGGATCGTCGCCGGTCATGCCGCAAGGCGTGGCGTTGACGACCATATCGACGCCCTCGGGTTCGGTGCTCCCGGCCGAGACGTTCAGCCCCGGATAAGCCTGCGCGAGCTCCGCGATCAGCGCGTCCTGCTTCGCCCGGTCCACGTCGATCAATTGCAGCGATTTCACACCCGCGCTGGCCAGCGCATGGGCCAGCGCCTTTCCGGCTCCGCCGGCGCCCGCCTGAAACACCGACATGCCGCGCGGCTCGTGGCCCTGTTTGCTCAGTCCGCGCGTGAAGCCCTCGCCGTCGTACATCTCGCCGATCCACTCGCCGGATTCGGTGCGGCGCATGCAATTGATGGCGCCCACTTTCTGCGCGATGGGCAGCAGCCGGTCGACGAGGCCGGTCATCGATATCTTGTGCGGCACCGTGACGACGATGCCATCGAGATTGCCGATGGTCTTCAGCCCGGCGATCGCCGTCGCGAGCGACGCGGCGGGAATCTGCATGGGCACGAGCACCGCATTCAGGCCCATGCGCTGAAAGATCTCGTTGAAAACCAGCGGCGAGCGCGCTTGCGCGATCGGGTTGCCGACGATGGCGAAGAGGCGAGTGTCTCCGGCGACGGCGGCATTCAATATGGAAGTCATGATGGCGAACCTGGGTTGATGGGCATGGGTCGATGATTGGCCGACGACGCAATCAGCGCGTCGATCAGCAGATGGACGTCGAGCGCGCTCTTCAGTGAGGCGACCGGCTCGGCTCCGTGCGTGGCGGCGTCGATGAAATTGGCGATGACGGCCTGGTGCGCGTGATGCGAGAAGGCCATCGGGTTTGCCCCGGAACCGAGCGAAGCCGTTTCGCCTTCCGCCATCACGGTGCCGTTCGTGTAATGCACGGTGAGCCTGCCGCCGCTGAGCGTGGCGCTGCCGTTGCTGCCGCTGATTTCGATGCGTTCGGGAAAGCCGGGGAAGATCGCTGTGCTGGCGTGCAGCGACGCGACGCAGCCGCTTCGATATTTCATGACGCCCGCCACGGTGTCCTCGCATTCCATCTGGTGTCCCCGGCTGGTTATCGCGTATGAAAAGACTTCGTCAGGGCGGCCGACCAGCCACAAGAAAAGATCCAGCGTGTGGATAGCCTGCGTCATCAGCACGCCACCGCCGTCGCGGGCCAGCGTGCCGCGCCCGGGTTCATCGTAATAGGACTGCGGACGCCACCACGGAACGGCGATGCCCGCGCTGTGGATGTCGCCTAGCGCGCGTGCGTCGAGCAGCTGGCGCAGCTTGCGCGATGCTTCGCGTGTCCGGTGCTGCAGTACCGCCGCCGCGACGATGCCGTGCTCTTCGCATATCGCGACCAGTTCGCGCGCGCGGGAAGTAGTGACGTCGATCGGTTTCTCGATCAGCAGATGCTTGCCGGCCGCCGCGATCTTGGTGCCGAGTTCCAGATGCGTGTTCGGCGGAGTCAGCAGCAGCACGCCGTTGATGTTTTCGTCCGCGAGCGCGGTGTCGAGATCCAGCGTCACGCGGGCGTGCGGCAATTGACGGGCGAACGCGCCTGCGCGCTCCTCGGAACGCGCGACGACGTGGCGCACGGTCGCCCGATTCCGCAATTCCAGAAGGCTCGCCAGATGCGGCGCGGATGCCATGCCCGCACCGACCACGGCGATATTGAAGCCGGTTTCGCTCATCTATTGTCTCCGTCCGGTCACGTCGATGACACCCGGAGACAATAAGGTAGATCGATCTAATTGTCCAGCGGGCAATGACGTTTTCGGGTCGTCGGAAGTTATCTTTATGCGGTCAAAAGGGACGTCGTCCCGTCACTTCGGATTGGTGTACCTGGCCAGAACCACGCGCGAGAAAGACTTCATGAACTGCTCGACGCGCTCGAAGCCGCCGGCGTCCTGCGCAAACACCGAAAGACTGTCGACCAGATGTGCCAGCAGAAAGATCAGGTCTTCTTTCGGCGTATCGCGTTTCAGCTCGCCGCTGCGGCTCGCATGCTCGACGGCGAATTCGATCGCCCCATGAATCTCGGTGGTGAAACCGGCAAGCGCCGCGCGCGCCTCGTCGGTCAGGACGTCGCCTTCGAGGCGCAGACGTCCGATCAAACTCCACGGCTTGCGCGTTCTGCCGCTCGGGTTGTATCTGCGGTAAAGCGTGCGGTTGAACGCGATTTCCGCCAGAACCTTCTCCTGCAGCGACATCGTCTCATCGAGCCAGATTGTCTTCTGCCCGGCGATTGCCCCGGCCACGTAATCCTTCACCACTTCCTCGACGAGGCTGTTCTTGTTGCCGAAGTGATAGTGGATGTTGGTCGTCGTGATGCCCAGTTCTTTGGCGATCACGCCGAACGTCGTCTTGTGATAGCCGTGCGCGATAAGGAGCTTCCTGGCCACGTCCTTGATGCTGTCGTACATCGCGGCCTTCTTCGGCGCGGAACTGGTTTTGTCGGTTTTGTCGTTCTGACTCAACGTTTCACCTCGGCGAGGATCGGAGTGGAGACTTGGCCTCATGCGGGGCGAAGCATCGGGCGTGGATAGTGCGGAGCGGGGTGTGCAGCGCTCGCTGATCCGGTACTTTTGCGCGGCTGATTTTACACGACCCTCATTCGCAGGCTGTTCCTTCGGCTCGTCCGCAAACGACTGCGCGCGTCTCATTCGCCTCCTCCTCAAAAATTCCGTTGCGTACCGGTCCGCAATGATGTTAATGTCCGCCAAACAAAGATACTTACTAGTAAGTAAGTATAGGGGAAAACTCGAATGAGGCATCACTGCTTCGGCAGTGGAAAAAGGAGGCACGATGCAGGAACACATGGTGGTGCGCAAACACGGTGCGGTTGCCGAGATCGTCATCAATCGCCCGGAGAAGATGAACGCGATGACGCCCGAGATGACGGAGACGCTGGTCGGCATCCGGCAAGACATCGAGCGCGACGACGCCATTCGCGCGGTGCTGCTGCGCGGCGAAGGCGAGCGCGCATTCAGCGCGGGAAGCGATCTTCATTCGCTCAAGACGTATCGCACGGCATGGGAATTTCGCGCCCGCACCGATTACGCGATGGTGATCCGCGACTTCACCAAGCCCGTCGTCGCGGCATTGAAGGGATGGGTGCTGGGCGGCGGCCTGGAGATGATGCTCGGCGCCGATGTCCGCGTCGCGGGCCGGAGCGCGAAGTTCGGCGCGCCCGAAGTGCTGCGCGGCTGGGTGGGCGGCGGCGGTGCGTCGCAGATGCTGCCGCGCCTCGTCGGCTACGGACAGGCCATGCGTCTCTTGCTGACGGGCGACACGATCGACGCGAACGAGGCGCGCAGCATCGGTCTGGTCGAGATGGTGGTCGAGGACGAAGCCGTCCTCGAAAGCGCGCTGGCGCTGTGCCGCAGGATGGCCGAGTTCAGCCCGATCGCGACGCAGTCGGTCAAGGCGGCCGTGCGCGCGTCGCTTTCGATGAGCGTCGAACAGGGCATCCGCTACGAGAACGAGCTGACGTCGCTCTGCTTCGCCTCGGGCAACTACGAGGAGGGCGCCAACGCATTCGGCAACCGTTCGGGCCGATCCTGATCCACAGCGAAATCCGTCAACGAACGCCGTGATAGAGCGGCGTCGCACAAAATCAAACAAGAGAAGCAGGAGACAGCGCCATGCAACCAGCACACGCGCAGAAAGCAGATCGCAGGAACATCCGGCGCGCCGTGTTCGCGTCGACGCTCGGCACCATCATCGAGTGGTACGACTACGGGCTTTATGCGGCGGCATCGGGCCTCATCATCAACAAGCTGTTCTTTCCGCAGTTGTCGTCGCTGGCGGGCACGCTCGCCGCGTTCGCGACGTTCGCGGTCGGCTTCATCATCCGGCCGCTCGGCGGCATCGTCATTTCGCATATCGGCGATAAATACGGCCGCAAGCCGGCGCTCGTGTTCTGCGTGACGATCATGGGCGCGGCCACGGTTGGGCTAGGGATACTGCCGACCTGGCAGCAGGCGGGCGTGATCGCGCCGATCCTGCTGGTGCTGCTGCGCATGATGCAGGGCTTCGGCGCGGGCGCCGAGCTGGCCGGCGCGATCACACTGATCGCCGAGTACACGCCGCCGAGCCGTCGCGCGTTCTTCACGTCGATTCCGAACGCCGCTACCAACTTCGGCGTGATGATCGCGATCGCGACGTTCCTGATGATCTCGTACGTGCCGGAAGACATCCTGTTCACCTGGGCGTGGCGCGTGCCGTTCCTCCTGTCGCTGGCGTTGTTCGGCGTCGCGATCTATATCCGCTCGAAACTCGACGAGACGCCCGAATACGTTGCGGCGATGGAAAAGGCGAGCGCGAAGTCCAAGGCGGAAAAGGTGCCGGTAGCCGACCTGTTCCGCAATAGCCGGCGCGAGCTGCTGTGCGGCTTCTTCGCGATGGGCGGCCATCAGGCGCTCAGCTACGTGCTCAACACCTTCGCGCTGAGCTACATGACCAACACGGTCGGCATGGCGAAGTCGGACAGCCTGGTGGTGCTGATCATCGCGCTGGGCTTCTCGCTCTTTTGCGCGCCCGTCGGCGGCATGCTCGCCGACAAGTACGGCAGCGGCAACGTGTTCGCGGCCGGCGCGATGATCGCGCTCGCGCTCGTGTGGCCGTTGTTCCAAGCGATCGATTCGAAGGACGTCGTGCTCGCCACGATCGCGATGAGCGCGGTCTACGGAATCAGCTGGGGTTGCACGTGCGGTGCGCAGGGTGCGTTCCTGTCGAATCTGTTTCCGACGCAGTATCGCTTCTCCGGCATCGCGATGTGCCGCGAGTTTTCCGGCGCGCTGATAGGCGGGCCGACGCCGTTCATCGCGACCGCGCTCGTCGCTTATGCGAACGGCAAGCCAACCTACGTCATGGTGTTCCTCGCTGTCTTCTGCCTGCTCACCCTGATCGCAGCGCTGATCGGCAAAAACCTCTCGCGCCATCGGGACGATCATCCCGCGTTCCAGGAGTCGCGCCCGGCGGTGTGAGACCTCGAAAGATCGCGATGGCCTGACAGGGCGCATCGCGCACGCATAAACAGACAGAACCGGAGTAGAGAACATGCAAATTTTGACCGCCGACCAGGCCGCATCCCTGCTGAAAGATGGCGACACTTTGATGATCGGCGGATCGGGAAGCGGACACGCCGTGCCGGAGGCGCTCATCGAGGCGCTCGAGCGGCGCTTTCTCGCGCAAGGCGAGCCGCGTCGGTTGACCTCGGTGCATCCGGTCGGTCTCGGCGATCGCGGCGAGCGCGGCGCGTCCCGTCTCGCGCATGCGGGCCTTCTCAAGCGCGTCGTGTGCGGCACGCTGGTCGATTCGCCGCCGCTCGCGCAAATGGCGCTGAACAAGGAGATCGAAGCGTGGACGTTGCCGCAGGGTGCGCTCTCGCAGCTTACGCGTGAGATGGCGGCGGGCCGGCCAGGGCTTATCAGTCATGTCGGACTGCATACCTTCGTCGATCCACGCAACGACGGCGGCCTTCAGGGCGCGCCGAGCGACGACAAGCTCGTCAGCCTGATCGAGCTCGAAGGCCGGGAGTGGCTGTTCTACAAGCCCTTCGATGTCGATGTCGCGTTCCTGCGCGGCACGACTTCGGACGAGGACGGCAACGTATCGATGGAGCACGAGGCCGTGTTCGGCGACATGCTCTCGATGGCGCAGGCGACGAAACGCAACGGCGGCCTCGTGATCGTGCAGGTCAAGCGGCTCGCGAAGCGCGGCACCTTGCCCGCGAAGACCGTGAAGATTCCCGGCATGCTCGTCGACGCGGTGGTCGTCGAAGCGGATCAGCCGGTGACGTATCAGACGGCCTACGATCCGTCGTTCACCGGAGAGATGCGCATTCCGCTCGGCGGCTTTCCGCGCCTGCCGCTCGACGAACGCAAGATCATCGCGCGGCGTCTTGCGATGGAGTTGCGCATGGGTGCGGTGTGCAACGTCGGTTCGGGTGTCTGCACAGGCATCGGGCTGGTCGCGGCGGAAGAGGACGTGCTGCATCACATCGTCCTCACCAACGAGCAAGGGCTGATCGGCGGCGCGCCCGCCGCCGGACTCGATGCCGGTGCCGCGCGCAATTACAGCGCGATCGTCGACATGCCGTATCAGTTCGATTTCTATGATGGCGGAGGCATCGACATCGCGTTTCTTTCGGCGGTGGAGATCGACGCGCAGGGCAGCGTCAACATCAGCCGCTTCGCGAACAGGCTGATCGGCGTGGGCGGCTTCATCAACATCAGCCAGAATGCGCGCAAGATGGTCTTCGGCGGCACGTTCACGGCGGGCAACCTGCAGGTCGCGTGCGAAGGCGGCCAGTTGCAGATCCTGAAGGAAGGCACGCACCGCAAGTTCGTGTCGAAGCTTCAGCAGGTGTCGTATAGCGGACCGTTTGCGCAGGAGCGCAATCAGACCACGCTCTTCGTCACCGAGCGTGCGGTGTTCCGCGCGATCGACGGCGCGCTCGAACTCATCGAGATCGCGCCGGGCATCGATCTCGAACGCGACGTGCTTGCACACATGGCGTTCCGGCCGGTGATCTCGTCCAATCTCAAGCTGATGGACGCGCGTCTGTTCCGTCCCGAGCCGATGGGCCTCGATGCCGAAATGGCGTCGCAGAGCTGGTCGCGGCATCCGCGCCTTGCCGCGTTCGCGGAGCGTCAACCGTGAGACGCGAACCGCACGCCGATCGCATCGACGGATCGACGCGGCTCTTCGGCATCGTCGGCAATCCGGTCACTCAGGTGAAGACGCCGCAGCTGATGAACGCGCTCTTCGACGCCGGCGGCGTCAACGCGGTTTGCCTGCCGTTCGACGTGCCGGTGAACGTGTTCGAGCCGACCGTCGCGGGGCTTCAGGCGCTCGGCAACCTCGACGGCCTCGTCGTCACCGTGCCGCACAAGGTTCGGGCGATCTCGATGGTCGATGCGATATCGGACACGGCGCATCGCGTCGGCGCGATCAACGTGATGCGGCAACAGCCGGACGGAACGTGGTTCGGCGACATGTTCGACGGAACGGGGCTCGTGCAGGGACTGACACGGCTCGGCTTCGACGTGCACGGCAGGCATGTGAAGCAACTGGGCGCGGGCGGCGCCGGCGCGGCGGTGGCGCATGCGCTGGCGACGGCGGGCGCGGCGAGCGTCGCGTTGAGCGATCCGCGGCGCGAGTCGGCCGAGCAACTGTCGGCGCGGCTGAATCGCTTTTATCCCGGTTGCGCGGCAAAGGTCGATGTCGATCCGGCGAACGTCGCGGGCGTGGACCTGCTCGTCAACTGTTCGCCCGTCGGAATGAAACCGGGCGACGGCATGCCGGCGTCCTTCGGTGTATTTCCGGCCGCGTTGCAGGTCGTCGACATCATCATGACGCCCGCCGAAACGCCGCTTCTCGCCCACGCGCGGCGATGCGGCTGCCGCGCGACCAACGGACGGCCGATGATCGAAGGACAACTCGCGGCATTCGCGAAGTTCTTCGGGATCGACATGCCCGCATCGTTTGCATGCTTTTCCGGCACGCACGCCTAACCGACACTTCCGATCCTCACGACCATGCATATCGTTCTTCCGACCGCTTCCGGCGAGTTCGAAAACTACACGCTCAAAGGCGATCCGATCAGCGGCGCGCGGGCGGGTGCGCCATTCAACCGCATTGCCTATTCCGCGGCGCACGTCGTCGCCGATCCGCTGAAGAGCGGTGAGGTGAATCAGCCCGCGGCGCTCGACTGGGCGCGCACGATCGAATACCGGCGATATCTGATCGGACAAGGGCTCGGCATCGCCGAGGCGATGGACACCGCGCAGCGCGGCATGGGCCTCACGTGGGAAACCGCGCGCGAACTCGTCGAGCGCACGATGCAGGAAACGCGCGATCTGCCCAATGCGCAAATCGCGTCGGGCTGCGGCACGGATCATCTGCCCGCGCATCTGGCTTCTTCCTGCGATGACGTCATCCGCGCCTATGGCATGCAGCTCGAAGCCATTCAGCGCACTGGCAGTCAGGTGATCCTGATGGCGAGCCGCGCGCTGGCCCGCGTGGCGAGGCATCGCGACGATTATCTGCGTGTGTATCGCGAGGTGTTCGCGATGTGCGAAAAGCCCGTGATCCTGCACTGGCTCGGCGACATGTTCGATCCCGAGCTCAAAGGCTACTGGGGCAGCGAAAATCTCGACGAAGCGGCCGATGCGTGCCTCGCCGTCATCGAGGAGAATGCGCGCAAGATCGACGGCATCAAGATTTCGCTGCTCGACGACGCCCGCGAGATCGCTTTCCGGCGCCGCCTGCCCGAAGGCGTCAGGATGTACACCGGCGACGATTTCAACTATCCGACGCTCATCAAGGGCGATGACCAGGGCTATTCCCACGCGCTGCTCGGCATTTTCGATGCGATCGCGCCGGCTGCATCGCAGGCGCTCGCCGCACTCGCCGCCGGCGATCTCGCCCGCTACGACCGCCTGCTCGCGCCCACGGTGGCGCTCTCGCGCCACATCTTTCGCGCGCCGACGCAATACTACAAGACGGGCGTCGTCTTTCTCGCGTATCTGAACGGATTCCAGCCGCATTTCTTCATGCTCGGCGGTCATCACGGCGCGCGTCCGCCGCTTTATCTGGCGGACGTCTTCCGGCTCGCCGATGCCGCGAATCTGCTGCGCGATCCCGATCTCGCCGTGCAGCGCATGCGGCTCGTCATGCAGACGTTCGGGTTGTGAGCGCAGAGGCTGCAAACGGTTTGTTGAAGACAGGTGAATCGAATCAAAACAGGCACAAGGAGAGAGGGGACATGACGCAATTTCAGAGCGAAAGTGATTCCGTACGGCGGGGGCGTTTGCTTACGCCGGGCATGTATGATCTGAACGACATCGAGATAGGAGATCATTTCGTCACGTCCGGCATGACGGTGACGGAAGCGCACATCGTCAATTTCGCCGGAGTCTCGGGCGACATGTACGACATCCATCTCGACGATGTAGCCGCGCAACAGGCGGGATTTCCCGGCCGGATCGCGCACGGACTGCTTGGCCTGGCACTCACCGATGGCCTGAAGACGCGCTCTGCGGTTCGCATGAGCGCACTTGCGACCTTGGGCTGGAACTGGGCGTTCCGGGCGCCGCTCTTCATCGGCGACCGCATTCATGTAAACATCGAGGTCGTCGGCAAGCGTGTGACGAAACGCATCGACCGAGGGATCGCGACGCTCAAGCTGAGCGTGCTGAATCAACGCGGGAATGTTGTACAGGATGGCGAAACGCTACTGCTAATGGCAAATCGGGTTTAGTTTTCCGTCACGCCTCCGAGCGCTTCGGGCTCGCTTGCAAAAGCGGCGCGACAGACGCGTCGTCGATTCCATGTCGCGCTAGCGACTCGCCGACAAAGCCGGTAAAACCACCGCGATGATCTTCGCGATTGCGTTTGGCGGCATGGTGTTCGCGAACTTCATCACGCTGTCCGGGCTGACCGCGACGCTGGTCGCGTGGATTCATGCGCTGCACCTGCCGCTGCTCGGCGTGATCGCGGTCATCACGGTCATTTACATCGTGCTCGGCTCGCTGATGGAAGCGCTCGCGATGATGCTGCTGACGATTCCCGTGTTCGCCGCGATCGTGCAGCCGCTCGGCGCGAACATGATCTGGTTCGGCATCTACGTCGCGATGATGATGGAAATCGGCATGATCCATCCGCCCGTCGGCATGAACGTGTTCATGGTGAAGACGATGCTGCCCGATCTGTCGATCCGTACGATCTTTCGCGGGACGATCCCGTTCCTGGTCGCCAATATCGTCGCGCTGGTCGCGGTGATTCTGGTGCCGGGTATCGCGCTTGGGCTGGTCGGGCTGATGCGGTAATGGCAATGCGGCAGAGCGGGGCGTGAACCACGGGATGAAGCGCATCGCGGCAACGGCACCCAACCGCCCGCCGGCCGCGCGCGCGTCTATCCGGGCTTGTACCAGGGGCGCTGAAAGTGCGCACGATTAGCACGCGCCGCTTGCCGCCGGGCCTTGAGGGCGCGCGCCGGCGCATCGCCGCGCACCATTGTTTGCGATTCGCGAATGACGTATTCGGCCGCCGTCCCGTACCGGATGCACTGCGGTTGCGCCTATCTTTGCCGCGTCGATCCCGCATCGCGAAGCGCGCGGCTCGACACCTGTTTTGAGTTCAACGAACCCGACGGCGCGGCGAGCGCCAGCGAATGCCTTCCGCGCGCGGCGGCCGGCTCATGGAGACACAGATGAAATCGAACGACTGGGACGTGGCCTACGAATGGAAGGCCGTGACGCTGCTGGCCCTCGGCTTCGGGCTGGTGGGGCTCGACCGGTGGCTGATCGCGCCGCTTTTTCCGTCCATCATGAAGGACCTGCACCTGAATGCGCAGGACGTCGGCAACTGCATCGGCATACTCGGGCTGTCGTGGGGGATTTTCGCGGCGCTGATGGGCGGCATCTCCGACAAGATCGGCCGCCGCAAGGTGCTGATTCCGGCGATTCTCGCGTTTTCGCTGCTGTCCGGTTTCTCCGGGATGGCGGGCGGCTTGATGAGCCTGCTTGCGGTGCGCGCGCTGATGGGCGTCGCGGAAGGCTCGTTCTGTCCGACGAGCTTCGCCGCTACCGCCGACGCGTCGCATCCGAAGCGCCGCGGCTTCAATCTCGGCCTGCAGCAAAGCGGATTCGCGCTGTTCGGCCTCGCGCTTTCGCCGATCATCGCGACGCAATTGCTGAGCGTGATGGAATGGCGCTGGGTCTTCGCGCTCGTGTCGGTGCCCGGGCTGATTCTCGGCCTGCTGATGTTCCGCGTGATTCGCGAACCGAAAGCCGTGCCGAAGACTACCCGGACGCCGGCTGAGCGGGGCAATTGGCGCACGGTGCTGAAGAGCCGCAATATTCCCGTGGCGATGGCGGCGCTCTTCTGCGCGATGACTGGCGTGTTCGTGCTGGGCGCGATGCTGCCGCTGTATCTGACCGATTATCTGGCGCTCGGCACGCAGCGCATGGGTGTCGTCGTGTCGGCGATCGGCTTTGGCGGCTTCATCGGCCAGTTCGGCTTGCCGGGACTGTCCGATCTGATTGGACGGCGGCTCGCGAGCATCGCCGGCTTTGCGGGCACCGCCGTCATGCTGTACCTGTTCCGCGGACTCGGCGCGCAGCCCGTCGAGCTGTTCGCGGTGCTGTTCGTTGCGTCGTTCTTCACGCTCGGCCTCGTCTCGCTGCTGTCCGGACCGGTGGCGACGGAAGCCGCGCCAATCGGGATGATCTCGACGTCGATCGGCATTGTCGTCGGGGCGGGGGAGATTTTCGGCGGCGGCATCGCGCCGGCGCTCGCGGGCTTCGTCGCGACGCACTTCGGGATCCAGAACATTTTGTGGCTGCCGATCTGCGCGGTGGTGCTCGGCATCGGCGTCAGCCTGTTGCTCGAGGAAACCGCGCCGGCCAGATTGCGCCGCCAAAGCGGCGGCTCGGCTCTGGAGCTTCCCGCGAGCGAGCAGCCTGAATGACGATGCCGGTCCGGCCGAATCCATCTCCGCCTGCCGCGCGCGGCCGCAATCCGTCGGCCACGCGCGGCGCAGCCCAGCGCGGCTCAGCCCATATACACTGAAAGGCTGAACGAATGGACAAGGATGCCGCATGGACCGTTTTCTGAGCATCGAAGCGTTTGTACGGGTAGCGGAGACGAGCAGTTTCGCCGAAGCTTCGAGACAACTGGGCGTGACCAGTTCGGTCATCACGACGCGCATCCAGCAGCTGGAAAAGTTCGTCAACGCGCCGCTCTTTCACCGCAGCACGCGGCATGTGCGCCTTTCCGAAGTGGGCGAGGCGTTCTATCGCGAATGCGCGGAAGTGGTCGGACGCGTGAACGAGCTGACCGACCAGATGCGCGAGCTGCGCGCGACACCCACCGGCCGGTTGCGCATCCAGGTGCTGCCGGGTTTCGCACTCGGCCACTTCGGGCCGCCGCTCGCGGAGTTCAACCGGCGCTATCCGGGCATCCAGCTCGACGTGATCGTCAACGACCGTGTGGTCGATCCGATCGAAGAAGGCTTCGACGTCGCTTTCCAGATCTTTCCGCCCATCGCGGAATCGCTGATCGAACGAAGGCTTTTCACAGTGCGGCGCCTCTTTTGCGCGACACCCGCTTATGTGCGGGAGCATGGCGCGCCGCAGCATCCGCGCGAATTGCTGCAACACACCACGGCACTCTATTCGGGTTATCCATCGCGCAATCGCTGGACGATGACGCGCGGCGACGAGGTCGTCGAAATGGAATTGCCCGGCATGATCCGCTCGAACTCGGTGCACCTGCTGCGCGACTACGCGCTCACGGGCGGCGGCGTGGTGTGCCTGCCGACGCTCGTCGCCAGCGCCGCGCTGCTCGACGGCTCGCTCGTGCCGATTCTGACCGATTACACGCTTTCGCCGTTGAGCTTCGCGGCGGTGTACCCCGCAACACAGCGGCAGGCGCTGAAGGTGAAAGCGCTGGTCGAGTTTCTGGCCGAGTACCTGGGTCCCGAACCCGCATGGGATCGGCCGCTTATCGAGCGCGGCTGGGTGAGCTAGGGCTCTCGCGCGGCGATTATTTGCAAAGCGCGAATGCTGTAATCGCCCGATCGCCGGTTGTTGCCTTCCCGTCGCGCTCCTAAAGTTGAACCCAACGACACGTTTCAACTAAAGGAGACAGCAATGACCGAGTCGTCATTCCACACCGTCTTGGGCTCGCTCGACGGCTACCGCAAGGGCGAGATCGAAATCACGAGCGGCGAAGCACGCCACTACGTGTTCTCCAACATCTTCGAAGTCGCATCGCAGTCCGTGCCCTACGAAAAGGTCGTGGTCGGCAAGAACCTCGACTACGTGATCGAGGTGCTGCGCACCGAAGGTCAGTCCGCGTGGTTCGCCTGCGCGCACGATGAGTTCGCAATCCTGATGGATGGCGAAGTCCGCATCGACTTCATCAAGCTCGATACGCCGCCGAAGAGCGGCACGGGCACCGTCGACGCCGGCGCACAACCAGCTGGCCGCGCAATGGGCCACGTCGTGCTGCGCCGCGGACATCAGGCTCTGCTGCCCGCCGGTTGCGCATACCGCTTCAGCGCGCAGAAGCCAGGCGTCGCGCTCGTGCAAACGATGATCGGCGAACTCTCGGTGCAGAAGTGGGCCGACATCTGCCTGCACTGATGCGCACCTGCCTGATGCAGATCTGCCCGATGCAGATCTGAGTCAGGCGCACGAACCGATCATCCGCCTACCTTCAGGAGACACAGCATGGCATCCCTTGAGACTACCGAGCACCCGGCTGGCTTCGCCGCCGACACCGTGCGCGCAAGCAACCCCGATGCGGTGACCGGCTATCGCCGCTTCACGCTCGGCGCATTCGAGTTCATGCGCGACGAGTACTTCGTCAAGATTCACTGGCCCGCGAAAGGCCAGACCCGCACCCACGCCGTTCCCGCCGATGCATTCCTGCGCGCGATGATGCGCGACGTGGCCTGGGGCTTCTTCTACGGCTGGGTCAATTTCGATCACGTGTTCGGCACGCGCAATCACTACGGCAAGGTCGACGTGTACGCCGGTTCGTTCAACGGCATCATGAAGGATGCGGGCGTGGACTATATGGAGACCTTCGAAACGCCGACGATCATGGCGACCTTCAAGGCCATCCTGCACGACTGGACCAACGAAGGCTTCGACCCGTTCGCGGCGCCGGAAGAAACCGGCACCGCATTTGGCCGCAAGCATGGCGGCAACGATGCCGCGATCGAGCGCACGCGTATCGCGACGCGCCGCATGCCGGGCCTCGAAGGCGACTCGCCGCTGCGCAACGATCTGCCGGTGAACCGCGCGTTTGCCGATGTCACGCAGGACGAACCGGAAGTGCACGTCGAGCCCGGCTTCGAAGGCCAACTGCATGCGTTCAATCTGTTCAAGTATCTGTCGCGCTCGGATGTCACGTGGAATCCGTCGGTCACGTCGGTATGCGGGCAGAGCCTGTTCTGCCCGACCACCGAGGAATACATCCTGCCGGTCTTTCACGGCAACGATCGCGTGGAGTGGTTCCTGCAGCTCTCCGATGAAATCGTCTGGGATATCGGCGACAAGAACACCGGCGCACCGCGCGCGCGTATCACGATGCGGGCCGGCGACATCTGCGCGATGCCCGCCGATATCCGCCACCAGGGCTATTCGACGAAGCGCTCGATGCTGCTCGTGTGGGAGAACGCGACGCCGAACCTGCCAAAGCGTTATGAGAGCGGCGAGCTGAAGCCGTATCCGGTCGACTTCTGACTCAAGCGCCGACATTAAGCGCCCGCATCTACCGAGGATCATTCATGCAAACCCAACTGTTCATCGACGGCCGCTTCACGGACGCCGTCGAAGGCGGCACGATCGATGTGCTCAATCCACACGACGGCTCGCTGATTACGAAGATCGCCGCCGCCACCGCCGCCGATGTCGATCTCGCGGTGCAAGCCGCCACGCGCGCGTTCCCGAAATGGGCCGCGCTGCCCGCCGCCGAACGCGGCCGTCTGTTGCTGCGTCTGGCCGATGCGATCGAGGCGAACGCCGAGGAACTCGCGCAACTCGAATCGCTCGACACGGGCCACCCGATCCGCGATTCGCGCTCGCTCGACGTGCCGCGCACCGCCGCATGCTTCCGCTACTTCGGCGGCATGGCCGACAAGCTGCAAGGCTCGGTGATCCCCGTCGAAACCGGCTTTCTGAACTACGTGCAGCGTGCGCCGATCGGCGTGGTCGGGCAGATCGTGCCGTGGAATTTTCCGCTGATGTTCACGAGCTGGAAGATGGGCCCTGCGCTCGCCGCAGGCAACACGGTCGTGCTCAAACCTTCGGAGATCACGCCGCTCTCCACGCTGCGTATCGTCGAACTGATGGCCGAGGTCGGCTTTCCGGCGGGTGTCGTCAACATCGTCGCGGGCTACGGTCATACCGCCGGGCAGCGGCTCGCCGAGCATGACGGCGTCGGCAAGATCGCGTTCACCGGTTCGACCGCGACTGGGCGGCGCATCGTCGAAGCTTCGCAGGGCAATCTGAAGCGCGTTCAGCTCGAACTGGGCGGCAAGGGCGCGAACATCGTGTTCGACGACGCGGATCTCGATGCGGCGATCAACGGCGCCGCGTGGGCGATCTTCCACAACCAGGGGCAGGCATGCATTGCCGGATCGCGTCTGATCCTGCATGAGCGCATCGCTGATGCGTTTCTCGAACGCTTCGTGTCGCTCGCCGCGTCGATTCGCGTCGGCAATCCGCTCGATGCCGGGACGGAGATGGGGCCGCTCACGTCGAAGCAGCATCTCGAACGCGTGCTGGCCTTCGTCGATATCGCGCGTCAGCAGGGCGGTCGTGTGCTGACGGGGGGCACCGCGCCGGACGACGCGGCACTCGCCAACGGCTACTACGTGCGGCCCACCGTGATCGAAGCCGCGAGTTCGAAGGACCGCATCGCGCAGGAAGAAGTGTTCGGTCCGTTCGTGACTGTGCTGCGTTTCCGTACCGACGAAGAAGCGCTCGCGATTGCCAACGGCACCGATTACGGACTCGGCAGCGGACTGTGGACGCGCGACCTGTCGCGCGCGCACCGGACGGCCGGGCAGATCCATGCGGGTATGTGCTGGATCAACTGCTACAAGCGCGTCAATCCGGGCAGCCCGTTCGGCGGCGTCGGGCAGTCGGGCTATGGGCGCGAGATGGGCTTCGAGGCGATGCACGACTATACGGAAGCCCGTTCGGTGTGGGTCAACGTCGACGGCAACGTGCCGCCGCATTTCCGCCGCTGAGGTTCGCATGGAGCGCTTCGTCTATCAGGGCACGCCGTCGCGCGTGGTGTTCGAATGGGGCGCGCTCGCCACGCTGCCGGCGGAAATCGAGCGGCTCGGTGCGCGCCGCGCGCTGATTCTCGCGACGCCCGAGCAGCGGTCATTGGCCGGCGAGGTCGCGCGCGTGCTCGGCGCGCGCGCGGCGGGCGTGCATGCGCAGGCGGTGATGCACGTGCCGGTTGAAGTGGCGCGCGCCGCCCGCGATGCGGCGGCCGCACTCGACGCCGACTGCTGCGTCGCGGTGGGTGGCGGCTCGACCGTCGGCCTCGGCAAGGCGATAGCGCTCGAATCTTCGCTGCCGATCATCGCGGTGCCGACCACGTACGCGGGCTCCGAGATGACGCCGATCTACGGCCTGACCGAAGGCCGTCTGAAACGCACCGGACGCGATCCGCGCGTGTTGCCGCGCACGGTGATCTACGATCCGTCGCTGACGCTCTCGTTGCCCGCGGGCATTTCGGCGGCATCGGGCGTCAACGCGATGGCGCACGCGGTGGAAGCGCTCTATGCGGAAGACGCGAACCCCGTCATCAGCCTGATGGCGGAAGAATCGATTCGCGCGCTGGGCGAAGCACTGCCCGTAATCGTGCGTACCCCTGAAGATGCCGCGATGCGCAGCCGCGCACTCTACGGCGCGTGGCTCGCGGGCACATGCCTCGGTGCGGTGGGAATGGCGCTGCACCACAAGCTTTGCCACACGCTGGGCGGCACGTTCAATCTGCCGCATGCGCAAACTCATGCCGCCATGCTGCCGCATACGGCGCACTATAACCATGCCGCCGCTCCCGGCGCGCTCGCCCGCGTGGCGCGCGCGCTCGGCGGCAAGGATGCGGCCGACGCGGGCCCGCTGCTATTCGAGCTGAACCGTGCGCTCGGCATTCCGGCGGCGCTCGAACAGATCGGCATGCCCGAGGCGGGGCTCGACGAAGCGGCGGACCTCGCGTGCAAGAACCCATACGTCAACCCGCGTGCCGTGGAGCGCGACGCGATTCGTGCGCTTTTGCAGCGCGCATGGCAAGGCGCGGCGCCGGCCTGATCGCCGCTGCGGCGAAAAGAACTGGATCTGGAGGAAGACATGTCGACGGATAACAAAGAGGCCGAGCTGGCCCTGACCGACCAGGTGGTCGCGAGCTTCGCGAACACGCGCGACGAGCGCTTGCGCACGCTGATGCAAAGCCTCGTGCGGCATATGCATGCATTCGTGCGCGAGGTCGAGCCGACGGAAGCGGAGTGGATGACGGCTATCCGCTTTCTGACCGACACCGGCAAGATGTGCGACGACCTCGTGCGGCAGGAGTTCATCCTGCTGTCCGATACGCTGGGCGTGTCGATGCTCGTCGATGCGATCAATCATCGTTACGCGACGGGCGCGACCGACACGACCGTGTTCGGACCGTTCTACATTCGCGGCATGCCCGAGCGCGCATACGGCGAGAACATGGCGTTCAGCCCCGGCACGCCGGCGCTCGTGCACGGCCGCGTGTTGTCCACGGACGGCACGCCGGTCGTAGATGCGGTGCTCGACGTGTGGCAGACGGCGGAGAACGGCATGTACTCGGGGCAGGACACCGCGCAGCCGCACGGCAATCTGCGCGGGCGCTTCCGCACCGACGCCGAGGGCCGCTACGCGATTTCGACGATCGTGCCGGTCAGCTATCCAATCCCGACCGATGGCCCGGTTGGGCGCATGCTCGACGCGACGGGGCGGCATCCGTGGCGTCCCGCGCATCTGCACTTCATGATCGACGCGCCAGGGCATCGCACGCTCGTCACGCATCTCTTCGACGAGAACGACCGGTATCTGAACTCGGATGCGGTGTTCGGCGTGAAGCCCTCGTTGATGGTCGCGTATCGCGAGCGCGCCGCGGATCACGAACTCGGCCGCAGGTTCGGCTTCAAAGGTCCGTTCCGCGAAGCGCATTACGACTTCGCACTCGACCGGAGCTGAATACGATGGCACGTTATTTCGCGGTTTTTGCCACCGACAAACCCGGCATGCGCGAGGTACGCGAACGGGTACGCCCGGTCCATCGGACCTGGTTGCGCGGCGCCGCGCATCGCGGTGTGTTCGTGCGCCTCGGCGGTCCTACACTCGCGCCGCAATGCGATGCGATGAACGGGACCTTGCTGGTCGTCGAAGCGGAGGGCATCGACGAAGTGAGGGAGTTCGTCCGCAACGATCCCTATATGCAGGCGGGGCTTTTCGATACGGTCGAGATCCGTCCGTGGGATTGGAGCCTCGGCAATCCCGAGCGGCGAGTCTGAGCGATGAACAGGACGCCGCTGTGTCTGCTCGCCGACGTGCCGGATGGCGGCGCGCGCGTGGTCGATGTGCCGGACGGCTCGGCGCCCGTGGTGGTGGTGCGGCGCGGCGAGCGGGTGTGGGCTTATGCGAACCGGTGTCCGCACTTCTCGGTGCCGCTCGACTTCGAACCCGGCGATGTGCTGTGCTATCGCGCACAGGTGCTGATGTGCGCGCATCACAGTGCGCTGTTCCGGTTCGAGGATGGCCACTGCATCGAAGGTCCGTGCGCGGGGGCGAGTCTGGATGCGGTGCGGGTTGAGATCGGCGACGGGGGGTGGGTTGTGCTCGACCATTGACCGGCGCATACCCGTCACAACGGCAACGCATGCGTCGACAGAATCTCCTTCAGAACGATAAAGCTCCGAACCTGCCGCACGCCCGGCAGATAGAGTAACTGCTCAGCGTGAAGCCGGTTAAAGCTGTCGTTGTCGCGCGTGCGCACGAGCATGAAGTAGTCGAACTCGCCTGTCACGACGTGGCACTCGATGCAGCCAGACACTTTCTGCGCAGCCTTCTCGAATGCGGCGAATGTCTCGGGTGTCGAGCGGTCGAGCACGAAGCCGATGACGACCAGCATCCCCGCGCCAAGCGCCCTGGCATCCAGCAGCGCGACGACGCCGCGGATCAACCCGCTCTCCTTCAGACGTTCGACGCGCCTCAGGCACGCCGGCGCACTCAGCTTCACCTTCGCGGCGAGACTGACGTTCGAGATCGACGCATCCTGCTGGAGATGCCGAAGGATCGCGCGATCGATGCGATCCAGCGTGGGCGCTCCATCTCGTGGAGCAGCGGATTTCCTGGTTAATTTCATTGTGCCTAAACAGGTAATGGCGAACTAAATATGCTTCTACCACGTATTGATCGATATTAACGTAGGTGGATTTCATTGATTTCGCAAGCTCATTTCTGACGATACTGCCTATCATTTTTCCATCGTGATGCGAGCCGCCGGTACGCGCCCAACATACCGGCCGAGACTCGCGGAGCCCGCGAGCTTATCCCTACGGAGGCAATCGATGGACCTGCAACGCTTTCCCCGCTATCCGCTAACGTTCGGGCCCACCCCCGTGCAGCCGTTAAAGCGCCTGAGCGAATACCTGGGCGGCAACGTCGAGTTGTACGCCAAGCGCGAGGACTGCAACAGCGGACTGGCGTTCGGCGGCAACAAGACGCGCAAGCTCGAATACCTGGTTTCCGATGCTCTCGCGCAAGGCTGCGACACGCTCGTGTCGATCGGCGGCATTCAGTCGAACCAGACACGCCAGGTTGCGGCCGTGGCTGCGCATCTTGGAATGAAGTGTGTGCTCGTTCAGGAGAACTGGGTCAACTATAACGACGCTGTGTACGATCGCGTCGGCAACATCGAGCTGTCGCGGATCATGGGCGCCGACGTGCGGCTCGTGCCGGACGGCTTCGACATCGGGATCCGCCCGAGCTGGGAGGAGGCGCTCGAAAGCGTGCGCAAGGCGGGGGGCAAGCCCTATCCGATCCCGGCGGGTTGCTCGGAACATCCGTTGGGCGGCCTCGGGTTTGTCGGCTTCGCCGAGGAAGTGCGGCAGCAGGAAGCGCAACTCGGTTTCAGGTTCGACTACGTCGTCGTGTGTTCCGTGACGGGCAGCACGCAGGCGGGCATGGTGGTCGGTTTCGCCGCCGACGGGAGAGCGGATCGCGTGATCGGCATCGATGCATCGGCGACACCGGAAAAGACCCATGCGCAGATCACCCGGATCGCGCGCCACACGGCCGAACTGGTTGGCCTCGGACAGGCCATCGATGAGCGGGACGTCGTTCTCGACGCGCGCTACGGCGGCCCCGAGTACGGGTTGCCGAGCGAGGGCACGCTCGAGGCCATTCGCCTGTGCGCGCGCCTCGAAGGGGTGTTGACCGATCCGGTCTATGAAGGCAAGTCGATGCAAGGGATGATCGACAAGGTACGCCGCGGCGAATTCGAGGCGGGTTCCAAAGTGCTCTACGCACATCTTGGCGGCGCTCCGGCGCTGAGCGCGTATAGCTTCATCTTTCGCAACGGGTGACGCGGCACGCTGAAGGAATTCCCGATACTCACTTTCCGTTTGGCGCGGCCTCAAATTCAGCGTGCGCTTCGGTCCGGTCTCCAATCTGCCCGGATCCGAAGCGTCCGGCGCGAATTCACCGGGATACGGTTGCCGTGAGGTCGTGCCGACCCTTGCGCGTCTTCATCACGCCCGCAACGAGCGCCGCGCCCATTACGAGGCCGCCCGCCACGACGTAGAGCGCCATGTCGGTGCGTCCCGTCATCTCCTTGATCGAGCCGATCATGTACGGCGAGACGAAGCCCGCGAGATTGCCGATCGAGTTGATCATCGCAATGCCTGCGGCCGCGGTCACGCCGCTCAGGAACGAGGTCGGCACGGCCCAGAAGAGCGAGGGAATCGACAGTACGCCCATGTTGGCGACGCACAACGCGACGATGCCGAGCACCGGCTCGCTTTGCCAGGCGACGCTCAGCATGAAGCCCACGGCCGCCATCGAGAATGCGGCGATCAGATGCCATTTGCGCTCGCGAAAGCGGTCGGCGCTGTAGCCAAAGGCCACCATGCAGACGATTGCGCACAAGCCCGGCACGGCGTTGAGCAGGCCGATGGCGAGCGCGTCTTTCGCGCCCATGCGTTGGATGAGCGTGGGCATCCAGAAGCTGATTGCATAGAGTCCCACGTTGTAGAGAAAGTAGATCGCGACGAGTGCCCACACATAGCCATTCGTGAGCAGTACGCGGAAGCCGTGCGAAACTTTTACTCGGTCTTCAGCGGCCATGACATCGCTCAACCAGGCTTTTTCATTTGCGTTCAGCCAGTTGACCGTGCGAATTTCCTCGCTCATGTACAGGAAGATAGTGCCCAAAGACCGTCACGACGCCGGAGCCGATGCCGTTACTCGTCCTCGCGCAACGGCTCTATCAGGACGTGACGAGGTATGAAGCGCTGCTACAGCAGGTCGCGCCGATTCATCCGGCGTTTGCGCCTGTGAGCTTTCAGGCGTCGTTGCTATAGGCGCGGGGCCATCCGACGGATTGAGTTAGGAATGGGTGTCAGAAAGTACACCAGTCCTCGAAAGGTGTCTCGCCTTTCTTTTGGGGGGCATCGTCTACATACAATGACCACCGCAACGGTGGCTCAAGGGCCTCAAGCCTCCGTCGAAAGTGGTCTTGAGTCACAATCAGGTCAAGGTCTGGAAAGCCGCTTTGCACAGTCAATTCCAGTTCCTGATCGGGCAATAATCGAAGGCTGTTCGTAGCAGGCGGCAAACGTTCTGAGGAGTATTCAAAACGGTCATACTGCAATTGCTGATATCTGACCGGGGGCCGTTGCACGACTGACTGCGTTGGTTGCATCCCGAGACGTGTCTCGGTGGGTATGTCCACATACAAACACCAGTGATGCACGGTAAACAAACCTTCGTTTCTCAGTTTTGGCACCAGACGATACCGGTGCTCGTTGGCTTGCCGCTGCTGGTTCCGGATTAAAAGTTCTGCAACCAGACGCGGTGCTTTTCGGCGGTTCATGACGTCGCGAATAGCAAAGTCGTACATCGCCTCACAGGCTGTACCGCGTCTCTGATAGTACTTTTTGTCAAGTCGATTCTGGTAAGCGGTGTCGCCCTGCTCGACGTTGATAACGATGATTCTTTGACCTTCAGCGACGGTCAGTACATTGATATCAAAACCGGTGAACACTGGATCGGTGTTTGACGTGATGATTGCTGTTAGCTGGTCCTTTGTCACACGACCATTCGTAACCGGTTCGAGGTCGCCAGCAACATTTCGCTCGCCATCGACCTGCTCGCCAATCCCGTAGATGATAGTTCCGCCCGCCGCATTGGCGAAGGCTGTCACTTCTTTCACCAAAGTGCCTCGGGACTCAGGGGTTATGTCAGCCAAAGCCCGGCCAGCCTTGAACTCAAGATTAAGTGATTCTTCTACGATGCCATTAAGCGCCTGAACTGTCTCTAGCGAGTCGTACATTCGCGCTCTCCATTGAATGGTTCTGGGGTGCTACCAACGGCAGCGTACCACGCGCTTCGGATGCAGCAGGCCGCGCCAGCTCCTCTGGCGTTTACGCCGACTCGTTTTAGCGCCTCTATTGATTAGCAGTATATTCGCGCGCCCGTTCCGCTAGGCGCGCCTTCAATGCCACTATTTGCTTGGAAATGTCCATGGCGGCCTTGTGGGTGCGTTCGAGGCAGGGGGTCATAGGATCGATCCCTTGTTGTTAGCGATTAGGTTCAAGACCATCTTGAAGTTGCCCCAGTACAGGTTCATATCACCGTGGAGCAGTTCGACGTCTTGCTCTAATGATGGTTCGTACAGACCGCAGATCATTCGCAGTTCATCTGTCTCCCTGCGGGCTGCCAGATAGCGTTGGTCGAATTTCCATTCGCCAATTTGAGCATTCAAGTTGATATCTATGCTGTCCTGTGAGAATTCGCGGCCTATGGCACTCAACTGTCGATGCGCCGTAGCTAGTCGGTCAAGCGCAAGGTTTCTTTCCTTCTCGCGCCATTCACTCTCCCGCTTCAGCGTCTCAAGCTTGATTTGAAACCGCTGATTGTTGCGTTGCGTGAACATCTGGAAAATAGACGTTAGACCGGCGCCGGCCAATGCGGACGAACCGGCAACGATTGACGTGAAGATAGCAGTATCCATATTGAGTTGAGCGATGTAGGAAAGTAACCCTATCATCGCATGCAAATGAAATATGAAGTAATGCGGACTGTGAGCAGATCGACCGTCTCCAGGCAGAGGGCGTACACGTTACGCACGGTGTATCACTCGCGACGATGCAGACCGTCACGACGCTAGACGAGACACCCTTGCTTGTGCTCGTGCAACGCGTTCTATCAGGACGTGACGCGATACGACACACTGCTACAGCAGGCCGTACCGGTTCATCCTGCATTCCCTCTGGAGGCATTCGAAGCCGATCTTTTCTAAAGCGACGCTTCGGGCCGGATAACCTCAGCTACATAGATCGGAAATGTCGAATGGACACTATCCATGAACGCATCGATAAGGGCGAGCATGGCGTCGTCTGCTGATCTAACGACAGTGGCTGTATGCGATTCAGTTTTGCTACACAGTCATTGAATTCATGGAACGTGCCTCGCCTAGCAATCTGAACGGTCAGGTCTCCGAGTCGAGCGTTGTGAGGCGATGTGTCGGTAATGCCATGTGACTGCTGAAGTGTATCGAGCGTAGCACGGCGATTGGTGGAAAGAATGAGCGCTTTTGCATATGCGGAAGTGCCATAGTAGAGTTCAAGCGGCCTTATTTCCAGCGGTGCCCGTGTTGCTGCTTCATAAAAAAGACGGCCTTGGCGTAAGCATGCGGCGATCGCTTCAGCCTGTCTGGCATTCGGCATCCAGCCTGGACTCGCGCGGATGTTCTTCTTCAGGTTTTCTGTGCTTTCGAGATACTGAATTTCGATCATCTTATGACCTTCGGCTCTGTGTCGAAGTGGTTTGTTAGGACGGTCCGCTACCGCGTTATCTAGTAGGCTACCATGACCGACGACGTGACCTTGACCGTCAACGGGGCAAGCATCGCGGGCTGGAAGAGCGTCCGCATCACGCGCGGCATGGAGCGTATTCCGGCCGACTTCGATATCTCGATGACTGAGCGTTTTCCCAACGCGGAAAAGGTCGTCGTGATGGAAGGCGATCCGTGCATTGTGAAGATCGGCGCGGATGCCGTCGTTACCGGATACGTGGACCGCGTAGCCGAATCGGTCAGCGCAACCACGCATACGCTTTCGGTATCGGGGCGCGGCAAGTGTGAGGACCTGGTGGACTGCGCGGCACAGTTCGATTCGTTCCAGTTCGTCAACATGGAGACTGCCGACATTGCAGCGCAACTCGCGCAGCCATTCGGGATTACGCTCAAGGCGCTGGCTCCGGGCATGCTGCACCCGCAGGTCTGTCTCAATGTCTGCGAGTCGCCCTATGCCGTGATTGACCGCCTCTGCAAGCCCGCGCAGGTGCTGTGTTACGAGGACGCAGACGGCGACCTCGTTATCGGGCCTCTCGCGACAGTCGAAGCGGCGGGGGATTTGCGCTGGGCATCAATGTCGAGCAGGCGGGCTACACGCGCGATATCTGGCAGCGCTTCAGCGAATACCGCGTCTATCTGATTGGGACCGCCTCCACGTGCACGGTGCCAATCACGTCAAAGCCCGCGGTGGCCTCGCGGTATTGCGGCGGCAAAAAATTCCTGCACATGCGGCGGTAGTCGCCGAGAAAAAAATGCTCGTCGTAGTCGTCGGTGAGCCAGGGGAAATGTCCGTCGTCGAGGTCCCAGAAATGATGATGGGCGTCGAAGATCGGCAAATCGAAGCCGAGTGCGTTGCGTGCCGCGGAAGTCATCGGAAAGTCCTTGAAGTCGGGTTCGACGGATCGCTGGAGCCATTGGATCCGTTCGGGTCAATGAGACCGATGGGACGGTAGATCCGCATCGCTGTCTCGTAAAAAAAGCTTGCTGCTCGTCAGCGCTCCTCCGGTTGTCGTGGTGCGCCGTTGCCGCTTACCAGCGTGCGCCGAACGTTGTCTTCAACTCTTCGATCTGCTGGGCGTCGAGCGGCTCGATGCGCTTGCCCTGCGCCTGCATCATCAGGAACAGGCGCGCGGTTTCCTCGAGTTCCTCCAGCGTGGCGGACGCCTCGCGCAGACTGCGATGCCACACCACCGGCCCGAGCCGGTCGAGCAGTACACCACGCACCGAGCCGGCCAGTTCGCGCACGCGCTCGGCCACCTGCGGGTCGCCGGGGCGGCGGTACGGAATCAGCGGAACGTGGCCGACCTTCATCACGTAGTACGGCGTGATAGGCGGCAGCACGTCGTTCTCGCTCCAGACGCCCGCGAGCGTGAGTGCGACGAGGTGCGTCGAATGCGTGTGCAGCACGGCGTGCGTGTCGGGCTGATGGTCGTAGACGGCTCGATGCAGTGCGAGCGTTTTGGACGGCTTGTCGCCGGCCACCCATTCGCCCGCCGTGCTCACCTTGGCGATGCGCGCGGGATCGAGGTCGCCGAGGCAGGCGTCGGTGGGGGTGATGAGCCAGCCGTCGTCGAGCCGGGCGCTGATGTTGCCCGCTGTGCCCGCGGTGTAGCCGCGCTCGAAGAGGCTTTTGCCGATGCGCGCGATCTCTTCGCGCAGCGTGCTTTCCTGATTCATGAAAGTCCTGGTCATGCCTGAAGCGCAAGGGCCCGGCTGAAGAAGTCCGTGCCGCCAAAATTGCCGGATTTGAGCGCGAGCGCGATATCGCCCTCGGGGCCGTCGCCGAGCGTCCAGGGCACGCCCGGATCGATCGGCGCGCCAATGCGCAGCCGCGACACGCCGAGTGCCTGCACCACCGCGCCCGAGGTTTCGCCGCCCGCTACCACGAAGCGGCGCACGCCGCGCCGCGAGAGTTCGCGCGCGATCGCGGCCAGCGCTCCCTCGACGAGTTGCCCCGCGCGCTCGACGCCGAGCTGTGCCTGAATCGCACCAAGCTCGTTGGGTGTGGCCGTGGCGTAAAGGAGCACGGTGGCGTCCGCATGCTGCTCGAAGAAGGCGAGCGCCTGCTCGACCACGGGTTCGCCGGCGGCCAGCGCGAGCGGGTCGATGCGCAGCGCGGGGCGGCTCGCGCGCCAGTGCGCGACCTGCGCCTGACTCGCGCGCGAGCTGCTGCCCGCGAGCACCACCGCGCGCCCGCCCACGGCGGGCAGTTGCGCGGCTTCTTCGCCTGCCCCCAGCAGCCCGGCGCGCCGGAAGTTCTCCGGCAGGCCGATCGCGAGGCCCGAGCCGCCAGTGAGTAGCGGCGCGTCGGCGAAGGCGCGGCCGAGCGTGCGCAGGTCGTCGTTGGAGACGGCATCGGCGATCGCGAGGCGCACACCTTGCGCGCGCAGCGTGGCGGCCGCGTCGCGCGTGGCCGATGCGCCGGCGGCGATGGCGTCGTAACGCAGCAGGCCGGTCGCGGCCGTGCTCTGCGCGGCCAGCACGCGCACGAGGTTCGGGTCCGTCATGGGCGTGAGCGGGTGCTTTTCCATGCCGGACTCGTTGAGCAATGCATCGCCGACGAACAGATAGCCGCGATACACCGTGCGGCCGTTCTCGGGAAACGCGGGGCAGGCGATGGCGAAATCGGTGCCGAGCGCATCCATCAGCGCCTGCGCGACCGGGCCGATATTGCCCGCGGCCGTGGAGTCGAACGTCGAGCAATACTTGAAATAGAACTGGCGGCAGCCCTGCGTCTTGAGCCACGCGAGCGCGGCGAGCGACTGCGCGATGGCGTCTGCGGCGGCGATGGTGCGCGACTTCAGCGCGACCACGAGCGCGTCGGCGGCAACGGGCCCGGCGCTGTGCGGCACGTCGATGAGCTGCACCGTGCGCATGCCGCCGCGCACCAGCATGCTGGCGAGATCGGTCGCGCCGGTGAAATCGTCCGCGATGCAGCCGAGCAGGGGCGCGTTCGCGGCTGTTTCCGGGATATAGGTCATTGCGTTGCTCTCCTCAGTGCGAACCGATTATAGCCGCAATGTTCTGATATGTTAAAACATGATAGGAAAGTTGACTAATATGGTAATGAAAGTTAAATTTGTTTCGGAGCAACGGGCGATCAATCGATCAATAGCTCGCGCATCCGCTCGCTGACGAAGTCCGCAGCCGGGCGGCCACCAAACCACTGGGTACACCCCTTATGAACTTCGAACTGCTTTTCCGTGCGGGTGCGCAACGCACACATTCCGTATCAGGCTCGCCCGAACCGGAGGTCGTCCGCTATGCGCTGACCGGTGCTGGCGGAGGCTTTGCGCGCACGCTGCTCGCGCAAACGCGCCTGATCGGCCGCCTGATGCCAACGGTGCTGTGCGACCTGGATCTCGCGGGGCTGCGTAAGCTGTGTCTCGAGCTCGGCTACGAGGCCGCGTCGCTCGTCGAGTGTGCAAACGCCGAGGCCGTGCGTGCCCTCGCGCCTCGCCAGATCGCGCTGGTGAGCGACGTGAATCTGCTCGACCCCGCCGCCTTCGACATCCTTGTCGAGGCGACCGGCAACCCGTCGGTCGGCTATCGCGCCGCGCGTGCCGCGTTGCAGGCAAAGTGCCACGTCGCGATGGTCAGCAAGGAAGTGGATGCCGTTGCCGGGGTCGCGCTCGCGCGGTTCGCGGCGAATCAGGGCGTGGTGTACACGACTGCGGACGGCGACCAGCCGTCGAACCTGATCGGCTGGGTCTCATGGGCGCGCACGCTCGGCCTCGACATCGTGGCCGCGGGCAAATCGAGCGAGTACGACCTCGTCTTCGACGCGGCTTCGGGAGAGGTGACGCAGCTCGACGAACGCTTTCCCGCGCCCGAGCTCGCGAGCCTGATGACGCTCGGCGACGACGTGGCCGCGACGCTGGCCGCGCGGCGCGAGGCGCTGCGAGGACGCAAGACCTCGGCCACGGCCGACTACTGCGAAATGAGCGTGGTCGCAACGAATACGGGCCTCGTGCCCGACGTGGAATTGCTGCACTACCCGATAGCACGCACCACCGAACTCGCCGACATCTATGCGCTCCGGGAAGACGGCGGCGTGCTTTCGCGTCGAGGCGTGATCGACGTGTTCAACATGCTGCGACGTCCGGACGAGGCGAGCTTCGCGGGCGGCGTGTTCGTGGTCGTGCGCACGCACGATGCGCCCACCTGGGCGTTGCTCGCGCAGAAGGGCCACGTCGTGAGCCGCAACGGCCGCTATGCATGTCTTTATCTGCCGTATCACTTCATGGGTGTCGAAACGCCCATCACGCTGCTCGAGGCCGTGCTGCACGGCCGCCCGACGGGCGCCGCCCGGCCCACGCAATGCGCGGTGCTGGCCGGCCGCGCAACGACGCCGCTCAAAGCGGGCACGGTGCTGCAGATGGGCGGCCACCATCACGACGTGGCCGGTGTGCAAGCCGTGCTGCTCGAACGCAGTGCCGCGGGCGCGAACGTCGCGCCGCTTTACCTGGCCGCGCATGCGACGCTCGTGCGCGACGTCGCGGCGGGCGAGCTGCTGACGCTCGACCATCTGCAAGGCGTGGACGAAGCCCTGCTGGGCGCATGGCGCGCCGGCACGGTTTGACACGTGCAACGTATAGGGGACCGGTGCGAGACGTTCATCACGCGCGCCTGATCCCCGGCTGCAACGCTACAAAACACAATAGGAGACACCATGCGGGGAGAGGTTGCCACCATCGCGATGGCAGTGGGCGCCATCGTCGTTCTGATCTTTCTGATCGTACGCGTGCGGCTGAGTCCGTTCGTGGCGCTTACGCTGTCGGCGCTCGGACTTGGCCTCGTTGCCGGCGTTACGCCCGAGCACAGCATCGATAGTTTCACGAAGGGGTTCGGTGGCGCGCTCGCGCATACAGGGCCGGTCGTCGGCCTCGGCGCCGTGCTCGGCGGCATCCTGATCGGCACCGGCGGCGCGGACCGCATCGCCAACGCTTTCGTCGGCAAGCGGCCGCTCTGGCTCGCGCCGTGGACGATCTGCGCGGCGGCCCTGCTTGTCGGCATGCCGCATCTGTTCGACGTGAGCTTCATCATGCTCGCACCGCTCGTCTACACGATCGCGCGGCGCACCGGCAGCCATCTGCTCTATATCGGATTGCCGGTCGCGGCGGGCCTGTACGTCTCGCACGGTTTGCTGCCGCCGCATCCGGCGCCCACCCAGGCCGTCTCCGCTTACCATGCGAATACCGGCCTCACGCTGCTCTATGGGCTCACGATCGCGATCCCGAGCGCTATCCTGTGCGGTCCGCTCTTCACCCTCGTGGCCCGGCGGTTCTTCGGCCCCGCGCCGGATCTTTCGGCAGGCCCCGGCGGCACGCGCGGCGAAGACACGCGCGAGTCCACGGCCTCGCTGCCTTGGTCCGTAGTGTCGCTCCTGATTCCGCCGGGGCTGATGCTGACCGGCACGGTGGGCATGAGTCACGTCGCGAAGAACAGCGCCATGTTCGTATTCTTCCAGGCGCTGAACGACCCGATCCTCTCGTTGCTCGCCGCCGTGGTGTTCGCATGGTTTGCGCTTGGCGTGCGCGGCGGCCATGCGCTGGCGGCCATGCAGAAAATGGTCGGCAAGGGCATTGCGCCGCTGAGCACGATCCTGCTGATTCTCGGCGCGGGCGGCGGCTTCAGCCAGATGCTCAAGTCGATCCATCTCGACACGATCATCGTCGAGCATTCCACGCACTGGGCGATCAGCCCGCTGCTGCTCGCGTGGGCGCTGGCGGCGCTGCTGCGCATCTGCGTGGGCTCGGCCACGGTCGCGACGGTCGCGGCAAGCGGCATCGTCGCGCCGCTGCTCGTGGCGCACCCGGGCGTCTCGCCCGAACTGATGGCGCTCGCGACGGCTTCGGGCGCCGTGATGCTCTCGCATGTGAACGATTCCGGCTTCTGGCTTTTCAAGGAATACTTCCAGCTCTCCGTCCCGCAGACGCTGCGCACCTGGACGCTCATGCTTTCGTTGCAGTCGCTGGTCGGGCTTGCAGGCGTGATGCTGCTCAGCACGCTCATCGGCTAACATAACGGCGTCCCCGTTCCAGGGGATCGCCACATGGCCCGCGCCTTGAGAATTTTTATGTCGAGCAAGACCAAACCCGATGAATCCACGACTGCACCGCTGATTCCTGATCAGCGGCGCGAAGCGATGTTGCGTCAACTGCGGCGCGACAAGGTGCTTTCCTTGCATCAGTTGATGGAGTCGTTGGGCTGCTCGCACATGACGGTGCGGCGCGATATCGCGCTACTGGAACGTGAAGGACTCGTGCATTCCGTGCCCGGCGGCGTGCGCGTGGCGAGCCAACTGACGAGCGAGCCGAGCCACGTGTCGAAGGCACTGATCGATCCCGCCGAGAAGCGCGCCATCGCTCAGGCCGCGGCGTCGTTCCTGAGGCCCGGCATGACGGCCTATCTGGATGCGGGCACGACCACGCTCGCGCTCGTACCGCACATTCTGGCGCTATCGGACATCACGGTCGTCACCAACGATTTCCCGATCATGCAGGAACTGATGAACGCCGGACACGTGGCGGCGATTCACACAGGCGGTTTGCTTGACCACGCGAACCAGTCGAGTGTCGGCGAACTTGCGGCGGCCACGCTACGACAACTCGCCGTCGATGTCGCGTTCATCTCGGCCAGCTCCTGGGATTTGCGTCGCGGCGTGACCACGCCGTCGCCGCCAAAAATCGACGTGAAGCGCGCGGCAATCGAAGTGGCGGAGCAGACCGTGCTGCTTGCGACGAGTTCGAAATATGGCACGTTCAGCACTTACAAGATCGCCGGCCTGGAGTGCTTCGACCACATCGTGAGCGATGCGGCGTTGCCCGAGGCGGCGGCTTCGGGCATCCATGCCGCGGGGCTTTCGCTGAAGCTGGCGTCGGTGGATGAAACGCCGGACGCTCAATATTCCAGCTGACTGGTGGTGGCGCATGTGTCTGCAGATCAATTTTCAGGAAAGCGACCCGCTGGACAACGCCACTTCACTATTCCGAAAAAACTACGCCGGGGATCGATAACCTTTCGCGCATCGCCACGACGCCACCGTCCCGCAAGAGTGGTCTGACTGCCACGCCTTTCGGCGTGGACCAGTTCAATGAATTCGCGTCGCGCCTCAGGTTGGCCGCAACCCATCTGGCGCTACGCAAATGCACTTCCACAGGCGCTCCACTGGTCTGCCTGATTTAATGTTTTCGCACAGCCTTGTGTCTCCGAAAGGACGACGTCGCCGATTCCATTTCGGCCGCGCTCACTCGCGCGTTTGCGTGAGTCGATTACTCAGTGACATACGCCGAGTCAAGTGGCGAGAACAGGCGCTTTCTGAAGGCAGGAAAACTTATTTTAATGGCGCGGTCCTATTGGACGTTCCGGCTCGATGTTCGATCGCAGCAGTGCAATGACGCGGCCGAACAGCTTCCGTTCCCGTACCCATTGGCATAAACCCTGGGCAGAAATTCCGATGCCACACCTTGACAGCGGTTTTTTCCAAATCGATACTTTGTCCGTACAAAGTAACAAACAGCGAACAAAGTGGGTTCAACGGAGACGCAGGCAATGGACGTGAAACGAGAGCAGGCTGGCGATACGCGCCGCATCCGCGCGAGCTACGGACGCTATCTGGAAGACTTCGAAATCGGCGACATCTACGAGCACCGCCCCGGGCGCACGATCACGGAGGCCGACAACATCCACTTTTCGCTGCTGACGATGAACTTCCATCCGATGCATTGCGACGCTGCCCACGCCGCGAAAAGCGAGTTCGGTCAGTTGCTGGTCAACAGCGGTCTGACCGTCGCGATCGTGCTCGGCATGACCGTCAACGACGTGAGCGGCAAAGCCATTGCAAATCTCGGCTGGAAAGAAATCAAGCTCACGGCTCCGGTGTTTTGCGGCGATACGCTTTATGCGGAGTCCGAAGTACTCGAGAAGCGGGAGTCGCGGTCGCGTCCGACTCAAGGGATCGTGACCGTGCATACGCGCGCGTTCAACCAGAACGGCGTAGCGGTGATGGATTTCGTGCGCAGTGCGCTGATTCCGAAGCGCGGGTACGGCGTCGGCGATTGATATGGCGCCTTCACCGGACGCGGCGCCAATGCGCTGCGCTTTTCTCGCCAGACCACGGCCATTGCAGGGGATCGGCATGTCGGAGCACAGCTTGATGGATTTGAATGCGGGCGCGCAAGCATGGGCGGAGCAATTCGGCTCCGCGCCGCTGAGCGCGGTCCACGCGGTCTCTCTGGTCGGCTCCGCGCACGCGACTGTGCGCGCGGCGGGGACGGCGGCCCAACTGCTCGACTGGCTCGACGCCGACGTTTTCACGCACACGTTGCAACAGCAGGAGCCGGGCCATGCGCGCTGACACGCTTGCGCTTGCGACGCAAACCTGCGAGGCGCGCACCGCAAATGCGCTGCGCGACGCGGCGCAAGCGGGGCCGCGCGGCGGGTTTGTCCGGCTGCGTGAAGAGGCCGCTCTAGCGCAAGCGCGCGCAGTCGACCGGCAACTCGCGCAAGGCGTGCGTGCGGGCCGCCTGCAGGGCGCGCCGCTCGCGCACAAGGACATGTTTTTCCGCAACGGCGAGCTGAGCGAATGCGGCAGCCGGATTCTCGCGGACCATCGTTCCATGCAAACGGCCACGGTGCTGCAGCGCTTCGACGCGGCCGGTGCAATCGACCTCGGCGCATTGCACATGGCCGAGTTCGCGATGAGCCCGACCGGCTTCAATGCCCATCTGGGCCATGGCCGCAACGCATGGTCGGACGCGCATGTGAGCGGCGGTTCGTCGAGCGGCAGCGGGATCGCGGTGGCGCGCGGGCTCGTGGCGGGCGCGCTCGGTTCCGATACCGGCGGCTCGGTGCGTATTCCGGCGGCCGCGAATGGCGTCACCGGGATCAAGCCCACCCAGCATGCCATTTCGGTGCGCGGCGTGATGCCGTTGTCGCCGAGTCTCGATTGTGTCGGCGTTCTCGCGCGTACGGCACAAGATGCCGCCGCGTTGCTGCAGGTGATCTGGGCAGCCGACCCCCACGACCCGCACTGCCTCGCGACCGGCACCCGTGACTTCGAAAGCGCGATCGAGCAGCCCTTGACGCACGACGTCAGCATCGCCGTACCCGCTTTCGATGACGATGCACCGGTTTCGGATGAAGTGCGCGCGGCGCTCATGCGCGTGGCCGATGCGCTCGCGTGCTGTGGCGCGACGATTCGCCGGGTCGCCGTGCCGGACCTGCGGGAGGCGGGGGCGCTCGCGACGCTGGTGCTCGGCGCGGAAGCGGCTTCCGTACACGCCAAATGGCTGCGCGAGCGCCGCGGCGATTATGGCGCGCAGGTACTGCGTCGCCTCGAACGCGGTCTGCTCTATCCGGCCACCCGTTATGTCGACGCACTACGGTTGCGCGCGATCCTCATGTCGGGGTTCGTCGAGCGGTACCTGAGCGGCGCGCAAGCGTTGCTGCTGCCGACGCTGCCCTACGCGGTGCCGACGATCGAGGAGACGCTCGACGGCGATGCGGACGAAATCGAACGACGTTTCGGCAACTTTTCGTACTGGACGCGCGGCATCAACTACCTTGGCTTGCCCAGCATCAGCGTGCCCGCGGGCAAGAGCGGCAACGGCATGCCGGTAGGCGTGCAACTGATCGGCCGTCCGTGGAGCGAGGACGGGCTGTTGCGCGTGGCGCACCAGTTGCAGCGCAGTACCGACTGGCACCTGCGTTCAATTATTTCCCAGCCGTTGGGCACGGCCTGAAGCAGAGCCTCGAATCATCAGTTGAGCAGCAGTAAGGATTACTCATCGTGTAGTGTAACCGGCAACGCATCACGCGGGCTCAGACCAGCGGATGCCGCATCGTTCAGGAGACAATCGCATGAACGCAACGTCTGTCAACGCAGGCGCCCGGCTAGACCGGCTGCCGCTTGCGCGTTTTCACTGGAGAATACTCGGGCTAATCAGCGGCGGTGCCGTGCTGGACGCGTTCGACATCTATCTCGCGGCGGGTGTGCTGGCCGCGATGGTCAAGTCGGGCTTCTCGACGCTCGCGACCAACGCCGCGTTCATTTCGGCTACTTTTTTCGGCATGCTGATCGGCTCTGCGCTGGCCGGCTGGGTCGGAGACCGCTTCGGCCGTCGCGCTTCGTATCAGATCAATCTCGCCGTCTTCGGCGTCGCATCACTGCTCGCGTGCTTCGCGCCGAACATCGAAACGCTGATCGTATTGCGCTTTCTGATGGGCCTCGGGCTCGGCGCCGAACTGGTCGTCGCCGCGGGGACGCTATGCGAGTTCGTGCCGCCTGCGTATCGCGGCCGCTGGATCTCCCTGATGGGTCTGGTGATCAATTCGGGTTTGCTGATCGCCACCAGTGTCGGCTATGTGGTGATTCCGCATCTGGGGTGGCGCTGGATGTTCGCACTCGCCGGCACCGGCGCAATCGTGATCTGGATTATGCGCAAGCGCATGCCGGAGTCGCCGCGCTGGCTCGAATCGGTGGGACGCACGGCCGAGGCCGAAACCACGCTCGCCGAAATCGAGGCGGATGTCGAGCGCGAAACCGGCAAGCTGCCGCCGGTTCTCGGCGTGCAACCGGTCACGCCGCGTCGGGTGCCGATGTCGGTGCTGTTCACACGGCCGGTGATCGGCCGCACGCTGGTCGCGGCACTGGTCTGCGTGGCGGTCAACGTTTCCGTGTATGGCTTCGTCGCGTGGCTGCCGACGTTCTTCGTCAAGCAGGGCCTCACCGTCGTGCAGTCGCTCGGTTTCGTCACGCTGATGGCGTTCGGCGCGCCCGGCGGCGCATTGGTCGGCTATCTGCTCGGCGATCGTATGGGACGGCAGCGCGGGCTGATCGTGTTCTCGCTCGCGACCATCGTGCTCGGCTTCATCTATCCGCAGATGCGCGATCCTGTGGCGATTTCGATCACCGGCTTCGCGCTGGTCACGTCGATCTACACGTTTGTCACGCTCGGACTCTACGGCTATATCCCCGAACTGTTCCCGACCGCATTCCGGCTGCGCGGCACCGGGTTCGCGGGCGTCTGCGGCCGCGCCGCTTCGATGTGCACACCCTATGCGGCGGTTGCGCTGTTCCAGAACTTCGGCGTGAGCGGCGTGCTCGCGATGGTGATCGGCGTTCTGAGCCTGCTGATCGTCGCGCTGCTGGTGCTGCGCGTCGAAACCAGCGGCCAGTCGCTCGAGGAGATCGGCACGGTGGTCGAAGAGGACGTCACAGGTATGGCTGCGGCGCACGCGGAGCGCTGAACTCACAGAGCCGGCGCGGCGAAGACTCCCGGCAAAGACCCCCGGCAAAGACACAGGAGATGACATGAGCACCCAGGTTCTACGCAAGGACGATCATGAAGCGGGCAGTACAGCGAGCAGTGCAGTTGACAGTACGGCGGGCGGGATTGCGGGCGAACTGGCGCGGTTCGCTCTCGAACTGAAGCTCGAAGCGGTACCCCTGGCCGTGCGCGAGCGCGCCAAGCACTTGCTGCTCGATGCGATCGGTCTTGCGTATGCCGCGCACGCCACCGATTTCGCGCGCGTCGCGCTGGATGGACTCTCGGTCCTGGGCAAGGGCGACGCCACCGTCATCGGCCATGGCCGCGTGCTGACGGCGCGCGACGCGATGGTGATGAATGGCGTGCTGGCGCACGGCCTCGACTTCGACGACACCCATTCACGCGGCGTGATACACGCGACCGCGAGTCTGCTGCCCTGCGTGTTCGGCGTCAGCGACGGGCGGCCGCTCGACGGCGCGCAAATGCTCGCCGCCTATATTGCCGGTATGGAGGCCGCCACGCGGGTCGGCTCGGTGGCGAAGAGCGGCTTCCATCAGGTCGGCTTCCATCCGACCGGCGTGGTCGGCATTTTCGGCTGTGCGCTGGCGGCGGCGCGTCTGCTCGGTCTGTCGCAGCAGCAGGCGAGGATGGCGCAGGGCATTGCGCTGTCGATGGCGAGCGGCAGCCTCGAATTCCTGCAGGACGGCGCATGGACCAAGCGCATGCATCCGGGCTGGGCCGCGCAATCCGCGTACACCGCCGCGGCATTGGCGTCGCGCGGCTATGTCGGCGCGTCGGCGCCTTATGAAGGGCGCTTTGGCCTCTTTTCCAGCTATCTCGGCGAGCAGCGCGGCAACGCCGATCTTTCGCTCGCCACCGCCGCGCTCGGCGACAAGTGGGAGATCGACGAGGTCGCGATCAAGCCCGTGCCGGCCTGTCATTTCACGCACGCGTTCGCCGACGCGGGCGCCGCGCTGCATCACGAATGGCAGCGGCGCGGTTATCCGCTGACCGAACTGATCGGGCGGATTGCGCGGATTCGCGTGAAGGTACCGGAGGGCGTCGTGAAGGTGGTGTGCGAACCGGTGGCCAACAAGCGCCGTCCGGCCAACGCGTACGACGCGCAGTTCAGCGTGCCGTACGTCACCGCGAGCGCGCTGGTGAAGGGACGCTTCACGCTCGACGAACTGGAGCCCGCCGCGTTGCGCGACGACTCGGTGCTGGCGCTGGCCGCGAAGGTCGAGTACGAGATCGATCCGGCCAGCACGTTCCCGCGTCACTACACCGGCGAGGTGGGCCTGGAACTCGCCAGCGGCGAGACACTGTGGCACCGCGAGGCCGTGAATCGCGGCAGCGCCGACCGGCCGCTGAGTAACGACGAAATCGTCGGGAAATATCGCGCCAATGCGAGGCGCGCGCTGTCCGACGCGCGCGTCGAGAAGATCCGCGAAACCGTGCTGGCGCTCGATACCTTGCCGCCCGGCACCTTGCATCGGGTGCTCGGCGAGGCCGTCTGAGTCGTCGTTTAAAAATCGAATCAATTCGCAGTCCGGAGAAGTGATATGTCCCAAGTGGATGACAATGTGACAGAACAGGCCGAGGACGACACGCTGATCCTCGACATGCTGGACCGGTTCCTCAAGACCGAGGTGAAGCCGTATGTGCATGCGCTCGAGAAGGCCGACGAATATCCGGGCGAAATCGTCGAGCAAATGAAGGAGATGGGCTTGTTCGGCTGCCTGATCGACCCCGAGTACGGCGGACTCGGTCTGTCGGCGCGCACCTATGCGCGCATCGTCGAGCGCATGTCGGCGGTATGGATGTCGCTGAGCGGGATCATCAATTCGCATCTGATCATGGCGATGACGGTACAGCGCAACGGCACCGAGGAGCAGAAGGCGCAGTTCCTGCCGCGTTTCGCAACCGGGGAACTGCGCGGCGGCATCGGACTGACCGAGCCTGATTGCGGTACCGACCTGCAGGCGATCCGCACGAGCGCGCGGCGCGACGGCGACCACTACGTGGTGAATGGCGCCAAGACCTGGATTACCAACAGCCTGTACGGCAACTGCCTCGTGCTGCTGGTCAAGACCGATGCGGCCGCGCAGCCCCGCCACAAGGGCATGAGCCTGCTGATCGCGGAGAAGGGCCCGGGCTTCGAAGTGAGCCGCAAGCTCGAAAAGCTCGGCTACAAGGGCATCGACACCTGCGAGCTGAATTTCGACGACTACCGTGTGCCGGCCGACCGCCTGGTCGGCGGCGTCGAAGGGCGCGGTCTGCAACAGATTCTCGGCGGCCTCGAACTGGGGCGCATCAACGTCGCCGCACGCGGGCTCGGCATTGCGGTGGCTGCGCTCGATGCATCCGTCGCGTACAGCCAGATGCGCAAGACCTTCGGCAAGCCGATCTGCGAACATCAGGCGATTCAGCTGAAACTCGGTGAAATGGCGACCCGCGTTCACGCATCGCGCCTGCTGGTGGATGCCGCCGCGCAAGCCTACGATCGCGGCGAACGCTGCGACATGGAAGCGGGCATGGCGAAGTACTTCGCCACCGAGGCGGGCCTGGAAAACAGCACCGAGGCGATGCGAATCCACGGCGCGTACGGCTATTCGAAGGAGTTCGAGATCGAGCGCCTGTATCGCGACGCACCGCTGCTGGTGATCGGTGAGGGCACCAACGAACTGCAGCGCATCATCATCGCCAAACAACTGATAGCAAGGAGCCCCGTATGAGCCTGCCGCTCTCAGGACTGCGCATCATTGCCGTCGAGCAATACGGCGCGGGGCCGTTCGCCACCCAGCATCTGGCCGATCTGGGCGCGGACGTGATCAAGATCGAAAACGCGCGGGACGGCGGCGACGTCGGCCGCGCGGTCGGCCCGCATTATTTCGGCCCCGGCGACAGCCACTTCTACGAGGCTTTCAACCGCAACAAGCGCAGCATCGCGCTGAATCTGAAGAGCAGCGAGGGCAAGGAGATACTGCTCAAGCTGGTGGAAAAAGCCGATGCGGTGTTCGACAATCTGCGCGGCGATCTGCCGGCGAGTCTCGGGCTCGACTACGCGGCGCTCGCGCGCGCCAATCCGGCCATCGTGTGTGCGCATCTGTCGGCCTATGGGCGCACCGGCTCGCGCAAGGCGTGGCCCGGCTACGACTATCTGATGCAGGCCGAAGCGGGTTATCTGTCGCTGACCGGCGAGCCCGATGGTCCGCCGACGCGCTTCGGCCTGTCGATCATCGACCTGATGACCGGCACCACCGCGGCGATGGCGCTGCTCGCGGGCATCGTCGAGGCGCGCAAGACCGGCCGCGGCCGTGACGTGGACGTCAGTCTGTTCGACGTTGCGCTGCATAACCTTGCCTACGTGGCGACGTGGTATCTGAACGGCGGCCATACGACGAAACGCGAACCCCGTTCGAGCCATCCGTCGCTCACGCCGAGCGAACTCTACCGTACGCGCGACGGCTGGATCTTCCTGATGTGCAACAAGGAGAAGTTCTGGGGCGTGCTCGCGAACGTCGTGGGCAAGCCCGAATGGATCGACGACCCAGAACTCTGCAACTACGCGGCGCGCCTGAAGCATCGCAACCGCGTGCGCCGCGAGCTCGACGACGTGCTGATGACCGCCGACACCGCAACGTGGATGGAGCGCTTCGCCGGCAAGGTGCCGGCCGCGCCGGTCTACGACGTGGCCGAAGCGCTCGACAATCCGTTCGTCGCCGAACAGATGCGCGTGGTGGCGTTCGAGCACCCCGAGCACGGACCGATTCGGGGCGTCGCCTCGCCGGTGCGCATCGGCGAGGCGTTGCCCACGCGCGCCGCGCCGCGCATGGGCGAGCACACGGACGAGGTGCTGCGCGAGGCCGGTTTCGCCGACGACACGATTGCTTGGCTACGCCGGCAAGCTGTGGTGCAATGACAGGATCGTTTTCGCTGCCGGCGCCTGCCGCTTTCCCGTATGACACTTTTGCTGAATCAGCAGCCGCGTTATCTGCAACTCGCGCAGACGCTCATCAACGAGATCCGCGACGGGCGCTATGCGGTGGGCGCGTTCCTGCCCACCGAGTTCGACCTCTGCGAACAGTTCGGCGCGAGTCGGCACACGGTGCGCGAAGCCGTGCGGCGGCTCGTGCAGATGGGACTGGTCGACCGGCAGGCGGGGGTCGGCACACGGGTGCTCGCGCGTGAGGCGGTGAGCGGCTACCAGCAGGTCATGCGGCAGCTGAACGACCTGCACCAGTACACCACCGACACCGAATTGACGCTGCTCGGCAAAGATCTGGTCGAAGTGGACGACGCGCTCGCGAAGGTGCTGCGCGGGAGCCGCGGCGAAACCTGGCTGCATCTCGAAGGCGTGCGCAGGAGCGGGAACGAGGCCGATCCGATCTGCGTGAGCGACATCTACATTCACCCGGCGTTTCGCGCGATTGAAGTCGAAGGCCACCCGCATACGCCGATCTATGCGCTGATCGAGCAGCAGTTCGGCGAGCAGATCGCGGCGGTCCAGCAGGAGATTCGCGCGACGCTCGTCACCGCGGCGCAGGCACGGCTGCTCAATACGCAGGCCCGATCGCCGGCGCTGTGGATTTGCCGGCGCTATCTGAACCGGCGCGAGGAAGTGGTGGAGGCGGCAATCAGCATCCATCCGTCCGAGCGCTTCAGCTATCTGGAAACATTTCAGCGCGACTGGCGCACGACCTGAAAAAGCGTTTCGCGCGCGGACGGTCGTTCAGGCGGTGCGCCCGCGCAAAGGACCGACAATGAAGGCGGCAAGCAGTTATCTGTTCGTGCCCGGCGAGCGCGCCGAGCGCTTCGACAAGGCGCTCGCGAGCGGCGCGGACCGCGTGATTCTCGATCTCGAAGATGCGGTACTGCCTGAGGCGAAAGCGCGGGCGCGCGACACGGTGCACGACTGGCTCGAACGGCATGGCGCCGATGCGCGCGTGCTGGTGCGCGTCAATGGCGTGGATACCCCGTGGCATGAAGACGATCTGAGCATCGCAGTTTTGCCGGGCGTGGCGGGCATCATGCTGCCGAAAGCCGAACGCGCGAGCGATCTTGTGCGCGTGCGCGCGTCCTTGCGCGACTCGCAGGCGCTTTATGCGCTGATCGAAACCGTCGATGCGGTGGTGCGCCTGCGCGAAATCGCGGCCGTTGCCGGGCTCACACGTCTCGCGTTCGGCTCGTTCGACTTCTGCTCGGACGCCGGCATCGGCGACGACCGCGCGCCGCTCGATCCGGTGCGCACGCAACTGGTGATCGAGTCGCGCCATGCGCGGCTGCCGGCGCCGGTCGATGGCGTGACGCTCGCGCTCGGCGATGAGGCCGCGCTCGCGGCGGACGTGAGCCATGCGCGCAGCTTCGGAATGGGCGCCAAGCTATGCATCCACCCGCGCCAGGTCGAGACGGTCAAGCGCGGTTTTCTGCCGAGCGAAGCCGAATCCGCATGGGCGCGCCGCGTGCTCGATGCCATAGCGCAGGGTAGCGCGGGCGCGATTGCGGTGGACGGCAAACTGGTCGACCGGCCGGTCGTGGAGCGGGCGAAGGCGATCGTCGCGCAACTGGGCTGAGCGCAGCGGCGAGAGTCAGGACGCTTGTTCACCGGGCGTCATTTCTGGATCGCTTCGATCGCGGCCTGAACTGCGCCAGCTCTTTGTCAGCGAGCACGTAGTCGCTGCAATCATGCAGGCGAGCGAAGGCGAGGTCCAGGAACGCTCGTACCCGCTTGGGTTGAGCAGCCCGGCTTCCGTAGTACACGTGCAAACCGATGTGCGCGCTCATATGCTGCAGGAGAACGGGCTCCAGTCGTCCCGCCCGGATGTGAGGCGCCGCCGAGAAGTTCGCGAGCTGACCGATGACTTGCCCCGCGAGCACAGCTTGCACTTCCAGCTCCGCGTCGTTCGTCGCGAACGCGGGGGACATTTGCCGATGTTCGAGCTTGCCATCCACGGTCAAGTACCAGGGCGCCACCTTGCCGGTGACCGAATGCCGGAACACGCTGCAGCGATGCGCCGCCAGATCCGCGAGCGTCGATGGCGTCCCGTACGCTTTCAGGTAGCGGGGCGCCGCGCACACGATCATCTGGATCGGGAAGAGCTGCCGCCCGATCACGCCCTCGCTGGGCGACGCCCCGATCCTGAAGCCGACATCGACGCGATCCAGCACCCAGTTGCCGATACCGTCGTCGAGCTGGACGTCCGGCTGGATACCGGGGTGCTCGCGACAGAACTCGTCGAGCAGCGGCATGAGGATGGCGGCGAACGACGATTTCGGCCCGACGATCCGCAGCGGCCCCGCGATCTCGTCCTTGGACTCCCGCGCCAGCACTAGAGCCCTGTCCAGCGCCACCAATGCGGGCTGTGTGTTCTCCAGAAACCGTTGGCCTTCCTCTGTCAGGGCGAGGCTGCGCGTCGTCCGATGCAATAGCCGGACGCCAAGATGCTGTTCCAGTTGCGCGATGGCTTGACTGGCCGCCTGGGGTGTGACGCCCTGGGCCAGCGCAGCCTTGCGAATACTGCCGAGTTCCACTGCTTTGGCGAACGTGGCAATGGCCTTGAAGTCGTTGACGGGCATGGTCAATTTCTCTACTGAAGCGAGGGCGAAAGCGTCGCGCGGGCCATCCAGTATCAACCTGAGCTTGATACTGGTGCAAGGCGCAATCGACTAGTCGCTTGAAACCGCGGCGCTTAAAGTGATGGACGTTGGGCCACCGCCCTCGTTATTCAACACCAAGGACTGACCATGCAACACGTGACTCTGAACAATGGAATGACGATGCCGATTCTCGGTTACGGCGTTTTCCAGATCGCCGACGAGGCGGAATGCGAACGCTGCGTCGTGGACGCGGTGCAGGCGGGCTACCGTCTGATCGACACCGCTGCATCCTACAAGAACGAGGAAGCCGTCGGGCGGGGCCTGAAGCGTTGCGGAGTACCGCGTGACCAGCTTTTCGTCACCAGCAAGCTGTGGGTTGAGGATGCGGGCTATGAACGTGCCCGAGTGGCCATCGACAAGTCGCTGAAGCGCCTGGGTGTGGAGTATCTCGATCTGTTCCTGATCCATCAACCGTTCTCGGACGTTCATGGCGCATGGCGAGCGATGGAGGAGGCGCATCGCGCTGGCAAGCTGCGTGCGATCGGCCTGAGCAATTTCCAGCCGGATCGTCTCATGGACATCGAAGGGTTCAACGAAGTGACTCCGGCGGTCAACCAGATCGAAGTCAATCCCTTCCACCAGCAGGCTGAAAGCGTCGATTTCATGCGCGGGCTCGGCGTGCAGCCGGAGGCTTGGGCTCCCTTCGCCGAAGGACGGAACAACCTGTTCCAGAACGAGCAACTGGTGGCGATCGCTCAGCGTCATGGCAAGACCGTCGGGCAAGTCGTGTTGCGATGGCTGGTTCAGCGCGGCATCGTTGCCCTCGCAAAGTCCGTGCGCAAGGAGCGGATGCTGGAAAATCTGGCTGTCTTCGACTTCGAGCTGTCCGACGCAGACATGCAGGCCGTCGCAACGCTGGAGACAGGCACGAGCAGTTTCTTCTCGCATCGCGATCCGGCGATAGTGAAGTGGATGAGCGAACGAAAGCTCGGACTATGACGTGCAACTGGGCAGGTCGCTGCTATAGGCGATTGGTCATTATTCAATTGTGCTGATCAAGCGGATTGGGACGGACGAGAATCAGGGCGCTAAGTGCAGCGCAAATATTCATGACGGCAATCACGGTGCCCATTGACGATGGTGTGCCGTCTGCGAATGAGGCGACCAGCGCAGATCCCAGAATTCCCGTGCCGTACTGCACCGCGCCGATCAATGCAGACACCGAACCCGCGATTTCCGGGAACAGGCTGAGCGCACCGGCAATCGAGTTCGCCACGATCATGCCAGTGGTCGAAACCATCACGAACAGCGGGACGGCCAGGCCGGCGACGCCGCCCCAGTCTCGCCAGGCGTTCAGCGCCAGCACCAGCCCTGCGATCGCGGCGACCAGCGTTGCTGCCTGCATCAGCCGGTCCCCGCTAAAGCGTGAAAGCAGGCGCGCATTTAGTTGGTTCACCAACATGATCCCTACGATACCGGCGCCGAAAAGGACGCCGTACAGCTCGGGAGATACATGGTGATAGTTCATGTAGGCGAACGGCGAGCCGGCAATATACGCGAACGTCGCACCATAAAAGCAGCCGCCGGCACCCGCGTAGCCGAGAAGCCGCTTATGGCCGACGAGACTGGCATATGTCGCCAACGCGCGCCAGAGAGGTTCGGAATTGCGGCGCGTTGGCGGCAGCGTCTCGGGTAACGTGCGCAGCAGCGCCAACGTGACAAGCCCTACGCCAACCAGTGTCCAGAATACCGCGCGCCACGAGGCTACGCGTACGATCAGGCCGCCGACGCTCGGTCCGATGAGTGGTGCGATCGCCATCACGGTCATCAGTGTCGACATCATCTGGGCGGCGCGGGCGCCGGTGTAGAGGTCGCGCACCATTGCTCTGGCAAGGACCACACTGGCGCATGCGCCGACTGCCTGAATTGCACGGAAACTCACCAGCATCGAAGCCGTCGATGCGAGTGCACAACCCGCGGAACCCGCGATAAACAGTAGCAGGCCGATGGCGATCGGCAGGCGGCGGCCCCGGCGGTCGCTGACTGGCCCCCAGAGTAGTTGCCCGAGGCTGAAGCCGATCAGATAACCGGAAATCGTCAATTCCACTGCTCCGGTGCTCGCATGAAGCGAGATGGCCATCTCCGGCATGGCGGGAAGGTAGAGGTCCGTCGATATCGACGCGAAGGCCATAAGCAGGCCAAGCACCGCCAGTACCCGCGGCGCGTGGTGGGTGGCACCCGTTTGATTGGGGCTTGCCGCTTCGTCGCGCGGGGCGGTCCACGAAGCATCCGGTGGCGAAGCCGGGGAATTGTTGGTGGACATGGCGCTGATTGATTGGATGTCGAGCGGTGTAATTGAGCAAGCGATCAGTTTCATTGACCAACGCCAATAAAATTAACCTGCGCGGGCCGTCCCGACTAGACGCTAAAATCAGCAAGCCCCCATGAACTGATCTCATCAATGCGACGCGACAACCACTACAGTGACCTGCTTGCCTTCATTGCCGTCGCGCGCGAGCGCAGCTTCACCCGTGCGGCAGCGCAACTCGGCGTATCGCAATCGGCGCTGAGTCATACCATTCGCGGCCTCGAGGGCAGGCTTGGATTTCGCCTCCTCACCCGGACCACACGCAGCGTGTCACCGACCGCGGCCGGCGAGCATCTGCTCAAGAACGTCGCGCCTCGCTTTGACGAGATCGAAGCCGAGTTGGCCGCGGTAGCCGAGGTCCGCGAGAAGCCTGCCGGAACCGTGCGCATCACCGCGACCGACTACGCCACCAGAACGATCCTTTGGCCGCGACTGGCGAACGTCTTGCGCGACTATCCGGAAGTCAGGGTGGAGATCGTCACCGACTACGGGCTCGCCGATATCGTCGCCGATCGTTACGACATCGGAGTGCGCCACGGTGATCAGGTTGCCAAGGACATGATCGCGGTTCGGATCGCTCCCGACATGCAAATGGCGATCGTGGGATCTCCCGGGTACCTTGCGCAGCGGACGTTGCCCAAAACGCCCCGCGACCTGACCGCCCATAACTGCATCAATCTGCGGTTGCCGACGCATGGCGGCTTTTATCCCTGGGAGCTCAAACGGGGGAGTCGTCAGACTGTGGTGCGGGTAGACGGACAGCTTGCCTTCAACGGGACTTACCAGATGCTGGATGCCGCCCTGTCGGGATACGGTCTGGCCTATGTGCCCGCGGATCTGGTCGAGTCGGACGTCGCAGCGGGGCGTCTGCGCTGGGTACTGAAAGACTGGTGCCCCACCTTCCCGGGATTGCACGCCTATTACGCCAGCCGCAGCGAGTCCTCACGGGCGCTGGCGATCGTGATCGAAGCAATCCGCTATCGGGACGAGCGGCCCAGGAGAAGCAGACATCGCTGAATTCTCCAGCATCGATTGATGAGTTGGCCTCATAGGCGTTTGCTGGTTTGAGATATTTATCGAAGTCTCGCGGTCTTTTATCATTCTTTCAACATGAGCACGGAGAATATGATGGACTATCGATACCTGGGCCGTAGCGCTCTCAAGATCTCGCCCCTGTGCCTCGGCGCGATGATGTTCGGCGGTGAAACAGACGAGGCAACGTCGCGGCGCATCGTCGACAAGGCGTTTGACCAGGGCGTGAACTTCCTGGATACCGCGGACGTTTACCACGCCGGCCGCTCTGAGGAGATCGTTGGCCGCGCGATCGCCGAACAGCGCGACAGCTGGGTCGTTGCGACGAAGTTCGGTTACCCGGCGTCGGCGACGGCACGACCGAACCAACAGGGCCAGTCGCGCAAATGGATCTTCCAGACCGTCGAAGCCAGTCTGAAGCGTCTGGGCACGGACTACATCGACCTCCTGTATTTCCATCGGGCGCTGGCCGACGCTCCACTCGAAGAAGGGGTGCGTGCGATCGGGGATCTGATCCGGCAGGGGAAGGTCCGCTATTTCGGTCTGTCGAACTTTCGCGGCTGGCGCATGGCGGAGGTCGTGCGTCTGGCCGACCAGATGGGAATCGACCGGCCCGTTGCCATCGAACCGGTCTACAACATGGTCGATCGGACCGCCGAGGTCGAACTGCTGCCGGCGGCAGCGCACTACGGTATGGGTGCCGTGCCGTTCAGTCCGCTCGCGCGCGGCGTGCTCACCGGCAAGTACGCACCGGACGGCGCGCCGCCTGCCGACTCGCGCGCGGGGCGTGGCGACAAGCGGATCCAGCAGACCGAATGGCGTCAGGAGTCACTGGCGATCGCGCAGAAGCTCGCCGCTTACGCAGCCGAGCGCGGGACGACGCCGATTGCCTTCGCGATTGCCTGGGTGCTCAGGAACAACATCGTGAGCTCGGCCATTGCAGGTCCGCGCACGGAAGCACATTGGGATAGCTATGTCGAGGCGCTGAGCCTGCAGCTTGGACCGGACGACGAGAAATTCGTCGACAGTCTGGTACCGCCGGGCCACGCTTCCACGCCGGGCTACACCGACCCGAACTACCCGGTCGAAGGCCGTCGGGTGATTGGCTGACCTGAAGTTCACACGCGTGTGCGGCAGCCGGCAACTGACGCCCGCACCCGTCTGGCGCGTCGACGGCGGGACACCGGGACACCCATAGCAATCAAGGATCTCATTCAATGGCTGAAACACAGACACTTTCTGCAAAGCAACGGGCGATTGCGCCGATTGCCGCATTCGCGGCTACGGGGGAGATGGCCCACCTCGACGGCGCGCTGAACCGCGGGCTGGATGCCGGGCTGAGCGTGAGCGATGCCAGGGAGATCCTCGTGCAGCTCTACGCGTATGCCGGTTTTCCCCGCAGCCTGAATGCGCTGGGTCAACTGATGAAGACGCTCGACGCGCGCCGGGCTCGCGGCATCGATGACCTGCCGGGCCGCGATCCCGCACAGGAGATCCCGACCGGCGACGCGTTGCTCGCAGCAGGCACGGCGAATCAGACGAAGCTTGCAGGTGGACCCGTAAAGGGGCCGCTGTTCGATTTCGCGCCGGCGATCGGCCAGTATCTGAAGACCCATCTGTTCGGCGACATATTCGAGCGCGATAACCTCGACTGGGCGAGCCGCGAGCTTGCAACTGTCGGGATACTTGCCGCGCTGGCCGGGGTCGAGTCGCAACTGCAGGCGCACATCCGGATCAGCCTGAATGTCGGGTTGAGTGCGTCACAGCTGCGTGAACTGGCTCAAGACCTGACCGACGCCGGTGATCCGGCGGCAGGTTCCCGTGCGCTGGCAGCGCTCGACAGGCAACTTGCCGCCAACTGAGAAGCGGCACTTCCACCCACCGGCGTGCGTCGCATCAGGTAGTCACATCGAGCAGGATGAAACATCTTGAATATTTCATTTGAAAATCGCGTTGCACTCGTGACGGGTGCGGCGTCCGGGTTGGGACTGGCGACTGCAAGGGCCTTCGCGGCGTCCGGCGCAGCCGTGGCGCTTGCGGACTGGAACGAGGACGCAGTACGTCATGCAGCGGACGCGCTGACGGCAGAAGGCTATCGGGCAATCGCGATCCGTTGCGACGTATCCGACGACGCTCAGGTTGAAGCCATGGTCGGGCATACGGTTGCGGCGTTCGGGCGTCTCGACGTCGCGTACAACAATGCCGGCGTACAGAACGTGCTTGCGGAGACGGCGGATTCTCCGCGTGACGATTACGACCGGATCATGGCGATCAATCTGCGAGGCGTGTGGAGCTGCATGAAGTTCGAGTTGCAGCAGATGCGCAAGCAGGGAAGCGGCGCGATCGTCAACTGCTCGTCGCTCGGCGGCCTCGTCGGCGGGGCTGAGCGGGGCACCTATCACGCAGCGAAGCATGGCGTGATCGGGCTCACGAAAAGCGCGGCGCTCGAATATGCCGCGCGCGGAATCAGGATCAACGCCGTCTGCCCCGGGCTGATCTGGACACCGATGGCGGACCAGATGGTGGAGGGTGGTCAGGGCGCGGCACTCGAGGCAATGACGGCAAGTATCCCGATGGGCCGTCATGGACGCCCGGAGGAAATTGCCGATGCCGTTCTGTGGTTGTGCAGCGGCGCGTCGAGCTATGTAACGGGGCAGTCGATATCGGTGGATGGCGGCTTCATCATGCGTTGACAGTTTGATGGTGTCCTTGATGAGGTCGCCTCGGTTCACCCCAAACTGCACCAATGGGATCAGGGCTCAAAAGCACGGCTCAAAAGCGCTCGCCCGCCAGCTCTTCGCTTCTGGCCCAGAGAGCCCTGGCGCGCTCCGGATCAACCGCGTAGGACCGGACACCAGGACTCATCGGACCGAGCGGTCCCTGAACGATCTCCGAGACATGGCAATCCTCACAGTATCGGCCTCCGACGTCTTCGGCACGTGCGGCGAACGCAGCCCAGACCGAGGTCGCGGCCCCCTGTGAGACGGTCTTGAACTGGAAGGGCGGGCGCCCCTCCGCGGCCAACTGGGCATTGATATGTTCGATGACCTTGTCGTACTCGTCGGATTTCATGTGACGGTCGAGTTCGGTCTTGATGACACCAGGGTGCACGGCCGTTGCACGCACGCCGCTAGCCCGATGCCGGCGATCGAACTCCACCGCGAACAGGATGTTCGCGGTCTTGGAACGGCCATACGCGACTCCAGGGTCGTACGGGGTACGCTCGAAATTCGGATCATCGAGATCGACATCCGAGGTGCGATGACCCGTCGACGCCAGAACCACCAGCCGCCCGCCAGGTGCAATCAACGAAGCAACGCGGTTCACGAAGACAAAATGCCCCAGGTGATTGGTGCCGAACTGTGTCTCGAAACCATCGGCGGTATGGCCGAATGACGTTCGCATCACGCCTGCATTCGCGATCACGGCATCGAAAGGCCGTCCGTCGGAATGGAGCCTGTCGGTGCCAGCGCGTACGCTCGCGAGCGAGGCGAGATCCAATGCCATCAGCGTCAAGCCGCCGCCGTTCAACGCCTGCGCTCGAATTCCAGCGGCCAGCCTTTCCGCTTTCGCGACATCGCGCGCGGTGCCGACCACCTGGGCTCCGTGAGCCACCAGCGCCCGGGCCGTCTCGACCCCAAGACCCGCCGACACGCCGGTCACCAGCACTCTCTTGCCGCTCAGATCGATGCCTGAGAGCACCTCGTCTGTCGAGGATGCCGCTCCAAATGAACTTGTCATAGCCATTTCCTTCACTTATGGATACGTGCCGAAAAACAGCACGTACTGCTTACGATCCGTGGCACGTTTTCATATCGTGCCGACAGCCTGGTTGAGTGAGCCGATCGTCAGTACGATCTTGCCCCGAACGTGCCCGGTACGACTCGCCGCCAGAGCCTGCGATGCCTGCCGCAGCGGATAAGTCTCGCTGAGCGCAACCTTGAGCGCGCCGCTGCCGAGCTGCCGCGCGATCTCGTTGAACGCCGCCGGATCCCGGTCGACACTCATGTCGACGAAGGACAGACGAACGTCGTGGCGTCTGGCCACGGCTTCGCACTCTGCCACGCTATCCGGCGGCCGCACGATAGAGGCCAATACGCCGCCCGCGCGGATCAGCGGGATCGATCGCGCCGTGACGTCGCCGCCTACCAGATCGATCACCGCATCGACGGGATCAACGACGTCTTCGAAACGTACCGCGCTGTAATCGACGACCTCGTTCGCGCCGAGCGAGCGAAGCCAATCGTGGTTACCTGCGGAACCGGTGGCGATGACATGCGCGCCGCGCTGTTTCGCGAACTGGATCGCAAACATTCCGGTGCCGCCCGCGCCACCCTGGATGAGAACACGTTGGCCGGCGCGCACGTTCCCATGAGTCGCACCGATCGTGGCCGCCCATGCTGTCTGCGCGGCAAGAGGAACCGCCGCAGCCATGTAGAGCGGCAGATTCCCGGGTGCGTGCTCCACAATGGCAGCAGGCACCGCCACATATTCCGCGTAGGTTCCGCACCGGGCGATCAAGGCCGCCCCGAAGACACGATCGCCGATGGCGAAACCTGTCACTCCCGAACCCACTTCACGGACCACACCGGCAAAATCCATCCCCGGAATGAACGGCATGGGAAGTTCGAGAAAGCCTCGGGCGTAGCCGGCGCCAAGCTGCCAGTCCGCCGGATTAACGCCCGCCGCGGCCAACTCTATGAGTACTTCGTCCTGTGCGGGCCGCGGCCGTTCGACCACATCGTCCTGGAGACATTCCGGACTCCCAAATTCGTGATAACGCATCGCATGCATTCAATACTCCGATCAGACAATTCAACACGACTTTCGGGCTTGATACGACAGCTCGATCAGGTGTTAGCATAGCGACGCTGGATCAGACGTTGAATGCTCAAGAATCTGGATTCTATGCGCGATAATCTTGCACATGACTTCCGAACCCCTCTCAGACATGCTCAGACTACTGGGTGTGCAATCGGATCTGACCGGAACGCTCATAGCCGGCGGCGCCTGGTCGATTGGCTATCCCAAGCCTGACCGGATCAAGTTCTGGGGCATCGTCAAAGGACGCTGCTGGGTCAGAATGGACAACGATGGCACGATCATCGAGCTCAAGGCCGGTGACGTGCTGGTGATCCTGCGGCCGGCTCCCATGACACTGGCTACGGACTTCAGCATCGCCAGCACCGGCGTCGGCGAGGTTCTCTCTCGCGCGCAACGACGTTTGCAGGATTGGGGACGGCGAAGATTTCATGTTGATCGGCGGCACGGTTACGCTGGATCCGCGCGGCCAGTCACTCCTCTTCGACGCATTGCCATCGACGATCCGCGTTGATGGCGGTACCGAGCAATCCAAACCGTTGCGATGGATTCTCGATCAATTGATCAAGGAGCGTGTCGATCGTCTGCCGGGAGCCGATGCTGCATCAACGCAACTCGTGCAGCTCATGTTCATCCATGTCCTGCGCGCCCATCTGCGGCAGAACGGTTCTATCGCCCCGGGCTGGCTGCGCCTCGCCGGCGACCGGCGTTTCGCTTCGGTTCTCGCCTTGATGCACGAACAGCCGGGCAAGGACTGGCGCCTCTCGGACCTTGCCAAAGCCGCAGGTATGTCGCGCGCGACCTTCGCCCTTCATTTCAAGGCAGTGGCCGGAATCGGTCCGCTTGGATATCTGACTGAATGGCGCATGAGGCTCGCGGAGCGCGCGCTGAGTCAGGGCGGCGTGCCGATTGCGAGGCTGGCGGAATCGCTTGGCTATGCGAGCGAAAGCGCGTTTAGTCACGCGTTCAAGCGGGTCACCGGCCGCGCGCCCAAATGGGTGCGCGGCAATAGAGTGATTGATGCCATGCCGACCTGATGACGGATTACGCGAGACACGCCACGAAAGACATCCGTTCTGTTTTTTTGGGGTGGGCAATTCGGCCGAAGCGATGAAGCGTTCGAATGCCACTAAGGCGCGCGATTGAGATCGTGCCTGTTTCTGAAGCCTGCGCCGGATGGCAGACGTGGTTGCAGACGTGATTGCCGTCGGGATGGCGTACGGCCACGATGCGGCTTACCGGCGCTCAGCATGTTCCGTTGCTTCGAGCACGCACGGCTCAGAACAGGCCGAAATCGTCGTTGCTGTCCGGAATGGCGTCGAGCAGGTTTTCCAAGGCGCGCCAGCCGATCAGTCTGGAGAGCGCCGCTACCACTAGCAGCCAGCGGCCGGCGCTTTGGCTCCCGGGTGTTTGCGGCGCGGGTTGTGTCTGCGCAGTTCGCTGACGCTGTGACATTCGACAAACCGCAGGTTGCCGCGCGTCGCGCCCGTTGAATGTGCGCAGCAAAGGGCAGGGTTGCATGTCGTTTCTCCTGTCTTGAGTTTGCTGGGCGTCGTCCTCGCCGCTCAACGTGCCGCCGTCTTCGCGCCGGCCATGTGCGGCAGCAGCGCTGCCAGTACCTGCCTTAACGTCGTCGCGCCGAAGCGCCGTTCGCCGACGTTCGCCTCGACGTCGATGCGGCCCGCGTTGTGCGCGTCGTACAGATCGACGATCAATCGCGCATGCTGTTCGCCGAGCCCGGCGCGGCCCAGCATGGCGTGCCATTCATCGCGCGGGATGGCGCGGGCGGCAACCGGCCGCCCCGTCAGTTCTTCGAGCGTGCGTGCCACCTCGAGTGGGCTCACGCGCTTGTCCCCCTCGATGCTGACGACATGCGGCGCCGCCCGCGAAGGCGCTGCGTCGAGCAGCAATCCGGCGGCGAGTTCGCCGACGTCCTGCGCGGCGACGGTCGGAAACAGCTTGTCGAGCGGATGATGCAGACTCGGCAGCACGCCGTGCTCGAGCGCGGCCGGCAGCACGCGCGCCCAGTTATGCATGTGCTCGGCGGCGCGCAGGAACGTCAGCGACGAATCGACGGTGCGCAACTGCGTTTCGAGGTAGTGGAACAGCGTCGTGATGCCCGTGCCGTGAGCGTGTTCGGCGCCGTAGTCGGAGAGCGCCAGCACTCGCGGCGGCGCGGCGGCACGCAATGCGGTGACGCTCGCATCGATCATGCGCCGCATCGCGGCCGCCGGATCGTCGTGCACGCGCGGCACCGGGCACAGCAACTGCACCGCATGCGCGCCGTTGATCGCGCGCGCGACTGAATCCGCATCGTTCAGATCGGCGAGCGCGATTTCGCACCCGATTGCCGCGAGCGATTCGCCTTGCGCCGGGTCGCGGACCACTGCGCGCACCTCGCGTCCCGCGCGCCGCAACGCGGCCGCACTCGCTCGTCCCACGTTGCCCGCTGCTCCAAAAATGACGTACACGTTGCACTCCTCTGGGGATCGGTATGGCGTCATGTTAGGGACGAGGCGCAGCCGAGGCGCGCAGGCATGGATGGCGTTGCGCAGATCCGGATGATTTTTTTGAAGTGATGTGGCGTGAAGTGACGCGGCGACCGTCGGGCAAGCTGCGTCGAGGGCATCGTTGGAGACCGCGGCGGCATCGGCGGTACGGAATCCCGTAGCTTCAGCGAAATGGTGAAAAACGCCGCACAATGCACGGATATTGCCGCCATCGAGGAGAGAAGCGATGAACGACGTCACCCCCGCCGTCACGTCGGCCGTCACACCGGCGGCCTCGGCGCTTGCGCCGCACAGCGGCTCGCGCATCGCCGTGCGCTCGAGCCGCACGCTCGGCTGGCAGGGCTTCGGCGCGGAACTGGTGAACGTGTCGGCCGGTTTGCACAGAATGCCGGCGTTCAGGCATCACCGGGTGGGTGTGCATGTCGGTGCACCGGTCACGGCGCGCTGTCTTTGCGATGCGCACCCTCACACGCGGATTCAGGCGCATGGCGACGCCGATGTGATTCCCGCCGGACTCGAAGGGCAATGGAACGATGATGCCGCCTGCACGATTTTCAGTGTCTGGTTCGCCGACGAATTCGCGCGGCGGACCGTCGAGCAACTGTCGCTCAAACCGGCCGATGCGCAACTGCGCCCGCGCTTCCAGATGCGCGATGCGCGCTTTCAGCACCTCGCGTGGGCGCTGCGCGCGGAACTCGAAGCGGACGACGCGTCCGATCCGCTCTACGCGGAAAGTCTGTGCACGGCGATGGTGGTGCGTCTGGTCGGCGGCATGCCGGCGCCCGACAACCGGCGGCGCACGCTCGCGCCGCGCACGGCCGCGCGCGTGATCGAGTTCATCGACGCGCATCTCGACCAGCGTCTGACGCTGACCGAGCTTGCCGCGCAAGCGCAACTGAGCGTGCCGCATTTCAAGGCGCTGTTTCGCGAAACGCTCGGCGTGCCCGTGCATCAGTACGTGGTGCAGCGCAGGGTCGAGCGCGCGCGAACGATGCTCCTGCACGGGCGGCTCAGCGCGAGCCAGATCGCGCTGGACACGGGCTTTGCGCATCAGAGCCACATGGCTCACTGGATGGGGCGCCTGCTCGGCGTCACGCCGCGCGAACTGCGTGGTGTTGCGAGCGACCCGGCGAGCGACCCGGCGAGCGACCCGGCGAGCGACCTGGCGACGACGTGGGAGACCCGCGAAGCAGGGCGTTAATCGATCACGTCAATCACCCCGGCGCAACTCCGGTCAACTGCGCATAGACATCGTGCGCGAGCTGCAACAGCTCCTTGCGGTCTATCCCGCCCGACACCGCATAGCCAAAATCGCCGTCGACCCAGTAGAACACGTTGACGGGCCCCGCCTGGTACAGCTTGAACGCCGTCGTGTTCGCGTTCTCGCGGCGACGGGAAATGCACAGCGTAACGCGCTCGCCGTTCGGTCCGCTATACATGAACTGCGCGGTCGGTCCATCGGCGCCCGGCAGCAGACGGCCGCCCGAGAGGCTGAAGCCGCTCTTCGACAGCATCGGCGGATGCACGCTCGTGCCGAGCCGGTTGGCGAGCCACTGCACGAAATCCTGCTCGTGATCGGCGCTCATGTCGCTCGGCCGCACGACTGACGGCATGTAGACCACGTGCGCGACCGCTGCCTGCCGCGCGAAGCCTTCGGCGCTGTCCGCGCTGACGGCACGCGTGTTCACGTGATCGAGCGCGACCGGCGCAATCAGATCGCCGCTCTTGTGCATCCCGATGCCGACACCCAGCACGAGCGCCGCCGCCATGCCCGCGAACTGCGCGGCGAAGCGCGGCCAGTTCGCGGCCATGCGCGAGCGGCGCGGCGCGTTCATCTGCAGACGCTTCGGCACCGGCTCGCTGAGCACGCGGTCGTAGCGCTCATGGAACAGGTTGTTGAGGGAAAAATAATCGCTGACGCGCGTGGCCAGCTCCGCGTTCTGTTCGAGCGCGCGCTCCACCTCGGCACGGCGTTCGTCGGACAGCGTGCCGTCCACGTACGCGTGCAGATCTTCTTCGCCGATCGGCATTTGCGGCTCGCTCATCGCACCACCTGTAATTTCGCACCGGGCTGGGTGCCCGCCATCAACGCGCGAAGCCGTTCGCGTCCGCGCGACAGGCGCGACATGACCGTCCCGATCGGAATGTTCAGCGCAAGCGCGACATCGGCGTAGCTCATTTCCTCGAGACCGACCAGCAGCACCACTTCGCGTTGCTCGACCGGCAGACGCTGCAACGCGTAATCGAGGTCGCGCATTTCGAGCGAGCGGATCTGCGCCGACGGCACGGACAGCTCGCTCTCGGCGATGCTTTCGTCGTCGACCGCGACATGGACCGCGCGCGCCGACGCCTTGCGCGCCTGGTTCGCGAACACGTTGTGCATGATCGTGAAGAGCCACGCGCGCAGATCGGTGCCCGGCTGGAACAGGCCGGTGCGCGCGAGCGCGCGTTCGAGCGTGTCCTGCACGAGGTCGTCGGCAAGCTCGCGATTGTTGATGAGCGCCCGCGCATAGCGCCGCAGGCGCGGCGCGTGCTCCATCAGCTCGTCACGGACATCCATGTTGCATCCCGGTCGTGGGGCTTCGCATCGGCATAGGTCGGCATGTTCTGTTCACTGAGATCGGTAGCGGTGCGAGCCGGGGCGGTCGCTTCGTTCCCGCTGCCGCACGCATTCGACCTGCAAACACCTGTAAGCGCATTTTATTCCGTTGGCAATTCATCTGACTTTGCTTCGCCGATCCGTTGCACCGGCCTTGCCGGGTTTGGCGGGTTTGCCGGGTTTGCCTTATCCCCGCCGGCTGGCGCGCACATCCTGAAGCGTTGCCAATCTCCATCGCGTTCGACGTCATCGCGCGGTCATCACGTCGGCGGCGCGCATGAGGCCGTGGGTGCGCGCATCGCCGGCGACCACGAAGCGTTCGGGCCACGTGGCCCACGTCAACAGCCGCATTTCTCCGACGCGGCGCGCGGCCCACTGCGGTTCTTCACGCGCGAACGGCGCCGCGGCCGACATCAGCACGATCGGCTGCCCGTCGCGGTTCAGATAAACGAATTCGTTCGCGCGCTGCAACGGGCCGAGCGAGCGCACGCGCTCTTCGACGAGGCGCAGCCCGATCGCGCCGAGGTTCGGCGCGATCGGGTCGGCGCGCGTCGGCGACGCGGCGGAAAAGTGCTGCGCGGTGGCCTCAGCCAGCGCCATCACCGCGGCGTTGGCGAGCGCCTGCGCGGATACCTGGGCGGCCGCGAGCCAGCCGCCCGCCGCCACCAGCATCAGCGCGAGCACGGCCAGCGCCCCGAACGTTTTGCGCGCGCGGCCAGTTGGCAGCAGACGGCCGGGCGTCCGGCGCCGTCCGCCGGCGCGGCCCGGCGCGGGCTCATCGGTGGTTTGAAACGCGGCCTGGATTTGCGCGTTGAGGTTGTCGTAGAACGCGACGCGGCGTGCTTCCGCCGGATGCTTGCCGAGATAGTCGCGCAGGGACGCGGCGCGTTCGGGCGTCAGCGTGCCGTCGGCATAGGCCTGAATGTCGGCTTCGGAAAGCGGCGCGCGGGGCGGTTGATCGGTCGAGGTCATGGTGCGGGTGATACAGGTGGCGCGGGTGGCGCGGGTGGCGCGGATTGCGGCTATCGACCGGTGAACAGTGGCACGCCCCCATTTATTCCGCACGCCGACAATGTTTTTTCCGCCCCGCGAACAGAGGAATAAAAGCCGTGCAACCGTGGTTCTGCTACGTGCGAACCCGCACAACTCTCACAGGAGTCGATCATGAAGAAGCTCTCGTTTGCCGCTTTGTCTTTTGTCGTTCTCGCTGCTTCGTCGAGCGCATTTGCGCAGGGCAAGACACGTGCTCAGGTGTACCAGGAATTGATCGAGGCTCAGCAGAATGGCCTCGATTACATCACCGATGCGTCGTACCCGGACGTCAGTCCCGTATTCGCGCATCAGGTCGAGCAGCACAAGCAGGCGCTGGCCGCGCAAGCGGCAGCAGCGGCCGCCGCGAGCCGCGTGGCGAACAGCAGCGCGCCTGGCGTTGGTGTCAACTGAAGCAGTGCCGGTCACCGGCGCGCGCAGGGAGGGGGCGCGCCGGCACCGGATGAGATGGATCGGGGAATAGATCGTCGAGCGGCGTGTTAGCGAATACATCGATCCATTCCCCGATCCATCCGGCAAGGAGTCGTCGTGACACAGCCCTCCGTTCCCAATCCTCGGCCCAATCCTGGGCCCGAGCAGCCGCCCAATCAGCCGCCGAATCAGCCGCGCATCTGCGCGCCGTGCCGGCTCGCTGCGATCGGCGCGGTCGTGCTGGCGCTCGCAGGCGGCTTCGCTTACACGGCAGGCTGGCTCACGCCCGCGCGCCTCACCGCGCCGCGCATCATCGATACGTTCGAAGCAGTGGCGGGCCAGCATCCAGGCTATCGGCGCAATCACGCGAAGGGGCTGTGCGTCGAAGGCTATTTCGACAGCAACGGCAACGGTGCGGCGCTTTCGCGCGCGGCGGTGTTCGCGCCCGGCCGCACCCCGGTCACAGGACGCTTCGCGGTGCCGGGCGGCAATCCGTCCGCGCCCGATACCAGCTCGCCGGTGCGCAGCTTCGCGTTGCAGTTCCGCTTGCACGACGGCGAAGAGTGGCGCACCGGCATGAATTCGACGCCGGTTTTCGCGGTGCATACGCCCGCCCAGTTTTATCAGCAACTGGTGGCCGCCAAGCCCGATCCTGCGACCGGCAAACCCGACCCCGCGAAACTCAAGGCGTTCTACGCGGCCAATCCCGAGACGCAGCCGTTCCAGCGCTGGGTCAAGGCGCATCCGCCGTCGTCGAGTCTCGCGAATGCCGCTTATTACAGCATCAACGCGTTTCGGTTCACGGACGACCACGGCGCGACGCGTGCGGTGCGCTGGGCGGTGGTGCCCGAAACGCCGTACGCGCCGATCAGCGCCGCAGAGCAGGCCGCGAAGAATTTTCTCGCCGGCGATCTCGACGAGCGTCTGCAGCAAGGGCCGTTGCGCTGGCATCTGATCCTGAGCGTCGCGCAACCGGGCGACCCGACCGACGACGCCACGCTGCAATGGCCCGACGATCGCGAGCACGTCGACGCGGGCACGCTCGTGATCGAGCGCGCGACGTCGCAGGAAGAGGGCGCCTGCCGCGACATCAACTTCGATCCGACGATCTTGCCCGCGGGCATCGCGCCATCGGACGATCCGCTGCTCGCCGCGCGTTCGGCTGCCTACGCGCTGTCGTTCAAACGCCGCACGCGCGAAGAAGCGCTGCATCCGGAGATTCATCAGGCGAAGGCACGAACGCAAACACAAGCGCAAGCGCAAACAACATCGCAGACGCCCACACCATCGCAAACAACCGGAGAGCATTCATGACGCCCGTGCGCACTCATTTCAGTCCGCTCGCGCGGCTGCTGCATTGGACGATGGCGCCGCTGATCGTCGCGATGCTGTTCATCGGCGTGGGCATGGTCGCGACCGTTGCGCGCACGCACGACACGCTGGTCGCTCTGCACCGGCCGCTCGGCATCGCGTTGCTGCTGCTCGTGCTGCTGCGGCTTGCCGTGCGTATCGCGCGCGGCAGCCCGCCGTTGCCGCGGCAGATGCCGAAGGCGCAGCGTCTCGCGGCAAAGGCGTCGCATGTCGTGCTGTATGCGCTGATGCTGGCGATGCCGCTGATCGGCTGGGCGATGCTCTCCGCGGCAGGCTATCCGGTCACGCTGTACGGTCCGCTGCATTTGCCGCCGATCGTGCCGCACAACGTCGTGCTGTTCGCGCTGCTGCGCGCGCTGCACACATGGCTCGCGTTCGCGCTGTTCGCGACCGTGCTGCTGCATCTCGCGGCGGCACTGCTGCATGCGCTGATTCTGCGCGATGGGGTATGGGCCAGCATGGCGCGCGGCGGGCGCTAAAGCAGGCACGCTCGGGGCTCTGGCGTTTCCTCGTTCATCGCGGACGGCGGCAGCGAGAGTGTCTCGCACCCGCCGCACCCGCCGCGCCCGCGTCTCCTGAATTCGGTTTGGATCGGTCGGCCCAGCCATTTTCGTCCAACGCGTAAAATGGCCGGTTATCACACGCAATCGCAGCCGGACGCAACGGGCCGGACAGTCGCGATTGCCTTCGCCGGTTTGAACAGGAATGCACGCGGATGTCGTCAGTTTTCTTCGATCGGGAAAGGATTGCGGAATGGCTTGGTGACTGGACGGTCGCCAAGGCGCGCTCGGTAGGCGCGGTCAGCAACGTGACATGGCAGGGCGCGACGCTCAGCGGCGACGTGCAGGGCTCGCAGCCGCAGCCATACCGGACGCGGGTGCGCTTTCGCACCGACGGCGGCTCGCCGTGGGCACATAGCGACTGCACCTGCCCGGTCGGCCGCGACTGCAAGCACGTCGCGGCGCTGCTGCTCGCGGAGCTCGACTACCACGACGAGATGGATCACATCATCTACGTGGAAGACGATAGCGGCAGAAATGGTGCTAGAAGCGGTGCTAGAAGCGGTGCTGGAAGCGCGCCCGACGCTTTCGCTGCGCGGCCGGCGAACGTGTCGGGCACGTCGTCATCCGGTGTGCGTCCCGAACTCGTGAGCTGGCTCGAACGTTTTCGCGAGCGCTCGCAGGCGGCCGATGCGGCCGCCGGGAAAGCCGATGCGCGCAAGGCAGGCGCAGCGCGCGCCGAAACGCTGGCCTACCGGCTCAACTGGTCGAGCTTCCATATGCGTCACGAGGTCGTGCTGCATCGGGCGCGCTGCGATGCCGAGGGCACGATCGTCGAGGTCGGTGAGAGCTGGGCCGAGGTGGAAGCGGCGCTTCTGCGGCAGCCCCGCTTCGTGTCCGACGAAGACCTGTCGATCCTGCGCGGCCTGTGGCTCGGCCGCTCGCGTGAGGATTTCGGTCAGTTCGTGCTGCGCGGCACGAGCGGCGCCGAGACCTTGCACAAACTGATCGCGACCGGCAGGCTGTTCTTCGACTTCGGGACCGCACCCGGCCACGCGGGGCCGACGCCGCTCACGCGCGCCGCCGACCGGCCCGGCCGCATCGAGTGGGAGCCGCTCGCCGACCAGCGCCTGCGCCCGGTGCTGCGCACCGAGCCGCGCGCGAGCATGGTGCTGCCGACCGAACCGGTCTGGTACGTCGACGGCGTCGCGAACGAGGCGGGCATCGTGCCGCTCTCGCTGCCGTTCCAGCAACTGCCCGATTACCTCGCGATGCCGCCGATCTCGCTCGCCGAGGCGCCGCTCGTCGCGTCGGTATTGCGCGAGGTCGCGCCGGACCTGCCGCCGCCGCCGACTCAAGACGCGCCCGCGATTCGCGTGATCGACGTCGATCCCGTGCCGGTGCTCACGCTCAACAGCCACGTGCCGGCCGGCACGAAGGCGGTGAAGAGCGCGAAGGCCGCGCCGCGCAAATCCGCAGCGCTCGAACTGGCCGCCGTGAGCTTCGACTACGACGGCGTCAGCATCAACGCGGACAGCAGCGTGACGCTCGTGCCGCTGCCGGGCGGCGACGTGATCCACATTCGCCGGCGCTACGACGCCGAGAAAAAGCGCCTGCTCGAACTGCGCAAGACGGGCTTGCAGAAAGTGCCGACCCGCAGCGTCTACGCATCGCGGCTTCTGCCCGACACGATGCTCGGCCTGCCCGATGCCGACGCGTGGTCCGCGTTCGTCAACGACGCGGTGCCGGAACTCGTCGCCAACGGCTGGCGCGTGACGATGGCGCCGGAGTTCCGCTACAACGTGATCGAGATCGACGCGATCGACGGCACCGCGCATCAGGCCGGCGACGGCTGGTTCGATCTCGAGATGGGCATCCGCGTCGGCGAGCGCAATGTGCGGCTCGAACCGCTGCTCGCCGACCTGTTCCGGCGCGACCGGCGCTGGCTGAACGGCGCGCTTGAGACGATCGGCGACAGCGAGCCGATCGAGCTGAAGACCGAGGAGAACAAGCGGCTGCGGCTGCGCGCCGATCGTCTGAAGCCGGTGGTGCGTGTGCTCGTCGATCTGTTCGATTCGCTCGGCGGCGCGCTCGCCGAAGGTGCGCCGCTGCGCGTGGCCGCCGTCGATGCAGGCCGGCTCGATGCGCTCAACGACACCGGCCGCTGGCAATTCAGCGGCGACGACTCGATCCGCGAACTCGCGCGCCGTCTGCAAGCCGGGCCGGGCCTGCGCGAAGTGCCGGTGCCGCGCGGTCTGAAGGCCGAGCTGCGCGTATATCAGCAGCAGGGTCTCAACTGGATGCAGTTCCTGCGCGAACAGGATCTCGCCGGTGTACTCGCCGACGACATGGGCCTCGGCAAAACCGTGCAGACGCTCGCGCATATTCTCGCGGAGAAGGAAGCCGGACGTCTTGCGCGTCCCGCGCTGATCGTCGTGCCGACCACGCTCGTGCACAACTGGCGCGAGGAAGCGCGCCGCTTCGCGCCGGAGCTGAAGGTGCTCGTGCTCAACGGGCCGCAACGCAAGGAACGTTTCGAGCAGATCGGCGAACACGAACTGATCCTGACGACCTACGCGCTGCTGTGGCGCGACCAGAAGGTGCTCGCCGAACACGACTACCATCTGCTGATACTCGACGAGGCACAGTACGTGAAGAACGCGAGCACCAAGGCCGCGCAGGCGATCCGCGGCTTGCGCGCACGGCATCGGCTGTGTCTGACGGGCACGCCGCTCGAGAATCATCTCGGCGAGCTGTGGTCGCAGTTCGATTTTCTGCTGCCGGGGTTTCTCGGCAACCAGAAAGACTTCACGCGGCGCTGGCGCAATCCGATCGAGAAGAACGGCGACGGCGTGCGCCGCGCGCTGCTCGCGCGCCGTATCCGGCCGTTCATGCTGCGCCGTCGCAAGGACGAGGTCGCGAAGGAGTTGCCGGCCAAGACCACGATCGTGTGTCCGGTCGATCTGGAAGGCGCGCAGCGCGATCTCTACGAGACGGTGCGCATTGCGATGCAGGAGAGGGTGCGCGCGGCGGTCAGCGCGCAGGGGCTCGCGCGCAGTCACATCATCGTGCTCGATGCGTTGCTGAAGCTGCGTCAGGTTTGCTGCGATCCGCGGCTCGTCGGTGCAGCCGGTGCTGCTGGCCGGGGTGGCCCGGGTGGTCCAGGCGGCCCGGGTGGTGCGGGTGGTGCGGGCGAGCGCCTGATGCGCTCGGCCAAGCTCGATCTGCTGCTGTCGATGCTGCCTGAGCTGATCGAGGAGGGGCGCCGCGTGCTGCTGTTCTCGCAGTTCACCGGCATGCTGGCGCTGATCGCCGCGGCGCTCGACGAAGCCGCGATTCCGTACGTGACGCTGACCGGCGAGACGGCCGATCGCGTAAGGCCCGTGACGCGTTTCCAGCAAGGCGAGGTGCCGCTCTTCCTGATCAGCCTGAAGGCGGGCGGCGTCGGCCTGAACCTGACCGCCGCGGACACGGTGATCCACTACGACCCGTGGTGGAACCCCGCCGCCGAGAATCAGGCCACCGACCGCGCGCATCGGCTCGGGCAGGACAAGCCGGTGTTCGTCTACAAGCTGATCGCGGCGGGCAGCATCGAGGAAAAGATCGTGGAGCTGCAGGAGCGCAAGGCGGTGCTCGCCGACAGCATCCTCTCGCAGGATGCCGCGGGCGCCGCGAAGTTCTCGGACGACGACCTCGATGCGCTGTTCGCGCCGATGCCGGAGATCGACGGCGCGAGGTGAGGGCGCGGGGGAAGGTCACAACAACGACGAGAGGCCGGACTGTAACAAAACCTCTGCGTGTGTAAATTGATACGCGCCTCGCCTTCGGTGTTCTGAATGTCAGACGCGCGTGGCTCGGGACTTCGGCGTTGCTCGGCGAGTAATAGCTACCTCGCCGGCGGTTACAAATGAAGTTCTTTCATCTTGAGCGAGGTTTTCGTCGACGCTAACGTGGTGGCACTCGTGCGGTTAGACCCCGGCGAGCGTGTGTAGTGTTTTTTAGCGGCGTGGCCTCGAATGAGGCAACGCCGCATTTTGTTGGCGGCTACCCGCTGCCCGTCCCCGGCATTCCTGTCATCCGATCGTCCGCCACGAGCTTGCGCAAGCAACGCGCGGCGTGCTTCCTCGCGAATCCATCCCGGTTGATAACCGCACGCACTTCTCTGTGCGCGAAGATCTGGCGCGACCGTCTGTCATCCTGACGCGTACACTGGCGAGCGATATGGTTCGCTCAGTATTCCTTCGGTTGCCGGCGTATCAACGCAATTATGCGGAAACGATGCTGGAAAACACCAAGGTCGCTACAGACAGCCACCAGTATACTGGCCAACTGCCGGACGCCGTCATTTCGGGAAGGTCAGAACGAATCAGGTCAGGCGCCGTTTGTCGGACTCAACAGGAGGAGGGCAAAAATGAAGCGCATTGTTTCCCACTATCTGATTGCATTGGCAGCGGTCGCGGCCTGTTCGCTCACAGGGCCGGCGCACGCGGATGCCGCGCATCCGGTCATCGCATTGCTGCCGGGCGTCACCGATCCTTTCTACTTCACGATGCACCGCGGCGCCGAACGGGCCGCGAACGAAGAGCACGTCCAGTTGTTATTCCAGGTGCCCAAGGCGTGGAACACCACCGAGCAGGTGCCGATCCTCAAGGCGTTCATTGCCAAACACCCGGATGTGCTGCTGATTTCGCCGGTCGACAAGCAGCAATTGATTGGACCACTGAAAGAAGCGGCTGACGCGGGCATCAAGATCATCACGGTCGACACGTATATCGGCGACGGCCACTATCAGACCGGCAAGGGCGACGCGGATTTCCCGCTGTCCTATATTGCTTCGGACAACCTGGAAGGCGGCCGCGTCGCGGCGCGCTCGCTCGCGAAGGCCATCGGCGACAAGGGGACGGTCTATTGCGAAAACAACAAGCCGGGCATCTCGAGTACCGACGCGCGCGCCGAGGGTTTCATCGAGGAGATGAAGAAGCACCCCAACATCAAGGTGCTGGAAACGCAATATAACGAGGATGATGCGAACCGCGCCGCGTCCCACGTCGCCGCGGTGCTCGCGCGCAACCCCGACCTTGCTGGCGTGTTCGGCGCCAACACCTTCTCCGGCAGCGGCGCCGCTCAGGGCGTCAAGGCGGCCGGCAAGCAGGGCGTCGTCAAGGTCGTGGTGTTCGACGCCGTGCCTGGCATCGACCAGCAGATCAAAAGCGGTCTCGTGGACATCGCGATCGCGCAGCGCCCGGACGAGATCGGCTATGACGGAGTGAAGTTCGCGGCGGACGTGATTCGCGGCAAGAAGATTCCGCCATTCAAGAGCACCGGCTTCGTGGTGCTCGACAAGACGAACATCGACCAGCCTGAGATGAAGCAGTACATCTATTCGAACTAGGCAAGCGCTGTCGAACGAGGACTTATCGCCGCCGCGTGCGCCGATGCGCGCACGCGGGCGCCATTCCCGATTTCCCGGACGATTCGATGGATAACTCACGGCTCGACAGGTTCGCACTGGTCAGCAAGATCTGGCCGTGGCTTTTCCTTTGTGCGCTGCTGGTGTTTTTCGAGGTCTGGGCGCGAATATCGGATCATCGTTCGTTCATCTTCAACGTCTACAACCTGCAGTCGATCGGTCTGGCGGCCAGCGCGCCGCTACTGCTCGCGATCGGTCAGACCTTTGTGATCATCACCGCGGGCATCGATCTGTCGGTCGGCTTTGTCATGGGTCTGGCCGCCGTGTGTGTCGCGCAATTCACGATATTGGGCGGCAGCTCGCCGTGGATCCTGCTGTTTTCCATTCCGCTGACGCTCGGGGTCTGTGCGATTCCGGGGCTCGTCAACGGCGTATTGATCGCGCGGCTCGGCGTACCGGCCTTCATCGGCACGCTCGGCATGTATGGTGTCGCCCGAGGGGCGGGCTTTCTGGCGGCGGGAAGCGGTATGACCGTGGCAGTGGACAATGCTGGCCTCGCCTGGCTTGGCCGCGGCTGGATACCGGTGGCGCTGACCGCTGTTTTGCTGGTCATCATGCATTGGGTGCTGTCAAAGACGCGTTTTGGCCAGTACACCTATGCAATCGGCGGCAATCCACAGTCGGCGATCCGCGCCGGCATCAATGTCAGGCGCCACTTGCTGGTGATCTATCTGATCGCCGCCGCGTTTGCCGCTATCGGCGGCGTCGTCTATACGGGGCGCTTTGCCGCGGGTGCCGCCAATGCCGGCGAACCGATGCTTCTCGACTCGATCGCAGCGGTCGTGATCGGCGGAGCCAGTCTGTTCGGCGGGACCGGCAATGTCATCGGCACGCTGATTGGCGCGCTGATCATTGCAGTGATCGAGTTCGGCCTGGTATTCATCGACGTCAACGCGTTCTGGCAGTTTATCGTGGTCGGCATCGTCATCATCATGTCGGTGTTGATCGACCAGTACAAGGAACGTCTCGGCGGTGCCCAATGAGCACCCCGATCCTCGAGGCGCGCGACATCTCGATCCGCTTCGGCGGTGTGGAAGCGCTCCGGCGCGTCTCGCTGCGGCTGATGGCAGGCGAAGTGCTGGCGCTCGCGGGCGACAACGGCGCAGGCAAGTCGACCCTCATCAAGATCCTCTCCGGTGTCTACCACGCCGACGCGGGCCACCTGCTGTTCAATGGCGCACCCTTGCAGTTGCGCGACCCGCAGGACGCGCGTGCCCAGGGGATTGAGACGATTTACCAGGATCTCGCGCTCGCCGACAACCTCGATGTCGGCAGCAACATCTTCCTCGGGCGCGAGCCGACGCGCCGCCAATTCGGGCTTCAGGTGATCGACCGGCCGCGCATGGCGCAGGTCGCACGCGAAGTGCTCGAGCGTCTCGATATCGAGATTCCCGAGCGCAAACTCAGGGGGCCGGTGAAGATGCTCTCGGGCGGCCAGCGACAGGCGATCGCGATCGGCCGCGCGATTTACTGGAATGCGCGCGTGCTGATCATGGATGAGCCGACCGCCGCGCTCGGCGTACCCGAACAACGCAAGGTGATGGAGTTGATCGTCGCGCTGAAAGCCCAGGGTGTGTCTGTGATTCTGATCTCGCACAACCTTCACGATATCTTTGCGATTGCCGATCGCGTTGTTGTGCTGCGGCGCGGCGAGGTCGCCGGCGAACGGCTCGTGGCCGAAACTAACGGCGACGAGATCGTGCGTCTGATGGTTGGAGACACGTACGCGAATGCGCGCGGATCGGGCCGTGGCTGAGCCTCTCATGGCGCTCGACGCCGCGCCGCGCGAGCGCAGGCGGCTCGCGTGCGACGCGGGGCCTACCGTCCCGAAGCCGGTCCGAGACGCGCCGCAATGGTGCGGCAGGCTGCCAGCAGCGGCTCGATGTAGCGCGTTTGCGCGTCGGCCTGGTGACGGAAGGTCGGCATGCTGATGCTCACGCAGCCCACCGCGCGTCCGTCGACCCCACAAATCGCCGCGCCGTAGCAGGAAATCGCGACTTCATTCTCTTCGCGGTCTTCGGCGTAGCCGCGTTGCTCGGTGGCGCTCAGCTCGTGGCGCACCGCGTCGAGCGTGGTCAGCGTGTGTTCGGTGAAGCGTTGCAACGGCGCGTCCTTGAGCAGCGCTTCGCGCTCGGCCACGCTGAGTGTCGCGAGATACGCCTTGCCGACCGAGCTCGACGTGAGCGATACGCGTGTGCCGATACGCGATGCCATCCGGACCGCGTGCGGGCTTTCGAGCTTTTCGATGTAGACCATCTCTCCCTGGCTCGGCACGGCGAGATGGATCGTCTCCGATGTAACGTCGCGCAGCTCCATCAACGCGTCGACGGCCGCGAGACGCAGGTCCGAGCGCTCCCAGCTGCGGCTCGCCAGATTGACGAGGCGCGGGCCGAGCCCGAAGGTGTTGCCTGCACCTCGGCCGACGATCAGTCCTTCGGCCTGCAACGCGGCTACGATGCGGTGCACGGTGGGGCGCGGATAGCCGCTCGCCGCGCTCAGCTTCGCGACGTTGGGCGGCGTATCGGCGTCGGCGATCAGTTGCAGCACCACGATGAACTTCGAGAACGCGGCGGCGCCCGCGACGGTTTTGGCGTCGGCGGCGGTGCCGCTCGAAGCGCGAGCGGCACCTTCCGCGTTGGGAGCATCAGAGGTGCTGACTGCACCGGCAGCGCGTGGATCAGCGGTTGTGCCGGAGCGTCTCGCGGCGCGGGCAGAGGGCGTGGAATCGGTGGCGGACATCGGATAAGGGTAGGGCGGAATTGAGCAATTATGCCCTCTATTGTGCGCGGCTATCGGCGCAATCCGGACGTCGCACGCGCGGTGTTCCGTGATGCTCGCGGGCTTCAAGGAACGCCAGTGGTCACGCCCTTGCGCGTCAGGCGACCAGATAGCCGCCGTCGACGGGCACGATCGCGCCCGTCATGAACGACGCCGCTGGTGTGCACAGAAACGCCGCGACTTGCGCGACTTCGTCCGGCGTACCCCAGCGGCGCATCGGCGTGCGATCGAGAATTGCCTGCGAACGGCCGTCGTCGTTCTGCAAGGCCTGCGTGAGCGGCGTCGCGATCCAGCCGGGCGCGATCGCATTGACGCGAATGCCGTCGGCGGCGTAAGCGAGCGCGAGCGATTTGGTCAATTGCGCGACCGCGCCCTTGCTCGCGCTGTATGCGGGTACGAGGCCGCCGCCGAAAAAGCTCAGCATCGACGCCGTGTTCACGATGCAACCCGACGACGCCTTCAGCAATTCGCGCGCCGCCGAGCATACCCGCATCGTGCCATTCAGGTTGATGTCCATGACGCGTTCGAACACTTCGATCCGATGCTCTTCGGCGCGGCTGATGACCCCCGCGCAATTGACCACGATGTCGAGCCTGGCGAACGCCCGCAACGCGGCGGCCACGTCGTCGCCCGAGCGCACGTCGAGCGTGATGCGTTCGATTGCGGGGTCGAGCGTGTCGGGTGCGCCTTCGGGCAGCGGCAAACCAGCCGCGACCGTTTTTGCGCCGAGCCGGGCGAGCGCGTTCGCGATGGCCGCGCCGATTCCGGAGAAGCCTCCGGTGACGAAAGCGGCCTTGCCGTCGAGTAGATTGTTCTGGAATGTCATAAGAGTCGGCAACGAGTGCTCAGGTGGGTTGAGTGTTCGCGGTGCTGGGCAGCGGTGTGTGCGCCACTTCCCTGACGACGAACAGATAGACGAACGCGGCGGCGAACGCGACGCCTGCGCTGATCAGCAGCGCGTTGACGAACGAGTGAGTCCGATCGACGACGATGCCGGTGATGACAGGTGCGAACGAGCCGCCCAGATAGCCGCCGAAGTTCTGCATGCTGCCGAGCGACGCGACCAGATGGCGGGGCGCCGCGACACTGACGAGCGCCCATGCGGTGCCGCTGGAAAGATTCACGAAGAACATCGCGGCTGAGACATAGACGATCGCAAGCGTGGTGCTCGGCGTATACGCGGCGGGCACCGTGAACGCCGCCGCGCCGATCAGACCGATGCAAAGCGGCCACTTGCGGCTGCGGATCGGCGCCATGCCGCGCTTGAGCAGGTAGTCGGCGATCAAGCCGCTGCTGACCATGCCGATGGTGCCGAAAATGTACGGGATCGACACCAGCCAGCCGGTGTGCGCAATGCTCAGATGACGCTCGTTCTCCAGATAGCCTGGCAGCCAGGTGAGGTACAGCCACACCATATAGATCACGCCCATGAAGCCGAAGATCATCCCCCATGTGTTGCGCAGCCTGAAAAGCGCGCCCCATTCGGCGAAGCTCAGGCCCTTCGGGCTTTCCGTGATCTGCGTGCCTTCGTCGAGGTGAGCGGTTTCCGTATCGGTGAGTGCGACTTCATCGCGGTTGCGGTAGACCACGTACCAGCCGACGGCCACCAGAATGCCGAGCACACCCATGATGATGAACATCGCGCGCCATCCGAAGCCGAGCATCAACACGGTGAGCAGCGGCGGGGCGATCATCGGCGCGATGGTCGACGATGAAATGAACGTGCCGGTCGGCCGGCCGCGCTCGCGCACCGCAAACCATTCGTTGACGACTTTCGCGCCGGCCGGAAACAGCGGCGCTTCGGCCACGCCGAGCACGACTCGCGCGAAAAGGAAATGATTGAGCGTCTGGATGAAGCCGCCCGCGACCTGCGCGAGCGACCACACGAGCATGCCGAGCCCCAGCATGACGCGCGAGCCGAAGCGGTCGAGCAGCGCGCCCACAGGCAGTTGCGCGAACGCATAGGACAGCGAAAACGCCGACAGCAGCAGCCCCATCTGCGAAGCCGACAGATGCAGCTCCTCGCTCACCAGATGATTGGCGATCGACAGCGTGCTGCGATCGAGGTAGTTGACGATGCCGGCGACCGTCAGAAAGACGACCGCGACCATCTGGATGCGTTTCAGACGGGGTGACTTCTGAAGCATGTTTGTCTCCTGCGCAAGCGGACTTGCGGGTGATTGGAATAGTGACGGTATTGGCGCGGGATCAGTACGTCGCCCGTCCGCCGGACAGATCGAAAATCGCTCCGGTGCTGAAAGAACAGGAATCCGAACAAAGCCACAATACGAGCCGCGCGGCTTCGTCGACGGTGCCGAGGCGCGCCATCGGGCTCTTGCCGATCATCGTCTGCACGTGGCTCGGCGACATCTGCGCGAGCAGCGTGGTTTCCACCGCCGCCGGTGCGATGCCGTTCACGAGGATGCCGGTCTGTGCGAGTTCCTTGCCGAGCGACTTGGTCATCGCGATCACACCGGCCTTTGCCGCGCTATACGCCGACGCATTCGGCGTGCCTTCCTTGCCGGCCAGCGACGCAACATTGACGATGCGCCCGGCGTTCGCGCGCCGCATTACCGGCACGACAAAGCGGCTCACGTGATAGGTGCCGAGAAGGTTCACTTCGACCACGCGTTGCCATTCGAGCGGATCGTATTCGTCGAGCGCCAGCGTCGGGCCCGCGAAGCCCGCGTTGTTCACCAGGTAGTCGATGCGGCCGTAAGCGTCGAGCGTCGCGGTCAGCGCGGCTTGAATCGACTCGCCACGCGTGATGTCCACCTCGAAGTGGCGCGGCGCACCGGGCGCGTCGGCAGGGCCTGCCGCGCGGTCCCAGTTGAGCGCCGTCGCGCCATGGCGCGTGAACGCGTCGCAGATCGCGCGCCCGATGCCGCCGGCCGCGCCCGTTACGACCGCGACCCGTCCCGAGAAATCGTATCGGGCGAAGCTGGCGGAGGTGCTCATCGGATGAACTGGTCCACGTAGTCCTCGCCGAGGCCGACCGCCGCATAGTGCTTTCGGCACATGTCGATCTTGGTGAATACGTCCTCGTAGCCGGTGTAGTTGCCGTACGGGTCGCAATAGAACATGACGCCGTTGACCTGGAAGTAGGTGATCATTTCCTCGACGTCGTCGGGCACGTAGAGCGTGTGGGTTTCACCGGGCGGCTCGTACACGTAGCTCCCTTCGGTGGCTTCCCAGTCGTGCTCGAGATAACGCCAGCGGCCCTTGAGCACCATTCCGTGGACACTTTGCGGATGACGATGGCGGCTCAGCACGCCGGACTTGCGAACCCGCAGCAGGTTCATCCAGTAGCCCTGCGACGCGTTCAGGCAAAGCGGGCGGAACGATACGTTTTCGGCCTGAGGAACCCAGACGCGCTCGTCGGTCGGAATCGCGAAGGGTACGACGATTTCCTGCTGCGCTTCCTTCGGAAACGGCAACTGGTACGGGGTCATGGCGGAATGATTGATCTCGGGCATGAGAATCCTTTTGTTGATGTCCATAATATGGACATATAGTCCACGATATGGCTATTATCGGAATAGCCCTTGATTCAGGTCAATCCTGGGGAAATCACCTGGTACGTACGACGAGCAGGCGACGAACACGGCAAGCCCTTCGGCACCCAGGCGGGATTGGAAGGCCTGAAGTTGCTGATGAAACTTCTCATGTGCGAGCGTGGGAACGATAGCGCCGACCGCATATGACCGGCGCGAAACCAGCGAACGGGCTGCCGCATTCGTTCCGTCACCTTCGATGGCTCGTTCAGAAACCGCGACACGGTGGCGGTCGACACGCCGGCCAGGTTTGCTACGTCGGCAAGAAGAGGTTGACCGGCGGATGCAGGGTGCCGAACTGTTGTTCTCGCAAGCACGACGCAGAGGTATTCCGACGATTCTGGACACCGACGTCGCTCCCGTCGAAGACCTTCGCGCCATGATGCCGCAAGCGGACCACGTGCTCCTTTCCGAGCCCGCATTGGCGTCCCTCAGCGACGCCCCTTCGCCGGAGGAAGCACTCGTGGAAGTCGCTTTAACCCTGACTGCCAGGGTAGTCGGCGTGACGCTCGGCGCGAGAGGCTCGATCATCTGGGAAAACAGCGGTGGAGCCGGCACACTGCGTCATTTTCCGACGATCAGGATCGTTGCCCGTGACACGCTCAATGCGGGGGGCGTATGGCACGGCACGTATGCCTACGGGGTTGCGCACGGTTGGGATCTTGCCAGGACGGTGCGCGCGGCAAGCGTCGCGGCTGCGATGAAATGCGAGCACTTCGGCGGCCGGGTCGGCGCGCCACGCCTGCCTCAGTTACTGGAGCGAATGGAACGATGTGAATCGGCACTGCTTTAACCAAATCGGCGCGATCCCGCTGAGAGCCAACAGCTGACAGAAATCTCCCTGTTCCATTTATATGGGTTGCATCGCGACTCTCCAGCGCTAGCGACACGTCGAGGGTGACGTCCGCATGATGCGCCGCATGGCTATGTATTGCGCTCAGGTGAGTTGATAAGGGCGTACCGGTGCAACCGGTGCCGGGAGCGGGCAGCCGCAGAGTTCGAGAATGGAGCGCTCGATATTGCGTGACATCGCGTCGAGCGCGAGCGCGTTGGGAGCGGTGCTGAACGGGTCGGCCACTTCGCTCGCGATGGCTTCGAGCGCGATCAGCGTATAGGAGATGAACACGCAGAGGAGGGGCGTGAAGAATTCGGTCGAATCGACGAGACCGAACGGCAGCAGGACACAATAGGCATAGACGGTACGATGCAGCAACACGTTGTATGCGAACGGGATGGGCGTGGAGGCAATGCGCTCGCAGCCGCCCACGACCTTGCCGAGTTCGTTGATCTGAGCGTCGAACATCCACAGTTTCGTGTCGGACGTGTGGGCGCTACGCTGGGGGTTGACCACGTCGCGGCGGATTTCGTTGAGTATCGCGGCCGGCTTGTAGCATTGATCGCGCAACCGTTCGGTCTCCTCGCGCCCGAGGAGGCGCTGAAAATCCTGGGTGGGGTCGGTGCCGCGCAGTTCGTGCTTCAGGGCATAGACGAAGCCAATGAGCCGCTGGGCGACGCGCAGGGTGTCCGCACGCTCAGGCACGTAGCAGAGCATCTGCGAGGTAAGCGAGCGCGACGCGATCAGCAGGCTGCCCCATAGATGGCGAGCCTCGTTGAACCGCTCGTAGCTGGCGTTGTTGCGAAACGCGAGGAAGATGGCGAGCGCCACGCCGAACAGCGTGAAGGGGGCCGTGTTGAGCGGAATCTTTTCGCCCAGCACGCGGCCGTGCGTGAACACGGCGAGGCTGCTGACAACCGCCATGAAAGTCAGTTGCGGAATGATCGACGACAGCACGGAGCCGTTCCAGACGAACAGCAGGCGAAACCAGTTTTCCTTGGGCCGGACAATCATGAAGGGTGCACTTTGGTCGTTTATCGAATGGCGGGCGTGGGGGCCCGCATCAGTGATAGCCGGCATCCCCTTCGCGCACCTTGCCGCGGAACACGCGATACTGCATGGCGTTGTAGACGAGAATGACCGGCAGCACGATCACGGTGCCCACGAGCGCGAAGAGCTGGCTCGAGCGGCTCGATGAAGCCTCCCAGATCGTGAGCGAGGGCGGGATGATGTTCGGCCAGATGCTGATCACGAGCCCCGTGAAGCCGAGGAAGCAGATCGCGAGCGTGAGGAGAAACGGTGTGGCTTCGTGTTCGAGTTGCAGCGAGCGGAAGATACCCCAGACGCAGGCGATGACGAGAACCGGCACCGGCAGGAACCAGCCCAGATTGCCGCTGGCGAACCAGCGCGCCTCCACGGCCGGCAGGCCGAGCACGGTCCACAGGCTCACCAGGGCAATGGCCGCGAGCAGCACCGCAACGAGCGGGCGCATGAGCTGCCGTATCTTGCGCTGCAACTCGCCCTCCGTCTTGAGGATGAGCCAGCCGCAGCCAAGCGTCGCGTAGGTGACGAGCACACCGAAGCCGCAGAACACGCTGAACGGCGAGAACCAGTCGAACGGGTCGCCCGCGAAGCGGTCGTTCACGATTCGAATGCCCTGCAGGAGCGACCCCAGGACGACGCCCTGGCACATCGCCGCGAGCGCCGAGCCGCCGATGAACGCGAGGTCCCAGGCGTGCTGGGTTCGTGTGGCCTTCGCGCGCAGTTCGAACGCCGCGCCGCGGAAGATGAGCCCGACGACCATCAGGATGAGCGGCATGTAGTTGGCGGGCAGCAGCGTGGAGTACGCCACGGGAAACGCGCCATAGAGTCCTGCGCCGCCGAGCACGAGAAACGTTTCGTTGCCGTCCCACACGGGCGCGATGGTGTTGAGCATCACTTCGCGCTCGCCTTTGTCCTCGAAGAACGGGAACAGGAGGCCGATGCCGAGATCGAAGCCGTCCAGCATGACGTAGATGAAAACGCCAAGTCCGATGATGGCGGCCCAGACAACGGGGAGATCGAGTTGCATGGCGTCAGTCTCCTGTCACCGCGTCCAGCGCGCGGTTGTGCAATCCGGGGTACTTGAGCGATTCGCGGCTTTCTATGCCTTGCGCCGGTCCTTTCTTCATCATCTTCAGCATGTAATAGATGCCGCTGCCGAACACGAGGAAATACACGATGACGAAGATGAGCAGGGACACACCGGCCTGCTGGGTGCCGATGGGCGACACCGAATCCACGGTGCGCAGCACGCCATAGACCGTCCAGGGCTGGCGGCCGACCTCGGTCGTGATCCAGCCCGCGAGGAGCGCCACGATGCCGGACGGCCCCATGCAGAACACGAACCACTGATACCAGCGCGTTTCGTAGAGGCGCCCGTGCAGCCTCAGCCACAAGCCGAGCAGCGCGGTCAGCAGCATCAGCATGCCGAGGCCGGCCATGATCCGGAAGGTCCAGAACACGATGGGCGAGTACGGGCGATCCTCCGGCGGAAACTCCTTCAGGCCGCGAATCTCGCCGTCCCAGCTATGCGTGAGGATCAGGCTGCCCAGATGGGGAATCCTGATGGCATAGCGCGTGACTTCCGCATTCATGTCCGGCAGGCCGACGAGGTTCAGCGCCGTGCCGCCGTGCTCGGTTTCCCAGAGGCCTTCGATGGCCGCAATCTTGGCAGGCTGGTATTTACGCGTGTTCAGGCCGTGCGCGTCGCCCACGAAGATCTGCACGGGCGCGAGCACGAGCAGTATGCCGAGCGCCATCGAAAAGCTGCGCGTGACCGGGACGTCGCGCCGCCCATGCAGCAGATGCCAGGCGCCGCATGCCGCGACGATGAACGCGGCCACGATGAAGGCGGCTATCGTCATATGGGCAAGCCGGAACGGAAACGACGGATTGAAGATCACCTTGAACCAGTCCACCGGCACGATGCGGCCGTTTTCGATGGCATAGCCCTGCGGTGTCTGCATGAAGCTGTTCGAGGCGAGTATCCAGAATGTGGAAATCAGCGTGCCGGCCGCGACCATCAGCGTAGCGAAGAAATGCGCGCGCGGGCTCACGCGGTTCCAGCCGAACAGCATCACGCCGAGAAAACCGGCTTCGAGGAAGAATGCCGTCAACACCTCATAGGTCAGCAGGGGGCCGGTGACGTTGCCCGCGACCGTCGAAAAACCGCTCCAGTTCGTGCCGAACTCGTAGGCCATCACGACGCCGGAGACCACGCCCATGCCGAATCCCACCGCGAAAATCTTCGACCAGAAGCGGTACATGTCCTTGTAGGCCGCGTCGCCTGTCAACAGGAGGCGCCATTCGAGCACGGCGAGAAAGCTCGCCATGCCGATGCTGATGGCCGGAAAGACGATATGAAACGAGACCGTGAATGCAAACTGGAGCCTCGCGAGATGGAATGCGTCGAAGATTTGCATGATGGGTCAGAGCTCCAGTGACACCTGCAATTGCGTGCAGCGAGACGCCGTCTCGCAATGTGCTGTGCCGCTGAACGGCGGCGAGCCCGGTTCACGGCCCGGCCAGTGTATGCCGCCACCTGGCAGTTGGCCATGGCCGCGCGGCGGCTAGTTGGCGGCCGCGCGCACGACGCGCACGGGTACGGACTTGTACGAAGGCGTGCCGCTTTCCTTGTCAATATAGTCCAGCGGAACCAGCACGTTCGCTTCCGGGTAGTACGCTGCCACGGATCCCTTCGCGATGCTGTAGACGATCGCCGTGATGCTTTTCAGGCGCAGCGTCCGCCCGGGCGTGAGCGTTTCGATATCGACCAGATCGCCGTGCTCGATACCCTGATCAGCCATGTCTTCTTCGTTCATGAACAGCACGTCGCGCCGGCCGAATACGCCGCGATAGCGATCGTCGAGGGCGTAAATGGTGGTGTTGTACTGGTCGTGACTGCGGATCGTGATGAGCCGCAGCACATCTTGCGCGCCGAGCACGTCGGCGTCTTCTTTCACGCCGCCATAGACGGAGAATTCGGCCTTGCCCGATGGCGTGAGCCACACGCGCTCGGTGGGCGGCAGCGGGAGACGGAATCCGCCAGGTAGCCTGATGCGCTCATTGAAGTCTTCGAAGCCGGGAATCACGCGCTCGATGAGATCGCGAATCCTGTCGTAATCCGAAATGAGTTCTATCCAGGGCACCTTGCTTCGCGGCAGCGTGGCGTGCGCCATGCCGGCGACGATTGCTGGTTCGGAGCGCAGGTGCTCCGACGCAGGTGCGAGCTTCCCGGCCGAGGCGTGGACCATCGACATGGAGTCCTCCACGGTGATCGACTGCCTGCCTCCGGCCTGCATGTCCAGCTCGGTGCGGCCGAGGCAGGGGAAAATATAGGTTTCCTTCGAGACGAGCAGGTGCGTGCGATTGAGCTTGGTGCCGATATGCACGCCCAGGTCGAGTTGCGTCATGGCCGGGAACGATTGCCCGGAGTCAGGCAGCGCCACCGCGAAATTGCCGCCCAGGCAGATCAGCGCCTTCGATTGGCCGGCGATCATGGCCTGCATGGCCTGAACGGCGTCGTGACCGTGCCCGGACGGCGGCGTGAAGCCGCAGGTGTCTTCGATCAGCTTGAGAAACGCCTCCGAAGGCTTTTCGGTAATGCCGACCGTACGATTGCCCTGCACGTTGGAGTGCCCGCGTAGCGGACAGATGCCTGCGCCGGGCTTGCCGAAGTTGCCGCGCAGGAGCAGCAGGTCGGCGATCAGCCTGACATTCGCGGTGCCCTTGTTGTGCTGGGTGATGCCCATGCCGTAGGTCACGATCGTCGCATTTGATTTCGCGTAGGCGAGGGCAACGTGTTCGAGATCCGGGCGCGTAAGGCCACTGGCTTTTTCGATGTCGTCCCACGACGTCGCTTCGAGGTCCGCCGCGAAGGCGTCGAAACCTTGCGTGTGCGCGGTAATGAACGCCTTGTCGAGGACGTTGCCCTCTGCGGCCTCCAGTGCGAGGAGCGCCTTCATGACTCCCTTGAGCGCGGCCGCGTCGCCGCCGGCATCGACCTGGAAGTAGGTCGATGCGATGCGCGTCGATCCGAAGGTTGCCATTTCGACGACGCTCTGCGGATCGGCAAAGCGTTCGAGCGCGCGTTCGCGCAAGGGATTGAAAACGATGATCGGCACGTTGCGCCGCGAGGCTTCGTGCAGTGTGCCCATCATGCGCGGGTGATTGGTGCCCGGATTGTGCCCGATGGAAATGATGAGTTCCGCCGAGTCGAAGTCGTCCAGCGAAACCGTCCCTTTGCCGATGCCGATCGACCGCGGCAGTCCGACGCTGGTCGGCTCGTGGCACATGTTCGAGCAATCGGGGAAATTGTTCGTACCATACTCGCGAGCAAACAGCTGATACAGGAAGGCCGCTTCGTTGGAGGCGCGTCCCGACGTGTAGAACTCGACCTGATCCGGCGAAAGCGAACGCAGGATCTCTCCAATGCGAGCGAATGCGTCGTCCCATTCCACGGCGCGAAACGTGTCCGTAGCGCGATCATAGACGAGCGGATGAGTGAGCCGCCCCATGTCTTCCAGTTCGTAATCTGTTTTCTGCAGGAGCGACGTGACCGTATTGGCCGCGAAGAATTCGGGCGGCACGCGCCGGGTCGTGGCTTCCCACGTCACGGCCTTCGCACCGTTTTCGCAGAACTGGAATGTCGAGCGGTGCTCCTTGTCGGGCCATGCGCATCCCGGGCAATCGAACCCGTCGGGCTGGTTCGTCCGCATCAACATGATAGGTGCCTCGATGCTTTCCATCTGCTGACGAATCGCCTGCGCGGTCGCACGAAGCGCGCCCCAACCACCGGCGGGTCCATCATAAGGACGCACGCCCGGCACTTCGCGTTGCTTTGTCATAAGAAACTCCGTGAGCTGCGCGAGGCGCGCTGGGGAAGAATGTCGAGGCCCTTGCGGTGCAAGGGGTTGTGCAGAAACGAGGACTATCCTCGCGTGACGCTGCGATTTATTTTAGGAAATCCGGATGTACAAGCAAGATGAAGCTGACGCGATTCTAATAATCGGTAAATCCGTTATGTTTGGCGGAATACATCGAATAAAAAACCAACCAGGGATTGCGGCGCTCGCCGTTCTCATTGACGACAACGACGACGACGCGCGCCTGGTCGAGCCACAAAAAGGGACAATTTGACGGTTGAATTCTATGAGGCGATCCGGCGGCTGTGAACACCTGTGCATCCGATACCTAATATCGGGTGGCCGGGTGTATCGCCCGATATCAGGTATCGGATTCGCGTGCCTCGCGAAGCGTTTCGTTCACCGGGTTTAGATGTACGATTACTCGAACATGAAGGACAGACTCGCGCAATGCGCGAGTGCAAATGCCGGCGCGAACAGGGTCGGTCGATCGGCGAGAGGCAGGATGGTCTCGTCGTGCTGCTGCTCAATACGACGGTGGGCAAGCGATGCGCGTAGCGGGCTACTTTCGCATCATCTCCATGACGAGGAAGTGAATGGGCAGGGCAAGCAGGGCCGTGCCCCCAAAGCCCACGCACCACAATATGGCGATCCACTTCAGGTCATGCAGGAAACGGTGCTGCCTGTTGGCGGGTTCGCGTTTGATGGTCGGCTTCATGATCAACTCCTCACCGCCGTGGTTTGCTTCGGGGGTAGGCTGCGGCCACTGTGGCGCGCACGCTCATGCTCGCGTAATGATGATGGCATCCGGGTGCGCCAGCAATCAATTTTCCACTGCGGATCCAAAATGAGCATTGAATACGATCCGAACGCGCGCATCAAGGAGCGTGATAAAGCAGGCCCTCATCTCACCTCGCAGGAGCATGTGGGCTTGAACGGCAAGATTGCCGTGATCATCACGACAGAAAACCTGAAAAAGGAGCGAGCATGGCGCAGCACGAACGCATCGATTGCCACGGCTTCGATATCACGGCCCATTCGAGGTGCAACAGGCTGGGCGGATGGATTGCGCACGTGGACATCTATCACAACGGGCGCCTCTTTGCGACCTGCAACCCCGATACCGTTCAGCCCGAATGGCAGACGGAGGCGGAGGCGAATCGCGACGGGATCGAGCGGGGATGCAAGTTCATCGGCGGCATGATGAACGATCCGCACAACCGCTCATGGGTGGCCGCGCGAGCACATGCGGAGAAGTGGTTCTTCAGGATAGAGGAATTACAGGAGTCCGAACGGATTGCGCTGGACGCGCTCGTGCGTAAGGGCACAAGCGCGTAGAGCGTTGTAGAGGGCGGCTCCTGCACGCCCTCAGCTGTCGTCCACGTTGTCCGCGTAATGATCGATCGCGACTTTGCATTCGTCCACGACAACCTGGAGTGCCTGGGGGATGAGTGACTCTACCCAGCGCTCCACGTGCAGGAACCGGTCGGTGCCAAGGTCGGCGATCCGTGCGGGGTCGGCGGTGGTGATGGTGACCGTGGCGAGTCCGCGGTTGTTCGGGAGCGGCTCGAGCGTCGCGGCAATCTGGAATCGGCGGTAATTTGCGCTGGCAGGCACGGCGGTTGACCTCGTTTACGATAGTTGCGGGGTGTCCGGGCGGCAGGGGCGTGGCGTATCACCGTCGCTTACCACGATAGCGGCTGGGTAAAGAGTTTTCCGCCATAACCCAGTACGACGTTTTCCACCTCGTATTCAAGGGGCTCCTTCGTTTCGAGGATGAGCGCGACACAGCCGGGCTGAAGCTCGCCCTCGATCGCGGTCGTCATCTTCCTGTCGAGAACGTGTTCGATCGTATGGCCCGCGAGCGCGGCGCCGGCCCCGGCGGCAGCGCCGGCGACGACGCCGAGCGGTCCGGCGATGAGGCCGATGAGGCCGCCCGTCACGGCGCCGATCGCCGTTCCCCAGTACGATTCGGTGTACTGCTTGAGCACGATGAGCTTGCCGTCGGCGTCCTTCTGGACCATCACGCCGCTTTCGATCCTGAAGCCGCCATCATCCTTCGCGAGATTGTTGAGATCCCGCGCGCACCGTTGCGCGACGTCCAGATTGTCGAAAGTCGCGACGATCAGCTTTTTGGTCATTTCGCACTCCTCGTTCGATGGGTTGTGCCAGTTCAAGATAGACAATTGCAACGCACCTGCCAGCGCGAATCTCCCGATATTGACTATCGGCTCGCTCCCAGCGCTTCGGCCACATAGGCCGTCAGAATATCGACAATCTTGCGCACGCGCGCCGGGACTGGGCGCTGCGGCCGGATGAGCAGATTCAGCGCATGCGGCGGCACCTCATAGTCCTGGAGGAGGGCCACGAGGCGCCCCTGCTCGACGGGTTCCTTACACGCAGGCGCTTCGAGTACGCCAATGCCGACGCCCGCCATCACCATTTCGAACATCGGCCGCCAGTGCGTGGTCTTGATGCTCGTCTGGATCGGCACGCCATCGACGCGGCCGGCAACGGCGGCATCGGGCGCGCGGTGTGCAGTGTGGGCAAGCGGCAGCAGGTCCGTGTCGAACGCACCCTTGACGCGAATGAAGCTGTGCCTCGCGAGGTCCGCGGGCTCGGCAATCGCGTCGTGCCGCTTCAGATAATCGGGAGCGGCAACCAGCAAGCGCTTGACCTGGCCGAGCGGGTAGGCGATGTACGCTCCGTCGCCGAGCGGCCCGAGACGAAACGAGATGTCCACACCCTCGGTCACGAGGTCGGCCATCCTGTCGTTCAGCACGAGTTCGATGTCGAGTTGCGGATAGTTTTCCCGTATGCGCCGCAGGCCTTCGGGCAGGAGGGTTTCGCCGAAACAGTGCGGCGCAGCGATGCGGATGGTGCCTTTGACCACCTGCTCGTCGTTCGACACTTCGGCCACGGCCTGCTCCACGGCGCCGAGGACCGACTTGCTGCGTTCGTGGAAGATGATGCCTTCCGGCGTGCACTTGAATGCACGCGCGTTGCGCAACAGCAGTTGGCAGCCGAGATACTTCTCCAGCCGCTCGATGCGCTCGCTCACGGCGGGCTGGCCGATGTCGAGATCGCGTGCGGCGCCGGATATGCTGCCTCGCTCCACCACTCTGACGTAAATCCGCATCGCCTCCAGCAGATTCACATTGCGCTCCCTGCCGTGGCCAGCCGTATGAGCGTTGCGTGCATCTGCGGGATGCGTAGACATAAGACCCCCTTCATTTCCTCGCTCCAGATCCGGGCGTCGCGAATCGTTGAAGCGACGCGTGTCGGGACAAGAGTAAGGGGAGGTATCGATGCCCGGTATACACAGATCGGCCCGGCGTCGCGCAGTACAGTTCTGCTACGATCGGCCTCGCGCGAGGAGCGAAGACGCTGGGCAACGCGCGGGGAGCGCGTTCGATGAAACTTTACGAAAAACTTGCGGACGAAATCGAAACGTCGATCCGGCAAGGTGTGTTCCGTCACGGCGAAAAACTGCCCTCGGTGCGCCAGATGGGCTTGCAGCGCCGGCTCAGCGTTGCAACCGTGGTGCGCGCGTACATCCTGCTGGAAAGCCGCGGCGTGGTCACGAGCCGCCCGCAGTCCGGCTACTTCGTGAACTCCCAGGATCCGACGGGCGACGGCCGTATTCCGGAACTGCGGCCGTCGCGGCCGCTGCCGGTTTCGCGGCCCGTCGATGTGAGCCGTCTCGTGCTCTCCACCTTGCGCTCCATCGGCGTGGACGACGCCGTGCCGCTCGGCTCGCCGTATCCCGATCCCCATCTGTTTCCGTTCGACAAGCTCAACCGGTATGCCTACGACGCGGGCCGCGGCAAGGCCATCTGGGGTGTGACGGACGCGTTGCCGCCCGGCAATGTACGGCTCATGCGCCAGATCGCCCGTCGCTACATCGAGAACGGCATGCCCATCGACCCCAACGAGATCGTCATTACGGTGGGCGCGACAGAGGCGATCAATCTGTGCCTCCAGGCGGTGGCGAAGCCCGGCGATACCATTGCTGTGGAGTCGCCCACCTTCTACGCGATGCTGCACGCCATCGAGCGGCTCGGGATGAAAGCGATCGAAGTGGCGACGCATCCGGATTCCGGAATCGATGTCGATGCGCTTGCCGAAGTGATTGCGTCGCATTCCATCGCGGCATGCATGGTCATGCCGAACTTCCAGAATCCGCTCGGCTTCCTGGTGCCCGATGCGAACAAGCGCGCGTTCATGGACCTCGTGACCGCCCACGATATTCCGGTCATCGAAAACGGCGTCTATAACGAGCTCTACTACGGCGATACCTATCCGACCACGCTGAAATCCTTCGACACGAAGGGGCTCGTGCTCCACTGCGGCACGTTCTCGAAGAGCCTGACCGTTGCCTACCGGATCGGGTGGGCGCTGCCGGGACGATACCGGGACCACGTCGAGAAACTGAAATTCCTCAATACGCTTACCTCGCCGACGATCCCGCAGATCGCCATCGCCGAGTTTCTCGAGCGTGACGGCTACGAGCACCATCTGCGGCGCGTGCGCAAGACGTATGCGCAGCAGGCCAACATGATGCGGGCGATCGTTTCGCGCTTCTTTCCGACGGGTACGCGCATGTCCCGGCCAGCGGGCGGCTATGTGCTCTGGGTCGAGCTGCCGGAGTCAGTGGATTCGCTGCGCCTGTACAAGCTTGCGCTCGAGCAGGGCATCACGATCGGGCCGGGGTACATGTTCTCCATCTTCGAGGAGTCTTACCGGAATTTCATTCGGCTCAATTACAGCAGCCCCTGGACCGACGAAATCGAGCAGGCGGTGATTACCGTCGGCAAGCTTGCCGCGTTGTGTATGCGCGGTTGATGCGGGACGAGCGGGCATTCGGTGGTTCGATCGGATGCGTGAATGTTATTCTCGATGCACGAGCACTCGGAGAGGTTGATTCGATGGCTATCGATTTTTCGTTTTCGGTCAAGGTTTTCTCGGCGCTTTTTGCCATCATGAATCCGATAGCCAATATCCCGGTTTTCCTCTCGTTGACCGAGGGTATGTCCGATACGGGGAAACGGAGAACCGCGGCTGTTACGTTCGTCGGCGTGACGTAATGTCGATGTAACGGGAGAAACAGTCATGTCTGATCAGAGTTCTGGCCTGGGTGAACTGGATGCAGCCTTCATTGCGAAGCAGCGTGCGCGTCTCGAAGCATTGCAGCGCGAGTTGCTGGGCGGCGAGGAGGGCACGATAGCGAAAGAGCGTGCGCTCGAGGAGTACCGCGGCGAAGAGGCGAACGAGTTCGAGGACGAAGCGCAGAGACTGGAGCAGGACGTCGCCAACCAGGCGCTGCGTAATACGAACGACCAACGGATCGCCGACATTCAGCGCGCCCTGGAGAAGATTGCCGAAGGGACTTATGGGTACTCCGACGAAAGCGGCGACCCGATTCCCATTGAACGGCTCGAAGCGGTGCCGGAGGCGATCCTGACCGTGCAGGAACAGGCGGCGCGTGAAGCGCGTCATTGAGGCGCAAGGCCTCGCATGGGCGGTTCTCGCGTTCGGCCCTTGCGCTGGTGCTGCGATATGTCGATGCGGCACGGGTGCGTTGACCACAGCGGAAACACCAGTCTCTCCAGACGTCCGGCGCGAGCCCGGGCGGGGTCGTGACGGGGGCCGATGCCGGCCGCACGGGTTGTTTGCACACAGGACCATTAAGGCTGCGACTGGGCGATAAGAGCCGTATATCCGCGTCCGCAGTATCAAATCGATTTGACAATGTTTAAACGATTTATTTTGAGACTATTCTTATACTAGCCCGGAAATTGTTAAATCATCGCTCTTTCGCGAACTCGCTGAAATGGGGTATGCGGACGGGTCAAATGCCATCCCGGCAAGGAAACCCGTCTTGAGGACGACCATCTCCAGGGGCTCAGGCACACGCTTGCAGACCCGGGAGAACCTAAGAAAACCACGCAGTCTGCTTTCAACCAGAGTTTTCGCGATGGATTGCCACGGCACGGCAACCGGGCAAAAGAAGGTTTTCGATTATGATGATCTGCCTTGCATAATCGATAGGTAATTTCATATATGCGCTGATTTCGAGGCGATGCGAAAGCAGCGCGAAACGGGGGCAAAGGCAAGGGACCATTTATTCGGGGAAAATAGCAGCCGGAGTTTCAGGGGGGGCCGGATCGGCGGTGCAGGCCGTCATCCCGTCCATCTGCCGGTTCATTGGCTGCCAGCTACGGAAGGCGCTATTGCGTTGTGGGGTGTTATGAGAATTGCAGTCCTGGATGACGATTCGGCTCAGGCCGATTTTGTTTGTCAAACGCTGTCGGCAGCGGGGCACGTCTGTCACGCGTATGGCGCGGGGCGCGAGCTGGTGCGCCAGTTGCGGCGCCAGACGTTCGATCTGCTCGTGCTCGACTGGAACGTTCCAGACATGTCCGGCGAAGAGGTGCTGCGCTGGGTGCGCGAAAGCCTCTCCGAGCGCCTACCCGTGCTGTTCATGACGAGCCGGGGCCGCGAAACCGACATCACATCGATTCTGAACACCGGTGCGGACGACTATCTCGTCAAGCCCGTGTCGGCCGCGGTGCTGCTCGCGCGCGTCGGCTCGCTGCTGCGCCGCGCCTATTACCTGAAGCCGCCGGCGAGCAAGGAAGTTTTCGGCGACTTCGAGTTCGATCTCAGCGCCAAGCACGTCGTCGCGCGCGGCACGCCGGTTTCAGTCACGCAGAAAGAGTTCGAGCTTGCGCTGCTGCTATTCCAGCACCTGAGCCGGCCACTGTCGCGCGCACATATCCTCGACGTGATCTGGAAGCAGGCCACCGACATCCCATCGCGCACGATGGACACCCACGTCTCGATGCTGCGCAGCAAGCTGGGCCTGCGCCCGGAGCACGGCTACCGGCTGACGCCGATCTACGGCTATGGCTATCGCCTCGAGCGGATCGAAGCCGACACACCGCCGGCTGCCGCCAATGAGCCTTCCAAAGCGGGGGAGGCGTGACGGTTTTCGTGGATGCGGCAGCGCGCAGCAGCGCTGTCCTGCCCGGCCGCGGCGCCGCTGCATGGCTCGCCGTGGCCTGTCTGATGGCAACGGGCGCAATGGGGTTGAGCACCACCGCGCATGCTCAGTCCGGCCGCGCGAAACCCGGTGTCAAGGTGCCGCCGGCTTACGTGTCGTATACGACGCACGAAGGCGACACGTTGTACGACATCGCCGGCCACTATATGACCGACCCCACCGACTGGACGTTGTTGAGCCGCCTGAACCACGTGCCCGCGCCACGCCGCATGCCGGCCGGCATCGTGCTGCGTCTGCCGGCCGACAAGCTCAGGCAGGATCAGGACACAGCCCGTGTGGTCGCGACGAGCGGGCCGGTCGAGCATGCGTTCGGCAAGAGCCCGTACCTGCCGCTCAAGACCGGCGCGATGCTGGCTGAAGGCGACCGCGTGCGCACTGGCCCGAACGGCTTTGCCACGCTCGAGCTGCCGGACGGCTCCCATCTGACGGTCGCGCAGGACGGCGAACTCGACATCGAGAAGCTGCGGCACGTCACGCTCACCGGCGCGGGCGATCGCGTCTTCGAGTTGCGTCGCGGTGAGGTCGAGAGCCAGGTCACGCATGCGACGCGGCGCGACGACCGCTTCCAGATCCGTTCGCCATCCGTGGTCGCGGGGGTGCGCGGCACGCGTTTTCGCGTCGATTACGACGGCAGCGCGCAGACCACCGCGGTAGCGGTGCTCGATGGCGCAGTCGGTGTCGATCCGGCCGCGCCGGCGCCGGGCGTGCCGCTGCAGGCCTCCGAGCAATTGCTCAAGGTGGGCTTCGGCAATGTCTCGCGCTCCGGCGGCGCAGTCGGCAGTCCGATCGAATTATTGCCTGCGCCGGTGCTCCTGCAGCCTGCGCGCGTGCAGGACGGCAAGACCGTCACGTTCGACCTCGAGCCGGCCGAGCATGCGGTCGGCTATCGCCTGCAGATTTCGCGCGACGCCGACCAGCTCGATCTCGTGCGCGATTTGCGCGTGAGCGAGGCGCACGCGGATATCGGCGATCTCCCCGACGGCACGTATTTCGTGCGGATCGCGTCCACCGACAGCAATGGCCTCGACGGCCAGCCCAAGGTGTATGCGTTCGAGCGCCGTCAGCTTGGGCTCGATGCCTCGGCCACGCAGCGAGCTGGCAGCCACGACTACGAATTCCGCTGGTTCGTGAGCCACAGCAACGTCCCGACGCGCTTTCGCTTCGTGCTTGCCAAAACGGCCGATCTGAGCCATCCCGTCGTCGATCGCACTGATCTGTCGGGCGGCCAACTGGTGGTGAGCGAACTGCCCGCGGGTGTCTACTACTGGACGATCGTCGCCGAGCAGTTCGAAAACGGCCGCTTTTACGAGAAGGCGAGCGCGGTCCGTTCCTTTACGCTGGCGCGCTGACGCTGGTAGATTCTCAGGGTCGGCCAACTGGCCGACCCATCTTCCTGTTCCGGATTACATCGCCCGTTGCCCACTACCCCTAATCGACTGAGCCTCGATCCGCGCGCGCGTCTCGGCCGGCGTGCCGGCCAGCGCTTCCTGATCGAGTGGGTCGGGGTCGGTTGCCTCGGCATCCTGGTGATCCTCTTTACCTCGTTCGGGCGGCTGAGCAGCGGTATCGATCAACTCGTCTACGACCGTCTCCTCAGCGCACGCGCGCAGCCCCTGTTGTCCGACATCGTGATGGTCGAGATCGACAATGCGAGCGTCGCGCAACTCGGCCGTTGGCCCTGGCCGCGCAGCATCCATGCGAAGCTGCTCGAACAGCTCGCCGCAGCCCGGCCCGCGGCGGTGGTCTATGACGTGCTCTTCACCGAGCCGAATGCCGAGGACGCCGAGCTTGCCCACGCGATCGCCCTGAGTCCGACCTATCTGCCCGTGCTGCTCACGGCGCCCGACGACGCCGGGCGGCGGGTCGTGGTCGAGCCCGTCGCTCCGCTCGCGCAGGCGGCGGCCGGCCTCGGTCACATCAATTTCGAAGTGGACAGCGACGGCATCGTGCGCAGCGTCGCGCGCTTCCAGGGCGATGACCACTCGCACTGGCCGCAACTGATGGTGCTCGTCGCCGAGGCGATCGAAAGCGGCAAGCTGCATTTGCGTGGCGGCTTGCCGCAACGCCGCTCGGACGAGCCCGTGAGCGGCGACGACGACGGCGGCGAAGACCGCTTCCTGATCCCATTCGGCTCGAACGCCGGGAGCTACGCGAAGCTGAGTTTCGCGGACGTGCTCGCCGGCAAGGTGCCGGCCGATCAGCTGCGCGGACGCATCGTCGTGATCGGCGTGACCGCGTCGGGCCTGTACGACCGCTTCGCGACGCCGGTGTCCGGCGAGCTGGGGCCGCTGCCCGGTGTCTACATCCACGCGAACGTGCTCGACACGCTGCTCACCGGCCGTGAGATCGAGCCGGTCGGGCGCTGGTTCGTGTTCGCGGCGTCGCTTGCGCCGCTCGCCGCGCTGCTCGCGGGCTTCCTCGTGCTGTCGCCGCGCCGCTCGCTGCTGCTGACCGGCGCGCTGGTCCTGCTCGCGGCGGCCGGCAGCGCCGCGCTGCTGTACGGCGCGCGGCTCTGGATGTCGCCGGTGCCGGCGATCCTCGGCGTCGTGATCGTCTATCCGATCTGGAACTGGCGCCGCCTCGAAATGACAATGGCCTATCTGCGCGACGAGTTGCAGCGCCTCGCCGACGAACCGCATCTGCTGCCGGAAACTCCGCAAAGCCGCCGCGAGTTCAGCGGCGACGTGCTCGCGCAGCACATGGCGTTGATGGCGCGAGCCGCGCAGCGCGTGCAGGACATGAAGCGTTTCGTGTGGGACAGCCTCGACAGCGTGCCCGAGCCGATCCTCGTGAGCGATCTGGGCGGCGTCGTGCTGATCGCGAACCAGGCGGCCAAGGCGCATTTCGCGCGGCTCGGCGCGGCGATGCCCGAAGGGCAGCCGATGCACTCGGTGCTCGGCGGCCTGACGCTCGTGAAGACGATCGGCAGCGGTGCGGCCTCGGACGCCGAGCGCAACCTGTTCGCGCATGCGCACTGGCCGGCGTTGCTCGATCCGGCGCACGGCGAATTCTCCGCGTTGATGGCGCAGGGCGTCGAAGTGCGCGACGCCAACGAGCGTGACCATCTGCTGCGCTATGCGACCTGTACCAATGCGCAGGGCGAGACGACGGGCTGGATCGCGGGTCTCGTCGACGTATCGGCGCTGCATGTGGCCGAGCGCCAGCGCGAGGATGCGCTGCGGCTGCTGTCGCACGACATGCGCTCGCCACAGGCGTCAATCCTCGCGCTGGTCGAGATCGAGCGCGCGCGTGCCGAGCCGGCGCTCGCGCGCGGCCTGCTCGAGCGTATCGAGCGCTATGCGCAACGCGCGCTCACGCTCGCCGATGATTTCGTGCAACTCGCGCGCGCCGAATCGCAAGCCTACGTGCTCGAGCCGCTGAGCCTGACCGAGCTGGTGATCGACGCGAGCGACGAAGTCTGGCCGCAGGCGCAGGCGAAGCGCATCGCGCTGCACACGGAAACCGGCGACGATGCCGACGCAGGCCACTGGATCTGCGCCGACCGCTCGCTCATGACACGCGCGCTTGTCAACATTCTGAATAACGCGATCAAGTACAGTCCACCCGACACGCGCATCGTGTGCAGCTTCGCGAGCCAGCCGCAGGGGGCGAATGCCAGAGGCACGGCGCGGCGCGTGTCGTGCACGATCCGCGACCAGGGTTATGGCATCCCGAAGGAACAGCAGGCGGGACTGTTCGAGCGCTTCCGGCGTTTTCACGAGGCAGAGCGGCCGGAAGTGGGCGGCGCGGGATTGGGCATGGCGTTCGTCAAAACCGTCGTGACCCGCCACGGCGGCGACGTCGACGTGGTCAGCGTGCCCGGCGAGGGCACGGCCTTTACGATCCGGCTGCCCGCGCTCGACGAGGGGCAACTCGACGAACTGATCGCGCCGCGCTCATGACGTATCCGATGTATCCGAGAGAAAAGAAGAAATGACAAAACTTTCCTACCTTTGCGCCGTGCTCGTCGCGGCGAGTCTGACCGGCTGCGCGGGTCTGAGCGCCGACGTGCACGCCACGCGACCCGGCGAGACTGCCGCTGCGCTGCAAGGCGAGCCCACCTATACGCTTTCGCGCACCCAGCCGCAGGAAGACAGCGCCGATTATCCGCAAACCGAAAAGCTGTTGCGCGACGAGCTGGCCAGGCACGGTTTCGTCGATGCGGAGGGCAAGCCGGCGCATTATCGTCTGTCGATGGCGTACAGCACGCGGCCGGTGTCGGTCGGCGTCGGCGGCAAGGATTGCGAGCCGGCCGATTGTGCCGGCGCGAGCGGCGGGCTCGGTTCGCTGTTCTTCGGCCCCGAGTATCACCATGCGCTGACGCTGCGTTTCTTCGATTACGCGAGTGGTATGGAGCGCTATAAGGTTAGCGCGGTGTTCGTCGATCGCAATGCCGACCCGCTGCATGCGTTGCCGGTGCTCGTGAAAACCGCGCTCGCCAGGCTGCCGTTCGACGAGCCGGCCGACTGGCGCGTGAAATTGAGTGTCGACCAGGCGAGCGGGACGCCGAATGTCGAGTCGATGAAGCCGTTGCAGCGCTGAAGGGCTGAAACGCTGAAGTGCCGGAGTGCCGAAGCACCAGCGCCGCATCGGCCTTGCGCGTACCTCACTCCTGCGCCGGAGGGTCCTGCGGCCAGCAGTTTTCGAACACGCAATCGGCGAGCGGCAGGCGGCTCGCCCAGCGTTCGGTTTCGAGCATCGGCTCGCTGTAGAACTGATCGACGTGGCCGAGGCACAGAATCGCGACCGGGCGTGCGCCTTCGGGCATGCGCAGCAGTTCGCGGACCGCCTCGACGTCGAACAGCGACACCCAGCCTAGCCCGAGTCCTTCCGCGCGCGCCGCGAGCCACATGTTCTGGATCGCGCACGCGACCGATGCAAGGTCCATCTCCGGCAACGTGCGGCGCCCAAAGATGTGCCGTTCGCGCCCGTCCATCAGTGCGATCACGAGCAGCTCCGCGCATTCGAGCATGCCTTCCACCTTGAGCTTCATGAATTCGTCACGGCGCTGGCCGAGCGCGTCGGCGGTGGCGAGCCGTTCGCGTTCGACGATTTCGTGCAAGGCCGTGCGCAGCGCCGTATCAGTGATGCGTGCGATGCGCCACGGCTGCATGAAGCCGACGCTCGGCGCATGATGCGCGGCGTCGAGCAGGCGCCGCAGCACGGCCGGGTCGACCGGATCGGCCACGAAATGGCGCATGTCGCGGCGTTCGTAAATCGCGCGGTAGACCGCGTTGCGCTCGGAGTCGTTAAAAGGCTTTGCCATGGAGCAGGGCGGCCGGGAAGGCCGGGTTGGAGGGCCAGTATGCGTGCATATAGGTTGCCACAATCGGGCCCACACGATAAACCGTTTCACCGAGGCTGCTCGCGAAGGCGCATCGCGGCGTGCTGCATGTCGATGAAGTCGTGTTCGTCGATTTCGAGCTCGGCGCGATACGGCTCGGCCGTTGCGAAGCGCTCGCCAATGCGTGGGGTGCGCGGCGCCTGACGCTCGAAGAGTTGATCGGCCGAGCGGTGCGTAGGCCGCGTCGCACATGTTTTCGCGTGCGTTATATGTGCCGTTTAGCCGCGCCGCTCATTTCGGGCCGTTGGACCAGTACAGCACATCGTCATGGCGATCGAACACGAAGACTTTCATCGCCATCTGCTGGGCGGCGTCGAGCCGGTCCAGTTCGAGCCCGTGAGTCGACGGCTCGCCGGGCTTGCTGCCCTTCTGTACGTTGCGGATGATCGCCGTGGTTTCGATCTGCGTATCGAGTTCGGCCGACTTCAGGCGAAACGCGATGCGCAGCCGCTCGCCGACCGCGCCTAGCGTCCATGAGGCGCTCAGCGCCATGCCCAGCGCACTGATGCTCTGCGCGAGCCCAAGCCCTTCATATTTGTCACCGGTCTCGCCGATGCCGAACCGCACCGCGAGGTGCGCATGAACGCGGATCGATTTGCGTTCGCGCAGCCGGCGGATCACACCGGGCCTCGACAGGACAACGTAGTCGAACGGCAGGCGGCAGACCGCTTCGACCGTGCAGACGAAACGGAACACAGCATGGCTCGCGATCGCGACGAGCTCGACGTTTTCGCCGGGCGTGAGCGGTAGCAGACGGCCTTGTTGCAACGGCGGCGTGACGAAGAGCGCGTGATTCGGCGCGAAACCGATGATGCGGCACGGGTGCATCGGCGCGCCGCTGCCGAGTCGGGGGCGCATGCCGATCAATGCGCCTATCTCGAGGTGCATGTCCTTGACCGTCAGCTCGCCGGCGGGGTTTGCCCGTGATGCGGATTCAGGCTGGTGCTGTGCGGTCACGTCCAGCAGATCGCCGCGCTGCGGCTGAAAGTGCTTGAAGAGGAACGTGCGCTCGTCCGCGGTCGCAAGGATTGTGCCGCTTGCGAAGAGCAGCGTGCCGTCGGTGTCGGCGATCGGCCAGGGGAGCGGTGCGCCTACCGGTACGGCATCCGGATCAAGGGCCGGCGATGAGGCGGCGGGCGGCGTTTCCTCGAAGTGTTCCTCGACAGGATTGTCCATGATCGGCGACTGATTCAGGTGGATTTAGGTGGCGGGATAATCTGGTTGACGGCGGTGGAAGGTAAAACTTTAGTTGGCGGTTGCGAGGAGGCGTACCGGTCTGCGAGGTCTGGTGTCGTTAGTATTCGGGAGTGCTCCAGTTAAATCGGATAACTAAATTATCGGTGCAGAATTTTTATCGTGACTTTGGGTTGCTGCTTTTTTGATCTTTACGGCGTTGCCTGATTGTGGTCGCATCTCTTCAAAAGAAAATTTGCGGCAGGGGCTTGACGTGCTGTGACCGGCTCTCCATAATCTCGTTTCTCTGCTGCAGACGCAGCGACGCAAACGAAGCGGTGCCGGATAGTTGGGGTGCCGCAGGTGTTGTGACCGATCTTTAAAAACCTACAGCCGATAAGTGTGGGCACTTGATGCGGGATGCGGGCCGGCTCTTTCGGGAGCTGGCTGAAGCGAAAGTATCAAGAGTCTCACACCAAGTATTAGAGGAAGGTTTTCGCCTGTCGCGAGACAGGCAGAAATCCATC
>NZ_FXAT01000004.1 GCF_900177725.1 Paraburkholderia susongensis | reverse complement strand
CCGGTCGCTCACTCAACGTACTGACGATGGATTTCTGCCTGTCTCGCGACAGGCGAAAACCTTCCTCTAATACTTGGTGTGAGACTCTTGATACTTTCGCTTCAGCCAGCTCCCGAAAGAACCGGCCCGCATCCCGCATCAAGTGCCCACACTTATCGGCTGTAGGTTTTTAAAGATCGGTCACAACACCTGCGGTACCCACTATCCGGTACCGCTTCGTTTGCGTCGCTGCGTCTGCAGCAGAGAAGCGGAATTATGCAGTCTCTTCGTGGCGCCGTCAACAGGTTTCTGACAATCCGTCACCCCGTTCACGCCGCCAGAGCCCTGCCATGACTGGCTCTCCCGCTTCCCCATGCCCCGCTGCGCGGAGCACGAAAGAGCGGAATTCTAGCGGCCTCGAGCAAGACTTTCAAGTGCAACATCAGGGTTTTCCTCAAGGCGCCTTTTCTGCGCGGCCCGATTCCTCCAAAACCCGCCCCTTCGCATCGAGAGTCAAAGCCTGCGCGGCTGGGGCACCAATCGTCCAGTCGTGCAGCACGGTATAGGCGACCGCCAGCAAAGTCGGTCCGATGAAAACACCAAGGAAGCCAAACGCCAACGCGCCACCGAGAATGCCGAGCATCACCAGAATCAGCGGCATATCGCTATTCTTGCCAATCAGGATCGGCTTGATGACGTTATCGGACATACCGACGACCAGCACGCCCCATACGACCAGAAAAATCGCCCACCCCGTCGCGCCGCCCTGGTATAGCCAGATCGCCGCAGGCAACCACACAATGACCGGGCCACCCGGCACAACCGACAGAAAAAACGTTGCCAACCCGAGCAGCGCTGGCGCCGGCACACCTGCGATCCAGCAGCCGAACCCCGCCAGAACCGCCTGCACGAGCGCCGTGCCAAGAATCCCGTAGACCACGCCCTTCACCGTACTGCCCGCCAGTGCCAGCAGATAGTCGGCGCGCTCGCCCGTAATACGCCGCATGCCCGCATTCAGCCAGGCAGCTGCACCCTCGCCGCCGGTATAAAAGAAGAACGCAAGCACAATGCTCAGCGCCAGCAACCCCAGTCCGTGCGTCACCGCAATTCCGGCCGCCAGAATCCACTTGCCGGCTGGTGCCGCGAGCGTGCGCAACTGCGCGATCAATTCCGAGTTGCTGCTGGTCACCCGCTCCCAGAAGGCCTCGATGCTCGACCCGACGAGCGGAATTCGCTGCACCCACGGCGGCAGATCCGGCAAGCCGGACTCGAAGAGCCTCTGCACCAGCGCCACGATGTCGTGAACATGCGCGCCGAACGCAAAACCCGCATAGACGAACGGCCCAAGCACGACGACCAGGATGATCAGCACGATCAGGGTAGCGGCCAGCTTGCGCCGGCCGCCGACCGCGCTCGTGAGCCGCCGGTAGAGTCCCCACGAGCTATAGCTGAGAATCGCGCCCCACAGCAGCGCCGTCGTAAAAGGCGCCAGCACCAGCAATGAACCGCCCACGAGGACAATCAGCGCGAATACAGCGGCAAGACGTTCGATCAATTGGTCCGATTTCACGATGGATCTCCTATTGCGCCGACCATGGCAATGAATTGACATACGCCTGTCAGGCGCCCGCTGAACGCCGTCAGTATAGAAGCGACTCGCGCGTCCGGGGGTGACTTATACCATCTGGCCAGGGCGACGTGCGCCGCGCGCGACCGCTCACGCAACGAACCGGTTTTCCATCCGGAAACGCCCAGATGTATTCGCCAATGCAGGCCAAACGGTATAGCGTCCAGGAAAAGACTAGAATATAAGGTTCCGTGCCCCCAATTTTTCCGGATTTATGCGCTCGCGAATCGCCAAACGTCTCCCCCCCGATGCCGACAAACTCGTCGGTCTCTCGCTCGCGCTTTTCGCGTCGGGCAGCCGCACCGAAGACCGCTTCTGGGAAGCGAAGCTCGACGCGCTGCTGGCCAAAATCGTGCGCAACGCCAACCAGACCACGCTGGACGCCGCGCTCGATCATCTGCAGCAGAACCATCCCGACGCCTATGGTGCGCTCGCCGACATGGCGGAAACCCATAGCGAGTCGTTCATCATCGAACATGAAGGCGTGTCTTACGAAGCGCTGTTGATCGCCGCGCCCGTGCTGGCCTGGACCCGCTACGTGATTCCGTCGGGCCCGCTCAAGGCCGACGCGGCCGACGCGCTGCGCGCGCATCTGCAGGCGCATGTGCTCGCCGCGAACACGCGCGTCGCGATGGCGCCGTTTCTGTACAGCATCGACCAGTTGCCGCGCCATCATGTCGAAACGTGGCGTATCGCCCAGCAACTCGCGCAAGCCGCGCTCACCGGCGGCAATGCCCGACTCAATTTCGGCGAGCTGCCGGAAACCTCGCCAATTCTCGCTGACCCGCGCTTTCTGCTGGCTGTGGTCGCGGCGCCAGTGGGCGAGCCGACCTTCCGCTGGCAGGAAGAAGAGCATGGCAGCCGTATCGAGCGCGGCCAGTGTCTCGAGCAGTGGGCCACGCAAGGTGGCGCCAATCTGTCGCTGGCGCTGCCGGGCTGCGAATTCGAGTGCCTGCTGCCGGACGCGTACTACTCGGCTTGCCGCGACGCCGACGAAAGCGTGCGTCCTCACACGGTGCGTACCGCCGTGCGTTATCTGTTTGACACAATTGGCGCGGCGCCGCAGGACCTGCGCGCGGTGGTCGCTGGCTTCGGCGAACGGCATATCGACGAATACCGCGTCGGCTTCACGCGCAAGGGCAGTAACGACGTGATCTACGGCGTCGTGTGGCCGCTCTACGGGCGCGAAAACGGCGAGCCCGGCATCGACGAAGAGCCGCAGGAAATTGCCGTCTCTGACGATCCGCTCGAGGAAATCATCGCGCTGCTCAAGGAGACAGGCATCACCGACGTGCGCCGCCACGCGGGCCGCTTCGAACCTGAATATTGCGATGACTGTGGTGTGCCGCTCTATGCGGACCCGCTCGGTGAAATCGTTCATGCCGAAATGCCCGAAGACGCGGAGCCAGCACAGCCGCACTTCCATTGAACATCGACGCGAGCGTCACGCGTTATCGCAAAAAAGCCCCGCCTTGCGCGGGGTTTTTTGTTGGTGCAGTCACGCTTCCTATGCCTTTTGGACAGCCGTCAAATCGAAGGGAATTTGTCATCATAGGCACGGTGATGCATCGCCGTGAGTGGGTCGGGTTCATGGACCGCACGGGTGCGTCGCGCTATTTCGCCCGATTCATCTGGAGACATGCATGCGCTTCTCGATTCTCAATTCAAACGCGGAACGACGTGATGGACTCAAAGCCCTGCTGCGGCAAATCGACCGGCTGGCGCGTTTTACCGAAGCCCAGGACTGGCGCCAGCTTGAACGTCCGTTCAAGCGTTACCTGCCCGATCTCATCGTGATCGACTGGCAGGACTGGATGTCGGTTCGGGATGCCCGCACGTTGCTCAGCTACTATCCCCAACTGCGGATCGCCGTGCTCACCGACGGGACCTCGCCCTCCCTCGTGCGCGCGCTGATGGACGAAGGCGTGCTCGGCGTCGTGCCGCGCGACACCGATCCATGCCTGATCGTGCGCGCCTTCGAAATGGTGCTGCTCGGTGGTCACTACGTGCCGCCCGGCGCGCTGGCGCTCGATCCCCCGTTGCCGGCAGACACCGCTATCCGCCTGTTCGACGAACAGAATCCGCCGCCACGCCGCAACAGACTCTCGAGCGGACTGTCGCCGCGTCAGGAGCAGATCATGCGCTGCGTCCACATGGGCAGCACCAACAAGATGATCGCGCGCACGCTCGGCATTAGCGAAGGCACGGTCAAGATCCATCTGACCAGCATATTCCAGCAACTCGGCGCGCCCAATCGCGCCGCCGCCGTCGCGCTTTACAACGGCTGGCTCACGAACCATCTGCAGGTGCTGCACAACAACGGCGAAAGCACCGCGCGGCCGGTAACGATGGGGCAGGCGGGCCCGGTTCCCCTGCGACGCCACAAGCGCGCACATTTCCAGTATCCGCAGCCGGCCGGCGACACAAATCCTGCGCTGCCCATGGCCGCCGAACCCGCGACATCCTATGGCGACGCACCGCCTCCGGGGCTCACGCCGAAACCGGTTACGCCGGGCTCGACATGATGCTCATCGTCATGCGCACACAGGTTGCGCGTGTGTGCGCATGCTGGGATGACGGTGGCTGGCATGGAATCCGCTCACACCTTTTCTCGTCCAACGAGTAATATGAGATACATGGGTTTCCTCTACACACCGCTTCCGTTCTGGGTTGCTGTCGGTGGCTGGATTGCCAGCGCGATGGTGATCGCGCTCGCGCTGTGGAAAAATCCTTTCAAAAGACTTCAGGACGGCACGCTCCAGCACGTCTGGCTCGCGATCATCGTCGCCGTGTCGGTGCTGTGGGCAAGCAACGCATGGCTCGATGACGGCACCGTCATGCACCTGCTCGGCGCCACGCTCGTCGTCACGCTATTCGACTGGGGACTCGCGCTGGTCGCCATGGCTGTGGTCACCGGCCTCGCCGCCGTCGTCTTCGACGCCCCCTGGCAAGGTATCGCGGTGACGTTCCTCGTGTACGGCGCGTTGCCCGTCTGTATCTCAACCGTGCTCCAGCGCATCTGCTCCGCGTGGCTGCCGCGCAATCTCTTTATGTTCATCTTCGGCCAGGGCTTCGTTTCGCCCGCTATCGCCGTATCGCTCACAGCCGCGGCGGCGCTCGGCATCCATGTTGCGCTCGCCGGGGGTTCATCGACCGTGGTGCCGGCCGGCTATGCGTTCAGCATGCTACTGCTCGCCACTGGCGAGGCATGGTTCACCGGCATGGCGACGGCGCTGATCGCGGTTTACCGCCCCGCGTGGGTCACCACGTACGATGTGCGACGATACCGCCTGGGCGGCCCACGCACCTGAGAATTTGCGTGCCGATGCCGGCGCGAGTGCGTATCTGTGATAATTCGTCACCTGGTCGCCGGAGACTCACGAGGCGCTCACACCAGGACAAGACCGAATATTTGCCGCAAGATTGAACTCAACGCGGTCGCGAGGCATCTTATCTGCCTCATCTCCCAATAGCGTTTGAAGAACTAGATGGATCGCACCAACGTACCGCGCCGATTGCTGCGTGTGTTCGGCCGGCTGGCAGCCTGCGCAGCGAGTCTCTCGCTTATCTGCACTGCCCCCGCATTCGCCGATCAACTCGAACAGCACAACGGCCTCGTCAGCAAATTTATCAACGACATGCACGCGGACCCGCTCGTTGCGGACTGCGCCGCGCATGGCGACTTTGTCGCAAGCACGTCGACCGCGTTCGACCACGTCGAATTTCCCCCAAGCTCGTTCGATGGCGCCCACTCGTCCGTCACGCCCTGGAACGACTCGTTCGACGAAGGCAAGCAGCGCGTCAAGGTGGACAGCATCGTCACCGTCGAGGGAATTGGCGTGCCCCAGAGCGGCTCCGGCGAGCCTTCAGATCTGAAATTCCGCTGCGGCTACGTCGGCTCGCAGATGCTGGCGTTCAGCTGGAACGATCCGGTGCCGCCGAACCGCGCGCACAGCGAAGGATCGCGCGGCGCATCGGGCAAACATAAAGGCGGCAAGGGCAAGCACTCGGCAAGCGGCAAGACTTCAAAGAAGTCGGCAACGAAGTCGTCGAAGCCAGGCTCGGGTAAATCGTCGCGAGCGCCGTCGAACAAGTAGTCCACCCCAAGCACGACGACGAAAAAAAACCGGGTGACATCCGGCGCTGATTGACCTACGTCAGCACCCGCCCGTCATCCCAATGAAAAACGAGGCATGGGCCTTTCAGCGCGCCTCGTTTTTTTGTGTGCGTCCTTCCGTTCTTTACGCGAACGTCTCCACGTGATGCAGGATCGCCTGCAGCATCGCCGCACCAAGCGACGCGCTACGCTCGCCGTTCCAGCCCGCCCGTTCATCGGGCAGATCGGCGTTGTCCTTGAACGGCATTTCCAGCGTCAACGACAGGCAGCCGAATGCGTTGCCGATGTACTTCGACGCCAGCTTCAACGCATCCTCGCGGTACTTGCTCGCGGCATAGCCGTACTTGTCCTGAAAATCCGGACTCGCGTGCTTGAACGCTTCGATGAACGCCTTCTGTTCGCTCCCCTGCCGCTCGGTGAAGCCCGGCAGCATCTCGGAGCCCGCGACGAACACATACGGCAGCGCCTCGTCGCCGTGGATATCGAAGAACAGATCGCAGCCCGTCGCGTGGATCGCGTCGCGCACCACCAGCACTTCAGGACTGCGCGCGGCGTCCGGCTCCATCCACTCGCGATTCAGGTTCGCGCCGGCTGCATTGGTGCGCAGATTGCCGTGCACGCTGCCGTCCGGATTCATGTTCGGCACGATGTAGAACACCGCGTGATCGTAGAGCTTGCGCGCGACCGGATCGCCTGCCCAATCGCCCCAACCCGCGAGACGCTTCACGAGCCCTTCGATAAACCATTCGGCCATCGTCTCGCCGGGATGCTGACGCGCGATCAGCCAGACCTTCTTCTTCGGCGTGGCGTGTGCGGCATCTTCGGCTTCCGGCGTGGCGAGCGTAAGCAGCGAAATGGGCCGCCCTTCGACGGTCCTGCCTAGCTCCGTGAGCGAGGCGTGCGGCATCTGCTGCACGGCGCCGAGAAATTCCGCGTGACGCTCTTCGCTGTACGGCTCGAAATACGCGTAGTAGATGCTGTCGAACTCCGGCGTGTGATCGATCGTCAGCACGCGGCCGTCATACGAGGTCGGTACGCGGAACCAGTTCACGCGGTCGTAGCTCGCCACCGCCCGATAATCGCGCCAGCCTTCGGCAAACGCACATGCGGCGGCGTTCTCGAAGGTCATCACGCAACGTTCGCCGGCCGCGCCGGACAGGCGGAAATAAAACCACTGCGCGAATTCCGCGTGGCTGTCGGGCCGCACGCGCAGGCGGATATTGCCGGCGTCCTCGCAGGACAACACTTCAATCGCGCCCGCGTCGAAATTGCTCGTAATCGATAACGTCATGAGATTCTTCCCTGCCTGTGTGTTCGCCTGTCCGGCGTGGCGGCACGCTTATTCGGCGATGCGGCGGCGAAATACGTAAGTGGAATCGTTCGAGGCCTCGGCGCTGAACGCATAGCCTTCGGAGTCGAACGCCTTCAACTGCTCGGGCCGCTCGAGGCGGTTCTCGACCGCATAGCGGGCCATCAGGCCACGCGCGCGTTTCGCGTGGAAGCTGATGATCTTGTAGCGGCCGCCTTTCCAGTCTTCGAACACTGTCGTAACGACTGGCGCTTCGAGCAGCTTCGGTTTGACCGACCTGAAGTACTCGCCCGACGCGCAGTTCACCAGCACACGCGAGCCCGCCGCGTTCTTCTTCAGTTGCGCATTCAGCGCCTGCGTGATCCGCTCGCCCCAGAACGCATACAGATCCTTGCCGCGCGGATTGACGAGGCGCGTGCCCATTTCGAGCCGGTACGGTTGCAACAGATCGAGCGGACGCAGCAGACCGTAGAGCCCGGACAGCACACGCACGTGACTCTGCGCATAGTCGAGATCGGCGGACGACAGGCTCTTCGCATCAAAGCCTTCATACACGTCGCCGTTGAAGGCGAGCACCGCCTGCTTGGCGTTGTGCGTGCCGAATTGCGGCGACCAGTCGGCGTAACGCTGGAAATTGAGGTGTGCGAGTTGGTCGGAAATGCCCATCAGCGAAGCGATCTGTTGCGGCGACAAACTGCGCAGGCCACCGATCAGTTCGGCTGCGTCGTCGATGAAATCGGGGATCGTGTGCTTTTTGACGTGCGGCGGGGTTTCGTAGTCGAGCGATTTCGCCGGCGACAGAACGATTATCATAGAGGCTTGCAGGCACGTCGTGCCTGGCGGTCAAAGACGAAAGCCAGATTGTAACGAATGCCCGGTTCCCACGCCTCAAGCGGCGCCTTGCGCGTCGTGCTCGATTCCAATGTCTGGATCGATATTCTCGTGTTCGACGACCCGCATACGCGGCCGATCGCCGCCGCGCTCGAAAGCGGCGCGCTCACCGCGCTGATCGACGCGCGCTGCCTCGCCGAACTCACCTACGTGCTCGACTATCCGCAATTCATGTATAGGAACGTCGACAAAGCCGCCGCGCTCGCGCTCGTCGCGCGGCTCACGCAGAGGTTCGAGCCGCCGGCGCTCACCGAGGCCGCCGAAGACGCACGGCCGCTGCCCCAATGCAAGGATCGCGACGACCAGAAGTTTCTCGAACTCGCGCACGCGGCGCAGGCCGACTGGCTGGTTTCGAAAGATCGCGCGGTGTTGAAGCTCGCCAAACGGATTGCGCGCGATTTCGGCTTCAGGATCGCTCAACCGGCGCCGTTCGTTGCGGCAGCCGGCATTGCGCAGAACACCGGGAGCGAACCTGTCACCGCGTAGATCCAGCCGCCTGAGCCGCGCCTGAGCCGTATGCGCGGCCATCTGTGCCCCGTTGAATGACTTCGGCTCACCCGGGCTTGGCCAGACGGCTAACGTGTATCCCGTCGCGCGCAAACCGTGCCGCGATTCCCTACAATCAGGCTTCGCCCTTCGTAACGACACTTTTCGAGAACCCGGCCAACCCTATCGCCCTGCTACGAACAACGCCATGAACGCACCGCACGACACGCCCACGAGCCCCACGTTTCCATCTCGCCTGCCGGACGTCGGCACGACAATCTTCACTGTGATGAGCGCGCTCGCCGCGGAAAAAGACGCGGTGAATCTGGGCCAGGGCTTTCCCGACTTCGGCTGCGACCCGCGCATCGTCGATGCGGTCGCAAACGCGATGCGCGACGGCCACAACCAGTACCCGCCGATGGCGGGCGTCCTGCCGCTGCGCCAGGCGATCTCGGACAAGATCGCCAATCTGTACGGCCGCCGCTACGACGCAAACAGCGAAATCACCGTGACGGCGGGCGCCACGCAGGCGCTGCTCACCGCGATTCTCTGCACCGTCCATCCCGGCGACGAAGTGGTCGTGATCGAGCCGACCTACGACAGCTATCTGCCGTCGATCGAACTGGCGGGCGGCAAGCCCGTCTTCGTCACGCTCGAGGCGCCCGACTACGCGATCCCGTTCGACAAGCTCGCCGCGGCGATCACGCCGAAGACGCGGCTCATCATGATCAACACGCCGCACAACCCGACCGGCACGGTCTGGCGCGAAGAGGACATGCGCAAGCTCGAAGAGATCGTGCGCGGCACCAACGTGCTGATCCTCTCCGACGAGGTGTACGAGCACATGGTCTACGACGGCGCGCCGCACGAAAGCGTCGCACGCTATCCGGAACTCGCGCAGCGCAGCTTTGTGGTCTCGAGCTTCGGCAAGACCTATCACGTGACGGGCTGGAAGGTCGGCTATGTGGCCGCTCCCGCCGCGCTCACGGCCGAGTTCCGCAAGGTGCACCAGTTCAACGTGTTCACCGTCAATACGCCGATGCAGATCGGCCTTGCTGACTACATGAAGGACCCCGCACCGTATCTGGATCTGCCCGCGTTCTATCAGCGCAAGCGCGACCTCTTCCGCGCGGGTCTCGCAAACTCGCGCTTCAGGCTGCTGCCGTGCACGGGCACGTACTTTCAGTGCGTCGATTACTCGGCGATCAGCGATCTGCCCGAAGCCGAGTTCGCGCAATGGCTGACTGGCGAAATAGGCGTCGCGGCCATTCCTGTCTCGGCGTTCTATCACGAGGCGCACGAATCCGGCGTGGTGCGCTTCTGCTTCGCCAAGCAGGAAAGCACGCTTGCCACCGCGCTCGAGCGGCTGGCGCGACTCTAGGATGTTCCGCGCGATGTCACGAACGAACCCACGTTCCTTGCCATCGCGCACCGCGGCATGGGTGTGCGCGCCGCATCCATGCACGCTGCGTCAAACGCACATTCCATCAGGCCGCGCGCGACGCCGCGATATAAGCCTTGCGATCCTCGTTCACGCGCTGCGCGGCCGGCCGTGCGTTGATCGTCTTGATGTAGCTCTTCCAGTCGATCCCCGCCTCGAGCAGAAAATCGCGACCATAAATGGCCTGTGTCGCCGCGCCCACGAGCGGCAGGCTCACGTAGCCGGCGGTATCGGCGACGCTGAAATGCTCGCCGCACAGATACGGCGCGAACTTCGCAATCCGCTTGAAGCCGGCAATGTGATGAACGAGCAGTTTCTCGACACGCCCCCTCGTCGCGTCGCTCACGGTGCCGCCGAAAAACGCTTCCTTGTACAGATTGCGCGCCGTGAGTTCGAGGTGCACGTCGACGAACGTAATCATCTCGCGCTCCTTGGCCGCCTGCCATGGGCCAGCGGAGAAGATGCGCCTGTCGGGAAAGCGCGCGGCGAGATATTCGACGATGCACTGCGATTCGCACAGGTCACCGTCCTCGGTCTGCAGATACGGCACCTTGCCAAGCGGCGAATGCTCGAGCATCGCCTCTTCCTGGCTCGGTTTCACGAACACCTCCTCGAACGGAATGCCGTGCTCGAGCAACACGAATTTGACCTTGTTGAAGTAGTTGGAAAGCGCGAAACCGCAGAGCTTCATCATCGGGAGTCTCCTTCTTTCGGGTTGTGTGAGACCGCGCATCGAAGTCTCGACGCAGCGGTATTCAATCAAATCATCCATTAAATAGCATGATCGTGCTATTCTAAAATAACCATGGAGCCGAGCATCACAATGAACTCTCGCAATTTCAGCATCGAGGCCATCGGCATTGTCGGCACCGGCGCAATGGGCCGTGGCATCGCGCAGATCGCGGCGCTCGCGGGCCTGAGCGTGCGGCTGTACGACACCAACCCCGCTGCCGTCGGCGCCGCGCGCGACTACCTCGCGGAGACTTTCGCCAAATTGACGGCCAAAGGCAAGCTCGAACAGCCGCGCTCGCTCGCCGCGCTCGCAAACGTGAGCGGCGTGCAGAACATCAGTGAGCTGGCAGGCTGCGATCTGGTCGTCGAGGCGATCGTCGAGAAACTCGAGGTGAAGCAGGCGCTCTTTCGCGAACTCGAAGCCGTCGTGAGCGGCCGCTGCATTCTCGCGTCCAATACGTCGTCGCTGTCGATCACGGCCATCGCTGCAGGCTGCACCGACCCGTCGCGCGTAGTCGGCTATCACTTCTTCAATCCCGTGCCGCTGATGAAGGTCGTCGAAGTGATCGACGGTCTGCGCAGCGACCCCGCGGCCGGCGACGCGCTCATGGATCTCTCGCGCCGCATGGGCCACACGCCGGTGCGCGCGAAAGACATGCCCGGCTTCATCGTCAATCACGCGGGCCGCGGCATGAACACCGAGGGCCTGCGCGTAGCGGGCGAAGGCGTGGCCGGGTTTGCCGACATCGACCGCATCATGCGCGAGCAGGCCGGCTTTCGCCTCGGACCGTTCGAGCTGCTGGACCTGACCGCGCTCGACGTATCGCACCCGGTGATGGAGTCGATCTATCATCAGTTTTATGAAGAACCACGCTACACGCCGTCGCCGATCACCGGCACGCGGCTGGCAGGCGGCCTGCTCGGCCGCAAGACCGGCGAAGGTTTTTATCGCTACGTGGACGGCAAACAGCAGGTGCCCGCCGAAGCGCCCGCGCCGACCGTGCTGCCGTCAAGCGTATGGGTCAGCAAACGCTACCCGCAGGCGCATGAAGCAGTCGTGCAACTCATCGGCAAAGCGGGCGTGAAGCTCGACGAGGGCGCGACGCCCGCTGCGGATTCGCTGATCGTCGTCACGCCGTTCGGCCATGATGCGACCACGGCTGCGGTCGACGAAGCGCTCGACGCGAGCCGCGTCGTCGCCGTCGACGCCCTCTTCCCGCTCGTCAACGCGCGGCGCCGCACGCTGATGACCACGCCGGCCACGACACGCGCGGCACGCGACGCCGGGCATGCGCTTTTCGCCGCCGACGGCGTGCCCGTCACCGTGATCCGCGATTCGACCGGCTTCGTCGCGCAACGCGTGGTCGCGACGATCGTCAACATCGGCTGCGACATCGCGCAAAAGCAGATCGCCACGCCGGGCGACATCGACCTCGCGGTCACGCTCGGCCTCGGCTATCCGCGCGGACCGCTCGCACTCGGCGACGCGCTCGGCGCCACGACCATTCTGACGATCCTGCGCAACATGTTCAGCGTGCTCGGCGAGCCGCGCTACCGTGCGTCGCCGTGGCTCGCGCGGCGCGCGCAGCTCGGCCTTTCGCTGACGCAGCGCGATGCCGCGGACCTGCAAACGGAGACCCAACCATGAGCGCCGCCCTGCTCGCTTCACGCCCTGCCAGCAGCGAATCCACGCTGGTCCTTACGCTCTCGAATCCCGGCGCGCGCAACGCGCTGCATCCGGATATGTACGCGGCCGGCATCGAGGCGTTCGACACCGTCGAGCGCGATCCGTCGATTCGCGCGGTCGTGATCGCCGGCGCCGACAACTTCTTTTGCGCGGGCGGCAATCTGAACCGCCTGCTCGAAAATCGCGCGAAAGATCCGTCCGTGCAAGCCGAGAGCATCGACATGCTCGGCCAATGGATTTCGGCGCTGCGGCTGTCGTCGAAACCGGTGATCGCGGCCGTCGAAGGCGCCGCGGCCGGCGCGGGATTTTCGCTTGCGCTCGCCTGCGATCTGATCGTTGCCGCGGACAACGCCAGGTTCGCGATGTCGTATGCGCGTGTCGGCTTGACGCCCGATGGCGGCGGCTCGTGGTTCCTCGCCCAGGCGCTGCCGCGCCAGCTCGCCACCGAGGTGCTGATCGAAGCCAAGCCGATCGGCGCCGCGCGTCTGCACGAACTCGGCGTCGTCAACCGGCTCACGAAACCAGGCACCGCGCTCGATGACGCGATCGCATGGGCCGACGAACTCAGTGCGATTTCACCCAATTCGATTGCGCGCATCAAAGGGCTGGTCGCCGTGGCCGGCACGCAGCCGCTTGCGGATCATCTGGTCACGGAGCGCGACAACTTCGTCGCCTCGCTGCATCATCGCGAAGGTCTCGAAGGGATTACCGCGTTCCTCGAAAAACGCGCGCCGGTCTACAAGTAACGATCCATGAGCGAAGAGCGAGGAGCGAGCCGCCCGACCATGCCCGACTATCAACTGCCGAAACGCCGCCGCATTTTCCTGATGCGCCACGGCGACGTCACCTACTTCGACGACTCCGGCCGCGCGATCGATCCGGAAACCGTACCGCTCAACGCGAACGGCCGCGAGCAGGCGAGCGCCGCGGGCCGCGTGTTCGCCGAACAGCAGGTGCGCTTCGACCGCGTGATCGTAAGCGGCTTGCCGCGCACGATCGAAACCGCACAACGCGTGCTCGCCGAAACGGGCCAGCAGATCGAGCTGGAAATCGAGCCCGCCTTGCAGGAGATTCACGGCGGCAAGCTCGGCAGCATTCCAGCGAGCGATATCGAGGCTGCGTTTCTCAGCGTGTTCGACGGCATCGTGCCGGAAAGCACGCGCTTTCTCGACGGCGAAACGATCGGCGAATTGTTCGATCGCGTGCTGCCGGCCGTCGCGGCATTGCGCGAGGACGCTTCCTGGGACACCGTGCTGCTGGTCCTGCACGGCGGCGTGAATCGCGCAATCCTTTCGCATGCGCTGACCACGGGCGGGCGCACGTTCTTCGGCCACCTGTCGCAGGCCACCGGCTGCATCAACGCGCTCGACGTCGGCGCCACTCCGCGCGACTGGGTATTGCGCATGCTCAACTACTCACCGCCGTCGCCGCTGCATCGCGACGTGCGCAATACCACGATGGAAATGCTCTACGCACAATTCATTCAATACCGGCGTAGCTGAACCCGAACTGGAGGAGACATATGGCGCAAGCCACGCAGACCGGCGAACCCGCACGCGGACAGGACTATTCGGCTTTCGAGGGCACGCGCCCGGTGAACGAGCGGCAACGCTTCGACAACGACGCGCTCACCGCGTGGCTGACCCGCCACGTCGACGGATTCGCGGGGCCACTCACGCTCGAGCAATTCGCGGGCGGCCAGTCCAATCCCACCTTCAAGCTGATTACGCCGTCGCGCTCGTACGTGATGCGCGCGAAGCCCGGGCCCGCCGCGAAGCTGCTGCCTTCCGCCCATGCGATCGAACGCGAATACCGCGTGATGCACGCGCTTGCCGGCACCGACGTGCCGGTCGCGCAAATGCTCGCGCTGTGCGAGGACGAAAGCGTGATCGGCCGCGCGTTCTACGTGATGGAGTTCGTGGAAGGCCGCGTGCTGTGGGACCAGTCGCTACCCGGCATGACGGCCGGCGAACGCGCAGCGATCTACGATGAAATGAACCGCGTGATCGCGGCCTTGCATAGTGTCGACGTTCAAGCCACAGGCCTCGCCGACTACGGCAAGCCCGGCAATTACTTCGCGCGCCAGATCGGACGCTGGAGCAAGCAATATCTCGCTTCCGAAACCGAGCCGATCGACGCGATGCAGCGCCTGATCGAATGGCTGCCACAGCATATGCCGGCTGAAACGGGCGGCCGCACTTCGATCGTGCATGGCGACTACCGGCTCGACAATCTGATCTTTGCGCGCAACGAGCCGCGCGTGCTCGCGGTGCTCGACTGGGAGCTGTCCACGCTCGGCGATCCGCTCGCCGACTTCGCCTATCACTGCATGGCGTGGCATGTCGACCCGGGGCAGTTCCGCGGCATCGCGGGGCTCGATTGGGCAAGCCTCGGTATTCCTGACGAAGCGCAGTATGTCGAACGTTATTGCAAGCGTACCGGCTTCGAGATTCAGGGCGACTGGAATTTCTATCTGGCGTACAACATGTTCCGCATCGCCGCGATTCTGCAAGGAATCATGAAGCGCGTTGTCGACGGCACCGCGTCGAGCGCGCAGGCACTCGACGCCGGCCGTCGCGCGAAACCGATGGCCGAACTGGCCTGGCGCTACGCGCAGAAGGTCCACTAGCCGCAGTCCCTTATTCGCGAGGTCCCAGATGAATTTCGATTACACCCCGAAGGTCCAGGCATTACGCGAGAAGCTGCTCGCCTTCTTCGACGAGCACATTTATCCGAACGAGCAGGCGTTCTATGCGGAAATTGCGCGCAACCGCCAGAACGGCAATGCGTGGCTGCCGACCGAATTGATCGAGCAGCTCAAACAGAAGGCGCGCGACGCCGGCCTGTGGAATCTGTTTCTGCCGCAATCGGAGCGCGGCGCCGGGCTGACGAATCTCGAATACGCGCCGCTGTGCGAAATCATGGGCCGCGTGCCGTGGGCACCGGAGGTGTTCAACTGCAATGCGCCCGACACCGGCAACATGGAGACGATCGAACGCTACGGCAGCGAGGACAACAAGCGCGAGTGGCTCGAACCGCTGCTCCAGGGCCAGATACGTTCCGCGTTCCTGATGACGGAGCCGGAAGTGGCATCGTCGGATGCGACCAATATCCAGACCAGCATCGTGCGCGATGGCGACTACTACGTAATCAATGGTCACAAGTGGTGGTCCTCGGGCGCGGGCGATCCGCGCTGCAAGGTCTATATCGTGATGGGCAAGACCGATCCCGAGGCGCCGCGCCATCAGCAACAGTCGATGATCCTCGTTCCCGCCGACGCCACCGGCATCACCGTGCACCGGCCGCTCACCGTATTCGGCTACGACGACGCGCCGCACGGCCACATGGAGATCACGCTCGACAACGTGCGCGTGCCCGTCGCCAACATGCTGCTCGGCGAGGGGCGCGGCTTCGAGATCGCACAGGGCCGCCTCGGGCCGGGGCGCATCCATCACTGCATGCGCCTCATTGGTCTCGCCGAACGCGCGCTCGAACTGATGGCGAAGCGCTCGCTGCAACGCGTTGCGTTCGGCAAGCCGGTCGCGTCGCAAGGCGTTACGCAGGAGCGTCTTGCCGAGGCGCGCTGCATGATCGAACAGGCTCGCCTGCTCACGCTGAAGACCGCATACATGATGGACACCGTCGGCAACAAAGGCGCGCGCGGCGAGATCGCGATGATCAAGGTGGTCGCGCCGAACATGGCGTGCCAGGTGATCGACTGGGCGATTCAGGCGCACGGCGGCGGCGGCGTCAGCGACGACTTCCCGCTCGCGTATGCGTATGCGTCGGCGCGTACACTGCGTTTCGCCGACGGCCCCGATGAAGTGCATCGCAACGCGATCGCCAAGCTCGAACTCGCGCGTTATATGGATGCAGGCGCGGCGGCTCGCGTCGAGACGCCGGTGACGCGGGGTTGAGTCTTTCAGCTCGATATGAGCTAGTCGTTGACGTAGCGTCGATGCTCGCGATTGCGATGGGCCCAGGGGCTGCACGTTCACGGAAGGAAGGCCCGGTGCCACGGCAAGCAGCATCGCGCGATCTATGCTCTAATTTTCGGCAATGGCGGCGCCCTCATTGCGGCGCCGCTTTGACGAACAAGGAGCCACGATGATCGATGTCTATAGCTGGGCAACTCCGAACGGCCACAAGGTTCACATCATGCTCGAGGAGACGGGTCTGCCCTACACCGTGCACGGCGTGAATATCGGTGCAGGTGACCAGTTCAAACCCGAATTTCTCGCGATCAGTCCCAACAACAAGATTCCCGCGATCGTCGATTCCGAAGGTCCGAAAGGCGCCGATGGCCGGCCCTTCGCGCTATTCGAATCGGGTGCGATCCTGATTTATCTCGCCGAAAAAACCGGCAAGTTTCTGCCAGCCGATCCGGCCGCGCGCTATTCGGTGCTGCAATGGCTGATGTTCCAGATGGGCGGCCTCGGTCCAATGCTTGGGCAGACTCATCACTTCCGCGTCTATGCGCCCGAGCAGATCGAATACGCGGTCAACCGCTACACCAACGAAACGCGGCGCCTGTACGGTGTGATGGACACCCAGCTCGGCAAGACGCGCTACCTCGCGGGCAACGACTATACGATCGCGGACATCGCCGCGTTTCCATGGACGCGCTCGTGGAAAAACCAGGGCGTCGAACTCGATGCGTTCCCGAACGTGAAGCGCTGGCATGAAGAGATTGCCGCGCGGCCGGCGGTGGTGCGTGGCGTAGAAGTGCTTGCATCCGCCCGCGTGCCGCTGATGGACGACAAGGCGAAAGAAGTGCTGTTCGGCGCCACGCAGTACGCGAAACACTAGTTCTTCGTCTTCTCGACGGCACGGGTCGGCGCAAAGAAAAAGCGCGAGCGGCATGCATGCCGGCTCGCGCTTTTTATCGCGTCTGCATTGTGGAAGCGCTAGAAGTAATGCCGCGTGATGAACTCCGCGGCGCACACCGGCCGCTCGCTGCCCTGCCGCTCCACCGTCACGTTCCACACGAGCTGCACGCCGCCGTTGTCCACTTCGCTCACGGATTCCACCGCGAATTTCCCGCGCAGCGACGAACCGGCGAGCACCGGCGACATGAAGCGCACCCGATTCAACCCGTAGTTGACTCCCATGCGCTGCTCGATCTTCAACGTTTCGTCAAGCCAGGCTGGAATCAACGAGAGCGTCAGAAAGCCATGCGCGACCGCTCCGCCGAACGGCGACTCGCGCCTCGCCCGCTCGGGATCGGTGTGAATCCATTGATGATCGCCGGTTGCTTCGGCGAAACGGTTGATTCTGTCCTGATCGACGATCAGCCATTCGCTAACGAGCGGCTCCGCCCCAACGAGCGAGCGCAAAGCCTCCGCACTGCCGAAAGCGGCGATAGGCGCCGCACTCGCCGTCATGCCACGGCTCCCGGGTTACGCAGCCCGAACATGCCCTTCGAGCTCACCGTAATCACCGTTTCACCGTGCTGATTGATGCCTTCCCAGCGCGTCGATACGATGCCGCGATCGGGCTTGCTCCCCGACACGCGCTTGTCGACCACGATGTTCATCATCGTGATCGTGTCACCGACGCGCACCGGCTTGAGCCAGAGAATCTCGTCGATACCGGGCGAGCCCATCGACGTGGAGCCCGCGAGCACGTTGCGCACGAGCATGCCCATCATCACCGAGCAGGTGTGCCAGCCGCTCGCCACGAGGCCGCGAAACGGCGATTCGGCCGCCGCGGCTTCGTCAAGGTGAAACGGCTGCGGATCGAACTTCTGCGCGAACTCGACGATTTCTTCACGCGTGAACGTATGCTTGCCGACTTCCCGCGTCGTGCCGACTTCCATGTCCTCGAAACTGAGTCCCATCGTGCACCTCCTTTATCCGGTTGAACGAGCCGATCAGACGTCGGCGACGGCGAAGCCGGGAAGCGCGGCGAACCGCGCGAGATGATGATCGACGTCGCCAAGCGTGGTCTCGATGATGGCGAGACGCTTGAACAGATGCGCGGCGGCCACCTCGTTCGTCACACCCATACCGCCGTGCAACTGCACTGCCTGCTGACCGACGAAACGCGCGGCCTGACCGACCCGCACCTTCGCCGCGGAAATCGCGCGACGGCGCTCGTCGACATCTTCGCTCGCATAGCGCATTGCGGCGAGATACGTGATGGAACGCGCCTGCTCGGCGTGAATCAGCATCTCGACCATGCGATGCTGCAACGCCTGGAAACGTGCGATAGGCTGCCCGAACTGCTGGCGCGTTTTCGTGTACTCGACGGTGGCGTGGTTCAGCGCGTCGAGTGCGCCGATCGCTTCCGCGCACAGCAACAGCGTGCCGTAATCGGCAATCTGCTCGAGCGCCGCCGCGCCCGCGTGCTTGCCGGTGAGCCGGCGGGCGGGCGTACCATTGAATTCGAGCGTCGCCGCGCGCTGGCCGTCGATCGTGCGGTACTCGGTGACCTTCGCGCCGGCCGCGCCGCGCGCCACGACGAAAAGAGCGATCTCGCCATCGAGCCGCGCCGGCACGATCCAGTGATCTGCCTGCGCGCCGTGCAGCACGACTGATTTCGTCCCGCTTAGCGTGTGCTGCTCGCCCTGCCCGCTCGCGATCGCGGCAATTTCGAACAGATCGTAGCGTGCGTGTGGTTCGTGAAAAGCCACGGCCAGCTTGCATTCACCCTGGGCCGCGCGCTCGAGCAACGCGGCGTCTTCGTCCTCGCCCGTGCCCGCAATGCGCAGCGCCTCGATACCGACCGCAGTCGCCCAATATGGCTCGATGACCAGCGCGCGGCCAAGTTCCTGCATGACCACCAGCATGTCGATCGGACCGCCGCTGAAGCCGCCCTGCGCTTCCGGCACCGGCAACGCGGTCAGGCCCAGTTCAGTGAACGCGGCCCAGTGCGCATCCGATACGCCCGCTTCCGAGCGCACGATCTCCTGGCGCGCTTCGAAAGCGTAGCTCTTCTCCAGATAGCGGCGCAGCGCGTCGGCAAATTGCTGCTGTTCGTCGTTGAAAGTGAAGTCCATGCGCCGCTCCTCAAAGTCCGAGAATCATCTGCGCGATGATGTTCTTTTGAATTTCGTTCGAGCCACCGTAAATCGACGTCTTGCGGAAGTTGAAGTAATACGCGGCGAGCGGCGCGGCATCGTCGGCGGCGGTGAGGCTGTGCTCGCGCTCGCCTTCGAGGAACGGAACGTCGAACGGCGCGGCGAGCGGCCCGATCGCTTCGAACATCAACTCGGTGAGGCTCTGCTGCACTTCGGTGCCTTTGATTTTCAGCATCGACGCTTCCGGTCCCGGTCCGCGTCCACCCGCCTCGTTGGCGACCACGCGCTGCACGGTAACTTCGAGCGCCATCAACTCGATCTCCAGATTCGCGACCTTCGCGGCAAAAACCGGATCGCGCAACAACGGCTTGCCGTTCTTTTTCTGATTCAGCGCAAGGCGCTTCAGGAACACGAGTTCGCGCTTCGAAGCGCCGACCCGCGCGATGCCCGTGCGCTCATGCCCAAGCAGATACTTCGCGTACGTCCAGCCGCGATTTTCTTCGCCGACCAGATTCTCGGCCGGCACTTTCACGTCTTCGAAAAACACTTCGTTGACTTCGTGATCTTCGTCGAGCGTGATGATGGGCCGCACGGTGATGCCCGGCGTTTTCATGTCGATCAGCAGAAAAGAGATGCCCTCCTGCTTTTTAGCGCTGCTGTCGGTGCGCACGAGACAGAACATCATGTCGGCGTGCTGGCCCAGCGTGGTCCAGGTTTTCTGGCCATTGACCACGTAATGACCGCCGACGCGCTCGGCGCGGGTGCGCAGCGACGCGAGGTCGGAGCCCGAACCCGGCTCGGAATAGCCCTGGCACCACCAGTCCGTGCCGTCGAGAATGCGCGGCAGATAGTGACGCTTCTGCGCCTCGTTGCCGTACTTCATCAGCACAGGCGCCACCATTGACACACCGAAAGGCAGCACGGTCGGCGCGCCGATACGCGCGCACTCCTCCTCCCAGATATGCCGTTGAGTCGCATCCCAGCCCGGGCCGCCGTATTCGCGCGGCCACGCGACTGCTGACCAGCCTCGCGTGCCGAGCAGTTTGTGCCAGCCAGCGAAGTCTTCGCGGGAAAGACGTTTGTGATTGAGTACCTTGTCGCTCAGCTCACGAGGCAGATTCGCTTCGAGCCAGGCGCGGATGTCGGCGCGGAATGCGTTTTCAGCGGGGGAATAGTCCAGATTCATACGTAGTGTCTCCTGGCCGCCACCACCTGGCGCCAGGAGTCACCGCACTATTGCAGCGGTTCCTTCAAGGCAGCCGGGATCGGCAGCGGCGTCACTTCGATGCCTTCCTCGACCAAGGCGCGTGCATCTTCCGGTGTCGTGACACCGCGAATATTGCGTGCGGGCGCTTCGTTGTAGTGAATGCGCCGCGCTTCCTCGGCGAAGCGGTCGCCCACGTTCTCGGTCTTTTCCAGCACCTCGCGCAATGCACGCATGACACGCGCCTGCATTTCTCCTGCATCCGCCGGCGCCTTTGTGTCGGTCGCGCCTGACAGATTCAGGCGCGGCGCCGACGGCAAACGGCTCACTTCGTTCGCGCCGCAGATCGGACATTCGACGAGCTTGCGGGACTGCTGCGATTCGAAGTCATCAGCCGAAGCGAACCAGCCTTCGAACCGATGGCCATGCGGACACTGTAAATCGAGGACCTTCATGTGGAATCAGGGCTTGCGTGCCAGTTTAGCGCAAAATGAAAATTTGTGAACGGTCGTTCGTAAAATTTACGGGCGAGACGCCTACGCCGAACGCTGCGAGCAAATCGGACGCGGTGGGCGATTTTAACGCTTTGCGCCTGGCGCTGCCGAAGGTGTGCTGGCGCGTGAACCACACGGGTTTCGCTTGCTGCACCGGTCGCTGCGCACCTATTGATTCCTTTCATATCAGCATTGCCCGCACCACGCTTACGCCACGAGGTGTTCAAGCTGGCGGCTAACGCGCGTTTCGATCTGGCGCGCCTCCTTGGCAAGATTAATCTGCTTCGCCAGCTTTGCGACATCCGCCACGTCAGCCTTGATGTCGTACCCACCGCGCGCGGTCAACCACTCGAGTACGTCGGACAAATGCCACACCGACGCACTGCCTTCGTGTACCGGCGGCGGAAAGTCTGTGGCGTGGCTCAGCATCAGCTTGCGCATGTTTTGCCGCGACACGCCTGCGACTTCTGCCACATCGGTCAAACCAACGAAATCGGGCCCCGCTTCGACAAGGCGCGCAGACGGCACCGCGCGTTTGACATCCTTGAGCGCGCTGACGACAGCCTCGAGCGCGGACGCACCTTCGCGAGAGAAAAGCAACCCGAGGCGGCCCGGCTGCCCTACACCGATCGTGGCGTCGTCGCATCCTGCTTCGCCCAACCGCTCGACGATTGCGTCGGCCTCGCAATCTTCGTCTGCGAGCCGGTATTTCAACGTGAACACATATTCCATACGTTACTCCTGACTTCGTTCAGCCCAGGTTTTCGCCTTTCATGTTCGGCACCACACGCCTTCGTTACCGACGAGCCGTGCAGTTGTCGACGATGCGCCGCAAGTGCCTGGCGTGATTGCCAGGATTCTTCGGCGTACTCCAGACACTCGATATACAGAACTCTCCGCAACGACACTCCGCGTCTTTGTAGGGACAATAGATTTTTCCCCACGCGTGACCTTTCCCACCGTCCTGGACGCGCCAGCCATGCTTCTCCGCATAGGCCAGTGCGATTTCGATTTCCTTCTTAGCGTGCCTTCCTCGAACCATCGACACCTCCAATTTAGCCGGTCGCCGATTGGTTGTCAAGTGACAACCAATCGGCGACCAAAGTCGGATCTTTTCATCGCTCATCATTCGTTATCCAAAATAAAATCGATGGCAAACGTCGTGACCGGAAGGGTCATACTAGCCGTACGCTGGCGACGCGACGAGATAGCCGGATGGCATAGGAAAAAGACACACTATGGGGTGTCGGAAAAAACGCGCTCCAATGACGAAGCCCCTGCCGGTCATCGACCAACAGGGGCTTCTTCTTGCAGTATTTCAGATCGGATATCCGGCGACCGAGGTCTTATGCCGTCTCCGGAGCAGCCATCGGCCACATCCCTGAGAGCACCTTCTCGAGCCAGAATGTGCCGATGATCGTCTTCACGTCGGTAATCTTGCCGGTGCGCACCCATTCGGATACGTCCTCCAGGGTCGCTGTGAAGAGTTCGAGGAATTCGCCTTCGTCGAGCTTGCGCTCGCCCGCGGTCAACCCGCGCGCGAGATAGATATCGATGAATTCGGTCGAATACGAAATGATCGGGTGAATCCGCGTCAGATACACATACTCGCGCGCGGTATAGCCGGTTTCCTCGCGTAGCTCGCGCACCGCGCAGGCCAGCGCGCCTTCGTTCGGATCGAGCTTGCCGGCCGGATATTCGACCATGACCTTGCCCATCGGATAGCGATACTGGCTCTCAAGCAGCACGCGGCCGTCGTCGAATAACGGGATCACCATGACGGCGCCCGGATGTTGAACGTATTCGCGGGTTGCCTGCTTGCCGTCCGGCAGCCGGATCGTATCGTACTTGACCGTCATGAACGGTCCCTGATGAACCGTCTTGCTGTCGATACACGTCTCGGTTAGCGCAGCGTCGTGGTTGGGAAGTTCAGCCATGTGCGGACCTCAGGACAGCCTGGCGCGCGACGGCGAGACACCGTCAGCGGCGTTTGACGAGATATTGGAAGGTAAAACCGGGGAAAGCGAACACGACGAACAAGGCAAACGTGATCGCATAGAACTGCCAGCCCTGTTCGAAGCGGTTTCCTGCGCGTGCTTCGAGCAGAAAACCCAGCGCGCCGACCACGAAATACAGCACGATCAGCTCGGCAATCCGGATCCAGGCGCTCTTCTTCGCCGCTTTCAACGGCACGGCGGCGAAGAGACGCTGATTCAGGAACGGCAGGTTGGCGCCAACGAGCGCCAACAGCACGATAAACCAACCCGCAGCGGACATCAGAGCAGCAGCGTGTGCTGCATGGCCTGCAGGCAGGCGCGCAGCAGCGGATCGGGCACGATACCGAGCACCAGCACGGCCACACCGTTGAGCGCGAGCAGCGCGCGCGTGCTGGTGTCCGCCAGGATCGGCGATTTGTCCTGCGGCTCGTCGAAGTACATCAGCTTGACGATACGCAGGTAGTAAAACGCCCCGAACAGCGAGGTGATCACAGCCAGCACCGTGAGCCAGGTCAGACCGGCGTTCATCGTCGCCTGCAGCACGGCGAGCTTCGCATAGAAGCCGACCGCGGGCGGAATGCCCGCGAGCGAGAACATCATGATCATCATCACGAACGCGAACACCGGGCTGCGTTGATTGAGGCCCTTGAAGTCTTCGAGCGTATCGGCTTCGAAATCGCGGCGCGCGAGCAGCATGATGACGCCGAAGGTGCCGAGCGTCGTGATCAGGTAGACGATGCTATAGAACATCGCCGAGCCGTACGCGCTCGCGGCGCCCGTGGTCTTCTGATCGACCACGCCCGCGAGCAGGCCGAGCAGCACGAAACCCATGTTCGAGATCGCCGAGTACGCGAGCATGCGCTTGACGTTGCGCTGCACGATACCGGTGATGTTGCCGACGATCAGCGACAGCGCCGCCAGAATCACGAGCATCTGCTGCCATTCAACCGCGAGCGGCAGCAGGCCCATCACGAGGAAGCGCAAACCCCACGCGAATGCCGCGACCTTCGGGCCGCCGCCGACCACGAGTGTCATCGCCGTCGGTGCGCCCTGGTACACGTCGGGCACCCACATATGGAACGGCACCGCACCCATCTTGAACGCCACGCCGGCCACGATGAAGATCACGCCGAACAGCAGCACGCCCGGATCGTAATGGCTCGTGCTGATCGCCTTGAACACTTCGTTCAGGTCGAGCGAGCCGGTCGCGCCGTACAGCATCGAGATACCGTACAGCAGGAAGCCGGACGCCAGCGCACCCAGCACGTAGTACTTCATCGCCGCTTCGTTCGACGACGGCACTTCGCGGCGCAGCGCGATCACCGCGTAAAGCGACAGCGACATCAGTTCCAGACCGAGGTACAACGTCAGGAAGTTGTTGCCCGAGATCATCACGAGCTGACCGAGCAGCGAGAACATGCCGAGCAGGAAGAAGTCGCCGCGGAACAGACCGCGGTCCTCGAGATAGCGGCGCGAATAGACGACCGACACCGCATAGCCGAGCGACACCACCGCCTTCATCACGTTGGCGAACGGATCGACCACGTACATGTGGCCGAAGAAGTAATGCACCTGCGGGTCGAACGCGTTCATCGCGAACCAGATCCCGGCGACCAGCGTCGAGAAGAACGCGATGAAATACGTGGTGCGGCGACCGTCCTGGCCGACGAACGTGTCGTTGAGCCACGCGACGACAACGGCGATCATCACCAGTGCGTCGGGCAACAGAGCAGTCATAGGGGCGTTTTGCATGGTCTTAAATTCCTCCGCTCGTCGTTACTGAGGCAACGGCAGCTTCGATTGAGCAACGTGGGAGAGGAGGTTTTCCACGGATACGTGCATCACATCGGTAAAGGGCTTCGGATACAGGCCCATGAACAGCGTCAGTGCGGCGAGCACTGCCAGCATGAAAAATTCGCGGCGGCTGATGTCGACGAGGTTCTTCACGTGGTCGTTCGCGACCGCGCCGAAGTACACGCGCTTGTACATCCACAGCGTGTAGGCCGCGCCGAGAATCAGCGTGACCGCCGCGCCACTCGCGATCCAGAAGTTGTACTGGACGGAGGCCAGAATCACCATGAATTCGCCGACGAAACCGGAAGTGCCCGGCAAGCCGCAGTTCGCCATCGCGAACAGCATGACGAAAGCCGCGAACTTCGGCATCACGTTGACGACGCCACCGTAATCGGCGATCTGACGCGAGTGCATGCGGTCGTACAGCACGCCGATGCACAGGAACATTGCGCCCGACACGAAGCCGTGCGAGATCATCTGCACGATCGCGCCTTCCGCGCCGAGCTGATTGAAGATGAAGAAGCCGAGCGTGACGAAGCCCATGTGCGCGATCGACGAATACGCGACCAGCTTCTTCATGTCGGCCTGCACCATCGCGACCAGCCCGATGTAGATCACCGCGATCAGCGACAGCGTGATGACGACCGGTGCGAGGAAATGGCTCGCGTCAGGCGTGATCGGCAGCGAGAAGCGCAGGAAACCGTACGCGCCGAGCTTCAGCATGATCGCGGCCAGCACGACCGAGCCGCCTGTCGGCGCTTCCACGTGCGCGTCCGGCAACCATGTGTGCACCGGCCACATCGGCACCTTGACCGCAAAGGCGAGGAAGAACGCTATAAACAACAACACCTGTGGCGTCATCGCGATCTGCGCGTGCTGCCACGTGGCGAGGTCGAACGTGCCGGTTTCGTTGTACAGATAGATCAGCGCGACCAGCATCAGCAGCGAGCCCATCAGCGTGTACAGGAAGAACTTGAACGCCGCATACACGCGGTTCGCCCCGCCCCACACGCCGATGATGATGTACATCGGGATCAGCGTCGCTTCGAAGAACACATAGAACAGCATGCCGTCGGCCGCGCTGAACACGCCGACCATGATGCCCGAGAGGATCAGGAACGCCGCGAGGTACTGCCCAACGTTCTTCGTGATCACTTCCCACCCGGCGATCACGACGATCACCGTGATCAACGCGGTCAGCACGACGAACCACATCGAAATACCGTCCACGCCGAGGTGGTACGAGATGTGGAAGCGCTCGATCCAGTTCGCCTGTTCGACGAACTGCAGATCTGCCGTGCTCGAATCGAAACCGGTGATCAGCGGAAGCGTCACGATGAAGCTGAGGACGGAGCCGATCAGCGCGGTCCAGCGCGCCGGCGCTGGATTCTGGTCGTTGCCGATCGCGAGGACCAGAAGCCCGAAAAGGATCGGCAACCAGATCGCGATGCTGAGAATCGGATAAGCGTGCATTAGTGTCCCTCGCCTTATTTGCCGCCGAGCGTTACAAACAGGGTCAGGAGCCCCAGCATGCCGATAATCATGGCGAACGCGTAGTGGTAGATGTAGCCGGATTGAAGGAAGCGGATCACGCTCGCGAACCAGCCGATGAAACGTGCGCTGCCATTGACGATGCCGTCGATCACGACGACGTCGCCTTCTTTCCACAGACCTCGGCCAATTGCCACGGCACCACGTGCAAATACGACTTCGTTGATCTTGTCCATGTAGTACTTGTTATCGAGCAACGTGTAGATCGGACCGAATGCGCGCTTGATGACAGCCGGCAGATCCGGACGGACCAGGTACAGGAACCATGCGACCACTACGCCCGCGAGCGCGAGCCACACCGGCAGGCCCGACACCGAGTGCAGACCCATCGACGCCCAGCCCTGGAACTCTTCGGCCATCTCATGCAGCGCCGGATGGTTCTCACTGATGTAGATCACCTTGTCGAACGCGACGCCGTGCTGGAAGAAGTCGCCGAACAGCATCGGACCCACACCGATCGCACCGATCACGATCGACGGAATAGCCAGCAGCACGAGCGGCACCCACACGACCCACGGTGTTTCGTGCGGCTCGTGAGCATGGTCGTCGTGACCATGGCCGTGCGCATCGTGGCCGTGACCATGATCGTCATGCGCATGCGCCGCGGCTTCGATACCCATCGGCGATTCCGGATGCTTCGGACCGCGGAAGCGTTCTTCGCCATGGAACACCATGAAGTACATACGGAACGAATACAGCGCGGTCACGAATACGCTCGCCACCACCGCGAAGTACGCGAAGCTCGAACCCGGCAGATGCGACAGCTTCACTGCGTCGATGATCGAGTCTTTCGAATAGAAGCCCGAGAAGAACGGCGTGCCGATCAGCGCGAGCGAACCGACCAGCGACGTGATCCACGTAATCGGCATGTACTTGCGCAGGCCGCCCATATTGCGCATGTCCTGATCGTGGTGCATACCGATGATCACCGAACCCGCGCCGAGGAACAGCAGCGCCTTGAAGAACGCGTGCGTCATCAGGTGGAACACGGCGACCGAGTAGGCCGACGCGCCGAGCGCGACCGTCATGTAACCGAGCTGCGACAGCGTGGAGTAAGCGACCACACGCTTGATGTCGTTCTGGACGATACCGAGGAAGCCCATGAACAGCGCGGTAATCGCGCCGATGACCATGACGAACGACAGCGCCGTATCCGACAGTTCGAACAGCGGCGACATGCGCGTGACCATGAAGATACCGGCCGTCACCATGGTTGCCGCGTGAATCAGCGCGGAGATCGGCGTCGGACCTTCCATCGAATCGGGCAGCCAGACGTGCAGCGGGAATTGCGCCGACTTACCCATCGCGCCGATGAAGAGGCAAATGCAAGCGACCGTCAGCAGGCCCCAGTCCGTGCCCGGGAAGTTCAGCGCAGCAAGTTCGGTGCGCTTCGCGAAGACTTCGCCGTAGTTCATCGAACCGGCGAACGCGAACAGCAGGCCGATGCCGAGCAGGAAGCCGAAGTCGCCGACGCGGTTCACGATGAACGCCTTCATGTTCGCGTAGATGGCCGACTCGCGCTTGAAGTAGAAACCGATCAGCAGATACGACACGAGACCCACTGCTTCCCAGCCGAAGAACAGCTGCAGGAAGTTGTTGCTCATCACGAGCATCAACATCGAGAACGTGAACAGCGAGATGTACGAGAAGAAGCGCTGGTAGCCGTCGTCGTCAGCCATGTAGCCGATCGTGTAGATGTGCACCATCAGCGACACGAAGTTCACCACGCAGATCATCATCGCGGTCAGCGAGTCGACCAGGAAGCCGACTTCGAGCTGCGTCTTGCCGATCGACATCCATTGATAAATGGTCGCGTTGAAGCTCGCGCCTTCCATCACCTGGAAGAACACCATGACCGACAGGACGAACGAAATTGCGACGCCGAGGATCGTGACCGAATGCGCACCCGCTCGCCCTATCGCTTTGCCGAACAGCCCTGCAACCAGGGAACCGGCGAGTGGCGCCAGCGGAATTGCCAACAGCAGGTTTTCATTGAGTATCGTGGACATAACCGCTTTTCCTGAAATTAACCTTTGAGCTGATCGAGATCCTCGACATTGATCGTGTCGAGACTACGGAACAGGGTCACCAGAATTGCGAGGCCGATCGCCGCCTCCGCTGCCGCCACCGTCAGCACGAAGAAAACGAAGATCTGGCCGTGCACGTCGCCCAGGTAATGCGAGAACGCGACGAAATTGGTGTTCACCGCAAGCAGCATCAGCTCGATCGCCATCAGGATGATGATGACGTTACGGCGGTTCAGGAAAATGCCAACGATGCTGATCGCAAACAGGATCGCACCGAGGACAAGGTAATGGGCTAGGGTCAACATGATCTTTATCTCCTGTCCGCTCAGCTGTTCTTGGCAGGTGCCGAGTCGGCTGCCGCTGCTGCTGCCGCGGCTTCTTCCGCTGCGATGGTTGCCGCGGTTTTCTCCGACGGCATCTTCACGACACGCACGCGATCCTGGGCACGCACCTTGACCTGAGCGCTGACGTTCTGGCGCTTGCTGTCCTTCTTGTGACTCGTGGTCAGCGCGACCGCCGCGATGATCGCCACCAGCAGCACGAGGCCAGCGACTTCGAAGGCGAAGATGTAGTCGGTGTAAATGACCTTGCCGATCAGGCGTGTGTTCGACCAGTCGCCCATACCGGCGGCGGCCGCGGCCGTGTCGCGCAGCGCCGTGGTGGTCGCGCCGTAGCCGTGCCACAGAATCAGCGCGGTTTCGATCACGATGATCGCGCCCACTACCGTCGCCATCGGCACGAAACGTTTGAAATCCTTGCGCAGCACGTCGAGATTGATGTCCAGCATCATCACGACGAACAGGAACAGCACCATCACCGCCCCGACGTACACCAGCACCAGCAGGATCGCGAGGAACTCGGCCTCGAGCAGCATCCAGATCGCGGCTGCATTGAAGAACGCCAGCACCAGAAACAGTGCGCACGCCACCGGGTTGCGCGAAGTGATCACCTTCAGCCCTGAAACAACCAGGAGCAGCGCGAAGATGTAGAACAGTACGGTCGTGAATTCCATGATTACCGGTTCATCGTTAGGCCATCGTCAGGCATTGTTCTTTGGCACGTGCATCTGGCAAAACCACCAGAACAGTCGCACAGGTGCGCCGTGCCGCGGTGTTCAGACCGCGGCGGTCGGCCCGACAGCAGGCCGTGTTACTGCTTTTACTGCCGCTATTACTGCATCAACGGAAAAGCGCTTCAACGATACGGAGCATCGGCTGTTTTGTTGGCGGCGATCTCTGCTTCGTAGCGATCGCCGACGGCCAGCAGCATGTCCTTCGTGAAGTACAGGTCGCCGCGCTTCTCGCCGTGATACTCGAGAATGTGCGTCTCGACGATCGAGTCGACCGGGCAGCTTTCTTCACAGAAACCGCAGAAGATGCACTTGGTCAGGTCGATGTCGTAGCGCGTCGTGCGGCGCGTGTTGTCCGCGCGCGTTTCCGATTCGATCGTGATGGCAAGCGCCGGGCACACTGCTTCGCACAGCTTGCACGCGATGCAGCGCTCTTCGCCGTTCTCATAACGTCGCAGCGCATGCAAACCGCGAAAACGCGGCGAAATCGGGGTTTTTTCTTCCGGAAACTGCACCGTGACCTTGCGCTGGAACGTGTAGCGTCCAGTCAGCGCGAGACCTTTGAGCAGTTCCGTGAGGAAGAAAGTCTTGAAGAAGTTTTGAATTGCGGTCATAGGTTCGTCCGCCCTTTATTTCCAGATATTCAACGGCGACATGATCCAGAAGCCGACCACCACCAGCCACACCACGCAGACCGGAATGAACACCTTCCAGCCGAGACGCATGATCTGGTCATAGCGGTAGCGCGGGAACGTGGCACGCGCCCAGATGAATACCGACAACAGGAAGAAGACCTTGGCGACGAGCCAGACGATGCCCGGGATGAACGACAGGAAGCCGAACGGTGCGCTCCAGCCGCCGAGGAACAGGGTCGATGCCAGTGCCGAGATCACGATCATGTTGATGTACTCGGCAAGGAAGAACAGCGCGAACGCCATACCCGAGTAATCGATCATGTGACCCGCGACGATTTCCGATTCGCCTTCCACCACGTCGAACGGGTGACGGTTCGTTTCGGCGATGCCCGAGATGAAGTAGACGGCGAACATCGGCAGAAGCGGCAGCCAGTTCCACGACAGGAAGTTCAGGCCGTGCGAGGCGAAGAAGCCCTGCTCCTGCGAGCCGACGATGCCCGACAGATTCAGCGTGCCGGCCGTCATGAGCACGACCACGAGCGCGAAGCCCATCGAGATTTCGTACGAAACCATCTGAGCCGCGGCGCGCATCGCACCGAGGAACGCGTACTTCGAGTTCGACGCCCAGCCGGCCAGAATCACGCCGTACACGCCGATCGACGAAATCGCCATCGCATACAGCAGGCCCGCGTTGATGTCGCCGAGCACCGCGCCCGCCTGGAACGGAATCACCGCCCAGACCGCGAAGGCCGGCACCACCACCATGATCGGCGCGACGAGGTAGATCCAGCGGCTCGCCTGGGCGGGCTGAATCACTTCCTTCAACAGCAGCTTCAGCACGTCGGCGATCGGCTGCAACATACCGCCGGGACCGACGCGGTTCGGACCGAGACGCACGTGCATCCAGCCGATCAGCTTACGCTCCCACAGAATCAGGTAAGCCACGCACAGCAGGATCACGACGGCCACCACCAGGATGCGCACCAGCGCCCACACCGTGGGCCATGCGACACCGAGAAGCTCGGACCCGCCCGAGTTGATCGTATCGAACAAGCTCATTTACGCCTTCTCCACCAGCAGTTCACCGAACAGGCTGCCCAGCGCCGCACCGGCAGGCGTAGCCGCCGACACGCGGACGACCGTCTCCGCAAGATTTGCATCGCGCACGGCCGGCAACTGCACCGCTTGCTCGCCCTGGCGCACGCGCACCGCGTCGCCTTCCTTCAAACCCAGTTTGTCGAACAGCGCAGCCGGCAGGCAGGCCGAGTTCGCGACACGTGCGGCCGCGGTCAGATGCAGCGACTCCGCGCGACGCACGAGTGCGTCGGCATGATAGATCGGCACGTTCGCGAGACGCTCGAACTTGCCTTCCGCCGCCTTTGCAGCCTTGCCGCGCGTCACCGCGACGCCCGTGCGGTTCGACAGGCGCGAGCCCAGTTCGCCGTCGCCGAGCGCGGCCGTGCGCACTTCTTCAACCGTTTCGTATTCGAAGCCCGGCACGCCGAGCAGGCTGCCCAGCACGCGCAACACCTTCCATGCCGGACGCGTGTCGCCGAGCGGACGCACGACGCCATTGAACGTCTGCACCGTGCCTTCCGCGTTGACGAAGGTGCCGCCCGTTTCCGTGAACGGTGCGATGGGCAGCAGCACGTCGGCGTAGTCGGCGCCCGTCTGGAACGGCGACAGCACGACGACCATCTCGGCCTGCTTGAGCGCGGCCAGAGCTTGCGCCGGATTGGCCGTGTCGAATTCCGGTTCGAGATTCAGCAGCAGATAACCCTTGCGCGGCTGTTCGAACACTTCGCGTGCGTTCAGACCGCCTTCGCCCGGCAGCGCGTTCACGAGGTGCGCGCCGACCGTGTTGGCCGCTTCCGTGAGGAAGCCGAGCGTTGCGCCGGTTGCCTCGGCGATCCACTGCGCCGCGGCGTGGAGCGCCGCGAAATCCGGATGGCGGACCGCTTCGTTGCCGAGCAGCACGAGACGGCGTTCGCCCGTGGCGAGCGAGCTTGCGACCTGCCCGTTCGCATCCGTAGGCTGCGTGCCCGCGAATGCTTCCGGCAGTGCCACGCCCTTCGCTTGCGCAACCGCGCCGGCGATACCCGCGAGCGTGTCGAGCCATGCCGACGGCGCCGCGACCACACGCCGTGCCTGCGGGATCAAAGCATCGTCGTTCGTGGCCTGCACGAGCGTGAGCTGCGCGCCGCCCTTGGCCGCCTGGCGCAGACGCGCGGCGAACAGCGGATGATCGCGACGCAGATCCGAGCCGATCACGAGCGCCGCATCGACGTTCGACAGATCGGCGATAGCGGTGCCGAGCCACGGCGCGCCGGTGACAGGCGCCGAAAAATCGGACTGACGCAGACGGAAGTCCACGTTCGGCGTGCCGACCGCTTGCGCGATCTGCTTGAGCAGGAACAGTTCTTCGACCGTGCTGTGTGCGCTGGAGAGCGCGGCGAGTGCGCTCGCGCCGTGATCGCCCTTGATACCCTTCAGACCCTTGACCACGTAGTCGAGCGCGGTCTGCCAGTCGGTTTCGACCCACTGGCCGCCCTGCTTGAGCATCGGCCTGGTCAGACGCTCGGGGCTGTTGAGGCCTTCATACGAGAAGCGGTCCTTGTCCGAAATCCAGCATTCGTTGATGGATTCGTTTTCGAACGGCAGAACACGCATCACGCGATTGTTCTTCACCTGCACGACGAGGTTCGCGCCGACGGAATCGTGCGGGCTCACCGACTTGCGGCGCGACAGTTCCCACGTACGGGCGCTGTAGCGGAACGGCTTGCTCGTGAGCGCGCCGACCGGGCACAGGTCGATCATGTTGCCCGACAGTTCCGAGTCGACCGTCTTGCCGACGAACGAGGTGATTTCCGAATGCTCACCGCGGCCCAGCATGCCGAGCTCCATCACGCCGGCGATTTCCTGGCCGAAACGGACGCAACGCGTGCAGTGAATGCAACGCGACATTTCTTCCATCGAGATCAGCGGGCCAACGTTCTTGTGGAACACCACGCGCTTTTCTTCGCTGTAGCGCGACGACGACTTGCCGTAACCGACGGCCAGATCCTGCAACTGGCATTCGCCGCCCTGGTCGCAGATCGGGCAATCGAGCGGATGGTTGATCAGCAGGAATTCCATCACGGCTTGCTGGCCCTTCACCGCCTTTTCCGATTTCGTGCGCACGATCATGCCAGCCGACACCGGCGTCGCGCATGCGGGCACGGCCTTCGGCATCTTCTCGACATCGACCAGGCACATCCGGCAATTGGCCGCAATCGACAGCTTCTTGTGATAGCAGAAGTGAGGAATGTACGTGTCGACCTTATGTGCAGCCTGGATCACCATGCTGCCTTCAGGCACCTCGACTTTCTTGCCGTCTATTTCCAGTTCAACCATGATGGTCAATCTTCCTTAACCTGTTACCGCTCAATCGTTCGCCTCTTCACCACCGCTCTCGGGCGATGAATCCTGCGGTTGAGGCGTACGTCTGGTAGTTATCCGTCAGTCAACCCTGTCGGCCTGACTCAAGCAGCCACCTCAGGCAGCCACTTCATGCAGCCACTGTTTCCGGCGCCGCCGCCGTGCCGGCATGGCCGCCGACGAGGCAATGCTTGTGGGCGACGTGATATTCGAATTCGTCCCAGTAGTGCTTGAGCATGCCGCGAACCGGCATGGCCGCTGCGTCGCCGAGCGCGCAGATCGTACGGCCCATGATGTTTTCCGCGACCGAGTTCAGCAGATCCAGGTCTTCCTGACGGCCGAGCCCATGCTCGATACGATGCACGACGCGATACAGCCAGCCCGTGCCTTCGCGGCAAGGCGTGCACTGACCGCACGACTCTTCGAAATAGAAGTACGACAGACGCAGCAGCGAGCGCACCATGCAGCGCGTCTCGTCCATCACGATCACCGCGCCCGAGCCGAGCATCGAGCCGGCCTTCGCGATCGCGTCGTAATCCATGTCGGTCTGCATCATGATGTCGCCCGGAATGACCGGCGCCGACGAGCCGCCAGGAATCACGGCCTTGATCTTCTTGCCGCCGCGGATGCCGCCGGCGAGTTCCATCAGCGTCGCGAACGGCGTGCCGAGCGGAATTTCGTAATTGCCCGGACGCTCGACGTCGCCCGACACCGAGAAAATCTTCGTGCCACCGTTGTTCGGCTTGCCGATTTCGAGGTAATTCTGCGGACCGATCGCGAGCAGGAACGGCACTGCCGCGAACGTTTCGGTGTTGTTGATCGTGGTCGGCTTGCCGTACACGCCAAAGCTTGCCGGGAACGGCGGCTTGAAGCGCGGCTGGCCCTTCTTGCCCTCGATCGATTCGAGCAGCGCGGTTTCTTCGCCGCAGATATACGCGCCGTAACCGTGGTGCGCATGCAGCTGGAACGAGAAGCCCGAGCCCATGATGTTGTCGCCGAGGAACCCGGCGCGGCGAGCTTCCTCCAACGCTTCTTCGAAGCGTTTGTAGACTTCCCAGATCTCGCCGTGGATGTAGTTATAGCCGACCGTGATGCCCATCGCGTACGCGCCGATGGCCATGCCTTCGATCAGCGAGTGCGGATTGAAGCGCAGGATGTCGCGGTCCTTGAACGTGCCCGGCTCGCCTTCGTCCGAATTGCAGACGAGGTACTTCTGACCCGGAAACTGACGCGGCATGAAGCTCCACTTCAGACCGGTCGGGAAGCCCGCACCGCCACGGCCACGCAGACCCGACGCCTTGACGTCGGCGATCACCTGCTCGGGTGGGATCTTTTCTTCCAGAATACGGCGCAGCTGGGCGTAACCGCCGCGCGCCACGTAGTCTTCGAGATGCCAGTTATCGCCGTTCAGACCAGCGAGAATCAGCGGTTTGATGTGACGATCGTGTAAAGACGTCATTTGGAAAGTTCCTCGAGCAGCTGGTCGATCTTCGCGCGGCTCATGAAGCTGCACATGCGATGGTTGTTCACCAGCATCACCGGCGCATCGCCGCACGAACCCATGCACTCACCTTCTTTCAGGGTGAACTTGCCGTCGGGCGTGGTTTCGCCGAAGTCGATGCCGAGCTTCTGCTTCAGGTATTCAGCGGCGCTCTCGGAGCCGCCATCCGGGCCGAGCTGGCACGGCAGGTTCGTGCAAAGCGTGATCTTGTGCTTGCCGACCGGCGAGGTCTCGTACATCGTGTAGAAGGTTGCCACCTCCTGCACGGCGACTGCCGGCATGCCGAGATAATCCGCGACGAACTGCATGAGTTCGGGCGACAGCCAGCCATGCTCTTCCTGAGCAGTAGCCAACGCCGACATCACGGCGGACTGTTTCTGATCGGCGGGATACTTCGCGATCGCACGATCGATTTCTTTCAGGCCTTCAGCTGAGATCATTTTCAGACACGACTCTTTCAATTCCTACCGAACGAAAACCCGTCGCTCATATCTTGCTGCGACAGACCCGGCGTTCCTTTGCTTGACGCGCGTGCCGGTGTGGTAACCGGAGACGCACGTCGATGAATACGTCCTAGCGATCCACTTCGCCGAACACGATGTCCTGCGTGCCGATGATCGTCACTGCGTCGGCGATCATGTGCCCGCGCGCCATTTCGTCGAGCGCGGACAGGTGCGCATAGCCCGGTGCGCGAATCTTCAGGCGATACGGCTTGTTGGCGCCGTCCGAGATCAGATAGATGCCGAACTCGCCCTTCGGATGTTCGACCGCGGCGTACGCTTCACCTTCGGGCACATGGAAGCCCTCGGTGAACAGCTTGAAGTGATGGATCAGATCTTCCATGTTCGACTTCATGCCGACTCGCGACGGCGGCGCAACCTTGTGATTGTCCGTCATCACCGGGCCCGAATTTTTGCGCAGCCACTCAATGCACTGTTTCGCGATGCGTGTGGATTGACGCATTTCTTCGACGCGCACCAGATAACGGTCGTAGCAGTCGCCGTTCACGCCAACGGGAATGTCGAAGTCGAGCTTGTCATACACTTCGTACGGCTGTTTCTTGCGCAGGTCCCACTCGATGCCCGAGCCGCGCAGCATCGCGCCGGTCATGCCGAGTTGCAGCGCGCGCTCCGGACTCACCACGCCGATGCCGACCAGACGCTGCTTCCAGATCCGGTTGTCGGTGAGCAGCGTTTCGTATTCATCGACGCACTTCGGAAAGCGCGTAAAGAAGTCGTCGATGAAGTCGAGCAGCGAACCCTGGCGGTTCTCGTTCATCTTCGACAATGCCTTCGCATTGCGAATCTTCGACGCCTTGTATTGCGGCATCACGTCAGGCAGATCGCGATAGACACCGCCCGGACGGTAGTAGGCCGCGTGCATCCGTGCGCCGGATACCGCTTCGTACACGTCCATCAGGTCTTCGCGCTCGCGGAACGCGTAGAGGAACACCGCCATCGCGCCGACGTCGAGCGCGTGCGCGCCGATCCACATCAGGTGATTCAGAACGCGCGTGACTTCGTCGAACAGCACGCGAATGTATTGCGCGCGCAACGGCACGTCGATGCCGAGCAGCTTTTCGATCGCCATCACATAGCCGTGCTCGTTGACCATCATCGACACGTAGTCGAGACGGTCCATGTACGGCACCGACTGGATGAACGTTTTGGTTTCGGCGAGCTTTTCAGTCGCGCGATGCAGCAGACCGATGTGCGGATCGGCGCGCTGGATGACTTCGCCGTCGAGTTCGAGCACGAGGCGCAGCACACCGTGCGCTGCCGGGTGCTGCGGGCCGAAGTTGAGCGTGTAATTCTTGATCTCTGCCATGGCGTTCTCTTAGTGTTTCAGACCGCCATAGCGATCCTCGCGGATCACGCGCGGCGTGATTTCCCGCGGCTCGATCGTCACAGGCTGATAGACGACGCGCTTCTCTTCCGGGTCGTAACGCATTTCAACGTAGCCGGAGACCGGGAAATCCTTACGGAACGGGTGACCGATGAAACCGTAGTCGGTCAGGATGCGACGCAGGTCCGGGTGACCTTCGAAGACGATGCCGTACAGGTCGAACGCTTCGCGCTCGTACCAGTTGACCGAATTCCAGATCTCGACGACGGACGGCAGGATCGGCATGTCGTCGTCCGGCGCGAACACGCGCAGACGCAGACGCCAGTTGTTCTGCACCGACAGCAGATGCAGCACGGCCGCGAAACGCGGGCCGTCGTAAGCACCGTCGGCATAGGTTTGGTAGTCGACGCCGCACAGATCGACGCATTGCTCGAAACCGAGCGAGCGTTCGTCACGCAGACGCTTTGTCACATTGAGATAGTCGGCTGCCTTCACGACGATCGTCAGCTCGCCGATGGCTTCGGTAGTGCTCAACAGGAGGCCGCCAAAGGCCGCCTCGAGGTTCGCTTTCAGGGTCTCGAGTTTGCTTGCCATATTGTGGGGAGGCGTTGGCCTTATTGACGGGCGATGGTGTTGGTGCGGCGAATCTTGGCTTGCAACTGGATTACGCCATACACGAGCGCTTCCGCTGTGGGCGGACAACCCGGCACATACACGTCGACCGGGACGATCCGGTCGCAGCCGCGCACCACCGAGTACGAATAGTGGTAATAGCCGCCGCCGTTCGCGCACGAGCCCATCGAGATCACCCAGCGCGGCTCGGCCATCTGGTCGTAGACCTTGCGCAAAGCGGGCGCCATCTTGTTGCACAGCGTGCCGGCGACGATCATTACGTCCGACTGGCGCGGACTCGGACGAAACACCACGCCGAAACGGTCGAGGTCATAACGGGCCGCACCCGCATGCATCATTTCGACCGCACAGCACGCAAGACCGAACGTCATCGGCCACAACGAGCCGGTGCGCGTCCAGTTGATCAGTTTGTCCGCCGTGGTGGTGACAAACCCTTCTTTCAAGACCCCTTCGATACTCATTTGCTTTCCACTCCAGACGGGGCGGCAAGCCTGGCCACCCACGCAAACCGGCGATTAATCCATCATTCCCAGTCGAGGCCGCCCTTCTTCCAGATGTAGGCAAAGCCAAGCAGGAATTCGAGCAGGAAAATCATCATTGCCATGAAGCCAGTCCAGCCGATATCGCGCAGGGCCACGCCCCACGGAAACAGGAATGCGGTCTCAAGGTCGAAAATGATGAAGAGAATGGCGACGAGGTAGTAGCGCACGTCGAACTTCATGCGCGCATCTTCGAATGCTTCGAAGCCGCACTCGTACGGTGCGTTTTTCTCGGTGTCGGGCTTGTTGGGACCGAGGATCTTGCCAATACTGACCAGTGCTACGCCTAAACCGGTGCCCACAATGAGGAACAACAAAACGGGGAAATAGGCTGCGAGGTTCAAGACAATCCTCAATCGGTTGGTTCTGAGTGCCCTCAGGAGCATAGCACCCCTGACGCTAAATCACTTCTTCAACGCACATGACGCAAGCGCTACGATCATGCGCCAGAAGTGAAAATGCCAGCCGAAGCGAAGCAAGCGGCTGGCATTTAGATAACATTTGGTGCCGACGGCGAGACTCGAACTCGCACAGCTTTCGCCACTACCCCCTCAAGATAGCGTGTCTACCAATTTCACCACGTCGGCACTCTATGCAATCCGGGAAAACAACTTATAAAACCCGCGAATCGCTTCAAGACTTGAATTGTAACTTGTTTAAGCAGTTTGTTCAACGCACAAAAGCACGTCTGACGAAAATTTATTTCGGCACGCCCGTAGCCGGAACCGACGCTGGCGAAGCCGGTGCCGCAGCCTGGGCCGGCGCCGAAACAGGAGCCGGCGCCGACGCGCCAGCAGGTGCCGCCGGTGCGGTCACTGCCGCGCCAAGCACGCCAGCAGAAGGTTTCGTGTGATACGCGCCGAGGTAAGTAAGCGCCAGCGTCGTGATGAAAAACACGGCGGCGAGCACAGCCGTGGTACGCGACAGAAAGTTAGCCGAGCCCGTCGCGCCGAACAGACTGCCCGAGGCGCCGCTGCCGAACGCCGCGCCCATGTCGGCGCCTTTGCCGTGCTGCAGCAAGACGAGTCCGATGACCCCGAGCGCCGACAGCAACTGAACGACGATAATCAATGTTTTCAAATACAGCATCACACTCACCTGAGTCTTTATTTAACCGCGCCGCACACAACGTGCCGCGCGAAATGGAGTCATCCTCGCCGAGGCGCCCTGCTCAACCGGCGACGCTCGTGACGGCCGCCGCCCTGCAGATCGCCAGGAAATCCTGGTCTTTCAATGACGCGCCGCCGATCAGGCCACCGTCGATATCCGGCTGGCGGAACAGTTCTTCCGCGTTTTCCGGTTTGACGCTGCCGCCGTACAGTAACGGCACGTCCGCCGCGCCCTTCGCCGCAAGACGCGCACGCAGGAACGCATGCACCGCCTGAGCCTGCTCCGCGGTCGCGCTCTTGCCGGTGCCGATCGCCCAGACCGGCTCGTAAGCAACAACGAGACGGGCCGCTTCCTGCGCCGACAGCTTCGCCAGCACTTCATCGAGTTGCGCGCCGACCACCTGCTCGGTCGAACCGGCTTCGCGCTCTTCGAGCGTTTCGCCCACGCAGACGATCGGCGTCAAACCCGCTTCCAGCGCGCGCTGCGTTTTTACCGCAACCAGTTCGGCGCTTTCGCGATGGTACGCACGACGCTCCGAGTGCCCGACGATTGCGAGCATGGCGCCGAAATCCGTCACCATCGGCGCGGCTACTTCACCGGTATAGGCGCCATGCGTGAACGCGGAGACGTCCTGCACGCCCCACTCGACCCGGCTGCCTTCGAGCAACGCCTGCGTCTGCGCGAGATAGACACCCGGCACACACACCCCAACACGCACGTCGGCCGGCAATTCGCCGGAGCCTTGCGCCACAGCCTGCAACAGCGTGGCATTCGCGGCGAGGCGCCCGTGCATCTTCCAGTTACCGACTACCAGTTTGGCTCGTTGCTGTTTCGACATCGTCTCGTGTTGTCCTGTTTTGCGTGTACTGCCAGCGGATACCAGCGGACTTCGTGCGCGGCATTTCCTGCATTCATTCCCCGCTTTCCGCCCCTCGCCCGCAGTCCGCCCGTCGGGTTTATCCGGCGCGCGCAAAACGTGCAATTTTACTGCGTGGGGGGAAGCGGGTCAAACCAGCCGTGTCAAGCGTCCTGCTTCCAGCTCAGCACGATCTTGCCGACGTGCGCGCTGCTTTCCATCAGCGCATGCGCTTCGGCAGCCTGCGCGGCCGGAAGCACGCGATACACGATCGGCTTGATGCGGCCGGCTTCGAGATGCGGCCACACGCGCTCCTTCAGTTGCGCGGCGATCCGCGCCTTGAATTCGATCGGCCGCGGACGCAGCGTCGAGCCGGTCACCGTCAAACGGCGGCGCAATACCTCGTGCAGATTCAGTTCCGCTTTCGCTCCGCCGAGGAGCGCGATCAGCACGAGGCGCCCGCCGTCGGCCAGCGCCGTAAGCTCGCGCGGCACGTAGCTGCCCGCCACCATGTCGAGAATCACGTCGACGCCGCGATCGTTCGTCAGCGACTTGATGACCTCGACGAAATCTTCCGTCTTGTAGTTGATCGCGCGCTCCGCGCCCAACGCTTCGCACGCGCGGCATTTTTCGTCCGACCCCGCCGTCGCGAACACGCGAAAACCAAGCGCGTGCGCAATCTGGATCGCCGTCACGCCGATGCCGCTCGAGCCGCCCTGCACGAGCAGCGTTTCGTTCGGCCCGCCCTCGCCCTGGCCGAGCTGCGCGCGGTTGAACACGTTGCTCCATACCGTGAAGAAGGTCTCGGGCAGCGACGCCGCCTCGACGTCCGACAACCCCGCCGGCACCGGCAGGCATTGCAGCAGCGGCGCGCTCGCGTACTCCGCGTAGCCGCCGCCCGCGAGCAGCGCGCACACGCGATCGCCGATTTTCAGGCCGAACGGGTTGTTCTTCTCGTCGATCGTGCCGCCGACAATCTCGCCCGCCACCTCCAACCCAGGCAGGTCAGATGCACCCGGGGGCGGCGCATAGCCGCCCTTGCGCTGAAACACATCCGGACGATTGATGCCGGACGCCGCCACCTTGATCAGCACCTCGCCTGCCTTGGGTTGCGGCATCGGCCGCTCCGCCAGCTTGAGGACTTCAGGCGCACCGAATTCGGTGATTTCGATCGCTTTCATCTGCGTCAACTCCAAGATTGGATTGCGTTGCCTACCCGTTGCAGGCATCTGCCGCGCCGCCGTTTGAATCCGCAACGCAATCCATCCTGCATGAAAAACGGCCGGAGCGCATACACGCTGCCGGCCGTTGTCCGCTACCGCGTTACTGCGGCGTCGGTTCGCCTTGCGGCGCACCGTTCGCGGCGTCGTTCAGCAAAGCCTTCGCCGACAGACGCACACGACCCTTCTCGTCCGTCTGGATGACCTTGACCTTCACCTGCTGGCCATCCTTCAGATAGTCGTTGATGTCCTTGATGCGCTCGTTGGCGATCTCGGAGATATGCAGCAGACCGTCCTTGCCCGGCAGGATGTTCACGATCGCGCCGAAATCCAGCAGCTTGAGCACGGTGCCTTCGTACACCTGGCCCACTTCGACTTCGAGCGTGATGTTCTCGATACGCTTCTTCGCTTCGGCCATACCTTCGCTGTTCGTGCTCGCGATGGTGACGACGCCGTCGTCCGAAATGTCGATCGTCGTGCCGGTTTCCTCGGTCAGCGCACGGATCACCGAACCGCCCTTGCCGATCACGTCGCGGATCTTTTCCGGGTTGATCTTGATCGTGATCATGCGCGGTGCGAACTCCGACAATTGCGTGTTCGCGCCCGACACCGCCGTGGTCATCTTGCCGAGGATGTGCATGCGGCCTTCCTTCGCTTGCGCGAGGGCGACCTGCATGATTTCCTTGGTGATGCCCTGGATCTTGATGTCCATCTGCAGCGCGGTCACGCCGTGCTCGGTACCCGCGACCTTGAAGTCCATGTCGCCGAGGTGATCTTCGTCGCCGAGGATGTCGGTCAGCACCGCGAAGCGGTTGCCTTCGAGGATCAGACCCATCGCGATGCCCGCGACGTGCGCCTTCATCGGCACGCCTGCGTCCATCAGCGCGAGGCAGCCGCCGCACACCGAAGCCATCGACGACGAACCGTTCGACTCGGTGATTTCCGACACGACGCGGATCGAGTAGCCGAATTCATCGGCGCTCGGCAGGCACGCGACGAGCGCGCGCTTCGCGAGACGGCCGTGACCGATTTCACGGCGCTTCGGCGAACCGACGCGGCCCGTTTCGCCGGTCGCGAACGGCGGCATGTTGTAGTGGAGCATGAAGCGTTCGCGGTATTCGCCTTCGAGCGCGTCGATGTTCTGCTCGTCGCCCTTCGTGCCGAGCGTCGCGACCACCATCGCCTGCGTTTCGCCGCGCGTGAAGAGCGCCGAGCCGTGGGTACGCGGCAGCACGCCGGTACGGATTTCGATCGGGCGCACGGTGCGCGTGTCGCGGCCGTCGATACGCGGCTCGCCGTCCAGGATCTGCGTACGGACGATCTTCGCCTCGATGTCGAACAGCACGTTGCCGACCGATGCCTTGTCGGCCGCCACGGTGCCGGCTGCCGCTGCTTCTTCCTCGAGCTTCGCCGACGTTGCCGCGTAGACTTCCTTCAGCTTGGTCGAGCGAGCCTGCTTGTCGCGGATCTGGTAAGCGGCGAGCAGATCGGCTTGCGCGAGTTCCGTGACGCGCGCGATCAGCGGCTCGTTCTTCGGCGCCGGCTGCCAGTCCCATTCCGGCTTGCCGCCTTCGCGGACCAGCTCGTGGATCGCGTCGATCGCGATCTGCATCTGCTCATGGCCGAACACGACAGCGCCGAGCATCACTTCTTCGCTCAGTTGCTGCGCTTCCGATTCCACCATCAGCACCGCGCGCTCCGTACCGGCGACGACGAGGTCGAGCGCCGATTCCTTCATCTGCGGACGCGTCGGGTTCAGCACGTATTCGTTGTTGATGTAGGCCACGCGTGCCGCGCCGACCGGGCCGTTGAACGGCAGGCCCGACACCGCGAGCGCCGCCGACGCGCCGATCAGCGCGGGGATGTCGGCGGGGATTTCCGGATTCAGCGACAGCACGTGAATCACGACCTGCACTTCGTTGTAGAAGCCTTCCGGGAAGAGCGGGCGCAGCGGACGATCGATCAGGCGCGAGATCAGCGTCTCGCCTTCCGACGGACGGCCTTCGCGGCGGAAAAAGCCGCCCGGGATCTTGCCGGCGGCGTAGGTCTTTTCGAGGTAGTCGACGGTCAGCGGGAAGAAGTCCTGACCCGGCTTGGCGGTCTTTGCGCCGACCACGGTGGCCAGCACGACGGTGTCTTCGACATCGACGATCACCGCACCGCTCGCCTGGCGAGCGATTTCACCGGTTTCGAGGCGGACGGTATGCTGCCCCCACTTAAACTCTTTGACGATCTTGTTGAACATAGTCATTGCTTTTCCTCATCGTAATGCCGCGCGGACCGGAAGCGGCGCGGCAACGCCGGGGCCGGCGCCGCATGGGAAGAGTCGTGTTATGCCATTCCAGAGAACCACGCGCCACGCGAGTACGCGCGAACCGCTGGAATGACACAAAACTCCGCCCTGAAGCCCGGCCATGTTTCTGTTGCTGCTGCTTTACTGCTCGTTTTGCTGCTGATACTGCCTTGCCTGTGGGCGCCGCGCGAACCGGCATACGCCGCAGATCACAGGTGGCGCACGTCACATGAAGCGTGCCGTGCAAAAACAAAATGCCTGTATCAGCGAAACTGACACAGGCATCTTGCTGAACGACTGGCCGATTACTTACGCAGACCCAGCTTCTCGATCAGGCTGCGGTAACGATCCGCGTCCTTACCCTTCAGGTAGTCGAGCAGCTTGCGACGGCGGCTCACCATGCGCAGCAGACCGCGGCGGCTGTGGTGATCCTTCGTGTGCTCCTTGAAGTGGGAGGTCAGTTCGTTGATACGGGTCGTGAGCAGTGCGACCTGAACTTCGGGGGAGCCGGTGTCGTTGGCTGCGCGTGCGAATTGCGCGACGACTTCGGACTTCTTGCTTGCTTCAACTGCGGACATGTCGATTTCCTTGATAACTGGACAGGCGGTCACGGAAGAAAGGCCGTGCCGTGGATTACCCGTTTCACAAAATTTACTGAGCCCCGTTCATGGTTGAATCGGCTGAATCAGAACCCAGCCCCATAACGGGACGCGTATTGTAGCACAGCGTGCTCCGGCCGCGAACCCCACGGCTGGCAAGGCGGGTTGCGTACCGCTCAGGGCCTCCAGGACCGCCCGGCGCGGCCCGGCGGCCATAGCCATCGCTCGCCTCACGGACGCCGCATCTTGCACACGGTCGGCAGGATCGTGCGCTCGGACGGCAGCGCCAGCACCGTGAGGAATCCGTAGCCGGAGCCTTCGTTATCGAAACGCACGCCCGGCGTACCGGCTTTGTCCATCTCCATCACGTAAAGGGGCTGGATCAGCTGGTGGTCGTCGGCGCGCATCCACGATGCGTGAAAGCCGTTATCGAACCGGATGCCTTCGAGCGCTTTCGCGACCGCCGTCGGATCAGCGTTGCCGGCGCGCTTCATCGCGGCGGCGAGCGTTTCGATCATGAGCGGCATGCGCAGCACCGGATAGTCGTCCTGCGCGGCCGGGAAACGGGTGCGGAACGCGGCATACCAGGCGTCGGAGGCCGCTCCGCCCACGTTCGGATGCCACTCGGCCACCGCGATCACGTGACCGACACCCGCCTCGCCGAGCGCCGCCGGCGCGCCGAGGCTGTTGCCGTAGAACGTGTAGAACTTCGTGTCGAGCCCCTGCTCCCGCGCCGCCTTGACGAGCAGCGTCAGGTCGTTGCCCCAGTTGCCCGTGATCACAGCGTCCGCGCCGCTCGCGCGAATCTTCGCGATATAGGGCGCGAAGTCCTTCACGCGGCCGATCGCGTGGAATTCGTCGCCGACCACCGCGATATCCGGGCGTTTCGCCGCCAGCGTCGAGCGCGCGAGACTGCTGACGTCGTGGCCGAAGCTGTAATCCTGGTTCAGCAGATACACCTTCTTTACCGCCTTGTCGCGCTCGATCACGTCGGCGAGCGCGGCCATGCGCATGCCCGCGTGGGCGTCGAAACGGAAGTGCCAGAAGCTGCAGCTCGCGTTGGTGAGCGCGGGGTCGTCGGCGGAATAGTTGAGGAACAGTTCGCGGTTGTCCGGTTCGCGGCTGTTCTGCTTGTCGATCGCGCCGATCAGTGCGGCAGCGACCGCCGAGCTGTTGCCCTGCAGGATGTAGCCGATATGGCGGTCAGCGGCCGCGCGCAACTGCGTGAGCGCTTCCTCGGCGCTGCCTTTGCTATCGAGCACGACCAGTTCGAAGGGGTGCGCGCCGTCCGCGAGCTTCACACCGCCGTGCGCATTCACCTGCTCGACGCCGAAGCGCAGATTGCGCTCGACCGCCGCACCGGCGTTCGCGAACGGGCCGGACATGCCTTCGATCAGCGCGAGCTGGATCGGCGTGCCGGTGGGCTTATCGGCCAGTGGGCCCGCCGATCCGTTTGCTGGCTGGTTTGCCGGCTGGTTCGCCGGCTTGCCCGCGGCGTCTGCGACGGGGGCTGCCGCCACACTCATTGCCTGAGCGGCTGCCGAATTTGCCGTCGCCGCATGAACCGCACTCGCCCCCACCGCCATCGAAATCGCCGTCAGCGCCGCTGCCGCCGACCGTTGCCAGATTGCCATCGTTACCGCCCCGCCTGAATCCTCGAAGCGCGGATCATAGGATGCCGCACATGGAATAGGCAAGCCGGCGCATCCGTTACCGTTCTACCAGGAGGGCGATCACGAAGCGCGCGTCTTTTGCCGCAGCGCGTGTCAAAATGGTGCGTCTCGATGATAAGAAACGCTACTCAAACGCCATCGGAGGAATACATGCTGAACCGCCACCACCGCACGGCGGCCTCGATCGCGGCGCCGGCCGGCGCACGCCTGCGCCGCGCCGCGCTCGTCTGCCTGAGCGCACTGGCGCTCGCCGGCTGCGCACAGCCCTGGCAGCAGTACAGCCAGGGAGCGGACGCATCGACGATCATCGCGCGCCTCGGTCCGCCGCGCGAAACCTATGATCTGCCCAACGGCGGCAAGCGCCTGATGTGGCCGACCCAGCCGATGGGCGAAACCACCACCGCCGCCGACATCGACGCGGCCGGCAAAATCGTCAACATGCGCCAGGTGCTGCAGCCCAACGAGTTCTACCGCGCCGAGATCGGCAAATGGACGCGCGGCGACGTGCTCGTGAACTTCGGCCGCCCGGTCGAAACGTCCTACTTCCCGCTGATGAAGCGCGAAGTCTGGACCTATCGCTATCTCGAAGACAACGTCTGGTACATGCTGTACAGCTTCTATTTCGACGATCAGGGCATCCTGCGGCTCACGCAGAAAACGCCCGACCCGTTGCACGACCCGGATCGCCGCAGCCTGTTCTGAGCGACTCCTCACGCGTTGTGCGCGAAACCGCGCAGCGCGACGGTCCTCGCCCACGGCACCCCAAGGCGACCACCCAAAAAGAAGCCCCGTGCACTGAACCGCACGGGGCTTCTTTTCACGACATTTCCACGGCACGCACAAGATCGCGCGCAATCAGCGCGCTGCGCTCACGTTACTCCGAGCGTTGTGGATTGAGCTTGTCCGCGTTCGAATACAGCCTGTTGAGCGCGGAGATATACGCCTTCGCGGATGCCGCGACGATATCCGGATCGGTGCCCACGCCGTTGACGATACGCCCGCTCCTCGACAACCGGACCGTCACTTCGCCCTGCGCCTGCGTGCCGGTCGTAATCGCGTTGACCGAGTACAGCAGCAGCTCGGAGCCGCTGCCCACTTCCGTTTCGATCGCGTTGAGCGTCGCGTCGACGGGGCCGTTGCCGCGCGCTTCGCCGGTGATCTCCTTGCCCTCGACCGAGAACACGATCTTCGCGTGCGGCTGTTCGCCGGTTTCCGAATGCTGCGACAGCGACAGGAACTTGTAGTGCTCCTTCTCCTGCGCTTCCGCCGATTCCTCGTTGACGATCGCGATGATGTCCTCGTCGAAGATTTCCGACTTGCGGTCGGCCAGTTCCTTGAAGCGCGCGAACGCGGCGTTCAGTTCCGCCTCCCTATCGAGCGCGATGCCGAGTTCCTGCAGACGCTGCTTGAACGCATTGCGGCCCGACAGCTTGCCGAGCACGATCTTGTTCGCGGTCCAGCCCACGTCTTCGGCGCGCATGATTTCGTAGGTGTCGCGCGCCTTGAGCACGCCGTCCTGGTGGATGCCCGACGCGTGAGCAAATGCGTTCGCGCCGACCACCGCCTTGTTCGGCTGCACGACGAAGCCGGTGATCTGCGACACGAGCTTCGAGGCCGGCACGATCTGTGTCGTGTCGAGCCCGATATCGAGGCCGAAATAATCTCTGCGGGTCTTCACCGCCATTACGATTTCCTCGAGCGACGTATTGCCCGCGCGCTCGCCGAGCCCGTTGATCGTGCATTCGACCTGGCGCGCGCCGCCAAGCTGCACACCGGCAAGCGAATTCGCGACCGCCATGCCGAGGTCGTTATGGCAATGCACCGAGAACACTGCCTTGTGCGAGTTCGGAATGCGCTCGCGCAGCGTCTTGACGAGCTGGCCGTACAGCTCCGGCACGCCGTAGCCGACCGTGTCCGCGATGTTGATCGTGGTCGCGCCTTCGGCGATCACCGCTTCGAGCACGCGGCACAGGAAGTCCATGTCGGAGCGGCTGCCGTCTTCGGGCGAGAACTCGACGTCGTCGGTGAACTTGCGCGCGAAACGCACGGCGAGCCTGGCCTGCTCGAACACCTGGTCCGGCGTCATGCGCAGCTTCTTTTCCATGTGCAGCGGCGACGTCGCGATGAACGTGTGGATGCGGAAATGATCGGCGGGCTCGAGCGCGTCGGCGGCGCGCTGGATGTCTTTGTCGTTCGCGCGGGCGAGCGAGCAGATCGTGCTGTCCTTCACGAGACCCGCAATCGTGTGAATCGCGTCGAAGTCGCCGTTCGAGCTGGCCGCGAAGCCGGCTTCGATCACGTCGACTTTCATCCGCTCGAGTTGCTTCGCAATGCGGATCTTTTCTTCCTTCGTCATCGAAGCGCCGGGCGATTGCTCGCCGTCGCGCAACGTGGTGTCGAAAATGATCAGTTTGTCGGACATGTCGGGTCTCCTCGGGAGTCGTTCAGATGTGGGGATAGGATTTGGAATTCGGAGATTGGCGCTGCCGCTCACGACACGGCCGCGATGGCCGCAATGGCCGCGACCGAAACACACGGAGCAAATGCATCAAGGCGAGAAAGAAGCATGATGGCGCCGCGTGGAAATCGGTCTCGACGACAAGGCTCGGACGGCCACGCAAACGCGCTTATCCGACGACTATAGCGACATTCACGCGGCCGTGCAATGCGCGCCGGAGCGGCCGGCGGCGAGGTTTACGCTGGGCCGCGAACACCGTTGCCAAGCCGTTGAGAAGCTGTTGAGAAGCGGCCGGCATGCAACTCTGAAGCGGGCTGCGCAACGAAGCGCTATCAAAGAAAAACGGCAACCCGCGGGCTGCCGTTTTTCTTTGAGCGCCGACGCAAAAGCGCTGGCTGCACCGTCACCGGTCGCGCGTCACCGAGCGCGCCGGATTCGCCCTGCCGCGCACCGCCTGATAAGCCCAGAACACATAGCCGGACAGACCGTACAGCACGAAGAGACCAAACAGCATCAGCGGTGGATCGGACGACACGAGCACGAACGCGACCACCACGAGCAGGATCACGCCGAACGGCACGCGATGCCGCACGTCGAGCGCCTTGCCGCTGTAGAACGGCGCGTTCGACACCATCGTCACGCCCGCATAAATGGTCAGCACGAACGCGACCCACGGCAGCCAGACGAGCTTGAGGGGCACGCGGTTGTCGGTGGCGAGCCACACGAAACCGGCGATCAGCGCCGCGGCGGCCGGACTCGGCATGCCCTGGAAGAAACGTTTGTCGACGACGCCGATGTTCGTGTTGAAACGCGCGAGCCGCAGCGCGGCGCCCGAGCAGTAGACGAACGCCGCGAGCCAGCCCCAGCGCCCGAGGTCCTTGAGAATCCACTCGTACATGACGAGCGCCGGCGCGACACCGAACGACACCATGTCCGACAGGCTGTCGAACTGCTCGCCGAACGCGCTTTGCGTATGTGTCATGCGCGCGACGCGGCCATCCATGCCGTCGAGCACCATCGCGACGAAGATCGCGATAGCCGCGATTTCGAAGCGCACGTTCATGGCCTGCACGACGGCGAAGAAGCCGCAGAACAGCGCCGCCGTGGTGAATGCATTCGGCAGCAGATAGATGCCGCGCTTTCTCAGAAACTGCTGACGCTGCGCGCGCCGGCTCTCGATGGCCGACGGCTCCGTCACCACCGGTTTGTTACGGCGGAACGGCCGTGGCAGCGGGCCGCTGGTGCGGGGTCGACGCGGTTTGAGTGCGGCCATTCGGACAACCTCCTTTATGCCGCTTTACAGCTCAGCGAGAATCGTGGACGACGCCGACACCTTCTCGCCGATCGACACACGCGGACGGCTGCCCACCGGCAGATACACGTCGACGCGCGAGCCGAAGCGGATGAACCCGTAACGCTGGCCGCGGGTCAGCGGCTCGCCTGCACGGACATAGCAAAGAATGCGCCGCGCGATCAAACCCGCGATCTGCACCGAGGTCACCGTCTGGCCGCCGGCCATTTCGATCACGATCGCATTGCGCTCGTTTTCGAGCGAGGCTTTATCGACCGCCGCATTCAGATACGCGCCCGGGAAATACTCGACCTTGGAAATCGCGCCATCGACCGGCGAGCGTTGCGAGTGGACGTTGAAGACGTTCATGAACACGCTGATTTTGAGCGCTTCGCGATTCGCATACGGGTCATGCGCGGTTTCGACCGCGACGATGCGCCCGTCGGCCGGACACAGCACCGCATTCGCCTGAGTCGGAATCGGACGCGCCGGGTCGCGGAAGAACTGCACGACGAAGATCAGGAGCAGCCAGAAGATCCACGCAATGCCGAACCCCGCGAAGGCGTGAACCAGTAATGCAACGACGGCCGCGATGGCGATGAACGGCCAGCCTTCTCGCGCGATGATCGGATGAGGGTAATTCATGGATGGCTTCTGTGTTTTTGTAAAACCGTAGGATAGCAAAAGCCGCCCAGGGTTCAGCACCCTTGGACGGCTTTTTGATTTGCCCGGCCTGATTCACCCGGCCGACACAGTAATGCATCGGGCCGGACCTGGGCCGCGACTCGCTTAGTTCTTCGACTGGTCGACGAGCTTGTTCTTGGCGATCCACGGCATCATCGCGCGCAGCTTCGCACCGACCTGTTCGATCTGGTGCTCGGCCGTCAGACGGCGGCGCGATTGCAGCGTCGGCGCGCCAGCCTTGTTCTCGATGATGAAGCTCTTCGCGTATTCGCCGGTCTGGATGTCGGTCAGCACGGCCTTCATCGCCTTCTTCGTTTCAGCGGTCACGATGCGCGGACCCGTCACGTACTCGCCGTACTCGGCGTTGTTCGAGATCGAGTAGTTCATGTTAGCGATGCCGCCTTCGTAGATCAGGTCGACGATCAGCTTCAGTTCGTGCAGGCATTCGAAGTACGCCATTTCCGGCGCGTAGCCCGCTTCGACGAGCGTTTCGAAGCCGGCCTTGATGAGGTCGACGGTGCCACCGCACAGCACGGCCTGTTCGCCGAACAGATCGGTTTCGGTTTCTTCGCGGAAGTTCGTTTCGATGATGCCGGCACGGCCGCCGCCGTTCGCCGCTGCGTACGACAGGGCGATGTCGCGCGCTGCGCCCGACTTGTCTTGCGCAACCGCGATCAGGTGCGGCACGCCGCCACCTTGCGAGTAGGTGCCGCGCACCGTGTGGCCCGGCGCCTTCGGCGCGATCATGATGACGTCGAGGTCGGCACGCGGGATCACCTGGCCGTAGTGAACGTTGAAGCCATGCGCGAAGGCGAGCGCTGCGCCCTGCTTGATGTTCGCGTGCACTTCCTTCGCGTACACGTCGGCGATCTGCTCGTCCGGCAGCAGCATCATGACGACGTCCGCGCCCTTGACCGCTTCCGCGACTTCCTTCACTTGCAGGCCGGCGTTCTCAGCCTTGCTCCACGATGCGCCGCCCTTGCGCAGACCGACGGTGATGTTCACACCGCTTTCCTTGAGGTTCAGCGCGTGTGCATGGCCTTGCGAGCCATAGCCGATGATGGTGACCTGCTTGCCCTTGATGAGGGAGAGATCGGCGTCCTTGTCGTAGAAAACTTTCATGTCGGTTCCTTGGCTAGATTCGATGATTCAGTGAAATTCAGGTACTGCGAATAAGGTGTTGTGAGCCGGGTTCATCATGCGCTGCCCGGCCTTGCGATCATGACGTCAGCGCACGGCGTCAGGGTTTGAAAGCGCCGCGCGTCAGACCTTCAGAATGCGCTCGCCGCGACCGATGCCCGAGCTGCCCGTGCGGACCGTTTCGAGAATCGCCGTGGAATCGAGCCCTTCGATGAAGGCGTCGAGCTTGTCGCTCGCCCCCGTCAGTTCGATCGTGTAGGTCTTTTCGGTGACGTCGATGATGCGGCCGCGGAAAATGTCCGACATCCGCTTCATCTCTTCACGCTCCTTGCCGACCGCCCTCACCTTGATCAGCATCAGCTCGCGCTCGATGTGGGCGCCCTCGGTAAGGTCGACCACTTTCACCACCTCGATCAGGCGGTTCAGATGCTTCGTGATCTGTTCGATCACGTCGTCCGAGCCAATGGAGACGATGGTCATGCGCGACAGCGAACGGTCTTCGGTCGGAGCCACCGTCAAGGTTTCAATGTTGTAGCCGCGTGCCGAGAAGAGACCAACCACGCGTGACAACGCGCCCGGTTCGTTTTCCAGCAGGACGGAAATGATGTGTCTCATGTTTCGCTTCTTCCAGATGTTGTGTCGATGTCCGCGAGCGGTGCGGCGCCGCTTCGTTTGCTCTCGCCTTTTTTGAAGGCGCGCATGACGAAGCCAGCGCTGGGTTTATGCAAAATGCGTGCAAATGCGCCCAAACGCCCCGTCGTTAAAGATCTTCCGAACCCATGAGCATCTCGGTGATGCCCTTGCCGGCCTGAACCATCGGCCAGACGTTTTCGGTCGGATCGGTCTGGAAATCGAGAAACACCGCGCGATCCTTGAGCCGCAGCGCTTCCTTCAGCGCCGGTTCCACATCGGCCGTGCGCTCGACGCGCATGCCGACGTGACCGTACGCTTCGGCGAGCTTCACGAAATCGGGCAGCGCATCCATGTACGAATGCGAATAGCGCTTGCTGTATTCGATCTGCTGCCACTGGCGCACCATGCCCAGATAGCGGTTGTTCAGCGAAAGAATCTTGACCGGGAGGTCGTACTGCTTGCAGGTCGACAGCTCCTGGATGCACATCTGGATCGAGCCTTCGCCCGTGATGCAGAGCACGTCGTCGTCCGGGTGCGCCATCTTCACACCCATCGCCGCGGGCAGGCCGAAGCCCATCGTGCCGAGACCGCCGGAGTTGATCCAGCGGCGCGGCTTGTTGAACTTGTAGAACTGCGCGGCCCACATCTGGTGCTGACCGACGTCGGAACACACGAAGGCATTGCCGTCGGTGAGCTCCCACGCCTTTTCGACCACGTATTGCGGCTTGATGATGTCGCTCTTGCGATCGAACTTCAGGCAGTCTTTCGCGCGCCAGGCTTCGATGTCCTTCCACCAGTCGGCGAGCGCCGCGGTGTCCGGACCATGCTCGGCCGCCTGCAGTTGCTCGATCAGTTCCTTGAGCACTTCCTTCACGTCGCCGACGATCGGAATGTCGACCTTGACGCGCTTGGAAATGGAGGAAGGATCGATGTCGATATGGATGATCTTGCGCGGCCGCGACGCGAAGTGCGCCGGGTCGCCGATCACACGGTCGTCGAAGCGTGCGCCGATCGCGATCAGCACGTCGCAGTGCTGCATCGCCATGTTGGCTTCGTACGTGCCGTGCATGCCGAGCATGCCGAGGAATTTCTTGTCGCTCGAGCGATAGCCGCCCAGACCCATCAGCGTGTTGGTGACCGGATAGCCGAGCAGGTCGGCGAACTGGTTCAGCTCACGCGAGGCGTCCGCGAGGATGATGCCGCCGCCGGTGTAGATGTACGGGCGCTTCGCCGACAGCAGCAGTGAAACCGCCTTGCGGATCTGGCCGGAGTGGCCCTTCGTGACCGGGTTGTATGAGCGCAGCGAAACGCTCCTGATCGGCTCGTACTGGCACGGCGCCTTCGACACGTCTTTCGGAATGTCGATCAGCACCGGGCCGGGGCGGCCGGTACGGGCGATATAGAACGCTTTCTTGACGGTGGCGGCGAGATCGCGCACGTCCTTCACGAGGAAGTTGTGCTTCACGCAGGGACGCGTGATGCCGACCGTGTCGCACTCCTGGAATGCATCCTGACCGATCGCGGCAGTCGGCACCTGGCCGCTGATCACCACCATCGGGATCGAATCCATGTACGCGGTGGCGATGCCGGTCACCGCATTGGTGACGCCGGGGCCGGAGGTCACGAGACACACGCCGACCTTGCCGGTGGAGCGCGCGTAGGCGTCGGCGGCATGCACGGCGGCCTGTTCGTGACGCACGAGCACGTGCTGGAATTTGTCCTGCTTGTACAGCTCGTCGTAAATGTAGAGTACCGAGCCGCCGGGATAGCCCCAGATGAACTCGACGTCTTCGTCGGCCAGTGCCTTCATGAGCACGGTGGCGCCGATAGAGTCTGCTTCGTGATGGAGGGTCGTATCCGACGTGGAGAATTCCGCGCTGGGCATATTCATTTATTCACCTTTCGAATTTTCGGCAAAAAATTGATCGGGTGCTCTCTGCCGGGCTTGTGGCTCGGGTTCAAGCGGCGCGTCCAGTTGACAGGTGAGCTTCTTGGGCCACACCTCAATTGAGACAAACTCACTTATGTTGCGAACCAGCGAAGATAGCGTCTGGCGCGCTTACGGTCAAGCAAATATTGCCGTCGGCTTGCGCGCCGGGGCGCAAAATCGGGCAGACCTGACCGCGATCATTCTCGTGGCGGGAGTGCGGCAAGCCCTCATGCGGCCGTCATGCAAATGCAAGTTAAAGCACGTTTCGCCCCTCGCGGCGCAAAAGTTTGTTAGCATCCGCGAGTTTTACGACATTTTTCGAACGATTACGCGCACGCCCGCTGCGCCGACCCCCAAACGGATGGCATCAGACAAGGAACTCGCCGATTTTCTGGCGGGCGTCGAAAGGCGCGCATTCAAGCAGACGGTCTACGCCGTGCGGGACGACGACGCCTCGCTCGATATCGTGCAGGACGCGATGATCAAGCTCGCCGAAAAGTACGGCGATCGTCCGGCGGCCGAATTACCGCTGCTGTTTCAGCGTATTCTGCAGAATGCGATGCACGACTATTTCCGTCGTGCCAAAGTACGCAATACGTGGATTAGCCTGTTCTCGTCGCTCGGCAATGCCGACGACGACGAATTCGACCCGCTCGAAACATTCGAGGCCGCGCAAGGTTCAGCCGGCGCCGAGAGCAACGAGCAGAAGCTCGAGCGCGAGCAGGTCCTGCAGTTGATCGACGACGAGATCCGGAAATTACCGGCACGTCAACGGGAGGCGTTTCTCATGCGTTATTGGGAGGATATGGATGTCGCCGAGACTGCCGCCGCAATGGGCTGTTCCGAAGGCAGCGTGAAAACGCACTGCTCCCGGGCTACCCACACGCTGGCACAAGCGCTCAAGGCCAAAGGAATCACGCTATGAGCTCCCTCGAAACCAGAGAATTCGAGTTCGCGCGCGAGGTGCGCCGCGCGCTCGACGAAAACACCGCCAATCTTCCCCCCGCTACCGTCGACCGGCTCGCCGCGGCGCGCCGCGCGGCGCTTGCCCGCAGGAAGCCCGAAGCCGTCAGCGCGCCGGTATTCGCGCCTGCTTTCGCCGGCATGCCGGCGGCCATGCCGCAGGCCGGCTTCGAGCAGCCGCGCCGCCGTTCGCCGCTGCGCCGTTTCGCGCTCGCGTGGCCGCTCGCCGCACTGGTGGTGAGCCTCATCGGCATTGCGTACTGGGAAGACCACCAACGCACCGCCGAGCTCGCCGATATCGATGCCGCGATGCTAAGCGACGACCTGCCGCTCAATGCCTACCTTGACCACGGCTTCAACGCGTATCTTTCACGCGCCCACTGAGCGGGAGATTCTTCGGGTGAGTTACAAGCGCGGCCTCGCCGTTGTTTTCGGATGCACGATTGCGGCGCTGGTGTCGTTTGCCGCGACGTACCCGCGCTTTCATCCGAGCCCGTCGCCCGCGGCCAGCCCCTCGGCTAGCGGCAACCTCGCGACGAAGGCGCCCGCGCCTGCACTGTCCGTCGAATTACCCAGCCTGCCTGGCAGCAACAGCCCGCTCGCGTGGTCGCGCCTGAGTGCCGCCGAACATACCGCGCTCGCGCCGTTCGCATCCCAATGGAATTCGTTCAGCGACGAACGTAAGCGAAAATGGATCAGGATCGCATCACGTTACGCGAAGATGTCGCCTGATGCGCAAAAACGTCTGCATGAGCGCATGAGCGAATGGGTGCGCATGACGCCCGATCAGCGCCGCGTCGCGCGCGAGAACTATCAAGTGTCGAAGGAATTGCCGCGCGAAGCTCGCCAGAACGCGTGGAAGGCTTACCAGCAACTGTCCGAGGAACAGAAGGAACGGCTTGCCGCCAGCGAACGCAAGCGCCGGCCGAGCGTCGTCAGCGCGCCGCCGTCGGCACGCAACGAGATCAAGGGAATCGACCGCTTCGTCAACGCGCGTGAGCATGGCGCAAGCAATGCAGCCGCCGCGAGCGCCGCGGTGGCCGCGTCGGCGCCGGGCGCAGCCGTACTGCCTTCGCCTCCGGAGATTCCGGCAGCAGGCAGCTTCGTGCCGGCCACGCCGGTGCCTGTGTCGCCGGCCGAGGCGCCGTCGATCTTCAACGGCTCCTGATCCCCGCCCCGTGTCCCAGCCGCTCGTCACCCCGACCTTGCCCTCCGCCTCGCCCGGCATGGCGCCCACCGTGCGGCGCCGGCTCGCGGCGCTGCTTTACGAGGCGGTGATCCTGTTCGGGGTCGTGTTCATCGCAGGCTATCTGTTCAGCACGCTGACGCAGCAGCGCAACGGACTCACGCACCACAACCTGCTGGCCGGATGGATCGGCCTCGTGGTCGGCGTGTACTTCGTGTGGTTCTGGACCCACGGCGGCCAGACGCTGCCGATGAAAACCTGGCGCTTGCGCGTCGTCGCGGCCGATGGCACACCGCTCTCCATCTCACGCGCGATCGCCCGCTACGTGCTCGCGTGGCTGTGGTTTCTGCCGCCGCTCGCGCTGCATCCGTTGCTTGGGTTGCGCGTGCCGCAGACGCTGCTGATCGCTGGCGTCTGGTTCGTGGTGTGGGCCGCGACTGGGCGCTTCGATCCGCAGCGTCAGTTTCTGCATGATCGGCTCGCGGGTACGCGGGTGATTGGGGTTATGGGTTGAGGGCTACGCGGCGCGTAGGGTGTTGCTGATTTTTGCACTCCTTATCTTCTTTATCGTTGTTTGCGGATTTGTGATGTAGGTGTCTTGGGTGGGTTCTGCTTTTTTCGTTCCTGCGGTGGTGGCCTTTCCTTGTTTTCTTATCGGTCTATTAGCGTTGCCCCTGTGCGGGGCGGCACCTACTTTCTTTGCGGCTGCAAAGAAAGTAGGCAAAGAAAGCAGCTTCACACCGCCAGTTCTTAAGCGGGTCCCCTGGCTTGGAGGGGGTAGTGGTGCATCTGGAATCTGTGCCCCCGCACATTGCACGCTGGTGACAAAGCCGTCATCCGCTCCCACTCCGCACTACGTGCGTCGCGGACGGGTCTGCAGGGGAAACCAGTGAGACAAGCCTTGCTCCGTGAGGGCCATCGGCTTCGCCTCGGCGATGCGCCGAAAAAAACCGATGGTTTTTGAACAGGGGTTCGGGGCGCGCAGCGCCGCCGGAAGAATGACTGCCTTGTCACTCACGGCAAATGTGCGAGGAGACAGATTCCAGATGCACCACTACCCCCTCCAAGCCAGGGGACCCGCTTAAGAATTGGCGGTGTGAAGCTGCTTTCTTTGCCTACTTTCTTTGCAGCCGCAAAGAAAGTAGGTGCCGCCCCGCACAGGGGCAACGCTAATAGACCGACAAGAAAACAAGGAAAGGCCACCACCGCAGGAACGAAAAAAGCAAACCCCAACAAAAAAAAGAAAACACCCTCGTAATAAGAACTTCTCATGACTGTCACGGCACAGTCACGCGCGCCCGGCCCAATACGGGCACCGCCACTCGACGCGCGCGCCATGGACCCGAAAACGTCCGCGACTTCCCTGTTCCGCCAGATCGGCCCGAGCGTCGACCCCGTCGCGTTCCGCCCGGCCCCAGGCTCCACCCAGCACGGCCTGCCGCTGCCGGCAACGCCACCACTCGACACCCACGCCGACCATCCCGACGACGGCCACGCCGATCCGCACCGCTACCGCACGATCTGGCTCTCCGACATCCATCTCGGTTCGAGCGGCTGCCAGGCGCACTATCTGCTCGACTTCCTGCGCCACAACGAATCGGAGTACCTGTACCTGGTCGGCGACATCATCGACGGCTGGCAGTTGAAAAAAGGCTGGTACTGGCCGCAGGCGCACAACGACGTCGTGCAGAAAGTGCTGCGCAAGGCACGCAAAGGCACCCAGGTCATCTATGTGCCCGGCAATCACGACGAAGCCGCGCGCCAGTTCTGCGACCTCGCGTTCGGCGACATCCACGTGCGCGGCGAAGCGTTTCACACGACGCTCGTCGGCAAACGACTGTGGATCGTGCACGGCGATCTGTTCGACGGCGTGATCCAGCACGCGAAATGGCTCGCCTATCTCGGCGACACGCTCTACACGATGATTCTCGTGCTGAACCGCTGGTTCAACCGGATCCGCAGCAAACTCGGCTTCCCATACTGGTCGCTCTCGCAGTACCTCAAGCATCAGGTCAAGAACGCGGTGAATTTCATCTCGTCGTTCGAAACGGTGATGACCGACGAAGCGCGTCGCCGCGGCTGCGACGGCGTGGTCTGCGGCCATATCCACAAAGCCGAGATGCGCGACATCGACGGCGTGCTGTATTGCAACGACGGCGACTGGGTCGAGAGTCTCTCGGCGCTCGTCGAGACCTACGAAGGCGAATTGAAGGTGATCTACTGGACCACGCTGCGCGCCCCGCAAGCCGGCGCGCAGAAGGCCCGGGCTACCGCGTAGCCCCGTCCACTTCCACCGGGCCCGAATCGGGGAATCAGATCGGGAATCAATCGAGCAACGAATCGAGGAACCAATCGATGAAGATCATGATCGTCACCGACGCGTGGGAACCGCAGGTCAACGGCGTCGTGCGCACGCTGAAAAACACCACACGCGAACTCATTGCGCTCGGCCATCAGGTCGATCTGCTGACACCGCTCGAATTCAGAACGATCCCCTGCCCCACGTATCCTGAGATCCGCCTGTCGCTGCTGCCGCGCCGCAAGCTGCGCGAGCGCATCGACCGCTTCGCGCCCGACGCGCTGCACATCGCGACCGAAGGGCCGCTCGGAATGGCCGCGCGCGCCTATGCACTCCAGCAGAAGCTGCCGTTCACGACCGCGTATCACACGCGCTTTCCCGAATACGTGCAGGCGCGCTTCGGCATTCCGCTCTCCGCGACCTACAAGTTCCTGCACTGGTTTCACAAGCGCTCGCTCGCCGTGATGGCGCCGACACCCGTCGTCAAGCACGACCTGGAGAAGTTCGGCTTCACGAACGTCGTGCTGTGGACGCGCGGCGTCGACCTCGAGATTTTCCATCCGATGGATTCGAAGGTGCTCAACACCGCGCGGCCGATCTTCCTGTACGTGGGACGCGTAGCGGTCGAGAAAAACGTCGAGGCGTTTCTGCGGCTCGACCTGCCCGGCTCGAAGTGGGTCGCGGGCGAAGGCCCGGCGCTCGCCGAACTGAGGTCGCGCTATCCGCAGGCGAACTACCTCGGCGTGCTCTCGCAGGCCGAACTCGCGAAGGTCTACGCGGCCGCGGACGTCTTCGTGTTCCCGAGCCGCACCGACACGTTCGGTCTCGTGCTGCTCGAAGCGCTTGCATGCGGCACGCCGGTTGCCGCGTACCCGGTCACCGGTCCGATCGATGTGCTCGGCGATGGCGGCGCCGGCGCGATGCATGAGGATCTACGCGAGGCCTGTCTCGCCGCACTGAAGATCGATCGCCACGATGCGCGCGCATGGGCTGAGCGCTTCTCGTGGGCGGCGGCGTCCGCGCAGTTTGCCGCGCATCTGAAGCCGCTGCGACGCGAGGCGTATCATGAGGAAAGCGCCGCCGCATGACGCGGCGCGCGGAGCCGTCCATGCGAAGTAGCCGATCCCCGGCGGAGCGAGCGTCGAACAGCGCGCTGCGGGCCGTCGAGTCCACGCGCGAGGCGGCGAGCGTCGAGCCGTTCGACGACGTGTGCGAACCCGGCATGCCCGGGCATGCCGACAATACGCGGCATGGCGCAACTGGCGTGCATGGAATGAACGGTGCGGGTGGCACGGGTGGTGCAAGTGGCGCGGCTGACGTGAACACCACGCACGATGCGCAACACAACACCACGCACGACACCGGGCGCAACGTCAAACACCACACCGCACACAGCGCCACCCACAACGCGCAACACGCCACTATCCACGACGCAACCGACGACATCCCGCACGAGCCGCTCAGTCCCGACGACCCGCTCGCGCCATTGCCCTTCAATCCGTACAAAGGCAATCGCGGCCTCACCCGCGCATGGCACGCGATGAAAAACTCGCTGGCCGGATTTCGTGTCGCGATCCGCGAGGAAAGCGCGTTTCGCCAGGAGCTCACGCTCGCCGCGATCCTGATTCCGTGCGGCCTCGTCGTGCCGGTCGATCCCGTGTCGCGCGTACTGCTGCTCGGCTCGGTGCTGCTCGTGCTGATCGTCGAGCTGCTCAACTCGAGTGTCGAAGCGGCGATCGACCGGATTTCGCTTGAACGTCACGAGCTGTCGCGCCGCGCGAAAGATCTCGGCAGCGCGGCCGTGATGGTCGCGCTCGGCATGTGTCTGATGACGTGGATCGTGATCGTCGGGCCGCTCGTCGTAGGCTGGCTGCGCGCGTGGTTGTGAGGCGTACTGAATGGCGGCCGGAATGCGCCGCTACGCTCAAAAAAATGAAAATCCCGCCACGCGCCTGGGTATAAGAACGCTCGGTTTATAATCGTTCGATAGTCTCGCGGAAACGCACGGGGCAACACAGCGCCCAAGGCCTTTCCGCCCCTTCGGGGAACCTGCCGCGCAGCGGCAGGTTCGGGAGTGCTCAACATACCAACCGCATCCGGGTGGAACACGCAGCGGCGGCACGCCGCCGCGCGCCCAGCCCGGCATAACCAGGGCCGGACGACATGGAAGCCAAACCTCCCCGCCGCACGCGCGAACGGATTCTCGAACTCTCGTTGAAGCTCTTCAACGAAATCGGCGAGCCGAATGTCACGACGACGACGATCGCCGAGGAAATGGAAATCAGTCCAGGCAACCTGTACTACCACTTCCGCAACAAAGACGACATCATCAACAGCATCTTCAGCCAGTTCGAGCAGGAGATCGAGAAGCGTCTGCGTTTCCCCGACGACCATCGCGCGACGATCGACGAAATGTGGTCGTATCTGCAATACATGGTCGATTTCACGTGGCGCTACCGCTTCCTGTACCGCGACCTGAACGATCTGCTCGCGCGCAATCGCACGCTCGAAACCCACTTCAAGCAGATCATCAGCCACAAGGTGCGCTTCGCGAGCCAGTTCTGCGAGCAACTCGTCGCCGACGGCGAAATGGTCGCGACGCCGCAGGAGCTGCACGTGATCGCGACCAACGTCGGGGTGATCGGCACGTACTGGCTGTCGTACCAGTTCGTGATGAACCCGCGCAAATACAACGAACAGGAAACGATCCGCGAGGAGCTGCACCAGGTCAGCGTGCAGATCGTTTCGCTGATGGCGCCCTACCTGCGCGGCCGCTCGCGGCAAATTTTCGACGACCTCGTATCGGGCAAGCTGCCCAAGCGCGAGTTCTACGACTACCTGCCGCCGCGAGAAGGCGCCGCGCCTCGCAACGAATCGAAGGACGTTTGAGTATGAAGTCGGTGTGTGTGTATTGCGGCTCGTCGAGCGGCGCCAAACCGTTGTACGAGCAGGCCGCGCGCGCGTTCGGCCGCGCGCTGGTGCAGGCCGAGCTCTCGCTGGTCTACGGCGGAGGCAAGGTGGGACTGATGGGCGTGATCGCCGACACGGTGATGGCCGAAGGCGGCCGCGCGATCGGCGTGATTCCGGAGTTGCTCGTCGACAAGGAAGTCGGCCATAACGGCCTCACCGAACTGCACGTGGTGCCCGACATGCATCAGCGCAAGAAGATGATGGCCGAGCTGTCCGACGCGTTCGTCGCGATGCCGGGCGGCGCGGGCACGCTCGAGGAGCTGTTCGAGGTCTTCACGTGGGCGCAGCTCGGCTACCACGGCAAGGCCGTTGCGCTGCTCAACACCGGCAATTTCTACGATCCGCTGATCCAGCTGCTGCAGCATACGGTCGATGAAGGCTTCATGCGCCAGACCTATCTCGACATGCTGCAGGTCGACGCCGATCCCGTCGCGCTGATTGCCAAGCTGCAACGCTATCAGCCGCCCGCGCGCGACAAGTGGGCGGTGCAAAGCGACGCGCTTTGACGCTGGTTTGCCACTCTGGTTTGCCGGCGGCTTCGCTGGTTTGAGCGCGCGCTGGCTCGAACGCGACCTGAACGCGGCTTGAACGTAGTCTGAGCGCGGCTTGCGCGTTATTTTCGCGCGTTGCCCGCGGCCCCATCCGAACGACGAGGTTGCAATGACGAAAACTGTTCTGATCACCGGCGGCAGCCGTGGCATCGGCCGCGCAACGGCGCGTCTGCTCGGCGCGCGCGGCTGGCTCGTCGGCGTCAATTACGTGCGCGATCTGGCGGCCGCGCAGCAGACAGTCGGCGAGGTGGAGCGCGCAGGCGGCCGCGCGGTGCCGATTGCGGGCGACGTCGCGAACGAAGCCGACGTGATCGCGATGTTCGATACGCTGCAACAGAAGTTCGGCCGCGTCGACGCGCTCGTCAACAACGCGGGAATCGTCGCCCCGTCGAGCCAGCTTGCCGACATGGACCTCGCTCGTCTGAAACGCATGTTCGACGTCAACGTGCTCGGCGCGTACCTGTGCGCGCGCGAAGCCGCGCGGCGCATGTCGAAGGATCGCGGCGGCGCGGGCGGCGCGATCGTCAATATTTCGTCGGCGGCGGCGCGGCTTGGCTCGCCGAACGAATACGTCGATTACGCGGGCTCGAAAGGCGCAATCGACACCATGACGCTCGGCCTCGCCAAGGAACTCGGCCCGCAGGGCGTGCGCGTAAACGCGGTGCGCCCGGGCCTCATCGACACCGAGATTCACGCGAGCGGCGGCAAGCCCGAGCGCGCCGCGCAGCTCGGCGCGACCACACCGCTCGGCCGCCCCGGCAGCGCGGACGAAGTCGCCGAGGCCATCGTCTGGCTGCTGAGCGACGCAGCCTCCTATGTGACGGGCACGCTCTTCGACGTGACCGGCGGCCGCTGAGCCGCGTTGCGCCCAAAGCGCGGTCCATCCCGGCCGCGCCCTTGTTCCTCGGCCGTTCCCACTACGAATTCCCGTCGATCTGACGGGAAACACACACTCGCGCGTATAAAGCGCCACCTTCCCGCCCCCTTCTGTAATCTTCGGTAATAATCCGGCGCTACAATCGGCTCGAGTCGCGTGCAATGGCAGGCGACCCAAGCCAGAACAGAAGTACGAGGCCCACGCCGCCGCGTACGCCGATCAGAGACTTCCATGCAAGACAAGCAGTCCGCGCGGTGGCGCGCGGAAAACGCCACGACGGCAGCCTCGACATCGGCTGCGCTCGCCGGCGACACGCGCGAGACTGCGCATCCAGGCTCCCCTGCAGGCCAGTTGCGCGGCGCGCGCGCGAGGGCAGCACACGCGGCGCTGGGTGGCAACGGCCTATCCGGCAGCCATATGACCGGGGCGGCCGAAGCGGCTGCGCCCACGAACTCAGCCGCGTCAGCGCAAGCGGCAAACACGGCCAGCGCCGCCCCGGCCACCCTTCCCGCCGATCGCGCCGCACGCGGCCTGCAACGCTGGCGCGCGCTCGCGGCGATCCGTCCGCTGCTATGGCTCGTCGCGCTGGCGATCCTTTGCGCATGGCTGCTGCCGGGCACCCTGGGCCACGAGCCGTGGAAGCAGGACGAAACCTACACGTTCGGCATCATCCAGCACATGCTCGACACCGGCGACCTCGTCGTGCCGACCAATGCGGGCCAGCCCTTCGTCGAAAAACCGCCGATCTACGACTGGATCGCCGCCGGCCTTGCGTGGATGTTTGGCCGCTACCTGCCGCTGCACGACGCCGCGCGTCTTGCGAGCGCGCTGTTCGCGGGCCTGACGGTCTACTACACGGCCCGCGTCGCCCGCCGCGCGGTGGGTGCGTCGAGCTGGTTCGATCTGCGCGTGATCGGCACGCTCGCGCTGTTCGGCGGCACGCTCGCCGTCGTCAAGCACGTGCACGACATGATGACCGACGTCGCGCTGATGGCGGGCGCGGCACTCGGCTTCTGCGGCCTGTTCGAACTCGTGCTCGTACATCTGCGCGAGCCCGCGCAGCCTCAACCGCAAATGCCGCCGCATTTGCCACCACATGCACCGCTGTATGCCCAGTCGCTCGACGCGCGCAGCCGCCGCTACGCGATCCTGAGCGGCGCAACGATGTTCGGCGCGGGCGTCGGCGTCTCGCTGCTTGCCAAGGGCCTGTTCGTTCCGCTCGTATTCGGTGCGACCACCTGCGCGGTACTCGCGCTCTATCCCGCATGCCGCAGCCGCAGCTTCGCGGGCGCGCTCGGCATCGCCGCGCTGGTCTGCGCGCCGTTCGCCCTGATCTGGCCGGTCTGCTTCTACCTGCGCTCCGAAGCGCTGTTCAAGGTCTGGCTGTGGGACAACAACGTCGGGCGCTTCTTCGGCTTTTCGGTGCCCGAACTCGGCTCCGAAAACGAGAGCCGCCTGTTCGTGCTGCGCACCGTGCTGAGCGTCGGCTTTCCGGTGGTGCCGCTCGCGCTGGCTGCGCTCGCCAGCGGAGTGTGGCGGCGCTGGCGCGACCCGCGCGTCGCGTTGCCGGCGATCTTTGCGGGCATCGGCTTCGCCGTGCTGCAAAGTTCGGCGACGGTGCGCGAGCTGTACATCCTGCCGTTCATCGCGCCGCTCGCGCTGCTTGCGATGCAGGGCGTCGAGAGACTGCCGGCGCGCCTGCATACCGGCTGGGACATGACGAGCCGCGTGCTGTTCGGCAGCGCGGCCGCGCTCGTGTGGCTCGTCTGGTCGATCATGACGAGCCCCGCGAACACGCATGCGTCGCTGCATCGGCTCGGACGCTGGCTGCCGCTCGACTGGGTGCTGCCGGTCAAGCCCGTGCTGATCGCCGGTGGGCTGCTGCTCACGCTGGGCTGGCTGTGGCTGCTGCCGTCCTTCAAGCACGCCGGCAAATGGCGCGGCGCGCTCAGCTGGTGCGCGGGGGCGGTGCTCGTGTGGGGACTCATCAGCACGCTGCTGCTGCCGTGGCTCGACTACGCGAAGAGCTACCGCTCGGTGTTCCAGGATCTCGGCGCGAAAATGGATATTGAATGGAACGACGGCGATTGCATGGCGAGCACCGGACTCGGCGAATCCGAAGCGCCGATGCTCTACTACTACACCGGCATCGAGCATCAGCCGAACGAGAACCCGCGCACCACCGGCTGTACATGGCTGATCGAGGAAAGCCGCCGGGACAACGCGCGCCCGCCGGACGGCGAATGGCGTCTGTTCTGGTCCGGCGCGCGGCCCGGCGATTCGGATGAACTGCTGCGCGTGTTCGTGCGCACACCGGTTGCGGGCACGGTGCGTGGTGACGACTAGAACGCGTCGCGGTTACCGCAACGCGCGCGTCCGTATCTAGAACGATGAACCGGGTTCGCGCAGAAACGCGGCTTCTGCGTCGCTCGACTCGCGCCCGAGCAACGCATTGCGATGCGGAAAGCGCCCGAACCGCTCGATGACTTCCGCGTGCCGCACCGCATGGCGGTAATAGTCCTCGCCGCCCGGCTCCGCCGCGATCTGCCTGAAAAGGCGCAGCGACTCGTGCTGGCTCGCGGACGTTTCGTCGTGCTCGAACGGCAGATAAGCGAACGCGCGATGCTGCACACCCGGCAACAGACGGTCGGCGCCGCTCGCGACCATCCGTTGCGCGACATCCAGCGCCTTGCGGTCGGCGGCGAACGCGCGCGGCGTGTTGCGATGACAGTTGCGCGAGAACTGATCGAGCACGACGACGAGCGCGAGAGCGCCTAACGGCGTAGCCTGCCACGCGTCGAGCGCGCCCGCGTTCGCCGCATCGATCAGGTGACCGAAACGTTCGCGCAGCATCGTATCGAAGGCAGCGTTGCGCTTGAACCAGCGCTTGCGCTCGCGGCCGTAGTCCGGCGCATCGGGCGCGCCGAACCAGCAGTCGAGCACTTCGCGCGCTTGCGGCGCGAGCGCGGCGTAGTCGGCTTCAGCCGAATACGCCGCCGCAGGCGTGGCGTGCCGCGGCGTATCAGCCATTGCGGTTGCGCATCCAGTCCGCGGTTTCGAAAAACGAGCCGAGCAGCCGCTCGCGCAACGGCTCCGCCAGCCCGATGTCTTCCATCGCCCATGCCATGCAGCGCAGCCACTGGTCGCGCTCGCTCGATGCAATCGCAAACGGCAGATGCCGCGCGCGCAGACGCGGATGGCCGAAGCGGCTGATGTAGTGATCGGGGCCGCCGAGCCAGCCGCACAGGAACCAGAACAGCTTGTCGCGCGAACCATCGAGCGACGCCGGATGCAGCGCGCGAATCCCGGCGAAATCCGCTTCGAGATCCATGAGGTCGTAAAAGCGGTCGATCAGTTCACGCACGCGCGCTTCGCCGCCCACCAGTTCGAAGGCCGTCGGCTCGTGCGCGGACACTTCGTCGTTCAAATCGCTCATACCCTGCTCAACCGCCGGAAAAAACCATCAGAAAAAATCACGCGTCCCGCAGTGATTGCAGCGCGGGCCGCGCCAACACATGCCGCAGGCTCAGCCAGCCGCCCACGCCGGCGCAGGCGATGCCGCCGGCAACGCCCGCCGGCAGCAGCCACGGGTCGAAGTTCAGATAGAACTCGAACACGTGCGTGGCGAGCAGCGAGCCGACGATCTGCGCGCCCGCGGCCGCCATCAAGCCGGAGAGCGCGCCCACCGCGACGAATTCGGCCACCTGCACCGCGCGCACCTGGCGATGCGACGCCCCGAGCGCACGCAGCAGCGCGGATTCTCGCATACGCTCGTCGCGCGTGCCCGCAAGCGCCGCATACAGCACGAGCACGCCGGCCGCGAGCGTGAACGCGAACAGGAACTGCACCGCGCCGATCACCTGCTGCAGCACGCGCTGCACCTGCGCGAGAATCGGGCCGGTGTCGATCGCGGTGAGGTTCGGGTATGAGGCGATCAGGCCGTCGATCGTCGTCTGTTTGTCCTGCGGCAAATGGAAGCTCGTGATGAACGTGGCCGGAAAATCCTGCAGCGCGGCGGGCGGCATCAGCACGAAGAAGTTGACCTTGAATGAACCCCAGTCGAGCTTGCGCACGCTCGTGACCGGTGCGTCGACCGTGAGGCCCGTCACGTCGAAGCGCAGCACGTCGCCGGGTTTCACGTTGATGAGCTTCGCAAGCCCCTGCTCGATCGAAATCTGCGGCTTCGTCGTGTCGCCGTACCACTTGCCCGCGGCGATGCGGTTGTCGTCGGGCAGCTCGGTCGTATAGGAGAGGTTGAACTCGCGGTCCACGAGACGCCGCGCATCCGCGCCCTTGAACGAGTCCGGATCGACCGGCTTGCCGTTGATCGCGACGAGCCGCCCGCGCACCATCGGCGAGAGCTGCGTGCCGGGCAGGCCGTGCGCGTCGAGATACTGCGTGACCGCGTCGCGCTGGTCGGGCTGGATATCGATGATGAACTCGTTGGGCGCATCGGGCGGCGTCGATTTGCGCCAGCCTTGCACGAGGTCGTTGCGCGTCATCGCGATCAGCAGCAGACACATGAGGCCGATGCCGAGCGCGGTGATCTGCAGCGCGCTCGTACTGCTGCGCCGCTCGAGCGACGCGAGCGCATAGCGCCAGCCAATGCCTGCATTGACACGCTCGCTGCGCACGACGCGCGCGGCGCCCCACAGCGCGAGCCGCGCGATGCCGGCGAACACGAGCAAGCCGCCCGCGAAACCGCCCGCGACGATCCCGCCGAGCTTCAATTCACCGGCGGCGATGATCAACAGCCCACCGAACAGCACGATGCCGAGCGCGTACGCGGCCCACGCGGTGCGCCCCGCCTCGCCCCATTCACGGCGCAGCACGCGCACCGGCGGCACGCGCGTGAGCGGCAACAGCGGCGGCAGCGCGAAGCCGAGCAGCAGCACGAGGCCGGCCGCGATGCCTTCGAGCGCGGGCCACAGCGTCGGCTGCGGCAGCACCACGTCGATCAGGCCGCCGAGCCACGTCAACAGCGCGAGATGGCCGAGATAGCCGAGCGCGATCCCGAGCACGCCGCCGATCACACCCAGCCCGACGAATTCGAGCGTGAACAGCGCGCGCAGCGCGGCCTGGCTCACGCCGAGACAGCGCATCGCCGCGCAGCCGTCGAGATGGCGGCGCATATAGCGGTGCGCGGCCATCGCGATCGCCACGGCCGCGAGCAGCGCGGTCAGCAGCGACACGAGCGTCAGGAAATGCCCCGCGCGGTCGAGCGTCTGGCGCACCTGCGGCTGGCCGTCGTGCAGCGATTCGAGCGCGACGCCGCGCATCTTGCCGCCGTCCACGTGGTCCCGCGCGAACTGCGCGAAACGCGCCACCGCGTCGTCCGCGCCGGCCACGAGCAGCCGGTACGTGACGCGGCTGCCGTACGTGATGAGGCCGGTCGACTGGACTTCGTCGGCGCGCAGCATCAGGCGCGGCGAAAAGTTGACGAACGAAAAGCCGCGATCGAGTTCGCGCGTAATCACCGCGCCGATCGTGAAATCGCGGCTGCCGACCTTCACCGTGTCGCCCACCTTGAGCTTCAACGCATCGAGCAGTTCCTGATCGACCCACACGGTACCCGGCGCCGGAATCGACGTCGCCGGGTGATCGGCCGCGCCTGCTGCCTGCGCGATGCGCAATGCGCCGCGCAGCGGATAGCCCGGCGACACCGCCTTGACGGCGGCGAGGCGCGACACCGGCTGCGCGCCGGTCGAATTGATCATGCTCGGGAAAATCGCCGTGGTGGCGGTGCGCAGCCCGAGCGTCTGCGCCTCGGCCGCGAATTGCGGATCGACAGGATGATCGGCGCGCACGATGAAGTCGGCGGCGATCATGCGCCGCGCGTCGCGCTCGAGCCCCTGGTGCAGCCGGTCGGCGAGAAACCCGACGCTCGAAAGCGCCGCGACGGCCAGCACGAGCGCGAGCAGCAACATCGTCAGTTCGCCCGCGCGCCAGTCGCGCGCCGTCATGCGGATGGCCTGGCGCAACAGATCCGCGCGGCCGAAACGGCGCGCCGTCGTATGCTCAGCGCGCGCCCCGGAACCTCTCAACGTTTCGCTCAATCGTGCCTGCTCCTCGCAAATCGCGACACCATGTGCGTGGCCATGCCGCGAAAACCGCCCTGCACGCCGCGCCACAATCGCGGCAACGCCCACGCCGCGAGCAGCAGAAAGCCTACCATCAAGACCAGAAACACGAGCGGCACGAACAGCGCGAGCAGTACGCCGCCGAACACGAGGCCATCCTCGGCGGTCGAGGTCACGACGTTCGACACCGGTTCCGGCGACAGGTTGATGAGCGCGCGCGTGCCCGCCTTCGCGAGATGCGCGGTGCCCGCGAGCGTGCCGCCCGCGAGCGCGGCGACGGTCAGAAGCGCCGGATCGGCGTGGCCGAGCGCGCCGGCGGCGAGCACCGCGCCAGCCGGAATGCGGATGAAGGTGTGGATCGCGTCCCATAGCGAATCGAACGCGGGGATCTTGTCGGCGAAGAATTCGGCGAGCGTCAGCACGGCCGCCGCGCCGATCACCCATGGCGAGGACAGCGCGGACAGCGTGGCAGGCAGATGAATGAGGCCGAGACGTTCGAACACGCCGGCGAGGAGAACCGTCAGATAGAGGCGCAGACCGCTGCCCCATGACAGGCCAGCAGCAAGCGAAAGTGATTCAAGCATGGCCGCCTCCAAGCGCTTGGGGCGTGCCGAACGCAGCGGCGGGATGAAGCGCAAGCTCCGCGCCGGAGTCGTCAGACTCGCCTGGCCGGCCGCGCCGGGCAGGCCGCGGGCAATTTCAGGATCGTTTCTGTCTCATTATAGCTACGTTAATTCGCAGAACGTAGAGCGGCGAACGAAGTGCGGCGGGCGCGGCAGCGGTTTCCGGGTCAATCGCCCAGGATCAATGCCCGTTGGGTCAGTGCCCCGACGACAGCTTCAGCCCGACGAGGCCGACCACGATCAGCGCCGCGCTGGCGACCCGCGCGACGGAAAGCGCCTCGCCCATCATCACGACGCCGAACACGAAGGCGCCGACCGCGCCGATCCCGGTCCAGACCGCGTAGGCCGTGCCGAGCGGCAACTGGCGCATCGCGACGGCGAGCAGCGCGAAGCTGCCGAGAGCGGTCACGATCGTGAACACGGACGGCCAGAAACGGGTGAAACCTTCGGAAGTTTTGAGACCGGTGGCCCATGCGACTTCGAGCAAACCGGCGATGAGAAGAAGAAACCAGGACATCAGACAGCTCCATGAAAAAAAGGGGCCGTCCCCGATGATCGATGCAAGCGTAAGGTCGTCCTTACGTCAGGGGATTATAGCGAAACTCGGAAGTACGGCAGGGCGCGGGGACCTTCGCGAGCCCGCCACAGGCGTGCCAAGCCCCGCGCATCGAGGTACGCACAAAGCACGCACAAGCACCCACGATAAGGCGCCCGCCGCCGGCTCCCCGCCTCACACAGCCCCCACCAGTCGGTAGCCGACGCCCGTTTCCGTGACTATATGCTCCGGCTGCGCCGGGTCGCGCTCGAGCTTGCCGCGCAGATGCGCCATGTAGATGCGCAGATAGTGGTGGCTTTCGACGTGCGACGGCCCCCACACGTCACGCAGCAGTTGCCGGTGCGTGAGCACGCGGCCGGCGTGGCGCACGAGCGTCGCGAGCAGCCGGTATTCGATTGGCGTCAGATGAATCACGGCGCCCTCGCGCGTGACCTGGCGCAGCGCGAGATCGACGGTGACCGTGCCGAAACGCACCTGCGGCGATTCGCTCGCGCCACCCTGATTGCGCCGCCGCAGATGCGCCCTGATCCGCGCGAGCAACTCGGAGACGCCGAACGGCTTGGTCAGGTAGTCGTCCGCGCCGGCGTCGAGCGCGGCGACCTTCTCGCTTTCCTGGGTGCGCGCCGACAGCACGATCACCGGCAGCTCGCTCCAGCCGCGCAGCTCGCGGATCACTTCGAGGCCATCGGTATCGGGCAGGCCGAGATCGACGATCACGAGATCGGGCTTGCGCGTCGCCGCCTCGACGAGCCCCTGCTTGCCGGTCTCGGCATCATGCACGGCGATGCCCTCGTCTTCCAGCGCCGCGCGCACGAAACGGCGAATCTGCTTTTCATCTTCGATCAGGACGACGGTGATGCTCGGGTCACTCATGAGTGGGTCTGGCAAGCGGGTTGAGGGCGGCAGCGCCGGATTGGATGTCGGTGCGAGTTTCGGCGGGCGCTTCCAGATGCGCTTCGATGTGCGCATCCCTTGGCGACTCCCCGGGCGTTTCTGCGTACGTTTCTGAGTGCATTCCGGCGCGCATTCCGGCACGCGGCTCGGCGTGATGCAGCGGCTCGGCGGCGTCTTCGTCTTCGAGCGTATCAGGCACGTCGGGTGGCGTCTTGACCGGCAGCGTGAACCAGAAGCGCGCACCCTCGACGCGGCCGTCCGCCGCGATCCGGTTGAGCGCGCCGATTGTACCGCCGTGCGCCTCGACGATCGCGCGGCAGATCGCGAGCCCCAGGCCGATGCCGGGCTTGGCCGACTCCTTCTCGCCGCGCGTGAACTTCTCGAACACGCGCGCTTCCATGCCCGCGGGCAGCCCCGGGCCGTCGTCGTCGACGCTCACGCGCACGAACGGCGCGCCGTCCGCATCGATCTGCTGCGCGCCGATCGTGAGCGGCGTGCCGGGCGGGGTGTATTTGGCCGCGTTCTCGAACAGGTTCGAGAAGAGGCGCTCCATGAGCACCGCATCGAGATGCAGCAGCGGCAGATCGGCCGGCAGGGTGACCCGCACCGGATGCCCCGCGAGCACGCGCTTGCACGCGCGCAACGCGGCGCCCACGGTTTCCTCGAGCAGTGTCCATTGCTGGTTCAGCCGCAGACTGCCGGCCTGCAGACGCGCCATGTCGAGCAGATTCGTGACGATGCCGGTCATGCGCAGCGCCTCTTCGTGGATCGCCTCGACGAGTTCGTCGCTGCGCTGCGCGGCTGCTTGTGCTTCACGTTGTGCTTCGTGTTGTACTTCGTGTTGTGCGTCGGCCTGCGCGGCGGGCTCTGCTTGCGCGGTTCCTTCTGCCTGTGCGCCAGACTGTGCCTTCTGCGCTGCATCGGCGTGCACATCCGTCATCTGTGCTTGCTCCCGCCCTTGCCGCGTTTGCGCGAGCATCGACGAAAAACCGACGATCGTCGTCAACGGCGTGCGCAGATCGTGCGAGATCGCCGACAGCAGCGAATTGCGCAACCGCTCCGACTCCATGTTGACGAGCGCATCGCGCGCGATATCGACGTAATGCACGCGCTCGAGCGCGAGCGCGATCTGCGCGGCGAACGCGTCGAGCATGCGCCGCTGCTCGGGCACGTTCAGCTCGCGCTCGTCGCGCACCACAGCCGCTAGCACACCGCGCGTGCGCATCGGCGCCTTCAGCGGCAGATACAGCGCCGCCGCCGCGGGCAGCGTGTCGGTGCCGTGGCCGGCCGGCTTCTGCTGATCGTAGACCCACTGGCCGACGTCGAGATCGAGCTCGTCGCCTTCGAGCGTGATCGCCGCGTCGGGGTCCTCGATCTTCTGCCTGACCTGATCGGCGCTGTCCGGCAGCAGGATCGCGACGCGCGCGCCGAACACCTCGCTCACGTGCCGGCTGCCGACGCCGACGATCTGCTCGGTGGTCAGCGCCGCGGCCAGTTCGTGCGCCATCTCGTACATCGCGCCGGTGCGCTGCTCGCGGCGCCGCGCGACGCGTGCCTCGCGGCGCAAACTCGAAGTCAGATGGCTGATGACGAGCGAGGTCAGCAGCATGCCGAAGAAAGTCAGCAGGTACTGCGTATCGGACACCGACAGCGACATGCGCGGCGGCACGAAAAAGAAATCGAACGCGGCGACGCTCGCGAACGACAGCACGACGCCCGGCCCGCGCCCGAGCTTCACCGCCGTGAAGATCACGCCGAGCAGATACAGCATCACGAGGTTGGTCAGATCGATGTGGTCGATCAGCTGACTCGACAGCAGCGTGATCGCCGTGCCGATCGCGAGCGCAAGCGCGTACGCGCGCGGCGGCGAGCGGCGTTCGTGCGCCGCGCTCAGCGCCTCTCGCCAGGCATTGGCGGTCGTGTTCAGGAGACGCCGCTGTTCGCCGCCATCCCGTTCGGACGACACGCGAATCAGCGTGAGGTCGAGATCGCCGGTCTTCTCGGCGATGCGCTCACCGAACGGTCTGCGCAGCCAGCGCCTCACCCCCGTGCGCGACGACGCGCCCGCCACGAGCTTCGACACGTTGCGCGCCTGTGCGTAGCCGATCAGCGCGTCGAGCGCGTCGGCGGCGGCGAGCGTCGCGGTTTCGGCGCCGAGCTCGGCGGCAAGCTTCAACGCGTTCAGCGTGCGTTCGCGACGCGCGTCGGGCAGACGCTGCAACGCGGGCGTCTCGACATAAACGGCGAGCCAGTCGGCCTTCAGGCTCGCGGCGAGACGCGCCGCCGCGCGCACCAGCGCCGGCGCCTCAGGGCCCGGGCCAACGCACACGAGCAGCCGCTCACGCGCCTGCCAGATGCGCTGGATCGAACGGTCGGCGCGATACTCGCGCATCTGCGCATCGACGCGATCGGCGGTGCGGCGCAGCGCCAACTCGCGCAGCGCGATCAGGTTGCCCTTGCGAAAGAAGTTGCGCACCGCGCGCTCGGCCTGCTGCGCCATGTACACCTTGCCGTCGCGCATGCGGTCGAGCAGTTCCTCGGCCGGCAGATCGACGAGCGTGACTTCGTCGGCGTGATCGAACACGCGATCGGGCACCGTCTCCCAGACGCGGATGCCGGTGATCTGACCGACCACGTCATTGAGGCTTTCGAGGTGCTGCACGTTGACGGTCGTATAGACGTCGATGCCCGCATCGAGCAGTTCGTAGACGTCCTGCCAGCGCTTCAGGTGGCGCGCGCCCTGCACGTTCGAATGCGCGAGTTCGTCGACGAGAATCAGTTGCGGCTTGCGCGCGAGCGCGGCGTCGAGATCGAACTCACCGAGCTTGCGGCCGCGATACTCGATATGCGCGAGCGGCAGCACGTCGAGCCCCGCGAGCAGCGCGGCGGTTTCGCTGCGCCCATGCGTCTCGGCGATACCGACCAGCACCGCGACGCCCTCCTCCTTGCGGCGCCGCGCGGCCTGCAACATCGCATAAGTCTTGCCGACGCCGGCCGACGCGCCGAAGAAAATCTTCAGCTTGCCGCGCTGGCGCTTTTCTTCGGCGCGCTGCAGCTTGTCGAGCAGTTCGTCAGGATCGGGGCGGTTCATGCTCAGTGATTTTTCATGGTCGTGCGAGCGACGGTGTCTGCATGGTGGCACGGTCCACGCCGGCCCGCAAATAGCGGCGCGGCGCCACGCGGGCGCCGCTTCTCCGATGAACCGCAACGGCGCCGCGCCTCGTTTAGTCTCACGACGGGGCGCGGCTCGCTTCCGGCCCGATCTTCCCGCCTGATTCCTCGCGCGCGTGATTCTTCCGCGCCCGAATCTACCAGGCCATGCCCACGCTAATGACGGACTTGCCTTAGCCGCGTTTCATCTCATCGAGCGCGAGGTTCAGCTTCAGCACGTTCACGCGCGGCTCGCCGAGCACGCCGAACTGCCGCCCCGTCGTGTAGCGCTCGACGAGCGCCTGCACGTCGCCCGGCGCCAGATGGCGCGCCTGCGCGACGCGCCCGACCTGGTAGGCCGCCGCCGCAGGGCTGATCTCGGGATCGAGCCCGCTGCCCGACGAGGTAACCAGATCGACCGGCACCGGCTTCGACATATCGGTGCCGGCCGCCTTCAGCGCATCGAGACGGCCCTTGATCTCATCGAGCAGCGCCGGGTTGTTCGGCCCGAGATTCGAGCCGCCCGAGTTCTGGGCGTTGTACGGCATCGGCGTCGTCGCCGACAGACGGCCCCAGAAGTACTGTGGCGCATCGAACTGCTGGCCGATCAGCTGCGAGCCGACCACCTTGCCGTTCTGCTCGATCAGGCTGCCGTTGGCCTGATTGCGGAACGCGGTCTGACCGATCGCGGTCATCACCGCGGGATAAGCGAGTCCGGTGATCGCGGTGAGCACCGCGAAGATCACGATCAACGGACGGAACAGATTTTTCATGATGGGTCTCTTTCCCTTTTCATCACTTTTCATCACTTCGTAGCAGGGCGGCTCGCGCTCAAACCCAGCCGAATGCCGCAAGCACCATGTCGATCAGCTTGATGCCGATGAACGGCACGATGATCCCGCCGAGACCATAGATCAGCAGATTGCGGCGCAGCAGGATCGCGGCGCCGAGCGCGCGATAGCGCACGCCTTTGAGCGCCAGCGGAATCAGCATCACGATGATGAGCGCGTTGAAAATCACCGCCGACATGATCGCCGAGGCCGGCGTCGCGAGATGCATCACGTTCAGCGCATTCAATGCCGGATACGTCGAGGCGAACGCGGCCGGAATGATCGCGAAGTACTTGGCAACGTCGTTGGCGATCGAGAACGTCGTGAGCGAGCCGCGCGTCATCAGCATCTGCTTGCCGATCTCGACGATCTCGATGAGCTTGGTCGGGTTCGAATCGAGGTCGACCATGTTGCCCGCCTCTTTCGCGGCCTGCGTGCCGGTGTTCATCGCCACCGCGACGTCGGCCTGCGCGAGCGCCGGCGCGTCGTTGGTGCCGTCGCCGGTCATCGCGACGAGGCGGCCTTCGGCCTGGTGCGCGCGAATCGTCGCGAGCTTCGTTTCCGGCGTCGCCTCGGCGAGGAAATCGTCGACGCCCGCCTCGGCCGCGATCGCCGCTGCCGTGAGCCGGTTGTCGCCCGTCACCATCACGGTCTTGATGCCCATCCTGCGCAGCTCGGCGAAACGCTCCTTGATGCCGCCTTTCACGACGTCCTTCAGCTCGATCACGCCGAGCACGCGCGCGCCCTGCTCGCCTTTCTCGGCGACCACGAGCGGCGTGCTGCCGCGCCGGGCCACATCCGCCACCGCGCTGCTGACTTCGTTCGGGAAACGGCCGCCGTTCACTTCGACGTAGTGCTTGACCGCATCGGCCGCGCCCTTGCGGATTTCGCGCCCAGGCAGGTCGACGCCGCTCATGCGCGTCTGCGCGGTGAACGCGAGGAACACCGCGTGCAGCGAACTCATATCGCGCTGGCGGATATTGAAGCGCTGCTTCGCGAGCACGACGATGCTGCGGCCTTCCGGCGTTTCATCGGCGAGCGACGACAGCTGCGCGACATCGGCGAGCGCTTCCTCGGTGAGACCGGGCGCCGGCAGGAACTGCGATGCCTGACGGTTGCCGAGCGTGATCGTGCCGGTCTTGTCGAGCAGCAGCACGTCGACGTCGCCGGCGGCCTCCACGGCACGTCCTGACGTCGCGATCACGTTCGCCTGCATCATGCGGCTCATGCCTGCCACGCCGATCGCCGAGAGCAGCCCGCCGATCGTGGTCGGAATCAGGCACACGAGCAGCGCGACGAGCGCAGTAATCGTCACTACGTGCCCTGCCTTCGCGGCTTCGACGGAGAATATCGAGAACGGCAGCAGCGTCGCGGTGGCGAGCAGCATCACGATCGTCAGCGCGACGAGCAGGATGGTCAGCGCGATTTCGTTCGGCGTCTTCTGACGCTTGGCGCCTTCCACCATCGCGATCATGCGGTCGAGAAACGCCTCGCCCGGATTCGCGGTGACGCGCACGACGATCCAGTCCGACAGCACGCGCGTGCCGCCCGTCACCGAGGAAAAATCGCCGCCCGACTCGCGAATCACGGGCGCCGATTCGCCGGTGATCGCCGACTCGTCGACCGACGCGACGCCGTCGATTACTTCGCCGTCGGCCGGAATCACGTCGCCGGTCTCGACCAGCACGACGTCGCCCTTGCGCAGATCGGAAGCCGTCATGATGCGGATCGGCGACTTCGGATGCGGCTCGTTGAGCTTCTTGGCCATCACGTCTTTCTTCGCGCTGCGCAGCGACGCGGCCTGGGCCTTCGAACGGCCTTCGGCAAGCGCCTCAGCGAAGTTCGCGAACAACACCGTGAACCACAGCCACAGCGTGACCGCGAGAATGAAACCCGCGGGCGCCTCGGCCTGGCCACCGAGCGCGGCGATCCACAGAATGGTGGTCAGAATGCTGCCGACGTACACACAGAACATCACCGGGTTGCGGAACTGCGTGCGCGGCGTGAGCTTCCTGAAGGAATCCACGATCGCCGGGCGCAGCAGCGCCGGGTCGAACATGGATCTCGTAGCATTGTGTTCAGTCATTGAATCCTCGAATATCCCTTTGCGCTTGCCGGGGGTCTTGCCTGGCATTCACCGGCAAGCGCTTTCACTTGTTCAGCCGCGGGTTCCCATCGGCGCGTCACATAGGCCTGTCAGTGCGCGCCCATCATGATCAGATGTTCGACGCCGGGACCGAGCGCGAGCGCCGGCACGTAGGTCAGTGCGCCGACCAGCAGCACGGTGCCGAGCAGCAGCACGACGAAGAGTGGCCCATGCGTGGGCAGCGTGCCGCCGGTCACGCCGATGCGCTTCTTCGCGGCGAGCGAGCCCGCAATCGCGAGCACCGGGACGATCGTGCCGAAGCGGCCGAACCACATCGCGATCGCGGTGAGCCAGTTGTAGAACGGTGTGTTCACCGACAGGCCCGCGAACGCGCTGCCGTTGTTGTTCGCCGCCGAGCTGAACGCGTAGAGAATTTCGGAGAAGCCGTGCGCGCCGGGGTTCGCGATGCCGGCCTTGCCCGCGTCGCTAAGCACTGCGATCGAAGTGCCGACGAGCACGAGCAACGGTGTGAGCAGCACGACGATCGACACCATCTTCATCTCGTACGCCTCGATCTTCTTGCCGACGTACTCGGGCGTGCGGCCGATCATGAGTCCCGCGACGAACACCGCGAGCAGCGCGAACACGAGCATCCCGTACATGCCGGAGCCGACCCCGCCGAAGATCACTTCGCCGAGCTGCATCAGCAGCATCGGGTACAGGCCGCCGATCGGCGTGAGCGAGTCGTGCGTATTGACGACGGCGCCGCACGACGCCGCCGTGGTCGCGACCGTGAAGATGCCCGACTGCGCGATGCCGAAGCGCGTTTCCTTGCCTTCCGCGTTACCGCCCGGCTGCAGCGCGTTGGCCGACTGATCGATATGCAATGCGGCGAACGCCGGATTGCCGCTCTGCTCCGCGCTCATTTCGCCGAACACGCAGACGCCGAACGCAATCGTCATCGCCGCGAGCACGGCCACGCCCTGCCTGCGGTCGCCGATCACGCGGCCGAACACGAGCGTGAGCGCCGCCGGAATGATGAGGATCGAGAAAATCTGCACGAAGTTCGAGAACGGCGTCGGGTTTTCATACGGATGCGCCGAGTTGCCGTTGAAGAAACCGCCGCCGTTGGTGCCGAGCATCTTGATCGCTTCCTGCGAGGCGACCGGGCCCATCGCGAGGGTCTGCGTCTTCACCTGGGTGTCGACCGTGGCCGGATTGCCCTTCGCGTCCTTCACCGGATTGCCTTGCGCGTCGAGCTTCGGCGCGGCGTAAGTGGTGGTTTGCAGCGTCGGGACGTCCTGATACGCCTTGAAGTTCTGGATCACGCCTTGGCTCATCAGCAAGGCCGCGACGACCGCCGCCATCGGAATGAGCACGTACAGCGTCACGCGTGTGATGTCGACCCAGAAGTTGCCGATGGTCTGCGCGGTGTGGCGCGCGAAACCGCGAATCAACGCCATCACGACGACGATGGCGCTCGCCGCCGAGAGGAAGTTCTGCACGGTCAGCCCGAGCATCTGCGTCAGATAGCCGACGGTCTGCTCAGGCGTGTAGTCCTGCCAGTTCGTGTTGGTCACGAAGCTGACCGCCGTATTGAACGCGCTGTCGACCGACATCGCGCCGAACTGCTGCGGATTGCCCGGCAGCCAGCCCTGCACGCGCAACAGCACGTAAAGGAACCCCACGCCGAGGACGTTGAAAGCGACTGTCGCGATCGCGTAATGCTTCCAGCCCATCTCCGCGGATGGATCGACGCCCGCGATCCGGTAGAGCAGCCGCTCGAGCGGCGCGCCAAAGCGCACCACGCGCGAGCTGCCATCCATCACCGCGCCGAGATAGCTCGCCACCGGCACCGCGGCGGCCAGCAGCACGACGATGAAAATGCTCGCCTGCAGGACATTGTTCGCGTTCATTCAATGTCCTCCGCGCGCAGCAACGCATACACGAGATAAATGAACAGCAGCGCGGTCGACGCGCCCGCCAGCCAGAGCATCCAGGTCATGAGCGCGCTCCCTGCCCGCGGCGGAACTGCATCAGCTTCTCGCAGCCGCCAATCAGTCCAAAGGTCAGCACGGCAAACAGCGCGAGCCCCCCGACATACAGCACATCCATTCTTGTTCTCCATTAACGGACTTTGGATAGATAGAACGGTATGCCGATGCGCCTAAAGGGCTGGTCAAAGATGGCGGGGCACGCGTAAAAATCGCGTAAACGTGGAAGGGCCACGCCATCGGAAGATGGCGCGGCCCTGGGTGCGATGAACCGACGTGGAGTGTTGGCCGCGCTATTGGCCGCCGCGTCGATGCGGCGGCTTCTGCTTTTGCGGAGTTAGTCCGCTGCTTCGGCCTTTACGGCAGCAGAATCGTCGAGCCCGTCGTGCGGCGGCCTTCGAGATCCGCATGCGCCTGGCCGACGTCCGCCAGCGCGTAACGCTGATTGATGCTCGTCCTGACCTTGCCCGAGACGAGCACATCGAACAGCTCCGCCGACATCGCCTCGTAATCGCTGCGTTTGGCGATATAGGTAAAGAGCGTCGGGCGCGTAAAGAAGAGCGAACCGCGCCCGGCGAATTCCGACGAATCGATCGGCGGCAGCGGCCCCGACGCATTGCCGAAGCTCACGAAAAGACCTAGCGGCGCGAGGCAGTCGAGCGACTTCTCGAACGTGTCCTTGCCGATCGAGTCGTACACGACCGGCACGCCCGCGCCATTGGTGATCTCGCGCACGCGCTTCGTGAAGTTCTCGCGTGTGTAGACGATTGCATGATCGCAGCCGTGCGCTTTGGCGATCTCGGCCTTTTCGTCGGAGCCGACCGTGCCGATCACGGTCGCGCCGAGCGCCTTCGCCCACTGGCACACGAGCAGGCCGACGCCGCCCGCCGCGGCCTGGATCAGGATCGTGTCGCCGGCCTTCACGCGATACGTGCGGCGCAGCAGATACTGCGCGGTCAGCCCCTGCAGCATCACCGAGGCGGCCTGCTCGTCGCTCACCGCGTCGGGCAGCTTGACGACCTGCGCAGCCGGCAGCACGCGCTCCTGCGCATACGCCCCGGGCGGCCGCGCGACGTAGGCGACGCGATCGCCCACCTCGAGCCCGGCGACACCCGCGCCGACCGCGCTGATCTCGCCGGCCGCCTCCACGCCGAGGCCTCCCGGCAGCGGCAACGGATAGCGGCCGGTGCGGAAATACACGTCGATATAGTTGAGGCCGACCGCCGTCTGGCGGATGCGGATTTCGCCCGCGCCCGGCTCGCCCACCTCCACGTCGACCCATTTCATCACTTCCGGGCCGCCGGCTTTATCGAATCGGATTGCCTTGACCATCATGTCTCCTTGATCTGGATTGTCGTGTTGTTCGTGTCCTGCTTTTGCCAGACTCGTATCCGGCTCGCGCGTTGCTTATGAGTTGCTTGCGCTTCGCCGGTGCCTCGCTTGCGCCTCGCTGCAACCGCGGCCAGGCTTCAGGCCTGCCCCGTGAGACGCAGCGTCAGCACGTCGAGCACCATGCGCGCGGTCGAAATGTTCGTCGCGCACGGAATGTTGTGCACGTCGCAGGCGCGCACGAGCGCGTTGATGTCCGGTTCGTGCGGCTGCGGCGTCATCGGGTCGCGCAGGAAGATCACCATGTCCACCCGCCCTTCCGCGAGTTGCGCGCCGATCTGCAGGTCACCACCGTGCGGACCGGACAGCATGCGCTCGACCTTGAGCCCATGCGCGTCGCTGATGCGCCCGCCGGTCGTGCCGGTCGCGACGATCTCGCAGCGCGCGAGCGTGTCGGCGTATTCGCCGGCCAGTTTGACGATATCGTCCTTCTTGTGATCGTGTGCGATCAGCGCAATGCGGGTGGTCATGACGTAAGACTCCTCAAATCGTTGTGACTGTTGTTATGCGTTGGCACGTACCCGCCCAATCCTTTCCCTCCCGGTACGTACCGGGTTCAAAACGTCCCAGGATAAGCCCCGCCATCGATCAGCCAGTTCTGCCCGGTGATGTACCCGGCGTGCACGCTGCACAGGAACGCGCAGGCGCGGCCGAACTCGTCGCGATTGCCGAAGCGCGCGGCGGGAATCGTCTTCATGCGCTGCTTGCGCGCTTCGTCGATGGAAATGTTTTGCGCCTTCGCCTGCGCCTCGAACGTCACGGCGATGCGGTCCGTGTCGAACAGCCCCGGCAGCAGGTTGTTGATCGTCACGCCGGTGGGCGCGACCTTGCGCGCGAGTCCCGCGACGAAGCCGGTCAGGCCCGAGCGCGCGCCGTTCGAGAGGCCAAGCACGTCGATCGGCGCTTTCACCGCCGAACTCGTGATGTTGACGATGCGCCCGAAGCCGCGCGCGCTCATCGTGTCGATGGTCTGGCGGATCAGCTCGATCGGCGTGAGCATGTTGCCTTCCAACGCGCGAATCCAGTCCTCGTGCGTGAAGTTGCGGAAGTCGCCCGGCGGCGGGCCGCCCGCGTTGTTGACCAGAATGTCCGGCTGCGGACAGGCGGCGAGCGCCGCCGCGCGGCCTTCGGGCGTGGTGATGTCGCAGGCGACCGTCTTGACCTCGACGCCGCTCTGCTTGCGGATCTCGGCGGCGGTCGCCTCCAGCGTTTCGGCCGTGCGCGCGACAATCGTCAGATTGACGCCCTCGGCGGCGAGCGCTTCGGCGCAGCCACGTCCCAAACCCTTGCTGGCTGCGCAGACGAGCGCCGTACGTCCTGCGATTCCCATATCCATGTGTGTGTCCTCGTGACGTAGTCCCGGCGCGCGGCGCGCGGGCGTGGCAAAGTTTCCCCCGATTCTAGAAGAATCAGTGCCGGACTGTGCCGGACCACTGCAATCTCCGGTATCGTCGGGCGGCACTCTTTCGGTAAACTTGCGGCGTGGCGCGCCCATCCGTCTGCCGAGTTCTTCGCACCCGTCGCCTGTCTCCGTGAATCCGGGAGCCAGGCGACGCGCGCAGCGGCCGGCGCGCCGAACCGATCCACCTTGCCGCCGCGTGCGCCCCCGCCATGACCCAGGACAGCCGTTTTCCCAATCTTTTCATCCTCGATCACCCGCTGATCCAGCACAAGCTGTCGCACATGCGCGATCGGGACACGTCGACCCGCACGTTCCGCGAGTTGCTGCGCGAAATCACGCTGCTGATGGGCTACGAGATCACCCGCAACCTGCCGATGACCACGCGCCGCATCACCACGCCGCTCGTCGAGATCGACGCGCCGGTAATCGCCGGCAAGAAGCTCGCGATCGTGCCGGTGCTGCGCGCGGGCATCGGCATGTCGGACGGCCTGCTCGAGCTGGTGCCGTCGGCGCGCGTGGGCCACATCGGCGTGTATCGCGCCGACGACCATCGCCCGGTCGAATACCTCGTGCGGCTGCCGGACCTCGAAGACCGCGTGTTCATCCTGTGCGATCCGATGGTCGCGACCGGCTACTCGGCCGTGCACGCGGTCGACGTGCTCAAGCGCCGCAACGTGGCCGGCGAGAACATTCTGTTCCTCGCGCTCGTCGCCGCGCCCGAGGGCGTGCAGGTGTTCCAGGACGCGCATCCGGACGTGAAGCTGTTCGTCGCCTCGCTCGACTCGCATCTGAACGAGCATGCGTACATCGTGCCGGGCCTCGGCGACGCAGGGGACCGGTTGTTCGGGACCAAGAACTGAGAGCGGCGCGGGCCGGGTTTGCGCTTCATTTTCATTACATTTCCGCCCGGTTTCGCGCCTCAGCCCCCTCGGCCGCACCCTCGCGGCGTGATAAAATTCGAATCTGCTCACCGCACGGCTCGACTTGCAACTTCGCTGCAACTCCGGCCTGTCGCATCGGCTGGCGCACCGCGCTTTCACGTGGGAGCATGCGGCGCCTGTCCAGCGGCGCCACGTTTGCCGCGCGCACGCCGCCCTGCTCCCACTGCGCCGCCGGACTTCGCCCCCCTTCCCGGGCCCGCTCCGGCTCGAGCCGGAGCGAACGGGCACCAGCGCCGGCGGGCAAAGGCAGTCAGGCGCGGGCCAGGACAAGCAAACACAGGCAAAGGCAGCCGTGCTGCCGGACAGTTTGACATCGAGGCGCAACACGCGAGCGCCCGACATCGCAACGACAATTGCACAATGCGTGCGCCCCGCTGGCGCGCGCGACGGAGAAAAGTATGGCGGGTCATTCGAAATGGGCCAACATCAAGCATAAGAAAGCAGCGGCCGATGCCAAGCGCGGCAAGGTCTGGACGCGGCTCATCAAGGAAATCCAGGTCGCGGCGCGTATGGGCGGCGGCGAGATCGACTCGAACCCGCGCCTGCGGCTCGCCGTCGAAAAAGCGTACGACGCGAACATGCCGAAGGACAACATCAACCGCGCGATCCAGCGCGGCGTCGGCGGCGCGGACGGCGCGAACTACGAGGAAATCCGCTACGAAGGCTACGGCATCGGCGGCGCGGCGGTGATCGTCGACACGATGACCGACAACCGCACCCGCACGGTCGCGGAAGTGCGTCACGCGTTCTCGAAGAACGGCGGCAACATGGGCACGGACGGCTCGGTGTCGTTCATGTTCGATCACGTCGGCCAGTTCCTGTTCGCGCCCGGCACGCCGGAAGACAAGCTCATGGAAGCCGCGCTCGAAGCCGGCGCTGACGACGTCGTCACGAACGAAGACGGCAGTATCGAAGTGCTGTGCCCGCCGAACGATTTTTCGAAGGTGAAGGCTGCGCTCGAAGCGGCGGGCTTCAAGGCCGAACTGGCCGAAGTCACGATGAAGCCGCAGACCGAAGTCGAATTCACCGGTGACGACGCCGTGAAAATGCAGAAACTGCTCGACGCGCTGGAAAATCTGGACGACGTGCAGGAAGTCTATACAAACGCATCGATCGCCGACGAATAAGCGCGCCATCCGCGCGGGGCGCGCGTCATGAGTGCGGCTCATGGGTGCGGCTCATAAGGAGCCGCGGCGCGCCGCCGGGTCATTGCACCATTCGTCGAGCGTTCATTGGGAAGATGGCGGACAACGCCCGCGCGTTTCGCGCGCTGCGCCGCCGCTTCAGGCGGGTTCGCGCTGTAGTTGCCCGTTATGGCGTTGCTCGCTGTAGCCGCTCGCTGTTGATGGTTTATTGCACGGCTGGGCCAACCGCCCGGCCGTTTATGGTTTTCAAGTCTCGGGGATTCACATGAAGTTACTCGTCGTCGGTTCCGGCGGTCGCGAACATGCGCTCGCATGGAAGCTCGCGCAATCGCCGCGGGTCCAGCTCGTCTACGTCGCGCCGGGCAACGGTGGCACCGCTCAGGACGAACGTCTGCGCAACGTCGACATCACCGAGCCGGCTGCGCTCGCGGATTTCGTCGAAAAAGAGCAGATCGCCTTCACGCTGGTCGGGCCGGAAGCGCCGCTCGCGGCGGGCATCGTCAACCTGTTCCGCTCGCGCGGCCTGAAGATCTTCGGGCCGACCAGGGAAGCCGCCCAGCTCGAAAGCTCGAAGGACTTCGCGAAGGCGTTCATGAAGCGCCACGGCATTCCGACCGCCGAATACGAAACCTTCGCCGACGTCGCCGCCGCGCATGCGTATCTCGACGCGAAGGGTGCGCCGATCGTCATCAAGGCCGACGGCCTCGCCGCCGGCAAGGGCGTCGTGGTCGCGCAGACGCTCGAAGAAGCGCACGTCGCCGTCGACATGATGCTGTCGGACAACAAGCTGGGCGACGCCGGCGCGCGCGTCGTGATCGAGGAATTCCTCGCTGGCGAGGAGGCGAGCTTCATCGTGATGGTCGACGGCAAGCACGTGCTGCCGCTCGCGTCGAGCCAGGACCACAAGCGTCTGCTCGACGGCGACCAGGGTCCGAACACGGGCGGCATGGGCGCCTACTCGCCCGCACCGATCGTCACGCCGCAGCTGCATGCGCGCGTGATGCGCGAAATCATCGTGCCGACGGTGCGTGGCATGGAGAAGGAAGGCATTCGCTACACCGGCTTCCTGTACGCGGGTCTCATGATCGACGCGCAAGGCAACCCGAAGACGCTCGAATTCAACTGCCGCATGGGCGACCCCGAAACGCAGCCGATCATGGCGCGCCTGAAGGGCGACTATTCGAAGGTAGTGGAGCAGGCGATCGCGGGCACGCTCGATACGGTCGAACTCGAATGGGATCGCCGCACCGCACTGGGCGTCGTGCTCGCCGCGCACAACTATCCGGACACGCCGCGCAAGGGCGATCGCATCCACGGCATTCCCGCCGAAACCGAGGATTCGGTCACGTTCCACGCGGGCACCACGCTCACGGACGGCAAGCTGGCCACCTCGGGCGGCCGCGTGCTGTGCGTGGTCGGTCTGGCGGATTCGGTGCGCACCGCGCAGGCAGCCGCCTACGAAACGATCAACCAGATCGCGTTCGACGGCATGCAGTATCGCCGCGACATCGGCTACCGCGCGCTGAACCGCAAGCACGACGCGCGCACCGACAGCAAGCCCGAAAGCAAGCTATAAGCGGCCGGCCCGCCCGCGTGCACCGTCAACGGCAGCACGCCGCGGGCGCCGCAGTGCGGGCAGGCTGCGCGACGCGCGCTACACTGCGCTTTTCGCGCTCGTCGCGAGTAACGGGCACGGGCCCGCGAACCAACCGGCTGAAGCGGCGGGCCGCTGCCTTCCCCCGGCTCCTGCGCCCGCGCAATCCGAACCAGCGGCCCGCCCGTGCAGGCTCCGGCCCGACGCCGGCGCAGCCGGAGCCCTCTTTCGAAGAACCCGCGGCACGACGAGCGTGCCGCCCTCAGCACCTGCATTCATGACCGATTCGAGCTACGACGCACAGGCTGTGCGCAGTTGGCTGCAAGGCCTGCAATCGCATATCGCGGACACGCTCGGCGCCTTCGACGGCACGCCGTTCGCGACCGACACGTGGCAGCGCGCGCCCGGCGAAAAGCTGCGCGGCGGCGGCGTCACGCGGATTCTCGAAGGCGGGCAGTTCTTCGAGCGCGCGGGCATCGGCTTCTCGGACGTCGCGGGCGACGCACTGCCGGGCTCGGCGAGCGCCGCGCGGCCGCAACTGGCCGGGCGCGGCTTCGAGGCGATGGGCGTGTCGCTCGTGCTGCACCCGCACAATCCGCACTGCCCGACCGTGCACATGAACGTGCGCCTGCTCGTCGCGACGAAGGAAGGCGAAGAGCCGGTGTTCTGGTTCGGCGGCGGCATGGACCTCACGCCGTACTACGGTTATGAAGAGGACGCGCGGCATTTTCATCGCGTGTGCCGCGATGCGCTCGAACCGTACGGCGCAGACCTGTACCCGCGCTTCAAGCGCTGGTGCGACGAATATTTCTTCCTCAAGCACCGCAACGAAGCACGCGGCATCGGCGGGATTTTCTTCGACGATTTCTCGGCGCCGGGCTTCGACCAGTCGTTCGCGATGGCGAGGAGCGTCGGCGAAGGCTTTCTCAAAGCCTACCTGCCGATCATCGAGAAGCGCCGCAACATGCCGTACGGCGAAGCCGAGCGCGCATTCCAGGCATACCGGCGCGGCCGCTACGTCGAGTTCAATCTGGTCTTCGACCGTGGCACACTGTTTGGACTGCAGAGCGGCGGACGCACGGAATCGATCCTGATGTCGATGCCGCCGGTTGTGAACTGGCGCTATGACTGGCAGCCCGAGCCGGGCACGCCGGAAGCGCGCCTTTACAGCGATTTTCTCGTGCCGCGCGAGTGGGTGTGACGCGGTGTCCGCCCTGCTCATGGTCACGCTCAAGGTCAAGCGCAAGTCACGCTCGAGGATCCTCACCTGAAGCCGAACGCTCATCCTGTCGCCCTGCCCCGCCGGATCGGTCTGCTGGGCGGCACCTTCGATCCGATCCACGACGGCCACCTCGCGCTCGCGCGGCGTTTCGCCGACGTGCTGCGGCTGACCGAACTGGTGCTGCTGCCGGCCGGCCAGCCGTGGCAGAAAGCGGACGTGTCGCCGGCCGTGCACCGGCTCGCGATGACGCGCGCAGCGGCCGGCTCGCTCACGCTGCCCGGCGCGACCGTACGCGTCGCGACCGACGAAATCGATCACGACGGCCCGACCTACACGATCGACACGCTGCGCCGCTGGCGCGAGCGCGAGGGCAACGACGCGTCGATCACGCTGCTCATGGGCGCGGATCAGCTCGTGCATCTCGACACGTGGCACGAGTGGCGGCATCTGTTCGACTTCGCGCATATCTGCGCGGCCACGCGGCCCGGCTTCGATCTCGCGTCGATACCGCCCGCGGTCGCGCGGGAAATCGCCGCGCGCAAGGCCAGCGCCGAAGTGCTGCAAGCGACGCCGTGCGGGCATCTGCTGATCGACACGACGCTCGCGTTCAACGTGTCGGCCACCGACATTCGCGCGCATCTGCGCGAACAGGTGAGCCGCCAGCTCGCTTCAACGAGCGGCAGGACGCACGGCGAAGCGCACGACGAAGCACACGGCAAGACGCACGACAAAACGCACGGCAAAGCCGCCAGTCATGTTCCCGCCGCGGTGTGGAACTATATTCTTCAACATCATCTGTACCACCGGTAACCTCATGGATATTCGCAAACTGCAACGCGTGATCGTCGACGCTCTCGAAGACGTCAAAGCGCAAGACATCAAGGTGTTCAACACCAGCCACCTGACCGCGCTGTTCGATCGCGTGATCGTCGCGAGCGGCACCTCGAACCGGCAAACCAAGGCGCTCGCCTCGAGCGTGCGCGAAAGCGTCAAGGAAGCCGGCGGCGACATCGTCAGCACCGAAGGCGAGGACATCGGCGAATGGGTGCTGGTCGATTGCGGCGACGCGATCGTTCACATCCTGCAACCGGCGCTGCGCCAGTACTACAACCTCGAAGAAATCTGGGGCGACAAACCGGTGCGCATCAAGCTGTCCACGCCGAATCCGTTCGGCGGCGCGCGCGCGAGCGACGCCGACGAGGAAGAAGACGAGGAAGCGCCGGCCGCGAAGCCCGCGCGCAAGACGGCGGCACGCCGCAAGTAAGCCGGCCGTGGCCGGCACACCGCTACTTTCCCCGCGATGAAACTGCATATTCTCGCCGTCGGCCACAAGATGCCGGATTGGATCGCCACCGGCTTCGACGAGTACGCGAAACGCATGCCGCCCGAGTTGCGCATCGAACTGCGCGAGATCAAACCCGAGCAGCGTTCGTCGGGACGCCCGGCCGAAAGCGTGATGGCGGCCGAGCGGCAGAAAATCGAAGCCGCGTTGCCGAAAAACGCGCGCATCGTCGCGCTCGACGAACGCGGCAAGGACTGGACCACGATGCAGCTTGCCGGCGCGCTGCCTGGCTGGCAGCAGGACGGGCGCGACGTGGCCTTTCTGATCGGCGGCGCGGACGGGCTCGATCCCGATCTGAAGGCGCGCGCCGATATGATGCTGCGCGTATCGAGCCTCACCTTGCCGCACGCGATGGTGCGCGTGCTGCTTGCCGAACAGCTTTACCGCGCGTGGACCATCACGCAGAATCACCCCTATCATCGCGCGTGAGCGCCCGAGGCACGGGCGGCGACGCGCGTCCGGCGATGTGATGATCGCCGCGCCGATCGTTGCGTCCGGCACTGCATTGCGGACACATCGACCGGCGCACCTCGCCAGCGCTCGCCCTGCCCGCTCATCCGCGCTCACTGCGTTCATCGCACTCACCGCACCCACCGCCTTCAGGCAATCCGCTTCCTCGAGACCCGTTCATGCCGACACCTTCCGCTTCGCTGCATCCGTTCGTCTACCTCGCCTCGCAAAGTCCGCGCCGCCAGGAGCTGCTGCAACAGCTCGGCGTGCGTTTCGAACTGCTGCTGCCGCGTCCCGATGAAGATGCCGAGGCGCTCGAAGCCGAACTGCCCGGCGAACCCGCGCGCGATTACGTGCAGCGCGTGTGCATCGCGAAGGCGCAGGCGGCGCGTGCGCGGCTCGTCGACGGCGGCCACGCGGCGCGGCCGATCCTCGTGGCGGACACGACCGTCACGATCGACGACGCGATTCTCGGCAAGCCCGTCGATGCCGACGACGCCGTCACGATGCTCACGCGCCTCGCGGGACGCACGCACGAAGTGCTGACCGCCGTCGCGGTGATCGACGCCGCAGGTGCCTTGCTGCCCGCGGCGTTGTCGGTGTCGAAGGTGCGTTTTGCCGCAGTGCATGCCGACGCGATCCGCCGCTATGCAACAAGCGGCGAGCCGCTCGGCAAAGCGGGCGCTTATGGCGTGCAGGGACGCGCGGCGGAGTTTATCGAGCATATCGACGGGTCCTATTCGGGTATCATGGGTTTGCCGCTTTTTGAAACTGCTGCCCTCCTGCGCGCAGCGCGCATCGACTTCTAGAACAACACCATGAATGAAGAAATCCTGATTAATGTCACGCCGCAAGAAACGCGCGTCGCGCTCGTTCAACAAGGCGCCGTCCAGGAACTTCATGTCGAACGGACGCTGTCGCGCGGGCGCGTCGGCAATGTCTATCTCGGCAAGGTCGTGCGAGTGCTGCCGGGCATGCAGTCGGCATTCATCGACATCGGCCTCGAACGCGCCGCGTTCCTTCATGTCGCCGATATCTGGCATCCGCGCATTGCGGGCGAAGCACAGCATCAAACGCCGCATCAGCCGATCGAAAAGATCGTCTTCGAAGGTCAGACGCTAATGGTGCAGGTCGTGAAAGACCCGATCGGCACGAAGGGCGCGCGTCTGTCCACGCAGGTCAGCATCGCCGGGCGCACGCTCGTGTATCTGCCGCAGGAGCCGCATATCGGCATCTCGCAGAAGATCGAAAGCGAAGCCGAGCGCGAGGCCGTGCGCGCGCGTCTGACCGCCGTGCTGCCCGCCGACGAGAAAGGCGGCTACATCGTGCGCACGATCGCAGAGGATGCAACGAGCGAAGAGCTCGCCGCCGACGTCGCGTATCTGCGCAAGACATGGGCGACGATTCTGTCGCAGGGGCAGCGCATGCCGCCCACGAGCCTGCTCTACCAGGATCTGAATCTCGCGCAGCGCGTGCTGCGCGATTTCGTTAACGATGAAACGTCGCGCATTCAGGTCGATTCGCGCGAGACGCATCAAATGCTCGCCGATTTCGCGGCGGAGTTTACGCCGGCGGTGTCGTCGAAGCTGCATCACTACACGGGCGAACGGCCGCTTTTCGATCTGTACAACATCGAGGCCGAGATTCAGCGCGCGTTGTCGCGCCGCGTGGATCTGAAGTCGGGCGGTTATCTCGTGATCGATCAGACCGAGGCGATGACCACGATCGACGTGAACACCGGCGGTTATGTCGGCGCGCGCAACTTCGACGACACGATCTTCAAGACCAACCTCGAAGCCGCGCATACGATCGCGCGGCAATTGCGGCTGCGCAATCTGGGCGGCGTCATCATCATCGATTTCATCGATATGGAAAACACCGAGCATCGCGACCAGGTGCTTGGCGAATTGAAGAAGGCGTTGTCGCGCGATCGCACGCGCGTGACCGTGAATGGCTTCTCGCAACTTGGGCTCGTGGAGATGACGCGCAAGCGCACGCGCGAATCGCTCGCGCATGTGCTGTGCGAGCCATGTCCGGTTTGCCAGGGCAAGGGGCAGGTGAAGACCGCGCGTACCGTTTGCTATGACGTGCTGCGCGAGATTCTGCGTGAGTCGCGGCAGTTCAATCCGCGCGAGTTCCGCGTGGTGGCGTCGCAGCAGGTGATCGATCTGTTTCTTGAAGAAGAATCGCAGCACCTTGCGATGCTGATCGATTTCATCGGCAAGCCGGTGTCGTTGCAGGTGGAGTCGAATTTGAGTCAGGAGCAGTACGATATTGTTCTGATGTAGGTCCACCAGGAGCCGACGTGTTCCTGGAAGGCGAACTTTTTGCAATCATTCGCCCCCAGTTCAAACTTCGCATCAACGATGCCCAAGCTCGCCGACGATCGACGGCATGCGTTCGACCGCCCGCTCATGCAACTGCGTATAGAGGCTGTTGCCTAGTGCGTCGATCGCGACGGTCGCCGGTCCGAGCTGCTCGACCTCGAGCGTCAGCAGCCTGAACTGCGAGATATATTCCGTCCAGTTCATGGCAACGACCCGGCGGAGCGCACGCGACAGCAGATTCAGCCCCCCGCCGGGAAACGACAGATACGCGCATCCGCAATCGCGCAGCGCCATCGCACTGGCATCGTCGAGCCCGCCTTTCCCGCCGACGAGCCGCACACCGAGGCCGCGGATCAGCGTCGGCATCCAGGGGGTGTAGCGCGTGCTGGTGCTCGGGTTCAAATAAAGCGCCTCCGGCCCGTCCGGTGTCTCGTTCACATACGTGCTCAGATGAAAGAACGCCCCGTCGCGCAGATCGACCGGCAGCGGCGCGCCGTCCTCGATCGCCTGCGCGAGACGCTTGTGCGTCGGCAGCCCGATGCTGACGGTGATCTCCCCCGTCAGCCGTACCATGTCGCCGAGCCGCAGATCGAGCACCTGCTCACGAGTCAGCGGCAATGTCAGATCGTGTACGCGGCTCATCGTCCGCCCTCCAGAAATTCGACACGGCCGTCGCCATAGATGCGAGCGGCCGTGCGACGGTTGATCCAGCAGTTGAAACAGACGGCGACGGGCACGAAGCCGTGACTCGCGGCGTAGTCGATATGGACCGCCATCGCAGTCGTGTCGCCGCCCGTGCCCATCGGCCCGAAGCCCATCTTATTGATCGCGTCGAGTAGACGCTGCTCCATCTTCGCGAGCATGGGCTCCGGATTGGTTTGCCCGAACGGCCGCAGCATCTGCTCCTTCGCGAGCCGCGCGGCATAGTCGAACGTGCCGCCGATACCGACACCGATCACCAGCGGCAGACACGGTTGCGAACCCGCACGCAGCATCGTGTCGAGTACGAAGCGCTCGATCTGGTCATGGGTCGGATAGACGAACGCGTCAATCGCCTCCCAGCGTCCCGTCCCCATCGCCTTCGGCGAACAGACGATGTCGACGTAGTCCGCGTCGTCGATCAGATCGAAGCTGACTATCGGCATGTCCTTGCCCGCGTAGCTGCGCTCGTGCGTGAGCGGATTGGTCACCATCTTCAGGATCGGCGGCGAGATCGACGCCACGAGCTCGGCGAAGCCGTCCCGGATCGCCGCCCGCACCGGCCCGTCGAATTGCACGCGCGTACCGATCTTGATGCTGTACGTCGGAATGCCGACGTCGCTGCACACGAGCGAATCGTCGCGGCGCGCACCGTCGGCGCTCTCGACGAGGATCTTCAGCGTCGTCCGTCCGGTCGGATTCGTTTCGCGCTCCGAAGCATTCTGCAAGAACGCGCGCGTATCGTCGGGAATCGTCTTTAGCGAACGCTCGTAGAGTTGCGCGGTGACGCGTTTCAGCGTCGCACTGTCAATCGACATCTCGAGTATTCCTTATATGAAATGAGGCGACGCGATGCACGGCAGACCCGCGGCAACGGCCGATTCCGCCAGGAGAAAAGCCGGCAGAAAACGCTCGGCGACCGAGGACATGCGCCGACAATGCGCAAACGCCAACGACTTGAAAACTTTTGTCATGAATGCATTTTCCCAACAGGCGCGCCGTATCGGCATCGTGGGCGCCGGTGCGATCGGCGGCCATTTCGCTGCCCGCCTCGCGCTCGCCGGTCATCAGGTGTCCGTGCTCGCGCGCGGCAACACGCTCGACGCGCTCGCCTCGTCGGGCCTGCGCTACACGAGCCCCGGCGAACCCCAGCGCACTATCGCGGTCAACGCGTGCGCCCGCGCCGACGAAATTGGACCGCAGGATCTCGTCGTGATCGCGCTGAAATCGTACGCGCTGCCAGCGCTCGCTGCATCGCTCGCGCCACTCGTTGGCACCGGCACCGTCGTGCTGCCGGTCGGCAACGGGCTGCCGTGGTGGTACTGCCTCGCGCCTGACCACCCGCTCCAGGGATTGCGGCTGACGAGCGTCGATCCGGACGGCGGCATCGACAGGGCACTGCCGTTCGCGCAGGTGCTCGGCGGCAGCGTGATGGCCTCGTGCAGTTCGCCCGCGCCCGGTGTCGTTCAGCATCACAGCGGCGGCCGGATCACACTCGGCGAACCGCGTGGCGGCGTCAGCGAGCGGGCCGCCTGCTGGGCGCGTATCCTGACGGACGCAGGTTTGCCGACCACCGCGAGCGACGACATCCGGCGCGACCTGTGGATCAAGCTGCTCGGCAATGCGTGCTCCAATCCGCTGAGCGTGCTCACGCAGGCCAGTACCGACCGCCTGCTCGACGATTCCCGCACACGCAGCATCTATGAACAGCTGATGACCGAGTGCCTCGCCATCGGCCGGCATGCGGGGCTCGCACTCGATATCGACGTAGCACAGCGCATCGCGCAAACGCGCGAACTCGGCGCTGTCAAGACTTCGATGCTGCGGGATCTTGAAGCGGGCCGCCCGCTCGAACTCGGCGCCATTCTCGGCGCGCCGCTCGAATGCGCGGCGCGGCTCGGCGTCGACGCTCCGCTGATGCGCACGGTGCTGGCGCTCGCGGCGCTGCGCGCGACGCCGGCGGTTACGTAACACGGACACGCGGCGCCCCGCTAGCGGTCAGTCGCGCACATAGTCGGCCGCGTTCGCGACCCAGCCCTTGCCGATGAAGTCATGGCGCGGCGGAGAAAACACGTCGATCAGCAAATGACGGCCGGCGCCGACTCCTTCCGTCGTGTGGATCAACTGCACCGGGACCGCAATCATCGATGCCGGCCCAGCTTCGAGATGCTCATCGTCGCGCCATGCATTCGCGTCCGCCCCCCACTGCACCCGCAAATGGTGGATGAAATGCCCTTCGATCGCGAGCGAGCCCTGCTCGAAATCCGCATGACTGTGCGGGCTCAGCTTCGAGCGATCGCGTGCATCCTGGTATTCGACCCAATTGATGCTGAGCGTGTCGGTCTGCAGCATCTTGAGCCTCGGCTTGTCGGCGGGCGGCGTGATGTCGTCTATCCCGATCACCTGCAATTCTCCCGCGCTGCGCGTGCGCCGATAGCCGGCGTCGCTGCCGACGATCCGCAAGTCGGGCTCGTCGTAGTCCGCCGAGTTGCACGCGGCATCGGTCGACAGGTCCGGACGCGACGACGCAATCAGCACCGCGCGGCTGCCGTCTGCCGGCCGCACACTCACGTTGCCCGCGGGCACCACGCAGACGCTGCGCCCCGGCACCGGCTGCGCGGGGCCGTCGCCGATACGCACTTCGGCACCGTCATCGGGAAGCAGCAACATCATTTCGCGCGAGCTCGTCGCATTGAACGCGGCACCGTCGCCCTGCAGCCATTGAACGAAGAAATTCTGGCCGCGCGCAACCGCGCCCGGCGCCAGATCGTAAACGGCGGTGCTCCGCACGCCGGTATCGGTCGAAATCGTCATATCGGAATCCTTACTTGTAGGAAATCAGTTATTGCGCGGGCTCGGACGGCCCAATTCATCGAGTCGCCCGACGGTCGCGTAGCGATTGCCGTCGAGGCGTGTCAGCGGCTCGGCGAGCACCGTATCGAAGCGGCCGTCCGCGCCGACGAAGCGCTCGTCGAGATGCACACCGACGACGCGTCCGAACACGACCCGGCTGAACGTCTCGCCCGGCCCGGTCGGCTCGATGTCGAGAATCCGCAGCAGCCGGCACTCCATGCTCGCGGGCGAGGCGGCGACGCGCGGTGGCTTCACCAGAACGCTCGGGGCCTTCTCGAGCCCGGCCAGCTCGAATTCGTCGGTTCCGTATGGGGCGTCGATCGAACTCATGTTCATCGGCTCACGCAGGTTCCATGTCACGAGATTCGTGACGAATTCGCCCGTCTCGCGGATGTTGGTCACGGTGTCCTTTTCATGCCGGTCGGCTGGCGCATTGCATGAAAACATCACGACGGGCGGCGCGGTCGACACGAGATTGAAGTGCGAGAACGGCGCGAGATTCACCTGCCCGTTACCGTTAATCGTGCTGATCCAGCCGATCGGCCGCGGCGCGACGATCGCGTTGAACAGCGTGCGCTTGAAGCCTGGCGTTTTCGCCGGGTCGAGAAACATCGATATCTCCTTTTCAGATCTGGGTCGCGTCAACCGCGCAGGCCGCCTTTCACGAACACGGCCTTGCCGGTTTCGTACAACACCGCGTGACGTTCCACTTCGGTCAGTAGCGCGGTCGCGCCGAGAATCCGCTGCACCATATCCCGATACGTACCCGACGACGTACCGATATCCGAGCCCCACATGATCCGGTCTGCGCCGAACATGTCGACCGCACGGCGCAGCGCCTGGTCCGCCGGCGTATCCGTCTCGCGATAGATGTCGAGATTGATCGACGTGAACTTGAAAAAGATGTTCGGCTCGGCCGCAAGCGGCTCGAAGCGGGAGTCGAAGCCGAAGTTGTCATCCTCGACCTCCGGTTCGAGCATGTGGTCGAGTACCACGCGCAGACGAGGGAATCGCCGCGCGAGCGCGATGATCGCCTGCACCGACGGCCCACCGCCGCCCGCGGCGAGCACTTCGATGTCCATCACGATTCCGTGTTCGTTCGCGACGGCCCACGTCTGCAGCGCGCGCGGCGAATCCAGCCACGGCATCGTACCGTCGGGCTCGCGGCCGCCGAACAGGCGCACGCCGGCCAGGCCGTGCTTTTCAACGTAGCTGCGCACGAGCGACGGCGTGTGCTCGTCCTCGGCGTCGAGAATCACGACAGCCGAGAAAGTGTCCGGATGCGCGTCGGACGAGTCGAGAATATAGCTATTGTCGTATCGGTAGACCATCCGCTTCTGGACCGCAACGGCTTCGACGACACCCGCTTCGCGCATCCACGGCAGCATTCGCGTTACGTCCGGCACTTCGTTGATCGGGTTCGGGCCGTGCTTGCCGCCCGGTAGACCGATCACACCCGGCAGGCGCGGCGGCGCATTCGGCGAGCGTTTCATCGGATTACGCGGGTAGCGCGTCATGTCGTCCGCAACGAGGTGCGCGTGCGAATCGAACAGCTTGACAGTTTGGCCGGAAGAACCAGCCGCTACGGGTTGCGTGGAACGCATGTCATCTCCATTCAAATACAGGTTGCTTCGTGACGCCGGGCCTTGGCCGGCGTCTAGAACAGGTGTCGGATTCCGACGGTAAAGCCAGTCTGCGTGTCGCTCGCCGACGGCGTCGCGGACGTCAACGCAGCAACCGCGCGATGCCCGGTCGAGTCGTATCCCGCCGCCTTCTCGTGCAGCACCACGCAGTAGAGGTCGGTCCTCTTCGAGAGTGCATAGTTTGCACCGAGATTCCATTGCTGATAGCTCGCGCCGCTTTGTCCGTTGAAAGAACTGGCGCGCGTATACGCATACGCAAGACCGAACTGCAGCGCCGGTGTCAGCCGGTACTTCAGGTTCGCCTCCGCGGTGTTGAACGTCACGCTCCGGCCGACTTCGCTCGCGGGCAGTGTGGCGCCCGCGACGGCGGTCGCGCCGAGATCTGCGAACTTCGTATTCGTGTAGATCCCGCCAAGAGTGAACTTGCCGATGTCGTACGACGTGCCGGCGCCGAACACCTGCTGCGAGCCCGCTGTCGCGTAGCCGCTGAAGACAGGGCTCGAGATGTTATTGCCAGTCGCGCTGCTGGTCGCATTGTTGCCGAACAGCGAATAGTTCGGATTCTTAACGAACAGATAGGCGGCCGCGAGCTTGAACGGTCCTTGCGCGTAGTCTGCGCCGGCCGAGATCATCCCGTTGCGGGTCACATCGCCGGCGACCCCGCCAAGGCTGTAGGTCGCACTAACCTGCAGGCCGCGATACCGCGGGCTCACATACTTGATCGCATTGTTCGCACGCTCTGTGCCGTCGACGTCGTCGAGGCCGCCAGGGTGATACCCCCAGCCCGCGCCGCGCGCCGCCCAGTCGCTGCCAGCCTCGAAAGGCCCGAGATAGCTCGACAGCGTCAGGTATTGGCGGCCGAGCGTGACCGTACCGAACGGCGTGCCGAGCCCGACGAAGGCCTGCCGGCCAAACATCAGGCCGGCCTGCAACGCGCCCGTCGTCGTCGTGAAGCCGTTTTCCAACGTGAAAACGGCGCGATAGCCGCCGCCGAGATCCTCGCTACCGGTGATGCCAAAGCGCGACGCGCTTTCGTTGCCGCCCGCGATGGCGGACTGCGACTTGCCGCCCGCATTGCTGTTGTAGCGATAGCCGGCATCGACAATGCCGTAGAGCGTCACGCTGCTCTGCGCGTGAGCGGTACACGCGATCCCACATGCTGCGGCAGCGATCAGCGTCAACGATGTTTTCATGGTGTCTCCTCGTATTGTCATGGCCCGTTCGCGACGGGCGCTGCGGTCATCGATGCGGGGTCCTGGGTCCGGGCCCGCCCAGTTCGACGCGACGTATGGTTCCACGCACGCCGCGGCGAGCCAAGCGCGTTTCGATAACATTTCGCAGCACGAAAAGCGAGGTGCCTGGCGGTCTTCCTGGTGGTCCTTTGTCCTCTGGGGATTGATCCCATGGATTTCACCGTGCGAAATCCATGGGATTCGCGCTGGTGAGCGAAATAGGCGCGGCGTAGTATTGCCCGCCGTGGGCCGAGCACATTCCGGCACGGCCCCGCTCTCACACAAAAAGAGCCGGCGTTACACCGGGCGACCGCGCGGTGCAGCCGGTACGCCCCGTTGGAGGAGACATGGAGATTTCACTGGCCGCAACGGCCAATCCGGTTGCCGAGTACGACGAGCGCCTGATCCGGCGCGTCTGGTGGAAAATCATGCCGCTTGTCATGGTGACCTACCTGGTATCGGTCGTCGACAAGATGAACGTCAGCTTCGCGAAGCTGCAGATGGTCCACCAGATTGGCCTGAGCGAGACGGCTTACGGCCTCGCGTCATCGCTCTTCTTCATCGGCTACCTGATCTTCGAGATTCCGAGCGCGCTCGGCGTCCACCGTTTCGGCGCACCGAAATGGATCTTCCGGATCATGCTGAGCTGGGGGATCGCGACGGTGCTGCTCGCTTACACGTCGTCGGGCTCGATGTTCGCCGCGCTGCGCTTTCTCGTCGGCGCGGCGGAAGCGGGCCTGTATCCGGGCCTCGTCTATTACCTGACCGTCTGGCTGCCGCGCCGTTACCAGGTGCGCGCGGTCGCGCTGCTGACACTCGGCAGCGCGCTCGGCAACATGCTCGGCTCCGCATTTGGCGGGATGCTGCTGTCGCTCGACGGCACGCTGAATCACGCGGGCTGGCAGTGGGTGTTCATCGTGACGGGCGCGTTCGCACTCGTGCTCTCGCCGATCGTGCTGTTGTGCCTGCCGCGGAGCATCGAGACCGCGCGCTTCCTCGAGCCGGGCGACCGCGCCCGCCTCGCGAAGATGGTCACCGACGAAGCGCCGTCGACGAACCACGAAGGCACCGTCTGGACTGTGCTGCGCGATCCCGTCGTGATGGCATTCGCGCTCGGCTACACGCTGCTGCTGACGTCGCTGTACGGGATCATCTACTGGCTGCCGACCGTCATCAAGGGATTCGGCGTGTCGAGTTCGCTCAACGGCCTTTTGACGATGCTTCCGTGGGCGCTGACCGCAGTGCTTCTGCTGACCGTGCCACGGATGCTGAAGCGCGATAGCGAGGTGCGCGTCGCCGCCGCCGCGATCGGCACGATCGGCTGCGTCGCGTTCGTCGTCAGCCTGCTCGTCAGCGATCCCGTGTACCGCTACATCGCACTCGTGTTGGGCACGCCGTGCACGTCGCTGCTGCTGCCGTGCTTCTGGTCGTTGCCGTCCAAATACTTCAGCGGCCGGCGCGCCGCCGCGAGCCTCGCCGCGATCAGCAGCATCGGCAACTTCGGCGGCTTCCTCGCACAGAACGCGATGCCGTGGATCGGCAAAACGCTCGGCCATGCCAGCTACGCCATGCTGCTGCCCGCGCTGTGTTTGCTGCTCCTCGGCGGCACTGCGTTCGCGATGGAACTCGCGAACCGCCGCGCGCCTGTCAACCCGTCCGCGCTCTGATCCGGCGCGCGCCCTTCGCTTTCACCGGCCCTCATCGTCATGCACGGCACCACACACCAGATCGGCACTTTCGTCAAAACCGGCGCACCACAGATCATCGAGATCCTCGGCGGCGCTGGCCTCCATTTCGCGGTCATCGATGCCGAACATGCACCGTTCGACCGCAGCACACTCGACATCATGGTGATCGCCGCGCGCTCGGTCGGGCTGCCGCTATTCGTCAGAATTCCCGACATGCAGGCGGCAACGATCCAGTCGGCGCTCGATCTCGGCGTGTCGGGCCTGCTCGTGCCGCACGTCGACTCGGGTGACGACGCGCGCCGTCTCGTCGCCCGTACGCGCTTTCTGGACGGGGAGCGCGGCTTCTCGAGCTCGCCGCGCTTCGCCGGCTACGGCGCGATGGGCATGAAACGCGCCGTCGATGCGGGCAACAGCACGACCGTCATCTGTCAGATCGAGAGCCGCGCCGGCTGCGCCGCCGCCCGCGAGATCGCCGACGTCGACGGCGTCGCGGGCCTCTTCGTCGGGCGCGCGGATCTCGCTCTGTCGTTCGGTCTGACTGATGCCCGCGCACCCGACGTGATGCGGGCGACCGTCGACGTGCTCGCCATCGCGAGAGACGTCGGCAAGACGGGCGGCGTCGCGCTTGGCGACGCACGCGAATGCGAAGAATTCGCGCAGATGGGCGCGACCTGGTTCGTGATCGGCTCGGACCAGTCACTGCTGCGCAAAGGCGCGCTCGGGCTGATGGCCTGACGCGGCACATGCCGGTACGCCGGCGAAACTGCGATAATTCGTGTTTCTTCACAGGGCATGGGCTGTTCCTTTACGGCTCCCGCAATGTCCGCCGGACCACTGATCAGAGCGACACAATGGCGGAACGAGACTCGTCGATCCGCGCAGTCGAGCGGGCCATCACCCTGCTGCGCGCGCTAAACCAGATGCCCGTCTCGACGCTCGACGGCCTGCATCAGCTGACATTGCTGCCGAAGCCGACGCTGGTCAGGCTGCTGCGTACGTTCGAAGAGTTGGGACTCGTCGCGCGCGGCGCGCGGCCCGGAGAATACCGGCTGCTCGACGGCGTCAACGCACTGAATTCGGGGTATCACCACGTGCCGCGCGTCGTCGAGATCGCTGGGCCGCTCGTGCGCGAGTTGACCGAAGAAATCAAATGGCCGATCGCCGTCGGGATGCTCGACGTCGATGCGCTCGTCGTCCGTTACAGCACGATCCCGTATTCGCCGTTGTCGTTGCTGCACTCATCGATCAACATGCGGCTGAGCCTCGTGTCACGCGCCCTTGGCCGCGCGTATCTCGCATTCTGCTCGGCCGACGAGCAGGAGATGCTGCTGGAAATCGTCCGGCAGAGCCATCACCCCGAAGACCGCCTTGCGCAGGACCACAAGGCGGTGCAGGCAATGCTCGCCGAAACCCTGCAGCGCGGCTACGCGCTGCGCGACTCGACCGTGCGCCCGGTGTCCGGCACGCTCGCGGTACCAGTGATGGCAAACGAATTCGTGGTCGCGTCGATTGGGCTCACATGGTTCTCGTCGGCACTGACGGTCGACAAGGTCGTCGAGCGCTACTTCGGCCGGCTGCGCGACGTGTCGAAGCGGATCTCGGCGCAGCTATAGGCCCGACCGTCACGGCGCACCACTGCGCCATCGTCCAGCGGCCTGCCGAGCTGGCCGCGCTGACTCGATGACTCGCTGACTCACGACGCCACGGTGGTCAGGTCGTATTCCCGCTCGTCGAGCGCCGCGAGGAGCGGCGCCGGATGAGGCACCCGCTCGCGGCCGGCCGCATAAGGCACGAGGCTGCGGACGAATTTAAACAGCTTGCCCGTCGAGACGCCGAGCGGCGTCGCCTGGCGTATTTCGACAGCCTGGGCCGCGACCATGAGTTCCATCGCCAGCAGCGAGCGGCAGAGCTCCACTGTTTCCCGCGCGCGCCGCGCCGCGACGGTCGCCATACTGGCACGGTCGAGATTACCGTTCGAATGGCTCGAACTGGCAAGCTCGATGACCGTGGGCGCCGCGAGCAGCCGTACCTCGGAAGCCAGCGACTTGTGGAATTGCGCCATACCGTTGAAGCCGGGTAGTCCAACACCGTCTTCCTCGATCAGCCCCACCGGCAGTCCGGACCAGAACGAATCGGTCAGCTTTGCGACCCGTTCCGTGGAACTGGTGACGACAGGTGAAAATGCCAGTCTGAGCGTGTCGAGCGACATCGACAGCGACAGCATGTCGAAGTTGGCCACCGATATCAGCGTCTCGTCCTCGATCGACACGACGGGGTTGTTCTGACTGGCATTGAGTTCGATGGCAATCTGCTTGTCCGCGAACGCGAAACAGTCGAACGCATTCCCCAATGTGATCGGCAGCGAGCGAAAGCAAAGAGGATCCTGCAGATGACGAGGTCCGTCGCTGCCCAGAATGTAGCTGCCTTCGAGCCGGGCGCGAATCGACCCGGCCGCGAATCGCAGTCCTTCGAATGGTCGTGAACGGACGGCGGCAGGCGAAAGGATGGATGGATTGGCGGCAAAACCCTCCATACTCAGCGCGCAGGCAATCGTCCATGAGTTCAGCAGGCGCCGGAGGTCATCGATCGCGATCGCGGCGAGGCCGAGCGAAAGCGCACTGGAATTGAGAAGCGCGAGTGCTTCGCCCGAGGTCAGCGTGAGTTCCGAGTACAAGTCCAGAGCGAGATCCGCCATAGGCGACATGTCGCTCTGGCCGATTGATCCCCACACATGAACGCGAAACGTGCGGCGGCTGTTGAGCGCGTCGACGAGCATGGTAGCCAATACCGGGCGTACGCCAAGCCGACCCGAGGCCATCGAATTCAGGAGAATAACCAGCATCGCGCGCACGACTTCGTCCGGTGCCGTGGGGCCGTGACCGAAGTTATGAGTCTCGAGAAGCCGGCGATTGAATTCTTCGATCCGCGCCGTCTCCAGCGGAACGCCGGTCTTCGCGCCGACACTCGTAGTCACGCCATACACACGATCGCCGCGGCTTACTGCCCGCTCGACCACCTGCCGGGCGGCCTGCATGCATTCCACGGCTTCCTGGGCAAGCGCGACAGGAGCGTGGAACCGTGCAATCTCCACTACCTTTCGCGCACTCAGAGTTTCACCGTCAATCAGCACCGTTTTGTTCATTGAAAACTATTCCTGGTTTGTACGGTTCGCATGAATCTGCAATTCATGCGGCTGTCACTCGAGGACAGCGATGTGAAATGAGGTTCGGCGGTTGATGCCACACTTGCGCCAGAAACCGATGCTATGCCTTGCGAACAGACTGCACGCCATCCCGCATGAGATCGACGTCCTGCGCAGCGGAGCCTACGTCGAGACGGGCGGCCGGCAACGACTTCCAGTCTCCCTCCCGGTAGAATCGCAGTGAAATCGCGCCCAGCACCAGGAACCCGACGAGATAGTGAGCGGGCATTAATGGATCGCCAGTTTTGGCAACCAGCCACGTCAGCAGGAACGGTGTAAATCCGCCCAGCACGGAAGCAGCCAGGTTATAGGTAATGGACAGACCTGTCGAGCGCAGGTGAGTCGGGAACAGTTCGGCGAGCGTTGTCGATACCGGGCCGAGCGTGGCTGCCATCAGCAACGCAAACAACAATTCGACCATCATCAGGGAAGAGGTCGTTGGGTGCCTGGTCAGCCAGATGAACGCTGGATAGATGACGATCGCGAAGACCACGAGCGCTACCGCCATGATTTTCTTTCTGCCGATTTTATCGGACAGATGGCCAAAACATGGAACAAGCATCATTCTCACAAGGAGTGCCACCGTCAGCACCATAAACGGCGCATTGGCCGGGGTCCTGAGTGATTGAACCGCATAGATGGGAAGGTACGCGATCAGCACGTAGACCATGATGTTCGTCACCGCGCTCAATGCGAAGGATACGAACATCTCCGCGGGGTAGTGACGGAAGATCTGCGAGATCGAAACTTTCTCTGCTTTTGCCTCCGCCAGGAATACGGCGGGATCCTCCATATTCCGGCGAATGTAAAAGCCGATCGGTCCAATGATTAAACCGACCACGAACGGAATACGCCATGCCCACGACTCCAACGCCTCCGCGGTGAAAACGCTTGTCAGCAGAGCGCCCATGAGGGTTGCCAGGAATACGCCGATCGATTGCGAGAACATCTGCCAACTGCCATAGAAACCGCGTCGATGAGGTGGCGCGTACTCGATCAACAGCGCAGTGGCGCTGCCGAACTCCCCGCCAACCGAGATGCCTTGCAGAATCCGCGAAACAACGACGATGATAGGCGCAATGATGCCGACTTGATGATAGGTCGGCGAGAACGCCAGCATCGCAGTCGAAACGAGCATTAGCAGAATTACGAAAGACAAGGCCGCTTTCCTGCCGACCCGATCCGCGTAGAGACCAATTGCAATGCCCGCAATAGGTCTAATAATAAAACCGATACCGAAAGTAGCCGTGGTCAACAGCATGGGAGCGACGGAGCCATCGCTCGGGAAGAACTGTTTGGCGATAATGACAGACAGATACCCGAAAATCAGAAAATCGTACCATTCCAATGCATTGCCGATCGTGGACGCGACCACGGCTTTCCACCTTGCCCCTTTATTGACTGACACCTTTGTCTCCTGAATTTCGATGGATTTGAGCGGCTATGGCGTGCTTTGCGTTTTTCGCTAGTAGAACAAGACAGTCCGCAGTGACATTGTGGGTTGAGCACGACGTTCGGCCCGTCACAAAAGTTAGCGCGACAAAAGGCATTCGCCGATCGCGATATCTATAAGCGCAAACGAGGTGGCAATACATGCGGGCACTGGGCGTAAGGAGTCGATATATCTTTGAATTACATCGCACGCCGCAAATGACGAAAAAGCAGTTTCCCGTGTGAAGGCCCCTCCATCTGGTGGATACTAAGCGGAGCTATGCTGCGATCCAAGCGCAATTCATTACTATTCCGGCACGCGAAATGGGCACCCGGACCCGGGTCTCCAGGAAGGTTGGGAGTGTCTGAATTTTTATGTGTAAGGCAGATAAAAGCCTGCCGTATGGCGGGCCATCAATTTCCCGCCCCCTACGCCGCCACCTCGCACCCCGCCTCCTCCAACGCCACCTGCGCCCGCTCCTGCAAATCCCCATCCGCGAGCGAGGCATCGGGCGTGCGCACCCACGCTGCAATCCGCAGCGTCGCGCCGCCGTCCTCGGGATAGCCGGCCACCGTCACAACCGGCGCGAGTGTCGCCCCGCTCAGCACACGCGGCTCTTCGGCAACGAGCTTCTGCAACTGCCCGATCGCGGCATCCACGTCCTTACGCTGCGCGAGTTCCACCTCGACCTCGATGCGCCGCGTGCCGCCGCTGCTGTAGTTGATGACCGGATTGCTCCAGATCTGGCTATTCGGCACGAACACGGCGTTGCCGTCACCACGCTCGATACGTGTCGTGAACAACCCGACCTCGCGCACGATGCCGGCCGCCGCGCCGCTGCCTTCGATCACGTCGCCGACGCGAAATGGCCGCAGCAAAAGCAGCATCATGCCGGCCGCGATGTTCTGCAACGTGCCTTGCAGCGCGAGACCGATCGCGAGACCGGCCGCGCCGAGCACCGCCAGCACGCTCGCGGTGGCGATGCCGACTTCACCTAACGCCGCGATGAACACGAGCACGCGCACGGCCCACATGCCCATCGCCGCGAGCATCGGCGCGAGCGTGGGGTCCGCTTGCGTGTGCGCGAGCGCTTTGGCGAACATCGACCCGACACGGTTCGATAGCCACCAGCCGATCACGAGGATCAGCACGGCCAGCGCGATATGAGCAGCGTCGTGCGTCAGCGTGACGAGCAGCGACGGCTGAAGATGAAAGAGACGGGAGAAGAGATCGTTCATCGTCGTGTTGTTCCATGGCGTTTCCTGACGCAGGCGGAGCAGGATTTGTTCCTGTCCGTCGCCTTACAGCGCGAGGTACGCCGCTTGCGTCGCGCGGAAAACGGTTTGCGCAGAGCGCGCACTGCTTGCAGCACGCTTTCGGCGGGAGGTTTGCGCGGTTATGCCCATAAAAAAAGCCCGCGGCGAGAGGACTCGCCGCGGGCGCTGGTACAACGAATTTCGCTCAGGGAATCCTCAGGAAAACTACACGCCACGCGGCAACGCCGCTTCAATGAACACCGCGCACAGCGCTTCCATCCCCTTTGCATCTTCTTCGTCGAAGCGCGCGATGACCGGGCTATCCACATCCCACACGCCGATCAGCGTGCCGTCCGGTGCGACGAGCGGCACGACGATTTCCGATTGCGACGCCGAGTCGCACGCGATATGGCCGGGAAACTCGTGCACGTCGCGCACGACCTGCGTTTTGCGGGTTTGCGCGGCCGTGCCGCACACGCCCTTGCCGAGCGGAATGCGTACACACGCGGGCTTGCCCTGGAACGGGCCGACCACCAGTTCACGGCCATCGTGAAAGTAAAAGCCGGCCCAGTTCAGATCGCTCAACGAATGAAACACGAAAGCGGAAAAATTCGCGGCATTGGCGATCCAGTCGGTTTCGCCGGCGAGCAGCGAGCGCGCCTGCGCGACCAGTTCGTCGTATTGCGCGGCTTTGGGCAGATGGGAGGGGGAGGAAACTTCGAACATGACGGCGTCCGTGATGAAAGCGGAAAGAGGAACGGCAAGGGGTGCAGTGTAAAGCAAGCGGCCGATCCTTACCGCCGCGATCGGCAGGCGCACTTCAACCAACGAATCGACCAGCACTGATCCGCCGCGCTGTCCGCTACCCTGCGTTTTTTTGGATTTCCCTTTAGATCCTATGAGGGCAGCAAAAACTTTGGGCCTACGCCCATTGTTCACCGAGTCCACATTCGATTAGCCTGACCTTTTTGGCACCTGTGAGATAAATGGAAAATGCCATGGTCGTATCTGCAAGGCACCGGAAATCTTTCATTTAATGGAGAACGCGTTGAACGCGCTTACTCTGGCGCTGCAACCGGTAAAACTAGAGGTCGTTCAATGAAACACGCATCCGGTTTCTTGTTCGCATTCACCCTGGCCTTGGCCTGCATCTGCTCGGCAGCCAGCGCGAGTTCTGAGACAAATCCGTTCGCCCTTGCCAAGCTAATACACGACGAAGGCGCGAAGGCGGTGGTAAGGGGAATGTCCGAATCGGAATGGAATGACGTGCTAACCCATATCGACTCCGGTAATCCTGCATGGGTCGCACTTGTCCCGAAGCTGGCGGAGGGGACAGACAGCGGAAATTCCGAAGATCTTGGAATCGGCCTGGCTTACGCGCTCCCCAAAAATCCGAGAGCGGTTCTAAGGGCCATTGACCCCAACAACGGGCCGGTGCTGGGCGTCAATCGCCTTTGCTCCGCACCGTTCATTGAAGACACCGTTCCGGATATCCCCGCCTACATCAAACGCGCCAAAGCTGCGCTAGACAAGGTCCGCGACTCCTCGTTGCAGGACGTCAAAAAGGCTTGTCTGGCGGAACTGGCGAAGCCGTAAGCGGCGTGTTACGGCACTGACCCCAAGCGCCATTGCGAACCGGTGAGTTGCTAATCGGCGCGTTGCCGAGTCACGCCTTTTTAGATCAGGAATTTATGATGCCTCTCACTAAACACCTTGCTTGCCTGGTGTCAGTCGCCATCTTATCGAAGATGGCCGTATCGAAAACCAACCCTGAATGCCTGGAGCATCTCGGCGGCGGTTATGGAGATGCAGAGTGCTATCAAGGCTTGAGTGTTGATATTGCGGTAGAGAACAAGCGACTTTATAAGAGCATTAGAGCGAGCATTCCAGCTAACAACGTTCATACGATACTGCTCGATGAGTACATGAAAGCGCAGGATGATTCGATCAGATACTGTGAGTTGCAACGCGATTCGGGTGATGGATGGGAGACGAAACACGATGGTTCAATGTATCCAGCCATATATCAACAGTGCATTTATGATGCTCGAAAGGCACAGAATAAATTTCTCAATAACATACTGACGATGACTAAGTGGTGAGATGCAGCCCCGCTTCTGCGGGGCTAATGAGATGCCCCACCCTACGAGCGCGTTACGCCGTAGGGTGTTTTTCTATCAGCTACAAGGCCGATGAGCCTTGCCCAGCAAAGCCCGGAGGATTGCAAGTTCACTCGACGCCGACGATCACGCTCGACGCCTTGAAGATCGCCGTCGCCGCTTTGCCGCTCGCAAGCCCGAGGCGCTCGGCGCTGTCGTTCGTGATGATCGCTGCGATCTGCGCGCCGCCCGCGCTGATCGTCACTTCCGAATTGACCGCACCCTTCGTCACCGAGGCTACGGTCCCCTCGATGCAGTTTCGCGCCGACACCTGGTGCTTCGCGACGTCGACCATCACGATCACCGACGATGCCTTGACGAGCGCAAACGCCTTCTTGCCGGCGGCAAGTCCAAGCGACTTCGCGCTGCCATGCGTGATGATCGCGACGATCTCGAGACCGTCCTGGGTGCGCAAGACGACTTCATCGTTGACGGCGCCGTGCGTGACGCCGGTCACTTCGCCGCTGAACTGGTTGCGTGCGCTGGTTTTCATATCGTGCTCCTCATTGGTCGAAACGCCTCGCGCGAACGTTGCGAAGCAACGTCGCGAGGCACGGTGTTGAAAGATAAAACGAGTGCAATGGAAGGCTCGTGTGTTGCGCTCGCGTGCGCGTGAAGCGCTGTATCGCGCTGGCACGATGAACGCGCCGTACTCGTATGAGAACACAGAAGCGCTATGTACGGGCATTGGCAACGCGGCGACAGCCCACACACGCCCGCTCCAATCGCCGACACCGTATCATCGTGCCCTTGGACTCCACACGCCGAACCCCTATGTCCGTTGCCGTTCTGTCCCACCTCGCTTTTCCGTGGCGCGACGCACGCCGCGTCGGCCGCGCCGCCGTGCTCTGCGTGGCCGCCGCGATGCTCGCCGCCTGCAGCAATCCGTCGCCGCCGCGCGCCATGCACGCATTCGTCGACAACGTCACGCTGTTCCCGCTCGCCCATTACGATCAGAACGTCGATCACTGGCTCGATCCGCAGAGCCCGGACTACGACCGGCCGTTCCTCAGCGCCGCGGATCAGCAGGCCCACTTCCACGCGCTCTACGCGCGCTACTTCGGCACCGGCGCAAATGCGCCGTCGCCGTGGAACGCCGACTACGTGACGGCACGGGTCTACCGTCAGCAGGGCGAGGACATCGCGGCACTGCAGCAGCGCCGTATCGACAAGTTCGACAACACCGGTAAGCACGGCGCGGCGCTCGGCTACGGTGAGAATTTCCGTCCGCACGACAAGGCGTGGATCGATGCGATCGCGCGCAACATGAACGTCGCGCAGTTCACGCAGGCACCGCTCTACCAGCCCGAGCGCCGCGCGATCGCCACCGGCAACCTCATGGTGCGCGAGCTGCCGACCGACGATCCGTCGTTTTACGATCACCATCTGGCGGGCGAAGGCTATCCGTTCGACAACCTGCAGATTTCGGCCGTGCGGCCGGGCACGCCGCTCTATGTGCTCGGCAGCAGCGTCGACGGCGCGTGGCGTTACGTGCAGACGCCCGACGTGCAGGGCTGGGTGCGCAGCGACGGCGTCGCGTTCGCCGACGACCGTTTCGTCGACCGATGGCGCGCGGCGGCCGGCCAGTCGCTCGGCGCGGTGACGGTGGCGTCGGCGGCGGTGCGCGACAGCCGCGGCGTGTTCCGCTTCGAGGCGCCGGCGGGCACGTTGTTGCCGTTGTTGCCGGAGTCGTCAGTGGTGTCGTCGGCAACTGCTGCGGCAACGACGCACGGCGTGTCATCTGCGGCAAATGGTTCCATTACGGGCGACACCGCGAGCCGGGTCGCCAACGAGGCCACCACTACGCACCAACTCCTCGTCCCGGCACGCGACGTCGACGGCCGCGCTCTGATCCGCACCGCGTCGCTCGACGACACGCAGATCGCGTCGATGCCGCTGACCGCAACGCCGCGCCATCTCGCGATGCTGATGAAAGCGCTGATCGGGCGGCCCTACGGATGGGGCAACAGCGGGCTCTACAACGACTGTTCGTCGGAACTGCAAAGCATTTTCGCCGCGTTCGGCGTGTGGCTGCCGCGCCATTCGTCGACGCAGATGAGCGCCGGGCGCATGGTCGATCTGTCCGCGTCGACGCCCGCCGAGCGGCTCGCCTATCTCGCGCAGCATGGCGAAGCGCTGCGCACGCTGATCTACATCGGCGGCCACGTGATGCTGTACATCGGCAATACGACCCGCGACGGCGTGACGGTCCCCGTCGTCTATCAGGACGTGTGGGGTTTGCGGCCCGCCGACAACAGCCGGCGCGCGGTGATCGGCGGCTCGGTGATCCTGCCGCTCTACGAGCACATTCCCGAGGACGCCACGCTGCAGTCGCTCGCCGCCACGCCGACGTTCCAGATCAGCATTCTCGGCGCGCCGGCCGGCAGTGCGCCGCCGTCCGCGCCGCCGCCGGACGAGGACAATCCGGCCGGGTAAGCGCGCTGGTGTATGCGGACCGGGATAAGCGCCCCGCCCCACTTCCCTGCCGGAAAAATATTTTTTCCGGAGTGTCGATTCACCAACGGCGAACTCGTCGTAACGTTGAAGACCTGGCTCGCACAGCCGGCCTTTCCACTGAGGAATCCGTCATTTCAAGGAGTTTTCGCCATGACCAGCACCGCCGTCAAAGCCATCCCCGACGGGATGCATTCGCTCACGCCGTACCTGATCTGCGCGAACGCCGCGCAAGCAATCGCGTTCTACACGAAAGCCTTCAACGCCGTCGAGCAGATTCGCCTGCCGGGGCCGGACGGCAAGGTGATGCATGCCACGCTGAAAATCGGCGACTCGATGCTGATGCTGACCGACGAATGGCCCGAACATCAGACGTTCGGCCCGAATACGCTGAAGGGCACGCCCGTTACGATTCACCACTACGTCGAGGACGTCGACGCCAGTTTCAAACAGGCCGTGGACGCGGGCGCAACCGTCATGATGCCCGTCACCGATATGTTCTGGGGCGATCGCTACGGCCAGGTCAAGGATCCGTTCGGGCATAGCTGGTCGCTCGCGACGCACAAGCGCGATCTGAGCGCCGAGGAGATCCAGCAGGCGATGGCCTCGATGAAGTGCTGAAGCGCCCGTCGGACGAGCAGAAGTAGGCAGAGGCGCCCTGCGACCGCCGGGCGACCGTCAGGCGCGGCCCTCGCGCCTGACGGAACACCGGACAGAACACCGGATGGAACGCGTAGGGCGCAAACCAGCGCCAGCCCGATGTCCACTCCGACACAACCCGCAGCAGTCCTGAAGGAGCAACGTCATGCAGAAAATCGCACCGTGCCTGTGGTTCGACGGCAATGCCGAGGAAGCCGCGCAGTTCTATATATCGGTGTTCTCCGAGTCCCGCATCGCCACCACGATGCACTACACGGACGCTGGCCCCGGGCCGGCAGGCAAGGTGGTGGCCGTCACCTTCGAAATCGAAGGTCAGGAGTTCATGGCTCTGAACGGCGGCCCGCAATATCAGTTCACACCGGCGATCTCGCTGCTCGTGCGCTGCAACTCGCAGGAGGAAGTCGACCGCTACTGGTCGAAGCTGCTCGACGGTGGCGAGCCGTGGGCATGTGGCTGGCTGCGCGACCGCTTCGGGGTGTCGTGGCAGATCACGCCCAGCGTGCTCCTGGACATGCTGCTCGATCCGGACCGCGAGAAGGCGAGCCGCGTGATGGCGACGATGATGAAGATGGTCAAGCTCGACATCGCACCGCTCGAAAAGGCGTATCGCGGGGAGTAGAGGTTTCCGCGACGATGCCGCGGCGAAATCGGCGAGCGCACGGGAAAGCAACGTCCGGCATCGCGCTCGCCCACGCTGCCACGTCCCCCGCGATCTTTGATAGGATCGGCCTCGACCCATAAACGGCGGGACATTCACGGTGCGCGTCAACCATCAGGCCTTCTTCTGCTCGCTGTTTGTCGCGCGTCTCGCCGATCAGATCCTGCTCTTTCTCGTGCCGCTCGTCGTGTTCCAGACGACGCATCAGGTCTCGTGGTCGGGCCTCGCGTTCTTCATCGAAACGCTGCCGCGCTACCTCGTGTTCCCGTTCTTCGGCGCGCTGTGCGACCGCTTCCCGCCGCTCAAACTCATGCGCCTGAGCCAGGCAGTGCGGGCGCTCGCGTGCTTCGGCGGCATCGCCGCGTATGCGCTGTTCGGCGGCATCGGCTGGCTCATTGCGCTGTCGGCCGCGTGCGGCGTGCTGACGAGCCAGGGGCTCGTCGCGCGCGAAGTGATGCTGCCGCAGATCTTCAGCACGCAGCACATCCAGCGCGTGCTCGCCTATTCACAACTGGCCGACCAGTTGGGCTTCGTGCTCGGGCCGATGCTGGCCGCGCTGCTGCTCGGCCTGTGGCGCTGGGAAACGGTGGTCGCCGCAACCGGCGTGCTGTTTCTTGCCGCCGACGGCGCGCTCTTCCTGTGGCAGCGCCTGAGCGGCTTTCGTGCACCCGATCTGCCGCGCGCACCCGCCGGCCACTGGACGCAGCCGCTGCGCATCGCGCTGCACCATGTGTGGACGCTGCCGGGCCTGAAGAAGGTCATCATGCTTGCGGCGGCGGAAAACCTCGTGATCGGCGTGACGCTCGCGACATCGGCGGCGATGGTGACGGGCTTTCACGCGCAATCGACCCGCTATTACGCGGGGCTGCAAACGGCCGGCGCGGTTGCCACCGTGCTGGTTCTGCTGACGGTCGCGCGCGCGGGATGGCCCGCGCGCGCGCTCGGCCTCGTCGCCTTCGTGGCGATCTGCGCGGGCGGCGTGATCGCGGGCGCGAGCGCGGCGCCGTGGGGTTACGCGCTCGGCTTTCTGCTGATCGTCGGCTTCGACAAGATGTTCAACGTCTACATTCGCAGCGCGCGTCTGCAGATCATTCCGCCCGAGGACTACGGCAAGACGATCGGCGTCGCGATCCTGCTGAACAACGTGACGCAGCCGCTCGCGGGTCTGCTCGTCAGCGTGTTCTCCGCGCGCACCCAAACCGGCCCGCTGATCGTCGTGCTATCGCTGACGATGGGCGGCATCGGCGCGGCGGTCTCGATCGGCTCGGCGCTGCTGCGGCGCAAACGCGCCTGGCTGGCCGAGGAATGACGGCGCGAGCGGTGGCCCAACGCGAGGACAAGTTAGGCCAGGCTTCTGAAGCGCATTCGATGCACGTTCAAACCACGCTCAAAAAAACACCCTGAACGCGTGCACGTTCGGCATCCCCGCCGCGCCGTGCTCGCTCAGGCCGCCGCGGCCCGCGGCAACGCGAACCCCTCTTCGCCCTGCTCGCCGCCGAGCGCGTCGAGCAGATCGTTCAGCATGCGATCGAGTTCGGCGGTCATCAGCACGACGTCGGAATCGAAGCGTTCGTCGTCGTTCTGCGCAGTCGGGTCGCTCGCTTCCTTGAGCACGTCGAGCGGCGCCACGCGCTTGATCGTGAGCGACGGCGTCAGCACGAACGACACGCGATCGTTCCACGTCATCGCCAGCCGCATGCATTGCTTGCCCGCTTCGATATGGCGGCGCATGTCGTCGGCGTCGAGCGTATGCCCGACGTAGCGCACCGTCGCATTGCCCTCGGTCGGCGAGCGCAGCTCGGTGTCCTGGTCGAGCGTGAAGCCCGCCGGCGCCTCGCCGTCGAGCAGCCAGCCGGTCATGGCCGCGACCGGCGACTGCGTGACGCGCACGGTGGCGAGTGGCAACTGATCGATCGACTTCACGAGCAGCCCGCGCACCTCATCGGCGAGCGCCTGCGAGGCTGCATCGATCACGAGCCAGCCGTTTTTGCAATCGATCCACACGCGCGTGTCGCGACGGATACTGAACGCGCGCGGCAGCAGTTCGTCGGTGACCTGCTCCTTGAGTTCGCGCATCTGCTTGCGGCCGGGCTTGAAGCCCTGCTGCTCCTCGAGTTCGAGCGCGCGCTCGCGCGTCACCTGGGTGACGACCGACGCGGGCAGCAGCTTCTTTTCGGCGCGAAACGTCAGCAGCATCTGGCCGTTGAGCGCGTAGACGAGCGAGTCGCCCTCGCGCGGCGGCGCCCAGCCCTGGTTTTGCGTCTCGACGCTGCCGCCGGACGCAAACGCGTACGGCGCGAGCCACTTCTGCATCTGTTCGGGGGTGACGGACCACGGCGCGGGGAGGCGGTGCAACTGAAGGTTTTTGAACCACATGAGCGATGTCGAATCCGGGCAAAGCGCAGCATTTTATCTGACGGAAGCTCGCGGAGCGTTTTTGGTTCTCCCCCGCCGAACTTGAAGCGATTTTCAAATAAAACGCGAAAATCCTTCCAGCGTCATGCCGATTATCAAAATCAACCGATGTCCGCCGGGTGCGCCTCATCCGAAACGAGAGAACAACGGCCAGACCGTCGACCGCCGGGCGTTCGACCCGTACCGCGAGCGGGACGGCCGCCATCGCCGGAAACTGGCATCTCGAGAGCAACCCGGCGCTGCTCAGCCCGCCCGGCGCACTCACGCCGTAATGGTTTTGCCGTAGCCTCCCGCGCGGGCGTTCCGGCGGCAAATCACCTAGACTTTTTGACAGGAGAGACCAAGAGGGAGACGGCCATGGCCGATGAAACCGTAGCCTGGCAGATGGTTGAATACGAGGGCTTCGAAATACACGTCTCGCCCGTTCCGGTGAGCCCGCCCGATGCGGCCCATGCGGCTCCCGCATCGCTCGCGCAGGACAGCCGTTACACCTATCTCGGCTACGTCTGCCATCCGGGCGCTGACCCTCACATTCCCGGCCACGCAGTGCCGTTTCACGCGGACGGAGAAGAAAGCTTCGCGAGCCAGGACGAAGCGCTCTACGAAGCGGTGCACGTGGGGCGCAGCATCGTCGACGGCACGCATCCGGATCTGACCGTGTTGCCGCTCGTGACCGGCGGTGTTTGACGAGAGTCTGACTCGAGCCTGGTGCGCGCCCCGAACACGCCGATGCCTGCGTGATGCGCGCTCGCTGTACGTTTGCCTCGCGGCCGACGCGTGCCCGATCGCTCGCGCCAACGCGCCGCCGAATCCCGCCAGGGCCCGTTCACGCCTTTACGCCAATCGCGAGTCCGCGCGGACGCCAAAGAACCAGAAGAACTGAGCACAAAGGCACACTTGCAAACCCGTTATTGGCGTCAACAAACCCTAGCTGAACGCGCGCTTGATGCGCGACTTCAGCAGCGCGCGCCGCAAACGGCCCGTGCGCTCCGGATCGGCGACCGCAACCGCCCCTTCCACCGCGGTGCCGCGGCGCAGGTAGTAGCGGTCGAAGGTCGCCTGCGTCATCCCCCACTTGTTGAGGAACTGGCGGCGGCCGTCGTTCTTGACGATCTTGCCGGTGCTTTTCTGCTGGAAGTGATAGACCAGACTGTCGCCGACGCCGAGGAACACGCGGCAGCCCGCATCCCACAGTTTCATCGAGAAGTCGTTGTCGCTGCTCATGCCGGGGCTCAGCTCGCTGCTGTAGCCGCCGACCTTATGCCACCAGTCGCGGTGCACGAGCGTGGGCGGCCACGTCGCGCCGCGCCAGTCGGCGCGCACGAGCCCGGGCGCCGCGGTGACCAGCTCCTCGGTACGAAACGTTTCGACGTCGCGGCCGAAGTTCTGCACGACCACGCACGGATTGCCGGAATCGACCGGCTCGATCATCGTGCCCGACAGCATGAACAGATTGTCGGCCGGCATCTGGGCGAGCCGCCTGACGAGCGCGTCGTCCCAGCCGGGGCAGCAGTACATGTCGTCGTTCATGTAGACGATGTAGTCCCCGGTTGCGCGCGCCGCCGCGATATTGACCGCGTGGCAGATGCCGATATTGCCCGGCGACGCCGTGTGCTCGATACCCTCGTCGCGCACCCACGCAAGCGTGCCGTCCGAACCATCGTTCACGTGCACGATGATCTGGTGCGGGTGCGTCGAATGACGCCGCAGGCTTTTGATCACGAGGCGCAGATAAGGCAGGTTGTTCCAGGTCGGGATGATGATTGAGAACATCGATTCGGTCCGTTGAGCTAGGCGCGGGCGCGGCATGCGCCGCGCGCCGGCCATGAGTTTCGCGCGATTGTACCGCTGCCGCCCGCGCGGACGACAGAAGCCGCGGCTGCCTTACCGTGTATGGCAGCAAGCATTTTGCAAGGAGGCGCATGGTTATAATCCGGATCGCTCTACCGTGTTGAAACAATTCAAATGGTCCGGCGTTCCCGCAATTTCACCACCGGAACGGTAGTGTTCATACATATCGTAAGCCTATGATTTTCGCTTCCAGTCTGATCTGGCTCAGTACGGCCCTGCTGTTTTTCGCACCCGCGGTCAACCTGGTATGGCGCGGCGGCACCGGCTACTGCTTTTTCGCCCTCGTCGCGCTCGCGCTGGGCGCGGCCGTCGTCAACCGGCGCATGCCAGGCTACTTCTCCGCGCTGCGCACCTACCGCTGGTTCACCGTCGGGATGCTCGCGCTCGTCGTCGCGATCGGCGTGCAGCAACTCGTGTTCGGCTACTGGCTGCCCCGGCAGTTCGATGCGCTGTCGCGTTTCGTGTTCGCGTTGCCCGTGTTCCTGCTGCTGCGGCAATTGCCATCGCGCAATCTGCGCATGATCGGCTGGGGCTGCGCGGCCGGCGCGCTCGCAGTCGGCCTGTGGGCGATCATCGATCAGCCGCCGGGCGGCTGGACCGACGCGAACCGGCTCAACAACTCGTACACGAACGCGATTCCGTTCGGCGATACCGCGCTGCTGCTCGCCTTCCTGTCGGTTTTCACGCTCGGCTGGGACAACCCGCGCGACTGGCGCGTGCTCGCGCCCCGTTTGCTCGCCCTCGTCTCGGGCGGCTATGCGTCGTATCTGTCGGGCACGCGCGGCGGCTGGCTCGCCGTGCCGGTGTTCGTCGTGCTGCTCGGCATGCAGTACCAATGGTTCACGCAGAAAAAGCGCCTGCTCGTCGCGACGCTCGCGATCGCGATCGCCGCGGGCGGGCTGCTCTCGACCGAGCGGATTCACAAGCGCCTCGCCGAGGTGCCGAACGACGTATCGATGATGCACAAGGGCGAGGACTACACGGCCGTGGGTCTGCGCCTGCAGTTGTGGGACGCGTCGCGGATGATCTTCGAGCATCATCCGGTGTACGGGATCGGCAAGGGGCATCTGGTCGACGAACTCGGTGTGATGGCGAAGCGCGGCGAGGTGAAGGCCGAAATCGTCAACGAGCGCGCCCACAGCGACTTTTTCTCGGCGCTCGCCGAGATGGGCTCGATCGGCGTGATCTGCCTGCTGCTTTTCTACTACGGGATGTCGGTGTACTTCTGGCGGCATCGGCACGCCGCCGATCCGGTGATTCGCGCGGCCGCGTATGCGGGTCTCGCGGTCGCCACGAGCACCGTGATCTTCGGGCTCACGATCGACGTGCTCGTGCCGATCATGGTGACGGTGCTGCTCGCGCTGCTCGTTGCGACGCTGCTGGCGGTGATCGATGCGAGGAAACGCGAACTGGCGCGCGAGCCGGGGACGCCGGCGTCAGCGCGAGACGCGGCCGTATGATCGAGGTGAATTCGAGCGGGCCGCTCCCGCTCAGCCCCATTCCCGCTCCTTGGCTCGAGCCGCGCGTCGCATCGGCCGCCCGGCGCATCCCCACACGACTCAGCGCGTGAACAACGCATAGAGCGCGGCGACATGCGCGTCGACGCTCGGGTCGTACACGAGACTCGCGCGCGGCGCCGCGATCCGCGCGCCGCCGCTCTTCACGCGCTCCACTGCCTGCCCGATCGCGCGCTCGAGGCTGCCTGCCTCCTGCCGCGAAAACTCGATCTTCGCCGCACCGGTAACGGTCTCCGCCGAGCCGACGTTGTCAGCGATCACGAGCGGCGTGCCGCACATCACCGACTCGACGCCGACGAGGCCGAACGGCTCGTACGCCGACGCGACGACCGTGAAATCGGCGGCCGCGAACAGCTTCTCGATCTCCTTGCTGTAGCCCGCGTAGCGGATCGTCTCGCCGGTCTTCGGCACCGGCCGCCCGACGACGACGAGACAGACCGGCAGCGTCGTCTGCGAAAAAAACGCTTCGAGCAGCGGATAGCCCTTGCGCTCATGACTCGTCGACGAAAACAGGAAGATCACGCGGTCTTCGGGCAGATCGAACTGGCGGCGCACGGCGGCGCGCGCGTCGTCGTCGAGCGGCTTGAAGCGCGCGGTGTCGACCGGCGGATAGAGCACGTCGATGCGCCCGGCCGGCACGCCGTAAAAGCGCTGCAGCTCGCGGCTCATCAATTGCGAGTGCGCGACGATCGAACGCGCGCGCGTATAGACACGCCGCTCCAGCTCGATCTGCCATTCGTCGCTGCGGCGCGGCGCGCGGCCCGCGGCTTCGAGCGAGCCCGGATGCGTGCCGCCGCACAGCGCGACGTCGGCATGCGTCGAGTGATTGATCGAAAACACGCACGCGGGACGATGGCGCTTCAGGCGCTGCTTCAGACGCCAGTCGAACGCGAGGTTGCGCAGCTTGCGCGGCGCCCAGCGCACGTTGAGCGGCTGCGCGTCGATCCATGCCGCCTCGGGCAGCGCGCGGTCGATCTCGCGCGCGAAGAGCGTCGGGCGCAGACCCATCCGATGCAGGCCCGCGATCACATCGCGCGTGTAGCGCTCGGCGCCGCCGCTGTTCTTGAGCGCTTGAGCGGTCAGCGCGATGTCGATGAGGGGACGGCGGTTCGGGTCGCGGATCGGCTCTGACAAGGATCGGATCTCGGTGAGGCGCACGCTCTGAGCAAGCCGCGCGTGCCGGGTTGCGGGCAGCGGCAATTGTAAAGGATGGGTTTCGGGGCGCTCATCTATTGCTGTTTGTAGGGGTTCTGGCGGGGCTCGGCGGGCTCAGCGGGCTCAATCGGGCTCGGACCGGCTCACGGCAACGCGCCGCGAACCGGCTGCGTCGCGCGGCATGGCTGCCAGCGGCTAGAATCTAGGCCAATCGCCTCCGCCCTGACTCCATGACCGATAGCCAGCCGCCCGCCACGTCCTCCGCGTCTGATACGTCCGCCACAGCCGCCACGCCGGCTACGTCCGCCGCCAGCACCGGGCGCCCGCTCGCCTCGATGCTCGTGATCGCGTACAACCAGGCGCAGCAGATCGGCGACGCCGTGCGCTGCGCCCTTGCGCAAACCTACGAACCGCTCGAAATCATCGTGTCCGACGATGCCTCGAGCGACGCCACCTTCGCCGCGATCGAAGCGGCGCTCGCCGGCTACAGCGGGCCGCATCGCGTGATCGCCCGGCGCAACACGGTCAACCAGGGCATCAGCGCGCACCTCTCGCAACTCGCGCAGATGGCGCACGGCGAATTGCTGTTCGTCGCCGCGGGCGACGACATGTCCGCGCCCGAGCGCTGCGCGCGCGTCGTCGACTGCTGGCTCGCGCACGAGCGCCGCCCCGACCTGATCGCCACCGATCTCGCCGACATGGACGAAGCCGGTCACGTGCACGAGCGGGTGAGCCCGACCGAACTGGACGGCTACCGCAGCTTCGACGACTGGCTTGGCCGCCGCCCATGGCTCATCGGCGCGGCGCACACATGGTCGCGGCGGCTGTTCGAGCGCTTCGGGCCGATGCTGCCGGGCGCCGCGGCCGAAGACCAGATCATGGTGCTGCGCGCAATCCTCTCGGGCGGCGCCATCAGCCTGCGCGAGCCGCTCGTGCGCTACCGGCGCGGCGGCCTGTCGCGCAAACGCCGCTACAAATCGGTCGACGAGCTGATCGCGCGGATGCGCCAGAGCAATCGTCATGGCCTCGCCGAACTCGCGCAGTTGCAGCGCGACGCGGACATCGCCGGCCTCGGCGAACGTATGCGCGCCGCGATGGCGCCGAAGCTCGCGCGCGAGCAGTTCATCCGCGCGATGTTCGAGGCGCGGAGCCTCGGCGAGCGCATCGCGCTGCTGGCACGCAGCACCGGCGTGAAACGCGGGCTGCGCATCCGCATGTTTCTGTATGCGAGCTGTCCAGCGGTGTATGCGCCGGGGATCTGGCTCAAGCGTGTCGTGCGTGGGGAGCGAGGCTGACGAAGGTGGGATTCAGGGCGCTGCGGACCGCCGCGCGGTGCTACAGCGCCCCGCCAGCGCGCGCCGGATCAGGCCGCGCTCTGCTGGAACTGGATACGGTGCAGATGCGCGTACAGGCCATCCTGAGCGAGCAGTTCGCGGTGGCTGCCACGCTCGACGATCCGCCCCGCCTCCATCACGAGAATGCGGTCGGCGCGTTCGATCGTCGACAGGCGGTGCGCGATCACGAGCGTCGTGCGGCCCTTCATCAGCGTTTCGAGCGCCGCCTGCACGTGGCGCTCCGACTCGGAATCGAGCGCCGAGGTCGCTTCGTCGAGAATCAGGATCGGCGCGTCCTTGTAGATCGCGCGCGCGATCGCGAGACGCTGCCGCTGGCCGCCCGAGAGCATCATGCCGTTGTCGCCGACGAGCGTCTCGATGCCCTGCGGCATCGCCTGCACGGTGTCCCACAGGTTCGCCGCGCGCAGCGCCGCCTTGACCTTCTCCGGATCGGCCGGCTGACCATACGCGACGTTGTGCGCGATCGTATCGTTGAACAGCACGACGTCCTGGCTCACCATCGCGATCTGGCCGCGCAGCGCGTGCAGGCCGTATTCGGGCAGCGCGACGCCGTCGACCAGAATCGCGCCGCCGGTCGGATCGAAAAAGCGCGGCAGCAGGTTCACGAGCGTGGTCTTGCCGCTGCCCGACGGGCCCGCGAGCGCGACCATCTCTCCCGGCGCGACTTTGAACGATACCTGGTCGAGCGTGTGACGGCTGTGCGTGGAGTGGGTGCCGTAGGTGAACGACACGTCGCGGAACTCGACTTCGCCGCGCGCCCGCTCGAGCGGCTTGCCGCCGCCTTCCGGCTCGGCCGGCTCGTCGATCAGCCCGAAGATCAGCTCGGCCGCGGTCATGCCGCGCTGCAGCGGCTGGTTCACGTCCATCAGATGCTTGAGCGGCGAGATGATGAGCAGCATCGACGTGACGAACGCGACGAAGCCGCCGACCGTCGTCTGATCCGACGACGACTGCACCACCGCGATCGTAATGACGATGGCGAGCGCGATCGACGCGAGGAACTGCGTGAGCGGCTGCGCGAGGCCGCCGGACGCCGTCATGCGCATCGCATAGCCGCGCAGGCGCTTGCTCATCGCCGAGAAGCGGTCCATCTCGTACTGTTCGCCGTTGTGCACCTTGACGACCTTGTAGCCGCCCACCGTCTCCTCGACGATGTACGACAGCTCGTTCGTGAGCAGCTGATGCTCGCGATTCAGCCGCCGCAGCCGGCGGTTGATCTTGCCGACCAGCCAGCCGATGCCCGGCAGCAGCACGGCGACGATCAGCGTCAAGCGCCAGTTCAGATAGAACAGGTAGCCGAGCAGGAAGACCACCGTCAGCGAGTCGCGCACGAGCGTGACCATCACGCTCAGCAGCACGTTGAGGATCTGGTTGACCTCGAAGACGATCGCGTTGATCACGGTGCTCGCGGTTTCGCGCTGGAAGAACGCGACGCTCGTGTGGATCATGCGGTCGAACATCTTCAGGCGCAGTTCGAGCAGGATCTTGTTCGACACGTAGGCGAGCAGATAGCCCGACGCATATTGCGAGACGCCGCGGATCAGCGCGAGGCCGATCACGGCGATCGGCACGAGCCACTTGGTCTGGTCGGTCGCATGGGTGCCGAAGCCCTTGTCGAGCAGCGGCTTGAGCAGCGCGGGAATGGCGGCATCGGTGCCGGCGCTCGCCGCCATCGCGACGATCGCGCCGATCACGACCCACAGCAGCGGCTTGATGAACGGCCACAAGCGGCGCAGGACGACGGCCGGCGACGACGCATCGCCTGAACCCATGGGTTTGCTTAACGTTGGCTTCGCGCTCAAGGAATCCTCTGGAAATGCGGAACGGCGAGCACGCGGTGCATGGCGTTGCCGCCGCGTGAAATATTAAAAAAGAGCATTGTAATCGGTTGAAGATCGCGGCCGTGACGGAGTGCCCGACGCAATGCGCGGAAACATGGCGCGGATCGGCGCGCAGGTGTGGGGCCGGATGGGGTGTGTATACTCTTCGCTGCCCGTTTGGCCCCGTTCGTCCTCCACGCAACTCAGGTATGCAAGAAACCACCCTTGGCGTCGCCATCATCACCCGGAACGCGGCGGCGCGGCTGGCCGAATGCCTGCAGGCTCTGGCCTTCGCCGACCAGATCGTCGTGATCGACGGCGGCAGCACCGACGGCACGGCCGACATCGCCCGCGCGCACGGCGCCCGCGTGATCGAACAGACGGACTGGCCCGGCTTCGGTCCGCAGAAAAACCGCGCGGTGGACGCGCTCACGACAAGCTGGGTCCTGTCGATCGACGCCGACGAAATCGTCACGCCGGAGCTCGCCGCGTCGATTCGCGCGGCGCTCGCGGCGCCCGCCGCCGACGTCTACGCGGTGGACCGCCTGTCGAGCTTCTGCGGCCACTGGATTCATCACAGCGGCTGGTATCCGGACTGGATTCCACGCCTCTTCAAACGCGGCGCCGCCCGTTTCTCCGACGACCTCGTGCACGAGCGCCTCGTGTTCGACACGCCCGCGCAACGCCTGAGCGGCAAGCTCATGCATTACTCGTACGAGAACTTCGAGGGCGTGCTGCGCAAGCTCGACGCCTACTCGACGGCCGGCGCGCAACAGCGTTACGCGGCGGGACAACGCGGCAGCTTCGGCAAGGCGCTCGGACGAGGCTGCTGGGCGTTCGTGCGGACCTACCTGCTGCGGCGCGGCTTTCTGGACGGCCGCGCCGGGTTCATGATCGCGATGTTCAACGCGGAAACGGTGTACTACCGGTTTCTGAAGCTCGCGCGCATGGGGGAAACGGGCGAAACACGCGGAACGGGGCGGCGGTAAGGCGGTAAAAAAGGCGGCCGCCGAACCACAGGCAAAACCCGCCCCTCGTCAATAGACGATCTCGATCGAGCTGCCCGCGAATTCTCCGCGCAATGCGGCGAGCAGTTCATCGGTCGGCTTCACGCGCCATGCGTCGCCGAGGCGCATCTCGCCTTGCGCGGTTTCGCTGCGGTAGACCACCTGCACGGCAAGCCCGCTCGGAATCTGCACGGCCTGACGCTGACGGCCTCCATCACCGCCATAACCGCCGCCCTGGCCGCCGCTGTGTCCACCATTACGCCCGCCGCCATTGCCGCGCGGCGCAACCGCCGGCGCGGCTGCCACCGGCGGCTCGTCCTTGCCCGCGCCATGCGCTTCCAGCACGCGCCGCAACGCGAGCGCGTCCGCATTGCCGTTCATCTGCACCTTGACCGAGTCCGCATAACGGCAGCGCGCGCGGCCGAGGTCCATGACCGTGTCGACGGTAAAGCGGATGCCGCCCGTGAACGCGTCATTACGCGCCATGCCCTGCACGACGAGCAGTTCGTCTTCCTTGAAGAGCTGCTTGTGCTCTTCGAAGACCTCGTTGAAAACCGTCACTTCGCACTGACCGGTGCCGTCGTCGAGCAGCGCGATCAGCATCTTGCCGCGCTGGGTCATCTGCGTGCGCAGCGACACGATCACGCCCGCGACGAGCTTGTCGCGCCCTTCCTTCAACTCGCCGATCTTCTGGCGCACGAAGCGGCGCACTTCGTCCTTGTAGGCATCGAACAGGTGGCCCGACAGATAGAAGCCGAGCGCGGCCTTCTCTTCCTGAAGCTTTCTCTTTTCCGGCCACTCGGCTTCGTCGACGAGTTCGTGACCCTGCGACGGCGCGTCGCCCATGTCGAACAGACCCGCCTGCAGCGCATTGGCGCTCGCCTGCTCGGCCGCTTCCATCGCGAGCGAAACGGAAGCAATGAGCTGCGCGCGATTCGCGTGCAAGGTATCGAACGCGCCCGCGCGAATCAGCGCCTCGACCGTGCGGCGATTGACGATACGGCGATCGATGCGATTGCAGAAATCGAAGATATCGATGAACGGACCTTCTTCGCGCGCGCGCAGGATTTCTTCGATCGCGTTCTGGCCGCTGCCCTTGATCGCGCCGAGACCGTAGCGGATCGTGCGCGAGCGCTTGCCGTCCGCTTCGGCAACCGGCTCGAAGCGGTACGCGGACAGATTCACGTCCGGCGGCAACACCGCCATTTTGTTTGCGAGGCAATCTTCGAACAGGATCTTGACCTTGTCCGTGTCGTCCATCGCGAGCGACATGTTGGCCGCCATGAATTCGGCCGGATGATGCGCCTTCAGCCACGCGGTGTAGTACGCAAGCAGCGCATACGCGGCCGCGTGCGACTTGTTGAAGCCGTAGCCCGCGAACTTCTCCATCAGGTCGAAGGTCTCGTCCGCCTTCTCGCGCGTGAGGCCGTTCTTCGCCGCGCCTTCCGCGAAGATCTCGCGGTGCTTGGCCATCTCCTCGGGCTTCTTCTTGCCCATCGCGCGGCGCAGCAGGTCGGCGCCGCCGAGCGAATAGCCGCCGATGATCTGCGCCATCTGCATCACCTGCTCCTGGTAGACCATGATGCCGTAGGTCTCTTTCAGAACAGGCTCGACGCGCGGATCGGGATACTCCACCGTTTCGCGGCCGTGCTTACGCGCGCAGAAGCTCGGGATCAGGTCCATCGGACCCGGACGGTACAACGCAACGAGCGCGATGATGTCCTCGAAGCGGTCGGGCTGGGCGTCCTTCAGCATGCCCTGCATGCCGCGGCTTTCCAGCTGGAACACCGCGACCGTATTCGCTTTCTTCAGGATCGAGAACGACGCCGGGTCGTCGAGCGGCACCTGGCCGAGTGACCAGTCCTGCTTCGACGGATCGAGGCGGCGGATGTAGCGCTCGGCCCAGTCGAGAATCGTCAGCGTGGTGAGGCCCAGAAAGTCGAACTTCACGAGGCCGACCGCTTCGACGTCGTCCTTGTCGTACTGGCTCACCACGCCGCTTTCGTCGCCCTGCGTGTAGAGCGGGCAGAAGTCGGTGAGCTTGCCGGGCGCGATCAGCACGCCGCCCGCGTGCATGCCGACGTTACGCGTAAGCCCTTCCACGCGCTGCGCGAGTTCGAGCAACTGGTGCACTTCGTCTTCGTTGTCGAAGCGCTCCTGCAGAAGCGGCTCTTCCTTCATCGCGTCGGCGATCGTGACGTGCTTGCCCGGCTTGAACGGGATCAGCTTCGCGATACCGTCCGTGAACATGTAGCCGAGATCGAGCACGCGGCCGATGTCGCGCACCGCCGCCTTCGCCGCCATCGTGCCGAAGGTGGCGATCTGCGACACTGCATTCGCGCCGTACTTCTCCTTCACGTACTGGATCACGCGATCGCGGCCGTGCTGGCAGAAGTCGATGTCGAAGTCGGGCATCGAGACCCGCTCCGGATTCAGGAAACGTTCGAACAGCAGGTTGTAGCGCAGCGGATCGAGATCGGTCACGCCAAGCGCATAAGCGACGAGCGAACCCGCGCCCGAGCCCCGGCCCGGCCCCACCGGCACACCGTTATTCTTCGCCCAGTTGATGAAGTCCGCGACGATCAGGAAGTAGCCCGGAAAGCCCATCTTGATGATCGTGCCGCACTCGAACTCGAGGCGCTCGTAGTACGTCGCGCGCTGCGCGGTACGCTCGGCCTCATCCGGATAAAGCTGCTCGAGCCGCTTTTCGAGGCCCTCTTTCGACAACTGCACGAGGTAATCGTCGAGCGACATACCGTCGGGCGTCGGGAACAGCGGCAGCTTCGGCTTGCCGAGTTCGAGCGTCAGATTGCAGCGCTTCGCGATCTGCACCGTGTTGGCGAGCGCCGACGGAAGGTCCGCGAACAGCGCGGCCATGTCCTCTTGCGTGCGGAAATACTGCTCGTCGGTAAAGCGCTTCTGGCGGCGCGGATTCGCGAGAATGTCGCCCTCGGAAATGCACACGCGCGCTTCGTGCGCGGTGAAGTCGTCCGGCGTCATGAACTGCATCGGGTGCGTGGCGACGACCGGCAATTTCAGCGACGCCGCGAGCGCGACCGCCTGCTGCACGTACTGCTCGCCGCCGGGCTGGCCGCAGCGCTGCAGTTCGATATAGAAGCCGCCCGGGAACACCTTCGCCCAATGCTGCGCGTTGCGTTTCGCCGCTTCCTCGTTGCCGGCCGCGAGCGCGAGACCGATATCGCCGTGCTGCGCGCCCGAGAGCGCGAGCAGCCCTTCGCCCAGACCGGATTCGAGCCAGCCGGCTTCGATTTCCGCGCGGCCGCGATACTGGTTCGTGAGCGACGCCTTGCTGAGCAGCTCGCACAGATTCAGATAACCGTGCCGGTCCTTGACCAGCAGCAGTAGACGGGAAGGCTTCTCGCGGTCGTCCGGATTGGTGATCCAGACGTCGCAGCCGGCAATGGGTTTGACCCCTTTGCCGCGCGCTTCCTTGTAGAAACGCACGAGACCGAACGCATTGCCGAGGTCGGTGAGCGCGAGCGCGCCCTGACCGTCTTTAGCCGCCGCCGCGACGATGTCGTCGAGACGCACGATGCCGTCGGCAATCGAGAATTCGGAGTGAACGCGGAGATGAACGAAGCGGGGATCTGACATGGGCGACATTGTAACTCCACCCTTCCTGAGATTTCAGGTCAAAACCGCGCGTTAGCGATCCGGCCAGGGCATGACATGGCGCCAGGCTCGCGACGACACGCCGCGTGCGTCAGCCGCCAGCGAAGCACCCGTCTTTGCGCTAACGCAACCCGTTAGCCATTCGGCCAGGCCGGGGGAAATGCCGGGTTGAGGGATAATAGCGGTTTCGCCTCATTCGACGTGGCCGCCGATGCACCAGAGCGCGGGCCCAATACGGGGCACAACCCCGGCGGCGCAACACGCCACCAGCCGCCCCTCGCCACGCCGGCCCTCTTTACCGCTGAACACACATGAGTATCGTCAATCTCGCCGCGTATCAATTCGCGACCATCGAAGACACCGCCGCCTGGCGCCCATTCGTCACCGAGCGCTGCAACGCGCTCGGTCTGCGCGGCACCGTGCTGCTCGCGCCGGAAGGCATCAACCTGTTTGTCGCGGGCACGCGCGAAGCCACCAACGCGTTCATCGACTACATCCGTCACGATGCGCTGTTCGAAGGCAAGTTCGCGCATCTGCAATTCAAGGAAAGCCTGTCGGACGCGCAGCCGTTCACGCGCATGCTCGTCAAGCTCAAGCGCGAAATCATCACGATGAAGAAGCCGGCCATTCGTCCGGAACTCGGCCGCGCGCCGTTCGTGGACGCCCCCACGCTGAAGGCCTGGCTCGATCGCGGTCACGACGACGCGGGCCGGCCGGTCGTCATGCTCGACACGCGCAATGCATTCGAAGTCGACGTCGGCACATTCGACAACGCGCTCGACTACCGCATCGCGAAATTCAGCGAATTCCCCGAAGTCATCGAGAACAACCGCGCCGACCTGGAAGGCAAGACGGTCGTGTCGTTCTGCACAGGCGGCATCCGCTGCGAGAAAGCCGCGATCCACATGAAGGAAGCCGGCATCGAGAACGTGTACCAGCTCGAGGGCGGCATCCTGAAGTACTTCGAGGAAGTCGGCGGCGCGCATTATCACGGCGACTGCTTCGTGTTCGACTATCGCACCGCGCTGAATCCGCAACTGGAACCGACGGCGACCGTGCAATGCTTCGGCTGCCGCGCCGTGGTCACGCCCGAGCAGCAGCAATCGCCGCTGTACGTGGCGGGCAAGACGTGTCCGGCGTGCCATCCGGACAGCAAGGCGGCGTGCGCCGCTTGATGGTGGCAAGCGGCGTGGGCGCGCCACTCTCCGGCCCCGAACCATGAGCTATCGCGGACGCTTCGCGCCATCGCCGACCGGCCCGCTGCATTTCGGCTCGCTGGTCAGCGCGCTTGCCAGTTGGCTCGATGCGCGCGCACATGGGGGCGCGTGGCTCGTGCGTATCGAGGACATCGACGGCCCGCGCACCGTGCCCGGCGCCGCCGCGGACATCCTCGCGACCCTCGAGCGCTTCGGCATGCGCGCCGACGAAGAGCCGGTCTGGCAAAGTCAGCGCATGGCGCGCTATCAGCAGGCGCTCGATCAGTTGAAGCCGACCGGTCTCGTCTATCCGTGCGGCTGCACGCGCAAGGAAATCGCCGACTCGCTGCTGCACGCGCACGCGCGCAACACGACGCTCGCCTATCCCGGCACCTGCCGCACGGGTCTGCACGGCAAGCCCGCGCGCGCATGGCGCCTGCGCGTGCCCGACGGCGAGGCCGCCGTGATCGGGTTCGACGACCGCTGGCAAGGACCGCAGACGCAGAACCTCGCGACCGAGGTCGGCGATTTCGTGCTGCGGCGCGCGGACGATCAGTGGGCGTATCAGTTGGCGGTGGTCGTGGACGATGCGGACGCCGACATCACACACATCGTGCGCGGCGTGGATCTGATGGATTCGACGGCGCGGCAGATTTATCTGCAGCGCTGCATGGGCGTGGCAACGCCCGAGTATCTGCATGTGCCGGTCGTCACGAATGAACGCGGCGAGAAACTGAGCAAACAGAACGGCGCAATCGCGCTCGACAGCGACCACCCGCTCGAAGCGCTATGCGCGGCGGCCCGGCATCTGGAACTCGAGCTCGGCGGCGAATCGCCCGCGACGCTCGAGCAGTTCTATCGCGCGGCAACCTCGGCATGGGCCAAACGGATGAACGTGCGCGCATCGGCTTGATGCGCACCCCGCGCGCGGCCCGCGATTCCCCCGCTTCGGTTCAGGCTCAAGGCGTTGCACCCCGAGCCGCTGCTACACCCCGCCTTACGACGACGAGGACGTCTTCCTCGGCATCCCGAAGCCGCCGAGCAACGCGGCCAGTTGCCGCTTCGGAGCCTGCTTCTGCGGTGTCCCGGCGGACTCGCTCTCCTCGACCTTGCGCACCGAAGCGGGCGACGGCTCGTACGGCTTCAGGAAGAAATCGTCGATCGGCTGCGCGCGATGATGATGCGGCCGGTCGTACGAACCCGACGCGCCGCCCGGGCGCCGGCGGCCGCGCTCGTCGCGTGCTTCGCTGCGCTCGCGGCGCAGCGGGCGATCTTCGTGGTGATGCCGCACCGGCGCATCGACGGTCAGGCGCTGCAATTCGAGCGGGCGCTTGATGAGCTTCTCGATATCGGCCAACTGCTTGCGCTCGTTCGGGCTGCACAGCGACAGCGCGTCGCCCGACGCGCCCGCGCGGCCCGTGCGGCCGATCCGGTGCACGTAGTCTTCCGCGTTGAACGGCAAATCGAAGTTGATCACCGCGGGCAGCTCGACAATATCCAGACCGCGCGCCGCGACGTCGGTCGCGACGAGCGCCTCGACTTCGCCGCGCTTGAACGCGTCGAGCGCCTGCATGCGCTCGCTTTGCGAGCGGTCGCCGTGAATCGCGGTCGCGACCACGCCGTCGCGTTCGAGCGCGCGCGCGAGCCGGCTCGCGCCGATCTTGCTGTTGCAGAACACGATGACCTGCTTGAGGCTGCGCTCGCGGATCAGTTTCACGACCGCGCCGGTCTTGTCGCCCTCGGCGACCTCGTAGACGACTTGCGTGACGTTGGTCGCGGTCGAGTTGCTGCGCGCGACTTCGATCGTCTGCGGGTTGCGCAGATACGTCGCGGCAAGCTTCTTGATTTCGCCCGAGAACGTGGCGGAGAACAGCAGCGTCTGGCGCTCTTTCGGCAGCAGATTCAGGATGCGCTGCAGGTCGGGCAGGAAGCCCATGTCGAGCATGCGGTCGGCTTCGTCGAGCACGAGCATCTGCACCTGGCCCAGGTTCGCGGTTTTCTGCTGCACGTGATCGAGCAGACGCCCCGGCGTCGCGATGAGGATTTCGACGCCGCGGCGCAGCTGCTCGGACTGCGGGTTCATGTCGACGCCGCCGAACACGACGGCGCTGCGCAGCGCCGTGTGCTTCGCATACGCGTGCACGTTCGCAGCAACCTGGTCGGCCAGTTCGCGGGTCGGCGTGAGGATCAGCGCGCGCACCGGATGGCGCGCGGGCGACGCGCTCGTGCTCGCCTGCGGCAACAGACGCTGAATGATCGGCAGCGAAAAGCTCGCGGTCTTGCCGGTGCCGGTTTGCGCGGCGCCCATCACGTCACGGCCCGCCATCACGACGGGAATCGCCTCCGCCTGGATCGGCGTCGGCGTCGTGTAGCCCGATTCCTTGATGGCTTTCAGGATGTCGGGCGCGAGGCCGAATTGATCAAAAGTCGCAGTGCTGGGCGTGACGGCTGTGTCGGACATGGTGGCTTTCGCTAAAAATGCGCCTGGCGCGGTACGCGCGGCAGCGGTCGCAACCGCGGAGGGCATCAGGATGAAGGTGGAGCCACGGCGTTCCGCACGGGACCCGTCAGAGTTCGGACAATGCGGCCGGCTCCGGCCGACGGGAACACCCGCCGAAAGGCCGGTATTGTAGCACTTCAGCAAAAACCCTCATGGCGACCGGCTGGCGGCTCGCGGCCCCGGCGTGGCGGCCTCGGGCGGGGTGACAGGCGAGCCTGCTTTGCTCGCAGCGTAGGGCGCGCAGACGACAGTGGCGTGACAACCGCGCGGGCGGCGGTTCGGCGGCCGGCGCCTGACGGCAGCCCCCTCCGGGCCCGTGCCTCCACGCGCGCGCCCGGCGCCCCACACCGCGCCCGCGCCAACTCACGCCCCCTCACCACGTCTCACGCATCACCATCAGCCGCATCTCGGTCATATCCTCGATCGCATAGCGCACGCCCTCGCGCCCGAGCCCCGAGTCCTTGACGCCGCCATACGGCATGTTGTCGACGCGAAACGACGGCACGTCGTTGATGACGACGCCGCCTACTTCGAGCGCATCCCATGCGCGATGCGCATGCGCGAGCGAATCGGTGAACACGCCCGCCTGCAGGCCGAAGTCACTGTCGTTGACCTGCGCGAGCGCTGCCTCGAAATCGTCGAAACGCTCGAGTATCGCGACCGGCCCGAACGCTTCCTTGCGGTACAGATCGGTATCGCGCTTCACGCCTTCGAGCAGCGTGGCCTCGAACATCGCGCCCTCGACCTTGCCGCCCGCGATGATCTTCGCGCCCGCCTCAACCGCGCCGTCCATCCAGCCCGCGAGCCGCTTCGCTTCCGATTCCGAGATCATCGGCCCGACGAAGGTCTTCTCGTTCTTCGGGTCGCCCATCACGAGCGACTTCGTCTTCGCGACGAGCTTTTCGCGCAGCGCATCGTAGAGGCTCGCGTGCACGAGAATCCGCTGCACGCCGATGCAGCTCTGCCCCGACTGATAGAACGCGCCGAACGCGAGCCGCTCGACCACGTAGTCGAGCTTGCCGCCCTGATCGCCGTCGACGATCGCGGCCGCGTTGCCGCCCAGCTCCAGAATCACCTTCTTCTTGCCGGCCTTTCTCTTCAGATCCCAGCCGACCGCGGGCGAGCCCGTGAACGACAGCAGCTTGAAGCGCTCGTCGGTCGTGAAGAGATCGGCGCCGTCGCGATGCGCGGGCAGGATCGAGAACGCGCCCTTCGGCAGATCGGTTTCCGCGAGAATCTCGCCCATGATGAGCGCGCCGACCGGCGTGCGGCTCGCCGGCTTCAGCACGAACGGCACACCCGCGGCGATCGCGGGCGCGACCTTGTGCGCGGTGAGGTTCAGCGGAAAATTGAACGGCGAGATGAACGAGCACGGCCCGATCGGCACGCGCTTCACGTAGCCGTGATAGCCGTTCGCACGCGGCGAAATCTGCAGATTGATGATCTCGCCGTCGATGCGAACGCTCTCCTCGGCGGCCACCTTGAACGTGTCGATCAGGCGCGTCACTTCGCCCCTCGAATCGTTGATCGGCTTGCCCGCTTCGATGCACAGCGCGAGCGCCAGTTCGTCGTAGCGCTCGCGAAAGCGCTTCACGCAATGTTCGAGCACAGCCTGGCGCTTGAACGGCGGATACGCGCGCAGCGCGGGCATCGCCTCGACCGCGTGGCCGATCGCCTTGTCGATCGCGGCCGCGTCGGCCATCGCGACGCGGGTCGCGACTTCGCCGCTGAATTTATCGGTGACTTCGAGATCGGTGTTGGCCGCCACCGCTTCGTTGGCGAGGTAGTACGGGTAGGTCTTCTGCAACATGACGCGCTCTCCTTGATCCGATGCTGATAATGGCGGCGCACGCGGCGCGCCATGCACTCAAATGAAAACCCGCTTGAAAATTCACCTCACAGCCGCGCGGACAGCCGCTTGATCTCGCGATTGAGCACGCGCTCGTTGTCCGAGTAGTCGATCGGCACGTCGATCACGTGCACGCCCGGCGGCGCGAACTGCTCCGCCGCTTCGACACGATGCCCGTGCGCGCCATAGCTCTGCGCATAGTCGACGAAATCCGGGTTCGCGAGCGTCATGCCGTAGTCGGGGAAATTCATGTTCTCCTGCTTCCAGCGGATCATGCCGAACGCGTCGTCGCGCAGAATCAGGACCACGAGATCGAGCTTCAGGCGCACGGCCGTTTCGAGCTCCTGCGAATTCATCATGAAGCCGCCGTCGCCGCACACGGCGATCACTTTGCGGTCGGGATGCACGATCTTGCTCGCGATCGCCGAGGGCAGGCCCGCGCCCATCGAGGCCAGCGCGTTGTCGAGCAGCAGCGAGTTCGGCTCGTGCGCGCGGTAGTAGCGCGCGAACCAGATCTTGTACATGCCGTTGTCGAGACACACGATGCTGTCCACCGGCGTGGTCTCGTACACGTCGTGGACGATCCGCACCGGATACATCGGAAAGCGGTCGTCGTGCTGGCCTTTCGCGAGATGCGCCTCGAAGTGCTCCTTGATCTCCTTGAAGCGCGTGAAGTCCCAATGCTCCTGGCGCTGCCTGAGGCTTTCTTTCAGTTGCCACACGGCGTTGGCGATATCGCCGACCACTTCGATCTGCGGGAAATACACCGTATCGACTTCGGCGCCGAGGAAGTTCACGTGAATCACGGTCTTCTCGCCCGCCTCGCCGCTGCGCATGAAAAACGGCGGCTTCTCGATCACGTCGTGACCGACGTTGATGATGCAGTCCGCGTGCTCGATCGCGCGATGCACGAAGTCGCCGTCCGAGAGCGTCGCGTTGCCGAGCCACATCGGATGCGATTCGTCGATCACGCCCTTGCCCATCTGCGTCGTGAAAAACGGAATGCCGATCTGGTCGACGAACTCGCGCAGCATCTTCGTCGTGGTCTTGCGATTGCCGCCCGCGCCGATCATGAGCAGCGGATGCTGCGCGGCGGTGATCGCCTCGACCGCGCGCGCGACCGCCTTTTCTTCGGCGACCGGACGGCGGCTAAAGCTCTTCGGAATCGGCTTGCCGTCGCCCTCCTCGTGCGCGACGTCCTCGGGCAGCTCGAGATGCGAGGCGCCGGGGCGCTCCTCCTCGGCGCGCCGCACCGCTTCGCGCACCGCCGCCGGGATGTTGCCGATCGACACGATCTGCCGCGTGTACTTGGTGAGCGGCTCCATCATGCGCACCACGTCGACGATCTGGAAATGACCCTGCTTGCTGGACTTGATCGGCTTCTGGCCGGTGACCATCAGCATCGGCATGCCGCCCAACTGCGCGTAGGCCGCGGCGGTCACGAAGTTGGTCGCACCGGGGCCGAGCGTGGCGAGACACACGCCGATGCGGCCAGTGAGGCGCCCGTAGGTGGCGGCCATGAAGCCGGCCGCCTGCTCGTGGCGCGTGAGGATCAGACGGATTTTCGAGCGGCGCAGCGACTCGAGCAGATCGAGATTTTCTTCACCGGGGATGCCGAACACGTACTCGACACCTTCGGCTTCCAGCGATTTGACTAACAGGTCCGATGCTTTCATTGAGGGTCTCGCTTGATGACACGGCGACGAACCGCGAGCTCAACTCGCGGACTCCGTCCACCGGTTCCACAGTAGGGTCCGGAAACGGACGATCGAAGACGGCAACGACGGCCGCGCACCTGGTCCATCACGCACGACACCCGGCACACGGCATGGCAAACGGCATGGCGAACGCCGTGCCGGACAGCTTACTACTCGAACGGAAATGATGTGCGCTGCGGGCAAGGCCGAGCGGCGCGCGTGAAGCGATGCGAAAGCAAAGGGGAAGATCTAGCGGATCACGGTGACGCAGTCGGAGAGCAGCGGCGGAGCGTTCTCGCCGCTCATCGTGTCATACAGATTGGCGCGCGGCCCCTTGGTCCACCACGTATAGCTGCCGGCCTCGTATTTCGCGCCGGACGCCGAGATCGTGTTGACGAACAGCATCTGCGTGCCCTTCACCGGCAACACCGCGAAGCTCTGACCGTTCTGCGCGTTCCAGTAGGTGACCTGGATGATCTTGCCGGTTGCGCAGGTGTATTTGCGCGTCTGATGATTCTTGCCCTCGATCTGCCGGAATTGCAGCGGCGCGGCCCATGCGCCGCCGTGAGGCGCCGCTGCCCAGCCCGCCGTTGCCGCCGTGAGAACTGCAACAAGCCATGTTTTCATCGAACACCTCGATTGCTGCTGCGGATCGGGGATGAACCCGCGCTGACCGATGCGGACGCCACGACGGCGAGGAGCGGCGAAGCGCGGCACGCGCTGGCCGCAAACCGCTCAGGGATCGATCACGTCGGCGCAGGCGTCGGTGGGTGCGGCGGCAACGTGCCCGACCACCGGCACGATCTTCAGTCCCGCCGACGCAACCCGGCACGGTGCGGCCGCGAGACCGCAGCCCGTCAGCGCGGTGCACAGCGCGAACAGCGCGCCGAGCGCGCCGAGACGGCGAGCCCTGTTGTGCCAGGTATTGCTGAGCGATTCCTGCACCGATCCCTGCACCATACGGTCACCTGCTTCGAGTTCTTTGCTTCGAGTTCTTTGCTTCGAACCTACCGGGCCGACACCGGCCGCACCGCCGCCGCGGCCTGCTTCGCACGCGAGCGCGCCTCGTCGATGGTCTCGCCGGTCGCGAGCGCCACGCCCATGCGGCGCTTGACGAAGCTCTCGGGCTTGCCAAACAGACGCAGGTCCGCGTTGGGCACCGCCAACGCCGCCGCTACGCCTTCGAACGCGATGCCCGCTTCGTCGAGACCGCCGTAGATTACCGCCGACGCGCCCGGCGCGCGCAGCGACGTATCGACCGGCAGGCCGAGGATCGCGCGCGCATGCAGCTCGAACTCCGAGAAGCGCTGCGAGCACAGCGTGACGAGCCCCGTGTCGTGCGGACGCGGGCTCACTTCCGAAAACCATACGTCGTCGCCGCGCACGAAAAGTTCCACGCCGAAGAGACCGCGGCCGCCAAGCGCGGCCGTCACCTTGTGCGCGACTTCGCGCGAACGCTCGAGCGCGAGCGGGCTCATCGGCTGCGGCTGCCACGATTCGACATAGTCCCCCGCGACCTGCACGTGGCCGATCGGATCGCAGAAGTACGTGCTGACCGCGCCGCTCGCCGGATCGACCGCGCGCACCGTGAGCTGCGTGATCTCGTATTCGAAGTCGATGAAGCCCTCGACGATCACGCGGCCGTGATTCACGCGGCCGCCCGCCATCGCGTACTGCCATGCGGGTTCGACGTCGGCGTCGCTACGCAGCACCGACTGCCCCTTGCCCGAGGACGACATCACCGGCTTCACGACGCACGGATAACCGACCTTGGCGATACCGGCGCGCAGTTCGTCGAGCGAGTCGGCGAACGCATAGGGCGAAGTCGGCAGGCCGAGTTCCTCGGCGGCGAGGCGGCGGATGCCTTCGCGATTCATCGTGAGCTGGGTGGCGCGCGCGGTGGGGATCACCTCGGCGAGCGCATCGGCTTCGATGGCGGCGAGCGCGTCGGTGGCGATCGCCTCGATCTCGGGGACGATCAGATGCGGGCGCTCCTGTTCGACGAGCGCGCGCAGCGCGGCGCGGTCGGTCATGTCGATCACGTGCGCGCGATGCGCGACCTGATGACCTGGCGCGTTCGGGTAACGGTCGACGGCGATCACTTCGACGCCCAGCCGTTGCAGCGCGATGATCACTTCCTTGCCGAGCTCGCCTGCGCCGAGCAGCATGACGCGCGTGGCGGACTCAGAAAGGGGCGTGCCGATCCGTTGGCCGATCTGCATGAGGTCTCCAGATAAAAGTCGGATGAGGGTGGGATTGATCAGGATGCGATGTTAACATGCGGGCCCCTCGCCGCACGGCGCGCGCGGCCAGTGCAACTCCGTAGTTGGCGTGAACGGGCCCTGGTACGCTACCCTTACGGCTTCGCCTGTTTGAAGAGGAACGACGCCATGCTCACCCGCTCATCCGCGCGACGACTTGCGCGCTTCACGCCGTGTCTGCGCACGGCCGTTGCCACGTTGAGCATCGCCGCGCTGCTCGGCGCGTGCGCGATCCCGAAGCATCCCGATACGTCCGCTCCGCCGCCCGATCCGTTCAATCCCGCCGCCGCGCAGTTGCTCGACAACACGAGCTGGGTGCTGAGCTCGTGGAAACAGGCGGACGGCACGGTGCGCGCGGTTCCGTCGAAGGATCAGGGACCGCTCACGCTCACGCTGTCCACCGAAGGCGGCCAGCGTCACGCAAGCGGCTTTTCCGGCTGCAACCGCTTCATGGGTTCGTACATGCTGAAGGACGGCAAGCTGGGCTTCGGCCTGCTTGCGGGCACGCGCATGGCGTGCACCTCTGCGGGCGGCGACATCGAGGGGCCGTTTCTCAAGGCGCTCACGCGCATCGACCGCACCGGCGTGCAGATGCGCCCGCCGCAACAGATGCAGCTGATCCTCGATGACGGCGACACGCTCGTGTTCGATCGCAGCGACAAATAAGGCGCGCCGCGTTCACCTGATGGAGCCCGCCTGATGGATCGTGCCGTGGATCGCCCCGGCAGCGGTATTTTTCCGATCGCGGACCGCGCGCCGGTCCGCTTTCCCATTCGGCGCAAGCCTGCTTGCGCCGGCCTTCGAGGCCGCTGGCTTCGCCGGTTTAAACTCGACGGGTTGCGCACTCGCGCGTCCGTCATTCGTAGATGTCTGGTATGCACACGGTAGTTTTCGGCTGGTTCGGTGGGTCGGCCGTCTGGTTCATTCCTCTTTTGTGGCGCCTCATGAAGTCGGTGCTGCCGGGCGGCGCGGGTCTGCGCGGCCCCGGCACGATCCGCCTGTGGCTCGGCTTCGTCTGCGTGCTGATCGCGAGCTGCACGCTCGAGGCGTCGCTGATCGGCATGCCCGGCGTCAACGGTTTCGGTCATGCGCTCGCCGCGGGGCTCGCTCACCTGCTCGGTCATATCGGCACGCCGCTCGCGGCACTCGCGCTGCTCGCGATCAGCCTGCCCTGGCTCATCGGCTTTCGCTGGCGCGAGTTCGCCGAATGGGCGGACGGCGCGTTCGGCCTCGGCCTGTCGCGCGGACTCGCGAAGCGCGACGAGGAAGCGCGCCGTCATCGCAGCGTCGACGATGGCTTGCCGTCGCATGTTTCGCCGGCCACCAACACGATGGCGCCGAAAACCACCCGGGGCCGCTACGCGCGTCCGACGGTCTGGCGCCCGCCCGCAAGCGGCCGGGCGGCTGGGGCGGCTGGGGCGGCTGGTGCGGCTGGTGCGGTTGGGACTGCTGGCGCTGCTGGTGCAGCCGGGACCGTGAGTGATAAAGATGCGGCCGCGCGTGGCGCGGGTGTGAAGTCGGGCTGGCGTGCGGACGCCGATACGGCGCGCAACCCGGCAAAGCCGATCGAACCAGTGCTGCGCACGGGCGCGATGAGTTCGCCGCGGCAAGGTTCGTCGGTACAGACGCAGGCTCAAACGCAGCCGCAGTCTCAGTCTCAGTCTCAGTCTCAGTCTCAGTCTCAGTCTCAGTCTCAGTCGCTCAACGCTGGTAAGGCGGGCTCGCCATTCGTGCCGGCCGAGCCGGTTGCGCCGACCGGATGGTTGAGGCCGACGGACGGACGTACAAGCGCCACAGTGATGGGATCGGCGGGGGCGTCCGGTGCATCGGATACCTCGGGTGCCGTAACTCGCGATGGCGCGTTGGCGGCCAGCCGGCGCCCGGCCGGCGAGCAACGCGTGGCTGTCCCGTTCGGCTCCAGTGCCGCTTTGGCGGCAACGGCCGCCACCGCATCGGGCGTATCGGCGAGAGCCGCGCAAGCCATGGCGGTACGCTCCGCGTCGGGAGCCGGGCTGGGCATGGCAGCGGAATCGATCAATGCCACGGCACGTGGGAGCCGTCCATCGCCGCGGCAACGTCCGGCGAACGCGCCTGCGCCGTTCAGCCGTGCCGCAACGCCGCGTCAGCCGTTCGCGGCCGCCACGCGTACCAGCGGCGTCACGCCGCCGTCCGCTGCGCTGCGGCCCGAGTCCAGCTTCATGCGACCGATGGCGGGCGCGCAGAACGTCACGCCGTCCGTGGGTATCGAGGAGACACTGCGCAGCATCGCGGAAAACACCGCGCGCTGGACCGATATGGCCGGCGTTAGCCTCGCGCGAGGTCGCGGTGACGACGACACAAAGATGGCCGGTGCGGTTGAGGCTGCGCCGGTTGAATCGCCGCGCACAGAGCCCGCGACCGCGTTCGATGCACCCGCTGAAGTTGGCAACGAGCCTATCGCGCAATGGCCGACCGAACCGCCGGTCATTCACGTGCCACCGACAGCCCCATCGCCGGTTAGGGGTGCTGCCGAGTCGATGGCCGACGCGGCGGCTGCGGTCGAAGCGGCGGCGGTACGGGGGACGGCGCTAGCGAGTGCGGATCTGGCTGGCGCGTCGGTCGTGCCTGCTGCTGCGGCATTTGTCGAGTCCGCTCCTTCTGGGCCCACACCTGTCGATGCCGTGGCTGCTACGCCTGCGCCCGCTAAGACTGTTCTTGCTGGGTCCGCGCCTCTCGAAGCAGCGCCTGCCTCGCCCACGCTGCAACACCGGGCGTCAATTGCCGCATCAACGTCGTTCCAGCGTTTCGCGGCGCAGTTGCAGGAAGAGACCCCGCAGGAAGACACGTCGCCGTTCGTAAGCGACTCGACGCCATCGACGACCGGGCTCGGTAGCCGTGCGCCGGAGAGCGCCGCAATACCGAAGCCGGTCAGCGAACCTGCCGAGCATGCGCGCGCAGCGGCGCAAACCGCAATGGCAACCGCAGCCGCGAACGCGCCCGCTCCTGCGCTGCGGCAAGAAGAATCCGCGCCGACGGTCGCACCGATCGCCGCTATCACCCCGACCGCAACGCCGACGCAGCCGACGCAGCCCGCGGCGTCCGCTGCTGAAATTGTCATCGACAAAGCGCTCGTGCCTTGGGAGAGCAAGCTCGGCGCCACCTCGGCTCAACGCATTGCGCCGCCGTCGGACGCATCGCAACCTGGAGCAGCCGCACCGACGAGCGCCGCAACGCCGGCGTCAGCGCCTGCCCCCGCATCGATATCGACACCGGCAGCACCTGCGCCCTCGCCCGTGCCAGCCGCGCTGACCTCGTCCGCGCTCAGGCCAATCGCACCGACCTCGCCTTCGCCGGCATCGGCCGCACCTCAGCCCAATCCAATCGAGCCGGTCGCGCCCATCGCGTCAATCGCATCCGTGGCGCCAGCTACCCCAGCCACGCCAACCGTCGCACCGCTCACCCAAGCTGCCGAGCCCGCCGCGACACCCGCGACACACACGACACACACGGCATACCCGACCTACGCAGCGGAGCCGACCAAGCCGCCAGAGTCACCAGAGACATCCGACGCCCTCCAGGCAACACCCGCGTCACCCGCTCCACCCGCCGAGCCCCCCACCCCGCGCGCCCCGCTGCGCGGGCACACCCCGGTGAACGGCTTCGAATTCCATGCGCCGGCCGCGTCGATGGTCGAATTGCCGACGCTCGATCTTCTCGCGCACGCGGACACCGACGTCGAACCGGTCTCCGAAGAAAAGCTCATCGAGACCGGCCAGTTGATCGAGCAGCGTCTGCAGGAATTCAAGGTGCCGGTCACGGTGGTCGGCGCGTCCGCAGGTCCGGTCATCACGCGCTTCGAGGTCGAGCCCGCGCTCGGCGTGCGCGGCAGCCAGATCGTCGGTCTGATGAAGGACCTCTCGCGCGGCCTCGGCCTCACGTCGATCCGCGTGGTCGAGACGATTCCCGGCAAGACCTGCATGGGCCTCGAACTGCCGAACGCGAAGCGCCAGACGATCCGTCTCTCGGAAATCCTCGAAGCGAGCGTCTATCAAAACTCGCATTCACAGCTCACGCTCGCGATGGGTAAGGACATCACCGGGCACCCCGTCGTCGCCGATCTCGCGAAGGCACCGCATATGCTCGTCGCCGGCACGACCGGCTCGGGCAAGTCGGTCGCGATCAACGCGATGATCTGCTCGCTGCTCTTCAAGGCGACGCCCGAGGAAGTGCGCCTCATCATGATCGATCCGAAGATGCTCGAACTGTCGGTCTACGAAGGCATTCCGCATCTGCTCGCGCCGGTCGTCACCGACATGAAGCTCGCGGCCAACGCGCTCAACTGGTGCGTCGGCGAAATGGAAAAGCGCTACCGGCTGATGTCGGCGGTCGGCGTGCGCAATCTCGCGGGCTTCAACCAGAAGATCCGCGACACCGAAGCGAAGGGCAAGAAGCTCGGCAACCCGTTCTCGCTCACGCCCGATGCGCCCGAGCCGCTCGCGCCGCTGCCGCTCATCGTCGTCGTGATCGACGAGCTTGCCGATCTGATGATGGTCGCCGGCAAGAAGATCGAAGAGCTGATCGCACGGCTCGCGCAGAAGGCGCGCGCGGCCGGTATCCATCTGATTCTCGCCACGCAGCGCCCCTCGGTCGACGTGATCACCGGCCTCATCAAGGCGAACATTCCGACGCGCGTGGCGTTCCAGGTGTCGTCGAAGATCGACTCGCGCACGATTCTCGACCAGATGGGCGCCGAATCGCTGCTCGGCCAAGGCGACATGCTGTTCCTGCCGCCGGGCACGGGCTATCCGCAGCGCGTGCACGGCGCGTTCGTCGCCGACGAGGAAGTGCATGCGATCGTCGAGTATCTGAAGCAGTTCGGCGAGCCGCAATACGAGGACGGCATTCTCGACGGCCCCACCGCCGAAGGCGGCGCGGCGCAGGATCTGTTCGGCGAAACGCCGGATGCGGAAGCCGATCCGCTCTACGACGAAGCCGTCGCGTTCGTGGTGCGCACGCGGCGCGCATCGATCTCGTCGGTGCAGCGGCAGTTGCGCATCGGCTATAACCGCGCGGCGCGTCTCGTCGAACAGATGGAAACGGCCGGGCTCGTGTCGGCGATGAGCATCAACGGCAGCCGCGAAGTGCTCGCGCCCGGGCCCGCGGAGTAAGCGCCGGGCGCGCCGTCGAATCACGCGTGTGGATCTTTCATCACGATGGCGACACGAGCTTGAAATCCACCGGCGAGCCGAGTTCGAAGTGCTGCTTCGGCGTCGGATCGAGCAGACCTGTCCGCGGGTCGCGCTTGAACACGTAGACGGTATCGCTCAACTGATTGCCGACGATGAGCCAGTTGCCGCTCGGATCGATCGCGAACTCGCGCGGCGACTTGCCGAGGCTCGGCTGATGGCCGATCTTCTTCAGATGTCCGTTGGCCGGATCGACCGCGAAGATTACGATCTCGTTCGCGTCGCCGCGATTGGAGGCGTAGACGAAGCGGCCGTCCGGCGACAGATGGATCGCCGCGGCGCCCACCGCGCCCTTGAAGCCCGGCTCGGCGAGCGAGAGCGTTTGCACGAGCTTGAGCCTGCCGTCGTGATAGTCGAACGTGCTGACCGTGCCGGCCAGTTCGCTCGTCAGATACGCATGCTTGCCGTCAGCGCCGAAGATCAGATGACGCGGGCCCGTGCCGGCTTTCTGCTGCGTATAGCCCCAGTCGGTCGGCGCGAATGGGCCGGGACTGCCCTGCGGCGCGTAGCGGTACGAGTACAGCTTGTCGGCGCCGAGGTCCTGCGCAAACATGAAGCGGCCGTCCGGCGAGAACACGGTCGAGTGAACATGGGAGTTGTCCTGCCGCCCTTTCACCGGACCGCCGCCCTCATGATGCACGGTCTGCACCGACGCGCCGACCTGGCCGTCGGACTGCAGCGGAAACACCGCGAAGCTGCCGCCGGGGTCGGGCGTCACCGAATAATTCGCGGTCAGCAGAAACTTCTGGTCCGGCGAGAAGCTCAGGTAGCACGGGTCATTGCCATCCGAGGACACCTTGTTGAGAAACGTCAGTTGTCCGCGCGCGGCGTCGAAGCCGAACGCGCTGATGCCGCCGCGCTGCGTGGCCGGACCGTTGTCGCCGGGCAGCTCGTTGACCGCGTAGACGAAGCGGCGGTCGCGGCTCACGACGAGAAACGACGGATTGACCGTCTTCGCGACCGACACCTGCGTCGCCGCGCCCGTCTTCGTGTCGAAGCGATAGACGTAGATGCCCTCGCTCTTGCCGCCGGTGTAAGTGCCGACCAGCATGGTGTAGACGCCGTCCGCGGGGACCGGGCCGGAATCTTGCGCATAAGCGTGCGAAGCAGCAATCGAGACCATGAGCACGAAACCTTTTATTATCGAACGGACGGCCCGCAGTGGAACAGGCCGTGTTGCACGCCATGCGGCTGATTCAGCCACGCGCAATGCGCGAGGCGCACGGCCACCCGGAATAGAAGCGGAAGTAAAAACGGAAGCGCAATCGGCAGCAGGAGCGGAAACACAGGTCGAAACGGGGCGCACGGCAACACGCCCGGCGGCACGGCGACTGCGAAGCATGGGACCTCCTCGACATCGGTTGTCTGTTGCAAGCGGTTTAACGGTGTCTGGTCTGCCGCGCGGTGGGTCGAGCGTCGTTCTGCGTTGTTTTTGTCGAAGCCAGTATAAAAGCGTTACGCCGGATCATGCAGCGAATACGGCCGATAGCGCGGCTGGCGGCGAGTAGTCTAAGCCGGCGGCCATCGTCCCCGCGCCACCGGGCGTTTTTTCAATCGCATGTTTTTTCAATCGTGTATTGCGTGTCTCACGCGCCTCACCTACGGAGTCTTCATGAACGTCACACTCAGCCTTGGCCCGCTCGTTTCGCTGATCGCCGGCATCCTGATTCTGGTCATGCCGCGCCTGTTGAACTACATCGTCGCGCTCTATCTGATCATCATCGGCATCATCGGGATCTTCGGCGTGGGGTCGTCGCACCTGTGAGCGGCGCGTGACGCGAGGCCAGGCGCGCTGGGCTCGTACGTTCTTGCGTGCGGCATAGGCGTGCCTTCTTCGCGCGGCGGGAAATTCGCCGCACGAATCATGCGGCGGTGCAGCGTATGGACGGCGGTAGAAATGTCACAGCGCGAGCGAAAGGGTTACACGGCAGAGAGCCCACGAAGATACACGCGCGACGCTGTTGCCAGCGCGTGCGCCGACCGGCACGCGCGAACCCGCCGCGAAGCGCCCTGCAAGCAATCATGAACCGTGCGCGAGCCGTTCACGGAGTGCGAAGCGAGAAGCGTGCGGAACCGGAGCGCGCGAGCAGCGTATGGAAAGCGGTGTATGAAGCGCGGCGTATGAAGCGCAGCCGCTCAACCGTTCGAAAGCTGATCGAGCCGCAAACGTCCCTGCAGCGACAATGCGCCAACGGCATAATGACCGCCATCTTCCTGATAGCGCCGGAAGCAGGCCCGTTCGATCAGAAACGCCGCCGTCGCCAGCAGGCGGTTGCGGCTCAGGCCAAGACGGCCGTGATCGAGTGGCAGCATCGAATCGCCGGCAATTTCGCTGGCGGCCGAGAGAATCGTGATGCAATCGGATTTCGACGGATTCAGCATGGCTTTCATCCCCGGAAACGTCATCTCTATGCGCTATGAGCAAGGCCGATTCGCAACCCCGGTGGCACCGGACATCGGCACGAAATCCGATTGTAGGCATGGATTTGACAATTTACCAACCCGCGTTTTTGCCGCACTGCATTGCGAACCAAACACGGCTCATACCGCTCCGATAGTGGATCACCCTCAGTTCACGCGCGGCAGCCCTCGCTGCGCGCCATAACGACACGCTTCCCATGCCTGCACTCATCGAAGACTATGCGCTCATCGGCGACGGCCACACGGCCGCGCTCGTCTCCCGCGAAGGTTCCGTCGACTGGCTCTGCTGGCCGCGCTTCGACTCCGGCGCCTGTTTCGCCGCGCTGCTCGGCACGCCGGAGAACGGCCGCTGGCTGATCTCGCCCGGCACGCCGGGCAAGGACACCGCGCTCTCCGTTACGCGCCGTTATCGCGGCGAAACGCTGATTCTCGAAACCGACTTCGAAACACCCGAGGGCGCTGTCACGCTGATCGACTTCATGCCGCCCGGCAACGGCTGGTCGGAGATGATCCGCATCGTCGTCGGCAAACGCGGCACCGTGCGCATGAAGATGGAACTCGTGTTGCGCTTCGACTACGGCTTCTCGATTCCGTGGGTCGACAGGCTCAGCCGCGACAGCGGCATCAAGGCGATCGTCGGACCGGACAACGCGGTGCTGCGCACGCCGGTCGAGCTGCGCGGCGAGGACATGAAGACCGTTGCCGAATTCACCGTGACCGAAGGCGAGCGCGTGCCGTTCTCGCTCGCCTATGCGCCTTCGCATCTGCGCATTCCGCCCGCGCGCGATCCGCACACCGCGCTCGCGCGCACCGAAAATCACTGGCTCGAATGGTCGGCGCGCGGCACCGTCGAAGGACGCTGGGCCGGCGCGATCCGCCGCTCGCTGATTACGCTGAAGGCGCTCGCCTACGAGCCGACCGGCGGCATCGTCGCCGCGCCCACCACGTCGCTGCCGGAACAGCTCGGCGGCACGCGCAACTGGGACTACCGCTACTGCTGGCTGCGCGACGCGACCATCACGCTGCTCGCGATGATGCGCGGCGGCTACTACGACGAAGCGCGCGCATGGCGCAGCTGGCTCGGCCGCGTGATGGCGGGCGCCCCGGACCAGTTGCAGATCATGTACGGCATTGCCGGCGAACGGCGGCTGCCCGAATTCGAAATCGACTGGCTGCCGGGGTACCAGGGCGCGGCGCCGGTGCGCATCGGCAACAACGCGGTCGGGCAGCGCCAGCTCGACGTCTACGGTGAAGTGATGAACGCGCTGCATCTCGCGCGCGTGGGCGGCCTGCAGGCGGACGACACCGCATGGAACGTGCAGCGCGCAATGCTCGGCCACCTCACGACGATCTGGCAAGAACCCGACGAAGGCATCTGGGAGACGCGCGGCGGGCGCCAGCATTTCACCTTCTCGAAGGTGATGGCGTGGGTCGCGTTCGATCGCGCGATCCGCTCGGCCGAGATGTTCAAGCTCGACGGCCCGCTCGACGAATGGCGCGCGACACGCGCCACGATTCATGCGGAGGTCTGCGAGAAAGCATGGGACCCTGAGCGCAACGCGTTCATGCAGTACTACGGCAGCGACCAGCTCGACGCGAGCGTGCTGCTCCTGCCGATGGTCGGCTTCCTGCCGCCGCAGGATCCGCGCATCAAGGGCACCGTGGCGGCGATCGAGAAAGACCTGATGCACGGCGGCTTCGTGATGCGCTACCGCACGACCGGATACGACGACGGCCTGCCGCCCGGCGAAGGCACGTTTCTCGCGTGCTCGTTCTGGATGGTCGACAACCTCGCGTTGCAAGGCCGCGTCGGCGAGGCTATCGAGATGTACGAACGGCTGCTCGCGCTCGCGAACGACGTCGGTCTGCTCTCCGAAGAATACGACCCGGTCGCGAAGCGCCTCGTCGGCAACTTCCCGCAGGCGTTTTCGCATGTGGCGCTCGTGCACACCGGGCTGAACCTCATGAAGCACGAGCAGGAAATGGCGCAGGCGACCGGCCAGCCGCCGCATGACGGCATCCGCGCAATGGAACTCGAGGTGCAGGCAAGCCCTGATAGCGGCGGAGCAACATCGCCACTAGCATGATCCGATGACAGTTTGCGTTCCCCGCGCGCGTGAATTGTTGCGTTGCACAAATACGCTTTGTTCTATATCATCATTCTGACTGTTGGCCAAAAAACAATGTGCCCACAACCAAAATGGCCCGCCACAACGCCCCACGCGTGTTTGCGAAGCCCAATGCGAACCGCTTAAAAACGGAGCACCCATGCTCTATCAACTGCACGAATTCCAGCGGGCGATGTTGAGCCCCCTCACCGCCTGGGCTCAGGCCGCGTCGAAATCATTCGCCAATCCCGCCAGTCCGCTAGCCTACGTGCCGGGCGCCACGCGTCTTTCGGCCGGTTACGAACTGCTTTACCGGCTTGGCAAGGATTACGAAAAGCCCGAGTTCAACCTCCATCAGATTGTCAAAGACGGTCATAACATCCCGATCGTCGAGCAGACCATCATCGAGAAGCCGTTCTGCCGTCTGATGCGTTTCAAACGGTATGCGGACGACAGCGGCGCTGTCAGTCAATTGAAAGACGAGCCGATCGTGCTCGTCTGCGCACCGTTGTCGGGACACCACGCCACGCTGCTGCGCGACACCGTGCGCACGTTGCTGCAAGACCACAAGGTCTACATCACCGACTGGATCGACGCGCGCATGGTGCCGCTCGAAGCCGGCGAGTTTCGTCTCGACGACTACGTCGCGTATATCCAGGAATTCATCCGCCATATCGGCGCGAAGAATCTGCATGTGATCTCGGTGTGCCAGCCCACCGTACCGGTGCTCGCCGCCATCTCCCTGCTCGCGAGCCGCGGCGAAGACACGCCGCGCACCATGACGATGATGGGCGGCCCGATCGACGCGCGCAAGAGCCCGACCTCGGTCAACTCGCTCGCCACGCAGCACTCGCACGAGTGGTTCGAGAACAACGTGATCTTTACGGTGCCGCCGAATTATCCGGGCGTGGGCCGCAAGGTTTATCCGGGCTTCCTGCAGCACACCGGTTTCGTCGCGATGAATCCGGAACGTCACGCGGCCTCGCACTGGGATTACTACCAGAGCCTCCTGCGTGGCGACGAAGACGACGCGGAAGCGCATCGCCGCTTCTACGACGAGTACAACGCGGTGCTCGACATGGACGCCGACTATTACCTCGACACGATCCGCGTCGTGTTCCAGGAATTCAGTCTTGCCGAAGGCACGTGGGACGTGAATGGCGAACGGGTCCGGCCGCAGGACATCAAGACGACCGCGCTCTTCACGATCGAGGGCGAGCTGGACGACATCTCCGGTGACGGCCAGACGTACGCGGCGCATGATCTGTGCTCGGGCATCCCGGCGAAGAACAAGCGTCACTTCACCGCGGAGAAATGCGGCCATTACGGCATTTTCTCGGGACGCCGCTGGCGCACGATCATTTATCCGCAACTGCGCGACTTCATTCTCGCGCACAACAATAAAGCGACAAAGGCGGCGAAAGAGAAAGTCGAAGCCTGAAGCATTAAACGTGCAACAGCATTGAAAAAGCCAACGGCCTCTTCGGAGGCCGTTGGCTTTTTTATCGAAATTTATTCGTGATACTGATTTTCTTCGTTCTTTGCGCCGTGCTTTTCAGAAGCACCTTTGCAAAACCTGTTCGCGGCACGCCCGATGCAGTGCCGCGCACTGCCCTCGAACACCCCGCTACTTGCCCGCTACTTTCGCAACAGATACGCGAGCAGCAACTCGGTATTCATCTGGATCACTTCGCCGCGCTCGGCGCCGCCGCTGAAATCGCGGCCGAGCGTCGCTTCGAGCGTGAAGCGGTTCGACACGATGTAGTAGCCCATGCCCGAAAGCGTCACGTAAAAACGCAGCGGATCGACGTTCGTGCGAAACAGCCCTGCGCGCTGGCCGCGTTCGAGAATCCCGCCGAGCGTCGCGACGATCGGCGAGATCATTTCGCGGATACGCGTCGACTTCTGCATATAGCGTGCTTCATGCAGATTCTCGTTGTTGATGAGACGCAGCAACTCCGGATGATCGCGGTAGTAGTCCCAAACGAAATGCGCGAGGCGCGTGACGGCCTCGACGGGCGCGACGCCATTGAGTTCGAGCGTGCGCTCCGCTTCGTTGAGCGCGCTGAACGCGTGCTCGAGTACCGCCGTGAAAAGCTGCTCCTTGCTGCCGAAGTAGTAATAGAGCATGCGCTCATTGGTTTCCGCGCGGCGGGCGATCTGGTCGACGCGCGCGCCGAACAGCCCACCATTTGCGAACTCTTCGGCCGCCGCAAGCAGAATGCGGCGCCGCGTGCCTTCAGGATCTCTTTTGATTTTCGGCTGATTCATGGTGGCATCGTCTTCGTGAGCCGCGTTATCCGGATCGCGCCGCCGGCCTCTCCTCGGGCTTTGCGCTGGCAGCGTTGAACGGGCGCGTTTGGTTGGGGAACACACCCTTTTCTGCGGTCTTTCGAAAAAGCGCTTCGATTATGGCACATGGATTGCGAATGGCAATCGGGGAAATCGGCGATAATGTGCTATTTAGTTCAGGCTGTGCGGCAGCACGGCAAGCCCCCACGTCGTAACTGTGACAGACGTCAAAACACTCGCGGATCGCATCGAAGATCTGCTGCCCCAAACGCAATGCACGAAGTGCGGTTATCCCGCATGCCGTCCCTACGCCGAAGCCATCGCGAGCGGTGAGGCCGGCTATAACCAGTGCCCGCCAGGCGGCGCCGAGGGCATCGCGCGCATCGCCGCGCTGCTCGGCAAACCGGTCATTGCGCTCAGCTCCGCCAACGGTGTCGAACGCGCGCGTCCGCTGGCGGTTATCGACGAACAGCTTTGCATCGGCTGCACGCTGTGCATGCAGGCCTGTCCGGTCGACGCGATAGTTGGCGCACCGAAACAGATGCACACCGTGATTGCCGGGCTTTGCACCGGCTGCGACCTGTGCGTGCCGCCCTGCCCGGTCGACTGCATCGCGATGCTGCCCGTCACGGGCGAGGCCACCGGCTGGGACGCGTGGAGCCAAAGCCAGGCCGACGCCGCGCGCGCGCGTCATAACCAGCGCGAGGCGCGTCTTGCGCGCGAGCGCGATGCCGCCGAAGCGCGTGCTGCGGCGCGGCGAAGCGGTGGCGCGAGCGTGCCGGCGAGCGAAGCGGCTTCGTCAGCCGCCGTCGCGACGGCGAACGCCACGGCGGCTCCCGCCGCCCCGGCTGCGGACGACGCCGAAGCGAAGAAACGCGCGATCATCCAGGCCGCGCTTGAACGCGCTCGCAAGAAGAAGGAAGAAATGTCCGCGAAAGGCCAGGGGCCGCTGAACACCGAGAACGTCAGCGTCGACGTGCAGGCGCAGATCGACGCCGCCGAAGCGCGCCGCCGCCGTCTCGGACTCGGCACCGCCGCCGACGACAGCCGCGGCACCGGCAAACCGCCCAAGTCGCCCAAGCCCCGCTAGCCAGCTCAGCAATCAACACGGCAATCAGCGCATCAACCAGGTTAGCCGCACCTCCGCCCCCCTCACCCACCGACACGCCAGCATGAACGCGAACAAACGCCGCGCCATCTACGAAACGCTTCAGAGCCTGAATCCGCATCCGACTACCGAGCTCGAGTACACGACGCCATTCGAGCTGCTGATCGCGGTGCTGCTGTCGGCGCAGGCGACAGACGTGTCGGTCAACAAGGCCATGCGCAAGATGTTCCCCGTCGCGAATACGCCGCAGAAGATCTTCGATCTCGGCGAGGAAGGCGTGGCGAGCTACATCAAGACGATCGGCCTCTACCGCACCAAGGCGAAAAACGTCATCGCGACCTGCCGCATCCTGCTCGACCAGTACGGCGGCGAGGTGCCCGAGGACCGCGAGGTGCTGGAGAGCCTGCCGGGCGTCGGCCGGAAAACGGCCAACGTGATCCTCAACACGGCGTTCGGCCATCCGACCATCGCAGTCGACACGCACATTTTCCGCGTCGCCAACCGCACCGGGCTCGCGCCCGGCAAGGACGTGCGTACGGTCGAGGCGGCGCTCGAAAAATTCACGCCCGCCGAGTTCAAGCAGGATGCGCACCACTGGTTGATCCTGCACGGCCGCTACGTATGCAAGGCACGCCGGCCCGAATGCTGGCATTGCGTGATCGAACCACTGTGCGAATTCCGGCCGAAGACGCCGCCGCCCGATCTCTGAGCGCGGCTCGTTGCCGCCTGTCATGGCTCATCGTCATGGCGTAACGTGACATAACGTAACGTCACGCAGCGGCGGCCTTGCCGGAAGCCTCGCCAGCGCATCACGAGCGCGCCGCCAGCAGGCCGCCGTGCCCCGGCGTAAAATATCGGGCTCGCGCACGCGCTGCGCACCCCGCTCCCTCACACCGGTTCCACGATGTTCAATCCCAGCCGCGACGAAGTCCGCCTCTTTTTCACCGACACCTGGCGCAAGCAACGCCAGGGCGAGATTCTCACGCCGCTCGAAGCCATGGCCGCCGACTGGATCGTCGAACATCCGGAATATCACGCCGACCTGACCGACAGCACCGCGGCCCAATCCCAGGACTATTCGCCGGAACGCGGTCAGACCAACCCGTTCCTGCATCTGTCGATGCATCTGGCGATCTCCGAGCAGCTCTCGATCGATCAGCCGCCCGGCATCCGTGCGGCGCATGAACGGCTCGCCGCCCGGCTCGGATCGACACATGATGCGCAGCACGCGATCATGGACTGCCTCGGCGAAACCATCTGGGAAGCGCAACGCACCGGCACGCCGCCTGACACGGACGCGTATCTGCAACGCATCGAACGGCGCGCGACGCGCGACTGAAAACGCCCCCTGCTGGACGCGTGCTGGGCGCGTGCTGGACGCGCGCTGGACACGTTTACCCGCACCCGAGCGCGAGCACGGCTCACCAGGACTCAGCACCCGGCGCCCCGGAAAACAAAACACCCCGCCGAGGCGGGGTGTCGTTTCAATCTCCGATCGTGCGACCACACAATCGCACAAGTCACACGATCGCGCGGCATAAAGCGCCTGGAAAGCAGCGCCTCAACCGAGCCGGCTTACTTCTTCTGGACCAGATCGCCGTCCAGCGATTCGATATAAGCCGCGATGTCTTTCATGTCGCTTTGCGACAGACTTTGCACCTGCGCCTGCATGATCGCGTTGTTGCGGCCGAAGTGCGGATTGCCGGTGCCCATCTGGTACTGACGCAGCGCCCAGTAGATGTAGTCGCCATGCTGACCGGCGAGCTTCGGATACTCCGGGCTGACCGGCTTGTTCAGATTGACGCCGTGGCAGGCTGCGCAGTTGTGACTGTCGGCGAGCACCTTGCCGTTGGCAGCGTCGGCCGCGTGCGCGACGCCCGCGGCAGCCAGACCGAGCACTGCCGCCGACGCGCATGCAGCCTTGAACACCGTGTGGAGTGCCTGTTGGGGCTTAATCATGAGATCTCCTATCCCGCGAATTTGATTAGCTGGTGACCTACGCCGATCGACGCCGATCACTTGTCGGGATTGTTTTGCGAAGCGGCATTTTGCGCTGCGTAGTAAGCCGCGATGTCGGCGATGTCCTGATCCGACAGCGACGTCGCGATCGCGTGCATCGTGTCGAAATGGCGATCGCCCTTCTTGTAGGCGTGCAAGGCGTTTTCGAGGTACGCCTGATTCTGGCCGCCAAGCTTCGGCACGCGGAAGACTTCCGGGTACGCCGTGCGGTATTCAGGAATGCCGTGGCAGCCGATACACATCGCGACCTTGCCCTGGCCCGCCTTCGCGTTGCCGACGACATCTGCTGCCTGCGCACTGGCCGCATAGCCCGCGAGCACCGACAACGCTGCGATCACGACGTGTTTGCCGACGAATTTGTTCATAGCATGTAACCTGGCTTGAGGGGAAACGGGCGCCCAGAAAGGCAACGGCCCGCGCCGTTCTTCTTGTAGGGTAGCCACGCAGGCAAAAAAATCGGGCTCATTGTACCGCGACGCCGCGCTGAACGTCCACAGACGCCGGATCGGCGCGCGCCATACCCGCACGCTTTGCCCACCTTGCCGCGCGGGCGCCTGCCGAAGCATGCGCGCAACGCGGCGAGCGGCACGTCCCGACACCGGACGACACCATACGCGAGCCGGTTTCAGGGCAACAGGCCTTCTGACTTATACTGGGTTTTTTCCCGGAAAAGAGCATCTCGCCATGCGTTTCGAAGGCTCATCGCAGTACGTCGCCACCGACGACCTCAAGCTCGCGGTCAACGCCGCGATGACGCTCAAGCGTCCGTTGCTCATCAAGGGCGAACCGGGAACCGGCAAAACCATGCTCGCCGAGGAAGTCGCCGCCGCGCTCGGCATGCCGCTTCTGCAGTGGCACATCAAGTCGACCACGAAGGCCCAGCAGGGTCTGTACGAATACGATGCGGTGTCGCGTCTGCGCGACTCGCAGCTCGGCGACGAGCGGGTGAAGGACATCCGCAACTACATCGTCAAGGGCGTGCTGTGGCAGGCGTTCGAATCGGATGAGCGAAGCGTGCTGCTGATCGACGAGATCGACAAGGCCGACATCGAATTCCCGAACGACCTGCTGCGCGAACTCGACCGCATGGAGTTCTACGTGTACGAGACGCACGAGCTGGTGCGCGCGAAGCATCGCCCGCTCGTCATCATCACGTCGAACAACGAGAAGGAGCTGCCCGACGCATTCCTGCGCCGGTGCTTTTTCCACTACATCAAATTTCCGGACGCCACCACGATGCAGCAGATCGTCGATGTGCATTACCCCGGCATCAAGAAGGAACTGCTCGCCGCGGCGCTGCAGAGCTTTTTCGAGCTGCGCAACGTCGCGGGGCTCAAGAAGAAGCCGTCCACCTCGGAGCTGCTCGACTGGCTCAAGCTGCTGCTCGCCGAAGACATTCCGCCCGAAGCGCTGCGCTCGGCCGACCAGAAGCAGATCGTGCCGCCGCTGCACGGCGCGCTCCTGAAGAACGAGCAGGACGTGAACCTGTTCGAGCGGCTGCTCTTCATGAACCGCAACAACCGCTAACCACCGTCGAGCGGGCGCGCCTGATTGCCGCGCCACCCGACACCCGGCCATCCGCCGCCGCAGGAACCCCAGCATGCTGATCGACTTCTTCTACTCGCTGCGCGCCGCCAAGCTGCCGGTATCGGTAAAGGAATACCTGACGCTGCTCGAAGCGCTCAAAACCAACGTGATCGCGCCGTCGCTCGACGAGTTCTACTACCTCGCGCGCATCACGCTCGTGAAGGACGAGCAGTATTTCGACAAGTTCGACCAGGCGTTCGGCGCATATTTCAACGGCGTCGCACAAACCTCGGAGCTTGCGTTCGACATCCCGCTCGACTGGCTCAAGAAGAAGCTGCAACGCGATCTGTCGCCGGAAGAAAAGGCGCAGATCGAAGCGATGGGCGGCCTCGACAAGCTGATGGAGCGGCTGAAGGAGCTGTTCGACGAGCAGAAGGAACGCCACGAAGGCGGCAGCAAATGGATCGGCACGGGCGGCACGTCGCCGTTCGGCAACGGCGGCTACAACCCGGAGGGCGTGCGCATCGGCGGCGACGCGGGCGGCAACCGCACGGCCGTCAAGGTCTGGGAAGCGCGCGCCTATCGCGACTACGACGACCAGGTCGAAATCGGCACGCGCAACATCAAGGTCGCACTGCGGCGGTTGCGCCGCTTCGCGCGCGAAGGCGCGGCCGAAGAGCTCGATCTGCCCGACACGATCCGCAGCACCGCCGCAAACGCCGGCTGGCTCGATCTGAAGATGGTGCCCGAGCGGCACAACAACGTGAAGGTGCTGATGCTGCTCGACGTCGGCGGCTCGATGGACGATCACGTCAAGCGCACCGAGGAACTGTTCTCCGCCGCCAAGGCCGAGTTCAAGCACCTCGAGTTCTATTACTTCCACAACTGCGTGTACGACTTCCTGTGGAAGAACAACCGCCGCCGCCACGCCGAGCGCACGCCGACGTGGGACGTGCTGCACAAGTTCACGCCCGACTACAAGCTGATCTTCGTCGGCGATGCGACGATGAGCCCGTACGAAGTGCTGCAGCCGGGCGGCTCCGTCGAGTACAACAACGCCGAAGCCGGCGCAGTATGGCTGCGCCGGCTCGCGGACCACTTCCCTCACTTCGCGTGGCTCAATCCCGAGCCGGAAGCGCTGTGGCCGTACCGGCAGTCCGTCAGCGCAATCCGCGAGGTGCTTGGGCACCGCATGTATCCGCTCACGCTCGCGGGGCTCGAGACGGCCATGCGCATGCTGAGTAAATAGCGCCCGCCGGGCTGGCCGCAACACCACCGCGCTTTACCTTCAACAACAAGAAAGCCTTTACATGAGTTCGTCCCCGTCGCCCCAGTTGTCCCCTGCCGTCACGCCGCCCAGGCGTCTCAATCCGCTCGCCGATACGTCGCTGTCCACCATCGTCGCGGGCTTCGTCGCGATGATGACGGGCTACACCAGTTCGCTCGTGCTGATGTTCCAGGCGGGCCAGGCCGCCCATCTGAGCGATGCGCAGATTTCCTCGTGGATCTGGGCGCTGTCGATCGGCATGGCGCTGTGCTCGATCGGCCTGTCGCTGCGTTTTCGCGCGCCGATCGTGATTGCATGGTCGACGCCGGGCGCGGCGCTGCTCGTGTCGTCGCTGCCGAACGTCGAGTATGCGCAGGCGATCGGCGCGTTCATCGTCTGCGCGGTGCTCCTCACGGTCGTCGGCCTGACCGGCTGGTTCGACACGCTGATGAAGAAGATTCCGGCCGGCATCGCGGCGGCGCTGCTCGCGGGCATCCTGTTCGAGATCGGCATCGAGATTTTCCGCGCCGCGCAGTTCCAGACCGCGCTCGTGCTGACGATGTTCTTCGCCTACCTGATCGTCAAACGGTTCGCGCCTCGCTATGCGATTCCGACCACGCTCGTGGCCGGCACGATCGCCGCCGGCGCCCTCGGGCTGCTCGATTTCAGCCGCTTCCACGTCGCGCTCGCGCATCCGGTGTTCACGATGCCGGCGTTCTCGGTGGCGGCGAGCGTGAGCATCGGCATTCCGCTGTTCGTGGTCGCGATGGCCTCGCAGAACGTGCCCGGCATCGCGGTGCTGCGCGCGGACGGCTACACGACGCCCTCCGCGCCGCTGATCGCCACGACCGGCCTCGCCTCGCTGCTGCTCGCGCCGTTCGGCTCGCACGGCATCAATCTTGCGGCGATCACGGCGGCGATCTGTACCGGCCCCGATGCGCACGAAAATCCCGCCAAGCGTTACACGGCGGCGGTCTGGTGCGGCATTTTCTATCTGCTCGCGGGGATTTTCGGCGCGACCATCGCCGCGCTGTTCGCCGCGCTGCCGAAGGCGCTGGTCGTCTCGGTCGCGGCGCTCGCGCTGTTCGGCTCGATCATGAGCGGCCTCGCCAACGCGATGCAGGACGTGAAGCAGCGCGAGGCGGCGCTCGTCACGTTCATGGTGACCGCCTCCGGGCTCACGCTGCTGTCGATCGGCTCAGCGTTCTGGGGACTGGTCGCGGGCGTGGTCACGCAACTGGTGCTGAATGCGCGGCGCGCGTGAGGCGGCGGCGCGGCGGTGGCCCCGGCCCGGCGTTCATGGCCCGCTTGTCCCTACCCGCAATTCGTACCGTCCTCGACGATCCGCCATAGAATACGAGTATCCGGCTGCGTTTCCCGGCCACATCATGGGACGCGCTGCGGCATGACCCGCGGCCGCCGGCACCGGCTGGTTCCACTGGCTCGTCCTGTCGGTACGGCGGCAACCTCATTTCCCCTGAACCACGGCGCACACGCGCCCTGAAGGCTCGAACATGACAACCGCACTCGATCAACTCAAGCAATACACCACCGTGGTGGCCGACACCGGCGACTTTCAGCAGCTTGCACAATACAAACCGCGGGACGCGACCACCAATCCGTCGCTGATTCTGAAGGCCGTGCAGAAAGACGACTACCGGCCGCTGCTCGAAAAGACCGTGAAGGCGCATGCGTCGAAACCGGTCGGCGCGATCATCGACCAGTTGCTGATCGCCTTCGGCACCGAAATCCTCAAGATCATTCCGGGCCGTGTGTCGACCGAAGTCGACGCGCGCCTATCGTTCGACGTCGAAGGCTCGATCGCGAAGGGCCGCGAACTGATCGCGCTCTACAAAGACCACGGCATCGGGCGCGAGCGCGTGCTGATCAAGCTCGCGTCGACGTGGGAAGGCATCCGCGCGGCCGAAGTGCTGCAGAAGGAAGGCATCCACTGCAACATGACGCTGCTGTTCTCGCTCGCGCAGGCCGCCGCCTGCGCGGAAGCGGGCGCGCAGCTGATCTCGCCGTTCGTCGGCCGCATCTACGACTGGTACAAGAAGAACGCCGGCAGCGCGTGGGACGAAGCGAAAGACGGCGGCGCCAACGACCCGGGCGTCAAGTCGGTGCGCCGCATCTACGCCTACTACAAGAAGTTCGGCTACAAGACCGAGGTGATGGGCGCGAGCTTCCGCACCACTTCGCAGATTCTCGAACTGGCCGGCTGCGATCTGCTGACCATCAGTCCGGATCTGCTGCAGAAGCTGCAGGACAGCGACGAGAAGGTCGAGCGCAAGCTGTCGTCGGAACTCGCCAACGACGCCGGCATCGAGCGAGTACCGGTCGACGAAAAATCGTTCCGCTTCCTCGTCAACGACGAAGCGATGGCAACCGAAAAGCTCGCCGAAGGCATCCGCGCGTTCGCCGCGGACGCTGTGAAGCTGGAAAAGCTGATCGACGGACTGCGCTGATGCGCTGAGCGTAGCTTGCCGTGCCGCGTTTGCCTTGCGGCGTGATGCGTCGCCCAAGCTGGCAAGGCGGCACATGACAGGCGGCCCTGAACCTCGCGGTTCAGGGCCGCTCGCCGTTTACAGCGCGCGTTAGCGGCTCTTTAGGTGCTCTTTAGCGGCACTTTAGCCGCTCCTTTAGCCGCTCTACGGCCGCCCCCGCCTCCTACGACATAACGTCACAAACCGCACGCGGCATACGACTACAATCGACTCCACACCCGTCCCCGCCGCGCCGTGCGCGCGGGGGAACGACGGTGCCGGACCCGCGCCAGATCCCCATGAGGAGACGATCATGTACGTTCAACCCTACGTGTTTTTCAACGGCCGTTGCGAGGAAGCGCTCAATTACTACAGCGAAAAGCTCGGCGCTCAGGTGACCTTCAAGATGCTGTTCAAGGACGCGCCGCCGGACCCGAACAACCCGTCGCGCCCCGAACTCGCGGAAAAAATCATGCATGCGAATGTGCAGCTCGGTTCGAGCAACTGGATGGCCTCCGACGGCAATTGCGATCCCGCAGCCGGTCCATTCAACGGTTTCAGCCTGTCGCTGACCGTCGAAGACAGCGCCGCCGGCGAGAAATGCTTCAACGCGCTAGCCGATGGCGGCCAGGTCGTGATGCCGTTCCAGCAGACGTTCTGGAGCAAGGGCTTCGGGATGGTCGTCGACCGCTTCGGCCTGATGTGGATGGTCACGCTGCCGCCGCAGGTCTGACGCACGGAGCGGCGTGGACCCAAGCCACGGCCAGTCCCGCTGCCCAAGCCGGAGCCTACGCCTTGCCCAAACTCCGCCCATGCCGCTCGATATTCCAGTTCGGCTCGGTTTCGAGCAATAGCGCGCGCAGCCGGTCCACCTGTTCCGCGAGCCGCTGACCGAGCCAGTACGGCCCTTGCCAGTCGGGCGGCAACGCCGACGCCGCATCGGCGTGCCGCTTCGCGAGCGGCGCCGCGGCCGGAATGCCGAGCCGCGTCGGACGGCCAAAGCGCAACCCGCGCGCCGTCGACAGCAGAATCGCGCGCACGGCGCGCACTTCGCCACCGCATTGCGCCGCGTAGGCGGTGCGCGCCGCCGCGTCGGCGTTCATCAGCGGCCCCGTTGCCAGCAATTCCAGCGCGCTGAGCACCGAGCGATGCAGCCGTTGAATCTCCTCGAGCTTCGTCTGCGGCACGTCGATTTCCCTCGCGACCGACGGTATCAGCGAGCGCAACTGCACGAGCCGCTTGTTGATCTGCAGGAAGCGCTTGACCTGCTCCTCCTCGACGATCGTCTCGCCCTCGAGCAGCCGCGCGTAAATCCGCGCGTATTCACGCAGATTGGCGGCGAGCCCGTAGCGCCACGAATATGTCGCGTGCAGCGGAAACGCGAACGAAAACGCCAGCGCGATCACGATGCCGATCAGCACGTTCAGCGTGCGCCACAGCCCGACGGCGATCAGATTGTCACCGTTGCCCGCGACGATGCACATCGTGATCGCGGTCAGCAGTCCGACATAGCCGTTCGATCCGATCGCGAACCACGCGCAGATGGAAGCGACGATCGCCATCAGCAGATAGGTGAGCGGCAGCGAGCCGATCAAGTTCTGCTGCACGATCAGCAGGAGCCCGATCGACGCGCCGAGCAGCGTGCCGGCCGCCCGCTCCACCGCCTTCTTGCGGATATTGCCGTGATGCTGCAAACCGCCGATCACGACCAGCAGCGTCACCGACGACCAGATGCCGTGCGGAATATCGATGCAGGTGGTCGCGACGATCGACGTCAGCAATGCAAGGCCAACGCGCAAGCTGTGCAGCACCTTCGCGTGCCGATAGCGGTAATACGGAGACGTCAGCGCACGCACCATCTTGCTGAGCGCCGAGCGACGCGGAATCACGGTGGGAGAATCGGCTGGAGCCATGGCTGCGCGCGGCGAGCGTGTGGAAGGACGGTTCCGCTATCCTGCCCTGGAGTGGTCCGCAAACACAAACGCCCGCAAACTTTCGTCTGCGGGCGCCGTGTTCTCACCGTGTTCCCGAAGTATGGAACGGCGGGCGGATCAGCCCTCGACCACGTCCAGATAGTCCTCCGGACGCGTGCGGTCCTCGCCGCGCTGCATGCCGGCCGCGCGCACGAGCAGGCTCACCACCACCGACACCACGAGGTTCACGATCAGCGCCCACACTGCCGCATAGCCCGGAATCGCCATGCCGAACAGGTGGATCGTGAAGATCGAACCCGCGAGCTTGAGCGAAATCGCCATCCACGTGCCGGTGGCGATACCGGCCGCCCAGCCGATCAGCAAGCCGCGGTAGTCGAGCACGCGCGTATAGAGACCGAGCACGATGGCCGGCAGCGTCTGGATGATCCAGATACCGCCGAGCAGTTGCAGCTGGATCGCGTACGTGAGCGGCAAACCGAGAATGAACGCGACCGCGCCGACCTTGACGATCAGCGAAACCAGCTTCGCGACGTTGGTCTCCTGCTCATGCGTCATGTTGCGGTTGACGAACTCCTTGTGCACGTTGCGCGTGTACAGGTTCGCCGCCGCAATCGACATGATCGCCGCCGGCACCAGCGCGCCGATACCGATCGCCGCGAACGCGACGCCGACGAACCACGACGGGAAGAAGTGCAGGAACAGCGCCGGCACCGCGAAGTTCGGGCCGAACGCCTTGAAGTACGGCACGAATTCCGGCATGTCCTTCACGCCGGCCGCGAGCGCCATGAAGCCGAGCAGCGCGAGCAGGCCGAGCACGAGCGAATAGGCCGGCAGGAGCGCCATGTTGCGGCGGATCGTGTTGCCAGACTTCGACGACAGCACGGCCGTGATCGAGTGCGGATACAGGAACAGCGCGAGCGCCGAGCCGACCGCGAGCGTCGCGTAGGCGCTATAGCCGTTCAGGCTCGAGACGTCCGGCGACTTGAGCAGCAGCTTGGCCGGCGGCACCGCGCCGAAGATGTGGCCGAAGCCGCCCAGTTGCGGCGGAATCACGATGATCGCGGCAAAGATCGTCACGTAGATCAGGATGTCCTTGACCACCGCGATCATCGCCGGTGCGCGCAGACCCGAGGTGTACGTGTAGGCCGCGAGGATCGCGAACGCGATGATGAGCGGCAGATCGCCGACGAAGCCCGTGGTGTCGAAGCCGAGCGCGCCGATCACCACCTCGATACCGACCAGTTGCAGCGCGATGTACGGCATCGTCGCGACGATGCCGGTCACGGCGATCGCGAGCGCGAGCATGCGGCTGCCGTAGCGCGCCGAGACAAAGTCAGCCGACGTCACGTAACCGTGGCGCTTGGCGATGCTCCACAGTTTCGGGAACACGACGAACGCGAACGGATAGATCAGGATCGTGTACGGCAGCGCGAAGAAACCGGTTGCGCCCGCACCGAACACGAGCGCCGGCACCGCGATGAACGTATAGGCGGTGTAGAGGTCGCCGCCCAGCAGGAACCACGTGACGATCGTGCCGAAGCGCCGGCCGCCGAGGCCCCACTCCTCGAGATGCGCGAGGTCGCCGCGCCGCCAGTGGGCCGCGACGAAGCCGAGAATCGTGACGCCGATGAAAAACAGAACGAAGACGAAAGTTGCAATGGGGTTCATTGTTGTGCGCCCCCGTTCGTGCGACCCGTATAGCGGGATTTGGTCTTGTAGTAGACGAACGCGGTGATGACCGCGCTGATCAGCACCCACAGAAGCTGATACCAGTAGAAAAACGGGAAGTCGAACAGTTGCGGCTCGACCCGGTTGTAGGACGGCACCCAGATCATCGCGAACCAGGGCAGCAATAATAGCCAGAGCCAGTGCTTGCTGGCTTTCTTCACGTCGGCGTCGTGAGCCATGACGTCTCCTCTTTCCTATTTGAATAATCTGCCCGTGGTCGACGGGAGGTGGAATTCACAGCGGGTGGTCCGCCCCGCGGATAGCCACGGGCGCCCCGAAAGCTTCGAAAGAGTATAGGAGCCGCGAACGCCCGGTCAAGCAGGGACGACCCGAGGCGTAGCCGGGGACGTGAAGAGCGATATCAGATCGCGAACGAAGCGCCGGTCTGCCCCGTCGATTCCCGCAGCCCCTTGATCCACTTGCGCGCCGGCAAGCCGAGTTGCGCTTCGATCAGCTTCGCGCGTGCCTCGAGCGCGGCGAACGGCACGTTGAGCGCCGGACCCGAGAATGCGATCGCGATGCGGTTGCCGTCGTGCACTTCCGGCAGCGCGACCACGCGGCCGTCGAAGGCTTCATTCAGACGCTTCATGTTGCGCACGAAGCTCGGATGGTCGCCGAACAGGTTCACCGTGACGACGCCCGCACCGGTCAGACACGCGCGCGCCGCGCGATAGAAGCCGACGCTGTCGAGCACCGGGCCGCGCGCGGTCGCGTCGTAGATGTCGATCTGCAGCGCGCCGATCGTGCCGTGGTTCGCACGGTCGTTGACGAAGTCCCACGCATCGGCTTCGTGGACGGTCAGACGCGCGTCGTCGTGCGGCAGCTCGAACATCGTGCGCGCGGCCACGACGACCGCCGGGTTCACCTCGACCGCCTCGACCTTCGCGCGCTTCAGGAAGCGGTGCGCGAATTTGGTCAGCGCGGCCGCGCCGAGACCGAGCTGGACGATGCGCTTCGGCGTTTCGAGGAACAGCAGCCAGGCCATCATCTGCTGCGCGTATTCGAGTTCGATGTGATCGGGCTTGCGCAGACGCATCGCACCTTGCACCCATTCCGTGCCGAAATGCAGGAAGCGCACGCCGCCCTCTTCGGAGAACGTCACGGGCGCGAAACGCGGCTTGCGCGGTGTGTCGATTTGCGGTGCGTCGTGCAGGTCGTGGTCGGCGGCACGGCTCGCGCGGTTGGTGCGGTTGGCGTTGCGCGCGGCATTCTGCGCGGCTTTATGTGAGGTTTTCTGCTTGCCGCCAACGGTTTCGGTATCGCGGTTACGGAAAGCGCGCGCCTCGGCCGAAGCGCGCTTGATCAGTTTCGTCATGTGAGGATGTCGCGCCACAGGCGCAATTTTTGGTCGAACGAGAGCATAGCATTCGCCGAGGCTGAGGTTGCCGAAACCGGATACGCCACGCCTACTTCATCGCATCCGATCACATCGCCGGCGGGTTACCGGAAGCGGTTAGTGTTTTGGTCAATTTGACAACGAAGATCCAGCAAACAATCGAAACAGCCCGGGAAATTTCTTGTAATCAAGTTGGCTCGACACCAATGCCCGATGCGTCGACACTCCTCGGATCGTCACGTTGGCGACGTCATACTCAGCCGTCGATGATATGTCGCCACGCGATACTTACAATAACCTGAACACCACAATGAACAACAACGAACACGCGCGACGAACCACGGGCACGATCGTAATCGCAGGAGCACTGTTGCTATCTGCATGCGGAGGCGGAGGCAGCGGAAGCAGTTCATCGAGCACAACGCCTACTCTCAGTACAGTTCAGAAGAACTATGAAAGTATCGTATTGGCAAGCAACGGCGGAGCGCATTATCTCCATGCTTCGCTCTCCTTCTCTACCTCGTCCACCGGCGCATTGAGTGTCAATCCAAACAGCGCCTTTTTCACCCAAAACTCCAGCTTGACGCAAAGCCCTGCTGTTGCAGGTCCGCAAATGTTGACCGCCGGCTCGTCCACACTCGATCCGGCACTGCCGGTGCCCGCGCTCGTCGGCGATCGCTATCTTGTCAACGGCGCGGTTGTCGTCAGTGCGGTTCCGGCTCAGGTACAGGTCAGCTACAACGGGCCGAACGTGCAGGAGACCGACTTCGCGGCCGATGGGAAGACACCGGTGATGACGCTATTGGGAACGGACTACACGGTTGTGCCGCTTTCGGGTGCCATCGGCAATTCGCCAACCGAGTTGTTCGCCGGTAGCGCGTTAGGCGTCCTCACGAATACAATCAACGGCGCATCGCTCTACAACACGCAAATGAGCTGGCAGCCGGGCGCTGCCTATGCGAAGGTAACACGACAGGTTGTTGGCGACACGGTGCTCGCTAATGATTGCTCAGCGCCGAGTACGACCGGCACAAACGTGACACCGTGCAGCACGACCGTGTCCACGCTGGAAGCGTTCTTTCCTTATGCGAGTACTGTCGACAACAAGACATATAACCTGAGCGACGGCCAGATCGTCACCCTCGCAGGAACGCGCGCCTGGGTCTCCAATACAGCGCTCAGCGCAGCAACGACTCAATACCGGGTCTTCTACCAGGCCAACGGTCAGATTGACAGCGCCACTGTCATTCGCAATGGAACAACGCTCGCCATCACGAACACAGGCAACGCCACACCCCAAAATTTCTATATTTTCCTGAACAGCGCAGCGGTGCAAACGATAAAAGCGGCTATCACGTTTTGACGCGGCAACCTGATGGACTGATCGCCTGGCACACGGCAGTTAATCCAGATAACGGTGCAACTCGCGCCAGGCGACCAGTTTTTCAGCATAGGGGACCGAGGCATGTGCGGGGCTGCTCGACGGCAAGCGCACAAGTTGATATCGATTTGCCGTCTCGCCGAGCGCCTTCACCCCGATCTTCGCAGCCGTGCCGCCATTGAACGCTATGGCAAGCAAGCTCGGCAAGGTCTCGACAAGCGCGATGAGATCGTTTGTCGCATGGTTGCGTATGTTGCTGTCGAGGCTACCTATACGCCGCGCCTGCGCCACGACATCCCATAACCCAATGCGATGTTCGAGCAGGTTGTCGAGACGGGCCGGATAGTCCATACCAACCAGATCCCGTTCGATCACGTTGCCTACGAGCAACCAGAACCTGTTCTGCTTATGCGCGTAATACTGCCCGTGAGCCAACGACGCCTCGCCCGGCAAGCTGCCCAGAATCAATATGCGCGTGCGCGCATCGACGACCGGCGCAAAGCAGCGCTTGAGCGTCATGAGCGATGCCCTTCGCCGCGACATCGCGCGAGCGGGCGGCCGTGCTCGCGCTGGCGGGCATAGGGTGTGTGTGCCGCGTGCACGGAGTCTTCGCCTGAAGCCGAACCGCTCTCTTCACCCGAAGATCCCAACGCCCGCAAACACGCCCACAACGCCGGCAACATACACTCCGTCACCATCAACGGCTCACCATGCCGTTCGAACACCGAGCGCCGCGCAACGAGCACATGCGGCGCATGCCGGGCCGCCGCGCCGATTTCACGCACGGCCAGCCCGTATAACGGATGACGCGCCCCCACCCTGCGGCTCACCAGCGACGAACGCGCGACGCTGCTGTCGCTATACAGCAGTTCCGCGAGCGGCCGCGTGCGCAGCCGCCGCGTGGCCTGCCACACGCCGACGCTCGCCGCGCGCGGCGTCACGCTATGCGCGGCGACGAACGGCACGCCGTCGACCGACAACACCACTTCCCGCACCCACACCGGCGCGCGCGGCGCGAGACCAAGCGCGGCGGCCTCGTCTGCCCACGGCAGCGCGACAGCTTCGCGCGTCACGCGCACCGCAACCGCGCCGAGCGTGCGCAGATGCGCGGTCAGGGAGCCGCCGCGGGTCAGCCAGTCTTTCTGGGCAGCGCTGAAGCTGGGCAAGGGCGCGACGCGCCAGTGGGCGTCGGCGGGATCGAAACGGATAGGCATGGTGCTGGATTATAGCGACGCGGTCCGACAATAATTTTTGCAGCCAGGCGATCCGACAAAAACCAGGGCAAAAAAAATGCGCTGCCGAAGCAGCGCATTTTCCGAGCACAAAGCGTCAATCCAGCAACGGCATCAACGCTCTCAACTCATGCTCAACCCGCACGCGAGAGCAGCAGCGCATTGGTGCGCTTCACGAAGCTCGCCGGATCTTCGAGCGCGCCGCCTTCCGCGAGCAACGCCTGATCGAACAGCAAATGGCACCAATCGTCGAAATTCGCGCTATCCGCATGCAGGCCCTTCACGAGCGCGTGTTCCGGATTCACTTCGAGAATCGGATGGAACTCCGGCGCCTGCTGACCCGCGGCCTTCAGCATGCGCTGCAGGTAGCCGCTCATTTCGCCATCGTCCGCGACGAGGCACGACGGCGAATCGGTCAGGCGGAACGTCAGACGCACGTCCTTCGCCTTGTCCTTGAGCGCTTCCTTCATCTTCTCGACGAGCGGCTTGAATTCTTCGCCGACCTTCTCCTGCGCCTGCTTCTCCTCGTCGTTGAATTCACCGAGATCGAGGTCGCCACGCGCGACGCTTTGCAGCGGCTTGCCGTCGAACTCGTTGAGGAACGACAGCATCCATTCATCGACGCGATCGGTCAGCAGCAGTACCTCGACGCCCTTCTTGCGGAACACTTCGAGATGCGGGCTATTCGACGCGGCCTGCCAAGTATCGGCGGTCACGTAATAGATCTTCGTCTGCTCGGGCTTCATGCGCGCGACGTAGTCGGCCAGCGACACGGTCTGCTCGGCCGTGCCCGTATGCGTCGTCGCAAAACGCACGAGCTTCGCGATGCGCTCGCGATTGGCGAAATCCTCGCCAACGCCTTCCTTGAGCACCTGGCCGAATTCCTTCCAGAAGCCGGCGTACTTTTCCTTGTCGGCGTCGTTGTCCGCGTTAGCCAGTTCTTCGAGCATCGACAGCGCGCGCTTCGTCACGCCTTCGCGGATCGCCTTCACGTCGCGGCTTTCCTGGAGGATTTCACGCGATACGTTCAGCGGCAGATCGCTCGAATCGACCACGCCCTTCACGAAACGCAGATACGTGGGCAGCAATTGTTCGGCGTCGTCCATGATGAACACGCGCTTCACGTAGAGCTTCAGGCCGCCGCGCTGCTCGCGGTTCCACAGGTCGAACGGCGCGTGCGCCGGCACGTACAGCAGCTGCGTGTATTCGCTGCGGCCTTCGACGCGGTTGTGCGTCCACGTGAGCGGGTCCTGATGATCGTGCGAGATGTGCTGATAGAACTGCTTGTACTGCTCTTCGCTGATGTCGTTCTTCGCGCGGGTCCACAGCGCGCTCGCCTGGTTGACGGTCTCGTCTTCGTCCTTCGTGACCATCTCGCTCTTTTCCGCGTCCCACTCTTCCTTCTGCATGAAGATCGGCAACGCGACGTGGTCGGAGTACTTCTGGATGATCGACTTCAGGCGGTGCGACGACAGCAGCTCGTCCTCATCGGCACGCAGATGCAGCGTGATCGTCGTGCCGCGCGCGGCACGCTCGATTTGCTCGACCGCGAAATCGCCCTCGCCCGCGCTTTCCCAGCGCACGCCTTCCGAAGCCGGCAAACCAGCGCGGCGCGTTTCGACCGTGATCTTGTCCGCGACGATGAAGCCCGAATAGAAGCCCACGCCGAACTGGCCGATCAGCGCGGCGTCTTTCTGCTGGTCGCCCGAGAGCTTGCCGAAGAATTCCTTCGTGCCCGAGCGCGCGATCGTGCCGAGGTTCGCGATCGCCTCGTCGCGACTCATGCCGATGCCGTTGTCGTCGATCGTGACGGTGCGCGCGGCCTTATCGTACGACACGCGAATCCGCAGGTTCGGATCGTTCTCGTACAGCGCGCTGTTTTCGATCGCTTCGAAGCGCAGCTTGTCGGCCGCGTCGGACGCGTTCGAGATCAGCTCGCGCAGAAAGATTTCCTTGTTGCTGTACAGCGAATGGATCATCAGTTGCAGAAGCTGCTTCACTTCTGCCTGAAAGCTCATGGTTTCTTGTGCCATGGTCGGACTTCCTCTCTGTTACGAATAGCGAATAGGGTTTCGGACAGCGGCGAACCGGGGTTCGAGCCTGGAAATTCAAACCTGCATTCAGGCCCCGGTTCGGGCCAGGGTTCACGCCAAAATTCACGCCGAAGTTCGGGCCGGGCCGCGCCGGATCGTTCGCGCAAATGGGGACGGTCCGGCGCGGTTTCAAGGGGCTCGAAAGATTCAAGCGACCCAAACGGCTCAAGCAGCTCAAGCGCCTCAGGACGCGCGCCGCGCGACGCTGTCGAGATAACGGCTCAGAAACACCGGCAATTCCGGATCGCCGCAATTGGCGATATTGAAGCGCATCCACGTGCTCGGCGACTGCTGCGGCGAAAAGAGCCCGCCGGGCGTGAGCAGGAAGCCGGCTTCGTGCCCGGCCGCGGCGAGCGCGCCCGCGTCGACGCCGGTGTCAGCCCACAGGAACATACCGGCCGTCGGCGTCAGAAATAGCTTCAAGCCGGTCTTTTCGAGCATCCGCACGGCCTTTTCGCGCACGCCGTCGAGCCGCGCGCGCACGCGCTCGACGTGCCGCCGGTAGTGCCCCTCGGTCAGAATCTTGTAGATCACGCGCTCGTTGAGCTCGGGACTCGTCATGCCGACCAGCATTTTCTGATTGCTGACCACCCTCGCCACCTCCGGCGCGCACGCGATGAAACCGACGCGCAGGTTCGGCGCGAGCGTCTTCGAAAAGCTGCCGAGGTAGATCACGCGCTTTAGCTGATCGAGGCTCGCGAGCCGCGTGCCCGGATAGCCGGGCGGACACAGGTCGCCGTAAATGTCGTCTTCGACGACGATGAAGTCGTACGCTTCGGCCAGACGCAGAATGCGGAACGCCTGCGCCGCGCTCAGCGACGTGCCGGTCGGGTTCTGCAGCACCGAATTGATCACGAGCATTTTCGGCCGCCACTCCCGCACCAGCGCTTCGAGCGCGTCGAGGTCCGGGCCGTCCGGCGTGTACGGCACACCGACGAGCCGCGCGCCCTGCGCCGCGAAGCAGCCGAACATCTGGAACCACGCCGGATCGCCGACGATCACCGCATCGCCGGGCTTCACATAAATGCGCGAGATCAGATCGACCGCCTGGGTGATGCCCGACACCATCACGATCTGCTCCGGCACCGCGCCGATCTCCAGCTCCTCGAGCCGCGTCTGCAATTGCTGGCGCAGCGGCAGGAAACCCTGCGCCGTGCCGATGCCGAGCATCTGTGCGCCGCTTTGCCGGCCGAGCGTGCGCAGCGCGTTGGTGATCAGGTCGCCGTCGAGCCAGCGCGCCGGCAGGTAGCCGAGGCCGGGGCTGCGCTCGGGCCGCGCGCCGGTATGCAGCATGTTGCGCAGCAGCCAGACGACGTCGATCGTGACCGGTGCCGGCTGCGCCTCGGCGCGCGGATGCAGTTCGCTGACCGTCGCACTGCTCTGGCGCTCGCGCACGTAGAAGCCCGAACCGCGCCGCGACTCCAGATAGCCCTGCGCGACGAGCCGCTCGTACGCCTCGACCACCGTGAAACGCGACACGCCCTTGTCGAGCGCGAGCTTGCGGATGGACGGCATGCGCATGCCGGGGCGAAACACGCGCTCCTCGATGCGGCGGCGCGCCCACTGGACGAGCTGTTCGACCAGCGTCAGCGACGCCGTATCGTGCGGAGCGGGAATCTGGGCAAGCGGGACGGACATGACGGGCTCCAACTGTACAGAACAGTATCGCGTCGATTGTACCGTTACTGTGCCGGTCGCGACCGTTACATTTGAGCAGAATGAAGGGTGGTGAAGCAACGCAAGCACAGTGTAGACGCGTTGCAGGCGCGCACCGGACAACGGTCCGCCAGCCATCCGCATGACCTGCCGATCCGGCAAACGGTTATGCTGACGGCCCCGGCCGCGCAGCCTTTACACCTGGCGCGCACCGGCCTCTTTGCAAAAACCGTTTCCGTCGATTCGCGCCAGTCCGGCGCCGCTCCATCATGACAGCTCATTCGCTCAGCCTCGATCACCTCGTGATTTCCGCCCGCACTCTCGAAGAAGGCGAGCAGTACGTCGCCGATGCACTCGGGGTCGCGCCGGCCGGCGGCGGCGCGCATCCGCTGATGCGCACGCACAACCGCCTGCTGGGCCTGTGGGGCGGCGTCTATCTCGAAGTGATCGCGATCGACCCGCACGCGTCGGCGGCCCACGCGGCCACCCACGCGGCCACCCGCGCGGCAGCCGACAGCGGCACGCCGCGCCCGCGCCTCTTCGCGCTCGACGACCCGGCGACCCACGCGCGGCTCGAAAACGGGCCCTATCTGTCGCACTGGGTCGCGCGCGTCGAGCGGCCGAAGCGCCTCGCTGCGTGGCAGGCGCAGTATCCGCAGCGCATTGCGCCGGTCGTGCCGATGACGCGCGGCGATTTCACATGGGGCCTGACGGTCCCCGACGACGGCTCGTTCCCCGCCTGGCAAGGCGCCGGCGACGGCGTGCTGCCCTCGCTGATCCAATGGGACTCGGCCTGCCATCCGTCGCAGGTTCTGGCGCCGGCGAATCTCGCGCTGAAGGCGCTAAAAGCCGTGCATCCGCAGGCCGCGCTGATCGGCGAGCAATTGCGCTGGCTCGGCGCCGAGCATCTGCTCGACGTGCAGTCCACCGGCGGCGCCGCGGCGCTCGTCGCGGAATTCGAAACACCCGAGGGTCCGCGAACCCTCAGCTAAGCAGCGCGCGAACCGGCAAGCCCGTATTGGCAAGCCCCATTGGCAGCCTCATCGGCAGCCCCTACCGACGGGGTGACCGATTCGCGCGATAATCGTAGTTTTGACCGTTTCCAGAGATACCAAGCAGAGGAAGAGGAGAGCATGGACCAAAGCGACCTGAAAGCCCCGACGTGGCAATTGTCCGAACGCGCACGCAAGCTCACGAGCTCCGCGATCCGCGAGATCCTGAAGGTCACGGAACGGCCCGAAGTCATTTCGTTCGCGGGCGGCCTGCCCTCGCCGGCCACCTTCCCGGCCGAGCGCATGCGCGAAGCGGCCGACCGCATCCTGCGCGACACGCCCGCCGCGGCGCTGCAATACAGCGCGACCGAAGGCTACCTGCCGCTGCGCGAATGGATCGCGCAACGCTATTCGGTCAACGGCGCGCAGATCCGCCCGTCGCAGGTGCTGATCACGACCGGCTCGCAGCAGGCGCTCGATCTGCTCGGCAAGGTGCTCGTGTGCCCGGATAGTCCGGTGCTCGTCGAAACGCCGACCTACCTCGGCGCGCTGCAATCGTTCTCGATGTACGAGCCGCGCTACGTGCAGGTGCCGACCGACGAACAGGGCCTGATCCCCGAAGGGCTCGAGCCGGAGCTGACCCAAGGCGCGCGCCTGCTCTACGCGCAACCGAATTTCCAGAATCCGACCGGCCGCCGCTTGCCGGTCGAGCGCCGCCGTGCACTCGCCGAATTCGCGAAAACCGCGCCGTTCCCGGTGATCGAGGACGACCCGTACGGCGCGCTCGACTACGCGGGTGAACCGCTGCCCACGATGCTCTCGATGGCGCCGGATCACATCGTCCATCTCGGCTCGTTCTCGAAGGTGCTCGCACCGGGCCTGCGGGTCGGCTACATCATCGCGCCCGAAGAGCTGATCTTCAAACTCGTGCAGGCCAAGCAGGCCACCGACCTGCACACGCCGAGCTTCACGCAGCGCATCGTGCACGAAGTGGTCAAGGACGGCTTCCTCGACACGCACGTGCCGACCATTCGCGAGCTGTATCGCAACCAGTGCGACGCGATGCTCGCCGCGCTCGAGCGTTACATGCCCGAGGGCGTGAGCTGGAACCGTCCGGAAGGCGGCATGTTCGTGTGGGTCGACCTGCCCGCGCAGGTCGACAGCATGAAGCTGCTCGAAGAAGCGGTCGCGCAGAACGTCGCGTTCGTGCCGGGCGGCCCGTTCTTCGCGAACGAGGCACAGCACAATACGCTGCGTCTGTCGTTCGTCACGGTGCCACCGGCTAAAATCGACGAAGGTGTAGCGCGTCTCGCAGCGCTGGTTCGCGCGAAGATCTGAGCGTCCGCGGCACTCACATCGGGGCGAAGTCCGCGCGCGATGCGCATGGGCTTCGCCCCGCCTGCATTAACTCTCACCGAATCGAGGACACGAAATGGCTCAATCGAATGTGTACGACAAGCTCAAGCAACTGGGCATCGAACTGCCGTCGGCGGGTGCGCCCGCCGCGGCCTATGTGATGAGCGCGCAAAGCGGCAACACGGTGTACCTGTCCGGTCACATCGCGAAGAAGGACGGCAAGGTGTGGACCGGCAAGCTCGGCGCGACGCTCAATACCGAGGAAGGCAAGGCCGCGGCGCGCTCGATCGCAATCGACCTGCTCGCGACGCTGCATACGCATGTCGGCGACCTGAACCGCGTCACGCGCATCGTCAAGCTGATGAGCCTCGTCAACTCGACGCTCGAATTCACCGAACAGCATCTGGTCACGAACGGCGCGTCCGAACTGATCGCCGACGTGTTCGGAGAGCGCGGCAAGCATGCGCGCTCGGCATTCGGCGTCGCGCAGATTCCGCTGGGCGCGTGCGTCGAGATCGAGATGATCGCCGAGATCGAATAAGCGACAGGCGCCGAATCATGTCGATGCCCGCTCACGCTGTTCGTTTCAAACAGGTCGACGTGTTCACGTCGGTGCCGTTCAAAGGCAATCCGCTTGCTGTCGTATTCGATGCCGATGCGCTCGATACGAATCAGATGCAGGCCATCGCGCGCTGGACCAATCTGTCCGAAACCACGTTCCTGTTGAGGCCCACCGATCCGGCCGCCGACTATCGCGTGCGCATCTTCACGCCGGGCGGCGAACTGCCGTTCGCGGGTCATCCAACGCTCGGCACCGCGCATGCCCTGCTCGAAAGCGGCTACCGGCCGAAGCAGGCCGGCCGGCTGATGCAGCAATGCGGCGCCGGGCTCATCGAACTCGAAGCGCTGAGCGGCGCCGACGGCATGCCCAACGCATGGGCCTTCGCCGCGCCGCCCGCGCGCGTCACGCCACTCGCCGCACATCGTTACGCGGCGCTGTCTACGGCTTTACGTAGTGATGCGATCGATTTCAGCGCGACGCCGTGCGCGGTCGACAACGGCGCGCCGTGGCTCGTCGTGCGTGTCGATTCGGCGCGCACCTGTCTCGCACTCGAACCCGATGCGGCCGCGCTCGCCGAACTCGCGCATTCAGTCGACACGCATGGAATCGCGGTCTACGGTCCGCACGACGCGGCGGATCCCGCGACGTTTGAAATCCGCTGCCTGATGGCGGGCGGCGGTTTCGGCGTCGGCGAAGATCCGGTGACGGGCAGCGCCAACGCCGCGCTCGCCGGTCTGCTGAGCGCCCAGCAGCGACGCCCTGGGGCACGCTACACGGTGCGCCAAGGCACTGCGCTAGGGCGCGCGGGCAACGTATCGGTTCACTACGACGATGCGCGCGGCAAGATCTGGATCGGCGGGCCGTCGGTGACGATCGTCGACGGCACGTGCCGGCTGTCGCAACCGGCGCGCTTTGCATGACGACGCGCGGCGAGGTGTGCGGTAACGCGGGCCGCATTGCCTGAAACCAGATTCGAGATGCTGCTCGTATTGCCGCGCATCTTGCTGCACATCTCGCCGCGGCAAACCACAAAAATCCGCATCGCCGCGACACACTCGATGACATATTCGAGATATCCGGCACGGATTGCGGCATAAAGAACGGCCGCGCCTGCTGCAAATTCAATCCGTCGCGAGCGCTCGCGACGCCAGCGTATACCCCATGCCCGGACCCTTCCTTAATCCAATGGCATTCAGTAATATCGGAAGGAATCCGCTGACCTGTGGACGGTCAGGCACGGCGCCACGCCCTCTCCTCCTGCGCAGCAGCTTTGGCACCTTCCCGGTTACCATGCAGCCATTCATGAAATCAGCGCAGTCGATGCCCGTGCATTTGCAACCGGCCCGCATCCAGCAACGGGCCGCACGATGAGTCAGTCCCGCTTCTCCGACCTGCGCGAAGCAAAGCCGCACCGCGACCCGGTATTCACGCGCCGGCGGGCGTTGCTCGTCATTCCCGCGCTCGGCGTGCTGGTCCTGATTCTGCTCTGGACCGTGATTTTCGCGCGCCTGTCGGTAGAAAAAGACGCGACTTACCGCGAGACGATGGCCTCTGCTGCAATTCTTTCCGCTGCGCTCGAACAGCACACGATCAAAGCAATTCATCAGGTCGATCAGATCACGCGCTTTGTTAAATACGAGTTTGAAAAAACGCCGAATCATTTCGATCTCGCGAACACCGTCGAAAAAGGCGTCGTGCAAAGCGAAACGCTCATACAGGTCTCGCTGATCGACGAGCACGGCAGGCTGATCGCCAATACGGCCGAACTCAATCCCGCCCACATCGATCTGTCGGACCGCGAGCACTTCAAGGTTCACGAGCACGAGAACGACGACCAGCTCTACATCAGCAAGCCGGTGCTCGGCCGCGTGTCGGGTCATTGGACATTACAGATGACGCGCCGCCTCAATCATCCGGACGGCTCGTTCGCGGGCGTCGTGGTGGTCTCGGAAGACCCGAGCTATTTCACGTCGGACTTTTATAACAACGCGGCGATCGGCCGCGAAGGCGTGATCGCAGTGATCTCCGACAACGGCACCGTGCTCGCGCGGCGCACCGGCAACTCGGACAAAGCGAGCGGCACGTTCACCGCGAGCGGCATGTACCCGACCTCGGAGCACGTGTCGGGCACCTACGTCGATTCGATCGACAACGTCACGCGCATCGTGTCGTACCGGCACATCGACGGCTATCCGCTCGGCGTGCTCGTCGGTCTTTCGCAGGCCGAAGAATTCGCCGACTACAACCACACGCGCAACGTCTATCTGCTGATGGCAGGCTTCATCTCGCTCGCGATGCTGAGCTTCTTCGCGGTCGCAACCGGCCTGATCGGCAAACTGCTCGGCCGCGAGCGCGAGATGACGCACCTCGTCGAATACGATCTGCTGACTGGCCTGCGCAACCGCTACGCGACGCTGCAGGCGCTGCGCCACGACATGGCGCAGCCGTCCAATCTCGGCCGCCTCGCGATCCTCTTCATCGACCTCGACAACTTCAAGACCGTCAACGACACGCTCGGCCACAACACCGGCGACATCGTGCTGCAAATGACGGCCTCGCGGCTCGCCGCCGCGGTCTGCGACGGCGGCACGCTCTCCCGCATCGGCGGCGACGAGTTCGTCGTCGTGATCAAGGGCGACGACGTCGAGAAGCGCGCGGTCACGCTCGCCGAAGCCGCCGCCGACACGTTCTCGAAGCCCTTCGACGTGCGTGGCAGTTCGTTCGTGCTGCATGCGAGCATCGGCATCGCGCTGTACTCGGTCGCGAACGAAAACGAGATCGACCTGCTCAAGAAAGCCGACCTCGCCATGTACAGCGCGAAGGATGCCGGCAAGAACTGCTACCAGTTCTATTCGCCGCACCTGTCGCATCGCGCGGACCATCTGATGAAGTGGGAGCAGCAGTTGCGCGTCGCGCTTGCCGAAGGCCAGCTCTTTCTCGCGTATCAGCCGAAGATCGATCTGACGCTTCGCTGCATCACCGGCTTCGAAGCGCTCGTGCGCTGGAACCATCCGCAGCACGGTGCGATTCCGGCCAAGGAATTCATTCCGGTCGCCGAATCGACCGGGCTCATCGTGCCGATCGGCGACTTCGTGATCGAAACCGCGTGCCGCCAGCTCGCCCAGTGGCAGCAGCAGGGCTACGACACGCTGTCGCTCGCGGTGAACATTTCGGCGGTGCAGTTCTGGCGCGGCGATCTGCTCGAAACGGTCTCGCGCGCAATCGAGGAAACCGGCATCTCGGCGCGCCGCCTCGAACTCGAGATCACCGAGACGACGATGATGGAATATCCCGAGCTCGTCTCCGAGAAAATTTTCGCATTGAAGCGCCTCGGCGTACGCATTGCGCTCGACGATTTCGGCACCGGCTATTCTTCGCTGTCCTATCTGAACCGCTTTTCGGTGGACACCCTCAAGGTGGACCGCTCGTTCGTCCAGGCGATTCCGGGCGACCGCAGCGTCTGTGTGATGGTCACCGCGATCGTCAATCTGGCGCGCTCGCTCGGGCTCACGGTGGTGGTCGAGGGCACGGAAACCGAAGAGCAGATCGCGTGGCTCGCCGCGCTCGGCCATATCGAGGCGCAGGGCTTCCTGTTCTCGCGGCCAGTGCCGGCGGACGCGATCCCGGCGCTGCTCGAACGCTTCGGCGTATGCGGCCTGAGCGGCCGCCGCGCCGCGCAGGAAATCGACAGCGGCAGCGTGTCGAGCACCAACAATTGAGGACGGGCGCCCGCGCGCCGGAGCCCCGTGGCGCCATGCAGACCATCACGAGCGAGGATGCCGCGAGACGCGGGCAACGGGAGCCGCTGTGGACGCTGTTCCGGGTCGTGCTCGGCCTCTCGGCGCTGTCGTGGGGCGGCCTCGCGCTGATGGCGCAACTCGAACACCACTACGTCGAACGCGAGGGGCGGCTCTCGCGAATCGCGTTCTCGGACCTGATCGCGCTCGCGTGGATGGTGCCGGGGCCGGTCGGCTGCAACGTCGCCGTGCAACTGGGGCACGCACTGCGCGGACGCGCCGGCGCATGGGTCGCGGGCATCGCGAGCGTGCTGCCCTTCTTCACATTGATGACGCTGTTCGCGACCTTCTACCGCACACCGCTCGTGCACACGATCGCATCGCAAACACTGCTGCATCACTTCAACGTCGTGCTCGCCACGCTGATCGCGGTCACCTGGTACAAGCAGACACGCGCGCTCGTGCGCGGCAAGCTCGAATGGAGCGCGGCGGGGCTCGGCTGCATCGCGCTCTTCTATGCGCACAGTGCCGCTGCTTACGTCGTGATGCTCGGCGCGGCGTTCGGCGCCGGCTGGTTCGTGAGCCCGGAGCGCGACACGCGTCTCGTGGTGTCGCTCGGGCGCGGCGACTACCGCATGCTCGCCGCGCTCAGCCTGCTGCTCGTGTTGTTCGCGCTGCCGCTGCCGCATCGCTATGAACTCGCGCTGCTGTGGCCGCGCCTCGCGGGCGCGGGCATGACGCTGTTCGGCGGCGGCTTTTCGGCGTTGCCGGTGTTGAAAACGCTGTTCGTCACACCGGCGGTCGGCGTATCGGATAACGACTTCACGCTCGCGTTTTCGCTGTCGCCGCTCTCGCCCGGTCCGCTCCTGAACGTGGTGCCGTTCTTCGGCTATCTCGTGGATGGCTGGCCGGGCGCGCTGCTCGCGACGCTCGCGCTGTTCGTGCCGTCGGGCTGCCTCGTCGTGCTGGCGCAACAGCATCTGCATCAGTTGAAGGCGAATCCGCGCTTCGAGCACGGCATGAGGATTCTGCGCGCGGTCACGACCGCGTTTCTCGCGGTCGCCGTGCTGCGCATTGCCGCGCATGTGCCGTTGAGGCCGGTTTATCTGCTGACCGCGCTGTTCTCCGCGATGTGTTTCGCGAAGCTCAAGGTGCCGGTGTATGCGGTCTATGGGACGGTCGCAGTGGTATGCGGCCTGTGGCTCGCGTACGGCGCGGCAACCTAGCGTTGCGCGCCATACACCGGCGGCGCCGGTCGGGAGCCCGAGTGGAGCCTGGGTAGAACCTGAGTAGAACCTGAAACTCAGAACCCGCGCGACAACACCGCGACGCCGATCGTCACCACGCCGAGCACGATGTTGATCAGCACGAGGCGCCGGATCGTGCCCACCGCCTGCGCGCCGTCGGGCCATTTCTGAGCTTGCACCGCGCGGCGGATGCGCGGAAACACGGCGAAGCGGATGTGACCGAAGATCAGCATCATCACGATACCGAGACCGGCCATGGCATGCAAAGGCCAGGTGGCGTGGCCGCCGCCGAACTGCATCAGCAGGAAGCCGCCGCTGATCAGGATCACCAGCACCGACACTCCGACCCAGTTGAAGAAGCGGCCGAACACCGACTCCCACAGCGGCAGGCGCAATTGCGGCGAGAGATCGCCGAGGGCCGGGCGCAGGCAGAAATGCGCGAACACCATTCCGCCCACCCACACCGCTACGCCGAGCAAATGCAGAAAGAGCGCGACTTCGATAGCCTTGTTCATATAATTTTTCCTCTCCCGACGACGCCGCACCGTTTAGGACACTTGATCTTGACAGCGGCTACTGAGCGCATTCGACCATGCGTGAAGCATGCAGTTCCGGGGCGCACGGCTATTAGGTCGTATTTTTGCCATTGTTATCGCAGGTTATCGTGGCACCTGCAAACGGCCGCGACGCCGCCGCTTCCCGTTCTTACGACAACCTTCCCGCTACAGGCAGGCTGCCCGCGACAAACTTTTTTGCGATAAACGGCGAACGCCCCGCATGCTAACAGGCGCACGCCGTTTTCCAATGTCAAATTTTGTCAGGCAGGCAACACCGGACGCATGCCGTCGAGCTTCATCTTGCTCTCAGGTGCGCGACCCTTGCGCGCCCGCTTGCCGATGTGCGGCGCAAGCGCGGCGCCGGCGAGCTTCTCTTCGTCGACCCGGCCGCCACGGCGCGTACCGATCAGCATCACACCGGCGTGATTGATCGACAGCGCCTGCACGAGCGTTTCGTTGTCGTCGAGCGCCATCAGCGTGACGCCGCGGCCGCCGCCCGAGAGCGTCTTCATCTCGTCGAGGCTGAACACGAGCAGACGCCCGCCCGAGGACAGACACGCGACGTGCGTCGCGTCCGGCAGCATCGGCATCGGCGCGAGCGGCGCAGCGCCAGCGTCGATCGTCATGAACGATTTGCCGGCCTTCACACGGCTCACCATGTCGCCGACCTTCGCGACAAAGCCGAACCCGTTGCTCGACGCGAGCAGCAGCGCCTGATCCGCCGACGCCGCGTAGTAGTGCATCAAGTGGCTGCCCGACTCGAGCTCGATCAGCGAGGTGACCGGCACGCCGTCGCCGCGCCCGCCAGGCAGCATGGCGACTGCAACCGAATAGACGCGGCCGTTGCTGCCCCACGCGATCAACGTGTCCGGCGTGCGGCACTGGAACGCCGCGTAGAGGCCGTCGCCGGCCTTGAAGCTGAAGCCCGCCGTATCGAGGCCGTGGCCCTTCAGCGCGCGCACCCAGCCCTTCTGCGATACGACCACCGTGACCGGCTCGTCGACCACGCGCGCTTCGAACGTCGCGCGCTTTTCCTGCTGGATCAGCGTGCGGCGCTCGTCGCCGTACTGCTTCGCGTCGGCTTCGATCTCCTTGATGAGCTGACGCTTCATCGCCGGTTCGCTGCCGAGCAGTTCTTCGAGCTTGGCCTTCTCGTCGCGCAGCTCGGCCAGCTCCTTCTCGATCTTGATCTTCTCGAGCCGTGCCAACTGACGCAAACGGATTTCGAGGATGTCTTCGGCCTGGCGATCCGTGAGCCCGAACGCGGCCATCAGCGCGGTCTTCGGCTCATCCGATTCGCGAATGATGCGGATGACTTCGTCGATATTCAGGAAGACGATCATCCGGCCTTCGAGAATATGAATCCGGTCGTCGACCTTCGACAGACGATGCTGCGTGCGGCGCGTGACCGTCGTGAAACGGAACGCGATCCACTCGTGCAGGATTTCGCCCAGGCCCTTCTGGCGCGGCCGTCCGTCGCCGCCGACCATCACCATGTTCAGCGGCGCGTTCGATTCGAGGCTCGTATGCGCGAGCAGCGTATTGACGAATTCGGTCTGATCGATGCGGCTCGACTTCGGCTCGAACACGAGGCGCACCGGCGCGTCCTTGCCGGATTCGTCGCGCACCGCGTCGACGAGCGCAAGCAGGGTCTGTTTGGTCTGCAATTGCTCGGGCGTGAGCGCCTTCTTGCCGAGCTTGATCTTCGGATTGGTCTGCTCTTCGATTTCCTCGAGCACCTTCTGCGCGGCCGTGTTCGGCGGCAGTTCGGTGATGACCAGTTGCCACTGGCCGCGCGCGAGATCTTCGATCTTCCAGCGCGCGCGCACCTTCAGGCTGCCGCGGCCGGTTTCGTACGCAGCGGCAATTTCCGCCTCGCTCGAAATGATCTGCCCGCCGCCCGGGAAGTCCGGCCCCGGCACATGCTGCATCAGATCCGCATGCGAAAGCTTCGGGTTGCGGATCAGCGCGACCGCCGCGCCCGCAACTTCGCGCAGGTTGTGCGACGGGATTTCGGTCGCGAGCCCGACCGCGATGCCCGATGCGCCGTTCAGCAGCACGAACGGCAGGCGCGCCGGCAGCACCTTCGGCTCTTCGAACGAGCCGTCGTAGTTCGGCATGAAGTCGACCGTGCCCTGGTCGATTTCGGCGAGCAGCAGCTTCGCGATCGGCGTCAGACGCGCTTCGGTGTAACGCATCGCCGCCGCGCCGTCGCCGTCGCGCGAGCCGAAGTTGCCCTGGCCGTCGATCAGCGGATAGCGCATCGAGAAGTCCTGCGCGAGACGCACGAGTGCGTCGTACGCGGACTGGTCGCCGTGCGGGTGATATTTACCGAGCACGTCGCCGACCACGCGCGCCGACTTGACGGGCTTCGCGTTGTCGCCGAGGCCCATCTCGTTCATCGCGAACAGGATGCGGCGCTGCACCGGCTTCTGGCCGTCGCAGACGTCCGGCAGCGCGCGGCCCTTGACCACGCTGACCGCATATTCGAGATACGCGCGTTCCGCGTAGTTGCCGAGCGTCAGAAAGTCGCCTTCCGGCGGGGGCGGCTCGTTGAAAAGGTCGAGAGTGTTATCGTCGTCCATCTAGATTCCGTATCCGTGTTTGGCTTGAAGTGGCGTATGCCGCGGTGAGGCCGAAACTGAAGCGCCGGGCGCTCAGATGTCCGCTTCCACTTCGTTGCCCTTCTCTTCGAGCCAGCTGCGGCGCGACGCCGCTTCGCCCTTGCCCATCAGCATCGTCATGCGCGCGACGGTGGCGTCGTAGTCCAGTTCGCCGAGCGCGACCGGTTGCAGGCGGCGCGTGTCGGGATTCATCGTCGTGTCCCACAACTGCTCCGCGCTCATTTCGCCGAGACCCTTGAAGCGGCTGATCGACCACTGGTTCTCGCGCACGCCGTCCTTGCGCAGCTTGTCGAGAATCGCCTCGAGTTCGCCTTCGTCGAGCGCGTAGAGCTTCTGTGCGGGCTTCTTGCCGCGCGCGGGCGCGTCGACGCGAAAGAGCGGCGGCCGCGCGACGCACACATGGCCACGCTCGATCAGTTGCGGGAAATGCTTGAAGAACAGCGTGAGCAGCAGCACCTGGATGTGCGAGCCGTCGACGTCCGCGTCCGACAGAATGCAGATCTTGCCGTAACGCAGATTCGACAGATCGACCTTGTCGTCCGGATTGTGCGGATCGACGCCGATCGCGACCGAAATGTCGTGCACCTCGTTGTTCGCGAACAGACGATCGCGCTCGGTTTCCCACGTGTTCAGCACCTTGCCGCGCAGCGGCAGGATCGCCTGGTACTCCTTGTCGCGGCCCATCTTCGCGGAGCCGCCCGCCGAGTCGCCCTCGACGAGGAAGAGTTCGTTGCGCGCGATTTCCGTCGATTCGCAATCGGTCAGCTTGCCGGGCAGCACGGCCACGCCCGAGCTCTTGCGCTTCTCGACCTTCTGCCCCGCGCGTGTGCGCGCCTGCGCCTGCTTGATGACGAGATCCGCGAGCTTCTTGCCGTGCTCGACGTGCTGGTTGAGCCACAATTCGAGCGCGGGCCGCGCGAACGACGACACGAGCTTCACCGCATCGCGACTGTTCAGCCGCTCCTTGATCTGCCCCTGGAACTGCGGGTCCAAAACCTTCGCCGACAGCACGAACGACACGCGCGCGAACACGTCTTCGGCGAGCAGCTTCACGCCCTTCGGTTGCAGGTTGTGCAACTCGACGAAGCTCTTCACCGCCTGGTAAAGACCATCGCGCAGACCCGACTCGTGCGTGCCGCCCGCGGGCGTCGGAATCAGGTTCACGTACGACTCGCGCATGAGCGGACCTTCCTCGCTCCACGCGACGACCCACGCCGCGCCCTCGCCTTCGGCGAACGTCTCTTCACTCGAGCGCGAGCTTTCCGCGTAACGCTCGCCTTCGAACAGCGGAATCAGCAGATCGCTGCCGTTCATGCCTTCGAGCAGATAGCCGCGCAGGCCGTCTTCGTATTTCCAGCTTTGCTGTTCGCCGGTTTTCTCGTTGATGAGCGTGACTTCGACGCCCGGCAGCAGCACCGCTTTCGAGCGCAGCAGACGCTGCAGCTCACCGAGCGGCAGGTTCGGCGAATCGAAGTATTTCGGATTGGCCCACGCCGTGACGCGCGTGCCGGATTTCTTGTCGCCCTTCGCGGCGGCGCGCGTGACGAGCGGTTTCGCGACGTCGCCATTGGCGAAACTCAGCTCGGCAACCTTGCCGTCGCGCCACACGGTGACGTCGAGGCGTGTGGACAGCGCGTTCGTGACCGACACGCCGACGCCGTGCAAACCGCCCGAGAACGTATAAGCGCCGCCGGCGGCCTTGTCGAACTTGCCGCCCGCGTGCAGGCGCGTGAAAACGATTTCGACGACCGGCACGCCCTCTTCGGGGTGCAGGCCGAACGGAATGCCGCGGCCGTCGTCGTCGACCGAGACCGAATGGTCCGCGTGCAGCGTGACCGTGATTTGCCGGCCGTAGCCGCCAAGGGCTTCGTCCGACGCGTTGTCGATGACTTCCTGAATGATGTGCAGCGGATTCTCGGTGCGGGTGTACATGCCGGGCCGTTGCTTGACCGGCTCGAGACCCTTCAACACCTTGATCGACGCTTCGCTATACGCGGCGTTTGGCTTTTTCGTAGACATGATTGACTCGGTGCGTCGGTTCATCGTTGTCCACAGGTCCTGTGGACAGGTCCGTGGACAAGGCGTTGAGTTTTCAAAAAAAGCGAAACGAAACAACGGGGTTAGGTGGGGTGCCCGCAGTGCGGGCAAGCTGTTTTGTCGCGCGGCGTCCCGCTGGCGCGCCCGGTGGCGCTTTCTCGCGCGACCCGGCCGGCGCGCCCGCCGGGGAAGCCTGTTCGCGGGGTATTGTACTGATTTCGATAACGGCGGCAATTGACGGCGCGCGGACGGCGCGCGGAATTGGCCGTCTGGACAAGGTGAAGCGGGCCGCGAGGACACACGCGGAGTTTTACGTGGGCTCGCTGGATGACGATGCCCCACGGCGCAAGCGCGACCCCGTTTCATGCCCGGCCGATGTGCGGCACGTGCGGTGGCGCTTGCGGCTTCCCGCTTTGCGGACGTTTTACTTGCCCCGCTTTTCCAGTTCGTCCCAACGCTCGAGCGCGACCATCAGCTCTTCGTCGATCTCCGCATAGCGCTCGGTCAGGCGCGTACCCTCGCGCGCATCCTTGGCGAACACCGAACCCTCTTCGAGCTGCGCGCCGATCGCCTTCTGCTCGGCTTCGAGCTCGGCGATCTTCTGCGGCAGAGCTTCCAGTTCGCGCTGCTCCTTGAACGACAGCTTCACGGTGCGCTGCGCATTGCGGCCCACGGCGCTTTCCTTCGGCGCCGTTTCCTTCGGGGCTTCCTTGCTCGCGTCTTTCTGCGCTTCGAGCGCGAGCCGCTCGGAGCGGTCGCGCTGCGTCTGCCAGTCCGTAAAGCCGCCGACGTATTCGCGCCACTTGCCCTCGCCTTCCGAGGCGATCACCGAGGTCACGACGTTATCGAGAAACGCGCGGTCGTGGCTCACGAGCAGCACCGTGCCGTCGTAGTCGATCAGCAGTTCTTCGAGCAGTTCGAGCGTCGGAATGTCGAGGTCGTTGGTCGGCTCGTCGAGCACGAGCACGTTGGCCGGCCGCGCGAACAGACGCGCGAGCAGCAGACGGTTGCGCTCGCCGCCCGAGAGCGACTTGACCGGCGAGCGCGCGCGCTCCGGCGCGAACAGGAAGTCGCCGAGGTAGCTCATCACGTGCTTTTTCTGGCCGTTGATTTCGACCCACTCGCTGCCCGGGCTGATCGTGTCCGCGAGACTCTTTTCGAGGTCGAGCTGCGCGCGCATCTGATCGAAATACGCGACCTGCAGATTCGTGCCGACGCGCACCTTGCCTGCGTCCGGTGCGAGTTCGCCGAGAATCAGCTTGAGCAGCGTGGTCTTGCCCGCGCCGTTCGGACCGACGAAGCCGATCTTGTCGCCGCGCATCACCGTGGCCGTGAAATGATCGACCACCGTGCGCGAACCGTAGCGCTTCGTCACGTCCGTGAGTTCGGCGACGATCTTGCCGGACTTCTCGCCCTGGCCGACGTCGAGCTTCACATTGCCCTGCACGTTGCGGCGCTCGGCGCGCTCGTTGCGCATTTCCACGAGCCGCGCGATGCGCCCGACGCTGCGCGTGCGGCGCGCCTCGACGCCTTTGCGGATCCACACTTCTTCCTGGGCGAGCAGCTTGTCGAACTTCTCGTTTTCGATGCGCTCGACCTCGAGTTGCTGCGCCTTGCGCGTCTGGTACGCCGAGAAATTGCCCGGATACGACAGCAGCCGCCCGCGATCGAGTTCGACGATGCGCGTCGCGACGCGATCGAGAAACGCGCGGTCGTGTGTGATGAAAAGCAGCCCTGCGCGCAGTGATACCAACAGATCTTCGAGCCAGCGGATGCCGTCGAAGTCGAGATGGTTGGTCGGTTCGTCGAGCAGCAGCACGTCCGGCTGCACGACGAGTGCGCGCGCGAGCGCGACGCGCTTCTGCATGCCGCCCGAGAGCGAGCCGACGCGCGCCTCGCCGTTCAGGCCGATCTGCTGCAGCGTGGTGGCGACGCGCGTATTCCAGTTCCACGCATCCGATGCATCGAGCGACGATTGCAGCGTGTTCATACGCGCGAGCAGCGCATCGTGCTCCGCGCCTTCGGGCGTGTCGGCGAGCTGGTGAGCGACCGCGTCGTATTCGTCGAGCAGCGCGCGCGCCTCGGAGAGACCGGCGGCGACCGCGTCGAACACGGTGTCGTCGGTATCGAACTCGGGCTCCTGCGGCACGTAGACCGTGCTCAGATGCTGCTGACGCGTGACGAGACCGTCGTCGGGTTTAGCCAGTTCGGCGACGATCTTCAGCAGCGACGACTTGCCCGCGCCATTGCGTCCGATCAGCCCGACGCGCTCGCCCGCTTCGAGCGAGAAATCCGCGTGGTCGAGCAACGCGACGTGACCGAACGCCAGTTGGGCTCCGGTAATGGTGTAAAGCGACATGGGAATGGGAGAAGACAGCGATGAGCCGGAACCGCTCATTGTACCGGGCGCGGGGCGGGAGGCTCGATGCTTCGAGGGATCGGATGCGCCGCGCGCCTCGCATGTATGGCGCCGATACGAGCGGACGGCCAGCGCGCCCGCTCGACTTGCCGGCGCAGCCGCTTACTTGACGTGAACCGTGATCGTCTTGCTCAGCTCCGGACCGTACGAGCGGTGCGCGCCGTCGCCGAATTGCAGCGTCAGCGTGTGATCGCCCGGCGGCAGCGTCAGATCGGTTTCGGTCTGGCCCTTGCCGAAGTGCAGCGATTTGTCGGTCGCAGGAATGACTTCGCCCTTCGTCAACGGCTGCCCGTCGATCAGCAGATGATGATGCCCCGTGCCTTCCGTCATCGTGCCGGCCGGCGCGATTTTCATGCCGTCGAGACCGAACACGACGTGCACCGGATTGCTGACGGTCGCGCCGTCCGCCGGCTGCACGAAGTACACGCTCGCGGCCTGCGCCACACCCGAAACGGCGAGCAGCCCAGCCGCTGCGATGCCTGCCAACCATCTGTTCTGAAACATCGTTTTCTCCCCTCAGGAACGCAACCGTGCACGCGCCGCCAACGCCACCCTCGCCTGAGACCGATCGCCGCAATGCGTGAGAGGCGCGCGGCGCGCCTGTCCAATCAGATAGCTGCGGGCCAAAGCATACACGCTGTGTGTGACGAACCCCGTCCAGTGGGCCCGGAGACGCCCAAACGCGTTGCGGCGGCGACGCGCCGAGCCGTTCGAGGTCGAATTGACAAATTCCGGTAATATTGCGGGCCGCCGCGCCGCCCCAGAAAGGGGCAGATCAAGCCGGCCATTGCATTGAATTAGAGAGAGTGTCGTGAGTGAAGTAATCGAAGTGACTGAATACAAGAGCTGGGTCTGCCTGATTTGCGGCTGGATCTACAATGAGGAAGAAGGCTTGCCCGAGGACGGCATCGCGCCGGGCACGCGCTTCGCCAACATTCCCGAAGACTGGCGCTGCCCGTTGTGTGATGTCGGCAAGGCGGAGTTCGCGGTGGTGGAGTTCTAAGGCGGGTTTGATATACTCTGCCCTCGCTGGCGAATCTGGACTCGCCTGGTCTTCACGGGTATTGTCCGGCCCGGTCCTCTCCCTGTAGTTCAATGGATAGAACAAGTGCCTCCTAAGCGCTAGATACAGGTTCGATTCCTGTCAGGGGGACCAGCCACCGCCTTCCCAGCGTCTCCCGGATTTACCCGGAAAAGCCCCGCATGCCTTCTGCCATCACAGCGTCTAGCGAAGCGCGCCGCCATGATTTCGGGAAACGGGCAGCGATGTCCAGGCCAAGATCAGGGCCGAGCATAGGCCGACCGCGAACGCTACGTTCGAAGCAGAGGCAACGCAAAGCTCGAAATTGCAGATCGCTATAATTTGCGTGCCCAATTCAAAACGTTGCCGAGGAACGACATGGATCACGCCCTTGAACGCGTCACCCCGTTGAATTTTTGCGAGCAGGCGTATCTCGCTGCAAATCCGGACGTAGCTGAGGCTGTCAGACTCGGAGAACAACCATCGGGAAGATCGCATTTCGACGTGTTCGGAATATCAGAAAGTCATCGCATGCAGGACGCAAAGGTGGCTGCTCAATCCTGGCAAGAACGAAGAAAAAGAATACGGTCTCTCCTTCGCACTGATATGCCATTTAGTGACGACGGTAAGTTTTTCGATTTTCTGTCCCCTGAACTCCGCTCCCAGTTCAACATTTACGACTCGGATTTGGCCGGAAGCAATCTGTATGATCGGGATGCGCTGGGTATGATCGAACGCCATCCATCGGGGCTGATATTGGATTGCGGTGCAGGCAGTCGTCCCGCAATCTACGAAAATGTTATCAATTTCGACATTACCAATTATCCATCCACTGATGTGCGAGGTGTGGGAGAAGTACTGCCATTCAAAGATGCATCATTTGATGGCATTTTGTCGCTCAACGTCCTGGAACATGTCAAGGATCCGTTTACTGCCGCCAAGGAAATTCTTCGCGTGCTAAAGCCGGGCGGCGATCTGGTTGTGGTAGTTCCGCTTACTCAACCAACTCATGGCTACCCGCATCATTACTACAACATGACAGCGGAGGGAATTCTTAATCTCTTCGGATCTTCGCTAAATGTCGTACGCGTTTATGTGCCGGAATCGACAACAGCCATATGGTCGATTTATTGGATTATGAGCGAGTGGGCCGAAGGCCTCGATGAGGATTCCCTGAGAGAATTCAAGGCGCTCACCGTTGAAGAAATTCTGCAGGGGCCGCCGACATTATTAAACCGGTCGTTTGTGAAACAGCTTAGCGAAAAAAAGAATCTCGACATTGCGAGTTCTACGACCGTTATTGCAAAGCGAGTTTGAAACGCGCTCCTCGGAGGGGCTGACATCCTCTCCGAAGATAATTCCTCAAAAATACGGATTCCCGCGCCGTCAGGTGGTCGGATTGAGCCATCAGTCAGCAACTCGCTGAGAGGGTAAAGCCCTTCACGACCGGTCGATACGAAGATCTCTCCGGGCCTTCGCATTTATCGCAGCGACCTGCGAAAGCCACCGCCCCACCGCCCGACTCGCCGGCCGCTCGACCCATCGATACGAAGCAAGCGCAATCGCTACCGACGCCACCACGACCACCGCCCCAACCAGATCCCCCGGCAAGCGATGCCGTGCATCGATCAACTGCACGATCCCGGCCACAGCCGGCATCGAAAGAAGATGGGTCAGATACAGCGAGTACGACGCATCCCCAATGCGCTCGAGCCATGCACTCCACCGCACTTTGCTCTCGACCGACAACCCGGCCGCCACCACAGCCAACGCCGGCAAGCCGAAAACCAGAAACCGGTTCGCATCCGTGAGCCGCGGAGCGAATGCACCCGCGGCAGCCACCGCAAGCAGCAGCCCCGCCGCGGCCGCCACGGGCACCGTGCGGCCCGACGCATACAGCGCGCCGACACCACAACCGAACACGAACTCCAGCACGAGCGGATTCGTGTAGAACGCAAACGCCACGCCCTGACCGGGCAGCAAGTGCAATGCGGACGTGAGCAGCAGAAACGACCCGACCGCCAGCAGCCGACGGCGAGTCACGCACATCGCCACGGCGAACACGACGTAGAACCACATCTCGTAGTTCAGCGTCCAGCCGACGCCGAGCACGGGCGCGGCGATGCCGGTCCAACTCATCGACGGCAGAAACAGAAACGACGTGAGCGCATGCCACGCAGTCACGCGCGCGTGATCGAACGCTTCGGGGACGCCTGGAACGAATGCGACAAACGCAATGAACAGCGCCGTGAGAATCCAGTAGAGCGGAACGACCCGCGCGATGCGGGCGAACATGAACGAGCGCGCCGACGCCGGTCCCGGCGGCACGCCGTGAGTCACGAGCGCCATCACGAAGCCGGAGATCACGAAAAAGACGTCGACGCCGATTTCGCCGTAGCGCGACACGTGCGGGAAAACATGCGCGAGCCAGCCATGCGCAGCGACGATGCCGTCGGTGTGAAACGCGACAACGCCAAGCGCCGCAAGCGCGCGCAAAGCCTGGATGGATCGATACTTCCTGATACCTGTCATGCCCTTCGATTCGACCTGTTGCGCGAGACGCGTAGGATAGCGCGAACCATCGCAAAGTACAGCGCAGCACGGCCGGGCGCGGCACAATCGGCCCAAGCCGCGCAAGACACCGCGAGCAAGCCAGCGGGCAACGGGCCAACCCAATCCCGACCGACCGCCCACCCGGCCGGCCGGATCAGCCCCTCAAGCTGGCCGCCGCGGAATATTCAACCCGCGCGCGACCGCCGGACGCTCGACAAACGCGGCGAGCGCGCGCGCCACGTTCGGGAAGTTCCGAATGCCGACCAGATCGCCTGCTTCGTAAAAGCCGACGAGATTGCGCACCCACGGGAAGATCGCGATATCGGCGATCGAATACGAGTCGCCCATCACCCATTCGCGTCCTTCGAGGCGCTGCTCCAGCACGCCGAGCAGCCGCTTCGATTCGGCGACGTAACGATCGCGCGGACGCTTGTCCTCATACTCCTTGCCGGCGAATTTGTGGAAGAAGCCGAGCTGGCCGAACATCGGGCCGATGCCGCCCATCTGGAACATCACCCATTGAATCGTTTCGTAGCGGCCAGCGGCGTCCTGCGGCATCAGTTGACCGGCCTTGTCGGCGAGATAAATCAGGATCGCGCCGGATTCGAACAACGGCAGCGGCTTGCCGCCGGGACCGTTGGGATCGAGGATCGCCGGAATCTTGTTGTTCGGGTTCAGCGACAGAAACTCCGGGGTCATCTGATCGTCAGTATCGAAGCGCACGAGATGCGGCTCATACGGCAAGCCAGTTTCCTCGAGCATGATCGAGACTTTCACGCCGTTCGGCGTCGGCAGTGAATAGAGCTGAATCCGGTCCGGATGCTCGGCGGGCCATTTCTTCGTGATTGGGAAAGCGGATAAATCGGTCATGGGAACGTCACGCCTTATGCGGTAGAAATTTCGAGACCGCCCAATATAAACCGACTCGGCATAACGCGTGCGAAGCCGCACGAACCACGGCAAGAGGTTGCGGCAAGAGGCGGCCGCGCATAACGGCGGCACATAACGACGGCACACGGCACGTGCCTACGCGGCCTCAAAAACTCGGCCCCGCGACAACAACCCGGCAACCATCCCAAAGAACAACCGGTATTTCCAGCGCCCGCTCAAGACGATCTGCTCACCACAAATCCTTGGTCGCCGTCCCCGCGCGCACGTTATACCCTTCGCGCCACAGTGCCGCGCCGACCGTCAGCAGCAGCGTCTTTTCGTTGCCGTCGAGCAATTCCCACGCCGCCGCGAGCCAGGTAGCGAAGCTCGCGCAGGTCGCTTCGAGATCGGCGGGTGTCTTGCCTTCCAGGTACTGCCGTTCGAACATCGAAAGTATTTTTTCGGGTGTCATTGGCGCTACCTCCTTGTGGGATGCGCCAAGTCTAAAGGCCGTACAGCGCGCACGGAACGTCCGTCATCGAGATCACGGGTTACTCCCAGGCCGGCTCGCCTCCATGGCGAGCCGCTACCCAAACTGTGGCACCCGATGCCATCCGTTCGATGCGCACCGCGTCAACGGCAAAGGCGCCGCGACATCCGCAGCGCCTCAGGCTTCACGGCAAAACTACGCGAGCGAGACCACGCGGGACCTACGGATTGTTGCGCTTCGCATCGTCCTTAGCCTCTTCTTTTGCGTCGCCATAGGCCTTCCGTATCTTGCCGGCACCTTGTTGCAGATCGCCCTTCAGTTCCTTTCCGGGGTTATCCGTAGCCTTGCCGACGGCTTCGTTGACCTTGCCCTTGACCTGTTCGACCACACCCTTCACTTGATCCTTGTTCATCTTTGGCTCCATTTCTGCAATCAACCGACTTGCCGGCGCGGCATTGCGCCAGTATCGGGTTCAGCAACGGGGATTCAGCAACGGGTATGCCCGGGCGTGGCGCTATGCGCAGCGCGGGATCGGCCAATGAGCACGAGCTGGCGACCACGAAAAATATTCATGAAAAGCCTAAAGTCTCTCCGCTCTTTGCCGTCAAAGAGCCATGGAGGGGCCATGGACCGCATACTCACCACGCTTTCGGGATCATCGCAGGCTACGCTGATCGATCGGGACCTCGCGCACATTGCACGCGCCATGCACGTGTCTTTGCGCGGCGATTTCGGCGGCCCTATTCTGCCCGCCGTCTATTGGCGCAAGCGTCTGCACACGCTGCTCGACACCGGCCATCTCTCGCACGCGCAATTCTGCAAAGTCGACAGCCTGCTGCTGCAACTCGACAAGCTCGAATCGGCGCCGCTGCCTGAATGGGAGCGATACGCGCCGGCCGTCGCCGCGCCGTTGCGGCCAGCACAGGCCGGACTTCCAGCACGCTCGGCACGCTCTGTTTGACGCAAATCGATCCGCGCGGCGCAAAAAGATCCGCTCCGCGTGACGTAAGCCAATCCGCGCACCGCGAGAAAAACGCCCGCAAAAAAATGGCCGCGTACAAGGCCGCGGCCGCAAACACACATCGCGACGCAGGGAACGAGCGTCACGCGGCAAGCCTACACGCCCAACTGTGACAAGCGCATTTCGCTGCCCACGAACGCGCTGGCGAAGCCGGCACCGCGGAAAATCTTCTGGTGATTGGCGGCAAAAGCAGGGAAACAGGACGCCCTTAGGTCATAATGTCCGCAAAAATTCCCAGCAAGGACGCCACGTGACCCTCGCCGCCCCGCTCGACCTGCTTAAGCAGGCGCGCGCCCGCTTCACCCAACGCGAAATCGCCGCGCACGTCGGCAAGGACATCAAGACGGTGCGTCGCTGGGAAAAAGGCGAAACGCCTTGTCCCGCGATGCTGGAGCCGGCCTTGCGCGATCTGCTGCAGCCGGACGCGCGCGCCACGAGTCACGCGGGCGGCGCGGCGCGCTTTCGCTTCATCGATCTGTTCGCGGGCATCGGCGGCATTCGCATGGGTTTCGAGGCGCACGGCGGCGCCTGCGTCTTCACCAGCGAGTGGAACGGATTCTCGACGCGCACGTATTGTGAGAACTTCGGTGAAAACTTCGGTGAGAACCTCGGCAAAAACTTCAGCGAAAGTTTCGGCGAAAACCTCGGCTCAAACTCCCTCGTCGGCGGCGAACATGCGCTGATCGGCGACATCACCGCCTTCCCCGCCGAAGACGTGCCGAGCCACGACGTGCTGCTCGGCGGCTTTCCGTGCCAGCCGTTTTCGATCGCCGGCGTCAGCAAGAAAAACGCGCTGGGCCGCCCGCACGGCTTCGAATGCACGACCCAGGGCACGCTCTTTTTCGACGTCGCGCGCATCATCGCCGCCAAGCGCCCTGCCGCGTTTCTGCTCGAGAACGTGAAGAATCTGCTCTCGCACGACAAGGGCCGCACCTTCGACGTGATCCTGCAAACGCTGCGCGACGAGCTCGGCTACGAAGTGCATTACCGCGTGATCGACGGCCGGCATTTCACCCCGCAGCATCGCGAACGCATCATCATCGCCGGCTTTCGCGGCAAGACCGCGTTCTCGTGGGACGACCTGCGCCTGCCCGAGCACGGCCCGCGCCTCGGCTCGATCCTGCATCGCACGGACGGCAGCGAGCCGGTACTGCCGTGGGACCACGACCGTTTCTTCGATCACGCCGCGCGCCGCGTACAGCCGAAGTACACGCTCACCCCGAAGCTGTGGGCCTATCTGCAGAACTACGCGGCGAAGCATCGCGAGGCGGGCAACGGCTTCGGCTTCGGCATGGCTTATCCGGACAGCGTCACGCGCACGCTGTCGGCTCGCTATCACAAGGACGGCTCGGAGATTCTTGTTTATCAGGGCGAAGCGCTGCGCCCGCGCCGCCTCACACCGCGCGAATGCGCGCGCCTGATGGGCTTTCCCGACACCTTCAGGATTCCGGTCAGCGACACGCAGGCGTACCGCCAGTTCGGCAACAGCGTCGTGATGCCGGTGATGCGCGAAGTGGCGCGTATCATGCTGCCGCACGTGCAAGCCCTGCTCTCCGACACGACACGCGATGGTTCGAAACATTCTTTGCCGCTCCATGCCTGAGCGGTCTCGCGCATGGCGCGGCTCGCCCGGTCGCTAACGATGGTCGCTAACGATGGTCGATATCGTCGATAGCGCGACGCGCAGCCGGATGATGTCCGGCATCCGTGGCCGCAACACCAAACCCGAGGTCCTGATCCGCAGCCTGCTGCACCGGCAGGGCTTTCGCTTCCGGCTCGACGCGCGCGATCTGCCGGGCCGCCCCGACATCGTGCTGCCGCGTTATCGCGCGGTCGTGCTCGTGCATGGCTGCTTCTGGCACGGCCACGACTGCCCTCTCTTCAAGTGGCCGCAGACGCGCCCCGAGTTCTGGCGCGAGAAGATCGGCCGCAACCGCAGCAACGACGACAAGGTGCACGCCGCGCTGCTCGCGAGCGGCTGGCGCGTGGCCGTGGTGTGGGAATGCGCTTTGCGTGGCGCGAATCGCGATATCGCGGGCGTGATCGAGCGGCTCGTCGAATGGCTCGAAAGCGACGCGCCGAGCTTCGAGGAACGCGGCTGAATAGCGCCGGCAAGCGCCCGGCAAGCGCCCAGCAAGCACCACCAGCCGGCTGGAAACCGCGCACCGTCTGCCCGGCTCGCACGAGTCTCACGGCCGCTGGTGATACACTCGAAAAGCTGACTCGGGGCGCTTTCGAGAGGTGCCTGGAAGCTGCTCTCCAGGCGTTTTCGACACGCGTTCAGAGACACTTCGGCAATTGCGTCCATGCGCCTCGCCCGCCGCGAAATCGCGCTCCGACGATCCCAGAACCAATCAACGAGGGAGGCACATCATGGCTGACTTCCGTCTCTGGTCCGACGACTTTCCCACCAACGGCTTCATGCCGAAAGCCCACGAATACGACGACAAGGCGTTCGGCGTCGATGGCGAAAACATCTCGCCGTCGCTGCAATGGGATGCGCCGCCCGCGGACACGCAAAGCTTCGCGCTCACCGTTCACGATCCCGACGCGCCGACCGGCAGCGGCTTCTGGCACTGGGTCGTGGTGAACATTCCGGCCGACGCGCGCTCGCTGCCGCGCAACGCCGGCAAGGCGGACGGCTCGCTGCTGCCGCAAGGCGCGCTGCAGGTGCGCAACGATTACGGGACGGTCGGCTTCGGCGGCGCCGCGCCGCCGCGCGGTGATCGCACGCATCGCTACATCTTCCGGCTGCATGCGCTGAGGGTGCCGCATCTGCCGGTCACTGCGGAGACCACCAACGCGGTCGCGCGTTTCATGACGCACCTGAACGAAATCGACTCGACGACCCACACGGGCCTTTACGAACTCAAATAGCGCAGAAGACGCGGCGCCGGCGCATTGCCTTTGCCACATAGCGCCCGCGCCGGCGCGGGACGATGCGGCCACGGCGGCCCGCGCATGAGGCGCCGTCCCGGGCCGCGCGACTTCGCCGCCGTCCCAGCACAAATCAAATAATCGATGCACGCACAACCCTCGCGCACGGACGGCTCTGCGCCCTCCGCCCAACTGCTCGCAGAAGGCACCGAACTGGGCCTGCCGATTCCGCAACGCTACTGGGCGATGCTCGTCATCGCGCTTGCGCTCACGCTCGCCGTGCTCGACAGCGCGATCGCCAACGTTGCGCTGCCGACCATCGCGCGCAATCTGCACGCGAGCGCGGCCGGCTCGATCTGGGTCGTCAACGCGTACCAGCTCGCGATCACGATCACGCTGCTGCCGCTCGCGTCGCTCGGCGACCGCATCGGCTACCGGCGCATCTATCTATCCGGGCTGATCCTGTTCACTGTCGCCTCGTTCGGCTGCGCGCTCTCCACGTCGCTGCCGACGCTCGCGCTCGCGCGCGTCATCCAGGGCTTCGGCGCGGCCGGCGTCATGAGCGTGAACACCGCGCTCGTGCGCATGATCTATCCGCCCGCCCAGCTCGGGCGCGGCGTCGCGATCAATGCGATGGTGGTGGCGGTGTCGTCGGCGGTCGGGCCGACGGTCGCCTCGGGCGTGCTCGCGGTCGCGTCGTGGCCGTGGCTCTTCGCGATCAACGTGCCGATCGGCATCGCGGCGATCGTCGGCGGCTTCAAGGCGCTGCCGATGAACCCCGGCCACGAATCGCCGTACGACTACCTGAGCGCGATCATGAACGCGTTCGTGTTCGGCCTGCTGATTTTCGCGGTCGACGGACTCGGCCACGGCGAGCGCTTCGGCTACGTGACGCTCGAAGCGCTCGGCGCGCTCGTGATCGGCTACTTCTTCGTGCGCCGGCAGCTCACGCAGCCCGCGCCGCTGCTGCCGATCGATCTGCTGCGCATTCCGGTGTTCGCGCTGTCGATCGGCACCTCGGTCTGCTCGTTCTGCGCGCAGATGCTCGCCTTCGTGTCGCTGCCCTTCATGCTGCAGGATATGCTCGGCATGTCCCAGGTCGAAACCGGTCTGCTCATGACGCCGTGGCCCGCGATCATCATCATCGCGGCGCCGATCTCGGGTGTGCTGTCGGACAAGGTGTCGTCGGGCTGGCTCGGCGGCATCGGCCTCACCGCGATGACGGCCGGCCTGTTGCTGCTCGCAACGCTCGGGCCGCATCCGGACGCGCTGCAGATCGCGTGGCGCATGGCGCTGTGCGGCGCGGGCTTCGGCATCTTCCAGTCGCCGAACAATCGCACGATGCTGTCCTCGGCGCCGCGCGAGCGCAGCGGCGGCGCGAGCGGCATGCTCGGCACCGCGCGCCTGACCGGACAGACACTCGGCGCGGCGCTCGTCGCGCTGATCTTCGGCGTCGCGCCGCAGAACGGGCCGATCATTGCGCTTTATGTGGCCGCGGGCTTTTCGGCGGTGGCCGCGGTGGTGAGCACGATGCGGGTCATGCAGAAGGTGGCGCAGCCGACCTGATGCCGCGATGCGCCTAGGGTCGCCTCGACCGCATACTTCGCGTGCCTACGCCCACGCAAGCAAAGCACGCAAACGAAGGGCGCGCATCGCGTCATGCGATGCGCGCCCTTCTTCCGTTCTCCCGTGTTTTCTCCTGCTGTGCCTCAGACGTGAGCGGCATGCGCGCCGCCGCGCCAACGGCGCGGGCGGCGCCCGGGCGCCTATGACGACGATGCCGTCACGTCAGCGAGCTTTACCGCTTTGGCCGTCACCGAAGACGCGGTTGCGACGTTGCGCAGATCGTCGAGGAACGTATCGCGCCACACCGAGAGATTGTTCTCGCGCATCGGCTTCATCATGTCCGCGTGACGCGCCTGGCGCTCGGCAAGCGGCATCGACAGTGCGCGCTCGAGCGCTTCGGCCATCTGCGAGAGATCGAACGGATTGACGACGAGCGCGCCCGGCAACTGCTCGGCGGCGCCCGCGAATTGCGACAGCACGAGCACACCCGGATCGGCCGGATCCTGCGACGCGACGTACTCCTTGGCGACGAGGTTCATGCCGTCGCGCAGCGGCGTCACGTAGCCGACCTGCGACTGGCGGAACAGCGCCATCAGCAGATTGCGTTCGTACTTGCGGTTCAGATACTGGATCGGCGTCCAGTCGAGCTGCGCAAAACGGCCGTTGATGCGGCCCGCTTCGCCCTCCAGCGTCTGACGGATGCGTTGATAGGTCTGCACGTCGGCGCGCGTCGGCGGCGCGATCTGTACGAGCGACACGCGGCCATGCCAGCCGGGTGCGTTCAGCAGCAGCCGCTCGAAGGCCTGGAAGCGCTCCACGAGGCCCTTCGAATAATCGAGCCGGTCGACGCTCAGGATCAGTTTGCGTCCGCGCATGCCGTCGCGCAGGCTGCGCACCGGTTTGCGGTCGGTGAACTGCTCGGCGGTCTTCGCGATCGCATCCGGATAGATACCGATCGGATACGCGCCGACCTTGAGGAAGCGGTTGAACGCGTGGACCATGCCGTCTTCGCTCGACGTGCCGTGCTGGCCGCGCTCGACGTAGTCGACGAACGACTGGCGGTCGGCCTCGGTCTGGAAGCCGATCACGTCGTAGCTGCACATGGCCTTGACGAGTTCGTCGTGCGGCGGAATCGTACGCAGCACCTCGGGCACCGGAAACGGAATGTGCAGGAAAAAGCCGATCGGGTTCTTCACGCCCAGCTCGCGCAGGCAGCGCGCGAACGGCAGCAGATGATAGTCGTGCACCCAGATGATGTCGTCGGGCCGCAGCAGCGCCTTGAGCTGTTTCGCGAGCGTCGCGTTGACGCGCTGGTAGCCCGCGTATTCCTGGCGGTCGTAGCGCGAGAGGTCATTGCGATAGTGGAACGTCGGCCACAACGTCGCGTTCGAAAAACCACGGTAATACTGGTCGTAGTCGCGCTTGGTGAGGCCCACCGTCGCGTACGTCACGTTGCCCTGCTTCTCGATCACGGGCGCGGACGGCTCGCTGACCGTCTCTCCACTCCAGCCGAACCAGACGCCGCCTGTCTCCTTCAGTGCGTCGAGCACGCCGATGGCGAGTCCGCCCGCAGCCGGACGAGCTTCCTGGATCGGCGCGACACGATTCGATACCACGATCAATCTGCTCATTGGTGCTCCATTGTTTCGTTGTATGCGGCTATGCGCTAAAACGGTGCATGCAAGTCGCGTGCCGATTTTTAAGGTACGAGAAATAAAAATGTATGCAAATGTGACGGGCGAGCAAAAACGCGCGACCGCTTCAGATCGCGAAGAAATTTTTTCTGCTTTGTATGACGAAACCGGAAGCTCTCTTTACCAGCCGTCAGACCTGCCCGAATCCGTTAGCCGACCTCAGGAATCCTGCTCCGAGCCGAGGTCGCGCTGGTATTCGAGCCCTTCCTGACGCACCCCGCCCTGATTGTGCTCACCATCCGGCGGCGTATGCGGAGCGATCCGATTCTGCGCAGCCGGGTCCGGCGACACGGCGGGCTCGGTGTTGCCGTCGCCCGGCCGGGGACCGCGCTTCGAATGCCGCGCGGAACGTCGCAATGCGGGATGTCTCATGATCGATGCCTCCGGGGGAAGCCCGCCGCCTGTAGCGGCATCCATACAGTCTAGGGGGCGTGACGGTAAATTGCCGGTAAAAGATGCGCCGGCTTTGTAACAAGTACATAAAATTCGCTACGCGGGGCTGGCGCGCTCGGTCTGATCCGCTACAGCGCCCACTGCATGGGCGCTGTAGCGGTGAAGCAGGCGCTCCGGGAGCCGTTCACGCTAATGACGACTTGCGCTGGCCGCTACGAATGATTTTTTCCAGAACAGGCGCTGGTACTGCGCCGTCCGCGCGTCGGCTTGCGGGGTTTGCACGGGCTGCGGCGGCGGATCGCCGATCGGCGGCGCAACGGGTTCGAAGGGCTCGATCGGGTCGGGTGTGGGACCGGGGATCGTATCGGGTTCGTCCGGATCCGGTGGTGTGGTGGGTGGCTCGATCGGCTCGGGCCGGTGAGCGTGCAGCGGAAACGACGGCGCGGGAGCAGCAGCGTATTGCGGCATGTCGATGTCCTCGTTTTGCGTTCCCTCAAGCACAGCAAAGCGTGTGCCGTTTTACGATCCGCACCGGGCCGTCCGGGCGCACGCATTGACAGGAATGAGCGCGAGATAAACGAAGAATAGGCGAGAAATAAGCGCGGCTTGGCGTGGATGAGCGCCGGTGAGCATGGCGCAATGCCCGTGCGAGCGGAAAAACGCCGACTGGCACCGCGCTGCGCAAATCGGCACAAATCGGGCGCTAGCCGGTGCGAACGGCGCGCATCAACGTCATCAGCCCGAATCAGGCATCCGCGCCGCCCAGCGCGCGCGATTCGTCGGCGGCATCGCCCTCTTCGCGCGCATCGTTGCCATATTCGACGAGGCGGTTGTAGAGCGTCTTCAGGCTGATGCCGAGAATTTCCGCGGCGCGCGTCTTTACGCCACCGCATTGTTCGAGCGTCGCGAGAATCAGTTGACGGTCCGCTTCCGCGAGCGACGTGCCGAACGCAATCGTGATCGCGTTGCCGGCGGCGGGCTTCGACAGCGTGATCTGCAACGGCACGGTCGCGGTGCTGTCCGAGTCGGTGCTCGACATGATGTGCGCGCGCTGCACGTAGTTCTTCAATTCGCGCACATTGCCCGGCCACGGATAGGACAGCAGCATCTCCTTCACGGCGGCCGGAAAGTGCTTCTTCGTGCCATGACGCTCGTTGAGTTCATCGAGGAACGACTGCGCGAGCAGCTCGACGTCCTTGCCGCGCTCGCGCAGCGGCGGCAGGCTGATCGGAAACACGTTGAGCCGGTGATACAGGTCGAGCCGCAACTTGCCTTCGAGCACCGCCTGCTCCGGATCGCGGTTGGTGGCCGCGATCAGCCGCACGTCGGTTTCGATTTCCTTGGTCGTGCCGACGCGCATGAACATGCCGGTTTCGAGCACGCGCAACAGCTTCACCTGCAATTCGACCGGCATCTCGGTGATTTCGTCGAGGAACAGCGTGCCGCCGTTCGCGCGCTCGAAATACCCCTTGTGCTGCCGGTCCGCGCCGGTGAACGAGCCGCGCTCGTGGCCGAACATTTCCGATTCGATCAGGTTCGGCGAAATCGCGCCGCAATTCACCGCGAGAAACGCGTGCTTGCGACGCAGACTCAACTCGTGCAGCGTCTGCGCGGCGACTTCCTTGCCGGTGCCCGATTCGCCCACGAGCATGACCGAGGCCGCGGTAGGTGCGACGCGGCTGATCTGATCGTAGACCTCCTGCATCGGCGGCGAATTGCCGAGCATCAGACCGAAGCGGCCCATGCGGCGCAACTCGCCGCGCAGCGTGCCGATCTCCGCCTTGAGATCGCCCGCGCGCGGCAGGCGCGAGAGGATCGCCTTGACGCGCTGCATGTTGATCGGCTTCACGAGGTAGTCGGCGGCGCCCATCTTGAGCGCGCTGACCGCCGACTCCACGCTCGCGTGGCCGGTGATCACGATCACTTCCACGCCGGAGCGCGGATCGAGATCTTCGAACAGATCGACCCCGCTGCCGTCGGGCAGTTTCAGGTCGGTGAAAACGACGTCCGGCATCTGCCGGACCAGCTGAATACGCGCTTCGCGCAAATCGCCCGCAGTGGCGGTGGTCAGGCCGTCCCCCCCGATGATGGCGGAAAGCGCCTCGCGGGTACTCGCATCGTCATCGACAATCAGTACGTGTGGCATCGCGTTTCGAAAGCCTGCAAGCGTGGGTAAGAAAAGGTGCGAAACATGCAAACGTGCATGCCGCAAAGCGGGCCGGCCGCATGAGATGGGACCGTGCTTCGTCCGCGTCCAGTCGACCATTTCAAATGGAATCGCAACAATACAGCGGAAATTCCCGCCGTTTTTCGCTTAATTGTTGTCGATTTACCTATTATACGGCTTTATAGCCATCGTTTAATAACGCCTTCCTGGCGCCGCCCGCCAATCTGGCGCCGGCGGACGCGGCGCCGGAACTCCTGCTCGATAGCGTGCTCAAGACGCATGCTCAACTGCGCGGAAACGGCCATGCACCGCTGTCGCCATTCACCTGGCCGGAGCCGTTCGCGCGCTCCGCCCCCGGGGCCCCCGCCTCACTCGGCAACGCGCCCGGTGCCGCCACCGCGCCGCCCTCGTTTTCCCAGCGAGACAATTCCCGCGCCGGGGAAAGCTGACCTGAGCGCTTTTGCTGCACATAGCGAACCGCCAGAAAGCCGCCGAGCGCCATCAATGCGCCGAAGATGCCAATCGTGGGTCGTGCCATCGTGAACTCCTTGGGTCGTCATGCGGATAGTGCGGGGCTGCGGGGACGGTAAGCCGGTGCAACGCTGTGCGAAGCGGTGCTCCATGCCGCGTCTAACGCGCGACCAGCACGCCGAGCAAGAAACCGGCGCCCGCCGCAAGCGCGACCGAACGCCACGGATTGTGGCGCACGTAGCGTTCGGTGCTGACGGCCGCCTCGCGATAACGGCGGTGCACGTTGCGCTGCGCGTCGCCGAGCGCCGATTGCAGCGTTTCCACATGCGTGCCGAGCCGCTCGCGCAACGCGTCGACACCCTCGCCCGGCACATTGGCGGCAAGCCGCAGCATTTCCTCCGAGTCCCTCAGCAGCACCCGTAGATCCTCGACAAGCTTCTGCCCACCGAGTGCAAGTTGTTGCGTGGTGTCGGTCATCGTTCACTCCTCGTCTGGTCAAAGCAAAGCACGTACCCGGTAAATCTACCGCATCAGCACTGCATGGAAGCCCTGCTGAAGCACTTTCGACCGATTGCGCGCGAGCGCCTTTCGCGCGCCGCCACTTCGATTGCCGGAAACAGTGCCGAAGTGGTTAAATCGTTTCTTATGAGATAGTGGCTGTACGGTCTATCGCATTCAAGGCCTGCGCGCCGCAACACGAACTTCATTTGCACAGGGCTCCCCTCTTTATGGCGTCAATCGATCTGGACTCGCCCACCGTCTCCGCCGGCGGCAACGCTTCGCCACAAGCGAAGCAGCGCGTCGCGGACGGCGTCGCGGGACTGAAATCGTACGGCTTGCTGTACGGCTCGTCGCCGGTGATGCTCGATCTGTACGAGCAGATCGAGCGCGTCGCCGATACCGACGCGACCGCGCTCATCATCGGCGAATCGGGCACCGGCAAGGAATTGATCGCTCGTACGATACACGAGCGCAGCAGCCGCAAAGACGCTGCGTTCGTCGCCGTGAACTGCGGCGCGATTCCCGATGAGCTGATCGAAGCAGAATTGTTCGGCCACGAAAAGGGCAGTTTCACCGGCGCTGTCCAGGGCCGCATCGGCTACTTCGAGCATGCGAACGGCGGCACGCTGTTTCTCGACGAGATCACCGAAATGGCGCCCGTGCGCCAGGTCAAACTTTTGCGCGCGCTCGAAACCGGCACGTTCTATCGCGTCGGCGGCAATGAGCTGATCAGCGGCAACGTGCGCGTGATCGCCGCGACCAATCGCGACCCCGCGGTGGCGGTCAAGGAAAACGGCCTGCGCGAAGACCTGATGTACCGGCTCGCGGTTTTTCCGCTGCGCGCGCCGCCGCTGCGCGAACGCGAGAACGATCGCGAACTGCTCGCGCAGTACTTCCTCGCGCAGTTGAATCAACAGGAAGGCACGAGCAAGAGCTTCAGCAAGCGCTCGATTGAAACGCTGCGCGCGTGGTCGTGGCCCGGCAATGTCCGCGAGTTGAAAAACGCCGTATATCGCGCGTTCATTCTCGCGGAGAAGACGGTCGAGCTGCCGCATCCGCATCTCGCGTCGCGGGTCAAGAAAGCCGTGACGCAAGGCGACGCGATGAGCGTATGGATCGGCACGCCACTCGCTGACGCGCAAAAGCAGATCATTCTCGGCACGCTCAAATACTGCGGCGGCGACAAGCGGCGCGCGGCGAAAGCGCTCGGCGTGAGCTTGAAAACGCTTTACAACCGCCTGAGCGCATACGGCGACGAAAGCGGCGACGAGGAAAACGAGCAGTAGAAGTAGCGCCGCGCAAACGGGTATGAATGCGGCGGCCAGGTGCTCAACGCCCAATTACCTGGCATAACCAGGCAAGTGCGTCTATCCATCGAGCAGAAAACGATCGATCGCGCATCATGTTTTGCAATCTCTTGCATTTTCCCCCTGCCAATTACAATTAGCATCCTGCACAATGCGGCAGCGTATTGGAACGACGTGCCGCTCGTTCACATGCTGCTTGGCGCGTGACCGGCGACACCTGTACGGGCAGGGAAAAGAGAAATGCAAAAGAACATAGTGTGGGCCGGCAACGCGAAATCCGCTGCCGCACGCAGGCGCCCTCACGCAACGGCGTTCATCGCGCTGGCGCTGGCGGTCTCGTCGGCATTGAGCGGCTGCAGCTCGCTCTACACGGAAGGCGCGGTCGCGGGGGCCGGTGTCGCGGGCGCGGCGGTCGCCACGCAGGTCACGAGCAATGCGGCGGTCGCCACGGGTATCGGTCTCGGTGCAGTGGCCGCGGCGCGCGCCGGCGTGCAGTACTCGGAGCGCGTGGTCCACAGGAATACGCAGAACAGCATCGCGACCGCTGCCGGGCCGCTCGATATCGGCGCAGTGGCGCCCTGGAGCATCACCCACTCCTTCCCGATCGAAGACGACGAACACGGCCGCGTCACCGTCAGCCGCCTCATCAGCACGGGCGCGCTCGACTGCAAGGAAATCGTCTTCTCCGTCGACCAGAACGCGACCCGCAACACACCAGCCAGCAGTTCGTTTTTTATCGCGTCGATCTGCCGCGACGGCAATAACTGGCGCTGGGCATCCGCCGAACCCGCTACCGAGCGCTGGGGCGCGCTGCAATGAAGGCGCTTTCGTTCGGGGGTTCAGAGCGGCGCCCGGTTTGGTTTGCGTTTCCGCGCGCGCTCACGCTGCCCGGCAACCGCCTGCGGCTCATCGCGGCCGGCGCGCTGTGCGCCGGCGCGTGTCTGCTTGCGAGCGGCTGCTCCTCGATCGGCGCGGCAAGCGGAGCGGCGGCCGGCGTCGCGTCGGGGATCGTCACCAGCAATCCGGCCGTCGCGCTCGGCGTCGGCGTCGCCGTGCAGGCCGCGACCGACGAAGTTATCGCCACCTACATGCGCAACATGCACCAGGACCAGCAGGATCTGATCGCCGCGCTGGCCGGCGCGATGCCAGTCGGCGAAACGCGGCCGTGGTCGGTCAAGCATACGTTGCCGATCGAGAACGGCCACGGTCAGGTACGCGTGACGCGCGCCTTCAGCTCGGCACTTGCGAACTGCAAGGAATTCGTATTCTCGGTGCAGGACGGCGACGGCCCGAACGCGCCCGAAATGTGGTTCACGGCGAGCGCCTGCCAGCAGGACAAGGGCTGGAAGTGGGCGTCGGCCGAACCGGCGGTCGCGCGCTGGGGCAATCTGCAATAACGATCTGCAATGAAAAAGCGGCGGAGTCTCCCCCGCCGCTTTTTCATCTGAGCCCCGGCTGAACGGCGCTCAGGACTCCACGTCTTCGAGGCTGAAAATTTCGGTCTGGTCGTTGTACGAGAAGATCTCGCCGTAACGGCCCCAGTTGATGACCGCGTCGAGCGTTTCCTCGGCGGCGCTGTCCGACAGAAAATCTTCCAGCTCCTGCTCGAAGCGCACACGCGGCGCGCGATGTCCAGGCCGCTCGTTCAACACCTTCTTGATCCGCGCCGCGAGCGGCACGTGCCGCAGCAGATGCTCGGCGAACATCATCTTGCGCTCCTGCGTGCCGAACTCGGCGAACACGCGCGCGGGCGGCGTCAGGAAAATGTCGCCTTCACGCACGTCGGCGAAACCGAGGTGTTGAAGCACTTCGGCGATCGGGAACAGATCGTCGACCTCGAGATGCAGCGAGCGCGCGATTTCCGGCATGTCCGCGCGGCCATGGTACGGCGCGGCCGCGAGCGTTTCGATCAGACCGGCCATCAGGTTGGTCGACACGTGCGGCAGCCAGCTATGCAGCTCGAGCCCCTTCTTGGTCTTCTCGTCGGTCTGGCGCGCGGTCATCTTCGCGTAGATCTCGTCGACGAGACGGCGGAACGCCGGGTCCAGACGGTTGCGCGGATGCTTGAACGGCACCTTGATCTCGGCGATCACCCGGCCCGGATTCGACGACAGCACGAGAATCCGGTCGCACATGAACACCGCTTCCTCGATGTTGTGCGTGACGATCAGCACCGCCTTGATCGGCATACGGCCCTGCGTCCACAGATCGAGCAGGTCGGTACGCAGCGTTTCGGCGGTCAGCACGTCGAGCGCGGAGAACGGCTCGTCCATCAGCAGCAGCGTCGGGTCGACCACGAGCGCGCGCGCAAAGCCGACGCGCTGGCGCATGCCGCCCGACAGCTCGCGCGGATACGCGTTCTCGAAGCCGTCCAGACCGATCAGGTCGATCGCAGCCAGCGCGCGCGTGCGCCGCTCACTCGCGCCGACGCCCTGCGCCTCGAGCCCCGCTTCCACGTTCTGCAGCACGGTCAGCCACGGGAACAGCGCGAAGGTCTGGAACACCATCGCAACGCCTTTCGCCGGGCCTTCGAGCGGCTTGCCCATGTAGGTGACTTCGCCGCCGGTCGGCTCGATCAGACCGGCGATGATGCGCAGCAGCGTCGACTTGCCCGAACCCGAGCGGCCGAGCAAACCGACGATCTCGCCTTCGCTCAGCGACAGGTTCGCGTCGTCGAGGACGAGCAGCTCGCCCTGCGTCTTGTTGAAACCACGGCACACGTCCTTGACGCGCAGGATCTCCTCGCCGAGGCGCGGGGGCTTCGGCGGCGTCTGGATCGGCGCGGCGGTCATAGCAGCTTTAGGATTTTGCATCGCGTTAGGCCTTCATTTCTCTCATCAAAACGCCGCGCCGCCCCTTGGGGTTGGCTGACCGCCTCGAGGGCCGGGCGCGAAGCGACAGGTTCGGGGGCGCTCAATCGAGCCGCAGCTTGGCTTCGGCGTAGGCGTACATCGGACGCCACAGCAGGCGGTTGAACAACGTGACGAACAGCGACATCACGGCGATGCCCACGATGATCTTCGGAAAATCGCCCGCCGCGGTAGTCTGCGCGATATAAGCGCCGAGACCGTGCGCCGCCACCTTGGTGTCACCCCACTGCACGAACTCGGACACGATGCTCGCGTTCCACGCGCCGCCCGACGCGGTGATCGCGCCCGTCACGTAGTACGGGAAAATGCCCGGCAGCATCACCTGACGCCACCATTGCCAGCCGCGAATCTGGAAATTCTTGGCCGCCTCGCGATAGTCGTTCGGATACGAACTCGCACCGGCGATCACGTTGAACAGGATATACCACTGCGTGCCGAGCACGATCAGCGGCGAGAGCCAGATATCCGGGTTCAGATGGAAGCGCACGATCACGATCACGAACACCGGGAACAGCAGGTTCGCCGGGAACGCGGCGAGAAACTGCGCAAGCGGCTGGATCTTTTCCGCGAGCGCCGGCCGCAAACCGATCAGCACGCCGATCGGCACCCAGATCACCGAGGCGATCGCGATCAGCAACATCACGCGCAGCAGCGTGATGAGCCCGAGCACGAGCACGTGGCCGACCTCGTCGAGCGACACGCCGGTGCGCACGTACAGGACCACGCGGTACACCACGTAGAGCGTGACGACCAGCACGAGCGCCGCCCACAGCAGATCGCCCACTTTCGAGCTTTTCTCACTCTGCGGAATCTGGAAACGCGGCGTCCGAAACGCCGGCAGTTGCATGCGCACGCGTGCGGCACGCGCGAACATCCAGCCGAGCGGCACGAGCAGACGGTGAATCAGCCGGGTGCGGCGGATCAGGTCGAGCAGCCACGACTCCGGCGCATTGCCCGAGCTCGTGAATTCCATGCGGAACTTGTCCGCCCACGCGACGAGCGGACGGAACAGGAGTTGGTCGTACGCGAGAATCACGACCGTCATCGCGAGGATGACCCAGCCGATCGCGTGCAGGTTCTTCTCCGAAATGGCCTGCGCCAGGTAGGCGCCGATGCCCGGCAGCGTGATCGTGTTGTTGCCGACCGTGATCGCTTCGGAAGCAACCACGAAGAACCAGCCGCCCGACATCGACATCATCATGTTCCAGATGAGGCCCGGCATCGAGAACGGCACCTCGAGCTTCCAGAAGCGCTGCCACGAAGTCAGGTGAAAGCCGCGCGACACTTCGTCGAGATCGCGCGGCACGGTGCGCAGCGACTGATAGAAGCTGAAGGTCATGTTCCACGCCTGGCTCGTGAAGATCGCGAAGATCGCCGCGAGTTCGGCGCCGAGCACGCGCCCCGGAAACAGCGCGAGAAAAAACGTGACCGTAAACGAAATGTAGCCGAGCACCGGCACCGACTGCAGGATGTCGAGAATCGGCACGAGTACAAGGCCGGCGCGGCGGCTCTTGGCTGCCAGCGTGCCGTACACGAGCGTGAACACGAGCGAGGCCACCATCGCCGCGAGCATGCGCAGCGTGGTGCGCATCGCGTACTCGGGCAGATTCGCGGGATCGAGCGAGATCGCCTGGGTCTGCAGCGTCGACATCGGCGCGAGCGTCTCGTGAAAGCCGATCGCCGTCATCGCGATGATGCAGATGATGAGCGGAAACGCGACGAAGTCCCAGCGATTGGGCAGCACGCGCCATGCCGACGCATTGGCGGTGCGCTTGAGGTTGAAACTGAAATCCATCAGATGCCCTCCCCTTCGAAACAGGCATTCGATCGCTCGAAGGAGGCCGCGGCTTGAACGCGGCGGTCAACAGATCGGTCCGGAAAGCGGAAATCAGGCATGGCAAGACGCGCGTGCGTGGTAAATCGTTAGCGTTGGAGACACGTGGACCGGCAACGGACGTGTTCGTGGACGAGCCGCCCAGGACCACAACCATCACTCCGGATTCCTGTCGCTGCGGGCGCCGCCCGGAGGCTGGCGGGCTTTCCTCGTTTTGGACGGCACGACACTACACCATCCTATGTTTCAGGCACAACCTTTCCCCGCAAATTGCGGGCTACGGACGCCTGGATCATATGAAAAACCTTAAGTTCGCGCCGCCGCGCCGCGACTGTACCGTGCCGGAGCGCGCCACGGCAGTCCTCGCGGGCGGCACGTCGGACCGGCGTGGCGCGCAAACTACATGAGCCGTTGCCGCGGCGCGCGCACCATCCTGGCGAACCCGCCCGGCAAACCGATGCGGCCATCGGGAAACCGACGCAGTTGCGGTCCGCGACCTGATCGACGCGCCGTATACGCGGTTCGCATCCCCGCAATAACGGTGGCGTCGGGCCCTATGACGGTTAAAATCAGGAAACGGCGGACCTCTCTATAAGTGGTTCATCCCGGGCCGCCGCGGCGAATCCTCAGCCGCTTCGGGCAGACCGGGGGACGAGTCAACTGCGAAGCCAACCGCGGGGGCAGCAGCAGAGTCAACCGGGAGACCAACCCGGGGGCCGGCGCAGAGGCCGAAACAGCGTCAGCGCGCTGCCACGAATGAGCAAGTTGCATGTCACAGCAAGACGGATCAGAGGGTCGATGGGGTCGATGAACAGGACAACCTTGCGCCAGGTGGCCGGGCCGGTCAGCTTCGCGCTGATCGTGCTGGTTTGCTGGTTCGTGGCTGGCATGGTCGCGGACCGGATGGTACAGCAGGAGCTGGATGCGGCTCTGCGCGCGCAGCGGCAAATGTCCACGTCGATCGTCGACAACATGGCGGAGGTGATCGCCAGCGACCTCGCGATGTCCCGCGCCATCCCCGCGACCATGGCCGCAATGGATGTGATCCAGCACGCCCTGGTGCAAGCGCAGAATTATGCCGCGAACGGCGAGGCGGCGGAACCCGCTCTGCGCACCGCGTTGCTCAAGGACGCGCAGATGACCACCGTCAGCCAGTTCCTGCACGACGCGCAAGGCTTCTCCGGGCTCGACCAGATCTGGATCGTCAACGCGAACGGCATCTGCGTCGCGTCGAGCAGTACGGTCATGAGCCCGCAGGGCTTCCGGCAATCGTTCGTCGGCATGGACATGCGCCCACGCGGCTATCTGACCAACGCGCTGCTCGGCGCGTTTTCGGAAGCCTACGGCGTAGGCCGCACAAGCGGCGAGCCGGGCATCTTCATCGCCGCGCCGGTCTACGCGGACGGGCTGCTGGTCGGCGCGGTGGTCGCGAAGGTCGGGATCGCGCGGCTGCGCCACTGGGTTGCGCACGCGGGCACCTTCGTCACGGACGACAACGGCGTCATCATCATGGCGCACAACAGCGCGCTCGAAGGCCGCGCGCTGCCGAACTCGCACGTCACGCAGATGAGCCCGGCCGAGCGGCGCATGATCTACCACCGCGACACGTTTCCCGACATGCGAATCCGCGTCGACACGCAGGTGCGCGCGCAGGCGCCGTGGGTGCCGGCGGCAGTCGCCGCACAGCTCTTCGGCATGAACGGGCAGCCGGTACCCGCGTTGTATCAGAACCGCAGCGGCCTGAACTCGGGGCTGTCCGCGCATCTGGTCGATCCGCTCACGGCGTGGCCCGAGCTGCTGCGCAATCACAAGCGCGATCATCTTCTGGTGTTTCTGACGCTGGCGGGCACCGTCGCGCTCGCGTGGGTTATTACCGTGTCCTACGTGCGCGAGCGGCGACACCATCGCGCAACGCGGGATCTCGCCGAGCAGTTGCAATCGGCCAATACGCTGCTGTCGGCCGAGGCACGCCACGATGCGCTGACCGGCGCGCTGTCGCGGCGCTATTTCCTCGACCTGCTGCGCCATGAGATCGATCGCGCGCATACGGGCAACGAGCCGCTGTGCATGGCGATCGCCGATCTCGATCACTTCAAGCAGATCAACGACCGCTTTGGCCACGCCGCCGGTGACCGCGCGCTCGAACATTTCGTCGATACCTGCCGCGCCGAACTGCGCAGCTCCGACGCGATCGGCCGGCTCGGCGGCGAGGAGTTCGGCCTGTTGCTGCCGGCCACCAATCTCGCGGGCGGCCGCGAAGTGGTCGAGCGTCTGCGCCTGCGCCTGAAGGCCGAGCCCTCGCCGAAGCTGCCGGCCACGGTGGGCCTGAGCGTGAGCATCGGCATCACCGAGCTGTCGCACGACGATCTGCCCGAGCGCATCATGAGCCGCGCCGACACCGCGCTCTACGCGGCCAAAACCGGCGGCCGCGACCGCACCGAAGCGCTGCCGCCCGACGATACCGCGCCGCCCACGCGCACGGTGGTGAACGCCTGGTAAGCAGGCGCGCGGCGGGTTTGGCGGGTGTGTTTCTCTGCTGATTTTCCTCCCCGCGATTTTCTTCTTTCCGCCGCTTTACTCGGGACGCCGCTCACTTGCAACTCACTTGTAACTCACTCGCGGCTTGACGCACCACAAGCACGCGCGCGCCTCCGCTGGCACCGGCCCCGAGCTTCCTGCAACGAAGCAGGTATGATCGATACTCATATTGGAATTATCGCTACTGCTCTAACGGGAGATTCGCATGAAGGGAAATCTGGTCATCGTCTGTCGCGATCAGGATGCTGATGCATTCGACCATCTGCTGGCCGAATACGGCGCGTTCCAGACGCGCCTGTCGTCCACCACGTGGTATCTGAAACTGGCGGTCGCGCCGGAGCTGATTCAGGAGGAGATACTGGCGCGCCTCGGCAAATACACGACGCATTACATCTTCGAGGCAGAATCGGTGACGTGGAATACCGTGGACAGCGACACGGCCAATGCATTGAATACGCTGTTCTCGGACTAGCGCGCTGGAGGCTGGCGTCAACCTCGGCGGCTTCGACGGAGGGCCGCGAAACCGCCAGCCCAACCACACAAGCCCACCGCAAGCCCCGCCGCAAGCCCTTATGTGACGCCCGGCAACGCTACGCCGCACTGTGCCGCGCATGGCGCTCGAGTCGGACTCGAGCCGCTGACGTCCTGCTCACAACACCCTGCGATGCCGACGCGCCCCCCGCATCGCGACTCTTCATATAGCTCTTCGCCCACCTTCTACCAGGCGTGTTCCGAAGCTGCAGCAACCCGCGGCAGCACCTCGAACGGGAAAGTCATCAGCACCCGCAAGCCGCGGCCGTCGTAGTTGCCGATTTCCCACTCGCCGCCCGCCCGCCGCACCAGCCGCTCGACGATCGCGAGGCCAAGCCCGCTATGGCCGTTGCCGCCACGCGCCGGATCGAGCCGCACGAACGGCCTGCTCGCGTTGATGAGGTCTTGCGCGGCAATGCCCTTGCCGCTGTCACTGACAGATAGTGTGTAGCCCTGCGCCGTGCGTGCCGTGGCGACGACGATCGGCGGTGCGCCGTATGCGTGCGCATTGTCGAGCAGGTTCGAGAGAATCCGGTCGAGCGTGGCGGCAGGCAGCAGGAACGATGGTCCCGCGTTGAGTTCGATCTGCACGGCCGGTGCCCCGGAGGCCACCGCACGATAGGTGCGCACGACCCGCTCGCATTGCGCATCCACCTCGACGGACTCGCTGCGATCCGCGCTGTCGTGTGCGAACACCAGAAACTGCTCGACGATATGCGTCATCGAGTCGACGTCGCGCACGACACCGTCGCGCGTCTTCATGTCGTCCATCATTTCAGCGCGCAACCGCAGGCGCGCGAGCGGTGTTTTCAGATCGTGCGCGACACCCGCCAGCATGACCGCGCGATCGTTCTCGGTGCGCGCCACTTCCTGCACCATCTGGTTAAAACCGTGCGTGAGTTGCCGCAATTCGCGCGGGCCGCGCTCCGGCACCGGCGGCACCGGCAGGCCGCGGCCGAAACGGGTGACCGCCTGCGCGAGCGAGCGCAACGGCTGCTGCAGCGCCCACGCGGCAAAGAGCGCCGCCATCACCGCGAACGAGAAAATGATGACGAGCCACAGCACCGTGCGATCGAGCGAGCGCGGCATGCGCAGCGGCTGCACCGGCACGACGATCCAGTTGCGATCGGTCGGCGCGCGCACCCACATCGTGGGCGGACCGCCGGGCGGACTGATGCGCACCTGCGTGCCGGCCGGCATGCGGTCGCGCACGTCCTCGACGAAGCGCTCGAGCGGCGCCGGCATTGATGCGTTCTCCGGCGGCACACCCGGGCTTGCCGGGTCGACGAGCTTCACGCGCGACGGCAGCGGTTGATCCGGTGTACGGGCGACGTGCTGACGCACCGCGTCGACGAGGAAGGTTGCTTCCTCCACCGCGTAGCGCGTCTGCAACTGGGTGCGTTCGAGCCGAATCAGCGCATACCACGCGAAATGCGACAGCATCAGTACCGCAACGACGAGCAGCGCGAGCCGCCCGAACAGCGAATCAATGGGTCGACGCATGCTGCTCGCCGTCCGGCACGAACACGTAACCACGGCCGCGCACCGTCTGGATGAAGCGCGGCGTGGACGGATCGGTTTCGAGAATGCGGCGCAGACGCCACACCTGCACGTCGATGCCGCGATCGGTGCCGTCGTACTCGGGACCGTGCAGCAGCTCCAGCAGGCGCTCGCGCGTGAGCGTGCGCATGGGGTGATTGACGAAGATCTTCAGCAGCGCGAATTCGCTGCCCGACAGCGTGAGCGGCTTGTCTTCGAGATGCAGCGTGCGCGACTGGAAGTCGAGCGTGAAGCGGCCGAAGCTGAACGGCTCGCGCTGCTCGGGCGCGGCCGCCGAAGGCAGCGTGCGGCGGCGGCGCAGCACCGCCTGCACGCGCGCGAGCAGCTCGCGCGGATTGAATGGCTTGCCCAGATAGTCGTCCGCGCCGAGTTCGAGCCCGACGATACGGTCGACGTCGTCCGCACGCGCCGTGAGCATGATGACGGGGATATCGTCGCCCGATGCGCGCAGCTTGCGCAGCGCGGTGAGTCCGTCCACACCCGGCATCATCAGATCCAGCACGATGAGGTCCGGACGCTCGCGTTCGAGCCGGCGCTCGAGTGAGCCCGCGTCGTGCAGCACCGACACTTCGATGCCTTGACGGGCAAGATAGTCGCGCAGCAGATCGCGCAATTCGACGTCGTCGTCGACAACCAGGATTTGAGTAGCCATGGGATGGAGTTTAACGCTCAGCAGAAAGGGATTTCGTTTTCCGAAACGCCTCAAGGGTTACGGGGTGTTACGGTGAAAGGCGCGCGTAATGCATGGTAATAGCCGCCCCGAAACGCGTAACACAGCGGCCGGCGCAGTTCTTTACGCTGTGCCTTACCGAATGCAGGCAGTCCGCATGACCGATTGCATCGTCGGCTATTCCATTACAAGGAGCCTTATATGTCCACCAAAATGATGTCGCGCGTTCTCGCCGTTGCCGCTACCGCTCTCGCTCTCGGCGCCGGCGCCTCCTATGCGGCTCAACCCGCCGAACACGCACACGGCGGCCCCGGCGGCTGGCACGGCCGCTTCATGCAGCAGCTGACCCAACTTCACGACCAGTTGAAGCTGAACGCAGATCAGGAAAAGCTGTGGCAGAGCGCGCTCGATACGATGAAGCAGAACCACGAAGCGATGCGCGCCAATCACGAGCAAGCCCGCAGTCAGTTCAAGGCGGCGCAGCAGCAGCCCATCCTCGATCTGAATGCGATGGCCGCGACGCACCAGCAGATCGAGCAGAAAGATGCGCAACTGCGTCAGCAAACCACCGACGCCTGGCTCAAGTTCTATAACGGACTGAACGACCAGCAGAAAACCACCGTCAGCACCGCGCTGAAGCAACGCTTCGCGAAGATGGAGCAGCGTCACGAAAAGATGCGCGAGCGCTGGGAGCATCGCAAGGGCGCGGCGTCGGCGCCGGCCGCCAATCAGTAAGCGGCACCTTGTATCACGCGGGGCGGGCCTGGGTGGCCGCCTCGCGAATGAAACAACGCCACGGAAAGAGGTTTTCCGTGGCGTTTCCCGTTTAAGGCTGCTTCACGGCCGCTTCATGGCCACTTCATGGCCTCCTCATGGCCTCCTCATGGCCGCTCCGGCTCGTTCGTTCCACCGCTGTTTTATAGCCGTGCCGCTGGCGTTCGCGTTTTGCGGTGCACGAGCTGCGGACTCGTTGCACTCGCATTCATCGCCGCAATCGCCGCGAGCGAACCAGCGAATCAGCCGTTCAACTGGCCGAGATCGAACAGGAGCACTTCCGCGTTATTGCCCTTCTCCAGCGTGACAGTATCGGTGTCGCTGAGCTTGGCCGCATCGCCTGCCTTGAGCGGCGTGCCGTTCACCGTCAGCGCGCCGCGCGCGACGTGCACATAGGCGAGGCGTCCCGCCGGCAGCGCGAACGTGGCCGTTTCCGCGCCGTCGAACAGGCCCGCGTGGATCGATGCATCGGCATGAATCGTCACCGAGCCGTCGCGGCCATCGGGCGATGCGATCACGCGCAGACGGCCGCGCTTGCTCGCGTCGTCGAAACGCTTTTCCTCATAGCCGGGTTGATCGCCCGCGCGGCGCGGAATCACCCAGATCTGCAGCAGATGCGCCGGCTCGTCGCGCGACGCGTTGAACTCGCTGTGCTGCACGCCGGTACCGGCGCTCATGCGCTGCACATCGCCGGGACGGATCGTCGAGCCGTTGCCCATGCTGTCGCGATGCGCGAGCGCGCCCTCGAGCACGTACGTGACGATTTCCATGTCGCGATGGCCGTGCGCACCGAAACCCTGGCCGCCTTCGATGCGGTCTTCATTGATGACGCGCAGCGGCCCGAAATGCACGTGCTGCGGATCGCGGTAATCGGCAAACGAGAAGCTGTGATACGAATCGAGCCAGCCGTGGTTGGCATGGCCGCGTTCTTCGGAACGGCGAATCTCGATCATGGAAAGTCTCCCGGTAAGTCAACAAAGTGATGCAGGGAATGTAGGGGCGACGCGGGCACTTAACAATCGGCGCTCACGCACCGGAGTGTTCCATCGGTGCGCGCAATCGCGCGGGCGGCAAGGCGCTCGGGCTTTCGGGCCTCCGCCCCAGCGCACACCACGCGCACGACAGCACCGCGACGGCCTCGACAGCCAACTCCAGCCGCGACGAACACGTGCAGCACCCGCACTCGAACGGCTGCGCAACGCAAAAACACAAGGAATTCCAACCGCCCCAACCCCAACGCCGCCGGAAAACGGCATCACCGCGTCGCACGCGCACAACACCCGTGGCGGCCAGTTTCCCCCGCTGCCGCCCCGGACTGGCGCCTCGCCGCTCTTCGGGTAAAATACCGCGCTTTTCGGGACGCGTGGACGTCCTGTGGCTCGTTCATGACGCGGTGGCGCGCCTCGTCGGCTGGGCTACAAGCGGCTCGCGGCGGGTACGCGGCAAGTTGCAGGCCCCCGCGAAACGCGCCCCGATACGCGCGCCGCGTCGAAAAAGCCGTTGCGCCGACCAAGGCAGCATCCCGCGCGGCACGGCAATTTTGACCGCCTAGAATAGCGACCGTCGGCCCTGCGCCGGCGCTCGTCGAGTCGAATCCTCACGACGATCAGTTTGATCCAGGAGAAACATGAAGAAGTTCGCACTGTGCGTGGCGCTTGCAGTCATAGCCACCGGCGCAATGGCGAAAGAATGGAAAACCGTGCGCATCGGGGTCGACGCCAGTTACCCGCCGTTCGAATCGAAGGCGCCGAGCGGCGAGATCGTCGGTTTCGACGCCGATCTGACCCGCGCACTGTGCGCGAAGATGAACGTGAAGTGCGTGTGGGTCGCGCAGGACCTCGACGGCATCATCCCGGCGCTGAAGGCGCGCAAGTTCGACGCGATCATTTCCTCGCTGACCATCACCGACAAGCGCCGCGAGCAGATCGACTTCTCCGACAAGCTGTTCGACGCACCGGCCCGCATGATCGCGAAGACCGGCTCGCCGCTCCTGCCCACGCCTGAATCGCTGAAGGGCAAGCGCGTCGGCGTCGAGCAGGGTTCGACGCAGGAACAGTACGCGAAGCTCTGGTGGGAGCCGAAGGGCGTGACCGTGGTGTCCTATCAGAATCAGGATCAGGTGTATGCGGATCTCGCTTCGGGCCGCCTCGACGCCGCGCTGCAGGACGCGGTCCAGGCCGACGCCGGTTTCCTGAAGACGCCGCGCGGCAAGGGCTTTGGCTGGGCCGGTCCGGAAGTGAAGGATCCGCAGACGATCGGCGAAGGCACCGCGATCGGCCTGCGCAAGAGCGACGCCGATCTGAAGGCGATGTTCAACGAGGCGCTCGCCGAGGTTCACCAGGACGGCACGTTCAAAAAGCTCGAGAAGCAATACTTCGACTTCGACATCTATCCTGGGCGCTAGGCGGGACAGGAAACACGACAAGAAGCAGGAAAGAAGCAGGACAAAAAGCGGAACAACAGGCTGGTCGGCGCACGACATGCCGGACGCAACGCTGGACAAGACGCCCGGCGAAGCATCGGGCGCACCGGCGAGGCGAGCCGCCGGCACGGCGGCCGCGCGCAGCAGGCAGCATCCACGAGACTCGGGACTTGCCCGCACGGGCTTTACCGGGGCTTCGTAAGAGCCGGCGAGAGGGTAACCTTATGGCCGGCGGCAGTGGCAGAACCCGGCAGTAGATTCAAAACAACTCGAGACGAAAGTCCCAAAAGCGCGCTGCAGGAGCGGCAACGGTTCTGCAGCATGATTTGCACAGCGGTGCGCTGTGCGCCGCAGGTTACGGCGAGCCGAGCGCTCGCGGCACACGCGGTGCGACACGGGCCGCGTCTTTCGCGATGCGTCACAAGCGCATCGTCAAGGACTTCATATGTTCCTTCAAGGCTACGGCCCGCTGCTTCTCAGCGGCACCTGGCAAACCGTCAAACTGGCGGTGTTGTCGCTCGTGCTCGCTTTCGTGCTGGGCCTCCTCGGCGCGGCCGCGAAACTGTCGAAAAACCGCGTCTCCTACGGCATCGGCACCGTGTACACGACGCTCGTGCGCGGCGTGCCCGATCTGGTGCTGATGCTGCTGCTCTTCTACAGCATCCAGATCTGGCTGAACAACCTGACCGACGCGTTCGGCTGGGATCAGATCGACATCGATCCGTTCGTGGCCGGTGTCGCGGTGCTCGGCTTCATCTACGGCGCGTACTTCACCGAGACCTTCCGCGGCGCGTTTCTCGCCGTGCCGCGCGGCCAGCTCGAAGCGGGCGCCGCCTACGGCATGACGAGCTGGCAGGTGTTCTCGCGCGTGATGTTCCCGCAGATGATGCGTTTCGCGCTGCCGGGCATCGGCAACAACTGGCAGGTGATGGTCAAGGCGACCGCGCTCGTGTCGATCATCGGTCTCGCCGACGTCGTCAAGGCCTCGCAGGACGCCGGCAAGGGCACGCTGCGGTTCTTCTTCTTCACGCTGCTTGCCGGGGCGATCTATCTCGTCATCACCACCGTGTCCAACTTCGTGCTGATGTACCTCGAAAAGCGTTACTCGACTGGCGTGCGAAAGGCGGATCTATGATTGCGATCATTCAGGAATACTGGCGCAACTATCTCTTCACCGACGGCTACCGCTTCACCGGTGTCGCGATCACGCTGTGGCTGCTGGTCGTGTCGATCGGGCTCGGCTTCTGTCTCTCGGTGCCGCTCGCGGTTGCGCGCGTGTCGAAGAAGAAGTGGCTCTCCGGCATGGTGTGGCTCTACACGTACATCTTCCGCGGCACGCCGCTCTACGTGCAGCTGCTGCTGTGCTACACCGGTCTCTACAGCCTCGAGATCATCCGCAACAACGAGCTGACCAACGCGTTCTTTCGCGACGGCATGCATTGCACGCTGCTCGCGTTCACGCTGAACACCTGCGCGTACACGACCGAGATCTTCGCGGGCGCGATCAAGGCGACGCCGTACGGCGAGATCGAAGCGGCGCGCGCGTACGGCATGTCGTCGTTCACGCTGTACCGGCGCGTGATTCTGCCCTCGGCGCTGCGCCGCGCGCTGCCCTACTACAGCAACGAAGTGATCCTGATGCTGCACGCGACCACGGTCGCGTTCACGGCCACGGTGCCGGACATCCTCAAGATCGCGCGCGACGTGAACTCCGCGACGTATCAGTCGTTCAATGCGTTCGGTATCGCCGCGCTGCTGTATCTATGTATTTCTTTCGCGCTCGTGTGGCTGTTCCGCCGCGCCGAGCGTCGCTGGCTCGCTTACCTGCGGCCGCAAGGCAAATAACGTTGGGCACCGCGCCCTAAGCCAGGCAAGCTCGTCAAGGATCCTGATGAACACCAAGAAGCAGAAGCTCTTCGTCGACGAGCTTCACAAAAAATACGGCGACAACGAAGTCCTCAAGGGCGTGTCGCTGAAGGCCGATGCCGGCGACGTCATCAGCGTGATCGGTTCGTCCGGCTCGGGCAAGAGCACGATGCTCCGCTGCATCAACTTTCTCGAACAGCCGAACGCCGGGCGCATTTTCGTCGACGGCGAGGAAGTGCGTACGCAAACCGCCAAGGACGGCGCGTTGCGCGTGTCGGACCCGAAGCAGTTGCAGCGCGTGCGCACCAGGCTCGCGATGGTGTTCCAGCACTTCAACCTGTGGTCGCACATGAACGTGCTCGAGAACATCATCGAGGCGCCGGTGCATGTGCTCGGCCTGAAGCGCAAGGAAGCCGAAGAACGCGCGCGCGAATATCTCGAGAAGGTCGGTCTCGCGCCGCGTCTCGAGAAACAGTATCCGTCGCATCTGTCGGGCGGGCAGCAGCAGCGCGTCGCGATTGCGCGCGCGCTCGCGATGCATCCCGACGTGATGCTGTTCGACGAACCGACCTCCGCACTCGATCCCGAACTCGTCGGCGAAGTGCTCAAGGTCATGCAGAAGCTCGCCGAGGAAGGCCGCACGATGATCGTCGTGACCCACGAAATGGGATTCGCGCGCAACGTGTCGAATCACGTGATGTTCCTGCATCAGGGCCGCGTCGAAGAAGAAGGCCATCCCGACGAAGTATTCAGGAACACGAAGAGCGAACGCCTCAAGCAGTTCCTCTCGGGCAGTCTCAAGTAAACTGCGCGCAGCCCGTTAGGCGGGCTGCGCTGCAATTTGTAGTTAATGTAGTTTTACAAGGCGCTTACAAGCGCCTTTTTTTATTTCCTCTCTTTACTCATCACGGCCGTTCGGACCGCCAAAAACCCGCCGGAACGGCCTTCCGTGTTGCTTTTTCGCGATACCTCGCCACTTTCTGAGCGTCAATAGTGGCAATCCTTAGTACGTCCCCAGGCAAACCGTGAGTCCCTTGTCAGACAAGGGTTTGCGTACCCTTCCAGGGAACTCCGGCAAGTTGCAGTTCACATTCGTATTGCAATTTGGCGACACCGTCTGAGGGAGGTGCCAATTTCTTCTCCCAGCTAAAGTTATTTTTGATAAATTAGTAACCAAAGTAGCAAAACAAAGTTGATTAAAAGTAGTTTCACTTCAAAGCACAGAGGAGAACCGGTCGGCGAGGAATCGGCATGACGCACAGATAGCTCAAGGCTACGCGTCACGGCAGGAGACCCTATCCACCCGCCAATCTCCCCTGGTACCGCTTTCTGTTCGGTGCAACTCGCGTCCGAACACCACTCGCAGTACTGGGTTTCTTTTTTTGACAGGGTATGGAGGAGAAGATGAAGAAAGCTTTGCTCGCCGCAGCGCTGATGTCGGCCGGCGTTGTCGCACACGCTCAAAGCAGCGTGACACTGTACGGCCGCCTCGATGCGGGCCTCGAGTACATGTCGGGTGTCCCGACCGGTGCCAACGCCAACGGCGCGGCTAATGGCAGTTCGAACCGCTTCAAGGCTGAAAGCGGCGACTGGGGTACCAGCCTGTGGGGCTTGAAGGGTGTCGAGGACATCGGTGGCGGCAACAAGGTCCTGTTCCAGTTGGAAGGCTCGTTCAACACGATGACGGGTTCGGGCCCCGGCGGCGGCGGTCTCTTCAATCGCTGGGCGACGGTGGGTCTGGCGAACGACCAGTACGGTACGTTCACGATGGGCCGCATGCTCTTCATCTCGAACGGCGTGTGGGACTTCGACCCGTTCGGTCAATCGAACTGGTCGTCGGCATCGCTCGTGCGTGGCCGCAACTGGCCGCAGTCGAGCAACAACTTCGCGTACCAGTCGCCGAAGATCGCGGGCTTTGACTTCTACGGCCAGTACGCGCTGTCGAACGCGACGAGCTGGAACGGCAACGGCACGACGCCGCAAGGCCGCGAAGCTGGCGCACAAGTCACCTACACGAACTCGCTGTTCCAGATCCGCGGTCTGTACGACGAAATCCGCAACCCGACGACCGGTGCACTGTGGGGTGGCGCAGTTGCCAACAACGGCATCAATTCGGCTAACACGGGCAACGGCGTGTTCTCGGCATCGCGTGAATACACGGCGATGTTCAACGTCTTCCTCGGCCAGTTCAAGATTCAGGGTGCTTACCAGGCGGTGCGTTCCGGAGGTGCCACGGGCGTCGCGTATGGTCAGCCGACCACCCTCAATCACGAATGGGGCGGCGTGACGTGGCAGGCAACGCCGGCTGCGGCGCTGATCGCCGCGGTCTACCACGTGAACGGCAACAACGGCGCGGGCAATGCGACGATCTACACGGTTGGCGGTTCGTACAACCTGTCCAAGCGCACGCTGCTCGACCTGCAGGCTGCAACGGTGCGCAACAGCCGTACGGCGAACTTCGGTCTGAACGCGAACAACGCTGGCTACTCCGCTGCGACGGATAACCCGCTGCAAGGCCGCGCGCAAAGCGGCGTGTACGCAGGTATCCAGCACTCGTTCTAAGCGGACGGTATCCCCCGAAGGGATTTCCTTCGGGGTGTAGTTATCACGGGTTTCTTCAAGAGAATCTTTTTCACGCTGCTGCGAGAGGCGCGTATCGGTGCAATACCCGCAAGGGTATTGCACCGTTTTTTATTGGACGCGTGTTTTTCGCGCAGGCGTTTTCAGCGTGCCATACGCACCGCGACGGTGCGCTGCTTGCCCACTTGAGGTGAAAAGAAGGGTCGCCGTCTGTCTGCTTCGGTTGTCGACGACACGGCGCGGAATGTAGCGCGCAAAACGCTGCGGAATGGCAGTACCAGGAGCAGTACTACGGATCGCGGCTCGACAGCGCCGCCCTCCTACACCGCCGCTTCGTTCTCCTCGCCGGTGCGGATACGGATCACGCGCTCGACGTCCGCGACGAAAATCTTGCCGTCGCCGATCTTGCCGGTACGCGCCGCGCCGATGATCGCATCGATCACCTGATCGCACTGGTTGTCCGCGACCACGACTTCGATCTTCACCTTCGGCAGAAAGTCGACCACGTACTCTGCACCACGATAGAGCTCGGTATGCCCTTTCTGACGGCCGAAGCCTTTGACTTCGGTAACGGTCAGCCCGGTGAGGCCGACTTCCGCGAGCGCCTCACGCACTTCGTCGAGTTTGAACGGTTTAATGACTGCGGTGATGCGCTTCATGGCGAACCTCGTCTCGTGATAGGAAGAGTGAAAGGGAAATGGATGATTTTTATTCTACGCCGCCACTCACTCCACCGGTTCGGTATAGCGCGACGTGATCGGATAACGCCAGTCACGGCCGAACGCGCGATGCGTGACACGAATGCCGATCGGCGCCTGACGGCGCTTGTACTCGTTGATCTTGATGAGACGCGTGACGCGCTTCACGTCGTCGGCCGCATAGCCCGCCGCGATGATTTCCGCGAGCGAGCGGTCCTCCTCCATGTACATACGCATGATCGCGTCGAGCACGTCGTATTCGGGCAGGCTGTCCTGGTCGGTCTGGTTCTCGCGCAACTCCGCCGACGGCGCGCGCGTGAGAATGCGCTCGGGAATCACGTCGCGCGTGGCGAACGTGGTGGCTGCGTTGCGATAGTGGCACAGCCGGTACACGAGCGTCTTCGCAATATCCTTGATGACCGCGAAGCCGCCCGCCATGTCGCCGTACAGCGTGCAGTAGCCGACCGCCATCTCGCTCTTGTTGCCGGTGGTCAGCACGATCGAGCCGAACTTGTTCGAGAGCGCCATCAGCAGCGTGCCGCGAATGCGCGCCTGGATGTTCTCCTCGGTCGCGTCTTCGGCGCGGCCCGCGAACTCCTCGGCGAGCGCGCCGCGAAACGCGTCGAACATCGGCGCGATCGCGATCTCGTCGTAGCGCACGCCGACGCGGCGTGCCATGTCGGCGGCGTCGGTGGTGGAAATGTCGGCCGTGTAGCGCGACGGCATCATCACCGCGCGCACCTTGTCGGCGCCGAGCGCGTCGCATGCGACTGCGAGCACGAGCGCCGAATCGACGCCGCCCGACAGGCCGATCAATGCCCCCGGAAAGCCGTTCTTGCCGATGTAATCGCGCACGCCCATCACGAGCGCCGCGTACACCTGCGCCTCGAGCGACTGCTCCGGAGCGATCTCGGCGGAGAGCGGCTTGCCGTCTTCGAATTCGACGATCGCGGTCGCTTCTTCGAACTGCGCGAGCTTCGCGACGAGTTCGCCCTGCGCGTCGAGCACGAACGAACCGCCGTCGAACACAAGTTCGTCCTGGCCGCCGACCATGTTCACGTAGACCATCGGCAGACCGGTCTCGCGAATCCGCGCGCGCAGAATGTCGAAGCGCACCGCTTCCTTGTTCAGGTGATAGGGCGAGCCGTTCGGAATCAGCAGCACCTGCGCGCCGGCGGCCTTCGCCATCTGCGCGGCCGACGCATGCCACGCGTCCTCGCAGATCACGACGCCGTACTTGACGCCGTCGAGTTCGAACACGAATGGCTGCGGGTCGGATGCGAAGTAGCGCTTCTCGTCGAACACCTCGGTATTGGGCAGATCCTGCTTGCGATAGGTGCCCTTCACTTCGCCGTCGACGATCAGCGAGGCCGCGTTGAACGTATCGACCGGCGGCACGCCGCGCTCGATCGGCGCGTTTGCATTACCATGGCCGTGCGCTACGCTGTGCACCGGGCTGTGAGCACGATCCCGCAACGGATGGCCGACGATCACATGGAGCCCCGCGAACGGCTTCAGTTGCGCGGCGAGATCGGCCAGCGCCGCGGCGCTCGCGGTATAGAACGCAGGACGCAGCAGCAGGTCTTCGGGCGGATAACCCGAGAGCGCGAGTTCAGGCGCGACCAGCAGCTTCGCACCGTCGTTGTGCGCGGCGCGCGCGGCGGCGACGATCTTCGCGACGTTGCCGGCGAAGTCGCCGACGGTGACATTGATTTGGGCAAGAGCGATTCGGGTCTTCATGGCAGGATCGACAGGCAAGCCATAACGGCTCGCGGGTACCGCGGCTCAATGGCTCGACGGATTGGACAAACCGGATAAACGAACGAAGCGGCTCGGCCATCTTCACGCCACCGCGCCGTTCATTGCAAACAGTCACGCAGATTGAACCAGCAACGCATCGATTATCGCACGGGCATTCTGGCGTCGCCCTCCGAGGTGGACGCCGCCGAGTGGAATGCTCTTCTCGCGCAACAGCAGCAGCCCACGCCGTTTCTGCGGCACGAGTTTTTGAGCGCGCTGTCCGCGACACAATGCGCGGTCCCCGACACCGGTTGGGCACCGCAATTCGTCACGCTCACCGACACGCGCACGGGTCAGCTCGCGGCGGCCGCGCCGGTCTATCTGAAGGGCCACTCGTACGGAGAGTACGTGTTCGACTGGGCCTGGGCCGACGCATATAAACGCAACGGTCTGCCGTATTACCCGAAGCTGCTGTGCGCGGTCCCGTTCACGCCGGTGCAGGGCAACCGTCTGCTGTCGGCCAACGCTCACGCGTTGCGTCATCTCGCCGCCACGCTGATGGCGTTCGCCGAGCAGGCCGAGGTGTCGTCGCTGCACGTGCTGTTTCCGACGCAAACCGAAGCCGATGCGCTCGAAGGCCTCGGCATGATGCAGCGCGAAGGCGTGCAGTTTCACTGGCTCAACGACGGCTATCGCGACTTCGACGACTTCCTCTCGACGCTCGAACAGAAGAAGCGCAAAAACATCCGCGCCGAGCGCCGCAAGGTGCGCGACGCGGGCGTGACGCTGCGGCGCATTCGCGGCGAAGACATTCAGGACGCCGACTGGCGCTTCTTCAGCAAGTGCTACCGGCAAACCTATCGCGAGCATTTTTCGAGTCCGTATCTGAACCTCGATTTCTTCCGCACGATCGGGGCGTCGATGCCGGAGAACCTGCTGCTCGTGATAGCCGAATACGAAGGCAAGCCGATCGCGAGTTCGCTCGTCATCTATCAGCGCGACGCGCAAACCGGCGGCACGCTGTATGGCCGATACTGGGGCGCGCTCGAACACGTGCCGTGCCTGCACTTCGAAACCGCGTACTACCAGCCGCTCGAATTCTGCATCGAGGAAAAGCTCGGCGCGTTCGAAGGCGGCGCCCAGGGCGAGCACAAGATGGCGCGCGGTTTTCTGCCGACGGTCACGCGCTCGGCGCACTGGCTCGCGCATCCAGCGTTTGCGGATGCGGTCGGCCATTTCCTCGACAACGAAAAGAACAGCATCCACGCTTACGTGGACGAGCTGCGCGAACACAATCCGTTCAAAGGCTGACGGCGCGTTTATGACGTGGTTTCTCTATCTGCTCGAATGCTCGGACGGCAGCGTCTACACCGGCATCGCAACCGACGTCGCCGCGCGCTTCGACAAACACGTGAGCGGCGTGGGCGCGCGTTATACGCGCTCGCGCAAGCCGGTGCGGGTGCTGGCGTCGTTCGAACTCGCGGATCGCTCGAGCGCTTCGAGCGCCGAATATTGGGTCAAGCGGCTCGCGCCCGCGGAAAAGCGCGCGCTGGCGGCGGGGTTGCGCACGCTGGAGTCGGTGATGCCGGCGCCGGCCGCCGAGGCCGAAACGGGAGATGACGGCGAGGCCGCCTGAGGCGCGGAAATTCCGTGCTTCCGCACATCAGCGCACATCAGCAGCGCACTGCGTCTCTTTACCCCCGCGCCTCCCGCATCCTCTCCGTCAACAGGCGATGCACGCGCGCCAGCTCACCGACCGCATCCGCTTCGAGCGAGGTCAGCCGCTCGCGCGCGGGCAGTTCGTGCCGCACCGGCCGCAACGTGCGGTTCAACGCCGCCTCGATTGCCGCGCTCATCGCCGCAACCCATTCGCCGAGTTCCGTGTGCATGTCGCGCCGGTTCGCGCTCAGGCGCAACTGCGTCGCGGTGCCCGCCATTCTGCGCAGCAGGCTCAGCACGGTCAGCGTCACGGTGTCGGCCAACGAGTCTTCGAGCTTTTCGAGGCGCACGCGGCCAATCGCTTCTTCCGCGTTGTTGCTGCACAAACCCGCGGCGCGGCGCAGACGTTCCATGTCCTTGTCGTTGCGCGACGGCGTTTCGAGCGCCGCGCGCAGATACGCGAGATTGGCACGCACCGCGTCGCCGAGATAGACACGCACGTCGAGCTTTTCGCGCGTCGGCCATAGACAGAACGTCGCGAACAGCGCGAGCACGCAGCCGAGCACATTGTTGCCGAGCCGTGTGAGCGCGAACGCGAACTCGTTGGCGCCCGGCGTCGCGAAGTCGGCGACGAGCACGAAGGTCGGCGTGAGAAACAGCACGAACAGGCTGTAGCTGACGGGCCGCAGTGCCATCGTCGCCATCACGAGCGGAAACACCGCGAGCGAAATGCCGAGCGGCGAATGAATTGCATAGCCGATTGCCGCCGCCAGCACCCCGCCGACGATGCTGCCCGCCACGCGCTCGACACTGCGCGGCCACGTCGCGGCGATCGACGGTTGCAGGATCAGCAGCGTCGCCATCGTCGCCCAGTAGCCGAACGGCAGACCGAGCGCGCGGATCACGAGAAAGCCCGCCGTGGTCGTCACGCCGACGCGCGCCGCGTGACGCAAGCCGACCGACTGCCACGAGAGGTTCGCCTTCAGCGTCGACCACACGCGCGCGGCATAACGCGCAACGCACTCGCTCCACCGCTCGGCATGCGCCTCGCGCGGCGCGAAATCGACGAGTTCGAAACCGGATTGCAGCTTCACCGGTTCGAGCAACGCGCTTTCGAGCCGGCTTGCGAAACGCCGCAAGCGCCGTTGCTGATCCGCGAGACGTTCCCAGCGCGCATCGCCGCTCGCCACGCCGATATCGCGTAACACCTTGCCAAGCGCATTCAGCAGCCGCTCAGCGCGTTGCGTGCGGCGCGGATCGCCGGAGACTTTCTCACTTGCGCCCGACACCGCGATCAGATACGCGAACAAAGCCTCGCCGTCGGCCAGCAAGCCGAGCAGCGTGTCGTAGGTTGCGGCGCCGCCCGCTCTCGATACGGGCACTTTCGCGAGCGCATCGCGCGAACGTTCGAGCGCGGCGCGCGCATCGGCGCGAAACTGCGCGGCGTGCGTGGCCCATTCGCGCGGCGCGGCGCGGCGGCCAACGAGGCGCGCGCTATCGAACGCGACATCGGCGAGCCGCAGATACACCGCGCGCAGCGATGCGCGGCTCGCGCCGAACGGATGAATACGCCACACCGTCAGACTCAGCACGACCGCAAACAGGCAGCCGGCGAGGTAGACGCCGAGAAACGCGAGACCGGCGCGCGCGTCGTGCATCGGCCGGTCGACCATCACGACACACGCGGTCGCCGCGAGGATCGTCACCTGCGACGTGGCCGCGCCCCAGATGCGGCCGAACGCGCCGAGCGTCGTGAACGCGAGCACCGCGAACGCGGCGAACGCGGTCCCCGCGCCGGACGCGAAAGCGGTGATGCCGCCGCACAGCGTGGAGAGCAGCGCGAAGCCCATCATTGAGGCGAGGCGCGCGCGGTTCGAGCCGGCCGCATCGGCAAGGCAGGTCCAGAACGCGCCGATCGCGGCCCACGCAAACACCGGATCGTGCAGCACGTTGCCGAGCGCGAGCATCGCCGTCGAGGCGCAGGCCGCCCTCAATCCTTCGGAGAGACTTGCCTCGCTCGCCGCGAACGACACCATCCAGACCGGCCGCTTGCGGTAGATCGCGGTGACGATCGAGTGCAGCCAGGTCGACCAGCGTGACGAGCTCGAATGGGATTTGCTGCGGTTCATCATCCGGACAGTGTGCTCATGAATTCGTGAAGCGCGTGCGAATGTGAGGCCGGTTAGCGCGCGGGGGTGCGGCAAATGATACGGGTTTACACCTAAATAATAAAAATGCGTTTGGGTCATCCTGGCGATGCATCGAGGTTATCGGCCCTCTCGCTGGCTATCTGAGCGGATCGGGTCAATGTTTACCCGCATCCGTCTATTTGCATGACATTAAAATATTGACATTAAATTAACGGCTGGCTACCTTTTCTCTCAAGCCGCGGATGATCCGCGCTGTAACTACGAGAGAGCACAGACCATGTCATTCCGTCTCTTCAAACGTCTCCGGGCGATGCTCGGGTGTGGCCTTGCCGTGGCGGCGGTCCTTGCGTCCGCGCCGGCCTTGTCTGCCAGTGACACGCTGCGCGTCGCAACTGAAGGCACCTACCCGCCGTGGAGCTTCAAGGACGCAAGCGGAAACCTGCAAGGCTTCGATGTGGACATCGCAAACGCGCTTTGTGCACAGATGAAGATGAAATGTCAGATCGTTGCCCAGGCGTGGGACGGCATCATTCCGGGCCTGCAGGCCAACCGGTATGACGCCATCGTGGCCTCGATGTCGACGACACCGGCGCGCCGCAAACAGGTGCTTTTCACGAACAAATATAAAGAGACCACCTCAAGCTTTATCGTCGCCAAGGACAGTGGCATCAAGGATGTGACACCCGCCGGTCTGAAAGGCAAGCGCATTGGTGTCCAGCGCGGTTCCTCGCAGCATCAATGGCTGACGGCTAACGGCTATGACAAGACCGCGACGCTTGTTCTCTACGACGACACGCGACAGCCGGAACTCGACCTCGTTGCAGGACGGGTGGACGCAATCATCGGCAATAAGGCGACCTTCTATTCGGGTTTCTTCAAGCGCCCGGAGTCCAAGGATTACACGTTCGTCGGTCCGGAATTCAAAGGCGGCGTCCTCGGAGACGGCAATGCGATCGCGGTTCGTCTCGACGATACCGACTTGTGCAACCGCCTCAATACCGCCCTCGACGCCATCATGAAGAACGGTACTTATGAGCAAATTCGTAAGAAGTACTTCCCTTTCCCGCTGATGTAAAAGGGTGCCCGCATGTCTAGTCTCACTCTGAATGGATATGGCGCGCTGATTCTGCTGGGCGCTGCGACCACGCTGCTGGTGGCATTGGCGGCCACGGCGATTGGCTCGGTCATCGGCGTGTTCATGGCGGCCGCCAAGTTGTCCCCGTCAGCCGTTCTGCGGCGCATCGCCGGAACCTACACGACGACGATTCGAGGTGTACCGGACCTGCTGGTGATCTTTCTCGTGTACTACGGCGGCAGCGCCACGCTCTCGCATTTGCTGGGCCACTCCATCGAAATCAACGCGTTCACTGCGGGCGCTGTGTCGCTCGGGCTCGTCTTTGGTGCATATGCGACGGAAATCTTCCGTGGCGCAATCCTCGAAGTCCCGCGAGGTCAGACCGAAGCTGCATCCGCTCTTGGTTTGTCAGCTTCCGGCGTTTTCGTTCACGTGGTCGCGCCCCAGGCGTGGAGGCTCGCGATTCCAGCATTCGGGAACCAGTTGACGGTTCTCCTGAAAGAGACAGCGCTCGTGTCGCTCGTTGGGCTGGAGGACCTGATGCGTCGCACCGGCTTCGCTGTTGAAGGGACCAACCGTCCATTCTTCTTCTATCTCGTGGCCGGCATCCTGTATTTCGTGCTCAGCTATGCAATGACAAACGCTTTCGGCGTGGCACGGCGAAAGACTGCTACAACCTTGGCAAGGTGAGACATGTTTGACTTTTCATTACTCTTTTCGAGTCTCCCCAAGCTACTTTCTTCGCTGCCTGTCACCCTCGAACTGTTTGCGGCTATCGTCGCAGCGGGTATAGGTATCGGAGTTCCCGTTGCTTTGCTCGGCCTTGGCGACTCGAAGATTCTCAGTGGTTGCGTCAAATTCTATATTGGCGCTTTCCGCGGGACACCGGCGCTGGTACAACTGTTCTTCCTGTATTACGGATTCGGGCAATTTACTTTTATTCGGCATTCGATGCTTTGGCCGGTGTTGCGTGACCCGTTTATGTGCGCGGTCATCGCGCTCGGTATGAATTCCGGTGCGTACACAGCCCGGATTCTCATGGGAGCCTTGAGTGCGGTCCCCAAAGGTATCGTCGAAGCCGCTGAAGCGCTCGGTCTGAGCCGCACGTCGATTCTCACGAAAATCAAGGCGCCTATCGCGGTGCGCATCGCACTGCCCGCGTATGCGAATGAGACGATCCTGAACCTCAAGGCAACGTCTCTGGCTTCTACCGTCACCATCATGGAGTTGACTGGCACCTCGAAACTGCTTGTTAGCGAAACCTATGCGCCTTATGAGATTTTCGTCGGTGCTGGTCTCGTCTATCTGGCAATGACGTTTGTGCTCGCTCAACTTTTCAGGTACCTCGAACTTCTCGTCGGGCGCAAGACCGGTAAGCCTGATTCGACTTCGAGACGCGAGAAGCGGAGCAGTTCCGTGACGCTTCAATCGCAAAATTCGAGCGATGCACAGGCCGCTTCGCATTGACGGATGCGGCCCGCAACAACATCTTTGGAGAATTCAACAGTGCTTCGGTTTATCACCCTTGGTCCCAGCGGCAGCAATCATGAATTCGTCGCCGGTCGATACCTCGAGTTCCACGGACTTGCAGACGCCTCGACCGTCGAACTTGTCCTCGATTTCGATAGCGCTGCTCAGGCGGTGATAAGGGGCGACGCGGATTATCTGCTTCAGGTGGCTGTTCATCCGTCTACGACAGAAACTGTTGCCAAGTATCGCAAGCAACTCTTCGTCGTCGATGCATTCGTATCGGGCAGCAAAGACATGGCCGTCGTTACGCGCATCGACGTCGAGCGTCCAACGTCGCTGGCGCTACAGCCCGCAACCCGTGACTACGTCGATACCCGCGGTTTGGAACTCATTCCAGAGACATCGATCGCATCGGTTGCCGATGGCCTGCTTGCTGGAAAGTATGAAAGCGGACTGACCTATTCGTCGCTTGCGCAGGACTATCCGTCGCGCTTTCGGCTCGATGAGGTAGTCGGAACCGTTGACGACCCGTGGATCATCTACGGCCGGCAGCGACTTTCCGAAGGGCAAGTCGTGACGTGGAAGGACAGCCCGGCAGGCCGGGCCTACCAAAGCAAATTGAAACGCGCTGCCGGCTGAGCAGCAAGCAAAAGAGGATTGATATGGTTACCGAATCGAACGCGGATTACGTGATTACCATCAAGGGCCTTCGCAAGAGCTATGGTGATGTCAATGTCCTGAAGTCCATCTCTCTTGATGTACGAAAAGGCGAAAAAATCGTGCTTTGTGGTCCGTCCGGGTCGGGCAAGTCGACGCTCATCCGTTGCGTGAACAGGTTGGAAAAACACGACGCCGGCGACATTCTCGTGGATGGAATCCGACTCACCGACGACGTCAGGAATGTGCGTATGGTTCGAGCGGACGTCGGCATGGTGTTTCAGCATTTCAACCTGTTCCCCCACATGACTGTGCTAGAAAACTGCACGCTTGCGCCAATGCGCGTGCGCGGTATGAAACGCAAGGAAGCGCAAGAGAAAGCGATGGAGATGCTCGAGCGCGTTCGTGTGTCAGAACATGCGTCCAGGTACCCTGCTCAACTGTCTGGGGGTCAACAGCAACGTGTGGCTATCGCTCGTGCGCTGTGCATGTCTCCGACAATCATGCTGCTCGACGAGCCCACGTCGGCTCTGGATCCAGAGATGGTCCGCGAGGTTCTCGACACCTTGACGCTGCTCGCAGAAGACGGGATGACGATGCTCTGCGTAACGCACGAGATGGGTTTTGCAAAAGCAGTTGCAGACCGCATCCTCTTCCTTGACCAAGGTGAGATTCTCGAAGACTCACAGCCCGCCGAGTTCTTCTCGACACCTGGAACCGAGCGGGCCAAGCGCTTTCTCAGTCAGATGATTCACGAGTAATCCGGATGCAGTGAGTACTTCGCGACGCAAAAGACCATGCTACGAGTCAGAGCAAATAGCTGGAACAGCGCTAGCTATACTCCCGGATATTGAAGAAGACGGAGAGAAATCGGACCGGAATACTATCGATTTCTTCAGGGCCGTGCGCCGCGTTGGGGTCGAAAAGCAGACTGTCGCCAGGCTTTACCTCGTAGAGACGGTTGGCATAGCGATACTTCATTCTGCCTTCAAGCACATGGATGAACTGAAGCCCCGTTGTCTGGTGTGTGGACCAGGGCTGGGACTTTTCATCGAGCGTCACGATGTACGGTTCGACCGAGAGATTGCCGGAGAGTACGTGACCTATCAGCGTGTAGACGTGCCCGAAGGATGAGCCTTCGCGGTCTACGGTCACTCCGCCGCCAGCCGGAACGAATGAACAGTCATGCCGTTCACTCTGATCGACGAAGAAGCGTGACACCGGTTTGCCCAATGCGTTTGCGATTCGTGTGAGGGTCTCGATTGAAGGCGTCGCAGTTCCCTTCTCGATTCTGGAAAGCATCGAATGTGAGATGCCGGCCATCTTCGCCAAGGCGCCGGATGCAATACCCGCCGCAGTCCGGAAGGTATAAATCTGCGCAGCGAGCGCTCGCGAAACCTTTTCCACGTTCGGGTCACGCGGCTTGTCCGCATCGACGTCCTGCCGCTCCTGTACGGGAAGTTTAGCTTGCGTTCGTGGCATGTGCTTTCAACCATTGGCGGACGAATGGAAAAACCCTGGTCGTCATTATATGAGCCGATGCGGTTCTGCCGGAATCTTTCATAAGACGAGTTGAAGAAATGGCTAATGAAGATATCAAAAGCGGTCTTGAAGTCCGTCGAGTCACGAATGAGGACACGGCCACCGTTACCCACCTTGTAGGCGCGCTCTTCGCTGAGTTACACGAAGGCGATGCCGTACCGGAATATCGCCTCGAATCCGTGGAGAACGTGTTGCGTGACAGCGGGCGCAGTTTTGGATTTATCGCAATCGATGACGAGTCTGCAATCGGTATCCTGCTGCTCACGGAAGGTGTAGCCGTTTTCGCGGGTGGTGCCTTCGGCCAGATTACCGAGCTGTATGTCGACCCGAAGCATCGGTCGCGTGGCATCGCATCACTCCTGGTAAGTCGGGCCGCGGCGTTCGGACGGGAGCGCGGATGGAAGAGGATGGACGTCGGCGCCCCGCACCAGCCACGCTGGAGCCGGTCGCTTCATTTCTACGAATCAGAAGGCTTTGTCGAAGTTGGGCCACGACTCAGGCTCGATTTGTGACATCCCTCATTCGAATTTGCATATGGTTAAAATATTAGCATACAATTAAAAACGTGATGATTTCACTTATGCGATGCGGCTGCCGCGCTTGCTGTCCGTCAGCAGCCAACGCTCAGCGGCTCACGCGGCGGCGATTAACTCAAGGCATCGCCAGACACGCAGTGAAACTCCTTAAGACATCTGGGCAGGAATTAAACATGGCAAGTTCGTCTTCGGCTGTCGGCAATCAGGAAGGTGCTTCGCAAACGACGATTGGTTACCTCGGGCCAGGCGGGTCGTGGACGCATCAAGCCTGCCTGGACCTGTTCGGCCCCGACAGGCTGATTGCGCTGGAAAACGCGAAACTGTTCGCCGCTTTCGCAAACGGAGAGATCGACCAGGCGTGTGTGCCCGTGACGACGTCGGTAGTCGGGGTCACGCCTTATCTGGACCCGGTACTCGATCTGCCATCCGTCGTAGTGATTGCGGAGTATCCGAAAATGCTCGGCTACAGCCTTCTTGCCCGTCCCGGCACGAAGCTCGAAGACATCAGAGAGGTCATCGCACATCCGGTAGCGCTCGAGGAAGTCAAGCCGTGGCTCGACAAGGAAATGCCAACTGTGCGCCGCATCACGGCTCTTGGAGGCGGCGCAGCGGCAAGGAGCGTGTCGGAGAGCAAGTCGCTCGACACAGCCTCGATGGGGCCGAAAATCGGCGGCTCGATTTATGGTTTGGTCTCGCTTGTCGATGACATCGAGCAGGGACCGCACAACGTGACGAGATGGTGGGTGCTTGGCAGGGAGATGCCTGCGCCAACCGGGAACGACAAGACATCGCTGCTTGTCCACATTGAGGATAACGACTTCTCCTCGCTCCTCGCGGACATGACGGCCGCCAGCTTGAAAATCCTGACCATCTACGAGCGGCCGAGCAAGAGAACGCTAGACACCCATCGCTACCTCATCGAAGTGGAAGGGCACGCAAAGGTGGGCACGCTGAAAGCGTTTCTTCAATCCAATCCTCGAATCAGATTGCTCGGCTCCTACGCACGAAAGTACTGAACATCGGAAAAACATAAAAAAAGCGCCCCATCAGGGGCGCCTTGTCAGCAAACTTTCGTTTTCTGATTGCGCGCTTACTTCTTGTAGTTCGCGATACCTTCGCTGATTTCCTTGTGCGCGGCGTCGATGCCCGCCCAGCCTTCGACCTTGACCCACTTGCCCTTCTCGAGCGCCTTGTACTGTTCGAAGAAGTGCTTGATCTGGTCCTTCAGGTAAGCCGGAACGTCGTCGATCGACTTGAGGTCCGCCGTCATCGGGCAGACCTTGTCGTGCGGCACGGCGATCAGCTTCGCGTCGACGCCCGACTCGTCGGTCATCTGCAGCATGCCGAGCGCGCGGGCGCGCACGACCGAGCCGGCCAGCAGCGGGAACGGCGTAATCACCAGCACGTCGACCGGGTCGCCGTCGCCCGACAGCGTTTGCGGAATGAAGCCGTAGTTGGCCGGATAGCGCATGCCGGTGCCGATGAAGCGGTCGACGACGAGCAGGCCCAGGTCCTTGTCGGCTTCGTACTTCACCGGGTCGCTTTGCGCCGGGATTTCGATGATGACGTTGAAATCGTGCGGAAGGTCTTTGCCTGCGGGAACGTGATTGAAGCTCATGAGCGCTCTCTGAACTGGATGGAAGTCGGAAGGCGGCGTACGGCGTGTGCCCGGGCTCGAGGATGTGCGTGCGAACCGCCCGCCCTCTCGCCGCGAATGGTGGCGCCGTGCACCGGACAATGCGGATTGCGCCATTATAGCCAATCGGCAGATGGCATCTCCCGTTCGATCGGCGCGATAATCGTCTGGCCTCGCGCGGCCGCACGCCAGCCGCGCGTCACCTTCAAGGAGCCTGCATGGAAGAAGCCCGGCATTTCATCAGCGGCGAATGGTGCGCCGCTTCCGGCGGCGAGACGATCGCCGTGCTCGATCCGTCGGACGGCCAGCCGTTCACGCGCATCGCGCGCGGCACCGCGGCCGACATCGACGCCGCGGTGCACGCCGCGCGCCGCGCGTTCGAAGGCGCGTGGGGCGCCGCGAGCGCCGCCGAGCGCGGCCGCGTGCTGTACCGCCTGTCGCTGCTCGTGGCCGCGCGCCAGGAGGACCTCGCGCAGCTCGAAGCGCGCGACACCGGCAAGCCGCTCAAGCAGGCGCGCGCCGACGCCGCCGCCCTCGCCCGCTATTTCGAGTTCTACGCAGGCGCCGCCGACAAGCTGCACGGCGAAACGCTCCCCTACCAGTCCGGCTATACGGTGCTGACGATCCGCGAGCCGCACGGCGTGACCGGCCACATCGTGCCGTGGAACTATCCGATGCAGATTTTCGGGCGCAGCGCCGGCGCGGCGCTCGCGGCCGGCAACGCGTGCGTCGTCAAGCCGGCCGAAGACGCGTGCCTCTCCGTGCTGCGCGTCGCCGAACTCGCCGCCGAGGCCGGCCTGCCGCCCGGCGCGCTCAACATCGTGACCGGCTACGGGCACGAAGCAGGCGCCGCGCTCGCGCGTCATCCGGGTATCAATCACGTGTCGTTCACGGGTTCGCCCGAAACCGGCAAGCTCGTCACACAGATGGCCGCCGAAAACCATGTGCCGGTCACGCTCGAACTCGGCGGCAAGTCGCCGCAAATCGTCTTCGCCGACGCCGATCTCGACGCGGCGCTGCCGGTGCTCGTCTCCGCGATCGTGCAGAACGCCGGGCAAACCTGCTCGGCGGGCAGCCGCGTGCTGATCGACCAGGCCATCTACGAGCCGCTGCTCGACAGGCTCGGCAGCGCGTTCCAGGCGCTGCGCGTCGGCCCTTCGCAGGCCGATCTCGACTGCGGGCCGCTCATCAGCGCGAAACAGCAGCAGCGCGTGTGGGACTTCCTCTCCGACGCCCACCACGACGGCATCGCGATGGCCGCGCACGGCGAAGTGGTTCCCGAAGCGCCCGAAAGCGGCTTCTATCAGGCTCCCACCTTGCTGCGCGACGTGCCCGCGAGCCACCGCCTCGCGCGCGACGAAGTGTTCGGCCCGGTGCTCGCCGCGATGCCGTTTCGCGACGAAGACGAAGCGCTCTCACTCGCGAACGGCACGCAGTACGGGCTCGTCGCCGGTATCTGGACGCGCGACGGGGCGCGCCAGATGCGGCTCGCGCGGCGCGTGCGCTCGGGCCAGGTGTTCATCAACAACTACGGCGCGGGCGGTGGGGTCGAGTTGCCGTTCGGCGGCGTCAAGCATTCGGGGCACGGGCGCGAGAAAGGCTTCGAGGCGCTGTACGGTTTCACGGTGCTGAAGACGATTGCGATTCGCCATGGCTAGGCGGCGGTAGAGCCAGGCCACACCGCGGCTCGCGGGTTCGACGCGACAACGCATTGCTATCCACTACAACCAACAACGGAGACATCATGCGGTTGACAGGTAAAACAGCCATCGTCACGGGCGGCGGCTCGGGTTTCGGGGAAGGCATCGCGAAGACCTTTGCGCGCGAAGGCGCGAACGTCGTGGTCAACGACCTCAACGGTCCGGCGGCCGAACGTGTCGCGAGCGAGATCGCGCTGGCGGGCGGCAAGGCGATCGCGGTGCCCGGCAACGTCACGCTGCGTGACGACTGGCGCACGCTGCGCGAGGCCGCGCTCGGAGACTTCGGCAGCGTGCAGATCGTCGTCAACAATGCGGGCACCACGCATCGCAACAAGCCGGTACTCGAAGTGACGGAGGCCGAATTCGACCGCGTCTACGCGGTGAACGTGAAGAGCATCTACTGGAGCGTGCAGGAGTTCGTGCCGTATTTCCGCGAGCAAGGCGGCGGCGGCTTCATCAATATCGCGTCGACGGCGGGCGTGCGGCCGCGCCCGGGGCTTGTCTGGTACAACGGCAGCAAGGGCGCGGTGATCATCGCGAGCAAGTCGCTCGCCGCCGAGCTTGGGCCCGACCGCATTCGTGTGAACTGCGTGAATCCGGTGATCGGCGAGACGGCGCTCGTCTCCGAATTCATGGGTGTCGAAGATACGCCGCAGAATCGCCAGCGCTTTCTCGCCGGCATTCCGCTCGGACGCTTCTCGACGCCGCAGGATATCGCCAATGCGGCGCTCTATCTCGCTTCGGACGAAGCGGAGTTCATTACCGGCGTGTGCCTTGAAGTGGATGGCGGACGCTGCGTGTAGCGGCGAACCGGAGAGGTGCGCGATCCGACGGCGCGTTGCGGGTAGGCGCGTCGTCGCAGGTGCGCTTATGCAGTCAGTGTTTTCCCCCAATATCGATTCGTCGTGCAAATCACTGGGCACGGCTAGAATCGCTCGACGGCGGTACTTCATTTCCACAAGAAAAGAGGAGACACCATGGCTAGTCCCGCAGATCCGCTCCACCATCCCGGCGCGGGTGCGCCGCCTTCCTCGTTCGAAGAGGCGACCTACCGCAAGGTCACGTGGCGGCTCGCGCCGTTGCTGATGCTCTGCTACGTGGTCGCGTATCTGGACCGCGTGAACGTCGGCTTCGCGAAGCTGCAGATGAGCACCGACCTCGGCCTGAGCGACGCCGTGTACGGCTTCGGCGCGGGGATTTTCTTCATCGGCTATTTCATCTTCGAAGTGCCGAGCAACGTGATCCTGCACAAGGTCGGCGCGCGCGTGTGGATCGCGCGGATCATGATCTCGTGGGGCATCATTTCGATGCTGACGATGTTCGTCACCACGCCGACGATGTTCTACGTGATGCGCTTCCTGCTCGGTCTCGCCGAAGCGGGCTTCTTCCCCGGCATCATCCTGTATCTCACATACTGGTATCCGGCGCACCGGCGCGGCCGCATGACCACGTGGTTCATGACGGCAATCGCGTTGTCCGGCGTGATCGGCGGGCCGGTGTCGGGCTATATACTCAAGAGCTTCAACGGCATGAACGGCTGGCACGGCTGGCAGTGGCTGTTCCTGCTCGAAGGGATTCCTTCGGTGATCGTCGGGGTCATCGTGTTCGTGATGCTGGACGACCGCATCTCGAAGGCGAAGTGGCTCACGAAGGAAGAACAGCAACTGCTCGAAAGCCAGGTCTCCGCGGAAGAAGCGACCAAGCACGACATGCCGATTCGCCAGGTGCTCACGAGCGGGCGTGTGCTGATGCTGAGCCTCACGTACTTTTCGTTCGTGATGGGGCTTTATGGGGTGAGCTTCTGGTTGCCGACGATTATCAAGGCGACGGGTGTCACCGACGCTTTCATGATCGGGTTGCTCTCCGCGATCCCGTTCGCGGCGGCCGTGGTCGCGATGGTGTTCGTCGCGCGTAGTGCTGATCGCTCGCGCGAGCGGCGCTGGCATATTGCGTTGCCAGCCTTTGCGGGGGCGGTCGGTCTCGTGCTTTCCGTCGTGTGGGCGCATAACACCGTGTTGGCAATGGCTTCGCTTACGCTCGCCACGATGGGGATTCTTACTACGCTGCCGCTGTTCTGGAGTTTGCCGACGGCGATTCTTGCGGGGACCGGCGCGGCGGCGGGGATCGCGATGATTAACTCCATCGGGAATCTGGCGGGGTTTCTCAGTCCTTATGCGGTGGGGTGGTTGAAGCAGGCGACTGCGGCCAATGATTCGGGGATGTATATGCTGGCTGCGTTTATGATTCTCGGCGGGCTACTTGCGATTAGTGTGCCGGCGAAGATGGTTAATAGATGATGAGGGGTTGCCCCAGCCCATAAAGGGGCGAACGAACACAAATCACAATTACGTTTATAAAGAGAAACTGTGAAAACGATTATTAGACTCGGGGTTTGTCTCTTCGTCGTGTCATCTGCTTCTTTGGCAAATACCCAAACCGACGCTGCCAAAACGGAGTTCAAGGCAGCTTCCGAGGAGTTCGATAAAGCGGCTTTGCCTGGCCCGCGCCATATCCCGCTCTTCGATGAGGCGACGCTCGAACTCCCAGCGGGTGACAAGTTTGTGCCCGCATCCGCCGCGGCTCGCCTGATGCGATCAATGGGGCAGACGGTCGATGACAAGAAACTCGTCGGCATGATCGTTCCGGACGAGGAGAACGCCAAGTGGGTTGCCATCGTCACGTTCATAAAAGACGGCTATGTGCGAGACGATGACGCGCAACACTGGAAAGCCGACGACATGCTGCGGAGGATCTCCGAAAATACAGATCAATCCAACGCCTCGCGAAAAGCGCACGGCTTCGCTGAACTCAAGGTACTCGGTTGGGCAGAGGCACCCACCTACGACGCCGCGACACATCGTCTGGTGTGGGGAGCCGTCGTGAAAAGAAAAGCGGACCCCGACGATGCCGCACATCGGGCGGTGAACTACCAGACAGTGGCGCTGGGCCGCGACGGCCACCTTGAACTGACATTGGCCTCAAGTCTCAGCTCCTTTGCGGCCGACAAATCCATCGCAAATGCGTTGCTCGAGGACATCGACTATGTGCCCGGCAAGCGATACGCAGATTTCGACAAGTTCACCGACCGGGTCGCCGAGTACGGCCTTGCCGCGCTGGTTGTCGGCGTCGCGGCAAAAAAGCTGGGCCTGATCGCTGTGCTCCTCGCGTTTCTGGCGAAATTCACAAAGCTGGGTGTAGCCATCTCGCTCGTTGTGGCCGCCGTGACAAGGCGCTTTAGCAAACGCAAGGTGGCATCTTCGGGCGCAAAGGGCCGCCAGGAGCCTCACTAACGTTCGTCATGGGAAAATTACTCCTGTTGCTGCTCGGCGGCCTGAAGCTGGGCAAGGTGCTGATGAGCTCTGGCTCAATGTTGTTGTCGATCGCGGTGTATGCCGCGTTTTACGGCTGGCGATTTGCGGCCGGCTTCGTCGTGCTGCTATTCGTCCACGAAGGCGGGCATTACCTCGCGGCGCGTCGGCGCGGCCTTGACGTGAGTTTGCCGACGTTCGTGCCATTCGTGGGCGCGTGGATTCAGCTCAAAGAATTGCCACATGACGCCGAGACGGAAGCCTATGTCGGTTTGGCGGGACCGCTGTTGGGTACGGTGGCTGCGCTCGCTTGCTACTTCGCCGCGCGTCATACCGATAACAGTTTGCTCCTGGTTCTTTCTTACGCGGGATTCTTCCTCAACCTCTTCAATCTGATTCCGCTGTCGCCGTTCGACGGTGGCAGGATAACAGCGGTCCTGTCGCCACGCATCTGGTTTGCCGGGGTTCCGGTGTTGATTGCTCTGTTTCTGTACCGTCCCAGCCCGCTCCTGATAGTGATGGCAATTCTCGCGCTGCCGCAGTTAAAGCGGGCGTGGAACTACGACCCACGCGCCCCGGAAAATGTCCGCTACTACGAAGTGGCGGCCTCGGTGAAGTATACCTATGCGTTCTATTACCTGGGACTGCTGGTGTTTCTCTCGTTGATGACTTTCGGCGTACACGACATGTTGACGGCGATTCACCGGGGTTAGCAGACGCACGAACACCAGGCGCAACACCAGGCGAACCGTTCAATATACCGATGCCATACCCTCTGGCCGGTGCTTGAAACGTCGATGCACCCAGTAATACTGCTCGGGAAACTTGGCGACCTGTTCCTCGAGGAACGCATTCATGTGGCGCGCGTCGATCTCATCGCTGCCCGATGGGAAGTCCGCGAGCGGCTCGAAAATCGTCAACTTATACCCTTCATAATTCGGCAGCACCTCGGTCACGAAGGGAACAACCCGCGCGCGCCCCAGTCTCGCGAGCCGCGAAACGGCGGTGAGCGTGCAGGCGGGAACGCCGAAGAAAGGGACAAAAACAGAGTTGTCAATGCCGTGGTCCATATCCGCCGCGAGCATGACCGGTTTGCCCGAGCGCAACAATCCCACGATCTTTCTGGCACTTGTCGCGCGCTCGATCATCTCAGCGCCGAATCTGCCACGTTGCCGTTTAGCCAGGTCGCACATGGCTGTGTTCGACATACGTGTATACAGCGAGGCGACGGGGAGGTACGTCGAATAGAGCATGCAGCCAACCTCAATGCCCACGAAGTGAAAACCCATGAAGATGGTAGGCGGGGCTTCATCGTCATAGAGATCGATCTTGCTCTCGATCTGGACAATATCGCGGATCGACTGCGCACTGCCAAACCACTGAATGCCGCGTTCGAGATAGCTGCGAACAACATGGCCGAAATGAGCTCTCGCGAGCGTCTGATGTTCGCGGCTTGTCTTCTCGGGGAAGCAAAGGCGCAAGTTCACGAGGACGATATGCTTGCGGCGGCTCGGAAGCACGTACAACGCAATGCCGATAACCATCCCGAGCTTTGCGACGAATTTGTACGGAAGTACGGCGAGCGTGCGTAGCAACGCCGTGGTGAGCCCAAGGCTGAGCTGTGTCAAAGGGGGTCCCCTATGGCCGGTGAGGTTTGAAAAGCGAAATCAAACGCCAGACGAGCGACTTCTTTGCTCGTCATTGCATTCATGGGAATGCTTTCGCTCGTGATATCAACCGTGAACCATACAGCCCTGGCACGATCGCCGGGTTACTGGGACGCCTCGCGGAATTACCGAGTGTAACAGGTGGCCACGTGGTGTGACCTATTCCAGGGATTCTGGTCGCGAGTCATTGCTGCTGGCATCGATGACGCCGCCTCACAACTCGTTACGTGAATGGCACGCCGATGATCACGCTCAGGCGCAAAACCCGGCCGAAACGATCACGAGAATTGAAGGAGCGACCTGCGCCAATCAAGGCACAGAAAAAGAAATGGCCGCAGCATGCAGCTGCGGCCATTAGCGGAATGATTCAGAATTTCGGTGCGTCTACTGGTGCATGAATCGACACGTGACCCAGCAGCTAGTGATTTCACGCCGCGTGGCGGAAATCACCTGCCGCCCCGCCCTCACGTCACATTCATCGCCAACGCACTCTCACGATAATGCTGGCTCGCCTTCTCGGTATCGCCGAGCTGCTCGTGCAAGCGCGCAAGCGCGCGATGCGAGCGGATCTTCAGCGTCTCGTTATCGGCAAGCTTCAGCGCGCGTTCGAGGAACGACTGCGCCTTGCCCCACAACTGCTGATGCAGGCACAGGCGGCCGAGCGTGAACATCAGGTCCGCGTCCTCCGGACGATCCTTCTGCCATGCCTCGGCCTTCTGGATCAGCGGCAGCGCATCGTCACCGGCCGTGTCCGGGTAGCGGCGCAGCAAACGCGCGTCCCAGTTCTGCGCGAGCGCTTCCTCGACGATCTTGCGCGCGTCCTGCTGACGGTTCAGCGCGACGAGCAGTTCGGCGGCGAGATCGGCGAGACGCGGCGAATGACGCTCGGTGGCCGACAGCGAGTTCCACAGTTCGAGCAGCGCGTCGGCGTTATGACGACGATCGCGCAGCAGATTCTCCGCCGCCAGTTGGCGCAACCGCACCGCGACCGCCGGATGAATCGCCTCGCGCTTTTCGAGTGTCTTGACCAGCTTGAGCACTTCGCCCCAGTTCTTCAGTTGCTGCTGCGCGCGCAGCATGATCTGCTGCGCGTGAATGCGCCGCCCGCCCTGCGACTGCATTTCGGTGAGCGCGGCGAGCGCGCCATCCGCGTCGCGGCCGTCGGCGCGCATGTCGGCGGTCGCCATCAGGCGCGCGTCCTGCCAGTCGGCTTCGTCGATCTGCGAAAGCCACTCGTCGCGCCGCGCGTATTCATGCATGCGATGCGCGGCGCTCGCCGCGATCAGGCCGGCCGCGCCCTTGTTGTCGCCGTTCGCGAGCGCATCTTTCGCGGCTTTTTCCGCGCGCGAGAAACGCCCCGCGTACAGGTTGCCGATCGCCTCGCGCAGCGCGGCGTGCGCCTTCGCGACACGCGAGCGCGCGCGGTAAGCGGCGACGCGCTGCGGCATGCGCCAGATGTTGCGGATGATGCGCATGAGCGCATACAGCAGGATGAACAGCACCACCAGCGCGACGATGAACAGATTCAGCGACATGTCGACACGGTACGGCGGATAGACCAGCAGTATCTGCCCCGCATCGAAGCGGCCGCCCACCGCGATCACCACCGCGATCACGAACAGCAGTGCGAACCAAAGAAGTCCCCGGATCGCCATGATTAACCTCGATTCCGGTATTGATTGACGGCCTGCAGGCTCATGTCGAGATTCGGCAGTGCGACCGCGGCCGAGCCGGCGTCCACCTGCCTGACCAGATCGATGACCGTCTGCGTCTCTTTCGACGAACCGTCGAAGTAGCGCGTGAGCGCCGCTTGGGCCGCCTGCAGGTCGGACTTCAGCGTGACCTGGTTGCGCGAGAGCAGCGCGAGACGCGCCGACAGCAGGCGCAGCTTCAGGTTCTCGCGCACGAAGTAACCCTGGTCGGGCGACGTGAGCATCGCGTCGGCGTTGTCAATACGGCGCACCTGCACGAGGCTCGTCAGTTGATCGCCGATGCCGTGCGTGACCTCTTCGAGCCACACTTCCCAGCGCGGCTTGCCGGTGGCCGCGGCCACCTTCGCGGTGTCGGCCCACGTGGCCGCGTGCGGCGTTGCATGCGGGATCGGCGCTTCACCCGACAGCGGCAGGCTCGAGACGTGGTCGATCGCGTTGTCGAGCTTGATCGCGAGACCGGTGAGATCGGTGGACGGCGCGGCCTTCAGCTTGTCGATGTCCTGCGCGATCGCCTTGCGCACCGCGAGCGCCTGCGGGCTGTCCGACGCGGCGAGGCGCGTGTCCGCGCTTTGCAGCGCGAAGAGCGCGAGCTGCGTGTTGCCGGTGAGCTGCAACTGCTGGCTCGCGGCCGACAGCATCTGCCCGACTTCGGCGAGCGTCCAGTCGTCGCGATTGCGCGCGAGATCGGCGTATTGCTGTTGCAGCGCCTGCTGCGCGGTCTGCGCATCGGCGAGCTTGCCTTCGAACTGCGCGACCTGCGAGTCCGCCTGATGCACGGTGGCGAGCGCCTGGTCGACCTTGATGCGCAACTCGTTGGTCTGCGTGTCGTTCGCCTGCTGACGCTGAGTGAGCTCCTGCTCGGTGCGCACGAGCTTGCGGTTCATCGCGAAGCCGCCCACGCCGAGCGCACACGCGAGAATCACGACGACAAACCACAGCAGCGGTCCGCTCATGCTACGGCGCTTTTGCGCTTCGTACGGCGTGAAGGGTTGATTCGGCGGCAACGGAGCGGTTGCGGACGGCTGGGGTGAAGCGTGCGTGGATGCGTTCGTTTCAGTCATGCGTGATTGAGCCGGGTTGGTCGATACCGGTTGGACGACAGGAGCCACGGCGGCAATGGCGACGAGAGCACGGACAATGCGCTCGTCGCCCGCGCCGGACACCGTAATCCTATCAAAACCCAATGCCCGCGCGGTCTGCGCGATACGGGGATGAGGCGCGACGAGCGGCGCGTGTTTGAGCTGCGCGATCTCGTCCGCGGTCAGGTGATCCTGCGCGAGTTCCTGCAGGTTGCGCACGCCTTCGGAACTCGTCAGAAGCCACGCGTGCGGCGCGCCGGCGAGCAGTTCGTGCACGCGCGCCCAGCCGCCGATCGACGGCTCCGGCACGATGCGCCGGTACGCGGCGACCGCCTCGACCTCCGCGCCCGCTTCGCGCAGGCGGTCCGCGAGCCATTCGCGGCCGCCGTCGCCGCGCACGATCAGGACGCGCTTGCCTTCGAGGGCCGCTGTGCCGAGCTGCGTGTCGATTGCGGCGAAGAGACCCTCGGAGTTGAAGCTCGTTGATTCGTCGTCGGCGCCCGATGCTGGGCTGATGACGCGATGCTCGGGCGCGCCGACGCCGTGACGCGCGAGCGCCTGCACGCTGCCCGGGCCGACCACGCCGATCGGCAGCGCGTGCGGCCAGATGTCGTCATGGTGCGCAAACGCCTGATCGACCGCGTTCGGCGAGACGAACACGACGAGCGCATAGCGTTCGAGCGAGGTGAGCGCGGCGCGCAACGGCGCGTCGTCGATAACTGGAGCGATGTCGATCAGCGGGAATTCGAACGTCGCGAGGCCGGCCGCTTCGAGCTGCCCGACGAGCTCGCCCGACTGACCGGCCGGCCGTGTAATCACGGCCGTGAAGGGCGCCTTCTCCGGCGTGACGGCGGCCATCAGTCGGCCGCCGCCGCGCCGCCCGCGGCGTTCTGCGCCGCTGCCGGACCGCTGGCGGTGCTGAGCGCGCGGACGATGTCGAGCGCGCCCTGCTGGGTGAGCGCGTTCGCGACTTCCTGCCCCAGCGCGAGCGCGCGTTCGAGGTTCGGCGCGGGCGCCGATGCCTGCGCGCTCAGCACGCGCTGGCCGTCGGGCGTCGCCACGACGCCGCGCAGATGCAGCGCGCCGTCGTGCCAGCTCGCGTAAGCGGCGAGCGGCACCTCGCAACTGCCGCCGAGCGCGCGCGACACCGTGCGCTCGGCTTCGACGGCCGACGCCGTGTGTTGATGATGCAGCGGCGCGAGCCAGGCGGCGAGGTCTGCGCGATCGGCGCGAATCTCGATGCCGAGCGCGCCCTGCCCCGCGGCGGGCAAGCTGTCCTGCGGATCGAGCAGCGCGCGGATGCGCGCGCCGAGACCGAGACGCTTGAGCCCGGCCGCGGCCAGGATGATCGCCGCGTAATCGCCGCGATCGAGCTTGGCGAGCCGCGTGTCGAGATTGCCGCGCAACGGCCGCACGTCGAGATGCGGATAACGCATGCGCAGCATCGCCTCGCGGCGCAGGCTCGAGGTGCCGACCACGGCGCCGGCCGGCAGCGCGGCGAGCGAATCATATTGATTGGAGACCAGTGCGTCGCGCGGATCCTCGCGCTCCATGATCGTGGACAGCGCGAAGCCCGCGGGCAGCTCCATCGGCACGTCCTTCAGCGAATGCACCGCGAGGTCGGCGCGGCCATCGGCGAGCGCGGCTTCGAGTTCCTTCACGAAGAGACCCTTGCCGCCGACCTTCGAGAGCGTGCGATCGAGAATCTGATCGCCGCGTGTCGTCATTCCGAGGATTTTTACGTCACAAGATGGATATAATTTGTGCAGCGCACATCGCACATGCTCCGCCTGCCACATGGCGAGGCGGCTCTCTCGCGACGCAATCACAAGCGTGTGGGGTGGCGTGGCAAACGTCTCGGTATTCATTAGCTTGCTGATTGGATCTCGGGATGTAATAACAATCAATGTTAGCACGCGCCCTTGCTTGCGCCTTGGTGTTCCGGGGCACGGCGGAGCGCCGTGCTGGCGCGGTATCGATGGAGGAGACGGGCTTCGCGCGGCAGGTGCGCGCGCCCCATTGCCGCTCGTCGCGCACGGTCGTTCGCGCACCACGCGGCGGCATGCGGGATGATGCAATGCGGCGTAACGTGCGATGCCGGCACGCGCCGCATGTTCAATGCGGCCTTGTGGTCCCGTTGGCCCCTTTCTCCAGCGTCGGTGTCGCGCCGTCGGCAACGCTCATGCGGCTCATTGCGCACGGTTCGCTTTGCGGTTCTGTTTTGCCGTTCCGCTTTGGCTGCCCCGCTTTGCAGTTCTATTTGCAGTGCCGCTTCGCCGCTCTATTTGCAGTGTCGTTCGCAGTCCCTGTTCTCGCTGTTCACGTTGCTCGCTGTCCTTGTTGCTCGCTGTTGCACGCAGTTCCATGTTGCTTGCAGTCCACGTTGCAAATTCTGGTCGCAGTTCCGCAGTAGCAGTTCATCACTCAACAGACCCTGGCTTCCCTGAGGAAACCCATCGTGACGTCTTCCGGATCGGCGCGCCCTGCCCGCCGCAACACTGCCTCGCCCAACGTTCGCCCGGCCGATGCCGCGGCGCCCGGCGCTTCCGCGGCCTGCGCCGCCTTCACCGACTCTGCCGCCCACGGCGTGACATCGGCATCCGGCCAACGCGCTGATAAACGCACGGAAAAACGCATGGGCCAACGCGCCCTCGCCGCTCAGGCCGCCAAGGCGCCCAAGGCCGCTCGAGCCGCCGTGCCCGTCAAAGCGGAAAAAACGGTGAAGACTGTTAAAACCGGCAAGGCTGAAGCGGCCGCAAGCTCCGCCAACGCGCGCAAACCGGCCAAGGCCGCAAACGCCGCCGCTGGCGCGAAAACGCAGGCCGTCGCGAGCGACACCGCCGCGCCGCGCGCGGCGAAAACACCGAAGCTGCAAGCCGTGGAGCAAAACGCACCCGCTCCCGCCGTAAAAGGCACCGCTCGCGCACGCGAGAACAAGGACCATCCGCTCTTCCAGGACATCCGCTATCTCGGGCGTCTGCTCGGCGACGTGCTGCGCGAGCAGGAAGGCGACGCGGTGTTCGACGTCGTCGAAACGATCCGTCAGACCGCCGTGCGTTTTCGCCGCGAGGACGACAGCGCCGCCGCGCAGACGCTCGACAAGAAGCTGCGCACGCTCACGCCCGAGCAGACCGTGAGCGTCGTGCGCGCGTTCAGCTACTTCTCGCACCTCGCGAATATCGCCGAGGACCGCCATCGCAACCGCCGTCACCGGATTCACGCGCTCGCGGGCTCGGCCTCGCAGCCCGGCACGATCGCCTATGCGCTCGAGCGGCTCGCCACGGCCGGTGCGGCCGCGACGCCGGTGCTGCAGCAGTTCTTCAACGACGCGCTCATCATGCCGGTGCTGACCGCGCACCCGACCGAAGTGCAGCGCAAGAGCATTCTCGACGCGCAGCACGACATCGCGCGGCTGCTCGCCGAGCGCGACCAGCCGCTCACCCACCGCGAGCGCGCACACAACGAAGCGATGCTGCGCGCGCGCGTCACGTCGCTATGGCAGACGCGCATGCTGCGCGACGCGCGCCTCACCGTCGCCGATGAAATCGAGAACGCGCTGTCGTTCTATCGCGCCACCTTCCTCGAGGAAATCCCCGCGCTCTACGCCGACATCGAAGATGCGCTCAAGGAGCACGGCCTCGAAGCGCGGCTGCCGCCGTTCTTCCAGATGGGCAGTTGGATCGGCGGCGATCGCGACGGCAACCCGAACGTCACGGCCGAAACGCTCGAAAACGCGATCACGCGTCAGGCCGCGGTGATCTTCGAGCACTACATGGAGCAGGTGCATAAGCTCGGCGCGGAACTGTCGGTGTCGAACCTGCTCGCCGGCGCGAGCGATGCGTTGAAGGAACTCGCAGCCGCCTCGCCGGACCAGTCGCCGCATCGCACCGACGAGCCGTACCGCCGCGCGCTGATCGGCATGTACACGCGGCTCGCGGCGAGCGCGCGCGTGCGCCTCGGCGAAGGCAGCGTGCCGGTGCGCAGCGCGGGCCGCGGCGCACCGCTGATCCGCGCGACGCCGTATGCGAATGCCGACGAATTCGTGCGCGACCTGCACGTGCTGATCGATTCGCTCGCCGAGCATCACGGCGCACCGCTCGCGGCTCCGCGCCTCGCTCCCCTCGCGCGCGCCGCCGAGGTGTTCGGCTTCCATCTCGCGAGCATCGACCTGCGGCAAAGCTCCGACATCCACGAGGCGGTGATCGCCGAGCTGCTCAAGCGCGCGGGCGTCGAAGCGGACTACGCGGCCCTGTCCGAAGCGGACAAGCTCGACGTACTGCTCGCCGAACTCGCGCAGCCGCGCCCGTTGCGCGTGCCGTACGCCGAGTACTCCGATCTCGTGAAGAGCGAACTCGGCGTGCTCGAGGAAGCGCGCGTCACGCGCGAGAAATTCGGCGCGCGCGCGGTGCGCAACTACATCATTTCGCACACGGAGACCGTCAGCGATCTGGTCGAGGTGATGCTGCTGCAGAAAGAAACCGGCCTCCTGCGCGGGCGTCTCGGCGACGAGCACGATCCGGCGCACGCGGGCCTGATGGTGATTCCGCTCTTCGAGACGATCCCCGATCTGCGCAACGCGCCGCACATCATGCGCGATCTGATCGCGCTGCCCGGCGTCGGCGCGCTGATCGAGCACCAGGGCAACGAGCAGGAAGTGATGCTCGGCTACTCGGACAGCAACAAGGACGGCGGCTTCCTCACCTCGAACTGGGAGCTGTATCGCGCCGAACTCGCGCTCGTCTCGCTCTTCAACGAACGCGGCGTGACGCTGCGCCTGTTCCACGGACGCGGCGGCACCGTCGGACGCGGCGGCGGCCCGACCTATCAGGCCATCCTGTCGCAGCCGCCCGGCACCGTCGACGGCCAGATCCGCTTGACCGAGCAGGGCGAAGTGATCGCGAGCAAGTTCGCCAATCCGGACATCGGCCGGCGCAACCTCGAAACGGTGGTGGCCGCGACGCTCGAAGCGTCGCTGCTGCCCCACGGCAATGCGCCCGCCGAGCTGCCCGCGTTCGAGGAAACGATGCAGCAGCTCTCCGACACGGCGATGGCCGCGTATCGCGCGCTCGTCTACGAAACGCCGGGCTTCAAGGAGTATTTCTTCGAGTCGACGCCGATCGCGGAGATCGCCGAACTCAACATCGGCAGCCGGCCCGCGTCGCGCAAGCTGCAGGACCCGAAGCAACGCAAGATCGAGGATCTGCGCGCGATCCCCTGGGGCTTCTCGTGGGGCCAATGCCGCCTGCTGCTGACAGGCTGGTACGGCTTCGGCAGCGCGGTCGCCGCGCATCTCGACAGCGCGCCGAGCGACGCCGAGCGAGCGCGCCGTCTCACGCTCCTGAAGAAAATGCACAAGACGTGGCCGTTCTTTTCGAACCTGCTCTCGAACATGGACATGGTGCTCGCGAAGACCGACCTCGCGGTCGCGTCGCGCTACGCGGCGCTCGTCACGGACAAGAAGCTGCGCAAGCACGTGTTCGAGCGCATCGTCGCGGAATGGGAGCGCACGTCGAAGGTGCTGTCGGAGATCACGGGCAAGAACGAGCGGCTCGCGGAGAATCCGCTGCTCGCGCGCTCGATCAAGAACCGCTTCCCGTATCTCGATCCGCTCAATCACCTGCAGGTGGAACTGCTCAAGCGTTACCGCGCGGGCGACGCGAATGCGCGCGTGCGGCGCGGGATTCATTTGAGCATCAACGGGATTGCGGCGGGGTTGCGCAATACGGGTTGAGGTTGACGGGTTGAGGTTGATCGACGCTGAAGCGGACTCGCGGGCCGATGCAGGATGATCGGCCCCGGGGCTGGCAAAAAGCCGTGCATGACTCATCGGTCATGCACGGCTTTTTTCAATGCGCGTCGATCATCAACGCGTCGAGCTTGAATGAGTGGTCCGCCTGCACGTCGAAATACTGGCGCACTTCATCCGGCGCGTTGTCCCACAGCGAGCGAATCGCGACGACGCGCGGCTCGGGCGTGCGCATGCGCGCGACCCACGAACTGAACTCGAGGTCGATACGCCAGCGCTCGCGAATCGACGCCTTGAAACCCGCGGCTTCGAACAGCGCGACCCATTCGTCGGCGCGGTAGTCGCGAATGTGCGAGCCGTCGCGCAACAGTTCGATCGCCTGAATATGCGTGTCGAGCAGCGGATGATCGATGCCCGCGATATCGATGAACAGCACCTTGCCGCCCGGCTTCAGCACGCGCCGCACCTCGGCGAGCGCGCGCGGCACGTCGTGCCAGTGATGCGCGCTCATGCGGCTCACCACCCAGTCGAACGAATGATCGGCGAACGGCAGCGTTTCGGCCGCGCCCTGCTGCGTGCGGATGTTGGCGAGGCCCCGGTCTTTCGCCGCGCCTTCGACCGTTGCGAGCATCTGCGGCGCGATGTCGTACGCCACGACCTCCCGCGCGTGCGGCGCGACCGCGAAACTCGCGTGCCCCGCGCCGCAGCCCATATCCAGCACGCTCGCGCCCGGCGTCGCGGCAATCGCGTCGGCAAGCGTGCGCAGATCGGCGCCGGTGGCATGGGTCTGACTCGTCAAATAGGCGGCGGCGGTCGAGCCGAAGGCGTCGGCGACCTGATCGTGATGCTTCATGGGTAGCTCCAGTTAGGTGTGGGATGGCAGCGCGTTGCGGGGTTCCAGCCGCTACAATAGAAGCAGCCGTGTACCAGTACAAGTTAAGCAATTATTCTGGTATCTCTATTACCCCCTCCACGCGCAACCCAATCGCATGAGCACGCCGTCTTCCGCCGATCACCCGCCGCCGCTCGACGCCACGCCGGCCCGCGCGCTCGGCGACTTCATCCGCGCCCACCGCGAGCGGCTCGCGCCCCAGGCGGTCGGCCTGCCGCCCGGACCGCGCCGCCGCACGCCCGGCCTGCGGCGCGAGGAAGTCGCGCAATTGTGCGGCGTGAGCCCGACCTGGTACACGTGGATCGAGCAGGGCCGGCCGGTGTCCGCTTCCGCCGACGCGCTCGCGCGCATCGCGGTGGCGTTGCAGCTCTCGCGCGCCGAGCGCGCCTACCTGTTCGAACTCGCCGCGCAGCGCGATCCGGCCGAGCCCGACCCGGCCGCCGCCGATGCGCCCGCCACGCTGCTGCAAACGGTGCAACTCGTGAACACACCGGCCTACGTGCTCGATCGCCAGTGGAATGCGCTCGCGTGGAACGAGCGCGCGGCCGATCTGTTCGTCGGCTGGCTCGATGGCGCGCACGACCGCAACCTGCTGCGCTACACGTTCACCGAGCCGGCCGCGCGCGCGCTGATCGTCGATTGGGAAACGCGGGCCCGACGGCTTGCCGCCGAATTCCGCGCCGATTCGATCCGCCATCTGAGCGACGCGCCGACGCGCGCGCTGATCGATTCGCTGTCCGCCGCGAGCGACGAGTTCGCGCGCTACTGGGCGTCGCAGGACGTCGGCGGGCGCGAGGGCGGGCGGCGCGAATTCAATCATCCGCGCGACGGGTGCATCGTCTATGACCAGATCACGTTCAAGCCCGCGCATCGCGAGGATTTGAAGCTCGTGGTGCTGGTGCGGGAGTAGGCGCGAGAGCGGCGGCAGCGCTTTGAACGCGCGCTCCCGGTGTTAAAATCGCTATCTTTCTTCGCCGCGGCGGCGCTTTTGCATGGCACGCGCAGTCGCGTCGCTGGGGTCCGCGCCGCTCGCCGAGCCAGCGCATAGCCGTCGCAGCATCGCCTCAAACTGCCGCATAACCACCCGCTCAACTGCTGTTTAACACGCCTAACCGCCCAACACCATGACGTCCCAACTGCACAAAAAAAGCGAAGCCTGGTCGGCGCGCTTCTCGGAGCCGATGTCGGAGCTCGTCAAACGCTATACGTCGTCGGTTTTCTTCGACAAGCGTCTCGCGCTCGTCGACATCGAAGGGTCGCTCGCGCACTCCTCGATGCTCGCCGCGCAAAAGATCATCTCCGCCGACGACCTCGCCGCGATCGAGCGCGGCATGGCGCAGATCAAGGGTGAAATCGAGCGCGGCGAATTCGAATGGCAGCTCGATCTCGAAGACGTCCACTTCAATATCGAAGCGCGCCTGACCGCGCTGATCGGCGACGCCGGCAAGCGCCTGCACACCGGCCGCTCGCGCAACGACCAGGTCGCGACCGACATCCGCCTGTGGCTGCGCGGCGAGATCGACCGCATCGGCGGGCTGCTCACCGGGCTGCGCACCGCGCTGCTCGATATCGCGGAGAAGAACGCATCGACCATCATGCCGGGCTTCACGCACCTGCAGGTCGCGCAGCCGGTCACGTTCGGCCATCACCTGCTCGCCTACGTCGAAATGTTCTCGCGTGACGCCGAGCGCATGATCGACTGCCGCAAGCGCATGAACCGTCTGCCGCTCGGCGCGGCGGCGCTCGCCGGCACGAGCTATCCGATCGACCGCCATGCCGTGGCAAAGGCGCTCGGCTTCGACGGCATCTGCGCGAACTCGCTCGACGCCGTCTCCGACCGCGACTTCGCGATCGAATTCACGGCTGCTGCCGCGCTCGTGATGACACACGTGTCGCGCTTCTCCGAAGAACTCGTGCTGTGGATGAGCCCGCGCGTCGGCTTCATCGATCTGGCCGACCGCTTCTGCACCGGCTCGTCGATCATGCCGCAGAAGAAGAACCCGGACGTGCCCGAACTCGCGCGCGGCAAGACCGGCCGCGTGAACGGCCATCTGATGGCGCTGCTCACGCTCATGAAGGGCCAGCCGCTCGCGTACAACAAGGACAATCAGGAAGACAAGGAGCCGCTGTTCGACACCGTCGATACGGTCGCCGACACGCTGCGCATCTTCGCTGAAATGGTCGCCGGCATCACGGTCAAGCCGCAGGCGATGCGCGAGGCCGCGCTGCAAGGCTTTTCCACGGCGACCGACCTCGCCGACTATCTCGTCAAGCGCGGCCTGCCGTTTCGCGACGCGCACGAAGCGGTTGCGCTCGCGGTGCGCGTGTGCGCCGATCGCGGCTGCGATCTCGCGGACCTCACGCTCGACGAAATGCGCAGCGAGCTGCCGAACGCCGCGCATCTGATCGGCGAGGACGTGTTCTCGTATCTGACGCTCGAAGGGTCGGTCGCGAGCCGCAATCATCCGGGCGGCACGGCGCCGGAGCAGGTGCTGGCCGCGGTGAAAGCGGCGCGCGCGGCGCTGAAGTGAGCGATGTTCGGGCGGGGCTGTGAGCGTGCGCTTGCGGTCCTGCTGTCGTCCGCTTCCCTGCGGGCATGAAGAAGGCGAACCCACTATGCGGGTTCGCTTTTTTTTCGCCTTCACCCGGATCGCTTCTTTCGTGCGAGCCGCATGAGCCACGCACAGAAGGTAAAAGAAAGCCCGCGCAAAGCGGGCTGAAAAAGACTTCCACCGATGCCTCATTGAAGAGGCCATTAAAGTGTAGGCGCGTTTCTCGTCGCGACCAATTCGCGCATATTTCCGGCCGTTACAGCGAGGCGCTGCACGCGTCGTGAGTACGCGTAGCGGGCGCATGCATGAGCACGCGCAACAGCAAGTACAGCAGCGGGCGAACGCTGATTGAATACTGACGGTTTTTGACTACCATCCAATCAGGCCCTCTTCGCAGTGTCCGTCGACGATGCTCTCCCGCATATCTACCCTTCTGCCCCGCCGTGTGATTCAACGCTTGCAACGCATCGAACGCTTCGCCGCAACGGCGCGCGCGAGTGCGTTGCCGCTGTCATTGCCGCTGTCGTTGCGCACACCTCGCGCACTGCTTGCCGCGCTCGGCATCGCCACCCTCGCCGGCTGTACGATCACACCGCTGATGCCGCACGAAACCGTCAACACGCCGGTCGCCGCGATCAACAGCGCGGCACTTGATCAATACCGCGACGCGGTCGCGCGGCGCATCACCGAACGCAATCCGTCGTATGTGCTGCAAGGCAAGCCGCAGGCGATGCTGCGCTCGCTCGTGGTGGTTTCGTTCACGGTCGATCGCAACGGACGCATCGTCGAGTCGTCGATCTATCGCACCAACGGCGACGACGAAGCCGAAAGCACCGCGCTCGCGACGCTGCGGCGCTCCGCGCCTCTGCCGATACCGCCCGGCAAACTGCTGAACGGTCGCGGCCAGCTCGAACTGTTCGAAGACTGGCTCTTCAACGACAACGGTAAATTCCAGTTGCGCGAGCTGGCGGCGCCGCAAGCGGAAACGCTCGACTGAGCGCGGGTTGCGCGTGCCGCGTCACACATCGCGGTGCGCGGCACGGCACACTGCGGCGTGAAGTCCTCGGGCGCACGCGGCTATCATTGCACCCGCAGCCTTACGCCGCCATTGCTGTGCAACAACGGCGCTCGCTATAATTTTCCGATTCCCCGCGCCGGAGCCTTCCGGCATGACTCACGCCGTCCGTCTACCCGCCGGTGCGGCGCACGAGCCGATTGTTGCAATGCTGCGGCACCACCCGCGAGCGGCGCCGCAGCTTATAACCTCAACGAGGATGCCGCCCCCGCGCGCCGCCTGTCTGCGAAACAAGGCACAGCGAGGAGCGGCGTCACGACATATGGAGACCCTTGCATGTCCACTTCGCCGATTTCCGCGGCCCAGCCCGCAAGCGGGCAAAACAGTAGCGCGCGAATCATCTTCGCGAGCTTCATCGGCACCGCGATCGAGTTCTACGATTTCTATGTCTACGCGACCGCTGCGGCGCTCGTCATCGGCCCCGTGTTCTTCCCGCACGGCTCGGCCACCGCGCAGGCGCTATCGGCGTTCGTCACGTTCGGCATCGCGTTCGTGGCGCGGCCGATCGGCTCGTTCCTGTTCGGCCACTTCGGCGACCGCATCGGCCGCAAGTCGACGCTCGTCGCGTCGCTGCTCGTGATGGGCCTGTCCACCACGCTGATCGGCTTCGTGCCGGGCTACGACGCGATCGGCAGCCTCGCGCCGATCCTGCTGTGCGTGCTGCGTTTCGGCCAGGGCATCGGCCTCGGCGGCGAATGGGGCGGCGCCGCGCTGCTCGCCACCGAAAACGCGCCGGCCGGCAAGCGCGGCTGGTTCGGCATGTTCCCGCAGCTTGGGCCCTCGATCGGCTTTCTCGCGTCGAACGGCCTGTTCTTCGCGCTCTCCCTGTCGCTCTCCGACGAGCAGTTCCGCAGCTGGGGCTGGCGCGTGCCGTTCATCGTCAGCGCGGTGCTGGTGGCGCTCGGCCTCTACGTGCGTCTGAAGATCGCCGAGACGCCGGCATTCACGGCCGCGATCGAGCGCAAGGAACGCGTGCGCGTGCCGATCGCGACGCTGTTCTCGCAACACTGGGTGCCCACCATTCTCGGCGCGCTCGCGATGGTGGTCTGCTACACGCTGTTCTACAACGCGACGACATTCTCGCTGTCGTACGGCGTCGGTACACTGCATATTTCGCGGCAGACCTTCCTCGGCCTGCTGTGCATCGCGGTCGTGTTCATGGCGCTCGCGACGCCGCTGTCGGCGCACGCGAGCGACCGCTTCGGGCGTAAGCCGGTGCTGATCGTCGGCATCATCGCGGCGATCCTGTCGGGCTTCACGATGGCGCCGCTGCTCGGCAGCGGCGAGCCGCTCCTCGTGCTGCTGTTCCTCGTGATCCAGCTGTTCCTGATGGGCGTGACCTTCGCGCCGATGGGCGCGCTGCTGCCGGAGCTGTTCCCGACCAACGTGCGCTATACCGGCGCCGGTGTCGCCTATAACCTCGGCGGGATTCTCGGCGCGTCGGTGGCGCCGTATATCGCGCAGGTGCTCGCCGCGCACGGCGGGCTGCCGTGGGTCGGCGCGTATGTGTCGGTCGCCGCGGCCGTGAGCCTGCTGGGCGTGCTGTGCATGCGCGAAACGCGCGACGAAAGCCTCATGAAATGACGCAGCGATGAAGCTGCGCGCACGAGCCGGGCAGTGCCGGATGCATCCTCGATGCATCCGGCACCCCTCTTTCCTGCTGGCCATTTGGCGGACGCGCCTGGGTAAATCCCCCGCCTTGCGCGTCTTTTTGACTTGCCTATACTCCCTGACATAACCCTAAGAGAAACAGGGAGACTCGCATGAGCATCCATCTTCACAATGCCGACATCGTGATGATCATCGCGCTGGCCTTGCTCGGCGCGTTGCTGCTTGCCCTGCGTTTTCGTCCGGCGACGTGGAAAGGCATTGTCGTCGAAGCGCTCGCGGCAAACGCGGCGGCCATCGCCGCGGTCATCGCATTCGAAATGCTCGTGACCTGAGCGGCGCTGGGCATCGGCTTCAACGGTAGCCATAGTAGCCGTGATGGTAATAGCCGCCGCCACCGTAGTAGTAGCCCGGCGCCGGCGCGATGACGCAGCCGCCTAGTGCCGTTGCGAGGAGCGTGCCGGCGGCGAGAGTCAGAATCAAGCGTTTCATGTTGTTCTCCATCGAGTCAGATTGATTCGAGTCCAAGCCCCGAATGTCTCGATTGAACACGATCCGCCCCCCGGCGAACGTTGCCATTTGTAAGGGAAGTTCACGCAGGTGTTACAGGATTGGCACGGCTGATCCACCCATTCGATACCTGGGCGCCGCAGGTCCGGCATCGCGTCGATATGGCGGAGAACACCGCCTATACTGCGTTGAGCACAGTGGTGTCACGCAGGCCTTGCCGGCAGTGCATACGCGGCCCGCTGGATAAATAGCCGGCATAGGCTTCCTGCATAGAGGCCGGGCATTGAGGCGTTGCATCGCAACGGTTCGCTGGAGCGCGCTGGATTCGCCGCAGAACGTACGCGCCGCCGCGGCGCTCAACGAAACAGATTTAACAGGCGTGTAATCGATTCCTCTCCGCCCGTCGTTCCCCGACACGGGCGTTTTTGGAGGCGCGACGCGACACTACCCGCTCGCACGAGTGGAGTGCGCGTCGCGCCTCTTTTCTTTCGTGCAAACTTTCCGCGCAAACGATTGCGCAATAACGCGGGAAAAGGACTCGCGGGACTCAGGCGGCGGCTGAGCCGTGCTGCTCCGCGAACTGGTCCGAGCTGGCGAGCACGTAGTCGAGCGCTTCGAGCGCCGTGCCGATGGGCGGCACCGAGCGCCCGTCGCCGATCGAGATCGAACGGAACGGCGCGTCGACGCCGCAATGCGACGGCGAGGTCGCGGTGAAGATCATCACGGTGCGCTTCTGCAGCGCGTGCGCGAGATGGACGAAACCGGTGTCTGTGCCAACGACGAGCGCGCAGGCGTCGATCATCTGCGCGATCTCGGTCACGCTCATTGACGGCAGCACGGTCGCGCCCGGCACCTGTGCCGCGATCTGCTCGGCTTCGGCACGCTCGCCGGCCGAACCCCACGGCAGCACCACGTGAAAGCCGCGCTCACTCAGTTCGCGGCCGATCGCCGCCCAATGACCGGGTGGCCATTTCTTGTCGTTTTTTGACGTGGCGTGAAAGAACGCCGCGACGGGCGCGCTGCCGGGCGTGAACGGCTGCGTGAGCGGCTCGGGTAAGCGCAGGTTGTAGATGGGCGGGCCGTCCACTTCGTAGCCGAGCGCCTCGCTCGCGCTGATGCGCATGCCGTGCCACGCATTGCCTTGCGGACGCGGGCCGAAGCGGCCGGTGTACGCGAACGCGGCGCCGCGTTCGCCCAGATCCTGGGATTGATAGCCGATGCGCTGCGACGAGCGCGCGAGGAAGGCGATAATGGCGCTCTTGTAGACGCCGTGAATGTCGATGATGTAGTCGTAGCGGTAAGCACGCAGTTCCGCGATGGACGCCCAGATCGCCTTGAGATCGCTCCAGCGGCGCGCTTTCTTGAAGCGGCGCAGCGGCGCGCAAAGCACGCGGTCGACGCCCTCGCTCCAGTGCACCAGTTCCGCGAACGCTTCGTCAGCCGCCCAATCGACCTGAACGCCTGGAAACGCGCGTTTGATATCGGCCACGACCGGCAACGCCTGCACGATATCGCCTAGTGAAGTGACCTTGACAATAAGGATTCGCTTCATTGAGGGTCTGTTCATTGTTCGAAATTAAACCTATTTTAGCTGACGATTTCATCAGATCCGGCCAAACGCCGCAGTACGCGGTCTGTCGCTCAATACAGCGCGTTACACCGGGTTCCTGACAATTCGCCACATTAACGTATTTCAAAACACTTTCACCAATTTTTACCCTCATCTCGCGCCTTATACTTTTGCTTTTGCGCACCCGCCCACTCCCCCACTCCATGTCCCGGCCCTTCTCTCCCAGTTCGCCCCTTGTCGTACGCCGCGCTAAACGTCTGTGGCGGCAGTACGGTGTCTTCTGGCTCGGCGCGATCGCGGTCGGCCTCATCGCGGTGCTCTACGCCCGCCTGATCGACTGGGGCTACGACGCGTTTCGCCACGTGCAGCATCAGTACGTGTGGGCGCCGCTGCTGATCACGCCCGCCGTCGCGGCGCTCGCCGTCTGGCTCACGCGCACGTTCTTTCGCGGCGCGGAAGGCAGCGGCATCCCGCAGGTGATCGCGACGCTGCACGCGAATCCCAGTACATACGGCGCGCGGCTGCTGTCGCTGCGGATTCTGCTCGGCAAGATCGCAGTGTCGTTTCTCGGGATTCTCGGCGGCTTCACGATCGGCCGCGAAGGGCCCACCGTGCAGGTCGGCGCCGCGCTCATGTTCAATCTGCGCCGGCTCTATCCGCGCTCGAACGCACAGATCGAACGGCAGCTCGCGCTCGCCGGCGCGGCCGCGGGTCTGTCCGCCGCGTTCAATACGCCGCTTGCCGGCATCGTGTTCGCCATCGAGGAACTGACGCGCAGCTTCGAAGCGCGCGCGAGCGGCGTGCTGATCACGGCGATCATCATCGCGGGCGTGGTCGCGCTCGGGCTGAACGGCAACTACACGTATTTCGGCACGATCCAGATCGGCGCGCATTTCCCCGATCTGCTCGCGCTCGCGGTGCTGCTCACGGCGATCGTCACGGGAATCGCCGGCGGCATATTCTGCTGGCTGCTGCTCAATACCGCGCGCTGGATTCCCGCGCCGCTGCGTCAGCTGCACGGCGAACGGCCGGTCGTGTTTGCCGCGTTGTGCGGCTTCGCGATCGCGGTGGTGGGTGTGATCTCGGGCGGTACGACGTTCGGCAGCGGCTATGCGGAAGCGCGCGGTTTGCTCGACGGACATGAGCAGTTGTCGGTGTTCTATCCGTTCCTGAAGATGATCGCGATGGTCGGCTCATACCTGCCCGGCATTCCGGGCGGCATCTTCGCACCATCGCTGTCGATCGGCGCGGGCTTCGGCAATCTGCTGCACATCGTGTTCGGCTCGATGCAATTGCCGATGCTGATCGCGCTCGCGATGGTCGGCTATCTCGCGGCAGTGACGCAATCACCGATTACGTCGTTCGTGATCGTGATGGAGATGATCGACGGCCATGCGCTCGTAATTTCGCTGATGGCCACCGCGTTGATTGCGAGCCGCGTGTCGCGCTTGTTCGCGCCGCCGCTCTATGAGTCGCTGGCGCAGCGTTATATGGCGCCGCTGCCGCAACCGGCACCCGCGCCGGTGCCGGAAGTGCCCGAGGTCGAAGCGCCTGAGCCTGTCGCCGAGGTGTCCGAAGCCGATGCGTCCGTCACGAGCGCAGAGGCAAACGTCGCGGAGAACGGCGCTGAGGACCGTATGACGGAGGCCACTGCAAACGCCACTGCAAATACCGTTGCTAACGCGGCGGCAGACGCTGCAGAAGCTGCAGACGCCGCCGCAAACACCGCCCCACACACCGGGACAAACGAAGCGGCAAACGAAGCAACAAACCGGGCAACCGACGAAGCGACCAACGCCCCCGACACACCGCGTCAGTAGACGACCACGCGCGGCGCGTGCACGTACATCGGCCGCGCGGGTACGACGACACAGCCGGCGAGCATCACCGCGAGCGCGGCAAGCACGAGCAGATTCTTTTTCATTGCGTGTTTCTCCATACTCACAGGCGCGCTATAGCGCGCCCGTTCCATCAAACCTGAACACACGGCGCGGGCGATGTCGACCGCCATGCGCCGCGCGCCGCTGAACGCCAACGCGCCGTCTGCGCCCGGTTACGCCCAGTGACCCGGAACCCAGCGATAGTTCGGACCGTGCTCGATCCAGTGACCCGGCATCCAGTGATAGCCGACGCGTTCAGCCTGCCAGTGTCCGCCGACCCATACGTAGCGGCCATGATCCCAGCGCCAGTGACCGTGGTCCCACACATAGCCGACACGCGGCGCGGGCACCGCTTCGAAGCGGACCGGCGGCGGCGCGGACGGCGCAACGATGACGACTTCCTCTGCCGAAGCCGACGCCATCGCGGCGGCGCCGGCGGCAATCAGCACGGTGTTGGCAAGCAGCAGGCGAAAGGTTCTGTTCATGATTTCCCTCTTTGGTTGAACACCGGATGCGGCGTTACCGGTTTAATGCGCGAGGGTTCGGCACGGCTGACGATGCCCGTGTAACGGCACACGCTGAAGTGCAACGGATTATTTCGACCGGAGCATGGAGCGCGGCGAGCGCCGCAGAGGCCGGGATTGGGAGAGGCCGACGAATGGAAGAGTTTCGGCGAGAGAACTTCGATGAGGAGACTTCGGCGAGAACTCACATGCGAGCGCACGCGCGAGCACGAACGAACGCCGCACAAGCGGAAAAGCAGGGAAGCGGAAAGCAGACGGCACACGCCGCACAGCATCGCGTCGAATCACCGCGACACCATGCAGCGCACCGCACGCGGTGCACGCGGCGCACAACCGGCCGCCAACGAGCGGCCGGGCACGCGGTCCAACGAACGATCAGACCTGCGGTATTTCGATCTTGACCTCGAGCACTTCGAGATCGTCCTGACGCTCGAGGCTTACGCGAATATCGTCATTGGAGATCTTCACGTACTTCGAGATCACGGCCACCAGTTCGCGTTGCAACGCAGGCAGATAATCGGCGGGCGCATGGCCGCTGGCGCGCTCGTGCGCGATGATCAACTGCAGGCGTTCCTTCGCTACCGACGCGGACTTCTTTTTCTCGCCCAGCAAAAACGAAAGAATCGACATTACGTGCGCTCCCCTTACTTGGTGCCGAAGAGGCGCTGCAGCAGCCCGGGCTTCTGGTAATCGACAAAGCGGAGCGATTTCTGCTCGCCGAGGAAACGCGACACGACGTCCTTGTAGGATTCGGCCACATCGGTACCGTCGAGATGCACGGCCGGCAGACCCTGGTTCGACGCGTGCAGCACGGCTTCCGATTCCGGAATCACGCCGATCAGATCGATGCGCAGAATTTCCTGGATGTCGGTGAGCGAGAGCATTTCTCCTTCGTTGACGCGCTTCGGGTTGTAGCGCGTGATAAGCAGATGTTCCTTGATCGGCTCCTTGCCTTCGATCGCGCGCTTCGTCTTCGACGAGAGGATGCCGAGAATGCGGTCCGAGTCGCGTACCGACGACACTTCCGGATTCGTCACGATCAGCGCCTCGTCGGCGAAGTGCATCGCGAGCAGCGCGCCCGATTCGATGCCGGCCGGCGAATCGCAAACGATGTACTCGAAGTCCATCGCGATCAGATCGTTGATGACCTTCTCGACGCCTTCCAACGTGAGCGCGTCTTTATCGCGCGTCTGCGAGGCCGGCAGGATGAACAGGTTCTCGCACTTCTTGTCCTTGATGAGCGCCTGGTTCAGATTGGCTTCGCCCTGGATCACGTTGATCAGGTCATACACGACGCGGCGCTCGCAGCCCATGATGAGGTCGAGATTGCGCAGGCCGACGTCGAAGTCGATCACGGCGGTCTTGCTGCCACGCAATGCGAGGGCCGATGCAAAACTCGCGCTCGTGGTCGTCTTGCCCACGCCACCCTTGCCCGAAGTCACCACAATGATTTTTGCCATTACCCTTACCTTGTGTTCGTCAAATGCGTCAGTTATGTGCGGCCTTTTTTCCGTGAAACGCCGTGTGCCGGAGAACGCCATGAGCCACGCGCGCTTCGCGCCTCTCAGGTGAGCCGCAACGGTTCGATCATCAGTTTTTCTTCTTCGAGCCAGATCTGCACCGGCTTGCCGAGCACGTCGGCCGGCAGCGGGTTCTCGGTCGTTCGATAGATGCCTGCGATCGAGATGAGTTCCGGCTCGAGACACGTGCAGAAAATGCGCGCGTCGTGATTGCCCTGCACGCCGGCCAATGCCCGGCCGCGCAGCGGCGCGTAAATGTGGATATTGCCTTCCGCGATCACCTCGGCGCCGTAGCTCACGAGGCCGAGCACGACGAGATCGCCTTTTGCGTAAATGCGCTGGCCCGAGCGCAGCGGCTTGTCGATCACCATCGTTTGCGACGACGTGGCAAGCCTCACCGGCTCGACGCCCGCCGCTGGCTCGAGCGCGGCGGAGGCGCCGGAACTGGCTGCCGGGATGGCCGTGGTGACTGCCGTGCTCGTTGCCGGATTTGTTGCTTTGTTTGCGGTTGTGTCTGCGGCAGCGCCTGTAGCCGCGCTGCTAGCCAGGTTGGTAGCCGCGTTGGCGGCCGTGCCCGCTGCCGCCGCGCCCTCTTCGTCGCTCTGCTTCGCTGCGCCGCCGCGGCGGTCGCGCGCCTCGAGCAACGGCAACGCCGCTTCAGCCGCCCACGCCTGCGCCGCATTGGCGACCACGCCGATCGGCCGCATGCGCACGCTGTCGAGCAGTTGCGCGATGTCGGCGAGCGGCACGCGCTCGTTTTCAGCGAGACGCCGCACGTCGATCGCGACGACGTCGTTCGCGAAGAATTCGGGGGTCGCCTCGAAGCGCCGCGTCAGTTCGGCGCGCATCGCTTCGAGGTCGGTCGTCTTGACCACGAACATGAGCGTGTCGACAGAGCCGCTGCGAAGTTCGAAAAAGGGCGATTTCTTGGGCGACATAGCGTTCGGCAAAAAATTTTGCGTATTTTACAGGCGTACACGCACACGGCCAGTTTTTTTGCCGGGAGAATCTGCTGTCGCTCGTACTGCGCAGCGAGATGCCGGGCCCGAGAGGCCGCGCGCCTGGCGCGCCGCGCACAGGTACGGGCGGCCGCGCTCGTCGCGCGGCCGTGATCGTGGACTATACGGAAGAAAATGACGCAGGAAAAAATTCGCGCCGGGGAGAGGCCAGGAAGAGGCCGGGCAAATGCGAGCGGCAGGCTCTCGCGCCGCCCGCGGGATCACGACTGATGCGCCTGCGACGCGGCCGTCACGTGCCGCACCAGCAGACTTTCGGCCTGCTCGGGAGCGCGCGCGCCGCGCCGGTGCTCACCGGCCGGACCGAAGCCGAGCGCCTCGTAGAAGCGCATCGCCGTGCGGTTGGCGTCGGCGACCCACGCGTAGATTTCCACTGCGCCCGCGCCCGCGAGCCAGTTGCTCGCCGTGTCGACGAGCAGTTCGCCGCCGCGCAGATGGCGCACGGCCGGCGCTACCCACAGTTCACAAACGAACGCGCGACGCGCGGCGGTGTCGTCGAAATGCGCTTCGATCAGGCCGGCCGGATGGCCTTCGGTGTAGAGGATGAAGGTGCCGACGGACAGCGAAACCTCGTGCTGCGCCGCAGTGGCGTCGAAACTGGCGGCGTCGGCCGATAACGCGTCCTCCAGCGTCGCGCCGAAGGCATAGGGCGCCTCTCGCAGCGACGCAGTACGGAGTTCGCGAAAAACGGCGCCCTGATCAGCGGTGATGCGGCGAACAGTCAATGACGGACTCATGCAGACGAAAACCCCTTGAAACCCTAACACGTAGCTTTAACCGAACCGGCACGCGAGTCAATTTATTATTGACCAGAACAGCCGGGCACGCGAGGCATTCGCATCGGATGCGAACAATGCCGGCCACAATCGGCGTCGCTGGCATTGACTGCAAGCTTCAAAGCCGCATGCGGCGCGCTCACGGCGCCTCGTAGCGGCCGGTGCCGTCCGGCCACGGCGTGAGCAGTTCATAGCCGTCGTCGGTCACGGCGACCATGTGCTCCCACTGCGCCGAGAGCGAGCGGTCCTTCGTGACCACGGTCCAACCGTCGCGCTGCACGCTCGTGCCGGCACGGCCCGCGTTGATCATCGGCTCGATCGTGAACACCATGCCCGGCTTCAGGCGTACGCCCTGCCCCGGCTGGCCGTAGTGCAGCACCTGCGGATCTTCGTGATAAACCTTGCCGATGCCGTGCCCGCAATAGTCGCGCACGATCGAGAAGCCCTCGCGCTGAGCAACCTTCTGGATCGCGTGGCCGACGTCGCCGAGCGTCGCGCCCGGCTTCACTTCGCGGATGCCGGCCACCATCGCCTCGTAGGTCGTGTCGACCAGTTGACGCGCGACCGTGCTCGGCTGGCCGACGCAGTACATGCGGCTCGTGTCGCCGAAATAGCCGTCCCTGATGATCGCGACGTCGATGTTGATGATGTCGCCGTCCTTGAGGACCTCGTTGCGGTTCGGGATGCCGTGGCACACCACGCTGTTGACCGACGTGCAGACGGTCTTCGGAAAGCCCATATAACCGACATTCGCCGGAATCGACTTTTGCGTGTTGACGATGTAGTCGTTGCACAGCGCGTCGAGTTCGTCGGTGGACACGCCGGCCTTGACGTGCTCGCCGATCATTGCCAGTACGTCGGCCGCGAGGCGGCCGGCAATGCGTAGCCTCGCGATATCGTCGGGGGTCTTGTAGGTAATGGCCATGAATTCAGTCGATGTGAGTCGCGGGGTCAGGCGCGAGATGATCCGCCAGGCTCGAAAGCGCAGCGGCCCGCAACCGCCTCTCGATCGGGCGATTTCGGGCAATTGTACAGAGGATCGCGGATGGACCCTGCTGAAAGCGGCTGAAGCGGTGCGTATGAGAGCGGTTGTTACGCTATCGAGAGGAGCGCTGGCAGGTGCGCGGTTGGAAGGTTTATCAAACCTCATCGCCCATCGTGCGAACAATTCAGTTTTCCGAACTAAATTCCGGGAAGCTTATGTTCACACGAGGTGTCGGCGTGCTGCCCTTTGCGCCGGACATCATCGCCGGCGAATGAGCAGCACTGCTTGCGTCGATACTAGCCTGTCAGTTGTCGGGATGGCCCGACGTGAAGCTCGTAAACGCACTGTACGACGGATTCAACGGGTTACCGTTGAGGATGATGCCGTACGTGGCGTCGCCACTATCGAGTACGTAATACATCACGGCCTGGATATTGTGCGTCTTGCGGTTCTGATAGAACTCGCCGAGCTGCGACGTGATGTAGTTCGCACGGTAGGCCTCTGTTTGCTCCGGTCCGGTGTTCCATTCGGAGATGATGAACGGCACGCCATACCGGGCCTTGCAATAAGTCGGCAGATCGAAACCCGGACCCGCGCCGTCCGTGCCGACGTCGAAGGCATCGCCGTACACCTCGTAGTTGTGCCACGTGGTGATGTCCCAGCGCACGGTCGGGTAACCACCGCTGCCATCGGGCTGCATGCCGTCCCACAACGCGTCCGAAGCGCCGATATCGGCCACGCAGAAATTGATGCCGCATTGGGCGTTCGACTGAACCGACTTCACGCCGTCGATCATCCCGCGCATCACGCCTCGCATCACCGGCCAGTTCGCGTTGTTGAAGTCGGACGCTTTCGTCCCCGCGTAGCTGAAGTTGAGCACGGTCGCGTTCTGTCTCGTCAACTCGTTGCCGCATTCGTAAATGGTCACACCGTACGGCTTCAGTGCGTTGGCAATCGCCTGCGCTACCGCGTAACCCTGGCTATAAGCGGCCGACTCGCCATTGAGCAGATTGTTGTTGGCGTCGTAGACACCCTGATTGATCAACACCACCAAGGTCATGCCGGCCGACTGGAACGCCTGCGCGAGTCCGATCACCGCATTCAACTGGGTCGAATCGTTGGTGCAGCCGACGCGATAGCTGGTGCAGCCCATTGCCTTCAGGATCGAAACGAGCTGTTGGGGCGTGTACGCGTAGTCGAAGTGGCCGTTCATGCCATAGAACATGCCCGGGGCCGGTGCGATCGCGATGCGCGGATCGCTGCAAGGCAGCCATTGACCGGCGACATCCGTATTCACATAGAACTGACCGCCCGTCCCGCAATGCCAGATCTTGCCGCCATACCACAACACGAGCGACACGTTGTACGTCTCGCTGACTGTCGCGCCATTCCGGTAGACGACGCCGTTGGAAAGTGTCCAGATCGCGCCGACCTTGTCGATGATGTACGGCGAATCAGGCAGTGCGGTACCGTCGGCCGAGGTGCCACCGAGGCGCGGGTCGTTGCAGGATACCCAGCCGGAGCCCGTCCATTCGTAGAACTGACCACCCGTGCCTTGATGATAAATATTGCCACCGTAAAACAGCACGAGCGTGACGTTATAGGTATCGCCTGCCTTCGCGCCGTTGCGATAGACCGAACCGCCGGAAAGCGTCCAGACGTTGCCGGAGTTGTCCGTGATGGAGGTGGCGGGCGGCATCGAGATGCTGTTCGGGTCGGTCGACTTCGCTCGTGCCGTTGCACTGGCAGCGGTGTTGGACGAGCTGGGAGAACCGGGCGCGCCCGACGAACCGGAAGCATCCGAAGCTTTGCCGCTAGCGTCTTCTGATCCTCCCGCGCCACATGCGCTCAAAAGATAGCTTGCGCTGAGTGCAGTCAGGCCGCCGACAAATTGACGTCGTTTTATCATGCTGAGTAATGTCCAAGGTCGGGAAAATTCCCGATAAAAAGACCGGAATGTATTTGCTGGGATTCGGACGGACAGTGAATAAGGACCCGAAACAATAAATTTGCAGTCCTTAAAAACAACTGTCCTGAAGTGCTTTGAACGCACGTCTTGAATGTCCGATTGGACCGATGTTCGCGAATGCGCTTCTCGCGGTGGCCCAGATTGACAGGAGCGGGTGCGTATGGGATCGCGGTCACCTACCCCGCGAACCTTTTACCGATTGCCTTCGCAGCCATCGCTTACAGGAAAATTATTCCCGTAAAAGCTGCAGTCGGCGTAAATCGTACCCCGACCTAAGGGATTAGGCCAGGAGAAAATAGTACTTTTCGTCTAAAAAAGGAAAATATTTCCAAGAATTGTGGGGTCCGCGAAGATTCGCATTTTCAGAAGTTGATCCGAGGGCCGGTCGCCCGCAAACTTTCGGACTTCGACCCCCTATGACACGCAGCCGCCAACTCTGAATATGTACCAGATATGACTTAGGGGACCGTGCGGCGTGCGTCGATTGAGATATTTGCAGGGCGGCAGAAACGAAAAGGATGACGAGCGGTAAATGGCTCGTGTACAAATAATTTCAAATTGCCTTGGCAAAGGAATTCGACAGCCAAAAGCAAAAACCCCTCGATCTCAGTGAGATCAAGGGGTCTTCAGAATTTGGCGGAAAGGGTGAGATTCGAACTCACGGTACGGTATAACCGTACACTGGATTTCGAGTCCAGCGCATTCGACCACTCTGCCACCTTTCCGGGTATCCCAACTCGCAGTGCGGCTTCAACTTCCAGCTACTGCTTCGTCAGATCCAAGCGGGTCGTTGCTTGGGAGAAAGCGATTATAAAACAGCTCGATCCGCTTTTCCAAGCCCCCTGCCGAAAAAATTTTCAGAGGAGCCTGGCAAACGGGAGACAAGCAGAGGGCAAGCGGCTGCGGTATCGCCGAACGACGCAACGAGACACCACATCCGCCTTGACCTCGCGCCTTCAAGCCGCCGGCACGTCCAGCCGCTCGACGCCGCCGAGATAAGGCCGCAGCGCCGCGGGCACCGTTACCGAACCATCGGCGTTCTGGAAGTTCTCGAGCACGGCGACGAGCGTGCGGCCCACCGCGAGCCCCGAGCCGTTCAGCGTATGTACGAGTTCCGGCTTGCCCTGCGCGTTGCGATAACGCGCCTGCATGCGCCGCGCCTGGAACGACTCGGTGTTCGAGCAGCTCGAGATCTCGCGGTACGTGTTCTGCGCGGGCAGCCACACTTCGAGGTCGTAGGTCTTCGTGGCCGAAAAACCCATGTCGCCGGTGCACAGCGTAATCACGCGATACGGCAACTCGAGCTTCTGCAGAATCGTCTCGGCGTGGCCGACCATCTGTTCGAGCGCATCGTACGACGCTTCCTGCGCGACGATCTGCACCATCTCGACCTTGTCGAACTGATGCTGGCGGATCATGCCGCGCGTGTCGCGGCCATACGAGCCCGCTTCCGAGCGGAAGCACGGCGAATGCGCGGTCAGCTTGATCGGCAGCGCGTCCGCCTCGACGATGCTCTCGCGCACCGTGTTGGTCAGCGAAATTTCCGACGTCGAGATCAGATACTGCGTGACGGTGTGTTCGCCGCCGCCCTTCTCGACGCGGAACATGTCGTCCGCGAATTTGGGCAGCTGGCCGGTGCCGTACAGAATGTCCGGATTCACGATGTACGGCGTGTAGATCTCGGTATAGCCGTGCTGCTGCGTGTGCGTGTCGATCATGAACTGCGCGAGCGCGCGATGCAGCCGCGCAATCTGGCCGCGCAGCATCGTGAAGCGCGCGCCCGAGAGCTTCGCGCCCGTTTCGAAATCGAGGCCGAGCGGCGTGCCGACGTCGACGTGATCCTTGACCTCGAAATCGAACTGGCGCGGCGTGCCCCAGCGGCGCACTTCGACGTTTTCCGTTTCGTCGCGGCCCACCGGCACGCTCTCGTGCGGCAGGTTCGGTACGCCGAGCAGCAGGTCCGACAGACGCTTCTGAATGTCGTCGAGCTTCGCGGCCGACGCCTTCATCTCGTCGCCGATGCCGCCGACTTCGGCCATCACCGCCGAGGTGTCCTCGCCGCGCCCTTTCATCGCGCCGATCTGCTTCGACAGGCTGTTGCGGCGCGCCTGCATTTCTTCGGTGCGGGTTTGGGTGTCGCGGCGTTCCGCTTCGAGCGCGGTGAAGGCCGCCACGTCGAGGGTATAGCCGCGGTCGGCGAGGCGCCTCGCGACGCCGTCGAGGTCTTTGCGCAGCAGCTGGATGTCGAGCATGGGATGGGACGGATGTTCGTTGTATGAAACCGCGATTTTAACGCACCGGCGCGGGCGGCCGGAACGTCTGGAGGGTGAGAGGCGGGCGCGGCATCGCCACGAGCCTGCCATGCGCTTCAGCCCTTCTTCACCTTGTTCTGCGCGCGCCACTGCGCATCGAGATCAGCGAGCCTTGCGAGCTTCTCGCCGATCTTGCCTTCGAGCCCGCGCGGCGTCGGCTCATACCAGTGCGGCTCGCGCATGCCGTCCGGCAGATAGGTCTCGCCGGCCGCGTACGCATCGGGTTCATCGTGCGCGTAGCGGTAGTCGTGGCCGTAGCCGAGCTCCTTCATGAGCTTCGTGGGCGCATTGCGCAGATGTACCGGCACCGCGCGCGACTGATCCTTGCCGACGAAGCGCCGCGCCTCGTTATACGCGTTGTACCCGGCGTTCGATTTCGGTGCGACCGCCAGATAGATGACCGCCTGCGCGAGCGCCAGTTCGCCCTCGGGCGTGCCGAGCCGCTCGTAGGTTTCGGCGGCGTCGAGCGTGATGCGCGCGGCGCGCGGGTCGGCGAGACCGATGTCCTCCCACGCCATGCGCACGATGCGCCGCGCGAGGTAGCGCGGATCCGCGCCGCCGTCGAGCATGCGGCAGAACCAGTAGAGCGCGCCGTCCGGATTGCTGCCGCGCACCGATTTATGCAGCGCGCTGATCTGGTCGTAGAATGCGTCGCCGCCCTTGTCGAAGCGGCGCAGGTTTTCCGCAAGCGCACTGCCGAGCAGCGTGCCGTCGATCTCGGTGGTCTTCTGCTGAGCCGCCGCGCGCGCGACGATTTCGAGGTTGTTCAGGAGCTTGCGGCCGTCTCCATCGGCGGAACCGATCAGCGCGGCGCGCGCTTCGTCGGTGAACGTGAGGCCGCCGAGCTCCCGCTGCGCACGCTCGAGCAGTTCGCGCTGTTCGTCGTCGGTGAGGCTCTTCAGCACGTAGACCGCCGCGCGCGAAAGCAGCGCGCTATTGACCTCGAACGACGGGTTCTCGGTCGTCGCGCCGACGAACACGAACAGCCCCGACTCGACGTGCGGCAAGAACGCGTCTTGCTGGCTCTTGTTGAAGCGATGCACTTCGTCGACGAACACGAGCGTCTGATGCCCGTTCGCACGATGAATCTGCGCGGTCTCGACCGCCTCGCGGATATCCTTCACGCCCGAGAGCACCGCCGACAACGCGATGAACTCGGCATGGAACGCGTCGGCCATGAGCCGCGCGAGCGTGGTCTTGCCGACGCCGGGCGGCCCCCAGAGGATCATCGAATGGGCTTCGCCGGATTCGAACGCGACCCTGAGCGGCTTGTTCGGGCCGAGCAGATGCGCCTGGCCGATCACTTCGTCGATATTGCGAGGCCGCAGGCGTTCGGCGAGCGGAACATTGGCACGGGTTTCTTCAAACATGACGTTTTGGGGATAATCTCGGCTTTTCCGGATGCAATACGCAGGCCCGCCGTCCGGTGAGATGGACACGGCGGCCGGCCGGATGAGCGCAAAGCCCGCGCCGGAGCACGAGACATGACGCCACGCAATGGACGGGCAACGTCCTGCATTATGACAGTGACGGCGGGCGGCCGATGCGCCGGAAGCAGCACCGTACAACCAACGCGACACCAGCGATTCAGCAAGCGACATCCAGGCAAGGCCCAGGCAACATCCAGGCAACACCCAGGTAACACCCAGGTAACACCAACAGGAACAGAGATCAGATGGCACAAGACCCTCTCGCCGGCGACACCGGCTCCACCTACGCGCCGCTCACGCCGGTGCCCGACGCGCGCCGCGCCTTCCGCACCGGCGACGCGTTCGCGCTCTGGTTCTCCCTCGGCATCGGTCTGCTCGTCGCGCAGGCGGGCGCCTTGCTGGTGCCGGGGCTGTCGCTGCCGCACGCGCTCGTCGCGATCGTGCTCGGCAGCGTGATCGGCGTCGTGCTGCTCGCGCTCGCGGGCGTGATCGGCACGGACACGGGGCTCGCGGCGATGTCGTCGCTGCGCCCGACGCTCGGCGTGCGCGGCGCGTCGGTGCCGGCCGTGCTGAACATGGTGCAACTGGTCGGCTGGGGCTCGTTCGAAGTGATCGTGATGCGCGATTCCGCCGAGGCACTCGCCAAACAGGCATTCGGCCTCTCGATGCCGCTCGTCTGGACCGTGATCTTCGGCCTGCTCGCGACGCTGCTTGCGATCAGCGGTCCGCTGTCGTTCGTACGGCGCTTTCTGCGCAGGTGGGGCATCTGGCTGCTGCTCGCGGGCGCCGCCTGGCTCACGTGGAACCTGCTTGCGCGGCACAACCTCGCCGAACTCATGCGCCGCCCCGGCACAGGCGAGATGTCGTTCGGCGGCGCCATCGACCTCGTGGTCGCGATGCCGCTCTCGTGGCTGCCGCTGATCGCCGACTACACGCGCTTCGGCCGCCGCGCCGGCGAGACGTTCCGCGGCACGCTGTACGGCTACGGCATTGCGAACATCTGGTTCTATGCGCTCGGCGCGATCTACGGCCTCGCGGCGGGCGGCGGCGATGCGCTGCTGACCGGCGCGCTCGCTCAAGCCGGCGGCGGCCTGGCGCTGCTGCTGATCCTGATCGACGAAATCGACAATGCGTTCGCCGACATCCACTCGGCCGCGGTGTCGACCGGCACATTCTGGACGCGCGCGAGCGTGCCGCTGCTGTCGGCCGCGTTCGGCGCGCTCTGCACGCTGATCGCGCTGCTCGTGCCGATGGCGAAGTATCAGAACTTCCTGCTGCTGATCGGCTCGGTGTTCGCGCCGCTCTTCGGCGTCGTGCTGATGGATCACTTCATCGTGCGCAAGCGCCGCATCGAAGCGGCCGTGCTCGCCGACGTACGCGGCCGGTACGGCTTCTCGGGCGGCTGGCATCTGAGCGCATTCGTCGCGTGGGCAATCGGCATCGCCGCGTACCAGGTGATCAATCAGTGGCTGCCTAATCTCGGCGCGACGCTGCCTTCGCTTGCGATCGGCGCAGTGTGCTATTTCGTGTTCGTGTCGGCGCGCAAGACTGCGTATGCGTGACCGTTCAAACGCTCGTGGCTGAACACGGCACAGTCCGATACTCGACGCCCGGCAGCACGCACAGCAACTCGAACGCGAGATTCGCACCGAGCAGCGCGGTCGTGCCGAACGGATCGTACGGCGGCGCGACCTCGACCAGATCGCAGCCGACGACATTCAGCCCGCGCGCGCCGCGAATGATTTCGAGCGCCTGCGGCACCGTGAGCCCGGCGATTTCCGGCGTGCCCGTGCCCGGCGCAAAGGCCGGATCGATCCCGTCGATATCGAACGTGATGTACACCGGGCCATCGCCCATCCGTTCACGCACGCGCGCCATCAGCGGCACGAGCGACTGGTTCCAACATGCCTCGACCTGCACGACCTCGAAGCCCTGATCGCGGCACCAGTCGAAGTCTTCGGCCGCGTAGCCGGTACCGCGCAGACCGATCTGCACGACGCGCCCGCAATCGAGCAGCCCCTCTTCGACCGCGCGGCGAAACGGCGTGCCGTGCGCGATCTTCTCGCCCATCATCGTGTCGTTGACGTCCGCATGCGCGTCGACGTGAATCAGGCCGACCTTGCCATGTTTGCGATGAATCGCGCGCAGGATCGGCAGCGCAATCGTGTGATCGCCGCCGAGCGTGATCGGCTTGCAGCCGTGCGCGAGAATTTCATCGTATGCAGTTTCGATTCGCGCGATCGAATCGTGCAGGTTGTACGGATTGATCGCGACGTCGCCGAGATCGGCCACGCGCAGCGAATCGAACGGCGCCGCGCGCGTCGCCATGTTGTACGGCCGCAGCAGCACCGACTCGCTGCGGATCTGGCGGGGCCCGAAGCGCGCGCCGGTACGGTTCGACGTGCCGAGATCGAACGGCACGCCGACGAAGCACGCGTCGAAGCCCTCGGGTGAACCGACGTTCGGCAGACGCATCATCGTCGCGATGCCGCCGCAACGCGGCATCGCGTTGCCGGACAGCGGCTGGGGGCGTTCGCCGGCTTCGGGGGAAACGAAGGAGGAAGTGTTCATCGTGGCTCGGCAAGGTGGGAAGGCAACGCGATGACCGCGCGGGCCGGCGGGACAGCGTCGCTCAGGTGCCTACCAGGTGCAGGTGCCTATCAGGTGCCACTCACGAGCGCAATCGGCCGGACGAACGCCTATTCTTCAGCAATTCCGCCGGCTTTCAAAATAACGGGGTTATGAACTGAATATCGCGCGCATTTCCGGGAGAAACGCCTCGCTCCAAAAAAGCGGGTGGCTCTCCATTGCTTGCGCATTGCGTTGCATTTTCCGATCTTGCCGGGAGCCGGTAAATTTCGTTCTCGACAAGGGCGAAGCTAAAAGCGAATGCCTCAAAAAAACCGTGACACTCTCGCTTCGATCTCCACCAGGTTAAAAATATATGCAGATTTCTCGCATATTGGGAATGCCGGGCGTTTTATCTTTATGAATTTCCTGCGGTGAAATCCCGATATCGCCGCTATTTCGCCGCTTCTGAATCCGCGTTCTAATGCCGCTCGAGAGCAAGCGCGGGCATGTCGGCGAAGCGCTCGAGCGCCCGCTTGCCGTCCCGCTGGGCCTCGGCCTCGTCGACAAAGGTTCTCTCGCTGTAATCGATGACCTTGACGCCGCTGCCCATCGGTCTCGGGATCGTGATACCCCAATGCCACCCGCCTTCCTGCTCGAAGACGTGAAGCGTCGGGGACGAACTCAAATTGTGTGACGGAGACAGGATCATGATAGGCCTCACTTTCCAAACATTCGAAGCAACTACTGGCTTCGATCAGTGTAGGCGTTATCTTGCTGCGCCGCAGCAAAAAGATTGTTAAAGAATATGGACGATCCTCTGGAAAGGATCAGACACGCCTACGCCAATCCTCTGGCAATACCGGTCATGGCAGTCTCGCATTAAACGATGACATCCGCTGAAGAGACCATATTGGCTGTAGGACTTGCCCGCGCATGACTCGCTCGCCGGCGCCGCGGCCCGATTGAAAAAAGCCGCGCTCAAAAGGCGCGGCTTTGCGGCCGATCGTAGCGGCGCGCAACACGCGGCGCCCGCCATCCGCTTATCCGTTGAGCACGTCCGCGCCCTTCGGCACGGTGAACTTGAACGTGTCGGGCGGCAGCGGCGGATTCTTCTGGATGTTCGAAAACGTCAGCAGCGTCACGTTGCCGAACACGTCGTGCAATTCCATCGCTTCGAGATTGCCGTCCTTGAAGCCGATTCCGACGCGCTGGAACTGCGTGTCCTTGGCCTTCGGCGTCAATTCGAGCCAGTCGATGCCGGCCTTCACGCCCGCGTCGCGCAGCGTGAAGTTCTTGTCCAGATCGTTACTGCCGAACAGGATCGCCGCCGGGCTCGCGCCGAGCGCATTGCCGAGGCTGCGCACCGTGACCTGATTCAAATCCTTGTCGTAGACGTAGAGCTTATCGCCGTCCGCCTGCAGCAGTTGCGCGTAGGGCTTTTCGTATTGCCAGATGAACTTGCCGGGCCGCGCGAACGTGAACGTGCCGCTCGACGTGGTGGGCTTCGCCACGTTCATGGTGGACAGCGCGCCGCTCGCGCCCTGCGCCTTGCTCGGCGCGCGCACTTCCTGCTGCACGAAGGTGCCGCGCGCCGAATGGACCTGTGCGACGAACGCCTTCAGTTGCTCGGTGCCGCTCGCGAATGCCTGCGAGGCGACGAGCAGCGACGCGCCGATCGCGGCGCTGCCCACACCGCGCGCGATCTTGCGCGCGAGTTGGCCGAGGCAGCCCGATTGACGCTCCCGGGCGTCCTGCTGCGCAATTGCTTGCATATGGTTTTCTCCCTTGATTGAATTCGGTGCAAGGCCACGCTAGGTGAAGCCATGTGATGAGCGCCCCTGATGCGTGGCGCTCAAGCGTACCCAGCGGCAGGCCGCGGCGCCGCACACCGCATGCGCCTTATTCCGCTTCCCGCGCCGGCGCCAGAATCTCGCGATTGCCGTTCGACGACATCGCCGACACCACGCCCGAATTCTCCATCTGTTCGAGCAGACGCGCCGCCCGGTTGTAGCCGATGCGCAAGTGCCGCTGCACGAGCGAGATCGACGCGCGGCGGTTCTTCAACACGACGTCGACGGCCTGATCGTATAACGGGTCCGACTCGCCATCGGTGGACGCGGTTCCCGCCGAGCCTTCGTCGCCCTCGCCGCCCACGCCGCCTTCGAGAATGCCCTCGATGTAGTTCGGCTCGCCCTGCTCCTTGAGCTTGTCGACGACGCGGTGCACCTCTTCGTCCGAGACGAACGCGCCATGCACACGCACGGGCAGGCCGCTGCCCGGCGGCAGATAGAGCATGTCGCCCATACCGAGCAGCGACTCCGCGCCCTGCTGGTCGAGAATCGTGCGCGAGTCGATTTTCGACGACACCTGGAACGCCATGCGCGTCGGCACGTTGGCCTTGATGAGGCCGGTGATCACGTCGACCGACGGACGCTGCGTGGCGAGAATCAGGTGGAGCCCTGCCGCGCGCGCTTTCTGCGCGATGCGCGCGATCAACTCTTCGACCTTCTTGCCGACCACCATCATCAGGTCGGCCAGCTCGTCGATCACGATCACGATGTTCGGCAGGCGCGTGAGCGGCTCCGGATCGTCCGGCGTGAGGCTGAACGGATTCGGCAGCTTCTCGTCGCGCTTAGCCGCTTCGTCGATCTTGTTGTTGTAGCCGGCGAGGTTGCGCACGCCGAGCTTGCTCATGAGCTTGTAGCGGCGTTCCATTTCGGCGACCGCCCAGTTGAGCGCGTGGCCCGCCTGGCGCATGTCGGTCACGACCGGACACAGCAGATGCGGAATGCCTTCGTAGACGCTCATTTCGAGCATCTTCGGATCGATCAGGATCATGCGCACCTGCTCGGCGCTCGCCTTGTAGAGCAGCGAGAGGATCATCGCGTTGATGCCGACCGACTTGCCCGAGCCGGTCGTGCCGGCGACGAGCAGGTGCGGCATCTTCGCGAGATCGGCGCATACGGGCTTGCCGCCGATGTCCTTGCCGAGGCCCATCGTGAGCGGCGACGCGGCGTCCGCGTAGACGGCCGAGCCGAGAATTTCGGAGAGGCTCACGGTTTGACGGCGCTGGTTCGGCAGTTCGAGCGCCATGTAGTTCTTGCCCGGAATCGTTTCGACGACGCGAATCGACACGAGCGACAGCGAACGCGCGAGGTCCTTCGCGAGATTGACGATCTGGCTGCCCTTCACACCGGTGGCCGGCTCGATTTCGTAGCGCGTGACGACCGGGCCCGGATAGGCGGCGACCACGCTGACATCGACGCCGAAGTCCTTGAGCTTCTTTTCGATCAGACGCGAGGTAAATTCCAGCGTGTCCGCGGAGACGGTTTCCTGCGCGGCGGGCGCGGGGTCGAGCAGCGAGATGGGCGGCAACGTGGAGTCGCCCGGCAGATCGGTAAAGAGCGGCACCTGCCGTTCCTTTTCGACGCGCTCGGACTTCGCCGGCGTGATGACGGGCGGCACGATCACAACGGGCTCGTGCTCCTCGATGCGCACGCGGCCCTTCTCGACCTTGCCTTCGCGCTTCACCGCAGCCGCTTCGCCGAGCTTGCGGTCGCGCCCTGCTTCACGGCGCAGCTTCGCGAACGTGACGGCGGAAATGAGCGACTCGCCGACCCTCTCCGCAACCGACAGCCACGAAAAGCGGAAGTACAGCGACAGCCCGATCGCAAGCCCGATCAGCAGCGCGAGCGTGCCGCCGGTAAAACCGAGCGCGTGCGACACGCCACGCGCGACGGCCTCGCCGACCACACCGCCCGGCGCGCGCGGCAGTTGCACTTTCAGCGACCACATGCGCAGCGCCTCGAGGCCGTTGCACGACAGCAGCACGAGCAGGAACGCGAACGCGTCAGCGAGCCAGCTCACGCCGCGCGGCGCGTCGTCCTGCGGCTCTTCGTGGCGGGTGATGCGCTGGTAGTTCGCGGAGATATGGCGGCCGAGCAGCACGATCCACCAGTACGCGGACAGGCCGAAGAGCAGCAGCAGGATGTCCGAGGTCCACGCGCCGACGCGGCCCGCCCAGTTCGAGATATGGTCGACCTGCGCGGCGTGGGTCCAACTCGGATCGTGCCGGCTGTAGCTGACGAGCGACATCAGCAGGAAGACGCCGAGCGCCACCTGCAGAATCCAGCGGATTTCGGTGAAGAGACGCGACATGCGGTGCGGCAATGCCTGCGCACTCGCGGAATAAGGAGCTTTTGCCATTGATCCTGTTGCCTGGGGTAGCCGGTTCAGGCTGGAACTGCCGCCGGGACCGCGGCCCGAGCCTCGCTCCGCGCGGCTTCGGGCCCGATCCCGGCTACCGGAAACTTCGATCCGGCCTATTGTAAACGCTGCGCCCCGCGCAAGGCTGTAAATGACGGTAACTTGACCGTTTGGCTATGGAAGCGCGGGAGCGCGGCTTGCACCGACGGCGACGCCGTCGCGCTATCGCGGCAATCGGAAAGCTTCATGGCGCAGCCGCGCGCCCCGCCCTTTATAATGCCGGACTGATACCCATCTACAGTTACAGCTCAAAACGCACGGCCTCGCATGGCGAGCCGCGCGCCGTACAAGGATTCGATCATGCCCGCAACTCCCACGAAACACGCCAAGGTTCTGATTCTCGGTTCCGGTCCCGCCGGCTACACGGCGGCGGTCTACGCGGCGCGCGCCAACCTGTCGCCGGTGCTCATCACGGGCCTCGCGCAGGGCGGCCAGCTGATGACCACGACCGATGTCGAAAACTGGCCCGCCGACGCCCAGGGCGTGCAGGGCCCGGAATTGATGACGCGCTTCCTGGAGCACGCCGAGCGCTTCAACACCGAAATCATCTTCGACCACATCCATACGGCGAAGCTCGACGAAAAGCCGATCCGCCTGATCGGTGATTCGGGCGAATACACCTGCGACTCGCTCGTCATCTCGACCGGCGCGTCGGCGCAATACCTTGGCCTGCCGTCGGAAGAAGCCTTCATGGGCAAGGGCGTGTCGGCCTGCGCGACCTGCGACGGGTTCTTCTACAAGCAGCAGCACGTGGCTGTCGTCGGCGGCGGCAATACCGCGGTCGAAGAAGCGCTCTACCTCGCCGGCATCGCGAAAAAGGTGACCGTGATCCATCGCCGCGACAAGTTCCGCGCCGAGCCGATCCTGATCGACCGCCTGCTCGCCAAAGAGAAAGAAGGCGTCGTCGAGATCAAGTGGAACCACGTGCTCGACGAAGTGACCGGCGACAACTCCGGCGTGACCGGCCTGCGCATCAAGCACACGCAAACCGGCGAAACCACCGACATCGCGCTGCAGGGCCTGTTCGTCGCGATCGGCCACAAGCCGAACACGGACATCTTCGAAGGCCAGCTCGAGATGAAAAACGGCTACATCATCACGAAGGGCGGCCTGAACGGTTTCGCGACCGCGACGAGCGTGCCGGGCGTGTTCGCCGCGGGCGACGTGCAGGACCACGTGTACCGTCAGGCCATCACGAGCGCGGGCACCGGCTGCATGGCCGCGCTCGACGCGCAGCGCTATCTCGAAACCATCGACGAGATGGCCGGCGAGCATGCGATGAGCCAGGAAGCGGAGCGTTGATCCGCCGCGCCTGAGCGCAGCGCGAGCTCGCGAGAGGAAGCGCAACGGTAAAATGACGGCAGGGCGCAGCCCGGCCGTCTGCTCGACAGAAAGGCCGCGGCTGAAACGCCGGCGGCCTTTTTTGCGTCCTGTGCTTCTGTGTTGCGCTTCTGTGTTGCGCTTCTGTGCTGCGCCTCTGCGTTGAGCATGTCGGTCCCGATCCCGCACCCCGCACGAGCGACCCGATCCGCCAGCCGACCACGCCCCGCAACCCATCTACTTTGCTGCGTGTATTGCCGATATGCCGAAGAATCTGCCCCACCCCAACGAACCGAAACGTGCGCCAGCCGCCGCGCGTCCCGCGCCGGAACCTGCCGTGCCCGCTGTTGCGCAGAAGCTGGACCGTGCGGCGGGGCTCGCCGGCCTCGGCGCGTTACGCGACGCACTAAAAGGCGATGCGCAGCGGCGCGAACGCGAACAGGCAGTGGCCAAGGCGGCGCAGCGCGAAGCCGCGGCGGACGCCGATCTGTTCCGCCGTGAGATCGGCGAAGTCGCGCCGCTCGCGGCTCCAGCGCGCGCAACGCCGAGCCGCAATCCCCCGCCGCCGCTGCCGGTGCAAACGCGGCTTGACGAAGAAGCGGTGCTGCAGGAAGCGATCTCCGATGAATTCGATCCCGAAGTGCTGCTCGACACCGACGAAACGCTGTCGTATTGCCGCCCCGGCGTGAGCCGCGACGTCGTGCGCAAACTACGGCGCGGCGACTGGATCGTGCAGGCGCAGATCGATCTGCACGGCATGCGGCGCGAGGAAGCGCGCGAGGCGCTGGCGGAATTCATCCGCGAATCGGTGAAGCGCGGCTTGCGGTGTTTGCGCGTGATTCACGGCAAGGGTTTGGGGTCGATCGGCAAGGAGCCGGTGTTGAAGGGCAAGGTGCGGGCGTGGCTCGTGCAGAAGTCCGAGGTCATCGCGTTCTGTCAGGCGCGCCCGCACGACGGCGGCGCCGGTGCCGTGGTCGTGCTGTTGCAGCCGGCGGCGTTGCCGGCTCATGCGAAGCCTTGAGCGGGACGGGACTGAAGCGCTTCATCCACGCTGGACTCGTTGCGCGCGGGTCCGCTGACCTCCCGCCGCACCAGCAACGCTTCGTTCGCTGTCGATTTTCGCCGCCGTCGTTCGTCGCGAGGTAAACGGCCATGGTGGCCGTCGTTGTGCAACCTGTGCAACCGTCAAAGGTGACCGCGATGCCTCTGCAGCTTTATGCCCACCCGTTCTCGTCCTATTGCCAGAAGGTCCTGACCGCGCTCTACGAAAACGGCACGCCGTTCGAGCTGCGCCTGCTCGCGCACGACGACCCGCAAGTCATGGCCGAATTCGCCGCGCTGTGGCCGATCAAGCGCTTTCCGTTACTCGTCGACGGCGGCCGCACCGTGATGGAAGCGAGCATCATCATCGAATATCTCGGCCTGCATCATCCCGGGCCCGTCGCGCTGCTGCCCGCCGACGCGCGCGCCGCGCTCGACGTGCGCAGCATGGACCGCTTCTTCGACAACTACATCTCGACGCCGCAGCAGAAAATCGTCTACGACAGCCTGCGCGCGAACAGCGAGCGCGACCCGCGCGGCGTCGCCGACGCCCGCGCGATGCTCGATACCGCCTACGCGTGGCTCGACAGGCTGATGGCCGAACGCGAATGGGCCGCCGGCGACAGCTTCAGCCTCGCCGACTGCGGCGCCGGCCCGTCCCTGTTCTACGCCGACTGGACGCATCCGATCGACCCGGCCTTAGCTCATGTGCGCGCGTACCGGCAGCGGCTGCTCGCGCGGCCGTCGTTTGCGCGCGCGGTCGACGAGGCGCGGCCGTATCGGCCGCTGTTTCCGCTCGGTGCGCCGGATCGGGATTGAGCGGAAGTCAGCGAACGGCAAACAGCAACCGGCAAGCACACCCGCAACACCCGCACTTGCATCCAGACACCATCAGAATCGACGGCCGGGTATCGTGCGAGCATTTCGCAATCGCTGAAGCAGCGGCGAAATGCTCGCGGATGGATGACTCGAATCGTCCCGACGCTTACTGCCCCATCAGTTGATACAGGTGGGGCAGTCCGTTCTGTTCGAGATAAGTTTTGTTGACGAACAAGAAGCTGTTGCCTTCAAACTCCCGTATCCCCGCCCAATCCCTCTGCTTCGGCTCGACGTTCACTTCGGTCCCCTTCCGGTCCGGATTGTCTTTTTGCTCCTTCGTGAGGGCTTTCAGCTCGAGTTCGAAGTCCCTGCGAAGCTTCGGCAAATCGAGCGCGCCTGCGTCGAAGCAATGTTCGATGAACGGCACGGTTTCAAGCACGAGCAAATCGTAAAGCCGCACAGGCGCTCCGCTCCGGTCTTTGAATACCCGCGCAGCACAGAGGTACCGCGGCACGATGACGGGGTGTCCGGCCCGAAACAGCTTCACCGCCCTGTGTAGCTTGTTGATCTCGGTGCACTCGTAAGAGCCCTTGACCGTATTTCTAAGAGTCACGGACGGCTCAAAAGGCTTCTTCTGCGCCCCGGTGCGCGGCTTCAGAAACCGGATCCGGCTTGCCGCCGTGTACAGTGCTCCGGCATGGCTATAACGAACGACGAGATCGGACGAAGCAGCCTGGTCCAACACCTTCGCCACGGCGCTACCGGTATCGGCCTCCGCTTCGACGCTGAAGATCTCGCCTTGCAGCAGCTTTTGAAGAGGGTCTTTGACCAGCGTATGGAACGCCGTAATCGACAGCCGCGATAGCGTTTCAAAAGATCTGTCAGCGCCGGGTTTCGTGGCGGGAACCGATTCTTCGTCCTCCTGCTCTTCGCCCTCCGGCCCATCGACAAGCAGGCCGTAATTGCGAAAATCGAGCCCATCGCTCAACTCTTCGGCCATGTCGAGTTCCGTCTGCAAACGGCCAGCTTCGGGATAGTTCGGCCCGTTCGCGTTTTCCTGAGCGTCAATGCCATCGCGAAGCGATTGCAGGAGCGCAGGAAGCTCGGATTTCCAGCCCTCGATCGTCGCTTTGCAAAGGGGATCGCCTTCGATGTGTGTCGCGATGTCCTCCTCGGTCGGCGCGCTGGCATGGTGCGCCAATGCCGCCTTCGAGGCTTCGTAGTATTGCGCCAGTTCGCCCCGGATTTCCCTCAGTCTCGCGCTAGCGTCTCTGTCGTCCAGCATTCGGATACCTTTGTGATGGAAGCGGCCGATCAATGTACAGCAAACACCCCTGTTCGACTGCGCGGGACGTGACTGTCCACGCCAATCTGAGTACTCTTTATGCTGCGGGCATGTTCGATGGCGAAATCTGGCGAAAGCCGCACCCAATTCGCATCGCCACGTAACCTGCAGGCTCTCGCCCCCACCCACAAGGCACACACCATGGACCGTTTCGAAGCGATGGAGATCTTCACGCGTGTGGTCGAAGCGAACAGCTTCACCAAGGTATCCGAATCGCTCGACCTGCCGCGCGCCAAGGTCAGCCGCACGATCCAGGCATTGGAAGAGCACGTCGGCGTGCGGCTGCTCAACCGCTCCACGCGCCAGGTGAGCGTGACGGAAGACGGCGCGGCGTTCTACGAGCGTTGCGTGCGCATCCTCGCCGACGTCACCGACGCCGAATCGTCGCTGTCGAACAAGCGCGAAAACCCGGCCGGCACGATCCGCGTCGACACATCCGGCACGCTCGCGCGTTCACTGCTGCTGCCCGCGCTCGACGACTTCTACCGCCGGTACCCCGCCATCGACGTGCGGCTCGGCCTCGCGGATCGCAACATCGATCTGATTCAGGACGGCGTCGATTGCGTGATCCGCATGGGCACGCCCGAGGAGTCGAGCCTCGTCGCGCGGCGCATCGGCCTCGCGCGCATCGTCACGTGCGCGTCGCCCGCGTATCTGGACAAGTACGGCACGCCGGCCACGCTCGAAGCACTCAGCGAACACCGCGCGGTCAACTACGTGTCCGCGCGCAGCGGCAAGACCTTTCCGTTCGAATACGAAGTGGACGGCGAGATCGAGCGCGTCTCGATGAATAGCGTGCTCTCGGTGAACGACGGCTCGGTGTACATCAACGCGGGCGTGCTCGGCCACGGCATCATCCAGCCGTCGCGCTTCATGGTCGCCGAGATGATCCAGCAAGGCGCGTTGAAGGAGATTCTCGGCGAGTACACGAGCCCGGCCACGCCGCTGTCGATTCTCTATGCGCATCGCCGCAATCTGAGTTCGCGGCTGCGCGCGTTCATCGATTGGGTCAGCGAGCTTACGAGCAACAATCCGGATTTGCGTCTGCCGGATGGAGCGTAGAACGCGAAGCTCTTCAACCTCATGAAGTCCGCGCAAAAAACAAAACCCCCTGCGTAATACGACACAGGGGGTTTGATTCAACGCTGAAGCAGCGGACTCAACGCATCACACTGCTTGCGCTACGCGAACCACTGCACGAACCGCCGTGCAAGTCGCGCAATCCGCGCGATCCGCCCAATCAGGCGATCCGCTCTTCGTTCGCCGGATCGAACAGCACGGCCTTCGACGTATCGAACAGCAGCGTCGCGTTCATCTGCGGCTGCGGGTTCGACGCCGGATGCACGCGGCTCACCACGCGCTTGCCGTTGATCTGCGCGAACACGAGCGTGTCCGGACCGGTCGGCTCGATCACGTCGACCTTCACTTCGACCGGCTGCAGCTTCGAGTCGTCGCCGTGCGCGCCGCGCGCGTCGGTGATGCGCTCCGGGCGCAGGCCGAGAATCACGTTGTTGCCGACGTGCGAGCGCACCTTCGCCGTATCGAACGGCAGCACGACCACCTTGCGCGCTACGCCCGTATCGAGTTCGATGCCGACGCCCGAGCCCTGCTCGACGAGCTTGCCCTCGATGAAGTTCATCGGCGGCGCGCCGATGAAGCCCGCGACGAACAGGTTCGACGGCGAGTCGTAGATTTCCTGCGGCGCGCCGAACTGCTGCACGATGCCGTCCTTCATCACCGCGATGCGATCGCCGAGCGTCATCGCTTCGATCTGGTCGTGCGTCACGTAGACGATCGTCGTGCCGAGGCGCTGATGCAGCAACTTGATTTCCGAGCGCATCTCGATACGCAGCTTGGCGTCGAGGTTCGACAGCGGCTCGTCGAACAGGAACATCACCGGATCGCGTGCGAGTGCGCGGCCCATCGCCACGCGCTGGCGCTGGCCGCCCGAGAGCTGCCCCGGCTTGCGATCGAGCAGATGCTTGATCTGCAGCGTGTTCGACACGCGCTCGACGATCTGCGTCTGCTCCTGCTTCGGCACCTTGCGGATGTTCAGGCCGAACGAGATGTTCTCGCGCACCGTCATCGACGGATAGAGCGCGTACGACTGGAACACCATCGCGATGTCGCGATCTTTCGGCGACAGGTTGTTGACCGTCTTACCGTCGATCTGGATCTCGCCCTTGGTCACGGTTTCGAGGCCGGCGATCATGTTGAGCAGCGTCGACTTGCCGCAGCCCGAGCCGCCGACCAGGATCAGGAACTGGCCGTCTTCGATGTCGATGTTGACACCTTTGAGAACCGGCACCCCGTTCGGGTAAGTCTTGTACACGTCACGGATGGAAAGGCTTGCCATGCTGTGAATCCTCTAGTCTCTGGTACTGCCTGAAAACGTCTGTGTGACGGCGGCGCTCGATCAGTCGCACTGATTCGGTGGAGCGCCGCCGCGCTCGCGAGGGGCATGCCCCTCGTATCGCTTGAATTGGCCCGCTCAGCCCTTCACCGCGCCGGCCGTCAGGCCGCGCACGAAGTAACGTCCGGCGATGATGTAGACGAGCAGCGTCGGCAATGCCGCGATGATCGCGCCGGCCATGTCCACGTTGTATTCCTTCACGCCGGTCGAGGTGTTCACGAGGTTGTTCAGCGCCACCGTGATCGGCATCGAATCGACACCGGAGAACACGATACCGAACAGGAAGTCGTTCCAGATCTGCGTAAATTGCCAGATCAGGCACACCATGAAGATCGGCAGCGACACGGGCAGCAGGATCTTCGTGAAGATCGTGAAGAAGCCCGCACCGTCGATGCGCGCCGCCTTCACGAGTTCAGCCGGCACGCTCACGTAGAAGTTGCGGAAGAACATCGTCGTGAACGCGATACCGTAGATCACGTGCACGAACACGAGGCCGCTCGTCGTGTTCGACAGGCCGAGGAAGCCTTCGAGGCGCGCCATCGGCAGCAGGATCGCCTGGAACGGAATGAAGCAGCCGACCAGCAGCATCGTGAAGATCGGATCGGCGCCGCGGAAGCGCCAGTGCGTGAGCACGTAGCCGTTGAACGCGCCGATGATCGACGAGATCAGCACGGCCGGAATCACCATGCGCACCGAGTTCATGAAGAACGGCTGCATGCCGTCGCAACGCACGCCGGTACACGCGCCGCTCCATGCCTTGATCCAGGGAGCAAAAGTCCAGTGCGACGGCGGCGTGAGCAGGTTGCCGCTGCGCAGCTGGTCGATGTCCTTGAACGACGTGGACAGCATCACGTACAGCGGAAACAGGAAATACAGGGCGAACAGGATCAGGGCCGCGTAAATGACGGCGCGGCTGATCGTCATCTTAGGCTGCATTGCGCGTGCTCCTCGATTCCATATACATGAGCGGCACGAGCACGGCCACGACGGTGGCGAGCATCATCATCGACGATGCCGCGCCGACGCCGAGCTGCCCGCGATTGAACGAAAACGTGTACATGAAGATGGCCGGCAGCGACGACGAAGTGCCCGGACCGCCCGCGGTCAGCGCAACGACGAGGTCGAACGTCTTGATGGTGATGTGGCAAAGAATCAGCAGCACGGAGAAGAACACCGGCCGCATGCTCGGAATCACGATCTTGCGGTAGATGGTCGGCAGGTTCGCGCCGTCCATTTGCGCGGCCTTGAAAATTTCGCCGTCCACGCCGCGCAAACCGGCGAGGAAAAGCGCCATCACGAAGCCGGTGGATTGCCAGACCGCCGCGATCACGACGCAGAAGATCGCGCGATCCGGGTCGCCGAGCCAGTTGAACGAGAAGCTCGTCCAGCCCCAGTCGTGAAACACCTTCTCGAGGCCGATGCTCGGCGTGAGAATCCATTGCCACGCAGTGCCGGTCACGATGAACGAGAGCGCCATCGGGTACAGGAACACGGCGCGCAGCGCGCCTTCGTTGCGGATCTGCTGATCGAGCAGGATCGCGAGCAAAAGACCCAGACCGATACAGACGCCGATGAACGGAATGCCGAACCAGCCGAGATTCGCGGCCGAGGTCCAGAACACGTCGTTGGCGAACAGTTCGCGATAACGCTCGAGGCCCGCGAATTCGAAACGCGGCATCAGCCGCGAGTTGGACAGCGACAGATAACCGGTGATTGCGATAAAGCCATACACGAAGATCAGGCTGATGACGACGCTGGGTGCGAGCACCAGCTTCGGAATCCAGCGATCGGCAAGGGCCGCCATGGGCGACGCGCGGCGGGCGGCGCTGGCCGTTTTCCCGTTTCCGCTGATAGAAGCAGTCACTACTCGACTCCTGCTGAAACTGTACCGTCCGGCTCCCTGCGCACGCATGGCGCGGAATCGCGACGGCCTGGGTGTGACTCTATGGAACCAGGGTGAAGCGCGCCTCGCGTGAAACGTCGCCATCGACACGAGCACGGCGTCGACGCGAGGCGCCCCGAAGGAAACGCCCGGTGCTTGCGTGGAAGCTGCCGGGCGCAACGCTTCGCTGACTTCACTTACTTGGTCTTCGCCGCCTTCGCGAGGGCCTCGACCGCGGTCTTCGAATCTTCCTGCGAGTTCATGAACTTCGTGACCACGTCGGAGATCGCGCCGGCCGCCGCATCGGGCTGAGCCATGCCGTGAGCGAGCGACGGCACATAGCCGCCTGCCTTGATCGCGACCTGCTCATCCGCGTACGACTTCTTCGCGCAGTCGTCGAACTTGTCCATCGGCACGCCGAGACGCACCGGGATCGAGCCCTTGTACAGGCTGAACTGCTCCTGGAACGCCGGCGACATGATCGTCTTCGCGAGCGCGAGTTGACCCGGCGTCGCCGCGCTCTGGCCTTTCTGCTGGAAGAACACGAACGAGTCGACGTTGAACGTGTAGGCCTTCGCCGTACCCGGCACCGCGGCGCAGACGTAATCCGTGCCCGACTTCTTGCCGGCGTTGGTGAATTCGCCCTTCGCCCAGTCGCCCATGAACTGCATGCCGGCCTTGCCGTTGATGACCATGGCCGTGGCGAGGTTCCAGTCACGGCCCGTGCGGCCCGCGTCGAAGTAGCCCTGGATCTTGCGGACCGTGTCGAACACGCCGATCATCTTCTCCGAGGTCAGCGTCTTCTCGTCGAGGTCGACGAGCGCCTTCTTGTAGAAGTCCGCGCCTTGCGACAGCACGACGTCTTCCCACAGCGTCAGGTCCTGCCACGGCTGGCCGCCCATTGCGATCGGCTGGATGCCCGCGGCTTTCATCTTGTCGGCGACCGCGAAGAACTCAGGCCACGTGGTCGGCACCTTGCCGCCTGCCTTGTCGAGCGCTGCCTTGTTGATGTACAGCCAGTTCACACGGTGCACCGAGAACGGTGCGGCGACATAGTGGCCGTCCGCGTGCATGATCTTGTCGATTTCCGGCGGCAGGTTCTTCTTCCAGTCGCCCGCGACCGAGTCGATCGGCACCAGCACGCCCTGCGAAGCCCACTCCTGGATCAGCGGACCTTTGATCTGCGCGGCGGTCGGCGCATTGCCCGAGATCACCTGCGTCTTGAGTGCCGTCATGGCAGCCGCGCCAGCGCCGCCCGCGACCGCGAAGTCCTTCCACGTGTAACCCTGCTTCGTCATGTCGTCCTTGAGGACGCCGACGGCTTTCGATTCGCCGCCCGAAGTCCACCAGTGCAGCACTTCGACCGACTCGGCGGCCTGCACGGCCGACACGCCACACATCAGACCCGCAGCGCACAGAGCGCCCATGATCGCGCGAAATTTCATTGCTTATCTCCTCCAGACACCTGAACAAAAAAACGAATGGCCCCTGATGTCGCCAGGGTGCTGTGGTTGGTTCAAACAGGCAAAACACAGGGCGATCGAGCACGGTCGGGCGCATGCGCGAGGGCATGTGCCGGCGACCGATGTCCGGCCGCTGGACGCTCAAGAGGTGAGTGGTTCGGGATGCAACTGACTGTCTCCTCTTTTGATTTTTGCCTGCCCGCGTCGCGCGGCAGACTCGAGGTGCCTCATACGCCAACCCGACGCCAACCTGACACTGGCGACGGCCCCGCAGGCCGGTCGACTCTCCGGCTTTCCGTAAGGGCCGCCGGAGCCAGCCTGGCGCGTGCCGGCAGGCGCTGTCCGCTAACATGCCGGGGACGCCCGCCGATTCGCAAAAGCGCGCATACCGCCTGAGCGGCGCACGCTTTTTTCATCGAATTTGCGCTACCTCTTGATTTGGATTGTAGTTAAACTACAATTCAGTGTCAAAAAATATTTTATCGGACTACGGTCGCCTTACTCATACAGTTCGCGGTCAGCGCGGCGGCCTCTCAAGACATCGACGGAGACACATGCAAACCGACTCAAGCTTCACCTTCGTTCTCTTCGGCGGAACTGGCGATCTGTCGATGCGCAAGATTCTGCCCGCGCTGTTCGAGGCGCATCGCGCCGGCGGCATGCTCGCCGAAAGCGGCAAGATCGTCGCGGTGGCGCGGCACGTGGCGGATCGCGACGAATATCTGCAGTGGGTCGAAGAGCACGTCAAGCCGCATGTGTCGAAGAACGGCCTGGATCAGGCGGCATGGTCGGGCTTCCTCGCGCGCATCGAGTTCGTGAAGATCGATCTCGGCAAGCAGGAAGACTTCGTGCATCTGCGCGACGCGATCCAGGACCTGCCCGGCATTCGTGTGTTCTATCTGGCAACCGGCCCTTCGCTGTTCGTGCCGATCTGCCATGCGCTCGCCTCGGTCGGGCTGAACGCCAACGCGCGCATCGTGCTCGAAAAGCCGCTCGGCTACGACCTGAAATCGTCGAATGCAATCAACGACGCGGTCGGCGAGATCTTCGCGGAAGAACAGATCTACCGGATCGACCACTACCTCGGCAAGGAGCCGGTGCAGAACCTGCTCGCGCTGCGCTTCGGCAATGCGCTCTTCGAGCCGCTGTGGCGCCGCGAGTGGGTCGAAAGCATCCAGATCACGATTGCCGAGGAACTCGGTGTCGAAGCGCGCGGCGACTTCTACGACAACACCGGCGCGCTGCGCGACATGGTGCAGAACCATTTGCTGCAACTGCTTTCCATCGTCGCGATGGAGCCGCCCCACTCGATGGATTCGGACTCGGTGCGCGACGAAAAGCTGCGCGTACTGCGCGCGTTGAAACCGATCGATCCGCGAGAAATCGGCAAGGTTGCGGTGCGCGGCCAGTATCATTCGGGCGTGGTCCGCGGCAACGCGGTGCCGGCCTACGCGACCGAGCATGGCGTGAAGCCCGATAGCTCCACCGAAACCTTCGTCGCGCTCAAGGTCGAGATCGAGAACTGGCGCTGGGCCGGCGTGCCGTTTTTCCTGCGCACGGGCAAGCGGCTCGCCGATCGCGTCGCCGAGATCGTGGTGAACTTCCGGCCCGTGCCGCATTCGGCGCTCGGCGCCTCGGCGCTGCGCGCGGGCGCGAACCGTCTCGTGATCCGTCTGCAGCCGAACGAGACGATTCGTCTGTACTGTCTCGCGAAGCAACCCGGCGAAGGCATGAACCTCGCGAGCGTGCACCTCGACCTCGCGTTCGACCAGTTCTTCCGCGAAGGGCAGATGGAGGCGTATCAGCGGCTGCTGCTCGACGTGATCAACGGGCGGCTCGCGCTCTTCGTGCGGCGCGACGAACAGGAAGCCGCATGGCGCTGGGTCGAGCCGATCCTGAATGAATGGAAGGCTTCACTCAAGCCGCCCAAGCCGTACGCGGCGGGCACGTGGGGACCAGCTGCCGCGAGCGCGATGCTCGCACAGCACGACACCTGCTGGCTCGAGGAAGAGAATTGACGAATTGATGAACGGCGCCGCACGACTGTCTGCGCGAGACAGGCAACACCTCGCGCAAGCAGTCGAGCGGCGCCAGCAAAACCCACCGACGAACTGAACGGAATCGCGCCGGTATCGCGTCTGGCGTCTGCAAGCCACCCCGCCTTGCAGGCATCGCGCGAAAGCAGTCAGGCTGATTCCGCAGACCCAACAAGAAAGCAGCACGGAGGAGAAGTGATCGAGCTTCACGCTTTCGACGACCAGCGCGCCCAATCCGACGCACTGGCGAAAGCGGTAGGCGACGCGTTACATGCGTCGCTTGCCGCAAAGGCAGCCGCCAGCGGCACGTCAACCCCGCCCACGCACCCGGCCATGCTGGCCGTGTCCGGCGGCAGCAGTCCGCGGCCGTTCCTGCAAACGCTGTCCACGCAAGCGTTCGACTGGGCCCGCATCGCGGTGACGCTCGTCGACGACCGCTGGGTGCCGGAGACCGACAGCGCGAGCAATGCGCAACTCGCGCACGCCACGCTGCTGCAGAACGCCGCGAAAAGCGCGGCGTTCTGGCCGCTCGTCGACACCACGCAGGATCTCGACGCGCACGTCGCCGCGTTGAACGCGGACGCGCGCTTTGCCGCAGTGCCCGACGTCGTGGTGCTCGGCATGGGCGAGGACGGCCACACCGCGTCGATCTTCGCCGACGCGCCCGAATGGGATCACGCCATCACCACCACCGAGCGTTTCGTCGCCGTGCATCCGGGCGCCGCACCCCATGCGCGCGTGAGCTGGTCATTGTCCGCGCTCAAGGAAGTGAAGCATCTGTTTTTGCTGATCGCAGGACCGCGCAAGATGGACGTGCTCAATGCCGCCTCCGCTTCGCTACAAAAAAATGCCATCTCGCAGTTGGCAAACGACAAGGGAGTGAGACTCGATGTCTACTGGTGTGCAAACTAAAGCTGTGCCGGGCGCGGGACAGCACGCCGACGGACCGAGGCTGCTCGCTGACATCGGCGGCACCAATGCGCGTTTCGCGCTCGAGACGGGCCCCGGCGAAATCAGCTCGGTGCAGGTCTATCCGTGCGCGGATTACCCGGGCGTCGCCGAGGTCATCAAGAAGTATCTGAAGGACACGAAGATCGGCCGCGTCAATCACGCGGCGATCGCCATCGCGAACCCGGTCGACGGCGACCAGGTGAGCATGACCAATCACGACTGGACTTTTTCGATCGAAGCGACGCGCCGCGCGCTCGGCTTCGACACGCTGCTCGTCGTCAACGACTTCACCGCGCTCGCGATGGCGCTGCCGGGCTTGACCGACGCTCAGCGCGTGCAGGTGGGCGGCGGCGCGCGCCGCCCGAACAGCGTGATCGGCCTGCTCGGCCCCGGCACCGGCATGGGCGTGTCGGGCCTGATTCCCGCCGACGACCGCTGGATCGCGCTCGGCAGCGAAGGCGGCCACGCGAGCTTCGCGCCCGCCGACGAGCGCGAAGATATCGTCTTGCACTACGCGCGCAAGAAGTGGTCGCACGTATCGTTCGAACGCGTGGCCGCGGGTCCGGGCATCGAGGTGATCTATCGCGCGCTCGCGGGCCGCGACAAGAAGCGCGTGGCGGCCAACGCTGACACGGTCGAGATCGTCAGGCGCGCGCTCGAAGGCGAGCCGCTCGCGGCCGAATCGGTCGACGTGTTCTGCGGCATTCTCGGCACCTTCGCGGGCAACATCGCGGTCACGCTCGGCGCGCTCGGCGGCATCTATATCGGCGGCGGCGTCGTGCCGCGGCTCGGCGAATTCTTCGCGCGCTCGTCGTTCCGCAAGCGCTTCGAGGCAAAGGGCCGCTTCGAGGCGTACCTGCAGAACGTGCCGACCTACGTGATTACCGCCGAATATCCGGCGTTTCTCGGCGTCTCAGCGATTCTCGCCGAGCAGTTGTCGAACCGCGCCGGCGGCAGTTCGTCCGCGGTGTTCGAGCGGATTCGCCAGATGCGCGACGCGCTGACGCCGGCCGAGCGCCGCGTCGCCGATCTCGCGCTGAATCACCCGCGCTCGATCATCAACGACCCGATCGTCGACATCGCGCGCAAGGCCGACGTCAGCCAGCCGACCGTGATCCGCTTCTGCCGCTCGCTCGGCTGCCAGGGTCTGTCCGATTTCAAGCTCAAGCTCGCGACCGGTTTGACCGGCACGATTCCGGTGAGCCACAGCCAGGTGCATCTCGGCGACACCGCGACCGATTTCGGCGCGAAGGTGCTCGACAACACCGTCTCGGCGATCCTGCAGTTGCGCGAGCATCTGAACTTCGAGCATGTGGAGCGCGCGATCGATCTGCTGAACGGCGCGCGGCGCATCGAGTTCTACGGGCTCGGCAATTCGAACATCGTCGCGCAGGATGCGCACTACAAGTTCTTCCGCTTCGGCATCCCGACGATCGCTTACGGTGACCTGTACATGCAGGCGGCCTCGGCGGCGCTGCTCGGCAAGGGCGACGTGATCGTGGCGGTCTCGAAGTCGGGACGCGCGCCCGAGCTGCTGCGCGTGCTCGACGTTGCGATGCAGGCCGGCGCGCAGGTGATCGCGATCACGTCGAGCAACACGCCGCTCGCCAAGCGCGCGACCGTCGCCCTGGAGACCGATCACATCGAGATTCGCGAATCGCAGTTGTCGATGATTTCGCGCATTTTGCATCTGGTGATGATCGACATTCTCGCGGTCGGCGTTGCGATCCGCCGCGCGGTGCCGAGCGACGACGTGGCCGAGACGGTCGAGAAGGCGCGCGAAGGCGCCGACGACGACGCCACGGCCGTGCTCGACTGGCTCAGCCACGGAGCGGCTCCGTCGCCGCGCGACTGAGTCCGCTGCCTCGCGCCTGTTCACGCTAATTGCGGATTTGCGAACGGGCCTTGGTGTTTCCGCTTGCGGTCAACGAACCCGCGCGGTGCGCATCGACTGAGATGTGCGCCGCGCGGGTTTTCTACTGGGTGCGCCTTCGAGTGCTCCGCTTCGTGCGGACCCCAGGCGGTCGATAATCGATAATAGAAGCTTTACCGCCCGACGCCACCCGCCCAGCCCCATGATCATCCGCCCGCATCTCCATTGGTTCCGCATGCTGCTCGCGTGGCACGGCTCGGTGTTGCCGCAGTTGCTGCCGCGGCTCTTCCTGATCTTCGGCATTTCGATCGTCGCGCTCGCCGCGCACGATCATCTGCTGCCCGTCAGCCTGAACCTCAACACGACCGCGCCGTTTTCGCTCGTCGGCATCGCGCTCGCGGTGTTTCTCGGCTTTCGCAACAACGCGAGCTACGACCGCTGGTGGGAAGCGCGCAAGCTGTGGGGCCAGTTGCTCAACGAGTCGCGCTCGCTCACGCGCCAGGTGCTGACGCTGCCGTCGCGGGAGTTGTCGAAAGAGGATGCCGCCGAATTTCTCGCGATGTTGAGCGCGCTGCCGCATGCGCTGCGTCATCAGTTGCGCAAGACCGACCCGCGTGAAGACCTGGCCGCCCGTCTGCCCGACGCATTGTTCGAGCGCGTGATAGCCGCGCGCTACAAGCCGGCCACGTTGATGCTCTGCCTCGGCGAATGGGTCCGGCGCCACGCGCGCGCAGGCGCGCTCGATCCGATGGCGGTGCTCGCGTTCGACCGCAATCTGAATGGGTTGTCGGACGTGATCGGCGGCTGCGAGCGCATTGCGTCGACGCCGCTGCCCTTCGCGTATTCGGTGATGATTCACCGCACCGTGTATTTCTTCTGCGCGTCGCTGCCGTTCGGTCTCGTCGACAGCATCGGCGTCTTCACGCCGGTGTTCGCGGTGTTCGTCGCGTACACCTTCATGGCGCACGAGGCGATCGCCTCGCAGCTCGAAGAACCGTTCGGCACCGACGACAACGACCTCGCGCTCAACACCATGTCCGTGGTCATCGAGGACGCGCTGCGCGATCTGTGCGGCGAACCGCCGCTTGCGTCGCCGCAGCGCGCCGAAAACTATCTGATCGACTGACGACTGGCGCCGTGCGTGGCCGTCAGTTGTTGCCGACCGTTTCGGACAGGCGCTTGATCGTCGCGAGGCGCGCACCGATGATGTCGATGCGCCCGCGCTCGTCGACGAGCGGGGTGGACGCCGTGAGATACGCGCTCCAGGCCCGCTGCGCGCGGACCAGCGTGGGACGCGAGGACGCCGGCATCTTCGATTCGAGCACGCGGTAGTAGCGGTTCAGATCGAACATCGCGTGTTCGCAGCGCGCGTCGGCGTTGCACGCGCGCGGACGGCGCGGCACCGGCCCGCCCGCATTGGCGAGAGCGCCGCGCAGCGCGAGCGCACGGTCGCGCACCGGCTGCAGCTGCATGTCGGCTTCGGCGAGCACGTACATCGAGCCCTGCGTCGTCGCGAACACCGCGGCGAGCATCGGCTTTTCAGCCTCGCGCGAAGCGAGCCAGCTTGCCTGGCTCTTTTCCCACGGCTTGCGCCGCGCGGGCGGCAGCTTCGCCAGAAGCTGCTGGTAGGCGCTATCGAGCGCGGCCTTCCAGCCGATCCGCGCGTTGTCCATGCACTGCACCTGTCCGGTCGTCGTCGACATGTCGGCGCGCGCGAGACACGCGCGCATCGACGCGTCGATCGGATCGGCGGCACCCACCTCGGCATGCGCCGCCGGACTCCACGCGCCGCCGAGCGTCGCCGCCGCAACCGCCGCCATCGCCACGATAGCGGCCCGCGCGCCGAACCTGCGCCGCCCGCCACCGATTCCTGCCAGGAACTTCACCCTCTGCATCGTCAAACGCGAACGCAATCGACGAAATATTCGATGCGCCCGTTGATCATTTCGCCGACGAGCCCGTGGATATCCGTATGGAAGCCCGGGAAGCGTTCGTTGAACTCGCGCGCGAAGCGCAGGTAGTTGACGATCGTCCTGTTGAAGCGCTCGCCCGGAATCAGCAGCGGAATGCCCGGCGGATACGGCGTCAACAGGATCGAGGTGACGCGGCCTTCGAGTTCGTCGATGGGCACCCGGTCGATCTCGCGGTGCGCGAGCTTCGCGAACGCGTCGGACGGCTTCATTGCCGGCTCCATGCTCGAGAGGTACATCTCGGTCGTGAGGCGCGCGATGTCATTCGCACGATAAACGCTGTGAATCTGCTGGCACAGATCGCGCAAACCGACGCGCTCGTACATCGGATGATGCGAGACGAACTCGGGCAGCACGCGCCACAGCGGCTGGTTGTTGTCGTAGTCGTCCTTGAACTGCTGGAGTTCCGTGACCATCGAGTTCCAGCGGCCCTTCGTGATACCGATCGTGAACATGATGAAGAACGAGTAGAGCCCCGTCTTCTCGACGATGATGCCGTGCTCGGCCAGATACTTCGTGACGATCGCCGCCGGGATGCCGGTTTCGCCGAAGCCGCCGTCCATGTCGAGACCCGGCGTGACGATGGTCGCCTTGATCGGGTCGAGCATGTTGAAGCCTTCGGCGAGCGGGCCGAAGCCGTGCCATGCGTCGTTCGGGCGCAGCATCCAGTCGTCGCGCGAACCGATGCCTTCCTCGGCGAACTGGTCCGGGCCCCAGACCTTGAAGAACCAGTCGTCGCCGTATTCGGCGTCGACCTTGCTCATCGCGCGGCGGAAGTCGAGCGCTTCGGCAATCGATTCCTCGACGAGCGCCGTGCCGCCCGGCGCTTCCATCATCGCCGCGGCCACGTCGCACGAGGCGATGATCGCGTACTGCGGGCTCGTCGACGTATGCATCAGATACGCCTCGTTGAAGCGATGCTTGTCGAAGCGGCTGTTCTTCGAGTCCTGCACGACGATCTGCGAAGCCTGCGAGATGCCGGCGAGCAGCTTGTGCGTGGAGTGCGTCGCGTACACCATCGCGCCGATGCGCGGACGCCCCGCGCCGATCGCGTGCATGTCCTGATAGAACTCGTGGAATTCGGCATGCGGCAGCCACGCTTCGTCGAAGTGCAGCGTGTCGAGCCATTCGCCCAACATCTCCTTGATCATCTCGACGTTGTAGATCACGCCGTCGTACGTGCTTTGCGTGATCGTCAGGATGCGCGGCTTGAGGCCCGGGTTCTTCGCGAGCGCTTCGCGCGCGAACGGGTTCGCCTCGATCTTCTTGCGAATGTTTTCCGGCTCGAACTCGCTGCGCGGAATCGGACCGATGATCCCAAAGTTATTGCGCGTCGGCGTGAGGAACACCGGAATCGCGCCGGTCATCGTGATCGCGTGCAGGATCGACTTGTGGCAGTTGCGGTCGACCAGCACGATGTCGCCGGGAGCGACCGTGCCGTGCCAGACGATCTTGTTCGAGGTCGACGTGCCGTTGGTCACGAAGAACACGTGGTCGGCGCTGAAGATGCGCGCGGCGTTGCGCTCCGAGGCCGCGACCGGACCCGTGTGATCGAGCAGCTGGCCGAGTTCGTCGACCGCGTTGCAGACGTCGGCGCGCAGCATGTTCTCGCCGAAGAACTGGTGGAACATCTGGCCGAGCGGGCTCTTCAGGAACGCGACGCCGCCCGAGTGGCCCGGGCAGTGCCACGAGTACGAACCCTCTTCCGCGTACTGCACCAGTTCCTTGAAGAACGGCGGCGCGAGCGAATCCAGATAAACCTTCGCCTCGCGGATGATGTGGCGCGCGACGAACTCCGGCGTGTCCTCGAACATGTGGATGAAGCCGTGCAGCTCGCGCAGGATGTCGTTGGGCAGGTGGCGCGAGGTGCGCGTCTCGCCGTACAGGAAGATCGGAATGTCGGCGTTGCGGCGGCGCACTTCGGTCACGAACGCGCGCAGCGCGACGATCGCGGCGGCGAGTTCCGGCGTCTCGCCTTCCACGACCACGTTATCGACGTACGGCAGCAGCTCGTCGTCGTCGATCGAGAGGATGAAGCACGACGCGCGGCTCGACTGCTGCGCGAACGAGGTCAGGTCGCCATAGCTCGTCAACCCGAGCACTTCCGCGCCTTCTTTCTCGATAGCTTCGGCCAAAGCCCGGATGCCGGAACCCGAGATGTTCTCGGAGCGGAAATCTTCGTCGATGATGACGACGGGAAAACGGAACTTCATGGGCGATTCTCCAAAAAGAAAACGACCGCTGACTTATCTGGTAAGTGCAGCGGTCACCCGAATAACTGATGGGTCAATACGCTGCCGGCGTCACGTTTTAGGCAACGTGACGCCGTGCTGACCTTGATATTTGCCGCCGCGATCCGCGTACGACGTCTCACAAATTTCGTCGCTTTCGAAAAACAGCACCTGGGCGACGCCTTCGTTTGCGTAGATTTTCGCAGGCAAAGGTGTCGTATTCGAGAATTCGAGCGTGACGTGCCCTTCCCATTCCGGCTCGAACGGCGTCACGTTCACGATGATCCCGCAGCGCGCGTACGTGGACTTGCCCAGACACACGGTCAGCACGCTGCGCGGAATGCGGAAGTATTCGACCGTGCGCGCGAGCGCGAACGAGTTCGGCGGGATGATGCAGACGTCGCCCTTGAAATCGACAAACGATTTCTCGTCGAAGTTCTTCGGATCGACGATCGTCGAATTGATGTTCGTGAAGATCTTGAATTCGTCGGCGCAGCGAATGTCGTAGCCGTAGCTCGACGTGCCGTAGCTGACAATCTTCCGGCCATCTTCGGAGACGCGAACCTGATCGGGCGCAAACGGCTCGATCATTTTGTGCGACTCGGCCATGCGCCGGATCCACTTGTCGGATTTGATGGTCATAGGTGAACGCTGCTCGACTTGAATGTCAGGTGTGACGAAAGGTGGGTGAAAAACAACCGCCCGGCGCCCGGCCCGCGGCGGAAGGCGCATATTTTACGCGATCATGGAAATGCTGCCGCGAGCGGCGCGGACCGGGTCCGTGAACGGGGGCGACGTGCGCCGCTCAGGCGGCTCGCTCGCGGCTCACTCACGCTCACTACGGGCGCACTCACGGGCTCAGTTACTGGTTCAGTCACGGGTTCACTACTGGCGAATCACGCCGCAGGCGAGCGCGACGCCGGCGCCATGCTGCGGATAGGCGTAAGGGTCGGTTGCGTCGCGATGCAGCACGACTGCACGCTGCAGCACCGAGCGAATGCCGTCGAGCGACACGTCCGGCGCGACGATGAAACCGGTGGCTACGCCATTCGTGTCCGCATGGATGTTGCCGAGATCGCCCTCGACTCGCGCGCCCACTTTGAGCCGCTCGGCCGCTGGAGAGAATACCTGGCCCGTGCTCGAGCCGTCGGCGGCATTGCAGTCGCCGCGCTCGTGGATCTGCAGTGCGTGGTCGCTATTGGGCGGCAAGCCCGCCAGGTTGTAGGTGACCTGGACGCCGTCCGAGCGCTCGATAAACGTCACGAGGCCGTGGGCCTGATTGCCCACGGTGGGCAGCAACTGCGCGTCGGCGCGCTTTTCCTGTGGTCTCAGGAACACGCCACAGCCGCTTAACAGCACGCAGCAGGCAGTCAGGACGATGAACGCATGCACCGCCTGCCCGTCGATTCGTTTTCCCATGCGATCCTCTTGCCGGCCTGGCGGCCGCCCTTGCGGCCGCCGAGCCGAACCTGTGAAGTCGACATGATACCGCGAGACCACACGTAAACAGACGCCCCGCGCCCTTGTCCGAACGGCTGGCCGCGTGTTTTCGCGTGTCCCTCGCCTGTCGCTCAGGTGTTCTGCACGACGATGTTCGGAAACTTCGAGGTCATGTCGCGCGCTCGCTCGGCAATATGAATCGCCACCTTGCGCGCGATCGAGCGGTAGATCTCCGCGATACGTCCGTTCGGGTCGGCCGCGACCGTGGGTGTGCCCGAGTCGGCCTGCTCGCGGATCGTGATGTCGAGCGGCAGGCTGCCGAGCACGTCGACGCCGTATTCCTTGCCCATGCGCTCGCCGCCGCCCGCGCCGAAGATGTGCTCTTCGTGGCCGCAGTTCGAGCAGATGTGCAGGCCCATGTTCTCGACGATGCCGAGGATCGGAATGCCGACCTTCTCGAACATCTTGAGCCCCTTCTTCGCGTCGAGCAGCGCGATGTCCTGCGGCGTCGTGACGATCACGGCGCCCGTCACCGGCACGCGCTGCGCGAGCGTCAACTGGATGTCACCGGTGCCGGGCGGCATGTCGACGATCAGGTAGTCGAGGTCGTGCCAGTTGGTCTGACGCAGCAGTTGCTCGAGCGCCGAGGTCGCCATCGGGCCGCGCCACACCATCGGGTTATCCGCCTCGATCAGGAAGCCGATCGAGTTGGCCTGCACGCCGTGGCCCGTCATCGGGTTCATCGATTTCTCGTCGGGCGATTCGGGGCGGCCGACGATACCCAGCATGGTGGGCAGCGACGGGCCGTAGATGTCGGCGTCGAGGATGCCGACCGACGCGCCTTCACTCGCGAGCGCGAGCGCGAGGTTCACGGCGGTCGTGCTCTTGCCGACGCCGCCCTTGCCGGACGCGACCGCGACGATATTTTTGACATTGGGCAACAACTTCACGCCACGCTGCACCGTATGCGCGGCAATCTGCTGGGACACCTCGACCCGCACGTTCGCGACGCCCGGCACGGCGCGCAGCGCCTCGGCGAACTGCGCGCGGATCGCGTCGAACTGGCTTCTCGCTGGATAGCCGAGCGCGACCTCGAGGCTGACGGCGTCGCCTTCCACGACCACGTTGCGGACATTCCTGGCGGCCGCGTACGGCAAGCCGGTGTTAGGGTCAACGACGACCGCGAGGGCGGCGTCGACCAAAGCCCGATCGATACTCATTGGCACTCCGTGGGGGACACATATGGCGCGGCGGTATCGAAATCGCGGCCGCGCGCCGGAATTTGAAAGAAATTGTTAGACAGCATTGCGAAAATCACGCGTGCCATGCACGCTTCCGCTGGCGGGACGCCATGGGGTCGCATCACTGCGCGCTTCAGGCATTATTGTAGTGTCTGACGGCACGCGTTGCCCGAAGACCCTTCTGCGCTGTCGGACCGGCGTGCAGAAAGGCGTAGGATTGCCGTATTTCGAGTGTTTCGGGTGGTTCGCTGCACTGTATGTACTGTCGTAACGTTCGCTGGATAGTTTGACTGAATTAGCGGTATCCGCTGGTTTATTCGCTTCACTCAAGAGGAATCGAAAATGAATGCAAAAATCATGACTCGCATGGCTGTCTTCGCGGTCGCCGGCTCCCTGCTGGCGGGCTGCGCCACCCAACAGGGCACGAATACGGCAGTCGGCACGGGTGTAGGTGCCGGCACGGGTGCAGCGCTCGGCGCGATCTTCGGCGGCGGCAAGGGCGCGGCGATCGGCGCGGGCGTCGGTGCGGCAGTTGGGGGCGTCACGGGCTACAACTGGGAAGCGATTCGCAACCGCATGTCGGGCGCCACCAAGGGCACTGGCACGCAGATCACCGAGCAGCCGGACGGCTCGCTCAAGCTGAACATCCCGAGCTCGGTCACGTTCGACACCAGCAGCTACGCGATCAAGCCGTCGTTCGCGCCGGTGCTCGACCAGCTCGCGCAGACCATGCAGCAGAATCCGGAAATCGTCGCGTCGGTGGTCGGTCATACGGATAGCACGGGTTCGCTGCAATATAACCAGACGCTGTCGGTCAACCGCGCGCAGAGCGTGACCGGCTATCTGGCGCAACGCGGCATCGCGCCGCAGCGCCTGTCCGCAACCGGCATGGGCCCGAACCAGCCGATCGCCGATAACAACACCGAAGCGGGCCGTGCGGCGAACCGTCGCGTGGAAATCTATCTGCGCGCAACGGCTCAGCACGCAACGCAGTAAGGACGAGGCTTCGGGAGAATGGGAAAGCGGGTGCCGGGCGTTGCCGCCCGCACCCGGTTCACGTTTAAAACGGGGAGGCATGGCGATTTACGCGCCGCTTTGCGGACCAGCTTCAGACCCCACCAGGCAATCTGAAAGACGACGAAAAAAATTTCGAACTCTGCCGGAAATCCGCGGTCTCTCTTTACGGTACGTGGCTGGCGAAGCCGCCGCGTCACCATTCTCCTCTTGTCGTTGTTGCTCCGGGGTTAATAACCCCGGTTTTTTTTGGGCGCACGGTTTTGTCTGCGGATTTGTCCGCTGTCTAGCTCCCATAGCTCGCCATCTCGACCCTGCCGCCGTGGTGCGCAGCCGCCTCTCCGGCCTGCCCCGCCCACCCCGCGTGAAGCATCCGCCCTGCTAGAATTGTCGTTTCGTCCCACCGCAGGCACCCACGATCCTTATGTCAGCACCCGCCACCGATCTCTCCGCAGGCGCGCCGTCCGGCCGCCGCCAGATTCTCGTCACGTCGGCCCTTCCGTATGCGAACGGGCAGATTCATATCGGCCACCTGGTCGAATATATCCAGACGGACATCTGGGTCCGGTCGCTGCGCATGCACGGCCATGAGGTCTACTACGTGGGCGCCGACGACACGCACGGCACGCCGGTCATGCTGCGCGCGGAAAAAGAAGGGCTGACCCCGAAACAACTGATCGACCGCGTCTGGCAGGAACACAAGCGCGACTTCGACAGCTTCGGCATTTCGTTCGACAACTACTATTCGACCGACTCCGAAGAGAACCGCGTTCTCAGCGAAAACGTCTACCTCGCGCTCAAGGAAGCGGGCCTGATCGAGGCACGCGAGATCGAGCAGGCCTACGACCCGGTCAAGGAAATGTTCCTGCCGGACCGCTTCATCAAGGGCGAATGCCCGAAATGCGGCGCGAAGGACCAGTACGGCGACAGCTGCGAAGTCTGCGGCTCGACCTATCAGCCCACCGAACTCGTCAATCCGTACTCGGTCGTCTCGGGCGCCACGCCGATTCGCAAAACCTCGACGCACTACTTCTTCCGCCTGTCCGATCCGCGCTGCGAGAACTTCCTGCGCGCCTGGGTCGGCGGTCTCGCCCAGCCGGAAGCGACCAACAAGATGCGCGAATGGCTCGGCGACGCCGGCGAAGCCAAGCTCGCCGACTGGGACATCTCGCGCGATGCGCCGTATTTCGGCTTCGAGATTCCGGGCGCGCCGGGCAAGTATTTCTACGTGTGGCTCGACGCACCGGTCGGCTACTACGCGAGCTTCAAGAATCTCGCCGAAAAGCGCGGCCTCGATTTCGACGCATGGGTCCGCAAGGGCTCGAAGACTGAGCAATACCACTTCATCGGCAAAGACATCCTGTATTTCCACACGCTGTTCTGGCCGGCAATGCTCGAGTTCTCGGACCATCGCACGCCGACCAACGTGTTCGCGCACGGCTTTCTGACCGTCGACGGCGCGAAGATGTCGAAGTCGCGCGGCACCTTCATCACGGCGCAAAGCGTGATCGACACCGGCCTGAATCCGGAGTGGCTGCGTTACTACTTCGCCGCCAAGCTCAACAGCACGATGGAAGACCTCGACCTGAACCTCGACGACTTCCAGGCGCGCGTGAACAGCGATCTGGTCGGCAAGTACGTGAACATCGCGAGCCGTGCGGCCGGCTTCCTGATCAAGCGCTTCGACGGCCGCGTGCAGGAGAGCGCGATGCACCACCCGCTGCTCGCCACGCTGCGCGCCGCGATCCCGCAGATCGCCGCGCACTACGAAGCGCGCGAATACAGCCGCGCGCTGCGTCAAACGATGGAACTCGCCGACTCGGTCAACGCCTACGTCGATACCGCGAAGCCGTGGGATCAGGCGAAAGACCCGGCCAACGCGGTCGCGCTGCACGAAACCTGCAGCGTCAGCATCGAGGCGTTCCGCCTGCTGTCGCTCGCGCTGAAGCCGGTGCTGCCGAAGCTCGCCGAAGCGGTCGAGGCGTTCCTCGGCATCGAACCGCTCAAGTGGGCCGACGCGAACGTGCCGCTCAGCTCGGCGCGCCCGATCAACGCGTACAAGCACCTGATGACGCGCGTCGACCCGAAGCAGATCGAAGCGCTGCTCGCGGCCAACCGCGAGTCGCTGCAAGCCACGCCGGAAGCGGCTGCGGCCGACGCGAAGGGTGCCTCGAAGAAAAACGCCAAGGCCGCCGCCGCGAAGGAAGAAGAGCCCGCCATCATCTCCATCGACGACTTCGCGAAGGTCGATCTGCGCATCGCGAAGATCGTCGACTGCAAGGCGGTCGAGGGCTCGGACAAGCTGCTGCAACTCACGCTCGACGTCGGTGAAGAGAAAACCCGCAACGTGTTCTCGGGCATCAAGTCGGCGTATCAGCCGGAGCAGCTGATCGGCAAGCTGACCGTGATGGTCGCGAACCTCGCGCCGCGCAAGATGAAGTTCGGCATGTCCGAGGGCATGGTGCTCGCGGCATCGGCGGCGGACGAGAAGGCCGAACCGGGCCTCTACGTGCTCGAGCCGCATAGCGGCGCGAAGCCGGGAATGCGCGTGAAGTAAGGCGCGGCGCCCTTCAGGCGCCCGCTACATCACCGCCTCACCACTTGATCCGGTCGAAGCGCCGCGTGTACAGCACATCGGCGCCATAGAACGTCCCGCCATACACCACGAACGACCAGTACCGCGACAGATTGATCGTCGCCTTGACCGCGTTGCTCGCCGACTGCAACCCCTGCTCGTAGCCGATCACGAGCCATTCGTTGATCGCCTTCGAGACCATCACCACCTGCGGATCGGTCAGGCCGACGTCGCTTCGCCCGATCGAAAACTCGTCGAGCCCGACGGTCTGCGCGATCCGCTTGCCGGTCGCGCTGCCGAGCAGCGCGAGCGCGGTCGTCATCGTGCTCTGCTGACCGAGGTTGTTGCCCTGGTCGGTGCCGTGGCCGAACAGCAGCCACGAGAGCTTTTCGTTGTCCGACACGCTCGGCTCCGACACGAGCCGCGCGACCGGCAACTGCAGCGTTCCCGTGACCTGCACGCCCGCCTCGACCTGCTGGTTGCGGCGCATCGCGAGAATGTTGATGCCCGGATTGGTGACCGGACCGTTGAACGTGAAGAAGCCGTTCTCGATCGAGAGCTTGCGGCCGAACGCGGTGTAGGTCGAACCCGGCGTGACGCGCACGTTGCCGACCGCGCGCAGCGGCGTGTTCGGCGCGCTCATCGCGGTGATCGTGCCGGCGAGGCCGAGATCGGCGCCCATGCCGCGGAAGCGGAAGTTGTTGCCGAGGCCGATCTCGATATTGGCGCGCGGCGCGAACGGGCTGGCCGGCCGGCCGCCTTCCTCGCTCGGGGGTGGCCGCCCGCCCGAGCGCGTGCCGTCCGGGCGGATGATGACGACGTCGTCGCCAAGGCTCGGCGCGGCCTGCTCGGGCATATCGAACAGCGCGCTATCGACGACGAACTTGCCGTTGATCGCAAGGCCGCGCTCGGCCCCGCCATTCGCGAGGCTCGCGCTGCCCGAGAGCGACAGATGGCGGTCCGGCGAGGCGAACACATCGAGCTTGTCGGCGACGACGCTCGCGCTCAGATCGGGCTCGGCGCCGTCGAGGCGAATGCGGCCGGTCGCGCGGAGCGTGCCGCTCGAGCCGCGGAACTCGACCTGCTGGAAATCCACCATGTTCTGCGACAGCGCGATGCGCACCACGCCGTCCTTCAGTTGCACGCCCTGGCTGACCACGGTCGCGGACAGGCCGTCGCCGGTCAGCGATCCGGTCACGTTCGGCTTCGCGACCGTGCCGCCGAGCGCGAGCTTGAGCGCGAGACGCCCGTCGAGCAGATAGCTCGGACCGAGCAGCCCCCCCGTGGTGCGCAGCGACGGCACGTTCGCGTTGACGTTGCCCGACAACGCGCTCTGCGGGTCGACGCTCAGCATGCCGTCGCGCATCACGAGCGGGGTATGCACATCGGCGTCGATCACGCCGACCCGGCTCGCCTGCGCGTGCACGGTCGCGTTGAGCCGGTTGCCGCCCGTGAATTCGGCGCGCGCGCTGATGTCCGAAATACCCATCGACGCCAGCCCGCGGCCGATTTCGACGGTCACGTCCCCGCTGCGCCGCCGCAACTGGACGTGACCGCTCGCCGTCGCGCCGAGCGAGAAGTCCCAGTCGCCGTCGAACACGAGATCGGTTCTGACCGCCGGCGGCTCGCCGGTAATCTCGTGCCGCAACTCCTGCAGACGCGCAAGCGAAACGTCGGTCAGGCTGCCGGCCGACTGGATGCGGCCGCGATCGAACACGAACGACTTGAGGTTCAGCATCGCACCCTCGATCGAGAGGCGCGTCGCGCCGAGCGTGAGCCGCCCCGGCCCGGCGCTCACCGCGAGCGGCGATTCGAGATTGAGCGCGGGCGTGCCGCGATTCTGCAGACGCGTGACGGTGCCGTCCCAGCGCGTGACGTCACGCGTGTCGGTCAGCCTGCCGTTGGCGGCGAGCGTCAGATCGAGCGGGCGGTCCTGCAGTTTGCCGGTGGCCGCGGCCTCGAGCGTGTGATTCGCACGCGTGCCGGAGAGGCGCGCCGTGAGCGTGCTCAGCTCGACGCCGCCCGCGCTCAGGTTGCGCGCGTCGGTCGTGAATGCGAGCGCGCCGTTCGCGCCGTCGCGCAATTCGGCGTGGCCTTCCGCATGACCGAGGCGGTTGCTCGCGAACACGACGCTGTCGGCCTTGTAGTTCAGCACGACGTTGGGATGCGCGAACGAGCCGGTCACGTCGCCGTCGGCGGCGACGGCGCCCGCGAGGCCGAAGCCGAGCCGTTCGAGCTGCGGCGCGTCGAGGCGAAAGCGCAGCCGGTCTCCCGGTGCGCCGAAGCTGCCCTGCAGGTCGACCTGATTGCCCGCCACCGACAGATTCGCGCGGCTCGGCAGAATCCGCGTGCCGGCCAGCTGGATCATGCCGCCGCCGGTGAGCGGCAGGTCGTCGTAGACGCTCGGCCCGAGCTTGAATTCGGCGCGCGTCGTGAGGACCGGCGCGAGCACGCCGGCCGCGGTGAGCGTGGCGTTCACGCGCGCTTCGATCCTGCGCGCTGGTGCGGTGGCGGGTGCTCTGCCCGGTGCAGTGGCCGGCGCTCTGCCCGATGCGGTGGCCGGTGCTCTGCCCGATGTGGTGGCCGGCGCCCTGCCCGATGCAGTGCCCGGTGCAGTGCCCGGTGCAGTGGCCGGCGCACGCGACGGCATCTGCGAGGTCAGCGACAGCGGATCGAAGTCGGTCAGTTGCGCCTTCAGGTTGTAGGTGGAATTCGCATCATGCTTGAGCGCGCCGGACAGATCGATGCGGCCGCGGCCCGACGTGACGCGCACGTCGTTGAAGCTGATGCGCGCCGGATCGAACGTGACCTTGCCCTGCGCGCGCAGCGCCGCGGCCGGGTCAGCGAGATCGAGCGTGAGGCTCTGGATGTCGTCGTTCAGGCGGATGCCGATCGTGCCGCCCAGTTGCGTGGGCCGCACCGTCGCCTGCAGCGCGTTCAGGTCGAGCCGCGCGACGCGCAGATCGAACTGCCCATGCTTGCCGCTCAGCGTGCCGCCGCCCGTGACCGTCGCGTTGCGCACAATCCGCACGTTCAGGTTCGAAATGCTTTGCGCCTGGGCGTCGAGCCGCACGTCCGCGTTCGCGTCGATGAGTGGCAGCAGGTTCTGATCGATCGCGCCGGGCTTCGCATTGACGATCGACACATGGCCAGCGACGGCGAAGCCAGCCGCGGGTTTGGCGGCGTGATGGTGGTGAGCGTGGCTGGCGTCAGACGCGGCGGCTTGCGCGGCGCTGCTGGTGACCGCTTCGCTCGCCGCACTCGCCTGGCCTGCCGCACTTGCCGCACTCGCCGGACTCGCCGCACTCGCCAGGCTTGCCGCACTCGCCGCGCCAGTCGCACCTGGCGTACCCCCCGCCCCCGCCTGCCCCACCGGCTGCAACTCCGCGCGCACGGCCAGGTCCGCCAGCGGCGCGCCGGGCGCGAAAGCCTGCGGATTCACGTGATCGAAGCTCAGCGTCGCGCGTTGCAGCGGCACGGCGGCAAACGGCGTGGCCTCGACCCGCGCATGGCCGGTGAGCTTCATGCCGCTCGCGTCGAGTTCGGCGACGAGCTGCTCGAGCGTGCCGCTCAGATGCCCGCCGACCTGTACCGCCTCGTCGTTGACCTTGCCCGAATAGCCGACCTCGCCGGTGAGCGGGAACGGCTCCACGCCATCCAGCTTCACCGATGCCGTCAGCGCGCCGAACGGCGTATCGAGCCGGTCGACCGCCGCTTCGTGATGACGCCCGTCACTGCGCCCGTGAAAAGCAAAGTGCGAAAACTCCGTGGTCGACGCACCCTGGTGCAGCAGCAGCCGCTCGACCTGCACGTCGCGGATGTCGATCTGCATCGGTAGGCGCAAATCGCGCGGCAGCTTCATCGGCTCGCTGCTGCTCGGCGTCGACTCGCCGAGCCGCGCCTCGATCGTGCCGACATGCAGATAGTCGATCGTGAAGCGCCACGGCTCTCGCGCAAGCGCCCAGCGGCCTGCGACGCGGTCGATCTGGATATCGGTGCCGCTGCCGTCGAGGCTGCGCCAGTGCACGTCGCGCAACTGCACGCCGTTCGCGAGCGTGCCGCCGTCGAGCGTGCCGCCGAGCCTGCCGCCCAGCAGCCTGAGCGCCGCATGCCATGCATACGCGGTGCCGCGCTCGGTCGTGAGCGCGCCGTACAGCAGACCAGCCACGAGCGCGACGAGCAGCACCAGCACGGCCACCGTGCCCACGACTGTTTTCAGCAGCAGACGCCCCCACCGGTGCGGTGGCGGCGTTTCGGGCGGCTGTTGCCCGGGCGGCTGCGCGGAGGGCGGGTCGGTGACGTCCGTGGTCATGCGTGAATAAGGTGGCGAATGAGGGAGCGGGTTGTCATCGAAACATCAGAATGCGATGCCGAGCGTCAGATAAGGCCGCACGCTCCGGTTGCGGATGCCGTAAGCGATATCGACGTTGACGGGGCCGACCGGGCTGCGCCAGCGCGCGCCGACGCCGACGCCCGGATAAAAGATTTTTTCGCCCCAGGTATCGGTGGCGGTGCCGATGTCGAAGAACGCCGCCGCGCCCCAGTCGTGCGAGAACCAGTGCTGATATTCGGCCGCCGCCGTCACGAGATATTTGGTGGGCAGCACCGAGCCGGCGACGTCGTTACCGATGCTCTGGAAGCCGTAGCCGCGCACCGAGTTCGAGCCGCCCGCGCGGAACAGCAGCGACGCCGGAATACCGCTCGAGCTGCCGCTCGTGAACACGCCGCCGAGCTCGGCGCGGATCAGCACGATGTCGTCGTTGCCGATCGGCAGGTATTGCTGGCCGCGCGCGTAGCCGCGAATGAACGACTGGTCGGTCAGGATGCCCTTGATCGCGAAGCCCGCCTCGACGTGGATCAGGTTGCCGCTGCGCGGGAACAACGGGTCGTCGGTGTCGCGGCGGGTCCACGACCACGCGGGCACGAGCGCGTGCGCGGTGGTCGGCGGCGCCGAGTTCTGGTCGAGCCGGTCGTCGTAGTACAGCAGCGAGTAGCTGTAGTCGAGGAATTGCGAGGTGCGCGAGCGCTGCACGCCGCCGCGGATGCTGTAGATGCGCGTGTCTGAGACGTCCGTGGTCGTATAGGACGCCAGCACGCTGTTGGTCCACGCGCGCGGACCCGGCGGCATCGACAGCTGGATCTGCCCGTATTGCTGGGTCTGGTCGGCGCGCCCTTCGACGGTGAACGGCCACGCCGCGCCGAACGTGTTCAGATACGTGTAAGCGCCCTGCACGAGCGGGCCGTTGTCGGTCGAATAGCCGACGCCGCCGCGGAAGCTGTGATACGGAAACTCCGACACCTTCACGTGCACCGGCGTGTTGAGCGGCTTGGCCGGGTCGTTGTCGAGGTCGATCGCGACGCTCGCGAAGTACGGGGTGTTCTGCAACTGCCGCTGCAGTTCGGCGACGCGGCGCGTGTCATAGACGTCGCCCGGCGAAATCGGATTGACGTTGTGGACGATGCGTTCCGGGTAGCGCCGCGTGCCCTGCACGTCGATTTCGCCCATCGTGAAGGTCGGCCCGCTGTCGTAGACCACCGACAGTTTCGCCGTGCGCGTGCGCGGATCGATCAGCGCCTCGGAGTGGTAGATCTTCGCGGCGAGGTAGCGGCGCGACGACAACTCGCGCAGCGACGCGTTCTTCGCATCGTCCCAGGCGCCCTGCGAAAACGGCTGGCCCTCGTGCAACGAGAACGCGAAACGGGTCGCGTTTTCCTGCGACGGGTCTTCGGTCAGCACCGCGCCGCGAAACGACAGATCGACCGACGTGACGATGGTCTGCGGGCCCGCCTCGACTCTCACCGTGACGTGCCGCACGTCGTCGACGGTTTGCACGTCCGTGCTCACGACCGGCGAGAAATAGCCCTGGGTCGCGGCGAGGTCGCGCACCTGCTGCGGCGTGGCGGTAATCAGGAACGAGAACTGGTCGTCGCTGATGTCGGGCCGCTTCGCGAAACGGGCGATGTCGAGGTGCTGTTCGAGCAGCCGGCGCAGCGACCGCGGCTCGGCCACGACGTCGACCTTGTAGCTTGGCTTCGTACGCGCCGCGTGGGCCGCGCCGGCCGCAAGCGTCAGCAGGACGATGCCGAGCGCCAGCCACGCGCGCAGCCAGCGCCGCACGAGCGGCGAACGGTGCCGTGCGGCCTGCCGTTCGCTTTCACGCCAGCGCCGCCAGCGCGGCTTGTCGATCGTACCTCCCGCCAAACAGAACCTCCGGCCACGGTTGATGAATACCTGCGCCACGGCGCGCGGCGGCGCACTCGGGCATGCTATTTGACCACATTGACGGCAGGCGCGAGATCCCAAAAAAGAACGGGCGGTGTTTTTCGACCGTACGCGGCGCATGCGGTAAAATTGCGCCACGGCGGCGCTGCATCGCAAATACTTGCCGGCCGCGCGCCACTTCACCCACCACGGACGTCGAGCCATGTATCAATCGGACATCACCCAGTTCCTGAACCAGCTCAAGCAGCAGAAACCCAATCTGGAAGCCGAGCAACGCCGCGGCCGCTCGCTGCTGTGGGACAAACAGCCGATCGATCTGGAGGAGCGCGCCGAGCAGAAGGCCTCGCGCGTGGAACAGACGCCTTACCAGTACTACCAGAATTTCTGAGCCTCCAGTCACGCCGACGATGAGTCACGCTGACGAGGTGCACGGCCCGGCGCATGGTCCGATACACGGTCCGGTGCAAAGCCCAATTCACGGCCCCGCGCCGTCGGACGCCGCGCTCGCCACCCCCGCCACCGATTCCACGCCCGACACGGTCGACGGCGTCGCCTTCGCGCGCCTGTACGGCGAGCCGCTCTTCAAGCTGCCGAGCGACCTGTACATCCCGCCGGACGCGCTCGAGGTGTTCCTCGAAACGTTCGAGGGGCCGCTCGACCTGCTGCTGTACCTGATCCGCAAGCAGAACTTCAACGTGCTCGACATCCCGATGGCGGACGTCACGGGGCAATACCTCGGCTACGTCGAGCAGTTGCGCCAGACCAATCTGGAACTCGCCTCCGAGTATCTGCTGATGGCCGCGATGCTGATCGAGATCAAGTCGCGCATGCTGCTGCCGGTCAGGAAGGCCGACACCGGCGAGGAAGCCGAAGACCCCCGCGCCGAACTCGTGCGCCGCCTGCTCGAATACGAGCAGATGAAGCTCGCCGCGCAGCGCATCGACCAGTTGCCGCAGCTCGGACGCGACTTCCTGCGCGCCGAGGTCTACATCGAGCAGAGCATCACCCCGCGTTTCCCGGACGTGAACAGCGAGGACCTGCGTGCCGCGTGGGCCGACGTGATCAAGCGCGCGAAGCTCGTTCAGCACCACAAGATCTCGCGCGAAGAGCTGTCGGTGCGCGAGCACATGAGCATGATCCTGCGGCAGTTGCAGAACGCGCGCTTCGTCGAGTTCTCCGACCTGTTCGACACGAGCCGGGGCGTGCCGGTCGTGGTGGTGAACTTCATCGCCGTGCTGGAGCTGTGCCGCGAATCGCTCGTCGAGATCACCCAGGCGGAGCCGTTCGCGCCGATTTACGTGCGGCTTGCCTATCTGCCGGCCTGACTGGCTGGGTGATTTCCGCCTCTGGCCGCCGAACGCCCCGCCAACGCAAGACCTGACGGGCTTCCCGAGCGAACGGGCCGCGCGCCGCAGGCCGAACAGGCGCCGCGTTTCGGTGCGCCCGGCTCGCAAATCCACTACAATCCGCGCTCCGAACCCGTCATCGCCCGTGAGGCGGCCTGCGCGAGTCCCCGAGGTCTTGCGCCAACCGGATCGCGCGCCGCGCGAGCCAATCCCTGTCCGATCATGAAAGTCATCAGCTCGATCCATGAATTGCGCGACCAGTTGCGCGGCCAGAATCGCACGGCCTTTGTGCCGACCATGGGCAACCTGCACGAAGGCCATCTGTCGCTGATGCGCCTCGCGCGCCAGCACGGCGACCCCGTCGTGGCGAGCATCTTCGTCAACCGGCTGCAGTTCGGCCCGAACGAGGATTTCGACAAATATCCGCGCACCCTCGAAGCCGACATCGACAAGCTGCAGAAGGAAGGCGTCTACGTGCTGTTCGCGCCGACCGAAAGGGACATGTATCCGGAGCCGCAGGAGTACCGCGTGCATCCGCCGCACGATCTGGGCGACATCCTCGAGGGCGAATTCCGCCCGGGCTTCTTCCACGGCGTCTGTACGGTGGTGATGAAGCTGATGTCGTGCGTGCAGCCGCGTGTCGCGGTGTTCGGCAAGAAGGATTACCAGCAGTTGATGATCGTGCGCCAGATGTGCCACCAGTTCGCGCTGCCGACCGACATCATCGCCGCCGAAACCGTGCGCGACACCGACGGCCTGGCGCTGAGCTCGCGCAACCGCTTTCTGTCGGCCGCCGAGCGCGCCGAGGCGCCGATGCTCGCCGCCGAACTCAATCGCGTGCGCGACGCGGTGCTCGCGGGCGAGCGCGACTTCGCGAAGCTCGAACAGGCGGCGGTCGCGGCGCTCGCCGCGCGCGGCTGGCAGCCCGACTACATCGCGGTGCGCAAGCGCTCGAACCTGCTCGCACCCGGCGCGCAGGACGCCGACGCGGAACTCGTCGTGCTGGCCGCGGCGAAACTCGGCGCGACCCGGCTCATCGACAACCTCGAAATCTGACGCCGCAAGCGCGAGCGCCACTGAAGTCACACAGGATTGATCATGCAACGCAACATGCTGAAGTCGAAGATCCACCGCGCCGCGGTCACGCATTGCGAGCTGCACTACGAGGGCTCGTGCGCGATCGACGAAGATCTGCTCGAAGCGGCGAACATCGTCGAAAACGAGCGCATCGACATCTGGAACATCAACAACGGCGAGCGTTTCTCGACCTACGCGATCAAGGGCGAGCGCGGCAGCGGCATGATTTCGCTGAACGGCTCGGCCGCGCGGCGCGCGCAGCTGGGTGATCTGGTCATCATCGCGGCATTCGCGGTGGTCGACGAGGCTGAACTGAAGGCGGGCTGGAAGCCGGATCTCGTGTTCGTCGACGAAAACAACAAGATCAAGGGCAGCCGGGATCACGTGCCGACGCAGAGCTGGACCTGAGCGGCACGGTGATCGCTATTGACTCGCGGTGAGTCCCGCGAGTTGTTTTCTTCCGTTATTGCCGCGGGTCGCGGCCTAGTTTTCCCGGCCGTGCGTAGCTTTCCGGATCGTTTCCGCCCATTCCCCGTGCGCGGCCGCGTCACCCCTTCCTGCCCGTCCCGTTCGTCCACTCGACGATCGGCTGCCACTGTTCGAGATCCTTCTCCACGCGGCTTTTCGCGACATCCCACAGCGTCAGGCCGTGCGCCGCGAGCTGCACGTAGTTCTGCGTGTCACGCAAGAAGCCGAGCACCGGCAGCTTGAGCCCCTCGACGAAGCGATGCAACTGCTCGGCCGAGCGCGTGCGCGCATCGACACGCATGCCGACCACGCCGACCTCGATCGCGCCCTTTCTGACCGCCTTCTCTTTGGCGAGGCGTTCGAGAAATTCCTGGGTGGCGAGAATATCGAACATGGACGGCTGCAGCGGCACGATCACCTTGTCGGCGAGATCGAGCGCGATGCCGAGGCGATTGCCGTGCAGGCCGGCCGGCGTATCGATGACCGCGTGCTCGAGCCCCTTGGGCGGCTTGGCCGGCGTGTCGGTGTCGACTTCCCACGTCTCGATGGCCGGCAGCGTGTCGGGCCGCAACGCGAGCCACGCGTGCGCGGACTGCTGCTTGTCGAGATCGGCCAGCGCGACCCATTCGCCCGCCGCCGCGAAATAGCCGGCCAGATTGGTCGATAGCGTGCTCTTGCCCACGCCCCCCTTCGGATTCGCCACCACGATCACCGACATGAAATCTCCCGGAAAGAAGGCTGGCGCCGCCAGCCGGTTTGCCGCGCAATTGCTCCTGATCTGCTCTGACCCGCTCTGGCGAGTTCCGATCCGTACCCGATCCGTACCGTCTCCAGATCCACCCGCCTGTCCAGCCGTTGATAATATCGACAAATGCGGCGCGGCCGAAGCCCCCGAACGGCAAATCGGCCGCTTCATCTCGCCGTTTTTATCGACAAGGACCCGAATCTCATGAGCAAATTTCGCCCGGAATACACCGCCGAACGCCTGCACGAGCGCCAGAAGGGCAAGCTCCCCGCCTTGCTGGGCGTGCGCGTGGAGTCCGTGGAGCAGGACGTGCTGGTCGCCGAACTGACGGTGCGCGAGGAACTGCTCGCGCCGAACGGCTTCCTGCACGCGGCCACCGTGATCGGCCTCGCCGACACCGCCTGCGGCTACGCGTGCATCGCGCATCTTCCGGAGACCGCGCGCAATTTCACGACCATCGAGCTGAAAAGCAATTTTCTCGGCACGGCGACGCAGGGCACGATCCGCGCGGTCGCGAAAGGCGTGCACCTCGGGCGCAGCACGCAGGTCTGGGACGCGACCGTAACCGACGCGGACGGCAAGACGATCGCGCTGTTCCGCTGCACGCAGATGGTGTTGTACTGAGCGATAGGGGGTGTGGCGCGACGGCGAAATCACTGCGGGGCAGCGACGAAACAGCGCCGCCCGCATTGCCCCTCGTTCCTCGCCCCACCCCAACCGACGCCAACCCTCACCCCACCGCCGCGAACAACCTTCGCATATCCACATGCTCCGCGAGCGTATCGGCAAGGCGCTCCAGCGACGCCTCGCGTAGCGCCGCGTAATCGATCTCCCCGGCGTCGCTCAACCCCGCCCATGCGAGCAGCGCCGCGCACGCGGCCGGCGTGTCGAACAGCCCATGCACGTAGGTGGCGAGAATCTGCCCGTCGGCGGACAAGGCGCCATCGGGACGCGCTCGGCCCGCGCTCCCGCTCTCGTCTGCACTGCCTGCCCCCTGCGCACTGTCGAGCCATGACGCGGGCGCATCGAGCGCCGCCCCGCTCGTCTCGCCCATATGAATCTCATAGCCCGCGACTTCCGGCGCACCGGGCAGCGCGAGGCGCCCCCTCACGTTCCTGAGCGTCTTGTCGCGCGTGAGCACCGTCGAATAATCGAGCCAGCCGAGCCCCGCAAACGTGCCCGCCGCGCCCTCCACACCGTGCGGATCGGCGATTTCGCGGCCGAGCATCTGCATGCCGCCGCAAACGCCGATCACGCGTCCGCCGTAGCGCAGATGCCGCGCGAGCACGGCGTCCCAGCCCTGTGCGCGCAAAAACGCGAGGTCGCCCGGCACGTTCTTCGAGCCGGGCAGAATAATCAGGTCGGCGGGCGGCGGCACGGTGCCGCTGCGCACGTAGTGGAAGTCGACCTGCGGATGCGCGCGCAAGGCGTCGAAATCGGTGTGATTGCTGATGTGCGGCAGCACCGGCACGACCACGCGCAGCATGCGCGCCGCGTCGCCGCTGCCCGCCGCGCGCAGCTCGGGCGGCAGCATGTCTTCGGCGTCGAGCGTGAGGCCGTGCAGATACGGCACGACGCCGAGCACCGGCTTGCCGGTCCGCGCTTCGAGCCAGTCGAGGCCGGGTTCGAGCAGACTCACGTCGCCGCGAAAGCGGTTGATGATGAAGCCGCGCACGCGCGCCTGCTCGCTCGCCGACAGGCACGCGAGCGTGCCTGTCAGATGCGCGAACACGCCGCCGCGATCGATGTCGGCGACGAGCACGACCGGGCAATCGACCGCTTCCGCGAAACCCATGTTGGCGATGTCGCGCTCGCGCAGATTGATCTCGGCCGGACTGCCCGCGCCCTCGACGAAAATCGTGTCGTACGACGCGCGCAGCCGCGCATACGACTCCAGCACCGCCTCGAACGCGACCGGCTTGTAGTCGTGATACGCGCGCGCATCGAGATTCATGCGCGCCTTGCCGTGGATGATGACCTGCGCGCCGCAATCGCTGGTCGGCTTGAGCAGCACCGGGTTCAGGTCGGTGTGCGCGGCGATGCCCGCGGCGAGCGCCTGCAGCGCCTGGGCGCGGCCGATCTCGCCGCCGTCGACCGTCACCGCGCTGTTCAACGCCATGTTCTGCGGCTTGAACGGCGCAACCCGTGCGCCGGCACGGCGCGCAAGGCGGCACAGGCCGGCCACGAGCGTGCTCTTGCCCGCGTCGGACGTGGTGCCCTGGATCATCAGCGTGCCGCGCGGCACGGGCAAAGCGTCAGCGGGAGTCGTCGGAGTTCGGGTCACGGATGCGATCGGATCGGAATGAGCGGTGAGTGCGATGCCGCACGCGTCGAGCGCGGCGGCCGTGCAAACGCGCGGGCATTATCCCACCGCGCCGGCTGTCACCGCCCGCCGGTACAATCACGCGATGATTCCCCGCGACCTCACTTTCGTTCTCGGCGGCGCCCGCTCGGGCAAGAGCGCGCACGCCGAACGGCTCGCCAGCGAAAGCGCCCTGCCCGTTACCTACATCGCGACCGCCCGCGTGACCGGCGACGCCGAATTCAGCGCGCGCATCGCGCATCATCGCGCGCGGCGGCCCGCGCACTGGGGCCTCGTCGAAGCGGACGACGACCTCGCCGGCGCCATCGCGCAGCACGACGCGCCCGGCCATTGCCTGCTGATCGACTGCCTGACGCTGTGGCTCGCGAACCTGTTGTGTCCCGCCGACGGCGACGCGCCGCCGCTCGCTCACTATCACGCGCGCACCGCCGCGCTCGAAGCGGCGCTCGGCGATGCGCACGGCAAGATCATCGTGGTCAGCAACGAGATCGGCCTGGGCGTCGTGCCGCTCGGCGCGGCTACGCGTCTATACGTCGATGAACTCGGGCGCCTCAATCAGCGCATCGCGGCGTTGAGCAGCACGGCCACGCTGATGGTCGCGGGCCTGCCGCTCGCTTTAAAAACCACGGGCCGCACGTGATGCTGACGTTTCCTCTGATCGCGACGCTCGCCACCGCCGGCGTGGCCGTCGACCGCTGGTTTGGCGAGCCGCGCGGCGCGCATCCGCTCGCCGGCTTCGGCAACTGGGCCGCGCGCATCGAGGCGCGCTTCAACCACGGCCGGCGCCTGCGCATGAAGGGGCTGCTCGCGTGGGCGCTGGCCGTGCTGCCGCCGGTGCTGATCGCGTGGTGGCTCGCCGCCGTGCTGCCGTTTTTCGCGGCTTGCGCGCTACATGTCGCGCTGCTGTGGTTCGCGCTCGGCGCGAAGAGCCTGCGCGATCACATCGTGCCGATCGCGCGTGCGCTCGGCGCACACGATCTCGCCACGGCGCGTCTGTTGACCGCGAGGGTCGTGTCGCGCGACACCACGCAGTCCGACGAAGCCGCGCTCGCCCGCGCGGCCGTCGAATCGGCGCTCGAGAACGGCAACGACGCGATCTTCGGCGCGCTGTTCTGGTTCGCGATCGCGGGCGGTCCGGGCGCGCTCGGCTTTCGCCTCGCCAACACGCTCGACGCGATGTGGGGCTATCGCACGCCGCGCTATCTGCGCTTCGGCTGGGCCGCGGCCCGCATCGACGACCTGCTCAACTGGATCCCCGCGCGCCTGACCGCCGCGAGCTACGCGCTGCTCGGCGACACGCTGACCGCATGGCGCTGCTGGCGTGAACAGGCGTCGCGCTGGGACAGCCCCAATGCGGGCCCGGTGATGGCGGCGGGCGCGGGCAGCCTGAACGTGCTGATCGGCGGGGCGGCGGTTTATCACGGGGCACTCGAACAACGTCCAACGCTCGGCTTCGGGCACCCCGCCGAGGCGCGCGACGTGGGCGCCGCGCTGATGCTGGTCGAGCGCGCACTGATTCTGTGGCTGGCCGCGCTGATCGTGCTGGCCTTGTTGAGCGTGCCGTTTCATGGCTGAGCGAATCGGCGAACCTCAGTGCAAGCGGACGGACGCGCGAATCGATGAGCGCAGGGATGAGCGCATGAGCGCCCCGATGCAATCCCGCCCGAGCGCGGCAGCGGGACCGGTCGCGCTCGGCGGCAACCTCCACGAAGCGGCGACGCGCTACGTCATTCCGTCCGGCTTCGGCTTCGGCTTCGGCGTCTTTTCCAGCTTCTTCCCCCGCGTCACGTCCCGCCTCTTCGCCGCCGCATCGCTTTCCCTTACCGCGCTGGCCGCGCACGCGGCGATCACCGTCACCGACGATAGCGGCGCGACCGTTACGCTGCCCGCTCCCGCGCAGCGCGTCATCAGCCTCGCGCCGAACGTCACCGAGTTGCTGTACGCCGCGGGCGGCGGCGCGAAGATGGTCGGCGCGGTGTCGTACAGCGACTATCCGCCCGAGGCGAAGCAGTTGCCGCGTGTCGGCGACAACAAGTCGCTCGACCTCGAGCGTATCGTCGCGCTGAAGCCCGATCTGGTCGTCGTGTGGCGGCATGGCAATGCCGAGCGTCAGATCGACCGGCTGCGCGAGCTGCACATCCCGCTCTTTTTCAGCGAGCCGCGCCGTCTCGACGACGTGGCCGTGGCGCTGACGAAGCTCGGTCAATTGCTCGGCACGTCGCCCACGGCCAATACGGCAGCGGCCGCGTATCGCGACGACATCGCGCGTTTGCGCGCGCGGTACGCGAGCCGGCCGACCGTGAGCGTGTTCTACCAGGTCTGGGACAAACCGTTGATGACGCTCAACGGCGAGCACATGGTCAGCGACGTGATCGCGCTGTGCGGCGGGCGTAACGTATTCGCGGGATTGCAGCCGCTCGTGCCGACCGTCTCGACCGAAGCAGTGCTCGCGGCGAACCCGGAAGCCATCGTCACCGCCGCGCCCGGCGCCACGCCACCCGACACGACGCTGCCGCAACTCGACACGTGGCGCGCGTGGCCGGGCCTTGCCGCCGTCGCGAACGACAACCTGTTCGCGATCGACGGCGATCTCATCACCCGCGCGGCGCCGCGCATCGCGCAAGGTGCGCGGCAGTTATGCGAGGATCTCGACCTCGCGCGCTCGCGCAGGAAAACGCGCGCGCCGTGAAACCAGCGAGGCACCGCCGCGCTCGTCATGTGCTCGTCCTGCGCTCGCCCCTCTTCACGCATTCCAGCGCACCAGCGACCATTGCTGCGTTTCGTCGTTGCGCCGCAGCCAGACAAGTCCCGTCATATCGAGCGACCAGTGCAGACAACGCGCAAGCGGCACGTCCAGCACTCGCGACGCAATCGCCCGTATCACGCCCGCATGCGTGACGACATACGCGGGCGAGCACTCGGATGACCGCTCGGGCGACCGCTCGCGCGTCTGCGTGAACGCATCGAACCACGCGTGCACGCGCGCGGCGAACTGCGCGACGCTCTCGCCGCCATGCGCGCGCGCATATTCGAAATGGGCGGCCCAGTCGTCGAGCTGCGCGCGATCGATCGCGTCCCAGCGATGCAACTCCCAGGCGCCGAAATTCATTTCCTTCAGACGCTCGTCATGGCTGAGCACACAGCCGAACTCGTTCGCGAGTTTCAGTGCAAGCGCCGCGCAGCGCGTGAGCGGGCTCGAGATCAGCACGCGCGGGGCCGGCACCTGCAAGGTCGCAAGCTTCAGCGCGAGTGCGCCCGACGACACCTCGGCGCTTTCGGCCAGCGCGACATCGCTGTCGCCGTAGCACACCCCCGGATCGAGCGCGACAGCAGGATGACGAATCAGGACGAGATCCACGCGAGCCCCACGAGGTAGATGCTCAATTCGAAAATCTGCTGTGCGAAGCCGAGGCAATCGCCGGTATAGCCGCCAATGCGCCTCACGAAATAACGGCCCATCGCGAAGCGCAACACGAGCAGCACGGCGCACGTCAGCGCGGCGAAGCGCCAGTCCGGCGCACCGGGGCCGCCCGGCCACAGCAGCCACGGCAAACCGAACAGCGCGGCGCAAAGCAGCGCGGGACCGCTCAGGCGCTGCGCGACCGGCTTCGCCTTGCCCGTGGTGCGCACATAGTCGAGCGTCGCCAGATAGCTGATCGCCCACGCGCGGCTCGCGCCGTGCGCCGCAATCATCAGGCAGGCCGCGCGCAACGGCGGCAACGCCGCGAGCGTTTGCCACTTCAATGCGAGTGCGATCACGAGCGCGATCGCGCCGAATGCGCCGATGCGCGAATCGTGCATGATGCTCAGCACGTCCTCGCGCGTATAGCCGCCGCCGAATGCATCGACGCAATCGGCGAGACCGTCTTCGTGAAATGCGCCCGTCATGAGGAGCGACGCGGCCATCGACAGCAGCACCGCGACGCCCGCCGGAAACGCGCGCAGCGCGGCAAGATAGACGAGCGCGCTCGATGCGCCGATCAACACGCCGACCAGCGGAAAATAGCGCGCCGCCGCGTTCAGATAATGCGGCTCGTAGCCGACCCAGCGCGGCACGGGCACGCGCGTGAAGTAACCGAGCGCCGTGAAGAAGTAGCGCAATTCCGCGAGCGGATTCATATCACGCGTCGCGATCCGCGACGCCGGCCGAGTCGAAGCTCGCCATCTCGTTGACGAAGGCCGTCGCCGCGCGCAACAGCGGCACCGCGAGCGCCGCGCCCGTGCCCTCACCGAGCCGCATGTCGAGCGACAGCAGCGGCTGCGCGCCGAAATGATCGAGCATGCGCCGGTGCCCCGCTTCGTTCGACGCATGCGCGAACACGCAGTACTCGCGCACGTCGGGCGAGAACGCATCGGCGACGAGCAGCGCCGAGGTCGCGATGAAGCCGTCGACCAGAATCGTCATGCGCGCTTCGGCGGCCGCGAGATAGGCGCCCGCCATCATCGCGATCTCGAAGCCGCCGAACGTCGCGAGCACGTCGAGCGGCGCTTGTGTCTGCGCGTGATGCGCGAGCGCCGCCGAGAGCACGTTGCGCTTTCGCGCGAGCCCCGCGTTGTCGAGACCCGTGCCGCGCCCCACGCATTCGTCGATCGGCACGCTGCACAAGCGGCTCATCAGACACGCGGCCGACGACGTATTCGCAATCCCCATCTCGCCGAAGCCGATCACGTTGGTGCCGAGCGCCGCGTGATGACGCACGCGCGCCGCGCCCGCCTGCAGCGCGGCCAGCGCTTCGGCTCGCGTCATCGCCGGTTCGTGCGCGAAGTTGCGCGTGCCGCGTGCAACCGGAATGTCGACGAGCCCTTGCGCCGACGGCAACGGCGTCGCGATGCCCGCGTTGACCACTTCGAGTTCGAGGCCCGCCACGCGGCTCAACGCGTTGATCGCGGCGCCGCCCGCGAGGAAGTTGGCGACCATCTGCGCGGTCACCGCTTGCGGGTACGGGCTCACGCCTTCGGCGGCAATGCCGTGATCGCCAGCGAAAACGATCATCGCGGGACGCGCGACCGTTGGATGCGTGCTGCGCTGGATCAGACCCATCTGCCGCGCCAGCGCTTCCAGGCGGCCGAGGCTGCCGGGCGGCTTGGTCCGCGTATCGATGATGTGTTGCAGCTCGGCGCGCAGCGTCTGATCGAGCGGGTCGACCTCGGGCAAACCGGCGGGGCGTGGAAAGCGAGTCATAAGTGTGAGCGGGAAACGGAAAACGGAAAGCGTGAATGTCGGGATGATCGGAATGAAAAGGTCAGCCTGACGCGATGTCATGACCGGCAGGCGATTCGTGACGCGAACGCGGCGCGGGTATCAGCGCCTCGTGTTCGCCGTCGCGAATCAGAATCAACGGATAGCCGAACGCGCGGCTTGCCAACGCGGGCGTGAGCACGTCGCGCACCGGGCCGGCGTACGCGCCGCCCTCGCCGTCGAGCAGCAACGCGTGCGTCGCGAAACGGCGCGCGAGGTTCAGATCGTGGCACGAAAACAGCACACTACGCAGCACACTGCGCAGCGCACTGCGGCGTGATTCGCGCACCCATGCAACGAGCGCTTCGAGGCAGTCGATCTGATGATGCAAGTCGAGATGCGACAGTGGTTCGTCGAGCAGCAGAAGCGGTGCGTCCTGACACAGCACCGCGGCCAGCGCGACACGCTGGCGCTCGCCGCCCGATAACGACAGCACGTCGCGCGCGGCGAATTGCGCGAGGCCGAGCCGTTCGAGCGCGGCATGCGCGGCCGCGCGATCCGCGTCGCGCTCCCAGCCCCAGCCGCCCAGATGCGGGAAGCGGTTCAGCATCACGATGTCGAGAACGCTCGCGCTGAACGCGTCGTTGGCGCCTTGCGGCATCAATGCGCGGCGCCGGGCGAGCGGCAAGGGCTGCCAGTCGGCGAGACGCAGGCCGTCGAGTTCGACGTGTCCCGCCGACGCGTGCCGCAGCCCCGCGAGCGTCGAGAGCAGCGTCGTCTTGCCCGCGCCGTTCGGCCCGGCGACGCACCAGATTTCGCCCGCATAAAACGTGTGCGTGAACGCGTCGAGCAGCGCGCGCGCGCCAGCCTGCAACGTCAGGCGCTGCACGCTCAGAACGGCAGCGGATGCCGGGGAGTGGACGTGGGCGTGAGCGCGCATCATCGGCGTCTCTTCAGCAGCATCCACAGAAACACCGGCACGCCGACGAGCGACGTAATCACGCCGACCGGCAATTGCGCCGGCGCGATCACGGTGCGCGCGACCAGGTCCGCGCCCATCACCGCGACACCGCCGCCCAGCGCGGCGGCCGGCAGCAGCATGCGCTGATCGTTGCCGAACGCGAGCCGCAGCATATGCGGCACCACGAGGCCGACGAAGCCGATCGTGCCCGCCGTCGTCACCGCCGCGGCGGCCGCGAGCGAGGCCACCAGATACACGCGCAAGCGCAACGGCATCACCGCGACGCCGAGCGCCTGCGCGGCCGCGTCGCCACGCAACAACACGTTCAGGCGCGGCGCGGCCGGCACGATCGCGAGTAGCGCAAGCGCGAGCGCGGCGAGCGCGGTCCAGGGCAGCGCGCCGCCGTTGAGGTCGCCGGTCAGCCAGAACAGCATGCCGCGCAAGCGGCTGTCGGGCGCGAGATTGAGCAGCAGCGTAATCAGCGCGCCCCAGCCCGCCGCGATTACCGCGCCGGTCAGGAGCAACCGCGGCGACGTGTCCTGCGGCTCGCCGCGCCACAACTCGCGCCGCGCGAGGCCGAGCACGAGCAGGATCGATACGAAGGCGCCCGCGAACGCGCTCGCGTCGACGATCCACCACGCGCCGCCCGCGATCATCGCAACCAGCGCGAACGTCGCCGCGCCGCCCGATACGCCGAGCACATACGGCTCGGCCAGCGGATTGCGCAGCAGCACCTGCAGGAGCGCGCCCGCGAGCGCGAGCAGCGCGCCGCATGCGAAGCCCGCCACCGCGCGCGGCAAACGCAAGGTGCGCACGATTTCGCCGGCGAGATCGTTGGTGCCCGCGGGCGCACCGTGCCACGCGTGCAGCGGCGCGAGCGCGGCCAGCACGCGCGATGGTGCGAGCGGCACACTGCCGAGCGCAAGCGACGCGACGAGCACCGCCAATGCGGCGATCGCGAGCCCGAGCCAGATCGCGGCCGCGCGCTTCGCGCTCATCGTGCGCACGGCCTGGCCGGCAGCGGGCAGCGAACCCGGCGCGCGGTTCATCCGCGTGCGCTCACGCGTTGGCCGAACCGGGCGCGTGCGTCACTGCTGCTGCCAGCCGAGCGTGACATACGCGCCGCGCCGCGGTGAGTTATACGAGTAGACCGTTTCATAGTCCTTGTTCAACAGATTCTCGATTTGCGCGCTCACGTACCACGCTTTCGTGATGTTGTAGCGTGCCGACAGATTCACGATGCCGTAGCCGCCCAGATTGCCGGTGCTGTCCACACGCGGGCCGCTCACGATCCACTCGCCGCCCACGCGCCATCCGCCGATGCTGCGATTGATCGCGAGCGAGCCGAACTGGCGCGCGCGCCGCACGAGGTCGGTATCGCTGTCCAGGTCGACGGGATTTTGCAGCGTCACCGACGCGCGCACATCCGTCTTGCCGACATGACCGCTCCACGATCCTTCGAGCCCCTGCACCTTCGCATGGCCGACGTTCTCGGCCAAAAAGATGCCGGGGATCGTCTGCACGTAGTTGATCAGATTCGTATAACGCGTCTGGAACGCGCTCACACGCATCACGCCGAGCATGTCCGACGCGTACTGCAAGCCGGCTTCGACCGAATGACTGCGCTCGGGTTTGATCGACGGATTGCCGCTCAGCGGATAGTACAGATCGTCGAAACTCGGCGCGCGGAACGCATCCGAATAACTTGCGGTTGCCTTCCAGTGCGACGTGATGTCAAAACCGTAGCCGAGATAGTAACTGTTCGCTCCGCCGAAATCGGAGTACTGGTCGCGCCGCACGTTGGCCTGAATCTGGTTGCGGCCGAAACGCGCAGTGTAGCCCGCGAACACCGAATTCACGTGACGGTCGGGCGCGGCGAACGTATCGGAGTCGAGGCTCTGGTCGAGATGCTCGTAGCCGAGCTGCAGCTTCTGGTTCGCGGCGAGCGCGAAATCGTTCTGCCACGTGTACTGGCGATTATCGGTATCGAAGCGGCCGTTGTAGATGCCGTTGGTGTTCGACACGCTGCGGTCGTCGCCCTCGGCGACCGTGAAGTGCGTGGTCCACCAGTCGGTCAGCTTGCCGTTCGCGAACACCGACACCTGACGCACCTTGCTATAGAGGTTGTTCAGATCGGTCGGCTCGCCATACGCATTGTCGTAGCTGTTGTTGCCGTTCGACTGGAAATAGGTCACGCCCGCGTCCCACTTGTCGTTGAACTTGTGGCGCAGCGACGCCGAGATGCTCTCGTTCAGATTGCCGTTCGCGTTCGGATTCGCGCCCGGCGCCTCGATCGGATTGAGCGACGAGAAGCCGTCGGTCTTCGTGCGCGCGAGCGAGATGCTGAAGGTCGTGCGGCCGTCCTGATCGAGCGCGCCATTCACGCCCGCCGTTTGCGTCTGCGTGTGATAGCTGCCGTAGCCCACCGAAAAATAGAAGCGCGGCGGATGATCGCCGCCGTCTTTCGTGAACACCTGCACGACGCCGCCGATCGCGCCCGAGCCATACAACGCGGACACGTTGCCGTTCACCACTTCGACGCGATCGATCTGGTCGAGCGGAATCTGCGCGAGCTGCGCGGAGCCGAGGCTCACCGAATCGACGCGCACGCCGTCGATCAGGAGCAGCGATTGCGTCGACGACGCGCCGCGCAGGAAGAGGCTCGCCGTCGAACCAGGGCCACCCGTACGCGAGATTTGCGCACCGGGCGCTAGTTGCAGCAGGCCGGGCAGATCGGTCGCGGTGGTGTCGGCGATGTCCTGCTGATCGAACAGCGTGGTCGCGGGAATCGCGTCGGCGAGCGCTTGCGGCCCGCGTTCCGCGGTCACGACCACCGGCGAGAGCACCGTGGCCGGTGTATTCGCGGCGGCATTCGCAGCTGCGGCAGGAGAAGCGGCCGCGGCAGGCGAAGCGGAGGACGAAGCCGATGGCGACGACGATGACGAAGCGGACGACGATGACGAAGCGGACGACGATGGCGATGACGAAGCATCGGCCGGCACGGAAGACGCGGACGACGGCGCGGAAAACGGCGCAGCCGCGGGCTCGTCGGTCTGCGCATGCACGACGAGCGGCAGGCCCGCAAAAGCGAGCAGCGCCGCGCGAGCGAAGGGGGACAGCATGGGATGACATTCCTGTGGATAGCGTGCGCGGCCTGCTTCCCCGCGGGCCGACGCGTAACGAGGCGCCCACGATGTTTAACGTTTTCGCGGGGGACGTCCTCTCCCTCTGGCCGGTATCCGGGCTGCGACACATCGGTCCCGCCTTCCCACGCGTAACGCGCAGTGGCAAACTCGCAAGTTGAACCTCGAACCTGCGATCAGGACCGACCTGCATGACGACATGCGGTCGCTTACCGTTGCGGGGGCAGCGCAGGTTCGCGCGACGGTTGCTGAGCACCGCGCGCGTCCTGCTTCCCGTTTAACTACGCGCACTGAAAAGCGCGCGCGGGCACCAGAGTGCCGCAAGTTTAGGAGCGGCCTCGCCGAGCGTCAAGAAAGGTCAATCCGTGCACGAGCGGTTCCGTTGGATGCAGGTTATTGTCCGATCCGCAAACGTTTTTTCATCTTATGGTCCGGAAAAAAGCTTGCACGAAGCGATGTTGTTACGTCTCGATACGAGACAATTATCGGAACCTGCAATATTCCGCGCTAAAATGCGATGTCTTTAGAGGACGCTGCACATGCTCACCGAACTCGAATCACTCTCCCAGAATATCGGCAAACTGATTGCGATCAGTCAGCGCCACAACGATGCGCGGCTCGCGCTCGAAGAGCAGCTCGCGCAGGCGCGTGCCGACGTAGAAGCCACGCGCGCGGAACTCGCGCAGTTGCGCGAGGAGCGCGACACCCTGGAGGCGGAGCGCGATACGCTGTCCGCCAAGATCGACGACGCTCAGGTGCGCCTGAATGCGATTCTCGAGAAATTGCCGCGCGCACGCGCGAGCAGCGAACCGGATAACCAGCTCGATCTGCTCGAATCCGCTCAGCCCGAAACCGGCGAAGCAGAAAGCGACGTGAGCCGCCACGGAGAAAACGCATGACCACCAAGCAGATCGAAGTATCGATTCTCGACGTGCCCTATCGACTCGCCTGCTCGCCGGAAACCGAAGGCGCGCTGCGCGAGGCGGTCGCTCGCGTCGACGCCGAAATGAAGAAGATCCGCAACGGCAGCAACGTGCGCGGCACGGACCGCATTGCAGTCATGGCGGCGCTGTCGCTGGCATCGGAACTGCTTAAGCTGCAGGACAGCGTGCGACACGGAGAAGCATTTCCCGCTGAAGAAATCCGGCGTACAATGCAGCAAATGAACGAACAGCTGGGCACTGTGATTCAGCAGTACAGCTTGCAGTAAGTAGCAGCTGGCCGGTCTGGAACCGGTCGTGAATTCAACGAAGTGGCTTCAAACGCGGTGTTTTTGAGTCATGTTCGTGTGCGCTTGCATTATTTGTGGCATTGCTTGTGAAGCGCATGAACAGATCGCGGCAAGCGTTTGAGTTCTTTCGTTAAAGTTGATTGTTGTAGCTTCATCGGTTTAGCTTCCCTGCCTGGTTCGCCAAGGTCATACATTCCTTGAACCAATGCCATGTGCACGGTTGCGGAAATTTGTAGCACGGGCGTGCGCGTCACTCTGTCTGATGTACCCGAAGTGTTGCTAACTGCGACCAATTCTGAACCCTCGGTTCAGGATGCCGGCCTAGCGGCTAAGGCGGGGATCTTATCTGGAACGGCATCGGGCTTCGGTTCGATGCCGTTTTTCTTTGGAGTGTCGTTTTCAGTTGCCGTTTTCAGGCGTTTTTTTGCGCGCTTTCCTGCACACGCCGGTTCTTGCGCGTCGTTCAAACCTTAACGTTCAATTCGATTCATGCGCTACTGGCTAATGAAGTCCGAACCGGACGAAGCAAGCATCGACGACCTCGCCAACGCACCGCATCGCACCTTGCCGTGGACCGGCGTGCGTAATTATCAGGCGCGCAATTTCATGCGCGACATCATGCAGGTCGGCGACGGGGTGCTCTTCTATCATTCGAGCTGCCCAGAGCCGGGCATTGCGGGCATCGCGCAAGTATCGTCCACCGCCTATCCGGACCCCACCCAGTTCGACAACCAGAGTCCGTACTACGACGCGAAGTCGTCGCAGGAAACGCCGCGCTGGATGCTTGTCGACGTCGTGTTCAAAAAGAAGATTCCGCTGATTCCGCTTGCCGCGCTGCGCGAGCACGCGGAGTTGCAGGACATGCGCGTGCTCGCCAAGGGCAACCGTCTGTCGATCACGCCGGTAACAGAAGCCGAATGGCGGTTCATCACCAAACGGCTTGTTTGAACGGCGGATCGCGCAAGCCCGACAACCCGTACAACGACGGCTCGGCAATCCACTCCAACCCGATCCGAAACCGCAATCCCCGTTCACCGGCGAACTCGCCAACACCGCGCCGCAAGACGGCGCTCGCGTCAAACGTGCACAACCTGTTCAAACAAGGAGTTCAGCAATGACGAAAAAAACCGCACGTGCACTCGCACTCGCTCTCGCCTGCACCGCGCCTGCCGCGCTCGCGCTGATGCCAACCGTCGCGCGCGCGCAGGGCGTCATGCAGTCGCAGCCTGCGGGCGTCCTGTCGCTCAATGCCCAGGCAAGCGCGGAAATTCCGCAGGACGTCGTCGAAATCACGATGTTTTACGAGCAGCAAGCGAGCGATCCATCCTCGCTCACGGAGACGCTGAACCAGCGCGCCGACGCCGCGCTGCAGAAAGCGCGCGGTGTGAGCGGCGTGACGGCGCGTACGGGCTCGTTCTCGATCTTCCCGTCGACGGATCGCGACGGGCACATTTCGGCGTGGCGCGGGCGCACGGAAGTCGTGCTCGAATCGCGCGACTTCGGCGCGGCGTCGAAGCTCGCGGGGCAGATGGCATCGATCATGCAGGTCGGCAACGTGCGTTTCTCGCTGTCACCGGAAGCGCAGCGCGCCGCCGAGCAGCGGCTCACCGGCGAGGCGATCAAATCGTTCCGCGAGCAGGCGGCTTCGTCGGCGCAGGCGTTTGGCTTTAGCGGCTATTCGATCCGCGAAGTCAACGTGAATCACAGCGGCGTCATGCCGCGTCCGATGATGATGATGAGCGCGCGTGCAATGGGCGCCGACGCGAAGGGCATGGCGCCGATGTCGCTCGAAGGCGGCACGTCGACGGTGACGGTCAACGTATCGGGCTCGGTGCAGATGAAGTAACGCGCGGCGCTGGCCGCGCTACAACGCTGCACGCTGGCTGCGAAACTGCAAGGCGACACGCGGCTGCCGATACGCAGACAGCGCGCAAACGGAAAACGCCGCGGCATGAATTTCATGCCGCGGCGTTTTTCATTGAAGACTCGCTACGCCGATCGCCACGATGCCCCAGGGCAAACCGTGGCGGCCGGCTCAACAGATCGACGACTCTCTCAGTTCGCGCTCACCGCCTGCGCCGTTTCACGGCGCCCACGGCGATACGCCCACACCATCAGGCCGATGCCCGCGAGAATCATCGGCAGCGACAGCCACTGGCCCATCGACAAGCCCATCGCGAGCAGGCCAAGGAAATCGTCCGGCTCACGCGCGAATTCGACCGTGAAGCGTGCGAGACCATAACCGATCAGGAACATCGCGGAGATCGCGCCGAGCGGCTTCGGCTTGCGCGAGAAGAAGATCAGCACGAAAAACAGCACAACGCCTTCGAGCGCGATCTCATACAGCTCCGACGGATGCCGCGGCAGCATGTGATATTGCGCGAACACTTCGTTCAGATGCCATTGCGCGGCCTGTTGCGGATGCGCGGCGAGCCACGCGGCGTCGTCGGGCGCGGCGCCCGGGAACAGCATCGCCCACGGCGCGGACGGATCCGTCACGCGCCCCCACAGCTCGCCGTTGATGAAGTTGCCGAGACGCCCTGCCGCAAGCCCCGTGGGCACCATCGGCGCGACGAAGTCGGTCACCTGCAGCCACGAACGCTTGCGCTGATACGCGAACAGGATCATCGCGAGCGTCACGCCGAGAAAGCCGCCGTGAAACGACATGCCGCCTTCCCACACCTTGAAGATGTCGAGCGGGTGCGCGAAATAGAAGCTCGCCTTGTAGAACAGCACGTAGCCGAGCCGGCCGCCGAAGATTGTGCCCAGCACGCCGTAGAACAGCATGTCGTCGATATCCTTCGCGCTCCAGCCTTGCGCGGCGACGTACGGCAAACGCAGCCGCAACCGGCCGACGACGATAGCCGCGACGAACGCGACGAGGTACATCAGGCCATACCAGCGCACGGCGAGCGGCCCCAGATGAATGGCGACGGGGTCGAAATTGGGGTGAATGAGCATCGTGTAGTTATGGGCAGTTCAGGTTCAGAAGCGTTTTACAGCAGTGATTGACGGCAGTGATTGACGGCAGTGGTTGACGGCAATGGTTCGACGGCAGCGGTTCGACGGCGTAGCCGGCAACCGCTTGCCACGTTCCCCACAAGCGGACGAACGGCGAGCGGACCGCGCCCGCGACGGCATGCATTGGACGGCGCCGCGCGCGCGGCGTTCACCGCGGCGCCACCGCTAGACGCGCGGCGCAACGGTCGCGGCATGGGCGCGCACGATCTCGATGAAGCCCGCCAGCACCGGGCTCACCTCGTCCGTACGCCAGACGAGACCCGTCTCGATCGCGGGCACCGACTCGGACAGCGGCCGGTACACGACCCCGGTGCGGCGCAGGTTACGCAACGATTGCGGCACCAGTGCGACGCCCATGCCGGCCGACACGAGGCTCACGATAGTCTGCATCTGGATCGCCTCCTGGCCGATTCGGGGAGCGATGCCCGCGACGCCGTAGCAATCCATAATGATGTCATAAAAGCCCGGCGCGAGACGTCTTGGGAAGATCACGAGCGGCGCGTCGGCGAGATCGCGCAGGCTGACCGGCGTGTCGAGCCATTCGGCGCGGGGGTCGGCCTGCGGACCGGTGATGCGGGCGCAGTCCGCCGCGCCGTCAGTGCCGTCAGTCCCATCAGCGCCGCCAGCGCCGCCAGCGCCCTGCACGCGCGCCGCCATCTCCGTCGACATCGCGATCACGAGCGGCTCGCGCGCGAGCGGCAGCCACGACAGTTGCGTGGCGTAACGCGAGGGCAGCGGCGCGATCACGAGGCCGGCGTCGATGCGCCCAGCCGCCAGTTCCTCGACCTGCACGTCGCTCGTGGCCTCGGTCAGTTCGAGCCGCACGCGCGGATGGCGCACGCCGAAATCGCGCAGCAGCAGCGGCAGCAGGCCGTAATCCGCGGTGGAAACGAACGCGAGCGACAGCACGCCCGCCTCGCCGCGCGCGAGGCTCTGCGCGAGCGGACGCAGCCCTTCCGCGGCCGCGAGCAGGCGCTGCACCTCGGGCAGCAGATCGGCGCCAACCGCCGTCAACTCGACCGAACGCTTGGTGCGCGCGAACAGCGCGACGCCGAGCGTTTCCTCGAGCGCGCGGATGGCCTGTGAGAGCGGCGGCTGTGTCATCGACAGACGCACGGCCGCGCGGCCGAAATGCCTTTCTTCGGCGACGGTGACGAAGTAGCGCAACTGGCGCAGGTCGGGAATCGTCGGCAGCATGATTAATACGTTTTACGACCTAAACAGGCGTCAATAATACACGGGACGCGCGTCGCGCAAAACCGCCCGCCTGCTCCAACGCGGCGGAACTACACTGAACGGATGCGCCGGCGAGCCCTGCCGGCGCATGCACCACCGCACTGACCCAATACAGCGACCCAACCCAGGCATCGGCCGCACCGGCGCACCGCCCGCGCGGCACGGATCACGCACAGAACAGACCGGAGCTTCCCCATGGCATACAACCGTCGTTCAAAAAACATCACGCAAGGCGTCGCGCGCTCGCCGAACCGCTCGATGTACTACGCGCTCGGCTATCAGAAAGAAGATTTCGACAAGCCGATGATCGGCATCGCCAACGGCCATTCGACGATCACGCCGTGCAACGCCGGCCTGCAGCGTCTCGCCGATGCGGCCGTCACCGCGATCAAACACGCCGACGCGAACCCGCAGATCTTCGGCACGCCGACGATCTCGGACGGCATGTCGATGGGCACCGAGGGCATGAAGTATTCGCTCGTGTCGCGCGAAGTGATCGCCGATTGCATCGAGACCTGCGTGCAGGGCCAGTGGATGGACGGCGTGGTCGTGATCGGCGGCTGCGACAAGAACATGCCGGGCGGCATGATCGGTCTCGCGCGCATGAATGTGCCGGGCATCTACGTGTACGGCGGCACGATCCGGCCCGGCAACTGGAAGGGCACCGACCTGACCATCGTGTCGTCGTTCGAGGCGGTCGGCGAATTCACGGCGGGGCGCATGTCGCAGGAAGACTTCGAAGGGATCGAGCGCAACGCGTGCCCGTCCACCGGTTCGTGCGGCGGCATGTACACGGCCAACACGATGAGTTCGTCGTTCGAGGCGCTCGGCATGTCGCTGCTCTATTCGTCGACGATGGCGAACCCCGACCAGGAAAAGGTCGACTCGGCGGCCGAATCGGCGCGCGTGCTCGTCGAAGCGGTCAGGCAGGACCTGAAGCCGCGCGACATCATCACGAAGAGGTCGATCGAAAACGCCGTTGCGCTCATCATGGCGACGGGCGGCTCGACCAATGCGGTGCTGCACTATCTCGCGATCGCGCATGCGGCCGAGGTCGAATGGACGATCGAGGACTTCGAGCGCATGCGCAAGAAAGTGCCGGTGATCTGCAATCTGAAGCCATCGGGGCAGTACGTCGCCACCGACCTGCACAAGGCGGGCGGCATTCCGCAAGTGCTCAGAATCCTGCTCGACGCGGGCCTCCTGCACGGCGATTGCATGACCATCACCGGCAGAACCCTCGCTGAAGAACTGAAGGACGTGCCGGGCAAGCCGCGTAGCGATCAGCAGGTGATCTTCCCAATCGAGAAAGCGCTGTACAAGGAAGGCCACCTCGCGATCCTCAAGGGCAATCTCGCCGTCGACGGCGCGGTCGCCAAGATCACGGGTCTCAAGAATCCGGTCATCACCGGGCCGGCGCGCGTGTTCGACGACGAGCAGAGCGCGCTCGAAGCGATCCTCGCCGACAGGATCGTCGCCGGCGACGTCGTGGTGCTGCGCTATCTCGGTCCGAAGGGCGGCCCCGGCATGCCGGAGATGCTGGCGCCGACCTCGGCGATCATCGGCAAGGGGCTCGGCGAATCGGTCGGCCTCATTACCGACGGCCGCTTCTCGGGCGGCACGTGGGGCATGGTGGTCGGCCACGTCGCGCCGGAAGCGTTCGCCGGCGGCACGATCGCGCTCGTGCAGGAAGGCGATTCGATCACGATCGACGCGCACAAGCTGCTGCTGCAACTGAACGTCGACGACGCCGAACTGCAGCGCCGCCGCGCCGCCTGGCAGGCGCCCAAGCCGCGTTACACGCGCGGCGTGATGGCGAAGTATTTCGCGCTCGCGCAGCCCGCGAACCGGGGAGCGGTGACGGGGTGACAGGGGCCAGGCGCTGATGGCAGGCCGCACGCAGAGCACGCGTGCGGTCCGCTGCGCAAGGCCGCACAAGACAGGGCCGACTCTCCGCACCGCTACGCACCTCTACGCACAAACGCAAAGGGGCGCACGAAAAACCGTGCGCCCCTTTGCTCTTATAATGCGTGCACCACGAGCCGGGCACCTGCATCGGCGGAGACCAAAATGAAATCGATGTCGTATGCAGCCGTAGCAGCCGCTGTTGCACTGGGCGTCATATTGAGCACCGCCAGTCCTGCTGCGCATGCGGAGGCCGCCACCGGCCTCGCGCTTGCGCAGCAGAAGAACTGCATGAGCTGCCACTCGGTCACGCGCAGCTTCATGGGTCCGTCACTGCACGACGTCGCGATAAAGTATGCCGGACACGAGGACGCCGCGACGTATCTGAAGCACAAGATTCTGGATGGCAGCAGCGGCGTATGGGGATCGGTGCCGATGCCCGCGAACACGCAGCTCACGCCCGATCAGGCGGCCCTGCTCGCGACCTGGGTGCTGACGCTCAAACAATGAACATCCGATAAGACCCGTGCCTCGCTGAAGGGAAGGTGTCCACACGCGGTGCCGGCCTGCACGGCACCGCTCTGAACACCGCCTCAGCGCCTGGTTCTTACGTCGCTCCGTAGCATCACGCGCGGCCCGAGCGCCGCCCAAGCTCTTCTTCCACGGCTTCGCGCACCCAGCTGGTCATTTCGGCTTCGAGCGTCTGCGCGACTTCGCGCGTGATCTGGCTGACGAGCAGACTCGTGTGCTGCTGCAACGCATCGCGGCAGCGCGCTTCGATGATGCCGCGCCCCTCGCCCGATAAAAAGCCCGCGAAACGTCCGCGCAGACGTTCGGCGATCACCTCGGTGTCGAGTTGAGGCTCCGCCGGAGCGGCTTGATGCGCAGCGTCATGACCGGCTTCGTGCCCGGCTTCGTACCCGATATCGGGCGGCACGATCGTGCCGGCTTCGAGCGGCGGCGGCGGTTCGATGCGGCCGAACACGCCCGGCGAGACCTCCATTTCGTCATGCGCCCCATCGTGCGCATGGCGCACATGCACACCATGATGCGGGCGCACACGTTTTTTCGCGTGAGTGTGATCGGCCACATGCGGCTGATGCAGCTCGACCTGCGCGGTGGACACCGGCTCGCCCGGATGCGCGGCCGGCGATGCGGCCGGGGGCTCCGCGGCGGCCGTGGGTTCGTGCGCGTGCAAGGCCTCGGGCGCGGGCACCGGGGCCGCCGAGGCCGGTTGTTCAGGCGTGGGCACGGGCGTGGGCACGGGCTCGGGCTCGGGCTCGGGCGCCAGCGTCGGTTCGGCCTGAGGCGCCGGCGGCGGCACGAACGCGGGCTCGGTGCGAAACACGGGCTCGCGCGGTGTTGCGGGTTCAGAGGCCGGCTGGGCGGCCGGCGCGGCGGCCTCGCCCGGCGCCTTGCGTGTCTGCGGTGCGTGGCCCTGCACGAGAACCTCGTTCAGGACCGGAATCGAATTGTCATTGGGATCGGACACGCGTGCTCTCCGTGTTTGAGTCGAAGCAGAAGCAGGCCGCCTGCATGCCGCGTTCATCGGCAGCTCTCGTGAGCCGCCGGCGGCAACGCTGTGCGGCACAATGGACCGTTATGGACATGGCGAACGCCGCGCGTGCCGCTCGGGGAACGCAAAAGAGGCGCATAAGGAACGCACGAGCGACCCGGAAGCGGCTCACGCCACGCACGCAAAGCGGACAGGATGAAACCTAGCTGCCTTGCTTGTAGTTGTTCAAAGCATAGCCGCGATCGCGATAGAAGCGATAGCGCTCGCGCCCGGCGATAAGCTCGTCGTGTGCGTTACCGACCACTTCGAGCAATCTTTCGAAGCGCGCGAACTGCGCCGGCACCGTCGCGCCGAGATTGAGCAGCACCTGGTGATGCGGCAGATCGTCGAGATTCGCGGCCAGCACGACAGGTGTGTGGGCAGCAAGCGGCGTGCCCGCCATGCAGTGCGGCACGAAGTCGAGCGGTGAGAAGGTCCACAGCTTTTCGTCGAAAGCCCGCAGACGCGCGGGCTCGCCCAGCACGACGAGCGGCTGGCTCGCCTGATACGCCTTGCGCGCGAGCCGGCAGGCGTACAGCAGCGAATCGCCGACGTTCGAATGAAAGTCGATTCTCGTCATCGGCCGCTCCGCCGCGCTTGCCGCGTGCCGCCCACGCGCTTACTGCAATGCGTCATTGCGCGGCGCGGTCGATCAGGAACTGCGCGAGCAGCGGCACCGGACGGCCGGTTGCGCCCTTCGCCGCGCCGCTCTTCCACGCGGTGCCCGCGATGTCCAGATGCGCCCACGGATACGCGTCGGTGAAGCGCGACAGGAAGCACGCGGCCGTCACGCTGCCGGCCGGACGTCCGCCGATGTTCGCGACGTCCGCGAAGTTCGACTTGAGCTGATCCTGATACTCGTCGTCGAGCGGCAGGCGCCATGCCGGGTCGGCGGCTTCGCGCGACGCGTCGAGCAGCTCGCCCGCGAGCGCGTCGTCTTTCGAGAACAGGCCGCTGTTGTGATGGCCGAGCGCGATGATGCACGCGCCCGTGAGCGTGGCGATGTCGATTACCGCGGCCGGCTTGAAGCGCTCCGCGTAGGTGAGCGCGTCGCACAGAATGAGACGGCCTTCGGCGTCGGTGTTGAGCACCTCGATCGTGAGGCCCTTCATGCTCGTGACGATGTCGCCCGGCTTCGTGGCCGTGCCCGACGGCATGTTCTCGACCGCCGGAATGATGCCGACCACGTTGAGCTTCAGGCCCATTTCGGCGACCGCGCGCAGCGTGCCGAGCACCGAGCCCGCGCCGCACATGTCGTACTTCATCTCATCCATGCCCTCGCCCGGCTTGAGCGAGATGCCGCCCGTGTCGAACGTGACACCCTTGCCGACCAGCACCACCGGCGCGGCCTTCGCGCCGCCGCCCTGGTACTGCAGCACGATGAACTGCGCCGGTTCGACCGCGCCGGCCGTGACCGACAGGAACGAGCCCATCTTGAGCGCCTCGCACTGCTTCTCGCCGAGCACTTCGACCTTGAGCTTCCAGTCCTTGGCGAGCTTTTTCGCGGTACCGGCGAGGTAGCTCGGCGTGCAGACGTTGCTCGGCAGATTGCCGAGGTCGCGCGTGAGGTCCATGCCGTTGGCGAGCGCGGCGCCCTGCTTCGCGGCGAGCTTGGCCGCCTTCTCATCACCGGTGTTGACGCTGATGACGATGCGCTTGAGCGCGCGCGGCGCGTTGTCCGGCTTGCTCTTCATCTGCGTGAAGCGGTAGGTCAGCTCGCGCAGCGCGAGGATCGCGGCGCGCACGCACCAGTCGGTCGTGCGTTCGAGCACCGGCAATTGCGCGAGCGTGAACGTGACCTGCACGATCTTCGTGCCGAGCAGCGCGCGCCAGGCTGCGCGCACCGCTTCACCGTAGGCTTTCTGGCTGAAAGCGTCCTGTTTGCCGAGGCCGACGAGCAGCACTCGCGATGCGCCGATGCCCGACACTTCGTGCAGGAACAGCGTCGTGCCCGCCTTGCCGTCCATGTCGCCGGCCTTGATGATGCGCGTGAGCAGGCCTCTCGTGGCCTCGTCGACCTCCAGCGCCGCACCCGACAGCGTTTGCGACTCGAACACGCCGATTACGATGCAGTCGGATTTCCCGGTCACGAAACCGTTCGTCGAGCCTTTGGTCCAATCACAGGCTTTTATGCTAAAGTCCATCGCGCTTGTCCTCGGATAAAATCTGGGCTTAGGATGAAAGCCGCAATTATCCGCTATTTTTCCCGCGGCGGCTGCACCGGAGGCGTGACGGGATCGAACCCGCGCGTCGCTGAGAGCGCCCCCTCTCGTCATCAATAATGATCTTCGAACGTTCCCTTCAGCGCGAACTCGCGTACACGGCGGGTGCCGTGTTCATGGTTCTGCTCACGCTGGTGCTGACGACGATGATGATCCGTATCGTCGGCTTCGCGGCCTCAGGTGAGATCGACCCGCGCGACGTGCTGGTCCTGATCGGCCTCACCGTGATCGGCTATCTCGCCATCATGCTCGTCGCGACCCTGTTCGTGTCGATCCTGTTCGTGCTCACGCGCTGGTACAAAGACTCCGAGATGGTCGTGTGGCTGTCCTCGGGCGTGAGCCTCACGCAATTCATCAAGCCGATCGGCATTTTCGCCACGCCGATCATCATCCTCATCATGTTCTTCGTGTTCGTCGGCTGGCCGTGGTCGAACCAGCAGAGCAAGCTGATCCGCGCGCGCTTCCAGCAGCGCGATGAAGTCTCGCTGCTCGCGCCGGGGCAGTTCCGCGAATCGCCCACCACGCACCGCGTGTTCTTCATCGAGAAGATGTCGCCCGACCAGGGGCACGTCGAGAACGTGTTCGTGACGAGCACCGAGGGCGGCAAGGTCAACGTGGTGGTGTCGAAGAACGGTCACGTCGAGACGCGCCCGAATGGCGACCGCTTCGTCGTGCTGGAGAACGGCCGGCGCTACGACGGCGAGCCGGGCCACCCCGATTTCCGCATCATGGAGTTCGAGCGCTACGGCGTGAAGATCCAGAGCCAGCCGGTCATCAATACGCCCACGACCACCGGCTTGCCCACGCTCGCACTGCTGCGCAATCCGACGCGGGAAAATCTCGCCGAATTCGCGTGGCGCGCGGGGCTGCCGCTGATCGCGATCAACCTGATGCTGCTCGCGATTCCACTCGCGCACCAGAACCCGCGCAGGAGCCGCACGATCAATCTCGTGATGGCCGTGCTGATCTATCTGACGTATTCGAATCTGCTGAACGTGGTGCAGTCGTGGATCGAGCAAGGCAAGATGTCGTTCGCGCTCGGACTCGTGATCCTGCACGTGATCGTCGCGGCGATCGTCGCGTTCATCTTCTGGCTGCGTGTGCGCAACCGGCCGCTCTTCACGCGGGCCATGTTCCGCCGTTCGCAGGAGGCCTGACCGATGCGCATCTATGAACGGTATTTCGCGCGTCAGATCTACCTCACGTTCGTCTTCATCCTGTTTGCGTTTTCGGGTCTGTTCTTCTTCTTCGACCTGATCAACGAACTGAATTCGGTCGGCCACGGCAACTACAAATTCCAGTACGCGGTGCTGCGCGTCGCGCTGCAAACGCCGTCGCGCTTCTACGAAATCATTCCGGTCGCGGCGCTCATCAGCGCGATCTACGTGTTCGCGCAGATGGCGGCGAACTCCGAGTACACGATCTTCCGCGTGTCCGGCCTCGCGACGAACCAGGCGCTGCGCTCGCTGCTGAAAATCGGCATTCCGCTCGTGATCGTCACGTATCTGATCGGCGAGGTGGTCGGCCCGTACACGGATCAGCTCTCCGAGCGCGTGCGGCTCGAGGCGCTCGGCTCGTCGGTGTCGAGCAACTTCCAGTCGGGCGTGTGGGTCAAGGACACGCTCACCGAGCGCGCCGACGGCGAGCAGGTCACGCGCTTCGTCAACGTCGGCGAGCTGAAGCCCGACGCGACGATCAGCAACGTGCGCATCTACGAGTTCGATTCGAAGTTCCGGCTCTCGAACGTGCGCATCGCGCAAAGCGGCCGCTATCAGCCGCCGGGCCACTGGCTGCTGACCGGCGTGACCGATACGCAGCTGATCGACGTGGCGCCCGCGCCGGGCACGCCGGCCGATGCGCTCAATCCGGTCTATCGCGCGAATCAGGTGACGCTGCCCGAGTATTCGCTGCGCTCGGAGCTGACGCCGCAGATTCTCTCGGTGCTGCTGGTGTCGCCGGACCGGATGTCGATGTTCAACCTGTTCCGCTACATCCAGCATCTGACCGAGAACCATCAGGACACGCAGCGCTATGAAATCGCGTTGTGGCGCAAGGTGCTGTATCCGTTCGCGGTGTTCGTGATGCTCGTGCTGTCGCTGCCGTTCGCGTATCTCCATACGCGCGCGGGCGTGGTCGGCGTGAAGGTGTTCGGCGGCATCATGCTGGGCATGAGCTTCCAGTTGTTCAACACGCTGTTCTCGCACATCGGCACGCTCAATACATGGCCCGCGCCGTTGACCGCGGCGACGCCCGGGCTCGTGTACCTCGTGCTCGGCCTCGTCGGGCTGAAGTGGGTCGACCGGCACTAGGGTGCCGTCATCGGCGCGGATCAATCATCGGAATCGGGGGCTGACGCGATGGCTATGCACGGACTGATTCTGTTTGGTCACGGCGCGCGCGATGCGCGCTGGCGCGAGCCGTTCGAACGGCTCGCCGGCAAGCTGCGCGCGGCACGCGCATCGAGTGGCGGCGCTCAGGCGGTGACGCTTGCGTTTCTGGAGTTGATGGAGCCCGATCTGCCCACCGCCGTCACCCAGCTCGTTGGGCAAGGATGCGACGCGATCACCGTCGTACCGGTTTTCTTCGGACAAGGCGGACACGTCAGGAAGGATCTGCCCGCGATCATCGATCAGTGCCGCGCCGCTCACCCGGCTGTCGAGATCCGCTGCGCAGTCGCGGCCGGCGAGGATGAAACGGTGCTCGATGCGCTCGCGCAGTACTGTTTGCGGCAGCTCTGATTTCCTGCTTCCTGTTCCGGCTTCCTGCTCCTATTCCCCGTTTCAGTTGCCGACACTCGCGGCCACGCGAGGCGCCTCCTCACGTTCAAGTTCAGGTTCACACCACGTCTATGGACGTTGCGCATTGCGCGGCGCCGCCGCACATGCGACCAACGGAATTAAAAGAATCGTCGGATTCATTCAACTCTTATATTCCATTTACGCCGAATTTCCCACAGCCGGAAATGGCCAGAAAATCGCTTAAGAGATAAGACCGGCCAATACATCGCATTATGCGTATTTAAGAAAAGATACAATTTTCTTTTTTAAAAATTTAGCAAAATTGCTTAAGATGCCACACCCGATTTGACACAAACGGCATCTACAGTACAAGCCGGGCCGGACCGAAGGGCATGGCACTCCATGCATGCGTTGCCGCAACGACCACGAATCATTGCGCGCATTCAGCTACGCATTTTCTCGTTTTTCACCGTCATTGTGTATTGCCCGCAAGGATCGAGTCGTCCGGGCAAGGCTTCTCATTTAACGTTTCAGGCCGTACGGCACTTCAAATGCCGCGCCGCCTGTTTTTTCCAAGAAGATAATAATGAGACAACTGCATCGCGTCGTCATGATTTCGGTATCGAGTGCGGTACTTCTGAGCGCATGCGGCGGCGGTGGCAGTAGTAGCGGTTCATCCGGCGCGCAAACCAGCAGTGCCTCGCCCTCTCCCGCGCCGACGGGCTCATCGCCGGTCATCGCGCCGGTCTCGGCTTCCGGCGCGCTTGTCATGCCGCTCGAAGTGATGAGCGCTTCGAGCGGCCAGGTCATCGCCACCACGCTGCAGGTTCCGGCAGGCGCGTCGGCGCGGACGCTGACCATGCAGGTCAACAACCTGTCCTATGACGGCAAAGGCTCGATCCAGATCAACGGCGGCAGCTGGATCACTCTGACCAACGCGTCCGTCACGGTGCTCGGCAACGCGAAGTTGTATGGCGGCATCGGCGGCGGTTACGACACGATCAGTCTGAACGTGCCGATCACCGGCGCGGTGAACGGCGCCAACCAGATCAACTTCCGCTTCAACACGACCGACGGCGTCAGTTCCGGCTATCGCGTGCTGTCGTTCAATCTGCTCGATGGCAACGGCAACAAACTGATTGCCGATTCGCGCTTCGTGCAGGACGATCCAACCACATGGACCGCGCCGCTTTCGAATGCCAGCGACGTCAATGCGGGTGCGCAGCTCTGGCAAAGCGCCACGTTGATCGAGTCGCCGATCAACGCAGGCCATCCATTGCAGGCGCATTGCATGGACTGTCATACCTCGACCGGCAGCGACCTGTTCAAGTTCAACTACTCGAACAATTCGATTATCGTGCGCAGCCAATTTCACGGGCTCAGCCAAACCCAGGGGCAGCAGATTGCCAGCTATATCCGCAGCCTGAAGAACCAGTACCCCACACCGGGAGCGAACTGCCGTCCGTGGAATCCGCCCTATCAGCCGGGCCCCGGACTCGACGCAGCGCCGGTCAGCGACTGGACCTGCGGCGCGGGTCTCGGCGCAGTCTCCGAGAACGATCTCGATACGCTCGCAACGATCTTTCCGAACGGCGTCAACGCCGCCGCCGTCTCGACCAAAGGACAGATCAATCTGCGCGAAATCCCGATCGGGTTCCAGTTGCCCGACTGGAACCACTGGGTGCCGCGCGTTCACCCGAAAGACGCGTGGGGCGACTACTTCACGAACAGCAACCTGAACAAGGAATACGCGGGCGAAGGCACCGGCAATGCCACTTACAACATGCGAACCCAGCTTGCCCAGGGCGGCACGAGTTACGCGCAGGGCGCAACGGGCGATATCTTCAACGCCCTGTATTACTGGGGCGTCGCGTTCGGCGAGGACTTCGCGCCGCCCAACGAAGGGAGCAGCGGCAGCTACACGATCCCGCAGCAGGAAAACCTGTACGGCACCGCGCAATGGCAGTTGTTGAAGTCGTGGGAGCTGGCGCAGGACTTTGCACTGGAACAGAACTGCCCAACTGCATGGGTCAATGAAGAGAAAGCGCCGAAACCGGAGAAGCGCGGCTGGTGCGGATACTGGCGCTTCGTTTTCAACGTGTCGCCGCACATCCTGAACTTCCCGATCGACAACAACATGTTTGGCAGCGCGGTCGGCCAGTATGTGAAGTCCAACCAGTGGTACTACCTGCAGATCCTGCTCAACCCCGGCTCGGGCGCTCATAACGTGCAGATGCCGGTCGACTGGCAATACGCGTACGGGCTGCTCGACAACCTCTATCAGGCGAGCGGTCGCACGGAACCGATCCGCAACTTTCTGTATGTGCTGAAAGGCGCTCAGGAAATGGACAACGGTGTCGGCGTGACTGACGTCAATCGCGGCTGGACCACGCGCGACACGAGCCCGCTGGACGTCTGGAGCGGCGGACAGAACGGCGTCTGGAGGGGCACCAGTCCAACGACCGAGCAGGCCGTCGTGAACGCGTTCCTGTCGAACTGGCTCGATACCACGACGAGCTTCAACCTCTCCGACTGGCAGCGCGAAGGTCAGCCGAACGCGGTCAGCTACGAGACGACCTGCGGCTGGAGCATACGAAGCCTGTGCGCGAGCGGCTACGTACCCGGCACGCTATCGGGTGGAACGACGGCGAACTTCCCGACGTGGACCTGGAGTCAGATCCCGCTGATGCGTGGCGAAGGCATCGACGGCACGCAGTTGAACCGCTTCGCGACGTGGTTGAACGCCGCGTACCCGAGCGGGAATTACCTGAGTCTGATTCAGAATTGAGCCGGTGACCGACGAGCCGGACGCTCGCTGGCGGCACAGTTGTCCGCCAGCGAGCGTCCGGCTGTTATTTCGCGCATCTCATGCATCTCACGCGGCGACCCGCATCCCATTCGCCAAACGCACCTCGTTGATCGGCCGCGCCGCGAACGCCTCGCCGATCATCAGCAGACTCGGCTGGGAAGCATCGACCCAGTGCTGTGCCCGGCCGGCGGCGAGCTCGTCGAGCGTGAGCGTCAGCATGCGCTCGCGCTCCGTGCTGCATGCCTCGACAATCGCGACCGGCGTCGTCACCGGTTTGCCGGCATCGATCAGTTGCCGCGCGATCTCGACGCCGCTGTCGCGCCCCATGTAGAACACGAGTGAATCGGCATTGACCTGCTCGCGGATTTCATCGGAGCCCGGCGCGCGGCTGAACGTCGCCAGCGCAACGCTGCGCGACACGCCGCGCAGCGTCAGCGAGCGTTTGAGTGAAGCCGCGCTCGCGAGCGCGGCGGTAATGCCCGGCACCACTTCATACTCGATGCCCGCGGCTTCGAGCGCGCGCATTTCCTCATCGGCGCGGCCGAACAGCATCGGATCGCCGCCCTTCAGACGCACGACGACCTCGTGCTCGAGCGCGGCATCGACGATCTGCTTGTTGATGAACTGCTGGGCCGTCGACAGCTGGCCGCACCGCTTGCCGACCGCAATGCGCTTCGCGTGCGCGGGCGCATAGTCGAGCATGGCCGGTTCGACCAGCGCGTCGTGCAGCACCACATCGGCGGCGCCGAGCAGCCGCGCGCCGCGCACCGTAATCAGGTCCGCGGCACCGGGTCCCGCGCCGATCAGATAAACCTTGCCCATTGATCTCAACCTGACTTCAATCTGTTCCCTGGAGCACCCGTGCAACGCGCCGCCCTTCGGCCGCTGACGGCTGCCAACTTCCAGCGCTGCCGCGCTTACGCCGAAAACGCCCGGATCATGCCGGCCGCCACGGTGTGATGGGTCGCCTCGTCGATCAGCACGAACGCGCCCGTGCCCTGATGCGAGTCGTACACGTCGCATACGAGCGGCTTCTGCAACGTGAGCGCGACACGGCCGATATCGTTCATCGCGAGTTCCTTGCGGTCGACCGCGTGCGACAGCGTGTGCACATCGAGCACCTGCTTGATCGCGCCGATACGCGCGAACACCGTGTTGGTGGTCTGCTTGAGCAGGTACTTGCGCTGCGTCGAGAGCGGCGCCTCATCGAACCAGCAGAGGTCCGCCTCGAGCTTCTTCGCCGGCTCCGGCGCCGCTTCGCGCAGCACGAAGGTGTCGCCGCGCGACACGTCGACGTCTTCCGCGAGACGGATCGTCACCGTCTGGCCGGCGAACGCGCGGTCCACCTGCGCGGTGCCGCCGATCACCGGCGCAATGATTTCGGCGACCGTCGCTTCGCGATTGGCCGGCAGCACGACGATCGTGTCACCGAGCTTCACTTCGCCCGCTTCGACGCGGCCCATGTAGCCGCGGAAATCGTCGGCCTGGCTGCCGTCCTGGCGCGCGACCCACTGCACCGGAAAGCGCAGCGCCTCGCCGCTCGCGGGTTCGACCGGCAGCGCTTCGAGCAAGTCGAGCAGCGGTTGGTCCGCGTACCACGGCATGCGCTCGCTCGCCGTGACGATGTTGTCGCCCTTGAGCGCCGACACCGGCACGAAGCGCACGTCTTCGAGACCGAGGTGGCGCGCGAGTTCGACGTACGCGTCGCGAATCTCGTTGAAGCGCGTTTCGCTGTAGTCGACGAGGTCCATCTTGTTGATCGCGACGATCACGTGCTGCAAGCCGAGCAGCTTGACGATCGCGCTATGACGCTTGGTTTGCGGCAGCAGTTGCGCGGCGCCGTTCTCGAACGTCACGCGCGTCGCGTCGACGAGGATGATCGCCGCATGCGCGGTCGATGCGCCCGTCACCATGTTGCGCGTGTACTGCTCGTGGCCCGGCGTGTCGGCGATGATGAACTTGCGCTTGGCGGTCGCGAAGTAGCGATACGCGACGTCGATCGTGATGCCCTGCTCGCGCTCGGCTTCGAGGCCGTCGGTCAGCAGCGACAGATCGATTTCGTCGCCGACCGTGCGCTTGTTCTTCGCGCGCGACAGCGCCGAGAGCTGGTCGGAGAGCACCGCCTTGCTGTCGTACAGCAGGCGGCCGATCAGCGTGCTCTTGCCGTCGTCGACGCTGCCCGCGGTAATGAAACGCAGCACGCCGAGGTCTTCAGGTTGGTGAATACTGCTCATGATTGCATTGCCCTCGTGTGCTTAGAAATAACCCTGCTTCTTGCGCTGTTCCATCGCGGCTTCGGAGACCTGATCGTCCATCCGCGTCGCGCCGCGTTCCGTGATTTCGGTCACGGCCGTTTCGGCGATGATCTTCTCGACATCGTCCGCGTCGCTTTCGACCGGGCATGTGCAGCTGATGTCGCCGACGGTACGGAAACGCACGAGCGCCTGTTCGCTCGTCTCGCCTTCGCGCATCGGCGTAAGCGGCGTAACCGGCACGAGCAGGCCGTTGCGGCGCACGACCTCGCGCTTGTGCGCGTAGTAGATCGACGGCAGTTCGAGCTGTTCGCGCGCGATGTACTGCCACACGTCGAGTTCGGTCCAGTTCGAGATCGGGAACACACGCAGGTGTTCGCCGTTGTGCAGACGCGCGTTGTAGAGGCTCCACAGTTCCGGGCGTTGCGCCTTCGGGTCCCATTGGCCGAACTCGTCGCGGAACGAGAAGATGCGTTCTTTCGCGCGGGCCTTCTCTTCGTCGCGGCGCGCGCCGCCGATCATCGCGGTGTAGCCGTATTGCTCGATCGTCTCGAGCAGCGTGATCGCTTGCACCGCGTTGCGCGAATCCGTTTCGCGGCGCAGACGCACGGTGCCGCGCTTGATCGAATCTTCGACGTGGCCGACCACGAGCTCGGCGCCGATCTCTTGCGCGCGGCGATCGCGGAAGTCGATCACTTCGTCGTAGTTGTGGCCCGTGTCGATGTGCACGAGGGGAAACGGCAATTGCGTGTTGCGGTTCGCGCCGAGGCCGAACGCCTTGAGCGCGAGCGCGAGCACCACGACGGAATCCTTGCCGCCCGAAAACAGCAGCGCCGGCTTGCTGCACTCGGCGACCAGTTCGCGCAGGATGTGGATCGACTCGGCTTCGAGCCAATCGAGGTGATCCATACGGTTCGCCGTGTTGATAAGCGGAGCGTTCACAGTGGAATCGAGCGTGGTGCTCATGTTGGGTCCTTCGTTGATTGGCCCGGCGAGCGGTTGCCCGCCCGAGCACAAGTATTCAGATTGATGCGGCGCTCGGACCGGGAGCCAGGCTCCCAGTGTAGCGAGATATCAGACCGACGCGTTTTCGCTGCGCTCGACCGCGATCGGGGTAATCGCCGTGATGTGCAGTCCGCACTCCTTCGTGTCGCGCGACTCCCACCACCAGCGCCCCGCCCGGCTGTCTTCGCCGGGGCGAATGGCACGCGTACAAGGCTCGCAGCCGATGCTCGGATAACCGCGCGCATGCAGCGGATTGACCGGCACGTCGAGCGCCTTAAGATAATCCCAGACTTCGGACTCAGTCCAGTCCGCGAGCGGATTGAACTTCGCGATGTTGCGCGCGCCGTCGTGTTCTTCCTCATGCAGCTCGGCACGCGTGACCGACTGCTCGCGCCGCTGGCCGGTCACCCAGGCGCTGACGTCCGCGAGCGCGCGATTGAGCGGCTCCACTTTGCGGATCTCGCAGCAGCGCTTGCGCAGCTCGACGCTTTCGTAAAACGCGTTCAGGCCGTGCTCGCTCACGTACTGCTCGACGGCCGCCGCCTGCGGATGAAACTGCTCGATGTCGTAGCCATAACGCGCCTTCACCCGCTCGATCATGTCGAGCGTTTCCGCATGCAGACGGCCCGTGTTCAGCGAGAAGATGCCGATCTTCACGCCGCGCGAGAGGATCGCATGCGTGAGCAGCATGTCTTCGGCCGCGAGGCTGCTCGCGAGCTTCACGTTCGCGTGACGCGCGGCGATCGAATCGAGCAGCGTATCGAGGCGCTCGACCTTCGCGGCGAGTTCCGCCGTAAGCGTTGCTGCGGCGGTGTTCATGCCGGCACCTTGTCGGCGCCAGCCTGCGCGGCGCGGCGGCGGAACAGCGGCGACAGGTCCACCGCGCCCTGGTACTGCACGCTGAATTCGTCGAACGCCTTCAGCGCGTCGTCGAGGTCTTTGTCGGCACGCAATGCGTAGGCGTCGAAGCCGCAGCGGAACATGAACGTGAGCTGGTCGCGCAGCACGTCGCCGATCGCGCGCAGTTCGCCCTTGTAGCCATAGCGCTCACGCAGCAGACGGCCGATGCTGTAGCCGCGGCCGTCGCGGAACACCGGGAAGTCCACGGCGATCAGCGCAACCTTGTCGAAGTCGCCGGCGATGTCCGCCGGTTCGCTGTCCGGCGCGAGCCACACGCCGATCTCTGCGGCGCCGCGCGAAGCGGCGAGCGCGTCGCGCTCGGCCTGCCACAGCGCGAGCGGCACGATCACCTGGCCGGCCGGCAGTTCGCTCACTGCCGGCAAAGCACCGTCTTCCGCCGGGCGCACGAGCGTCCAGTCGTCGTTGACGATCGCGCGGTTCTTGATGATAGAAGCCATCTGTTCAGTATCCTTTGCGCGGTTACGCGTGAGCCGGTTGACGCGCGGCGTACACGCGCTCCTTGAACGGGGTGATGCCGATACGGTTGTACGTATCGATGAAACGCTCGCCGTCCTGGCGGTTTTCCACGAAGGTGTCGATCACCTTGGTCATCACGTCGGGCATTTCTTCGGCCGAGAACGACGGGCCGATCACGCGGCCCAGATGCGCGCCGGTCGCGCCCGTGCCCTGCTCGCCGCCGAGCGTCACCTGGTACCACTCGGAGCCGTCCTTGTCGACGCCGAGAATGCCGATGTTGCCGACGTGGTGGTGACCGCACGCGTTGATGCAGCCCGAGATGTTCAGCGACACGTCGCCCAGGTCGTACACGTAATCGAGATCGTTGAAGCGTTCCTGGATCGCGAGCGCGATCGGAATCGACTTCGCGTTCGCGAGCGAGCAGAAATCGCCGCCCGGGCACGCGATGATGTCGGTCAAGAGGCCGATGTTCGGCGTCGCGAAACCTTGCGCCTTGGCCTTTTCCCACAGCGTGAACAGGTCGCGCTTCTTCACGTTCGCGAGGATCAGATTCTGTTCGTGCGACACACGCAGCTCGCCGAACGAGTATTCGTCGGCCCAATCGGCAACCGCTTCCATCTGCGCGTCCGTCGCGTCGCCCGGGGCGATCGTGGTCGGCTTCAGCGACAGCGTGACCGACGCATAGCCCGCAACCTTGTGCGGACGCACGTTACGCTCGACCCAGCGCGCAAACGCGCGGTTTTCGAGCAGATGCGTCTCGAACGACGCATCGGTGTCCGGCAGCTTCTCGTAAGCGGGCGGCTGGAAGTATTGCGCGACGCGGTCCACTTCGGCCTGCGTGAGCGTGGACGGACCGTCCTTCAGGTGCTGCCACTCTTCCTCGACCTGCGCCGAGAACTTCTCCGGCGAGAGCGCCTTCACGAGAATCTTGATGCGCGCCTTGTACATGTTGTCGCGGCGGCCGTAGCGGTTGTACACGCGCAGCACGGCTTCGCAGTAGGTCAGCAGATGCTGCCACGGCAGATCGCGGCGGATGATCGCGCCGACGATCGGCGTGCGGCCCAAACCGCCGCCCGCGAGAATGTCGGCCACCAGTTCACCCTGCGCGTTATTCTTCAGATACACGCCCATGTCGTGGATCTGCACGGCCGCGCGGTCTTCCTTCGAACCCGACACGGCGATCTTGAACTTGCGCGGCAGCCACGCGAATTCGGGGTGGAACGTCGACCATTGACGCAGGATTTCAGCCCACGGACGCGGATCGATCACTTCGTCCGGCGCGACGCCGGCGAATTGATCGGCGGTGATGTTGCGAATGCAGTTGCCCGAGGTCTGGATGCCGTGCATCTGCACGGCGGCGAGTTTGCGCAGGATTTCCGGCGTTTCCTCGAGCTTGATCCAGTTGTACTGGATGTTCGAGCGCGTCGAGAAATGGCCGTAGCCGCGGTCGTGTTCGCGCGCGATCTGCGCGAGCACGCGCATCTGGTCGCTGCGCAGGTTGCCGTAGGGAATCGCGATGCGGTGCATGTACGCGTGGCGCTGGTAGTACAGGCCGTTCTGCAGGCGCAGCGGGCGGAACTCCTCTTCGCTCAATTCGCCCGACAAGCGGCGGCGAACCTGATCGGCGTACTGCGCGACCCGTTCATCGACGATGGTCTGGTCGTACTGATCGTATTGGTACATTCGGGGACCCCAATTTTTCGAAACTTGCGTGACACACGGCGGTCCGGTTTCCGCCGCGGCTCGAATACCTGTCTTTGTCCACCGCCGCAGACAAGCGTTTAGACCTATCGCTTATTTGCTTATGACAAATACAGATATCCATATTGAAAAAGATGGACAGATCGTAATAAACTCGCCTTATATTTCAAACGACTAAAAAATTCTTTTTATATGCGGCGAGGTTATATATGAATCTGCACCAATTTCGCTTCGTCCGCGAGGCAGTGAGGCAGAATTTCAACCTCACCGAGGCGGCCAAGGCGCTCTTCACAAGCCAGCCGGGCGTCTCCAAGGCGATCATCGAGCTCGAGGACGAGCTGGGCGTCGAAATTTTCACGCGGCACGGCAAGCGCGTGCGCTCGCTGACGGAGCCGGGCCGCATCATCCTGCAGTCGATCGAAAAAATCCTGCAGGAAGTGGAGAGCCTCAAGCGCGTCGGCAAGGACTACGCGGCGCAGGATCAGGGCAATCTCGTGATTGCCGCGACCCACACGCAGGCGCGCTACTCGCTGCCGGCCGCGATCGCCGAATTCAAGAAGCGCTTTCCGAAGGTCCACCTTTCGATTCTGCAAGGCAGCCCGACCCAGGTCGCCGAGATGGTGCTGCACGACCAGGCCGACCTCGCCATCGCGACCGAGGCGATCGCCAATTACAAGGATCTGGTCTCGCTGCCGTGCTTCCAGTGGCACCACGTCGCGGTGATGCAGCCGGACCATCCGCTGCTCGAGCGCAAACTTCTGTCGCTCGACGACCTGACCCAGTACCCGCTGATTACCTACGACAACGCGTTCGCCGGCCGCACCAAGATCAACGAGGCGTTCCGCCTGCGCGGGCTGCATCCGGACATCGTGCTGGAGGCGATCGACGCCGACGTCATCAAGACCTATGTCGAACTCGGGCTCGGCGTCGGCATCATGGCGGACATCGCGTTCAACGCCGAGCGCGACCGCCACCTGCGCGCGATGCCGGTCGGCCATCTGTTCGGCAGCAACGTGACGCGCGTCGCGCTGAAACAGGGCGCGTACCTGCGCAGCTATGTGTATACGCTCGTCGAGCTGTTGTCGCCGAGCATGAACCGCAAGCTGATCGAGCAGGCGCTCAAGGGCGAGCACGAAACCTACGAACTTTGATTCTGCCTGAGGTCCTGGAGTCCCCCGCCAGAATCCCGCTTTCGCTTCAATTCCGCCTTCCGCCACGGAGACCTTTCTGATGACGTCACATAACAACAAACTTCGGAACACCTTGCGCAGCCTCGCGGCCGCCGCCGGCGCGCTGCTCGTCGCCAGCGCCGCGCACGCCGACCTCAAGGTCGGCATCGATCTGTCGAACACCGGGCCCGCTGCCGTGATCGGCATCACGAGCAAGAACGCGATGCTGATGTGGCCGCCGACGATCGCCGGCCAGAAAGCCGACTACATCTTCCTCGACGACGCGTCCGACCCCGGCCTCGCGGTGCGCAACATCCGCAAGCTCATCAACGAGGACCACGTCGACGTGATCGTCGGTCCGAACATCACGCCGGCCGCGATGGCCGCGCTCGATCCGGTCGCCGAAAGCCAGACGCCGATGATTACGCTGATCGGCTCGGCAAGCGTCGTCGAGCCGCAGGAAGGCAAGCGCATCTGGGCGTACAAGATGGCGCAGACCGACAGCGCGATGGCCGACGTGATGACGCGCTACATGTCGAACCACAACGTGAAGACGGTCGGCTTCATCGGTTTCGCGGACGGCTACGGCGAAAGCTGGCTCAACGAGTTCAGCAAGTTCGCGGCGCTGCGCCATATCCAGCTGGTCGCGACCGAGCGCTACAACCGCACCGATGCGAGCGTGACCGGGCAGATCCTCAAGCTGATGGCCGCGAAACCCGACGCGATCCTGATCGCCGGCGCGGGCACGCCGACGGTGCTGCCGCAGCGCACGCTGATCGAGCACGGCTACAAGGGGCCGATCTATCAGACGCACGGCATCGCGACGCCCGAGTTCATCAAGCTCGGCGGCAAGGACGTGGAAGGCACGCTGTTTCCGACGCAGCCCGTCGTGGTCGCGCGCACGCTGCCGGCCGATCATCCGTCGAAGAAGGCTGCGCTCGCGTTCGTCGACGCGTATGAGGCGAAGTATGGGCCGGGCAGCGTGACCCAATTCGCGGGCGATGCGGCGGGCGTGTACCCGCGCTTGCAGGATGCGGTCGCGCGTGCGTTGAAGACCGCGCAGCCGGGCACGCCGGCCTTTCGTGCCGCGCTGCGCGATGAACTCGAACATGCGCATGAGCTCGTGGTGCCGAACGGGGTCGTCAATACGAGCCCGAAAGATCACGTCGGGCTGGATCAGCGCGCGAGCGTGATGGGCACCATCAAGAATGGGAAGTTCGTTTATCTGAGCCAGTGACGGATGGCGGCGGGGTGTTGATGGACGCTGCCAACGCACACGATCCACACAGGAGGCATCATGACCGCCGCTTCGACTGCAGAGAGCGCTGGTACGGGCATCGTCACTATTGCAAGCGCGCACGCCGGCGCCGCGACGGCTGAGCGGCTCCGGGCGCTGATCCTCGAGCGCGGGCTGACGCTTTTCGCCCACGTCGATTTCAGCGGCGACGCCGAGCGCGCCGGGCTTGCGATACCGTTCAGCCAACTGCTGATCTTCGGCAATCCCAAGGCCGGTACACCCTTGATGCAATACGCGCCAACCACCGGGCTCGATCTTCCGCTCAAGGTGCTCGTCTGGGACGACGCGGACGGCCGGACATGGCTGTCGTTCAATTCGCCCGACTATCTCCGCCAGCGCCACGGTCTACCGGATGATCTGATGAAGCCGGTTAGCGGCGTGGCCGCGCTCGTGGACACCGCGGCGCGCTGATGCGCCGGCCGGGGGGCCGCCACGGTTCGACACGCCCCCCATCAGGCCGCCCCTGCGGATGTTGTTCGGTCTGGCGATGACGAGGTGCCGCCGCTCCTATCTGGACTGCACGCGAAAAATCACCGAGGCGGGCCGGCCAGTCAGCGGGTGCACAGGCTCTCGCATCTCCCGCACGATCAGCCCGCTAGCCCACATCGATTCGAGCCATGTCTGCAAGGTGCGGAAATACCACGGCGGGGCATCGCTGAATGCTTCGCCAAACCCCGCCCACGACCCTGTTCGCCAGCCATCGACATACGGCAAGTCGCCGCAGGCAACCAGTGGATGCAGTGTTTGCACGATCAACGAACCATCGGGCTCGAGCAGCATCGGCATCGCGCGCAACAGCCCGTCTACCGACTCCTTGCCGAACAGAGAGAAGTTGCAGACCACGACGTCGGCCTTCAGTTCGAGTCGTCCAGCGGCGATCTCTTCATACGATAGCGTTCTGCCGTCGATCACCCCCGCCTCGGTCGCCGCGAGCACCAGTTCGTGCACCACGTCTACCGCTGTCACGCGCATGCCATGCTGCTGAAGTGCGATGGCAAGCCAGCCCTCTCCACAACCGAGATCCAGCACGGTAGCCGGTTTGCAGTTGAGTATCGCGTCCAGCACGGCTTGATCGGTGCTCAGGCGCCTGCTTTCGATTTCTCCGGCACGTACCGCGTTCATCCACGGCGACGCGTTACGCTTCCATGAATCGACGATCTTGCCGTCGCTAAGAGGTTCGATATCCATCGCTCGTTTCGCCCACAGTCTGCCAATGCCGATGCACGGCACCACGGACTCGCATCATAAAAGACGCCTGAATGGCGTGGCGATCTCGGTTAGATGCGCCTCGCTTCCCGAATGCTCTTGAGAAACGCGCGCGTTCTGTCACGTGTCGGATCGCCGAAGATCTGTTCCGGCGGCCCTTCCTCATAAACAGCGCCGTCGCACAGAAAACATACCTTTGATGAAACCTCGCGCGCGAAGCCCATCTCATGCGTCGCGAGCAACATCGTCATGCCTTCACTCGCGAGATCACGCACGATGTTCAGAACTTCGGAAACCAGTTCGGGATCCAGCGCGGACGTGATTTCATCGAGCAACAGCACCATCGGATCCATCGCCAGCGCACGCACGATCGCCACGCGCTGCTGCTGCCCACCCGACAAGCGGTCCGGATATTCCTTCGCCTTGTCCGCGAGGCCCACGCGTTTGAGCAGCGCCATCGCGCGCTCTTCGGCTTCGTCTTTGGGTTGTTTCAGAACGCGAACCGGAGCGAGCGTCACATTCTCGAGAACGCTCATGTGCGGAAACAGGTTATAGCCCTGAAATACGATGCCGATGTCTCGGCGCAATGCATCCACGTCGACGCCGGGGCCAGTGATACGGTCTCCATGGACCAGTATTTCGCCGTCGTCGATCAACTCGAGTCCGTTGATACAGCGCAGTAGCGTCGACTTCCCCGAACCTGACGGCCCGATCAGGCACACGACATCATGCTCGTCGACTGTCATCGCGAGGCGCTTGATAACCGGCACCTCACCATACGATTTCGAAATGTCGCGAATGTCGATAAACGACATGGAATCGTCCCCTCCCTCAAGCCTCGCCGGCACGCATACGCGCGCGATCGCGCCGCATCATCCGCTCGACGAATCTCGTTTGCGGAATCGATACGACGATGAAAAGCAGCGCCACCGTGCTGACAGCGGAAAGATTGTAGTAATTCGACGCAATCAACATCGACTGATTGAATGAATCGATCACGCCCACGACAGACACGAGCGCCGTATCTTTCTGCAGCGAGATAAAGGAATTGAGCAGCGGCGGAATGATCTGACGGATTCCCTGCGGAATGATGACGAAGCGCAACGTCTGAAAGTGGGACAAGCCGAGCGAACGCGCCGCGGCGTTCTGGCTCCAGTGAATGCTCAGAATGCCGGCGCGGTAAATCTCCGTGACATAAGCGCCAACGGTCAGCGTCAACGCAACTATGACGAATACCGTCAGCGAAAGATCTTTCAACAAGGGTATTCCGGTCAACGGAATACCGAAACCGACCAGATAGATCACCAGCACCGCGGGTACCGCGCGGAAGATATCGACATACGCGGTGGCGATCAGACGAACCGGTTTGCCGGCGGCACCCGGCGCGAACATCGCGAGCACGACGATCAACCCCCAGATCAACACCAGTACTTCCGTAATGATGGAGATCTTGACGTTCATCCAGAAAGCAGCAAGTACCAATGGAAATGTCTTCACCATCAGGGGTACCAGGAAGAATGTCTTGGCTACCGCCTGATGGTTGACCAGAAAGAACTGAAAGACGAGGATCACGACCAGTTGCGCCAATGCATATCCCAACGCGATAAAGCACTGGTCCCGCGCTGCCGAGCGCGCGCCGCGCGCTTCCGCGAGATCCCGGCGCGCAGCCGCATCGCGAATGCGGCCGCACGCTCTGAGCGCCCGGACTACCGGCAACACGATTGCTACCGAAAGCAACGCGAGAAGCACGACGATCGCATTAACCCATGCGCCGTCGAAATGAGCTGCCAGGAAGGAGGCTCGCATGACGGCAATCGTGTACCAACCTCCCAATACGGCGACAGCCACCGCCACGATCGATGCAAGCAGTAGTGACGTGGGCGCGCCCGGCATGCCACCCATCCTCAGGCGACGCCCATTGCCCGCGTGGCCCGGCATGGCGTCGCCTGTCTGTCGCGTTGCATTGCTCATGGTTCAGGCTCTTGGGTTAGGTCGCTTAGGGGTTCAGAACCGGCACTTTGGTGGGATCCGCACCGAGTTCCGGCGTCAGATACTTGGCGCTCAGCCTCTCCAGAGTGCCATCCTTTTTCATACCTTCTATCAACTGGTTGAATGCCGCCAGATTCGGCGAATCCTTGTTAACCAGTCCGCCCCACTTCTCGCCGGTATCGAAACGGCCGACAACTTCCAATGCGCCATTCGAGTTCTTCGCACGCAGGAGAACGTTAGGCGTGTCGTAGATCACAGCGTCGACCTGTCCCGCGGCCAGCGCCGTATACATTGACGGTGGATCGTTGAACACCTTCGGCTGTTCGGTGGGCTTTACTTTTTCGACGATGTAATCGTAAGCCGTGGTGCCCCGCTCGACCGCATAGCGAAGACTGCCGAGATTCTTCCCGTCGACCTTGGTGCCGGTCTTGACCAGGATGCCCTGATCGGAATTGAAGTACGGCTCGGTGAAGTTCACGACCTGCTTGCGCGGCTCAGTGATCGTGATTTCACTCAGCGCAATATCGAATCCCTGCGATTGTCCGGTCAGAATCTGCTGAAAGGACCGGCTCACCAGAATCACCCGGTCGAGGCCCGCCCGATAGGCCATGTTGGCGGCCATGCAGTACTCGAATCCGTCCTTGATCGTGTCGAGTGAATCGCCATTCCACCAGCCCGGCACACCGAGAACCGGCCGCACCGACAGTGCCCCTGGAACGACGGTCGTCAATTTGACCGAGCCTTTTTCTCCGCTTACTTCGCATTTGCCAAAGTCCTGCGCGGCGAACGCCGTGACGGTGACGGCACTCAAAGCGACGCAGACCATCGCCCGATGAAGCCACGTTGCACGTTTTTCTGCGAGAGGCATGCTGCTTTGCGTCACGTTATTCTCCTCAATCGTAAGGTATTGCATCTTCAACGAGCGGCTACACGTCTACAGATTACCGAGTACTACAGCAGAGCGAGATCGGGAGAAGCCCTGCGTTCAACTCATGCAAGGTGTCGCGGGTTGCGCAATGCCACCATGAGGCATGCCGCCCGACACATCACCCCAGAGGACCGCATGATCTTCAGGCAACGCGCGAGAGTTGGGTACCGACAACCAGAGCCTCATCAGCATCCGGTCCTGGCCGGTCGTCGCGTCGTCCTTGAAGGCTGTGCGCCCGTGATAGACGATGTGATTGTTGAGAAGCTGGATATCGCCAGGCGCGAATCGCATTTCGAAGCAGTACTCCTGAGCAAGTTGCAGAAGCATCCGCAAAGCTTCGTGCTCGGCATCGGTCAATTTGCGCACGTTCGAAAGCAATTGCGCATTCTCGATGTAGGTCAGCGAAAAGTGACTCGTGAGCTTGCCGTCCCGGACCCCGAAAACCGGCAGATCGTAAGTCACGTACTGGCCGCCGGCTTCTTCTCCGAACCGGCTGCGCGGAATAGGCTTGCACAGCAGAGCATGCAGATCCGGCCGACGCCTGAGCATTTCGTTGTAGACGGTCGCACTGCTCGCGAGTTTGCTAACGCCGCCTTCCGATGCTTGCCGCACGCAAAGCAGTCCGACGACATCGCAGCGGTCCGTGTGAAAACGCAATTCGCCGGGCGACAAGGTGCGCGCGCCCGATGACAGAAATTCCTTGCCCGATGCGTCGACCGTCGCGCCGTAGAGTTTGGCGCCCACGCCTGCGCCTTCGTCTTTGATCTCGCGCATCAATTCGCCGCGGCGGTTCTGGAACATTGGCGTGCCGAGATGACGGCCCAACGCGTACCAGATGCGGCGCAACTGTTCCTGGTTATAGCGACTGACATCGAGGCCGCGGATTTTGACCATGCCGGAACCGTTTTCGAGTTCTTCGCGCACGTCGTCGAAGAACGCCGTCGCGCCGGGCAGCGGAAAGTTATCGCGGTTGACTTCGGTCCAGTCGATACCGGCCGACTTGCCGACGGCGATGTCGATCCCATCCAGCACGGCTGGAGGAAAGTCCTTGACCCATCGAGGGCTTTCGTACATTTCGACACCGTTCCACACACACGCACCTTGCAGGTAATCGGCGGATGACATGGGTTCTCCAAAGTAATTGAGACCTGAGCGGCATCGCCCCTGAATCTTGATGTGGTTCGAACGGATGCAACTGCCGCGCTGCAGAGTTGTATATACAAGATATGCACAATAAGTCGCGGCTAGTTTTCCTTCAAGAGGTTCTCTTAAGAATGCGGGCAAACACCTATCTGGGGTGCCCTTTGGTAGGGTTGGGGCTGTTTTTTTTCTTTGTTCTTGCGGTGTTGGCCTTTCCTTGCTTTCTTATCGGTCTATTAGCGTTGCCCCTGTGCGGGGCGGCACCTACTTTCTTTGCGGCTGCAAAGAAAGTAGGCAAAGAAAGCAGCTTCACACCGCCAATTCTTAAGTGGGTCCCCTGGCTTGGAGGGGGCAGTGGTGCATCTGGAATCTGTGCCCCCGCACATTGCGCGTTGGTGACAAAGACATCATCCGCTCCCACTCCGCACTACGTGCGTCGCGGACGGGTCTGCAAGGGAAACCAGTGGGGCGAGCCTTGCTCCGTGAGGGCCATCGGCTTCGCCTCGGCGATGCGCCGAAAAAAACCGATGGTTTTTGAACAGGGGGTCGGCGCGCGCAGCGCCGCCGGAAGAATGACTGCCTTGTCACTACCGCCGAATGTGCGGGAACACAGATTCCAGATGCACCACTACCCCCTCCAAGCCAGGGGACCCACTTAAGAATTAGCGGTGTGAAGCTGCTTTCTTTGCCTACTTTCTTTGCAGCCGCAAAGAAAGTAGGTGCCGCCCCGCACAGGGGCAACACTAATAGACCGACAAGAAAGCAAGGAAAGGCCAACGCCGCAGGAACAAAGAAAACAAGCCTCGCAAAGGAAGCACTACCAACACCCCAACAAGAAAACAAGGAAAGGCCAACACCACAAGAACAACAACAAAACAACCCCAATATCCCTTCCACCCTCCGGTCAGAAATCGATTTTGGCATTCAAGCTAACCATGCGCGGATCTCCCGGCGCAATATAGTCCGAATACTGGAACATCCAGTAACGACGATTCGTGATGTTATCGATAGCCGCGCGCAGCGTCACGTCATGTCCGCCAATGCGAGTCATGTAGTTCGCACCGACGTTCACGATCATATAGCCGCCCGTCTCGAGGTCGCCCGCCGGACGAACCTTCGTGCTGCCCGTGAATTTCGCGTCGGCGCCCACCTGCAGGCCCGGCAGCTGCGGCACGTCGTAGGTCACGCGGCCCGCGGCGACGAACTGCGGCGCACCGGCCACGCGCTGGCCGTTGTATTGCTGTCCCTTCGCGTACCAGGTGTCGAGCAGCATCAGATTGCCGGCCACCTGCCAACTGCGGCCCAGACGCACGCTGCCGCCCGCTTCGAGCCCCTCGTAGATCGAGTTGCCGTCCTGCACGTAGACGTTCTGGCCGTTCGCATAAGCGGCGCCCCGCTCGATGCGAAACAGCGCGGCCGTCGCGCTCCAGCGCCCATGCTCGCTCTTCACGCCGACCTCATACTGACGCGAGCGCAGCGGACGCAGCAGTTGCCCGCCGTTCGCGTAAATGTCCGCGACGATCGCCCCCTGCTCCAGCGACTCCACGTAGCTCGCGTACAGCGTCGTGTTCGGTTCGAGCTTGTACATGAGCGCCACGGTCGGCGTGAGAACACCGTTCTGCCCGTACGATGACGCGAGCGAGCCGTCCACGTTGTACGTCTGCTGATCGTAGTTCGTGTAGCGCAGGCCCGCGAGCAGCGACCAGCGGCTCGTGAGCTGGATCGTGTCGCGCGCGAACAGCGCCTTTTGCGTGATCTCGCTCGCGCGATATTTGTCGAGCCCCGCGCCCGAGTAATAGCGCCACGGGTTCGGCTGAAACAGGTTGCCGTCGCCGAGCGTGAAGGAGTGCGAAACAGCGCTGTAGTCGTTGGTCTGGTGCTGCCACGACGCGCCGAGCGCCAGATCATGCGTGAAGATGCCGGTCTTCACCTTGCCTTCGAACACGCCCTGCCAGTAGATGTCCTGATGCCCTTCGTCGCCGTTCCAGCGGTTGTCGGTGTAATCGCCCGCCTGGTTGAGCAGCGTGAGCGTGCTCTCGTTGCGGTCGCGCGTCGATTTGCTGTAGCTCGCCGACGTCTTGAACGACCAGTCCGGCGTGATCTGGTAATTGACGCCCGCCGTGTAGAGCTGCAGGTTCGTGTTCAGATGCTGATCGGTGCCGCCGAGCAGATTGGTGCCGCCGCTGATCGTGGCGGGCAGGCTCGTGCCCGTATAGCTGCCCGTGTAGATCGCGGGCGTCTGGCCGCTCGAGCGGCTTTGCTGGTAGATCGCGTCGAAGTAGACGTCGAGGTCGCGCGTGAGCTGACCGTCGAGCGCCACCGCCAGCGAATTGCGGTTGATGTCGCCCGCGTTGTAGGTCTTGCCCGCCTCGTGCGTGTAATTGATGCGCGCACCGAACATGCCGTCCGGGCCGAAGCGCCGGCTCAGATCGGCGTGCTGGCTGAACACGCTGTCCATCCGGTAGCCGACCGACACGCTCGTCACGGGCTCGTTGCCCGGCTTCTTCGTCACGTAGTTGACGACCCCGCCCGGCTGCACGAAACCGTACATGAAGCCGCCGAGACCCTTGAGCAGCTCGACGCGTTCGAGGTTTTCATAGGGCATCGTGATGCCGTACGAAATGAACGGATTGCCGTTGATGCGAAAGCCGTTCTGCCAGTCGATCGGCAGGCCGCGAATCGAGATATACGTCGCCCATGCGCTGTAGCCGTTGCTGTTGTCGGTCACCGAGGCGTCGCCCGCGAACACGTCGCCGAGCTTGTTCGCCTGGCGGTCGGCAAGCTCTTCGCCGGTCACGATGGTGGTCGAGAACGGCGTATCGAGCTGTGAGCGCGTACCGAGCGCGCCTGCCGAGACCGGCGTGTTCAGATTCAGCGGCGAGTCGCTCTGCTGGGCCGCCGTCACCTTGACGACGGGTAGCGCCTGCTCGCCGCCGCTTGCGGCCGGGGCGCTGCCCGCCGCGGCGTTTGCGGTGGCGTCCGGCGCCGCGGCGTCAACGCCCGCGGCGCTTTGCGCAAAGGCGGATTGGGCCGCGACGACAAAAGTTACCCAGGCGGCAATCCGCAAAGGACGATGAAGCACGCGCCCGCTCGGGCGTTCGATTTCTTGATTTTTCATGTTTGCCAACGATCGGCGCGCCTCGGCGCTTTTTATTGAATGAGAGTCATTCTCATTACAAGTGCGCGATGTTAGCAAAGCCTTTTAACTTTTAAAAGCATTACGCCTGGATTTTTTCGGGCTTTCGATGCAGCGTCTGTTCCGCGCTCGATGCCGATTTGGTGGCTTGGTTTGGTGACTTAGGAAGGTGAGGCGTGCGGCCTCACGGGAGGCAGGATTTCGTCTGGTGGAATAACAGACAGCATCTGAAGGCGGCTCGTCCGCACGAAGCGCATACCGCACTCGAGAACCTTGATGGCGCCCTCTCCCCTATCCCCACGGACGCGAAACATCATCGGAATTGTTAAAGTAGCAATCTTTCCTCACTCGGCAGTCCCACCATGCGCACCACCCGAGCCATCCACGCCGTCGAGCGGCTTAAAACGCGCAGCGGCAATCCCCGCTTTGCCGCAATCAGTCTGTCAGGCGGCCTGTTCTATCTGGTCGACAAATCGAGCGGCGTCGACAAGAAGGTCTCTGAGCCGCTGGCGCTCGACGACTTCGTCAAATTCGTCGACGCGTTCGGCCCGCAGAAACCACGCAAGGCAAGCAAGCTCGACATCGCATTCGAAGCGCAGATCAAGAAGAGCAAGGGAGAGTGACGCGGTTGCGCAACTGCGGTGCGATGCAGCGTCGGCGTAACGCATTCGCGACAGTACGGCTTCGTGGTCCCACACCGTTACCCGCTGACCTGCTGCCAATCCACTCACCTGCCGTCACTCACACTCCGTCACTCACATTCCGGCGCCTGAACCCGCCGCGATCTCCTTCCACTGCCCATCCGCCGCGCTGCTCGCGAGCACAGCCTCGATAAAACGCAGACCGTCCACGCCGTCATCGACCGTCGTCAACAGCCGGCTTTCGGGCGGCGGTTCGCGGCCTTCGTTCAGCGCGCCGATCTGCAGCGCCGCGTCCTTGTACAACTGTGCGAACGCTTCGAGATAGCCTTCCGGATGCCCCTGCGGCACGCGCGTCGCATGCGCGGCGGCGGCGCTTTTCACACGTCCGCGCGTCAACCGCTCGGCCATGCCGCCGAGCGGCGTGAACCACAATTCGTTCGGCTGCTCCTGATCGAACGCGAGGCCCGCCTTCGTGCCATACACGCGCAGCCGCAACGCGTTCTCCGCGCCGCTCGCCACCTGGCTCGCCCACAGCATGCCGCGCGCGCCGTTCGCATAACGCAGCATCGCCTGCACGTGATCGTCGATGCGACGACTCGCCACGAAGGTATGCAACTCCGCGGAGAGCGCTCGCGGCATCATCCCCGTGACGAAAGCGGCCAGCTGATACGCGTGCGTGCCGATGTCGCCGAGACAGCCGGCCGGTCCCGCGAGCGCCGGGTCCGTGCGCCAGTTGGCCTGCCTGTTCGCGCCGCTTGCTTCGATCGGCTCGGCGAGCCAGTCCTGCGCGTACTCGACCTGCACGACGCGTATTTCACCGAGCTCGCCGCGCTCGACCAGCTCGCGCGCATGACGCACGAGCGGATAGCCCGAATACGTATGCGTCAACGCGAACAGCCGCTTCCTCGAGCGCGCGAGCTTCGCGAGTGCCTCGCCCTGCGCGAGCGACACAGCGAGCGGCTTGTCGCATATCACGTGAATGCCGGCTTCGAGAAACGCGGTCGCGACCGGCGCATGCAGATGATTCGGCGTGACGATCGCGACCGCGTCGATGCCGTCCTCGCGTGCCGCCTCGGCGCGCGCCATCTCGCGCCAGTCCGCGTAGCTGCGCTCGATGCCGGCCTCGAGCGCGCTCGCCTGCGCGCGCTGCGGATCGGACGACAACGCGCCCGCCACGAGTTCGAAACGATCGTCGAGCCGCGCGGCGATCCGGTGCACCGCGCCGATGAATGCGCCCTGCCCGCCGCCGACCATGCCGAGCCTGAGCCTTCTGTGTAGCATCGTTTTCGCTCCCATGCGTTGGGTCATACCGTGGGCCATGCGCTCGATCGCCCCCTCGCGTTCATCGCGTTCATCGCGTTCATCGCGTTCATCGCGTTCAGATGCCGAGCACGCTCTTCAGTTGCGCGGCATCGACACCACTACCAGCGAAATCGTCGAACGCATGCTCGGCCACGCGGATGATGTGCCGCCGGATAAATTCCGCCCCCTCGCGCGCGCCGTCGTGCGGATGCTTGAGCGCGCACTCCCATTCGAGCACGGCCCAGCCCGGAAAATCGAACTGCGCCATCTTCGAGAAGATCGCGCCGAAGTCGATCTGTCCATCGCCAAGCGAGCGAAAGCGCCCCGCGCGTTCGACCCAGTCGCTGTAGCCGCCATACACACCCTGCTTGCCGGTCGGACGAAACTCGGCGTCCTTCACATGAAACGCCTTGATGCGCTCGTGATAGATGTCGATGAACGCGAGGTAGTCGAGCTGCTGCAACACGAAATGACTCGGGTCGTAGAGAATGTTCGCGCGCGCGTGCTGCTTCACCGCGGCGAGAAAGCGCTCGAAGCTCACGCCGTCGTGCAGGTCTTCGCCCGGATGCAGCTCGTAGCACACGTCGACGCCGGCTGCATCGAACGCATCGAGAATCGGGGTCCAGCGGCGCGCGAGTTCGTCGAACGCGGCTTCGACCAGACCGGCGGGCCGCTGCGGCCACGGATACAGATACGGCCACGCGAGCGCGCCGGAAAACGACACGTGCGTGTCCAATCCCAAACGGCGCGATGCCTGCGCGGCGAGCTTCATCTGCGCGATCGCCCATTGCGTGCGCGCCGCCGCGTTGCCGCGCACATGCGGCGCGGCGAAGCCATCGAAGAGCGTGTCGTAGGCCGGATGCACGGCGACGAGTTGCCCTTGCAGATGCGTCGACAGTTCGGTGATCGCCACGCCCGCATCGTCGACGGTTTCGCGCAGCTCGTCGCAATACGCATCGCTCGTGGCCGCTTTCTCCAGATCGATCAGGCGCGGATCACACGGCACCTGAATGCCCTTGAAGCCGAGACCTGCGGCCCAGCCCGCGAGATGCGCGAGATTGTCGAACGGCACCTCGTCGCCCATGAACTGTGCGAGAAAGATCGCCGGACCTTTGATGGTTTTCATCGTACGGTTCCTCGAACTTTGTGCGCGCGGGCCGCGTTCCCCCCGAAGAGCGGGACGCTCCCGCGCGCGCTAAACGACCGGCGAGCAAATGCCCGAAGCGATGCTCGACGCGCCGCCCGGACGCTGCCTAGAACGGCGAGTCCGGAAAATAGAACTGCTGCGCGTTTTCCTTCGTAATCAGCACCGACGGAATGATCGTCGTGGCCGGCAGCTTCTCGCCCTTCAGACGCGCCTCGGCCGTGAGCTTGATCGCGTCGTAGATGAATTTCGGCGAGTACGACACGTCGGCCTGGATCATCGGCGCGCCGTCCATCACGTTCTTCACCATGCCCTTCGAGCCCGCGCCGCCGAACACGATCTTGATGTCGTTGCGCTTCGCCTGGTCGATTGCCTTGATGACGCCGACCGCCATGTCGTCGTCGGCGGCCCACACGGCGTCGATGTGCTTGAAGCGCGTCAGGTAGTCCTGCATCACCTTGAACGCGTCGTCGCGATTCCAGTTCGCGTACTTCGCATCGAGAATCTTGATGTCCGGATAGTTCTTCATCACGTTCGTGAACGCGGTCCAGCGCTCGTTGTCGAGCGTGGTCGGAATGCCGCGCAACGCGACGATGTTGCCCTTGCCGCCGAGCGCCTTCGCCATATACTCGGCCGGAATTTTGCCGAATGCGGTGTTGTCGCCGGCGACGTAGGCATCTTGCGCGCTCGTGTCCGTGAGCCCGCGATCGACCACGGTCACGTACACGCCCTTCTTCTTCACCTGCGCGACCGGCTGGGTGAGCGAGGCCGATTCGTACGGGAAGATCACGAGCGAGTTGATCTTGTTGACGGTCACGAGGTCCTGCAACTGGTTCGCCTGGTCGGGCGCGTTGGCCGCGGTCTTCACGATCACCTTCAGATCGGGATGCGCTTTCTCGAGATCGGCCTTCGCTTTGTTCGCCCACCAGACGATACCGCCGGTGAAACCGTGGTCGGCCGTCGGAATCGCGACGCCCAGCGTGACCTTGTCGTCGGCGCGCGCTGCGCCCGCCGTGCCCAGTATTCCCAACGCCAGCATGCCGGCGCCGATCGCTCGAATGACCTGCTTCATGGTTGTGTCTCCAATGTTGAGGCGTTCGGGCGCCCCGTTTTTCGGACCTGCGTTCAGATTGCCACCACTGCTTCACTACCGCCGCCCCCGCTGCACGAACGCGACGAAAATAATCACGACGCCCTGCACCGCCGCATTCAGATACACGCTGATGATGCTGGTCAGATTCAGGATATTGGCGATCACCGAGAGCAGGATCGCGCCGATCACCGTGCCGATCACACGACCCTCGCCGCCCTTGAGGGCCGTGCCGCCGACCACCACCGAAGCGATCGCTTCGAGTTCCCACAGGAGGCCGGTAGTCGGCGTGGCGGAGCCGAGGCGCGGCACATAGAGCACCGTCGCCACACCGACGCAGATACCGAGCAGCACATACGTGACGATCTTCACCGTATCGACGCGAATCGCCGCATAGCGCGCGACCTGTTCGTTCGAGCCGATCGCCTGCACGTGCCGGCCGAACGCGGTGCGATTGAGGATCAGCGCGCCGCCCGCCGCGACCACGAGAAACACCCAGATCGGCACCGGCACACCGAACAGGCTCGCGTAGTAGACAGGGCCATATAGATCGGACAACGAATTGTCGAGCGTCAATGCGCCGCCGTCGGCGAGCCACGTCAGCACCGCGCGGAAAATCCCGAGCGTGCCGAGCGTGACGATGAACGGCTCGATGCGCCCCTTGGTGATGAGCAAGCCGTGCGCGCAGCCGAACATTGCGCCGAGCACGAGCGCCGCGACAATGCCGATCGTCACGATCAGCAACGGCGACAGCGTATGGCCGGCCGCGCCCGACGCGAGAGCGTTCATGAGCCAGATCATGCTGCCCGCGATCAGCGCAGCCATCGAGCCGACCGACAGATCGATGCCGCCCGAGATAATCACGAAGGTCATGCCGACCGCGATGATGCCGATGAACGACGTGCGCGTCAGCACGTTCATGAGGTTGTCGAGCGTCGCGAAATCGCGATTGAGCAGCGTGCCGACGATGCACAGCACGATCAGCCCGACGAGCGGCCCGAGCGTATAGAGCCGCTGCGCGACGCGCAGCGCACGGCGCGATTGCACGGCTTCAGTGGGTGCCGGTCGCATGTGCGATCAACTCCTCTTCGGTCAGATGCTCGAGCGTGAGCGTCGCTTGCAGGCGTCCCGCGCGCATCACCGCGACGCGATGGCACAAGCCGATCAGCTCGATCAGTTCGGATGAAATGACGATCACCGCGCGGCCCTGCGCGGCGAGGCGATGAATCAGAAAATAGATATCGCGTTTCGCGCCGACGTCGACGCCGCGCGTCGGCTCGTCGAGCACGATCACGTTCGGGTCGGGCTGCAGGAACTTCGCGAGCGCGAGCTTCTGCTGGTTGCCGCCCGAGAGCATGCGCGCGCGGCTCGACAGGTCGCCGGTGCGGATGCCGAACTCGCCGACCGCCTTCGTGAGCGCCGCTCGCCCGGCCTTCATGTCGAGCAGCGGATGCGCGTAGCGCTCGAGCGTCATCAGCGTGAGGTTGTCCTGCAGGTTCAGGTCGACGTGCAGGCCTTTGCCCTTGCGGTCCTCGCTCAGATACGTGAGACCGTGACGCATCGCCTCGCGCGGACTCTTCAGATCGGCGCGCCGTCCAGCAATTGCGATCGTGCCCGCCGTGCGCCTGCGCAGGCCGATGATCGCCTCGAACGCCTCGGTGCGGCCCGCGCCGACGAGGCCCGCGAAGCCGAGCACTTCGCCCGCGCGCACCTCGAAGCTCAGGTCCTCGACCCAGTTGGGCACCGTGAGGCCGCTCACCTGCATGGCGATCGGAGCGTCGGCGGGCACGCTCAGCTTGTCGGGGAACATGTCGGACAGTTCGCGCCCGACCATCAGGTTCGCCATCTGCTGACGCGCGAGCCCCGCGGTCTCGCCGCGCGCGACGAAGCGGCCGTCGCGCATCACGATCACTTCGTCGGTGATGCGCTCGACTTCATCGAGCTTGTGCGAGATGTAGACGATCGTCACGCCATCGGCCTTCAGACGCATCATCAGCGCGAAGAGCCGTTCGGTTTCGGCAGGCGTCAGCGTCGCGGTCGGCTCGTCCATGATGAGCAGACGCGCACGGCGCGACAGCGCCTTCGCGATTTCGACCATCTGCTTTTCCGCGACGATCAGCTCGCGCACCTTCGTGTCCGGCGCGCGTTCGAGCCCGACCTGCGCGAGATAGCGCGCGGCGTCGGCGCGCATCGCGGCGTCGTCGACGAACCAGCCGCGCCGCTTCTCGTGGCCGAGGTACATGTTCTGCGCGATCGTCAGATGCTCGGCGAGGTTGAACTCCTGGTGAATCAGCACGATGCCCTGCGCTTCGGCATCGCGCGAACCGGCAAAGCGCTGCGCGTGACCGTCGACGAGCACGCTGCCCGAAGTCGCCGTTTCATAACCGGCGAGAATTTTCATCAGCGTCGACTTGCCCGCGCCGTTCTCGCCGAGCAGGCCGTAGATGCGCCCCGGCGCGAGGTCGAAGCTCACACCATGCAGCACGCGCACGGGCCCGAAGTCCTTGCGGATGTCGTCGAAACGGATCGCGAGGCTCATGGTTCAGGCACTCCCGCGAATCACGAGGCGATGCGGCAACAGCACGCCCGGCACAGTGGCGAGCGGATTCGCGAGGCGCTGCAGCAGCAGGCGCGCGGCGGTTTCGCCAAGCTCGCGCATCGGCTGCGCGATCGTCGTGAGCGGCGGATCGATCTGCGCGGCGAGCGAGATGTCGTCGAAACCGGCCACGGCGACATCGTCGGGCACGCGTTTGCCGACGCTGCGCAAACCGTGGATCACGCCGATCGCGAGCGTGTCGGACACCGCGAAAATCGCGCTCGGCGCATCGGGCTGCTGCGTCAGCGTGACCGCGGCCGAGGCGCCGGCCTCGTAGTCGAGGCTGTTCAGGTTCATGCGCCAGCGCGGGTCCGGCGCGACGCCCGCCTCGGTGAGCGCATCGAGATAGCCCTGCTGACGCTGCCGCGCATACAGATAGCCGACGTCGGAATTGATGAGCCCGATGCGCCGGTGACCGCGCGCGAGCAGATGCCGCACCGCGTCGCCCGCGGCCCGGTAGTTGTCGATGCCGACGTACGGCACGCCGACCGCCGGATCGAACTCGCAGCACGCGACCCACGGCAGCGCCTGCGACGCTTCGCCGAGCGCCTGCTGGATCGTGTCCGGATCGAGGCAGATCGCGCCGTCCGCGCGACGACGGCGCAGCATGTCGAAGTAGCTGCGCTCGCGGCCCGGGTCCGCGCCGGTGTCGCACAACAGCATGAAGTAGCCGTGCTGGCGCGCGACGCTGTCGATGCCGCGCACGATCTCCGCGTAAAACGGATTGCCGAAGTCAGGCACCATCGTCAGCAGCAGGCGGCTTTCCGCCGTGCGCAGATTGCGCGCGAGTTCGTTGACGCGGTAGCCGCTCGCGTCGATCGTGGCGAGCACCTTGTCGCGCGTGGCCGCCCGCACGTTCTCGTGGCCGTTCAGCACGCGCGAGACCGTGGCGACCGAAACCCCGGCCTGCTTCGCCACGCCGGCAATCGAAATGCCTTCTTCCGCGCGCGATGGCCGGCTGGCGGACTCGGCAGCCGCGCCGGGCAACGCTGCCGGAGAAGACTTGGACGACGTTCTGGACATCGGTACTCACAGCCAAAATGTAATCGATTACATTTTTGAACGAAGCCACCGCGAATCGCAAGGACGGATCGCTAGGGATTAACACGGGGGCGCCAGGGGGCGCCAGGGGGCGCCGAGGGACACCGTGAGTGCCCGGTCCGGGCTGGCGCGGGCCGGTTGCGGTTGCGGGGCGGCCGTTGCGAGTGCACGGGAGTCCAGGCGCGCCGCCGCCATTTGGTACAATTCCGCAGTTACCCTGATGCGGCTTGCAGTCTGAAGGCTTTTCCGCGAAGCCGCACCCGATGGCAAAAAGTCGGAGCAGAATCAGGTCGAAAAGTCCGCGGCACATCTCGCCCGCTCGCCAAACCAAAACCGCCGAATCCATCATGAACATCGAGCAAGCGCGTTTCAACATGATCGAACAGCAGATCCGCCCCTGGGAAGTGCTCGACCAGGACGTGCTGAATCTGCTGTCGATCGTCAAACGTGAGAATTTCGTCCCCGCTGCCTATCACGACCTGGCGTTCGTCGACTTCGAAGTGCCGCTGCCGGCCGGCCAGCGCATGCTGGCGCCGCGCGTCGAAGCGCGCGTGCTGCAGGAACTCGCAGTGAAGAAGCACGAAAGCGTGCTCGAAATCGGCGCGGGCTCGGGTTACATGGCGGCGCTGCTCGCGCATCGCGCGCAGCACGTGCTGACCGTCGACATCGAGCCGGAACTGGCCGAACTCGCGAAGAGCAACCTGATCGCCAACGGCGTGCTGAACGCCGAAGTCGCAACCGGCGACGCCGCGCGCGGCTGGGCCGGCGCGGCTCCGTACGACGTGATCTGCGTGTCGGGCGGGCTGCCGGTGCTGCCGCAGGAAATCCTCGAACAACTGAAGGTGGGCGGCCGCCTGGCTGCATTCGTCGGCACCGCGCCGGTCATGAAGGCGCAGATCATCACGCGCATCGACGAGAAGCAGTACCGCATCGCCGACGTGTTCGAAACCTACGTCGAGCCGCTCGCCAACGCGGTGCAGCCGTCGCGCTTCAAGTTCTAAGCTGCGTTTTTAGTTGCGTTTTTCTCCGGACGGACGGCGCGCACGCCGCCGTTCCCCGAACTGGATCTCCCGCTGATGCAAAACCTGACCGCTCCCGCACTCGCCGAATGGCTCGCCGACACCTCGCGTCCCGCGCCCGTGCTGCTCGACGTGCGCGAGCCGTGGGAACTGCAGACGGCGTCGATCGCCGGCATCGTGTCGATTCCGATGCGCGAGATTCCCGCGCGCAGCGAAGAACTCGACGACGACGCGCAGATCGTCTGCATCTGCCATCACGGCGCGCGCAGCGCCCAGGTCGCGATGTTCCTCGAATCGCGCGGCCATACCAACGTCTTCAATCTGCAAGGCGGCATCGACGCGTGGTCGCGTCAGGTCGATCCTTCTGTTCCGACTTACTGAGCGATCGGGCGTGATGACGCTTTGAGGTAGCGCGAGGACTGGCGGTTTTCGCGCCGCTTGTCGTCTCCGCTCTGTCTCTGCCTCCGTCCCCTTCTCTGCCAGAAAGGGTGGTGAAACCCCTGCAAGATTAGCGTCTTGCGGGGGTTTTCTTTTTTTCTGGACCGTCATTTGGCTGCGGGACCTCGTGTGCACTTTCATCGAGGTAGAGGAAATTTTGGGCCGTCGCCCATGTACGGATAACCTGTCGCACGGTATTTATTCTGATCGCTGCCGATCCGGGCAGCGACTTCAGATAGATCGTCGACACACCTATGTCCCTGTCCGTATTTGAGATGTGCTCCGTGGAACTGTACTGTCAGAGACCACTGGGTGCCCGTTATGTCATCTGCAATGAGCAGCACTACAAGGTGTGCCTGAGAAAGGCCGCCGACCTCGAGAAGGCCAAAGCAGATACCCGGGAATTTCTCGGTATTGCCGGACTGAACCGTCGCGAGTGGGAGAAGGACGGGAATCTGGTCAGGAGTATCCAGAAGCGTGGCTGGCTGTGGTTGCGTGGTGTTCGGGACCGCAACCCCGACACCGATGGCTGGTGGGTCATCAATGCGCTTCTCTCCGAAGTGCGCAGGGGCTCGCTGCTTGCCATCAAAGGCCCTCGTGCCGACCTGTTTCCGCGACCCCACGGCACGCCGTTGAGGACTCTCCCGGCGAGCGCAGTCTATCTACCGGACGGCGAACCCAGGCTGTCCGGCCAGTATGATCCGGGCACCCGGCAAGGCCGGTTGGTCGCTGCACGCGCCGCTATGGCTAGCAGCAGCCTGCATGATGCGGCTGTCGCCGTCGTCGGTACACTAGCCGGTGGGAACTACACAAACGCAGATAGCGCACATGGTAGCGACCCGGCCCACGATGGGGATACCTCAACACTGTCCGGCAATGCACAGCCGTTCAAGTACACGCCGGATACGGTGAGCCGCGACGCTGAATATCTGGCCGGTATTGGCAATCGCGGCGACATGTATGCATGCGACATCATTTCAGCCGAGTGCAAGGGGTCCGTGCTGCGCGAATTTCCTGGCCAATACCTGGACTCAACACTAAACGATATTCAGAACGATGCGCAGGACGGGGTAAAAGACGCCCGGAAAGCGCTCAAGCTACTCAACGACGGACGATTCAAGAAATAGGACGATAACCATGCCTCATTCATTGTATGGCCTGCTTGACAGACTCGACGCTGCCAAAATTCACTACTCCCTAAGCCGCCAACGGCCGGGTACCGTGCTTGTTTCCGTAACCGTTGTCGGTCAGCGCATCGAAATTGACGTGTTCAACGATGGACATATGGAGGTGTCTCGTTTTGTTGGGCATGAAGATATCGAAGGTGGCGCGGAATTGATCGACTCAATTATTGCCCTTGGCTAGCGCTCAGTCCATTCGCGCTTATCAAACGACATGGGGCAATCGGAGATGACCGCTAGCCGATTGAGCGGCCATGCCTCAGGACAGCCCCCTGCCCGATACGGCTGCCGCCGTGATCGGTACGCCGGCCAGCAACAGGGACGCCAACACTGCCTGGCACTGCGCAATCGTTCGAGTACACGCCGGATGCAGTTCCAGAACTATCAAACTCGTCGAGGTTATTCATGAGTCGAGGACAAACCGCTTTTATCGCCTTTTTCGACGAGCACACCGGTCAGGTGAAGTTTTGCGTTGTGCCGCGGCAGTTCGTCCAATCCGCGATCGATCGCGTTATGACGATTAGTGTGCCGCCAGATGCCCCCGAACATTCCGATACCCCATTCACTGACGAAGACGCGCGGAAGCTAGGGGGTATCGCGGTTCTCACCATTGCAGGCGCGAACCCTGAACTGCAAGAGCGCCTGCAAATCACTACCGAAGCTCCGATGGAATGGACGCCACCGGAGCGACCAACCAAGTAAAGCTTCGCTCCACAAACACAAAAGCCGACGCTCGCGAGTCGGCTTACCTGAATCTGGTTAGGCGTATCCAGAAGCGTCACTGGCTGGGGCTACATGGTGTTCGGGACCGCAACCCCGACACCGATGGCTGGTGGGTTATCAATGCGCTTCTCTCCGAAGTGCGCAGGGGCTCGCTGCTTGCCATCAAAGGCCCTCGTGCCGACCTGTTTCCGCGACCCCACGGCACGCCGTTGAGGACTCTCCCGGCCGGGTCTGTCCAGTATGATCCTGCCACCTGGCAAGCCCGCCTGCGAGCCGCACGCGCAGCCATACCTGGCGGCAGCAGCGATGGCGGTCTGTCCGATGCGGATGTCGCGATGGCCAACGATATGGATGCCCGAACTCCGCTCGGCAATACGCAACCGTTCGAGTACAGCGAGAACGACTTTCCGGACGCCACGGGCACAGAGGAACTAGCCGGTACAACTAACGAAAAATACGCCCGGAAAATGCTCGGTTACGACAGTTCCAGCTTCCGCGAAATGATTCATAGATTCAAAAAATCCAATGGTATAGGGCCGAATGATGATCTCGAGTTTGAGGAAAATGGAGACGTGTACTTCAACGGCGACTACCTTGATAATTTTCACGGTTACGATAATTAAGGGCGCGAATGACAAGCAGACTTGTTGCATCAGCAAGCTTCATAATAACGGGAGACCGTGTTGTGCCGGAATGGTGGACACGGTATTTCGAAGTATCGCCGGACATAGCCGTAACCAAGGGTGAGCCGCTCCGCGACCCAACCGGACAAGGCCGCGCGCTGACGCGGCGAACGGGCGTGTGGGGCATTGAGAGCGAAAAGGCCGTGCGTAGTGACAACCTGGAGCCGCACCTACGCTACCTGATTCAGCGCCTGGCATTGCCACGCTCCGACTTGAGCTTGCACGTTGAAAGCGCGGGAGCGAAAGTGAGATTTTTTTGCTATTGGGTCAATGAATCAGGCGAGCGAGTGCCCGACGTGCCGGACGATATCCGCGCGATGATGGAAGCGATGGGTGGAACGATCGAAATTGATGAATATCGGTAGCCCGCAGTCCGTTCGCGCTTATCAATCGACATAGAGGGCAATCGCAAATGACTGCTCGCCGATTTCTTGGCCATGCCTCACGACAACGCCCTGTCCGATACCGTTGCCGCCGTGATCGGTGCGCCGGCCAGCAACAGGGATGCCTCAAGCCAGTGAAGTGCAAGAGCGATGGAAGGTTAGTGAACAGCCAGAACAAAACATGGGGTTGGGAGTATGCGAGGAACAGCAGTTTGCTGATTAAAATATTCGAAGAATACCCATCATTTCATGATTCGGCCGTAAGGACATTTTGCATGCAGAGAAGGATTCGATCATTTTCGAAGAAGCTTCGGCAATGGATATTTCCCTATCCAGAGAATCGGATGGGTTAATGAAGTTTGATCTTATGCCCAACATCGGTCTCGATATACGCTTGACCTGCATAAAGGTTGTAGTCAGTTCTATCCAGCCCTATATGTAATGATCGATACGCAAAGAGAAATTGAGCGTCGCTTGTCCGTACTCCGAGGGTTAAAGTTGAGTGGCGTGAACCACGCCGCAGATATGCTTACCATGGGGTTTGGACTGCTGAGGCAAGTCACCAACTTTAAAGGCAAGGTGAAATATGTCGGTGAATGGGCCCTGCACGTTCAATGCACCTGGCAGCTTGAGCGGGCGGGCGTCGTTGTTGCAACCCGGGATGACCTTTGCGGTCCCGATGAAAAGGCGCACGCGACCGCAAACCGTCTCCAGGAAATGTTGATCGAACGCGGCACCTTCATTGTCGAAAGCTTGACAGCAGACGAAACGGACGGCGTAGTGCTCACGCTTTCAGGAGATCTGCGCTTTATCGTCATTCCGGATGGAATCGAGGAAGACGAAGATTGGCGGTTCTTCGCACCGGGCGTCGATGCGGCGCATTTGGTGATTGAAGGCGGGACAGTCGCTATCGAATCGTTCGATTGAGCCGAAATGATGCGGTGAAGTGGAACCGTGGAAGCGTTATCGAGATCGACGAGTACCGATAGGGCGCTACGTAGGCCGAGGTAGACACGTACCTGAATCGGCTGTGGCATCGCGCGAACATTCGGCGACTCGCATGGTCCGTATCCGTCGAGTTTGCCATCGAGCCGGTAATCGAAAGCGGCATTCCTACATCGGCACGCCTGAACTGCGCAACAGAGCCACCACATCCCCGCGGGGCGCTTTCAAGCCAGTGAACAACACTTCGTCAGCACAATTCATCCATCGCCCATAGCCGAACCCTCAACTCACCTGTTAGCGTGAAAGTCCGATAGGAATACAGAGGAATTTTGCATGTCACAGGTGAATGAGTCAGACGGTGTTCGCGTCGTACTGAGCGCCCCGCAACTGGTGGCGGAGCTGTCTCGCCAGTCGTTCAGACCGATCGAAATGCGTCAAATAACGCGACGACGGAAGCGGGAAAGCAGATGGCAAGAGCAGTTCATGTCTCGCAACAGTTTCCGGAAGAAAAGCACCGTTGCAGCCGTTCTGTTGCTGGCTACAAATCTGGCGAACGCGCAGGCCGTTTCCGTTACCGACGGATCGACCGTTTCCGTCGGCGGCAGTCTTGCCACGACCGGCAATGGCCCTCTGGCAATCGGACTGTATGTGACAAATGGCAGCACCGCGACGGGATCGGCAAACATCACGACAGGCGGAACAGGTGCACATGGCGTCCGTGCGGAATCAGGCGGCAACGTGCGGCTTGACGGAGGTTCCGTTACGACCGCCGGGCAGCAGGCAGTCGGCGTCTTCGCGTCCCAGGGCAAGGCAAACGCGACTCTCACCGGCGTCACGATCCAGACTTCGGGCGACTGGTCCGCAGGCGCGGAAGCGAACAACGACAGCGTGGTAACGCTGCACGATGGTTCGATCAGCACCTCGGGGCAGTATGCCTACGGCCTGTACAACATCGGTACGGGGGCCAACCTGTCGGCAACCGGTACCGTGGTGACGACGACCGGTTATTACAGCGCTGCGGCATACAACCAGGCAGGTGGCCTGATGACGCTCGACGACGTTTCGCTCACGACAGCAGGGGTGGGCGCGCACGGTGTGCAGATTGGCTCGCGGGGTGTCATCGGCGACGGTTCGACCAGCGACGTCGTGAATATATCGAACAGCACCGTAACCACGACAGGCGCCAGTTCAGAGGGCTTGCTCGCATCGGACAACGCCACGTTGAACGGAACGAACGTGAACGTCAGCACGTCTGGCGCAAACAGTTTTGGCGCCGCCGCCGAGTTCGGCGCGCAGATGCAGTTGCAAGGCGGTTCCGTCACGACGACGGGAGACGGTGGCGCGGGTTTGCTGGCCGCGGGCATGCCGGCCACCGTCGGCGACCCCGGTACGGCTGTGTCTTCCCTCACCGCCAGCGGGCTGACGGTCAGCACGTCGGGGCAGAATGCACCCGCTGCCTTTGTCGCGGCCGGCAGCAGGCTGTCGGCCACGGACAGCACGATCACCGCAACCGGTGCAGGTTCGGATGCGCTCCTCGCGCAGCATCTTGATACGGCCGCGCCCGCTACGGCGTCTTTCACTGGAAGCACGCTCGCATCGACACAAGGTGACGGCCTTCATGCGAATGGCGTGGCGCTGGATGTGAACCTGAACAACTCGACGGTGACGGCAGGCGCGAACGTCATGAATGCCGACAGCGATGTTCAGTCCGGGGTCGGCGGTGTGCTCAACGTGGTGGCTGATGCGTCGACCCTGACTGGCGCCGCGTCCGTGGACCCGGCTTCGACCCTGAACACTACGCTGCAGAACAACTCGACATGGAACGTCACGGGCCCCTCGGAAGTCAGCACGCTGACGCTCGATAACGGCACCGTGCGCTACCTGTCCGCAGCCCAGCTCAATGCCGGGAGCCTGACGCTCGGCGCGGGCGGTGGCACGTTCGATACGAACGGTTTCGATGCTGGCGTGAATGCGGACATCGGCGGTTCAGGCGCGCTGCTCAAGGCGGGCAACGGCACGCTGGCACTGAGCGGAACGAACACCTATTCGGGCAACACCACGGTCGGCGCGGGCACATTGCAGGCGGGTTCAGCCGGCGCGTTCAGTCCGGCGTCCGGCTTCACTGTGGCGAGCGTCGGTGTACTCGACCTGAACGGATTCAACCAGACCGTGGCGAGTCTCGGCAACAGCGGTACGGTGCGTTTCGGCACCGCGCCGGGAACTGTGCTGACGGTCGCCGGAGACTACGCTGGCAATGGCGGTGTGCTGGTCATGAATACGGCGCTCGGCGACTCGTCATCGGCCACCGATCTGCTGCACGTACAGGGCGCGACCTCCGGCAGCACCGGCGTCCAGGTCCTGAACGCCGGCGGTCTCGGAGCACAGACCACCGGCGACGGCATCATGATGGTCCAGGTCGATGGCGCGTCGAATGGCGTGTTCGCGCAGGCCAGCCGGGTCGAGGCGGGAGCCTATGAGTACACCCTGCATAAGGGTGGCCTCGGTGGGGATGCGGCGAACGGCAACTGGTATCTGCGTTCGACCCTTGAAGAGGATCAGCCGCCCAGCGTCGCCAGTTTTGGCGACCCACAGCCTGTGGCAGAAGGCGCGTCCACTCAGGATCCGGCGCCGCTCGCCTACCGGCCCGGCGCGATCGGCTACGCGATGACGCCGCAACTGAACGCCAGTTACGGTTTCTCGATGCTTGGCACGCTTCACCAACGGGTGGGCGACGTTCCGGGTGCGGTCAGGCCGTCGAATGCGAATACGAATGGCGTGTGGGGCCGTATTGACGGACAGACCCTGCAAGCCGGCGCGATGAACCGCTTTTCGGCGGATAGCCGAAGCTTCTTTGCGCAGTTCGGCAAGGACTGGACGGTTGCGTCGTCGGAAAATGGCGGCAGCACACATGCTGGCGTCACGTTGACCGTAGGTTCGGCATCGGCGGATTTCTCCGACTCGTTGCGCTCCCTAGCCGGTCTGGAGACGTCCACCGGTTCGGTGCAAACGCAGATGCAGGCAATGGGTGGTTACTGGACCCGGTATCTCGCGGACGGCGCCTATTCGGACAGCGTCGTCCAGGTATCGCGCTATCACAACCGCTACGACGACAGCGTCGGCAACACGCCGGATCAGAACGGATTTTCCATCGCGGCGTCGGAAGAAATTGGCAAGCCGTTCCAGCTGGCGCAACTGCCTGTTGCATTCGAGCCGCAGGCGCAACTGGCCTATCAGTACATGAATCTGAACGGCTTCAGTGACAACGTCTCCGCGGTTTCGGGGACCATCACCAATTCCCTTCGTGGGCGTATCGGTTTCCGCATTTTCAGGGCGGACATGGAAAACGAATCGAAGACCAGCACCGCGACGCCGTATGTCATGGCGAACGTGCTCCATGATTTCCTCGCGCCGGGGCAGACCGTTGTGGGTGGTACGCCTTTTAACGCCGGATTTTCGCGCACGTGGCTTGATGTTGGGGCCGGTCTGACCGCCGCTTATGGGAAACGGGGCGAGCTGTATGCATCGGCGGGTTATCAGCGGAACCTTGGCGGTCAGCGGCGGGAGGGCGCGACTGGTCGTGTCGGCTTCCGGTATAGCTGGTAAGGCTGGGGCCTCTGCTCGCCGCTTGATGAAGTCATTCGGAAATGGTTTGAGGCCGCGCTTCTTGCGCGGTTTCAAATCACCTGCACGCGATGACACCCGCGCCGCTCGCCCCTACTCCGTCTCCCTCAACACCTCGGCCACGGTCCCGAAGATCTCGTCTATCTGCGCTTCCTCGACGATCAGCGGCGGCGAGAACGCGAGGATGTCGCCGGTATAGCGCGTGAGCACGCCCTTCTCGAAGCAGCGCACGAATACGTCGTAAGCACGCGCGCCGGGCGCGCCGTCGCGCGACGCCAGCTCCACGCCGCCCACGAGCCCGAGATTGCGCACGTCGATCACATACGGCTCGCCGCGCAGCTTGTGAATCGCGCGCTCGAACACCGGCGCCATGCGCGCGGCCCGCTCGAACAGTTGCTCGCGCTCGTACAGATCGATCGTCGCGCACGCGGCGGCCGCCGCAATCGGATGCCCTGAATACGTATAGCCGTGGAACAGTTCGATGCCGCCTGGCGCGCCGTTCACGATCGTGTCGTGAATCTTCGCGCTCGCCGCGACCGCGCCCATCGGCGCGGCGGCGTTGTTGGTGCCCTTCGCCATCGTCAGCAAATCGGGCGTCACGCCGAAGTACTGCGCGGCGAATGGCGCGCCGAGCCGTCCCCAACCGGTAATCACTTCGTCGAAGATCAGCAGGATGCCGTGTTTGTCGCAGATCTCGCGCAGCCGCTGCAGATAACCCTGCGGCGGAATCAGCACGCCCGCCGAGCCCGCTACCGGCTCGACGATCACCGCGGCAATCGTCGATGCATCGTGCAGCGCGACGAGCCGCTCGAGTTCGTCGGCGAGATGCACGCCCCACGCGGGCTGCCCTTTCGAAAACGCCGCTTCTTTCAGGTTGAACGTGTGCGGCAGATGATCGACCGCAGGCAGCAGCCCGCCTGAAAACGCCTTGCGATTCGGCGCGATGCCGCCGACCGAAATGCCGCCGAAACCGACACCGTGGTAACCGCGCTCGCGCCCGATGAGGCGCGTGCGCTGTCCTTCGCCGCGCGCGCGGTGATAGGCGAGCGCAATCTTCAGCGCCGTATCGACCGCCTCGGAACCCGAGTTCGCAAAGAAGATATGTTTCAGATCGCCCGGCGTATGACGCGCGATTTTCGTCGCGGCCTCGAACGCCTTCGGGTGCCCCATCTGGAAGGTCGGCGCGAAATCCATCTCCGCGGCCTGCGCCTGCACCGCCGCGACGATCTCGTCGCGGCAATGGCCCGCGTTCACGCACCACAGCCCCGCGGTGCCGTCGAGAATGCGCCGGCCATCGTGAGACGTGTAGTACATCCCCTTCGCGCTCGCGAGCAGACGCGGCGCACTCTTGAACTGGCGGTTCGCGGTGAAGGGCATCCAGAACGCGGACATATCGGGTGGGCTGACGGCGGCGCGCTCGCTCATGTCGGGTCTCCTTGCGTGAGTGATCTGCGGGAGTGGTCTTTCAGTTTAGGCAGCGCGCGCGTCATGCACAAAGTTGCGGCGCGGCCAGGTCGCGCTTGCACCGTCTATGCACCACGTACGCACCGCCCGGCACGCGCTCGTCCGCTGGCGTCCCTATGCGCTTCGTTGCGGCGCGGCACGCACCCGAACGAGGCGTATCGCGTGCTGCTGCACCAGTTTCGCGCCGCAGCCTGCCTGCGCATGCGCCACGCATTCGCCGCCGATAGCCGCGCCGCAGCAGGCAGCGCGCGCGTATCACCGCGAATGCGTCACATGGCATATGCCTTGCAGTAGACGAGCGGCTAGCCGTGCGGGCCCAGTCCCGCTGGCTGAAACCGGCTCTCATAAACAGTCACCATCAATGGCAAGGGGAAAGCACATGAAACGTCGCAGTCTGTTGAAATTCGGCTCCATGTCCGGCGCGCTCGCGCTTGCGGGCCGCGTGCCGTTCGCGCACGCGCAGTCCGATAGCGGCCCGATCAAGGTGGGGATCCTGCATTCGCTGTCGGGCACGATGGCGATCTCCGAAACGTCGCTGAAGGACACCGCGCTGATGACCATCGCGGACATCAATAAGAACGGCGGCGTGATGGGCCGTCAGATCCAGCCGGTGGTGGTGGACCCCGCGTCGAACTGGCCGCTCTTCGCCGAGAAGGCGCGCCAGCTTCTCACGCAGGAAAAGTGCGCCGTGGTATTCGGCTGCTGGACCTCGGTGTCGCGCAAATCGGTGTTGCCCGTGTTCGAGGAACTGAACGGCCTGCTGTTCTATCCGGTGCAATACGAAGGCGAAGAGATGTCGCGCAACGTGTTCTATACGGGCGCGGCGCCGAACCAGCAGGCGATTCCCGCGACCGAATATCTGATGAGCGCCGAAGGCGGTGGCGCGAAGCGCTTCTTCCTGCTCGGCACCGACTACGTGTATCCGCGCACGACCAACAAGATCCTGCGCGCGTTCCTCAAGTCGAAAGGCGTGCAGGAGACCGATATTCAGGAGGTCTATACGCCGTTCGGTCATAGCGACTATCAGACCATCGTCGCGAATATCAAGACCTTCTCGCAAGGCGGCAAGACCGCGGTGATCTCGACCGTCAACGGCGATTCGAACGTGCCGTTCTACAAGGAACTCGGCAACCAGGGGCTGAAGGCGACCGACGTGCCGGTCGTCGCATTCTCGGTCGGCGAGGAAGAGCTACGCGGCATCGATACGAAGCCGCTCGTCGGCAACCTTGCGGCGTGGAACTACTTCATGTCGCTGCGCAATCCGGCCAACGAGAAGTTCAAGAAGCAATGGGCCACGTGGGTCAAGGACAACAACCTGCCGGGCGGCGCGAAGCGCGTCACCAACGATCCGATGGAAGCGACTTTCGTCGGCATCCATATGTGGAAGCAGGCGGTCGAAAAAGCGAAGAGCACCGAGGTCGACAAGGTGCGCGTCGCGATGGTCGGCCAGACCTTCGCGGCGCCTTCGGGCTTCACGCTCGAAATGGACGGCAACCACCATCTGCACAAGCCGGTGATGATCGGCGAGGTGCGCGCCGACGGCCAGTTCAACGTCGTGTGGCGCACCAAGGGACCGATTCGCGCGCAGCCGTGGAGCCCGTTCATCGCCGGCAATGCGGGCAAGCCGGATGTGGTCACTTCGATTCCCGCGTTTTTGCGGCGCTCCCGGGTCGCGTGACTCGCGGAGTGTCAGATTGCGGCTCGCGGCGGCGGCTCACGCCGCCCTCGCCGCTTTCATCGGCTTATCGATTCACCACCGTGCAAAAGGCCATCATGGCGTTTTCATTTCCGACATTCCTGCGACGACGCTTCACGCTGCACTCCGTACGTTGCTTCGCATTCCGTACGATCCGCGCTGCGGCACTCGTGCTGCCGCTCGTGGCATTCCTCGCAGCCGCGCCGTCCGCCGCGTTCGCGTTGACACAGGCCGACGTCGCCCCGCTCGCCGGCGACGACTTCGAAGCGAAATCCGCCGCGATCGACAAGCTGATCGCGATGCACGACGCCGCCTCGCTCGCGGTGCTCAAGGCGCTCGCCGACGACAGCGCGCTCGCCACCGACGCGGGCGCCCTGCTGCTGCAGGACGGCGAGACCACGCGCGATGCGGTAACCGGCCAGACCGTCGCCGCGAACGACACCACAAACAACGCGCAGCCGGTCACGCTGAACAACCTGCTGCGCTCGAAAGTGGCGGGCGCGCTCTCGGGCCTGCAACTCGCCTCGCCCGATAAGGCGACGCGCGAAGCGGCCGTGAACGCGCTGCTGCAAAACCCCGATCCATCGATCAAGCCGCTCGTCGACGCGGCCCGCGCGAAAGAGACCGACCCTGCGCTCAGGAAACGTCTCGACACGCTGTGGGCGATGAGCGCGCTGCACGACGCCGATCCGGCGAAGCGCCTCGAAGCCGTGCAACTGGTCGCGGCACGCCACGATCTCGACATGAACGAACTGCTGCGCCCGCTCGTCGCGAAGAAGGCGGATGGCTCGTTTGCGGAAAGCGACGAACGCGTGCGCGCCGCCGTGCAAAGCGGCATTGACGAGCTCGACGCGATCCAGCGCCGCAGCCAGATCGCGGGCACGCTGTTCGCGGGGCTGTCGCTCGGCAGCGTGCTGCTGCTCGCGGCGCTCGGCCTTGCGATCACGTACGGGCTGATCGGCGTCATCAACATGGCGCACGGCGAATTCCTGATGATCGGCGCGTATGCGACCTATGTCGTGCAGAACCTCTTTCAGCGCTTCGCCGCGGGCGCATTCGACTGGTATCCGCTCTTCGCGGTGCCGGCCGCATTCGTCGCAGCAGGGCTCGTCGGCATCGTGCTCGAACGGCTCGTGCTCAGGCATCTGTACGGCCGTCCGCTCGAAACGCTGCTGACCACGTTCGGCGTGAGTCTGATCCTGATTCAGGCGACGCGCATGCTGTTCGGCGCGCAAAACGTGCAGGTCGTGAATCCGTCGTGGATGAGCGGCGGCGTAACCGTGCTGCCGAACCTGATCCTGCCGTACAACCGCCTCGCGATCCTCGCGTTCTCGCTGATCGTGGTCGCGATCGCGTGGGCCGTGCTCACGCGCACGCGCCTTGGCCTCTTCGTGCGCGCGGTCACGCAGAACCGCCGCATGGCCGCGTGCGTCGGCGTGAAGACCGCGCGCGTCGACTCGTATGCGTTCGCGTTCGGCGCGGGCATCGCCGGGCTTGGCGGCTGCGCGTTGTCGCAGATCGGCAATGTCGGCCCGGATCTCGGCCAGAGCTACATCATCGATTCGTTCATGGCGGTCGTGCTCGGCGGCGTCGGCCAGCTTGCGGGCACGGTCCTCGGCGGCTTCGGACTCGGGCTCGTCAGCAAGGCGATCGAGCCGTTCTGGGGCGCGGTGCTCGCGAAGATCGCGGTGCTCGTGCTGATCGTGCTGTTCATCCAGAAGCGTCCGCAGGGCATGTTCGCCCTCAAGGGCCGCAGCGCGGAGGCTTGAGATGGCATCGGCTACTTCGTCGGCAAACCCGCCTTCCACGGCATCCACTGCGGCCACTTCACCCTCGCGCGCCGGTGCCGCTGCTCATGCGTCGAGCACCGCAGCAAGCACCACGACAGGCAGCGGCGCGAGCGGCGAGCGCGAATCCAACGCGGGCTTCGCGCTCGGTCTGCCACCGCGTCCCGCGTTGCTGTCGCGCCGCGCGTGGCTCGCGCTGCTCGCGCTCGTCATCTTGTTCGGCTTAGGCGTGCCCTTTGCCGCGCTCGTGATACCGGAGACGAGCGCGCTGCATCTGTCCGCGTACGCGATGACGCTGACCGGCAAGTTCATGTGCTACGCCATCGCGGCGCTCGCGCTCGATCTCGTGTGGGGCTACTGCGGCATTCTGAGCTTGGGCCACGCACTGTTCTTCGCGCTCGGCGGCTACGCGATCGGCATGTACCTGATGCGCGCGATCGGCCACGACGGCAAGTACGGCAGCGATCTGCCCGACTTCATGGTGTTTCTCGACTGGCATCAGTTGCCGTGGTACTGGCAGGGCACGCAGCATCTCGGCTACGCGCTCCTGCTCGTCGTGCTCGTGCCGGCCGTGGTCGCGTGGGTGTTCGGCTTCTTCACGTTCCGCTCGCGCGTGAAGGGCGTGTATCTGTCGATCATCACGCAGGCGCTGACCTTCGCCGCGATGCTGCTCTTCTATCGCAACGAAACGGGCTTCGGCGGCAATAACGGCTTCACCGACTTCAAGCGCATCGCCGGTTTTCCGGTCACGCATCAGGGCACGCGCGCCGCGTTGCTGCTCATCACGTTCGCGGTGCTGATCGCGGCGTTCATCGGCGCGCGCGCAATCGTCACCTCGAAGCTCGGCCGCGTCGTCACCGCGGTACGCGACGGCGAAACGCGCCTGATGTTCCTCGGCTATAGCCCGCTCGCCTACAAGCTGTTCGTGTGGACCGTATCGGCGGTGCTGTGCGGCATCGCGGGGGCGCTCTACGTGCCGCAGGTCGGCATCATCAATCCGGGCGAGATGTCGCCGGGCAATTCGATCGAAATGGCAATCTGGGTCGCGGTGGGCGGACGCGGCACGCTGATCGGGCCGATCATCGGCGCGTTCGCGGTGAACGGCGCGAAGAGTTTTTTCACCGCTAACTTCCCCGAGTACTGGCTGTTCTTTCTCGGTCTGATTTTCGTGCTGGTGCCGCTGCTGCTGCCGAACGGCATCATGGGTCTCGGCGAACTCGTGGCACGCCAATGGGGCCGCCGGGGAAGCCGCGGAAGAAGCCGCCAAAGGAACGGTTCATGAACGAAAACCCGATGGTTCCCGATCTGGCATTGCCGGAAGAACCGGCCGAGCACTCGTTGAGCGGAGTCGCGAGCATGGGGCACGCGGTGGTGCCGGGCGAGATCGACGTCTCGCACGGCACGATCCTCTACCTCGAAGACGTGACCGTGAGCTTCGACGGCTTTCGCGCACTGAACGCGCTGTCGCTCGCGATCGACGCGGGCGAGTTGCGCTGCATCATCGGCCCGAACGGCGCGGGCAAGACGACGATGATGGACGTCATCACCGGCAAGACCGCGCCCGCTGAAGGCAAGGTGTTTCTCGGCCAGTCGATCGACCTCACGCGCATGAACGAGCCCGCGATCGCGCGCGCGGGCATCGGCCGCAAGTTCCAGAAGCCGACCGTGTTCGAGCAGCATCCCGTATGGGAAAACCTCGAACTCGCGATGAAGACCGACAAGGGCTGGTGGGCGTCGCTGCGCGCGCGGCTCGATCGCGAGGCCCAGGCGCGCATCGAGGAAACGCTCGAGCTGATCGGGCTCGAAAGCGAAGCGCGGCGGCTCGCGGGCGAGCTATCGCATGGGCAGAAACAGCGGCTCGAAATCGGCATGCTGCTGATGCAACAACCGGCGCTGCTGTTGCTCGACGAACCCGCGGCCGGCATGACCGATGACGAAACGATGCAGCTCGCCGAATTGCTCAACCGCCTGCGCGGCACCTGCTCGATGATGGTCGTCGAGCACGACATGGAGTTCGTCGCGGCGCTCTCGGGCGACACGGGCAAGGTGACGGTGATGGCCGAAGGACGCGTGCTCGCGCACGGCACGCTCGACGAGGTGAAGCAGGACGAGACGGTCATCGAGTCTTATCTTGGCCGATGAGTGGGCATGCTGAACCGGCCGACGCGCTCACCGATGAATCACCGATACACCGGCAACCACTCGAACCACTGAACCGAAGATCACTGAACCAACGATCACCGAACCAACGATTCGGCAGGACACCACGAACATGCTCGAAGTAGACCGACTGAACCAGTACTACGGCGGCAGCCACATTCTGCGCGACGTGAAGCTCAGCGTGCCCGACGGCAAGCTCACAGTGCTGCTCGGCCGCAACGGCGTCGGCAAGACTACGCTGCTGCGCTGCCTGATGGGCGTCGTGCCCGCGAAAAGCGGCGCGATCGCATGGCGCGACACGCCGCTCACGAAGCTGCCGACCTATGCGCGCGTCGCGCAGGGGCTCGCCTATGTGCCGCAGGGCCGCGATATTTTTCCGCGCCTCACCGTCGAGGAAAACCTGCTGGTGGGTGCGGCGAGCCGCAAGGCGCCGAAGAAGATCCCCGAGCGCATCTATGAACTGTTTCCGGTTCTCAAGGACATGCGCAGCCGGCGCGGCGGCGATCTGTCGGGCGGTCAGCAGCAACAGCTCGCGATCGGCCGCGCACTGATGAGCGAGCCGCAACTGCTGATTCTCGACGAGCCGACCGAGGGCATCCAGCCGTCGATCATTCAGGACATCGGCCGTACGCTGCGGCAACTGGTCGAGGAAATGGGCATGACGGTGCTGCTCGTCGAGCAGTATTACGACTTCGCGAAAGCGATCGCCGATCGTTACTGGGTGATGAGCCGCGGGGAGATCATCGCGGGCGGGGAAGGGGCGAATATGGATGCGGATGGGGTGCGGGCGTTGATTGCGGTGTGAGGGTGCATGCTATCCTCGCCGCATCGTGGCAAGCGGCGCAGGAGACGACATCGTTCACCCCGTGCTCGTACGCAACGCGTTGACGCCGCGCACGCGAGCTCGTTGCCGTCGCCCCGCGTTGCACGTTGCCGCACGTTTCGCCCGCTCCATTCCATCCCGCCGATCGCGCATCCATTCGCATGTCACTTCACGAAAATCACGCTACGCTCGCCACCGCGCAGCCCGCCGCGCATGCGCCGTGGCGCGCGCGTCTCGAACTCGGCTTCGTCGGCGGCGCGGGGCGCACGACCCTCGCGCACCGGCTGCACAACGGGCCCTTGCGTGTGCAACGTCCGCTCTATCCGGAAGGCCAGGCGATCTGTCATGCGGTGATCGTGCATCCGCCCGGCGGCATCGCGGGCGGCGATCAGCTCGACATCGACATCGCGCTCGGCGCGCGCACCCATGCCGTACTGACGACGCCGGGCGCGACCAAGTGGTACAAGTCGAACGGCCGCGCGGCGCAGCAGTGCATTGCCGTGCGCGTCGGCGAGCATGCGAAGCTCGACTGGCTGCCGCAGAACAACATCGTGTTCGATCACGCGAATGCGCAACTCGATTTTTCGCTGACGCTCGCCGAAGGCGCGAGCGCCATCGGCTGGGACGCGACGCAACTCGGGCGGCAGGCTGCTGGCGAACGCTGGTCGGCGGGGAGCTTGCACGCGGTGTCGCGCATCGTCGGTGCGCGCGGCGAACTGCTGTGGTTCGAGCGCGCGAGCCTTGCCGCGAACGATCCGCTGCGCGACGCGCTCCAGGGGCTCGCCGGGTTTCCCGCCTACGGCACGCTGTGGGCCGTCGGCGCCGCTTGCGACGATGCGCTCGCCGAATCGCTGAGCGCGCAACTGCCGTTCGACGATACGTTGCGCGCCGCGGCCTCGTGCGTGACGAGCGGCGTGCTGCTCGTGCGCGCGGTATCGCGCTCGATGGAAACGCTGCAGCACGCGCTCGCGCGCTGCTGGCTGCAATTGCGGCCAGTCGTGCATGGCGTCGCGGCGGTGCCGTTGCGGATCTGGTCGACCTGAGCGGCGCGAACGGACGCTCCTGCGCTCGCATCGAGCCGCGCGAAGCACTCTGCACGAAGGCTTGCACGAAATACGTGCACAAGCCAACCCAATAAGCCAAACCCCTGAGCCTTTCACCTTCACCACGCCAATTTCGCACAGATTTGGCGCATGCACACGCCCCAAAACTGTGCGCAAGCTCAGTTCATATATCGCCAAGCCAGACCGCGTCACGATGGCGCGCAACTTGCTTAAATTTTCGTTGCAATTGCACGCGGGGCGGCTGGCTGCGTATTCGATGGCGCTGCGCCCGACCAAAGCGGTTCGGCGCACCGCTGCCCGCCCGCCTGTCAGTGCATCCACGACCGACACCACCGCAACGACCCACCCGATGAAGCTGACACCTCGCGAGAAGGACAAGCTGCTGATCTTCACCGCCGCGCTGCTTGCCGAACGGCGCCGCGCGCGCGGCCTCAAACTGAACTATCCGGAGACGGTCGCCTTCATCAGCGCGGCGCTCATGGAAGCGGCGCGCGACGGCAAGAGCGTCGCCGAAGTCATGCACTACGGCACCACGCTGCTCACGCGCGCCGACGTGATGGAAGGCGTGCCCGAGATGATCCCCGACATCCAGGTCGAAGCGACGTTTCCCGACGGCACCAAGCTCGTCACGGTCCATCATCCGATTCCGTGATCGCGTCGTCACCCTTCCCCCTTCATCATCACGTTCAGGCAGGCCACATGATTCCCGGCGAACTCCTCATCGACGACGGCGAGCACGAACTCAACGTGGGCCGCGCGACGGTCACGGTGCTCGTGTCGAATACCGGCGACCGCCCGGTGCAGATCGGCTCGCACTACCACTTCCACGAAGCCAACGTTGCGCTTTCGTTCGATCGCGAAGCAGCGCGCGGCTTTCGCCTGAACATCGCGGCGGGCACCGCGGTGCGCTTCGAGCCCGGCCAGGAGCGCACGGTCGAACTGGTCGAACTGGCGGGCGATCGTATCGTCTACGGCTTCAACGGCAAGGTGATGGGCAAGCTGTGATGCGCCGCCCTCGCCTGTCGTAGCCCCCAACACCGGACCCACTTCATGACACTACGCATTGGCCGCCGCGCATACGCGGAGATGTTCGGCCCCACCACCGGCGATCGCGTGCGCCTCGCCGACACCGAGCTGCTGATCGAAATCGAACGCGATTTCACGACCTATGGCGAAGAGGTCAAGTTTGGCGGCGGCAAGGTGATTCGCGACGGCATGGGCCAGTCGCAGCGCGTGCACGCCGACGTCGTCGATACGGTCGTGACGAACGCGGTGATTCTCGACCACTGGGGCATCGTGAAGGCCGACATCGGCATCAAGGGCGGTCGCATCGCCGCGATCGGCAAGGCGGGCAATCCCGACATCCAGCCGAACGTGACGATTGCGATTGGAGCCTCGACCGAAGTGATCGCGGGCGAAGGGCTGATCGTGACGGCGGGCGGCATCGACACGCACATTCACTTCATCAGTCCGCAGCAGATCGAGGAAGCGCTCGCGAGCGGCGTGACGACGATGATCGGCGGCGGCACCGGCCCCGCCACCGGCACGAATGCGACGACCTGCACGCCGGGCCCGTGGCATCTCGAACGCATGCTGCAAGCGGCCGATGGCTATCCGATGAACCTCGGCTTTCTCGGCAAGGGCAACGTGAGCCAGCCGCAGCCCGCACTCGAACAGATCGCGGCCGGCGCGATCGGCCTGAAGCTACACGAGGACTGGGGCACGACGCCCGCCGCGATCGACAACTGCCTCTCGGTCGCCGACGACACCGACACGCAGGTCGCGATCCACACCGATACGCTGAACGAAGCGGGCTTCGTCGAAGCGACGGTGGCCGCGTTCAAGGGCCGCACGATCCACACGTATCACACTGAAGGCGCGGGCGGCGGCCACGCGCCCGACATCATCAAGGTATGCGGCGAAGCGAACGTGCTGCCCTCGTCGACCAATCCGACGCGGCCCTACACGGTCAATACGCTCGAAGAGCATCTCGACATGCTGATGGTGTGTCATCACCTCGATCCGTCGATTGCCGAAGACATTGCGTTCGCCGAATCGCGCATCCGCCGCGAGACGATCGCGGCCGAGGACATCCTGCACGATCTCGGCGCGCTGTCGATGCTGTCGTCGGATTCGCAGGCGATGGGACGTGTCGGCGAAGTCATCATCCGCACATGGCAGACCGCGCACAAGATGAAGGTGCAACGCGGCGCGCTGCCTGAGGACAATGCGGGCAACGCGCGTCACGACAATTTCCGCGCGAAGCGCTACGTCGCGAAGTACACGATCAATCCGGCTATCACGCACGGTATCGCCCATGAAGTCGGCTCGATCGAACCGGGCAAGTGGGCCGATCTCGTGCTCTGGGAGCCCGCGTTTTTCGGCATCAAGCCGTCGCTGATCCTCAAGGGCGGCATGATCGCGATGGCACAAATGGGCGACCCCAATGCGTCGATTCCGACGCCGCAGCCCGTGCACTATCGCGAGATGTTCGCGACGCGCGGCGGCGCGCTCGGGCGCACGTCGCTGACCTTCGTCTCGCAGATGGCGGCCGAGGCGAACGTCGCCGAACGCTACGGTCTCTCCAAGCGTATCGTCGCGGTGAAGAACTGCCGCAGCATCACGAAGGCCGACATGATTCACAACGCGTGGCGCCCGGCGATCAGCGTCGATCCCGAAACCTATCAGGTGATCGCCGACGGCCAGTTGCTCACGTGCGAGCCTGCCGCCGTGCTGCCTATGGCGCAACGCTATTTCCTGTTCTAGACATGCGAACTCTCGACAAACTTCTCGGGCCGCATCTAAAGATTGCTCCCGTACTCGTGAAGCGCGCGCCGACACTCACGCTCGCTTTCGACGAACGCCGCAAGAGCCGCCTCGCCGCGACGCTCGACAACGGCGAGGCGATCGCGCTGCTGTTGCCGCGCGGCACCGTGCTACGCGATGGTGACGTGCTCGTCGCCGATGATGGCGCTCTCGTGCGCGTGGCGGCTGCCCATGAAGCCGTGCTTCACGTACGCGCGCCGGATGCGTTGACGCTGACGCGCGCCGCGTATCACCTCGGCAATCGTCATACGCCGGTGGAAGTCGGCGCCGATTATCTGAAGCTCGAATACGATCCGGTGCTCGCCGACATGCTGAAGCGCCTTGGCGCGATGGTCGAGCAGGCGCAGATGCCGTTCCAGCCTGAAACCGGCGCGTACGGTGGCGGCCATAAACATGGGCACGACGAGACTTTCGCCGAAGACTACGCACTCGCGCAGCAGGTGTTCGGTGAACATCATGGGCATGCGCATGCCCATGAGGGTTCGCATTCGCATGCTCATGGGCACGAGCACGATCATTCGCACGATCATGACCACGGCCACAGCCACGTGCACGTGCGCGACGAATCGTGCGGCCATGCATCTCATTCGCACCATGCGCATCGCTGAGCTCACCGCGCTGCTGCATCTCGCGTCGCCGGCGCTGCCGATCGGCGCGTTCAGCTATTCGCAGGGCCTCGAAGCCGCGATCGAAGCACACCTCGTCAGCGACGCCGATTCCGCGCGCGACTGGATCGCGAGCGGTCTGACCGACGTGCTCGCGCGCGGCGAGCTGCCGTTCCTCGCGCAGCAGATGGAGCGCTGGCGCAGCCACGACGCCGCGGACCTCGCCGAGGCCAACGCGGAATTTCTCGCGAGCCGCGAATCCGCCGAACTGCGCCGCGAAACGGAGCAGATGGGCTGGTCGCTGCGGCAATTGTGCGTCTCGCTCGAATGGGGCGATCCATCACGACGCACGACGCTCGCCGCGATCGCGCCGCTCGCGCAACCCACCGCCTTCGCATTCGCCGCCTACGCGCACGACGCCGCCATCGACGCCGCGCTCGCCGCCTATGCGTTCAGCTGGGTCGAGAACCAGGCCGCCGCCGCGTTGAAGGCGGTGCCGCTCGGGCAGCTTGCGGGACAACGCATCATCGTCGCGCTGCGCGAGCCGATCGATGCGGCCGTCGCGCGCGCGCTCGCCACGTCGCGCGAGAACATCAACACGTTCGCGCCGCAGCTCGGCATTCTGTCGGCGCGTCACGAGTCGCAGTATTCACGGCTCTTTCGCTCATAGCACGATCCATCATGAACGCACCTCATCATCCCACTCATTCCGCTCCCCACACGAAGACCCGCACGAAGAAACTGCCGCCGCTGCGCGTGGGCGTCGGCGGCCCGGTCGGCTCGGGCAAGACCACGCTGCTCGAAATGCTCTGCAAAGCGATGCGCGATCAGTACGACCTCGTCGCGATCACGAACGACATCTACACGAAAGAGGACCAGCGCCTGCTGACCGTCGCGGGTGCGCTGCCGGCCGAGCGGATCATGGGCGTCGAGACTGGCGGCTGCCCGCATACCGCGATCCGCGAGGATGCGTCGATCAATCTCGAAGCGGTCGACCGCATGCTCACGCGCTTTCCCGATGCGGACATCGTGTTCATCGAATCGGGCGGCGACAACCTCGCGGCGACGTTCAGCCCGGAACTGTCGGACCTGACGATCTACGTGATCGACGTCGCGGGCGGCGAGAAGATTCCGCGCAAGGGCGGCCCCGGCATCACGAAATCGGATCTGCTCGTCATCAACAAGACGGACCTCGCGCCGATGGTCGGCGCGAATCTCGACGTGATGGCGTCGGATGCGAAGAAGATGCGCGGCGAGCGGCCCTTCGTGATGTGCAATCTGAAGGCGCTCGCGGGGTTGGACGAGGTAGTGAGGTTTATCGAGGAGAAGGGGTTGTTGAAGGTGTGAGGCTTCACTCGCCCGGATGGCATTCGAGCAGGAATGCCATCATTTCACTGCCGTCTTTCGACAGATAAAAGTGCACCATCTTTTCGTTGAAGTCGGCCGCGCGATGCGCGGGCACGCTGATCGCGTCGATACCGTTTGCCATCAACACGCCGTTCATCATGAAGCGCGAAGTGCGCTTGTTTCCATCGAAGAAGAACTGCTGCAGTGCGCCGAACAGAAAGAATGCGCAGCCGCGCTCGAAGGCGCTGGAAACCTGTTCGGCGAGCGCGCGGGTGCCCGCGGCAAAAACGCGGTTGAGCTCGGGAGCACCGGCTACCGTGGGCAAAGGCGTATAGCGTCCCGCCTCGCCCAACGCGACGTCCGGCGTATATCGGATTTCCTCTCCTTCGCCGCGGAAAACGCCCCACTCGAGCGCTTCGTTACGCGCGACGATTCGATGCAAGTCGCAGAACGTGGTCTTGTCGAGTGCGAATTGACCGTTCTGGACGATCGCCAGCAAGCGTTTCGAACTCTCGGCGAGATTCAGAATCTGCTCCTGGTCGGATATTTTGCGGCCGCCAACCGTGACGCCGTCGAGCAGCGTCTTCACCTCGGGAAACGTAAACGGGTTCCCTTCGAGCACACTCGCATCCCAGACGAATTCCGGCAGCATTCGATGAAAGCGGAAGCACACCCGTTTGATCGAATGGACCGGAATGTCTTGAGGAATCGCGGCGCGATCCCATTGAAAACCGAGTTCGGTGAAGAGCGTCATTGCAGGCGGTGAGAAGCGGTTCGAGTCATTGAGCCGAAGATGCGCAGGTCCAGTTTTCGGAGGATATATTATTTATCGGCAAGCAACGCGTTAAGGCGCGCAGCGCATTTCACACCGCGCGCGCCTCACTCCGGCAACACCGCCGTCAACACATCCACCGTCCGCGCCGTCGCCCCACTATGCCGCGCGGCGAACGCCGCAGCCGCGCCGCCCATCGCGAGCCGCCGCGCCTTGTCGGCAAACAGCTCGCGCAGCGCGCGCGCCAGATCGGCCGGGTCCTGCACCTGCACGGCGGCGCCGGCCGCCACCGCGTCGGCGGTCGCCTGTGTGAAGTTGAACACGTGCGGCCCGATCAGCACCGGCACGCCCACCGCGCACGCTTCGATCAGGTTCTGTCCGCCGAGCGGCAGCAGACTGCCGCCGATAAACGCGAGATCCGACGCGGCATAGTAGGCACCCAGCTCGCCCATCGAATCGCCGAGCAGCACTTTCACGTCCGCGGGCAACGGCGGCACGCCGCCCTCCGCGGTTCGCGCCGCCGACGCGACCTTCGCATCGGGCGCCCAGTTCGAGCGGCGCTCGAGCCCCAAGCCCGCTTTCTCGACGAGCGCCGCGACTTCGTTGAAACGCTGCGGATGACGCGGCACCAGAATCAGCAACGCATCGTCGACGCCGAGTTCCGCGAACGCTTCGAGCACGAGCGCCTCTTCGCCCTCGCGCGTGCTCGCCGCCACCCACACGGGCCGCGCGCCGATCGCCGCGCGCCACGCATGACCGCGCGCCGCGAGTTCCGGCGGCGTGCTCATGTCGAACTTCAGATTGCCGAGCACCGCGACATTGCGCGCACCGAGCGCGCTCAGCCGTTCGGCATCGGATGGGCTCTGCGCGAGCACGCGCGCGAAGCCGCCGAATACGTCCTTGGTCGCGCCGCCGAATTTCGCCGCGCGCTTATACGAACGCGCGGACATGCGCGCGTTCGTCAGCACGAGCGGCACCTCCGCGCGCCGGCATTCGTCGATCAGCGTCGGCCACACTTCGGTTTCCATCACGAGACCGAGCGACGGCCGCCATGCGCGCAGAAAACGCCGCACCGCGTGCGGCATGTCGTACGGCAAGTAACTGCGCAGCACGCGATCGCCGAAAATCTCCATGCCGGTGGCGCGGCCGCTCGGCGTCATGTGCGTGAGCAGGATGCGCGCGTCGGGGCGCGCTTTCGTCAACGCGTCGATGAGCGGCTGCGCGGCGCGCGTTTCGCCGACCGACACCGCATGCACCCAGATCAACGGCGCGTTGTCTTCGGGCAGGCGCCCTCGCGAATACCCGAAGCGCTCGCCGATATGCTCGCGGTAACCGCGCTCCTTGCGCGAGCGGATCAACAGACGCAGCACGGCAAGCGGCGCGACGAGCCACCAGAGCGCGCGATAAATCGCTCTTAGCATCGGCGCTCCGCATGGTTCGCGTGGCTCATGTGGATCAACTGATTCGCGAAGCTCGTGTGGTTCGTGTGGTTCGTGTGGTTCGTGTGGTTCGTGTGGTTCGTGTGATTGACGCGAGTCGCGTTCATCGCACGCCGCGGCAAGCGCTCCGGTACGTCCCGCCAAAGCGTCAGGCAAAATGCGGCGCTCAAACCAGCGCCCTGCCCTTCAGGCGTTCGAGAATGCCGAGCGGCGCGCATTCGGGCTGCGCCATCGCTTTCACCGGCAGGAAGAAGGTCTGCTCCAGCATGAACTGGCCGGACATCACCGCGTGCGAGGTCTGATCGGAGAAACAGACCCACACGCAGCCCGGCGGAAACGGCATGGTCTCCTGCGGGCTCGCCTTCTGATAGTCGAGGTCGGCCTTCATGCCGTCGTGCAGATTGAGCATCAGATGGTCGTACTCGCTGCGCGGCGACTTGGTGACGTGCAGCAGATTCAGCAGCCACGCGGAGCCCGGCATCTGCGGCTTGATGCGCGGCAGGAAGCGCTGCGCCATGTCCTCGAACGGCTCGCCGACGCGCCACACACGCGGCACGCCATGCGGGTTGACGTTCGTGAACACGCGCAGGATGCGCTCGCCGTAATTCGGCCGCGACGGAAACGCGTCGACGTGCAAGCGGCTATCGTCCTTGCGCCACGAGGTTTCGCGCGTTTCGACCTGATGCAGCCGCAGGCTCGTCGGCGCGACGCGCAGCTTGCCGTTGTATTCGGGAAAGAGCCCATCGACGAGCGTGCGCGCATTGGTCTGATAGCGCGCGATCAACGCGCGCACCGCCGATTGCGTGACCGCGTCGCCGGCCACGCCATGCAGCGCGCCGCCGTTCGGCTCCAGGCTGATGTTCTTGCGGTTCGGATCGGCGAGCGCGGGGTCGAGCAGCGCTTGCTCGCCGCCTTCGATCACAAAGCGCAGGTTCGGGAAGTACAGCACTTTGCCGCGCTCGACGCCGGCGAGCAGCGTCTCGCGCGGCACGGACAGATTGCGGCCGTGCCAGTCGGCGTTCGCTACTTCGATGATCTGGGTTTCGTTCATGATCGCCCTTGGGAACAGAGGGTGCGCAAGGCGAAGCGCACCGGCGGATTGCGGCAGGCTGGCCCGCACGGCAGCGGGCCCTGTTACAGCCCGGCCCGGACTACAGCAGACCGAAGCCGGCCAGCGCCGACTTGACCTGCTGCAGCGTCGGCGGCCGCCCGGCCGCGTCGAGATTGAAGACGTTCGGCGACCAGTAGCCGCCGGTACGCCACGCGGTCGAGAAATTGTACAACTCGACCGTGGGCCGCTTCAGCGCCGCGGCGATATGAACCAGACCGGTGTCGACCCCGACCGTCGCGGCCGCGCCGTCGATCAGGCCGACCACCGCGGGCAGCGACAGCTTCGGCGGCACGACCGCGGCCGCGCCGAACTCCTTCGCGAGCCGCTCGCTCGTCTCGCGCTCGGCGTCGCTGCCCCACGGCAGCACGATCGACGCGCCGCGCCGCACGAGCGATTGCCCAAGCTCGATCCACGCGGTGTCGGGCCACTGCTTGTCGGCGCGCGAGGTCGCGTGCACGAACACGACGTACGGCACCGGCAGGTTCAGATTCGCCTGAGACAGCGCGAGTGCGGCACGCCCGGTGTCGAGGCCGAAGTCGATGTCGTCGGTCGGTTGCGGCGGCGGATTGTCGAGCGCCGCCGCAACCAGTTGCCGCGTGCGTTCGACCACGTGGGTGCGCGGCTCGATCGGCACGCGCCGGTCGTAGAAGAAGCGCACCGGCCATTCGAAGCCCGCGCCTTCGGTGCGGTTGGCGAGGCCGACCACCGGCCCGCGCGCCATGCTCGCGACCCACGCGGTCTTGATGAGCCCCTGGCAGTCGATCACGAGATCGTAGTGTTCGGCGGCGAGCGCGCGGCGAAACGCGCCGATCTCGCGCCAGTTGTCGAGCGACAGGATGCGCTTGCGCCAGCGCCGCAACGACACCGGAATCGCGCGCCGCACGCCGGTGACGAGCTCCACGAGCCCGACGAAGCTCTCTTCGACGAGCCAGTCGATCTGCGCCTCGGGATGGCTGCGCCGGATGTCGGCAATCACCGGCATGTTGTGAACGACGTCGCCCAGTGACGACACCCTGACGATCAGTATCTTTTGCGCGCTCAAGAATGGGAAAACCGGCTATCCGGCTCGAAGATGCGTTGATAAAGCCCCGAACCCGGCGTTTCGCGCCAGATCCCCGAAGAGGCTGAGGACCGCAATTCTAGCGCGTCGCATGTAAAACACATGAAAATATGGCATGAAGGCGCGACATGAAAAACGCGGCGCGGTCTGTGCAACCCGCGCCGCGTTCGAGGGCGGCGGCGCTTCGATCCCTTTCAGCGAGGATCGAAGCGGCGCCGCGCGAGCCGTCAGAACGGCAGTTTCGCGTCGGCTTTTTCCGCGAGAATCACGCGGCGGAAGTCGTCCTGGATGCGCTTGAGCGCCGCGTCGTTATCGGCCTCGAAACGCATCACGACGACCGGCGTCGTGTTCGACGAACGCGCGAGACCGAAGCCGTCCGGATACTCGACACGCAGGCCGTCGATCTTCACGACGTCGTCCGCGCCGGTGAACTTCGCGTTTTGCTGCAGGCGCGCGATCAGTTCGAAGTTCTCGCCCTCTTCGAGCTTCAGTTGCAGTTCGGGCGTGGAGTGCGAGTTCGGCAGCGAGTTCAGCAGCTTGCTCGGGTCGGCGACGCGCGTGAGGATCTCGAGCAGACGCGCGCCGGTGTAGAGACCGTCGTCGAAGCCATACCAGCGGTCCTTGAAGAACACGTGGCCGCTCATTTCACCCGCGAGCGGCGCGCCGGTTTCGCGCAGCTTCGCCTTCACGAGCGAGTGGCCGGTCTTCCACATGAGCGGCTCGCCGCCTTTGTCCTTGACCCACTTCGCGAGATTGCGCGTGCACTTCACGTCGTAGATGATCTGCGCGCCCTTGTTGCGCGACAGCACTTCCTCGGCGAACAGCATGAGCTGCCGGTCCGGGTAGATGATCTGGCCGTCTTTCGTGACGACGCCCAGGCGGTCGCCGTCGCCGTCGAACGCGAAGCCGATTTCCGCATCCGTTTCCTTCAATGCGCGAATCACGTCTTCGAGGTTTTCCGGGTGCGCCGGGTCCGGGTGATGGTTCGGGAAGTTGCCGTCGACTTCGGTGAACAGTTCGACGAGTTCGCAGCCGAGCTTCCTGAAGAGCTTCGGCGCGAGCCCACCGGCGACGCCATTGCCCGTGTCGACGACGATCTTGATCGGACGCGCGAGCTTCACGTCGCTCGTGATGCGCTCGAGATACGCGTCGGCGATGTCGTACTCGGTGTAGCTGCCGCTGCCTTGCGAGAAGTTCTCGTCGACGATGCGCTGATGCAGCGCGAGAATCTGCTCGCCGTAAATGGCCGCGCCGCGCAGCACCATCTTGAAGCCGTTGTAGTCGGGCGGATTGTGGCTGCCCGTCACGACGATGCACGAATCGACGCGGCGCTCGCCGCCCGCGAGCTTGAGCGGCACGCTCGCCGCGAAGTAGCCGACCGGCGTGGGCACCATGCCGACGTTGACCACGTCGACGCCGGCCGCGCGCAAACCGTCGGAAAGCGCGGCGATCAGCTCGGGCCCCGAGAGGCGCCCGTCGCGCGCGACCACGACCGCATCGCCGCCCTGCGCGCGCACTTCGCTGCCGAACGCGCGGCCGATGGAGCGCGCGGTTTCGGCGTCGAGCGTCTTGCCGATGACACCGCGAATGTCATACGCCTTGAAAATCGATTTGGAGATCATGTTGGCTCACTTGCGTGCAATGGAAAATTTGACATGCGCACCGCCGACGGATCGGTAAAACCCGCGGTAAAACTCACGGCAAAAGCCGCGGTAAAACCGGGCATTGCCGCGCCGCGGTGCGCCCTTGCCGGAAGCGGTCCGGTTCCAACTTATAATTGCGTTCTTCTGACTAGCCTGAATAACGCCATTCTAATGCCTGGACGCCGTCCATTTGTAACGTTGCCGAGGCTGCCGGCCAGGCGGGCGAACGCGCACGACGCCGCGCCATGCGGCTTGACGGACGCGCGGCGGCGGGCGGTGAGCGGATGCTGACGCTCAAGCGCTTCGCCAATCCCGACGTCACGCGCGCGTTCACGAACATCGCCTGGCTGGGGCTCGAACGGCTGACGCAGATCGGCGTGGCGATCGTCATCAGCGGCATGCTCGCGCGCTACTTTGGGCCGGACACGTTCGGCAAATGGCAATACGCGAACACGCTGCTGCTCGTGCTCTCGCCGATCACCTGGGTATGCGGCGCGGAAATTCTCGTGCCCACCATCGTCAATCGCCCGCCCGAACAGCTCGGCACCGTGCTCGGCAGCGCGTTCGCGTTGCGCTTCTCGGTGTCGGTGCTCGCGCTGCTGCTCACGTGGCTCGGCATCGCGCTGCATTTCTTCGACCCGCTCGTCGGCGCGATGCTCGCGGGCCTCGCCGTGACGATGCTGTTTCGCGAACCGTTCGTCGGCGTCATCAACGCGTGGCTGCAAAGCATGACCTACAGCAAGCCGCAATTGCTGACCAGCATGAGCACCGCGCTCATCAAGGCCGGCCTCGTCTATCTGCTCGTGCGCGCAACGGCCGCGCCCGCGCGCTTCGGCTGGCTGTGGGCGCTCGAATCGGCGGCGATCGGCGCGGTGCTGGTCGCCTACTTCATGCGCCGGCATGGCGGCACGCTCGGCTGGCGCCTCGACCGCCTGCTCTTCAGGCACTTCGCGAACGCGGGCACCGTGTTCTGGCTCGGGCTCATCTGCATGTATCTGTTTCTGAAACTGGACCGGCTCATGCTCGAGCGCGCGATCTCATTCGCCGACCTCGGGCGCTATTCGGCCGCCCAGCAACTGAACGAGAACTGGATCACGCTCGCCTTGATGCTCGCGCAAACCATCGCGCCCGCGTTCGTCTATCGCGTGCAGGGCATCGCGCAACTGCGCCGCAACATGTGGCGGCTCACCGCGATGACCGCCGTGCTCATGGTAGCCGGCGCGCTCGTGCTCGATCTGCTCGCGGGGGTCATCATCCGCCGCGTGTTCGGGCCGGACTTCGAAGGCGCAATCGAGATTTTCCGCTGGGCCGTATGGCTCTCCGTGCCCGCGGGTATCGAGGCGATCGGCAATCTGGTCGTGCTCAAGTATCAGGCTAAATTCGTGCTGCTCTCCAAGTGGCTGCTCGCGCTCGTGGTCGCGTTCGCGGTCAATCTGCTCGCGATCCCGCGGCTCGGCGCGTACGGCGCGCTCGTGGGTCTCGCGGCCGGTTATCTCGCGGCCGCGTCGGTTAATCTTTATTACATCCGTTTCAAATTGCGCCCATGACGAATTCATCCGCCACCGCGCAAACCACGCTCGACGATGTCGCGGTGCTGCTGCCCGCGTACAACGGCCAAGCCGACGTCGATTCTACGCTGGCGTCGTTCAGTGAAAGTGCGCTGGTGCACGTACTGATCGTCGATGACGGCAGCGCGCCGCCGATCGTGGCTCCAGCACTCGCCAACATGAAAATCGAAGTGCTGCGCATGGCACAGAATGTCGGCATCGAGCGCGCGCTGCAAACCGGTATCGATGCGCTCGCGCAGCGCGGCTTTCGCTACGCGGCGCGCATCGACGCGGGTGACCGCGCGGTGCCGCAGCGGCTCGCGAAGCAGCGCGCGTTCATGGAGCGGCATCAGAATGTGGCGGGCCTCGGCATGTGGACCCAGGTCGTCACGCGCGCGGGCGAACCGCTCTTCATGCTGACGCCGCCCACCGAGCCCGGCGCGATCCGGCGCCAGCGCTTTTTCCGCTCGTGCCTTGCGCATCCGTCGATGATGCTGCGTATCGATGCCGTGCGCACAGTCGGCAACTACCGCGCCGCGTATCGTTCGGCGGAAGACCTCGATCTATTCGTACGTCTGATGGAACGCTACGACTGCGCGAACCTGCCGGAACTGGGCCTCTATTACGAGCTGAACGAAGGCGGCATCAGCGCGACGAAGCGGCGCCGGCAGATCGGCTCGACGCTGCGTTTGCAATTGCGCTATTTCAGCGCGACCAATCCGTACGACTGGCTCGGTCTCGCGAAGAATCTGCTGCATCTCGCGCTGCCTTACCGCACGTTGCAGCGGATCAAGCGTATGCTGCTCGCGCCGCGCGCGGGTCATTGAGCGCGTTGCGCGTGATGTCCGCTGCGCTGTTTGACGCTTTGCTTGCTGCTTTGTTTGCCGCTTTATCTGCTGCCTTATTCGCTGCTCCGCTCAGCGTCCCGTTCAACGCCCGGCCTTTCCCCGCATGAAGCCCTCTTTCAAGTCGACGCCCGCGCTGCGCATTACACTCGTCTGCAACACAGCCTGGGCAATCTATACGTACCGGCAAGGGCTGATTCGCATGCTGATCGGGCGCGGCGTCGACGTGACGGTGCTCGCGCCGCGCGACCGCACGTTCGAGCTGCTCGCCGCGATGGGCTGCCGCTGCATCGAGCTGCCGGTCGCGTCGAAGGGCACGAGGCCGCGCGAGGATCTGCGCACGCTCGTCGCGCTTTACCGGCAGTACAGGACGATCCGGCCGCACGTCGTGTTTCACTACACGATCAAGCCGAACATCTATGGCTCGATCGCGGCGAAACTGGCCGGCGTGCAGTCGGTCGCGGTCACGACGGGGCTCGGTTATGTGTTCATCCAGCACAGCCGCGCCGCGCAGATCGCGAAAAAGCTGTATCGTTTTGCGTTCCGTTTCCCGCGCGAAGTCTGGTTCCTCAATCGCGACGACCAGGCCGCGTTCATCGAAGGCAAGCTGCTCGTGCATCCCGAGCGCGCGCGGCTCCTGCATGGCGAAGGCGTCGATCTCGAACAGTTCGCGCTCACGCCGCTGCCCGAACGCGCGGAGTTCCGCTTCGTGCTGATCGGGCGTTTGCTGTGGGACAAGGGCGTCGGCGAATTCGTCGAGGCCGCGCGGCAATTGCGCGAGCGCTACCCGCAGGTGCGCTTCCAGTTGCTTGGGCCGGTCGGCGTCGACAATCCGAGCGCGATCACGCGCGACGAAGTGACGGCGTGGGAGCGGGAAGGCGTGATCGAGTATCTGGGCGAGGCGCACGACGTGCGGCCGTTCATCGCCGAGGCCGATTGCGTCGTGCTGCCGTCGTATCGCGAAGGCGTGCCGCGCACGCTGATGGAAGCCTCGGCGATGGGCCGGCCCATCGTCGCGACCGACGTGCCCGGCTGCCGCGAAGTGGTGGCCGACGGCGTCAACGGCTTGCTGTGCGAAGCACGCAATGCCGAAAGCCTCGCCGCGAGCCTCGCGCGCATGCTCGAGATGAGCGGCGCCGAGCGGCGCGCGATGGCGGAACGCGGCCGGCAGAAAGTCGCGGCCGAATTCGACGAACGCATGGTCGTCGAGACCTACAAAGACCTGGTGCAGAAAATCACGGGTGTTTTACTTTAACGGAGCAACAGCATGACCACGAAGGGCACGATTCTGGTAACGGGCGGCGCGGGCTTCATCGGCTCGCACACCTGCGTCGAGCTGCTCACCGGCGGCTACGACGTCGCGGTGATCGACAATCTCGTGAACAGCAGAAGCGAGTCGCTGCGGCGCGTGGAAAAAATCACCGGCCGCGCCGTGACCTTCTACGAAAACGATGCGCGCGACGAAGCGGCGCTCAAGCGCATTTTCGACGCGCACCCGATCACCGGCGCGATCCACTTCGCGGCATTGAAGGCGGTCGGCGAATCGGTCGCGAAGCCGATCGAGTACTACAGCAACAACGTCGGCAGCCTGCTCGCGCTGCTCGGCGTGATGCGCGAGCGCAATGTGAAGCAGTTCGTGTTCAGCTCGTCGGCGACCGTGTACGGCGTGCCGAAAAGCTCGCCGATCGACGAATCGTTCCCGCTCTCGGCAACCAATCCGTACGGCCAGTCGAAGCTGATCGCCGAGCAGATCCTGCGCGATCTCGAACTGTCGGACCCGGCCTGGCGCATCGCGACGCTGCGCTACTTCAACCCGGTCGGCGCGCACGAGAGCGGCCTGATCGGCGAAGACCCGGCCGGCATTCCGAACAACCTGATGCCGTACGTCGCGCAGGTGGCGGTCGGCAAGCTCGACAAGCTGCGCGTGTTCGGCGGCGACTATGAAACGCCCGATGGCACCGGCGTGCGCGACTACATCCACGTGGTCGATCTCGCGCGCGGGCATCTCGCCGCGCTCGACGCGCTCGTCAAACGCGACGCGAGCTTCGTCGTCAATCTCGGCACGGGCCAGGGCTATAGCGTGCTCGACGTGGTGCGCTCGTTCGAGAAGGCATCGGGCAAGCCGGTGCCGTATGAGATCGTCGCGCGCCGTCCGGGCGACGTCGCGCAGTGCTTCGCCGATCCGGCCGCGGCCGAGAAGATCATCGGCTGGCGCGCGCAGTTCGGCATCGAGCGCATGTGCGCGGATCACTGGCGCTGGCAGTCGATGAATCCGCGAGGGTTCGCGTAAAGAGAAGCGAGGAGCGCCGGGCCCTTTATGCCGGCGCCCCTTCCAGCTGAAACACCGCCACCGCGTCGCGCAACGCGACCGCGTGCTCCTCGAGCGACTTCGCCGCGGCGGCGGCCTGCTCGACGAGCGCGGCGTTGTGCTGCGTGACTTCGTCGATCTGCGAGACCGCCTTGTTGACCTGTTCGATGCCGTCGCTCTGCTCGAGCGCCGACGCCTCGATCTCGCTCATCACGCCGGTCACGCGCTCGACCGCGCTCATCGCTTCCTGAATCGTCTTCTGCGCATCCGAGACGAGCGAGGCGCCCTCCTCGACCTTGGCCGCCGACTCGCCGATCAGCTCCTTGATCTCCTTGGCCGCTGCGCCCGAGCGCTGCGCGAGGCTGCGCACCTCGCTCGCCACCACGGCGAAGCCGCGCCCCTGCTCGCCCGCGCGCGCGGCTTCCACTGCCGCGTTCAGCGCGAGGATGTTCGTCTGGAACGCGATGCCCTCGATCATGCCGATGATCTCCGTGACCTTGCGCGACGACTCGCTGATGCCGTCCATCGTCTCCGTCACACGTGACACCACCTTGCCGCCGCGCGTGACCGTATCGAGCGCGCCGTGCGCGAGGCGACTCGCCTGCTTCGCGTTGTCGGCGTTCTGCTTCACGGTCGCCGAAAGCTGTTCCATGCTCGCCGCGGTCTCCTGCAGCGCGGCCGCCTGCTGCTCGGTGCGCGCGGACAGGTCCGCGTTGCCCGAAGCGATCTCGTTCGCGCCCTGCGTGATCGCGCTCGTGCTGCCGCGCACCTTCGCGACGGTCTCGACGAGGCCGTCGCGCATCCGCGTCAACGCGCCGAGCAGCTGGCCCATCTCGTTGCGCGAACGGACCTTGATCGTGCTGCTCAGATCGCCGGCCGCGATGCGCTCGAAGTGCCTGACCGTCGCGTTGACCGGCTTGACGAGCGCCGCCGACAGCGCGATGCGCGCGCCCACGCCGATCACGAGCGCGATTGCGCCGATCACGCCGAACAGCAGCGTCGCGAGCTGGAAACGCTGCACGCCGGTCGCGGCCTGCTGATGCTGATTGTCGACCTGAGCTTTTTCGAGCGCGTCGATCGCCTTCGAGTAAGTCGCGTAGTAGCTGTTCGCGGTGTCGCCCTGAATGTTGCGGAACGTGTTGAAGTCGAAGTCGGTGAGCGCCTTGAATTCCGGCTCGATCGCCTTGTCGACGAGCGCGGCACGCGCCTGCGCGACACTCTGCGCGAGCTTGTGCTCCGCATCGCTTGCGAACGGGCCCGCCATGTAGTTGCGGAAATCGTTGTTCGATTCGACCAGCACCTTGTGCGCGGCCGGCAGCAGATCGTCGGTCTGCTTGCCGACGCTGAAGAGTGTCTGATAGGTGCCCAGCGCGAGCTGCACCTGCAGAAGCTTCTCGGAGCTCGCCTTCAGATGCGACAGCGCAATGGCGCTGCGCTGGGTGTCGTCGAGGCTGTTGTTGGCGAGCTTGAGCGCGCCGTAACCGACAGCGATCACCGTCAGAAGAAAAGCGACGAATACGCCGATCACGAGCGTCAGGCCGCCACGAATTGTGATGTTGTTTAGCATTGGGTCTCCGGAACGTCCTCATCGCGGCGAAACAGGTTGGCAGGCACACGCGCCGCCTCGTGACCGGTCGATGACCGGTTATTGCGCGTGACTTACACTTCGCCGCATCCAAGGTTTACGGTCGCGCGGCACGAACGGCGCATTAGGGAAATCCATGACGAGCGAGCGCTGGCGGACCTTTGCGGGGTCTTTGCGGGCGATTTTTGCGTCACTATCTGGGATTTTTCGCGTCAACGCTGAAAGCTTCGCGCCCGCGGCACGCGCGGGCCGTCATCGGTTTCGTTTGTATAATTCCGCGTCTTAGCTCAGGCCCACTTTCATGCTCAGTTTCGCGCTCGGCTTCCTCGTTTCCCTGCTGATCACGCTGTTGATCGTGCGCTATGCGCATCTGCATGAAAAACTCTCGACCGATACCGATCTGTCAGGCGTGCAGAAATTCCACGTGCGCCCTGTGCCGCGCATCGGGGGGACCGGCATTCTGCTTGGGCTGATCGTCTCGGCGGTGCAACTGCATCGCGCGTATCCGGCCGTCTCGGGCGGTATTCTCGGGCTGACCGCGTGCGGGATGCCGGCCTTCGGCTCGGGCCTCGTCGAAGACCTGACCAAACGCGTGTCGCCGCTCGCGCGGCTCGTGTGCACGATGGCGGCGGCCGCGCTCGCGTTTTTCCTGCTCGGCATCGCGGTCACGCGCATCAGCGTGCCGCCGCTCGACTTCCTGCTCTCGTATGCGGCAATCTCGTTCGTGGTCACGGTGCTCGCGGTTGCGGCGCTCGCCAACGCGATCAACATCATCGACGGCTTCAACGGCCTCGCCTCGATGGTCGCGCTCATGATGTTCGCGTCGCTCGCGTACGTCGCGTTCGAGGTGTCCGATCCGGTCGTGCTGTCCGCGTCGTTCATGATGATGGGCGCGGTGCTCGGCTTCTTCATCTGGAACTTCCCGGCGGGGCTGATTTTTCTCGGCGACGGCGGCGCGTACTTCATCGGCTTCATGCTCGCCGAACTGTCGATCCTGCTCGTGATGCGCAATCGCGACGTGTCCGCGTGGTATCCGGTGCTGCTCTTCATGTACCCGATCTTCGAGACCTGCTTCTCGATCTACCGCAAGAAGTTCATTCGCGGCATCTCTCCGGGCATTCCCGACGGCGTGCATCTACATATGCTGGTCTACAAGCGGCTCATGCGCTGGGCCGTCGGCGCGCGCACCGCGCGCGAGCTGACGCGGCGCAATTCGTTGACTTCGCCGTATCTCTGGCTGCTGTGCCTGATCGCCGTCGTGCCCGCCACGCTGTTCTGGCGGCACACGTTGCATCTGTTCTGTTTCGTCGTGGTGTTCGCGGCAACGTATGTGTGGCTTTACGTGAGCATCGTGCGGTTCAAGTCGCCGCGGTGGATGGTGGTGAGGAAGACGAAACATTGAGCGTGACGGGCGGCGCTCGGTTTGCACGCCCGGGACGGTGCTGGAACTGTCCGCGTACCAAACAATCGGTTTTCAATCATCGCAAAAGGGGTCGTCATGCGGTTGAAAACCCGTGCTGCCGCGCTCGTCAAGCGGCTTTCCCGTTCTTGCGTGCAACGGCTGCACTATCGGTACTCGTCGATCTCGACCGTGCCGCCCATCGCTTCCATCATCGCGCGGATATCGTCGGGCACATCGGGCACGCGGTCCCCTGCCTCGTTCATCCAGTAGCACCACAGCGCCACCTTGGCTCCTTGCATTGCCGCCAGATCGCGCAAATCCGCACGCGGCAAGCCAAGATGGCTCTTGAGATATTGCAAATGGGGCGCCAGATGATCGCTGTGGATTGCAGACCTGCTTTCGATAGCCCACAGGCCGAGCTTGCCGGGGTGCGGGCTCAGCTTGCCAGACGGCAATTGAAAAGGTCGGCCCTTGATGATTTCCCGATCGGGCTGTACGCCAAAATACGAGGTCCAAAATTCCGGGGAGACGGAGTCACCCGAGATGATGACCGTCGCATGTGCGAGCGCATGAGTCGTGCTAGTGAATTTCTCGTCAGGGCGCATAGTTGTGCCGGCGATTTACCTGAAGTCGCTGCCTGAGTTGGCAGCGATCAAATAATTACTGCGCGACAGGCGGTACGTACATGGGCGACGGCCCAAAATCTCCACGGCTTTCGAAGCAATAAAAAAAGCGCCTGAGGCGCTTTTTTTATTGCTTCCCGCTCGTCACCGCCAATACGCGCCCTACGACACCCGCGTCGCCGGCGGCACGCTGCGCAGCAACGCAGTCGTCGCCGGCTGATACTCCGGCACCCAGCGGCGCAGATCGCGCCGCACTTCGTCATCGGACGGCACGCGATGCTGCATGAGCCACGGCAGCAGATTGTCGATCAGGCTGTCCGGCACTTCGCGCGCCTGGGCGATGCGCAGCTTCGGATGCGGTGTGCGCGTGGTCGTTTCGTCGTCCGCGAGCAGTTCCTCGTAGAGCTTTTCGCCGGGCCGCAGGCCTGTGAACACGACCCGGATCTGCTCCTCGGTAAAGCCGTAGAGGCGGATCAGGTCGTGCGCGAGATCGGCGATGCGCACCGGCTTGCCCATGTCGAGAATGAAGATCTCGCCGCCGCGCCCCATGCTCGACGCCTGCAGCACCAGTTGCGATGCTTCCGGAATCGTCATGAAGAAGCGCGTGATCTCCGGATGCGTGACCGTCACCGGACCGCCGCGCGCAATCTGCTCCTGGAACTTCGGAATCACGCTGCCGGCACTGCCGAGCACATTACCGAAGCGCACGGTTTCGAACTGCGTGCGCCGCCTGCCCTGCTGCTGTAGCGCCGAGCACGCCATCTCGGCGAGACGCTTGCTCGCGCCCATCACGTTGGTCGGATTGACGGCCTTGTCGGTCGAGATCAGCACGAAATGCGCGACGTCGTGGCGAATCGCCGCGCGCGCGACGCGATACGTGCCGAGCACGTTGTTACGCACCGCCTGCCACGTGTTGACCTCTTCCATGAGCGGCACGTGCTTGTAAGCGGCCGCATGAAACACGATGTGCGGACAGTAGCGCGCCAACACCTGATCGAGCAGCAGCGAGTCCTTCACGTCGCCGATGATCGGCACCACCGACACTTCCGGATACTTGTCGCGCAGCTCTTCGTTCAAGCGATAGATCGAGAACTCGGAGATATCGAACGCGACCAGTTGCACCGGGCCGAAGCGCAGGATCTGCCGGCACAGCTCCGAGCCGATCGAGCCGCCCGCGCCCGTCACCATGACGACGCGGTTTTTCAGCAGCTCCTCGACATGTTCAGTATCGATCGCGACCGGGTCGCGGCCGAGCAGGTCTTCGAGGTCGATCTGGCGCACGCGCGAGAGGAACGCCTGGCCTTGCGTGAGCTGCGTGAGCGCGGGCAGCGTCATTGCCCGCACGCCCGCGCGCACGCACAGCGTCGCGATGCGCCGGTGCGCTTCGACCGAGGCCGACGGCACCGCGATGATGACGTGCTCGACCTTGAGGTCGGCGCTGATTTTCTGCAGATCGCTGATTGCGCCAAGCACGCGGTAGCCGTAGATTTCACGGCCCTGCTTGACCGGATCGTCGTCGAGCAGGCCCACGAGGCGCCATTCGCCCGAGCGCTTGAGTTCGCGCACGAGGTTCGCGCCCGCATTGCCCGCGCCGAGCACGAGCACCGGCTTGCCCTGCCCGACCAGACCGCCGTAGCGATAGAACTCCTTGGCCGCGCGATAGAGCGCACGAGAGCCGCCCATCGCGAGAAACAGCAGCATCGGCGAGACGATCAGCACCGAACGCGGCACGACCGGCGCGGGCTGCAGCAGCGCCGAGCCGATCATGACGACGAGCGCGCCGACGCCGATCGCCTTCGCGATCCGCACGAGATCGGGCAGGCTCGCGAACACCCACATGCCGCGATAGAGCCCGTAGCTGCGAAACATCACCGCGTAGATCAGCAGCACCCATACGAGCGCATGCAGTCCGCTCGACCAGAACGGCGCAGGCACCGGACCGTTGAACCGGATCACATAGGCGAGCAGCCAGGCCAAGGCCACCGCGCACAGGTCGAACGCAAACGCACTGAACGAAAGCCATCGGGCTTTGAATGTTTTCATTGCGTAGAACCTCAGATTTGCCCGGAACGGGACACATGGCGCCGCCAGCGGCAATCAATGCACAACCCCGCGACGACAAGCACGGCGGCCCATGCGGCGACAGCTAGCCATTGATACAGCAGATCGAACTGTAATGCCCAAATAGCAAGCATTATGCCCGCCGCCATGAACAAATACCAAATCCAGGCGGTGACGGCGTGACCTGAACCCGACTGCACCAGTCTTTGATAGTAGTGTTCGCGGTGCGCCTGCCAAAATTTTTCGCCACGCAGCAGACGCTTAAGAAGCGTTACCGATGCATCGCCGATGAACGGCGCAAAGCACAGCGCCGGAAACCACACCGGCCACACGCCCTCGCGCCAGCCCCAGTAGCCGAGCGCGCCGGCCAGAAAACCGAGCGGGATCGAGCCGGCGTCGCCGAGAAAGATACGCGCGGGGTGGAAGTTGAACAGCAGGAAGCCCGCCGCCGCGCCCGCCACGATGACGCTCGCCGACGCGAGCGCGGCGTCCGGATGCGCCGACACGGACGCCGCCACCGCATAGCCGCCGAAGCCGAACAGGGCCATGCCGCCCGCGAGGCCGTCCGAGCCGTCCATGAAGTTGTACAGATTGACCAGCCACACGAGTAAAACCGCCATGCACGCGAGCGCCCACCACGGCACGTCGGCCGGATAGAGCGCGACGAGCGCCGCCACCGCCGCCGCGTGGCCGCCGAAGCGCACCCGCGCAGGCAAGCCGCGGCGATCGTCGATCTGCGAGAGCGCGGCGAGCAGCGCTGCGGCCAGCGCGGGCAGCCACAGCGCCGGTGCCGCGAGGGCGATCAGCACCACCGCGACGGGCACGATGCCCCAGCCGCCGACACGCGGCGTCGGCCGTGTGTGCAGCGAGCGGTCGTTGGGGATGTCGGTGGCAAGGCGCCATGCGAGGCCGCTTCGGAGCAGCGCCCACAGGATCGCGGCGCACGCGCCCAGCGCGGCGGCGCCCCACGGCAGCAGGGGGAGCAGAGAGGCGAAGAAAGAGGCGGTGTGTGAAGCGATCGGCATCGATAGGAAATGAATTCGGCGCGGACTCAGCGCAAGTTCAATGCGTGGAGCGATACCACGCGGCGGTCTCGAGCAGCCCATGCTCGACCGTGTGCGGCGGATACCAGTTGAGACGTTCGCGGATATGCGAACTATCGAGGCGCAACTCGCCAATCAACCGGTCGATCTGCGCCGAGCGTCCCGTGAGGCGCCCCGCGAGACGCAGCACGCCGGCCGGCACCGGCACGAGGCGCACGGGCGCATGCAGTTGCGTCGCCAGCGCCCGCGCGAGCTCGGGCACGCTCAGGTCGCGGCCGTCGGTAACATGAAAGGTTTCGCCGGCCGCGCGCGGATCGGTCGCGCAATGCACGAGCGCGTCCGCGAGGTTGTCGACGAACACGAGGCTGCGGCGCGCCGCAATCGCGCCGAGCGGCAGCGGAATGCCTCTCGCGATCGCGTTCATCAGTTGCAGGAAGTTCGCGCGCACGCCCGGCCCGTAGACGAGCGGCGGCCGCACGATCACGATCTCGAGCCCCGATGCGCGGCCGTAGTCGAGCAACGCGCGCTCGGCTTCCAGTTTCGAGATGCCGTACGGATCGGAAGGCGCGGGCTCGTCCGTTTCACTGATGGGCCGGCCGAGGCTGCGCTCCCCCACCGCCTTGATGCTGCTCACGAACACGAAGCGGCGCGCGCCCGCGCGACGCGCGGCGGCCGCGACGCGCAACGCGCCCTCGACGTTGGTCGCGCGGTAGGCCGCGAGCGGATCGGTCTCCGTCTCATGCATCAGATGCACGCGCGCGGCGAGATGGATGACGGCGTCGCAATTGAACCCGACCGGCCAGCGCTGGTCGATGCCTTCGAAGTCTTTCGTGTCGAGCAGCCATTCGCGCACGCCGTCCGCGGCCGTCTGCGCGCGGCGCACAGCACCGACCACGCGGTCTCCGCGTTGCAGCAACGCACGCGAAACCGCTTTGCCGACGAAGCCGTTGGCGCCGGTGACGAGAACCTGCAGGCTCATCGGCGCACTCCCGCACCACCTCGCTCCAGCCGCGCGCGCATCCGGGCGCCGTCAAGGCTGGACCCTCCGGGATACGGCAGGAAAGGCGGATGAGACACGATACAATCTGGCATCGGCGGTGCTTTCTCAGAAGTCTGGCTGGGAACGTATTGTATGCGGGCGGCGCCCCCCGCGGCCCGCTACTCGTAAGGGTTAGGCGCTAAAATGGGCCCGCGGCCGCAACGCCGCAAGCCGTACCGAACGCGCGGCAGAAGCCTTGGGCCGTGATAATAAAACGGACGTGTGCCTGTTGGCGCACCGTTCGTACACTTCGTAACAACTCAAACATATTCGCGCATGTGGAATTCGTGGTATCGATCCGACGTGCTCGACGACAGCACAATCGGGCCTGCTGCTAGGCCGCCTGAACGGGCAACCGCCCGCACGCCGGCGAGCCAGCGCCTGATTGCCGCGAATGAGCGCGGCACGCATCCACATGAATGCATCGAAACCCGCCGGCCGTGCAGCGCCCGGGCGCCGCGTGGATCGCCGGCACGCGCCGCATATGCCGCTTGCGCCGTCTAGGCGCCGGGCGGCCGAAACCATCGAGATGCGAAGCACGACGTGCTGGTCTGGAGAAAAGAACATGTTTGAGCCAATAGAGCCTCGCCTATGAAAGTGCTGTTCGCCACGTACCCCATGGCCTTCCATACCCCCGGAGGCGGAGAGATCCAGTTGCTGGCGTATCACAAGCATCTGCCTGCGCATGGTGTGGACATCACGTTGTTCGACCCATGGAATCCGCGGTTTCTCGAACATGACGTGGTTCATTTCTTTTCGTGCGTCGGCGGCTCGGTGCACTTCTGCAACTTCGTCAAGCAGCTAGGCTTGCCGCTCGTGGTGTCGTCGAGCCTCTGGGTGACGGAGGAGACCAAACATCTCTATCCGATCGGCGAGATCCATCATCAGTTTTCACTCGCGGACCGGGTCGTCGCGAATTCGGAGATCGAGTGCGATACGCTTGCGCGCATCTTCGACCTGCCCCGCGAAAAATTCGCCAGCGTGCTCAATGGCGTCGAGCAGAGCTTCTACGAGCCGGTCGCGCCGGAGCTGTTCCGCCGCGAATTCGGCATCGAGAGCCGCTTCATCCTGAACGTAGGCAACATCGAGCCGCGCAAGAACCAGCTCGCGCTCATCAGGGCGATGAAGTCGTTCCCCGAACTGAAGCTCGTGCTGATCGGCCATCAGCGCGATCCTGAATATGCGAAGGCGTGCTTCGCCGAGGGCGGCGACCAGGTCATCTACGCGGGCACACTCGCTCACGACTCGCCCGTGTTGCGCTCGGCCTACGCGGCCTGCGAAGCATTCGTGCTGCCGAGCACGCTCGAAACCCCCGGACTCGCCGCGCTCGAAGCGCATGCGGCGGGCGCGCGCATCGCGGTGACGAAAGTTGGCTCTACCGAAGAATACTTCGCACAGCATGTCGCCTACCTCGATCCGTCCGACGTCGACAGCATTGCCCAGTCGATTCGTGCGGCGCTCGCGCAACCGCGCGGCGGCGCGACCGGCACGGCGCGCGACCTGACATGGCAGGCCGTCCTGTCACCCCTGAAAGATCTCTACGATTCCCTGCTGACAAAATGAAGAACCTCGTGAAGAACTTCGAACTTCGCCCTCTGAATAACGTCGACGCTTCCTCGAATCCCGAGTTTGCGTGGAAGGCGACCAACAGCGACCCGCAGTTTGAACTGACGGGATGGGAAGCGCTATCAGGGCGCGCCGCGCGTATTTCGTTCGACCTCGCCAAAGAAGACATGCCGGCTTCTCCATGCATGATCTATTTCGATGTGGGTGCGGGCATGTCGGAACACGCGACGATCAACCTCGTGGTCGACGCAAACGGCAAAGTGGATCAGGTCGTGGCGTTTCCGCCGCTGGTGGGGCCGTTGCGCCTCGACCCGATCGCGCGCGCGGGACTGTTCTCGGTGAAGAACTTCAAGGCCGAACTGGTTGCCGACGCCGACTGCCCGGAGGAATTGCTCGAGCGCGCGCGCCGCATGGCGTCTTGGCGTGGCGGCGCACAACCCGCGCCGACCCCGAGCGCGGGCCACACGTATCAGGAATGGATCGAGCGGCACGAACCGCCCGCGGCGCGCTACCCTGAATTGCGTGCGCGCTCAAAAACGTGGGCGCTGCAACCGCTCATCAGCATCGTCATGCCGACGTACAACACGCCGGCGAAATGGCTGCGCATGGCGATCGATTCGGTCATCGATCAGGTCTACGAAAACTGGGAATTCTGTATCGCGGACGACTGCTCCACCGACCCGGAGGTGAAGGCGGTGCTCGACAGCTACGTCGCGAAGGACCCGCGCATCAAGGTGGCGTACCGCGCCACGAACGGCCATATCAGCGCCTCGAGCAACACAGCCCTCGAACTGGCCGTGGGTGAATTCGTCGGCCTGCTCGATCACGACGACGAATTGCATCCGCTCGCGCTCTACTACGTCGCGGAATTGATCAATGCGCATCCGGACGCGGCGGTGATCTATAGCGACGAAGACAAAGTTTCGATCGACGGCGACCGCTCCGACCCGTACTTCAAGTGCGACTTCAACTACGATCTGTTCTTGAGCCAGAACATGATTTCGCATTTCGGCGTGTACCGGACTTCGCTCATGAAAGAGGTTGGTGGTTTCAGAACCGGCTTCGAGGGCTCGCAGGACTACGACCTCGCGTTGCGCGTAATCGACCGGGCCGGTCACCACACGGTGCATCACGTGCCTCGCGCGCTCTACCACTGGCGCATGATTCCCGAAAGCACGGCAGCGGGCCACGAAGCCAAACCGTATGCGCATATCGCGGCCATGCGCGCGCTCGACGAACACCTCGCGCGCAACAACATCAACGCACATACCGAACACGCGCCGGGCACGGATGCCTTCAACAAGGTCGTGTACGACCTGCCGGAGGTGCTGCCGTCCGTCGAAATCATCATTCCGACGCGCGACTCCGCAGGTCTCGTCGAGCAATGCGTGGAATCGGTGCGTCAGAAATCGAGCTACCCGAACTTCCGCATCACGATCATCGACAACGGCTCGGTGAAGCAGGAAACGCATGATCTGTTCGCGCGCCTGCAGCAAGACGAGCGCATCAAGGTCGTGCGCGACGATTCGCCGTTCAACTACTCTGCGCTGAACAATCGCGTTGCGCTCGCCAGCACGGCGGATTTCGTCTGCCTGATGAACAACGACATCGAAGTGATCAACGCCGACTGGCTCGAGGAAATGGTGGCAGTGGCGCTGCAGGCGAACGTGGGCGCCGTCGGCGCGAAGCTGCTGTACCCCGACGACACGATCCAGCATGGCGGTGTGGTGCTCGGGGTTGGCGGCATCGCGAGTCACGCGCACAAGCATTTCCCGAACACGATGCCGGGCTACTTCGCGCGCGCACGCCTGCGCAACGCGATGAGCGCGGTGACCGCCGCGTGCATGCTGATCCGCCAGTCGATCTACAAGGAGGTCGGCGGGCTCGACGAACAGTTACACGTCGCCTACAACGACATCGATTTCTGCCTGCGTGTGCGGCAGGCGGGCTACCGCAATGTGTGGACGCCCTACGCCGAGCTTTATCATCATGAATCGGCAACGCGCGGCGCCGAAGACACACCCGAAAAAATCAGCCGCTTTAACCAGGAATCCGAGTTGGTCAGACAGCGCTGGGGGCATCTGTTGATGAACGATCCTTACTACTCGCCCAATCTGACACTGACTGCCGACGACTTTTCCTTTGCATGGCCTTCAAGGATTGCAGATCTTGATTAATCTGGGACCCAAAAAAAATAAGACCGGGTGGCTGGCGGAATACCGCCATCCTTCGCCGGGAGACCTGTTCTGCCTGCCGAGCGCGATCTATTTTCTGATGAAGTTCAGAGCCGATCTCGCGCGCTTCAATTCCAAAGCGCTCGACGACCGGGTCACACTCTACTTCTGGTGGGAAATGTCGGCGCGCGAGACGTATCCCGACTTCAACTGGGTGCTGCGTCAGGAAGATCTCGAGTATCTGCGTCAACTCGATAACGACACGCTGATCGAGCGCCATCCGGACGCCGTCATGTACTGGCTCGGCTCGACGAAGCCGAGCGTGCTCGATACCCGGCACCTGAGCGAGACGCTGCTCGAACCACAAACCGTGCTCGCGGAAGCCGGCCTGCAATTGCCGAAGCTCCTGACGATGATCGTGCGCAATCGCGGCGATCTCGCCCAGGCATTCGACCTGGGCACGCTGACCGGCTATCTGAACTGCCTCGACTGGTGGGACGCGCACGGCCAGAGCGCCTGCTCGCGAGTGACGTGGCGGCCGCCCGTTGCGTGGCCCAAACTGCTGGAGCCGATCGACGACGCCGGCTCCGGTGCGATGCCCTTTCCGCGCTTTCTCGCGCTCATCACGACCGAGCGGCCCGATCTGCGCAGCGCGTTCGATCTGAACAGCTTCACCTCGCGGCTAGCCTGCCTGAGCTGGTGGGAAGATCACGGCCAGCGCGAATATCCGCACATCAAGTGGCTGCAACCGCCGATCGGCGGCGCCATGCTCGAACCCGAAGAGCCGCCCGTCGACGGCGGCCCTTACGTGCCGCGCTTCCTTGCCGAGATCTTCAAGGAACGCCCGGACCTGCAGGCGAACTTCGATCTGCAGTCCTTCGGCGGGCGGCTCAGTTGCCTGTCGTGGTGGACCGAACACGGCCAGCACCAGTACCGCGCGGTCAGATGGGTGCCGCCTGCCACGCCCGCGCAGCTGCTCGAGCCGGAGTGGGGCACGCACCCCGACTGGCTGCCGGTGCCGCGCTTCCTGCGGCTGCTGCACAGCGAACGGCAGGATCTGCAGGCGCTTTGCTCGCTCGACAGTTTCACCGGGCGCCTGAAGTGCCTGTCGTGGTGGGCCGAGCACGGGCAGCATCAATATTCGGTCATTCACTGGGCCATCCCGCCGCTGCCCGACGACCTGTTCAGAATGGAAGCCGGCGAGCAAGGCGCGCTGCCGCTGCTGCCGCGCTTTCTGCTGCTGATCTGGAACGAGCGGACCGACCTGCAGGCATCGTTCAATCTGAACAGCTTCGGCGAGCGGCTCGGCTTCATTTCGTGGTGGGAGATGGACGGGAGCGACGAGTATTACGCGATCAAATGGTCGCCCACTCGCGTCACCGAAGAACTCACGAGAGTCGACGACGACCAGCCTGCCGTCGACGGCGGCCTTTGCTTGCCGCGCTTCCTTTTCGAGATCTACAGGGAGCGGCCGGACCTGCAGGCGACCTTCGATCTGCAGTCCTTCGGCGGACGGCTCAGTTGCCTGTCGTGGTGGATCGAATACGGCCCGCACCAGTACCGCGCGATCAGATGGGTGCCGCCTATCACGCCCGCGCTGCTGTTCGAGCCGGAGTGGGGCACGCACCCCGACTGGCTGCCGGTGCCGCGCTTCCTGCGGCTGCTGCACGGCGAGCGCCAGGATCTGCAGGCGCTTTGCTCGCTCGACAGTTTCACCGGGCGCCTGAAGTGCCTGTCGTGGTGGGCCGAGCACGGGCATCAGCAGTATTCGGTCATTCACTGGGCCATCCCGCCGCTGCCCGACGACCTGTTCAGAATGGAAGCCGGCGAGCAAGGCGCACTGCCGCTGCTGCCGCGCTTTCTGCTGCTGATCTGGAACGAGCGGCCCGAGCTTCAGGCATCGTTCAATCTGAACAGCTTCAGTGAGCGGCTCGGTTTTATTTCGTGGTGGGACAAGAACGGGCACGACGAGTATTACGCGATCAAATGGTCGCCCACCCACCTCGCCGAAGAGCTGGCGAGAATAGACGACGAGCAGCCCGCCGACGATACGTTGCTGCCGCGCTTTCTCACGATGATCGCGAACGACCGCCCCGACCTGCGCCAGGCGTTCGACATGGGCACCGTGCAAGGCCGCGATCAGCTCGTGCAGTGGTGGAACGAATGGGCGCCGACCGAATATCCGCTGGTCGGCTCGCTAACGGTGCACTGGGCCGACAGCGCCGAAACTGCCGATGACGACGAGCGCGAGCCGGCCCGCTATCACGCGCGCGTCGAAGGTACCGGCTACGATTTCGGCGTAAACATCATCGGCTTTCCGCAAGGCGTGCTCGGCCTCGGCGAGGATGCGCGCATGGCCGCGCGCGTGCTGCAACTGTCGTCCACGCCGGTCACGCTGCTCAACGCGCCGATGGCGGGCCCGGCGCGGCTCGAACACTCGGTCGATCATCTCATCAGCGAAGAACTCAAGTACAACATCAGCCTGATCTGCCTGCCCGCGCCGGAGATGGTGCGTCTCGCGCTGGAAGGCGGCCGCAAACTGATCGACGCGCCGACCCACAAGATCGGCGCATGGCCGTGGGAGCTGCCCCACTGGCCGAGCGCATTCGGCAACGTGCATCAGATGGTCGATGAAATCTGGGCGCAGAGCCGCTTCGTGCAGAGCGTCTACAGCCGGCTCGGCAACACGCCGGTGTATCACATGCCGATGGCGGTCGAGGTACCCGCGCCGTTGGAACCGAAGCGCGAACGGTTCGGATTGCCGCCGAACGAGTTCCTGTTCTACCTGATGTTCGACGGCAACTCGTGGCTAAGCCGCAAGAATCCGCTCGCCGGCGTGCAGGCGTTCAAGCAGGCGTTCGGCAACGAGTCGCCGGGCGTCGGGCTCGTCATCAAGGCAATGAACGTGCGCGACGACGACCCCGTCTGGCGCGCTGTCCTCGACCTGACCGCGGGCGACAGCCGCATTCACATCGTCTCCGAACGTCTGAGCCGGCAGGATTCGACCGACTTCATGGCCTGCTGTGACGCCTACATTTCGCTGCATCGCAGCGAAGGCTTCGGCCGCGTGATCGCCGAGGCCATGGCGCTCGGGCAACCGGTCGTCGTCACGAACTTCTCGGGCAACGTCGACTTCTGCGAGCCCGATACCGCCTTTCTCGTGGACGGTGAACTCGTCCCGCTGCGCCCCGGCGACTATCTGTTCGCCGAAGGCCAGTACTGGTGCGATCCGGATGTCTCGATCGCGGCCGAACAGCTCAAACGCATGATCGACGATGTGCCGCTACGTGAGCGCATCGCACAGGCAGGCAAGGCGCGCGTCGAGCGCGACTACTCAGTTGAGGCAGTCGCACGCGCCTATGCTCGACGGTTGACCGACATTGCGGAGGCAAAGGCAAAATGACGCTTCGGGTGTGTGCTCCAGACATTTTCTCGGGCGATGCAGTGGGCAATCACTGCATCGGATTCGTTCGAATGGCTGACCGTCTCGGCATTGCGACCGAGATGTATGCAAGCGGTTTCGATGAGGGAACACAGGGAGTCCGCCCGCTTGAAGCGTTATTTGAAGAAGTCACTCCGGAAGACGTTGTCATCCTGAGCTACTCGATCTTCGATCCGTATCTCGAACGGATTCTCGCGCTCGACTGCAAGAAGATCGGCTACTTCCACGGCGTGACCGATCCGAAGCTACTCGTCGCGCTCGAACCGCGCACGGCGCAGCTGTGCGAGCAGGCGCTCGCGCAACTGCCGCTGCTCGCGGGCTTCGATGTGGTGGTCGCGAATTCGCGAAGCACTGCGGAAAGCCTCTCCGGCGTGCTGGATGTGGGCGCGATCAAGGTCGTCCCGCCAATCTTTCCGGACATGTACGTATTCCGGCGCGAGCCGCCGCACAAAGGCCGCAAACGGCACGAGCCGAATATGCTGATGGTTGGCCGCGTGGTGCCGCACAAGCGCATTGAAGACGGAATCAGCATTCTCGCGCAGTTGAAACAGCGCGAATTCATCGCGACGCTGAGTATCGTCGGCAGTACGCCGAACTACGATTATCTGAAGTTCCTGATCAATCACGCGCGCGGCCTGGGCGTACTCGAGCAGGTCGACTTCAAGGGCATGCTCGACGATTCCGATCTGTTCGAGTGCTACGAGTCCACCAATGGGCTACTCGCCATGAGCCGCCACGAAGGATTCTGCGTGCCCGTGCTCGAGGCCATGCATTTCGGCAAGCCTGTGTTCGTTCGCGGCGGCACGGCCGCTCAGGAGATTTGTCCGCCGGACTGTGTGTTCGACTCCAATGCCGAACTCGCGACATGGATACCGCCCCTGATGCGGTGTCTTGGTCAATCCGCCGGTCGCTGCCGGACCGACGAGGCTTATGTGAAACACGCCGACAGCGTGCTGCAACGCGCCAACGACGACGTCTGGCGGAACATCTTTATCGGCATCGGCGCGGCGAGTGCGATCCCGCATTCGCTCGCAAGGCCGGCTACCGCGGGCGGTGTTCGCGCCGCGAAGAGATAATCGGCGACGGCGCGTATCGGCCCGCGCGATCAGGCCGATACGCGCCCGTCTCACGGCTACGCTGCTTACTGGCCGCGCCTGTCGAAGTCGATCGGCTGGCCCGTATGCGGATGCGGAGTAAACGAAAAGTGCGCGCGCACGTACTTCTGCGATAACGTGCACAGCAAATCCATCAAGGCAATCTGCTCCGCGGGAAACACGGGCGCCCGATCCGCGGCATCGATCGGCTTTTGCATGTAGCGCACGATGTCTTTTTCAAAGTCGCTCACGCAATAGTCCAGAACCCGGTCGCCCTCGATCGGATAAGCGGCCACCTTCAGATCGCGATGCAGCGAAAGATGCGTGCTGAACAGACGCTCGGCGACGAACGGCAGAAACGGCGCATCGTCCGAATGGACCGTGGGTTCGAGCACCGCGCGCGCGGCTTCACTGTCGCTTTGCGTTTCGAGGAAAGTGGCAATCGGCTCGAGCACCTTGCCGACATAGTTCTCCCAGAAAGACTGCGAGCCGACCCAGAAATTGCAGTAGCACAGCGTATTCGCCGACTGGCGCGGCGCCTCGCGCAGATTCCACGGAATCCCGCATGCGTCGAGCAATAGCTGACTGCGCTCCACGAGCCCGGGGTGCGCATGCTCGCCCTGCATCCACGCAGTAAACGAGAAATAGGCCAGTTGCGGAAAAGGATTGATCATGCAGACATCGGCATCGGCGTTGGCCTGCACGAACTCCAGAAACTGGCTGCCGTCTATGCGCGCCTTCAATGAAAATTTCGGCGAGAAAAGGCCCGTGAAGTCCTGCTGCAAATGCATGCCCTTGCGGTACATGTCGACCAGAATATAGAACTCACGCCATGCGGCATGGGCATTGTTGCGAAGTACGAGCGGATGGAAGGCCTTTTCGGAAAGGACTTGCCCCGGCGCGTAAAGCGGCTCGAAAATCTTGATCGATGCACTCATGACAGTCCTGCGATCTGCAAATAAAAGTTTCCGGTATGCACGTTCTGCCGGAACAGCGTGATCGATGCGTTCGGCACCAGCACGTTGGGAAATTTCGACAACGGTATGTTCAGCAGATACTGCGAAATCACCGAGATCGGCCCCGCATGACACACGGCGGCGATCAGGCCTGGCTCGCCGGCATGCCGCAGCACTTCTTCCTCGACCCAGTTCACCGACCGCGCGGCCAGTTCGAGATGGGACTCGCCCCCCTCGTAACGGTCCGACAGATGCTTGCCCCAGTCGGGATACGCCACGCGAAAATCTTCGGCCTTCCACGTCGCGAACCGTCCGGCATTGGTTTCGCCAAGGCGCGGGTCGACCGTCCAGCCGCTCTTGTCCTTGAAGAGTACTTCGGTGGTTTGCAACGCGCGCCGCCACGGGCTCGTGAACACGCGATCGGGTACGAGGCCGCGGCTTTCCATCAGCGTACGCAGCTTCGCGGCCTGCTGCAGGCCGTGCTCGGTCAACTCGTCCTGTTCGGTCGAGTTCAGCAGGCCGGCCACGTTGGCGAACGATTGGCCGTGGCGAATCAGGAGAAGATCCATAAGAGTGAGTTAGCTACGCGTTAGCCGTGCAAGGACTTGGGTGACAGGGGGTCGGGCAGCGCCTTCAGGAACATTGCCGAAATGCGCCGCACACTGAAACGGTCGAACACATCGGCATAGGCATGCTCGCGGATCGATTGCCGAAGCTTCGCGTCAACAAGCATTTCTTCGAGCGCCTGCGCCCAGCTCTGCGCCGTATTGGCCGCGATGTATCCCGTCACGCGATGCTTGACGTTTTCGCGGTAGGTCGGGCAATCGGAATAGATGCTCGGAATGCCGAGGCTCCCGTAATCCGCGTATTTGATCGGCGACTTGCACGAGTTGAAGAACAGCGTCTCGGGATCTTCTTCCGCGCCGAGCGGCACGATCGCGAACGAGTAGCCTTCGTCGCGAATCGCTTTCTTGTACTCGATATTGCCGCGGCTGCCGCGATGCGTCACACGCGGAATCGAATGAAGCTCGGGAAACGGATCGCCCCAGAAGTCGATCGATACGTTTTCGTTGCGCGTCAGAAAGCCGTGCAAGGTCGCGAAGAAATCCTTGCGGAAGTTGACGAGCTTCACGCCGTCGAGATTCGAGAAGATGATCTTCGGCGGCTGGGTTTCCTTCCAGAGTTCGGGCGAAAGATCGAACGCCTGCTGGTCGAATCCGTTGGGGATGATCAGCACGTCGTCCGAGCGCCGCACCTTGCGCATGCGATCCTGCAACAGCTGATTCGACGCGGTTGCCGCGCTCGCCTCGCGAATCATCGCGAGCACGTTGTAGAGCACGTCCTCGTTCATTTCGAGAACGCTCCACGACGGCAGATCGAGCAGCCAGTCGTCGAGATCGTAAATCGTGTGGAGACCGAGTTCGTTGGCCATTCGCATGATCTTCAGCGAAAGGTTCGACACGTGTTTGTTGAACAGCACCACGTCGAAGCGATGCAGATGACTCACGCCAACTTCCGCCTCCGATATCTGCTCCCACTCGATCAGCTGATGCCGCTGCATGTACGAAAGCAAAGGCGCAAACCTCGCGCCGATCGTACGCGAACTCATTCGGCCATCGGTCATGGAGCGCCGCTGGACGACCAGCAGGCGAGGAATCTTAGGAATGTGTGAGGCCGGCATCGATCAGGTGTCTGATTAAGTCTGCTGCTACCGTACTCGACGAGTGCCGTGCATAGACGCGTTCGTAATTGCTTTCGATTTTTGCGTCCCTGTCCTTGTCGGAGAGGGCTGCCTGAATCGCGGGAACGATGTCCGGCGCGCTGGTGGAAGCCGCGTACCAGACATTGTCGTCGAAGTGCTCGCGCTGCCAATCCCCATCGACCATGACGAGCGGCTTCTTCACGAACGCACCTTCGAGGCAGGAGCGCCCCGGCGGATCGAAGCTCGGCTCCGCGACCACCAGCGCATTGGCGAGCGCTGAGCGCAATAGCGCGCTGCACGGCTGGATGAACGGCAGAAAGTGAATGCCGCGATGCGCCTCGCGCATGCACTCCCGGTAGTATTGCTCGTCGCGGAAGCCGCCCACCATGAGCCCATTCACTTCGAGCTGGTTGAGCGCGCGGATGAGTTCGAGCTGATTCTTGACCGGCTCGATCAGACCGAGGCACAGCACGTAATCCGACACGTCGCAGACGGTGGGCAGTAAATCTTTATCGGCGGGCGCGAGGAAGCGGTCAGATATACCGGAGCCGACCACCACGCACTTGTCGGGATCGGCCGTGATGTGCGCGTTGAAATGATCGAGTTCGGTCGAGGACTTGAAGAGCAGCCGGTCGGCGCGCCGCACGAGCGCTTCGATCCGGCTGATTTCCGCTGCCTCCGGCGGGCTCAGCCACCAGACATTGGGCCAGAGAAAGAGCTTCTTGCCCTGGTTGACCGTCTCGCGGATGATCGCCTCTCCGTCCGCGTGCACGGAGAAATGCATGACCGCGTCGTAAAAGCGTAGCGGCCGGCTGCGAATGCCATAAATATCGGCCTGTACGTCCGAATCGTTGAGGAGTTCGGCGACCTGCACGAGTTCCGACTCACCACCACCGCTCGTCATGAATGCGGTACTGTGAGTGGTCAGGAGAATTTTAAAATGCATATTGCGGGCTCCGTCCCGAATCGCCCCGTATCGTGGGCGCTAGTGCCGTCCGCGACGGCGCGCACCTGGTGTCCGTAGCCGGCAAGGCAGGCCCGGACGTTGTCGGCAGGGGCTTGATTTTACGCCAAAACGCAGTACAAACGATCCCTGTGGCGACGCAGTGGGCATGCGTCTCCCAGGCTTTCGTGACTTTTATTTAGGCGCCTCACGACAACGGCCGCCACGACGGCCGCGGGGTCTTCAACAAGCGTTGCATGCGTACCCCGAAACCCTGACGGAACAGCACCTTGCGGGCCACGTTTGCGACCGTGCCGATTGCTATGACGAATATTTTGTAAGCAACGGTAACTGCAAGCCGGGGCGTAGGCATACAGGAATAAACGACGTGCAGAATAACGTACGTCAGCGGGCGTGCGTTAGACTGACCCGTCGAAGATCCAGCAGCGCAGGGATATCGCCATCGGATTTGCTCCTCTGGAATTGCCTTCACGAACCTATCAAGCCGGAGACGTAAGATGTCGGCATCGACCGAACTTCTCGATTCACTTGCAGCGCAGCATCCCGAAGTTGCAGAACTCATCGCCGAACGGGATAAGTATCGCGACTCGCTTCACACCAACGTCCCACATTTTTCGAATCTCGGCGACGTCCCCCCTGGCCACTACTATTCGCCGATTCCCTCGATCCCCGATATTCAGAAGGACGAGGCACGCCTGTTCGGAACGATCTCGCGCACCCTGCCCGGCATCGAATTCAACGAAGAGGCGCAGGTGCGGCTCGTCGAGGAATTCGCGAACAGGTATTACGGCGAGATGCCGTTCGAGCCGCACAAGAAAGACGGACTGCGCTTCTACTTCGAAAACGTGATGTTCTCGTATGGAGACGCCACGTCGCTCTACTGCATGATTCGCCATCTGCGGCCGCGCCGCATCGTCGAAATCGGCTCGGGCTTTTCCTCCGCCGTTTCGCTCGACACCAACGACCTGTTCTTCGACGGCCAGATCAAATGTACCTTCGTCGAACCGAACAACGAACGGCTGCTGTCGCTGCTGACCGAGAAAGACAAGGTCACCTCGAAGATCGTGAAGTCGCTCGCGCAGGATGTCGACCTCTCGGTGTTCACGGAACTGGAAGCCAACGACATCCTGTTCGTCGACTCCTCGCATGTGAGCAAGATCGGCAGCGACGTCAACCGGATCATCTTCGAAATATTGCCGATCCTGGCTCCCGGCGTGCACATCCATTTCCACGACGTGTTCCTGCCGCTCGAGTATCCGCCGCAGTGGGTCTACGAAGGCCGCGCATGGAACGAGGCCTATCTGTTGCGCGCATTCCTTCAATACAACAGCACTTTCGAGGTCGTGCTCATGAATACATTCATGGGCCACTTCCACGCCGAGTTGATGAACGAGCGCATGCCGCTCTTCATGCGCAACCCCGGTGCGAGCTTCTGGATCAGGAAAGCGCGCTGAGCGCATCGACCCGCGTTTTTACGTACAGGATTCGAGGAGATTGACAGATGACTTCGACGAGCGAACTCGCGCATCGCACCGAAGGCGCATCCATGCGGGCCGGATTGCTCGATGGTCTTCGCACGATGAAAGTCGCCCGCATACCCGTGCCTGATTTGCTGCCCGGCACCGTCATCGTCAAGGTCGCGAGCGTCGGCATCTGCGGCAGTGATCTGCATGCCTACAGAAACGTCGATGCTCATCAGAGCTTTCCGAGCGGTCACGAACTGAGCGGCACCGTGGTCGAAACAGGCGCGGGCGTGACGACAGTGCGCGTCGGCGAACGCGTCACGATCGACATGGTGCTCGGCACCGCGTGCGGCACCTGCGAATACTGCAAACTCGGCGCGCCGATTCATTGCCGGGCGCGCGAATTTCCGTTCGGCGGCGGCTTCGCCGAATATGTGCGCACGAAGGAAGTAGGTGTATTCCCGCTGCCCGATGCCGTGGACGACCGCCTCGGCGCAATCGTCGAACCGCTTGCCGTCGGTGTCCACGCATGCCGCAAAATGCGCATCGAGCGAGGCTCGGTCGGCGTCGTGGTCGGCGCGGGCACGATCGGTCTTTCGGCACTCGCCGCCGCTCTCGACGCCGGCAGCGAACGCGTCTACGTCGTCGCAAGACATGCGGCCCAGGCGCGCGCGGCGCTGGCCATGGGCGCCACCGCGATCCTGCCGGCCGATCGCGCAGAAGCAATCAGGACGGTCGAACAGGCAACCGGCGGATTGGGCGCGCACTATGCGATCGAGGCCGTCGGCGGAACAGCGGACACCTTCGATTACACCTGCCAGTTCGTGCGGCCGCTCGGTCAGGTCGCCGTGCTCGGTGCTTTCGATCACGGCTTCAAAAGCATCGAAATCATCGCGCCGCACATCAAGGAACTGACGATTCATCTGCCGAACTGCTACGGCTCGATCGACGGTCAACACGACTTCGCGCTGGCCATCGATCTGCTCGCGCGCAAGGGCGGCACGTTGCGCGCCATGATCACGCACGACCTGAGTCTCGACGACATTCAGGAAGCCTTCCGGCTGGCTTGCGACAAAAGTTCGGACTCCATCAAGGTCCAGGTTCACACCTGATGGAATGAGCAGCCACACGGATTGCGGCGAACATCGATCAAAACAGGAAGCTGTGCCGTCCATTGCGAGGAGGCAACATGGCGAAGGAAGACAATGGTCTGAACATCGTTGACGCTCGGGACCAAAGACGCGGCCGTCTATTGAAAGGCCTGGACGTCAAGGAAAGCGTGGGCGTTGAAATAGGCCCGCTTTGCTGGCCCCTCGTGCGACGCAGCGACGGCGAAATCATCTACGTGGACCATACGGATACGCCTCACCTGCGCCAGAAGTACAACGGCGACCCTCATCTCGACATCAATGAAATCGTCGATGTCGACGCGGTGTGGGGACGCAATACGCTTCACGAAGCGATCAAAGGCCGTTATGTCGATTACGTCGTGGCCTCTCATGTGGTCGAGCATGTTCCCGATCTGGTCACGTGGCTCAGGGAACTGGGCGCCGTTCTGAAGCCCACTGGCGAAGTGCGTCTCGCCGTTCCCGACAGACGCTTCACCTTCGACTATTTCCGCCAGGAAAGCCGCCTGCCAGAGGTTCTGGCGAGCTATATCGCCCGGGCGCGCATACCGCAACCCTATTCGCTACTCGATCACTGTCTTTCCGTCGCCGATGTGTCTCCCCAGGAGGCCTGGCAAAAGAGACTCGACCCGGCTTCGGTCAAACGGCATCACACATGGCGAGGCGCGCTGGAACTCGCGCGCGACGCATACGAAAACGGCGCTTACCACGACGTGCACTGCTGGGTTTTCACGCCGCGATCTTTTGCGAGACTCATCGCCGATCTTTGCAAAATGGAATTGATCGATTTCGCATGTGAAGATTTCTGCGACACGCTGCACAACGACATCGAGTTTTCTGTCGTGATGAGGCGATCGCGCGACCGGCAATATATCGCCGACAGCTGGTTGCGAATGGAACGATTAGCCAGTGACGCGACGCCGGCCGTGTCGTTCTGGCGCACGCGCCGCAAGCTCGAGGAATTGCGCACGGTGCAGGATGGCGGCAGAAGCACGTCGCGCGTATGCGGACAGCACAGCGAACTGGACCCCGACGAACCTATTGCATTACCGCCAGGCTTCGATGCTCAGGAATATCTTGCCGCCAATCCGGATGTGGCGGCGGCTGGGGCGGATGCGGTTGAGCATTATCAGCATTTTGGGTGGCGGGAGAGGCGACCGCTGCACCCGTCCCCCCAGGTTCAGACTGCACCTTCTCCGATTGCCGTTGAAACGAGGTGACGATTATTTCCGCGAAGAGACCCAGAGTAGGCACGCTCTTCTTCTAAAGATAGTACTTCCAGAGCAGCGTCGAAGCTGTCATCGAAACAGAAAACGTGATGAACGCGCCGCAGACAATTAGCGTGGCCAGATTGCGCTTCTCGCCGGTGCTTCGGGAGCTGAGTGCGTATGCGGCGAGGATCGCCGGTGCGGTGAAATAGCGGCCCTGAATTCCGATTATCACTTCGGCCGGAAGTGCAGTCCACGTCATGAGCAGCGCGACGAACGTCAGCAGCACCGCCGACAAGGCCACCAGTACGGGCACCGCCCGCTCGACAGCGCCGACGCGCCGGGAGAATGCCAGCGCCAGTGTAACAACGAGTGCGGCGCCCGCGACCGGATAGGTGACCGGCGCCATCGGCCGGTCAAGCCAGCCCAGCACGCCGACGAACTGGTGGTAGTAAGAACTGCTGATCGCCGGGTTCGACACCGTGCGCCAGATGATTTCGATCAACTCGACAGGATGATGCAGGTAGAAGGAGACAACCTGCTTCGATGTGACCGCGCGCGTCCAGCGCAGATCGACGGTGTGCGACGTGCCGTAAAGGATCCAGCCCAGCGCCGCGGCGGCTGCAATCACAGATGCGATCAGCGCACGCCTGTCGCGGCGGAAGAAGAACACGACGCACGGTAGCGCAACGATGGCAATCAGTTGCGGCCGGCTGGTCGCAATCATGAATACCGACAGAATCAGCAGTGCGCTCCAGCGGAGCGGAAACGGCGCATCCCGCTCCATGCCCCGCCGGAACAGACTGGCCGCGAGTATCGTCCATGCGAACGACATGCCGTCGGCCGAAGCGCTCGACATCTGGAACATCGTCATGGGCAGAGCCAACAGGCAGATCACCAACGCGTTTGGCGGGAAGATGGTGAAGGCGTAGGCAATGATGACGGCAACCGAAAGTAACGTTGTCGCGCGCGCGAGCCGGTACGAAGCCCCTACGCCCAGATTCAGCGTTTGTCCGATCCGCAGGCCGACCGCCTGCGGCAGATAGCCTAGCGGGAAGTATGGCGCAGCGCCAGCCATGTCGACGTAATGGCGCACCTTCGCCCACCTGATGTCAGCAGCCGCTTTTGCCGTTTCCGCGCTCATGCGCGCGTCGGGCTTCGTCGACAGCGCCTGGAACATGAGGACTTGATATTGTTGCAGCGCATCGTCGAAGTAACCGCCAGTGGACAGGCCCGGTTCGGTGACAGTGTGAGACAGAACGGACAGCAGGTACGCACGTTTGACGTGGTCGTTCTCGTCGGGCGACTGCATTGGCGGGATCAGGGCAGAGAAAATGCTGCCGATAATGACGACCGCGAAGAACACGATTGCGGCCCGACTCAACTTGTTCATGCATCCCTCGGAGATTATTTTCCGGCGAATGATACATCAGGCTTTTGAGGCAACTCGGGTTTGGCGGACCATCCTGTTCGAAACCATGCGCAAGTAATTGATCTGCTTGCGACGGACATGGACGTTCAACCGCCGCTTCGGTGAATTCGCGTCACCCGAAACGGGTGGCGACGACGAGGCCGATCACGACCAGCGCCGTACCGACCGCGTAACCCGGCGTGATGTGTTCCTTGAAAATAAAGTGGCTCGCAATCGGCACGATGATGAAACACAGCGCCATGAACGAATAAGCTCTATTGAGGTTCACGAATCTCAACAGGTTGATCCAGAGCAGGGTCGCGATCGCGTAGATGGCGAGCGCAAAGAAGATCGTCAGCACCGCGCGCGGTGAAAACCAGGTACCCGCACTCTGCACTTCCATGCCGGCTTTCTTGAAGGCGATCTGTCCAATGGCGATGATGCAGGCGCAGGCGATTGCCCAGATGGTTTGAAGAGGTGTCATCTTCTATACGGTAATTGAATCGTGGAAATCGGCGCTCATCGACCGTTCCGGACGATGGCGCAAAAAAAACCCGGCAAGCGGACTTATTCAACGGGATCGAGCGGACGCTGGTCATCGGGCGTCAACAGCTTGCGCGCCTCAGAGGGATGAAAAGGCAGAAATTTGCTGATCGCCCGCGACGGAACGTTGGCGACATCGAAGTTCAGAAAACCCAGCAGGAATTGCAGGCCGATCAGCACCGGCAGCGCCGACAGCATGATCGTGCCCAACGGAGTCGGCGTAGCGGTCGCGAGCGCGCTGATCCAATGCACGATGCCGAAGCACACTCCGAACACGAACAGAATCAGGCCGGCAATCAACTCGAAGGTCGCGGCCGTCATGTCACGCAGAAAATAGTTGTAGAAGATCCGCTTCGTGAAGTTCTTCGCGTGCTTGCCCATGAACTCAAAGAGCACGTTCGTGATCTTCAGATTGGATTGCTCATCGCCATACACCGCGTCCATCGGAATATCGGCGACCACCGCGCGCAGCGTATTGAGTCGGAACAGCATGTCTGTTTCGAAGAAGTAACGCTTGCTGATCCGGTCGAACGGCAAGTGTGATGCGGTGCGTGCATTAATGGCCGTGTAGCCGTTAGTCGGATCGAAAATCGTCCAGTAGCCCGTCGATATCTTGCTCATGATCGACAGCCCGGCATTGCCGATCAGGCGCATCGCCGGCATCCTGGTGATATGCGTGAGGTCGTAGAAGCGATTTCCCTTGCAGTAGTCAGCCCAGCCTTCGATGATCGGCAGCACGAATTGCGGCAGAAGGCCCGGGTCCATCTGACCATCGCCATCCACTTTGACGATGACGTCCGCTCCGCCGGCGATCGCTTCCGCATAGCCCGTCATCACCGCGCCGCCGACGCCCTGGTTGACGGTATGCCGGACGACGCGAACGCGCGGGTCGCTGCAATGGCTTTCGACAAAGTCACCGCTGCCATCGGGGCAGCAGTCGTCGACCACGTAAATCCGGTCCACTTCCGGACCGATCCTGACGATCACGTCGAGAATGTGCGCGCGGACCTTGTAGCTCGGGATAACGACTGCAATGGATGCCGGCTTGCTCGGGATACTTGAATTCATGTGTGTCGTTTGTTTTTCAGGCCGATCCGCCAACGCAAATATCAGCCGAGGATACGGCAAAAATGCACGCATGGCGGCACGCGCGGAACGCCAGCCATGCGTCGCCGCGATGCGTCCCCTCACTCGCGATTCCTCCTGCGAGCGCGCCTGCCGCCGCACGGATTGCTTGAATCGCCACATTGTATACACATCGCATGGCGTGGAGACCGGCCGCCGGGCACGGGTCCGTCACGTGCCTCGCGTCGCGCGAACTATCTATCGGTTACGCGTGACGTCGTGATACAACGCGCCATACGCACGGCCCAGCGCCTCGCCCGAAAACAACGCTTCATAACGGGCGCGCGCGGCCTGTCCCATGCGTTCGGCCAACGCAGCGTCGCCCAGCAGGGTGTTCATCGCGCGAGCCAGTTCGTGTGCCTGCTCCGGCGCGACGACCAAGCCCGTCTCGCCAGCTTCGTTCACGTACGACGTGCCCGACCCCACTTCGCAGCACACCATTGGTTTACCGAACATGGCCGCCTCGACCAGCACCATGCCGAACGCTTCCGAGCGCAAATGCGACGGCAGCACCATCGCGCGGCAGCCCTTGAGCAGCGCGACTTTTTCGTCGTGCGTGACCTGCCCCGCGAACACGACGTTGCTCACGCCGCTCTGCCGCGCCATTGCTTCCAGACGCTCACGCTCCGGCCCCGAACCGGCGATCACGATCTTCGCGCCGATGCCGGGCGCGGCCTCGACGAGCGTATGCAGACCCTTGTAATAACGCAGCACGCCGAGCGCGAGAAAATAAGGCTCTCCATGCACGAGACCCAACCGGCTCTCGATGTTGCGCTGCGTGTCGCCGGGCAGCGGCGCATCGCGGTAATCGATGATGCCAAGCGGAATCGTCTTCAGATGCTCCCTCGACACGCACGCCGCCAGCGTCTCGCTGGTTCGCGCATAGGCCGGCGACGTCGCAACCACCGCGGACATGCTGCGCAGCGTGCGCCGCATCAGCGGTCCGTAGACGGCGCCCAGCAGCTTCTGGCGCACGATGTCGGAGTGATACGTCATCACCGTCGGCTTCTTCGTGCACCCAAGCAGATGCAACACGTCCGCGAACGGCCAGGGAAAATGAAAATGCACGACATCGGCCCACGCGGCCATCTCGCGATATTTCATCACGGAGCATGGGCCGCCGAGATCGCAGGAAGCGGGGGCCGCCCACGACTTTTCGCGGACCACCTGCCCTTCGGGATAATCGACGACCGTCGGCGTCGGTGTCGGCGACAAAGTCAGGATGCGCGGTTCGACGCCGCGCTCGCGCGTCGACAGCGCTATCTGGCGGATCGCTTCCTGCAAGCCGCCCGGTGGGTCCGGGAAGTACGTGCGGTACACATGAACGACCCTCACGTGCGTACCTCCGCATCGCATTCCCGCGCGCTACCGCCATCCGCTTGCTGGCAATGAAACGTAATCCTCAACATCTTGTCCAGCCGCGCTTCCCACGTATTCTCCCCCACCGCCGCGCGTACCTCCTCCGCACTCAGCTTGCCGCGCGCCAGCTGCTTTTCGATCGCCGCGATGAACGCGTCCGCATCGCCGCCCACTTCGAGACCCGGGCGCGGCTCTTTCGCGAAATCGAGCGGCGTCGACACGACCGGCAAGCCGGCCGCGAGATATTCATAGAACTTCATCGGGAACATCGAGCGCGTGTATTCGTTGAGCAGCGTCGGCAGCACGCCGACCCGCATGCCGCGCAGATACCGCGGCAGCACGCTATAAGGCCGGTAGCCGAGCAGATGCACGTTCGGCTGGCGCGCGAGTTGCGCGAGCAGTTCGCTGCGCTGCCCTTCGCGCTCCTCGCCGATAATCACCCACTGCCATTGCGGCCGCGCCTGCGCGGTTTGCAGCAGCAGCGGAAAGTCGACCTTGAAGTCCGACAGCACGCCGTGATAGACGAGCCGCGGTTCGGGAATCGCGGCCAGTTCGGCAGGTAGTTCAGCAGAAAGCGCCCCATCGGCGCGCGCCGCGCCGAAATGCGCATCGTCGACGACGTTGCCGAAGAAATGCGTGTTGCGGTTGAACGGCAGACACACGTCCTTCAGCGACTGCGCGGTCGTGAACACCGCCTCGCAGCGTCCGAGCAGATCCTGCTGCGCGTTGCGAAACGCATTGACGTCGACGCCCGGAATCGCCGCGATATCGTCGACGCAGTGATAAACGAGCGGCCCGCGCGGCAGCGTCGCAATCGCGTCGAGCATGTACGGGTGGTAGGTCCACACGACCGGCTTGTTGAAACGATGCGATCTTGCGAAGCGGTTCACCGAGAAGCGCAGCATCGCCTGGTTCAGCGGGCGCACGAACGGCAGGTGATGGCCGGCCGGCACCATCAGCGGCGACAGTACCCAGACGTTCTCCGCGCGACGCGGCGGCCCGAGCACGAGCGACTGCACGCCGCGCCACAAGCGCCGCCACAGGCGCGACCAGTCGCGCCCGCTGCCGACTTTCGGCGAGCGGAAGCCGACACTCTCCACGTACAGAATCCGCCAGCCGCGCGCGGCGAGAATGCTCGCCGTGTGCTGCTTGTTGGTCCAGTACGGTTCGTCCCAGTCGGCGGTTGAAAACAGCACACAGTCTTGCGCGGCGAGCGCGGTGTCCTTGCCGTCAGCCAATGAACACCTCGACCGGCCGCCCTTGCAGACTCTCGACGATGCGGCGCGACGCCAGCCCGTCGCCATACGGATTCGCGCGATTGCGCAGCGCGGCGCGCCGCGCCGGATCGTCGAGCCAGCCGATCACCGCGCTTTCGATGCTCGCCGCGCTCTGCCCGGCGAGCGTCGCGAAGCCGGCGTCGACGCCTTCGCGGCGCTCGGTGTGATTGCGCATCACGACGACCGGCACGCCGAAGGTCGGCGCTTCTTCCTGGATGCCGCCCGAATCGCTGACCACGACCGCGCTGCCGCTGATCAGATAGAGGCTGGTCGGATAATCGACCGGCTCGATCAGCACAAGGTTCGCGATGCCGTCGAGTTCGCGATGCACGGGACCGCGCACGGCCGGATTCAGATGCACGGGAAACACCCAGCGGTAGTCGCTATAGCGCTGGCATAAATCGCGCAGCACGCGGCAGATGTCCTGCAGCACGTCGCCGAAATTCTCGCGCCGGTGACAAGTGACGAGCACATGTTCCTGCTGCGCGCCGTGCCATGCGGGCAGCGGACTGCGCGGCGGCGTAACGTGCCAGCTCTGGCGCACTTCGGCGATCGCATCGACGACCGTATTGCCGGTCACGACGATCTTCTGCGCCGCGATGCCTTCGGCGAGGAGGCTCTCCCGCGCACGTTCGGTCGGCGCGAAATGCAGCGTGGCGATGCGGCCGAGCAGGCTGCGGTTCGCTTCCTCGGGGAATGGGCTCGCGAGATCGCCGGTGCGCAGCCCCGCTTCGACGTGGCCGACACGAATACCGCGATGAAACGCCGCGAAGCCCGCGCAGAACGCCGTCGTCGTATCGCCCTGCACGATCACCCAGTCGGGACGCGTTTCGTCGAGCGCGCGATCGAGTGCCGCGATCAGCCGCGACGACAGCGCGTTCAGCGATTGCCCGGGGCTCATCGTCTCGAGCGTGATGTCCGGTTCGATGCCGAAGAATTCGAGCGCCTGCGCGGCCATGTCCTTGTGCTGCCCGCTCGCGCAGACGATCGTCTCGAACTCGCCGCGCAACGCCCGCACGACCGGCGCGAGCTTGATGACCTCGGGCCGCGTGCCCATCACCACCATGACTTTCATTGCAGTGCTTTCCCCGGCTCCACCTGCCGATGAGCGCCCTTGAACTCGACGCCGAGCGTAAGGGGCGTCTTGAGGGGCGTCGTGTGTGCGGACGGCGTCACGACGCGAAACGCGCCGTCCTCTTCGATGATTTGTGTGAGCGACCTGAAGCGCAGGAAGTCGAGCGCGGCTTCCTCGTGCAGGAAGAGCGGCTTCTTCGCCTTGCCGCGGATGTACGCGATGAACTGCTCGTGCGCTTCGATACGCGACGCCTCGTCCGCCCAGCCGTACGTGTAGCGCTCGGAGAACGGATGATCGAGATAGCCGAACAGCGTGTTGGTCGCGTAGGCGTTGTCGAAGGCCTGCCTGAAAATCGCGAGCGGATCGCCCTCTTTCAGCATGCAGTCGCCGTGCAGCATGCACTGCTGGCTATGCCCGACGAAGCCTGCCGGCAAGCCGGCCAGCGCACCGCCGCGCGCGGTCACGAACTCCGGATCGTTGCGGATGATTCCGCCGATGCAACCCGCGTAGCCCGCGTCGATGAGGCCGCGCATCGCGTACGGCGGCGACTGGTGAAACGGCGACACGGCATAGCGCACCGGCACGCCGGTCGCGCGTTCGAGCAGTTCCGCCGACTGCGCGCCTTCCGCGAGCGCGGTGTCGTAGCTGCCGCCCCAGTTCGGCGAGTGCGTGGCCGTGTGCGACAGCACCGCGCCCTGCTGCCGGTCGGCGAGCAGTTCGCGCAAGATCTCATGCTGATCCGCGCGGTTCAGGTTCTGCGTATGCACGGCGAGCGAGAACGGCACGCCGAGGCGCTGATATGCCTGCCAAAGAGGACGCGCCGATTCGACCTCCTCGTCGCAATCGAGCCGCGAGGTAATCGCCGCATCGTAGCCCCACGGCAGCTCGCTCAGTACCGGCTGGCACGGCAACGCATCGGGCCGGTAGCCCGACAGGAACTGCTCGACGATGCGCCATTCGAACGAATCGCACGGGCCGACCGGCCGGTTGAACCACAGCACGCCCGAGGCGCCTGCGTCCCAGAGCGCCGCGTACGCGAACTGCCGCTCGCCGTTCACGACGACCGCAGCCAGCTCCGCTTCGGCGGGGACTTCCGGCGCTTCCGCGACCGCCCAGATCGAGCCGTCCGCGCGAATCGCGCCGTAGCCGAGGTTGTTCCATTCGTCGGTGAAGTCGAAGCGCTCGAACGGGCGATGCCACGCGCCGCCGCCGAGCGTCTGCGCCAATGCGCCGTAGCGCACCACCGCCGCGCTTTCGCGCGACTCGCCCGCTGGCGCCGATGCGCTGCGGCTCGCCTGCTCGAGTTCGGGCGGCAAGGCCGCGGGCCGGTAGCGCAGATAATCGGCGAGCGCGATCGGCATATGGCCGAACACGATCAGCTTGCGCGGCCGCGCGCTCGCGGCCCTGGTCACGAAGGCGATGAGGTCCGCGCTCCACGCATCGGGCGCGTCGACGGCGACCACGACATCCGGCGCGATCTCTTGCAGCGCGTTGCGCGTGATCGCCTGCGCCTGGGCCGAGCTGACCGAGCGCCGCAACGCCGCCAGCACGTATTGGCCAGCGTCGGCGCGCGCATCGGGAAACACGACACCGATCATGCGCTCACCACGTGACGGAATTTGGCGCGGCTGCCGACGCGCACGAAATCGTCGTGGCCGACGTAGGCGATCGTGAACGCGTCCTGCCAGAAGTGGCGCAGCTTCGCGGTCGTTTCCTCGGCGTTTGCGTGCGGTTCGAGGACGATTCGCAACGTGGGCGGCGTCGTGCGCAGATCGATCTGGAATTCCTGAATCCCGCCGACGCGGTGATCGAGCATGTCCTGGATGTGATGCGTCGGATGCGCGACGCCGTTGATCGGCACGACATCGTGAATGCGCCCGACCACGTCGGTCAGGAAGAAGCCCTTCTGCGTTTCCTGCACGCGCGCGAGGTCGCCGGTCGCGTAGCGCACGAGTGGCATCAGCTTGTTGCGGAACCCGGTGAACACGAGTTCGTGCGCGCCGTCGGGGTTGTCCACCGCAAGACGGCTTTCCGGCCAGCCCTCGGATTCGAGGATCTGGAAGCCGCCTTCATGGCCGTTGAGTTCATAGGCCATCACGCCGAGTTCGGCGAGGCCATAGCGGTTGATGACACGACAGCGCAGCGCCGACGCGATCTTGTCGCGCACGTGCGGCTCGAGCAGTTCGCCGCTCGACTCGAACACCTGGAACGCCTTACCGCCGCCGTACTTGCGTTCGACGTAGCAGGCGAGCGCGTACATGGTGGACGGATGCGAGTGCGCAAGATACGGGCGGCGGCGCTTGAGGATGCGCCACATTTCCTCGAGGCCTTGATCGTCGATGCGGTCGAAGAAGATGTTGCTGCGATTCATCGCGAAGCATTTGAAGTCTTCGCGCGAGGGCCATTCGGGCATGACCTGGTCCGGGAAACGGCACGCGAAGTGCAGCTCCGAGCGATGGCGCAGCTTGCCGATACGCTCGCGGCAATAGTTCGTGACCGCCGACGAATAATCGGCGCCTTCCTGGTCGTAGTAGATCGTCGTGGACAGCCCGGTCGAGCCGCCGGTCTTGCACGCGTGATGCTTGCCCGCTTCGAGCGGTCCCGACAACAGGCGCGGTCCCTGCTCGCGGATGATGTCCTTGGTCAGATACGGCAACTCTTCCAGATAGCGCGGGTCGTCCTTGACCTTGGCCGGATCGAACTGCTTCGCCAGGAACAGGTCACGGTAGTAAGGCACCTTCGCGCCGGCGAATTCGAGCATGTTCGCGAGCCGTTCGAGCGCGATGCGGCGGCGCTGCGGCACCGGCAACGCATAGTGTTCGCGCAGTTCGCGGACTTTCGGCCGCACGCTGCGTTTTTCGGCGTTCTCGGCAATCGGATACGCGATATAGCCGCCCGCGAAACCCTTGAGCGTGCGAAACGGCTGACGCACGAGCAGGGATTCGGAGTAGCGCAGGAATGGGTGGTTAGCTCGCATGAAATTCGAACCTTGTTGCGCCTCGGGGCACGGCCCCGAGGGGTGTTTCTGAACTGCGCATCGGGATTTCGCCGCGGGTCGGAGTGCTGCCACGCACTGCATGACGAACGACATGACGCACTACACGACCCACCGAACCACGCACTACGCCGCGACGCTCCTGTTGCGCGAGCGCACGCTCAGTGCGGCAACTGCGCGGCCTGGCTGACGAGCGGTTCGTCGCTTTTTTCCGGCGGCGGCACAGCTTCGTCGGCGACCACCTTGCCGTGTTCCATCGAGATCTTGCGCGTGCACACGCGCCCGACGAGCTTCGGATCGTGCGATGCCACCACGAGCAGCGCCGCCTTGCCGACGAGGCCTTCCAGACGCTCGGCCGCCTTCACCCTGAACTCGGCGTCGCCGACGCTCAGCCACTCGTCCATGATGAGGATGTCGGCCTCGACGCTCGTCGAGATCGCAAACGCGAGGCGCAGCATCATCCCGCTCGAATAGGTGCGCACCGGCAGATTCAGGTAGTCGCCGAGTTCGCTGAAGTCGGCGATCTCGTCGATCTTCGCGCGAATGCGCGCGGGCTTCAGCCCGTCGAGAATGCCGCGCAGATAAATGTTCTCGAAGCCGGTCGCGTCGGGGTCGAGGCCCATCGACACGTCGAGCAGCGACGCGATCTTGCCCTGCACCTTCAGCTCGCCGCGCACCGGCGCATAGACACCCGAGAGCGTGCGCAGGAGCGTCGTCTTGCCCGAGCCGTTGTGGCCGATCAGACCGATACGCTCCCCTTCGCCGAAGGTGAAGCTCAGGTCGTCGATAGCTCTGACGATCGCGTGGCGACCCGCGTCCTGGCCGATCCGGCCTCCCGTCGTGAGATTGAGCACCGCCTTTTTCAGCGAGCGATGCGAGTTCTCGTAAATCGGAAACTCGACGGAAATGTTACGAGCGACAATCGATGAAGAACTCACAATATCAAAGCCAGTAAGGAACACGATTACGGAAACGCTTCATCAGGAACTGCGCGAACGCAAAACCGACGATCAGCAAGCCAATCGACCACGCCCACGACTCCCAGTGAGTCGGGCGGCCGGTGAGCGGCGCGCGCACCGTTTCGATCAGGTGATAGAGCGGGTTGTATTCGGCGACCCAGGCGCGATCCTTCAGGATTTCCGGCGACCACATGACCGGCGTGAAGAAGAACACGACCTGGATCAGGTTGGTGACGATCGGCGGAATATCGCGAAAGCGCGCGCACAGCACGCCGAGCGTGACGCCGAGCCACACGCCGTGCAGCAGCAGAATGAAGAGCGCGAACGGCACCAGCACGAATTCCCAGCCCGGCCAGTGGCCGAAGATCAGCAGCAGCACGACCACCACGGGCAGGCTGTGCAGCAGGATCACGAAATTGCGCCACGCGATGCGGCACACGTGCACGGTGAGCGGCAGCCTGATCTGCTTGATCAGATACGCGGCGCCGATGAACGCAAGACAGCCTTCGTTGGCGACCGACGCGAGATACGCCCACACGACGAGACCCACCGCGAGATACGGCAGATAGTCGGAAATTTCCTGGTGCAGCAGCGTGGAGTACAACGCGCCGAGCACGACGACCATGATGATCGTGCTCAGCGTGAACCAGAAAGGCCCGAGCACCGAGCGGCGATAGCGCTGCCGGATGTCGTGCCAGCCGAGCGTGCCCCACACGCGCACCGCCTTCATGCCGACCAGCAGGTCGTCGCTCTCGTTGTGACGCGTGAGGTCTTCCGAGTCGTTGGTAAAACTGATATCCATCTCAAGTACGTCCGTAAATGTCTTCGAAGCGGACGATATCGTCTTCGCCCAGATATTCGCCGCTTTGCACCTCGATCATCACGAGCTCGACGACACCCGGATTTTCGAGGCGATGCTTATGCCCCGCCGGGATGTAGGTCGACTCGTTGGTCGACACGAAGAACTCATTCTCGCCGTTGACGACCTTCGCCATACCGCTCACCACGACCCAATGCTCGTTGCGGTGATGATGCATCTGCAGGCTCAGGCTCGCGCCCGGCTTCACCTCGATGCGCTTGATCTTGAAGCGCGGTCCCTCTTCGAGCACCGAGTACGTGCCCCACGGCCGATGCACGGTGCGATGCACCTTGTACGTCTCATGGCCGCGCGACTTCAGTTCCGCGAAAATCTGCTTCACGTCCTGCGCGCGATCCTTGTTCGCGACGAGCAGCGCATCGGGCGTGTCGATCACGATCAGGTTGTCGATGCCGACCGCGCCGATCAGGCGGCCGCTGCTGCGCAGATACGAGTTCTTCACGTCGACGAGCAGCGCCTCGCCTTCCACGCGATTGCCGCTCGCGTCAGCCGGCGACAGGTCGGAGAGCGCGGTCCACGAACCGACGTCGGTCCAGCCGATATCGCAACGCACGACCGCCGCGTGCTTGCACTTCTCCATCACCGCGTAATCGAACGACAGTTCCGGCACCGCGCCAAAACAGCCGGGCTCGAGGCGCACCTGCGCGCCGCCCTTGCCTTCGGCGGACGGCGACTTCTCCATGCACTCGGCCGCGGCATCGAGGATGTCGGGGCAATGCTCGCGCATTTCCTTGAGGATCGTGCCCGCGGTGAAGCAGAACATGCCCGAATTCCACGCGAACTTGCCCGATGCGAGATATTCGCGGGCCTTGGCAAGCGTCGGCTTCTCGACGAAGCGCACCACTTTCTCGCCGTCGGCTTCGATATAGCCGTAGCCGGTTTCGGGCGTGTCCGGCTGCATGCCGAAGGTCACGACCTGGCCCGCCTGCGCGAGCGTCTGCGCGCGCTCGACCGCCACGGCGAACGCGGCCTGATCGGCGATCAGATGGTCGGCGGCGAGCACCAGCATCACGGTGTCTTCGCCATGCGCGCTGGCCGTATGCAGGGCCGCCGTCGCGACCGCCGCGGCCGTGTTGCGGCCGAACGGTTCGAGAATGAACGAAGTCGCAATGCCCTTCGCATTCACCTCGCGGAAATCGTCTTCGGTCTTGAAGAAGAGTTCGCGGTTGGTCACCGTCAGCACTTCCTTCACACCGGGCAACGCCACCGCGCGCAGGAAGGCCTTCTGCAGCAGACTCTCGCCGTCCGCCAGGCGGATGAACGGCTTCGGGTGCGATTCGCGGGAGACGGGCCAGAGCCTGGAGCCCGCTCCACCGCACAGAATGATCGGTAACAAACTCACAGACCCCTCTCAATACCGTATTTATTACGCGGCCGCACCGAGGCGGGTAATCAGCACAACCCGACGGTCGCGGATCGTGCGGTCATGCGCGCTTTGCCCGCACGCACCGATACCACGCACCGCGCCCGCCAGATGGGCGCTGGACGGCGCTTTCCTGTCGCAACATTGTACCGCCGCCCCCTTTCACCATTGTCAGGCACCGTTAGTACAACGGCACGACGCGAGCGGGTAGTGAGGCGCATCGTGTGCCGCTTTGCATCGCGACCGCGCTCGCAGAACCCTGAAAAAAACAGCCTCAGGAACGGGCCGCGGGCGACTTCGGAAAACCGTCCGTCAGACACAGTTGCAGCGCGTCGCGCCAATGCGGCGCGGCGAGCCCGAACACGCGCGCCAGCTTCTCGTTCGACATTCTGGAATTGGCTGGACGCTTCGCGGGTGTGGGGTAATCCGCGGCGGGAATCGGCAGCGTGTTCGGCTTGCTGGGCAAGTCCGCGAGTTCGAAGATCGCCGACGCGAAGCCGTGCCACGAAGTCGAATCGCCCGCGCACAGGTGATAGACGCCCGAGCGCTCGCTCCACCACTTTGCGCTGTCTTCGGCGGCGAGGGACTGCGCGCACAGATGCGCGGTGAGCGTCGCGATCGTGTTGCACCAGGTGGGCGCGCCGAACTGGTCGGCGACGACCTTCAGCTCGGGACGCTCGGCGCCGAGCCGCAGCATCGTGAGCAGAAAATTCTTGCCGCGCGTGCCGTATACCCAGCTGGTGCGCAGCACGAGATGATTCGCGCCGGTGGCCGCGATCGCCTGTTCGCCGGCGAGCTTGCTGCGCCCGTAGACGTTCTGCGGATCGGTCGGATCGTCCTCGACGTATGCGCCCGCCTTCTCGCCGTTGAACACGTAGTCGGTCGAGTAGTGGATCAGCGCCGCGCCGAGCTTCTTCGCTTCCTCGGCGAGCACGCCCGGCGCTTCGCCGTTGATGCGCATCGCGAGATCGGCTTCCTGCTCCGCCTTGTCGACCGCCGTATAGGCGGCCGGATTGACGATCAGCGCGGGACGCACATCGCGCACCACCGCGCGAATCTGATCGAAGTTCGACAGATCGAGCGTGGAGCGGTCCACCGCAACCACCGTGCCGAGCCCTTGCAGCGTGCGCGCAAGCTCATAGCCGACCTGGCCGTTCACGCCGGTGACGAGAATCGTGCGCTTCGCATCCTGTGCGCTCATGCGGTGCCTCTCATGCGTAGACTTCGGCGTCGGCGAGGCGCTTGCCCGCCGCATCCTTCGCCGCGAGCAGCGGTTCGAAGTCGACCGGCCATTCGATGCCGATGGCCGGATCGTTCCACACGATGCTGCGCTCGTGCTCGGGGAACCAGTAGTCGGTGGTCTTGTAGAGGAACTGCGCGGACTCCGACAGCACGACGAAGCCGTGCGCGAAACCGGGCGGCACCCACAGTTGCCGATGGTTCTCGACCGACAGCGTCACGCCGACCCACTTGCCGAAATTCGGCGAGCTTTTGCGAATGTCGACGGCCACGTCGAACACTTCGCCTTCGACCACGCGCACGAGCTTGCCCTGCGCATGCTGGATCTGATAGTGCAGACCGCGCAGCACGCCCCTCGCCGAGCGCGAATGGTTGTCCTGCACGAACTCGACACCCGCCTCGACCTTCTCGTCAAACTCGAGCGCATTGAAGCTCTCGAAGAAAAAACCACGCGCATCGCCGAACACCTTCGGCTCGATGATCTTGACTTCGGGCAGTGCGGTTGCGGTTACCTGGATGGCCATGCGACGTGATCCGTAAGAATGTTTTGCAGGTACTGCCCGTAGGCATTCTTCGCGAGCGGCTTGGCGAGCGCGAGCAACTGTTCGCCGTCGATCCAGCTTTTCCGGAACGCGATCTCTTCCGGGCACGCGACCACGAGACCCTGGCGCTTCTGCAGCGTCGCGATGAACGTGGCCGCTTCGATCAGCGAGTCGTGCGTGCCGGTGTCGAGCCACGCATAGCCGCGGCCCATGATCTCGACGTTGAGCGCCGCGTTCGCGAGGTAGCGCGAGTTGACGTCGGTGATTTCCAGCTCGCCGCGCGGCGATGGCTTGATGTCCGCGGCGATGTCGCAGACCTGCTTGTCGTAGAAGTAAAGGCCCGTGACCGCGTAGTTCGAGCGCGGCTTGACGGGCTTCTCCTCGATCGACAACGCGCGGAACTGCTTGTCGAATTCGACCACGCCGTAACGCTCGGGATCGTGCACGTGATACGCGAACACGGTCGCGCCTTCGTCCTGACTATTCGCGCGCTCGAGCTGCCTCGCGAGATCGTGGCCGTAGAAGATGTTGTCGCCGAGAATCAGCGCCGACGGGTCGTTGCCCACGAACTCGCGGCCGATGATGAACGCCTGCGCGAGCCCGTCGGGCGACGGCTGCACCGCGTACTGGATATTCATGCCCCACTGGCTGCCGTCGCCGAGCATCGCCTCGAAGCGCGGTGTGTCCTGCGGCGTGGAGATGATCAGCACGTCGCGAATACCCGCCACCATCAGCGTGGAGAGCGGGTAGTAGATCATCGGCTTGTCGTAGACCGGCAGCAGCTGCTTCGAGACGACATGCGTGATCGGATAGAGGCGGGTGCCCGAGCCGCCCGCGAGAATGATGCCTTTGCGCGCCATGATCGTGCCTTTACGTGCGTTGCCCGTAGTTGGTCTCTACCCACTTCCGGTATTCGCCCGAAGCGACTTCGTCGGACCATGCCTGATTGTCCAGATACCACTGGACCGTCTTCGCAAGACCCGTTTCGAACGTTTCCGCCGGTTTCCAGCCGAGTTCGCGCTCGAGCTTGCGCGCGTCGATCGCGTAACGGCGGTCGTGGCCCGGACGGTCCTTCACATAGGTGATCTGGTCGCGATACGAGCCGGCCGCTTTCGGACGCTGCTTGTCGAGCAGGTCGCACAGCGTGTGCACGACCTCGAGGTTCTTCTTCTCGTTCCAGCCGCCGACGTTGTACGTTTCGCCCGGCGTGCCGCGCGCGAGCACTTCACGAATCGCGCTGCAGTGGTCGCCGACGTACAGCCAGTCACGCACGTTCTGACCGTCACCGTACACCGGCAGCGGCTTGCCCGCGAGCGCATTGGCGATCATCAGCGGGATCAGCTTTTCGGGGAACTGGTACGGACCGTAGTTGTTCGAGCAGTTCGTGGTGAGCACCGGCAGGCCGTACGTGTGATGGTAGGCGCGCACGAGATGGTCGGAGCCCGCCTTGGTGGCCGAATAGGGGCTATTCGGCGCATACGGCGTGGTTTCGGAGAACTGTGGATCGGTAGCGGACAGCGAGCCGAACACTTCGTCGGTCGACACGTGCAGGAAGCGGAATGCGGCACGCCCGGCAACGCCCAGCGTGTTCCAGTAGTTGCGCGCGGCTTCGAGCAGAGTGAAGGTGCCGACCACGTTGGTCTGCACGAAGTCGGCCGGGCCGTGAATCGAGCGGTCCACGTGGCTTTCGGCCGCGAAATGCAGAACGGCGCGCGGCTTGTGCTCGGCGAACAGCGCGTCGAGCGCGGCGCGATCACAGATGTCGACACGCGCAAAGACGTGCTGGGGATTGCCCTGTAGCGATTTCAGCGTGCCCAGATTGCCGGCGTAGGTCAGCTTGTCGACGTTGAGCACCGCTTCGTCCGACGCAGCCAGCCAGTCGAGCACGAAATTGGCGCCGATAAAACCGGCACCGCCCGTTACCAGGATCATGAAATTCCCTTCTAGATATGAGTGACAGGTCGCAATGAACCGCGTGCCGGCCTGTCCATCCCGCGTGGTGGTGTCCGTTTCTCTAGCAGCCTGTCGTACCCGCCCGCACCACGGCAGGCACTCAGATGCCAATTTTATGAAGCCCCAATTATAAAGCCGCTCGGGGTAAAAACTAGAACCCTAACAACTTGAAACAGCTTGACAAATTTGGTTGCCGTTGATCTGAGAAATCAGATTTTTTGCGCATTTTTTACGCCTATTTGGGCGTATTTGACCGCAGATGGCGGCATCAGGCAGCGCAAGCCGGGCTATAACTGGCAGTGCAGCGCGGGAACAGGCGGGAAAGAGAGGGAAAGGGCCGCGAATGGCCCTTTCTCAAACAGAAAGGAAGCGGAAAGGCTGACTGCGACATGCGCCGGCGATCAGGCCAGCCATCGAGCCGGCCGCCGGGTCGGCAATCAGGCCGCCAGCATCCAGCGCAGCGTATCGACGAACGGAATCGACTCGACTGCCGGCACGAGCGAGCGCAGCTTCGCGGGCGAGCCGGCCAGCGTCTTGACGTCCGTTTGCCGGACAAACGCGGGATTGATCTGAACCTCGAGTTCGTGGCCCGTCAGATCGCTCGCCGTCGCGAGAATGTCACGCAGTGTGTACGGCGTGCCGGTGCAGACGTTGACGGTCTCGGCGGCGGCGCCGGAATCGAGCAGCGCTTCATAGGCGCTCGCCACATAACGCACGTCCGAGAAGTCGCGAGCGATATCGATATTGCCGAGTTCGATCGACGGTTCGCGCCGCGCGAAGTGGCTGACGATCTTCGGCACGAGAAAGTTGGGCGCCTGGCCGCGGCCGGTGTAGTTGAACGGCCGCACGATCAGGATCGGCAGCCGGTCGAACCACGTGCGCACCATCGTTTCCATCGCCGCCTTGCTGGCCGCGTAATGATTGACCGGCGTGAGCGGGCAGCTTTCGTCGATCGCGGCGCTGCTCACGTTGCCATACACGTTCGCGCTGCTCGCGATCAGCAGCTTGCGCGGCACGTGGCCGATCGCGGTGCAGGCTTCGAGCAGGTTCAGCGTGCCGATCACGTTGACCCGATAGAAGTCGAGCGGATCGCTGTGGCCGACGAAACTGATCGCCGCGAGATGCACGATGTAGTCGGGCCGCACGGTCTCGAGCACACGCCGGCACTGGGCCGGCGAGGTGATGTCGAGCCTCATGCGGGTTGGCGTTTCGGGCTCGTCGTGGCCGGACACTGCTTCGATCACGGTATGGCCGCGTCCGAGCAGTTTCTCGACCAGATAGCGGCCGGTAAAACCGTTTGCGCCGGTGACGAGCGTGCGAAAAGGTTGCGTCGCCCCGCAAGGCGAGATGCTTGTTTCGTTCACGAGAGTCATCCTTTGTTGTAGTGCAATATCGCGCACGGTCCATGCGTGGCCGCCGGCTCGCAATGCCCTGCCGGCAACCCGCACCTTATGGCGCGATATCGGAACCCCAAACGGGCTATTATGTCACGCTAGCATGCTGCACTGCCGAACGCGGCCCGCCTCGTGCGTCACCGCGTGCATCGAACCGCACAGACTGCCTTGATGACACCGCCCACCACTTCCAGCGCGCCCTCTTCTCTGGTCCCTCTCGCCTTCGGCGATCTGCAAGGCTGCCGCCAGCCGTTCCAGCAGCTGCTCGCGAAGGCTGCGCCGCCGGCCGGCACGCCGCTGTGGTTCGCGGGCGACCTGATCAACCGGGGCGCCGAATCGCTCGCCACGCTGCGCGACGTGATCGCGCTCGGCGAGCGCGCGGTGCCGGTGCTCGGCAATCACGACCTGCATCTGCTGTCGGTGTCGGCGGGAATTCGCACGTCGAAGAAAGGCGACACGATCGACGACATCCTCGCCGCGCCCGATGCCGCCGATCTGATCGAGTGGGTGCGCCACCGTCCGCTCGCGCATTTCGACAACGGCATGCTGATGGTGCATGCGGGCGTGCTGCCGCAATGGGACGCGACGCTCACGCTCGAACTCGCCGACGAATTGCAGCGCGCGCTGCGTGCGCCGAGCTGGAAGGAAACCCTCGCCGGTTTGTACGGCAACGCGCCGAATCGCTGGAAGCCGGGCTTGAAGGGCATCGAGCGCCTGCGCGTCACGTGCAGCGCGCTCACGCGCATGCGTTTTTGCACCGCCGACGGCACGATGGATTTCAGCAGCAGCGGCACCCTCGCCTCCGCGCCGCCTGGCTGCGTACCGTGGTTCGAGGTGCCGTCGCGCAAGACTGCGGACGTGACCGTCGTGTTCGGCCACTGGGCCGCGCTCGGTCTGCTGTTGCGCGACAACCTGATCGGGCTCGATTCGGGTTGCGTGTGGGGCGAGAAGCTGTCGGCGGTGCGGCTCGCGCAGAATCCCGCGGAGCGTACATTGACGCAGGTCGATTGCGACTCTTGCGGCGTGCCGCGCGGCGGGAATTAGGCCGGCCTTTCAAGCCTGCTTTAAGCTTGCTTCATGCCGAACGGCGTGGCTGATCCACCGGCTCGATCAGCGTTGGCGCAACGGCTGAAGACTCAACCGCCTGCACACCCTCTTCCGTCGCCACCGCCCCGGCGCTCGCGCCGCCGCGCTGCATCTCGTGCAACGCATTTCCCACGACGTCCTGTGCCTGTGCGGCAAGCTCGCGCCGGTCCGGACCGGGCGCGAGCGGCGCGCCGATGTACACGTGCGCGGTCAACGGAGCGCCGCGCAACAGCAGGTCGAGCGAATCGGACAGCGAAAGATCGTCGATATACGCAGGCGCAGTGGACTGCCGGCCCTGCGCGTCCTCATACATGAGGCACACCGGCTGCACCGGCACGCCGGCCGACACCGCCGCCTGGAACAGGTTCGCGTGAAACGGCAGCAGCGCGAGCCCGTTCGACGTGGTGCCCTCGGGGAACACGCACATCAGTTCGCCCGCGCTCAGGCGAGCGGCGAGTTCGTGCATGATCCGCTTCGCGTCGCTGCGCTTCTCGCGCTGGATGAACACCGTATCCAGCTGCTGCGCGAGCCAGCCGACCACCGGCCATTGGCGGATCTCCGCCTTCGACACGAACGGCGTGGGCCGCCACGCATTGATCACGTAGATATCGATCCACGATACGTGATTGGCAACCACGAGCGCGCCGCGGTCGAGCCGCGCCGCGTCGTTATGCACGACGAGCCGCATGCCGCACAGGCGCAGCATCTTGAGCGACCACGCGCGATTGAGTGCGTGGCGCCGTTCCGCGCTCGCGCCCGGAAAGCGCGTCGCCACGGTCCACATGCCGTGCAGCAGATGCGCGATGAGTCGGATCTTGCGTAACGCGAGCTTCATGGTCGGAGCTTTCCTTGACTGGACGCTGCCGCTCAGCGCTGCTCGTGCGCGAGCTGACCGGACACGATGGTCGCGCGCACACGCGCCGGCAGTTCGTATCCGAGAAACGGCGTGTTGTGCCCCTGGCTCCTGAGCGCACGCGGCTCGACGCGCCAGTACGCGTGACGGTCGAACACGCAGAGGTCGGCCGCCGCGCCGGGCTCGATGCGGCCAGCCACTTCGAGCCCGAGCACCTGCGCGGGCGCCGTCGTGATGCGGTTGAGCGCGGTAGCGAGCGGCACGCCCGCTTCGTCGGCCCATTTCACGGTCAGCGAGAGGAACAGCTCGAGCCCGGTTGCGCCCGGCGTCGCCTCGGCGAACGGCAGCAGCTTTTCGTCGTCGTCGACCGGCGTGTGAGCCGAGCAGATCGCGTCGATCGTGCCGTCGACGAGGCCCGCGCGGATCGCTTCGCGATCGCGCTGCTGACGCAGCGGCGGGTCGAGCCGGAACTGCGAGTCGAAATAACCGATGTCGACGTCGATCAGATGCACGTGGTTCACGGTGACGTCGCACGACACCGGCAGGCCCTCGACCTTCGCCGCGCGCACGAGCGCGACGCCCGCCGCCGACGACACATGCGAAATATGCACGCGCGCGCCGGTCACGCGCACGAGTTCGAAGATCGTGTGCAGCGCGATCGTTTCGGCCGCCACCGGCACGCCCGACAAACCGAGCCGCGACGCCAGCGCGCCGCTCGCGGCGACGCCGCCCTTGCCGAGGTACGCATCGAGCGGACGCAGCCACGTGGTGTAGCCGTAGGTCTTCGCGTATTGCAGCGCGCGCATCAGCACCTGTGTGTCGACGATCGGCGTATCGGCCTGCGAAAAGCCGACGCAGCCCGCCTCGGTCAGCTCGACCATCTCGGTGATGACCTGCCCCTTGAGGCCGACCGTCAGCGCGCCGAGCGGATACACGTGCGCCTGGTTCAGATTGCGCGCGCGAAACCGCAGCATCTCGACGAGGCCGGGTTCATCGAGCGTCGGATCGGTGTCCGGCGGACACACGAGGCTCGTCACGCCGCCCGCGAGCGCCGCGGCCATTTCGGATTTGAGCGTCGCCTTGTGCTCGTAGCCCGGCTCGCGCAGGCGCGCGCACAGATCGACGAGACCCGGCGCGATCATGAGGCCGGTTGCGTCGATCGTCTGCGTGGCCTGGAAACCGGCCGGCGCGTCGCCGATCGCGGCGATCTTGCCCGCCTCGATAAAAATGTCCTGCTGCTGTTCGGTGCCCGCGACCGGATCGATCAGCGTGCCGTCTTGAATATGAATCTTCATGCGCTGCCTTTTATTCAGCTTGTGTTTCAGCCAGGTCCGTCTCCGGGCGCCGCCGCGCACACCGCCTCACGGCGTGCGGCGCGGCCGGCATCAGTCGTTATTGCCCGCGACGATTCCCATCACCGCCATGCGCACCGCGATGCCGAACGTCACCTGGTTCAGGATCACCGATTGCGGGCCGTCCGCGACCTGCGAGTCGATCTCGACGCCTCGGTTCATCGGGCCGGGGTGCATCACGATCGCATCGGGCGCGGCGAGCGCGAGACGCTCCGGCGTCAGGCCCCAGCTCTTGAAATACTCCTGCGACGACGGCAGCAGCGCACCGCTCATCCGCTCGTTCTGCAAGCGCAGCATGATGATGACGTCGACGTCCTTCAGACCTTCGTCGAGGTTGTGGAACACGCGCACGCCCATCTGCTCGAGCCCGCCCGGCAGCAGCGTGCGCGGACCGATCGCGCGCACTTCAGGCACGCCGAGCGTGGTGAGCGCGTGAATGTCCGAGCGCGCGACGCGCGAATGCAGGATGTCGCCGACGATCGCCACGCGCAGCTTCGTGAAGTCCTTCTTGTAATGGCGGATCGTGTACATGTCGAGCAGACCCTGCGTCGGGTGCGCGTGACGGCCGTCGCCCGCGTTGATCACGTGCACGTGCGGCGCACAGTGCTGCGCGATCAGGTACGGCGCGCCGCTCGACGCGTGACGCACGACGAACAGGTCCGCGTGCATCGCCGAGAGGTTGTTGATCGTGTCGAGCAGCGATTCGCCCTTGCTCGTCGACGACGCGTTGATGTTCAGATTCAGCACGTCGGCGGACAGCCGCGTCGCCGCGATCTCGAACGTGGTGCGCGTGCGTGTGGAGTTTTCGAAGAACAGGTTGAACACCGACTTGCCGCGCAGCAGCGGCACCTTCTTCACTTCACGATCGGTCACGCTGACGAACTGGTCGGCGGTATCGAGAATGTGATTGACGATGGACTTCGGCAAGCCGTCGATCGACAGCAGATGTTTGAGCTCGCCGTTTTTCGTGAGCTGCGGGTTGCCCTTCAGGAAGCCGTAGCGGAAGCGCTCGGACGCGCTAGCGGAGGAATCCTGGGCCTGGGTGGCGGTGTTCATGGTGTACCTGCTTCAAATACGGGCTTCAACGTGATCGGTGTCGATGCGCACTGCGTGTGACGGCTTGTGACGATTCATGACGCGTAGTAGCGCTCAGTGGCGCTCAGTGGCGATTCGCGGGCAATCTGCGCGCGTCACGCCGCGGCGCCCGGCTGCTCTCTTTTTGCGCGGCGCGAGCGGGCTCGAGCGGCGGCGTTCGAGCGACAGCGTTCGAACGGCATGTTCGTGCAGCCCATTCGCGGCTCGCACTCTACGCGCTGCCGCGCCGCTCGCGCGGGTTTCAATCGGTGCGTGCTTCGGTGTGAAAGGTCAATCGCTCGCGGCCTTCGCCGTCTGCTTCGCGGGCCAACACGAGCGTCGCATCGGCAGGCACATCCACCGTGCCGCCGACAAAACGCGCCGCCACCGGCAACTCGCGTCCGCCGCGATCGGCAAGCACCGCGAGTTCGACCGATGCCGGACGGCCATAGTCGTACAGCTCGTTCAGTGCCGCGCGAATCGTGCGGCCCGTGTACAGCACGTCGTCGACCAGCACGATGCGGCGGCCGTCGACCGTGAACGGCAGCGAGGTCGGGCTCGCCTGCGCGTGCAGCCCCTTCTTCGCGTAATCGTCGCGATGCAGCGCGACGTTCACCACGCCGAAGCTCGGTAGGTTCAGGTCGCGCGCGAGCCGCTCGGCGAGCCACGCGCCGCCGCTATAAATACCGGCCAGCACCACCCCTTCGGCACCGTTCTGCGCGGCGGCGAGCTGATCGCCATACGCCGCGCGAATCTGGTCGAGCAACGCGCGATAAAGCGCTTCGGCGTCAATGGAACTCATGAGCGTCGGAAAGTCCGTCTAGATATTGCTGGAGGATGATGCTGGCGGCTTCAGCGTCGAGCATGTCGGCGCGGCCGTTCCCGGCGCGGATCTCCGCCTCGGCCTCGACCGACGAATAGCGCTCGTCGACCCACGTCACCGGCAGATTGAAGCGGCCGTTCAACTGGTTGCCGAAGCGCTTCGCGAGTTGCGTGCGCGCGTGCGGCGTGCCGTCCGGGTGCATCGGCAAACCGACCACGAGCGCATCGGGCTTCCATTCGGCGATCAGCTTGCCGAGCGCTTCGAAACGATATTCGCGGGTGCGGTTCTGCACGACGACGAGCGGCCGCGCGCGGCGCGTCAGCGAATTGCCGACCGCCACGCCGATGCGTTTCTCGCCGTAGTCGAACGCAAGCAGCGTCGCCTCACGTCCGGGCGGCGGATTCATGCGCGGCCCCTCATGCGTGCCCAGCCTCGCCCGAGAGCATCGACAACGAAATGCCGAGCAGCGCGAGCGCGGCTTCGAGACGCTCTTCGGCGGGCACGTCGAAGACGATTTTCGGATCGGCTTCGACGGTCAGCCAGCCGTTCTTCGAGATTTCGTCTTCGAGCTGGCCCGCACCCCAGCCGGCGTGGCCGAGCGTGAGCAGGAAACGTTCCGGGCCGGACCCGCTCGCGACGGCTTCGAGCACGTCTTTCGAGGTGGTCATTTCGAGCCCGCCCGGCACCGACATCGACGAGGTATATCCGCTGCCGGCTTTCGGATCGTGCAGCACGAAACCGCGCTCGGTTTGCACCGGGCCGCCGAAGTACACGGGAACATGGAGAAGCGGTTCGATCTCGAGCTTCAGATCGATGCGATTGAAGAGCGCTTGCAGGTCGATATCGGTCGGCCGGTTGATGACGAGGCCGAGCGCGCCGCGCTCACTGTGATCGCAAAGGTAGACCACCGTCCCTGAAAACGTCGGATCAGCCATGTTGGGCATGGCGATCAGGAACTGGTTGGTCAGATTGATGCGATCGGTACTCTTGGACATAGTTGGGATTTTAGCAAAGACGATGCGGGATGGCGGGCTTCGAGCATAGCCGCGCGATGCGCTGCACCGGCCCTGCCTGCCGCGCGCCATCGACGCCGGATCAGGTTGCACTCTATCACGCGCGCGGCCCCGCTCATGCCGCGATCAGACGGCGCGCGGAGAACGTTCGAGCAGGGCTCATTCACCCATCATGCGCTAATCAGACAGCGAAGCGGCGGCGAATCTGCAACGTGAGGCGACATGCCCGCCGGCATGTCGGCAGGTTGCAGGATTGTGTCTTATCGCAACGGAATCGTCGCTGTTCATGCTGCCTCGGTGTGGTTCATTTTTTGCCCCGCCGTGACGAGGCGCACACACCCCGCCGCCGCCGCGAAAAGATTCACGCGCCGATTCACGCGCCGCCCTGCTCGATCGCGCGCGTCAGCGCGGCAAGCGCCGCTTGCGTGAGACTGCCGCCGGCCGGCGCAACGCCCGCCGCGACCTTGTGCAGCGTCGCGCGCAGCGCTTCGGCCGCCTGTTCGAGCGTGTCCGCCGCCGGTGCGCCGACGACCATATGCGCGCGCACCGCCGGCGTCGATACGCCCGCGTGCGCGCGACGCCGCCACGCGAGCCCCAGCGCATCGGCGAGCAGCGAGACGTGGCCGAGACCGAGCGCGCACGCCGCGGAGCCGAGCCGGTAAGCGGCGTCGCCTGCCTGGAGCGCCTCGCTGGGATCGGCTTTCTCCGGCTGATCGGCCGCGCGGGCATGCGCGCTCAGCGCCTGGATCGATGCGTCGGCGGTCTGCAGGAAATCTTCGTAGGCGTTCGCGTTGACGGCCAGCACGCCGAGATCGCGGGACAGTGAACTGTGTGTCGCGCTGATCGATTGCGCTTCGAGCGCGCCCGCCTCCCACAGCATTTCGGACGATTGCGTGCCCGCGACGTGCCAGTCGACGGTCAGGCCGTAGTCGTGCAGTACCTCGACCTGGTCGGCGTCCTCAGCCGCCGCGCCGAACAGCGCATAGTCGCGCCACAGGAGCGCGAGCGTCGCGCGCACGAGCGAACGCGGTGCGCGCTCGATGCCGCGCGCGTGATCGGCGAGCGCCAGATTGCAGCGTGCGTAGAAACGCCGCGCGTCGGTATCGCGAGCCGCGTGGCCGCCGACCCGCAGCGCCTTCGCGCAGGCTCGCGCGAGCCGCCAGAAGTCGTAGGGGTCGGGACCGGCGAGTTCGGTGAAAACAGCGTCGAGCTCGTCGAGCGCGGCATTCGTGACGGCCAGCGCGGCCGCGCTGCCCGTTTCGATCTGCGAGCGCAGTACCGGCAGCAGCGCGCGTTCGTAGCGCGCCCGCAGATGAGCGAGCTGGTCGGCGGATTGCGCATGCAACGATGCCGGCGGCACCGGCCGCGCGCACAGGGCGAGGTCCTCGAAAGCGACTGTGGTGCCGGGCGTGTGCTCGGCCAGTTGCGCGCACAGCGCGTGGTAGTGGTTGAACAGCGTGGGCGAACACGACAGTTCGCGCAGATTGTGACGCTCGAGCGCCGCACGGAAGTCGCGCAGCGCAGCGCCGAACAGCGGCCGCACGCCTTGCGCACCGGCCGGGGCCGCGGCCGCTTCAATGCTCGCGAGCGGCGAAAGCCGCACGAGCGCATCGGCGAAACGCTGCGCGCTCAGCCAGCCAGCCGTGTGCAATGCCTGCGACGCCCGCAGCAGCGCCGCGCCGCTCTCCTCGCGCTGCTCGAACGCGAGCGACGCCTCGGCGAGCGCCAGTTCCGCGGGACGGACCGCGCCGCCGCGCGGATTCGGCAGGGCGTCGAAGGAAACGGGTGCAGCGGATCGAAGAGTCATGGGCAGGCGACACGAAGCTGACGGGCTGTCGCTTCGCGCCGCATGCAGAGTGATCGGCCAACGCGCGAACCGGCGACAGGACAATGACAGACTGCCGTTGCGACACGGCACGCATCGACGATGCTCCACGCCGACGCGGTAAGACGGGTACCGGACACGCCGGTCCCTGCAGCCAACGTTTGAAACCGGGTTTCGAGAGCCTGCTTCAGCAAGCAATGCCGGTGGCAACCGCAGCGAACGTAGCGGACCTCGCGGGCAGCACGCCCCTCACCCGTTCTAACGGCTTCAGGCGTTCCGCGAAACCCGTGAAGCCGCACAATCCAGTCAGTCCAGAAAGATCCGTGAAGATCCAGAAAGACTCAGCCGGCCCGAACCGGCGGTCTCCCGGATGTCAGATCTGGACCATCTCGAAATCTTCCTTGCGCGCTCCGCACTCGGGACAGGTCCAGTTGATGGGAACGTCTTCCCAGCGGGTGCCCGGCGCAATGCCTTCGTCCGGCAAACCGGCCTCTTCGTCGTAAATCCAGCCGCAAATCAGGCACATCCAGCTTTGATATTCCATTCTTGTGTCGCGTCGTTGAGCGTGTGAATCCGTGGAAACGGGAGCCATGATGGTACCGTGTTGCCGCCCCCATGCCTAGCAATCGAAAACGCGCAATCGTAGCGTGCGCAGGCCTTTGGCGGAGCGGTCCCGCGCAACTGGAGCGGCGGTTGCGGCGTCATGCCGCGCGGGGATGTGCGCGTCGGCGGGACAACCTCTGCATGAGCTTGATCCGCCCCTCGACGCGCCCGCACTGCCAGCCACCCGCCGCCGCAAACGTGCCGCGGCGTGCGAAAAAACGCCCCCGGGGCGGTTTAGGCCGCATAATTGAGCCGGTTGCGCGCCGCGCGCCAGAATCCTGCTTCTTTTTATCCATTTTCATGCCCAGCGACACGCCTCCGATCGTCCTCACCTTCGGCCTCTCCGATCCCACCGGCGGCTCCGGCCTGCAAGCCGACCTGATGACTCTTGCCAGCATGGGCTGCCACGGCGTCTCCGTGCTCACGGGCTACACCGTGCGCGACTCGGCGAGCTGCGACGAAGTCACCGGACTCGACCCCGACGTCGTCGCGACACAGGCGCGCATGCTGCTCGAGGACATGCCGATCGCCGCTTTCAAGGTCGGCGCGTGCACGCGCGCGGAAGTGGTCAGCGCGATTGCCGAAGTCGTCGCCGACTACGACGACGTTCCGCTGATTCTCGCGCCCGACTTCACGCTCGACGACGAGCATGTGCTCGCCGCCGACGAACTGCGCGAAGCAATCGCCGATCTGCTCGCGCCGCAAACCACGCTGCTGGTCGCCGATTCGTCCACGCTGCTCGCGCTCGCGCAGCCCGACGGCGACGTGGAAGCGCCGAGCCTCGACGCGGCGATCTCCCACCTGCTGTCACAAGGCTGCGAGTACATTCTGTCGACGGAAACCGGCACGCACCGGCTCGTCAACACGCTCTTCAGCGAAGACGGCCAGTTGCGCCAGGACATGTGGGACCGAGCGCCCCATCGGCTGACGGGCTTGACCGATACGCTCGGCGCGGCGATCGCCGCGCTGCTCGCCAACGGCCAGGAACCCGCGGAAGCGGTGCGCGAGGGCCAGGAGTACCTGTACCAGGCGGTGCGCAATGCGTTCCGGCCGGGCATGGGTGCGTATATGCCCGACCGCTTCTTCTGGGCGCGCAGCAGCGACGACGAAACGCCGCCGGCGCCGAACCAGGACGCGGCGCCGGGCGAAGCGCGGCATTAGCCCTCTCTCGCCACTTGATACCCAAAACCCGCATTCGTGCGGGTTTTTTCATTAAAAAGCGCCGTTTCGTTGTTTACGCGGTGATTGCCGCTCGTCAAAGCGACAATAATAAAGGGACAGTGTAATGCGGCAATTCGGCAGCAATGCCGCAGCGCGAAAACCCATATAGCGGGCTCATAAACCTATTTATTACGCATAACAACAAAAGCCCGCGTTATCCGCTGTAACCAGACGCCGTATCGCGTAATTAAACGTTACAACGTCATCGGCGCCATGCGGCTAGACTTTACAGATTACAAATCTATCATATGTCCCCGTATGTCTTTTCCCACTTTTTTCATCCATCCTCCGAAAAGCGGCGGCTCTACTGTCATTTCGTTTTTTGAACTGAATAAAGGCAAAGACCAATTTATCAATTTCGTGTGGGATAGAGTTGGCTACGATAGCTTCCGCGCGAAACTGCTGGCAACCGGTATCGGCGGCGGGCATCAACCGTATGGCTTTCACCGGAACATCAGACTCCCGGTCAACTACTGCACCATCCTGCGCGATCCTCTCGCGCGCCAGATATCGCATTTCCGGTACGCGGCGACCGGCAAGAACGGCGCGGTCATGCAAGGTGTAACCGTGTCGGCACCCGAGTCGTTTGTGCACCAAGGCAAGATCTCCCTTGACGAATGGGTCAGCGAATCGCTGGGCGGAAAGAATCTGTTTGTCTACATGCTGAGCGGTCATTCCGTGGCAAATGAAAACAGCCTCGAAATTGCGCGAACACGTCTTAGCCAGCACATGAGTACGGTTGGCGTTTGCGAAGATATGAGCGAATTCCTGCTCCGGCTTTGTGGCACGACCGGACTGAAATTACCGTTTTACTTCGAGACCAACCTGACTAGCGGCCCTCCCAAGGAGAGAAGCCATTTAAGTGACGCAGCCAAACAGAAATTTATCGAGGACAATCACCTCGATTACGAATTATTCCGTCATGCCAATCGCATGATCGAGAGACATGCGGAGGAAACGGGAAGCGTCTTTTCGAATGCGCTGGAACTGGTTCGGGTCATTCAGGCGGAAATAAACCGGCTTGAGAATCCGTACGTCCACATCGTTCCCCTTGTCGGCTTCGATGAATCATTTCTGTCGAAAGTCAACAGCGTAGTCCGCCGATTCGACCTCTCACCTATCGAAGCCTATCTGGAGTTCGCGCAAAGCCGGAAACCCGTTCTCGCCGACCTGTTCGAAGGGTTCGTCGACACGGTTCGCGACGGCGTGGTATCGGGCTGGGCCGTCAATCTGAGCCGGCCGGAACAGAAAGTCCCGCTTGAGGTCCGTGTCGGCACGAATGTCATCGCGACCGGATCGAGCGGTGAGCCTCGCCCCGACGTGGCCAGTGCCGGATATGCTACCTCCAGCGCGGGATTTTCCATTCCGCTGCCCGCCGGCATCCCGGACGGCTTTCACGTCGCGATTGCCGATTCGGTGGAGAGCCTGCACAACGCCGGAGTCTGGCGGCAAGGTTGGCACTGCGTGTGAGCACAGGAGACCATATCTATGAAAAGGCCCCCGAATTTCCTGCAACGCTTCCACGGCACGATCGCGGGTCAGGACCGCACACGCATGTTCCGCCAACGGCCGGCCACGGTCTGGCTGACCGGCCTGTCCGGAGCGGGCAAATCGACCATTGCATTCGCACTTGAAGAGCAACTCATCGCTCTCGGCCATGCCTGCTACGTGCTCGATGGCGACAACGTTCGCCACGGGCTCGCAAGCGATCTCGGCTTCACCCCAAAAGACCGGCGCGAAAATATCCGCCGGGTCGCACACGTCGCCCAATTGATGAACGACGCCGGCCTCATTGTGATTACCGCGCTGATCTCGCCGATGTGCGAAGACCGTGCGATGGCGCGTGAGATCATCGGGCCGGACAAATTTATCGAGACCTTCCTTTCCGCACCGCTTGCCACGTGCGCGAGCCGCGATCCGAAAGGCCTCTATGCAAAAGCAAGAACCGGCGAGATCGGTTCGTTTACCGGCGTGTCCGCGCCCTATGAAGCGCCGATCGACCCCGAGCTCCGCGTCGACACAGGAACGTTGACGTCCGCCGAATGCGTCGCGCAGATATTCGGCTACGTGCGCGAGAAGTGTCTGCAGACTGCGGCTCAACGTACCGCTCACTCAACTGAAGCCTGATGATTCTTTAGGCGCCCCGCCAACGCCTGCCCCAAAAGAAAAAACCCGCGAATGCGGGTTTTTTCTTTTGGGAAGCACGGAAAGCACGCCTTGCGGCGTACTTTCCCATGTATCCGGACTGGGCCTCGCAAAATGTGAGACCCAGGCGGAATTACATGTCCATGCCCATGCCGCCCATGCCGCCGGGCATGCCGCCAGGCATCGGTGCATCTTCCTTCGGCAGTTCGCACACAGCTGCGTCGGTCGTCAGCAGAAGACCTGCAACCGAAGCTGCGTTTTGCAGCGCCGTGCGCGTCACCTTCGTCGGATCCACGACACCTGCGTCAACCAGGTCGACGTACTCGCCGGTTGCCGCGTTGTAGCCGTAGTTGCCTTGACCAGCAGCAACAGCCGCCACCACGACGCTGGCTTCTTCGCCACCGTTCGTGACGATCTGGCGCAGCGGTTCTTCCATTGCACGCAGAACGATCTTGATACCTGCGTCCTGATCGGCGTTAGCGCCCTTCAGGCCGGCGATTGCCGTACGTGCACGGATCAGCGCGACGCCGCCGCCAGCCACGATGCCTTCTTCCACAGCTGCGCGCGTTGCGTGCAGTGCGTCTTCGACACGTGCCTTCTTTTCCTTCATTTCGACTTCGGTCGCAGCGCCGACCTTGATCACTGCAACACCGCCTGCCAGCTTGGCAACGCGCTCTTGCAGCTTTTCACGGTCGTAGTCCGACGTTGCTTCTTCGATCTGCTTGCGCACTTGCTTGACGCGAGCTTCGATGTTCGCTGCTTCGCCAGCGCCGTCGATGATCGTGGTGTTTTCCTTGCCCACTTCGATACGCTTCGCCTGACCCAGTTCAGCCAGCGTTGCCTTTTCGAGCGTCAGGCCGGTTTCTTCAGCGATGACTTGACCACCGGTCAGGATCGCGATGTCTTCCAGCATCGCCTTGCGACGGTCGCCGAAGCCCGGAGCCTTGACAGCAACGGTCTTCAGGATGCCGCGGATGTTGTTGACGACGAGCGTTGCGAGCGCTTCGCCTTCGACGTCTTCAGCGATGATGAGCAGCGGACGGCCAGCCTTCGCGACTTGCTCGAGCACCGGCAGCAGATCACGGATGTTCGACACCTTCTTGTCGTGCAGCAGAACGAACGGGTTCTCGAGCACGGCGACTTGCTTGTCCGGGTTGTTGATGAAGTACGGCGACAGGTAGCCGCGGTCGAATTGCATACCTTCGACGACGTCCAGCTCGTCTTGCAGCGACTTGCCGTCTTCGACGGTGATGACGCCTTCCTTGCCGACCTTGTCCATTGCTTCAGCGATGCGGTCGCCGATCGACGAATCGCTGTTCGCCGAGATCGCGCCAACCTGAGCGATTTCCTTGTTGGTCGTGCACGGCTTGCTGATCTTGCGCAGTTCTTCGATTGCAGCAGCCACTGCCTTGTCGATGCCGCGCTTCAGGTCCATCGGGTTCATGCCCGACGCGACGTACTTCATGCCTTCGCGAACGATCGATTGCGCGAGAACCGTTGCGGTCGTCGTGCCGTCGCCTGCGTTGTCGCTGGTCTTGGAAGCGACTTCCTTGACCATTTGCGCGCCCATGTTCTGGAGCTTGTCCTTCAGTTCGATCTCTTTTGCGACCGACACACCGTCCTTGGTGACCGTCGGGCCGCCGAAGCTGCGCTCGAGGACCACGTTGCGGCCCTTCGGACCCAGCGTGACCTTCACAGCGTTCGCGAGAATGTTCACGCCTTCGACCATCTTGGCACGGGCGGAATCACCGAATACGACGTCTTTAGCTGCCATCTTCTAACTCCTTGAATTCTTTGGATATAACCGGGGAAGTAGCGGCTTTGCGCTTACTTCTGCACCACGGCCATGATGTCTTCTTCGCGCATCACGAGCAGTTCGTTGCCGTCGACCTTGACGGTCTGGCCTGCGTACTTGCCGAACAGGACGCGGTCGCCAACTTTCACGTCGAGCGCGATTTGTGCGCCCTTGTCGTCACGCTTGCCCGGGCCGACTGCGAGGATTTCGCCTTGATCCGGCTTTTCCGCTGCGGCTTCGGGGATCACGATGCCCGACGCAGTCTTGGTTTCCTGATCCAGACGTTTGACGATCACGCGATCATGCAAAGGACGAAGGTTCATACATACTCCTCTCTTGATTGAGACTGAAGAACGCTGAGAAAACCCGGCTGGCTGAGCCAGCCGGCGATGTTGTTAGCACTCTCGTGCAGCGAGTGCTAATTATATGGATGGGTGGTGACAAATTCAAGAAGTGGGGGAAGCGGGCTGTCGATGTCGAGATTCGCTCAACTTTGAGCTGTGTCCGCTTGAGTTTGAACTCGCGACCGGCGCCCGGGCATTGCGCTGGCGCACACTTCCCATAAAAAACAATTACTTAGCATTGAAATAGCCGGGGTGCCGTGTGGCGCGGGAAAGTACGACGCCTCGCCGTTTCTTGCGATCTCCGCTTGCAAGACCTTGCGATCAATCTTCGGTCAAGGGTAAACCCCGGCCAATCATGCTCGTCAGCCACGCTCGGAGAATTCGAAAAACGTCATACGGCGGGAGGCTGCGGTCCCTGGGCTTCGAGCGCCACTCGCTGCGTCGGGGAACATGCTTTATCGGCAAACCGCACGAACTCCCTCACCAGTGCAGCACGCACCTGCGCCCTGAGCCATAGCACGCCGACAGTACGGCTCGGCCGCGGCGGTGGCAGTTCCCACTTGCGCACTGAGCGGGCCGACATGTCCGTCATCGGCCAGTCGGGCAGAACCGACACGCCCAGGCCTTCGGCCACGAGTCGCGCGATGTTCTCGATGCCGTCGAGTTCGAAGCGCACCTGCGGCTGGATCTTCTTGCGGCGCAGGTAGTCGTCCGCCATCCGGCCACCGATCACGTTGCGGTCGTAGCGTATGTAGGGCTCGCTCGCCAGCGTGCGCAAGGGATCGCGCACGCGCATGGAGGCGGGTGTGACCAGCACCAGGTGTTCCTCTCTGAGCGTATGCCAGGCCGCCGACTTCGGAAGCTCGAAGGGTGCCTGGACGAGCACCGCCGCGTCCAGTTCGCCTTCCATCACCCGTGCATGCAGTACCGTGGTCGAACCGGGCTCGATGTAAATCGCGATGTCCGGATACTTCGCCACCCATCGCTTGAGGACCGCCGGCAGCATGCCGGTCATCGCGGTCGGCGTGGCGCCCAGCCGCAGAGGGCCGGCGGGCAGACTCGTGTGCGACGCCGCCGAACGCAGGTCGCGGACCTCGCGAATCACCGATTGAGCCCGCTCGAGCACGCGCAGCCCCGCCTCGGTCGGGCACACCGTTCGACCCGAGCGCGTCACCAGCTTGCCGCCGATGTCGGCCTCGAGTACCGCCAGCCGCTGGGCGACCGAGGCAGGCGTGAGCCCCTGGTGGCGCGCGGCCTCCGCGATCGAACCGAGCTGGGCGACCAGCACGAAGGTTTCCAGGAAACGTACGTCCATCGGACAAGCTCCATCGAAAAGATGATTTTGCCATCTTCTTATGCAGTTTAAAGTCGATTGTTCCTATGTGTCACGCGCCGTAGGATGCGTACGTCAATCAGGAGATCCTTTTCGTGGCCAAGATCCAGAGCATCCAGTTTTGTCATGTCGCCGTCCCGCTGGACACCGTGACCTCCTTCTCCAACCGCACGGTCCACACCCGCCATTACGGCCTCGTGCGCGTGCGCTCCACCGACGGCGCCCAGGGCGTCGGTTTCTGCTACGTCGGCAGCGCCGCGGGCCGGTTGTTCAGCGTGGCCGTGGAGGAATTGCTTGGGCCGGTCCTGATCGGCAAGGACTCGCTGCTGGTCGAGGGGCTGTGGCAGTCCATGTACCAGGAGGCCCTGCTGCAGGGGCGCATGGGCACCGTGATGCGGGCCCTCAGCGCGCTCGACACGGCGCTGTGGGACCTGAACGCGCGCACGGCCGGCCTGCCGCTGCACAAATACCTCGGCGGCATGCACGCGGAGGCCGTTCCGGCCTACGCCAGCGGCGGCTACTACCTGGAAGGCAAGACGGCGCAAGGCGTGGCCGACGAGATGGCCCGCTATGTCGAGATGGGCTTTCGGGCCGTGAAGATGAAGACGGGCCGCTGGTCGCCCCAGGGCGAGGAGCAGCGCGTGCAGGCGGCCCGCGAGGCCATCGGCTCCGATGTGGAGCTCATGCTCGACTGCAACAACGGCTGGGTGGATACCGTGCAGGCCATGGAGTACATGCGCCGTATCGAGCCGTTTCACCCCTACTTCATTGAAGAGCCCTTTGGTCCGGATGACATCGAGAGTCATGCGAGGCTCGCCCGGTTGACCCGCGTCCCCATCGCCACCGCCGAGATCGGCTATGGGCGCTGGTATCACAAACAGTTGCTGGATCAGGGCGCGGCCGCGATTCTCCAGACCGACGCGGCCGTGTGCGGCGGCATCACCGAATGGCGGCGCATCGCGGCAACGGCCGCCAGCTACGGCGTGCAGATGTGCCCCCACTGGTTCCATGATCTGCATGCCCCACTCGCGGCCGCCACCCCGAACGCGCGCTACGTGGAGTTCTTCCCGGACGACCAGGTCCTGAACTTCCGGCGGCTGCTGGACCGCCAGCTGAGTCTGCGTGAAGGTCAGGTGGTGCTGCACCCCGAGCCCGGCCTCGGCTTCGATTTCGACGACGGCCAGGTCGCGAAGTACGGCCAGTGGAACACGCTGTCATGAACGCACCTCGCCTGCAAGGCGTGCTGTCGCCGGTGCTCACGCCCTTCGGCCGCACGGGCGAGCCGAGCCGCGAGCGCTTCGTGCGCCATTGCCGCTGGCTGCTGGACCAGGGTGTCGGCCTGGCCGTGTTCGGCACCAATTCGGAGGCGAATTCGCTGACGGTGCGCGAGAAGCGCGAACTGCTCGACGCGCTGGTGGCGCAGCAACTGCCCACGCACCTCATGATGCCGGGCACAGGTGCCTGCGCGTGGCCAGACGCCGTCGAACTCACGCGCCACGCGCTCGCCGCCGGTTGCGCAGGAGTCCTGATGCTGCCGCCGTTCTACTACAAAGGAACGGGCGACGAGGGGCTCTTCTCATACTTCGCGCGCATCATCGAGCAGGTGGACGACGCGCGCCTGCGCATCTACCTCTATCACATCCCGCCCGTGACACAGGTCCCGCTGAGCCTGGCTCTCATCGAGCGCTTGCTGGACGCCTTTCCGGGTGTCATCGCAGGCGTCAAGGACAGCGGTGGCGACTGGGCGCACACCGAGGCCATGATCCGCGAATTCCAGCCGCGAGGCTTCGACGTTTTCGCCGGATCGGAGACCTACCTGCTGCAAACCATGCGCGCCGGCGGCACTGGCTGCATCACGGCCACCGCGAACGTCAACCCGACCGCCATCCTGCGGCTGTATCGCGACTGGCGCGCCGACGACGCCGACGCGCAGCAGGCGGCGCTCGATCGCACACGCGCCATCTTCCAGGCCTATCCCCTGATTGCGGCGATGAAGGCAGCGATCGCATGGAAGTCGGGCGACGAGGACTGGCGGCAGGTTCGCCCGCCGCTCAGCCCTCTCGCCGCGCAGGCGCGCCATGAACTCGAGGACTCGCTCGCCCGCGCGGGCTTCGACATCCCGGCCGCGCAGCGGCTGTCGATAACAACGGCTCCAGACTGACTTTCCTCAATGGAACAGCACGATATGAACTCCGACTCCCCTCTCTTCGACAAAGTCCTCGGATGCCTGCTCGGCGGCGTCATCGGCGACGCCATGGGCACTCCCACGGAAAAGCTCTCGCACGACGAGATCCAGCAACGCTTCGGCTGGGTCCAGACCTTCTCCGGCGACGGAACGGACGACTCCATCCTCAAGCACATTCTCTGCGAGACACTCGAGCGCACCGGCGGCCATGCCACGGCCGATGCCTGGGCCGAGGACTGGCTTCGGCACACTCAGACTTTTGTGGACAGCAAGCTGTTCTTCGCCCCCGTGGTCGCGACGTTCTGGAAGCTCAGCGGCGAACCGGTGCCGCCCCGTGACGCGGGTGCGGGCAACATGGCGAGCAGCAGCTCGGCCATGTGCATCTCGCCGATGGGCATCGTGAATGCGGGCAATCCGCGCCAGGCCGCGCTCGAGACCTTCGAGGTCGCCGGTCTGGTCCATCACAACTTCTGCCGCGACGGCGCCTGCGCGATGGCCGCGGCCGTCGCGCAGGCGTTCGCGCCGGGCGCCGACGTCGAGTCGGTCCTGCGGGCCGCGTCGGAGTTTCTCCCCGAGCGCAGCGCAAAGGTCATGCGGATGGCGCTGCAAGCAACGCTGGCAATGGCTCGCGAGAGCACAGGGTATGAGGACTTCCGGGCCCGCTACTATCGCGAAGCCGTCGACGCCCGGCGGCACTTCACCGATTCACGCGAGACCGTTCCCCTCGCGCTCGCCCTCGTGTGGCTGGCCGGTGGGGACGCGCAAAAGGCCGTGGAATACGGCGCCAATTTCGGCCGCGATGCGGACACGATCGCCTCCATGGCGGGCGCCGTGGCAGGCGCACTGGGCGGCGCCCGCGCGCTGCCGCGGGCGTGGCTCGACACGCTAGGTCCACGGGCGGACAGCCAGCGAGCGCTGGCCGGCCGGATGACGCAACTGGTGCGCGCCCGGGCCGAAGCGGCACGCGCGGCTGCACAGGCCATGCTGGAGGCCTCGGCATGACGCGCAAGACCCTGTTCATCACGGGCGCCGCGGGAGGGATAGCCACGCACCTGCGCCGGGAACTGGCGGGCCGCTACCAGTTGCGCTTGTGTGATCTGCGGCCGGTGTCCGACCTGGCGCCGCATGAGGAATTCGTTCCGGCGGCCCTCGAAGACCTGCCAGCGCTCGAGCGTGCGATGCGTGGCGCTGACGCGGTGCTTCACCTGGGCGGCCTGTCCATGGAAGGGCCTTGGGAGGAGGTGTTGCCGTCCAACATCGACGGCGGTTACAACGCCTTCGAAGCGGCGCATCGCGCGGGCGTGCGGCGCTTCCTGTTCGCCTCGAGCAATCATGCGGTGGGCTTCTACGAACGCACGCGCACCATCGATCACGAGGCCGCGCTGCGGCCGGACAGCCGCTACGGCGTATCCAAGGCGTTCGGCGAATTGCTGGGCCGCCTGTACGCCGACAAATACGGCATGGAGGTTCTGTGTCTGCGCATCGGCAACGTCAATGCACGCCCGCTGGATGAACGCCGGCTGGCTATCTGGCTCAGTCCTCGCGACATGGCGCAACTGGTCACGATCGGGGTGGAACATCCGGACATCCGCTTCGAGGTCGTGTATGGCGTCTCGGGCAACCGTCGCAGTTGGTACGACAACCGCAATGCCTACCGCCTGGGCTACCGGCCGCTGGACGACAGCGAGGCCTTCGCGGCGGACGTCATCGCGGCCGCACCCAGCGAAGATCCACGCGGCGCGCCCTACCAAGGGGGCGCCTTCGTGCACGAGGAAGCCTTCGCCAACCCCGCGCCCCTGCCTGGGCGAACGCCGGCGCGCAAGGGTCCGGGCGCATGAACTGGACACTCCCCCCGGGCGCATGCGACACCCACATGCACTTCTACGACCCGCGCGTCCCCTCGGCGCCTGGCGGACCGCCCTTGCCGGGTTGCTACACGGTGGCGGACTACCGCGCCCTGCAACATCGCCTCGGATTGCAGCGTGTCGTCGTGGTTCAGCCCAACGCGTACCAGTTCGATAACAGCGTGATGCTGGCGGCCCTGGCGGAACTCGGTGCGAATGCGCGCGGCGTGGCCGTGACATCGGCGGACACGAGCGATGCGCAGATCGAAGCGATGACCCTTGCCGGCGTGCGCGGCCAGCGCTTCTACGCGCTGCGCTGGGGCGCATTGGGCCTGGACGCACTGGCCCCCTTGATGCCGCGCCTGCATGCGCACGGCTGGCACGCGAACATCCAGCTCGACGGGCACGTTCTCACCGAATGCGCAGGACTGCTCACAACGCTGCCCGGCGATTTCGTGATCGACCACGTGGGCAAATTCCTGCCGCCGCCCAAGGTGGACGATCCGGCCTTCACGGCGCTGCTGCGGCTGCTCGACACCGGCCGGTGCTGGGTCAAGCTGTCGGCCCCCTATGAATCATCGACCCGGCTGAGCGGAACTCGCGCCTTCGATGACGTCGCGGCTCTGGTCGGCGCGCTGGTGGCGCACGCCCCGCAGCAGTTGCTCTGGGCTACCAACTGGCCGCATCCCTTCCCGCCGGCCGGCTTCAATCCTGATGATCGCGCGCTGTTGAGCTTCTTTCTGGACTGCGTGCCACGTGAGCAGGACCGCCGCCGCATCCTGGCCGACAACCCGGGGCGGCTCTACGGCTTCGGTTGAACGCCGTTGCAATGACATCCAATAACAAGGAGACAAAACATGAACCATAAGCAGTTTCTCGCGCTCGCCGCGAGCTCCATTGCGGCGCCCCGCGCGCCGGCCCGGGAGATGGAGGAGTCCTTATGATTGACCACAATGCTTATCCCACGTCCCGGCGTGCCTGGCTGACCGTGGTCATTCTCCTGTTTGCCTATGTGTTGTCCTTCGTGGACCGGCAGATATTGAATCTGCTGGTGGCGCCGGTTCGGCGCGACATGGTGCTGACCGACACGCAGATGAGCCTGCTGATGGGCCTGTCCTTTGCCGTCTTCTATGCGCTTGCCGGTATTCCGCTGGGACGAATCGTCGATACCCGCAGCCGGCGCGGCCTGATTTTCTATGGCGTGCTCTTCTGGAGCCTGATGACTGCCGGCTGCGGCGTGGTCAAGGTCTACTGGCAGTTCCTGCTGATGCGTGTCGGCACGGGTGCCGGTGAAGCGACACTGTCGCCCGCGGCCTATTCGATCCTGGCAGACAGCTTCCCGCCCGAGAAGCGGGCAACGGCCATCAGCGTCTATGGAATGGGGGTGTACATCGGTGTCGGCATGGCCTACCTGCTGGGGGGCGGAATCATCACGTGGGCGAATGCACGAGGCGACGTCGTCCTGCCGCTGTTCGGCCTGATCAAGCCGTGGCAACTGATTTTCCTCGTGCTCGGCGCTCTGGGCATCTCGTTCTGCCTGCTTCTTCTCGCTATCAAGGAGCCCGCGCGCAAGGGCGCTGGCGCAGGCGTGGCCGTGCCCCTCAAAGACGTGGGCCGCTACATCGTCAGCATTCGCAAGGCCGTGCTTTCGCATAACCTCGGCTTTGCCTGTCTCGTCTTTGCGAGTTATGGCGTCGGCGCCTGGACCCCGACGTTCTTCGTCAGAGATCATGGCATGACGCCTGGCGAAGTCGGACTGTACGTCGGGAGCATATCAATGGTCGCAGGCTCACTCGGAGTCGTGTCCGGCGGGCGCCTTGCCGACTATCTGGCGCGGCGCGGATACCGCGATTCGAACATGCGCGTCGCTCTCTTCGGGGCCGTACTCACCGGGCTTTGCAGCGTCGTCTACCTGATCGACGACATGACCGTCGTGTGGGTCCTCATGTTCGTCTACGTCTTTGTCGCCGCCATGCCGAACGGCGTCGCGGCCGCGGCGATTCAGGAAATCATGCCGAACTCCATGCGTGGACAGACCTCCGCCATCTATCTGTTCGTCGTGACGCTGATTGGCCTGGGTCTTGGCCCCACCGCCGTGGCACTGCTCACGGACTACGTGTTCCGCGACGACATGGCCGTGCGCTACTCCATCGTTTGGGTTGCAAGCCTTGCAACCGGCTCTGGCGCGCTGTTGATCTGGTCCGGTCTCAAGCCGTATGCGCAGGCGCGCAAGACGCTCGAAGACTGGGAACCCGATCGGGAAACCGACCAGGCAACCAATAGGCAAATCCAGACGGCCGGGTACTTGCATCGGTCGAAGGTACAGCCTCCTGAGCAACACCCCACCCGCTAATTCCGGCGCACGAACACGCGCGCCGGCCAATCCTCAAGCAAGACCCTGACCTCTGAACCCCGAATCAGGGGAATCCAATCGAGCAGCGGGGAGCGTCACGCTCCACCGTCGCCGCCAATACAAACCAATCTGGTAGGAGACGTCGTCAATGAAGAAGACACTGACGGGCCTGTGCATTCTTTGCGCAGGCGCGGGTATGGTTACGAATGCGTGCGCGCAATCGAGCGTCACCCTGTATGGGATTATCGATACGGCGATTGAATACTCGAACGTCGGATCGGGTAACGCCGTAAAAATGGATAGCGGCGTCATCAACGGATCACGCTTCGGCTTCAAGGGCACGGAAGATCTTGGCGGAGGACTCTCGGTCATCTTCACGCTCGAGAGCGGGTTTGCCGTCAACAACGGCACGCTCGGCTACGGCGGTCTGCTTTTTGGGCGCCAGGCCTGGATCGGATTCCATTCCGACAGCCTCGGACAGCTTTCCTTTGGCCGCCACTACACCGTGCTGCACACGCTCCTCGCGAACTACACGGATGGCCTGGCCTGGGGCAATGCGTCGAGTTACTTCCGCGACGCAAACGTTCTGCGCGCGAACAACTCGATACGCTACGTATCGCCGACGATCGACGGCTTCACGCTCGGCGCCCTCTATGCGATGTCCCCGGCAGGCAGTACGACGACGGGTGGAGTCCCGGCCGGCAACATCAGGAACATTGCGCTCAATTACTCCATCGGCCAGTTCTCTGCTGCCGCCACCTACATGGCGAGTCAGACGGCGCCATCCAATACGGACAAATACGCCGTATTCGGGCTGTCCTACGATTTCGGCATCACGAAACTATCGGGCGTGTATTACATCCGGCGCGACCAGCTTCCTGCCGCAACGAGTCAGTCGATGAATTTCTTCGAAGTACTATCGGTCACACCGATCGGGCTCACGTCCGTGATGCTGTCATATGGCGCCGAACAGGGACACGCCCGCCCCGACTCGAACGCGCAGGCCTGGTCGATCCGATATAACTATCCGCTGAGCAAGACCACCTTCCTGTACACGGGATTCACGCAGATCTTCAACCAGAAGAACGCCGCATTTACGATCAACACGGCCAGCGCGTCCGGGACCATTGCGGGTCCGGGCAAGAATCCGCGCATGCTGATGGTCGGCATCAATCACGCGTTCTAACGAAGCGGTGACCGTGGCCGACGGCCACGGTCACCGCCCGCGCCCTCGTCGGCATGGGCAAACCTTGGTGAAATACCCTCGCCGAATGGCTGAACCCGCTCACTTGCGCGCAGGCGCCCGCAACGAATTCTCGGCCAGCCACTTGAGCCGCTCGCAATTCACCTTGACCCGCGCCTTGAACTCATCGGGATCGCGCTCGCGCAGTCCGTTCATGCGGCTGTTGTTGTTCTCCGCGCGCCGCCAGCCGGTCTGCCAGCGCTGCTCGAAGTCGGTGGCCTCGCGCAGCGTCTTTCTGAGCTTTTCCTTATAGGCGTCGATACGCTCCGGCGATACCTGACAGAACGCCTGGGCGAAATTCGCGCGCTCGCCCGCCGCCTCGGCTTTCATGTCGTCGCGCTCTTCGCTGGCCCTTCCCGCGGCGGGCACAGCCAGCGACAACGTAACAACCGCTGCCGCCACGAACAAGGTTCCCGCGCAATCCCGCAGTTTCTTCATCATCGTCTCCTGACGGCTGGTTACAACGCCCAGGGATTCCACCGGGTTTTCGCAAAGCTCCCGTCCCGCGCCACGCGGCCGTGTCCTGATTGGACTGCAGGTTGGCGTTTTCGCGCGCTATCCTTAACATCGCGTCGGCCATGCCCGGTGTTACGCTCGGAAAAGCAGCCTTCGCAACAGCGCGCCGCGGTCCTCGGCGGCGCCAGAAGCCAATAGACCACTGCGAGATCACTGCGCGAAGCGCTATTGCCGATAAGAACGCGAAACATCGCTGCGGGAGTGACTGCGATGGAACTTAAAACATATACCGTACTGACACTGATGGTGACGAGCAGTGCCGCGTTCGCATGGCAACCGCTCACCTATCCGATCCGAAGTCAAAGCCCCTATCAGCGCAGCATCGATACCGCGATGTGCTATGCGGAGGCGAACCGGCTGACCAAGGTCGACATCAAGCGCGAGTCGCAGATTCCGCCGCGCGAACCACCTGCCACGCCAACCTCGTCGACCGGCATGCCGTCCAAGCCGCCGCTGCCGCCCAGCAGTTTCTCGGCCACGCCGCTGCCGTGGAGCGCGAGCGAGCCGGCGGAGACGGGTGCACTCTCCGAGCCCACAACGACGGCGGCTGCGCCCACAGGCGCGTCGTCGGCAAAAAGCGTGAACGAGGCTACGGCCGGCACCACTGCCGCTAGCAACGCCGCAGGCGCATCGGCAGGCCCGGCGGCAAGCACCTCTGCGAGCCCATCGCCGAGCGCCACGGCCGCCGCGCCTGCGAGCGCGGGCGCCGGGGCGTCGGATGGGGCAGCCGCTTCGCTGCAGGCCAATGCGGCATCCGGCGTGAAACTGCCGCCGCTGCCCGCGCCCGAACCGCCGATGACGCGATATTGGGCCGCCTACGGCGCGTGCATGCAGGCGCGCGGTTACGTCGTCCAGTAGTCCCGTCTGCGCCGCCTGCAGGTTCGTTGCGGCGCGTTGTTCTTTCTGATGACGGCGCTGACCTTTCAGCGCCAGCGGAGCGATCCGGCCATGCCTCGCGACACGAGCTTCGACCAGCCGTTCCTGCGCCGATGTGGATACTGCGGCGTGCCGCTGCGCGGGCGCTTTTCGCCGTGTCCCGCGTGTCATGCGTTGCCCATCGACACGTCCGGCATGCAAGAGCCGCGTCCCACGGCGCTCGTCGCGTCGCGCAACCAGCTTCAACCGATGCGCGCCATGCCGCTGCCGGCGCGCCAGCCTTCGCGCGCGTTGGTGCACACGCGCCTGAGCCGTTATGACGTGGTCGAGGAGGCCACGGTCGTGCCGGGCGCCTATCGACGGCTGAGACGGCTGCTCGCGCTCGGTGCCGCGGTGCTGGCGGCAATCGGCGCCGTGTATCTGGGCTTCATCCATCGCTACGAGGCGGGCGCGGGCACGCCGGTCGCGGTGTCCGGCAAGGTGCGCATGCAGAACGCGGCGCCTGCCGTTGCCGCAATTCAGAAACCTGCGCCGCTCGTCGCGCAACAGCCGCCCGCCGTGGTTGCCCAATCGCGGCCCGTACCCGCCCGGACGAAGGCCGCCACGCCGCATGCGGGGAGTGCGGTGGCCGCGGTGGCCGCCGCCGCAACGGCGATGCCGTCGGGTGGTTCGCCGGGGGCATCGCCAGGCGCATCGTCGGGTGTTTCACCGAGCATCCCATTGAGCGCTTCGCCGCGAGCTTTCTCTACCGCTTCATTGGGCGGTTCATCAAGCGCTTCATTGAGCATCCTATCAAGCACTTTATCGAGCGATTCTCCGCTCGCTTCATTGCCGTTTTCGTTAAGCTCCTTGCCTGGTGCTTCTCCGCGCGCCTCATCGATCACTTCATTGCACGCATTGTCGACCGCTTCATCAAGCACCTTGCTGAACGATTCTCCACGCGTCTCATCGCCTGCGTCATCAAGCTCCTTGCCGAGTGCTTCGCCGCGCGCTTCATCGACCACTTCATTGCCCGCTTCTTCGCGCGGTTTATCAAGCGCCTTGCCGAACGACTCTCCACGCGCCTCATCGCCTGTGTCATCAAGCTCCTTGCCGAGTGCTTCGCCGCGCGCTTCATCGACCACTTCATTGCCCGCTTCCTCGCGCGCTTTATCAAGCGCCTTGCCGAACGACTCTCCGCGCGCCTCATCGCGTCTTTCATCAAGCACCTTGTCGAGTACCTCGCCGCGCGCTTCATCGAGCACCTCTCCAAGCGCTTCGCCGACCACTTCGTCGACCGCCCCCACCCAGCGCCGCACTACGCTGGCATCCGCCGACACGCAGCACGCGCCCGCCAGTCCAGCCGACAGACTCCGCGCCGACGCGTCGCGGCACGTCAAAGCCGCGCGCGTCAATCTCCGGCAGAACAATCTGTCGGCGACGAAAGCTCGCCTCGCCGCGGCGATCTCCGCGCAACCGGACAATCGCGAAGCGCGGCGCATGCGCTCCGAAGTGAGCACGCTCGAACAACAGCGCGACGCGCTGCTGAGCCTCGCGCGCGGCTGCGGATATGTCGGGCATTGGGATTGTGCATCGCGCAACGCGGGCGAAGCGTTGCAGATCGATTCGAGCAGCAAGGAAGCACGGCGTCTCGTCACGCTCGCGACGCACGAAACCGAATTGCAGATCGCGCCGCCAGCCGACGCGCCGCCCTCACCGCCGTACGACACGCGCGATCTGCTCAGTCATCACTAAGGACGACTATGCAGCGCGTGCGGGGCCGCGTCGCGCCGCCCTAATGCGACGCAATCGCGAGACTCACCTGCCGCGCAATCGCCCGGTAACGCGCCGCCGTATCCCCGAGCGTCATCCCCGCCAGCGAGCGCTGCGCGCGCGCCTGCCCCAGCGCGACGAGAACCGCATCGGCATAACATTGCACGTCGTCGGTATCGACCAACTGAACACCCGGAAAGCCGCTCGCGAACGCAAACGCCGGAATCCTGCTCGCGACGATCGGCACGCCCGAGGCCAGCGCCTCGAGGAACGCCACGCTATGCGCCTCGCTGCGCGACGGCATCACGAACACGTTCGACTCCGAGAGCACCGTCGCGACGTCGGTGCGCGGACCGGCCACCTCGACGCGCTCGGCGATACCCAGCTCCTTCGCCAGCGCGATGACTTCGCGCTGATAGTCAGGATCTTCGACGACGCCATACAGCACGAGACGCGCGTCGCTCACCTGACGCAGCACCTCGCGAAACGCGCGTACCGTCATCAACTGGTTTTTCACCGCCGTATAGCGGCCGATCTGCGCGACCTGCGGCGCTGCGCCGCTGCGCTGCGCGCCATCGGAGAACGCGAAGCGCGCGAGGTCGACGCCGTTGGGCACGACCGTCATCGACGGATGCGGACCAATGGCCCGCGCGTAGTCGGTCACGCCTTGCTGCGAAACGCCGATCACGACACGCGCGCGTCCCGACAGGATATGTTCGATGCGCCGGAACAAAGGCCGCTCGAAGTCGTTGGTCGCCGAATGCATCACATAGACGACCGGCACACGCAATGGCAGCGAGCGCGCGTAAAACGACGGAATGGTGGCATGCGCGAAAATCACGTTCGGCTGAAAGCGCCGCACGGTGACGAACAGATTCCACAGCTTGCGCGCCGCGCGATGCCGCCGCCGCGGAAACCAGCATGGCACGCCGTGGCTTTGCAACTCTTCCTGGAGCGGTTGGAAATCGGCATGCGCGGGCAACAGTGAGGCAACGCCGACCGTGATGCCCTCGGCACACTGATCGAGCGCGAGATCCTTCGCCAGCACTTCGGCCCCCGACAAACGCGGCGCGAGGACCAGATGAAGAACCCGCATCATGGCGTCCTTGCAGTCAAGGTCCTGAACAGCATCCACGTGGCGGCGCAGCCGAGCCCGAGCGTCATCGACCACGCGATGCCCGTCACGCCCCACCAGTGCACGGCAAGCGGTACGCTCACGAGCAGCACGACGACCTGAATCGCCGAGGCATGCACGGTCGCCTTCGCATCGCCCACCGCGCGCAGATACGCGACGAGCACCGCGATCAGCGCGCCGATCGCCATGTTGATGACGAGAATCCTGAAGAGCGGCACCGCGGGCAGCCATGCGGGACCGAGAATCAACGAGAACATCGGCTCGGCGACGAGCCTCAGCACCTCGACGAACACCGCGAGCCCGACGCCGATCAGCAGCAGATAAATCCGGATCATGCGCGAAGCCGCGCGCGGGCTGCGGCGATGATGCGCGGCGAAGGTCGGAAAGAGGTATTGCGACATCGCGATCGCGGCATCGGCGAGCAGCATCTGCGCAAGGCGCGACGACATCTGGTAGCTGCCCAGTTGCGCGGGCCCGAGCAGCTTGCCGACCACGACCTTGTCGAACTGGTTGAGCAGCAGATTGATGACGCTGCTGGCCCAGATCCAGCGGCTGAAGCCGACATAGTGGCCGATGCCGGACCAGACGAGGCGCAGCGGCGGACGCGGCTTCATCGTGATCCACGTGAGCGCGCTCTTCAGGCTTTCGGCCGCGACGAGACCGAGCAGCACCGAGGCCGCGCCGACACCGGCATAGGCGAGCACGAGCCCCACCGTGCAATCGACGAACGACGACGCCACTTCGACGCCCGCAATATGCTGGAAACGCCGCTCGCGCTGCACGACGTAATAGGCGGGTGAAGCGAGACCGCGCAGCAGCGGCAAAAGCGCCGCGAGCTGGATCAGCACGAGCGAACCGTCGAGATGGAATTGACTGCTGAGCAACGGTGCGAGCGCGACGAGCAGCAGCGAAATGAGCACGCCGCGCGAAGTCAGCGTGGTCCATAGCGCGCCGAGCTGCGGGCGCGAGGGCGCATGTTCGCCCTGAATCACGGCCTGCGCGAGACCGGTGTCGGAGAGCGCCTCGGCGATCGCGACCGCGAGCAGCGCCACGCTCACGCTGCCGATCGCCGCCGGCCCCAGCATGCGGCCGATCGCAAGAAACTTGATGGCGACGAGCCCGCGCACGGCGAACTGCTGCAGGAGCACCCACGTCGCCGCACTCGCGCCGAAGCTGCCCGTTATCGAGAACGCCGGAAGCCTGATCGCCCGCAAGCTGAATCTCCGTCGGATCGGCACGCCGTCGAAGCGGCCACGCGCAGCGATTTAAAGAACCGCTGCACACGCCGCCGGCGCATAATTAATCGGGTTGCACCAGCAAGCTGGCGAGGTATTCGACCGCACTCCATGTACGACCTTACCGCGAGAGAATCGGCAACAACCGCCATCAGCTAGGCCAGTTCAGCCGAAGCCCCGGAGCGCCCGTACGCTGCCCCACAAAGCGGGTCAAATTGCCGGCTGCCGCGCGCCTGGCAATGCTAACGTTCGCTATCCGGATTATTCAGCGCCGCCAGGCCGCCCCGCATCAGGGCGCCTCCCGCCGCGCTCCCCCTTGTCCACACCGCACGCCGAGGTGCGACCGACGCGATGGAACAAGACTACGTCCTGATCGTAGAGCCCAATCTCACCGGCCATCGCTGGCGGTATGTCGAGTGGAGCATGCAGGCCTGCGCGCAAGCGGGCTATCCGTGCCTGTTCGTGACCGAATGCGCGAACGAGGATCACCGGCTCGCACGGCAGATCCGCGCCGCGAACCTGCCGGATCAGCAGATCGCGTTCGTCGATCCCAAAGAGCCGCGGCGCAAACACATCGGCAACTCGAACCAGTACGCACGCTTTCATCGCTACTTCAAACGCGCGTATTCGATCGTGCGCCGCTCGCAGGCGATTCGCCTCGTGATCGTGCCGTACGTCGACTACTTCTTTTACGCACTGCCGTTTCTCGGCTCGCCGTTCGGCGCTACGCCGTGGATCGGCATCACGATGCGCGCGACGTTCCATCATCATCAGGTCGGCATCAAGGCGCCCGACCGGCCGCTCGTCAACGGCATCAAGGCGCTGCTGTTCAGGCGCGCGATTCGCAGCGCCGGTCTGCGCACGCTGCTGACGATCGATCCGACCTTGCCGGAATGGGCCGCGCAGCACACGTCCAGACGCAGCGCGAACGTGACCTATCTCGCCGATCCGTTTCCCGACGAGCACGCCGAAGATCCGCGGCTCGCGCGCGAACGGCTCGGGCTCGATCCGCATCAACGCTATCTGCTCGTGTATGGCGCGATCACGGAGCGCAAGGGCATCTACGAACTCGTGCATGCGCTCACGCGCCTCGAACATGCGCCGGCGTTGATCGTCGCCGGCGAGCAGGATGCAGGGACGCGTCACTTCATGCGCAATCATGTGCGCAGCCTCGCGCCCGCGCCGCTCGTGCTCGACTCGTTCATTTCGAACGAGGTCGAGCGCGATCTGTTCTCGGCCTGCGACGCGGTATGGCTCGGCTACAAGGGGCATTACGGCATGAGCGGCGTGCTCGTGCAGGCCTACCGGTTCGGCAAGCCCGTGATCGCAACCGAAGACGGCCTGATCGGCTGGTTCAGCCGGCGCTGCGCGCTCGGGCCGATTCTGGGCGATCTGAGCACGGCGTCGATCGGCAAGGCGATCAGCGAGGCGATGACTTCATGGCCGCACGCGCCCGACACCGTTCCAGCCGCGCGCGACGAACTGCTGTCGCGGCACACGCTCGGGCAGTTCAAGGAAACGTTGATGCAGCAGATGGTTTAGGGCCTGCTCACGCCAATGACGGACTTGCGAGCGGGTCCTGAAAACGCTCAGGACAACTGCCCGCCTGCCGCGGCCGATACCTCTTCGCGCAGGGAACTGTTGCGCTTTTCCGGGAACAGCGCGTTGCGCATCATCAGGAACGGCTTTTCGATCGCGCGCGTCGTCACATAGCCGATGCCGATCGCGATCACGAACTGCGCGGTCAACGCAATGACCCAGATCGCGCTCGGCGGCAAACCGAGCGCAGTGGCCTTGCGAATCACGATGTCGCCGGGGGCGAGCGCAAGCGAATGCCACAGGTAGATACCGTACGAATAGAGGCCGATCCACGCGACGCCGCGATAGAGCCAGGTCGTGCGCAGCGAGCCGGAATACTCGAGGAGGAACACGATCAAGGCGGCAAAACCGATGGCCTGGATCGTGTAGCCGATGCTCTGATCGAGCGCCACGTTGCTGATCGCGAACACGAGCCACGCGCACAGTATCGCGATCGCGCCGATCAACAGCCATTTGCGCTTTGCGATCTGCTGATAGACGCCCGGCTTCATCCAGTAGATCACGGCAAGAATCACGCCGTACAGCAGGCTGTCGAGCCGGTACTGCGTGTACGCGAACGACGCTTCGATCCGGCCGTCCGCGACCGCGAAGCAGCGCGCGATCAGCACCACCACGCACACGCCCGTGAGCACGCCGACGATCGTCCACGCGCGCAGGCGCCAGCGCGCAAACAGCAGCAGCAGCGCGGGCAGCACGAGATAGAAGTGCTCTTCGACCGCAAGGCTCCAGGTCTGCGTGATCGAGGTGCCCAGGTAGTTCTGCAGATGAGTCAGGTTCTGAACGAGGAACGTGCTCAGCGGGTGGCGGCCCGCCACCACATGAAACGCGATCAGCACGTAATACGCGGGCCAGATGCGGAAAATCCGCCGGATGATGAAGCGCTTCGCGTCGACGTGCCCCGTTTCCGCGTACTGCCGCAACAGCAGCCCGCCCACGAGGAAGCCGCTCAGCGTAAAGAACAGGTTCACGCCTTCCCGGCCGAAATTCTTCAGCGGGTATTCGATGATATGAATCAGGGGGTTGCCGGTATGAACAGCATGAAAGTGATAGCCCATCACGGCGATGATCGCGATGCCGCGCACGAAGTCCAGTTCGATCGACCGTTCGGTTTTCTTTGCGGGTCCCGCCCCGCGAAACCATCTCATGTTGTTCTCCCTTCACCTGTCGCGGCCGCCTCGGACCTATGGGCTTTTTTGCATACTGGTTGGCGGCACGCTTGCGTGCGCGCCAACTTCAAGGCATTGGCAGACAACCTGCTCAAGTGTGCGCGCGTCTTGCAGACAGTGCCCTTGCCACGGTCGCCAGAACCCAGGCAATCGGCGACGAATGCGGTCGAGCCAACCAACAGCCCCGGATATCGCTCGCAAAATGGGGCAGTACGTGACCGTCCGCTACAGACCAACGGCGCGATGAAGGCACGGGAGGTATCGGCAAATGCGCCACCAGTATGCGACGCCCTGGATATGGATTTTTCTGCTCCCGCTTGCCGTCGACTATAAGGCGACGGACGCGAACACCGGGCATTTCGCGCAGTTCATACTCGTCCTGCCCGCGATCGCCGCGGGCCTGGCGCTGCTCCTGATCGCGCCGCGCTTTCACGAGCGCGCGCGGCTGCGCTCGCTCGTCACCCTCAGCATCATGCTGTGCATATTCGGCAGCATCGTCACCCAACTGATTCAGGGCAACGACGTCGGCAACTATCTGCGCACGCTGTTGCCGTTCGTGCTGTTCATGCTCGGCTACCTCGTCGCGTGCCGCCCGTGGAGCGAATACAGAATCACGCAGTTCGAAAAGGCGCTGTACGTCGCCAACGTCATCAGCCTCGTGTTCACCTTCGGCTACGGCATGGCGACGGGCGGCGGTCTCGAAGACGTGCGCTACCGGATCATCTCGGTGACGCTGCTCGGTCTGCAAGCCGTGCTGCTGCACGAATTCGTCGTCGCGCGGCGCTATTCCTTTTCGACGATCATGGTGTTCGGGGCGACCATCGTCGTCTCCTTGCTGAGCGTGACGCGCAGCCTGCTGGTCGGCACGGTGCTGCTGTTCCTGCTCGCGATGGCGTTGAGCGCGCCGACCATGCGCCATGCGTGGCGCGCGCTCGCGCGCAGCTTCGTGATCGGCGCGTTGCTCGCGGGCATGGCCGGTATCGCCGCGCTGAGCTTTCCGAGCGTCGCGGAACACTGGACGCAGCGCATCTTCGCCTCGGAAGAAACCGCCTCGGGCAAAGACCCGACCACGATCACGCGTCTTGCCGAAATGCGCGACCAGTACGACCAGGTCACCGCCGACGCGGGCACGCTGCTGTTCGGCGCGGGCTATGGTCACTACTATCGCTACTCGCCCGCCTATCTGCCGGACCTCGCCGGCCAGTTCAGCAAGAAAGACTTCTATGCGATCAACGAATGGGCCGCGGGGCACAACTTCTGGGTCTATCAGCTGTTCGCGGGCGGCCTCGTGTTCGGCATCGCGCTGCCGCTCGCCACGCTCGTCGCGCTCGGGATCTGCTGCCTGTCGTATCGCTACTGGCGCGCGGTCGTGCCCGATGCGCCGCTGCTGCCGGTGCTCGGCCGCGCGATCATGCTGTTCGCCGCGCTGCCGGCCACCTCGATCGGCGGCAATCCGCTAGGGCCGCGTTTCTCGGGACTCGTCTTCGGCATCGCACTCGGTCTGATGATCGCGACGCACGCACGCCTGCAACGCGCGTTGCCCACCGCGCGCGCGAGGCGCTTCCCGCGCCGGCCGCGCGCGCCGCTCACGCCACACGCGGCGCAGCCCGCGCCGCCCTTCGCGATACCCGACTTGCCGAGCCGCATCGAGCCCGGCAGCGGCCGCGCCGACCTCGCCTCGACGCTCGGCCTCTCAAGCACCATCGCGCGCAGCGCGGCACACACTTCCGCGCATGGCAGCACGCCCACCGCGCCGCGGCCGGCCGGCGCGAGCCAGTTCGGCGCGCTCGCGCCGCGCCGCTCACCCGCGCAACGCTCCAACGGACCTGACAACGCACGATGAAAATCCTGCACCTGCTCCCCAGCGCCGATCCACGCGGCGGTGGCCCGGTCGAAGGCGTGCGCCGCAGCGGCATGGCGATGCGGGACGCCGGACACGACATCGAAGTGGCGACCTGCGACGCGCCCGTCGACGGCTTTCTCGCGAGCTTTCCGCTGCCGGTCCACGCACTCGGCCCAGCACGCGGCCGCTATGGTTACTGCAAGCGTTTCGCGCCGTGGCTCGCCGCCAATGCGAAGCGTTTCGACGCGGTGATCGTGCACGGCCTCTGGCAATACCACGGCTTCGCCGCATGGCGCGCGCTGCACGACAGCGATGTGCCGTACTACGTGTACGTGCACGGCATGCTCGACCCGTGGTTCAGGGACGCGTATCCGCTCAAGCATGCGAAGAAGTGGCTGTACTGGCCGTGGGCCGAATATCGCGTGCTGCGCGATGCGCGCGCGGTGATCTTCACGACCGAAGAGGAACGCACGCGCGCGCGCCGCTCGTTCTGGCTGTATCGCGCGAACGAGCGGATCGTGCCGTTCGGCACCACGGTGCCCGCGCTCGATCCGCAACCCGCGCGCGAAGCGTTCCTGCAAGCGGTGCCGAGCCTGCGCGGCAAACGCATCGTGCTGTTTCTCGGCCGCATCCATGCGAAGAAGGGCTGCGATCTGCTGATCGACGCGTTTGCGCGAGTGGCCGCGCACGATCCCGCGCTGCATCTCGTGATAGCGGGTCCCGACGAAACCGGCTGGGTCGCGACGTTGCGCGCCCAGGCGCAGGCGGCCGGCATCGCGCAGCGCCTCAGCCTGCCCGGCATGTTGCAGGGCGACCTCAAGTGGGGCGCGTTTCATGCGAGCGACGTCTTCGTCCTGCCGTCGCATCAGGAGAATTTCGGCGTGGCGGTCGCCGAGGCGCTCGGTTGCGGACTGCCCGCACTGATCTCCGACAAGGTCAACGTCTGGCGCGAAATCGAAGCGGATGGCGCCGGTCTCGTCGCAGCCGACACCGTCGACGGCACCGAACAGAATCTGCTACGCTGGCTCGAAATGGCCCCCGCCGCACGCAGCGCGATGCGCGCGCAGGCGGTTCGCACGTTCGATGCGCGTTTTCGCATCGACGCGATGGTCAACGCGTTGAGCGCCCTGCTCGAAACACAGGGACACGTGGATAGCGTGCGGGAACACTCGCTCGCGACGCTGCAAGAGGCCGCGCAGCAGAGCCGCTGAGTTTTGCGCAAGGCGAACGGCGCTGGCTGCATGAGTCTCGGGTCATGGCTCATGGCTTACGACTCCCAGCGCAACACACCACACGCAGCGTCGCGCCCGGCAACGCCGCGACGCGCTCGCCTCACCGCCCACCCTGCTCCTTGATCATAGGCGTCAACGTGGAAGCCGCGATCGGCAGCGTCTCGATCTGCGACACCCCCTGCATCGGCGTCACCTCGCTGTTCGCCGCCTCGACCCGCGTTCTGCCGACGATATCCGGCATGTCGAGCTGCCGCACCAGATGCCCCGCGAGACGCAGCGCGAGCGCCGCGATCGTGATGGTCGGGAAATTCGCGCCGACCGTCGGAAACACCGAACTGCCGCCCACGTACAGATTGCTGATGCCGTGCACCTTGCAGTCGCTATCGACCACGCCCTCGCGCGGCGAGTCGTGCATGCGCGTCGTGCCCATGTGATGCCACGTACCCTCGAGTTTGGCGGGCCACGGCCTGCCTTCGAGCGGCGCGTCGAGTTCGACGTCGGCGACATTGGCCATCTGCAACTCCTGCGCGAGCAGCCGGAAGGTCTTGTCGAACGTGCGCTTCACCTGTTCGCCGAGGCGCCAGTCCACACTCACGCGCGGCATGCCCAGGCGATCGCGCTTGTCGGGCGACAACGTCACGCGGCTATCGGGATCGGGCACCGCTTCGACGATCGCCTGCAAGGTCACATCGGTAATCAGCACCGGCCACTGCAGGAGCCGCGTCAAACCATAGCCGACGGTCTGCGCCGGATGCGCGACCATCGTCGCGAGATCGGTCTTCAGGCTGCGGCCGGGCTGGTCTTTATGGAGCAGCGCTTCCTTGCAATGAATCAGCGCCTCGGAACCGGCGCTGCCTTCTCCATACCATTTCGAGTAGAGCCAGACGCGCGAATTGAGCAGCTTCTCGCGCACCAGCCAGTCTTCCTTCGGCGCGAATTGCGACGAGATCTTCGTGCCATGCGCGGACACCGCCACGTTCTGGTAGTGATACTTGGCGTCGTAGAGCTTGTTGCGCGCATGGCCTGGACGAAAGCGCACCTTGCCCGACATCATGCGCGGATGATCCATGAAGTAGCGCCCCACCAGATCATGCGCATTGCCGAGCCCCGCGGCCTGCACGTCGTTCGAGGCGAGCAGCAGCCGCGCATTCTCGATGCCGCCCGTCGCGAGCACGAAAATTTTCGCCTGCACCGCGATCCTGCGGCCGCTGATCGTGCCGGCGCGCACGCGCGTGATCGTCGTGCCCTGCGCGTCGGCATCGATGTTGAGCACGTTCGCGTGAAGGAACACGCGCACGCGCTTCGAGCGCGCCAGTTCGTCCCGGTACGTCTTGCCGAAGCGCACGGGCGGGCTGAACTGCGCGACCGTATCGCACAGGTCGCCGGTGCCGAGCGGCACGCGCCGCACGTCGTGGCGGCCGATCTCACGCTCCCAGTACGCGGGATCGAAATTCTGCGGGCCGAGCTTGAGCAGTTCGTGGGTGCGCGCGTAATACGGCGCGAGTTCGTCCAGACCGAACGGCCAGCCGCTGTGCGCGACCCAGTCGCGCCTGTCGAAATCCCATGGATCGAGCGGACGGCACCAGCCGCCCCAGCAATTGCTGCTGCCGCCGAAAAAGCGGCTGCGCGAGCCGTCCGCGAACGTATAAGGCAATCCCACGTTTTCACCGCGATAGAGGTCGCGGGTTTCGTCATCGGGCCGGAAGCCGCCGCTCTCGAGCAGGCATGCGTCCACCCCCGCGCGCGACAGTTCCCGCGCGAGCGTAATGCCCGCCACCCCGCCCCCGATGATGCAGATCGTCGTCTCTATGACCGTGTTCTGTTCAACCGTTCGAGTATCGATGAACATCCGCTGCTCCCCAACTTCGTCATGCATATCATGATGTGCGCCGCGATCATTCCGCCCGGCCAGCCGCTGCCGGGTGTCCACCACACGCACACGTCATGACCGGACCGTGGACCGGCGCCGCGCGAGCGTCAGCGCAAGCACGCCGACTCTGCACCGCGAGCGCCGGCCACGCGCGATCATGACTTTGGCCTCCGCAGCGTAGACACGCTGTGGTTCTCTGTCTGTGACTCAGGTATCAGAAGCAAAACGCTTCCGCAAAAAGCGGCACGGATTGCCGCCATACACGCCCCCGGCTTCCAGTGAGCGATGCACGACCGACAGCGGCGTCACCACCGCCGAGCGGCCGATCGTCACGCCCATCTGCACGACGCACTTCGACGTGATCCACACACCGTCCTCGATGACGATCGGCGCGACACACAGATCCATCGTCGTGCTCATTTCATGCGAGCCAGCGGTGAGGAACGTCCCCTGCGAAATGCACACGTTCGAGCCGATGCGAATCAGCGCCTGGTTGTAGATCCATACATCGACGCCGAACCAGCACTTGTCGCCGACTTCGAGATTCCACGGCGCCTTGACGCGCAACGGATGCACGAACCGGCACCCCGTGCCGATCTTCGCGCCGAATAGACGCAGCAACGCGACCCGCACCGACGAGAACGGCAGCAGCTTGTTATTGATGACGCACGCTTCGAGCACGAACCAGATCAGCTCGACGAGCTTGCCTCGCTTCGCCTCGTAATTGCCCTTTCCCGCGAGACTCAGATCGATCACGCGGCCGTCTTCGCGCCTTGCTTCGGTTTGCGCGGCGCGCGCGATCCGCACATCATCGGCGAGGTTATTCATCAGCATTCTCCGAAGCCCGATCCGAGGTATTCAAGTGCGAGCATGCGACTCCGTTCGCATCCATTATGTTGCGATTCCTTACGAATCTTTTTGCCGTGGCCGCGCGGGCAAGCGTTTTGGCGGCTGCGCGCATGCGGCGTGGCGCACGATAACGACATAACGACCGTCTCTTGCAGGAAAACATCATGAGCGCTCCGATCCAACTCGCGATCCAACCCGCAGCCGTTCGCGCGCGCGCGTGGATGTTCGCCGCCGTCGCAATCTGTGCCACACCCGCGTTCGCGTTCGCACAGAACGACGCCGCGCCCGCTGCGCCGAACGCGGCTGCCGCGGCGGCCAACAGCTACGCGGGCAATCGCATCACCTACGGCAAGGGTCTGCAGACGCCCGCCGAACGCACCGCGAAAAACCGCAACGCCGAACAGGATCTGCTCGGCGCACCACCCGAATACGGCCTCGGCGACAATCCGGAAGGCAACACCGACGACGCTCAACGCAAGGCCCTGCTCGACGAACGACGCATGACCGTGCTCGGCCAGATGCCGAACGCCAAGGCCGCCAACGCCAAACTGGGCAAAACGCAACGTAACGCGCCCGCCGCCGGCGACCCGATGCGCGCCCCGAATCAGACTGATCGCCCGAACGCCGCCAACGGCGCTCCACCGCGAGGCGCGCCGAAAGAGGCCTACGCCGATCCGTACGGTGGCGCAAAGCGTGCGGTCTATCGTTCGCCGTGGTGAGTTCGCATTCATGAGATGGCCGCGTGCCGGATCAATCCGGCGCGGCTTCCTCCGCGGTTGCCGCGTTGCGCGGGCCAGCCGCGCTCGTTGAAGAGCGCCGCCTGAAATAAGCCGCGCGCGTCGCGCGCACCTGTAGAAACACCGCTGCGAGCCGTTCCTCGAAAACCAGAATCGTCGATTCCGGCGACAGCGCGCGCTCCGCGTATTCACGCGCGGCCTTGCCGAGCGCCGTGCGGCGCGCCGTGTCGCTCGCGAGCACGGTGATCGCCGCCGCCAGCGCCTTCACGTTCTCCGGCGGCACCACGATGCCGCGCGAGGCCACCGCTTCATGCAGGGCCGTGCCGCGGCGCGCCATCGCAACGGTCGCGCGGCCGCTCGCGAACATGCCGGTGAGCTTGGACGGCATCACGAGATCGGCCGCGTCGGCGCGTTGCGGCAGCACGTGAATGTCGGCGAGATTGAGCAGTTCGTTCAGACGCTCGGCGGGTTGAAGCGGCAGGAAGATGCAGTTCGCGAGTCCCGCGCAGCGCGCGATGAGACTCTCCTTCGCGGCGCCGCTGCCGCAGAACACGAACGTGATGTCGGGGCGCGCGGCAAGCAGCGCAGCCGCGTCGGCGAGCGTTTCGATGCCCTGTTTCGCGCCCATGTTGCCCGAGTACAGCACGACCTTCTGTTCGCCGGGAATGTCCAGTTCCTGCCGGTATGCGCTCGCGCGCGGCAACGGATAGATGCTCGCCGCGTCGACCCAGTTCGGCAGGCACACGACCCGCGCCGGCGGCACGCCCTTCGCGCTCGCGCGCGCGCTCATCTGCTGCGTGATCGACGACACCGCATCGAAGCGGCGCAACAACGCACGTTCGAGCCAGCGCGCCACACGCGCGGCACGCGAGCTTTTCAGCAGACCGAGATCGAACGCCGCATCGACCTCGTAGTCCTGAATATGCAGCCACGCGCTGGCGCGCGTGAGACGCGCGAGCGCGAGCGTCGCCGGCGCGCACATCAGGGTCGGCGCAATCAGCATCACGGCGTCGGGGCCCCACAGCGCATGTCTTGCGAGCAGCGGCAGCGAACTCGCCGCGAAGCTCGCCAGATGCAGCACGCGGCGAATGCCGGTGGGCCGCCGCGGCACCCACAGCGGCGCGCGCCACAGCATCACGCCGTCGCGCGTTTCGCGCCGGTAGCGCCATGCGGTGTAGCCCGCCTGCACGCGCCACTCCGGGTAATAGGGCGGCGCGCAGATCACGCGCACGTCGTGCCCGCGGCTCGCGAGCAGCGCGGCCATTTCCGCCGTGTACTTGCCAGTTCCCGTCAGTTCCGGCGCGTAATTGATGCCGTAGATCAGGATCTTCATTGTGGCTGCCAGAACGTTTAAGCCTTCGCGGCGACGCTCTCGTCGCGACTCTTTTCAACTCACCGCAATCGCACCTCAGTGGCTCAGCATCAGCGCGCACCCGCGCGCGATATTGGCTGCGGCCGACGGCGGATCGAAGCGGCGAATCACATCCATGCAGCGGTGCGCAGTGCCACTCGCATCGGCGAACGCTTCCATCGACTTCAGCATCGTGCGCTGCAGTCCGGCCACATCGCCCGCCGTGAACGCATAGCCGCTCACGCCGTCGATCACGAGCTCCGGCACGCAGCCGCAACTCTCGCTAACCACCGCCGGGCAGCCGTGCGCCAGCGCCTCGTTGACGACGAGCCCCCAAGGCTCGCTGTAGCTCGGCAGCACCATGCAGGTCGCGTGGTAGTACTCCTGCGACAGCGGCTCGTCCTGCAGACTGCCGACGAACGTCACCGCATCGCGGAGTTGAAGCTCGGCCACCTTCGCGACCAGCGCGTCGTGCATCGGCCCCGTACCGACGATGCGCAGACGCGCGGCCGGAATGCGCCGGTGCAGGCCCGCGAACGAATCGATCAGCGTGCCGATGCCTTTCTCCTCCGAGAGCCGCCCGACGAACAGGAACACCGGCGGATTGCCTTCGCGCGCGGCGACCCGCTCAGCCAAGGCGCGCTCCGGCGAGAACGAGCCCGGCAACGCGGCGGCCTGGCAAGGCACGAAAATCTTGTCGCGCTTCGCGCCGAGCGACAGCAGGTATTCGCGGCTGCGCTCGCCGAAGCCGAAGTAGCCGTCGCATAGCGAGAAGAACACGCGCTTCGGAATCGACGTGAGGAGTTTCTTCGGGCGGTCGCGCGCCGTCGAATCGCAGAACACCGCGCGCCGCTTGCCGGTCACGATGCAGGCCACGAGCATCGCCCAGTACTCGGGACGGTGATAGCCCGGCAGCACGATCAGATCCGATTTCGCGCGCAGCACTTCCCAGGTGAGCCGCGTGATCATCTTGAGCGTCGGCACATCCTCGTAGCATCCGTCGAACAGCTTCTGCATCGGATAGCGGTGGTACGAGTAATCGACGTCGGAGAAGCCGACCCGGTCGTGCTCGGTATCCGCGATCTGCACCATCGAATAGCGAATTGATCCGGATGCCGAAATATTGTGCAGAGCAGAAAACACCACACCTTTGTGGCGCGACCATACGACGTTGTGGAAGATCGTGACTGACACTGTCATTTTTATGCCGCTCCTCGAAAAGTCAGTCCGCGTGTGCCGCAACCGGCGGCGTCACACGCTTTGCCCGGCTCGCGCGCTTATGCGTGCAGCGCGGGCGCCGCCGAACCGCTATGCGATGCGACGAAGTCCTGGTACGTCGCCGCGATGCCCTCCTCCAGACCGATCGTCGCGCGCCAGCCCATCTGCGCGAGCCGCGATACGTCGAGCAGCTTGCGCGGCGTGCCGTCGGGCTTCGACGCATCGAACACGAGTTCCCCCTCGAAACCAGCCACCTTGCAAATGCACTCGGCCAGTTCGCGGATCGACAGATCCTCGCCCACGCCGACGTTGAAAAGTCCTTCCGTCACGCCGTGCTCGAGCACGAAGAGCGTCGCCGCGGCGAGATCGTCCACATGCAGAAATTCGCGGCGCGGCGTGCCCGAGCCCCACACCGTCAGCGTCGCGGCGCCGTCGCGCCGCGCTTCGTGCGCCTTGCGCAGCAGCGCCGGCAACACGTGGCTGCTGTTCAGGTCGTAGTTGTCGTTCGGGCCATACAGATTGGTCGGCATCAGCGAGACGTACTGCGTGCCGTATTCGCGGTTGTACGCTTCGCACAGCTTGAGACCCGCGATCTTCGCGATGGCATACGCGTCGTTGGTCGGCTCGAGCTCCGAGGTGAGCAGATACTCCTCGCGGATCGGCTGCGGACACTGCTTCGGATAGATGCACGACGAACCGAAGAACACGAGCCGCTCCACTTTCGCGCGATACGCCGCGTGAATCACATTGGTTTCGATCGCGAGGTTCTCGTAGATGAACTCGGCCGGCCGCGACGCGTTCGCGAAGATGCCGCCGACGCGCGCGGCCGCGAGCAGCACCACGTCGATGCGCTCGCTTTCGAAAAAGCGGTTGACGGCGGCCTGATCCGTGAGGTCGAGTTCGGCGTGCGTGCGCGTGACGACGTTCGGATAGCCCTCGGCGGCAAGGCGCCTGACGAGCGCGGAGCCGACCATGCCGCGATGGCCCGCGACGAAGATGCGCGCCTGTCTGTTCATTGCGCTATTCATGATGTTCCATCGCCGTAAAGCCGGCCAGCGTGACGAGCGCGTCGCGGCGTGCAATCTGGTAATCAGCGAGCACCATTTCCTTGACGAGCGCGGCAAACGGCGTGGTCGGCTGCCAACCGAGCTTCGCATGCGCCTTCGACGGATCGCCGAGCAGCGTTTCGACTTCGGCGGGCCGGAAGTAGCGCGGATCGACCCGCACGATCACGTCGCCCGGCTCGACCTTGATCTCGCGCCGCTCGACCTTCTCGACGACGCCGACCTCGTTCTCGCCCGTGCCCTCGAAGCGCACGCTCACACCCAACTCGGACGCCGCCTGCTGCACGAACTCGCGCACGCTGTACTGCACGCCGGTCGCGATCACGTAGTCCTCGGGCTCGTCCTGTTGCAGCATGCGCCACTGCATCTCCACGTAATCGCGCGCATGGCCCCAGTCGCGCAGCGCACCGAGGTTGCCGAGATAGAGTGTCTTCTGCAGACCCACCGCGATGCGCGCGATCGCGCGCGTGATCTTGCGCGTGACGAACGTCTCGCCACGCACCGGCGATTCGTGATTGAACAGAATCCCGTTGCACGCATAGAGCCCGTACGCTTCTCGGTAGTTGACCGTGGTCCAGTACGCGAACAGCTTCGCCACCGCGTAGGGGCTACGCGGATAGAACGGCGTGGTCTCCGATTGCGGCACCTGTTGCACGAGCCCGTACAACTCCGATGTCGAGGCCTGATAGAAGCGCGTTTTCTCCAGACCGAGAATGCGGATCGCCTCGAGAATCCGCAGCGCCCCGAGGCCGTCCGCGTTGGCTGTGTATTCGGGTTCCTCGAACGACACGGCGACGTGGCTCTGCGCCGCGAGGTTGTAGATTTCGTCGGGTTCGACACGCTGGATCACACGCAGCATGCTGGTGGAATCGGTCAGGTCGGCATGGTGCAGAAAGAGCCGTTGCTCGGGGTCGTGGGGATCGCGATAGAGGTGATCGATCCGGTCCGTGTTGAACAGCGACGACCTGCGTTTGATGCCGTGCACGTCGTAGTCCTTGGCGAGCAGCAACTCCGCGAGGTACGACCCGTCCTGTCCGGTGATACCGGTAATCAGCGCAACCTTGCGTTTCATGAAGCTTTCTCCTGGGGGGGTGGAACCCTTTTTCGATGCAAATGGCCGTAACAATGTGAAGGCCGCAGCGGTCGCGCGTGCCGCTGTCGTGATGGTTGTCGTTATGCGTGTAGCGCTGCTTCTGGCGATGCCGTGCCCGCGGTCATCGCGCAATGGGCCCGCGCCGGCCGGCGCGGGCCGCATCGTCAGCCGGCAATACTGTCGTAGCCGTAATAACCGCCCTGATAGCCGGAACCGAGGAACGCGCCTTCCTGCGGCACGTCGGTGAGCAACACACCGCGCAGCGCGACGCCGCCGTTGCGTAGGCGCTTCGTCGTTTCGACGATTTCGTTGAGCGGATGGCGGCCATGGCGCACCACCAGCAGCGTCGTCCCTGCGTACTTGCCGATCAGCGTCGAGTCGGTGACCGCGAGGACCGGCGGCGTATCGACGATGATGAGGTCGTAGCGCGGCTTCAGTTCTTCGAGCATCGTCTGGAAGCGCTTGCTCATCAGCAACTCGGACGGATGCGTGGGCAAGGTGCCCTTCGCGATCACGTCGAGACCGGGCAGCACGTCGCGCTGGATCATCGCGTCGAGCTCGCCGCCGCTCAGCACGTCGGAGAGACCCGGCTGATGGCCGACGCCGAAATGCGAGTGCACGTCGCCGCGCCGCATGTCGCCGTCGATAATGAGCACGCGCTTGTTCGCCGAGGCGACGAGCGCCGCGAGGTTCACCGACAGGAACGACTTGCCGGCGTCGGGCCGCGAGCCGGTAATCATCACGACGTTGTTTTCCGCCTGATCGAGCGACAGTTGCAGCGAGGTGCGCAGATTGCGCACGCCCTCCACCGCGATATCCTCCGGCGCCTGCTGCGCGAGCACGTGCAGACCGCGCCGGCGCAGCATCACGTTTTCCTGTAGCCGCAACTGCGTCTGGCTGCGCGGCACGACCGCGAATACCGGCACGCCGAGCATCGCCTCGAGTTCGTCGGGACGCTCCACGCCGCCGTACATCGCGCGCTTGAAGAAGGTCAGCAGAATGCCGAGCACGATGCCGCCGCCGAGCGCGATCAGGATCGCGATCACGCGCTTGGGCCGCACTGGTTCGTCGGGCGTTTCGGCGAGGTCCACGACGCGCACGCTGCCCACCTGGCCCGCCTTCGCGACGCGCAACTGCTGTGCGCTGTTGAGCAGATTCGTGTACAGCTCCGTGTCCACATGCACGTCGCGCAGCAGACGCAGTGCGGTCTGCTCGGTGTCCGGCATCGCCGCGACGCTGCGGTTCATGTTGGCCTGCGCGTTCTGCAACTCGGCGATCTGCGCGTCGAGCGCGGCGACGGCCGGGTGGCTCGCCGTGAAGCGCTGCGACATCTCCGCGCGTTGCTGCTGCAGATCGAGCAGCTTGGTCTTGTTGTCGACGACCTGCTGCAGCAGCAGGCGGCTTTCCTCGCCGAGGTCGACCGTGCCATGCGCGTTGCGGAACTTGTTGTAGCGCTGCTCCGCGTCGTCGAGTTCCTTGCGCAGGCCGGGCAGTTGCTGATCGAGGAACGCGAGCATGTGCTCGGCTTCCGTCGAGCGGCTCGCGATGTCCTGACGCACGAACTCGCGCGCCATGTTGTTGACGATCGCCGCGGTCAGCGCCGGGTCGCCGCCCTCGAGGCTCACGCGGATCACGCCGGACTGCAGCGCGGTTTCCTGCACGACCAGCGCCTTTTGCAGCCGGTCCACCGTGCCGAGCGTCGACGCGCGCGTCAGTTCGAAACGCGAGCCCGGCGCACCGACCAGCTTGTCGACGTGCAGCGAGATCGGGCCGTCGGCGGTGTCGGTCTGCACGGTTTCGCCGACGCGTCCCGAGAGAATCGCGATGCCGTTCGGATCGCGCAGTACGAACGTGTTATCGGCGCCCGCGACGAGCGCGAAAGTCTCGTCGTACATTTCCTTCGACGTATCGAAGCGCGACACCGTGATGCTCTCGTTGCCCCACGCGAAACCCGACAGGTTGATGAACGACGGCAGCCTGAACCACCATTGCCCGTTCACGAGACCCGCGATCATGCCGCCGATGAACGGTAGATAACGCGGCGTCGCCGTGATGTCGAGATGCAGATTGCGAACCGTCTCCTCGGTGACCAGCCGCGACTTGAGCAGCTCGATCTGCGCCGCCGTCGACGGCTTGGTATCGAACATGCCGGTGAGCGGCGGCAAGGAGTCCTTCGCATTCCCGTTGGCATTGGCCGTTTGGTCCTCGACGTGGAACAGCACGTCCGCGCGGTAGGTCGGCGGCGCGAGAAACGCGTACGCGCAGCCGAGCGCGAGCGCGATCAGCGTCACCACGACGATCGTGCGCCAACCGCGCACGATCGTACGTAGATAGTCCGATAGACGAAGCTCGTCCGTGCCGGACACGTCGGTGTAACGGTTTTCGAAATTGATTGCCATTTTTCATCACCCAACAAAGCCCGGCGGTTCAGGTTGCGCGTTACACGTCGGTCACTTCGCGAGCACCGCGCCCGTCACGGCCGCGTTGATCGCCGGCAGCAGCAGGTTCAGCACACGGTTGAAGCGGACCAGCCCGCCCTGGCCGACATACACGATGTCTTTCGGCTGAAGCTCGAACTGGTTGGCGAGCAGCATCGACACCGGAGAGGTCGCATCGAGGTGGTAAATCTGCGGCGAATCGCCCGTCGAATCGCGGATCACGAAGAGCTGCTGGGCCGCGGCCGTGTTCGAGTCGAAGCTGCCGCTGTCGGAGATCGCCTGCGAGAGCGTGAGCGAGCCGTTGCGCATCGGCAGGATCGTAGCGGGCTTGTTGACCTCGCCCATCACGTAGACGCCGCTGTCCTCGCGCGCGGCGACGCGCACGAGATCGCCCGGCTGCAGATAGATGTCCGAAGGATTGTGCCCATGCCTGATCAGATCGTCGAAATTGAGCGGATAGGTGGTGCCGTTGCGCACCAGCTCGACGCGGCCGCGGTCCGCGTTCGCGCTGAAGCCGCCGCTCAGATTGATCGCGCTCGTGAGCGACATCGGAATGTCGTTGACCGGCTGCGTGCCGGGCGTGCGCACTTCGCCGTCGACATACACCTGCGCGTTGCGGAACGACGCGACGCGCACCGTCACTTCAGGCTTCTGGTAGACCTTGCTCAGCCGCTGATGCAGCTCGCGCTGGATCGACGCGACGTCCCTGCCCGCGACGTGCAGCGTGCCCGCGTACGGAAACTGCACGTCGCCGTGCTCGTCGATCAGGAAGCCCGGCATCGCATCCGAGGGGCGCGAATTCTGCGGCGGCTGGCCGAGCGCGGCTGCAAGTTCCGGGTGATCCCACACGACGATCTGCAGCACGTCGCCGGGGCCGACCTTGTACGCGGTCGGCTTGCCGAACAGCGCCGCCGTTGCCTGCGGCAAGTCCGAGCTTTTCTGATCGGCACGCATCTTGCGCAGCAGCGCGAGATTGATGTCGGTGATCGGTATCTGCGTCTGCTGCGCGGCTTCCGTGCTGAAGTCGCCGCCGGTGTCCGGAACCGTGGCGGGGGTGACCATCCTCTGCCCGGGTGCGATTCCGCATCCGGAAAGCAGCGAAGCAGTAGCAAAAACCAGAATACTTCCGGTGCGTAAGCGTAGCGAGCTCATGATGTTTCCTCCTTGTGGCCACGGCGACCGTTCTCGGGCAGAGGCAGTGTGTGGCGCTTGTTCACCACTAGTAAGCGTTTCGATGCACCAGTCCTGCGACGATCGTCGCGCCGATGATCCGCATGTCGAGTGCGAACGACCAATGACCGAGGTAGTACAGGTCATGTTCGACGCGACGCTCCATCTTCTCGATGCGGTCGGTTTCGCCACGAAAGCCGTTGATTTGCGCCCAGCCCGTGATACCCGGCTTGATTCGATAGCGATTGATGTAGCCGGCGACCACCTTCTGATAGAGGTCGTCGTGCTCGAGCGCATGGGGACGCGGTCCTACGACCGACATGTCGCCACGCAGCACGTTGAAGAATTGCGGCAGCTCGTCGAGGCTCGTGCGGCGCAGGAACGCGCCGACTCTCGTCACGCGCTTGTCGTTGCGCGTCGCCTGGCTCAAGGTGCCTTTCGCTTCGGCATGCACGCGCATCGAGCGGAACTTGTAGATCGTGAACACGTGCCCGTCCGCGCCCTTGCGCTTCTGCCTGAAGAAAACCGGGCCGCGCGACGAGAGCTTCACCACGAGCGCGATGCCGAGCATCAACGGTGCGAGACCGATCAGCGCGGTCGCCGCGAACAGGCGGTCGAAGATTTCCTTCTTCAGCATCGCGCTCGCCGAGAGCGGCGACGCCACGAGGTTGATGGCCGGCACGCCGAGCAGATCGACGACGCCGCTGCCTTCGAACAACGCGTGGCTGCGCACGTCCGGCATGAAGCGGATGTTCACGAGATCGTCGCGGAATTCGTCGATCAGCGCGCAGATGAGCGGTTCCTCGGAGAGCGACAGCATCAGCCACAGTTCGTGCACGTCGTTGGTACGGATGTAGCCCGCGAGCGCGTCGACACTATCGAACACCGGCACGCGCGAATTCTTCACCGCTGACACGTCCGGGCTCGTGTTGTAGACGGCGGTCGCGCGAAAGCCCGCGGTGGGCGCGGATTCGATGCGGCGCAGGAGCGCGTCGCACTGCGAGCCGCTGCCGACGATCGCGACCTGATGCAGGTTCAAGCCCGCGCCGCGCGCACGCGCGAGCACCGCATGCGTGATGAGCCGGTACGAAATCAGCAGGCCGCCCGTGACCGCTGTCCAGTACGAGAACCACAGCCGCGAAACGAAATCGATGCGATGCAGCGAATACATGAGCACGAGCGCGCAGGCCTGCACGATCAGCCATGCGAGCGACACCTGGCCCGCGAGCCCGAGCTTCGAGCGGCCGCGCCACGATTCGTAGACGCCGAACGCCGGGAAGATCGCGAGCGCGAACGCGGCGGAAAACATCACCAGCGCCCAGTAGAAACCCGACTGGCCGAGGTAGTCGAAGCGGATCTGCGACGCCACCGCCGCACCCGTCAACACCAACGCGACATCGAAAATCCGCGCGAGTAAATCCTGAAACTTGCGCATTTTGCTTACCTCGTTTTGCCGTTCCTGTCCGTCATTAAGGCGTGGGCGTGCTGCTTACGGGCAGCGGCCGTAGTTGTCGTTGAACCTCACAATGTCGTCTTCACCGAGATAGGTGCCTGACTGGATTTCGATGATTTCGAGCGGCACCTTGCCCGGGTTTTCGAGCCGGTGACGCGTGCCGAGCGGAATGTAGGTCGATTCGTTTTCGCTCAGCAGAAACTGCTCTTCGCCGCGCGTGACGAGCGCAGTGCCGCGCACGACGACCCAGTGTTCGGCGCGGTGATGGTGCAACTGCAACGAGAGCCGCGCGCCGGGCGTCACGACGATGCGCTTGACCTGGAAGCGTTCGCCGTGATCGATCGAATCGTAGAAACCCCACGGACGCCGCACCTTGCGATGCACGTCGGCCTCGGGTGCGTGCTGCGCCTTGATGCGCGACACGAGCCCTTTCACATCCTGTACGTGCGAGCGATCGACCACGAGCACGGCGTCCGCGGTCTCGACCACGACGACGTTCGCGGTGCCCACGCACGCGACGAGCCGCCCTTCCGAATGCGCGTAGCACGACACGGCGCCTTCGAACGCCACGCGTCCGCGCCCGGCGTTGCCGTTCGGGTCTTTTTCCATGGCAGCCCATACCGCGTCCCACGAGCCGAGGTCGGACCAGCCTGCCTCGAGCGGGATCACGACGCCGGGCGCACTTGCGGCGGCCGGGGCGCTGGCCGGCTCGGTCAGGCGCTCCATCACCGCGTAGTCGATCGAATCCGCGGGCACGCCGAGGAACGCCTCATGCAACGGACGAAACACCGCGCCGTCCTTGTGGCCGCCAGCAAACGCGCTTTCGCACGGCGTGTGCATGTCGGGCCGCAAACGCTCGAGCGTATCGAGCCACACGCTCGCGCGCACGATAAAGATGCCGCTGTTCCACCAGTACGTGCCCGCCGCGACGTATTGCGCGGCGATTTCCTCAGCCGGTTTCTCGACGAAGCCGTCTATCGCATGGCCGCCCGCCGTCAGCGCGGCGCCGATGCGGATATAGCCGAAGCCGGTGTCGGGGCGCGTCGGCGGCACGCCCAGCGTGGCGATCGCGCCCTGCTGCGCGTGACGCGCGGCGCATTCGAGCGCGCGCTGCAAAGCGGGCACGTCAGCGATCGCGTGATCGGCCGGCATGACGATCAGAATCGCGTCGCCGCCTTCCGCGCAGGCGAGCGATGCCGCGAGCGTCAACGCAGGGGCCGTATCGCGCCGCGCCGGCTCGACGATCAGACGCGCGGCGACGCCGTTTTCTTGAAGCTGTTCTGCAATAACGAAGCGATGCTCCTCACCGCACACGACGATCGGCGACGCGTCGACGCTCCAGCCGGGCGGGAACCCGTCCAGCCTGCGCGCGGTCGCCTGCAACAGCGAGTCGGAACCGACCACGTCGATCAGCTGTTTGGGAAAGTTCTCGCGCGACACGGGCCACAGCCGCGTGCCCGAGCCTCCCGCGAGGATGACCGGGACGATGTGCACGCGACGCGCGCCAGCCGCCCCGGCGCTCGCGCCGTTCGGGTCGACAGATGCAGCGTTCACAGCTCCCTGATTCAACATATTTGGATTCCTTATAATCCGAAGAAAATACAAGGAAATACGGTCCCGGCGCCGCGTGTGTGCCAGCGCCGCCAGGTTGGCGCCGACGGCGCTATCCGCCGGACACGCGGCGGCTTTGAATCCTGAATTCGGTGGGAGAAATCCTCATCCGCTTGCGGAATACTTTCGCGAGGCGATCGCCGTTGCCCATGCCGGTGCGGCGGGCAATCTTGTCGACCGGCAATTCGGATTCGGTCAGCAGGCTGCACGTCACCGCGAGGCGCTCGTGCAGCAGGAAACTCGAGGGCGTAATGCCCATTTCCATCTTGAAGCGGCGCAGAAAGTTGCGCTCGCTCATCGCGGCGAACTGCGCGGCGTCGGCAATCGAAATCGACTGCTGGCAATTTTCCTGGAGCCAGCGCGCCGCGGCGCGCACCTTGTCGCCCGGGCTCATGCCGCCGTCTTCGCCGAGCAGCGGCGCGAGGTTCGCGCACGAATCGGAGAGCAGCCGCTCGGCCGCCGTGCGCGCGGTGGTGGCGCCCAGATCGCGCTTGATCATCGCGAGCGCGCTGCGCATCGATTCGAGACGGTCGCTCACCTCGACGCCATGCTCGGGCGCGCGCGCGCCATTCACTGCGTTCGTGCCGTTCACGAGGCCAATGCTATTCGTGCCATTGGTGCCATTGGTGCCATTGACGCTATTGATGCCGTTGGCGCCATTCGCGCCATTCACGCCGTTGACGGACTGATGGAAATCACCGCCTTCTTTGCTGTTGGGCACATAAGCCGCGTCGAGCAGCGCGCGGCCTTCGCCGACCGGACGGATCATCGCGGTATTGCGGCGCACACGGCGCAGCCAGGCGATCAGCCGCTCATCGCGAGCGGCGGCCGCCGCGCCCTTGCCGCCCGCGACATACAGCGCGTCGAAACCGCCGTAATGCCGCGCGTCGAGGCCGTCGGTCCACACGCGCAATCCGGACGAAGAAGTCACCATGCCGCCGTCGGCGGACAGGAACGATACGTCGTACAACCAGGCACCTGAACCGGACGTGGCGAGTTCGTTAGCTGCCTGAAAAACCTCGGCGATGACGCCCGCGCCCTGTAGCGAACAGTCGTTGAACATCAGAATCGCGATGCGACGCACGCCCTTGTTCGGAGCATGCACCCAGCGCAGCATTGCAGACTCGAGACTCGCGCAGGTCATGGTCATCCTCTCAGAAGAAAACGAACTACCCTTCACCTTTTACGACTACAGGGAAAGCCAACTCGGTGCAGTGCATCATAACGACGGGCAATCCAGCATTTAGCCGCCATGACCGAAAGTGCAGACATGTTGGCGCATCGCAGGGTAGCCGGTCAGTGAAATTCGGAACAATGCCGAAGCGACCGTCTTTTCAATGGATTAATCGCCAATTCCGCACACGATTGAATAGGCGGCCTGCAAATGCTAATGCAGTTCAAAAATCGTTTGCGTACGCCACCGCACACTGCAGGTCATCCGGGAAATAGCGGACCCTTATTTGATCTGCCCGTTAATGCGTATATTGGAAGTGACTTTTTGCCGGACGCCCGCCAGAATGAGTGCAGACGCCCTTGCTGTGCCAGTCATCGCAGGTTGCCGGGAACGGCAGGTTTCTTCCGACGATACCCATAACGGGGCACAATGGGCTATTTCCACTATCCAATATAAACGCATTACAATCCGACAGGATTATTTAATTGGTTGTTATTGGATATCTGGAATATAAACACGGCGATTAATGTTTCAAACGTGAAACACGGATATAAGACAACTTTAGTCCGTCCGGCAATAGACGGGCCAATGGCGGATAGTGTCGATTGAGGCCCGGTTCGATTCCGCCAGCGAATTGCGGAAAAGGACTATGCCATTTCCGCAACAGTTGCTTCGGAGGGCGAACGAAGGCCGTTACGGCCTGGTGAACCTGCAGTGCGGCGGCGCTCGGGAGTGCTCGCCGGGCGTCACGAAATGCAATGAACGGGACGGGGTATACATGGCATACGTAGGCGAACACCGCGTTTTGCGAAAACTCGTCGGAGCGCTCGTCATGCTCGCGGCGCTCATGGTCGCGGGCGAGTTGCGCGCCGCGTCGCCGGAACCGAAAGACGCGGGCAACGCCGCGTTCACCGCCGATGGCAGAACGTGGACGCCGTGCGCGGCCGAATACGGCACCTGCAACTTCGACGGCACGCGCGACGTGCTGTATGGCACGGCCGAGCAGCACGTGGTCAAGACGTTTTCGAATCACGCGGAGTGCAACAACGGCGTATTCGGCGATCCCGCGCCAGGAGTCAACAAGCGCTGCGCGGTGGCGAACACCGCGGCCACCGCGCGTGCCGTGACGAATGACCGCGCAACGCACGCCTCGGCCCAACCAGCTGCAACCGCCGCAACCGCTGTTCCCCTCGAACTGAAGACACCGCCCGGCGACGGCCTGCGCTGCTCGCCACCCGTCTCGCAAACGCGCGCCGCCGCGAATGGCGATCCGCTCGAAGCCGACACGCCAGGCGACGGCACGCGCCTCTTCGCATCCGGTAAACCGTTCGCGCTCGTTTTCACAGCTCGTGCGACGCAAAACGACACGCTCGACTGGCAAATCCGCGATAGCTGGAACGCCGTGCGCGCGCGCGGCAGCTTTCCCGTCGCGGCGGGCGCGACGCAGGCGACGCTCAGTTGCGCGTCGTCGCTCGCGGGCTACTTCGCGGTCTCCGCGACGCTCGAGCGCGCGCACGGACAACTCGCGGCACGGGGCACACGACCGGCGGGCATCGTGACGTTCGGCGTGCTGCCGGACACGTCGGCGGCGCTGCCCGCCGTGCGCTTTCCGTACGACGACCTGCATCGCTTCGGCGGCCAGGGCACCGCGTATCTCGCGCCCGGACAGCAATGCTGCGACGGCGACGGCTATCGGCCGCTCTACACCGCGCTCGGTCTCACGTGGGTCAACGACAATCGCAACTGGTACATGGAAGAGCCGGATCGACCCGGCACGTTCGATCCCGCGACGAAGCAGCTTGCACCGTTCCTGCGGCGCGGCGACCTGATGCGCCTGATCCAGCTCGACGGCATTCCGCGCTGGGCGAATCCGACCGGCAAGGAAACGCACAGCTACGCGCCGACCTCGTTCGAGCAGATGAGGCAATACATGACGAAAGTCGGCGCCGAATCGAACCGCGTGCGCACGACCTACTTTCCGCGCCAACGCTACAACTACTATCAGGTGACATGGGAGCCGGATCCGGACGGCGGGCTGCCGTGGCGCGATGGCGACGCGAAATTCGTCGCGCTCTATAAAGCAGTCTGGGAAGGCATCCATCAGACCGATCCCAACGCAGTGGTGATGGGGCCCACCTATGCATCGGTGCAAAACAACGTGACGTGGATGCGGCGGCTCGGCCCGCTCGGCATCGGCCGATACATGGACGGCATGTCGATTCACGGCTACTACGACATCGGCACGACGCCCTCGCATCCCCCTGAGCGCGTTGCCGACACCGGCAATCAGGGCACCGTGCAAGGCGCGCTGCCCGCGGCGATGCGCGCGCTGCGCCACGAGTTGCGTCTTTATCTGAAGCCCGGCGCGCCGCTCTTCGTGACCGAAACGGGTATCAGCTACGACATCGGTCAATCGTATCGCAGCGACTATCCAACCGCGAACGTGCTGTACGCGCAAGCCGCGCTGGTCGCGCGCACGCATCTGATCCTGCTCGGCGAAGGCGCGGACATGACCTACGTGTTCTATCTCGCCGACATGCCGGAAACTGCTTCGGGCTACGGAATTTTCTTCGAACTCGATCATCCGGGCGGCGCGTTCGGCCCGACGCACATCAGCCCGAAGCCGGCCGCGCTCGCGGTCGCGGCGATGACGCGCATCGTGGACGGAACGGATACGCTCGGGCCGCTGAAAGACCTGCCCCAGGGCGTGTACGCGTACGCGTTTCGCCGGCTCGGCGGCGGCAAGATCGTGACCGCGCTATGGACGCACGACAACGAGCGCTGGAATGCGAAGACCGGCTTCGATGCGAGCCTCGCGGTGGATTATCGTCTGCGGGTCGACGCGCCCGGCACGAGCGGCAGCGTGACCGCGTTCGACATGATGGGCAACGCGTCGAGCGTGCCGTATCGCGACGGCGTCGCGATCCTGAAGCTGTCTCCCGCGCCGATTTACGTCGTGTCGAACAACGCCGACGTGTTCAGAAACGCGGTGACGACACCCGAGGGTTACGTCGCGCGCAGTGGCACGATGTGACGATAGTTCGGCGTGATGTGACAGGTTGGTGGCGGGCAAGCGCACATAACATCGCCCGTGGAAAGCGTTAGGATGCCTCACCAGGCGTTGGAGCCGCGGAAATGAACGGCGTTGCATGGACCATGCTGATACTGGCAGCGATGATCGGCGCGTTCCTCTTTGCGGCGATCGGCGTGGTTCTGCTCGTGCTGCTGCTTGCCAGCGTGTCGAACCGGCTCACGCGCAACGACGAAGAGCATCGGGATTCCTAGGGCCAGTCACGGGTTTGCGCTGCGCGGGCGATGCTTCACGCGGGTCTGCCGGAGAACACATGCTGACGCAAATCGATTTCCTCGACGTAGTGCGGCTCACGCCGCTAGTCTCGATCGATCTGATCGCCTGCGATGCAGCAGGGCGCATCCTCGTCGGCCATCGCCGCAATCGTCCCGCGCGCGATACGTGGTTCGTGCCGGGCGGACGCATTCACAAAGACGAAACGCTTGACGCGGCGTTCACGCGCATCGCGGAAGCCGAGCTGGGGATCGCCAGTCTCGCGCGCTCGGCCGCGCGTTTCGAAGGTGTTTTCGAGCATCATTACAGCGATAATTTCGCAGCCGAGCCCGGCGTGTCGACTCACTACATCGTGCTCGCCTATGCGCTCACGCTCACAGGCACGGCGCCGGTCGGCCGGCCCGAGCAGCACAGCCACTACCTCTGGCTCACGCAGGCGGAACTGCTTGCGCACGCCGACGTGCACGACAATACCAAGGCTTATTTCCGCTAGATGAATCGCGGCCGGAGGCGCTGCGTGAGTCGCTGCATGAAGTGCCACCGCTCTACTCCACCTGTAACGCTCACCTCTCCCCGTCACCACCCGCAACTTCGCGCCCAGTGTGAGTTCGCCAACGCGTGAGGCGAATCAACTGAAGTATGATCGAATCCCTTGCCGGGGACTCGAATCAACATGCGCCCACTACTCGTCAGACTCGTTCGCGATTCATCGGTTACCGCGCTTGCCGTTCTTGTTCTGCTGTGCTGCACCGTGCTCGCGAGCCCGGCGCGTGCAGCCGATTGCAGCGCGGGCACGCTGGTCACGGTGGTCGCCCATCTCGACGACGACCTGCTGTTCGTCGACCCCGCCATCAACGAACGGCTCAACGCCGGCTGGTGCATCACGACGGTGCATCTGATCGGCGGCGCGAACGGTGCGGACTTCGCGTACGTGCTCACGCGCGAGCGCGCCTCGCGGCTCGCTTATGCGCGCATGGCCGGCGTGCCCGACGAGTGGATCGAATCGACCGTCATGATCGGCGGCAAACCTTTGCACCAGATGGTGCTGAAAGCTAAGCCACAGATACGTCTGCTCGAATTCCGCCTGCCAGGCGGCGCCGTGCGCGGCGGACGCGTGCCGCTCGGCCTGCTGTGGGAACAGCACGCAACGCTCTTTACCTATCCGATGAATGCCGACGGCACGGGGCGTGTGAAGTACGACCGCGATTCGCTGTCGGCGGCACTCAAGCCGATACTCGCGCAAGCCTCGCTGATCTACACGCTCAATCCGGACACCGTGCCGTTCATCGAGCACCCCGATCACATCTTTAGCGCGCGCATTACGCGCCACGTCGCACAGACGCTCGGCCACAGCGTGCCGATCGTCTATCACGTGACCTATCCGACCGGCAACTGGCCCGCCAACCTGCCGTCCGCCGAAGTGCAGCGCAAGCGCGACATCGTCGCCAGCTACTTTTCCATCGACGGCAGCGAGTGGTCGCATGTGTTCGGCGAGTTTCAGTGGAACGGAAACTGGATCGCGCGCCGCTACGCATTCGCCGATCGCACGGACCGGCGCGTGCCGGATTTTCAATCGCAGCCGATTCAGCTGTTCAATGTGGCATCGAGCGCCTGCCTCACGTCGCCGGGCCCGGATGAAACGCCGACGCTCGAAGCCTGCACCGGTTTGCCCGCGCAGCAATGGCGCTGGGAACCGCTGACGGTCTATCCGGGCAACACGCGCAATGCGGCGCTCGTCAGCGTCGCGACCTCGCAATGCATTGCCGAGCTCGACGGCCATCTCGTCGCGCAGCGCTGCGATCAATGGGACATGGCGCAACGCTGGACACCGTGGGACTTCGGCATCGTCTATACGCCGCAGCGGCATTGCCTCGGCGAAAACGGCGGCAAGCTCATGATGCGCGGCTGCACCGCCCTTACCACACGCTTTCGCTGGGCCTCGACGCAACACACGCAGTCGAACGATTTGCGGCTCGCCACCGCGATGTATGGCGACGTCGGCGGCACGGGCGAGCAATCCGCGGTGTACGTTCAACGGCGGCACGACGGCCCGGGCTTCGACGTGTACGTCGCATCGCTCGCGAAAGCCGCGGCACCCGCGCTCTGGTATGCGAGCGCGGTGCCGTTCGATCCGCGCGCCACCGCGCCGAGCTGCGGTGCGGACGCGCTGTGCTTCGACAGCGCGCGCTTCCTGCTCGGCGATTTCGACGGCGACGGCAAGACGGATCTGATGGTCATCACTGCGCGCAAAGGCGGCACCGCGTTCTGGCTGCTGCGCAGCACCGGTGAGCGCTTCGATGCGCCGCGCCTGTGGCTGCAAACGGACACCACGTTCAGACCTGATCTGACGCAGCAATACGTCGCGGGACATTTCGATGCAACGCAACGCGCCGGCGTGCTGATCGCGCAGCGGCGTGCCGGCGCTGGGCTCGATTTCTGGTTCGCGTCATCGCAGGGATCGACGGGCTCGGCGCCCACGCTGCTCGCCGAGGCCAGAGACATGCAACAGAACGCCGACCTGCTGCCGGTTCAGAGCGCGAGCCGGGCGGCGAATTCGCGCACGTCGCTGGTTGCGCTCGAAAACGTCGACGGCAAGCTTGCGCTCACCACGATCGCCAGCGACGGCACTCGCCTGAACATCGGCAAACGCAGGTTCCTGCCGGCGAGTTTCATGCCTGACTTCGTGAAGGCGGCAACGGGTGTCATGCATGGCAACGACGGCAACACGCTGTTCCTGTTCACGCCGCACTTCGACGAAACGGGAGAAGACGCGTCGATCGATATCGCGACGCTCGACATGGGCAACGCAGCGAGCGCGCCGCTGCACGCGACAGCGCTGCGCGGTCTCGCGTGGCCCGACGTGTCTCCCGCCTTCGTGAGCGACAAACTCGGCACGGCGCTCGTGCTGTACCGGCGAACCGACGCAACGCTCGGCGAGTTCTATTTCACCGGCGGGGCACCGGCGCTCACGCGCTACACGTATTCGCCGGGCAATGCTTTCGCGCCCGGCGCGGCCCAGGATCTCGGCAAATTGCCGGGGCTCTTCTCGGAGACGGTGCGCATCGACCGGCTCGCGCAGTAGTGCACGCAGTAGTGCGCGCAGTGGTCGTGCAATGACGCGATAGCGTCGGCGCGCACCGCCTTTCAGGCCGACTTCTTCAGGCCGACACCTGCAGCGGATGCACGAACTTCCGTGCGATCGACATATAGCGATCCGCCGTGTCATGCAGCGTATAACCGGCGAGCTGGCGGGTCGAGCGCGGCATGTCCAGCGCGTTGAGAAGCGCGCGGCCGTAGGCTTCGGGATCGGTCGTGTCGACGAGGCTCACGCTCGCGAACGCGCTCGCGAAACCGAACGACGGAATGCGGTTCGCGACGATCGGAATCCCCGACGCGAGCGCTTCGAGAAAACCGATGCTCTGCGCCTCGAAGCGCGAAGGCATCGCGAAGACACGCGAGGAGCGCAGAATCGCGGCGACATCGGAGCGCGGGCCATCCACCGTCACCTTGCTCTCGAGTCCGAACTGACGGACCAGCGCGACCACCGCCGCGTGATAGCCGAGATCTTCGACCACGCCGCACAACAGCAAATGCGCATCCGGCTCGCGCTCCAGCACACGCATGAAGGCGCGGATCGTATCGAGCTGGCTCTTGCCTTCGATATAACGGCCGAGCTGCACGATCTGCTTGGGCGGCACGTCGAGGGCCGGCGTCGCCGCCGCATTGTCCTGCGCGAATAGCGACGCATCCACGCCGTTCGGGATCACCACCATCGACGGATGCCGGCCGATCTCGCGCAGATAGTCGTCGATATTCTGCTGCGACACGCCGATGACCGCCCTCGCGCGGCGCGACAGCAGCCGCTCGGCACGCTTGAGCGCGCTGTTCTCGAAGTCGTTGACGCCCGAATGCATGACCCACGCAATCGGCGTATGCACAGGTAGAAGCCGCACGTAGAGCGCGGCGAGCGTGGCGTGCGCAACGATGAAATCGGGCCGGAATTGACGCACGACGCGATAGAGGTGAATCAGCTTGCCCAGTCTGCCGTAATGCGTGTCCGGAAAGAGGCACGTCACGCCGGCTGCCTGCAGTTCGGCGCGAATCTCGGCGAAGTCGTCCTGTTGCGGAAGCAGCGACGCGATGCAGACTTCATGGCCCGCACGCTGATGGTGAATGGCGACACCTTTTACGAGTACTTCTGCGCCGGACAATCGCGGTGCGTGAACCAGTTGAAGAATCCTCACGATTGGTCTCTCGGGATAACCGCCTTTTTTGCGCAGCGGAAGGAAGGGCCGCCCCCGTGGGCGATGTCCTCCAGATCACGTCGGCATTGCAGCTTCGCTTTCGACGCGTCCCGAAGCGCAACGCGCCGTCGGCTTCTTGAAGCAGCGAGCGTTGTGCTGCGATGTCAACGTCGCGAGGAAACGTTACACCGAAGGTTCAGCACTATTACGCCAACCCCAAGACTTTTTCGGCGGCCCAATGAGTGCCAGCACCCATTTCTCTGCTCATTGTGGCGGGCTCTCCGTGTCTGATGATATTCAGTTGTCCGTTTCTTGATGAGTGACGCTTCATCCGGATCTGGCGGATAAAGACTGGTTTCATCTTATCTTTACTTTCTTCTGCTCAATACAATTACCGCCCCGGATTGTTCATACGTAACGACTCGTTACTTCTTTTAAACAAATTAATGCGTATCGTCGCGGTCGATTCTCCCTTTTCGAATATTGCTGTCCGACGAAGCAGAAAGAATTTCGTTGACTGGCGCAGCAAGAATCAAGCAATGCGATGCAAGTCGCACTGCCCGTCAAATCCCGGTTGTTTTCGTCGTACCTGCCTGGTCGTCCGATTCCGCCAAACGCGTCGCTCGTCGGTGCGGAGTCATGCGACCTGATTTCTCCGAGGAGAATGCATGCGGCGCCGACAGCCAGCGAAGGCTACAAGGCATGACTCCCAGATTGAAGAAATCGCAACTCCTTCTCGTCTCCACGCTGTCTCTCGCACTCGCCGCATGCGGCGGCGGTGGCGGTGGTGACTCCGCGAACGGTACGGCCACCCAGGCCAATGGCCGAAACGGCCGCAATGGCAACGGCGCAGCCACCGGCTCGAGCACGGCCGCAAACGGCAACGGCGCGGCCACGCTGAATCCGGCCGGCACCGTGCCCGCGCAACTGAGCTGCGTGTCGCCGGTCACGTCGGCCGGTTCGGGCAGCGCCACGCTTTCCGCCGACACCCCGAGCGCCGACGGCACACGCATCTTCGCGAACGGCGGCACCTTCAACCTCGTTTTCAACACCAACGCGCCGAATGCGGACACGTTGAACTGGGCCGTCACCGACACGCTCGGCAACGTCGCCGCCAGTGGCAGCACACCGGTGCCGGCCGGCTCGAAGACGATCACGTTCAACTGCACGTCGACGCTCGCCGGCTACTTTTCGGCGACGGGCACGCTCGCGAAAAACGGCGGCCAGTTGCCGCAAGCCGGTACGCGGCCGGTCGGCATGGCGACCTTCGGCGTGCTGCCGAATCTTTCCGGCATCGTTCCCGCGGTGACGTATGCACGTCAGGAGCAGCATCGCTTCGGTATGCAGGGCGCGAACGACAACGCGCCGGTGCTCGCCGCGCTCGGCATTTCGTCAACGATCGACGACCGCGAGCTCTCGGCGATGGAGCCGAACGGCCCAAACACCTTCAACCCGTCGGCCGATAATCTCGATCCGTTCTACAAGTCCGGCAACGTGATGCGTCTGATCCGCCTCGACGGCATTCCCGCTTGGGCGAGCAGCAGCGGCGCATACCAGGACGACACGAATCCGCCGGCCGATCTTTCGTACTACCAAAACTATATGAGCCGCGTCGGCACCGAATCGAACGCGATTCGCGCGGCTTATTTTCCGGCGCAATCGGTGAACTACTATCAGGTGACGTGGGAGCCGAACGAGATGTGGGCCGACACCGACGCGAACTTCGTCGCGATGTACAAGGCCGTCTATCAGGGCCTTCATTCGACCGATCCGCACGCGATGGTGCTCGGTCCCACCGACGCCTTCCCGAGCCTGACGACGACACGCCTCAAACGTCTCGCGCCGCTCGGCTTCGGGCAATACATCGACGCGGTCGCGACGCACGGCTACTACGATGCGGGCACCTCGCCGTCGCATCCGCCTGAGCGCTACGACAGCGACCCGTCGACCGCCGACGGTTCGCTGCGCGGCCAGATGCGCGATCTGCGCGCGGAAATGGCGACCGACTACCGCACGGGCATGCATCTGTTCTCGACCGAGGCGGGCATCAGCTACGACCTCGGCAGCTCGTACGGCCCGAACTATCCGAGCGCGAACGTGCTGTATGCGCAGGCCGCGGTCGCCGCGCGCATGCACATCATCACGCTCGGCGAAGGCGCGGATCAGACCTACGTGTTCTACGGCGCGGACTATCCGGGCGAAGTCGGCTACGGCACGTTCTTCGATCTGAACGACGCGCAAGGCGCATTCGGCGCGGCGAACATCAGCCCGAAGCCGGTCGCGATGGCGATCAGCGCGATGACGCACACGCTCGACGGCACGACCACGCTCGGCCCCGTGAACGGCACGCCGACCGGCGTCTATGCGTACGCGTTCCAGCAGGTCGGCAACGGCGCGGTGATTACCGCGCTGTGGACGCACAACAACAACGTGTGGAGCGCAAGCAGCGGTTTCAGCGCGACCTATAGCGTGCCGTACAGCCTCGCTGTCGACGAGCCGGGCACGAGCGGCACCGTGAAGGTGATCGACATGATGGGCAACGCGGTGAGCACGAACTACAGCAACGGCACGTTGACGCTGAATCTGACGGAGTCGCCGGTGTATGTGGTGTCGAATAACGCGTCGGTTGCGAAGGCGAATTCCACGGTGCCGGTTGGTTACGTCGGGATGTAAGTCGCGATGTTCATGATGTTCGTGATGTAAGTCAGTCAGGAAGCCGGCCGCGATGTCGGCCCGCATCGCGCAGCGAAAAAAAGCCCGCCTCTGTTTCGGAGAGGCGGGCTTTTTTTTCGGAATCATCTGATTACACGCCATTGGCCTGCGCCTCTATGGTGAAGGTTTCAACGCCAAAGGGGAAACCTGATGCAAGAGGCATTCGCCTCACTGATCTTGAGTCAGTGCAAGGCAAAGGCATGGCGAACATCAAACTTGCCGGAATGTCGCAACTCAATCACGTCGAGTCAGTTTCCCTCATGTACGGCCGCATCACATGGCATTACACGAAGGGGAACATCAAGTTTCCCGATGACCGTATGGAACGATAACAACCAGTGAGGAACCTATGGCTCTACAAGGCAGATTTGTAGTCGATAACAAGCCAGTTTTGTATCTGGATATGATGGGTATCGGGTCGTTTCCGGCGTTTTCAGGCGATGATATATACCGCAATCGAGGTGGATGCACTTCGGTAGCAGGCAAAGGCCCTTTGCCTGCCGGGAAATATTGGATCGTCGATCGACCTGGCGGCGGTATCGGTTCGAGAGCAGAGGCCTTTGCCAAAGATACATGGAACAGCGTCATGGGGGCTGCGACCGATCATTCGGAATGGTTTGGTCTGTATCGGAACGATGGTTTGATTGATGACTGGACGTGGGTGAATGGTATAAAGCGCGGCAATTTCCGGTTACATCCTTCCGGAGGAGGCGGACATTCGTTCGGGTGCATTACACTGCAAAGCCGTGTGGACTTTCACAATCTTCGGCAAGCGCTACTGCGAACTGGAACTATCCGGGTCGGCAGCTCAGACATACGCGCATATGGCTGGATCGAGGTAATAGCAAATGGAAGCACTTGCCCGTAAAGCGGCCAAGGTGCTGCTGTTCTGCGGACTGTTTTTTTTGGCCGGTCGGTATGTCCATACCTATCCGCTTCCAATGACGTTGTCTCAGCAACACTATTTAATTGTGATCTCGGAGACGTTCGGAGTTGCCGATTACGAAATGTTCTACATTGGCTCAATGATCGCTATCGACCTGGTTGTGACTATTCTGGCGTACTCGATCCTGATGAGACTTTGGCAGCGCTATTGCGCCAGAGAATAAATGAAAGCCCCCGTTGGGGTGCAGTTCAGGGCGGGCTTTTTTTCGCACGACGCAGTGAGCACGCGCGCGGCCGCGTGCCGTGTTCATCGCCGCCCTTGCCCGCGATTTTCGGCATGGCTATGCTGGCGGGTGCGTTGGCTGCCCAACTCAACCAGAACAACCGCCCGGGAACCTGCCCATGTCCACTAGCAGTCTTTTCTTCACCGCCGCGGGCGTCGGCCTTGCGATTGCCGCGCCGGTCGGCCCGATGGGCATGCTGTGCATCCGCCGCACGCTGAGCGGCGGCCCGCGCGCGGGGCTCGCGATCGGCTTCGGCATCGCGAGCGGCGACGCGGCCTACGGGCTGATCGCGGCGCTCGGCCTCGTCGGCATTTCGCAGTTCATGCTCGCGTACGACCGCCCGCTGCATCTGCTCGCGGGCCTTTTCCTGCTCTATCTCGGCGTGCGCGCGCTGCTGCAGAAGCCGCCCGCCGACACCTCCGACGCCAACGGCAACGGCAAGCTCGCGCAGGTCGGCCGCGCCGGCGCGCTGCGCGCGTACGCGAGCGCGTTGCTGCTCACGCTGACCAATCCGCAGACCGTCATCATGTTCGCCGCGCTCTTCACGACGCTCGCGCCGCGCGGAGCGTTCTCGCCGGCCATCGCGCTCACCACGGTGGGCGGCGTGTTCACGGGCTCGATCGCGTGGTGGTGTTTTCTCGTGACCGTGGTGTCGCTCGCGCGCCATGCGATCGGCACGAAACTGCGCGTCGCGATCGACCGCGTGGTCGGCTTCATGCTCGCGGCGTTCGGCGTCGTCGAAATCCGCCGCGCGCTTTGAGTCCGACAGTTAGCGGGCGCGGCATGGAGCGTGTTCGCGTTGTACTCCGGGCAGCCCCCGGCGCAGCATACGGCGCGTTCGCTTTGCACTCCGGGCAGCGCCCGGCGCAGCATACGGCGCATCGGCCCCGAGCACGTCCCGCACGCAGGCGCGGCAGTTTTGCGACAATAGCGCCTTTCGTCGCGCGGGCGGCGGCCAAGGCAACCGGTGCGGCGCACCCCGGCTTCATTCCCCGGCGCCTGTGCCGCAGTCGTAAAACGGGCGCGAGACGCGCCATGCCTCATCCCTGCCGCTGACCGCACGCGCGCCGCGCAGACCCGCCCGGCGCGCGCGCCGGCCTTGCCGCCCAACCATTCACCTCCGATCCGTCAGCTGTCCGCTCAATGGCTCTTCCCCACATCGATCTGCTGTACTCCGTCTCCGGCCTGTTCGTCGGCTTTCTGGTCGGGCTGACGGGCGTCGGCGGCGGCTCGCTGATGACGCCGATCCTCGTCCTGCTGTTCAACGTGCACCCAGCTACCGCGGTCGGCACCGACCTGCTCTACGCAGCCGCCACCAAGGCGACCGGCACGCTCGTGCACGGACTGAAGGGCTCGGTCGACTGGCAGATCACGCTGCGCCTCGCCGCCGGCAGCGTTCCCGCGGCGACGATCACGCTGATCCTGCTGCACCGTCATGGGATGGATACGCCGGGCGCGAGCCGGCTGATTCAGGTCGTGCTCGGCGCGGCGTTGCTCGTCACGGCCATCGCGCTGGTGTTCCGTCCGCAGCTCGCGGCGCTCGGCGCGCGCAAACAACGCGCGCCGAGCCAGGGACGCACGCTCGCGCTGACGATGCTCACGGGCGCGATCCTCGGCGTGCTGGTATCGCTGACCTCGGTCGGCGCAGGTGCGATCGGCGTGACGGTGTTGCTGCTGCTGTATCCGCTGCTGCCGACCACGCGCATCGTCGGCTCCGACATCGCGCACGCGGTGCCGTTGACGCTGCTCGCGGGCGCGGGCCATTGGCTGCTCGGCTCGATCGACTGGTCGATGCTGTTGTCGCTGCTGGTGGGTTCGCTGCCAGGGATCGCGATCGGCAGCTATCTGTCGTCGCGCGCACCGGATGCGCTGCTGCGCAATCTGCTCGCCGCGACGCTGACGCTGGTCGGGGGGCGGCTGGTGTTGTCCTGACGTGCCGGGCCGGCGCGACGCAATGATGCAATGGCTGATGCGCTCTACTTGAAAAACCGGCTAGTCAGATCCGCGTCGAACTGCCTGATCCACTGACCGTGACGCTCACGGTACGACTGCGCCCAGCCGCCGCGGCGCACGGTAACGAGACGCTCATGCGTGGGCTCGTCCGGGCTCGCGCTCGCGCTGATGTCGAAATGCACGGGCGCGAAGCCGTGCCGCGCGCACACTAGTTCGAAAGCGGCCCGATCGCCGATCGGCAGATCGATATAGCGAAAAAGCGTGGTACTCATGACGTTGACTCCCGTTCCTAACGTCAGAGTACGCCTCGGAATGCGTCAGCACTGTGTCGCAGCGCACGAATGCAAGGCGGCGGCGCCCATCGCGCGGCTCGCCGGGACGGGCCATCCGCCGCGTCCAGCGCTTGCCTGAAGTCAAAAACCGGCAGAGGACGGCGAAAGACAGCGGCGAAAAAAAGCCCCGGCGATAAAGCCGGGGCCTGATTGTCTACAAGACCGCACGCGATGACGCTTATGCGGCGCCGTCTGTATCGCGCCGCCCGCGCCATGCCAAGGCATGGCGCGCCGCTTACTGCTGCATGACGGTCAGCTTGTTCGTGACCGACGTCACGCCCGCGACGCCCTTGGCGGCATCGCCGGCGGTCTCGATCTGGCCCTGGCTCGGCACCGAGCCCGTCAGCGTCACCGCGCCGCCACGCGCGCGCACGGCGATGTTCGATACGTCGAGACCCTGGGTCTTCGCGAGCACGCCGCGCACCTTGCGGCCGAGCTGATGGTTCGCACGCTTGCCAGCCTTGACGCTGGCTGCCGCCGAGGTCGTGTCCGTCGCCGGACCGCTTGCCTGAGCGTACACGTTGCACGCCACCACCATCGCCACAACCGAACCCAGCGTTTTCAGAAAACCGACCGTCTTCATAGCTCTCTTCTCCTTGATTTCACATTGGACCGCATGTCAAGCGGCTTCGTTACGACTACGTGCGGCCATCGTGGCGCGAACGAACGCACCAGCGACGACCGGCTATGGCTACGACACGGTATGCGAGAGGCGAGAGAGGCCGGCTGCCACTCATCCTGTCCGTCATGTGCCGCCCGGCCAAGGGCGGCGCTGCGGACCGGCATGAAAACCGGCAAACCGCGAGGTCCGCCGGCGCACCCGGTTCTTGTCTGTCGTGCCGGGATCGCGCCGCGCAAACGCTGGTTCGCGGTAGCGATGCACAATTTAATCTAGCCGGAGCAGAAGCGCAAAGGGTTTAGCGCCCGGCGTGACGCGGCGACAGCGGGCGGCGGCCTGCGTAGTGATGCGTAGTAGATAGGGAGCGAGGGTGCGCACGGTTGATGCGAGGCTCAGACAGTGTTCACATCCGGTGCATGGACGACCCATGTGGGACTCGTGCGCGAGTCACGCGAGGCTTCCTTGCACTTCGCTTGCGGGTCATGCAACGGGCACGTGACGTTCACCGCAATTCGCCCCGCAACTCCCCTGCCGTTCCCCCGCAGTTCCCCTGTGGTTCACGATTTGTTACGCCTTTGTCGGCGAGCCGCCGCGCCGCGCGTTTCGCCGCCGCGCCAATCTCGGGTACCATCGGCGCGACGCGCACCGCCACGCGGTCTGCGAACTTGCGGACCATGACGATGCCCGGCCCGGCGGGACGGACGCTTCGGCGCGATTCATGCGAGAGCGTGGACGCGCGCGAAAGCACGCCGAGGCGCACCCTGCCGCACCGCCCGTCCGCTTTCTCGCTTTCGTCTTTTCGACTATCGCCGTTACATAATCCGATGAAGCCAGCCACCGGCCGCACCCGCCCTCCCCATCTCGTCGCCCGTTTTGTCGCGATCTCATGGCGCGACCTGGCGGTCTCGTTCGGCCCGCTCGTGCTGGTCGCCATCGTCGCGATCTGGGCCGCCGTGCGGCTCATCCAGCCCGCGCCGCCGAGCACGCTGACGATCAGCGCCGGCCCGGTCGGCAGCACCTTCTGGAATGCCGCGCAAAAGTACAAGGCGATCCTCGCGCGCAACCGCATCACGCTGAACGTGCTGGACTCGCAAGGCTCGCTAGAAAACCTCAAACGGCTCTCGGACCCGAAGTCGAACGTCGACGTCGGCTTCGTGCAGAGCGGCGTCACGCCGGGCACGGCAGGCAAAGACCTGATGTCGCTCGGCAGCGTCGCCTACGTGCCGCTCGCGGTCTTCTATCACGGCGCGCCCGTCAACTGGCTGTCCGAATTCAAGGGCCAGCGGCTCGCGATCGGCGCCGAAGGCAGCGGCACGCGTGAACTCGCGCTCGCGCTGCTCAAGGCCAACGGCATCGTGCCGGGCGGCCCGACCAAGCTGCTGCCGCTCTCCGGCGACGAAGCCGCCAACGCGCTGATCGACGGCAAGATCGACGCGGCCTTCCTCGCCGGCGATTCGGCGCAACCGGCGGTGATGGGCAAGCTGTACCGCACGCAAAACATCCGCTTCTACGATTTCACGCAGGCCGACGCCTACACGCGCCGCTTTCCATACCTGACCCAGCTGAAGATGCCGATGGGCGCGTTCGACCTCGGCAAGAACCTGCCGGCGAACTCGATCAACATCGTCGCGCCGACCGCCGAACTGGTGGCGCGCGACTCGCTGCATCCGGCGCTGTCGGATCTGCTGATCGAAGCGGCGCGCGAGGTGCACGGCGGCGCGACGATCATGCAGCGAGCCGGCGAATTCCCCGCGCCGATCGCGCACGACTTCCCGCTCTCCGACGACGCCGCGCGCTACTACAAGTCGGGCAAGAGCTTCCTGTACCGGATGCTGCCGTTCTGGATCGCAAGTCTTGCCGACCGGCTGCTCGTGGTCGTCGTGCCGCTGATCGTGCTGCTCGTGCCGGCGCTGCGCATCGTGCCGGGGCTCTACGCGTGGCGGGTCAAGTCGCGTATCTACCGCTGGTATGGCGCGCTGATCGCGATCGAGCGCAGCGCGCTCAGCGAACATTCGGCCGCCGAGCGCACGTCGCTAATCGAGCGGCTCGACACGATCGAAGACTCCGTCAACGGCATGAAAATGCCGCTCGCATACGCGGACCAGTTCTACGTGCTGCGCGAACACATCGGCTTCGTGCGGCGCCGGCTCACGGGAAGCCGCGACGCGCTGGGTCCGCGAGACGAAGAGGACGATGAAGCGGACGACGAAGCGGCGCAGCAGGCGGCAGAGCAGACGGCGAAGCCAACCACCGAGCCAACGGCTGCGCAAGCGGCAGGGCAAACAGCAGGGCAAGCATCGGAGCAAACCGGCGGCGCAAAAAGCTGAACGAACATGAACGAACAGCCGCCGACGCCAGCGAACCCGGCACCGCCCCTCCCTTCCTTAGCCAGCGAAGTCACGCCAACCAGTGCAAAGCGCCAGCGCCCTCCGGTTGGCGCTCCCGCACCCAGGGAATATCGACCGGGTGCAAACCGGGGCCGCACCGCGTAAGATCATTACAATTTTGACGCGATAGCAGACGCACCGTCCGCGCCGTCCGAAACAGGCAATCCGGGAGACATTTATGACCGTTGGCATCGCCGCCAAACAGCCGCTGTGGTTCTACGATTTCGTCTCGCCGTTCACCTACCTGTTGCTCGAGCAACACGATAAATGGCCCGGCTTCGACTTCGCGTTCAAGCCGGTCGTGTTGAACGATCTGTATCACCACTGGGGGCAGCGCTCGGCGTACAGCGTGCCCGCCAAGCGCACCTTCATGTACCGGCACGCGCTGTTTCGCGCGGAGCAGCTCGGCATTCCGTACCGCATGCCGCCCGCGCATCCGTTCGATTCGATGAAGCCGCTGCTGCTCGCCACCGCGGCGAACGGCGACGTTCAGTTCGTGCGCGAGATTTTCCGCTTCATCTGGCGCGAAGGCCGCGACCCGTCGAGCGACGAAGCGTTCGCCGAGTTGTGCGAACGCGTCGGCAAACCGGACGGCCCGGAGCTGATCCAGAACGAGGACGTGAAAGCGCAGTTGCAGCGCAATACGGCCGATGCGATCAGCCTCGGCGTGTATGGCGTGCCGACCTTCCGTCTGAACGACCAGTTGTTCTGGGGCGAGGACGCGCTGCCGATGGTGCTGTATTGCGCGCGCACGCCGAACTGGCTCGAGTCGCGGGAAGTGAAGCGCATCAGTTCGCTGCCGTGGGGGCTCGCGGATAAGCCGGCGTAAGCGCGCCTGAACGAGCGCCGCGCTGATGCCGGCCATACCGCGCCCGCTATGCCGCTCCCCGCAAACCAGCCTAAGGTTATAACCTTTGCACCCCGCGCGTGGACCGCGCGGCGGGCAAGCTGGGCGCCACGCTTCACGCGGCCCCACCCCGCCCGCGCCGCCACGCTTTCATCATGGACGAAACCGCCGCCTCACTCGATATCTGGCTCGTGCGCGTGCTGCGCACGCTGCTCGTCGAGCGCAGCGTCACGCAGACCGCGCAGCGTCTGAATCAAACCCAGCCCGCGATCAGCACCGCGCTGCGCAAGCTGCGCGAAACGCTCGGCGATCCGATCCTCGTGCGCGGCAAGTCGGGCATGGTGCCGACCGAATACGGCGAGTCGCTGCTCGCGGCCGCGCAGCGCGTGCTGCGCGACGTCGATTTCGTCGCGACGCCGCACGGCGACTTCGACCCGGGCCGCTCGCGCCGCACCTTCCGCGTGGCTGCGCCCGATTATCTGAACGACTTCTTCATGCCGACCGTGATCGCGCGGTTTCGCGAGGCAGCGCCGCATGCGCGGCTCGAGATCGAATCGCTGGGACCGCAGTTCGATCATTCGGCCGCGCTCGACGCCGGCGAACTCGATCTCGTGATCGGCAACTGGCCGAAGCCCGATCCGCGCTTCGAGCGCAGCGACCTGTTCTCCGACACCGTGGTATGCATGATGCGCGCCGATCATCCGTTGACGCGCGAACCGCTCACGCGCGACGCGTATCTGGCCGCGCCGCATCTCGCGCCGACGCCCTATAGCGGCGCGCGCGGCGGCGCGATCGACACGGGTTTCGCGCGGGCGCGCGCCGAGCGGCGCATCGTCGCGACGTTGCCCTACTTCGGGCTCGTGCCGCAAACGCTGCTGCAATCGGATCTGATCTTCACGACGACGCGCCGCTTCGCGATGCATTACGCGAGCATGCTGCCGCTCGCGGTCGTCGAAGTGCCGATCGCGTTTCCGCGCATCAGGTGCTATCAGTTCTGGCATCCGCAGCCGGATCGGCCGAGCGATGTCGGCTGGTTGAGAACGCTGATGTCCGGGGTATCGAATGAACTGGTCGCGCAGAGAATACCGCGCGTGAAATCGCGGGTGACGCAGGCGGGCGCAAAGGCGGTCACGAAAGCGCAGCCGTAAAAAGACGAGGGGGACGGCGCCTAAGCGCCGTCCCCCTCGAACGTTCGCGCAAACTCTTTGCGCCGTGATCGTGGTCTACATCGTGGCTGGCTCCACGGTCCGCCCGAGAGCATCCGCGTCGCGAATCCGCGCCGGCCCGTCAACCCGATCCACGCCCTGCTGCGTTCTCAATTGCAGCAACTGCGCGCACACGGCAACCGCAATCGCCGCAGGCGCTTTATCGACGATCCCCTCGACGCCGATCGGACAGGTCATGTCCGCAAGCCGCTCGAGTTCGACGCCGCGATCGAGCAAACGCCGCTCGAATTTCACGCGCTTCGTCTTCGAGCCGATCATGCCGAAGTAGCTGAAATCGCGCCGCCGCATGATGCGCGCGGCCAGCGAAAAATCGAGCGCATGGTTGTGCGTCATCACGAGAAACCACGCGCCCGGCGGCGCCGCGTCGACAATCGCCTCGGGCGTGTCGGTCGCTTCGACCTGCACGTTGTGCGGCGTTTCGTCGGGGAACAGTTCGTCGCGTTCGTCGACCCATTGCACCACGCACGGCAGACTGCCGAGCAGCGTCACGAGCGCATGCCCGACATGTCCCGCGCCGAACAGCACGATATGCATCGGCGCCGGGCGCGGCGCGAGATCGGACGCGGCATTGCGTCGGCCGATCCGGACCGGCGCGCTATCGTTCATCGCGCACGTCCCGCTTTGAAGATCATTGATACGTACTCCCATGCTTCGCTCCCGCTCGTTTTCCTCTCGCCGTCAGTCCTGCCGCGCCGCTGTGGTGGCGGCACGCACCGCGCCGACCGCCTTGAGGATTTCCTCGCTGGTCGCGGGCGCGTTGAGCGGCGGATTGACCTTGTGCCCGCCCACCGCCGACACCGCGTCGCGCACCGCGAAAAACACCGAGAACGGCAGCAGCAGCGGCGGCTCGCCGGTTGCCTTCGAGCGGTGGATGCTGTCCTCGGCGTTGCGGTTCTTGAAGAGCCGAACGTTGAAGACCGGCGGCACGTCGTTGACGGTCGGAATCTTGTAGGTCGACGGCGCATGCGTCATGAGCTTGCCGCCCGCGTTCCACCACAGTTCCTCGGTCGTGAGCCAGCCCATGCCCTGAATGAACGCGCCTTCCACCTGGCCCACGTCGAGCGCCGGATTCAGCGACGCGCCCACGTCATGCAACGCATCGGCGCGCAGCACGCGCATTTCGCCGGTCAGCGTGTCGATCACGACTTCCGACACCGCCGCGCCGTACGAGTAGTAGTAGAACGGCCGGCCCTGCAGCTTCGACTGATCCCAGTAGAGTTTCGGCGTCGCATAGAAGCCATCGGACCAGAGCTGGATACGCGCGACGTAGGCCTTCGCGACGAGCTCTTCGAACGGCACGGCCACATCGCCGACCACCACGCGGTCATGCACGAAGCGCACGTCCCGCACGTTCACCCGGCCCGCGCCGAAGCGATCGGCGGCAAACGCGGCGAGCCGTTCGCGCAACTGACGCGCGGCGTCCTGGGCGGCCTTGCCGTTCAGGTCGGAACCGGTCGAAGCCGCTGTCGCCGACGTATTGGCGACCTTGCTCGTATCGGTCGCGGTGACGCGAATGCGGTTGAAGCCGACGCCGAGTTCATGCGCGACGACCTGCGCGACCTTCGTGTTGAGCCCTTGGCCCATTTCGGTGCCGCCGTGATTCACGAGCACCGAACCATCGGTGTAGATGTGCACGAGCGCGCCGGCCTGGTTGAAGTGCGTCACGTTGAACGCGATGCCGAACTTGACCGGCGTGAGCGCGAGCCCTTTCTTGAGGATCTCGTTGTTCGCGTTGAACTCGTCGATCGCCGCGCGGCGCGCGCGGTAGTCGCTCGTCGCCTCGAGTTCGTCGATCAGCTCGTGAATCACGTTGTCTTCGACGACCTGGCCGTACGGCGTCTGGTTGCGCTCGGTCTTGCCGTACAGGTTGCGGCGGCGCACGTCGAGCGCGTCGAGGCCGGCCGAGCGCGCGACGTTGTCGATGATGTACTCGATCGCGAACGCGCCCTGCGGGCCGCCAAAGCCGCGAAAGGCGGTGTTCGACTGCGTGTTGGTCTTGCCGCAGAAGCCGTCGATCGATACGTCCGACAGCCAGTATGCGTTGTCGAAGTGGCACAGCGCGCGTGTCATCACCGGGCCGGACAGGTCGGCGGAAAAGCCGCAGCGCGAGGTCATGTCGACCGCGACGCCTTCGATCACGCCCTCGTCGTCGTAGCCCACCTCGTACGTGTAGTGAAAATCGTGGCGCTTGCCGGTCACCATCATGTCGTCGTCGCGGTCCGGGCGCAGCTTGACCGGGCACAGCAGCTTCCATGCGGCGAGCGCCGCGCAGCACGCGAACAGCGCCGACTGCGATTCCTTGCCGCCGAAACCGCCGCCCATGCGCCGGCATTCGATCAATACGTTATGCGAAGCAACGCCGAGCGTGTGCGCGACGAGGTGCTGCATTTCGGTCGGATGCTGCGTCGAGCAGTAGACGTGCATGCCGTCGTCATCCTTCGGCACCGCGTAGGAAATCTGCCCTTCGAGATAGAACTGCTCCTGGCCGCCGAGCAGCATTTCACCCGCCTCGCGACGCGCGGCGCGTGCGATCTTCGTGCCGGCATCGCCGCGCGCGAGTTTCATCGGCGGCAGCACGAACTGGTTCGCGGCGCGCGCCTGCTGCGCGGTCAGAACCGCCGGCAGCTCCTCGTAGACCACCTCGGCGAGACGCGCCGCACGCCGCGCCGTATCGTGCGAGGTCGCGACCACGATGAACATCGGCTGGCCGACGTATTGCACGACGCCATCGGCGAGAATCGGATCGTCGCCGTGGATGATCGGGCCCACGTCGTTGACGCCGGGAATGTCGTCGGAGGTGAAGACCGCGACCACGCCGGGTGTCGCGCGCACCTTGTCGAGCGAGATCGACACGAGCTTCGCGTGCGCTTTCGCCGAGAGCCCGAGCGCCGCGTGCAGCGTGCCGGCCATCTCGGGGATGTCGTCGGTGTAGGTCGCGCGGCCGCTCACGTGCAGATGCGCCGATTCGTGCGGACGCGACACGTGGACCTGGGTGAAGTCGTCGAGATCCTGAAGCTCTTTCAGAAACGGTTCGGCTTGCTGGTTCATTATTGAGTTCTCCGTATTCCTTGAACGCGCGCTCTACACGCGTTTCGCATGCGCTTCGAACGCGCCGTCTCTCAAGCGCCCGCGCCAGCAGGCACGCATCCCGATGCGCATTCGCCGGCCGCAACGACCGCGCGCACATCGAGTGCGCTCTTCGGCAGTGGATGCTGCGTGCGCGTTTCGAGCCAGAAGCGGTACAGCGTATTTTTCGCGGCTTCGAGACGGTAGTCGCTCGTCGCTCGCATGTCGGAGAGCGGCGCGTAGTCGTTGCCGAGCGCGAGCATCGCGGCCTGCGCGGTCGCCTCGTGCCATTCAGCGTCGCGCAGCACGGCTTCGGCATGCGAAGCGCGCTTGGGCGTCGCGGCCATGCCGCCGAACGCGATGCGCGGCTCGCGGATCACGTTGCCATCGGGGATGAACGAGAACGCCGCGCACACGGCCGAGATGTCCGAGTCGAAGCGCTTCGAGAGCTTGTAGGTGCGAAAGCGCAGATTCGCGCGCGCGCCGGTGCGCGTGGGCACCTTCACGCCGACCACGAACTCGTGCCCGGCCATGTCCCTCTTCTGATACGCGAGGTACAGGTCTTCGAGCGGCATCTCGCGCTCGATCTCGCCGCCGCGCACGATCACGCGCGCGCCGAGCGCGATCAGACCCGGCATCGAATCGCCGATCGGCGAACCGTTGGCGATATTGCCGCCGAGCGTGCCGGCATTGCGGATCGGCAGCGACGCGAAGCGCTGCCACATTTCGGTGAGCTCCGGATACTGCTTCGCGATCTCCGCGTACGCTTTCTCGACGCTCACGCCCGCGCCGATCTCGATCCAGTCGTCGTGGGTTTCGAGCTTTTGCAGCTCGTCGATCTGACCGACGTAGACGATGTTGCCGAGTTCGCGCATCTGCTTCGTGACCCACAGGCCGATGTCGGTGCTGCCCGCGAGAATGCGCGCGGCCGGTTCCGCTTCTTTCAGTTGCGCGAGCGCGGCGACCGTACGCGGCGCGGCGAATTGCTGGCCGGCATGCTCGTAGCGGAAGGTGTCGTCGCGCCCGATCGAGGCCAGTGCGGCGGCGAGCGCCTTCACGTTCACCGGCGCTTGCGGCGCGGGCGCTTCGAACATGTGCTCGGCCGCGTCGATGATCGGCCGGTAGCCGGTGCAGCGGCACAGGTTGCCCGTGAGCGCATTGCCGATCGTCTCGCGCGAGGGCACCGAGCGGTTCGCGCAGCCCTGCTCGTGGCCGTGTTTCTCGTAGAGCGCCCACATCGACATGATGAAGCCCGGCGTGCAGAAGCCGCATTGCGAGCCGTGGCAGTCGACCATCGCCTGCTGCACGGGATGCAGCGACCCGTCGGGCTGGCGCAGGTCTTCGACCGTGAAGAGCGCGCGGCCGTCGAGCGTCGGCATGAACTGGATGCACGCGTTGACCGCCTTGAAGTCGACGCCGCCCGCCGCGTTGCGCTCGCCGATCACGACCGTGCACGCGCCGCAGTCGCCTTCCGCGCAGCCTTCCTTGGTGCCGGTGCAATGCGCGTCCTCGCGCAGATACTGCAGCACCGTGCGGGTAACGGGCGCGTCCTTGATTTCGCGGATCGCGTTGCGGTGATAGAAGCGAATCGGCTCAGTCATGTCTCGTTGCTCTCTGTGGTTCTGTGTCCGCGCGCAGGCGCCGCGACGATGGTTTGAAAGCTATCACCGTCAATAAACGCAACCCATAGCGCGAATCGCATGCGGGACATATCCGCAAAACGATATCGGGATGAATTTGCGCGGCGCTGTGCTTATGTTGGAGGTGTATTTCTGCCGCTTTTTTATTATTTCTGCGGATTTAACGCCATTAAAAATAATGGCGTGCAACGCCGTCCGGCCAAAAAACACCCAGTGGCATGCCAAAAATCGACCTTTATATAGCTTCGACTAGCCGTTTAACCCGGCCATTATTTGAGCAACTCCTGCAAGGGAATCGGTTCCATGGGAAAATCACGCCTTTCCGTCGATTTCAAGTCTCGTTTTCCCGATGTCCACCGACTCCGCACCCCGCCGCAGCGAATTTGCCACGACCCTTCAGATCATTCCTGTCGTCTTTTTCACGTTTCTTTGCTACCTGACGATCGGCATTCCGCTCGCGGTGCTGCCGGGCTACGTGCACGACGACCTCGGCTATAGCGCGGTGCTCGCGGGCGCGGCGATCAGCGTGCAATACCTCGCGACGCTCGCGTCGAGGCCGCTCGCGGGCCGCTCGGCGGATACGCTGGGGCCCAAGCGCACGGTGTCGATCGGCTTGCTCGGTTGCGGCGCGAGCGGTGTGTTCCTGCTGCTCGCGGCGCTGGCCGGGCACTGGCCGGTGCTGAGCCTCGCGTTGCTGGTGTGCAGCCGCCTCGTGCTCGGCTTCGGCGAGAGCCTGTGCGGCACGGGCGCGATTCTGTGGGGTATCGGCCGGGTGGGCACGAACAACAACGCCCGGGTGATTTCGTGGAACGGCATCGCGACCTACGGCGCGCTCGCCATCGGCGCGCCGCTCGGCGTGGCGCTTTCGCATGCCATCGGCTTTACCACGCTCGGCATTCTCGTGATCCTGCTCGCGGCGCTCGGCTACTACCTCGCGCGGCTGATCGCGCCGGTGCCGGTCGTCCACGGCGAACGGATGTCGTACCGCAGCGTGTTCACGCGCGTGCTGCCGCATGGCATGGGCCTCGCGCTCGGTTCGGCCGGCTTCGGCTCGATCGCGACTTTCATCACACTGTTCTATGCCGCGAGGCACTGGCCGAATGCGGCGCTGTCGCTGACGCTGTTCGGCACGCTCTTTATCGGCGCGCGCCTGCTGTTCGCGAACACGATCAAGACCTATGGCGGGTTCCGCGTCGCGATTGCGTCGTTTTCATTCGAATGCGCGGGTCTCCTGATGCTGTGGCTCGCGCCCGAGCCGCATATCGCGCTCGCTGGCGCCGCGTTGACCGGCTTCGGCTTCGCGCTCGTGTTCCCCGCGCTCGGCGTCGAAGCCGTCGGGCTCGTGCCGCCCGCGAGTCGCGGCGCGGCGTTGTCGGCGTATTCGGTGTTTCTCGATCTGTCGCTCGGCATTACCGGGCCGTTGGCCGGGTATATCGCGGGCGAGTTTGGTTACGGCTCGGTGTTTCTGTTTGCCGCGATTGCCGCGGCGGCGGCAGTGGTGCTGTCCACCGTGCTTTATCTGCGCAATGCGAAGGTCACCAACCTGACTGCGGCATTGTGAGTTTTCGAGGGCGGACCGGCAATCGGCCGCCTTTCGTTGGCCCCTTGCTGGCCCCTTGCTGTACTTTTGCTGTCTGCTCGACAGCACAATAAAAATAAATTCATTGCCTCGTCACAAACGTTCCTATACGTTCAGGCACGCAGAACACTCCTCCAGATCAATGGCTCCCGATGCCGCACGAGTGTGTGACAAGGCACATTCTTTCGCAAATTCGCCAGCTATAAAGTCCCAAGTCTTCCGTGTCCGCCAGCGTTCGGTCGAACCGCAAGTTCACCGCGGTCCTCACATGAGTCAACCGATATCTGGCGACATCGAGGCAAGTCCGAAACGAAAAATAAAGTTGCCATTCATTTGCATGGCGCGTGCGTGCTCGTGTACGGCGAATCGTTCATAGCGGCTGCGGCCGCAATTATCCAATCGCACGGCAATGGCATCTGCGCTGCGCGCGGCCTATAGGTAGTCCATGAGATAGCTCATGAGATCGGCTGCGGCGCAGAGGAACAACGAGCGGTAATGAAGTGAAATGATACTAAGAATACCTTAACAATCAACGAGTCAAAGCGATCCGCTATGATTCGAGCCAGAGAGAATACCGTTTGAATGGGGGCGTTGATTTGCGGAGCAACCCATCAGACTAAAGACATGTTCTTTGGCCTATGGAGCGGCTCGCATTCCGGCACGCGCAGCTCGCGGCAGAGAAACTCAACCGGCAGGAAAATAAAAAGGGATTGTGTGAACGCGCTTCATTTTCTCGAGCTTTCATCCGATCACAGCACGCCCAACCTGCACAGCGGGCTTTCACGCAGCGCAAGCTGAAGAGGCGTCGTGAATCCATTCGTCCGGCTCCTTTTCTCGTCGCTGACGGGCGTGTTGTGCGAAAAAGTCGTGGGTGCGCTCGCCGCTGTCGCCAGCAACCATCTTTTTGCCAACATCTACGGCGCGCGCCTCTTCGGCGAATTGCAATTCGCCTTGTCGCTTTCGGCTGTCGCCGGAAGCACCGCCCTGCTGTTCAGCGCTCAATCCGTTGCGCCGATTCTCGGCAAGCATCCGCGGCTGCGCCATCTCGTGTTTTATCGCGCCTTCCGTCTGCGCCTCTTTTCGACGCTCGGCGTCATGTTGGTCTTCTCCCTCGGCGCATGGTTTCTGATGATTCGTGCCAGTGCCGAACTCGCCATCGTCGCGGGTTTGCTACTCATCGTCGAACCGATCGCGCTCGGTTCGTTAATGGCGTATGCCGAGAAAAGCCCTTGGGTCGTGACCCGCGCCAAGACTCTGGCAAGCGGCGTCCGGGTGCTATGGCTGTTCGCCGCGGCGCATGCTTCGGCCGGCGCGCTGATCGCGTCGATTGCATGGCCCATCGAAGCCATCGTCGCGGCAGCAGGACCTTTTCGGCGCTATCGTCAATTGGCGCTCAAAACGCCGCAGTCGCTTGCCGGCGACGATGTCGTGACGAAAACCCTCGTGATTCGCGGACTCAAATTCTGGCCGGCGGTCGCGGCTGGCGTTCTGGTCGTGAGACTGGATCGTGTGCTGTTAGGGATGCTGATTTCGAAGGCGGACCTGGGCATCTATTCGGCGGCGGCATCGCTCGTCGAACAATGGAATTCCGTCGGCGCAGCGCTCGCTCTGGCGCTCGGCCCGAGCATGGTATTCATCGCACGAAATGAAATACAGCTTCGCGAGAAGGCGCAAAAGCTCGGCATTTATCTAGGCATCCTCGGCGCCGTCGCCTTCGTGGGCAGTCTGTTCATAGGCCGTACCGTGTTTCTGCTCATCTATGGCCCGAACTTCGCGGCCGGGGCGCCTGTGATGATCTACGCCACCGCCTGCTCGATCGTGTTGTTCGCCGATTACGGACTGACCACCTGGTTCATCGCCGCACGCCGGTACCGGCTGATTCTGATCAAGCAGGGGGTGACGCTACTGTCCATCGCGGCTTCGCCGTTCATCGCGCCGAAAATCTGGATCATGTTTGCGCCTTCCACAGCAACGGCTGCGTCGCTGATCGCCTTCTGGTGCGTCATTTATGGTCAGAACGCGTACCGTATGAGCAAAGTCAGAAAACCCTCGCCATCGAATTCATTCCCCGGCCCGAATCTCTGACACACTCATCTAGCACGCGAACAGTACCGGCAACGCTGCGCTATTGCGCTCGGGAACCGTCGTCATCGTGAAGCACTTCCACTCGGTCGTCAGGAACTGGAACCGTCCAGTCGCCACGCCTGCGCTGCTGCGATAGTTGTCCCACACGGAATTCACGGCTGCCCAATAGTCCGCGCCCACGGACAAAATGTATTTGTTATCGACGTCCGCGGCGGCTTGCCCATTTGCCGGGTTTATTCTGGCTTCAACCACCACCACTATTCCAGCCAGGTTCCGTGAGTTGAAGTTCACCTTGCCGGCCGACGGCCAAAATTGAAATGCGAGGTTGGGATTCGTCACAACCGACGTATAACCGTTCGAGTCCACGCCGATTTCCGCCGGCGTATTGACGTTACCCTGATAGTCGGGATTGAATTGAGCGCCATCCAGCGTATTGGTGGACTGAAGCAACTGCAGATCACCGGAGGTCTGGAGAAGGTAAGTGCGAAAATTCCTAAGTGACACGTTTAGTGTCACCGGCGCCGCTCCGGACGCGCGAAATATCTGCCCCCAGCCGGTGATCGCGTGGAACCCGCCCGGTGGGCGATTGCCCGCCTGAATCACCGATTGCGCCTGCCAGCTATAGGAAGGCGGCACACCAGTCGGCGTAGCCTCGTGCGCCATTTGCATCTGCTGCACCGCGTCGCCAATGGTCGACTGCAAAGCCGGCGATGACTGACCTGATGTACGTAGCGCAATCAGCGACAAGGCCACGCCGAGACATACCAGACCCGTGCCGACGATAAATTTCCGACCAGTTCTCATGATTGGCTTGCCCAGAACGGGCGAAGAGAGGGCTTCGCATTTGCGCACGAACCACTTGCCACGAGCGAGGCGCCGTATGGACGCACCGGCGGCTCACTCTGCGTCAATACATTAGATCAATAATTCCCGTACTGCCACTACTTTTCCTGATTCGGCACGCACGGTGATTCAAGCGCCCTCCTCCAATAAGCGGAATGAATTCCGCACGAGCGGACTATTCAGGCAGGTGTCGGTCATTACATCCAATTGTGTGATTCCGCACGTCTATTAACAAATATTCACCTTACACTTCGTGAACTCACAAATGAATCGTGTAATGGTTGAGATAAGAATCAGCGAATACGGTGGTTGATTTCCGCAAGGTGTGCGAAGCGTACTACAGCGCAGGCGAGCTCCTGGATGCGTATTGAGTTCGACCTTTGTAATCCTGACGAATGAACACAGCACGCAATGGCCATAGATCTCTTCCCGCTATCCAACTCGACTGGACATTTCATTAACTTCAGAGGCGTGGCAAACGAGTCTGGCGCCCCCCCTCCCGTTTCAGAGGTCCGTCCTGGCCTCACCCGATGCTCCATTTTTCACGAACCGTGGTGGCTCAATGCCGTCACGGGAGGCGACTGGCATCTCGCCAAGGTCGTGGAAAAGAATGAAGTACTTGGCGAAATGCCTTATACGCTCGTGAGAAAGGGGTTCTGGAACGTGTCCGAAATGCCGCTGCTCACGCGGTGCCTCGGGCCCGTGATCAGATCGACGACCGGCAGCGCCGACGAGCAATGGCGGCACAGGTTTAACGTCTGCAATAAACTCATACAACAGTTGCCGGCCTGCGCTCTTTTCGAACAACTGATGGACCCCAGCATGTCGGAGGCGGAAGCGATAGCCTTTACCTTCAGTCGTTTCAAGGTATTCGCCAACTTCACACTGAGAATTTCTCCTCAGCAAACCGAAGCAGACACGTGGGCCCACATGCGGCCGAATACCCGCAATGTCATTCGCCGCGCTTCCGAGCAATTGACCGTCAAGGAAATCCTCAGCGCGGATGAATTCGTCCGGTTTTACGACGCCAATCTTGCTGCGCGTCAACAACGCAATATGTACGGATCCTCGCTCATGAGAACGCTCCTTGGTGAGGTCATGGAGCGGCGAGCTGGAAAACTGCTGGGATGCTACGACAAAGACGGCACGCTGCAGGCGGCCATTACCGTTGTTTCCGATAACACGGCACTCTATTATTTCCTTTCCTCACGCAAACGGGACTCTCATAGCGGTGCCATCAGCGTGCTCATCTGGACCGCCATTCGTCTCGCACACGAACGGAAACTCGTGTTCGATTTTGACGGAATCGCAAGTCTGAGCATCCTGATGTTTCTGTCCGGATTCGGCGGCACGCTGGTTCGTCGCTTCGAGATACGCCGTATGAGAAGCGACTACGCAGCCTTTCGCAAACTTCACCGAAGCACTCAGGCAATCATCGAATCGGCGGGGCACCGGCTGCACCGCGCAAAAGATGGCGACTCCGCCGCCGGCTGAGGCATCACGGCCGGCGCATCACGGCGTATGACACGCCGTTTGTTTCTTGCTCGAATTTAGTTCGAATCCCGCTCGAACTCCAGCGTGGACCGTATGCGCTTTTTTCCTTGCCTGTCGTCGACGTTTTCCCTTGCGTGAGCTTATCGCCCAGCAAGGGATTCGCCATTCGCGAACAAACCAGGCCCGGTCAATTCAAAGCCGCTTCTCCGGCGTGAGCGCTATCACCTCTTCCTCTTTGGCGCAGTAACGCTCCAACAGCGACTCGTACTCGTCGAGAATGCCGGACCATTGAAACGTGCTCGCGAAGCGTTCCCGGCTAACCGCCCGCATCTGCTCCACTGCTGAATCGTCGTGCAGCAGATCCTCGATATGATGTTCGCACTGGTTCGTAGAAGAAAAATAGCGGCTTCCCGACCCGGCTACCCATCTATTGAACGGGTTATCGTGCGCGATGATGGCGCTGCCGGCACCCAGCGCCTCGACCAGCGACGGATTGGTTCCACCGACCCTGTGTCCGTGAAGATAGAAGCGTGCGTGATATCTGAGCGACCGAATCATGTCGGTGTCGTAGATCGCCCCGGGAAAGATGACTTCATCGCTGGCCGCCTGCATCACCTCACGATGATAAAGCCGCCGATCCGGCTCGTAGTTTCCGAGCACGACCAGTTTGGCGTCGCGCCGTTTGCGCGAGAACGCCTCGACCACTTCAATGACCGAGTTCTCCGGTTCGGGCCTGCCAATAAAAATGCCGTACCTGTCCGCGGACAGCGAAAAGTCCTTCAACCGGTCCCGGTCGGCGTGCTCGACGTGATCCGCACCGTAGGTAATGGTCGTGATCTTGCTGCGCGACACGCGCGTCGACAGATGATCCGCAATCGCCGGATGATCGGCGATCAGGTGATTCCCGACCCAGCAGCCGATGCGTTCATTGAGCCATAGCCACGCGCGCTCATGCTTGCGCCATTTGTCGCGCCGCCACTCGAGGCCGTCCATGTTGATGATGTTCTTCACGCCGCACAGACGCATCCATATACAGAAGAGCGCCGTGTTATAGCCGAGAGTCAGTGCAACGCCCGGCGGGTTCCTGACGACATCCCGAACGCAGGTCCAGTCGAACTCCAGCGTAGCGGCCGCGCCTTCGCGGCTCACTGGATACGTGATGCGACGAATGCCGCGCCACGTGTCATAGACCGGCTCCGCCAGTTCCTTCGTACCCTGACAATACACGGTCACGATCCAGCCGCGTTCGTTGAGATGAAGCGCGAGCCGCTCCGCGAACGTTTCGAATCCGCCATGACGCGCAGGTATGCCACGCGTGCCAAGAATGGCGATCGTCTTTTTGCCTGTCATACATTTCGCTCCCGGCGCGGATGACAACGCAATCACGCAACGTCAGTTCTCCGGGCAGACGATCGCCCTCGCCGCACACCTGCGAACAAGGTTCAATGGCGCCGGCCAGCCATACTGGACTGCTGGCGCGCGCTTCTTCTTTCAGACCGCGTCGACGGACGTGCGTCGACCCGACCAATAGATCGTCTCGCTCTCAACTCCGACTTGCGCTTACGTCGACTCGTTAGAGGCGTGTACGAATCGACACGTCCCTCTCGCGGCAATGAAACCTTCGATTTCACAGATGTTTTTTTCGTCTGCTCATTGCCGTACAAACCAGCCAACCATGAAAAACGTCCAGGGTTTTTCTAAATAGTTCGTGCGTCCCTGCCAATTCCGCCACTCATTCGCTGGTATTCCGCAGACAGATTGAATATTTTGAATCAGCGGCTTCTAATAATGAGACAGGAGCGATCATAGGACCCCGTCAATTTCGGCCCATGTGCGTTAGCGAACTTTTCCATCAAGTAAAATTTAAAAGCGTGGGTTAACCTTTATTTATATTAATATTGCAAGTACTCCTGCATGAAGCGCGGCGCCGGCATTCCGGTTAATGTTGTGATGTATGAAAAAACACGGCAATCCGTCTGAATAAACAGGAAGCCTTGCGCAACAGAATCTGCGGATTTTCAGAACCGGCTCAATCCGCCAAATGGCGGGACAATGTGGGCTAACACGCACAGAGAAACCAGTGCGGATGCTACCCTCGGCCGCATAATTAACCATTTCCTACTCGGTCCCAAAGTCCTATTAGGCCCGTCACGGCGTAATCGTCTGCGGAAACCAGCGGGCTCGGCGCGCATTCTCTGAAAATGCGGCGCGGCATTTCTTGAATGAGGTGGCTATGAGACAGGAAGATCAGACACGGGGCAAATTCCGGGCGCGATCTGATGAAATAACGATGACAACGTTACTTGAATCGTTGTTTAGTCACAAAATCATGATCGGGGTTACCACGGCGATTATCTTTTTACTCGCCTGTGGTTATGCATTTCTCAGCTCACCGGTTTACGAATCCCACATACTCGTCAAAATCGACGAAGCTGCCGATTCCACACCGGCCATGCAAAAGGACATGCTTAACTATGTTTCACGTCCTTTCAACGAAAAATCGTCGGCTGACCGCGAGGCACAGTTACTGAGTTCGCGCAACATCATCTGGCGGGCGGTGACGGACGCAAAGCTCTATATCACGGCGCGCCCCCGCTATTTTCCGATCATTGGCGCGGCGATCGCGCGCTACAGCGATGATCTTTCGACCCCTGGGATACTGGGTGTGGGTGGTTTCGTATGGGGAAACGAAACCATTTCCATAGGCGATTTCGACGTTCCAGCGAAAATTCAGGGGAAGAAGTTCTTGCTTCGCGCACTCCCGGACGGCGCATATGAACTCGTTGGTCCAGGTCTGCCGGCAACGAAAGGAAAAGTCGGCATAACTGAGCATTTCCAGGCGCATTCGGGACCCGTCACTTTGCTCGTCACCGCCATCCACAGCGAGCCGAACGCTGAGTTCATTCTTCAGCGCCAGTCCGAGCAACTGGTGGTCGACCGCTTGCAGAAGGAAATCAAGGTCACGGAGGAAGGCAACAAGTCCGGCATCCTCCTGGCAGTGCTCAGAGGCGACGATCCGCAACGGGTCGCGCAGACTATCGGCGAGATCGGCAACCAGTATCTGCAATGGAACGTCAAGCTCAAATCGGATATCGCCAAGGCATCGCTCACGCGTCTGAACGAGCAGTTGCCCGCGATGAAGGCGCAAGTCAACGACGCCGAGGTCGCCTACAACAGCTATCGCAACGAGCACGGCATCGTCGACATTAGCGACGAAAGCCATTTGCTGGCGAAGCAACTCGCGGACGAAACCTCGGAGATGGTGACGCTGCGGCGCGCACGCGAACAGAAACTGGCGACGTTTGCTCCGTCGTCCCCGGACGTCGTGGCAATCGATCAGCAGATCGCCACGACCCAGCAGGCGATCGACCGGCTGAACGGCAAGATCAAACTGATGCCGCTGACCGAGCAGGAGGCCCTGCGGCGCCTGCGCGATCTTCGCATCAGCGAGGAGCTCTACTCTTCGATGCGCAGCAAGATTCAGGAGATGCAGGTACTCAGCGCAGGAACGGCAGGCTCCGTGCAACTCGTCGATGCGGCCGAGGTGCCGATCCGGCCAGTCAGGCCCGAAAAATTGCTGGTCCTCGCCGCGGGTCTCGCGGGCGGCCTGCTGCTGGGCATCGGTCTGGCGCTGGCTCGCGATCGGATTTTCCGCGGCGTAACCGACACCGAGGACATCGAATCGTCCACGGGACTGAGTGTGTACGCCACGGTCCCGTTCAGCGACAAGCAGGTTGCCATCATGCGGCGCGCCGAAGCCAGCTTGCCGCAGCAGCTTCCTCTCGCCGTCTGTTACCCGCGTGACCCCGCGATCGAAAGTCTGCGCATGTTCCGCACTGCGTTGCAGCTCGCCGTCGTCGGCGCGCGCAACAACGTGGTCATGCTCGCCGGCCCACTGCCCGGTATCGGCAAGTCGTTCCTGTCGGCCAATCTGGCGGCGGTTCTCAGCGCCGGCGGCAAGCGCGTTCTGTTGATCGACGGCGATTTGCGCAAAGGCCGCCTCGAGCAGCATTTAGGTGTGCCTCACGGGGACGGCCTCGCGGACGTGCTGTCGAGCCATCGCGCGCTGCAGGACGTGGTCAATCGGGACGTCCAGCGCAATCTCGATCTGCTTCAAACAGGCGTCTATCCGCCGAATGCGGCGGATCTGCTGATGAGCGAACACTTCAGGGAGACGGTCGAGCAGGCCTCGCAGCAATACGACATGGTGCTGATCGACGCTCCGGCGATTCTTGCCGTGTCGGACAGCGGCATCATGGCGCCGGTCGCGGGATCGATTTTCCTGGTCGCGCGTTTCGGCGACACGCTAACGGGCGAAATCGACGCATCGATCAAACGGCTTGCGCAATCGGGCGCGAAGGTCAACGGCATTCTGCTCAACGGCGTCAAAGTTCATACCACCAACTATGCGCTGGTGCGACGCTACGGCACTCAGGCCTATGTGCAGGATTACGGCACGGACCACAGTAAATAAGCCGGCACCGAAGTTGCCACGCGGCATTCGATATCGATTCATGGCGCACGACAGTGAAGTTCATTCACGGACCGCACGAAGCGGACCTCGCCAGTTTCACGCTATAGCCAGGAGAACGCATGGGCGCTGGAACCACTGAAATCACCGTTGTGACCGATCCTGCCGTCTTCCAATCGCTGCAAGCCGAATGGGACGAATTGTGGAACGAGGCCAACGGCCTTCACTTTCAGGCGTTCACCGTCTGCTGGCTGTGCTGGACCCAGGTCGCGCAACCACGGGGAACGCAGCTGCGTTGCATCGTGTACCGCGAGAACGGAAAACTCCTGCTCGTCTGGCCGCTCGTGATTCATCGGCGTCTGTTCTGGAACGTGCTCGATCCGCTGACGCCCGGAACGATCGAGCACACCAGCATGCTGGTCGCGCAAGGTCCGCATATGTCGCGTGCGATTGCCAGCGCCTGGGAAACGGCCAGCAAGCGCTGCGGCGCCGATATCTTCATGGTGCCCTATGTCGATGTCGGCACGCCGTTGCATGAACACGCGTCGCGGCATCCGCGCATCATGGCAACGTCGGGCGATGTTTCGATGAAAGCGGTCCTCCCGCGATTCGAAGACTGGGACACCTTTTGCGCGAGCCTTGGGATGCTCGAGAAAAAACGGCCTGGCGCGCGGCATCGTCGGCTATCCCGGGAAGGGGTACTGGTCGCCCGGAAACTCGAGCCGGAAGAGTCGGACTCGTTCGACAGATGGGTCGCGTGGATACTGGCGTCCAAGCGTGAGTGGGCGTCAAGCAGAGGAAAAGCTTCATCGTGGCTCGTTGGATCCGCGTACCACAACTATCTTATGGCCTTGCTGAATTCAACCGACGAGCAGTCGAAAGCACACCTGTTCATCATCACGCTCGACGCAGTGCCGATTGCCTCCAGCATCGTCGGGATGGGAAAGGCTTGCGTGACGGACCTGATCGGCGCTTTCGACAAACGATACGCGAAATTCGAGCCGGGCCTGCTCGTCAGGGAGGTCTCGATGAAACGGGCCTTCGACCTCGGGCTCGACGTTGATTTTGGCGTCGGTACGGAACGGTTCAAAGCTTATTGGAGCCGCAAAAACATCACGCAGAACGAGAGCTTCGAGATTGCGGCAACCCCGCTTGGAGCACTCGCGTTTCACGTCAAACGTCTGATTCGCGCCGCAAAGACGTGGCGCGGCGCTCGCGCGCCTGCCGCGGCGCCGGCCATCCCGCTCGACGCGAAACCAGCCGCACCGACGGGTAGGCCGCCCCTGCCATGACAGTCCACGTCGACCGCGGATTCGGCGAGGCTCGGCGCCGGCGGCTGCCCGGTGCGGATGGTCGCGCGACGTGGGCCGATAAGGAGAACTCGATGATTCAAGCGACGTTCGACTTCGCACGCGGCCAGCATCCGGTATCGGGAAGGCAACCGGAAGTGTCCGTGATTCTGCCGGTGTTCAACGGCGAGGCGCATATTGCAGAGGCCATTGACTCGGTTCTCGCTCAGTCGATGTCCGACTTCGAACTGCTCGTCATCAACGACGGCTCGACCGATGGCACGCGCGCAATCGTGGAGGCCTATGCCAAACGCGATGCGCGCGTCGTGCTCTTCAACATGCCGAATCGGGGCATCGTCGCTGCATTGAACTTCGGGCTCGAGCGGGCGGGGGCGGAATTCATCGCCCGTATGGATGCGGACGACATCGCGTTGCCGCGGCGCTTCGAGATGCAGTTGGCGATCCTGAAGCGCGATCCCGCGGTGGTCGCCTGCGGCGGTGACTTGCTCAAGTTCGGCGCGGTCACCGGATCGTTGCGATTTCCCCGCAACGATCTCATGTGCAAAACGGCGCTGCTATTTGGAACCTGCTTCGGGCACCCCGCCGTCATGCTGCGCACCCGCACGCTACGCGATCACCATTTGCGTTATGACGCACGCTACGAGTTCGCGGAAGACTACCACTTGTGGTCGGTGCTGGCGCGGCACGGCAAGCTGTGCAACATCGCACAGCCGCTCGTACGCTATCGCATTCATGACGCCCAGATCGGTCGCGCTTTGCGCGAGCCGCAGCGGCGCGCTCACCTGGCCGTCGCGCTGCTCAACTGGTCGGAAGCTGGAGCCGCGATCGATCCGGAGCGATTGAAGGCTTTCCTGTGGCCGCGTCTAGAACGGCTCCCCGATCTTTTTGGTTACACGCAATTGTTCTTTCGAGTCGCCGCTTGCGCGATCAATCTGCACGGTCATCGCCGTATCGATTATCTGCGGTCTGCCTTTCGCACGTTTTCCCGCAACGCGGGGCGACGCATACTGACCGGCTCGTCCACCTGAGCACAAGACAGGATTTCGTGGAGCATCGAATGGATCTGAGAGCGACGGGAGTCCCCCACTCCACCTTGCGTTTTTCCTACCTGTCGCTGCTGCGCTGGGAGTTTTTCTACGTCGTCATCCTCGTGATATGGGCGCTGTCGGGCAACAACCCCGCGCTCAAGCTCGTCTCGGACAGCTACGCGTTCGCCTTCGTGCTGTGCATCGGTGTGCTGCTGGTCAGGAGAGCGTACCAACTCGATCGCGCCTGCCGGATTTTGCTGGGATTCACGGCGTTCTTCGCGCTGGGTAACCTGGTGTTGAACGCGGGACAGGAAGAAGTCGGCGAGAGCCTGAAAATACTCTCGATCTTCCTGTTCTTCCTGGCAGGCACGACGACAGAGGAAGATTTTCTGGATCGAGTACCCGGCAAACTGATGGTCTTTCTGTTCGTTGCACTGCCCGTCGCTTTCTCGTTACGGGATCTGTATGGCGGTGCGCCCATCGATCCCATGGACGAACTCACGCTCTCGTTTTTCGCCAATCGCAACAACGCCGTTCTGTTTGCCGTCGTCAGTTCGTGGACCTTGATGCTGATCGGCATACGCCGTTGGGTCATCGTGCTCTACCTGCTGGCTTGCGCGGTCGCCTTCAAGACACTGGGCGCGATGGTCGCCATTCTGTTCGCGCTCTACCTGGTCTACCTCGGCTTCAATGTTCTGCGGATTCTGGTGCTGGGCTCAGTCGCCACGGCATTCGTCATGCTATTTGGCAGCGACCTCGATGTCGTGACGCGCTCCACCGTCGCTTACACATCTCTCTTGCGCGTGCTCGATCAGGCGGGGGGGCTCTGGGGGCTCGGCACGATGAGCTATGGCGACATCTATGATGCGGCCGGCACCAGCGACATTTCGCTGATCTTTCGCCTCAAGCACTGGATCAATCTGTTGAACCTCTATGGCGACGGCTCCCTCACGCATCAGCTGTTCGGCTTTGGCGTGACGAGCAGTTTACGTTTGACGGATCTCAAACTGCTCCCGCACAACGACTATATGCGGTTCTTCTTCGAACTCGGGCCGGGCATGCTGGCTTGTTTCGTCGCCATGAACGTCCTGATCCTGAAGAGAATGGGCATCAGGTTCATCTCCATACCGGCGATCTTCCTGTTCATCTATTTCTTTTCGGACAACATCGTGAACAACTTTCTCGTGATGTCTCTCTTCTACTTTCTGGCTGGCGCGTTCTCCCGAAACATAGAAAGCTCGGAAAGCTATCTGCGCAACTAGCGAACCATTGCGAACCCGCGGTAACGGAACAGGAAGCCGACGCCAACCAGGAAAGCCCGGTTTCGCAGCCGCTTACAGGACGCACCACCGAAGTGCGCCTCCCCGTCACGAAAAATCGCCCTGACCATGCCGACACCCTCGAACATCCTGAACGTCTCACAGAATTTTTTTATCAAGGGCGGCTCGGACAGCTACTTCCTTTCCCTCGGTGAACTGCTTGCGCAACAAGGACACACGGTGGTGCCGTTCTGCGCCCGCAGCGACAAGGATCTGCCGTCCGAGTGGTCAAAATTTTTCCCGGTCGCGGCGGATTTCGAAGCGCCGTCCGTCGTGGACGTCGCCCGTTTTCACTATTCTCAGGCAGCGAAGCGCAATCTCCAGTCGCTCCTTTCCGCCCGCAAGTTCGACGTCGCGCACCTGCACATCTATTACGGAAAGCTCACCGGCTCCATTCTTCCCGTACTGAAAGACGCCGGCATTCCCATTGTGCAAACGGTGCATGACTACAAGCTCATTTGCCCGGTCTACACCTGCAGCCGGGATGGCAAGCCCTGCGAGGACTGCCACGGGCGCGACTACTGGCATGCGCTGGTGCACCGGTGTAATCGCGGTTCCTATTTGCGCAGCGCAATTTCGACATCCGAAGCCTATGTCTCCCGGTGGCTCGGCGGCGTGGACTCGATCGATCGCTTCATCGCGGTCAGCCGGTTCTTCGCGGCGAAGATGCAGGCGAATGGAATCGACGCGAACAGGATTACGGTGGTGCCGAATTTCGTCCATCTCGAACGATTCACGCCGTCGACCGAAACCGGCCGCTATATGGTCTATTTCGGAAGAATCGAGCGCTCGAAAGGCATTGCCACGCTGATCGAAGCATTCCAGCAATTGCCGGACATTCCTCTGGTCGTCATAGGCGAAGGCAGCTATCTTCCCGAAGCGAAGACGCTGGCGGCAAACAGTCACAACATCCGTTTCACCGGCTTCAAAAGCGGGAGCGAACTGTATTCGCTCGTCGGTGGCGGCGCGGCGGCCATTCTGCCTGCCGAAGCCTACGAGAATTGCCCCATTTCGATCCTCGAGAGTTTCTCGTACGCCCGGCCGGTGATCGGATCGAACATCGGCGGCATACCTGAGCTCATCGAACACGGTGAAGATGGCTATGTGTTCGAACCGCGCGACGTGACATCGCTCAGGCATTACGTGAGAAAACTGTGGGAACAGCGCGAGCGCAATGACCTGGGCCGCGCCGCGCGCCGTAAAGTCGAGCAGTCTTTCTCCGCCGATGTTCACTACCGCCGGATCCGCGAGGTGTATGACTCGCTCGGTTCGACGCGCCCTTCATGAGCCCACCGCACGTGGCGCATCCATGTGCGCCGAACGAACGAGCCGCGAGCCGGATCTCGTCCGGCCCCGCCGCCGCTACCTTCCTTCCGACAAACCGCGCTCCAGCGCCGCGACCCCGGCCGGCAGGTCGACCTTGACGCCGAGATCCACCATCGTCCTGCCCAGCGCGTGCACGGTGCGGAAAAGATTGTGTTCACGGCACTGCTCGCCCATCTGCCCGATCCGGACAATAGGCAATCCGAACGAACCGGAGATTTCCACCTGATGCTGCCGTGAGATATGCGCGCAGACATCCGCGGGAGTCAGGCCGCCGGGCACCTCGATGCCGACCACCGAATTGAGCCGGCAACTCTGCGGTGCATACAGTTGCAGGCCCAGCGCGGTCACGCCCTGCTGCAGAGCCAGCGAACATTTCAGATGGCGCGCGAAGCGCTTTTCCAGAGTCTCCGCGCACACGAGCCGCAGCGCCTCGTGCAACGCGAGCACGCCCGACACCGGCGCCGTGTAGTGATAGCCTGCGTTGTGCCAGAAGTTCTCCGCGAGCGACGCGTCGAGGCACCAGTGCGTATTCGGCGCCGTGCGGCCTTTCACGCGCGCCCAGGCTGCCTCGGAAAACGCGATCAACGACACGCCTGGAATCGACGACAAGCCCTTCTGCCCACCGGTAATTACCGCGTCGATGCCCCATGTGTCCATTTCGAGCGGCATCGTGCTCAAGGTGCACACCGCGTCGACGATCACGAGCGCGCCCGCTTCCTTCGCGAGCGCCGCGATGTCCTTGAGGTGGTGGTTCCACACCGTGTTCGAGGTCTCGCCCTGCACGACGGTCACGACCTCGGGACGCTCGCGGCGGATCGCCTCGGCCACCTGGTCGAGACTCGCGACCGTGCGGTCCGCGACTTCGAGCATGCTCACGCGCGCGCCGACGCGCCGGCCCATTTCGCCCATGCGGTCGCTGAAAAAGCCGTTCCTGATGCACAGCATGCGCGTGCCTTCCCACGCGAGATTGGAGATCGCCATTTCCATCGCGCCCGATCCCGGTCCCGCGACGCCGAGCACCCACTTCGATTGGGTCTGGAACACGTAGCGCGCCATCGTCTTCACCTGGCTCACCACCTTTGCCATCGTGCCGCCGAGGTGATTGATGACGATCGCATTGGCCTTCGCGACGGCGGCGGGAATCGGCACGGGGCCGGCGCCCATCATCAGAAGCGGCTCTTCGGGAAGGATGGCGTCGAGCGATTCGACAACCGGACAGGGCACGGACGAAGCAACGGTAGAGGATGAGGAAGTCGGCATGATCGGTACGTGAGTATTCAGGCGCAAGGGAACGAACGGCCTCGCGGCGATGACGCCAGCGAGGCCGTTCGTCCGATCATTCACCGAACCGCGCGATTACGCAAGTTTTTTGCGCCGGGTACCGCACGCTGCGCAACATACGCCGGGCGTCATGCCCCGGCGCGTGTCACCGCGTCACTTCACCTTGCCCTTGTCGAGCTTCTTGCCGGTCGCCGCGTTGAAGCGCTCGACATACTCCTCGATCAGCTTGCGCATCGCTCGGCCGATCTTGCGGTAGTCGGACTCGTTCAGGTTGGCGAGCGACACACGCCCCGACGGATGCTGCGTGCCGAAGCCGCGCCCCGGCAGCAACACCACGCGCGCCTCGCGCGCGAGCCGGAACAGCAGCTCGGACGGCTCCGTGTTCTTCAGCAGCCAGTCGACGAACTCGCGCCCGTACGCTCTTTCGCCGAGGAACTCGATGTCGAGAATCGTGTAGTAGTCGACCTGGTTCGGATCGTCGTCTTCGAACGAGATGCCCACCTCTTCGTAGAGCGCCTGCTTGCGCTTGCGGATCAGGCGCTTCAACGCGTTCTTGTAGGCGTCGGGGGTGTCCATCAGCGAGAACAGCGAGAAGAGCACCATCTGCACCTGCTGCGGCGTCGAGAGCCCCGCCGTGTGATTGAGCGCGACCGTGCGGCTGTCGGCGACGAGCCGGTCGATGAACTTGAGCTTGTCGGGCTCGGTCGTGATCGACTCGTAGCGCTGGTGCAGCTCTTTCTTCACGGCGGCCGGCAATTTGCCGAGCAGTCTGTCGAGCACGTTGTCGCGATGCGTCGCGATCGCGCCGAGACGCCAGCCGGTCGCGCCGAAATACTTCGAGTACGAATACACAAGAATGGTGTTCTTCGGCGCGAGCGCGAAGAGCGAGACGAAGTCGTCGGCGAAGGTGCCGTACACGTCGTCGGTGAGCAGAATGAGATCGGGCCGCTCCTCGACGATCTTCGCGATGTACTCGAGGCTCTCATCGTTGATCTTCACCGAAGGCGGATTGCTCGGATTCACGAGGAAGAACGCCTTCACCTTCGGATCGCGCAGCTTGTCCAGTTCCTTCTTCGAATACTGCCAGCCGTTCTCGACGTCGGCTTCGAGATTGACGACATTGAGCTGATAGTCGTTCAGGCGCGGAATCTCGATGTACGGCGTGAAGATCGGCATGCCGAGCGCAATCGTATCGCCCGCCTTGATGAGCCGGTTCTCGCGCATCGTGTTGAAGATATACGTCATCGCCGCGGTGCCGCCTTCCACCGCGAAGATGTCGAATTCGCCGACGAACGGGTGAGCGCCGATCATCTCGCGGCGCAGATACTGACCGACGATGATCTCGGAGAGCTTGAGCATCCGGTCCGGCACCGGATAGTTCGAGGCGAGAATGCCCTCGCACATTTCATAGAGGAAGTCGCCCGAAGAGAGCCCCAACTGGTCGCGCACGTACGACACCGCGCCGCGCAGAAAGTCGATGCCTGGCACACCTTTGTTTTCGCGCAGGAACAGGTCGAAGCGCTCTTCGAGACCGTCGCGGCGCGGAAAGCCGCCGACGCCCTCGGGCATGTAGGCGAACGAGCGCTCGGACTCGCGCATCGCGAAGAGGCCGAGTTGCCAGAAGCCGTGGCGGGGGATCGTCGCGAGAAAATTCGGATTGCCGCGGCCCGCGTTGAGCATCGCGGCGTTGGCGGGCCGCTCGACCGCGCCGCCGCCCGCTGCCTTGATCAGTTCGTCCTTCAGTTCGAACGGGCTCAGCGCGGAGAGGCCCGCTTGCGCGCCCGGGTGCTTCTTGTCGCCCTTCTCTTTTGCCATGATGCGTTCTCCAGTGAAGAGGTGAAAGACGCCGGCGTGGCGACGGATCGCCCGGTTTCGCCTGGTTGCGGCCGGCGCACGAATCGATGAGAGACCGATAAAAATCCGGCGAGCGCGCTACACGAGTCCGACCACGAGCGGGCCTAGCAACGTCAGCGCGACGTTCGCGATCGCATACGTGATCGCGAACGGCACGGTGGGCACCGCGCTTTCCGCCTTGTCGAGCACGCCGCCGAACGCCGGGTTCGCGCTGCGCGAGCCCGACAGCGCGCCGGCCAGAATCGCCGCATTGTTGTAGCGCAGCACGTAGCGGCCGAACAGCATCGTCAGCAGCAACGGGAACAGCGTCACGAACACGCCGAGCAGGAAGATCGTCATGCCGCTCTGCTTGACCGTCACCACCGCCTGCAGGCCCGAGTTCAACCCGACCACCGCGACGAACGCGGCGAGCCCGAAGTCCTTCAGCAGTTGCGAGGCGGCCGACGGCATCACGCCGTACATCGGATGCTTGCCGCGCATCCAGCCGAACAGCAGACCCGCGAGCAGACAGCCGCCGCCCGAGCCGAGCGTGAGCGGCACGCCGCCCACGTTGACGACGATCAGGCCGATCAGAAGACCAATCACGAGGCCGACGCCCATGTAGATGAAGTCGGTCTTGTTGCTGTACGGCAGCTCGTAGCCGGCGGCGTCGACCGCGCGTTTGGTGTCCTTCGGCGAGCCGTAGAACGTGATGACGTCGCCGTGCTGGAGTTCGGTTTCGGGCAGAACCGGCAGCGGCTGCCCCGCGCGCGACACGCTCTGGATGTACACGCCGTGCCGCATGTCGCGATCGACCACCTCACGCGCGGCGGCGATCGTCGTGTGGTTCATGCCCTTGCGCGTGAACACGCCATCGCGCGTCTGCATGACGACGCCGATGTCCTCGGCGTCGCCGACCTCGTTGCCGTTCGCGCCGAACGCGACCACCGCTTCGCGGCGGCCCACGACCAGCACGATGTCGTCGGGCTGCAGCACGAGATCGGGCGCGGGCTCGATCTGCTGGCCGCCGCGCTTGATGCGCTCGACCGTCAGCAGGTCCTCGTGCAGCGACTCGACCTGCTGCACCGTTTTGCCCGCGCTGTAATCGATCTTGTACGCGCGCCCGACGAGTTCGGGCAGCGCGAGCACCTGCCCCGGTCCACGCGACGGCGTGCCCGCCGACAGTTCGCGCTCCGCTTCGATCGACGCCTCGCGCAAGCCCTGGCCCATGAATTTCGGCAGGATGTTCACGCACACGATGATCGCGCCGAGCGAGCCGAACACGTAGGTCACCGCGTAGGCGATCGCGACGTCCGACTGCAGCGACTTGACCTGATCGGCGGGCAGGCCGAGCCGCGCGATCGCATCGCCCGCGGTGCCGATGATCGCCGACTGCGTGAGCGCGCCGCCCGCGAGTCCGGCCGCGAGCCCCTTGTTCAGATGGAACAGCTTCGCGCACACGATGACCGTAATCAGCGCGCTGACCGCGAGGAACACCGCCATCGCGATCTCGCGCAGCGTCTTGCGGTTCAGCGAGTTGAAGAAGCCGGGACCGGAGTCGTAGCCGACCGCGTAGATGAACACCGCGAACATCACCGACTTCACACCGTTGTCGATCGTCACGCCCGCCTGGCTGATGACGACCGCCGCGAGCAGCGACCCGCCCACGCCGCCCAACTGGAACTTGCCGAAGTTGATCTGCCCGATGAAATAGCCGACGGCGAGCGACAGGAACAGCGCCATCTCGGGTGATTTGTGAAAGATGCTGTGTAGCCAGTCCATCATGCCCTCGCTGTAGGTTGGCGAATCAGTTGGCGATACTGGGTACTGAGTGCGGCACACGCTCGTGGCGCGGCTGCCCCGCGCTAGCCGAGCTTGCCGGCGAGCCCCACCACCACGGGCCCCATCAAGGGCAACAGGATGTTCGATAGCGCATAGGTGATCGTGTAGCCGATCACCGGCGTCGAATTGCCGGTCACGCCGATGAGCGCGCTGATCGCCGGCGTGCTGCACTGCTGGCCCGCGATCGCGCCGAGCAGCATCGGCGCCTCGAGCTTGAGAAACGCATGGCCGATCCACAGTGACAGCAGACCCGGCACGAGCACCATCAGAATGCCCGCGAGCGGCAGCGCGAGCCCGTATTCGCGCACCAGCTTGATCGCGTCCGGCCCGGCCGACAGACCGACCGCCGCGATGAACGTGGCGAGCCCGAAGTCCTTGAGAATCTGCGCGGCCGCCGACGGCAGCGAGCCGACGAGCGGATGGCGCGAGCGGATCCAGCCGAACAGCAGCCCCGAGAGCAGACAGCCGCCGCCCGTGCCGAGCGCGAGCGTCACGCCGCCGATCGTGCCGCCGAGACGCCCGATCGCCATGCCGACCAGCACGCCGAGCCCGAGATAGACGAAGTCGGTTTTCTGCGTCGCGGGCAGCACGTAGCCGAGACGCTTCGCGCCGCGCTCGACGTCGGCTTTCGCACCGACGAGCGTCAGCACGTCGCCGCGATTGAGCTCGGTGCCGGGCAGCGCGGGGATCGTCGATTCGAGCCGCGTGACCGCCGCGATATAGACGCCGCGCGCGTTTTCCGGCTTGGCCTGCGCGCGCAACTGCGCGACCGTCATGCCATGCACGTCGGGCCGCGTCAGCACGACGTCGAGCCGTTGCGCAAAGACCTGGCCGAAATCCGCGCCGGCCACTTCCTCGCCGAGTCCGGCCGCCGCCTCAACGACCTCGGCGCGACGCCCGGCCACGAGCACGAGGTCGCCGGCCGCGAGCCGCAGTGTCGGCTCGACGGGCAGATTCGCGCCCGCGCGCTCGATTCGCTCGACGGTCAGGTTGTAGCCGTGTTGCTCTTCGAGTGCGCGCACCGTGACGCCGTCGCCCGCGCTGATGCGAAACGCGCGGCCCACGAGCGCCGGCGCGCCGGCGCGCTGCCCCTCGCTGAACGCGCCCTCGCCGCCGAGCTTGCGCCACACGCGCTCCGCTTCGTCGCGCAGATTGATGCGCAGCAGAAGCGGCGCGAACTGGCTCGTGAACAGGACAATCGTGACCAGGCCGAACAGGTAGCTCACGCTGTAGGCCGTGACGATGTTGGCCTGCAGGCGCAGCGTTTCCGTGTCGCTCAGACCGAGCCGCGCGATCGCCTCGGAAGCGGTGCCGATCACCGCCGATTCGGTCGCGGCTCCGGCGAGCAGGCCCGCCGCGGTGCCGATATCGAGCCGCATCACGCTCACCGCGATCATGATGAGCGCGAGCACCGACACGATCTCGATCAGCGAGAGCACGCCATAGCGCCAGCCGCGACCGATGTTCGCGAAGAACTGCGGGCCGCCGGTAAAGCCGAGCGCGAAAATGAACAGGGCGAACGCGATGTTCTTGAGGTCGGGTGCGATGCGCGCGCCGCTTTGGCCGAGCACGAGCGCGACGATCAAAGTGCCGCACACGCCGCCTAGCTGAATCGGGCCGATGCGAAATGAACCGATGAAATAGCCGATGGCAAGGCACGCGAAAAGCGCTATTTCCGGTTGCGACTTCAGCAATTCACCGATCATGTTGGCTCGCCGAGTAACAGGTTGATTAGCAGAAAGCGGAATGCCTACCGCTCGAAAACCGAATCAGACTGCCTGACATCCAATGGCTTCGTCATGACGCTTCATGCATGACGCATTACATGGCTGATAACGGGAAGCGGAAAGCAGGAAAGGTGATGATGGAAGGAGAATGCGCGGCTGGCACCTGCAAGACAGCCCAGGTACGGCGCAAGCACCGCACGGACGCGGCACCGGCATGACTTTCCGAAAGCCCGACAGTCACTCTTTCCTCGCGAAGTCGCCTAACATCGTGAAAAGATAATCTGTGGTTGGTCGATTTCTTGCAGCATGATTGAACATGCTTTGTTCGGAATGCTTCTTAAGAGATATGGTAGTTCCGCAACCCTGTCAATATTATTTTTGCTGCTGCAAGCCGGTTTTCGCAAAACAAATGTCTAAAACATGCCTTCTTCGGAGCCCGATATGCGCATGATCCTGTTCAGCAGCCGCCAATACGACAGCGATACCTTCGCCGAAGCCAATGCCGCGCACGGCTATGAACTGCATTTCCAGGAATCCCACCTCGACAGCGAAACCGCAATCCTCGCCGAGGGCTACGAAGTGGTCTGCCCGTTCGTCAACGACCAGGTCGACGCCGCCACGCTCGAACGGCTGCACGCGGGCGGCACACGCATGATCGCGCTGCGCTCGGCGGGCTTCAATCACGTCGACCTCGCGGCGGCCGAGCGGCTCGGCATGCTGGTCGCGCGCGTGCCAGCCTACTCGCCGTATGCGGTCGCCGAGCATGCGGTCGGCCTGATCCTCGCGCTGAACCGCCGCCTGCCGCGCGCGGTCGCGCGCACCCGCGAAGGCGACTTCTCGCTGCACGGGCTGCTCGGCTTCGATCTGTACGGCAAGACGGTCGGCGTGATCGGCACGGGCATCATCGGCCGGGTGTTCGGACGCATCATGGCGGGCTTCGGCATGCAGGTGCTCGCCTACGATCCCGGCACGCCCGCCGACGACCTGCTCGCGCTCGGCGCGCGCTACGTGCCGCTCGACACGCTGCTCGCCGAATCGGACATCGTCAGTCTGCATTGCCCGCTGCTGCCCGATACCTATCACCTGATCGACGGCGCCGCGCTCGCGAAGATGAAGCGCGGCGCGATGCTCATCAACACCGGGCGCGGCGGCCTCGTCGAGGCGAACGCGCTGATCGGCGCGTTGAAGGACGGCCAGCTCGGCCATCTCGGGCTCGACGTGTACGAGGAAGAAGGCGGCATCTTCTTCGAGGATCATTCGAATCTGCCGCTGCAGGACGACGTGCTCGCGCGTCTGCTGATGTTCCCGAACGTGATCGTCACCGCGCACCAGGCGTTCTTCACGCGCGAGGCGATGACCGAGATCGCGCAGACCACGCTCGCGAACGTCGCGGCGTGGCAGGCGGGCACGCCGCGCAATGTCGTGCACGCGGCGGGGTAGGTGCGATGCGGCGAGGGTTAAGGGATTGCGGTTGCAGTGCGGATGAACATTCCAGGCCCCGCCGCCAATCCAGCCCCCGCCCAACTAGACGCTGCCGTCGCCGCCCAGCTGGGTCGCGCGAATCACCGTGCGGGCGTCGTCGGCGGCGCCGCATAGCTCGCGCAGCAACGTGGCCTCGCGCTCGTGCACTTCCACCGGACACCAGCGCGCGCCCGCCTCGGCCAGATAGCGCGCGCGGTGCTGGCCATTGCGAAACGCCACCACGCCCTCGCGCTCGAGACCGAGCCAGCCGAGCACACCCGGCGCGCGGCGCGTCGAGATCGTCACGTACGGCATCTGCGGAATGCGGGCACTCTCGGGATCGAGAAACTCGCGAATGCCGCGTACCTTGCCCCCATGCCATTCGGCGACCGGCTTGAGCACGTAGTCGGTGTTGTCGCGATCCGCGCAGGCGAGCAGCTTGCGCAAATCGACCAGCACGACCTGGTGGCGCGTGCCATCGGTGACGAACACGCGCTTGAGCCGCACATGGTCGTACCACGAATGCTCGGTGAGCGGCACGATCCAGACCATCTCGGCACAGCCGGGCACGACGGCCGGCGATGAATTCGGCAAAGGCAGGGACAAAGGCAGGCTCGGCAAGCTGGCGGAAAACCGCCAGCGCATAAATAGAGCGCTAACGCTACGAGCCGGATGTGAAAGAAACATGACAGCCTGCCGGATTATTTACGCTGCATAAGCATGTTGCAACGCCGCCCCGATCAGCAGGCAAGCACCGACCTTCAAGGTACATAACGATGATAGTCACCCATCATTTCAATCACTATGTGCATATCGAGTCGAATCACGACAAAAGAGTCGCCACAACCGCGCTCTAGCGCCCGCCCACAGTGCCACGCCGCCCGCTTTCCACAAAAAACAACAGCCTTCCGGGCGGCCAGCACGCCTTTTCTGACTTAGGTAGAATCCCCTACTGTTTTCCCCTGATTCGGCACTGACGCTCTCGCCCCGATAACGTCGGCCGTGCGGCGCGTGTCCATCGCTCCGCTTCACACGTCACACCTCGTCACCATGCCTTTGCCCCTGCTTGCCCTTGCCGTTGCCGCGTTTGGAATCGGTACCACCGAGTTCGTCATCATGGGGCTGCTGCCCGACGTCGCGCGCGATCTGTCCGTGTCGATTCCGGCGGCCGGCATGCTCGTGTCCGCGTATGCGCTCGGCGTGACGATCGGTGCGCCGCTCGTCGCGATCGCGGTCGCCAACATGCCGCGCAAGAGGGCGTTGATGAGCCTGATCGGCGTGTTCATCGTCGGCAATCTGCTGTGCGCGGTCGCGCCGAACTACACGGTGCTGATGGCCGCGCGCATCGTCACCGCGTTCTGCCACGGCGCGTTCTTCGGCATCGGCTCGGTGGTGGCGGCCGGCCTCGTCGCGCCGAACCGCCGCGCGCAGGCAATCGCACTGATGTTCACCGGTCTCACGCTCGCCAACGTGCTCGGTGTGCCGCTCGGCACCGCGCTCGGCCAGGCGGTGGGCTGGCGCGCGACGTTCTGGGCGGTCACAGGCATCGGCGTGATCGCGGCGGCTGCGCTCGCCGTATGCCTGCCCGCGAAGATCGAGATGCACAAGGCGAGCCTCGTGCGCGAATTCAGCGTGCTGAAGAACCCGCAGGTGCTGATGGTGCTCGGCATCAGCGTGCTGGCGTCGGCGAGTCTCTTTTCGACCTTCACCTACATCACGCCGATTCTCGAAGACGTGACCGGCTTCACGCCGCACGCGGTCACGCTCGTGCTGCTGCTGTTCGGCCTCGGCCTGACGGTCGGCAGCACGCTCGGCGGCAAGCTCGCGGACTGGCGGCTGATGCCGTCGCTGGTCGCGTTCCTGCTCGCGATCGTCGTGATCCTGAGCGTATTCGCCGCGACGATGCACGCACCCATTCCGGCGATGCTGACGATTTTCGTGTGGGGCGTGCTCGCGTTCGCGATCGTGCCGCCGCTGCAGATGCTGATCGTCGATCGCGCGAGCCACGCGCCCAACCTCGCCTCGACGCTGAACCAGGGCGCCTTCAATCTCGGCAACGCGACCGGCGCGTGGCTCGGCGGCATGGCGATCGGCGCGGGCGCACCGCTCACGACGCTGCCGTGGGTCGGCGTCGTGAGCGCACTCGGCGCGCTGTTGCTCACGCTGTGGTCGGTGTCGATCGAGCGGCGCGCGCAGCGCGTGGCGGTGGCGGGCTGATTGGGCATCGCATAGCATTGCGGGCCGGGCAGCCCGGTCACGTGTGCGTGTGTCCGTCGCCGCGTGCCGCGTGCCGCATGCCAGGGGCTCGCGCCCGCTGCAGGCCCGTAGTAGCATCCCCGCCGATGAAAGTCATCTTCACCCGCGATTTCCTCGCGTTGATTCTGAGCGTCGCCGTAGTCGGACTCGGCAGCGGCGCGACGCTGCCCCTCACCGCCCTCGCGCTCACGCAAGCGGGCTACGGCACCGACGTGGTCGGCCTGCTGACCGCCGCGCAGGCGGGCGGCGGTCTCGCCATCGTGCCGCTCACCGGCTGGATCGCGGCGCGTTTCGGCGGCCGCCAGGTGATCGTCGGCGCAGTGCTGACAGTGGCGTTCGCGACCGCGCTGATGCAGCTCACCACGAACCTTTGGCTATGGGCGTTGTTGCGCGTGCTGTGCGGCGCGGCGCTGATGCTGCTTTTCACGATCAGCGAGGCGTGGGTCAACCAGCTCGCCGACGACGCGTCGCGCGGCCGCGTGATCGCGATCTACGCGACCAACTTCACGCTGTTCCAGATGTCGGGGCCGGTGCTGGTGAGCCAGATCGCCGACTTCCCGCAGGTGCGCTTCCTGCTGTGCGGCGCGATTTTTCTGCTTGCGCTGCCGTTGCTCGCGACGATCCGCAGCGCGCCGCTGGCGTCGAGCGAAGAGCATGCGGAACATGGCGGCTGGCGCCGCGTGCTGCCGCGGATGCCCGCGCTCGTGATCGGCACCGGCTTTTTCGCGCTCTTCGACACGATCGCGCTGTCGCTGCTGCCGCTCTTCGCGATGTCGCATGGGATCACGAGCGAGGTGGCGGTGCTGTTCGCCTCGGCGCTGCTGCTCGGCGACACGACGATGCAGTTTCCGATCGGCTGGCTCGCGGACCGGCTCGGGCGCGAGCGCGTGCATATCGGCTGCGGGGTCGTGGTCGTGGCGCTGCTGCCGTTGCTGCCATGGGCGATGAGTTCGCCGTGGCTGCGCTGGCCTCTGCTCTATGTGCTCGGCGCGGCTGCGGGTGCGATCTATACGCTCTCGCTCGTGGCGTGCGGGGAGCGTTTTCGCGGCGTCGCGCTGGTGTCCGCGAGTTCGCTGATCGGCGCGTCGTGGAGCGCAGCCAGCTTCGGCGGTCCGCTCGTGGCCGGCGCATTGATGAAGAGCGTCGGCAACGATGCGATGGTTGGCGTGCTGCTCTTCGCCGCGCTCGCGTTTCTCGTGGCGGCGTGGTGGGAGCGCCGGCGGATGGTGCTGCAAGCGGCGAGTTGATGAAGGAGCGCCAATTGCCGGCGCTTGCGATCCATACGCAGGGTGCTAATCTTCAACCCACGTTGTGCGGCATTTCGCCAGGCGGTCCATATTTCATGGCGCCGTCGCAAGCAACGGGGAGTCCGCCATGGTATCTCCGCGCGTGTTGCGCCGTGTCTGCCTGTTGGCCGCGGCAATCGCGATAGCCTCGATCGCAGCCGCGAACTGCGGCGGCGGAGGCGGTGGGGGCGGCGGCACGGGCACCTCGCCGGGCGGCACCGCGATGGCAGCCGTGCTCACCTATCACAACGACATCGCGCGCACCGGCCAGAACCTTAGCGAAACCACCCTGACACCCGCCAACGTGACGGCGTCGACGTTCGGCAAGGTCGGCTTTTTTAGCGTCGACGGCAAGGTCGACGCGCAGCCGCTCTTCGTCGGCTCGCTGCCGATCGCGGGCGGCACGCGCAACGTGCTCTACGTCGTGACCGAACACGACAGCGTCTTCGCGTTCGATGCCGACAGCGGCGCGACACTGTGGCAGGCCCGCACGCTAAACAGCGGCGAAACACCGAGCGACGATCTCGGCTGCGGCCAGATCACTCAGGAAATCGGCATCACGTCGACACCGGTGATCGACCGTTCGCGCGGAACGCACGGCACGATCTACGTCGTCGCGATGACGAAGGACGCGAGCGGCGCCTACCATCAGCGCATCCACGCGCTCGACCTCGCGACTGGTGCCGAGCTGCTGAACGGTCCCACCGAAGTCGCCGCCACCTACCCGGGCACGGGCGCGAGCAGTATGAATGGGAACGTGCCGTTCACGCCGTCGTTGTATGCGGAGCGCGCGGGCCTGCTGCTGCTCGGCAACGTGCTCTACACGGCGTGGACCTCGCACTGCGACGACGGCGGCTATACAGGCTGGATCATGGGCTACGGCGCCGACACGTTGCAGCAGACCACCGTGCTCAACGTCACGCCGAACGGCCTGGGCGGCGCGATCTGGATGAGCGGCGCGGGGCCGGCGTCGGACGGCTCGTCGATCTATCTGCTCGACGCCAACGGCACGTTCGACACCACGCTCACCGCGAGCGGCTTTCCGGCCAGCAACGACTTCGGCAATGCGTTCCTGAAGCTCGGCACGGCGGGCGGACTGTCGGTCGCGGACTACTTCGCGATGTCGAATACCGTGCAGGAGTCCGCCGGCGACATCGACCTCGGCTCCGGCGGCGCACTCGTGCTGCCGGATCTCACCGACGCGAACGGCGCCGTGCAGCATCTGGCGCTCGGCGCGGGCAAGGACGACATCATCTACGTGCTGAGCCGCGACTCGATGGGCAAGTTCAACGCGTCGGGCGACAGCATCTATCAGGAGATCCCGGCGCAGTTGATCGGCGGCGAGTTCGGCATGCCCGCGTATTTCAACGGGCGCGTCTACTTCGGCTCGGTCGGCGATCATCTGAAGGCCTTCACCGTGACCAGCGCGAAGCTGTCGAGCACGCCAACCGCGCAGAGCGCGATGACCTTCGCCTATCCGGGCACGACACCGAGCATCTCGGCGAACGGTAGCGCGAACGGCATCGTGTGGGCCGCCGAAAACGGCAGCGTCGCGGCCCTGCATGCGTTCGACCCGATCAGTCTCGCCGAGCTGTACAACAGCAACCAGATGGGCACGCGCGATCAGTTCGGCGCGGGCAACAAATTCATCACGCCGATGATCGCGAACGGCAAGGTCTATGTCGGCACGACGAATGGGGTCGCGGTGTTCGGCTTGTTGAAGGGATGAGGGGTGAGGGGCGAGGCGTGCGCGCCTCACGCTCAGCTTCGCGCTCAACCTCGCGCCGGCAGAATCTCTCCCGTACACGCGCCGAATCCCACGCGATACCCGTCGCCCTGGCACCAGCCGACGAGCGTCAACTCATCGCCGTCCTCGATAAACGCGCGTGTACCGCCCTCCTTCAACGCCAGCGGCTTCTTGCCGTTCCACGTCAACTCGAGCAGGCTCCCGTACGAATCGTCGGTCGGTCCGCTGATCGTGCCCGAGCCCATCAGGTCGCCGACCCGCGTGTTGCAGCCCGACACCGTGTGATGCGCGAGTTGCTGCGCCATCGTCCAGTACATGTGTTTGAAGTTGGTGCGCGTGATCGTGCTCGCCTCGCGCGCGTGTTGCGCACGCAACGTGACTTCGAGGTGAATGTCGAACGCATGCTCGCCGTCATGCCGCAGATACGCGAGCGGCTGCGGCTCCTGCACCGGCTGCGCGACGCGGAACGGTTCGAGCGCGTCGAGCGTGACGACCCACGGCGAGATCGTCGTCGCGAAGGTCTTCGCGTTGAAGGGGCCGAGCGGCACGTATTCCCATTGCTGGATGTCGCGCGCGCTCCAGTCGTTCAACAGCACCATGCCGAAGATGTGCGCCTCGGCATCGCCACAGGCAATCGGCTCGCCCAACGCATTGCCGCCGCCGATGATGAAGCCCGTCTCCAGTTCGATATCGAGCTTGCGGCACGCGCCGAACACCGGACGCTCCTGATCCGGCAGCTTCAGCTGACCGTTCGGACGCCGCACCGGCGTGCCGCTCACGACGACCGACGACGCGCGCCCGTTGTAGCCGATCGGCATCTCCGACCAGTTCGGCAGCAGCGCATTCTTCGGATCGCGAAACATCGAGCCAACGTTGGTCGCGTGCTCCTTCGACGAATAGAAATCGGTGTAGCCCGGAATCTGCACCGGCAGATGCAGGCGCGCGTCAGCCTGGCGCACGAGCGTCTTCGCGCGCAACGCGGCGTCATCGCGCAGCTTCGCGGCGTCGCGCGCGAGCAGCTGGCTCAACTGGATGCGCACGCTGCGCCACGCATCGCGGCCGAGCGCGATGAAGTCGTTCAACGCATCGCGCGCGAATACGCCCTGCGCCGGCGTGCTCAGGAGACCCGCCGCCTGCAACGCGGCGAGATCGACGATCATGTCGCCGATCGCGACGCCCACGCGGCGCGCGTCGTTCTGACGCTCGCTGAAAATGCCGAACGGCAGGTTCTGGATCGGAAAGTCGCTGGCCGGGTCGTTGGCCGACTCGACCCAGCTCTTGCGCGACGGATCGAGCGTCGCCTGAAGATCGTTCACCGCGTTCATCGTTGCTCCGGATTGAAGTGTTTCTTGAGACCTTGCCAGCACTCGTAGTAATGCGCCTGCAATTGCGCGGCTTCGAGCGCGAAACGCGTCGGCTTGATGAGCGTACGCGTCTCGAACATGAAGGCCATCGTGTCGCCGACCTTGTGCGGCTTCGACGTATCGGCATGCGAGGCTTTCTCGAACGTGTCCGCGTCCGGGCCGTGACCCGACATGCAGTTGTGCAGACTCGCGCCGCCCGGCATGAAGCCCTCGGCCTTCGCGTCGTAGACGCCGTGCACGAGGCCCATGAACTCGCTCGCGACGTTGCGATGGAACCACGGCGGGCGGAACGTATCTTCGGCGGCGAGCCAGCGCGGCGGGAAGATCACGAAATCGATCGTGTCGACGCCCGGCGTATCGCTTTGCGATTGCAGCACCAGAAAGATCGACGGGTCCGGGTGGTCGTAGCTGATCGAGCCGATCGTGTTGAAGCGGCGCAGGTCGTATTTGTACGGCGCGTAGTTGCCGTGCCACGCGACCACGTCGAGCGGCGAATGGCCGATGTCCGCGCGCCACAGGTGGCCGTTCATCTTCGCGACGAGTTCGAACGCGCCCTCGCGGTCTTCATACGCGGCATGCGGCGTGAGGAAGTCGCGCGGATTGGCGAGACCGTTCGAGCCGATCGGGCCCAGCTCCGGCAAACGCAGCAACGCGCCGAAGTTCTCGCAGATATAGCCGCGCGCGCTGCCGTCCGGCAGGCTCACCGCGAAACGCACGCCGCGCGGAATCACCGCGATCTCGAACGGCTCGATATCGAGGCGGCCCATTTCAGTCGCGATATGCAGACGCCCTTCCTGCGGCACGATTAGCAGCTCGCCGTCGGCGCTGTAGAAGAAGCGGTCCTGCATCGAGCGGTTCGCCGCATACAGATGGATCGCGCAGCCGTTCATCGCTTCGGCCGCGCCGTTGCCCGCCATCGTGATCCAGCCGTCGATGAAATCGGTCGGCGCGGTGGGCATCGGCAGCGGATCCCAGCGCAGCTGGTTCGGCGGCGTGGGCGGCACGTCGGCGGAAGTCGCGGCGAAATTGGCGACGAGCCGCGCCGAAGGCATCGCGGTGAACGGCTTGTGCACGGCCGCCGGGCGAATCCGGTACAGCCACGAGCGGCGGTTGTGGCCGCGCGGCGCGGTAAACGCGGTGCCCGAAATCTGCTCGGCGTAGAGCCCATAAGCCGCGCGCTGCGGTGAATTGCGGCCGCTCGGCAGCGCGCCCGGCAAAGCCTCGGTCGCGAACTCGTTCGCGAAACCGGACTGATAGCCCGGCTCGATTTCAGGCCGCAAGCGCGCGGCGGCCGGCGTGCGTGTTGAGGTATCCATACAAGGTTCTCCGCGAGTTTCTCTGCTGTTTCTCTGTTCTTTCTCTGCTGTTTCTCTTTTGATACACGATCTTTGCAATCAGGCCGGTTCCGCTTCGGCCGCGCGGCCGCGTTGCCGCGTCGCGCCCGCCAGCGCCACCACGAGTAACGCCGAGCACACCACCGGCACGGCCGCGGCATGGAACAGCGAAGCATTCGACCAGTTCAGCGCGATCAGCTGACCGCCGACGAGCGGCCCGATCACCGAGCCGATCCGGCCGATGCCGAGACTCCAGCCGATGCCCGTCGAGCGCAACGCGGTCGGATAGAAGTGGCCGGCGAGCGCGTTGACCGCCGGCTGTCCGCCGACCACGCAGAAGCCGCCCGCAAACACGACGACGAGCAGCCACGGCAACGCATGCGCAACCACGCCGATCGTGCCGACCGCGAACGCGGCCGCCGCGAAGCACGCGAACAGCACCCGCACGAAGCCTGCGCGCTCGATGAACCAGCCGAGCATCACGGTGCCGATCACGCCGCCCGTCTGCAGCACCGTGCCGACGATCACCGCCGTGCCCGGCGTATAGCCGGCATCGCGCATCACGGTCGGCAACCAGTTCGACAGGAAGTACAGCACGATCAGGTTCATGAAGCTGATCGCCCAGAGAATGACCGTGACCGGGCCGCGGCCCGCGCGGAACAGCTCGGCGACCGGCGCGCCGTCGCTGCGTTTCTCGCGCACCACGACGCGGGTGTTCGCGTCGATCGGCAGGGCCGGATTGAACTTCGCGAGCCAGCTCAACGCGCGCTCGCTGCGGCCCTTCAACACGAGAAACTGCAGCGACTCCGGCAGGATCGCCAACATCGCGAACGCGAGCAGCAGCGGCACCGCGCCGCCCACCCAGAATACCGCGCGCCAGCCGTAGGCCGGAATCAGCGCGGCGCTGACGAAGCCGCCGAGCGCCGCGCCGAGCGTGAAGCCGCACGACACCAGCATCATGCGCTTGACGCGATGCGCGGGGGTCGAGAATTCGCCGACCAGCGCCATGGCGTTCGGCATGATGCAGCCGAGCCCGAGGCCGGTGATGAAGCGCAGCGCGATCAGCGCGGGAATCGTCGCGACGAAGGGCGTCGCGAGCATCGACAACGAGAAGAAGAACGTCGCGCCGATCAGCACCGGCCGGCGGCCGATGCGGTCGGCCAGCACCGAGAGGCCGAGCGCGCCCAGCAGCATGCCGAACAGGCTCGCGCTGAACACCGGACCGAGCGACGTTTTCGCAACGTTCCATTCGGCGATCACGCTCGGCGCGACGTAGCCCATCGCCTGGGCGTCGAAACCGTCGATCAGGAGACACAGCCCGCACAGCGCGAGCAGCATCGCCTGGAAAGCCGGGCGATGCGTTTCGGCGAGCACGTGCTCGACTTCGATGACATTGGCAGCAGCGTGAGCCGCGGCGGGTTTGGCACTCATTCGGTCGTCTCCTTCACCCTGACTGGACTGGCTGCCGCACGCGTGGCGGCAACTCTGCGCAAGCGCGCCCGATCATCGCTGTCGCGCTGGAATTTACGTATAGTAAAACTAATTACGAATAGTGAAATTAACGTATACCCTGGAGGTAGGTTGGGAAAATCCGTCCTCAATCGGCCCCGAATCCACTCCCAACGCAGCTCCCAAAGCGACTCTCAACGCGGCTCCCAAATCGGCCCGCATACTCCGCGCCGCCCACCCGGACTGGGGTTCGGCCGATAACGTTATGAACATTTTGTTCATGTGCGCGCGGCGCGGACTGCTACCATCAAGGCATGCGCCAATCGCGTCGCGTTGTGCCACGCGCCGGATGCGCGTCCATCGCCGCCACTGATCCGATTTCATGATTCCGCCGACCATCCCCGATCTCATCGCTCGCGCCTCCCATCACCCGTTTCTCGGCGAGCATCTGGTAATGGGAGAAGGCGCGCACGGCGGCATCGCGCTCGCGCGCTTCGACGGCATCGAACTCGCGAGCGCCTACGAACCGATCTTCGACATCAGCGTGCATGCGCTCGCGCAGTCGCTCTCGAGCGGCGCGGAAGGCGTCGACCGCTTCGGCGACGAACTCGGGTTTCAGGCGGTCACACACCGGCTCGACGCGCCGCCGTTCGACGTGTTCGATCCATTCGACCGGATCGCCGACGATCAGCGGCTGGTCGCACTCGACCGCATGTCACGCGCGCTGCACGCAATCAATTTCTTCGGCGCGCAGCGGCATGGGCTGCTGTTTCTGCGCGTGCACGAGCGGCTGCTGAAGAGCGTGAAATACGACCACGGCCGGCATTTTTCGAGCGTGCTGGTGTCGTTCGGATTGAACCCGGCGCGGGTGGTGATCGAGCTGCCGGCGGCGGCGGTCGCGCACAAGACTTTTCTTGGTTATCTGACGCGCAGCTATCAGCACTACGGGTTCAAGGTCGCGGGCAATCTGTCGAACGCAGGGCAGATTCTGTCGGTGTCCGAAACAGCCCGGCTCGACTTCATCAAGATGGATGCGGCGATCGCATTGCGCGACGCGACGGTCAAACCGCTAGTCGGCTATGCAAACCGGCTGCGCGTGCCGCTGATTTTCAATCGTGTGATAGATGACGCACAGTTCCTCGCGCTCCAGCAGTACGACGTGCGCTTCGTGCAGGGGCCGCTGTTCACCGCGCATTATCACGACCGGGCGGCGTGAAGGTGTTGGCGGGCTCAAGAGCACCGTCAACCCGGCTCCCCCAGGCGCCGTGCCAGCGCCTTCAAGCGCGGCGCGACATTCTCGCGAAACACTTCTTCCCCCATCGACGACGCCGGCCCGCTGCAACTGAGCACGAGCCAGCCCCCTTCGCGCGGTTCGCGAAACGGCACCGCGACCGCGTTGACGTCGTCGTGCCACGAGCGAAACGAATAGCAGCAGCGCTCGGTCGCGAACGCGGCGATTTCCTTTTCGGCCTCGGCGACGAGCGCCGCCCCCGCCTTGCCCGCCGCCTTCTTCAACTCGGCGATGAGCGCGGTGCGCACGTCGAGCGGCTGCACGGCCAGGTACGCGCGGCCCATCGAGCTTGTCAGCATCGATAGCTTCGAGCCCGATGCGAGCCCGAGCGTCAGCGCGGTCTCGCTGCGGATCGTCTCCAGATAAATCATGTCGAGCCCATCGCGGCAACCGAGCGACACCGCTGCGCCCACCTCGCGCGCAAACGAGCGCAGATGCGGGCGCGCAAGCTCGAGCGTGTCGGTGCCCGAGAGCAGCGCAAAACCGAGTGACAGCACGCCGGCGTCGAGCGCATATTTGCCGTGCGTTTCATCGAGCCGCAAATAGCCGAGCACGGTCAGCGTATAAGCGAGGCGATTGACGGTCGCCTTCGGCAAACCCGTGCGCTCGACGAAATCGCGGTTGCCGAGCATCGTTTCGCCCGGTCTGAATGCGCGCAGCAGGTCCAGACCGCGTGCAAGGGCCACGACGAATTTGCGTTCGTCGAGCGGAGCGGAGAAAGTGGAAGGTAGCGTCATAGGGTGATACACTCGGGTGTCGTTTGCAAAACATTGTTCCTCACAGCGGAACTCTAGTCAAGCTTGAACCGAGCAGGAAAATCAGGAGATACGTCATGGCCGTAGCCGCGCAGTTTCACTGGGAAGACCCGTTGCTGCTGGATCAGCAGCTCACCGAAGACGAACGCATGGTGCGCGACGCCGCTGCGGCTTACTCGCAAGACAAGCTGCTGCCGCGCGTGCTCGAAGCGTTCCGTCACGAGAAGACCGACATCGAGATCTTTCGCGAAATGGGCGAACTCGGCCTGCTCGGCCCGACGATCCCCGAACAATACGGCGGCCCCGGCCTGAACTATGTCGCGTATGGCCTGATCGCGCGTGAAGTGGAGCGCGTCGATTCCGGCTACCGCTCGATGATGTCGGTGCAATCGTCGCTCGTGATGGTGCCGATCCACGAATTCGGCTCGCCGGAGCAGAAGGAAAAATATCTGCCGAAGCTCGCCCGCGGCGAGTGGATCGGCTGCTTCGGCCTGACCGAGCCGAACCACGGCTCCGATCCGGGCAGCATGGTCACGCGCGCGAAGAAAGTGGACGGCGGCTATTCGCTGTCGGGCTCGAAGATGTGGATCACGAACTCGCCGATCGCCGACGTGTTCGTCGTGTGGGCGAAGCTCGAGGAAGACGGCAAGGACTCGATCCGCGGCTTCATCCTCGAGAAAGGCTGGAAGGGCCTGTCGGCGCCGGCGATCCACGGCAAGGTGGGGCTGCGCTCGTCGATCACCGGCGAGATCGTGCTCGACGAAGTGTTCGTGCCGCAAGAGAACATCATGCCGGGCGTGAGCGGTCTGCGCGGTCCGTTCACCTGTCTGAATTCGGCGCGCTACGGCATCGCGTGGGGCGCGCTCGGCGCCGCCGAGGCGTGCTGGCATACCGCGCGTCAGTACGTGCTCGATCGCAAGCAGTTCGGCCGGCCGCTCGCCGCGAACCAGCTGATCCAGAAGAAGCTCGCCGACATGCAGACGGAAATCACGCTCGGACTGCAAGGTGTGCTGCGCCTCGGCCGCATGAAGGACGAAGGCACCGCGGCTGTCGAAATCACCTCGATCATGAAGCGCAATTCGTGCGGCAAGGCGCTCGACATCGCCCGCCTCGCGCGCGACATGCTCGGCGGCAACGGTATCTCGGACGAGTTCGGCATCGCCCGCCATCTCGTGAATCTCGAAGTCGTGAACACGTATGAAGGCACGCACGACGTTCACGCGCTGATTCTCGGCCGGGCGCAGACGGGTATTCAGGCGTTTTTCTGAAAAACAAAACCCCACGCTCCGAAAAACGTGGGGTTGGTCAGCAGTCTGAAGCCGGTTCGTTCGAACCGGCTTTTTCTTTATAGCAAGCCAGGCTGCGAGCGGTGCCGCGGACCTCGTTGCCAGGGGCGCGGCGAAGCTGGCGCCGCGAAGCGCGTGTGGCGCTCCGCTTACTTGTTCGGCTGCGGCGTCATGCGCAGATACGGACGCAGCGCCTTGTAGCCCTTCGGGAATTTCTGCTTGATGACGTCCTCGTCCTGCAGCGACGGGACGATCACCACGTCATCGCCCTGCTTCCAGTTGCCCGGCGTCGCGACCGAGTGACTGTCCGTCAGTTGCAGCGAGTCGATCACGCGCAGCACTTCGTCGAAGTTGCGCCCGGTGCTCGCCGGGTACGTGATGATGAGACGCACCTTCTTGTTCGGATCGATCACGAAGAGCGAACGGACCGTGAGCGTTTCGTTCGCGTTCGGGTGAATCATGTCGTACAGCTCGGACACCTTGCGATCGCCGTCCGCGAGAATCGGGAAGCCGACGCTGGCCGCCTGCGTCTCGTTGATGTCCTTGATCCACTCCTTGTGCGACTCGGCGCTGTCGACCGACAACGCAATCGTCTTCACATTGCGCTTTTCGAACTCGCTCGCGAGCTTGGCGGTCAGGCCAAGTTCGGTCGTGCACACCGGCGTGAAGTCGGCCGGGTGCGAGAACAGCACGCCCCAGCCATTACCGAGCCATTCATGAAACCTGATGCGACCGACACTCGACTCCTGCTCGAAATCCGGCGCAATGTCGCCAAGACGTAGACTCATGGTGCAATCTCCTTTAGGTATTCGGAAAGTATCCGGATGTGTTGTACGCGAGTGTTTACCCACGGCGCCCCGAAAAGATAAAGCATACGGCAGCGACGGTGTATGACGAACGAACATCGCGTCACTACTTTATGCGTTTTTGTAATTTTCTCCCATTTGGAGGAAACTTTGCGGGACAGATCAACTCCATCTAATGCCGGTCTGGAGCAGACTGTCCTCAAACAGATGCCATAACGCTTTGTGGTAGCGGGAACGGTTCGTGCGATGACTGGGAGCAACCGGGCATCGCGCTCGCCAGCGGCCGTTTCTTTGGTTACGATTCACGCGTGGCGTGTGACAAAGGGGAGCTGTCAATGTCGGAAATCAACAAGGAGAGATTGATGTCGGATATCAAAACCGTCCTCGCGGACGCTGAAGACCTGCTGAAACAGGCCGCGAGCGCTACCGGCGAGCGCGCCTCGGAATTGCGCGAAACCGCGCTGACGCGACTGAAGCAGGCGAAGGAAAAGGCGGCCGACGTTCAGGTCGTGGTGGTCGAGAAAGGCAAGAAGGCCGCCCGCGCCACCGACGACTACGTGCATGAGCATCCGTGGGCATCGATCGGCATCGCTGCCGGTATCGGCGTGGTGGTGGGGCTGCTGATCAATCGCAAGTAAAGCCGGTGAAGCCGCCGGAGACAGCATCTCCGGCGCACCGGCAAATCGGGCGGACCGGCGGGAGCCTCGCCGGTCCGCTTCCGCTGGCGCGCGTGCGCGCCGGTTAGGCCCTCACGCGCAACGCCCACAGCCATGACGACCGAAACTCAATCGCAGCGCGCAGAACATAGTCCGTTGCGCCGCATTATCAGTTCCGTGTTTGCCATTCTGCAGACGCGGCTCGAACTGGTGGGCATCGAACTCGCCGAAGAAAAAGACCGTCTGCTAGGCGTGCTGTTTCTCGGCCTTGCCGCGATGATGCTTGCCACGATGGCGCTGATCGCCCTGACCGCGCTGATCGCCATCGCCTTCTGGGACACCTACCGCCTGCAGGCGCTCGCCGGCATCACCGTGGTTTACGCCATTGCGGGCCTCGCGTGTGCGCTGAAAGCGCGCAGCGGTTTGCGCAACGCGCCGATGGTGTTCGAAGCCACCATCGCCGAGTTCGAGAAAGACCGCGACGCGTTTCGCAGGCCGTGACGCAGCCTGATCGCCTCTGATCGCCCCACCACCACTGCCGCCGACACGCCATGAGCCAACCCCGTCCCGATACCGCATTTCGTCACACGCGCCATCCGTCGAGGGATCTGAGCGCGCCGCACCTGCGGGCGCTGCGCAAGGAACTGCTGCTGGTACGCGCGGACGTCGAGCGCGTGGAACTCCTACACGCCACCATCGAATTACGCCAGGCGGTCACGCACTTCAGCTGGCTCAGGTTCATCATTCCGGGCTTCGGCGGCATCCGCATGGGCAAGGGGCAGAAGGCAGGCGTGTTCAACGCGGGGACCATCGGCGCGATTCTCAAGCAGTATCCTTTCGCGAGCTCGATCATCTCGATGCTGCTCGCGAAGCCGCTGCGCGCAACGGTCGTTGCCAGTGCCAAGCCCGCCCTCAAGTGGGGCAGCATTGCGCTCGCCGCATGGGAAGCGTTTCGAATCTGGCAGCAGATGAAGAGCGACTCCGCGGCAAATCCAGTGGCGTCCACGACAGCGGAGTCCACTGCGCAGAAGGCCGATTCGACGGACAGCGGCTATTGAAGCATTGAAGCCGCTCGTCTTGCGCCACCCATGCCGCTGCTCAGCGGGTTACGACGTATTCCAACATTCACTGCTCGCCGGCGTCGCGCCGCCCGCCTCGTTTCTGTTGCTTCGCAGCCCTGTCGCATCGAGCGTGAACGTGCCGCAGGGATCGTCGCGCATCGGGCCGGTTTCCGCTGGCATCGCTTCGATCGAATAGCCACCGTTCGCGTCGTCCGCGGACAATACGCGCAGCCGGTAAATCGGCGTGCCGAATTGCGGCGCCTGATCGAATCCCGCAGGTAATGTGGGCACACCGTCGCTCGCCGCGCCCTCGACGAATTGCGCCGCGCGATACAACGCGGACGCCGCATCGACTCGATGGGTTCGCGCGATATGACTGCGGTACGAAGGAATCGCAAATACGGCCAATGTGGCGGCTATTGCCAGCGCGATCATCAGTTCGAGCAGCGTGAATGCGGATGTGTTCGGCCTCGTCATGCACCTCCCGTCAGAATGGCCTCGCGGCGACACGCCGCCAATGACGCTCGATCGCGCCATCCTCGATCACCAGTTCCATCTGCAACCAGACCTGCGACTCGCTAGTCTGGCCGAAACCACGCGCGCTCAGCAGATAGGCGGTTGCATTCTCACGGCTCGCAAGACGCCAGGGTTCGACGAGGCACTGCGGCGCACGCTGCGATCCTGGCCATTGCGCGACGGGCGTAACGGCGCCGGCTTCGAACGCGGCTTCGAGCTTCCATTGGGCTGGCTCGCCAGATGCGGGCGGCGGTGCGCTCGCGTCGACACCCATTGCAAGAACGCTGCGCTCGCACAAGGTCAGCGCCGAATCGGCAGCGTGAAAAGCCTGCAGATAGTCGCGCACGTTGGTCGCCGCACGTGCCGCTGCGAGCGATGTTTCGAACCAGATCGCCGACGTGGTCAGCATCATCGCCGAAATCAGCAGCACGATCGGCAGAACGACGCCGCGTTGGCGGGCGCGTGGAGCACGAACGGGGAAATTGAATGGGAAATCCGGACCCGCCACGCGCATCGACTTCATATGACGCCCGCGGTGTGTCCCATACAGGCGACGACCTTCCCGCATTTTCTCGCGAGCCGTCACGATGAAGCCTCCATCTCCGCACGATTGCGTAGCGCAACGTGCCGCGAGAACGCCTGCCGCGGCCGCAAGTCGGCACCGAGCGTGCTCATGCCATCGCAATCGACATAGCGCGAACGCTGCCCTTGCGGCGCGCCGCGCACGATCACACAGAGATCGACCGCAACGACGCTGTCCCATTGACCGGCCAGCACCGCCGACGCATCGATCGCGTCGGGCGCGCCTGCCAGCCAGTAGCGCAACCGCACGCGCTCGACACCCTCCACCAGCGGCTGCGCGGTCCCCGCGTTGCCATTGCCGTCGCAGTAAAGCTCCGGCTCGCCCGTCGAGCCGCTCACACTGGCAAAGTAGCGGTTGACGACCGGCACGCCCTGATCGCCGAGCATCGCGTCACTGCTCTTCACGGCTTGTCCCACACAATCGGTTATCTCTGCGCTCGAGGATAGCCACGTGGACACGCCGTCGCCGACATAACGGATCGCAACGCCATCCGAGCCGGTACTCAATGAGGTGCAGCCAGGACTCGCGTCCGCGCCCGTCGGACGGCCACCCGAACAGCCGAACAACGGCGGCGGAGCGCCGTAGCCGGGAACGTCGGCGGGAACGAAGCCGGCCATCTGCAATTGCTGGCCGATCAGCATCAGCGCGGTCAAACCGGCTTCGCGAATCCGCGTTGCATTGCTCGCGCGCTCGAACGCACCGCGCTGCGTCGTATAGAGCGATATGGCGCCTGCTGTCACGATCAGTCCCAGCGCCATTGCAATCACGAATTCGACGAGCGTATGACCGAGAATGGAATGCCGCCTCCTCATTTCACGAATGCCAACGCAACGCAGGAAGTGCCAGCGGGAGCCTCCACGCCACCGCAAGACTCCGGCTTGTCGATCACGTCGCCGGCACCGGGCAGATCACGCACGGAAGCCCAGGTCACGCGAGCCGTTGCCACTGCGCCGCTCTCTCCTGTCGATGCTTCGCCATGCGGCAGGAGAACGCCCGCACGAGCATTCCATTGGTTGAGCGCGGCAGCGTTCGCCAAGGAGCCGCGCATCGCTTCGGCAACCGAGTCGGCTATCCACGCAGCGCTTTCGCGCAGCGTCATCGCGCGGGCTTCGCGTGCGCTCCACAATTGACCGGCGATCAAACCCAGCGCTGTCACCGCGATCAGTGCGACGGCGAGCATGACCTCGATTAGCGAACTGCCCGCGCAGACCGTCGCACGTTTGCGCAAACAGGTGTTCGGCGCAAACCGCATCATGATGCTGCTCCGCATGCACCCTCGGAGATTCGCGCGCGGCCACCTGCCGCAATGCGAATGCAGCGCCGCCACGCGTCCCCCTGCATCGCTTTGGATGGACTTCGCGGCGCGATATCGAAGTTGCGGAAAGCGCCGATCAGTTGACCGGCCGGCGGTGTGAACGTCAGATCCGTTTGCACGCTGGTGATGCTCACCGCGGCGAGCAACGGTTGCGCGCGAAGCAGCGAGAGTTTGCCGCCACGCTCGGTGAACACTGCCCAGCCGCAAGCCCAGTCGGCGATGGCCTCGCCGCATGGTTGCCCCGAGGCGAGGCAGGCGCGCGCCGCATTGGCCCGGCAGACAGTCACGCGTGTGCCGCGGCGCAAAGCCTCGCTGCGCGCATAGGCAAACGTCGACAACAAAGCTTTGGCGCGCGCGTCGACCTGATCGCGCACATGCCACGCGACGAACGATGGCGTCGCCATCACGGCGATGACGGCCAGCAGCGCTATCACGGCCAACGTCTCGACGAGAGTGAAACCGGCGCGCGATGGCCGGCAAATCGCATTGCATTTCATCTGCATCCCTGAGCATTTCGAACGGATGCAGACAATCTAGCGGTTTGCGAATGCCTCAACCATCGGCCGAATGGCCAAGTGGCGTTCAGACGCTATCGCACGCAAAAATACACGCGATGAACCATCATCGACGCGGGGGTAGCGATGCGTGAAGAGACGCGTGAAAAGATACGTGAAAGGCGCAGGAGAAATGCAAATACCAATGCGGGCGCGAAGGTCCGCGGTCAAGGCATAGCGCGTCTGCGCTCAGCGCTTGCGGGAAGGCTTGGGGGGAGAAGAGGCGCGGCGGAATTCCTCGATCACGTCCTCGAATTCGGAGACGTCTTCGAAGCGCCGGTACACCGAAGCAAAACGAACGTAAGCGATCGTGTCGAGCGCGCGCAACTCGTTCATCACGAGTTCGCCGAGGCGCTCGCTGCGCACCTCGCGCTCGCCGCTGCCGAGCAGTTGATACTCGATGCGGGCGACCGCCGCCTCGATCGCGTCCACCGCAACCGGGCGCTTGCGCAGCGCCAGTTGCATGCTCGCGACGATCTTGCGGCGATCGAACTCCGTACGCGTGCCATCCTTCTTGACGACCGACGGCAACGCCAGCTCGACCCGCTCGTACGTCGTGAAACGCTTGTCGCAGGCCGGGCAGCGGCGGCGCCGGCGAATCGTCGCGCCGTCTTCGGATACGCGCGAATCGACAACCTGCGTATCGGCGTGGCGGCAGAAGGGGCAATGCATGACGGTTTAGCCGTACACCGGGAAGCGCTGGGTCAGCTCGGCGACCTGAGCCTTCACGCGCTCGATCGTCGCCGCGTCTTCCGGGTTGTCCAGCACGTCGGCGATCAGATTGCCGACCTGCTCGGCTTCTTTCACGCCAAAGCCGCGCGTGGTCATGGCCGGCGAGCCGAGGCGAATGCCCGAGGTCACGAACGGTTTTTCCGGATCGTTCGGAATCGCGTTCTTGTTGACCGTGATGTGCGCTGCGCCCAGAGCCGCTTCCGCAGCCTTGCCGGTGATCTTCTTCGCACGCAGGTCGACCAGCATCACGTGGCTTTCCGTGCGGCCCGAAACGATGCGCAGACCGCGCTTGACCAGCGTTTCAGCGAGCACGCGCGCGTTCTCGACGACCTGTTGCTGATAAGCCTTGAATTCCGGCGACAGCGCTTCCTTGAACGCGACAGCCTTGCCGGCGATCACGTGCATGAGCGGGCCGCCCTGGATACCCGGGAAAATGGCCGAGTTGATCTGCTTTTCGAACTCGGCCTTCATCAGGATCACGCCGCCGCGCGGGCCGCGCAGGCTCTTGTGCGTGGTAGTGGTGACGAAGTCGGCGTGCGGCACCGGGTTCGGGTAGACGCCCGCGGCGATCAGACCGGCATAGTGCGCCATGTCGACCATGAAGTACGCGCCAATCGACTTCGCGATCTTCGACAGGCGTTCGAAATCGATGCGCAGCGCGAATGCGGACGCGCCCGCCACGATCAGCTTCGGCTTGTGCTCCTGCGCGAGCTTTTCGGCGGCGTCGTAATCGATGTCTTCGGCTTCGTTCAGGCCGTAGCTCACCACGTTGAACCACTTGCCCGACATGTTGACCGGCGAGCCGTGCGTGAGGTGACCGCCGTGCGCGAGGCTCATGCCCATGATCGTGTCGCCCGGCTTGAGCATCGCGAAGAACACGCCCTGGTTCGCCTGCGAACCCGAGTTCGGCTGCACGTTCGCGGCTTCGGCGCCGAACAGCTGCTTCACGCGGTCGATCGCCAGTTGCTCGGCGATGTCGACATATTCGCAGCCGCCGTAGTAGCGCTTGCCCGGATACCCTTCGGCGTACTTGTTGGTGAGTTGCGAGCCTTGCGCGGCCATCACGGCCGGGCTCGTGTAGTTTTCCGACGCGATCAGTTCGATGTGCTCTTCCTGACGGCGGTTTTCCTGCTCGATGACCTTCCAGAGTTCAGGATCGACGTTGGCGATGGTGCTTTGGGCTCTGTCAAACATACGGGTTCCGTTGAGTGTTTTCAGGTTGACCGGATCGTGCGCCGAATCTTGCGTAGAGGGTACGCAGCGCTGCTGGCGGTCATGCCAGCCCTGACGTGGCGAAGAGAGAGTCGCCGCACACGCGAGGCAGGCCAGCCACCGTCAGCGCAGATTAATGCGCGCGGATCACGGCTGCCCAGGCGAACGGCAAAACGGCACCCTGCGCTTCACGGTGGGTTGTTCCACCTTGAACCCGATTGGTTGAATCGGCTGAGTCAGCTGACTCGGTTCTATCGCCAGTCACGCAGGGTCGAGCGCGTTAGTGTATTGGAAGAGGATCGAATAGGCAACCGGCTTTCCGGCGCGCAAGCGCCCGCCGACGGGGCTTCCGGGCGTACCGGCCGGCAGCTCGTGCAAGCCGCCGGTGAAAGCCTGGCGCCTGCCCCGCCCACGTCGATGTCAATGTCGATACGACCGGGCTGATGCCGGCCGCGCAATCGTTCGCCGGACGGGTCGTGCGTCGCGGCTAGCACCCCCGCCGGACGAAACGCACACTTTGAAACAGACCCAGGGGTGTGCGTTCCGGTAAAATGCGCCGCATGAATATGTCGACCAGCCAGCCCGGCACGGAAATCGGCTACACATGGCCCATCCGCGTGTATTACGAAGATACCGATGCGGGCGGCATTGTGTTTTACGCCAACTACCTGAAGTTTTTCGAACGGGCGCGCACCGAATGGCTGCGCGCGTGCGGCGTCGACCAGCATCGGCTCGCGGAGGAAACCGGCGCGATTTTTATCGTATGCAGCACCGCGGTCGACTACCGGGCTCCGGCCCGGCTCGACGACATCGTGAAAATTGTCAGCCGGATCGAGCGTCTTGGCCGAGCTTCGGTCGATTTCACGCAAGAAGCATGGCGTGAGGGCACGCTGCTTGCTAGCGGCTCGATCCGGGTCGGCTGCGTGGACCGCGACGCACTGCGGCCGGCGGCGATTCCCGCTTCGGTTCTCGCTGCCTTGCGGCGCGGGCCGCAGGCGAGTTGAGGCACGAGCTGGACACGTCGGCATGTCAACGAACAATGACTGAGCCCCGTTGTTATGGGGCCAGTGAATTCATACCGATCAGGCAACACAAAGCATGGTTCGGCTTCGATACCGCCGAAGCTTCCGTTTTGCTCACGGCAAGCTTGAAGCGGCCTTGCAGCCGGACGCCCCCTTCCCGGGACGTTAAAACGAACCTTTATGAACACTACACAAGATCTGTCGATCGTTTCACTCGTACTCAACGCGAGCCTGCTGGCCCAGGCGGTCATGGCTCTGCTGCTATTGCTCTCGCTGCTGTCGTGGACTTTCATCTTCCGCAAGTGGTTTGCGATTCGCCGGGCGCGCGCGCAAACTGAACGCTTCGAACGCGATTTCTGGTCGGGCGGCGACCTGCAGGCGCTTTATCAGAGCGCCGCGAACAACCGCCACACGATCGGCGCGCTCGAGCGGATTTTCGAGTCCGGCATGCGCGAATTCCTCAAAGGCAAGGAAAAACGCCTGAACGATCCGGGCGCGATTCTCGACGGCGCGCGGCGCGCGATGCGCGCGGCGTTCCAGCGCGAAATGGACGTGCTCGAGGCCAACCTCGCGTTCCTCGCGTCGGTCGGCTCGGTCAGCCCGTATATCGGTCTGTTCGGCACAGTGTGGGGGATCATGAATGCGTTCCGCGGCCTCGCCAACGTACAGCAAGCCACGCTCGCGAACGTGGCGCCAGGCATCGCCGAGGCGCTGACCGCCACCGCGATCGGCCTGTTCGCCGCGATTCCGGCCGTGGTCGCCTACAACCGCTACGCGCACGACATCGACCGTCTGGCGATCCGTTTCGAAACCTTCATCGAAGAGTTCTCGAACATTCTGCAGCGCCAGGCACAGTAAGGAGGCCACGATGGCAGGCTCCCGCTCCTCCAGCATGCGCGGCTCGCGTCAGCGCCGCGCCATGGCCGACATCAACGTCGTGCCGTACATCGACGTGATGCTCGTGCTGCTCGTGATCTTCATGGTGACCGCGCCGCTCGTCGCCCCGTCGATCGTCAATCTGCCGACCGTCGGCGGCGCCGCGCCGCAGCAGCAAACGCCGCCCGTGATCGTCAACATCCGCGCGGACGGCAACATGAGTGTCAAGTACAAGGACGATTCCGGCACGCAGCAGCAGGAAGACATGACGAAGGCCGACCTGAACGGCTTCATCGCCGACCGGGCGCAATCGCATCCGGATCAGCCGGTCGTGATCGCCGCTGACAAAACCGTGAAGTACGAAGCCGTGATGAACGTGATGTCCGAGCTGAAAGCTCAGGGCGTCAAGCGCGTTGGATTGCTCGTCAAATCGCAATGATCCGCAAGAATTCCGAATACCCGCTCCAGCCGCCGCGTGAACGCGGCACCGGGCGCGCCTTTGCGCTCGCGCTGGTGATGCATGCGCTGCTCGGGTTCTTCCTGTACCACGGCATCCAGTGGCAAAACAGCACGCCCGAAGGCGCGGAAGCGGAGCTGTGGACCGAAGTGCCGAACTCGGCGATTCCGCGTCCCGTTACGCCGCCGCCCGTGCCGGTCGCCCCTGCCCCGCCCGTGCGCGACGAGCAGGCCGACATCGCGCTGCAGGAAAAGAAACGCCAGCAACAGGAAGCCGCGCGCGAGGCGCAACTGGCCGAGCAGCAGCGCCAGCAGAAGCTGAAAGAACAGCAGGAAGCGGAAGCGAAACGTCAGCAACAGCTGGCGGCCGACCAGGCGGCCCAGCTCGCGGCGCAGAAGGCCGCTAAGCTCAAACAGCAGCAACAACAGCAGCAGGCCGACAAGCTCAAGCAACAGCAGCTCGCCGAGCAGCAGAAACAGCAACAAGTGAAAGACCAGCAGGAACAGCAGCAGAAGCAGGCCGCGGCCGACGCGCAGAAGAAGGCTGACGAACAGAAAGCGGCGAAGGCCAAGGCGCAAGCCGAGGCAGCGGCGCAGGCGAAGAAGCAGCTCGACGCGGAACGTCGCGCGCGCCTCGCGCAGATGCAGGGCATGGCCGGGCCCCCGGGTTCGACAGGCAACGGGCTCGGCAAGAGCGGCACCGGTAGTGGCTCGGGTGGCAATGCGGCATCGCCTGGTTACGCGGACAAGGTGCGCCGTATCGTGCGCCCGAACATCGTGTGGAGCGGCGAAACGGAAGGTCTCGAAACCGTCATCGCCGTGCGCTGCGCACCGACCGGCACCTTGCTGGACGCGACGGTCTCGCGCAGCAGCGGCAACCCCGCGTGGGACGCCGCCGCGTTGCGCGCCGTGCAGCGCTCCAACCCGATGCCTCTGGACGTCAACGGCAAAACGCCGGAAAGCTTCCTGATAACGTTGCGCCCCGCGGGTTGATTTGCGGGTTGATGGGCAAGGAGTTTGACAGCCGTGTGGCAGTCGATTTACGGCTGGTTTGCAGTCAATCGAGGGCAAAGCCGCGCTACAGTGAGCGGTGCGCTTTGGGAACGAATTAGTCGTTTTTCGGTCTGTCTGCTGTCGTGAAGTATTAGTAAAACCGTTTTGAGGAATCCATACAGCATGAGTTTGATGACCAAGCTAGGCCTGCAGACACTCGTAGCAACGTGCCTGATCGCTGCCGGCGGCGCCGCCAATGCACAACTCAACGTCCTCGTGACGGGCGTCGGATCTACGCAGTTTCCGATCGCAACGGCGAATTTCGCCAATGAAGCGAACTCGCCGCAGCAGGTCAGCGCGATCGTGCGTCAGGATCTGCAACGCAGCGGCAAATTCACGAATATCGACGCGGGCTCGACGCCGGTGTCGGAAAACGATTCGGTCGACCTCGGCGCATGGAAGGCCAAGGGCGCCAACGCATTCGTCGCGGGCAGCGTGAACCGCCTGCCGAACGGCCAGTACGAAGTGCGCTTCAAGCTGTACGACACGGTCAAGGGCGAAAGCCTCGGCGGCCTCGTGCTGGTGAGCCCGGAAAGCGGCCTGCGCATGAGCGCGCACAAGGTCGCGGACTACATCTACGCGAAACTGATGGGCACCCGCGGCGTGTTCGCCACGCGCCTGTCGTACGTCATCAAGTCGGGCAACCGCTATCAGCTGCAAATTTCGGATTCGGACGGTCAGGACGCGCATATCGCGCTGTCGAGCCCCGAGCCGATCATCTCGCCGGCATGGTCGCCGGATGGCACCAAGGTCGCCTACGTTTCGTTCGAGAAGAAGAAGCCGATCGTCTACATCCATGACCTGCCCACGGGCCGGCGCATCGTCGTATCGGACCAGAAGGGCAACAACAGCGCGCCGGCATGGTCGCCGGATGGGCGCACGCTCGCCGTCGCGCTGTCGCGCACCGGCAACACGCAGATTTTCGCGGTCAACGCGGACGGCAGCGGCCTGCGTCGCCTCACACAAGGCAGCTCGATCGACACCGAGCCGACCTACTCTCCTGACGGCCAGTCGATCTATTTCACGAGCGACCGCGGCGGCGCACCGCAGATCTACAAGATGTCGGCGCAAGGCGAAAGCGCGGGCGCCGCGCAACGCGTCACGTTCACGGGCAACTACAACACCAGCCCGCGTGTAAGTCCCGATGGCAAGCAGCTTGCCTATATCTCGCGCGTCGGCGGTGCGTTCAAGCTGTATCTCCAGGACCTGCAAGGCGGAACCGCCACGGGTCTGACGGACACGACACATGACGAATCGCCGAGCTTCGCGGCGAACGGTCAGTACATTCTTTACGCCACTCAGGTGAACGGCCGTGGCGTGTTGGCCGCAGTATCGACCGATGGTCGCACCCGGCAGGTCCTGTCCGTTCAGGGTGGCAGTGTACGTGAGCCGTCCTGGGGCCCGTTTATGCAATAACGTTGATGCAATAACACAAGGAGAGTAATCAAATGATATCCAAACTTCGTTTCGCATTCGCCGTAGTAATGCTCGGCACGCTGGCCGCATGCCATTCGGGCGTCAAGCTCGACGAAAACGCCAACAAGGGTGCAGGGGGCGCGCAGCCGAACCCGAACGACGTCGCAACGGTCAACGTCGATCCGCTCAACGATCCGAACAGCCCGCTTGCAAAGCGCAGCATTTACTTCGACTTCGACAGCTACTCGGTCAAGGACGACTACCAGCCGCTGCTGCAGCAACACGCGCAATACCTGAAGAGCCATCCGCAGCGTCACGTGCTGATCCAGGGCAACACCGACGAGCGCGGCACGAGCGAATACAACCTGGCACTCGGCCAGAAGCGTGCTGAAGCCGTGCGTCGTTCGCTGTCGCTGATGGGCGTGCCGGATTCGCAAATGGAAGCCGTGAGCCTCGGCAAGGAAAAGCCGCTGGCAACCGGTCATGACGAAGCGTCGTGGGCGCAGAACCGCCGCGCCGACCTCGTGTATCAACAGTAAGTCAACGGGTGATGAGCCGAATGACGCATCGTTTCTCCTGGCTGCGGTTTGCCGCAGCGGCCTGCGTCGCAGGCACGGCCCTCGCGGCCGTGCCCGCTCACGCGGGCATCTTCGACGACGATCAGGCCCGCCAGGCCATTCTCGATCTGCGTTCGAAGACCGATAGTCTGTCGAGCCAACTGTCGGCAGCGCAGCGCACGATCCTCGATCAGTCCAACCGCCTCGACCAGTTGAACCAGCAGGTCGCGACGTTGCGCGGACAGAATGAGGACATGGCGAATCAGCTCGACACGCTGCAAAAGCAGCAGAAGGACTACTACACCGATCTCGACACGCGCCTGAAGAAATTCGAGCCGCAGCAACAGACGGTGGACGGCGTCCAGGGCGAGGTTCAGCCGGGTGAAGCCGACGCGTTCAATGCCGCTTCACAGCAATTCCGCAGCGGCGATTTCAAGAATGCGGCGGCGTCGTTCCGCAGCTTCATCTCCAAATATCCGAGTAGCCCCTATCAGCCGACCGCGCAGTACTGGCTCGGCAACGCGCTGTACGCACTGCGCGACTACAAGGGCTCGACGGCAGCCTGGCAAGGTGTCGTGAAGAATTATCCGCAGCATCCGCGTGCCCCTGAAGCGCTGCTGGCCATCGCGAACAATCAGCTCGAGCAAGGTCAGAAGGCTGCGGCCAAAAAGACGCTCGAGCAGATCGTTGCGCAATACAGCGGCTCGGACGTCGCACAGTCGGCGCAGAGCAAGCTGTCGCAGATCAAGTAGCGGTAGCGTAGCGGGTCGATTGAGTAGTTGGCAGTACGCGCAGTGTCTGAGGTCATGGTCACGCGCGCCTCTCGCTGAAGAGCCCGGGCAGCAATGTCCGGGCTTTTCATTTTCGTGCTCGAAGTGTTCAGTGAAGTAAGCATGGCTTGATGGCTCTACTGCCCTATCGGGTTGACAGGCCATAAGCCCGCCGATATAATTTCGCTTCTCTTTTGGGTCGTTAGCTCAGCTGGTAGAGCAGCGGACTTTTAATCCGTTGGTCACAGGTTCGAATCCCGTACGGCCTACCAATCTCAGTAAGCCTTCCAGCGATTTTCAGCACACTGCGAAGGACGAAAGTTTGGTCACAAGTAGTCACAAACGTGACCATAAGGGGATTACAGGCTTCGTGAAGAGGAAGCCAAAGTAGCCCCCAAAGCTGTCAAAAGAAGCCCCGGCTGGGAAACCAGTTCGGGGCTTTTTCTTTGCCCAAAGCAATCCCCAAGTGGAACGCTGTGACCGCCTCCAGGACACAGCTCGCGTCCCAAAAACACCCCTAAACCCTGACTCTCGCGGTGGAGATGAAATCTCCCCTTAGAGATGAACTAATGATTACCCTGAAGATTCCCTATAGTGTTCCACTAGGGGAAGACTTGCGGTATAGTCACGGCTGGCTGTAGCTGACCGTTCGACAGGCCACACTCCAGCCACCTCTCTACGCATCGACGTGGAGGGGCTTTTTATTGCCCACAGTATTCCACTACAGGAACACATCATGACGACCACAGCAGACCTCCACGCTCTTCAAATCGAACTGGAAGAGGAAGCCATCGGCCTGGGCATGAAGCGCTACAACGAGCAGATGGCCAACGGTGAAGACACCCTTCCGCCTGGCCTGAAGCTGATGAAGGCTGCCATCGAGCCCACGGCTGCTGCCATCGAGAAGTTCATTGAGGATGGGCTGGCTGGCACGGCCTCCCGCTCGGTGGGCATCATCAAGTACCTGGACCAGTTTGAAGACCGTAAGCTGGTGGCCTTCGTGACCGCCAAGGTGGTGTTCAACCACATGGGCAAGATGTCCGTGATTGGCGCGGTGGCTGGTGACATCGCCAACCGGCTGGAGGACTGCCTGAACTTCGATGCCCTGAAGGCTGCTGAGCCTGGGCTTTATAAGCAGCTCCTGAAGAAAATCGAGAAGACCCGCGATGAGCGCCACCGCCACATCGTCCTTAGGGTGCAGCAGAAGTTCGCCAAGGTGGCCACCATCAAGTGGGGCGTGAGCGAGAAGATGCGGCTCGGTACGGCCCTCATCCATCTCTTCGCTGAGGCTACCGGGCTGGTGGAGATTCAGAAGTACGTGCGCGGTGCGAATGACACCCCGTACATCGTCGCGCCCACCGAAGCCACCGCTAAGTGGCTCGCTGATGGCCACGCTCGGTGCGCCCTGATGAGCCCCATGTGTATGCCGATGGTGGTCAAGCCGCTGCCCTGGACTGGCCCGTTAGGTGGCGGCTACCTGACCAAGCCGATGCGCTTCCCACTCATCAAGACGGCCAACCGGAACTATCTGGAGGACCTGAAGCAGGTTGACATGCCGATGGTCTACCGCAGCATCAACGCTCTTCAGGAAACCCCGTGGGCCATCAATAAGGCGGTCTTCCATGTGATGCGTGAGGTGTGGGATGGCGGTGGACGGCTGGGCAAGCTCCCCGCTCGTGAGCCGCAAGCTCTCCCGCCCAAGCACTTTGACCTGGAGAACCCGGACCCTGAAGAGCTGAAGGCGTGGAAGAAGCAGGCTGCTGGCGTCTATGAAGGCAACATCCGTGGCGCATCGAAGCGGGCTGGCATGTCGTCCAAGCTGTGGATGGCAGAGAAGTTCGAAGACATCGAGCGGTTCTTCTATGTCCACAATCTGGACTGGCGTGGCCGTGCGTACCCTGTGGCCACGTTCCTGAACCCGCAAGGCTCGGACTCCGATAAGGCGCTCCTTCAGTTTGCCGATGGTTACCCGCTGGGTGAGAACGGTGCGCGCTGGCTGGCCATCCACGGGGCCAACACGTTCGGTATCGACAAGGTTGCCTTCGAAGAGCGCGTTCAGTGGGTCGAAGACCATCACGACCAGATTCTTGAGGCCGCGATGAATCCGCTGGATGGCTCCCGCTGGTGGGCCGATGCGGACAGCCCATACATGTTCCTGGCGTTCTGCTATGAGTGGCTGGCCCTCTCGATGCACACGGATATGGGCAAGGCTCAGGAAGAGTTCCTGTCCTATCTACCTTGCTCTTGGGATGGCGCGTGCAATGGCCTCCAGAACTTCTCCGCGCTGCTGAAGGATGAGGTGGGCGGCGCTGCGGTTGGTCTGGTTCCGAGTGACAAGCCCAGCGACATCTATAGTGAAGTCGCCAAGGCTGCCAACATGCTCATGGCTGAGGATGCTGCTGAGGGCTCCGCTATGGGCCTCAAGTGGCAGGGCAAGATGACCCGCAAGCTGGCCAAGCCCAACACCATGACGACCCCTTACGGAGCCACCAAGCGGGGCATGTGCCAACAGGTCGAAGGCGTGTTCCAGAAGATGAAGACCGAAGCCGCTGAGCAAGGCACCGTGCTGGAGGTCACTGCGGACCTGAAGGACTGCCAGTATCTGGCTGACACCAACTACCAGGCCATCGGTAAGGTGGTGGTGGCTGCTCACTTGGCTATGGACTGGCTCCGCGATGCTGCCAAGGTGGCCGCTTCGGACTCGCTGCCCATCCATTGGGTCACCCCCAGCGGTCTGCTGGTCCTCCAGGACTACCGTGAGATGCTGGGCCAGGCATTGGACTTCACGGTGGCGGGCAAGCGCGTTCAGATGATGCTGAAGAACGAAGGCGACAAGCTGGACCGTCGCAAGCAATCTGCTGGCATCTCCCCGAACTTCATCCACTCACTGGATGCGGCTCATATGATGCGGACGGTGAACTACTGCCTGAACCATGAGGTGACCCACTTCGCCATGATTCATGATTCGTACGGGGCACACGCAGGGCTCGCTGACACTCTTCGGAACTGTCTGCGCCGCGCCTTCGTGGATCAGTACAGCGGTGAAGTGCTGGCTGACTTCCGCAACCAGCTTGCTAATCAACTGCCCCCGGAGCTGGCCGCTGAGCTGCCCCCGCTGCCCCCTAGCGGCTCCCTGGATTTGGAAGACGTGATGCACTCGGAGTATTTTTTCGCCTGAGCGTTCCACTTGTGCATGTGTTGCAAATAGAGATGATGGCTAAACCCTGACTCTCGCTCTACCAAACGGCCCTCAGCAATCTCGCTGGGGGGCTTTCTCTTTCTGGAGGTCAATGAACGTCCGCATTTTGGAAACCGGATGGGGACCCGAACGGAACGGCTACCGAACCTATTCGGTGAAGGCGCTCATTGGCTCCGTCCGAACCGGCACAGCTCTCTATTCATCCCGCTGCGTACACCACCACACCTACGAAGAGCACCGCTCATGGGTGGAGGAAAACGTACATGCAGCGCTCTCGAAGTCCCTCATGGAAAGGCTTCTGGAGAAGCACAGGGCTAAACCCTGACTCTCGCTCTACAAACCGCACCCACAACTTTTTCCCACATCTGAAAGGCTCCACATGATTACCGTCCGCACCCTCCGTACCGTTGGTGGCATCCGCAGCGGCGCTAAAGGCACCCGCAAGCTGAACCGCTTTGCCCGTGCTCACGGCTTCCCCACCTTCGCAGCGATGAAGGCTGACTTCGACCTCCGCATGAAGGGCTATCTGGTCGAATGAACAAGGACCAACTCAATTCAGTGGTGTCGTTTCACGCAGTAGAGGCGGCCTTCGCGGCTGTCTCCGCTGTCCAGACGATGCCCAAAGCAAAGCAAGTCGTTGGCGTGGCTGTCCTCTTCTCGGTCCTCTGCGAAGAGCTGAAGCTGGACCCCAGCGAACTCATCAACAAAGCTCAGCGCATCTCCAAGGATGCTGATGGCTTCTTCACGCGGGAGATGAAAGCTCTCCGTGATTACGTGCAAGGTGAACTCCGATGACCCACGCGGAATTCCTCTGCGCCCAGGCAGAAACCCACTGGGCATCCGGCAGTCCCCTCCCTGTTGACCTGTTCATGAAGATGCAAGCAGAAGGCATCGACGTGGACAATGCAGAGCAGTCTTTCAATCTCATCAAGCAATACCACTGACATGGCAGAAAAACGACCCAAGCTGTTCAAAGCGAACTCCCCGCGTGGCATCTTCAAGTACCCCGCACTGACCAAGCCGGACTTCGGTAATGAGAAGTTCCCGAAGCCGGATGGTGAGTACAAGGTTCAGCTCGTGCTGACCGAAGAGGAAGCCGCCCCGCTCATCAAGAAGCTCCAGCCGGAGTACGAGAAGGCCATTGAAGCCGCTGAAGCGGAGTTCAAGACCCTGAAGGTGGAACAGCGCAAGAAGCTGAAGGAGGTCACGAAGAACGACCTCTACGCCACCGAGTATGACCAGGAGACCGAAGAGCCGACTGGCAACCTCATCTTCAAGTTCACGATGAAGGCATCAGGCAAGAACAAGAAGGGCGAAGAGTGGAAGCGCAAGCCGTCCATCTTCAACGCCAAGGGTATCGCTCTGAAGAACCCGCCCAGCATCTGGGGTGGCTCGGAAGGCATCGTTGCGTTCGAAGCGAGCCCGTACTTCATTCCGGGCACTGGCGCTGCTGGCCTATCGATGCGCTTGCAGGCAGTCCAGCTGCTGGAGCTGGTGAGTGAAGGCTCGCGTTCGGCTTCGAGCTTCGGCTTCGGCCAGGAAGAAGGCTATGACGAAGCTGATGAGATGCCTTCGGGTGACTCGGACGATGACGCTGGTGAATCCACTGGCGCAGCTTCGGATACCCCTGACGAGTTCTGATGGCCCGTGCTGGTTACGGTGCGCGGCACGTTGAAGCCGCGTATCGCTCTGGTCTGGAAGAGGCTGTTGCAGAACAGCTTCGCCAGGCTGGAGTGGTTGCCGCGTATGAGGAAGAAAAGATTCCCTACGTGACCCCAGCGACACCCCACAAGTACACCCCCGACTTCCGGCTCCCGAACGGCATCTACATCGAGACCAAGGGGCGGTTCGAAACCGCTGACCGGAAGAAACACCTACTCATCAAAGACCAGCATCCGGGTATCGACATCCGGTTCGTGTTCACCCGCTCGAAGACCACCATCAGCAAGGCCAGCAAGACGACCTATGGGATGTGGTGTGAGAAGCATGGGTTCCAGTACGCGGACAAATGGATTCCCGATGCGTGGCTCAAGGAGAAACTGAAGTGATGAATCACAAGGGTCTCACGCTCGTGGCACTGCTGTATCTCATGATGGTCCTACTGTGCGTCAGCGGCTACATCACCAACGTTGTCTGGATCATCAAGCACATGGCTGGCGCTATGTCTGTGGAGATGATTGTGGCCCTCATCGGCCTGTTCACGCCGCTGGGTTTCCTCCACGGCATCTATACGTGGTTCTGAGGGAGCCAGAATGAAAGTCAAGCATACCCAGAACGGAAACGTGAAGCTGGTTCTGTCGATGGACGAAGCTGAGAAGGTACGAAGCGTCCTGATGGAAGCCACCGGCCTGGCCTCTCGCGAATACGTCTCCAATCAAGTGGGGCAGTTCGGGGACCAAGTGGCAGATGCCATGTATGAAGCAGGCATCGGCTACCAGTTCTGATGACCAAGCTGACCGCTGATTCAGTGGTCTACATCGTAGTCCATTGTTCCAACACCAAGCCCCGTCAGAAAGTCGATAAGGCATACATGGAGCGCATCCACAGGCTAAAGGGCCGTTTGTGGATTGGCTATCACTATGTCCTTGACCGCAAGGGCAACATCGAGACAGGCCGCGCACTGGACCAGATTGGTGGCCACGCTCCCGGATTCGATAACAAGTCCATCGGCATCTGCATGGCGGGAGGGCTGGACCAGGCTGGTAATCGCGCTGACAACTTCACCGAAGTCCAGCGCGAGAACCTTCTTCAGCTTGTCGCAGTGCTTCACCGGCAGTTCCCTCAAGCCATCGTAGTGGGCCACCGTGACCTTCCCAACGCGAAGACCGAGTGTCCTAACTTCGATGTCAAGCAGTTCCTCCAGGAGTCCGGTTATGTACAGCCGATTCATGGCGCGAATTGAAGAGTGGCTTCGGCAGCTCTTCGAAGCCCCGCTGACGTTCTCACTCCGCTAAACCAAAGTCCTCTTTAGGCGGTCCCTATGCCAGCTCATCGGCAGGGATACACACATCCAAAGGAATCCACATGAGCAACAAACTCAGCAACAACACGTTCAAGAAAAAGACTGGCATCCAGAACATCCAGGTATTCCTGGAGTCGGGCCGCAGCATCACCGCTCTGGAAGCCCTGAGCAACTTCGGCATCTTCCGCCTGGCTTCGGCCATCGAAGTGCTGCGCAAGCGCGGCATGAACATCGAAACGGAAACGAAGCAGGACCCGAACGGCAAGACGTACGCTCGATACATGCTGGCCGCGAAGGGGGAACTGAAGGTTGGCGCTCGGGTTCGTGTGGTGGCTGCTGGCGTATTGCATCAGCGTGAGGGCGTTCTGGAGCGGATTACGGCACTTGATGGACTCTGGCCGTATGAAGTGCGCTTCAGCGACCAGCCGGGACTGAGCCCTTTCGACGCACACGAACTGGAGGTCATCTAATGAACGTCATTCGCCAAGCATTCGCCAACATGCTGTGTGACTGCATGAACCCCACGGCTCTCGCAGTCACCGTTCGTGATGCCCTGAAGCGCACTCCGCGCCTCACCCGTGACCAGCAGCGCGGCTGGTCCACGAACATCTCCTTCCGCACCTACAACGCCCTCAAGAATCAGGGCGTGCTCGCCTAAGCCGCATGGCTGAGAGCGAATTCATCCACAAGGAGCCGTGCCCTAAGTGTGGCAGCAAGGACAACCTTGCGCGCTACTCCGATGGGCACGCCCACTGTTTCACCCAGGGGTGTAAGCACTGGGAGCCTCCTACAGACGGCCAAGAGTACACACCACGAGCCACGGCAGGGAGAAAGGTGGGAAAGGATTTGATTCTGGATGGTGAGGTCCGCGCGTTACCCAAGCGGAAACTCACTGAGGAAACGTGCCAGAAGTTCGGGTACACCGTAGGAACTAGCAGCAAGGGCAACACCGTGCAGCTCGCTCCGTACTTCGATGGGACCACCTTGGTGGCTCAGAAGATGCGCGATGCGGAGAAGAACTTCGTCACGCTTGGGGAGTTCAAGAGTGCTGGCCTGTTTGGTCAGCAGCTCTGGCGTGATGGCGGCAAGAAGATTGTCATCACCGAAGGCGAGATTGACTGCATGACGGTCTCCCAGCTTCAGGGCAATAAGTGGCCTGTGGTGTCCGTACCGAACGGCGCTCAGGGGGCTGCAAAGGCTCTCAAGAAGCATCTGGAGTGGCTGGAGCAGTTCGAAGAAGTTGTCCTGCTGTTCGATATGGATGAGCCTGGCCGCGAAGCGATGGCTGAATGTGCCCCGCTCTTCACCCCCGGCAAGTGCAAGCTCGCGAGCCTCCCGAACGGGTTCAAAGACCCGAACGAGATGTTGCTCGCGGGCAGGGGCTCTGAGGTCATCGACGCTATCTGGGGGGCAAAGAGTTATCGCCCCGATGGCCTGGTAAACATCAAGGACATCCGCGAACAGCTCCGCAAGGCTGTTGAGATTGGCCTTCCGTGGTTCCTCCCTGAACTCACTGACATCACCTATGGCCGTCGCTATGGGGAAATCTATGGGCTCGGTGCGGGTACTGGAGTGGGCAAGACTGACCTCCTGACCCAGCAGCTCGCATACGACATCAGCGTTCTGAAGCTGCGTGTCGGGACCATCTTCCTGGAGCAGGCCCCCACAGAGACCGCTAAGCGTGTCGCTGGGAAGCTGAAGGGAAAGCGGTTCCATGTGCCTGATGACGGCTGGACTCAGGAGGAACTGGAGGCTGCTGTGGATGAGCTTGAGGCTGCTGACAGTCTCATCATGTACGACTCCTTCGGTGAGACTGAATGGGACATCGTGAAGTCGAAGGTTCGCTTCATGGCTGTCTCTGAAGGTATCCGCGTGATCTACATCGACCACCTCACAGCGATGGCTGACACCGCTGATGAGAAGGGCTCGCTGGAGCAGATCATGAAGGAGATGGCTGGCTTGGCTAAAGAGCTGGACATCATCATCACCTTTGTGTCCCACCTGACCACACCGGAGAAAGGCAAGAGCCATGAAGAAGGTGGACGCGTCACCATCCGCCACTTCAAAGGGTCCCGTGCGATTGGCTTCTGGTCCTACTACATGTTTGGCTTGGAGCGTGACCAGCAGGCTGATGACGAAAGCATCCGCCAGGTGACCACTCTGCGAGTTCTGAAGGACCGCTACACAGGGCAGGCAACAGGCAAGACCATCTACCTCGGCTATGACGCTGAGACAGGGCTACTCAAGGCACTGGACGGTAACCCGTTCGATGACGAGAGCGGCTCAAGCAAACAACCCCCGTGGGACGAAGACTCCCCATTCTGAAAGGACTAACCATGTTCGCAGCGAAAATCGTATCGGCAGTCACGAGTGGTCTGAAGGCATCCGTAGCAGCACTGGCGAAGGCTGAAGCTGGTCATCGCGCAGCGGCTCTGTTGCATGAAGCACAGGCAGCAGCCCACAACGCGAAGGCCGCAGTGGCACGCTCGGAAGCTGATGCAGCAGCCAAGCTCCGCGCAGCAGTCAGCAAGGTATTCGACTGAGCTTCAGCTACTCGAAGACCGGCCTGCAACTCACCCAGCAGTTCGAGGGTTGCAGGTTGACTGCCTATCAGGATTCTGTAGGTGTCTGGACCATCGGCTACGGCCACACAGGTCCTGAGGTCTGCAAGGGCCTCACCATCACCCAGGAGCAAGCCTTAGCGCTTCTCCTTCAGGACATCGCCAAGTTCTCCGCTGCTGTCAATCGGCTGGTCACTTTGGACGATGCAGGCAGCCCCGATACGGATGGACTGCCCGACTTCACCCAGGATGAGTTTGATGCGCTGGTGGACTTCGCGTTCAACCTGGGCATCGGTGCGCTCGCTGGCTCCACGTTGCTCAAGAAGCTCAACGCTGGGGACATCGAAGGTGCAGCGGATGAGTTCCTGAAGTGGGACCACGCAGGCGGCAAGGTACTCGCTGGGCTCACCAAGCGTAGGCAGGGTGAACGTGCGCTGTTCCTGCTGGGAGCGCACTTCGGTAAGTGAAGTACACGCACGACAAACATAGGGCTGCCTTCGGGTGGCCCTTTTTCATTTGGATTGGCTACTCGATAGGGAGAGCGAATGACCAAGCACTATAGCGGCGTGAAGCTGCATGACAGTGGCATTACCCCTGTGAATCTGACACCAGAGACCATCAAGGCAGAGCCGATGTTATTTCGGGCTGAGCACGCGTTTGCGTTCAAGCACGGCGGCTGGCTGACGCGCCGGTTCCTGGATGAAGCTACTGGCATCTGGGGGAATCTCGATGGTTGCATCATTGACTCACGCCACCACATGCTGATGCCGGGAATGTACCCGTGCATCCCTGGCTGGCACACCGATGATGCGCCGCGTGATCCTAACCGCTGGGGTGGACAGCCTGACATCTTCGACCCTGAGTACGAGACTGAGCATCTGCTGTGTATCGTGGATGCGGGCACCGAGAGCCTGACTGAGTTCCTCATTGGGGACATTCTCTTCAACGAATACGCGTTCGTGAAAGCCCTGGAGAAGGGGCAGAACTTCTACAAGACCGCAGACCAACGCATCTGCGCGCATGAGAATGACACCATCCAGGTAGCCTCAGGCCAGCTCGCTGAGTTCAATGTCCACTCCTGGCACCGTGGCCAGCCCGCCAAGGCACGCGGCTTCCGCTGGTTCATCCGCATCACGCGGAACAGCCGTCACAAGGTAGAGAACGAGATTCGTTCGAACGCTCAGGTGTACATCACCGACTCATCGTATGGGTGGTAATCGGTGAGACTAGTTAGCGACATCGAATCCGATGGCCTGCTGGACTCAATCACGAAGATTCACATGATTGTCCACCGGGACATCGACAGCGGCAAGGTCCACATCTTCAGCTCTGTAGACCCCATCCATACCATCGAAGCTGGCCTTGCGATGGCTCAGGCAGCGGACCTCACGGTTTGGCATAACGGCATCTCTTACGACATCCCGGCTATCCAGAAGCTGTACCCGTGGTTCTCTCTCGCCCACAAGAAGGTCATCGACACGCTGGTGTATGCCCGCCTGGTCTACCCAGACCTGTGGGACATCGACACCAAGCTGTACGAGAAGGGCAAGCTCCCCGGCAACCTCCGCAAGCGCCAGTCACTGGAGGCGTGGGGTTACCGCCTGGGGGACTACAAGGGTGACTATGAAGGTGACCCGCTGATTGCTGATGAGAAGGAGCGCAAGGCTCGCAAGTGGGAACGCTGGAACCAGGCGATGCAGGACTACTGCGTTCAGGATACCGGAGTGACGTTCAAGCTCTTCCAGAAGCTGGAGAGCAAGGGCTACTCACGGGAAGCCATCGACATTGAGCATGGTGTTGCATGGGTCCTCTCGCGTCAGGAGCGCTACGGCTTCATGTTCGACAAGCCTGCCGCTGCGAAGCTGCTGGCTCTGCTGGTCAAGGAGAAGCTGCGGCAAGAGGAAGAGCTGGCCACGGTCTTCAGGCCGATGTGGATGCGCGATGGAGCCATCTTCACCCCGAAGCGGGATGACAAGAAGCGTGGCTACGTTGCAGGCGTTCAGTTCCAGAAGATCAAGCTGACCGAGTTCAATCCTGGCAGCCGTGACCACATCGCTCTGTGGCTCAAGCGGCTCTACGGTTGGAAGCCGGATGAGTACACCAACGATGGCAAGCCGAAGGTGGACGAAACGGTTCTCAACGGGCTCCAGTATCCAGAAGCTAAGGCACTCCAGAAGTACCTGATGGTGTGCAAGCGGCTGGGCCAGCTCGCTGAGGGTAAGGAAGCTTGGTTGAAGAACGAGAAGAACGGACGCATGCACGGCTCGGTCAACCCGAACGGTGCAGTCACCAGGCGTATGACCCACAGCCGGCCAAACATGGGCCAGGTCCCAGCGGGCTATTCGCCTTATGGGCATGAGTGCCGTGCGCTGTTCACCGTCCCCAAGGGCAAGGTTCTGGTTGGCGCTGATGCTGCTGCACTGGAGCTACGTGACCTAGCTGGGTACATGGCTGCGTATGACGGTGGTGAATACGTCAAGGTGGTTCTCGAAGGGGACAAGAGCAAGGGCACTGATATCCATTCGGTCAACGCCAGGGCTCTTGGACTGGACCCTAAGGGCGCCTACTTCGATGGCGAGAGTGGCCGTGACATTGCCAAGACGTGGTTCTACGCGTTCATCTACGGAGCTGGTGACGAGAAGCTTGGGTTCATCACCACACGGGTGAAGGGTCCTAAGGCTCGCTCTGCTGGCAAGAAGAGCCGTGCGGACTTCATGCGCAACCTCCCTGCACTGGGCAAGCTCGTGGAGCGTGTCAAGGCCGCAGTGAAGGAACGCGGGTTCCTCAAGGGACTCGATGGCTGCATCCTCCACATCCGCTCGCAACACTCCGCGCTGAATACCCTGCTGCAATCCGCTGGCGCAATCCAAATGAAAAAGGCCCTGTGCATCCTCGACGCTGACATTCAGGCGATGGGGCTCGTGCCAGGTATCAACTATGAGTTCGTCGCGAACGTGCATGACGAATGGCAAATTGAGGTAGATGAAGAACATGGCGAAGCCGTTGGTAAGTTGGCTGTCCAAGCTATCCGAAAAGCTGGCGAGTATTTCAAGTTCAAGTGCCCGCTCGATGGAGAGTACGGAATCGGCCGCAACTGGGCAGAGACTCATTGAGGTCCTGCACCGCGCACAGAATGGGGGCTTCAGTCTCCAGTGCGATTACGCGCGCGTGAATGCTGGGTACGTGAGCATGGCAGCATCAATGGGCCTCATCACGACCGAGCAGGAGCGCGGTAAGTTCGGGCGTAAGTGGTTCGCCACGCGCAAGGGCAAGGCGTTCCTGGAGGTCCACTGATGGCCACCGTGGCGCAGCTCAGGGAGTACCTTGCGGGCCTTCCTGATGATGCAGAGGTGTTCGTGCTGGAGGAAGAGCGCGGAAATTACTACACCACTACACGATTCGAGCCTCTCAACCTAGACCCTTACGAAGGTAACGTGGACTACAACACAAGCCTGGGGACCAACCACCTCTACTTGGGGGAGAACTGATGTTCGGACTAACGAGCAGTGTCATCAAGTGGGCCATCGGAATCGCGGTGGCCCTTTTCATTTGTGCCGCAGCTTTCTTTGCGGTCCACACATTCACATCGACGGTGAAGCAGAACGGGCAGCTCCAGGCCACGAACGTGACCCTGAAGGCTAACTCAGTGAAGGCTTCGAGTGCTACGGAAGTAGCCGTTCAGAAGCTCAGCCAGCTCGACACCATTACCCAGGAGAAGCAAGCAAGTGAGCAAGCAATCCACAAAGACAACGCAGCATTCAAGCATCAGCGTGAAGTCCTCGCAGCGAGCAGCCCTGTGGTCAAAGCGTGGGCTGATGAGCCTGTGCCTTCCGCTGTTGTTCTCAGCCTGTGTGAGCGAACCGCAGTCCGAAGCCCCGATTGTCACCGAGACCAAAACGGTAGCAATCCCCAAGTCGCTGACAGCGCGAACGCAAGCAGCGGTGTGCAGGCTGGCCACTAACGGAGACCTGGTGGACTGCATCAAGGCATACGACAACCAACTGAACTCGTGCAACGCTGACAAGGGCCGCATTGAGGACTTTCAAAAGGACCCGAAGTGAGCCAACTCAATCCGAAGATTCAGCAGCTATATCCCTGGCAGCGTGTCCTACTGCTGACCCTCGCGCTGCCATTCGTCATTGTCTACGCGTATGCGAAGCATCTGATTCAAGAGCTTCGCGAAGACTGGCCAGCTCTGAAGGCTGAGGTCAAGGAGGGCTACCACCTCTGCTGGACGGAGCCGCGCGGGTGACCCACGACCAGCTCATGGCGTTCCACACGGCTGAGCTGCTGGAAGCACATCGGCAGCTCACCATCGCTGGCATCGCCACGGAACTCAACGGAAACCCCCTGACCATCAGCCAGCGGTGTGCCCTGGCGCGCACTGCCCTGACCGCATGGGGCACCACACAATCAGTTATGAGGAAAGCACGTCAGTGAATCTCATCCAACAATTTGACGAAGCGCTTGCTCGGCTTCAGGCAGTAGGTGTGCAGGGCCTCATCGCGGGGGGCGCTGTACGGGACCATCTTCTGAATCGTCCGGTCAAGGACATTGATGTGTTCGTCCCGCACTCGGAAGGCATCCAGCGGAAGCTTCAGGAAGCCTTCGGTGTCCTGCATGTGAACCCGCTCATCTCCGCTGAGTACGCTGGAGCTGGTGGTGAGGTGGAGCATGTGTATGAAATCAACATCTCCAGTGACCCGTTCGACCCGGATGCTGGCCGCCCACCGCTTCAGGTCATCGTTCTGGCTTCCGGTCTGGACCCTGAAGAACGCGCTCGCCATCATGACTTTGGCATCTGCCAATGCTGGTATCGGGGCAACGGCCAGTTCGGTCAGACGTTGGCCTTCACGAACGACCTGATGCACAAGCGGTTCACCCTCAGCCACTGTGAAGACCAGCAGCAGTTCGACCGTTCGATGCGTCGCTGGGCTCGCTTCTCGGAACGGTTCGAAGGGTTCTATCTGTACGTGCCTGTGGAGTTCGCGGAGTACCGTGAGGACGCTGAGGTGTTCGCATGAGCAACATCACCACGGCAGAGGTCCTGAAGCTATTCGAAGATGAGAGCGAAGACCTGAAGGAAATCGTAGGCGGTGATTGGGAAATCGACTACAAGGATTACGCCAGCCGCTCTACCGTTCAGCAGCACGTCCCCACTGGCCGATACTTTTCGATTACCGAGAACCGCTCTGGTAGCTATTACACGGATTACTTCTACGGTGATTCTGACTGTACCGAAGTGGAGCCTGTGGAAGTCACAGTGACTCAGTATCGAGCGGTCAAAGGTTGAGGACCACGCTGCTGATTGACGCGGACATCGTGGCGTTCAAGGTGGCCTCCATCTCCCAGAAGACATTCAAGTTCGAAGGGGAAAACGGTGAGGTCATCGAAGCGCTAACGGTGGACGAATGGGATGAGGTCTATCCCCGCGTGGATGTCCTGCTGGCTGAGTACATGGAAACCACGAAGGCTGATGACCTCATCATCTGCCTGAGCTGCCCGACTGAGGAAGGCTGGCGTATCGGCATCTATCCTGAGTACAAGGCCAACCGCGACTACTCGAAGCGTCCGGTCCACCTGTCCGCAGTGAAGGACTACATGGCTGAGAAGTACCGCAGCTACCGCAAGCCCACGATGGAAGCAGACGACATCATGGGCATCCTCTCCACCCACCCAAAGCTGGTCCCCGGCAAGCGAATCATCGTGTCCGAAGACAAGGATATGCAGACCATCCCCGGATGGCTCTGGAATCCCGCTAAGGACACCAAGCCGCGCCTCATTGATGAACATCACGCCAACTACTTCCACCTCTACCAGGCCCTCATCGGTGACACCACTGATGGCTATAAGGGATGCCCTGGCATTGGTCCTAAGAAGGCTGAGCCGATTCTGGAGGCACACTGCCACGAGACAAAGCATGACAGCCGCTTTGACGTGGAGGGGGCATGGGAATCCATCGTGGCAACCTACGCGAAGAAGGGGCTGACTGAAGAGGACGCATTGCTTCAGGCACGCCTGGCTCGCATCTGCCGTGCCAGTGATTACGACTTCAAGAAACAGGAAGTGATTCTTTGGAAACCGCAGTAAAGAACAGCAAGACCTGTCTGGACTGCACCCACGGAAAGATTGACCTCAGCAATGGGTCCGTGCGGTGCATCCAGCAAGACCGTGAAGTTATCCAGTGGTTCACCACTCCCGAAAAATGCGCTGACTACAAGGACCAAGCTTGAGCCAAGAACGAGACTGCAACACCTGTGCGAACCATGTGCAGGGCCGAAGCTTGGATGACATCCCTTCGATTTGCTGGGTCTGTACCAGTTCGGAAACTCGTGGCGGTGAAGTGCTTCCGCAATGGAAGGCGATTGACGCCAGCTCACTGAGGGGCACCAACCCCACGGTGGCCATCACGGATGAGGTTACCGCCTTGGACCGTCAGGTTGGTGGGGCTCATTACAAGGGCCTGAAAATTCAGCCGATGGAATACTCGATTGCCAACGGGCTCAACGCATGTGCTCACACGGCCATCAAGTACATAACCCGTAAGAAGGGCGACAAGGCCAAGCGGCTCGAAGACCTGGACAAGGCCATCCATTCGATTGAGCTTTACAAGCAGTTCATCCTGGACGGAGTTCTGGAAGACTGAGCTGAACCGCTGGGAGCCGCTACCACAGGGCTTCTGGCGGATTAGCAGTGCTTAACCCTGACTCTCGCTCTACGCCAATTTTGCAATGTATTAGAGATACTGAGGCGTAATGTCCGATTCACTCTCATCCCGCATTGGCAGCCTCATCACGCTTGACCTCCTGAAGGCACTTGATGAGCTGTATCCCCTACGCCTCCCCGACCCGAAGGATTCCCCAGCGGAACTCTGGATTAAGGTTGGAGAGCGCCGCTTAGTCGAAGTCCTGCATGCGAAGTACGCAGAGGCTAACGACCCCTCCTGAGGTCCCTCCCCATGTGCATGTCAGCTCCTGACACTCCGAAGAAGCAGACGGTCGCACCAGCTCAAACCCCCAATCCGATGGCGAACCCTGACAACACCCCGAACAGTGCAACTGTAGGCGGTCAACGGGCAGCATCGGCTGGGCGTAATGCGCTGCGTATTGACCTGACCCAGCCAACCACCGCAGCCACAGCCGCGAATGGTCTCACGATTCCCCAAGGATGAGTGAAGCTGAAGGCAGTCTCCGGGGACGCTATGACAAGCTGAGCGGTGACCGGTACGCGTTCCTTGAACGTGGACGTGACTGTGCGAAGCTCACCATCCCCACCCTACTCCCTCCAGAAGGCTCAACGAGTGCAACGAAGTTCCGCACCCCGTACCAGTCCCTGGGCGCTCGTGGCGTCAACAACCTAGCAGCAAAGCTTCTGCTGGCCCTGCTTCCGCCTAACTCACCGTTCTTTCGCCTAGTGGTCGATGACGTGATGCTGGTGAAGCTGACAGGCCAGCAAGGGATGCGCGCACAGGTAGAGAACGCCCTGAGCAGCATGGAACGCTCAGTGATGAGCACCATCGAAACAAGCACTATCCGCACGTCAGCGTTCGAAGGTCTAAAGCTCCTGCTGGTGACCGGCAACGTTCTCTTCTTCCTGGCACCTGAGGGTGGCATGAAGGTGTTCAGGCTGGACCGCTATGTGGTCAAGCGGGACCCGATGGGGAACGTGCTGGAAATCATCACGAAGGAGAATGTCTCGCCTATGGAACTCCCGGCAAACATCCGGGATACGGTACTGGCGAACAAGACCAACGATGACAACAAGGACATCATTGAGGTCTATACCTGCATCAAGCGCACTCTCACGAACTGGGAAGTGTGCCAAGAGGCGAATGGTATCGACCTGCCTGATTCCCGTGGCTCGTACCCTCTGGGCAAGTCCCCCTGGATTCCTCTGCGGTTTATCGCAGTGGATGGGGAAGACTATGGCCGTGGCTTTGTCGAAGAGTATCTGGGTGACATTCAATCCCTGAACGCTCTCCGTAAGGCCATCGTACAGGGCTCCGCAGCGGCAGCCAAGGTTCTCTTCCTGGTCAAGCCGAACTCCACCACGAAGCTCCGAGTGCTCACCGAGAGTGAGTCAGGCGCTGTGAAGGAGGGCAATGCGGATGATGTCACAGTACTTCAGATGAACAAGCAGGCTGACTTCGCAGTAGCGAAGCAGACGTGCGACACCATCACACAAGAGCTTTCATTCGCGTTCTTGCTCAACACCGCAATCCAGCGGGACGGTGAGCGGGTTACTGCGGAAGAGATTCGCTACATGGCCAATGAGCTGGAGAGTTCTCTGGGCGGTGTCTACTCGACACTCAGCCAGGAGTTTCAGCTACCACTCGTACAACGGGTGATGTTCCAGATGGAGCGCCAAGGGAAACTCCCTGTGCTTCCTCAAGGGACCATTAAGCCAGCCATCACCACCGGCATTGAAGCCATTGGACGTGGTAACGACCTCACGAAGCTCCAGCAGTTCATGACCTCGCTTGAACAGCTTGGTCCTCAAGTAGCCCCCACATACGTCAACATGGGTGACCTCATCAAGCGTACCGGAGCATCGCTCGGTATCGACATGAACGGCCTCATCAAGACGGATGAACAGATTGCAGCAGCAGAGCAGCAGGCTCAGATGCAGAACATGCTTCAGACCCTCGGCCCTAACGCAGTGAATCAGATTGGTGGCTTGGCTAAACAACGTATGCAGGGCTCGCAGCAAGCAGCCCCACAAGGACAGTAATGGCAGACGCTATCCCAGCAGCTACCGGCGAAGCTCAAGCTCCGGTAGATGAAGCACCCGCAGCGGCGGCAGCCCCATCGAAGAAGGCTAAGGCCCCCGCAAAGACTCTGGCGGATGGCTTCCAGATTCCTGAAGGCGCTGTTCAGGTTGATTCGCACGAAGCATATCGGGTGGACTTCTGATGACCGAAAAGGCAAACGCGGCAGCCGACCAGGCCGCAGCTACTCCGCAGCCGGGAACTCCTGAACACGATGCAGCGATGGCTGCAAAGTTCGACGCAGCGAATACCGCAGCAGTTACGCCTGAGGCTCCAGCTCGCCCTGAGCATGTCCCGGAGAAGTTCTGGAATGCTGAGACTGGCGCTATCGACACGGCTGCGTGGGCTCAGTCCTACAAGGAACTGGAGCAGAAGCAATCGCAAGCCAAGCCGGTAGAGAACCAACCGGCAGCCGCAGCCGCAGCAGGAGCTGAAGGCGCAGCTACCGATGACGCGGCAAAGGCAGCACTGGAATCGAAGGGCCTCAAGCTGGACGAGTTCAGCACTGAGTTCCAGAAGTCTGGTGCGCTGTCTGAAGACTCGTACAAGAAGTTGGAGGATGCTGGCATCCCGAAGCCGATGGTCGATGCGTACATCGCTGGTCAGCAAGCTCTGGCAGCTCAGGTGCAGGCTCAAGGCTTTGAAGCCGCTGGGGGCAAGGAGCAGTTCGAACAGATGGTCAAGTGGGCAGCTACCGGCCTAACGCCTGGTGAGATTGCTGCCTATGACGCTGCTGTAACGAGCGGCACCGTGGACCAAATGAAGCTCGCTGTGACTGGCCTCCGTGCCCGCTACGAAGCTGCTAATGGCCGCGAGCCTGGTCTTCTGGGTGGCAAGCCTGGTAGCAGCAACGCACCTGGCTACGCATCCCGCGCTGAGATGACCACGGATATGAAGGACCCGCGCTATAGCAAGGACCCTGCATTCCGCGCCAAGGTTGAAGCCAAGCTTGCAGCCACCACGGCCTTCTGAGCATGGGCTTCCTCCACATGAAGGGCGCTACGGTCAACGCTAGTGGCATCCTCATCGCTACCGCTCGTCCCATTGGGACCAACAAGATGGACCTGACTGATGCCTCTCTGGATCACGGAACGTCCATCCTGTACGGTGGTGAAACCATCCCGATTCACGAAGCGATTCGCATGGGTCTCCTGTGGCGCGATGCCACGAACACGCTGGTAGAGCTGAATCAGGCTCAACCCGCCACCCGCACCAACGCTTAACCGCATCACCATCTCAAGCACACCTAGCAAGGAACACTTGGCCTCCCTGAGGGGAGACAACCATGCACACGTCCGAAGCTCTGCTGTAGCTCTGAAGTGAACCCTCCAAGGCCACCCTCTGGCCGCTATTCACTCATTCAAGGATTTACCAAATGGCAGACGCAACAGTCATCCGCCCTGGGCAGGTAAACGGCGCAGGCGCTACCGATGCTCTTTTCCTCAAGGTCTACGGTGGTGAAGTTCTGACCGCATTCGAGCAGAACAACATCGTGATGCCGCTCCATACGGTGCGTACCATCAGCTCGGGCAAGTCGGCTCAGTTCCCGGCAACGTGGCGCGTGAACGCTCGCTACCACACTCCGGGTACGGAAATCGTTGGTCAAGCTTCGAACGTGAACGAACGTGTCATCACGATTGACGACCTGCTGATTGCAGATGCGTTCATCGCGAACATTGACGAAGCGAAGAACCACTACGACTACCGTTCGATTTATTCGGCTGAAACTGGCCGTGCTCTCGCAGCGAACTGGGACAAGAACGTTCTCCAGGTGATGTGCCTTACGGCTCGCCTCTCGGCAACCGTTACGGGCGCTTACGGTGGTACGCAGCTCACCTCGGCTACCACGCTGTACAAGACGTCCGCTACGGACCTGGCTGCTGGTATCTACACGGCTGTCCAAACGTTCGATGAGAAGGACATCCCGGAAACGTCGCAGAAGAACGCGTTCGTTCGACCGGCTCAGTATTACCTCCTGGCTCAATCGACGGCCCTCCTGAACCGTGACTGGACCTCGGGCAATGGTGACTACAAGGATGGCAAGATTCTCCAGATTGGTGGGGCTTACATCCAGAAGACGAACCACCTCCCGAACAGCAACATCACCACAGGTCCGACCGCTTACCAAGGCGACTTCTCGAAGACTGCTGCTGTGGTCACCACGAAGGAATCGGTGGGCACGGTGAAGCTTCTGGACCTCGCTCAGGAGATGGCTTACGACATCCGCCGTCAAGGCACGCTGATTGTGAGCAAGTACGCAGTGGGCCACGGCTCGCTTCGTCCTGAATGCGCGGTTGAGCTTCTGACGACCACGTAACCCATGCAGTAACCCTAGGGGGATTCTCTTTAACCGGAGGGTCCCCCTTTTTTGTTTACCTCTCACAGGGCTTCCCCAATGGCTACAGCCTTCATGACCGAGTTGGAAGCAGTCAACATGTGCCTTGCGGCCATTGGCGAATCCCCGGTCAACACCCTCCAGAATTCCGGCCTTGCTGATGTGGCCAGCGCACGAGCCAAGCTGACTGAATTCAGCCGAACCGTTCAGTCCACCGGCTGGGCATTCAACACCGAACACGGGTTCCCACTCACGCGCGCTGCTGATGGAACCATCACGGCCCCGCTCAATGTCCTGAAGGTCTCAATCGACCGCCGCGTGTCAGCCGCTCAGGTGGCTCAGCGTGGCCAGAGGATTTACGACAAGAAGAATCACACCTACGTCTTCACGGAAGACCTGAAGGCTGACGTGGTGTTCTTCCTGGACTGGGACGAACTACCGCAGACAGCACGGCAGTACATCGCAGTGTGCGCAGCTCGGTCTTTCCAAGCCACGGCATTCACTTCAGACACCATCGACAAGCTCACGGAGAACGATGAGCTGAAAGCGCTGGTGGCCCTGAAGGATGCTGAAGGTGACAACGGGGAATACAACATGTTCTATGACAGCTACAGCGTGGCTGAGGCGTGGATTCGCCCTGACACCGCGCTTCTGTATAACGGCTCTTCGGCTTAATGCTGATTAACAAGAGCATCCCCAGCCTGTTCAATGGTGTCAGCCAGCAGCCCCCAACGCTTCGCCACGACACCCAGGCTGAACTCAGCGAGAACGCTTACCCCTCCATCGCAATCGGCCTCCGTAAGCGGCCTCCGCTGTCTTATCTCGCTTTGCTCTCCAGGGCCGTTATCAGCAATGCTGCGGTCCACATCATCAACCGTTCGGTCAATGAGCGGTACGTGGTGTTCGCCACGAGCGGTGGCATCCAGGTGTTCAGTCTACTTGACGGCACATCCCGCACTGTGGCATTCCCGAATGGGACTGGCTACCTGGCATCCGCAAGTCCCTCAACGGACTTCGGATTTGTCACTGTGGCTGACTACACGTTCATCCTAAACAGGTCCGTGACGGTCACGCAGGGCTCCGCTAGTGCCCTCAATCCAGCCAACGTGGCGTACTTCTCGGTCACCCTGGCTGAGCCGAACATGGCCTACAACATCACGATTGACGGCCAAACCGGAAGCTACTCCACTGGGGACACTGCGGATGATTCGCAGGTTATCGCGAGCAAGCTGGTCGATGCGCTGGCCCTGGCCATTCCAACCGGCTACACGTTTAGCGTTCTGCCCAGCACGTCCATCGTTAAGGTTGTGAAGAGCACCGGGAGTATCACCCAGTCAGCTTGTTCAGATGGCTATGCGAACACCGCAATGCTGGACATGACGAAGGCAGTTACCACTTTCTCCAAGCTCCCTCCGACATTCGAGCAGGGGTACACCCTGCACATCTCAGGTGACCCAACAGGGGGCACGAGCGACTACTACGTTCAGTGGGGCGGCTCTTCCTGGGTGGAGACCACTGCACCCGGCACGGTGAACACGCTGACTCCTGAAACCCTACCTTGGAAGCTGGTACGCCAAGCTGATGGGACGTTTCAGTTCTCACCAGTGGACTGGGCACCTCGCCGTGTGGGGGATGACAGCAGCAACCCAGCACCTTCGTTTGTGAACCGCACCATCGCTGACATCTTCTACTACCGTGGGAGGCTTGGATTCCTGGCGGATGAGAACGTGTGCATGTCCAGGTCTGGTGAGTATTACAACTTCTGGGCCAAGTCAGCCACAGCAGTGCTGGACACGGACCCCATTGACACCAACGTGGGTACGAACAAGGTGTCCATCCTCAAGTTCGCCGTTCCGTTTGACAAGAGCCTCCTGCTGTTCTCGGACCAGACCCAGTTCCAGCTCACGGGCGGTCAGGAGCTGATGAGCCCGAAGACGGTCAAGGCTGACGTGGCTACGGAGTTCGATAGCGGCACCGCAGCGCGCCCTGTTGGGATTGGACAAGCGGTGTATTTCGGTGTCACTGTAGGTCAGCATACGGGAATTCGAGAGTACTACGTAGATGCCACCACGCTGACTAACGATGCCACTGACGTAACGGCGCACGTCCCCACGTACCTCCCCGCAAACCTCTTCAGTCTGACCGCAAGCTCGTCTGAGGATGTCTTGTTCGCGCTGTGCAGGGATGAGCCTAACGTGGTCTACGTGTATAAGTTCTTCTGGTCAGGCAACACCAAGCAGCAGAGCGCATGGTTCAAGTTCGTGTTTGATTCTGGCACTACAGTACTGGGCGCTGAGTTCATCAACAACAAATGCTACTTCATCCTGAACAGGGCTGACGGAACGTATCTGGAAACGATGGACCTACAGCCTGACCTGTCCGATGCTGGGATTGGGTTCATTGTCCACCTGGATCATCGCGTGTACATCTCCGGGACTTACGATGCAACCAAGGGGGTGACCACGTTTGCGCTTCCCTATGCCCTGCAATCTACCGGCTACACGATGGTGGCTGGTCCTGCATTCACAGGCAAAGTAGGAAAGCGCATCCCATTCACCGTGACTGGGGCCTACTCCGTCACCGCGCAGGGGAATTGGTCCGCTGGTCCCGTGTTCTTCGGGCAGGACTACGTAGAGCGTTACGTGTTCTCCCAGCAATACGCCAAGGACCAGAACCAGGTGGCGATGACCAACGGTAAGCTAAAGCTGCGCCGCTTCTACATCGACTACACGGACAGCGGGTACTTCCGCGTGGAGGTTCAACCCAAGGCTCGCGATACGTACACCTACGTGTTCAGCGGCCACACCCTTGGGACTGGCTCATCCACGCTCGGAGTTCCATCAATCGAGTCAGGGACTTTCAAGTTCCCAGTGATGACCGCGAATGAGGGTGTCAGGATTGAAGTAATCAATGACACATACATGCCCTCCACACTCCAGTCCGCTGGGTGGGATGGGGAGTTCGTTACCTTCGGGAGGCGCATGTGATTATCCGCAAAGCAACTGAAGCGGATTGCCATGACCTCTTCCCACGCCTAAGAGTAAAGGACCGTGTGGAGATTGCGCTGTCCTCAGGTGACACTACGGTGGGCGTGATGCTGCGCTCACTGGAGGCTTCCGATGAAGCGTGGGTGGCGCTGAACGATCAAGGAGAACTCTTCGGTATCTATGGGGTGGCTGAGGTCCAAGGACTTGGTAGCCCCTGGATGGTGGCCACGCCTGAGGTCTACCGATACCAGAAGGAGCTTGTAAAGGATGGCCGTGAGTGGGTCAAGTCGATTCTCCCAAAGTACTCACGGCTGTTCAACTTCGTCCACGCGGAGAACACGCAGTCCATCGCGTGGCTCCGTAGGCTTGGATTCACGATTGGTGAGCTGGTCCCTGAATACGGCGCTGGGCGAGCCCCCTTCTACCTTTTCTATCAGGACCCCCAATGTGTGACGGAGTAAGTGAAGCAACAATGGTCATGATGGCCATCTCAGCGGCCTCAGCGGCTGCCAGTGCTGTGGAGCAGAAGCAGATGGCAGACCGGCAATCAGCAGCAGCTCAGCAGGCTTATGACTCTGATGTGGTGCAGACCAAGAATGCGATGGTAGAGCAGAGTCAACAGGCGGCCGGTCAGATGTCTGAGCGGGCTCGCCAAGCGATGGTAGAGACTGGACACCTACAGGCCCTTGCGAATGACTCAGGGACCAACGGGGGCGGCAGTAATGACCGAGTAACCAACGAAGCAAACTTCAATGCTGGCCAGGACATCGCAGCAATCCAGGCTAACGCGTCTTCGGCACAGCGTCAGTTAGTGGGCCAGCTCAATGGCAGCTACGCACAGGCAGTCTCCAGGGATGCGAGCATCCAGCAGCCTAGCTTGATTGGCACCGGCTTGCAGATTGCGAGCGGTGTTGGTAACGCGTACACCAGGGGGCAGGCAGCACAGGGACGAGCAACAGGCGCGGTCCCCACGAATCAGTACAACTTCACCACTTAACGCTATCTGAGGATAGGAATGCCACCGAACACCCCGCAGCAAATCACCCAACGAGGTCAGGGAGACCCCGGCCAACGTCAGGTTCTCTTCCAACCCCAGGAGCGGGTGGTGGACACCTATCAGGCTCCTGTCCAGGACGATGCCCTTCACGGTCTCCTTACGGGCCTCCAGAGCTTTAACCCAGCGCTCCAGCAGTACGTGGACCTTAAGAACCAACAGGACGCCACGCAGGCTTTCAAGCAGGGAACCGCTCAGGGCCAACTGGCTGACGCTGGTTTGGTCGATGCGAAGACTGGCGGTATTAAGGTCCCGCCACCTCCCGATGACCTGAAGATTGACCCAGCGTTTAACTCCACGTTCGCTGCTGGCTATCGCAATTCGGTTGGCGCGAAGATTGGCAATCAGGTTCAGACTGACATCCTGAGCGCCTATTCGCAGAACAAGAACACGGACGGCTTCAATCCTGAGCAGTTCCTTCATGACCAGGTAGCGCAGCACACAGCGGGCATCACTGACCCGGCTATCGTTGACCAAGTGGCAAAGAGCGTGGCCGCTACGGCTGACCACGTTCGCCAGGACTATGCTCAGGTCCAGCTCCAGCGCCTGAAGGAAACCGCAGTGGGGAATCTCTCCGCTGTGGCCGATGGCGTTCTGGACCCCACGAAGCCGCTCTCACAGATGTGGGAAGGTATCCAGAAGACTCTGGAGCCGATGCGCAGTCAGATGGGCATGCAGACACGCCCTGAGATGGCTGACATGCTTCTGGATAAGGTGGCCAATCTGTCTCAGCAGGCTGGTGGCCGTCCTGAGCTGTTTGACCTGTTCTCCCAGTTCAAGGACCCTAACACGGGCCTCACGTTGCAGCAGATGAATCCGAAGATTCAGACTGAAGCCACCCGTATGAGGGCTAGGGCTGTCGAAGAGCAGAACGCTCGCATCGAGCAGGGCCAGCAGACGGACTTCTTCAAGCGCACCGTGGCTGATGAGGACGCAGCGAGTAACGGCAAAGAGCCGGATATCAATGACTTCGTGAATCGCATTGGCCCGCTTAACCAGTTCAAGACTGCCAGTGCTGCCCTAGGTGAGTATCGACGTTTGCAGGGCATGGCTGACAAGGCTCAGGGGGACGCTCAGGCGGTCCAAGCGGTTGGCAATGGTACGGCCTGGGCTCTCGATAAGAAGACCGCTCAGGGGGCTCTGGACACGGCACAGCAGCCTGACGTGAACACACTCATGAAGGTGGCCTCCAGTGCAACTGCTGGTGACCCTTCGCAGCTCCCTGAGGTCCAGCAGGCTATCAAGTCCATCACGGACATCACGGGGCGCTCTGGCCGCAGCGACCTCGCTAACACCAACCTCAAGGCTCTCATTGATGGAACCGTAAATGCAGTCCCTCCGAAAGATGGCCAGCCTTCGAGTCAGTTTAAGTTGGCGGCAGCGCTTTATGCTGGCCTACCTGACCAGCTTCGCTCACTCTATTTCGATGAGAAGGCTTCGGCCCTCTTTGGCTCCTACAGCAAAGACCGCTCGGCTGGCGTAGACGACAGCACAGCGTACTCCACCGCGTACAAGTCGGCATCTCCTGAGGCTCAGAAGTTCGCCAAGGAACTCACGAGCAATCCTGAGTGGAAGGCTAACGTGACCAAGCAGGTGTCTGGGCTCACCACGGACTGGTATCAGCGCATTCCTGTGGTTGGTCGAATCTTCGGTGGGTCTCCGCAGAATGAGCAAGCCACGTCTACCTGGGCTCAGCTCCAGCTTCGGGACTTCTACACGCGGAACCCCACGGCATCCGACAGTCAGGCTAAGGACTGGATTCAGAATCAGGTGAAGACGAACTTCGTCTATGACCCTGTGAACAAGGTGGACCTACAGGTTCCCCCGAACCAGGCCAATGATCAGACCGCAGAGGCCATGAAGACGTACATCGAGAAGGCGCGGCAGACCTACGGCGAGGATGCAAACCCTGGCCTCATTTACGGCAAGGATGGGCAGTACACGCTGGCTGCGTTCATCAACGGCGCTCCGGTACACAAGCTGGCTGATGTGTCGTTTGACCAGATCATTCAGCAGAACGCCAGCACCAAGCTGCTGTCCTCGGATGAACGCACGGCAATGGCAGGGCTGCAATCTAAGCTGAACGCTGGCACTGCTACGACGCAAGACCTCATCGACAATGCGCCGCTCCTTGCCAAGGCGGGCAACCTCAGGCAGATCAACGACACCACCCAGGGGCAAATCGCTAGGGTCCGCGAAGACGCCTTCAATGGCTCCTTGAATAACGTCTTCAACTTCCCCACGATGCCAACGACCTTCGCTGGTCTATCTGGTTCCCGCCTCACGGGTCAGGGCTCGAAGATTCAGGTGAACCAAGCGGGCAACTTCATGGGCTCTCTCGATTACGCATCGGCTCTCACAGCGATGGGCGAAGGGCTTGTGCTTAAGGCGACTCCCGACCCGAACCCGAAGGCTGGCAACAACATCGGCTACGGCTACAACCTGAACGCTAACGCAGCGACCATCGGGGAAGACTTCCGGCGCGCTGGGATTCCCGCCACGTCCATTGAGGGAATCAAGAACGGCACCACTCAGATTACCCCTGAGCAGGCCGCTCGGCTTCTCCAGGTGACCATCCCGCGATACACGGAGCGCGCCAAGCAGGCGGTGGAAGCTGCACACCCCGGACTCTGGCCGATGATTAACGACAGCCAGAAGGCTGCCCTCACAGATGTGGCCTATCAGGTTGGCGATGTCAGTCAGTTCAACAAGGCCATCGGCGCACTTGCGCGCAAGGACATCCCGGCATTTCAGGATGCCCTGAAGGTGACCTACAAGGGGGATGACGGTAACCGGCATGAAGACGTGCGCCGGAACAACCTCCGTTCTCTCATGATTAATGGTCCGATTGCTTTCCTCCAAGGTCTCAAGGAGGCTGCGCGGACATCTAACTAACTCCGCACATGGCAGACACGACCACGCTTGACAGCGCAGTAGCAGCAGTACGGGCAGACCAGCAGGCGAGTCCGAGTCCAGCTCCGGTTATCCAGCAGACACCCTACCCCGTTGACCAATACTCGCAGCTTCAGGCGAAGCAGGCACGGGAAGCAGGCACGTCCAAGCTGGATTACCTTGGTGCTATGTGGCGACAGGACTCCTGGATTCCGGGAGCCATCGACCACTGGGCGGGCAACCAGCTACAGCCTGACCCGGCATACAACCCGTATGACGATGCAACGCATAAGGACCTGACGGATGGGGTATGGCCTGAGTTTCAGGGGCAGTTCGCCCAGGCCACCTCCGCTGGTCAGGCAGCATGGATCAAGCAGAACATCCTTCAGAAGCAGAAGGACCTGGAGACCCTTGGCGACCTCGGCACCTCAGGCAACGTTGGCCGCTTCGCTGCGGGTATGGCGTTCGGCTTGGTGGACCCCATCAACCTGGCAGCTATGGCAGCTTCAGGTGGCACCTCGCTAATCGCTAAGGGCGCAGCTCAGGCAGCGCGGGTGGCCGAAGGAATCAACGTGGCAGCTCAGGCTGCATCGGAAGCATCCCGCATGCGCCCCATCGCTACAGGGATGCTGACGGCTGGGGGGCTTGGTGTGTCCACTGAGCAGCTACGCCAGCAATACAACTTCGAAGACGACACCGCTGGTGTCCTGAAGGCTGGTGTGATGTCGATGGCGTTCGCAGCCCCGTTCGTTGGCCTCCACGCGCGCGAGCAGCTTCGCTTGCAGGAGAACGCGGGGATGGAGAACGCAGCTATCGACTCACTGGCGAAGCAACAGGCTGGCCACGAGCTGACCCCTGAGGAACACGCCAACCTCCAGCAGTACACAGAGAAGCTTCAGCAGGCAGCCAAGGTGGATGCTGGGGTGGCTGAGCAAGCTCCTGAGGTCACCGGCCCTAAGTTCGATGACGTGCAGCGTAAGAAGTACACGGATGCGTTCGACCAGTACGATGCTGAGCAAGCGGCGCTGAAGAGCAAGCAGCTCGGTGACCTGGCCTTGGACAGCCACATCGCTAAGGCATCCGAAGACCAACGCTTGGCTGACGTTCTGGCGCGTGTGAATGGCCCTGACGAAGCGCCTAACGCCATGCAGCAGGCGTTCGCTAAGGCACTCGGCAAGAAGCCTGAGGAAGTCACCGCGAAGCCTGTAGAAGGCTCTGAAGGTGGTGGCAGCCTGGATGCTCCTTGGGCTGGCGAGCGGGCACATGACGAAGCGCTCCCGGCTCTCCATCACGAGCACGTGTGGTGGGATGACGGCACGGGCATGAATGAAGGCCGCGTGGTCGATGAGAATCCTAAGACCGGGGACCTAACAGTGGAGCACCCGGAAACCGGGGAGACCACTCAGGTGAACCGTTCGGACCTCCACGAGCTTTCCCCTGGACGTGCTGAGCCGAAGCCAGCAGCAGGGTTCCTGGGCGGCTCTATCGGCGCAGCTCAGGTGGCTCCTGTACAGGGCCTGTGGGAGCAGTCCACGGCGATGGCGAAGTGGAAGAAGGTTCCCACGCGCTGGGACTTCTTCACCCACCTCAACCAATCGGAGAACCCGCACCTTCAGTTCCTCGGATTCAAGCTGGTCAAGGATGCTATCGGCATTGACCCGCACGAAGCTCAGGGCTGGTCAGCATCGGAGCTGAAGTCTCAGTATCGACGTGAGCTGGGCGGCGCATTCCACATGGAAGCTCGCCACGCCTATGACGACGCCATCAAGACCCGCAAGCTCCCCCTGAACAGAGCCATTCAGTTTCATCGGCAGTTCTATGCTGATGTCTCTCGCGTGGCCCGTGGTGACACTGATGTTCTCAAGGCCAATCCCGACATCGCCCCGCATCTCCAGAAGGCCGCTAAGGCTCAAACCGAGTTCTACGCAGAGATGCGTAACCGGTTGGAGAAGGCTGGCGTGGAGGGTGCGGATAATCTTCCCGATAACCCCCAGTACGTGAATCGCCAGTGGAGGCAGGACAACATCCGCCAAGCGTTCGCCAAGTACGGCAATGACCTCTATCAGGCAGTGGCTAACGCCATCCAGGTTCCGGGACTGACTGGTGACATCTCCAAGGCTAAGAGCTTCATGGATGCGGTGATGAAGCTGGAATTCAGCCACGCCATGCAGGACATCCACCTGTACTCCAAGGACCTCGTTACGCTCCGCGATGAGTTGGGCAAGGCGGGGCTGTCGGACCACGAGATTAACTCGCTGGTGGACCTGATGTTCGACCGCAAGGCTGGTAATGCTGGGGACGCTGGCCAAGCTCCAGCTCTGAAGTACCGCTTCGCTCTGGATGAGAACCACATGGAACGCATGCCTGACGGCTCCACGTTCAAACTCTCGGACCTCTTTGAGAACGACTCACGCATTCTGGTGGACCGCTATCTGAATTCGATGGGTGGTCACTTGGCATTGGCTGAAGTCGGCATCAGGTCCCGCTCGGAGTTCATGCGGCACATGCGGGCAGCGGAGAAGTATCACGAAGAAAACGCGTCGATGACGCAGAGCGCTGAGAAGTTCAACCGCAACAAGCAGTTTGCTCAGGACCTCTACGACCACATCACTGGCCGTCCGATGTCCACTCAGAGCTTCAATCGTGCTGACCGCTTCCTGACCGCTTCGCGCGCTGTGACTCGCTCCACGATGCTGGGCCAGCTTGGGCTGATGGCATCCCTGGAGATGAAGAACGCTATCGCGCTATCGTCAATGCGCGCTATGCGCCTCCATATGCCCACCTTCACGGGCATCCTCCGTAGCTTCAGGGCTGGCCATCAGCCAACGCTGGGGCTCGCTCGGGACATCGAGATGATTACCGGCTTTGGCCGTGAGCATGTGTCTTCGTACTCCCGGCAGCATGAGATTACGGACTACACCTATGACCGTGGTCTGACGCGATACGAGAATGCTGGTAACACGCTATCGCACATCGTTGACCACTTTTCAGGTAACTCGCACGTCACCTCAGCATCCCGCAACCTGACCGGACGCATGATGGTCCAGAAGCATCTGGACTTCGCCACGGAGCGGGTCAAGATGTCGGAGAAGCAGCGGGAGCGCATGGTTCATCAGGGGGTTTCCTACGATGACCAGCCGGATGTGCATGATGCCCTGAAGAAGTACACCACGATGGACCAGAAGACCGGCGCAGCACAGACGGTCAATTGGGAGGACTGGAGCAAGAACAACCCGGAGACGTACAGCAAGTTCCAACTGCTGCTGTCCCGTGAGGTTCGCGACGCCATCCAAGACCATGATGTGGGTGAGTCAATCCCGTTCATGCACACCACCGTGGGCAAAATCTTTACGGAGCTGAAGACCTTCGTACTGGCTGGCCATGCGAAGCAGTTCCTGAAGAGCCTGCACTATCGCGATGCGACTACGTTCGTTCAGTGGGCATACTCGTTCGTTGGCGCTGCGCTGGAATACTCGATGCAGCAATCCATCAACTACGCACACGACCCCGACAAGCTGAAGGACAAGCTCTCTCCCGCTGCAATCGCATGGGGAGCCATCCCCCGGATGCCTGTGCTAGGTCTCATGCCGAACTTGATGGAGACCGTGTACAACCCAATCAGCGGCGGTCAAACGCTGTTCACCAACGGTACTGCAAATACGGACAATCGCAACCTGTTCATCACCCCAACGATGACACAAGCGATGCGGATGATGTCTGCTGGTCAAGTTATGGGAACCGTTCTGAATCCATTCAGTGCCAACACCATCACCCAGAAGGACATGCGCGATGCTCTGTACGCAATCCCCGGAGGAAACATGTTCGGGATGCGTAACGTGAACGACATGATTAGCAGCAACTTCCCGAAGTTCAAGCCCCGCCCACAGAACTAAAAGATGGCGGAAGGTAAAGCAGTGAGACCCCGGCGCATTCGTGTGCTGGGGAAGCGTTACGACATCTCGTATGTAACTGAAGACCAGCTCCCTGACGCATACGGCTTGTGCCATCGCGGGGAGCAGCGCATTGAAATACGTGACGGACTTCCCGCTGGTGAGGAAGCCGATACGGTTCTACATGAAATCCTTCACGCCATCCTCCACGGAATGGGCGTGCAGCTTTCCGAAGCGGTTGAAGAGAAGTTCGTTCTGGCCACCGCTTCCGGCCTCATCAGTGTCCTTCAGGACAACCCTAAGTTCTCCAAGTGGCTCATTAAGCCGCGCGGCTGATTCCCTCCTGGCTCCCGTTCGCGGAGCCTACACAAACCTTCAGAGGCTCAATGTACTACTCTAGGTCCGTTTATAGCGGAGATGGGGCTACGTCCGTCTTCGCCGTCAGCTTCCCCTTCCTTGATCGCTCGCACGTACAGGTCAGTGTGGACGGGGTAGCGCTGACATCCGGTACAGGTTATTCCTGGATCAATAGCAGCACGCTCCAGCTCGCCACCCCGCCCAAGGTAGGCGCATCAAACATCGATGTTCGCCGCATCACCCCGAAGGATGCAGCCCAGGTTGTGTACAGCGCTGGCTCTACGCTGACTGACAGCGACCTGAACACTGAAACCCTTCAGCTCCTGTACACCCTTCAGGAGTTCCTTGACGATAACGCAGGACGCCTTGGGGTCATCAACCCGAACAGTAATACGGTTCAGGACTGGGATGCCCTAATGCGCAGGCTGACCAACGTTGCTGTCCCTATTGCAGGGGCCGATGCGGTCAACATGGGCTGGGTTCAGGGCCAGCTAGTGGGACTCGTAGCGAATGGCGTAGGGGCTCCTGTAGTCAGCTCTATGACTGCCGTGCGAGCCACGTCCAAGACCAAGGCCACAACCCTATTCGCTACTGGCTACAGCAGCGCTGGCGATGGTGGTGGGGGTGTGTTCTGGCTTGACCCTAACGACACGACCAGCGCTGACAACGGCGGCACCGTCATCGTGGCAGCAGACGGCGGGCGATGGAAGCTGCACCATGCGGGGAAGGTGTCTCTCAAGCAGTTCGGCGCTAAGGGTGATGGGGTATCCGACGATACAGCAGCCATTATCAGCGCGATTGCTACCGGCCTGACAATCTTCCTACCGAATGGCATCTATGTCATGGCGAACACCGTGTTCGCAACGGGCATGACGCTGGAAGGTGAGGACAAGTTTAAAACGGCCATCAAGTGGGCCGCCAACTCACCGGAATCAAACCTGTTCGGCTTTAATAACGCCAATGTCAGGGTTGCGATTAGCAACCTTACGATTGATTCAAACCAGCAAAACCAGACGGACTCTACCGGCTACTACGGTGCTATTGGTGGCTCATTTGCGAATGGCGCGCGCCTGCACCTGAGTGGAGTCGTGTTCAGGAATGGGCGCATCTCTGACATCTATCTCAGCGGGCCGGTTGGGGCCAATGAGTTTGCCTCCGTAGCCATCCAAAACTGCCTGTTCACTGATGGGCTTGTTGGGAACGCAACACGCGCGGCTCAGGCTCTTGGTCTGTCTGAAGGCTTAGCTATTGACTTCAGCAACAACCAGATGATTCAGACGGTAGCCCCTACGAGTTATGGGCGCGGTGGGTTGATCGTTCAACGTGTGCCTGGTTCTACATCCCTGGCGTTTGCTACTGTCTCGGTGAAGGATAACTACTTCCTGAACTTCGGCATCTCAAGTAGCAATGTGCTCGGCTGCGTCTACATCTACTCTGGCGCGGAGCAGGTGATTATCAGCGGTAATGAGGCGAAGAACAGCTACGGCGCTGCGTACTGCGCTAAGGCAGACTCCGGTAACGTCATCATCTCTAACAACAGCGTGGTGAACCACTATGATGCGAACGTGGCCGCCATCGTGTTCTTTAATCAGGCTGTCACCTACACATCGTCAATTGGCCTGAACCTTGTTATTGAAGGCAACGTTGTTAAGAACGCCCAAACGTCTGCCATCTTTGTGGACGGCGCTCGGGTTGGGTTGTCGAATTTCGGAAATGTCGTTATCGCCAATAACGTCACCTATGGTGGGGCATACGGCATCCGTTACCGGAACGTCAGCGGCATCCGAGTGAGCGGGAACTTCCTTAACGCGCCCACTGCTTCGTCAATCTTTGCAGAATCGCAAATCGGAGACTGCACTATTGTCGGAAACACTGTAGCGAATGGCTCTGTGGGTATTGACATCAACGGCACTACAGACAGTGCCCGCATGGAAATCTCACGCAACTTCGCTAGTGCGCTGACCGGCCCTGCAATTCGAATCCGCACTTCAGTGGAGAGCTTCCTTATTGAGGGTAATGACATTGTGGGCTGTTCCTCCGCATTCGTCACAACCGGCGCAACGCAGATGAGTTCGATTCGCAACAACACAGTACGTGGCGAAACAACTTCATGGGACAAGACGGGAACCTATTCCGGCTTGCAGTTTGAGAACAATATCTTCTCGGTAGCCGTCGGGTTTTCGACACGAACCCTAGCCATCTCGTCCGGAGCCATTACCGCGTTCGCAGATTGGCACTATGTGGACACGGACAGCGGAGCTTCGGCCAGTGACCTCAACACGATCAACGGCGCTTACGATGGTAGGCGGCTCGTTCTGTTCTGCGCTGCTACATCGCGGATTGTGACGCTCCGCAACGGCGTAGGTAACCTGAAGCTGGCTAGTGACTTTGCCATCGCCAAGGGGACCTCCACCATTACGTTGATGGCGCGCGGTGGTAGTTGGTACGAGCTGATGCGCAGCGCGAACTGATGTCACTCCTTCTAATCCTGTAGCCACCTTCGGGTGGCCTTCCTTTCCTAGAACCATGCAAATCGCAGAACACACGAAGACCCTCCTTACGCTGGCCGGTATCGGTGCAGCGATCACGCTCGGTAAGCTGCTGTCTGAAGGTGAGCCGATGAACCTCAAGCGAGTGGCCGGCCGTGTCATTGTCGGCTCTGGCTTGAGCATGATTGCCTCCGCTGTGGTGGCCGTCTACCCGAACCTCCCGATTGAAGGTGTGTGCGGTGTCTCCGCAGCGCTCGCCATCTTCGGGGTCCACTTCCTTGAAGACCTGGTGAAGGCCAAGTTTGGCATCGCTTCAGGCGGGGACCGCGCGCAGTGAGTCAGGCATCCAAAGAGGCCCTTAACGAGCTTCACGGTCTAATCGCTGAAACCCTCACGGGGGCCATCAAGGCCTTCAAGGGGAAGACCGACCCAGAGGATTTGAAGGGCCTTGCAGCCCTCGCTAACGTTGCCAAGAGCTTCCTCAAGGACAACGGCATCGAAGCCCTCCCATCCGCCAATAAGCCCCTCCAGGGGCTCGCTGAAGTTCTTCCGTTCCCCGGCCATGTTGGCGGGGAAGGTGAGGACGATGAGCCTCAGTCAGATTCCGGCTGATTTACAGCCCCTCTACGGGGCTCCCATCTTTTACCCACACGCTTCCACTAGGGAATGTCTCCCGGATGCGTGTGCGGCCTCCTGACGCTTCCTGGAGTCAATGACAGAGCAAGCCGTAGACCCACTGAAGCAAGACTTCAGAAACTTCCTGTATCTGGTGTGGCGTCACCTTAACCTGCCAACCCCCACCCCAGTCCAATACGACATCGCCCGGTTCCTCCAGCATGGCCCTAAGCGGCGCATTGTGGAAGCCTTCCGTGGCATCGGCAAGAGCTGGATCACCGCAGCCTATGTGCTGTGGCTGCTGTACTGCAATCCCGAAGAGCGCATCCTGGTGGTGTCCGCATCGAAGGGCCGCGCTGATGCGTTCTCAGTGTTCGTCAAGCGGCTCATCGCTGAGATGCCGCTGCTTCAACACTTGAAGCCGCGAGAGGGCCAGCGGGATTCCATCGTGGCCTTTGACGTTGGACCAAGCTCCGCTCACCAGGCCCCTTCAGTTCGCTCCGTTGGCATCACTGGACAGCTCACTGGTGGCCGCGCTACGCACATCATTGCGGATGACGTGGAGGTTCCGAACAACGCGCTGACCCAGACCATGCGGGACAAGCTGGCTGAGGCAGTGAAAGAGTTCGATGCTGTGCTGGTTCCTGGCGGTGTCATCACCTACCTGGGCACCCCGCAGACCGAGATGAGCCTGTACAACGTTCTCCCTGAGCGTGGGTATGTGGTTCGTGTGTGGCCCGCTCGTTTCCCTAACGCTGCCCTCAGGGCTCGCTACGGTGACCGGCTGGCTCCGTTCGTTGCCCGCAAGCTGGACAAGGACCCAACGCTGGCTGACCAGTGCAGTGGCCGTGGCGCTGCTGTTGAGCCCTCACGGTTCCATGACCTGGACCTACTGGAGCGCTCAGCATCGTATGGCCGTACCGGCTTCGCCATGCAGTTCATGCTGGACACCAGCTTCTCAGACCAGGACAAGTACCCGCTGAAGCTCTCAGACCTCATGGTTCTGAACCTCAGCATGGACATCGCTCCGGTTAAACTGGCGTGGGCATCAGGCCCTGACCAGATGCTGAAGGACCTCCAATCGGTTGGCCTTCAGGGTGACCGCTGGTATCGCCCACTGTTTGTCTCCAAGGACTTCGTTGAGTATCAGGGCTGTGTCCTCTCCATCGACCCATCAGGACGTGGCGGGGATGAGACCAGCTATGCTGTGGTGGCTATGCTCAATGGCTTCCTGTACCTTCTGTCTGCTGGTGGGTTCAAGGGCGGCTATGAGGATGCAACACTCCAGTCCCTTGCCGATGTCGCTAAGAAGTTCAGGGTGAAGCACGTGACCGTGGAGCCTAACTTCGGTGACGGCATGTTCACGAAACTGCTGACCCCGTTCCTGACCCGCACGTATCCCTGCACCACTGAAGAGGTCCGCAGTAGCGGCCAGAAGGAAAGGCGCATCATCGACGTGCTGGAGCCAGTGATGAACCAGCACAGGCTTGTGGTCGATGAAGCTCTGGTTGAGCGGGACATGGAGAACTACAACGAGTATCCCCATGAGAAGTTCCACCAGTACCAGCTCTTCTACCAGATGTCCCGCATCACCCGTGAGCGTGGGGCGCTGGCCAAGGATGACCGCATTGACGCCTTGGCTATGGCTGTGGCCTACTGGGTGGAGCAGATGGACAAGGACACCCAGAAGGTCCTGGATGACCACAAGGAAGAGATGCTGAGGCTGGAGCTTGAGAAGTTCTCTCAACACGTCCTTGGGTATGCCCCTCCGAGTGACAATTGGGGCGATGGGTGGGCATGATGAGCTGAACGGCTGTAAGCCTTACTGGCTGGGCGAGAGCGGGGATTCTGCGGTCTAAACCCTTACTCTCGCCCTAAATGGGCAGGGCGAAGCCCTATAGAGATACTCTTAGAGATAATCTATAGGGTATCTAGAGATGCCCTTAGGATTGTCTATTGGCTGCCCTAGCGCTCCGCTTAGCCCAGTACATCCACACAGCCACCACAAGAGCGATGACCACTCCGATGTAGAAGTAGGTCCCTTCGTTGGTGGCATTGCTGACACGGATGCCTGAGAGCACTGCGGCTATCATGATGGCGAGCTGTATGAGTTTCATAAGGGTCTCCTAGCGGGGGCCTAAATGTTACCCGGAAAAATCTCAGTGGGTATCTGATAAAGTCCCGGAGCGGAATTCCCCCCCCCGCGGCCCTCCCGTACGCACAGGCACCCGCACCCTCCTTGACGCGCATCAGGTAACACGCGCGAAACCCTGACGCACACGCGCGCATCCCATCAGCAGCGCGGCCAGGAAGAGCCCTTCTGGTCACGCTTTAAGGCACACCTAACGCTAAGCTGTTGATTCCATTAGGCTGCCAACGGATTAGTTATCCGGTATCACCATTCACAGACTCCTAACGGGCTGGCTCAGGTCATCGAGCTGGCCCATTTTTTTGGCCTCATGACTTCCAGTAATGCAACTCATGCTTATGTGCATGTTTGTGCATGTGCGTGAGCACACCTATTTTTTTTTCCTTGCTCAGCTCACCCTACGCCACCCTTCAGAACACCGCTAGGACCTCATCAGAAGCCCTACAGCGTCCCGCTACTAGCTCACTGATGCCAACCTATAGACCAACCCAGGCAGCCCGCTATGAGTGCATCAGTTCTATTTGAGATTTTTATCGTTTAGGGGTTGACATTCTCATGTGGAACTCTTTACAGTGGAGTCCTGTTGTACGGTTTCACTCGCAAACAAGCCATGAGGTAGCCCGATGGGCCTGGCATACAGGAAGAAAACGAAACGGATAATAGGTGCTCAGAAGTGAGCCCTTTCGTTTAGCCGAAGCATTCCACTAAAGGAACATATGATGACACTAACGCAGATAATACGAGCTGGCGCTGACTACGCTGGCGATGCTCACATTGAAGTCAACAGCGCCCAGGAATGGGTATCCATTGGTGATGAAGTCTTTTTGCAGGGCGATGAAGCAAGGGTCTTTATTGATGAGGCTGAGCGCCTCTGGAATGAAGCGGGCGATGTCGGCATTGATGAGTGCTGGGCGCACCTGGCCGGACCCTATCTTGATAGCCTGGAGTGACTGACTGTGTACAAAGAGGCAGACATTGCTTACGAGAATGCCACGCACTGGGTGCTGAGCGTTGGCGCTAGGGGTTATGAGGTCTACCGTAAGACCATCACGCATTCCGTGCGTTGCGCTCAGATTGGGCACGGTGCAGCGCCTAACCTTGGCATCACTCGCGCCATTGCTGAGGCAGACCTCAGACATGCCTTAAGCTTGGCCTAACAGTTCCACTGGAGCAACACATGTTCACCCTAGTCCACCGCTTAACCGGCTCAATAATACGGCGCTTCGATTCCCTGGGTGATGCCTTGGGAGCCTTGCAAGATGCCGCAGTGCCTGAGCTGTACTACATCACCAATCGAATCTAAGGGGAATCACCATGCAAGCTATCGTTACCACGTTCGTTAATCCGACCAACACACGTGGCCCGCGTATCCGCGCTAAGTGTGAAGCTGGCTCCGTTACTATCCCGTTCCCGCATGAATACAGCGATGTCAGGGCTTACGCGGTGGCAGCTATGGCACTGGTGCGTAAGCTGGGCTGGAATGAGAAAGGCTATGAGCAATCCTGGGTGGGCGGTGCAATGCCCGGTAACGCTGGCTACTGCTTTGTAATTCAGTCGAAGCTTGACACGTTCGCTCCTGACTTCGGGCAGCAGCTCATTTAACTCGCCCCTAGCGTTCCACTACAGCATCACATTAGCGCGCCTGTCGTCCACCTGACCCAGGCCGCTAGATAAACCGGATGAATGCCCTGAGTTGGCCGTCTGGTTCATCTAGCGATGTCCGCTAGTCCCCTTCTGGAGGCTCCACAGTGAATCCGCAAACCGTAACGAAGCATTACCTGATAGCCGCCCTGTGGTCATCGACGGATGAGCATGGCGAACCCCTTGATGCGGTCTATACGGTCGATGACATCGCACCGGAAGCCCAGGCTAAAGCGCTGGAAGACTGCACAGACTTTATTGAAGCTCACGCGCGCCAGCTTAGCGGCCTGTCTGCTGAGCAAATCGGGCACGACTTCTGGCTCACGCGCAACCATCACGGAGCGGGCTTTTGGGACAGAGGTCTGGGAGACCTGGGCCAAGCCCTGACTATCGCAGCTCACGTGTATGGCGGTTGTGACGCCTATGTGGGCGATGACGGCCTGATTTACCTGAGCTGAGGCTAAGCCATGCACCGTGATTCCATCCGCTTCCGTGATGTCTGGGCCGCTCCTGGCTCAGCTCTTCACCAAGCGCTTACCGATGGCGACACCGAGAAAGCGTCAGCCATCCATCGCCAATGCGAGCACGACATGTGGAAGTCTCAAGGGGAGAGCCTGTATCACCTGGTAGCCATCAATGAGCGCTCAGGCCGAAAGGTGTACCTGACCGGTTATCCAATGCTGCATCACATGTGCTGCGTGATGAAGAGCAAGACATCGACACATAAGGATGTCCGCATCCAATTAGAAGAGGTGGCCGCGTGATGCGCCCTGCTGCCTCTCACCTGTTCGCCCAGGCGCGCGCCTATGCCCACGCTCACAAACCCACTAGCGCACTGATTCACGCCCTGGCGGATGCCGTAGCGCGTGAGCTGGCGCATGTGATGGGCGGTCCCGTAACCATCTCGCTACCTGGCCGTGTGGTCATCACGAGGTCACCCGGAGACAAGCCGCAATGAATGAGCCGCTGCGCATGTTCCTGGAAACCTTCGCCCTGATTTTCGCCTGTGTGGTCATCGCTGGTGGCGCGGCTTACCTGGTCGATGCTGTTCGTCTGTTCCTGGGGAAGGGCAATGATGAGTGATCTGGGCTATCGAATATTGAAGCGCATGAAGCCGCTAGTCCCCATATAAGCCCGCTCAGGGCTTCCGTTTGTTTACCCGTAGCGTTCCACTAGGGAATCATAACCAAGGGCGCTATGGGCCTGTAAATCAGTCCTGGAGGTGTTGCTATGCCTTACTTGATTGAAGCCCAGGCTACACGGGGTTATGTGTGCAGGGTCAGTTTCAGGGTCAAGCGTGATGCTTTTGCAGTGGCTCAGATGTGCGCCTGTCTGTTGCATTTTCCAGACAGCGAGCGGGACCTTCTGAAGGAATCTCGCTTAGGCCCAGCGATGCCTGAGCTGACCGTTACAGCGAGCACTGGCAGGGTAACGGTTAGGCGGGTTCAGTAAGGCCCAGCGCAGTCCCGCCCTGGAAGCTCAGGGCGCTCCCTAGGTCACCTTGATATGGCCCAGTTTTGCCTAATCAGGATGGCCCAGTGAGCTTTGAATCAGAATTGTTGCAGGACCTGTAAGAGAAATTGGGTTCGTATGAAGATTCCACTTGAGGAACATATTACCGTTTGCAAGTCAATTCTATGTAAATGCTGCATGTAATAGCGTTTAACAATTTGAAAGGCTGTGCATCCATACAGTAATCTTCATACCTTCCCGTTACAACTCGTAACAGCTTGCTGATTCAAATCCCTCAATCCATTCCTTCCACATGGGGAACTGTTGTATGCTGCTGTCTTTTGCTGGTTTTGCCGCCCACATTGGCCACGATTACATAGAGCGCAACGGGCGCAAGGTATCGCTATTCGAGTTTCGACGGGAAGAAACCGGGGGCCTTGAAGTTCTCATTCTGCGGCGCTGGCTGTTGTCCATTGGTCGCAGCATTCAATAGAAGACAAGGGGTAGGAAATGAGCATCACCGCACTTCACGTGGCAGCAGAGGTTCTGCAAATCTTTCGCCAGCTCAGTGCTGACAAACTGGAAAAGCAGGACGTCCCGCCTAACCTGGTAGTGGTGTTTGCAGCAGTGGCAGCAAATCCTGGCCGTTCCCTCAAGGAACTCCAGGAGACCACAGGACTAGGCCAGGCGGTTATGTCCCGCTCATGTGCGATGCTGGGCAGAGGGAAGCCCGCAGCAGGCATTCACGGCCTTGGTCTGGTCAGTGTAGAGGAAGACCCAACAAACTACAGCCGCAAGATTGTCAGCCTGACACCGGAAGGTGAGCAGCTACTGGCAACCATTGACGAGCAGTTAGGCAGGTTCGTAAGACAGCGACCTGGTAAGGCCCAGCAGTAAGCATTCAGGCCACCTTTGTGTGGTCTGTTTCGTTTCATAGGAGGGACCTTTGATGATTAAGCTGAGAGGCAAAACCTGGTGGACTGACTTCTACGATGACTCGGGTGAGCGCGTCAGGAAGTCCCTCCACACGAAGGACAAGAAAGAGGCCCTACAGCGAGCAGCCAAGATTGCCTCAGGAGGCTCGCTCAGGCCAACCTCAGGAGCTGAGCCTTCGTATGGCCCAACCCTGGAGCAAGCCTGGAAGCGCGGGCTGAAGGAGTACGGCAAGTGGCGCGATGCGAAGTCGCCCAAGACTCTTGAGGGGACGTGGAAGTTCGTTGAGAGCTTCTTCGGGGCTGACACCCGGCTGGCTTCAATCGACACCGCGCGCATCACGGAGTACGCGAGCAGCATGCGGGAGGCTGAGCTGTCAGGGAGCACTATCAACCAGCGGCTGTCGTTTATCTCTGTCCTGTTCAAGGAGGCCATCACTGTCTGGGGCTTCACCGAGTTGGTCATCCCCAGGATTGCACGGGCCAAGGTGGGCCAAGGCAGGACGCGGCGCATCACCCCTGAGGAAGAAGCTCAGGTCATCCACCTGTTCAGTCAGAAGATTCGCCCCAAGCATGCCGACATGGCGGACTTGGTGGCCGTGCTGGTCGATACCGGGATGCGCCTCTCTGAGGTCCTGAGACTGACTGACCAGGACTACAACCTGAAGGAACGCTTCGTTACCTGCTGGGAGAACAAGGCGAGCCACCCGAAGGTGGTCCCGATGACAGACCGGGTGCATCGCATCCTGACCGAACGGGAGAGCATGACGTGTCCGTTTGGGATGCTGGACAAGTTCGCAGCGGCCAACGAGTGGGCATGGGTCAGGACAAAGATGGGGCTCGATGAGGATAAGGAGTTCGTCCTTCACACGCTGCGCCACACAACAGCCTCACGGCTGGCTGATTCTGGAGCTGATGCGTTCCTGATCCAGCGCTACATGGGCCACAAGTCCATCCTGACGACCCAGAAGTATGTTCACGTATCGCCCACCGCCCTGCGTGGTCTAGCAAGCGCCCTTGAAGGCAAGCCAAAGGGTGTGCCCAAGTCACAAAATCCGCGTGACCAAAGGGGCTCAAAAGGAGCGAAAACTAGGGGCCACGTACAGGGAACGAACCGCCAAACCCCCGATGAAAGCGTTAGGATGGACGGTAGGTTTCGGACTTTTAATCCGTTGGTCACAGGTTCGAATCCCGTACGGCCTACCAAAAAATCAAAGGGTTACAGTGCTTCGGCCTGTAACCCTTTGTCGTTTCTGGCGCAGCGTGAACACGGTGCGCAGCATGTGCGAAGGCCTATCACCGCGCAGATTCACTGCGCCCAGAAGGCCCTCCCCTCTCAACCAGACTCCGCCCGCAATTCACTCTTCAGGCCGGATAAGTCCTGCGCGTGCAGGCTCAAAACGTTTTTCAACCGTTCTGCGAGTTCCATCAACTGTTCGATCGAAGCGTGGCATTGTTTGCCGGCATCGCTGGAGAGGCGAGACAGGTTTGCGTGAATCGCCTGCTTCAACGCGGCGTGTAATTGCTGATAATCGACACCCACGATCTCGCGCACATCGGCTTCGGGATGCGTGAGCGCGATGCTCTCGAAATCAGCTTTGTCATCGAAACTGATTTCCGCGAGCGCAGCTTCAATTGCAATGACGTAGTCGGCGAACTGCTCATTCGCCTCACGAGAAAACGTCTCATGGATCGATCGTGACAGGCTGTCGCAGATCGCCTGCACGTCGCGTTGCGCAGCGTGTTTTTCGAGCAAGGCCGGCAACGTCGGCAGGACGCTGCGCCACACCGCATTGACGGTCTGCTCCCGCTGTCGCTCGAGCAGATCGAGGGCCGCCTGCGACGAAGCACGCAACCCGGCGAACAAAGGCAGCACTTCGCCGCACAAGTGGCCGAGCACGTTCTCCTCGAGATGATGGAGCAGTATTTCAGCCCGTTTGCGCCGCTTGTAGGCAAGCGACGGCTCGGCGATTGAGAGCAAAGCCGCGTAAAGCCTCTCGAACCCCGCTTCGACCATGGCCGCCTGCGTTTGACGCTGTTCGCGCGCCATGTACGCGGAAATGGACACCGGCCGTTTCAGCAGCGCCGCGTCCACGCCCATCGCCACGAGCTTTTCTTTCGCGCGCGCCTCGACGTCGGCCTCCTGTTGCGCACGGCCCTGCACTGTCTTGTTGCACAGAAGCTTGACGATCTCGCCATCGACTTCGTCTTCTTCGTACATGTCACTACGTGTCACCACCGGCAGCAGCGGTTTGTTGCGATGCAGTTCGCGGCCCAGTTCGTCCAGCTCCTGCACTTGCCCGGGCGAAGTCGAACTGGTCAACCAGATCACGGCATCGGCACTATCGATGAAGCGCTGCGTCAGCGCCGCATTGTCCGGCGTCACCGAGTGCAATCCCGGCGTGTCCAGCAGCACCAGCTTTTCGCCGAGGCGCACGCCTTGCAGACGCGACGTGGTTTCAGTCGCGCCCTCCCGGAAGCGTTCCGATGTCTCGACGACACTGCCGGCCTCGACGTGGAAATACTGCGCTGACTTGCCGTGCGCAACAAAGCGGTCCGCGAGAAAATTGCAGAACGAACTCTTGCCGGCGTTGAACTTGCCGAACACGAGCAGCAATGCCTTGTCGTCAAAAGAATCGGCCAACGTCTGAGCAGATTCCAGATTGGCCCATTGCCGTGACCACGCTTGCGGGCTTTTCCGCAGCACGGTGTTGATGGCGTCCGCCTGAGCGGCCAACGCGCTTTGTTCCTTCAAGCCTGTGCATGCGAGAAGATTGCTCTGCAGATCGGCGTCCAACTTCGCAAGCCAGGCGTCCAGCGAATGCAGGATTTGTCCAATATCCCGCTCGCCGAACTCGAATGCATCGACTTCGGCGATAAAGCGCAGTTCGTTGCTCACGTCCGCTTTCATGCGCGCGCTTCCAGTGCGTGCAACGCAGCCGACGCTCTCTGCGCGGCGACGATGGCGGCTTCCATCTCCTCGATCTGCTTTGCCAATGCGCGCCTGTCGTCGGACAGTTCGTAGTACTGGGTAAACTCGCGCTGCATGCGTTCGCGGCCCGATGCTTCGCAGAACATCTTGCGCAGGTCCTTGCGGAATTTCACGGACACGCCCATGACGGCGATCATCACCGAATTGAGGCTGCGCGCTTTGGTCTCCTGCTCGGACGGCAGGCCTACAACGCCGTGCCCGGCCAGAAAACCATCCATTTCGATGCAGGCACGCGAGTAGGCAATCTGGATATGCGCGCGCTCCACTTTTCCCGCGGTGATCGCGTAAGCGTCCTTCGCGGAATCCGGTATCGAAGCGTGGTCGGCACCAAGCGCATTCAGCATCGCATCGATGTCGCCACCGACCTTTTCGATGACGGCCTGCAGGCCCCGACGAAAATCGAGCCCCTGTTGCTGCTGCGTCTCGCGCAGAACGTCGCGCGATTTTTCCTGTGCGGCACGAAGCGTGCGACACTCCTCGCGGATGTCGTTGAACACGAGCGCGAGTTCATGCGCTCGCGCGCTCGGCACCCGGTCGAGCGCCGAATGCAGCGTCGCACGCAGCGCGAGAATGCCGCTTTTTTCAAGCAGAAGTTTCTTGCCGCCCTCGAGCGCTTTGCGATTGCGCGTCGACGAAACGACGTTCAGCACGGTGCCCGGCACCTGCTCGCCGATCGCTTTGCAAACGTTCTCGAGTTCGTGGTCGTCGGCCAACTGATCCACTTGCGAAAGCACGAACAACGTTTGACGCTTCGTCCTCTCGCCGTCTGCGCTCAATTCGGCCAGCAGCGCCGTTTCCTTCGTGTCGAGCTCGCCTTCCTTGGCAGCATGCACGAAGAGGCGAATGTCCGACCTCAACCACGCCGCTTGCAACGCGTGGCGATCGTCTTCGGTGCCGACGTCCGCGTCGAGTCCCGGCGCGTCGAGCCAGTGCACACCGAGATGGACACTATGCGCGAGACTCACCGTCTCGCGTTTATCGGATACCGCAAAGGTGTCGCGACCGGTCAATTCGTTGAGCAGGCTGCTCTTGCCGTGATTGTATTTGCCGATGACAGTGACGACAGGTTCATCGCCATTGACGAGGATGTGCAGCCTCGCCAGATCGTTGGCGCGATCAGGCAGCACGGCGAGGACATCGCGTGCCGCCTGCTCACGAATTTCGCTGGATACCGCCATTGCCCGGATCGTCAGGCCGCGACCGAAGCACGCAGACGATTGACGACCTGGTTGTCCTTGCCCTGGACCAGCGGAGTCAGCTTGACGTCGAACTGAATCGATTTGTACGCGTCGGCCTTCAAGCCCAGCGCTTCACCACCGGTCTTCTCGACGACGCCCGGAATCAGTTCCTCGCGAGTCGCGTAAGCGAAATCGTCCCAAATCAGCGGATCGCCTTCGATGTTGAATTGCGTCGTCAGCTTGCGGTGCTTGTCGTCGGTGACGAAGAAATGCACGTGTGCGGGACGGTTGCCGTGGCGGCCGAGACCGTTCAGCAACTGCTGGGTCGCGCCGTGCGGCGGGCAGCCGTAGCCGACCGGCATGAGCGTGCGGAATTCGTACTTGCCGTCGGCGCCGGTCTTGACCGCGCCGCGCAGGTTGAACTCGCTCTGCGCGCCCGTCGGATCGAAGTGCGAATAGAAGCCCTTCGAATTGGCATGCCAGCATTCGACGACCGCGTCAGCGACCGGCTTGCCGTCCAGGCCAGTGATCGTGCCGTGGATCACGAGCGGGCCTGCATCCGCATCGGGGTTGATGTCGATCTTCGACACGCCATCACGCACGGGCGCGCCGGCGACGTACAGCGGGCCTTCGATGGTGCGCGGCGTGCCGCCGTCGAGACCGACCTGCTTGTCGGCGGCATCCATGCGGATGTCGAGATACTTCTCGAGACCGACACCCGCGGCGAGCAGCGCCGCTTCGCCGTCCTGGCCGAGCTTGTTCAGATAGTTGACGCCGGCCCAGACTTCATCAGGCGTGATGTCGAGATCGTCGATGGCCTTGAACAGATCGCCCAGCAGACGATGAACGATCTGCTGGAAACGTGCATTGCCGTTGCTGCCGTCGAGGTTCGACGCGGCCTTCAGCAGGTCCTGCACTTCTTTGGTCTGGAATACTTTGACGCTCATGATTACTGTCTCCACTTGGTATTTGGGGAAAATGTCTCGTGACGTGCCCGTTCCCGAAAGAACGGCCACTCCGCTGGCTCAGGCGTCGTCGTCGCGAATCGACGACGGGTGACGGCACAGCGGCGTCACCGAAATCTTCATGTACGGGAACAGCGGCAAGCCCGTCAGGATGTCGTGCAACTCGGTATTGCTCTCGACATCGAAAATACTGTAGTTCGCGTACTCACCGGCGAGGCGCCAGATATGGCGCCACTTGCCGCTGCGTTGCAGGTCCTGCGAATACGCCTTCTCGCGCGCCTTGATTTCATTGGCGACATCGGCCGGCATGTCGAGCGGGATGTTCACATCCATTCGTACGTGGAAAAGCATTGTCAACGTCCTCCTGACAGGTTTGGATTTACTTGGTGACTTTCATCAGCCCATCGCGGGTGAAACGCTTGACCTTGGCTTCGTCCAGTTCGATGCCCAGGCCCGGGCCATTCGGCACGGTCAGCTCGAAGTCGCTGTAATCCAACGGGTTAGTCAAAATTTCTTCGGTAATCAGCAACGGCCCGAACAGTTCGGTGCCCCACTGCAGATTCGCAAAGCTCGCGAACAGATGCGCCGATGCAATCGTGCTGAACGCGCCTTCAAGCATCGTGCCGCCGTAGAGTTCGATGCCGGCGGCATCGGCGATCGCAGCGACGCGCTGCGCGGCGAAAAGACCGCCGCTCTGTTCGATCTTGATCGCGAATACATCGGCGCCGTCGTGCTTCGCGATCTCGAACGCGCTCTCCGGACCTTGCAGGATTTCGTCGGCCATCAGCGCGACCGGGAAACGGCGCGTGAGGCGCGCGAGTGCCGCAGCCGAAGCGACCGGTTGCTCGACCAGTTCGCAGCCCGCCTCGGCGAGAGCAGGAATGGCCCATCCCGCCTGCGTCTCGCTCCAGGCCATGTTCACGTCGACGCGCACCGCGGCGCGCTCACCGACCGCCTTCTTGATGTCGGCAACGTGTTTGATGTCGGTCTTCAGTTCTTTGGCGCCGATCTTCAGTTTGAAGATCTTGTGGCGGCGAACCTCGAGCATATGCTCGGCTTCGGCGATATCTTTTGCGGTATCGCCCGAAGCCAGCGTCCACGCAACCGGCAGACGCTCACGGCGGCGGCCGCCGAGCAATTCGCTGACCGGCACGCCCAGGCGCTTGCCCTGCGCATCGAGCAGCGCGGTTTCCAGCGCGCTCTTCGAGAAGTGATTGACCTTGACCAGCTTGCCGAGGTGGGCCATCAGCGCCTGGATGCGGGTGGCGTCCTTGCCGATCATTGCCGGCGCGAAGTAGGCGTCGATCGCCAGCTTCATCGTTTCCGGGCTTTCCGGGCCGTAGGCCATGCCGGCAATCGTGGTGCCTTCACCGACGCCCACGACGCCATCGCTGCAATATACCTTCACCAGCATCAGGGTTTGCCCGTGCATCGTGGCAACCGAGAGCTTGTGGGGGCGAATCGTCGGTAAATCGACGAGACAGGTTTCGATACGTTCAATCGTCGGTGTGGTCATGTCGGACGCTGCTTCAGTGCGGTTCACAGTGTGTGTTTTATACACGTGACACGCTGGCAGCGTCCAATACTGTTCCAGTCGTTTTTCATACCTTGGCGGTATGGTAGCGATTCAGGTGGCCGTTACGAATGGCTATTGGGCCACACCATGTTTTCCAGGTATCAAGTTTCAGACGTCTCATATGGCCCGCCGGAAAAAACAAAGGGCTACAGCCAGGAAGCGCTGTAACCCTTTGTCGTTTGCTGGCGTCGTGCGTACTTCACGCCGGCTTTCCTCGTTCGCATCGACTTTCGCGCGGCGTGACCCCGTCAGGACGAATCATCCCGGCGGGGTCATGCGCCCTCGCCCGATCAGGCGAGGTCGAACCGGTCGAGGTTCATCACCTTGACCCAAGCCGCGACGAAGTCGCGAATGAACTTCTCCTGTCCATCTCCGCATGCATAGACTTCGGAGAGCGCCCGCAACTGCGAATGCGCGCCGAAGATCAGATCGACACGCGTACCGCTCCACTTGACCTTGCCGGTCTTGCGATCACGTCCCTCGAACGCATCGCTCGCTTCGGAAAGCGGCTTCCATTCCGTGTTCATGTCGAGCAGGTTGCGGAAGAAGTCGTTGGTCAGCGTTTCGGGACGGTCGGTGAAAACGCCATGCGTATCGTTGCCGGCATGGACGTTCAGTACGCGCAGGCCGCCTACCAGCACCGTCATTTCCGGAGCGGTGAGGGTCAGCAGTTGCGCCTTGTCGATCAACAGCGCTTCGGCCGGGAGCCCGAACTTGCCCTTGAGGTAGTTGCGGAAACCGTCGGCGACCGGTTCGAGCATCCCGACCGATTCCACGTCGGTCTGCTCCTGCGAGGCATCCATACGGCCCGGCGAGAACGGGACTTCGACGGTATGGCCGGCCTTCTTCGCCGCCTGCTCGATGCCCGCGCCGCCGGCCAGCACGATCAGGTCCGCCAGCGAGATTTTCTTGCCGCCCTTTTGCGCGCCGTTGAACTCGCTCTGGATACCCTCCAGAGCCTTCAGCACCTTCGCCAGTTCCGCGGGCTGATTGGCATCCCAGTCCTTTTGCGGCGCAAGACGGATGCGCGCGCCGTTGGCGCCGCCGCGCTTGTCCGAGCCGCGGAACGTGGAGGCCGATGCCCACGCGGTCGTCACCAGTTGCGGCACGCTAAGCCCCGATGCCTGGATTTTCTGCTTGAGCGCGGCGATGTCCTGTGCGTCGACGAGCGGATGATTCACGGCGGGAATCGGGTCTTGCCAGATCAGCTCTTCGGCCGGGACTTCGGAGCCGAGGTAGCGGGCGCGCGGGCCCATGTCGCGGTGCGTCAGCTTGAACCAGGCGCGCGCGAACGCATCCGCGAACGCGTCGGGGTTCGCCATGAAGTTGCGCGAGATTTTTTCGTAGACCGGATCGAGGCGCAGCGAGAGATCGGTGGTGAGCATCGTCGGCAGCTGCTTTTTCGACGGGTCGTAAGCGTGCGGAACCGTAGCTTGCGCATTCTTCGCAACCCATTGATTCGCGCCGGCCGGGCTCTTCGTCAACTCCCATTCGTTGCCGAACAGGGTCTCGAAGAAGCTCATGTCCCACTTCGTCGGTGTCGCGGTCCAGGTCACTTCGAGGCCGCTCGTGATCGCGTCGGCACCGCTGCCCGTGCCGAAGCTGTTCTTCCAGCCAAGCCCCTGATTTTCAAGGCCGGCGGCTTCGGGTTCGAGACCCACGTTGCTCGCGGGACCCGCGCCGTGCGTCTTGCCGAAGGTATGGCCCCCGGCGATCAACGCGACGGTTTCCTCGTCGTTCATCGCCATGCGCCCAAAGGTCTCGCGGATGTCGACAGCAGCGGCGAGCGGATCCGGATTGCCGTCCGGCCCTTCAGGGTTCACATAGATCAGGCCCATCTGCACCGCGCCGAGCGGATTTTCGAGGTTGCGGCCATTATCGGTGCGGCTGGACTCGCTGCCATGCAGTTGCTGATCCGCGCTGACGATACCCTTGCCGTAACGGAGATCGCCGCCCAGCCAGGTCTTTTCGTTGCCCCAATAGACGTCCTGATCGGGCTCCCAGGTGTCCTCACGACCGCCGCCGAAACCGAAGGTCTTGAAGCCCATGGTTTCGAGCGCGACGTTGCCGGTGAGGATCAGCAAATCGGCCCAGGAGATCTTCTGGCCATATTTTTGCTTGATCGGCCATAGCAGACGGCGCGCCTTGTCCAGGCTGACGTTGTCCGGCCAGCTATTGAGCGGCGCGAACCGCTGCTGACCGCGACCGCCACCTCCACGGCCATCGCCGATGCGATACGTGCCGGCGCTATGCCACGCCATACGGATAAATAGCGGCCCATAGTTGCCGAAGTCGGCCGGCCACCAGTCTTGCGAGTCGGTCATCAGCGCCGCGAGATCCTTCTTCACGGCGGCCAGATCGAGACTCTTGAATGCTTCAGCGTAGTTGAAGTCCTTGTCCAGCGGATTGGACTTTGCGGAATGCTGGCTGAGCAAGTCCAGCCGCAACTGCTTCGGCCACCAGTCGCGGTTGGTCGTGCCGCTGCCGGCAGTGTGCTTGAACGGGCATTTTGCTTCGCTTGACATACGTGTCTCCTTCAACCGTTGTCACTCGTCACCTACCCGGCCACGGCTAAAGAGCGGGTAGCCTTACACATAATATTGACTTCTACCCGGCAGTGGAAATTGACTTCTTCGATCCCGGCAAAAGAAAAAATCTAACGCTGCTGCTTTCGCGCGCCGCCATCGGCCACACCAGGACATGACGCGCGAGCGTTGACTTTACGCGCAATCCGCCAATCGTGCTGCGAATACATCGGAGTGCAGCAATTAAGTGCGTCTTCTGGAGCGCAAACTCAGGCCGCGCCGCGGGACAGACTACCGCCGGCTAACGACATTGATGTGTCAGATAGGGGGTGAAGTTGTGAGCCGGCGGAATCGTGGTTCTGCCAGCGCGCTTCGGATCGACGATCCGTTGAACACGCCATGACACCACTTCCGTCGATCAAAATTTATATCGCAATCACATATAAAAAAGATCGCAGCCCTCACAGCGATCCGCTATGCATGATGACGTCGAGCGCTTATTTATCGAGACGGAAAGATATGTAATGATCGCCGCCGGGCCAGCAAAGCCCGATACGTCCGAGCCTTGCGCAAGCAGACGTTTCGGCAACGCCGCGACGCACGACGCTTTCATTAGACCGATATGACCAATTTTTTGTTAGATCTCCTTGTCAACCTCGCCCTGTTCGCAATCGTATCGCTCGCCTGTGCGCTGTACAACCGGCTCGGCGCCAGTGCCACACTGAGTGGTCCGCGTATGTTCGCTGTGTTCGCCCTGCTCGCACTCGTGTTCGATGCCGTGCTGACTTTTTTCGTGTTTGCCGATGCCCAGAGCCACTACGGGCAGTTCTCGCGCGCGGCGGCATTTTTCCAGCGTGCGGGCGCCTACGTGCTGGCTATCGTGGCCGCGTTCGTGTTGCATCACGTGGTACGCCGCAGACGCTCGACGAAACTGGACGCCGGCAAGACGATCGTCATCTCCACCTCGCCGTATTCGGAATCGCGTCTGCGCGTCTAAGCCAGCGCGCACCAGCATGACGCCTGACGAAACCCCACCGCGTACGGCGCGAGCCGCGCTTGCGGACAGCGGGAACGGTCCTTGCGCATGCGGGCGCCGTCGGGTATAACTCCCGAAGACCGAGTCTTACCCGTTGCACCCGTCGCTTAAGCATTTGCCGCTGTATTGCTCCACCGTCGTTCAATCAGTCATTGGCAACTTATCCAACGAGGTACATCTTGGATCTCGAAACCGTACGCGTCTTCATCATGACCCGGGGCATCGACCTCGGCACCAAGGTCGTCGGGGCAATCGTCCTGTGGATCGTCGGCCGCTGGGTCATCGGTCTCCTTACAGGGCTGCTGCGCAAGCTGGTCGTGCGCAACGGCCGGGTCGATCCCACACTCGCTCATTATCTCGGCTCGATTGTCGGCGGCCTGCTGAACCTGCTGCTCGTTCTCGCGATTCTGCAGATATTCGGCGTGCAGACCACGTCGTTCGCGGCGTTGCTCGCTGGTCTCGGCCTCGCGATCGGCACCGCATGGGGCGGTCTGCTCGCGCACTTCGCGGCAGGCGTATTCATGCAGGTGCTGCGGCCGTTCAAGGTCGGCGATTTCGTCACCGCAGCCGGCGTCACCGGCACGGTCACGGAACTGGGCCTGTTCGGCACCACGATCGTGACGCCGGACAACGTGACGACGATCGTCGGCAACAACAAGATCTTCTCCGACACGATCTCGAACTACAGCGTGTTGCCGGTGCGCCGCGTCGAGCTGACAGCGAAGATCGCCAATGGCGTCGATCCGGCCGATGCGATGACGCGCTTAAGAGCAGCCATCACGAAAATTCCCAATGTAGTCGAGACCCCCGCGCCGGACGTCGAAGTGTTGAGCTTCACGCCCGAAGGACCGCTGCTGTGCGTGCGACCCTACACGTCGAATCAGAACTACTGGCAGGTCTATTTCGACACGAATCGCGCGATCGTGCAGACCTTCAAGGATGCCGGCTACCCGACGCCGGAGACGCCGCTGGCACCGCGCGCGGTCACGCGTGACTGAACAGGACGGCTGAGTCGGGTAAGCAAAAGCCGCTTCAGCGCAGCACCATGAAAAAAGGCGTCGCGAGATTCGCGACGCCTTTTCTATTTTCATTGACCCGATTTTATTAGCCCGATTTCATTGACCGATACGGGCCGACGATACAGCGCAATGCCGATACGACACTAGCAGGTCAGCGGCTGCCCGCGTTCGCGCCGTTCTTGCGCAGCATCTTCCATAGCGCGCCGAGCAGAACCGGCACGATGGCCGCGCAGATACCGACTAGCACGATCACGTTCAGATACTGACGGATGAACGGAATGTTGCCGAAGAAGTAGCCGAGCAGCACGAGCAGCAGCACCCACAACAGCGCGCCGGTAACATTGAACAACTGGAAGCGGCTCCACGTCATCGTCGAGGCGCCCGCGACGAACGGCGCAAAAGTCCGCACGACCGGAATGAAACGCGCGAGCACGATGGTCTTGCCGCCGTGCTTCTCGTAGAAGTTGTGGGTTTTCTGCAGCGCGGCGCGATCGAGAAAACGCTCGAGCACCGGAATGTGTGAATTGAACACGCGCGGCCCGATAGCCCTCCCGATCAGATAATTGGTGGTATTGCCGGTGACCGCCGCAATCAGCAGCAGCACGATCAACGCCACCAGATTCATCTGCCCGGTCGCGCAGAAAGCGCCGCCGATGAACAGCAGCGAATCGCCCGGTAGAAACGGCAACACGACGAGCCCGGTTTCGGCGAACACGATCAGGAACAGCACCGCGTAGACCCAGGCGCCGTACACGTGAATGAAGTCCCCAAGGAACTTGTCGATGTGCAGGACAAGGTTGGCGAAATGTAGCAACGTATCCAAGGAACGTCCTTTGTTAAACGAATATGAGCGTGGAAAAACTGCCGTCGCGCGACCCGCGCAGCGAGGCGACATGCAGCATGGCAAACCGCTGCGAATTGACCGCGACATGATACAGAAAGTGCCTTACCGCGCTTAAAAATCTGCCGGACTCACCACATGATGAGCCGCACGATCGAGCCACGCGAGGCATGCCCGCGAGCCCCGCGCGCCAAATCGCTATAATTTCGCCATGTCAGAATTTTCCGAAACGCCAGCCGGCTCCCCCGCCGCGGCCACGCGCTCCGACACCGCCGACGCGGCGCCCGCGCCGCGTCCGTTGCGCGCGATCCAGCCCCTTCCCGATCAACTGATCAGCCAGATCGCCGCCGGCGAAGTGGTCGAACGGCCGGCCTCGGTGGTCAAGGAACTGCTCGAAAATGCCCTCGACGCGGGTGCGCAAACGCTGCGCATCCTGCTCGACGAAGGCGGCGTCAAACGCATTTCGATCACCGACGACGGTAGCGGCATCCCCGAGAACGAGCTCGCGCTCGCACTGACGCGCCACGCGACCAGCAAGATCCGTTCGCTCGCCGAACTCGAAGCGGTCGCGACGCTCGGGTTCCGCGGCGAGGCGCTCGCGTCGATTGCGTCGGTCGCACAGATGAGCATTACGAGCCGCACGGCAGACTCGCCGCACGCCGTGCGCATCGACGCGCAAACCGGCGTGCTGAGTCCCGCGGCCGGCACTCAAGGCACGACGATCGAAGTCCGCGAGCTGTACTTCAACACGCCCGCGCGCCGCAAATTCCTGAAAAGCGAACAGACCGAACTCGGCCACTGCCTCGAGCAGATCCGCCGGGCCGCGCTGGCCCGCCCCGACGTCGCGATCTCGGTGCTGCACAACGGCAAGGCCGTCGAACACTGGAACGCGAGCGAACCGCCCGCGCGCGTCGCGAAAATTCTCGGCGACACGTTTGCGACCGCCCATCTACCGCTGGACGAATCCGCCGGGCCGCTCGCGGTCTACGGCTGCGCAGGTCTGCCGACCGCGAGCCGCGGCCGCGCCGATCAGCAGTATTTCTTCGTCAACGGCCGTTTCGTGCGCGACAAGCTGCTGACGCACGCGGTGCGTGCCGCTTACGAAGACGTGCTGCACGGCGAGCGCTTTCCGTCCTACGTGCTGTTCCTCGATCTGCCTCCCGAAGGCGTCGATGTGAACGTGCATCCGTCGAAAATCGAAGTGCGCTTTCGCGATTCGCGCTCGATCCACCAGTTCGTGTTCCACGCGGTGCAGCGCGCGCTCGCGCGGCACGCGGGCGCGTCGCCGGAAACGACGGCGGGCGGGCACGCCGCGCATCTGGAGCCGTCCGCGGGCGGGCCGGCTTCGTTCGGCTCGACGCCTTTGGGCGGCGCAGGCGGTGCGGATCGCACGAGCGATGCCACCGGTTTCGGCGCGTCGAGCGGCCCGAGTGGCCGGAGCGGTTCCCCGGGCGCGGGCGAACGCAGCGGCTTCGGCGGATTCGGGGGCGCGCAGTCTGGCAACACCTGGATGCGCCAGGCGCGCATGACCCAAGGCACGCTGCCCGTCGCGCAACCGCTGGCAGGCTACGACGCGCTGTTTGGCCGCAAGGACCCGCTCGCCGGTCGAGTGGAAGGCGCATCGCTTTTCGAAGCGCGCGACTCGGCCGCCGAAACAGCGCCACCGTACGACACGACGGCGCCGTTTTCCGCAGCGCCGTCGGCCTCCGCCACGTTCAGCGCCGACGACCAGCCGCTCGGCTTCGCGCTCGGCCAGGTCCACGGCATCTACGTGCTCGCGCAGAACCGCCTCGGGCTCGTGATCGTCGACATGCACGCCGCGCACGAACGCATCCTCTACGAGCAGTTCAAGAACGCGCTTGCCGATCGCGCGATCGCCGTGCAGCCGTTGCTGATCCCGCAGACGATGCAAGCCGATCCCGTCGAAATCGGCACGGTCGAGGAAGAACGCGACACGCTCGACGCGCTCGGCTTCGACCTCGCCGTGCTCTCGCCGACCACCCTCGCGATCCGCGCGGTCCCCGCGCTGCTGAAGGACGCCGATCTGCAATCGCTCGCGCGCGCGGTCCTCGCCGACCTGCACGCGTTCGGCGGCTCGCGCGTGTTGACCGAGCGTCAGCACGAACTGCTCGGCACGCTTGCCTGCCATCACGCAGTGCGCGCGAACCGGCGCCTGACGCTCGACGAAATGAACGCGCTCCTGCGTCAGATGGAAGCGACCGAGCGCGCCGACCAATGCAACCACGGGCGGCCGACCTGGTATCAGCTAACGCTGTCCGATCTCGACCGGCTGTTCATGCGCGGACAGTGAGCGCGTCGCATCCGATGAGTCCGCTTTTCCGGCGCGTGCCGGCTTGCCCATGACGCCACACCCTCCCACACCGATCCCCTGCCTGCTCGGCCCGACCGCGTCCGGCAAGACCGCCGCCGCGCTCGCGCTCGCCGCGCGGCGGCCGGTCGAGATCATCAGCGTCGACTCGGCGCTCGTCTATCGCGAGATGGACATCGGCACCGCCAAGCCGACCGCGGAAGAACGCGCGCTCGCGCCGCATCATCTGATCGATATCGTCGATCCAGCCGACGCCTATTCGGCCGCGCAATTTCGCGACGACACGTTGCGGCTCGTCGGCGAAATCCTCGCGCGCGGGCGGCTGCCGCTGCTGGTCGGCGGCACGATGCTTTACTACAAGGCGCTCACCCAGGGGCTCAACGACCTGCCCGCCGCCGACCCGACCGTGCGCGCGACGCTCGACGCCGACGCCGCGCGCGACGGCTGGCCCGCGTTGCACGCGCGGCTCGCCGCGCTCGATCCGGTCACGGCCGCGCGTCTCGCGCCGAACGACTCGCAGCGTATCCAGCGCGCGCTCGAGGTGTTCATGCTGACCGGACAGCCGATGTCGACGCTGCTCGCCGCACCCGCGCACACCGGCGCGGCCGCGTCGGCCTGGCGCTTCGTGCCGTTCGCGCTTGAGCCATCCGAGCGCGGCGTGCTGCACGCGCGCATCGAGCAGCGCTTCGATGCGATGCTCGCGAACGGTTTCGTCGACGAAGTGGTGAAGCTGCGCGCGCGCGGCGATTTGCAGCCCGAGATGCCATCGATGCGCTGCGTCGGCTATCGGCAGGTGTGGGAATACCTCGACGGCGCGGTCAATTACCGGACCATGCGCGACAAGGGCATTTTCGCGACGCGTCAGTTATGCAAGCGGCAGCTCACGTGGTTGCGCGGCATGACGGAGCGAAAGGTGGTGGATTGCTGCGATCCGCACGCGACGGCGCGAGTGGTTGATCTGATCGAAGCGCTGGTCTGAAGCGCCGGGCTAAGCGGGGGAATCGGGGGAATCGGGAAAAGGACCTGAAGCGAGGAGTTTGAAGCGAGCCTGAACAGCACGGCCCGCGCGGCGCCTTTGCGCACGCCGCGCGGGCCGTCAAAAAACTTTTAGACCACGACCGTCTGCGCTTCACCGGCCGCGCTTTCGCGAATCACGCCGATCTTCCAGACCTGCTCGCCCGCCGCGGACAGCAGACCGATCGCCGCCTCGGCGTCAGCCGCCGAGAGCACCACCGCCATGCCGATGCCGCAATTGAACACGCGGTGCATTTCCGCATCCGCGACACCGCCGTGCTTCTGCAGCCACGAGAACAGCGGCGGCAGCGGCCACGCGCGATGATCGAGCTCGGCCGTGAGACCTTCGCGCAATACGCGCGGAATGTTCTCGACGAGGCCGCCACCCGTGATGTGCGCCATGCCCTTGACCTCGATCTGCTGCATCAGCGCGAGCAGCGGCTTCACGTAGATGCGCGTCGGCGCCATCAGCGCGTCGGCGAGCGTGCGGCCGTCGAAGTCCGCGTTCAGATCGGGATTGGCGCGCTCGATGATCTTGCGCACCAGCGAAAAACCATTCGAATGGATGCCGCTCGACGCGAGACCGAGCACCACGTCGCCCGGAGCGATCTTGCTGCCGTCGATGATCTTGCTCTTTTCCACCGCGCCGACCGCGAAGCCGGCCAGATCGTATTCGCCGTCCGGGTACATGCCCGGCATTTCCGCGGTTTCGCCGCCGATCAGCGCGCATCCCGACAGTTCGCAACCGTGAGCGATGCCCTTCACGACCGTGGCCGCCGTACCGACCTCGAGCTTGCCGCAGGCGAAATAGTCGAGGAAGAACAGCGGCTCGGCGCCCTGCACGAGAATGTCGTTGACGCTCATCGCCACCAGATCCTGGCCCACCGTGTCGTGCCTGTTCAGCTGGAACGCGAGGCGCAGCTTGGTGCCGACGCCGTCGGTGCCGGACACGAGCACCGGCTCCTTGTACTTCTTCGGCACTTCGAACAGTGCGCCGAACCCGCCGATGCCGCCCAGCACGCCGTCGCGCAGGGTCTTCTTGGCAAAAGGCTTGATCGCGTCGACAAGGGCGTCGCCCGCGTCGATGTCCACGCCGGCGTCGCGATACGACAAACCTTGGGCCGAATCGGTTGACTGCTGGGTGGATTTCGGTTGATTCATGGGGAAGTGCTCGAAGGTCGGTAAAATACGATTTTACCCGATGCTGGCCGCCTGGCTGGAATTCGCGCGTTCGACACATCAGGGAAACAGGTTTGCAATACAGAGCTTGCAATACGACTTCCCGATGCCGCCGGCGAGCGCGATCCTGTCCGTCGCGATCCGCGAGGCAGGGCGAGCCGCCCCAGCGAGCGTTTCACCACCACCGATTACTGTTTGACCCGCTTGATCGACGTTTCAGGCCCCGAGGTCCGGGCCATTTACAGCCTGAGCCTTATTTCCGGTATTAACCCACTGTGCTTCGTCAACTGACGCTCGATCTCGGCACCCCGCCGCCATCGACATTCGACAATTTCTTCGCCGGCGCGAACGCCGAGCTGGTCACGCGCCTGCGTGAGCTCGACAATGCGCTCGCCGCCGGGCCGCTCGCCGATCGCACCTTCTACGTCTGGGGTGAAACCGGCAGCGGCCGCACGCACCTGCTGCAGGCGCTCGTGCACGAAGCGCCGCCGGGTCATGCGCGCTTCGCCGGTCCGCAGAGCAGCCTCGCCGCGTTCAGCTTCGATCCGCGCGTCGCGCTCTATGCGATCGACGATTGCGACGCACTGTCGGCCGCGCAGCAGATCGCCGTGTTCAATCTGTTCAACGAAGTGCGCGCGCATCCGACGAGCGCGCTGGTCGCCGCGGGCAACGCGCCGCCGATCGGCATGACCGTGCGCGAGGATCTGCGCACGCGCCTGGGCTGGGGCCTCGTGTTCCATCTCGCGCCGCTGCCCGACGAAGCGAAAGCCGCGGTGCTCAAGCACGCGGCGCGCGAGCGCGGCATCATGCTCGCCGACGACGTGCCGGCCTACCTGCTCACGCATTTTCGCCGCGACATGCCGAGCCTGATGGGGCTGCTCGACGCGCTCGACCGCTTCTCGCTCGAACAGAAGCGCGCGGTCACGCTGCCGCTGTTGCGCACGATGCTCGCCTCGCCCGGTGCGAACGAGCGGCGCGGCGCGGCCGCTGGCTCCACCGGCGGCCCGGCCGCATCCGGCGCATCGGGCGCATGTGCCGCCTTGGCCGACTCAACCGCCACCTCATCGGCCGCCTCAGCCGCCACGCTCGCAGGCCCGGACACGGGCGCCTCTCCGGCTGACCCGGCGAGTTCACACGCCGCCTTTTCCGCTTCAAGTAAAATAGGCCCCCATGGCTAACCTCGCACTCTTCGATCTCGACCACACACTCATCCCCACCGACAGCGACCACGAATGGGGCCGCTTCATGGTGAAAAAAGGCATGGTCGACGCCGAAAATTTCGCCCGTGAAAACGACCGCTTCTACGCCGACTACAAGGCCGGCAAGCTCGACATTCACGCCTATCTGATCGCCATGCTCACGCCGCTCGCGAAGTACTCGCGCGCGCAGCTCGCCGACCTCCATGCGCAGTACATGCACGAAGTCATCACGCCGGCCATCCAGCCAGCCGCGCTCGAACTCGTGAAAGAGCACCGCGAAGCGGGCGACCTGTGCTGCGTCGTCACCGCCACCAACGAATTCATCACGCGTCCGATTGCCCAGGCGTTCGGCGTCGATACGCTGATCGCGTGCGAAGCGGAGACCGTCGGCGGCGATCCGCACGGCGCTTACACAGGCCACCCCACCGGCACGCCGAGCTACAAGGAAGGCAAGATCGTACGCACCGAAATGTGGCTCGCCTCGCTCGGCAAGAGCTGGAGCGACTTCGAGCACAGCTATTTCTATAGCGATTCGCACAACGACATCCCGCTGCTCGAAAAAGTCACCGACCCCATCGCGACCAATCCGGACGACACGTTGCGCGCCCATGCGCAAGCCAAAGGCTGGCGCATCCTCGAACTCTTTCAACCCTCGTGATCAAGAAACTCATCCGCAAGCTATTGGGCCAGGACGCGGCGACCGCTGACGGCGCGGCATCCGCCGAGGCCACGGCAGACGCCCCCGGCAGCGCGCCCGCCCGCGCGAAATCCGCCTCCGGCGGCGCCAGCAAGCCGCGCCGCAAAGCCGCGGCCGCGACGGCCCCGCGCGAGCCGGACGTGCCCATCATCATTCCGCACGACGTGCACGGCATCGACCCCACGCTCATTTCGCGCAACGCAATCCGTGTGACCGAAGGGCTGCAGCAGGCGGGCTATCGCGCGTTCATCGTCGGCGGTGCGGTGCGTGACCTGCTGCTCGGCGTGAAGCCGAAAGACTTCGACGTCGCGACCGACGCAACGCCCGAACAGGTGCAGAAACTGTTCCGCCGCGCGCGCATCATCGGCCGCCGGTTCCAGATCGTGCACGTGCAGTTCGGCCAGGAAATCATCGAGACCTCGACGTTCCGCGCGCTCGTCGATCCGCCCGCGGCCGACGCCGCGCCGCCGAAGCGCCTGAAGCGCGACGAACTCGACCGCCGCACCCATGCGGTCGACGCGAGCGGCCGCGTGCTGCGCGACAACGTCTGGGGCGAGCAGCACGAAGACGCCACGCGCCGCGACTTCACGATCAACGCGATGTACTACGATCCGGCCACGCAAACCGTGCTGGACTATCACAACGGCATGGCCGACATGCGCGCCCGTCTGTTGCGCATGATCGGCGACCCGGCCACGCGCTATCGCGAAGATCCGGTGCGCATGCTGCGTGTCGTGCGTTTCGCCGCCAAGCTCGACTTCGACATCGACGACGCCACGCGCGCGCCGATCGCGAAAATGGCCGACCTCATCAACAACGTGCCCGCCGCACGTCTGTTCGACGAGATGCTGAAGCTCATGCTCTCGGGTCACGCGCTCGCCTGTTTGAAGCGGTTGCGCCAGGAAGGCCTGCATCACGGCCTGCTGCCGCTGCTCGACGTCGTGCTCGAACAACCCACCGGCGAGCGCTTCATCTCGCTCGCGCTGTCCAACACGGACGCCCGCGTGCTCGCCGGCAAGCCGGTGTCGCCGGGCTTCCTGTTCGCGACGCTGCTGTGGCACGACGTGCAGCAGCGCTGGCAGAAATTCGAGGCGGACGGCGAGTACCCGGTGCCCGCGCTGCATCGCGCGATGGACGAAGTGCTCGACATGCAGACCGAAAAGCTCGCGATCCACAAGCGCTTCTCGGCCGACATGCGCGAGATCTGGGGCCTGCAGTTGCGTCTCGAGAAGCGCTCGGGCCGAAGCGCGCTGAAGCTGCTGGAACACCAAAGATTTAGAGCAGGGTATGATTTCCTCCTGTTGCGCTGCGCATCGGGCGAACTCGACGAGTCGGTCGGTGCCTGGTGGACGGAGTTCATCGAAGGAGACGCCGCCGCGCGCGAGACATTGCTCACGCAAGGCGGGAAGGACCGGAGCCCAAGAAAACGACGGCGGCGCGGTGGCGCCAGGAACCGCAAATCAGGTGACGGAATGGAGGGCGGCACGCCAGCCGAACGCACGGACAACGACGCGGGCCGCGAAGGCTCGCCCGAAGATTGACGCAGCGTTCGCGGAAGCCGTTGAACGATAGTTGCAGGAAGTTATGCCATGACGGTTGCTTATCTTGGCCTCGGCGCGAATCTCGGGGACGCGCGCCAGACCCTGAAAGACGCGGTGGTGTGCCTCGCCCAACAGCACACCATCACCGTGCTCGCCAAATCGAGCCTGTATCGCACCGCCCCGATCGACGCGGGCGGCGATGACTATTTCAACTGCGTCGTGAAGCTCGAGACGACGCTCCCCGTGCGGCATCTGCTCGCGCTGTGCCACAAGATCGAGCATCAGTTCGGCCGTGAGCGGCCGTTTCGCAATGCTCCGCGCACGCTCGATCTCGACATCCTGCTCTACGGCGAGCAGTCGATCGACGAAGCCGATCTGATCGTCCCGCATCCACGCCTCGTCGAGCGCGCGTTCGCGCTCGTACCGCTCGTCGAGATCGACGAGGCGCTGATCATCCCGCAACACGGCCGCGCCGCCGCGCTGCTCGACGGCGTCAGTGACCAGCGCATCGAAAAGGTGAAGTCGCCCTGCCAATGCCCGCTGCTCAACGCGCTGACCGGCAACGGCTCGGCCGGCAAGGGCCGCTGCGAATGAGTTCGCCGCCGCTCACAGTCACCGCGCCGCAACTGCGCCCGCCGTTCGGCTATATCGCGATCGAAGGGCCTATCGGCGTCGGCAAGACATCGCTCGCGCGGCGCCTCGCGCAACGCTGGTCGATGCAGGAGCTGTTCGAACGCCCGCAGGAGAATCCGTTTCTGGAACGCTTCTATCGCGACACCACGCGCTACGCGCTGCCCGTGCAACTGCACTTCGCACTGCAACGGGCGCAGCAGGCGCAGGAAGTGAGCGCGGCGCAGGCAACCGGCACGCCGCTGATCGCCGATTTCCTCACGCAGAAAAACGACATCTTCGCGCGCCTGACCTTGCAGGAAGACGAGTGGCAACTGTATCGCGCGCTCGCCGCACGGCTCGACGTGAGCGCGCCGGCGCCGGACTTCGTCGTCTATCTGCAGGCGAGCCCCGAGGTGCTGTTCGCGCGCATCCAGAAACGCGCGGTGCCGATGGAACTGCAGATTTCCGACGCGTATCTGCGCGCGCTCTGCGACGCGTACAACGAGTTTTTCTACCACTACGACCGCACGCCCCTATTGACGGTCAACGCCGAACACCTGAATCCGCTCGACTCCGACGCAGACCTTGCGCTGCTCACCGAACGCATCGAGACGATGCGCGGGCGCAAGGAGTTCTTTGTCAAAGGCACGTCGCTCTGAGCGGCTCCAGGCGGCACGGCCATTTCTTTTTTTCATTGGATTGACCATGACTTATTTGCAGGAAGCGAGCCGGAGCGCGATCACCGTGCCGAAACTGCAGGCAATGCGCGACGCGGGAGAAAAGATCGCGATGCTCACCTGCTACGACGCGAGCTTTTCCGCGCTGCTCGATCGCGCGGGCGTCGACGCGCTGCTGATCGGCGACTCGCTCGGCAATGTGCTGCAAGGCCAGGCGACGACGCTGCCGGTGTCGCTTGGCGACATCGCGTATCACACGGCGAGCGTCGCGCGTGCGCGGCCCTCGGCGCTGATCGTCGCGGACCTGCCGTTCGGCACGTACGGCACGCGCGAAGACGCGTTCCGCAGCTCGGTCGAACTGATGCGCGCGGGCGCGCAGATGGTGAAGCTCGAAGGCGGTGAATGGCTCGCGGACACGGTACGCTTTCTGGTCGAGCGCTCGATTCCGGTGTGCGCGCACGTCGGCCTCACGCCGCAGTCGGTGCATGCGTTCGGCGGCTTCAAGGTGCAGGGCAAGACCGAAGCCGGTGCGAGCCAGTTGCTGCGCGATTCGCTCGCGATGCAGGCGGCCGGCGCGCAACTGATCGTGATGGAAGCGATTCCGTCGCAGCTTGCGGGCGAAGTCACGAAGCAGTTGCGCATTCCGACGATCGGCATCGGCGCGGGGCTCGACTGTTCGGGCCAGGTGCTGGTGCTGCACGACATGCTCGGGATTTTCCCGGGCAAGCGTCCGCGCTTCGTGAAAGACTTCATGCAGGGACAGCCGAGCATTCAGGCGGCGGTGGAAGCGTATGTGCGCGCGGTGAAGGAAGGGGCGTTTCCTGGTGCTGAGCACACGTTTTAATGCGGGCGTTTTGAAGTAGGCGTTCTGAAGTACGCGTTCTGATATCCCGCTTCCGTGTTCTAGCGAACGACCCGCGCTGGCACCGCGCCGCGCAACGCGTTGCACACCAGCAGCGCTTCAGCGTTCAGCACATCTGCCTCCGTCAGCACTTTTTCGCCGGCCTGCAGGCCCGATGCCTCTTCGAGCAACACGCCTCGCATCACCCCGGGCAGCACGCCCGACGCCAGCGGCGGCGTCCACCATTGCCCGACGAGCTTCACAAACACGTTCGACCGGCCGCCTTCGGTCAACTCACCCCGCTCGTTGAAAAACAGCGTATCGAACGCGCCCTTCGCTTCGGCTTCGCGCCAGCCGCGGTCGTAGTCGGCGCGGCGCGTTGTTTTGTGGCGCAATAGCGGATCGTCAGCACGTGTCGGCGCGAACTGCTGTCTGGAGCCGAGCAGAACGCCAACGGTCGAATCCGCTAACGGCGCGAGTATCGCGACGGCGATCTGCGCCGTGCCGCTCTTGCCCAATGCGAGCCGCATGCGATACGGCGTTTGCGCAGGCAGTGCCGCGCACTGCGCGGCAATCTGAGCGCGGATGCTGCTTTCGTCGAAGCTGAAGCCGAGCGTCGCGGCGCTCGACGACAGGCGCCGCAAGTGGCGCGCCAGATGCCGCACGCCGTCTTCCCGCGTCGCATACATCGTTTCGAAGAGTTCGAAGCCCGGCTCGGCGCCGGTCAGGAAACGCGCTTTCAATTGACACTCCGCATGTTCGTCGGCGGCGACGCTGTCGAGGACGATGCCCGCACCGATACCCAGGCTGCCTTGCAGAGCGGCCGTCTCGCCCGTTTGCGCGGAGGGTTTCAATGTCAGCGTGCGGATTGCGACCGACAGGCAGAAATCGCCGCAGAGATCACTGCCGGAAGAGCCGTTCGCCGCCGCTTCGCCGGCGTCACCGGCGTCACCGGCAGCGTCCGACTGCAACGCGCCTCCAACACCCGCACGAGGCGCATCGAGCCAGCCGATCGCGCCGGTATAAAGTCCGCGCGGCGTGCTTTCGAGTTCGTCGATCAGTTGCATCGTGCGATGCTTCGGCGCGCCGGTGATCGAGCCGCACGGAAACAGCGCGCGCAGGATCGCGGCGAACGGGGTGCCGTCTGGCAACGCCGCCTCCACCGTCGACGTCATCTGCCAGACCGAGGCATACGGCTCCACCGAAAACAGCGCCGGCACCTTCACCGAGCCGATCTGCGCGACGCGCGACAGATCGTTGCGCAGCAGATCGACGATCATCACGTTCTCGGCGCGGTTTTTCGGATCGTTGGCGAGGAATTCGGCGGTCCGCTGGTCAGCGGCTGGATCGTCCGAGCGCGGGGCCGTGCCCTTCATCGGCCGCGCGCGCAAGGTGGCGCCCTGCTTCTCGACGAACAGCTCCGGCGAGCACGACAGCACCCAAGCGCCGCCCGGCAACGCGATGAGCGCGCCGAACGGCACCGGCTGACGCGCACGCAGGCGCCGGTACAGCGCGACGGGCGGCCCGAATACGTCGAAGCCGAGCCGGTACGTGTAGTTGACCTGATAGGAATCGCCCGCGCGCAGGGCGGCGTGAATCGCCCCGATCGCCGCATTGAACTGCGCGGAATCGACGCTCGCGCGCACGTTGGCTGTGCCCGCGACTGAAGGCTCGAACGCGTCGTTGTCGCGCGCCATCAGCCACGCGTCGACCTCTTCGCGCGAAAGCCTCGCGCAGCGTTCGAACAATAAAAAACGCAGCGCGGCATGGCCACGCTGCGTTTCAGTTTCTGCGAGCCGGCGCGCACCGAGACCCACGAGCGCGCGGCCAAATTCATAATCGGCGAGCACGACGGCGTGCAAACCGCTGCGCGTGTCCGCTACGACGCTTTCGCACACGGCTTCGAGCTGCGCGGCCTCCGTGCAGACCCGCTCATGCGTAAAACCCGTATACAGACGACTCGAACGGCGCGCCGCCGTTGCGCCGCAATCGTCGAGCAGCGCGAACACCGCGCCGCGCTCATCCGCCGTCATGCTTACCGCCAAATCAGACTGCGATTAATCGAAGAAGCTCTTCACCCGATCAAACCAGCTCTTGCTCTGCGGGCTGTGCCGCGAGCCACCTTCCACGAGCGCCTTCTCGAACTGCTTGAGCAGATCGCGCTGCGTATCGGTGAGCTTGACCGGCGTTTCGACCTGCACGTGCACGTACAAATCGCCGGCGATGCTCGAACGCAACCCCTTGATGCCCTTGCCGCGCAGACGGAACGTCTTGCCCGACTGCGTGCCTTCCGGCACGGTGAAGCTCGCGCGGCCCGCGAGCGTCGGCACTTCGATCTCGCCGCCGAGCGCCGCCGTGGTGAACGGAATCGGCATCTGGCAATGCAGGTCGTCGCCGTCGCGCTCGAACACCGAGTGCTGCTTGATGTGAATCTCGACGTAGAGATCGCCCGACGGACCGCCGTTGATGCCCGGCTCGCCGTTGCCGGCCGAGCGGATACGCATGCCGTCGTCGATACCGGCCGGAATCTTCACTTCCAGCGTCTTGGTTTCCTTCACCTTGCCCGCGCCATGGCAGTGGCCGCACGGGTCGGGAATATAGGTGCCGGTGCCGTGGCACTTCGGGCAGGTCTGCTGGATGCTGAAAAAGCCCTGCGACATCCGCACCGAACCCGAACCGCTACAGGTCGGGCAGGTTTCCGGCTTGGTGCCGGGCTTCGCGCCCGAACCATGACAGACTTCGCACGAGACCCAGCTCGGCACGCGGATCTGCGTATCGTAGCCGTGCGCGGCCTGCTCGAGCGTAATTTCCATGCTGTAGCGCAGATCGGCGCCGCGATACACCTGCGGGCCGGCACGGCCGCCGCCGCGTGCAGCGCCCCCGGCCGCCTGGCCGAAGATGTCGCCGAAAATATCGCCGAACGCATCGGCAAAACCGCCGAAGCCTTGCGCGCCGGCCCCGCCCATGTTCGGATCGACGCCCGCGTGGCCGTACTGGTCGTACGCGGCACGCTTTTGCGAGTCCGAGAGCATTTCATAGGCTTCCTTCACCTCCTTGAAATGCTCTTCCGCATCCTTGTTGCCCGGATTGCGGTCGGGGTGGTGCTTCATCGCGAGCTTGCGATAAGCCTTCTTGATTTCGTCGTCGCTCGCGTTCTTTGCGACGCCCAGAACCTCGTAGTAATCCCGTTTCGCCATATCGGTTCAACGCCACTCGCGCAATGCAACGCGGTGGCTCCTCTTGAATGCTGGAGTCTCACGACTCGTCCGGCCGCTGTTTTCGCCCGCTTCGACACGGTTCAAAACAACGCCCTCCATAAAACAAATGTGCCCGGAGAGCCCAAAAGGCTCGCCAGGCGCGATAACCGCTCTTGCACATAGGCCGTCCGAAGGGACGCCGGTCCTACTATGCAGCCGGGCCGCGCACATTGCTGTGCGCGGCTTTACGGTCGGATGACGACCTGGCTTTAGTCCTTCTTCACTTCCTTGAACTCGGCGTCGACCACGTCGTCGGCCTGCTGGCTCGCGCCCGCCGATGCACCGGCACCCGCCGCGCCTGCCGCACCCGCTGCTGCCGCTTCGGCACCTTGCGCAGCCTGCATGTCGGCGTACATCTTCTCGCCCATCTTCTGCGAGGCGGTTGCCACCGCTTCGATCTTCGCTTCGATTGCAGCCTTGTCGCTCGACGCGCTCTTCAGCGTGTCTTCGAGGTCCTTCAGCGCAGCTTCGATCTTTTCCTTCTCGCCGCCTTCCAGCTTGTCGCCGTATTCGGTGAGCGCCTTCTTCGTGCTATGGACGAGCGCGTCACCCTGGTTGCGGGCATCGGCCAGCTCACGCAGCTTGTGATCTTCTTCCGCGTTCGCCTCGGCGTCCTTCACCATCTTCTCGATTTCGGCTTCGGACAAGCCCGAGTTCGCCTTGATCGTGATGCGGTTTTCCTTGCCGGTCGCCTTGTCCTTCGCGCCGACGTGCAGAATGCCGTTCGCGTCGATGTCGAAGCTCACTTCGATCTGCGGCACACCGCGCGGTGCCGGCGGAATGCCTTCGAGGTTGAACTCGCCGAGCAGCTTGTTGCCCGCTGCCATTTCGCGTTCGCCCTGGAACACCTTGATCGTCACGGCGCCCTGATTGTCGTCAGCCGTCGAGTAGACCTGCGCGTGCTTGGTCGGGATCGTGGTGTTCTTGTTGATCATCTTCGTCATCACGCCGCCGAGCGTTTCGATGCCGAGCGACAGCGGGGTCACGTCGAGCAGCAGCACGTCCTTGCGGTCGCCCGAGAGAACCTGGCCCTGAATCGCGGCGCCCACGGCCACGGCTTCGTCCGGGTTCACGTCGCGGCGCGGATCCTTGCCGAAGAACTCCTTGACCTTTTCCTGCACCTTCGGCATGCGGGTCATACCGCCGACCAGAATCACGTCGTCGATTTCGCCGACCTTCACGCCCGCGTCCTTGATCGCGACGCGGCACGGCTCGATGGTGCGTTCGATCAGCTCTTCAACCAGCGCTTCCAGCTTGGCACGCGTGATTTTCAGGTTCAAATGCTTCGGACCCGACGCGTCGGCCGTGATGTACGGCAGGTTGATTTCGGTCTGCTGGCTCGACGACAGTTCGATCTTCGCCTTTTCAGCCGATTCCTTCAGGCGCTGCAGCGCGAGCACGTCTTTCGACAGATCGACGCCCTGCTCCTTCTTGAACTCGCCGATGATGTAGTCGATGATGCGCTGGTCGAAGTCTTCACCGCCGAGGAACGTGTCGCCGTTCGTGGACAGCACTTCGAACTGCATTTCACCGTCGACGTCAGCGATTTCGATGATCGACACGTCGAACGTACCGCCGCCCAGGTCGTACACCGCGATCTTGCGATCGCCTTTTTCAGCCTTGTCCAGACCGAAAGCCAGAGCAGCGGCAGTCGGTTCGTTGATGATGCGCTTGACTTCCAGACCGGCGATGCGGCCAGCGTCCTTGGTTGCCTGGCGCTGGCTGTCGTTGAAGTACGCCGGAACCGTAATCACCGCTTCGGTGACCGGCTCGCCGAGGTAGTCTTCAGCGGTCTTCTTCATCTTGCGCAGCACTTCCGCGGAAATCTGCGGCGGAGCCAGCTTCTGATCGCGCACTTCGACCCATGCGTCGCCGTTGTCGGCCTTCATGATCTTGTACGGCATCAGGCCGATGTCCTTCTGCACTTCCTTTTCTTCGAAGCGGCGGCCGATCAGGCGCTTGACCGCGTACAGCGTGTTCTTCGGATTCGTGACCGACTGACGCTTGGCCGGCGCGCCAACGAGAATCTCGCTGTCTTCCATGTAAGCGATGATCGACGGCGTGGTGCGCGCGCCTTCCGAGTTCTCGATCACCTTGACCGAGTTGCCTTCCATGATCGCCACGCACGAGTTGGTCGTGCCCAGATCGATGCCGATGATTTTGCCCATTTTTACTAATCTCCTGACTTTGATCGCTGCGGGAAGCGCCCTGTTGGCCCATCTGGCCGGGAGGCGCCCGCTCTCAATTCATACCTGCACTCAAAATGAGTGCGGCCACATCGTTTTCAAGACCTCTTTTGCGATGCGGTCTTTAAATTTCTTCAATTGCGGGACTGATTGCCCGAGCCTGCTCCCTCAGCCGGTGCGCCGTCTGCGGCGGAGGCCACCGGCCCGGTTCGCAATGTTCGCGGACGGGGCCCTGAAACCACTGCGGACCGGGCGCGCGGACCGCGTCGGACTGCGCGGGCATCGCCTGCTTCGCAATCTCGCCATTGCAGTACGGCAGGTACCGGAAGCCCCGTGGCGCTTACTTCGGCGCCGCGACGGTCACGAGCGCGGGGCGCAGCACGCGATCAGCGATCACGAAACCCTTTTGCAGCACCGTGACGACGGTGTTCGGCTCCTGCTCGGCCGGCACCATCGAGATAGCCTGATGACGGTGCGGGTCGAACTTCTCGCCGACCGGGTTGATGGCAACGACGCGCCCCTTCTCGAGCGCGCCGCTCAATTGACGCAGCGTGAGTTCGACGCCTTCGCGAACCTTCTGCAGGTCGTCGGACGAGTGGGCGACGGCCGCTTCGAGACTGTCGACCACCGGCAGCAGATGCTCGGCGAAGTTCTCGATCGCGAACTTGTGCGCCTTGGCCACGTCTTCCTGAGCGCGGCGACGCACGTTCTCGGTTTCGGCCTTTGCGCGCAGGAAGCTCTCCTGCAACTCGGCGATCTTCGCCTGAGCTTCGGCCAGCGCCTGTTCGCCGGCTGCCGGCGCTTGCGCCTCGGCGCCCGCGGCCGTTTCCTGGCTGGCGGCTGCGGCCTCGGCGGCCTGACGCGCGGCTTCGTCCGCGGGCGTGGGATTCTGGCTCGTCGGGTTCTCTTGCGTGTTTTCCATGTCGCTGAAAGTCGTTAAAAAGTAAAAGCCAACGGCGGCGCTATCACATGAAACGCCCCGCGATTTGTGCGTTGCAAAATCGCGACACGCGCTTTCGCGCGCAACCGCATATTAAAACTGCAGATGGGGCCGGAAGGAGCCGTTTCAAGCGGCTCCCCGAGGTCTTTTCGCACCACCGGCGGGCAGGCGAAACGCGCCGTAACAACCATTAACGTGGCGCAATCATATTGAGATTGAGTGCGGCCAGTAACTGGCCTATTCTCCATTCATACACCGGAAAAGCCACGTTAACCCTAATCTGACGTAGGCCTTACCGACGTCTGACAGTTGTACCGATTCAGCCTGTTTCGGTCCTCAATCTTCCCAAGGGGATTACCGTGAAACTGACCTTTGCAATCGGGGTGGTCGCATTGGTACTGATCGCGGGCACCACGACCATCTGCATGTCCGGTGCGGTCAACGACCACACCACCGAATACGGCGGAGTGCACGCCACGATGGAGCAGTTTTTCAATCCCCATCTGAAAATCTGTCGATAGAGCGCCGGTCGCGCTTGGTCGGCCGCCCATGCAACGCGGCGGCCGGCTCGCGATACATCCTGCGCCGTTCGTGCTCGACCTGCCGCTTCACCTTGCTCTCCCCGGTTTCCGCATAGAGCGTCTGCGCGACGCTTGCCGGGCCGCGCACGTCACACACGCCCAGCACTTCCACCTGCCACACGATGTGCTCGATCTCGACCTCGACGAGATCGCCAACGCGCACCTCCTTGGCCGGCTTGACGACCGCTCCGCCGATGCGCACCCGCCCTTTCTCGACCGCGTCGGCCGCCAGCGAACGCGTCTTGAAAAAGCGCGCCGCCCACAGCCATTTGTCGATGCGCAGTTTCGCGCCCGGTTCGGTTGAAATGCGGTAATTCATCGGCGTATTCAAGCTCCTGTGGTGTGCGGCACCGGCACCGCCTGCACCGGCCAGCCCTGCAGATTCTGCGCGACGATTTCGCCGAGCGCGGCGATCCAGGGCTGCGACGCATTCAGGCACGCGATCCGGTGAAACTCCTTGCCGCCCGCGTGCAGAAACTCGTCACGCACTTCCATGCCGACTTCCTCGATCGTTTCGAGGCAATCGGCGGTAAAGCCCGGACAGAACACGTCGGCACGCCGCACGCCGGCCGCGCCCAACTCCTTGAGCGTGGGCGCCGTGTAGGGCTGCAGCCACTCGGCCTTGCCGAAGCGCGACTGGAACGTGATGCGGCATTCGACCGGCGTGAGCTCGAGCGCCTGCATAAGCAGCGTACCGGTCTGCTGGCATTGCTCGTGGTAGGGGTCGCCGAGATCGAGGGTGCGCTTGGGCACGCCGTGAAAACTGAGCACCAGCTTGTCGCCTGCCGCGAAGTCGGGGCGGCCGTGCTGATGCCAGTAATGGCGCACCTGCGCGGCGAGCGCCGCGATGTACGCCGGATGATCGGCGTACTGGCGCACCGTGCGGATTTCCGGCTGGTTGCGCATGCGCTTCAGTGCCGAAAAGGCGTCGTCGAAAGCGGTGGCGGTGGTCGACGCCGAGTATTGCGGATACATCGGCATCAGCAGCACGCGCTCGGCGCCCGCGAGCTTCAACTGGTTCAGCATCGCCGGAATGCCGGGCGTGCCGTAGCGCATCGCGTAGTCGACGAGCACCGTGTAGTCGTTCACCTGCAGCAGATGGCGCAAGCCTTCCACCTGCTTTTCCGTATGCACGCGCAGCGGCGAGCCCTCGGGCATCCAGACCGCCGCGTACTTCTTCGCGGAACTGCGGCCGCGAGACGGCAAAATCAGCAGACGCAGAATGATCTGCCAGAGCAGCGCCGGAATTTCGACCACGCGCGGATCGGACAGAAACTGGGCGAGATAGCGGCGCACCGCGCGCGGCGTCGGCGCGTCGGGCGTGCCGAGATTGATCAGCAACACGGCGACGCGATGCGACGAAGCGTTCTGGGAAGGCCGCTCGAGGTCGAAGCGCATAGGCAACAGAAGTAACCGCTTCACGCGGGAAGTCGATTCAGTGGAGATTCATTATAGCGGCGCAGGTCACGCGCGGCGCCGCCAAGCCCCCTGGCCATTCGGACGATTGGCAGTCCGCGCGCCGTCGCGCATCATTGCCGGCACGGCCCGCGGCAACGCAGGCGCGCAGCGGCCGGCGCAGATTATTTCTGGCTCAAGGTCATGGAGAGCAGCCGCGCGGTGATGTCGACGATCGGAATCACGCGGTTGTAGGCCATGCGGGTCGGCCCGATCACGCCGAGCGTGCCGACGATCTTGCCGTTCACCTCGTACGGCGCGGTGACGACGCTCATTTCCTCGATCGGCACGAGAGTCGATTCGCCGCCGATGAATATTTGCACGCCCGCCGCGTGACTCGACACGTCGAGCAACTGAAGGAGGCTGGTCTTCTGGTCGAACACATCGAACAGCTTGCGCAGGCGCGCCATGTCCGACGAAAGATCGGCGACTTCGAGCAGATTGCGCTCGCCCGAGATCAGCACGGTCTCGCCGGTATCGGATTCGTCGGTGCTCGCGGTGACGGCTGCATGCATCAGCGAGGTCATGTCGCCGCGCAACTCGTCGATTTCCTCGCGCAGGCGGCGCCGCACTTCGTCGAACGAGAGGCCCGCGAAATGCGCATTGATGTAATTGGACGCCTCGACCAGTTGCGACGGCGAGAAGTCGCGCTGAGTGGCGAGGATGCGGTTCTGCACGTCGCCTTCGGGCGTCACGATGATGAGCAGGATGCGCTTGTCGGACAGGCGCATGAACTCGATCTGCTTGAACACGTGGCTGCGGCGCGGCGTAAGCACGACGCCGGCGAACTGCGAGAGGCTGGACAGCACGCTCGCCGCCGCGGCGACGATTTTTTGCGGCTCGCCCGCCTGCAGCGTGGTCTTGATGGTGCGCATCACCGCTTCTTCGTCGGCGGCGGATTCGACCGTCAGCATCGTGTCGACGAAGAGCCGGTAGCCGCGCGGCGTCGGAATGCGCCCCGCCGACGTATGCGGACTGATCACGAGCCCCAGATCCTCGAGATCGGACATCACGTTGCGAATCGTGGCCGGACTCAGCTCGAGGCCCGAATAACGTGACAGCGTGCGCGAGCCGACCGGCTGACCTTCGGCGATGTAGCGCTCAATCAGCGTTTTGAGGAGGGTTTGTGCGCGAGGATCTAGCATGACGGAAAATTTTAGCTCAATGGCTCGACTACCGCGAGCACGCACGGCGCCCGCTCCCGGCCGATGCCTCGCCGCCTGCGGGCGCGCTGCGCGGCTGCGCTTGCACACGGCGCCAGGCTGCTGGCTGCACGCCACACCGCACTTTAACCGGCAAGCATGTCATCAGGTCTTCACCATTCTAACGATAATCGCGACATGCGCCGAAGGCCCGCGTGCACCGGCCCGCCACCGGGTCTGTCTGCGGTTCTTTTCAGGCCCTACCTATGGTGTAATGCCGGCATGCAAGTGACCAGCCAGTTCAAGACCGTCGCGCTCGTCGGGCGCAACAACACGCCGGGCATCAGCGAGCCGCTCACCGCGCTCGCCTCGTGCATCGCGAAGCTTGGCTTCGAAGTCGTGTTCGAAGCCAACACCGCCGCCGAAATCGGCGTGACCGACTATCCGGCGCTGCGGCCTGCCGAGATCGGCGCGCGCGCGGACGTCGCGGTGGTGCTCGGCGGCGACGGCACGATGCTCGGCATCGGCCGCCAGCTCGCGCCTTACCGCACGCCGCTGATCGGCATCAATCACGGGCGGCTCGGCTTCATCACGGACATCCCGATCTCCGACATGCAGGAGACCGTCCCGCAGATGCTCTCCGGCAATTTCGAGCGCGAGGAACGCGTGCTGCTCGAAGCACGCATCATGCGCGACGGCACTCCGATCTACCATGCGCTCGCCTTCAACGACGTGGTGGTCAACCGCAGCGGCTTCTCGGGCATGGCGGAGCTGCGCGTGTCGGTGGACGGGCGCTTCATGTACAACCAGCGCTCGGACGGCCTGATCGTCGCGACGCCAACCGGCTCGACCGCTTACGCGCTGTCCTCGCAAGGACCGATCCTGCATCCGCAGTTGCAAGGCTTCGTGCTCGTGCCGATCGCGCCGCACGCGTTGTCGAATCGGCCGATCGTACTGCCGGACGACTCGAAGGTCAGCATCCAGATCGTTTCCGGGCGCGAAGTGAACGTCAATTTCGACATGCAGTCGTTCACCTCGCTGGCGCTCGGCGACACGATCGAAGTGCGCCGCTCGCGCCACACGGTGCCGATGCTGCATCCGGTCGGCTACAGCTATTACGCGACGCTGCGCAAGAAGCTGCACTGGCACGAGTACCCGTCGCACGAAGAAGACTCCAAGCCCTGAGCGGCGCAGCCATGCCCGAGCACGCCTGCCGCCGCGGTTGACACCTGAACCTCAAGCTCACCACACGACTTCCATGCTTCGCCATCTCTCGATACGCGACTTCGTCATCGTCGCCGCGCTCGACCTCGAATTCGACAGCGGCTTTACCGTTTTCTCGGGCGAAACCGGCGCCGGCAAGTCGATTCTGATCGACGCACTCGCGCTCGCGCTCGGCGCCCGCGCCGATGCGAGCGTGGTGCGCACCGGCGAGAGCCGCGCCGACATCACCGCCGAGTTCGAGACGCACGCGCAGGTCGACGCATGGCTCGACGCGCAGGCGCTCGGCGCGGCCGACGACGGCCAGCACGGCGGCACGGTCATGCTGCGGCGCGTGGTCGACGTGAGCGGCCGCTCGCGCGCGTTCATCAACGGCACGGCGGCAACGCTCGCGCAACTGCGCGAGGTCGGCGAAATGCTTGTCGATATTCACGGCCAGCACGCGCACCAGTTGCTGATGCGCCCGGACGCGCAACGCGAGCTGTTCGACACGCACGCGGGCCTCTCCGACACCGCAGCCGTGGTCACGCGCGCATGGCGCACGTGGCGCGAGAAGGCTCAGGCAGTCGAGCACGCACAGACCCGCGACCGCGAACTGCAACTCGAGCGCGAGCGTCTCGCATGGCAGCTCGCCGAACTCGACAAGCTCGCGCCCCAGCCCGGCGAATGGGAAGAGGTCAACGCCGAGCATAAGCGGCTGTCGCATTCGGCCAATCTGATCGACGGCGTGCAGGGCGCGCTCGGCGCGCTGTCCGAATCGGACGAGGCGATGATCGCGCACCTCGGCTCGATCGTCTCGAAGATGCGCGATCTCGCGGAGATCGACCCGGCTCTGAACGACGTGCTGGCCGCGCTCGAACCGGCTGAAATCCAGTTGCAGGAAGCGGCCTATTCGCTGAGTCATTACGCGCAGAAGCTCGAACTCGATCCCGACCGGCTCGCGCGGGTCGAAAAGCGCCTCGATGCGCTGCACTCGGCCGCGCGCAAATTCCGCCTGCAAGCGGAAACGCTGCCGGAAGAACACGAGGCGCGTCGGGCGCAACTGGCCGCGCTCGACGCGGCCGCCGACCTCGAAGGCCTGCGCGCCGCCGAGGCGCAGGCGAAGGAAGCGTTCCTCGCCGAGGCCAAAAAACTCTCGAAGGCGCGCGCCAAGGCGGGCAAGGCGCTCGGCGAAGCGGTCACGACCGGCATGCAGGAACTGTCGATGAAAGGCGGCAGCTTCGAAGTCGCGCTCGTGCCGCTGCCGGAAGGCGGCGCGCATGGACTCGAGCAGATCGAATTCCGCGTGGCCGGGCATGCCGGCGTGCCGCTGCGGCCACTCGCGAAGGTCGCCTCGGGCGGTGAACTCGCGCGTATCAGCCTCGCGCTCGCGGTCATCGCGAGCGCGGCGAGCCCGACGCCCACGCTGATCTTCGACGAAGTGGACACCGGCATCGGCGGCGGTGTCGCCGAAGTGGTCGGGCGGTTGCTGCATCAACTCGGTGAGGCGCGCCAGGTGCTGTGCGTGACTCACCTGCCGCAGGTCGCCGCGCGCGGCGATCATCATTTCCAGGTCGCGAAGACGGGCAACGGCCAGGGCGGCACAGTGAGCAGCGTGACTTCGCTTGACAAGGCGAGCCGCATCGAGGAAGTCGCGCGGATGCTCGGCGGTCTTGAAATCACGGCGACCACGCGCAAGCACGCGAAGGAAATGCTGGCGGCTTAGGTCGCGGTTTAAGTCGTGGCTCGAGCAGCCTTAAGCAGGCTCAGGCAGAATCAGGCAGCCCCAGGCAAGTTGGCGCGGACAGCCCCCGCATCCTGGCCCCCGCGCCTCACCTCATCACCCGAACACCCTCTTCCACAGCGCCAGCACCGCCTCACGCTCGGTGCTCACCCGCGCCGGATCGACCCGCGCCTTCTCCATCCCGTCGAGCCGCAGCGTGTGCTGCAGCTTGCGGTACGTGCGATACGCCGCGCCGACCGTCTCCGCTTCCGCCTCGCTCATCAGCCCGAAACGCGACACTTCGCGCAGCAACGCGATGTTGCCGGTGTTGCGGATCAGCTCGGGGTCGCTCGCCGCGTGCAACAGCACCCAGTACTGCACCGTGAATTCGATATCGACCATGCCGCCGCGATCGTGCTTGAGGTCGAACAGCTCCGGCGTATGGTTCGGATGCCCCGCCCCGACGCGCTCGCGCATCTCGACGATCTCCTTCGCGAGCGGCGCCGCCTCGCGTGGCGTGGTCAGCACCTGTTCGCGGATCGCCTCGAACTTCGCGCCGATCCCGGCGTCGCCCGCGCAGTAACGCGCGCGCGTCAGCGCCTGGTGCTCCCAGACCCACGCGGTGTTCGCCGCGTCGCCCTCGCGCAACTGGTAGCGGCGAAACGCGTCGAGATCGGTGACCAGCAGGCCCGACTCGCCGTTCGGCCGCAACCGCAGGTCGATGTCGAACAGCGTGCCGGCGCCCGTGGCGGTCGTGAGCCAGGTAATCAGACGGCGCGTGTAGGTCGCGTAGATGTCGGCGGCGGCATCGTCGGGGTCGTCGTAGAGGAAGATCAGGTCGAGGTCGGACGCGTAGCCCAACTCCTTGCCGCCGAGCTTGCCGTACGCGATCACCGCGAAACGCGGCTCGTCGCGATGCCGTTTCGCCAACTGCTTCCAGACGGCTTCGAGCGTGACGTCGAGTACCGCGTCGGCCAGCTCGGAGAGCCGGTCGCTCACGTGCTCGACGGAGAGCTTGCCGGCCAGATCGATCAGCAGAATGCGGAACACTTCGGCCTGGTGCGCGTGGCGCAGCAGGTCCATCTGCTGCTCCACGCCGTCGGCGGCCGCGAGCCGCCGGCGCAGCGTGCGCTTGAACTCGGCCCAGTCGAACGGGCTGTTGATCGCCTCGCCGTCGAGCAGTTCGTCGAGCAGTTGCGGATGGCGGATCAGGTAGCCCGCCGCCCAGCGCGAACCGCCGAGCACCGACAGCACCTGGTGCAGCGCCTGCGGATACTCGGTCAGCAGCGCAAGGTACGCGCCGCGCCGGCTCACGGCTTCGAGCAGATCGAAAAAGCGCGCGACGGTGTCGCCGCGCCGGGCGGGCGGCTCCAGCGTGCGCGCCGCTTCGAGCGCACGCTGCGCGACGATGTCGAAGCGCTGGCGGCTGCGCTCGTTCAAGCCCGCGTAGCGCGACGAGCGCCACACCCCGCGCAGCCGCGCGAGCAGATCGCCGGGCTCGGCCACGCCGAGTTCGACGAGGCGCGCGCGCAGCGCTTCGTCGGCGCTGTCGTCGGCGAGCGCGCTGCTCCAGACCCACGCAGCCGCGCCGTCTTCCGGTGCGCCGCAGCCGTCGCGGCCGCTCACCTTGTCGGCGAAAATCTGGTCGAACTGCCGCTCGACGAATTCGCGATGCGCGTCGAGTTTCGTCATCAGCGCCGCGTAGTCGTCGCAACCCATCGAGCCCGCAAGCGCCGCGCGCTCCTCGGGATCGACCGGCATCGCGTGGGTCTGCGCGTCGTTGCGGTATTGCAGACGGTGTTCGAGTTCGCGCAGAAACCGGTACGCCTGCGACAGCTTCACACACACCGACGGGTCCATCAGCCCATGCGTAGCCGCGTGGCGCAGCACGGCGAGCGTCGGCCGCACGCGAAAACCCGCGTCCTGGCCGCCGCGAATGAGCTGGAACACCTGCGCGCTGAATTCGATTTCGCGGATGCCGCCGCGCCCGAGCTTGATGTCGTCGGCCTTGTCGGGCCGCATCGAGGCGCGGCGCTGCGCCTCCTGGCGAATCTGCAGGTGCAGCGCGCGAATCGCGCTGATCACGCCGAAGTCGAGATAGCGCCGGTAGACGAACGGCGTGACGATCGCATCGAGCTGCTTCTGCAGCCGCCGCGCCGCGGCGCTCCCGCCTTCCGACACGAGCCGGCCCTTGATCCACGCATAGCGCTCCCACTCGCGGCCCTGCACGTAGAAATACTCCTCGAGCATGCCGAGGCTGCACACGAGCGGCCCCGAATCGCCGTTCGGCCGCAGACGCATGTCGACGCGAAACACGTAGCCGTCGGCGGTCACTTCGGCGAGCGCGCCGATCAGCCGCTTGCCGAGGCGCGTGAAGAACTCCTGCGTCGCGAGCGGCGAGCGCTGGCCGCCGGCGGTCTCGCCGTCGTCCTCATAAACGAAGATCAGGTCGATGTCCGACGACACGTTCAGCTCGCGCCCGCCGAGCTTGCCCATGCCGACCACGCCGAGCGCGAGCCGCTCGCCCTGCGGGCCGCGCGGCTCGCCGTAGAGCGCTTCGAGGTCGGCGGTGAGCACCGCGAGCGCGCGCTGGATCGTCGTTTCCGCGAGATCGGTCATCGCGCCGGTCACCTCGGCGATATCGGCCTCGCCGGCCAGATCGCGCTCCATCACCGCGCAGAACACCTCGGTGCGCAACTGGCGCAGCGCCTTCTTGAGCGCCTCCTCGTTGCACGGCGCGCCGGCCGGGCCGGCCGCCTCGGCGCACAACACGTCGAGCCGGGCGTCGATGCGCTCGCGCGTGAGCGGCGCGGCGGCGAGCGCGCTCACCTGCGCGACGAGTTGCGGACGGGCCGCAACGGCGCGCGCGGCATAGTGTGAATAGCTGGAACTCAGGAGAGTGGCGTCGGTCATCAAAAATCTGGCTCGCTCGTTGCTTGACTGGTGTTGTCTGGTGTTGTTCTGATGCACGGCAGCACCCGCCGGGGCAGCGGATGCGAAGCGCGCCGGAGCGCCTTGCCAGGCAGGCCGGCGGAGGCTGCAAGTCGGTACGTGGACAGGGTTTGCAGGAGGTCCGCCGACGCATTTCCGTGTGTTACATTTCGTCGTTAATTCGCAAAACTACCATACGCCCAGCCGCCGCAGCATGTCCGAGCGAAACGAATCCGCCGCCCCGCACGAAACAGCGCAGGTCCGGCATGTGAGCGGAAGCGACCACATCGTGTTGCGCCGGACTTTGCGCGTGGTTCTCGCGCTCGCGCTCGTCCTCTATTTCATCGCGACGGGGCTGTTCCTCAGCTTGCGCTACGTGGTGCTGCCGCGTATCGACATGTTCCGCCCGCGCATCGAAGCGGCGGTCTCCGAGAAGCTGCGCACGCCATTCACGATCGGCCGGCTGGCGCCGCACTGGAGCGGCTTTCAGCCGGGCCTCGATGTTACGAACCTTGTCATCCGCGATCACGACGGCAACGCCGCGCTGACGATTCCGCACGCCACCGCTACGGTCTCGTGGCGCTCGCTCTGGCAGTTTCATCCGGCGCTTTCGAGCCTGATCGTCGATAAGCCGGACGTGCTGGTTTCGCGCAGCGAAGACGGCGTGATATCGGTCGCGGGCGTGCCGGTGCCGACCCGCCACAGCGGCAACGACACACTCTCCACGTGGCTCCTGCGCCAGCAGGCGATCGTCGTGCGCGGCGGCGTGCTGCGCTGGCGCGACGCCACGCACAAGGCGCCGGAACTCGCGCTGCGCGACATTCGCATCGCGATCCTCAACGACGGCTACGACCACCGCATGGCGCTGCAGGCGCCGCCCGACGGCCAGGTGCTGAAGGGCCCGCTCGATTTCCGCACGCACTTCCGGCACGCGCCGCTCTCCGCGATCGGCAAGCCGATCAACTGGACCGGCGAGGTGTACGTGTCGACGGGCCCGGTCGATCTGCCGACGCTCGCGCGCTACGTCACATTCCCGATCGAGACGTTCGCCGGGCGCATCGACAACGCAATCTGGATCGACTTCGCCGAAGGCCGCATGACCTCGGCGGGCGGCCGCCTGCGCGGCACCGACATCGCGCTGCGCGTGCGCCCGACGCAGCCGAAGCTGCTCGTGCCGGTCGCGCATTTCCTTTGGCGCGTCGAGGCGGCCCAGGGCGATTACAAGCTGCAGCTCTCGGACCTGAGCGCCGAGCTCGGCCAGCCGCCGCTCGAGGACGGCACGCCGCTCACGCGCATCCTCGATTTCCAGACGCTCGACGGCCGCTACCGGCTCGCATCGCAACAGCACGGGCAACTGCTGGGCGTGAGCGGCGATCGCGTCGATCTCGGCATCCTCGCCGAATTCAGCCGTGCGCTGCCGCTGCCGCGGCGCTTCCTCAACATGCTCGTGCGCATCAATCCACGCGGGCTCGTCTCGAACTACGTGATCGAAGTGGAGCGCGGCAAGCCGGAATCCGGCGAGGTGGGCAGCGACCGTCGGCCGGAGGGCGCGGAGCCGATCGAGCGCTATCGCTTCAAGGGCGATCTGCAGGGCATCAGCTTCGCCGCCCAGGAGCCGCCGCCTGGACTCTCGCCGCGCGGCCACCCGCGCGCGGGGATACCGGGCATCGAAAACCTCTGGGGCAACGTCGACGCCAACGAAAAAGGCGGCCACGCGCTCCTCGACACCTCGAACGTGGCGATCACGCTGCCGGGCGTGTTCGACGATCCGCGCCTGAAGCTCGACCGTCTGCACGGCCGCGCCGACTGGACCATGGGCACGAAGGCGGCCGGCGACACCCACCCGGCCTTCAGCATCAAGCTCGCCGATTTCGCCGTCTCGAACGCCGACGTCGCGGCCACCGCCACCGCGAACTACAGCAACCCGGGCCACGGCCGCGGCTCGCTCGACCTGAAAGCCGACTTCGAGCGCGCGCAGGTGACGCGCATTGCCCGCTATCTGCCGACCAGCATCAGCGAAAAGCTGCGCATCTATCTGGGCCACGGACTGCAGGCGGGCGTCTCGCGCGGCGGCACGATCGAAGTGCATGGCGACCTGACCAAGTTCCCCTATTCGCGCGACCCCGACGCGGGCCTCTTCCATATCGTCGCGCCGTTCACGGGCGGCAAGTTCGATCCGACGCCGTATCCGCCGCGCAATATGCGCAACGGCACGCCAAACGTTTGGCCGCCGCTCGACGGCATCGACGGCGTGTTCGAGCTGAAGCAGAACGTGCTGCGCTTCGACATCGATCGCGGGCGTTACCGGCGCGTCGCGCTGACCGGCGTGAACGGCAGGATCGACGATCTCGGCACGAAAAGCTCGAACCTCGTCATCCAGGGCAATGGGCGCGGCCCGCTTGCCGACATGCTCGACTACGTGAACGGCAGCTCGCTCGGCATCATGGCGCGGCACCAGACCGAGAAAATCCGCGCCGACGGTTCCGCGTCGCTCGCGCTCAAGCTGACGATCCCGCGCACGCCGAAGCCGCATATCGGCGTGGAAGGCGCGCTGGGCTTCCTGAACAACCGCCTGAGCGTCGACAACGTGCCGCCGCTGTCGCAACTGAACGGCCGGGTGCGCTTCACGGAGCACACGGCCCAGGTCGAGCGGCTCTCCGGGCAGTTCCTCGGCGGCGACATGCATGCGAACGGCGGCTTGCGCCAGAACGGCACGTACGCGCTCGCGCTCAACGGCCATATCGCCGTCGATGCCGCACGCGGCCTCAATCTGCATGGCCCGGCCGCGCAGGTGTTCACGCGCATGAGCGGCAGCGCGCCTTATGCGCTGAATGTCAGCGGCGCCAAGGGACGTTTGCCCGAAGTGAGCGCGAATTCCGATCTGACCGGTCTCGCGCTCGACTTCCCGGCGCCCTTCAACAAGCCGCTCGGCACGCCGATGCCGCTGCACTTCGCCGTGAATCCGTCGACCGCACCGGGCGAAGCCGGCCTCGAGCGCGCCGACCTCACGTTCGGGCCGGTCGCGGCCGCGTATCTGCTGCGCTATCAGCCGAAAGTGCAGCCCAACACGCCTCCAACTGTCGTGCGCGGCGCGATCGGCGTGAACCGGCCAGCGGATCTGCCGTCCGAAGGAGTGGTCGCCGCGGTCGACGTGAAGGAGTTCGACGCCGACGCGTGGCGCGCGCTCGCCACGCAGTTGCGCAACAACGGCAACGCCAGCGCGCCCACGGCGAGCGCCAACGCAGGCACTGCGGCTGCCGCGCCAGCCGCGGCGTCTGCCGCCACCCCGCCGGCCGCGCCGAACCCCGCGCTCACGCAGTTCCTGCCGAGCCGCTTCGCGCTGCACATCGACACGCTGACCCTGCTCAAGCGCCACTGGGACAACGTGATCGTCGGCGCGTCGCACACGGACCGCACCTGGCAGGCCAACATCGCGTCGAGCCAGGTGTCGGGCCACGTGTCGTGGCTGCCGGGCGTGACCCGCGACTCGCCCGGCTCGCTGCAGGCGCGCTTTGCGCGCCTCGTGATTCCGTCGGTCGCGGACAAGGACCTGCTCGGCCCGGCGATGTCGGCGCCCGCGCAGAACATGCCGTCGGTCGATCTCGTCGTGGACGAACTGATCGTGCACGACCGCAACATCGGCCGGCTGGCGGTCAACGCGCACAACTTCGAGGAAAACGGCGTGCCGGTCTGGCAGCTCGACAAGTTCGACGTCACCAACCCCGCCGCAACGCTGAGCGCCACCGGAAACTGGCGCACGTCGACGGAATTCGGCAATTCCGCCGACGAAACCAAGCCGCGCCGCGCCATGTTCGATTTCAAGCTCGACGTGAAGGACGCGGGCGCGCTGCTCGAACGCTTCGGCCTGCCGAAGACGCTCAAGGGCGGCAGCGGCTCGCTTGCAGGCGAGGCGATGTGGCAAGGCGGCCCGGCCACGATCGATTATTCGACGCTCAACGGCAAACTCGCGCTCGATCTGCGCCACGGCCAGATCCTCAAGGTCGATCCGGGCGTCGCGACGCTGCTCGGCGTGCTGAGCCTGCAAAGCCTTGCGCGCATCGCCACGCTCGACTTTCGCGACGTGATCGGCGAAGGGCTGCCGTTCTCGAGCGTGACCGGCACCGCGCAGATTCACAACGGCATCGCCCGCACGGACGACTTCAGGATGGTGACCGCGCCGGCGCGCGCCGAGATGGCGGGCTCGGTCGATATCGCGCAAAAGACCCAGGACCTGCATCTGCACGTCGTGCCAACCGTCAGCGCTGGCGCCGGGGTGATCGCCGCGACGATCGTCAATCCGCTGTTCGGCCTCGGCGCGCTGGTGGCCGACATCGCGCTCTCGCATTCCGTGTCGCACGTGTTCGCGCGCGACTACGCGATCAGCGGCTCGTGGGCGAAACCGCACGTCGAGCGGGTGACGACCGAACGGGGTAAGATGGACGCTCCGGCTTCGACCGTGGAAGCGCACTAAGCAGCGTTCGAGCCAGCCCTGAACGACGCTCACGGCGCCCGCGCCTCACGCCGCCGCCCTGCCGGGAGCCTTTCTACACGCTCATGAGCGAAACACACGTCTCTTCATCTCCGCCCGCCGCGGCATCCAGCGGCTCCTTCGCCAGCCCTTTCCGGGTCGCCGCGCTGCAGATGGTGAGCACGCCGGAGCGCGAACGCAATCTCGCCGAAGCGCAACGCCTGATCGACGAAGCCGCCGCCGACGGCGCGCAGCTCGTGCTGCTGCCCGAATACTTCTGCTTCATGGGTTTCAAGGACACGGACAAGCTGGCCGTGCGCGAGCCCTATAAAGACGGCCCGATCCAGCGTTTTCTCGCCGACGCCGCGCGCCGCCACAAGATCTGGGTGATCGGCGGCACGCTGCCGCTGATCGCGCCGGAAGCCTCGCGCGTGCTGAACACGACGCTCGTGTTCGACCCGCACGGCAACGAAGCCGCGCGCTACGACAAGATTCACCTCTTCAACTTCGAGAAAGGCGAAGAATCGTTCGACGAGGCCCGCACGATCCGCCCCGGCACCGAGGTGCGCGGCTTCGAGGCGCCGTTCGGCCGGGTAGGCCTGTCGGTCTGCTACGATCTGCGCTTTCCCGAGCTGTACCGGCGCATGGGTGACTGCGCGCTGATCGTCGTGCCGTCCGCGTTCACCTACACGACCGGCCGCGCGCACTGGGAGCTGCTGCTGCGCACCCGCGCGATCGAAAACCAGTGCTACGTGCTCGCCGCCGCGCAAGGCGGCAAACATGAAAACGGCCGCCGCACGTGGGGCCACAGCATGCTGATCGACCCGTGGGGCGAGATCGTCGCGGTGCGCGACGAAGGCGCCGGCGTGGTCGCGGGCAACATCGAACGCGCGCGCATCGACGAAGTGCGGCAGAGCCTGCCGGCATGGCGTCATCGCGTGCTGGCCTGAAACCGGCATTGAAACTGCGGCGCCCGCCACGCATATAGTGGCCGAGGCGCTACCCGACCCATTCGTATCGAGCAGAACATACTTCGCATGAATATCATCGAACCCGGTATCCGTAATCTCGCCGCCGCCAAGGACATCCTCCTTACGCCTTACGGCCTCGACGAGTCGCTGCTCACGCGCACGCTCGCCGAAATCTTCACGCACCGCGTCGACTACGCGGACCTGTACTTCCAGGCCACCCGCAGCGAAGCGTGGAGCCTCGAGGAAGGCATCGTGAAGTCGGGCAGCTTCAGCATCGATCAGGGCGTCGGCGTGCGCGCCGTGTCGGGCGACCGCACCGCGTTCGCCTACTCGGACGACCTCTCGCCCGAAGCGATCCGCCAGGCGGCCATCGCCACGCGCGCGATCGCCAAGGCCGGCGGCGGCAAGCAGAAGATCAAGGTCGCTTCGTCGCTGACCGGCATCGCCGGGCGCGATCTGTACCTGCCGTCCGACCCGCTCCATTCGCTCGACGCCACCGCGAAGGTCAAGCTGCTCGAGCGCATCGAGCAGATGGCGCGCGGGCGCGATCCGCGTATCCAGCAGGTGATGGCGGGCCTTGCCGGCGAATACGACGTGGTGCTCGTCGCGCGCAGCGACGGCGGCTTCGCGGCTGACATCCGGCCGCTCGTGCGCGTGTCGGTCACGGTGATCGCCGAGCAGAACGGCCGCCGCGAAATCGGCAGCGGCGGCGGCGGCGGCCGCTTCGACTACGGCTATTTCACCGACGAAGTGCTGTCGCGCTACGTCGACGACGCGGTGCACGCGGCGCTCGTCAACCTCGACGCGCGTCCGGCGCCGGCCGGCGCGATGACCGTCGTGCTCGGCCCAGGCTGGCCCGGCGTGCTGCTGCACGAAGCGATCGGCCACGGGCTCGAAGGCGACTTCAACCGCAAGGGTTCGTCGGCATTCGCGGGACGCATCGGCGAGCAGGTCGCGGCCAAGGGCGTGACGGTGGTCGACGACGGCACGCTGCCGAACCGCCGCGGCTCGCTCAATATCGACGACGAAGGCAACCCGACCCAGTGCACGACGCTGATCGAGGACGGCATCCTGAAGGGCTACATCCAGGACACGCTCAACGCGCGTCTCATGAATATGCCGGTCACGGGCAACGCGCGCCGCGAATCGTACGCCGCGCTGCCGATGCCGCGCATGACCAACACCTATATGCTCAACGGCGACAAGGATCCGCAGGAAATTCTCGCGTCCGTGAAGAACGGCCTGTATGCGGTGAACTTCGGCGGCGGCCAGGTCGACATCACGAACGGCAAGTTCGTGTTCTCGGCCTCGGAGGCGTACATGATCGAAAACGGCAAGATCACGTACCCGGTCAAGGGCGCAACGCTGATCGGCAGCGGCCCGGAATCGCTCAAGTACGTCACGATGATCGGCAACGACATGAAGCTCGATTCGGGCGTCGGCGTATGCGGCAAGGAAGGTCAGAGCGTGCCGGTGGGCGTCGGCCAACCGACGCTGCGCATCGAACGGATGACCGTGGGCGGCACGGCCTGATTCGGCGGAACATGCACGCTTCATGCACAAAAAGCGTGAAGCGTGCGGATTTTCCGCGTTTTTGCGCGCCCCGGCTTGTCAGCCGAGCCCGTACCGGGTTATAAAGTCAGTCACCCTTTTTTGACCAGCGACACATTCCATTTCGCCATGTCCGCCAAGTTTTACTTTTACTTTTTTTGGTATCTCAGACCGCTGGCGGATCGAGAGGGGTGTTAGTGCACGCAGGACACCGAGAATTCCCGAAAAACCGCCAGCCAGCCTGGCGGTTTTTTTTCGCCTCACGCTTTTGAGACCCTCGTTTTCCAAACGAACTTTGACACTTTGTCGTTGAACACTTTTTGATTGCCGTCCGCTCTGGCATCGCTGTTTCATCGAGCCGCCGTTGCCAGCGCGAACACGCTAGAACCGATTCAGGAGAATCCCATGCCCCCGCACAATACCGACGATGTCCGCATCCGCGAATTGAAAGAACTCACGCCGCCCGCTCACCTGATCCGCGAATTCCCGTGCGACGAGACAGTGTCCAACGTGATCTACGACTCGCGCAACGCGATGCATCGCATTCTCCACGGCATGGATGACCGCCTGATCGTCGTGATCGGACCGTGCTCGATTCACGATCCGAAGGCCGCAATCGAATACGCTGGACGTCTGATCGGGCAGCGCAAGCGCTTTGCCGGCGAACTCGAAATCGTGATGCGCGTGTACTTCGAAAAACCGCGTACGACGGTGGGCTGGAAGGGTCTCATCAACGACCCGCACATGGACAACAGCTTCAAGATCAACGACGGTCTGCGCACCGCGCGCGAGTTGCTGTTGCACATCAACGAACTCGGCCTGCCGGCAGGCACCGAATACCTCGACATGATCAGCCCGCAATACATCGCCGACCTGATCTCGTGGGGCGCGATCGGCGCGCGCACCACCGAGTCGCAGGTGCACCGCGAACTCGCTTCGGGGCTGTCGTGCCCGGTCGGCTTCAAGAACGGCACGGACGGCAACGTGAAGATCGCCGTCGACGCGATCAAGGCCGCCTCGCAGCCGCACCATTTTCTGTCGGTCACGAAGGGCGGTCATTCGGCCATCGTGTCGACCGCAGGCAATGAGGATTGCCACGTGATCCTGCGCGGCGGCAAGACGCCGAACTACGATGCGGACAGCGTCAATGCGGCCTGCGCGGACATCGGCAAGGCTGGGCTCGCCGCGCGTCTGATGATCGATGCGAGCCATGCGAACAGTTCGAAGAAGCACGAGAACCAGATTCCGGTGTGCGCGGACATCGGCCGCCAGATTGCCACGGGCGACGAGCGGATCGTCGGCGTGATGGTGGAATCGCACCTCGTGGCGGGCCGCCAGGATCTGCAGGAAGGCTGCGCGCTCACGTACGGCCAGAGCATTACCGACGCGTGCATCGGCTGGGACGAAAGCGTCGCCGTGCTCGAAGGTCTCGCAGAAGCGGTCAAGCAGCGCCGCGTGGCGCGCGGCAGCGGCAACTGAATGCCTGTTTTGTCGCTGCTTCGGCAGCTCGTTAGTAATCCGTAGAAAACCCGGTTCGGCTTCGAACCGGGTTTTTTCTTGGCCGAACGGCCGAATGGTGCTCCCCACACCGCCTCTGTACCGTAACAGCTCGTTGCCCGATTGTCTGCGCGTGAGGTGCACTCAACTCACGCGCACTCAAGCGGACTTGACCGGGCTGGATGGTACGTATAATATTTTATACACGAAGGCGGTTATGGGGCAGGAAAAACAAATTCGCTGGTTAGGCTCGAGCTTTCGCGATTTGCTCGGCTTTCCTGCAGAAGCACGTCGTCGCGCGGGGTTTCAGCTCCACAAGATTCAGGCAGGACTCGACCCCGATGACTGGAAAGCGTTCGACTCGATCGGTGCGGGAACGCGCGAAATCCGCATCAAGAGCGAAGACGGCATTTTTCGCGTGATGTATGTGACCAAGTTTGTCGAGGCGATCTACGTGCTGCATTGTTTTCAGAAGAAAACGCAAAAGCTCGGAGCGCGAGACAAAAAAATTGCCGAGATGCGCTACCGCGCCATCGTTAACGATAGGAAAACTTAGCAAATGACGACCGATACCAGAATTCGTCACGTAACCCAGCCCGGCGCCAATCTGTTTCTCGAACTCGGCTTTTCCGCGAAGGAAGCGAAGCGCCTGCACGCGGCCTCGCAAAAGCAGATCAACGACACGCGGCTGCTCAAGGAGCAGCTCATGACCGAGCTATCCGGCTGGATCGAACAGCATCATCTAAAGCAGGCCGAAGCCGCGGAAATTCTAATGGTGTCGCGCCCGCGTGTCTCCGACGTGGTCAACAAGAAAACCACCAAGTTCACGATCGACACGCTGGTCGAAATGATGAGCCGGATCGGCAAGCCGGTTACGCTGGCTATCGGCTAACGTGAGGCGCGGTGCGTGATGCTATGCGCGTGATCGCGCCAACATTCAACCCACGCCGCGATCGTGCTGCCACAGCACGTCGGTCCCGCCATCCGCCCGATTGAGCACGCGCGCCAGCACGAACAGCAGATCCGACAGCCGGTTCACGTATTGACGCGGGGCAGCGTTGATCTCCTCGTGCTCGCCGAGCGCCACGATCGCGCGTTCGGCGCGGCGGCATACGGTGCGGCATACATGCGCGAGCGCAGCGGCGCGCGACCCGCCGGGCAGAATGAATTCCTTCAGCGGCGGCAATGCGGCGTTGTAGCCGGCGAGCCAGCCGTCGAGCTGGGCGAGATGCCGGTCGGTAATCATCGTGTGGCCGGGAATGCACAGTTCGCCGCCCAGATCGAACAGGTCATGCTGGATTGCGACTAGCGCTGCGCGTACGTCGTCGGGCAGGCTCTCGCACAGCAGCACGCCAAGATGCGAATTGAGTTCGTCGACGTCGCCAATCGCGGCGATGCGCGCGCTGTCCTTGCGCACGCGACGGCCGTCGCCGAGACCCGTGGTGCCGTCGTCCCCGGTGCGAGTGGCGATCTTGCTCAGGCGGTTGCCCATGATGATGTCTCCCCTACGTTCAGTGGCAATGCACGCGATTAAAGCGCGATCGGTGTGCAAACAACGCGCAAGCAACACGTGAATAGAAACGGATCAAACGGGCAAGGCCAGTCGGCCACCATGAATTGCCCGCCATGTTTATCCATATTGCACGCATCGCGAAATCGCCGCCATTATAGGGGCGGAAGCCGGTCCGGCGCCTGCCCGCGGGCGATCGGCGTAAAATGAAATGTGTGCTGCAAAGAGCTGCGTCCCCCAAGATATCAGCAATCACCTTTCATGAGATCGGAACAAGTGCTGAAGCGCCAATTCCAGTCGACCGCAATAAATTGCATGGGACCAGAGTAAGTGCTTTGCATGGGACCGTAGTAGGCGCTGAAGCGCCAACTACGGATCGACAGCTAAAGCGCTAACTCTGGTCGACCGTGGTAAGCCACATGGGACCAGAGTAAGCGCTAAAGCGCTAACTCTGGTCGACACAGGAGATATGCGTGAACCATCCCGTACCGCCGGCCCCGCTGCGCCGGCCGTTTCCCGCCGAATTGCTGAACGATCTCAAAGCCGCGTTCGACGAACGCGTCTCGGTTGCCGAAGCCGTGCGCGCGCACCATGGCCGCGACGAGTCGCCCTTCGATCCCCAACTGCCTGACGCCGTCGTCTTCGCACGCACGACCGAGGACGTGCAGACCATCGTCAAACTGTGCGGGCAGTACGACGTGCCGATCATTCCGTACGGCAACGGCTCGTCGCTCGAAGGGCATCTGCTTGCGGTGCAGGGCGGCGTGTCGATCGATCTGTCGGAAATGAACCGCGTGTTGTCGATCAACGCCGAAGACCTCACCGTCACCGTCGAGCCCGGCATCTCACGCAAGCAGTTGAACGAAGCGCTGCGCGACACGGGCCTGTTCTTCCCGATCGACCCCGGCGCGGACGCGAGCATCGGCGGCATGTCGGCCACGCGCGCCTCGGGCACCAACGCCGTGCGCTACGGCACGATGCGCGAGAATGTGCTCGGCCTGACGGTCGTGCTCGCCGATGGCCGCGTAATCAAAACCGGCACGCGCGCGCGCAAGTCGTCGGCGGGATACGATCTCACGCGTCTTTTCGTCGGCTCGGAAGGCACGCTCGGCGTGATTACCGAAATCACGTTGCGTCTTTATCCGCAGCCGGAAGCGGTATCGGCCGCGGTGTGCGCGTTTCCGTCGATGGGCGACGCGGTGCGCGCGGTCATCGAGACGATCCAGATCGGCGTGCCGATTGCGCGCGTCGAGTTCGTCGATTCGCTCGCGATCCGCTCGATCAACCGCCATTCGAATCTGACACTGCGCGAAGCGCCCACACTCTTTTTCGAATTCCACGGCACCGAGGCCGGCGTCAAGGAGCAGGCCGAACTCGTGCAGGAAATCGCCGCTCAAAACTCCGGCGAAGGCTTCGAATGGGCGACGCGCCCTGAAGACCGCAGCCGTCTGTGGAACGCGCGTCACAACGCCTATTTCGCGATGCTGCAACTGAAGCCCGGCTCGCGCGCCGTCACCACCGACGTCTGCGTGCCGATCTCGCGCCTCGCCGAATGCGTAGTCGAAACCGAAGACGACCTGAAGGCCTCGCCGCTGCCCTGCCCGATCGTCGGCCACGTCGGCGACGGCAACTTCCACGTCGCGATCCTGATCGACCCGGACAAGCCCGAAGAACTCGAGGAAGCCGAGCGGCTGAACCATCGCATCGTGCAGCGCGCGCTGCGCATGGACGGCACCTGCACCGGCGAGCACGGCGTCGGCCTGCACAAGATGGGCTTCCTGCTCGAAGAACACGGCGACGTCGCGGTGGATACGATGCGCTCGATCAAGCACGCGCTCGATCCGCGCAATCTGATGAACCCGGGCAAAATTTTCGCTTGGGCGGCCTGACGACGGAAGTCGGACAGGCCGGGCGCGGCGGCGGCTCGAACACGGGGCGACGGCCGCGCCGGCCTCGAAGCGAAGTGGCTTGAAACGGGGTAGCCTGACGCCAGGCCGCCTGAAGCGAGACCGTCTGAAACAGCCAGGCTCGAACCACGAGCCGGACCAGCGAAAGCAGAGGAGACAAGTCACATGAACGCACCCGCTGAACTGTCGGCCGAAGTACTCGCCCAGCGCCAGCGCGAAGTCGTGCAGGCGCTGATGGCCGTGTTGCCGACTCATTGTCTGCTGTATCGCGAAGAAGACACCGTCGCGTACGAATGCGACGGCCTCGCCGCTTACCGGCGTCTGCCGCTCGCGGTCGCATTGCCGGAGACCGAATCGCAGGTGCAGCGCATCGTGCAGATCTGCCACCGCCTCGAAGTGCCGATCGTGCCGCGCGGTGCGGGCACGGGGCTGTCCGGCGGGGCGATGCCGATCCGGCACGGCGTGGTGGTGTCGCTCGCGCGCTTCAGGAAGATCATCGAGATCGACTCGTATGCGCGCACCGCCACCTTGCAGCCGGGCGTGCGCAATCTGGCGATCTCCGAGGCCGCGGCGCCTTATGGCCTCTACTACGCGCCGGATCCGTCCTCGCAGATCGCGTGCACGATCGGCGGCAATGTGTCCGAGAATTCGGGCGGCGTGCATTGCCTCAAGTACGGCCTCACCGTGCATAACGTGCTGCGCGTGCGCGCGGTCACGATGGAAGGCGAAATCGTCGAATTCGGCTCGCTCGCGCCGGACGCGCCCGGGCTCGATCTGCTCGCGGTGATGATCGGCAGCGAGGGCATGTTCGCGATCGTCACCGAAGTCACGGTCAAGCTGATCCCGAAGCCGCAAACGGCGCAGGTCATCATGGCGAGTTTCGACGACGTCGTAAAAGGCGGCGACGCGGTTGCCGGCATCATCGCGGCGGGCATCATCCCAGCCGGTCTCGAGATGATGGACAAGCCGGCCACGCGCGCGGTCGAGGAATTCGTCAACGCGGGCTACGACCTCGACGCGGCGGCGATCCTGCTGTGCGAATCGGACGGCACACCCGACGAAGTCGCGAGTGAAATCGTGCGCATGACGGCGGTGTTGCGCGAACACGGCGCGACCCGCATCCAGATTTCGCGCACGGAAGCGGAGCGGTTGCGCTTCTGGTCCGGGCGCAAGAACGCGTTTCCGGCCGCCGGCCGCATTTCGCCGGACTACTACTGCATGGACGGCACCGTGCCGCGCCGCAGTATCGGGCCGCTGCTCGCGCGCATCGAGGAGATGGAGAAGAAGTACGGGCTGCGCTGCATCAACGTGTTCCATGCCGGAGACGGCAACATGCACCCGCTGATCCTCTTCAACGGCAACGATCAGGACGAGTGGCACCGCGCCGAGGAGTTCGGTTGCGACATCCTCGAAGCCTGCGTGGAACTCGGCGGCACGGTGACGGGCGAACATGGCGTCGGCATCGAGAAGATCAATTCGATGTGCGTGCAGTTCTCGCCCGAGGAGCGCGACGCGTTTCACGCGGTCAAGCGCGCCTTCGACGCGCCCGGCCTGCTGAACCCCGACAAAGGCATTCCCACGCGGGCGCGCTGTGCCGAATACGGCAAGATGCACGTGCGCGGCGGGCTACTGCCCCACCCCGATCTGCCGCGCTTCTAGCGTCCGCCGTAGCGTGCGCTGCTCCCATCGCGCATAAAGCGCGCCCCGCGCAAGGCGCAAGCAGCGGGCAAGCGTCGTTGCACGCCGCTTGCCCGGGTATTCTGCGGCCTTTCCCGCCGGCGCGCCGATACGGGTGCGCTCCGGGTTGCCAGCACGCCCCCGCCCGGTACAATCAATCGAAACACAACGAGCAGGACACCATGGAAGAGGACGACATCGTCGCCGTTTGGTCCGAACGCGTGCGTTCGGCCAGCGCAGAAGGACGCGCGTTGCGCGTCCGTGGCGGCGGCACCAAGGACTGGTATGGTCAGACGCTGGAAGGTGAGATCCTCGACACGCGCGCTTATCGCGGCATCATTGCGTACGATCCGGCCGAACTCGTGATCACCGCGCGCGCAGGCACCCCCCTGCTGGAAATCGAAGCCGCGCTCGCCGAGCACGAACAGATGCTGGCGTTCGAGCCGCCGCACTTCGGGCCGCAGGCCACCTTCGGCGGCTGCATCGCCGCTGGCATTTCCGGGCCGCGCCGTCCGGCCGTCGGCGCGGCGCGCGACTTCGTGCTCGGCGCCGTCATCATGAACGGCCAGGGCCAGGTGCTGCACTTCGGCGGCCAGGTGGTGAAGAACGTCGCGGGCTATGACGTCTCGCGTCTGCTGGCGGGCTCGCTCGGCACGCTCGGGCTGATTCTCGAACTGTCGGTCAAGGTGCTGCCGCTGCCGCAGGTCGAAGCCACGCTGAAGTTCGACATGAACGGCACCGACGCGGTCCGCAAGCTCAACGAATGGGCCGGCCGGCCGCTGCCGATCACCGCGAGCGCGTGGCGCAACGGCACGCTCGCCGTGCGGCTCGCGGGCGCGGAAGCCGCGGTCAAGGCCGCGCGCTCGGCGCTCGGCGGTGAAGTCGTCGATGCGGTGGAGGCCGAGCGCTTCTGGGCCGGCCTGCGCGAGCAAACCGATTCGTTCTTCTCGGCCATTCCGCCGAAAGCCGCGCTCTGGCGTCTCGCGCTGCCGTCGATCACCGAGCCGCTGCAACTGCCCGGCGCGCAACTGATGGAATGGGGCGGAGGTCAGCGCTGGTGGATCACCGACACCGACGCGCAAACGGTGCGCATCAGCGCGAAGCAGGCCGGCGGCCACGCGACGATCTTCCGCTGCGGCCACGGCTACGACCGCAGCGCCGGCGTGTTCACGCCACTACCCGCGCCGTTGATGAAAATCCATCGCGGCCTCAAACACGCTTTCGACCCGGCCCGCATCTTCAATCGCGGCCGTCTCTACTCCGACTTCTGAGCGACGCGATGCAAACCAACCTCGCGGACTTCATTCGCAATACGCCCGATGGCAACGAAGCCGACGCCATCCTGCGCAAATGCGTGCACTGCGGTTTCTGCACGGCGACCTGCCCGACCTATCAACTGCTCGGCGACGAGCTCGACGGGCCGCGCGGGCGCATCTATCTGATCAAGCAGATGGTCGAAGGCGCGCCGGTCACGCGCAGCACCCAGGTTCACCTCGACCGCTGCCTCACGTGCCGCAACTGCGAATCGACCTGTCCGTCCGGCGTGCAATACGGACGGCTCGTCGAAATCGGCCGCAAGCTCACAGAAGAGAAAGTCACGCGCCCGCTCAATCAGCGGCTGCTGCGCCGCCTGCTCGCGAGCGTCGTGCCGAACAGCGCGATCTTCACGCCCGCCATGCGGCTCGGCCAGCACGTGCGCGGCATTCTGCCGAAGAAACTGCGCGACAAGGTGCCCGCGCGGCAGCGCCCGCTCGCATGGCCGAGCGCGAAACACGAGCGCAAGATGCTGATGCTCGCGGGCTGCGTGCAACCGTCGATGATGCCGAACGTCAACATCGCGACCGCGCGCGTGTTCGACGCGCTCGGAATCGAAACCGTGGTCGCGCCCGAGGCCGGCTGCTGCGGCGCGATCCGGCAGCACCTCGGCTACAACGACGAAGCGCTCGACGACCTGCGCGCCAACATCGACGCATGGTGGCCGTACGTCGAACAGGGCGCCGAGGCAATCGTGATGAATGCGTCCGGCTGCGGCGCGATGGTCAAGGAATACGCCCATCTGCTGCGCCACGATCCGGAGTATGCGGAGAAGGCGCGCCGCATCGTCGAGCTGACGCGCGACCTCGCCGAGATCCTGCCCGAGTTCGAGGAACAGCTCGTCGCGGTCACGCGGCGCCGCTCGGTGCACACGGTGGCGTTTCATCCGCCCTGCACGCTGCAGCACGGGCAGCAGATACGCGGCAAGGTCGAGCAACTGCTCACCGCGCTCGGCGTCGAAGTGCGCCTGCCCGCCGATAGCCATCTCTGCTGCGGCTCGGCCGGCACCTATTCGCTGACGCAGCCGCGCCTCTCGTACGCGCTGCGCGATCAGAAACTCCAGCGGCTGCAGGCGCAGGAGCCGCAGGTGATCGTGTCGGCGAACGTCGGCTGCATTGCGCATCTGCAAAGCGGCACGTCGACGCCGGTCGCGCATTGGATCGAGCTGGTCGAGCATATGCTGTCCGTATAATCGGAGCATCGTCTTCGCTGAACACCGGTTCCGTCCCATGTCCGATCCGCTTCATCACCAGGCCGATAAGCCGGCCGACAACCCGGCCCACAACCCGGTTCGCCCTCCCGCAGACCACGTCGCGCACAACCTCGCAGCGGTGCGGCAGCGCATCGCCGCGGCCGCGCAAACGGCCGGGCGCGACGCGCATGCCGTGACGCTGCTCGCGGTCTCCAAAACGTTTCCCGCCGACGCCGTGCGCGCCGCCCATGCGGCCGGCCAGCGTGCGTTCGGTGAGAACTACGTGCAGGAAGCGCTCGACAAGATCGCGACGCTCGCCGATCTGCGCGCGTCGCTCGAATGGCATTTCATCGGCCCGCTGCAATCGAACAAGACGCGCCCCGTCGCCGAGCATTTCGACTGGGTGCATTCGGTCGACCGGCTGAAGATCGCGCAGCGGCTGTCGGAGCAGCGCCCCGACCATCTGCCGCCGCTCAACGTGTGTCTGCAGGTCAACGTCAGCGGCGAGGCGTCGAAAAGCGGCGTCACACTCGCCGAGGCGGCGCAGATCGCGCAGCAGATCGCCGCGCTGCCGAGGCTGAAACTGCGCGGGCTCATGTCGATTCCCGAACCGGCCGGCGACCTCGATGCGCAACGCGCGCCGCATCGCGAGTTGCGCGAGCTGTTCGAGCAGTTGCGCCACGCCGGGCTCGCGCTCGACACGCTCTCGATGGGCATGTCGGCCGACCTCGAAGCAGCCGTGCTCGAGGGCGCGACGATCGTGCGCATCGGCACCGCGATTTTCGGCGTGCGTGATTATTCTCACTGAGCTTTTCCCTGGACCCAGGCGAACCTGCGCGGGTCCGTCATCGCATCCCGGCATCTCTCCCTTAACTTCACCCGGACCATCATGAAAATTGCGTTTATCGGCGGCGGAAACATGGCCGCAGCGTTGATCGGCGGCCTCATCAAGCGGGGTGTCGCGCCCGCGAACCTGTACGCGATCGATCCGAACGAGGACGTGCGCAAGCGCAACGAGCAACAGTTCGGCGTCCGTACCGGCGCGAGCGCGGACGGCGCGCTCGCGGAGTACGACGCGGTCGTCCTCGCGGTGAAGCCGCAAATCCTCAAGAGCGTGGGCGAAGCGCTCGCGCCGCATCTGCGCGCGTCGCAACTCGCGATCAGCATCGTCGCCGGCATTCGCATCGCCGACCTGTCGCGCTGGCTCAACGGCCACAGCCGCATCGTGCGCGTGATGCCGAATACGCCGGCGCTGATCGGCATGGGCGTGACGGGCCTCGTCGCCACGAGCAGCGTCGATGAAGCGGGCCGAGCGCTCGCGTCGCAGGTGCTCGGTGCGGTCGGCGAAACCGTCTGGTTCGACGACGAAGCGAAGATCGACGCGGTAACCGCGATCTCGGGCAGCGGACCCGCTTACGTCTTCTATTTCATCGAAGCGCTGCAGGAGGCCGCGCGCCAACTCGGCATGGACGAAGCGCAGGGCCGCGCACTCGCGGTCGCGACCTTCACCGGCGCGGCGCAACTCGCGGCCAATTCCGACGAGCCGCCGGGCGTGCTGCGCGAGCGTGTGACGTCGAAAGGCGGCACGACTGCGGCAGCGCTGGCGTCGTTCGACGCGAGCGGCATCAAGGATGCGATCGTGCGCGGTGTGCTTGCCGCCGATGCGCGCGCGAAAGAAATGGGCGACGAATTCGGCAAGCAGTAGACAGCAGCAGGCTTGGCTGCGCGCGCGAAAATCAGAACGAAGCCGCTGCGTAATGCGCGGCAATCCCCGCAAACAGCGCGCCGCCGAGCCAGTTGTTATGGCGGAACGCGGCAAAGCACGGCATACGCTCGCGATTGCGGATCAGCGTGTAGTGGTAGATCGCGCAGCCCGCCGCGCCCGCCCAGCCAAGCCAGTACAGCACGCCGAAACCGAGCGCCACGCCGATGCCGACGTAGATCCCGAGCGTCGCCGCATAGCACAGCATGATCGCGGCCACGTCGAAACGGCCGAATGTGAGCGCCGACGTGCGGATGCCGATCTTGATGTCGTCGTCGCGATCGACCATCGCGTATTCCGTGTCGTATGCGACCGACCAGAAGATGTTCGCGAGCAGCATCGCCCACGCGAGCAGCGGAACGTGATCCTGCGTCGCGGCGAACGCCATCGGAATGCCAAAGCCGAACGCAATGCCGAGGTAGGCCTGCGGAATCGCGAAGAAACGCTTCGTGAACGGATACGTCCCGGCGACGAACAGCGCCACCACCGACAACTGCCTCGTCAGCGCATTCAACGGCAGGATCAGCAAAAACGCGAGCAGCGACAAACCGGCGGCGAGCGCCACCGCTTCCCATGCGTTGATCTTGCCCGACGTGAGCGGGCGGTTTTCGGTGCGCTTCACGTAGCGGTCGAAATCGCGGTCCGCGTAATCGTTGATCGCGCAGCCGGCCGAGCGCATCAGCACCGTGCCGAGCGTGAAGATCACGAGCAGCTGCCACGACGGACGGCCGCCGGATGCGATCCACAGTGCGTTGAGCGTCGGCCACAGCAACAGCAGGCTGCCGATCGGCTTGTCCATGCGCACGAGGCGCAGATACAGGGGGAGTCGGGCGAACATGGGACGGATTCGGTGAAGTGCGAACACGGTGCCGCTATTTTACGGGATGCGCGTCGCGGGCCATGTTCGTGCGCTGCGTGCATAAGAGACGCACACATTCGAACGGCGCCGCGGCTTTGCGGAAAAAGAAAAGCCTCCCTTTCTGAAAGGAGGCTTTGTTCTTTCGCGATGCGGGCGTGGGCGTCGCCCAAAGCAGCATCATGTATTGCCTGAACGCAACCTGAAACGCTGCCTGAGACGCGCAACCTGCATGCAAACGAAGGAAGCGGCAACCAGGTGCGAGCCGCGGCTTAAGCCAGCAGCGAGCGCAGCATCCACGCAGTCTTTTCGTGCGTCTGCATGCGTTGCGTGAGCAGGTCGGCGGTCGGCTCGTCGTTCGCGGCTTCCGTCGCCGGGAAAATCGCGCGCGCGGTGCGCACCACGGCTTCCTGACCTTCGACGAGCTGGCGGATCATGTCTTCCGCGGCCGGCACGCCGTCCGCTTCGGGAATCGACGACAGCTTCGCGAAATCCTTGTAGCTGCCCGGCGCATGGACACCCAGCGCGCGAATGCGTTCGGCGATCGCATCGACGGCGAGCGCCAGTTCGCTATATTGCGTTTCGAACATCAGATGCAGCGTGTTGAACATCGGACCCGTGACGTTCCAGTGAAAGTTGTGGGTCTTCAGGTACAACGTATAGGTGTCGGCGAGCAGACGCGACAGCCCTTCCGCAATCTTCTTGCGATCCTTGTCGTTAATCCCGATGTTGACGTGCTGTACTGCGGCGACTTGTTTCTTGGCCATGATGACTCCTTTTAAGAGTGATACGAACCGGTAGGCAAATGACGGTATGCAGGAACAGATATAAAACGTTCGAGAGTGTAGCGTGAAATTCCGCTGGATCAGCGCGTGACATGCCTGCAGCCTTGCTCTGGCGCAGTTCTGAAGGCACGGTACCGCTGATTTGCCGTTACGCCGCCACTACTTTGCCGCCACGCTGCCGCCGCGTTGACCGGCATGCGCGATGCCGGCCAGCGCAACGCGCTTACCCTCAACCGAACGCATGCTGCAGCGCCTGCGCGACGATCACTGCGAAGCCGCCCACGACGATCGCGAAGCCGATCGCCCGGCGCATCGCCAGGCGGTACCGCCGTTGCGTATCGCGTGCGGCGGCCGAGCGACCGGTGGTTGCCATCATCATCTGAATCATGATCGTGCTCCCGGTTCGTATCGTTACTGGCGAAGCGCCGTTGCGCCCCGCCCGTCTATTGCCTTGCTGCTGTTTTGCTACCTGCTGCTCATGGCCTGTTTATGGCCTGTTTATGGCCTGCGCATCGATGCTATCGACCAGATCGCGCTACGCGCTTTCGCGGTCTGCGACGATCATCTTCGCGGCTTCAGCACCGGTGATGCGTGCATTCGGATATGCGTACGCCAGCAATGACCCGGCGCGCTAGGCGGCCAGAACCCGGTCGACCAGCAAGGCCACCGCAATGGTGCGAATGCTCGACGCGGCGACGGTCGTGGCCGGCGCCACGCTGGGAACTTGAATAGGCTGCGAATCCGCTTGCATGATGTTTTCCTCCTGGCTTGTCTCGAACCCCGAGCGTCAGGTCCGAGGGCTGAGCCTTACGAAATAAGGGGATCGGGTGATCCGTGGAGGAAACTATATCAAAAACTATCAACGAATATAGTTTGATTAATTTAATCTATTCAATAGGGCTTGCATGCTTTTCTGAAACACGGGCGCCGGGAGGTCGGCGCCCGTGCAGATGCGGCGCCGTCAGCTGACGGCAGCCTGCAGATCGAGCTTCGTGACGCCCGGCAGATCGCAGGCGGCAACCGCTTCGCAGATGGCGTCGATCGCGGGCATGCGCGTGAAGCTCTTGCGCCACGCGAGCACGACACGCCGGTCAGGCACGGGTTCGTCGAACGCGACGTAGCTGAGCAGGCCCGCGTCGATGCCGGCCGCATGTGGCTTGACCTCGTGCACCGACATACGCGGCAGCACGGTGATGCCGACGCCGCTCGCGACCATATGTCGAATCGTCTCGAGCGACGAGCCCTCGAAGGTCTTCTGGATGCCGTCCGCGTTCTGCGAAAAACGCATCAGCTCCGGACACACGCCGAGCACGTGATCGCGGAAGCAGTGACCGCTGCCGAGCAGCAGCATGGTTTCCTGCTTCAGGTCGTCGGGGTCGATCTTCGGACGGTTTTCCCATGCGTGACCGGACGGCAGCGCGACGACGAACGGCTCGTCATAGAGTGAGCGCAGCATCAGGCCCGTTTCGGGAAACGGCAGCGCCATGATGGCAACGTCGATTTCGCCCTGCTTGAGCAGCTCGATCAGCTTGAGCGTGTAGTTCTCCTGCAGCATCAGCGGCATCTGCGGGACGCGCTGGATCATCTGCTTGACGAGCGTGGGCAGCAGATACGGCCCGATCGTATAGATCACGCCAAGCCGCAACGGGCCGATCAGCGGGTCTTTGCCCTGCTTGGCGATTTCCTTGATCGCGAGCGTCTGTTCGAGCACGCGCTGGGCCTGCGTGACGATCTGTTCGCCGATCGGCGTGACGCTGACCTCGCTCGTGCCGCGCTCGAAAATCTGCACGTTCAGCTCGTCCTCGAGCTTCTTGATGGCGACGGACAACGTGGGCTGGCTGACGAAACACGCTTCGGCGGCCCGGCCGAAGTGCCGCTCGCGGGCTACCGCCACGATGTATTTCAATTCGGTGAGCGTCATTCGGGGATCAATCAGTACGATGGATTCGATAGGTTCTAGTTATACACCCTATGGGGTCGGTTCGCCAGCCTTTCCGGCTTTTCAGCGGACCTGCGCCAGTGTTTTGGCACACGGCGCATGAATAGCGCCTGAACGCGTCCCTGAACGCGCGCGTCATGCGCATCGTCAAGCCGAACCCGCATGCGCCAGCAGGCCCGCCTGCGCACCCGCCATCACGCCTTCAGATATTGCTCGCGCGCCCCGAGCCAGCGCGCGAGATGCTGCAAAACCACGTCGGGATACTTGTCGAGCAACAGCGCCGCCGCCTCGCGCGCCGGCTCGATCAGCCACTGATCGTTTTGCAGGTCGGCGAAGCGCAGCATCGCCGCGCCCGACTGCCGCGCGCCCAGAAACTCGCCCGGCCCGCGAATCTCGAGGTCGCGCCGCGCGATCTCGAAGCCGTCGGTGGTCTCGCGCATCGTTTGCAGACGCGCGCGCGCGGTCATCGACAGCGGTCCCGTGTAGAGCAGCACGCAGACCGACGCGGCGGTGCCTCGCCCCACCCGTCCGCGCAACTGATGCAGCTGCGCGAGGCCGAATCGCTCCGCATGCTCGATCACCATCAACGACGCGTTCGGCACGTCGACGCCCACTTCGATCACCGTCGTCGCGACCAATAGCTGAATCTCGCCGCGCGAGAACGCGTCCATCACGGCAGCCTTCTCGGCGGGCGCGAGACGCCCGTGCACGAGCCCGACCTTCAGTTCAGGCAACGCGGCCACGAGCGTTTCGTAGGTCTCGACCGCGGTCTGCAGTTGCAAGGTCTCGCTTTCCTCGATCAGCGGACACACCCAGTAGACCTGGCGCCCCGTCAGCGCCGCCTCGCGCACGCGGCCGATCACCTCTTCGCGGCGCGCGTCGGAGACGAGCTTCGTCAGGATCGGCGTGCGGCCGGGCGGCAGTTCGTCGATCGTCGAGACGTCGAGGTCGGCGTAGTAGGTCATTGCGAGCGTACGCGGAATCGGCGTCGCGGACATCATGAGCTGATGCGGCTGGAAATCGTGTGCGCCATCGGCCGCGTTTTGCGCCTTGGCGCGCAGCGCGAGCCGCTGCGCGACACCGAAGCGGTGCTGTTCGTCGACGATCACGAGCCCGAGCCGCGCGAACTCCACCGCGTCCTGAATGATCGCGTGCGTGCCGATCACGAGCTGCGCGGTGCCGAGCGCGGCGGCTTCGATCGCGGCGCGCTTCTCCTTCGTCTTCAGACTGCCCGCGAGCCACGCGACGCTCACGCCGAGCGGCTCCAGCCAGCCGCGCAGTTTGCGCGCGTGCTGCTCGGCGAGGATTTCGGTGGGCGCCATCAGCGCGGCCTGGTAGCCGGCGTCGATCGCCTGCGCGGCGGCGAGCGCCGCGACGATCGTTTTGCCGCTGCCGACGTCGCCTTGCAAGAGCCGCTGCATCGGATGCGGCTGGGTCAGATCGAGCGCGATCTCGCCACCGACGCGCTCCTGCGCGGCCGTCAGCGAAAACGGCAGCGCCTTCAGAAGCCGCGCGACCAGCGCTGCTTCGTCGCCGAGCTTGCGGCGCGGCATGGCCGGTGCGGCGCGCGTGCGGCGCTCGTCGTGGGCGCGCTTGAGCGACATCTGCTGCGCGAGCAGTTCCTCGAACTTGATGCGCACCCAGGCCGGATGCGTGCCGTCGATCAGCGCGGTTTCGTCGGACTGCGCGCCCGGATGATGCAGCGTGCGCACCGCGTCCATCAGCGCCGGCACGCCGAGCGGCTCGAGAAACGCGCGCGCGACCGCCGCGGGCAGCAGCTCCGGCAGCGAGGTGCGCGCGAGCGCGTTGTCGATCGCCTTGCGCAGATACGCCTGCGACACGCCCGCGGTGCTCGGATAAACCGGCGTCAGCGCCTGCGGCAGCGGCGTATCCGCGTCGACGACGCGCACGGCCGGATGCACCATCTCCATGCCGAAGAAGCCGCCGCGCACGTCGCCGCGCACGCGCAGCCGGGCGCCGGGCGCCATCTGCTTGACCTGCGAGCCGTAGAAATTCAGAAAGCGCAGCACGAGTTCGTCGCCGGCGTCGTCGCGCAGCTTCACGAGGAGCTGCCGGCGCGGCCGGTACGCGATCTCGTTGTCGAACACCACGCCTTCGGTTTGCGCGATGCCGCCGGGCAGCAGGTGTCCGATCGGCGTGAGCGAGGTTTCGTCCTCATAGCGCATCGGCAGATGCAGCACGAGGTCGATGTCGCGTGTGAGGCCGAGTTTGGCGAGTTTGTCGGCGGGTTTGACCGGCGCTTTGGCGGTGGGTTTGGCCCCGCCGCCGCTGTCTTCGCCACGCGGCTCGGCATGGCGGCCCGCCGCCATCACGCTGCCGTCCGCACCACCCGATCCGCCTTGCGCCACGCCGCTTTCCGCCGCTTCGCCCCGCGCGCCGCCGCGCCGCGGTTCGGTGCCCGCTTCGCGGGTGGCTAGGGACAATCGGCGGTCGGACAAAGGCATGGGCTGCTTCGCAAGTACAATATCGGCTGCTGTCGAAAGAAAAGGCCGCGCCGCGCGTTAGCGCATACAGGCTGCGGCACAGGGCGCGCGCGGGCCGTGCGGGCGTCCCGCCATCATAGCGGCCCGGCTCCCGCCGCGGCTCAATTCAGTCTCAATTCGCTTCCAGTCGTTCGCATGTTTACGCTTTCCGATTTCGATTTCGATCTGCCACCCGAGCTGATCGCGCAAGTCGCGCTGCCCGAGCGCAGCGCGAGCCGTCTGCTCGACGTGGACGGCACAGGCCGCCCCGACGGCGCCGCGAGTCTGACCGACCGCCACTTCACCGAGCTGCCCGAGTGCATCGCGCCGGGCGATCTGCTCGTCTTCAACGATACCAAAGTCCTGAAGGCGCGCTTCTTCGGCGTGAAGGCGAGCGGCGGCAGGATCGAAGTGCTCGTGGAGCGCCTCACCGGCGAGCGCACCGCGCTCGCGCAAATCCGCGCGAGCAAAAGCCCGCAGCCAGGCACCACGATCCGTCTCGCGGACGCGTTCGAGGTCACGGTCGGCGAGCGCGTCGATCCGTTCTACACGCTGCATTTCCCCGCCGATTGCCTCACGCTGATCGAACGATACGGCCGCCTGCCGCTGCCGCCGTACATCGAGCACGATCCCGACGCAACCGACGAAACCCGCTATCAGACGGTGTTCGCGCAAAACCCCGGCGCGGTCGCCGCGCCCACTGCCGGCCTGCATTTCGACGACGCGCTGCTCGCGAAACTCGACGCGCGCGGCGTCGCGCGCGCGACGCTCACGCTGCATGTCGGCGCGGGCACGTTCCAGCCGGTGCGGGTCGAGAAGATCGCCGAGCACAAGATGCACAGCGAGTGGTATCACCTGCCGCAAGCGCTCGCCGACAAAATCGCCGCGACGAAGGCGCGCGGCAACCGCGTGATCGCGGTGGGCACGACCTCGATGCGCGCGCTCGAAGCCGCCGCGCGCGACGCCGACGCGGCCGGCCGGCCGCTCGCCGCGGCCAGCGCGGAAACCGACATCTTCATCACGCCGGGTTACCGGTTCCGCGTGGTCGACCGGCTGGTGACGAATTTCCATCTGCCGAAGTCGACGTTGCTGATGCTGGTGTCGGCGTTCGCGGGCGTCGAGACGATTCGCGCGGCATATCGTCACGCGATCGAAGAGCGTTACCGCTTTTTCAGCTACGGCGACGCGATGCTGCTGACGCGCCGCAACGTTTGAGCCGCTGGCAGCGCCCGCGGCCTTATGCCGTCGAGCCGCTTGCGCCGCCGGCTACGCTGTTTCGACGTTTTTGCAGTACCCAGTACCTTGAGCCGCCGCGAAATTTTCCGGCGGTCTTTCGACATTTGCGCCGGACTGTTTTCCGGTAGCCCAGGAGTGATCCCAATGACCCTCGGTCATCCCTCGCAACAGCCTGCCCACGAGCGCCCGGAGAACGGCCTCAAGTTCGAACTGCTCGGCACCGACGGCCTCGCGCGCCGCGGCCGCGTCACGCTGAACCACGGCGTGGTGGAAACGCCGATCTTCATGCCGGTCGGCACCTACGGCACCGTGAAGGCGGTCCAGCCGCGCGAGCTCGACGAGATGCACGCGCAGATCATCCTCGGCAACACGTTCCACCTGTGGCTGCGCCCGGGGCTCGAAACGATCGAGGCGCACGGCGGCCTGCACGGCTTCATGGGCTGGAAGAAGCCGATCCTGACCGACTCGGGCGGCTTCCAGGTGTTCTCGCTCGGCGATCTGCGCAAGATCACCGAGGACGGCGTCACATTCGCCTCGCCGATCAACGGCGACCGGCTGTTCCTGTCGCCGGAAGTGTCGATGCAGATCCAGAAGGTGCTGAACTCGGACATCGTCATGCAGTTCGACGAATGCACGCCGTACGCGACCGACAACATTCCGACCTCGCACAAGGAAGCGGCCGAATCGATGCGCATGTCGATGCGCTGGGCGCAGCGCTCGATCGATGAATTCCAGCGCCTCGGCAATCCGAATGCTCTCTTCGGCATCGTCCAGGGCGGCATGTTCGAGGATCTGCGCGACGAGTCGCTCGCCGGCCTCGCGGAGAAGAACTTCCACGGCCTCGCGATCGGCGGGCTGTCGGTCGGCGAGCCGAAGGAAGACATGATGCGCGTCCTGAACCACATCGGTCCGAAGCTGCCGGCCAACAAGCCGCACTACCTGATGGGCGTCGGCACGCCGGAAGACCTCGTGGCCGGGGTCGCGGCCGGCGTCGACATGTTCGACTGCGTGATGCCGACGCGCAACGCGCGCAACGGCTGGCTCTTCACGCGTTTCGGCGACATCAAGATCCGCAACGCCACCCACAGGAACTCGCTGCGCCCGCTCGACGAGCAATGCGGCTGCTACACCTGCCGCAATTTCACGCGCGGCTACCTGCATCACCTGCACCGCGTCGGCGAAATCCTCGGCGCGCAGTTGAACACGATCCACAACCTGCACTACTACCTCGAACTGATGCAGGAAATGCGCGACGCGATCGACGCGAAGCTGTTCGACGCCTTCCGCAAGGGCTTTCACGAGGACCGCGCGCGCGGCGTCGAACCGTCGTCCTGACGGCGCGGCGCGCGGATTCCACAGAAGAATCCGTGCGGCCGCCCACCGGAGCGCGCAGAAAACTTACAATCAACTTTCGCCGGCCGGAAACGGATTCAATGTGGGATTCATTGCGCGGACTCGACGCACGCACTGAAAGCGCGGCTTTAAACGGTTGATCGCAAAGCCAATTCGCCGCGCCGGCGCGCCTGCGGCCGGTGGTAGAATAATCGGCTGATTTTTTTGTCGTTTGACTGATAACGGAGAGACCAACGTGTCGTTCATTTCCAATGCCTTCGCGCAAGGCGCTGCAGCAGGTGGTATCGAATCGAACCTGATGAGCTTCCTGCCGCTGATCCTGATGTTCGGCGTGCTGTACTTCATCATGATCCGCCCGCAAATGAAGCGCCAGAAGGAACATCGCAACATGCTCGCAGCGATGGCCAAGGGCGATGAAGTCGTGACGAACGGCGGTATCGTCGGCAAGGTGACGAAGGTGGGCGAAGCCTACGTCGGCATCGAAATCTCGGAAGGCACCGAAATCACCGTGCAAAAAGCGTCGGTCACGACGATTCTGCCGAAGGGCACGATCAAGTCGCTGTAAGGCCTGCTCTCCTGCGTCCGGCACGGCCTCGCCGGCACTTCGCGCCACAGTGCGCCGAGTCGCCAGCGCTCATCGCCGGACGCATCGCATCCAAGCCAACCTTCCCGTTGGACCACTCATGAATCGCTACCCCCTCTGGAAATACGCCGTGATGCTGGTGGCTCTGGTCATCGGCCTCGTGTACACGCTGCCCAATCTGTACGGCGAAGCGCCGGCGGTGCAGGTGTCGAGCGGCAAGGCGACGGTCAGGCTCGACTCCGCGACGCTCGCGTCGGTCGAAGCCGCGCTCGCCGCCAATCAGATCAAGCCGACCGCCGTCACGTTCGACAACTCGCAGAACAACGCGAACATCCGCGTGCGCCTGACGGACACCGACACGCAACTGCGCGTGAAGGACCTGCTGCAGAAGTCGCTCAATAGCGACCCGAGCGATCCGCAGTACATCGTCGCACTGAACCTGCAAAGCGCGTCGCCGAACTGGCTGACCGCGCTGCGCGCACTGCCGATGTACCTCGGTCTCGATCTGCGCGGCGGCGTGCACTTCCTGCTGCAGGTCGACATGGCCGGCGCGCTCAACAAGAAGCTCGACTCGGACGCTTCGGATGTGCGCACGCTGCTGCGTGACAACAACGTCCGCGACGGCGGCGTGAATCGCGTGAACCAGTCGGTGGTGGTGAATCTGGCCGATCAGGCTACGGCCGACGCGGCGCTCAAGCTGCTCACCCGCAGCGTCAGCGAGCTCCAGTGGGCTTCGCAGGCGAACACGGGCGCGGACGGCGGCGTGCAGCTCGTCGGCACGTTCACGCCGGCCGTGCAGCGCACGGTGCAGGACGCCGCGCTCAAGCAGAACATCACGACGCTGCATAACCGCGTGAACGAACTCGGCGTGGCCGAGCCGGTGATCCAGCAGCAGGGCACGGACCGCATCGTGGTCGAGCTGCCGGGCGTGCAGGACACCGCGAAGGCGAAGGACATCATCGGCCGCACGGCCACGCTCGAAGCGCGTCTCGCCGATCCGAACAATCTGCACCCGAACCCGAACGACCCGGTGCCGCCGGGCGACGAGCTCTTCACGCAAGGCAATCAGGCGCCCGTCATGCTGCGCAAGCAGGTGATCTTCACTGGCGACCGCATCATCGACGCGTCGGCGGGCTTCGACGAGCACCAACGCCCGTCGGTCAACATCCGCCTCGACTCGGCCGGTGGCCGCGCGGTGCGCAGCGTGTCGCGCGACAACATCGGCAAGCCGATGGCGATGGTGCTGTTCGAGCGCGGCAAGGGCGAAGTGCTGACGGTCGCGACCATTCAGTCGGAACTGGGCGACCGCTTCCAGATCACTGGTCAGCCCACGCCGCAAGCCGCCGCCGACCTCGCGCTGCTGCTGCGCGCCGGTTCGCTCGCCGCGCCGATGGAAATCATCGAGGAACGCACGATCGGCCCGAGCCTCGGCGCCGACAACATCAAGAAGGGCTTCCACTCGGTCGTGTGGGGCTTCGCGGCCATCGCCGTGTTCATGATCGCGTACTACATGCTGTTCGGCGTGATCTCGATGATCGGCCTCTCGGTGAACCTGCTGCTGCTGGTCGCGGTGCTGTCGATGCTGCAGGCCACGCTCACGTTGCCGGGTATCGCGGCTATCGCGCTCGCGCTCGGTATGGCGATCGACGCGAACGTGCTCATCAACGAACGCGTACGTGAAGAACTGCGCCACGGCGCGCCGCCGCAACTGGCGATCCAGAACGGCTACGCGCATGCCTGGGCGACGATTCTCGACTCGAACGTGACCACGCTGATCGCCGGCCTCGCGCTGCTCGCGTTCGGCTCCGGGCCGGTGCGCGGCTTCGCGATCGTCCACTGTATCGGCATTCTGACGTCGATGTTCTCGGCGGTGTTCTTCTCGCGCGGCGTGGTCAACTTCTGGTACGGCGGCAAGAAGAAGCTGAAGTCGCTGTCGATCGGCCAGGTGTGGCGTCCGCAAGCGGCCACGGCGGGCTCGGCCGCCGCTCTTGGCAACAGCATGAGCGACGACGACGCCGCGACCGACACCGCCCAGGCCATCGCCGCCGCGAAGGCCAGCTCGAAGGCAGGTGCAAAGGCGGGCGCGAAGGCATCGGCTGCGGCCGGTGCGCAGGGACGCGCGAAGCCGACCGTGCGCCGCCGCAACGCGCCGGGCTCGAACAGCTCGACGCCGCAGAAACCGGGTTCATCCCGCTGAGCCCCGGAGAACAAGACCATGGAATTTTTCCGTTTCCGCAAAGACATTCCGTTCATGCAGCGCGCGTTGATCTTCAACGCGATCTCGCTGCTGACGTTCCTTGCCGCCGTGTTTTTCCTCGTGCATCGCGGGCTGCATCTGTCGGTGGAATTCACCGGCGGCACCGTGATCGAGGTGCAGTATCCGGGCGCGGCGCCGCTCGACCCGGTACGCGGCAGCCTCGCCAAGCTCGGTTATGCCGACGCGCAGGTGCAGAACTTCGGCACCTCGCGCGACGTGCTGATCCGTCTGCCGCTGAAGGCGGGCTACACGTCCGCGCAACAGAGCGACCAGGTGATGGGCGCGCTGAAGGCCGACACGCCGCAAGTGCAGTTGCAGCGCGTCGAGTTCGTCGGTCCGCAGGTCGGCAAGGAACTCGCTACCGACGGCCTGCTCGCGCTCGCCTGCGTGGTGGTCGGTATCGTGATCTACCTGTCGTTCCGCTTCGAATGGAAGTACGCGGTGGCCGGCGTGATCGCCAACCTGCACGACGTGGTGATCATTCTCGGCTTCTTCGCGTTCTTCCAGTGGGAGTTCTCGCTGTCGGTGCTGGCCGCAGTGCTGGCGGTGCTCGGCTACTCGGTGAACGAGTCGGTCGTTATCTTCGACCGGATTCGCGAAACCTTCCGCCGCGAACGCAAGATGACCGTGATCGAAGTCATCAACCACGCGATCACGAGCACGATGTCGCGAACCATCATCACGCACGGCTGTACGCAGATGATGGTGCTGTCGATGTTCCTGTTCGGCGGCCCAACGCTGCACTACTTCGCGCTCGCGCTGACGGTCGGCATTCTGTTCGGTATCTACTCGTCGGTGTTCGTCGCCGCCGCGCTCGCGATGTGGTTCGGCGTGAAGCGTGAAGACCTGCTCAAAGACAAGAAGGAACGCGTCGATCCGAACGATCCGAACGCGGGCGCGCAGGTCTGATTCGCGGGAAGCTGATTCGCCCGTGTCAGACGTTGTATCTGACGTTTAGAAGCAGCGGATGACGCAAGCGGCAAACAAAAGGCCGGTTCCAATTGCGAACCGGCCTTTTACGTTTACGCCGCGACTACCGGCGGCACAGGCGCGCCCTCCAACCCCCTGCCCTAGCGGAACCCGAGCTTGCGCCGCGCCCCGATCAGCGCCGCGATGCTCAGCAGCGCCGCGAAAATCACGTAGTAGCTCGGCGCGGCCTTCGAACCCGTCGCGCTGATGAGCCATGCGATGATGAACGGCCCGAAGCCGCCGAAAATCGTCACTGCGATGTTATACGCGAGCGACATGCCGGTCGTGCGCGTCTGCACCGGAAAGATCTCCGAGAGCAGACCCGGCGTGGCGCCGAAGTATCCGCTCACGAGGAAGCCGAATACGATCTGCCACGTGATCAACACGCCAAAGCTCGGATGCGCGATCAGATACTCAAACGCCGGATAGACCAGCACGAGCATCAGCACCGCGGCGGCCAGCATGATGCGCGTGCGTCCATGCAGGTCCGACAGATGCCCCACCACCGGTGAGAACACCATCTGGATCAAACCCGTCACCGCAATCGCCGAGAATGCGACCGAGGGTGCAAGTCCCAGTTGCTTCACGCCATAGGTCGGCATGAACAGCATCAGATACGCCGACACGGTCCCGAGCACCACCACGCCCATCGCGATCAGGAGCCGCAGCTTCTGGGTCGCGAACGTATCGCGCAGCGGAGTCTGGGTCGGTTCGGCCGCGAGGAATTCGGGCGTCTCGTCGAGCTTCGTGCGGATATAGAGAGCGACCGGCCCGATCAGCAGGCCGAACACGAACGGCACGCGCCAGCCCCACGACGCCATCTGCTGCGCCGACAGATTGCCGGTCAACAACGCGCCGAAGCCGGCGGCCAGCAGCGTCGTGAGCCCCTGACTCGCCATCTGCCAGCTTGCGTAGAAGCCGCGCCGCCCCGGCACGTGCTCGGCGAGAAACGCGGTCGCGCTGCCGAACTCGCCGCCCGCCGAGAAGCCCTGCATGAGCCGCGCGAGCACGAGGATCAGCGGCGCGGCAACGCCGATGCTCTGATAGGTCGGCAAGATCGCGATGATGAGCGTGCCGGTCATCATCAGCAAGATCGACAGCGTGAGCGCCGCCTTGCGCCCGGAGCGGTCCGCGTACGCGCCGATCACGATCGCGCCGAGCGGGCGCATGAAGAACGACACGCCGAACGTGCCGAGCGTGAGCAGCAGCGAGACCGTATCGTTGCCGGCCGGGAAAAACAGCCTCGAGATGATGACCGCGAAAAAGCCGTACACCACCAGATCGAACCATTCGAGCGCGTTGCCGATCGAGGCGGCGACCACCGCGCGCCACGAATTCTGCCGGCTTCCCGCGACGCTTGCCGCTGTCGTTGCATTCATCCAGATCTCCTGTACCGCGCGAAATATTTATCGGCGTGAACGTCTTGCGCCCATGCTGGCCGCACCGGCTACGCGCACCACCGGCATGACTCGCTGCGTTCTATTTAACTGAAAAAATAAAGCGAGGCGAGCGGCAAATAACGGAAGCCCGCCGCGCAAGGCCTCGGCGTTCGATACAGGCGATAAAAAACCGCTTCGTCGCGAGGCGAACGAAGCGGCTGTCGTATTGCGTTGCGTTGTGTTGCGGCGCAGCGCGAAAGCACATGACACGCCGCTCGTCGCGGCAGCGCGCGCGCTTACTGCTTGACGCCTTCGGACTGGATATGCAGACGCGTCTCCATGCTGAAGCCGTACTTCGCGCCGAAGTCCATGCCGAAATCGGCGCGGTTGAATTGCGTGCTCGCCTCGACGCCGCACACTTCGCGCTTCAGAACCGGGTGCTGCATGCACTTGAACGAATCGATCTTCAGATTCACCGGTTTCGTGATGCCGCGAATCGTCAGGTTGCCGATCACTTCGACCGGCTTGTCGCCGTCGAATTTGATCTCGGTGCCCTTGTAGGTCACGGTCGGATATTTGGCGACGTCGAAGAATTCGTTCGATTTCAGATGGTCGTCGAGCTTGCCGTTGCCGGTCTGCACCGAAGCGGGATCGACGGTCACGTCGAGCGTGCCGGTTTTCGCCGCGCGATCGAGCGTCACCGTGCCGGTGGTCTTCGTGAACTTGCCGCGCCAGATCGACAGACCGCCGAAGTGATCCGCCTCGAAGCTCGGATACGTGTGGGTCGGGTCGAGCATATAGGTATCGGCGGCGAACGCGCCGAGCGAGAGAGAAGAAGCCAGCGCGCCAACGGCGATCAACATGGACGTTTTCAATTCATGCTCCTGTATTGCGGTGAAAATCGCGGTGAAAAAAGCGGCGCGCGTGACCGGCGCGGCGCACCTCGAGAATGCCGCGCGCTACTTGCGAGCGGCAACGATATGAAACTTGATGAGCACTTCGTCGGCGACGACCGAGGTGTCCTTCCATTCGCCGGTGCCGATGTCGAATTGCGAGCGCTTGATCGGCAGCGAGCCGTCGAAGGTTTGCGTCGCGCCCTGCTGCGTCACCGTAACCGGCACCACGACCGTTTGCGACTTGCCCTTGATGGTCAGCTTGCCCGTTACGTTGAACTTGCTGCCGCCGGCCGGCGCAATCGCGCTCGAGACGAACGTCGCGCCCGGATACGTCTTCGCGTCGAACCAGTCCTTGCCGCGCACCTGCTCGTTGTAGCTCTCGTCGCCGAGATCGTAGCTGGCGACGTCGATATTGATCTGCGCGCTGCCGGCGGCGGGCTTGGCCGGATCGAAGCTGATCTGCGCGGTGAACTTGCCGAACTTCCCTTCGACCGGCACGTTCATCTGCTTCGAAGTGGCGCTCACCGAACTCTTCGCGACGTCGACCTGCGCGAGCGCCGCGCCCGCGGCGCTCAGCGAGGCCGCCGCGAACGCGGCGAGCATGTAGCGATAAAACGAAACCTTCATGGTCGTCCTTATTTGAGGAAAGGGAGCATGCGCGACAGCAGGCCGTCGCGGTCCAGCCATTGATGCTTGAGCGCCGCCACGACGTGCAGCGCGACCAGCGCGAGCAAGGTGTAATTGAGCGCGATGTGCAGGTTCTTGAGCACTTCCTTCAACTGCGGATCGGGCGCGATGAGGCGCGGCAGTGGAATCAAGCCGAGATAGACGACCGGCACGTTCGCCGCCGAGCTGTACAGATAGCCGGAGATGGGAATCGCGATCATCAGCACGTACAGCAGCAGATGCACGAGATGCGCGCCGCCGCGCTGCCAGGCGGGCATGCGGCGCGGCAGCGGAGGCGCCGCGTGCGTCGCGCGCCAGAGGATGCGCAGAATCGCGAGCGCGAACACGGTCACGCCGATCCACTTGTGCCAGGAGAAATAACGCAGCTTGGTGGGCGTGAAGCCCGGGATGTCGGTCATCACCCAGCCGAGGGCAAAGCCGCAGACGATCAGGAGCGCGATCAGCCAGTGAAACGCGATGGCGGTCCGCGTATACGACTCCCGGTGAGCGAACGAAGGATTAAGTGTCATGACAGATCAACGCAGGCTGATGAAAGTTAACGGCGCGGCTCGCCCAGCTATTCCCCGCTGCCGCGGATTGCTCGCGGCGGCTTGCGGGGATGCCCGGATGGGGGCGCCCTGATGGCGCTCCCGCCCGCCGATGCGAACAGCATCGCAGTAAGCGCCGCAGGCACACGCCAAGGCCGCCATGCTACCCCAAGCGCACGAAGCTGCGCATAAGCGGCATCGGTCGAGCGGGTCTGAATTTGTTGCGCCGCCACACGCCGCCTTGAACAATTGGGGACCGAGACTGTCGGAGCACAAGCAATCCATGCCAGACTATCGTGCCCCGGCGGCGCAACGAGACCGGATCATCGCCCAGCCGCGACGCCGTCCGGCGTGCGGCTCGTGCCGGCAACAAAGCCGCGTTTGGTACTATTGCCCCACACTGTTCCAGATCCGTCGTCAACAACAGGCCTTGCACGCCGCCCCTCACGTCGTTAGCCCATCTGCCGCATGGAACATGACAATCTGATCGCGTGCCATGAATGCGATACGCTGTTCCGCAAGCCACGGCTTGTCGGGCGCACCGCCGCGCGCTGTCCGCGCTGCGGCGCGACGCTCTATCGCGGCGTCTCGCGCAAGCTCGACGCGATCAGCGCGATGACGCTCGCCGCGCTCATCACGTTTCTGATCGCGCAAGGCTTTCCGATCGTCGAACTCGAGACCAACGGCATCACCTCGCAGACCACGCTGTTCGGCGCGCTCGTCGCGCTATGGGGCGAGAACATGGAGATCGTCGCGGTCATGGTGTTCTGCTCGACGATCCTCTTTCCGCTCACCGAACTGGTCGCGTTGCTCTATGTGCTCGTGCCGCTGCGCGCCGGCTTCGTGCCGATCTATTTCAACCGCGTGCTGCGCGCGATCCAGTTTGTGCGGCCGTGGGGGATGATCGAAGTGTTCATGCTCGGCGTGCTGATTACCATCGTGAAGATGGTCAGCCTCGCGCGCGTGATTCCCGAGGCGGCGCTGTTCGCGTTCGGCGCGCTCACGCTGATGTTCGCGGTGGTCGTCACGTTCGATCCGCGCGTGCTGTGGGATCTCGCCGACGAACTCAGCGAGCGCAACCGGCAGCCGCGCACGCCGGGCAGCAACGCGGGAAACGCGGCAGACCCGCTCGCCGCGCCGCCAGCGGACACGTCCGGCGGCGCACCGTCCGCGTTGCCGCCCGGCTTGCCGCCAACGCCGCGCGAAGGGTGAGCCCGCGATGAAATACGTCACCGCGAAACGCGCGGGCTTCGTCTCCTGTCATGCGTGCGGACGCGTCGATCCGCGCCTGCGCTCGTTCAGGCCGCAGCGCTGCAGCCGCTGCGGCGCGCACCTGCACTCGCGCAATCCGGACAGCCTGATGCGCACCTGGGCACTGCTGATCGCCGCCGCGCTGCTGTATATTCCCGCGAACCTGCTGCCCGTGATGCACACCGCGTCGCTGCTCGGCTCCGAGGACGACACGATCATGAGCGGCGTCGTCTATTTCTGGACCTCCGGCGACTGGCCGCTCGCGGTGATCGTATTCATCGCGAGCATCATGGTGCCGATGCTCAAGCTCAGTGTGCTCGTGCTGCTCACCGTCACTGCGCAGCGCCGCTCGCGCTGGCGTCCGCAGCAGCGCACGACGCTTTACCGGATGGTCGAGCGCATCGGCCGCTGGTCGATGCTCGACGTGTTCGTCGTCACGCTCACCGTGGCGCTGGTGCGTTTCAAATCGCTTGCGGTAATCACGGCGGGGCCGGGCGCGATCGCGTTCGGCTCGGTCGTGATCCTGACCATGATCGCCTCCATGCAATTCGATCCGCGGCTCATCTGGGACCCCGTGGAAGGCAGCACCCCCAAACCTCAGGATTCTGACCATGACTAGCCCGCAAGGACCGACGCCCGCTTCTCCCGATGCGCCGCGCAACGATTCGAACGGACCGAAGCTGCCGCCCCACCTGCCGGACCCCGACATCGAGCCGCGCAGCCGCTGGCTACCCTCGCTCGTCTGGGTGATTCCCTTGATCGCCGCGCTGATCGGCATCGCGCTCGTCATCAAGTCGGTGACCGAGCGAGGGCCCGTGATCACGATCAGCTTCAACAACGCCGAAGGGCTCGAGCCGGGCAAGACCAAGGTCAAATACAAGGACGTCGACGTCGGCTCGGTGAAGACGATCACGCTCGCGCAAGACCTCTCGCACGTGCTCGTGCAGGTGCAGCTCACCAAGGAAGGCGAACAGTTCGCGGTCAAGGACTCGCGCTTCTGGGTGGTGCGCCCGCGCGTCGGCGCGAGCGGCGTGTCGGGTCTCACGACGCTGCTCTCGGGCGCGTACATCGGCACGGACGCGGGCCGCTCGACCGAGACCCAGAAGAGCTTCGTCGGCCTCGAAACGCCACCGCCGATCACCGGCGACCAGAAGGGCCACCAGTACGTGCTGCACGGCGAGTCGCTCGGCTCGATCGACATCGGCTCGCCGATCTTCTACCGGCGCGTGCAGGTCGGCCAGGTGGTCGGCTTCTCGCTCGACAAGGACGGCACCGGCGTGACGATGCAGGTGTTCGTGTCCGCGCCGTTCGACCAGTACGTCGGCACCAACACGCGTTGGTGGCATGCGAGCGGTGTCGATCTGCGGCTCGATTCGAGCGGCTTCAAGCTGAACACGCAGTCGCTCGCGACGGTGATCGTCGGCGGCCTGTCGTTCCAGTCGCCGCCCGGTCAGAACATGGGCCCGCAGGCGCCGGACAACCAGACGTTCCGCCTCGGCTCCGACGAAGCGGACGCGATGCGCGAACCGGACGGCGTCCCGTTGCGCGTCGTGATGAACTTCAACCAGTCGCTGCGCGGGCTGTCGATCGGCGCGCCGGTCGATTTCCGCGGCATCGTGCTCGGCCAGGTGACCAACATCGGCATCGACTACGACCCGAAGACGCGCAGCTTCACGATGCCGGTGACGATGGACGTGTACCCGGACCGCCTCGGCAAGCGCTTCCGCGAAACCGCGCCGCAGCCGGGCACGCTCGCGGGCCAGAGCCTGTTGCAGCAACTGGTCAAGCATGGGCTGCGCGGACAGTTGCGCACCGGCAACCTGATCACCAGTCAGTTGTACGTGGCGCTCGATATTTTCCCGAAAGCGCCGCCCGCCACCGTCAACGTGACGACCGATCCGCTCGAGCTGCCGACCATTCCGAACACGCTCGACGAATTGCAGCTGCAGGTCGCCGACATCGCGAAGAAGCTCGACAAGGTGCCGTTCGACCAGATCGGCGACAACCTGAACAGCGCGCTGAAGAACGCCGACCAGTTGTTCTCGCGTCTCGACAAGGAGGTCGTGCCGCAGGCCCGCGACACGCTTACGGCCGCGAAGCAGACCTTCAACTCGGCCGAGGCGACCTTGCAGCAGGACTCGCCGTTGCAGTCCGACGTTCATCAGGCGTTGCAGGAACTGACGCGCACGTTGCAGTCGCTCAATGCGCTGTCGGATTATCTGGAGCGTCATCCCGAATCGCTGTTGCGCGGTAAATCAGGAGATAAACCATGATGTTTGCCCGGCTCCCCCGCCTGCCGCGCGCGCTCGTGCGCGGCGTCGTGTATGGCGGCGCGCTCGGCGCGGCGGTGGCGCTCGCGGCGTGCGCGTCGCCGCCGAGCCACTTCTATACGCTGGGCGGCGCGGATACCTCCGCGGCCGCGACCAACCCGGCGAACGGCTCCGCGCCGGCCGTCGCGCGCACGGCGGCCGCGCCCGCGTGGCTGATCGAAGTCGCGCCGGTCAACGTGCCGCCGCAGGTGTCGAGGAATCAGCTGGTCGTGCAGACCGGCCCGACCCAGGTTCAGTTGCTCGAACAGGAGCGTTGGGCCTCGCTGCCGGGCGACGAGATCCGGCGCGCGCTGTCCACGGATCTGACGCAGCGGCTCGGCACCATCGACGCGTTCGGCACCGCGCGGCCGGACAACACGCCGGTGTACCGGATCGCGATGAACGTGCAGCGATTCGAATCGTGGCCCGGCTCGCATGCGCTGATCGACGCGGTATGGAGCGTGCGCGCGGTGCACAGCAACGCGGTGATGACGTGCCGAAGCGTGGTCAACGAGCCGGTCGGCAGCGGGTATGACGCGCTCGTCGATGGGCATCGGCGGGCGCTCGCGCAGGTGTCGACGCAGATCGCCTCGGCGGTGCAGGCCATGGCTGCGGCCGCGGGCGGCACGGCTGGATCGGCGGGTGCAACGGGCGCGGCGGGCAAGGCTGCCGGGAAAGCGGCGGCGGCCGTGCCGCCCTGTCCTGCGGAGATGAACGCGGGAACCGGCGCCTGAGGCGTCTCAGGCGTTTGATGGAGCTCGGCTGGCGCGAGTTCTGGGCGCACGTGCATGTGCGTAGCCGCCTGAATCGTGCCGCTTTTTTTCGTGCCGGTCTTCACTGCCGGTCTTTACCCGACCGTTCCACAAGCATCGCGCTATCCGCCTATGTCGATGTCAGGCATGCAGCAGCATGCGCTGCCGGTGTGTCCGGTGGATAGCGCAGCCAGCCTCCTCAACCGGTCCGCCTCGCCGTACTCGCCAACCTACGCCCCGTGAGCACGCTCACGCAACATCAGCACTCTGCTTCCATACCGCACGCATCCGCAGGACGAGAAAACCCATGTTCGACTCGCTCAAACGACTCATCAAAAAATGGCGTGCGTCGCGCGACGGCGGCCATCAACTCGATGCGCTGCTCGCCATCGCGGATAAAACCGCGCCCTATGCCGAGCGCTGCGAATGGCTGATCGAACTCGCACACTGGATTCGCCGCGGCCGCGCGGTGCGGCCCGGCACCGCGGACGGCGCCGAATCCGCCGCTTCGCACCCGAACGCCGCGCACACGCGCATTCGCTATCTGCTCCATGTGCTGGATCGCAATCCCGCGTGGAAGGTCAATGTCGCCGGCATTCTGCGTGCGCTGCTGCGCGAAACCGACGGTCTTTCGCTGCTCTGCGACGCCGGCATGCCTGTACATTCCGGCTTCTTCGGCGCTGTGTTCGAGCGCGTCGAAGCGTCGCTGATCCCGCCCGCGCCGAACCGCCGCGACCTCGCCGCGATCGTCACGCTGATGTTCAACTCGGAGCGCGACGCCGAATGGATCGATACGCTGCCCACCGACCTGCTCGTGCGCATTCACGCACTGTTCGACTACGCGGCGCACGAGGACGACCTGCGCAACAGCACGCCGTTCTCGCTCGACCTGCTCGCCGCGCTGCATAACCTCACCTGCCAGATCAGCTCGACGGGTCTCTCGCAGACCGTGCGCAGCCGCCTCGGCGGCGCGGCCCCGCGCGACAGCGCGAGCGACGGCGTGAGCAACGGCGTGAGCAACGACCGCCTCGACGCAGCGAACGACGTGCGCGTCGCGATGGAAAAGCAGCCGTTCTACCGGCTCACGCGCGCGATGCTCGCGGTCGAAGCCGCGCATCACACGTACGCGGCGGGCGGCCCGCAGGAGCCGTTGCTGCGCGAGGTCAACTATCTGCGCCTGCTGCTCGACGAGTGCCGCAGCGCCACCGGCAACGTATTCGCGCATCTGTACCGCAACGGCGTGAGCGTCGACATCGTGTTTCAGGTCGAGCGCATGCGCATGCGCATCGAGCGCGCCGAGCAGTTGCTGAACGCATGGCTCGCCCATGACGACCCGCACGCGGGCGCGCGCCTGACCGCCGAACTCGTGCGCGCGAATCACGCGAGCCAGAGCGTCGCGCATCTCGCGAGCAGCAATTTTTCGCTGCTCGCGCGCAAGGTCGTCGAGTACAGCGCCGATACCGGCGAGCACTACATCGCGCGCGATCGTGCCGAATATCTGAAGATGATGCGCATGGCGGCCGGCGGCGGACTCGTCACGGTCGTCACGGTCTGCGTGAAGTTCGCGATCAGCGGCGCACATCTGCACGCGATGTTCGAGGGGCTGCTCGCCGGCATCAACTACGCCGCGAGCTTCCTCCTGATGCACTTCCTGCACTTCTCGCTCGCCACCAAGCAGCCGGCGATGACCGCGCCGACGCTCGCGCGCGAACTCGACGGCGTCGGCACGCCGGCGGGCGTCGACAGCTTCGTGAGTTCGGTGACCGCGCTGATGCGCACCCAGGCCGCCGCGGTGCTCGGCAACGTGCTGCTCGTGTTTCCGCTGAGTCTTGGCGTGGATCTGCTGTGGCACGCGCTGTTCCACACCGACCTCATTTCGCCCGACAAGGCGCTCGCGACGCTGCGCTCGTTCTCGCTCGTCGGGCCGACGCCGTTCTACGCGGCGCTGACCGGCGTGCTGCTGTGGTCGTCCAGCCTGCTCGCGGGCTGGGCGGACAACTGGTTCATCCTGCATCGCGTCGCCGATGCGCTCGCCTACAACCGCCGCCTGCGCATGACGCTCGGCGCGGCCGGCGCCGACCGTCTCGCGCGCTTCTGCCGCGCCAACGTCGCGGGCGTGGCCGGCAACGTCACGCTTGGTCTCATGCTGGGGCTCGTGCCCGCGATCCTGACCGCGTTCGCGTTCAAGTTCGAAGTGCGTCACGTGACGCTCAGCGCGGGCTCGATCGGCGTCGCGCTCGGCGTGCTCGGCGAAAGCGCGCTGAAGCTGCCGGCGCTGTGGTGGGCCGTGGCGGGCGTCGCCAGCATGGCGATTCTCAACGTCGCGGTGAGTTTCGCACTCGCGTTCTACATGGCGGTGAAATCGCGCGACCTGCGGCGCAACGCGGTGCGCTCGCTGCGCGGCGCGATCTGGCAGCGGGTGCTGCAGCATCCGCTGGAACTGGTGTGGCCGGCGAAAGTGGGGCGGGGGCGGTAGAGCGCCCCGCCACGGCGCGAATCGCACCTGGCCGCCTACCCCGACCGCGTACAATGGCGCCTTATCCAACGCCTTGCGGCAACCTCAATGTCCTTCGACTTCTTCCTTCCCTGCCCGCGCGGACTCGAAGCTCCGCTCGCGGCCGAACTCGCCGAAATTGCCGCCAGACATCTGAACGGCGCACCGTTCACGGCCGGCGCCCAGGTGCCCGGCGGTGTGCATTTTCGTGGCGGCTGGGCCGCCGGCATGGCCGCCAACCTGCATTCGCGCCTCGCGAGCCGCGTGCTGCTGAAAATCGCGCATCGGCCGTATCGCAGCGAGCAGGACATTTACGCGCTCGCGGTCGAGCAACGCTGGGAACAATGGTTCTCCGCGCACGAGACGCTGCGTGTCGACGTCACCGCGATCAAGTCACCGCTGCGCAGCCTCGAATTCACGACGCTGCGCGTGAAGGACGCGATCTGCGATCGCCTGCGCGAAAAGAGCGGCGCGCGGCCCAGCATCGACACCGCCATGCCCGACGTGCGCGTGTTCGCCTTTCTGACCGCGACCGATTGCACGCTGTACCTCGACACCTCGGGCGACCCGCTCTTCAAGCGCGGCTGGCGTCTCGACAAGGGTGCGGCGCCGCTGCGCGAGAACCTCGCGGCGGGCATTCTGCGTCTGACCGGCTGGCAAGCCGGCACGCCGCTCTATGACCCGATGTGCGGCAGCGGTACGTTCCTCGCCGAAGCCGCGCAGGTTGCGCTGAACATCGCACCGGGCGTCGAGCGCCGCTTCGGCTTCGAGAAGCTCAAGCAACACGATGCGAAGGCATGGCAGACGCTCAAGAGCGCCGCGCTCGAAGCGAAGCGCGCCGCGCATGGCTCGCGCGCCGATCTGCAGATTTTCGGCAGCGATATTTCCGGCGATATGCTCGAAAAGGCGCGCGCGAACTTCGAGCGCGCCGGTTTGCCGACGATTCCGCTCAAGCAGCTCGACGCACGCGACATGACGCCGCCCGCGCCGGGTGCTGGCATTCTCGTCGCGAATCCGCCGTATGGGGAGCGGATCGAAGTGCGCGGGCGCAACGCGCGCGGTGAGTTGCGCGAAGGCCGCGGCAATCGCGACAACCGTGACGACGACCACTTTCGCCGCGTTCAGGAAGAAGCGCCGGACAGCGAATTTTTCCAGTTGCTCGGCAACGCGCTGAAGCAGCGTTTTGCGGGCTGGCAGGCGTTCATCCTGACATCGGATCGCAAGCTGCCGGGGCAATTGCGGCTGCGTGAATCGACGAAGACGCCGCTCTTTAACGGCGCGCTCGAATGCCGGCTGTTCCGCTTCGATCTGATTACGGGCAGTGTGCGGCAGCGGGCGCAGGGCGATACTCCGGCTGCCTGACCAGGTTACGCGTCCTCGACCCTACTGCCACCACGCTGTCAGCAGCACCCCCGCACACTCCTTCTCACGCCATCCGGCGCCTTGTACCGCCTACTGCCATCCGAAGGAGAGTGCCATGTCCGCATTGCCCAAAGTCGTTGACTGGTTCGAGATTCCGTCCGTCGATTTCGAACGCGCGGTGCACTTTTACGAAGCCGCGCTCGACGTCCAGTTGAACCGCCAGGAAGTCGGCGGCCACCCGATCGCCATATTCGGCTACGAGGAGCCGGCCACTGGCGGCGCGATCATCCACAGCCCGTCGATGAAGCCCGCCGGCGACGGTTTGACCCTCTACCTCAATGCGCGGCCCACCGTCGACGCAGCGCTCGCGCGCATCGAACAGGCGGGCGGCAAGACTGACGGGCCGGTCATCAAGCTGCCGCAGGATATCGGCTACATCGCGTTCTTCACCGATACCGAAGGCAACCGCCTCGGCCTGCATTCGCGCACGAACGGCTAAAAGCGGCTGACGCGGCTGGGAACCACTGGAAACGGCTGACAACGGCTGGGGAGCAGCCGCCACAGCGGCTGAGCTGCGAGGAACAGCGGCCAGCCTCGCGTTGCGCACGTTCCTCTTTCCGCGTGCTACCACGCCCGCACAGTCCCAGTTCGCGCAACGCCAGCGCCAGGCCACGGCAAACCTCACGCGAAGCACGGCATGCGGCGCTATCATCGCGGGACCGTTCCCCTCCTTCTCCACCCGACGCCCACGATGACGCGCCGCGCCGACCGCCTGTTCCAGATCGCCGAATTGCTGCGCGGCCGGCGCCTCACCACCGCGCAACAACTCGCCGAGTGGCTCAACATCTCGCTGCGCACGGTCTATCGCGACGTGCGCGATCTGCAATTGTCAGGTGTGCCGATCGAAGGCGAGGCCGGTGTCGGCTACCGGCTCGCCCGCTCGGCGAGCCTGCCGCCGCTCACCTTCACCGCCGACGAACTCGCCGCGCTCGCGGCCGGCGCGCGCATGCTCGAATCATGGGGCGGCGCGGACTTCGCGAGCGGCGCGCGCGGAGCGCTCGCGAAGATCGCCTCGGCGATGCCTGCCGACAAGCGCGTGGCACTCGAACGGCTGGCGATCTTCGCGCCGTCGTTTCACATCAAGGGGGACTTCTCGGCGCAGCTCGACACGCTGCATCGCGCGATCGACGCACGGCAAGTGGTGCGCTTCGCGTACACCGACGCGAACGGCGCGCACACCGAGCGGCGCGTCTGGCCGCTCGCGCTTGCGTATTGGGGCGCGCGCTGGACGCTCGGCGCGTGGTGCGAATTGCGCGGCGATTTCCGCAATTTCGGGCTCGAGAAGATCCGCGATCTCGCAGTACTCGAAACCTATCCGGATCAGGACGGCAAGCGGCTCGCGGACCTGCTGCGGCACGTGAACGCGAAGCCGAGGTAAAGGCCTCGGCCCGCCGCCGCTGGCGCCTTTTATTCGACCGCCTTCACCATCTCCTCGATCACCTTCTTCGCGTCGCCGAACACCATCATCGTCTTGTCCATGTAGAACAGATCGTTGTCGAGACCGGCGTAGCCCGCCGCCATCGAACGCTTGTTGACGATCACGGTGCGCGCCTTGTACGCCTCGATGATCGGCATGCCCGCGATCGGCGACTTCGGATCGTTCTTCGCGGCCGGATTCACCACGTCGTTCGCACCGAGCACGAGCACCACGTCGACCTGGCCGAACTCGCCGTTGATGTCCTCCATCTCGTACACCATGTCGTACGGCACCTCGGCCTCGGCGAGCAGCACGTTCATATGGCCCGGCATGCGTCCCGCCACCGGGTGAATCGCGTACTTCACCTCGATGCCCTTCTCGACGAGCTTGTCGGTCAACTCCTTCAGCGCATGCTGTGCGCGTGCGACGGCAAGCCCGTAGCCCGGCACGATCACGACGGTCTCCGCATTGCCGAGCATGAACGACGCGTCGTCGGCGGAGCCCGATTTCACCGGACGCTGCTCGGCCGCGCCGCTCGCCGCCGCGCCCGCCTCATTGCCGAAGCCGCCGAGAATCACGTTGAAGAACGAACGGTTCATCGCGCGGCACATGATGTACGACAGGATCGCACCCGACGAGCCGACCAGCGAACCCGCGATGATGAGCATCGGATTGTTCAGCGAGAAGCCGATACCCGCCGCCGCCCAGCCCGAGTACGAGTTCAGCATCGACACGACGACCGGCATGTCCGCGCCGCCGATCGGAATGATGATCAGCACGCCGAGCACGAACGCGATGATCGTCATGATGATGAACGGCAGCCACGACTGCGTGAGAAAGAAGATCACGCCGAAGCCGAGCATCGCAAGCGCGAGCATCAGGTTGATCAGATGCTGCCCGGCGTACACGACCGGTGCGCCCTGGAAGAGCCGGAACTTGTATTTGCCCGAGAGCTTGCCGAACGCGATCACCGAACCGGAGAACGTGATCGCGCCGACGAACGTGCCGATGAACAGCTCGATGCGATTGCCGTATGGCAGGAAGCCCGGAACCGGATTCTCAGGATCGACGAGGCCGAAGGCAGACGGCTCCGACACCACCGCATACGCGATACACACGGCGGCAAGACCGATCAGCGAGTGCATCGCCGCGACCAGTTCGGGCATCTTGGTCATCTCGACGCGCGCCGCGACGAACGCGCCGACCGCGCCGCCGATCACCAGCGCGACCAGCAGCAGGCCGAGCCCGAGGCCGAGATTGGAGCCGAGCACGGCGGCCTGCTTCGAGATCAGCGCGATGGTCGTGAGAATCGCGATCGCCATGCCGACCATGCCGAAGGTATTGCCGACGCGCGCCGTCTTCGGATTCGAGAGCCCCTTGAGCGCCTGGATGAAGCAGACCGACGCGACGAGATAAAGCAGCGTGACGACGTTCAGGCTCATTTACGCACCCTCCTTACCGCCAGCCGCGAGTTTTTTCGGTTCTTTCTTCTTGAACATCTCGAGCATGCGCCGTGTGACGAGGAAGCCGCCGAACACGTTGACGGCCGCGAGCGCCACCGCGATCGTGCCGAAGAACTTGCCCGCGCCGCCGACCGTCAAGCCCGCCGCGAGCATCGCGCCGACGATCACGATCGCCGAAATCGCATTGGTCACGGCCATCAGCGGCGTATGCAATGCGGGCGTGACGTTCCAGACCACGTGATAGCCGACGTAGATCGCCAGCACGAAGATGATCAGATTGATCACGGTGTGATTGATGACTTCCATCGCCGCTCCCTCCTGTCGACCCGGGTTGGCGCCTTGGCGCGTACCCGGGTGCCATGCAACATCGTTGCTGTCGATCCGGGTTGGCGCTTTGGCGCCGGACCGGATCCCATGTGCTTCGTTGCTATGCCTTGCGCGTCACCTGGCCGTCGCGGGTCAGCAGCGTGGCCGCGACGATGTCGTCCGCGAGATCGATGTTCAGCGCGCCTTCCTTGGTGATGATGAGCTTGAGGAAGTCGAGCAGGTTGCGCGCGTACAGCGACGACGCGTCGGCGGGCACCATCGCGGGCAGATTCGTATAGCCGACGATCTGCACGCCATGGCGCACCACCACCTGGTCCGCTTCGGTCAGCGGACAATTGCCGCCGCGCCGCCCTTCGTATTCGGCGCCGCGTCCGGCCGCGAGGTCGACGAGCACCGAGCCCGGTTTCATCGCCAGCACGGTTTCCACCGAAATCAGCGTCGGCGCGGGCCGCCCTGGAATCAGCGCGGTCGAGATCACCACATCCGCCTGCTTCGCGCGCTCGTGCACGAGCGCCGACTGGCGCGCGAGCCACGACGGCGGCATCGGCCGCGCGTAGCCGCCGACACCCTGCGCGGCCTCGCGTTCTTCGTCGGTTTCGCAAGGCACGTCGAGAAATTTCGCGCCGAGCGATTCGATCTGCTCTTTGACGGCCGGCCGCACGTCCGACGCTTCGATCACCGCACCGAGGCGCTTGGCGGTCGCGATCGCCTGCAAGCCGGCCACGCCCGCGCCGAGAATCAGCACGCGCGCGGCCTTCACGGTGCCGGCCGCCGTCATCAGCATCGGCATGAAGCGCGGATAGAGCGTCGCCGCGAGCAGCACCGCCTTGTAGCCGGCGATGTTCGCCTGCGACGACAGCACGTCGAGGCTTTGCGCGCGCGTCGTGCGCGGCGCGGCTTCGAGCGCGAACGCGGTGACGCCGGCGGCGGCGAGCTTGCCCGTATTGTCGGTGTTGAACGGATCGAGCATGCCGACCAGCGTCGCGCCGCGCTTGAGCAGCGGCAGCTCGGCATCGGTGGGGGATTGGACCTTGAGGACGAGATCGGCGCCGAAGGCGGTGGCGGCATCGACGATCTCCGCGCCTACGGCCGTATAGGCATCGTCAGGAAAGCTCGCGCCGGCCCCGGCGCCGCTCTGGAGCGTGACCCGGTGACCTTGCGCCACGTATTTCTTGACCGTTTCGGGCGTCGCGGCAACGCGGGTTTCATGCGCGCGCGTCTCGGCTGGCACTCCGATGTGCATCGTTGTTCCTCCTCGACTTCCTGTTTGACGACAGATCGGCCGACGAGGCACGCCGGCTTGCAGATGCAACGGCTAACGAAGGTCCCACTTTAACCGAAACCGCCGCGGCGCAAAAATCGGGGTCAATGCTGGGGAGCGGCAAGGGCGCCGATTGGCCGCGAATCGGACAGCCGGCGGCCTCGAATTGGCCGCCCGCCGGGCAGCCAGCGGCCACCTGACGGCCCCGGGATTGGCCCCGCGGATTGCCCCGGGATTGGCCCCGCATTGGCCCGGGTTTGCCGCCCATCTGGCCGCCAGCCGCCGCGAACCGCCGCCGGCCGAGGCCGGGCCGCTGCCCAGCCACTGCCCGGCCCGCCGCCCGGCAGCGCGCGCCCATAACCGGTAAAATGCGCACCCATGAAACCGGAAACCTGGCTGCCGCACGTCACCGTCGCGGCGATCGTCGAGCGTGACGGGCGCTTCCTGCTGGTCGAGGAACATACCGCCGCCGGCCTGCGCCTGAATCAGCCCGCCGGCCATCTGGAGGCGGGCGAAACGCTGCTGGAAGCGGTGATCCGCGAAACGCTCGAGGAAACCGCCCATCCGTTCACGCCCGAGGCGCTGGTCGGCATGTACATGACCCACTTCGAGCGGCCGGGCCGTGAGGGCACCACGTACTTGCGCTTCACCTATTGCGGCGCGGGCGGCGAACCGGATGCGACGCGCTCGCTCGACCCCGACATCGCCCGCACGCTGTGGATGAGCGCCGACGAACTGCGCGCGTGCCCGGAGCGGCACCGCACACCGCTCGTCATGCAGTGCGTCGACGATTACCTGGCCGGCCGGCGTTTCCCGCTCGACTTCGTGCATACGCATTCGGTCGGGCCCAAACGATAGACCAACCTCGCGATAACCATCGCGGCAGCCGTCACGAGCGGCGACGCCACGATCCATGCAGTCATGCAGCACCCAGTGAGCACCTTATGAGCAAGCGCAAAGTCGTAGTAGGCATGTCGGGCGGCGTCGATTCGTCGGTCACCGCGTGGCTGCTGAAGGAACAGGGCTACGACGTGGTCGGCCTCTTCATGAAGAACTGGGAAGACGACGACGACAGCGAATACTGCTCGACGCGGCAGGACTGGATCGACGTGGTATCGGTGGCGGACCTGATCGGCATCGACGTCGAGGCGGTCAACTTCGCGGCCGAATACAAGGACCGCGTGTTCGCCGAGTTCCTGCGCGAATACTCGGCCGGCCGCACGCCGAACCCGGACGTGCTGTGCAACGCCGAAATCAAGTTCAAGGCCTTTCTCGATCACGCGATGTCGCTCGGCGCGCAAACCATCGCTACCGGCCACTACGCGCGCGTGCGCCAGAACCACGAGCGCGACGGCCGCTTCGAGCTGCTGAAGGCGCTCGATCACACGAAAGACCAGTCGTACTTCCTGCATCGGCTGAACCAGGCGCAACTGTCGAAGACCCTGTTTCCGCTCGGCGAGATTCCCAAGACGAAAGTGCGCGAGATCGCCGAACAGATCGGCCTGCCGAACGCGAAAAAGAAAGATTCGACCGGCATCTGCTTCATCGGCGAGCGGCCGTTCCGCGACTTCCTGAACCGCTATCTGCCGACCCAACCCGGCCCGATGATGACGACCGAGGGCAAGGTAGTCGGCGAGCACATCGGCCTCGCGTTCTACACGTTCGGCCAGCGCAAGGGCATCGGCCTCGGCGGCAGCAAGGACGGCAGCGGCGACCCGTGGTTCGTGGCCGGCAAGGACATCCCGTCGAATACGCTGTTCGTCGCGCAGGGGCACGATCATCCGTGGCTGCTGTGCCATACGCTTAGCGCGGGCAATACGAGCTGGGTCGCGGGCGAGCCGCCGGCGGAAGGCTTTGCGTGCGGCGCGAAAACGCGTTACCGGCAGGCGGACGCGGCGTGCACGTTCAGTCACGCGAGCAACCGTGACGCGGCGAGCGGCGACCTTTTCGAGCTGACCTTCGACGCCGCGCAATGGGCGGTCACGCCGGGGCAATCGGCAGTGCTGTATGACGGCGACGTGTGCCTCGGCGGCGGCATCATCGAACATGCAGTGACCGGCCAGCCGGACGAACTGCCGCAAGTTCAGCCGCAAGCCCAGCCGAAGGCGCGCTCGCGGAAAAAGCCGCAAGGCCAGCGGCAAAAAGCGGCGCTGCTGGGCGCGCGTTGAACGATGCATAGCGGCGATGTTCGCGGGAGCGGCGCGCCCGGCCGCTTCAGGCTAACATCCGTTTCACGCCGACTCGCGCCCGCCAGTTTTCCTTCGCGGTGAATTCCGTCTGCGCCGCCCGCGCGGACGATCCCGCCGCAACGATCTTCACTGCACTGGAGCCCCCATGTTTTCTCGACGCTATCTGGCCATGTGGTGCGCAATCGCGCTCCTCGTCGTGTGCGCCGCGCTTGCCGCGACACATCACCTGTCGTGGTTCTGGCTCGTCGTGCCGGCGGCGCTCGTCGCGCTCGGCGTGTTCGATCTGACCCAGCAGCACCACGCGATCCTGCGCAATTACCCGCTGTGGGGCCACCTGCGCTTCATCTTCGAATTCATCCGCCCGGAGATCCGCCAGTATTTCGTCGAGGACGATACCGACGAAAAACCGTTCTCGCGCGCGCAACGCAGCATCGTCTATCAGCGTGCGAAGAACGACGTCGACAGCCGCCCGTACGGCACGAGGATCGACGTGAAGGCCATCGCGCACGAATGGATCAGCCACTCGCTCGCGCCGACCACGCTCGACGGTCACGACTTCCGCATCGTCGTCGGGCCGGATCGCGCGCAGCCCTATTCGATGTCGATCTTCAACGTCTCGGCGATGAGCTTCGGCTCGCTGTCGGCGAACGCGATCATGGCGCTCAATCTCGGCGCGAAGAAAGGCAACTTCGCGCACGACACCGGCGAAGGCTCGATGTCGAAGTATCACCGCGAGCATGGCGGCGACATCATCTGGGAAATCGCCTCGGGTTATTTCGGATGCCGTAACGACGACGGCAGCTTCAACGCGGAGAAGTTCGCGAAGCAGGCCGCCGAGCCCCAGGTGAAGATGATCGAGGTGAAGCTCTCGCAAGGCGCGAAGCCCGGTCACGGCGGCGTGCTGCCGGCCGCCAAGATCACGCCCGAAATCGCGGAAACGCGCGGCGTGCCGATGGGCCGCGACTGCATCTCGCCCGCGACGCATTCCGAGTTCTCGACGCCGCGCGAACTGCTCGAATTCGTCGAGCGGCTGCGCACGCTCTCGGGCGGCAAGCCGACCGGCTTCAAGCTGTGCATCGGGCACCCGTGGGAATTCTTCGGCATCGCGAAGGCGATGCTGGAAACGGGCATCCTGCCGGATTTCATCGTCGTCGACGGCGCAGAGGGCGGCACGGGCGCGGCGCCGCTTGAATTCACCGATCACGTCGGCGTGCCGTTGCAGGAAGGGCTGCTGCTCGTGCACAACACGCTGGTCGGCATCGGCCTGCGGCAGCGCATCCGCATCGGCGCGAGCGGCAAGATGATTACCGCGTTCGACATCGCGAAGACGCTCGCGATCGGCGCGGACTGGGTCAACGCGGCGCGCGGCTTCATGTTCGCGGTCGGCTGCATCCAGGCGCAGACCTGCCACACGGGCCGCTGCCCGACCGGCGTCGCGACCCAGGACCCGGTGCGCCAGCGCGCGCTCGTCGTGCCGGACAAGGCCGACCGCGTGTTCAGCTTCCACCACAACACGCTGCACGCGTTGCAGGAGATCATCCAGGCCGCGGGGCTCAAACATCCGGCGGAGTTGCGCGCGCATCACATCGTGCGGCGCGTGTCGTCGCATGAAGTGCGGCTCATGTCGGACCTGCTCAAGTATCTCGAACCGAACGATCTGCTCAACGGCAACTACCGCTATACGCTGTTCGAGAAGTACTGGCCGATCGCGCAAAGCGATTCGTTCTCGCCGAAAGCGGAGCTGGCGGCAAGTTAGGGCCTGTTCACGCTAATTACAGAGTTGCGAACGGGCCCTGGCTCGCCCAAAACCGCCCGCGCGCCCGTGCGGCCCCGCAAAACGGGCCGCACCCTTTCCTTTCCGTTAAAATCTCGGGTTTAGCACTTCGCTCCACGGCCCCCTCGCGCGCGCCGGCGCACGCGGCACGGCCCCATGCCCGAAAGGCACTTCATGCTCACGTTTCAGCAAATCATCCTGACCTTGCAGTCCTACTGGGACAAGCAGGGCTGCGCGTTGCTCCAGCCAATCGACATGGAAGTCGGCGCGGGCACGTCCCACGTCCACACGTTCCTGCGCGCAATCGGCCCCGAGCCGTGGCGCGCCGCCTACGTGCAACCGTCGCGCCGCCCGAAGGACGGCCGCTACGGCGAGAACCCGAACCGTCTGCAGCATTACTACCAGTACCAGGTGGTGCTCAAGCCCGCGCCGGAAAACATTCTCGACCTGTATCTGGGCTCGCTCGAAGCGCTCGGCTTCGACCTCAGGCAGAACGACGTGCGCTTCGTCGAGGACGACTGGGAAAACCCGACGCTCGGCGCCTGGGGTCTCGGCTGGGAAGTGTGGCTGAACGGCATGGAAGTGACCCAGTTCACGTACTTCCAGCAGGTCGGCGGCCTCGACTGCAAGCCGGTGCTCGGCGAAATCACCTACGGCCTCGAGCGCCTCGCGATGTATCTGCAAAAGGTCGAGAATGTCTACGACCTCGTGTGGACCGAGTGGGAAGAGCAAGGCCCGAATGGCCCGGAAATCCGCCGCCTCACCTATGGCGACGTGTATCACCAGAACGAAGTCGAACAGTCCACGTATAACTTCGAGCACGCGAACGTCGATCTGCTGTTCACGTTCTTCAACAGCTACGAAGCGGAAGCGAAGCGCATGATCGAAGCGCAGATCGCGCTGCCTGCTTATGAACTCGTGCTGAAGGCCGGCCACACGTTCAACCTGCTCGACGCGCGCGGCGCGATTTCGGTCACGGAACGCGCGGCATACATCGGCCGGATTCGCGCGCTGTCGCGTCTGGTCGCGCAGGCTTACTACGACTCGCGCGAAAAGCTCGGCTTCCCGATGCTCGGCAATCCGGTGCACGGCGTGCCCGGCCTCACCACCGACGAGCAGGAAGCCGCGATGCCCGCGTGGGCGCCGCCGCTGAAAGTCGAGCGCAAGATCGACCAGGACTGACGAGAACCTCAACCAATGACTCAATCTCAACACGCTACCCTGCTCGTCGAGCTGCTGACCGAAGAGCTGCCGCCCAAGGCGCTCGCGCGTCTGGGCGACGCCTTCGCCGAAGGCATTGCGCAGCGCCTCGCGGCGCGCGATCTGATCGAAGGCGACCTGTCGTTCGAACGCTATGCGACGCCGCGCCGCCTCGCTCTCACCCTCCACAATGTGCGCGCGGTCGCGCCGGAAAAGCACGTGCGCGAAAAAGTGCTGCCGGTCTCGGTCGCGCTCGACAAGGACGGCCAGCCCACCGCGCCGCTCGCGAAGAAGCTCGCCGCGCTCGGCTTCCCCGACTTCTCGGTGAACGACCTCGAACGCGCCCAGGACGGCAAGGCCGAAGCCTTCTTCCTGCGCTATGCGGCGCCGGGTGCGACGCTCGCCGACGGCCTGCAGGGCGCGCTCGACGAAACGCTCGCGAAGCTGCCGATTCCGAAGCCGATGACGTATCAGCGCCCGGACGGTTCGAGCGTGCAATTCGTGCGTCCGGCGCATCGACTGACCGCGCTGCACGGCGAAGAAATCGTGCCGGTCAGCGCGCTCGGCATCGACGCCGACGACACCACGCTCGGCCATCGCTTCCTCTCCGAAGGCTTCGTGCAGATCCAGCATGCGCAGTCGTATGCCGAAACGCTCAAGCACAAAGGCCGTGTGGTCGCGAGTTTCGCCGAGCGCAAGGAAACCATCCGCGTGCAACTGCTCGAACAGGCAGGCGAAGACAAGGTCGTGATGCCCGAGTCGCTGCTCGACGAAGTGACGTCGCTCGTCGAATGGCCCGTGGTCTATGAATGCCGCTTCGAGGACGAATTCCTGCAGGTGCCGCAGGAATGCCTGATCCTCACGATGCAGACGAACCAGAAGTACTTCGCGCTGACCGATGCGAACGGCAAACTGCGCTCGCGCTTCCTGATCGTGTCGAACATCGAGACGCAGACGCCTGTCGAGATCGTCGAAGGTAACGAGCGCGTGGTGCGCCCGCGTCTCGCCGACGCGAAGTTCTTCTTCGAGCAGGACAAGAAGAAGCCGCTCGCGGATCGTGTGCCGCTGCTCGCGAACGTCGTCTATCACAACAAGCTCGGCTCGGCGCTGCAACGCGTCGAGCGTCTCGAAGGACTCGCCGGCGCGATCGCCGGGTTGACCGGCGCGGACGTCGCGCTCGCCAGACGCGCGGCGCGTCTCGCGAAGGCCGACCTCATCACCGACATGGTCGGCGAATTCCCCGAGCTGCAAGGCACGATGGGCACGTACTACGCGCGCCACGACGGCGAGCCGGAAGAGGTCGCGCTCGCGTGTTCGGAGCACTACCAGCCGCGCTTCTCGGGCGACGCGTTGCCCGCCACCGCGACCGGCACCGTCGTCGCGCTCGCGGACAAGCTCGAAACACTGGTCGGCATCTGGGGCATCGGCCTGCAACCGACCGGCGAGAAAGATCCGTTCGCGCTGCGCCGTCATGCGCTCGGCGTGCTGCGCATTCTGGTCGAGAAGCAGTTGCCGGTCGACTTCGTCGAACTGCTGCGCGCCGCCTACGCGCAATTCGCGGGCGTGCCGAACGTCGCCGATTCGACTGACGCGATCTACGAATTCAGCATGGACCGCCTGCGCGGCCTGCTGCGCGAACGCGGCTACGCGGCCGGAGAAATCGACGCGGTGCTCGCGCTGAACCCGACGCGGCTCGACGACATCGTCGCGCGCCTCGACGCGGTGCGCGAATTCGCGTTGCTCGCCGAAGCGGAGTCACTCGCGGCGGCCAATAAGCGCATCTCGAACATCCTGAAGAAGTCGGACGGCGCGGCAACGGGCGGCGTGCAGCCCGCACTGTTCACCGAAGCGGCGGAAAAAGCGCTGCATGCGCAGCTCGAACAGGTCGCACCGCGCGTGCAGTCGCAACTGGCCGCGCGCGAGTACACCGGTGCGCTCAGCGCGCTCGCCGCACTGCGCGAGCCGGTCGACACGTTCTTCAACGACGTGATGGTCAACGCCGAAGACCCGGCGTTGCGCGCCAATCGTCTGGCCTTGCTCGGCGCGCTGCATCAGCAGATGAACTGCGTCGCCGACATTTCCCGACTCGCCGCCTGAGCCCAGCGCCATGCCGAACAAGAAAGTGGTGATCCTCGACCGCGACGGCGTCATCAACGTCGACTCCGACGCGTTCATCAAGTCGCCCGACGAATGGATCGCGCTGCCCGGCGCATTCGAGGCGATCGCGCGTCTGAACCAGGCGGGCTATCGCGTCGCGGTCGCGACGAACCAGTCGGGCATCGGCCGGGGTCTGTTCGACATGAATGCGTTGAACGCCATGCATCTGAAGATGCACCGGCTGGCGGCGGCCGTCGGCGGGCGCATCGACGCGGTGTTCTTCTGCCCGCACACGGCGGAAGACCACTGCGAATGCCGCAAGCCGAAGCCCGGCATGCTGAAGATGATCGCCGAGCGTTTCGAGATCGATCCGGCGCATACGCCGACCGTCGGCGATTCGCTGCGCGATCTGCAGGCAGGCGCGGCGCTCGGTCATCCCACGCATCTGGTGCTGACCGGCAAGGGCCGCAAAACGCTCGCCGCCGGTGGCCTGCCGGAAGGCACGATCGTGCACGACGACCTGCGCGCGTTCGCGCTCGACTTTCTCGCCGACGCCCAGGAGTGACGCGCACGCCGCGCGTTTCCAACCCTCACCGACCACGCCGATGCGCTCTCTCCGCTCCCTGCTGCTGCTGATCTATTTCGTCCTGGTCACGGTACCGTACGCAACCGCGTGCTTCATCGCGTTTCCGTTCCTGCGCGCGGAAAAGCGCTACTGGATGGCGGCCGGCTGGTGCCGCATCACGCTGTGGACGGTGCGCTACCTGAACGGCATCCGCTACCGCATCGAAGGCTACGAGAACCTGCCCGACGGTCCGGCGGTGCTGCTGTCCAAGCATCAGTCGGCATGGGAAACGCTCGCGTTTCCGGCGATCATGCCGCGGCCGCTGTGCTACGTGTTCAAGCGCGAGCTGCTATACGTGCCGTTCTTCGGCTGGGCGCTCGGCATGCTGAAAATGATTCACATCAACCGCAAGGAAGGCAAATACGCGTTCGTGTCGGTCACGAACCAGGGCAAGGCGCGCATGGCCGAAGGCGCGTGGGTCATCATGTTTCCGGAGGGCACGCGCACGCCGACCGGCAAGCAGGGCAAGTACAAGACCGGCGGTGCGCGCTTCGCGATCGCAACCGGCGCGCCGGTCGTGCCGATCGCGCACAACGCCGGACGCGTCTGGCCGCGCAACTCGTTTACGAAATATCCGGGTATAGTCACAGTGTCGATCGGCAAGCCGATCGACACGACGGGACTCACCCCCGAAGAAGTGAACACGCGCGTCGAACAGTGGATCGAAGCCGAAATGCGCCGCATCGATCCCACGGCATACAGCGCGGCGGCAAGCGATTCCGCCGCCGCTCCCATCTGACGCGCCACGCCCTCGCGGCGTATTGCGCGAAGCGAAGCCGATGCAGAAGTCTCCTACGCCGCAGCCCGCCGCGGCGCTCGAAAACCGGCAGCTCGATCTCCCGCTCTTCGCCGAGCCGGGGTCGACGTCGTCGTCCCCTTCACCTGTGGCGCCCGGTTCGCCGGGGCCAGCGGGCCTCGTGCCAGCCACACCGCCCACCGTGCCGCTCGCGCCGGACGGCAGCAAGCTGCGCAGCCTCGCCCTCGGTTCGCGTACGCTGCACTACGTGCTCAAACGTTCGGCGCGCCGCTCGATCGGCTTTGCGATCGACAGCACCGGGCTCACGATCACCGCGCCGCGCTGGGTCACACTTGCCGATATCGAAACGGCGATCACCGAGAAGCAGCGCTGGATTTTCACGAAGCTGATCGAATGGCAAACGCGCGTCGAACAGCGCGCGCTGCCGAAAATCGACTGGAAAGACGGCGCCGAGGTGCCCTACCTCGGCCAGCCAGTGCGCGTGACGCTCGGTGCGCCGCAAGGCACGCTCGCGTTCAGCGCCGAGAACGCCGCGCTACGGCTGCCGCTGCCGTTGCAAGCCGACCCGCAACAGATCAAGGATCGTGTGCAGGGCTGGCTGCAAGGCGAAGCAAAGCGCCTGTTCGGCGAGCGTCTGGCGATTTACGCGCAGAAGCTCGGCGTCAACTATCGCGCGTATGCCCTGTCTTCAGCGGCGACGCGCTGGGGCAGTTGTTCGAGCGACGGCAAGATCCGCCTGAACTGGCGGCTCATTCATTTTCCGCTGTCCATCATCGATTACGTCGTCGCGCACGAACTCGCGCACCTGCGCGAGATGAATCACAGTCCGCGCTTCTGGCAAACGGTCGAATCGATTTTTCCGGAATTCCGCGAGGCGCGGCAGACGCTGAAGTCGCATCCGCCGGAATTGCTGCCTACGCTTTGAGGCAGCTTCAGGACTCTCGGGCCGGTATGAAAAACGCGGGCCGGAACTTGCGTCCGGCCGCGCCTGCGGATTCAACCGGCCGTTCACATCACTTCTTCTGGATGAATTCGATCTTGTAGCCGTCCGGGTCCGTGACGAACGCGATCACGGTCGTGCCGTGCTTCATCGGACCAGCTTCGCGCACGACGGTGCCGCCTTGCGCCTTGATCTTTTCGCATGCGGCATAGGCGTCTTCGACTGCGACCGCGAGGTGACCAAAGCCGTTGCCGAGATCGTACGACGGCGTATCCCAGTTGTGCGTCAGCTCGATGACCGTGCCTTCGCGCTCGTCCGTATAGCCGACGAACGCCAGCGTGAATTTGCCATCGGGATAGTCTTCACGGCGCAGCAGTTTCATGCCGAGCAGTTCGGTATAGAAAGCGATCGAACGATCGAGGTCGCCGACCCGGATCATGGTGTGAAGCAGGCGCATTACGCACTCCCTGTTGCTTGGTAACGAGACCGTAAATGTACCCGGAATCAGGCGACGCTGCAGCGCGCGGCGAACCTGCCGCGATTCCCGGGAAGCTCGTGTCGAAGATAGGGGCTTCGATCGGCGCTAATGCAGGTTTGCTATCGTATGGCCTCTGCCATCCGCCCGGCCAACTCATTCGCCGCTTCTCCCTCTCACCACCACACCGCCCATGAGCACTACCACCGCCCTGCCCGCGCGCCGCGCTCCGGATAGCTTCGCGATCCTGCTGATGATCGGCCTCTGCGCAATCTGGGGACTCCAGCAGGTCGCGATCAAGAGCACCAACGCGGCGCTGCCGCCGGTCTTTCAGGCGGGGCTGCGCTCGGCGATTGCCGCGGTGCTGGTGTGGATGTGGGCGCGCTCGCGCGGCACGCCGCTCTTTCGCGACGATGGCACGCTCGGCGCTGGCTTGCTCGCGGGCGTGCTGTTCGCGGCCGAGTTCGTCTGCATCTTTCTCGGCCTGACGCTCACGAGCGCGTCGCGCATGGCGGTCTTTCTGTACACGGCGCCATGCTTCACGGCGCTCGGCCTGCACTGGTTCGTCGATGGCGAACGGATGCGCCGCATTCAGTGGCTCGGCATTGCCGTCGCGTTCGCCGGAATGGCGCTCGCGTTCGCGGACGGCTTCCTGCACACCGGCGCAGGTACAGGCGCAAATACAGGCCACGGCTCGACGCTCGCGGGCGCCGCCGGCGACGCGCTCGGCGTACTTGCCGGCATCGCGTGGGCCGCGACCACGGTCGTGGTGCGCGGCTCACGGTTAGCGCACACGAGCGCGAGCAAGACGCTGTTCTATCAGTTGGCGGTGTCGGCGGTGGTATTGCTCGCGCTGGCGCTCGGGCTCGGCCAGATGCGCGTGGACGCCGTGACGCCGCTCGCGCTCGCGAGCCTCGCGTATCAGGCGGTGATCGTCGCGTTCGTGAGCTATCTGTTGTGGTTCTGGCTGCTCACGCGCTATATCGCCTCGCGCCTCTCGGTGTTTTCGTTTCTCACGCCGCTGTTCGGCGTGACCTTCGGCGTGCTGCTGCTCGGTGATTCGTTCAGCGCGCGCTTTCTGAGCGCCGCGCTGCTCGTGCTCGCCGGCATCGCACTCGTGAACGTGCCGGCAAAGCGCAACAAGGGCTAACGGCGAACGCTCGTGACGGCACCACCGCGATAAGCGGTGCGGCGGTGAATGGCGCCTGCCGCTTATTGCGGCGCAGCCCTGGAGCCTGCCACCGCCTGCGCGACGCGCACGTATTCGGCCACCGGCACGTCTTCGGCGCGGCGTTGCAGATCGAAGCCGAGCGCGTCGAAGTCGACGGTATCGCGCAGTGCGGAGAGCGTGTTGCGCAGCATCTTGCGGCGTTGCGAGAACGCGGCCGTCACCACCTCGCCGAGTACGCGTTCGTCGACGACCGGCAGTTCGTGCCGCTCGTACGGGATCATCCGCACGATCGCGGAGTCGACTTTCGGCGGCGGCTGGAACGCCTCGGGCGGCACGTCGAGTTGCTTGTCGATCACGTAGCGGTATTGCAGCATCACCGAGAGGCGGCCGAATGCCTTGGTGCCCGGCTCCGCGACCATCCGCTCGACGACTTCGTTCTGCAGCATGAAGTGCTGATCGATCACCCGTTCCGCGAACGTCGTCAGATGAAACAGCAGCGGGCTCGAAATGTTGTACGGCAGATTGCCGACGATGCGCAGCGACGCCTTCTCGCCAGGTGCCGCGAGCGAGCCGAAGTCGAACGCGAGCGCGTCGCCCGCGTGCAGTTCGAGCAGGTCGCCGAATTTCGTCTTCAGGCGGGCGATCAGGTCGCGGTCGAGTTCGACCGCATGGAGCGGCGCCTCGGGCGTCGCGAGCCGCTCGATCAGCGGTTCGGTCAGCGCGCCGAGCCCCGGCCCGATTTCGACCATGCGCTCGCCGCGCTGCGGCCGGATCACATCGACGATCGAATCGATCACGCCCATGTCGACCAGAAAGTTCTGACCGAAACGCTTGCGTGCGAGATGGCCCTGGTGACGGCCTTGCTGCTGTCTGCTGGTGGACATCGGAGAAACGCCAGAAAGAAAACTGCTTGGGAAAAGGGGTTAGGTCGGGCTAAACCGGGTTGAGTCGCCGCGCCGCGTGCATGGGAGAACACATGAAGCGCACATATGAAGCACACGTATGCGCGCCGAAGCCGCTGAACAGGCGTCGCTCGAACCACGGCAAGCGCACGCAACGCACACCACGCGCGCACCGCTAACGCGGCAGCGGCCTCAGCCCGCGCGACGGTGCTGCGCCATCGACACCGCCGTGTCGATCGCGGCGATCAGGCTGCCCGCGTCGGCGCGGCCGGTGCCGGCGAGATCGAGCGCGGTGCCATGGTCGACCGAGGTGCGAATGATCGGCAAGCCGAGCGTGACGTTGATGCCTTCGCCGAACGTCGCGTACTTCAGCACCGGCAGGCCCTGATCGTGGAACATCGCGAGCACGCAGTCGGCCTCTTCGAGATAGCGCGGCTGGAACAGCGTGTCGGCCGGATAGGGGCCGCGTGCGTCGATGCCCTGAGCATTCGCGCGCTGCAACGCCGGCGTGATGACGTCGATTTCCTCGCGGCCCAGATAGCCGTTTTCGCCCGCGTGCGGGTTCAGCCCCGTCACGAGAATACGCGGCGCGGGCAGACCGAAGTGCAGGCGCAAATCGTGGTCGACGATGCGCAGCGTCTCGACCAGACTCTCGACCGACAACGCCGCGGACACATCCTTGAGCGGCAGGTGCGTAGTGGCGAGCGCGACACGCAGCGGCCGCTTGCCGGTGCCCGCGAGCATCATGACGACGCGCGGCGTATGGGTGCGCTCGGCGAGATATTCGGTGTGACCGGTGAACGGCACACCAGCGTCGTTGATCGTGCTCTTCTGCAGCGGCGCCGTGACGATCGCATCGAAGGTGCCGGCCACGGCGCCGTCGATCGCGGTATCGAGCAGATCGAGCACGTAGCGGCCGTTCGCGGCGTCGAGCTTGCCCGCCTGCGACGGCGCGCCGAGCGCGCGATGCTCGACTCGCACGCGCTTGCCGTCGGCGATCAGCGCGGCCCAGTCGACGCCCACCGCGCGCGCACGTTCGGCGAGCAGTTGCGCGTCGCCGAGCACCGTGAACTGCGCGCCGGGCCAGTGCACCGCCGTGCCGGCCAACGCCTGCGCCGTCAGCTCGGGACCGACGCCGGCGGGCTCGCCGGTCGTGATCGCGATCCGCGGCGGGCGGCTTGTGGACTGGGCGGCGCCTGTCATGATGCTGACTCCGGTTACTGCACGCTCGACGACGTGATCGGCTTCACTTCCACGTAAGCGGTGTCGCGCAGTTCACGCAGCCAGTCGGCGTAAGCCTGCTCCGCCTTGCGCTGGCCGATCGCCTGGCGCGCGAGATCCATCTGCTGCGCGACCGAGCCTTCCGCGTCGCGGCGGCCCAGCACCTGGATCAGGTGGTAGCCGTATTCGCTGCGCACCGGGTCGCTGATCTGGCCGTCCTGCAGCGAGTTCATCGCGCGCTCGAATTCCGGCACCGTCTCGCCCGGGCTGACCCAGCCGAGGTCGCCGCCCTGCGAAGCCGAACCGTCCTGCGAGTAGGTGCGCGCGAACTTCGCGAAGTCGCCGCCCGCGGCGATCTCGTTGCGGATCTCGAGCAGCTTCTCGCGCGCCTGCGGCTCCGACATGCCGTCGCCGACGCGCAGCAGGATGTGGCGCACGTGCGTCTGCACGAGCTTCGGCGCATCCGCGCTGGTGCCTTGACCGGCGCGGCGCTCCACGAGACGCACGATCTCGAAGCCGTCGTTCGTGCGGATCAGATCAGGATTGACCTCGCCCGGGCGCAGCGCCGACGCGGCCTTGACGAATTCAGGCGGCAGCTTCGACGGTGCGAGGAAACCGAGGTCGCCGCTGTTCTTCTCCGCATCCGGCGCCTGCGAATTAGCCTTCGCGAGCTTTCCGAAATTCGCGCCGCCCTTCGCTTCGGCGAGCAGCGCCTCGGCTTTCTTCTGCGCCGCTTCGATGTCGGTCTCCGACGCGTTCAGCGGCGCCTTCACGAAAATGTGCTGGATATGCAGGTCGTTCGTCTGGCCGGCGTTCGGGCCGCGCTGGCTGGCGATGTAGTTCACGACTTCAGCGTCCGTCACCGTGATCTTGCTGTCCACTTCCTTCTCGCGCAGACGCGAGAGCGTGAGTTCCGTGCGCGCGTCACTCATGAAGGTGCTCCAGGGCACGCCTTGCGCCTCGATGCGCGCGCGGTAAATTTCGAGCGACATGTTGTTCGCCTGCGCGAGACGCTCGAGCGTGCGCTGCACGGCCGCGTCGTCGACGGTGATGCCGTCTTCCTTCGCCTTCTGCAACTGGATGCGCTCGAGCACCATCTGCGTGAGCACCTGCTGGCGCAGCTGGTCCATCGGCGGGACCGGCGCGTTCTGCTGGTTCAGCCGGTGCGTGATGAGACCGATGCGTTCGTCGAGTTCGCGCCGCGTAATGACCCCGTTGTTGACCACCGCGGCGATGGTGTCGACCGTCTGGCCGCTATCGCCACCCAATGCCTGCGCCTGCGCCGGCGCAACCAGAATGAAAGACGCCGCGGCGGCGAGACCCGCCGCGAGTGTTGCCAAGCGAAGCTGTTTCATGATTGCCACAAATACTCCAATGATGTCGGGCGCTTCGCCCGTCTTTTCGCAAGCCATGAATGACCGGGCGAACGTCATTCGTAGTTGGTGAACCGCGACTCCGGCGGCGGCGGCGGCGGCAGCGGCGTATAGCCGGCCACGCTGGTACGGAACGCGGTCATCAGTCCGTTGTCGACGCTCGACAGACCCTTGAACGTCAACTGCGCCAGAAACCGCGTGCTCGACTGATTCTGTCCCGAGGTGTTCAGGCCGTTCGCATAGCGCTGGATGCCGGCGCCGAGCGTCCAGCAGTCCGCGTCGTATTGCAGGCCGATCAGCCCGTCGACGATGCGATGGCCACCCAGGTCGTAATTGAACCGTCCAACCCCGAACACCCGGTGCGACAGCGGCCATTGGCCCGAAATCAGCACCTGATTGATCGGCTGGTTGTCGAGCGTGGTGTTGGCGCGCGTGTAGCGGTACGCGACGTTGATCACCTTGCCGCTCGCCGGACTGAACCCGAAGCCGACGCTCGTCTTCATGAGCTGGTTGTTGTCCGCATTATATTGGAACGCCGTTTCCGAAGCGAAACCGGCGCCCAGCTTGAGCGACGCGCCCGCGATCAGGTCCGAATGCGTGGCCTGCGTGCTGGTTTCGGTCGGCAGCAGCGTGACGCGCTGATCCTGGAAATAGTATTCCTGCGCGATCACGAAACGCGCCCGTTCGTCGCCCGTGGCCGGGTTGATGAAGCGCGTGGTGATACCGGCGGTCAGACGGTTCGCGTCCGCGATCCGGTCGTTGCCGACGAACGTGTTCGGCGTGAAGATTTCCGCGAGGCCGAAGTCGGATTCGGCGGTGTCGAAGAGCGGCGCGTTCTGCTGGTTGCGGTACGGCGTGTACACGTAGTACAGACGCGGCTCCAGCGTCTGGATGTAGTCCGCGCCGAATATGCGCACCGAGCGCTCGAAAATCAGCCCCGTGTCGAAGCTCAGCGTCGGGATCGATTCGGTGAAATTCTTCTGCGAGCCGGCCGGCAGATCGGTGCCGATGTTGTTCAGGTTGTACGACGCCAGGTGCATCTGCACCTTCGGCGTGATGAAGTAGCCCGGACCCACCACCGAATACGACACGTACGGGTTGAACAGCACCCGCTGGCCTTCGGTCACGTCCGCGGTGGTGATGCGGAAGTTCGTGTAGTCGGCTTCGGTGCCGAAGTCGAAACCGCCGACGTTGTACTTCGCATACTTCACGTTCAACTGCGGCTCGCGGCCGTACGGCGCGACCGACGGCTGGAGCGTCTGCCAGTGCTGCTCGCGCGCGAGCACGGACCATGGCCCGTTGTTATAGGTCAACCCGGCTTCCTGCTGGTACAGGAGCTGGGTGCCGTTGATGAACTGGTTGACCGTCGACGACAGGTCTTCCGGATACGTATTGTCCGAAACCCTGTTGTAGTAGATGTAGCCACCGAACCCGTTGCCGAAGTTCTGGTTGTGCTGGATATAGATCGCGTAGCGGTTCGTATGCGTCTGGTGGTCGTCCGGCAGGAATTCGCCGGTGATCGAGCCGGAATACGTGGGCGACAGATAGCGGAACGTGCTTTGCAATTGCACACCGCGCTTCGAGATCAGACGGGGCGTGACCGTCAGATCTCGATTCGGCGCGATGTTGAAGTAATACGGCACCGACAGCTCGAAGCCGTTCGACGAACTCAGCGAGAACGTGGGCGGCAACAGGCCGCTGCGCCGGTCGCCCGAGAGCGGGAACGACAGCCACGGCGACGCGAACACCGGCACGCCCTGGAAGAACAGCACGCTGTTGTAGGCGACGCCTTCGTCCGCGCCGGTGTCGAAATCGAACTCGCTGCCCTTGATGTACCAGGCCGGATTGTCCGTGCACGAGCACGCCGTGTAGGTGCCCCTCGTGAACACCGAGCGCTCCGCGTCGAGCAGGTCGACGCGCTCCGCGCTGCCCGAACCGCCGGTCAGGTTGAAGTGATACTTCGGCGCGGTCATGAAGCCTTCGGTCGAATCCACGCGCAGATGCGCCTCGGGACCGAGGAAGGTATTGCCGGTGTTGATGACGTGGACATTGCCGTATGCGTCGGCCATGTCCGTGTCCTGATCGTAATGCAGCGCGTCGGCCTTGATCACGGACGTGTTGTGGCGCACCTCGGCCGAGCCCTTGGCCGCGAGATCCTGGTCGATCGTGCCGCTCGCGCTGTCGCCGAGCACGAACGTGGCCGGCCGCTGGCCCGTCTGCAACGGATGCTCGTCGAGCTGCGGAGCAAGCTGCATGCCCCAGGGCGCGTCGATCGGTTGCGGCTGCGCAGCTTCCCCCGCCAGTTGGGCATGCGCAAGCGCGGGCATCAGGCCCGGAACGGCGACCAACGCCGCGACGAGCCGCCTTTTTCGCGGCATGACTGCACAGGAGAGAGTGGTTTGGGAAAGCTGTCTGGACGGCATGTATTGTTTGGCAATCGGCCCGTGCGCAAGCTTCCGTGTTGCGATCCACCGCCTGCACACCGCGACCGTGACGTCGGCTGCACGTCAGGATTTACAGGTTGCCGAATGATGAGGCGGGCGGTGGAACGGAACACGCGAAAGCCAGCGTGTGAGTCGCGTCAAAAAAGTCGTGGGGTATTATATGGCAAGACGTTGTCCCTCAGAATTTGCCGCCGGTTTTCATGACGCTGCCCTCGCCCCACGACCTCACCGACACCCGCCTCCCACTACTCAAGGCCTGGCTGCAAAGCCACGCGGCGCGCCACGCGCTCGAGCCCGACAGCCTCGTTCCGGCTTCGTCCGACGCGAGCTTTCGCCGCTATTTCCGGCTCGCCGGTAAGGCGCCGCAAGGCAACGGCGCGGCCACGCTGATCGCCGTCGACGCGCCGCCGCCCGAAAAGTGCCGCGAATTCGCGCAGATCGCCGAGTTGCTCGACGCCGCCGGCGTGCACGTGCCGCGCGTGCTCGAAGTCGACTTCGACGCGGGCTTCATGCTCGTCACCGACCTCGGCAGCGCGCCGTACCTCGGCGCGCTGACCGACGCGCAGGCCACCGGCGACACGCGGCGCGCCCGCGCGCTGATGCGCGATGCGCTCGACGCGCTGATCCGCTGGCAACTGAGCTCGCGCGAAGACGTGCTGCCGCCGTTCGACGAAGCGTTCCTGCGCCGCGAGATGGAACTGATGCCGGAGTGGTTCATCGGCCGGCACCTCGGACGCGAGGTCGACGCCGATATGCGCGCGCTGCTCGATCGCAGCTTCGCGCTGCTGATCGCGAGCGCCCGCGCGCAGCCGCAGACCTTCATGCTGCGCGATTTCATGCCGCGCAATCTGATGATCGCCGCGCCGAACCCCGGCGTGCTCGACTTCCAGGACGCGGTGTACGGCCCGATCACGTACGACGTCGTGTCGCTGCTGCGCGACGCCTTCCTCAGCTGGGACGAGGAGTTCGAACTCGATTGCTTCGCGTACTACTGGGAGCGCGCGAAAAAAGCCGGCCTGCCGGTCGATCCCGACTTCGGCGAGTTCTACCGCCAGCTCGAATGGATGGGGCTGCAACGGCACATCAAGGTGCTGGGCCTCTTCTGCCGGATCAATTACCGCGACGGCAAGGCGCATTACATGAACGATCTGCCGCGCTTCATCGGCTATGCGCGCAAAGTTGCGGAACGTTACGCACCGCTGCGTGCGTTCGCGAAGCTGCTCGATGAGCTCGAAGGCCGCGCCGAAGAAATCGGCTACACCTTCTGACCGATGACGATGTCCGTGAAGAAAGCAATGATTTTTGCCGCGGGCCGCGGCGAGCGCATGCGTCCGTTGACCGACGCGTGTCCCAAGCCCTTGCTCGAAGCGGGCGGCAAACCGTTGATCGTCTGGCAGATCGAGCGGCTCGCGCGAGCCGGCATCGAGACGATCGTCATCAATCACGCATGGCTCGGCGAACGGATCGAAGCCGCGCTCGGCGACGGTTCGCGCTGGCAGGTCGAGTTGCGCTATTCGGCGGAGCCCGGGCGCGATGCGCTGGAAACCGCGGGCGGCATCGCATATGCGCTGCCGCTGCTCGAAGACGAAGGCGCGAGCGAAGTGTTCGTGGCGGTCGCCGGGGACGTATATGCCGATTTCGATTACAACACGCTTACTGCACAGGCCGAGCGCCTGCGTGCGTTGCCCGAGCCGGGCATGCATCTCGTGATGGTGCCGAACCCGCCGTTTCATCCCGACGGAGACTTCGGTCTCGCCGGCGGCGTGCTTTCGCTCGATACGCCGCCGCGTCTGACGTTCGGCAGCATCGGGCTCTACGACACGCGCATGTTCCGCGATCTGCCTCGCGGCACGCGGCGCGCGCTCACGCCTTATTACCGCGAGACGATTGCACGCGGTCTTGCGAGCGGCGAGTTGTATGAAGGTTTGTGGGAGAACGTCGGCACGCCGGAGCAATTGCGGGAGCTGGACCGGCGGCTGAAGGCGAGCTGAAGGTGGGTCGAGAGTGAACTGAGGGCGGCCTAAGGCCTCATCTCGCGCCCTCATCCACCCCCACCGCGCCGATCGCCCCTTCCGTTTCCGCTGCCGCCTGCGGCGTCTGCGCCGCACGCTGCTGCAGCGCCCACATCTGCGCGAAGAGGCCATTCGCGCGCAACAGATCCGCGTGCGTGCCGCGCTCGGCGATACGCCCCTTGTCCATCACGATGATCTGCTGCGCGTGCACGACCGTCGAAAGCCGGTGCGCGATGATGAGCGTCGTGCGTTCGCGGGCGATCTGGTCGAGTTCGTGCTGGATCGCGCGCTCGGAACGCGAATCGAGCGCGGACGTCGCTTCGTCGAACAGCAGGATCGGCGGATTCTTGAGGATGGTCCGCGCAATCGCGACGCGCTGCTTCTCGCCGCCGGAGAGCTTGAGCCCGCGCTCGCCGACCGGCGTGTCGTAGCCCTTCGGCAGACTCTCGATGAACTCGTGGATATGCGCCGCGCGCGCCGCCGCGATTACTTCCTCGCGCGCCGCCTCAGGCTTGCCGTACGCGATGTTGTAGTAGATCGAGTCGTTGAACAGCACCGTGTCCTGCGGCACGATACCAATCGACGCGCGCAGCGAATCCTGCGTCACGTCGCGAATATCCTGTCCGTCGATCACGATCGCACCACCCGTCGCGCGCTCCAGATCGTAGAAGCGGAACAGCAGCCGCGCGAGCGTCGACTTGCCCGAGCCGCTGTGTCCCACCACCGCGGTCGTCGTGCCGGCCGCGATCGTGAAGCTCACGTCGTGCAGGATCTGCCGCGCCGGTTCGTACGCGAAGCTCACGTGCTCGAAGCGCACCTGCGCGCCGCTTACCTGCAATGCGGGCGCATCGGGCGCGTCGGGCACTTCCTGCGGCGCGCCGAGCAGCGAGAACATGCGGTCCATGTCGGTCAGGCTCTGCTTCAGCTCGCGATACACGACGCCGAGAAAATTGAGCGGAATATAAAGCTGCAGCATGAACGTGTTGATGAGCACGAGATCGCCGAGCGTGAGATGCCCCGCCATCACGCCTTGCGTCGCGCGCCACAGGATGAACACGAGCCCCGTGCCGATGATCGCCTGCTGCCCGAAGTTCAGCGCCGAGAGCGAACGCTGCGACTTGATCGCGGCCGTGCGATAGCGCTTGAGGTTCTCGTCGTAACGGCTCGCTTCCCATTCCTCGTTGCCGAAGTACTTGACGGTCTCGTAGTTGAGCAGCGAATCGATCGCGCGCGAATTCGCTTTCGAATCGAGCTCGTTCATCGTGCGGCGAAAATGCGTGCGCCACTCGGTGACCTTCACCGTGAAGATGATGTACACGGCGAGCGCGACGAACGTGACGATCGCGTAATACGCCTCGTATTTGACGACGAAAAAGCCGAGCACGAGGCCGACTTCGACGAGCGTCGGCAGGATGCTGTAGAGCGAATAGGAAATGAGTTGCGTGATGCCGCGCGTGCCGCGTTCGATGTCACGCGACATGCCGCCCGTTTGCCGTTCGAGATGAAAGCGCAACGACAACGCATGCAGATGGCGGAACACCTTGAGCGCGAGCTGGCGCACCGCGCTTTCGGTCACCTTCGAGAACAGGATCTCGCGCAACTCGGTGAAAAACGACGTGGACAGCCGCACCACCGCATACGCGACCACGAGCAAACCGACGCCACCGAGCAACACGATGCCGGGCGCGTCCTGCGCGCGGCCGAGCGCGGTCAGGTGCTGGACCGACGCGAGGCCGTCGACGATGCGCTTCATCACGATCGGCACGCCGAGATTGGCGACCTTCGCGCCGATCAGGCAGCTGAGCGCGAAGCCGACGCGCCATTTGTAGGTGGCGAGATACGGCAGCAGCGACAGGATCGTCTGCCAGTCGTTGCGAGGCTGGGTGGAAATCGGCGAGGGTTCGGACGAAGGCGTGCGGCGCATGGGGTCGGCTTGGGGGAGTGTGTGGAATTGCCGGAGTTCGCAGCGGCGCGGAGGCTCGACCCGCCGCCATGGCCCGCGCGGGCCGCGTGAGCCGCATAAACCGCCTGAGCTCGCGGCCGGCGCGGCGCGCGGGTCACGCGCTTCGCTGGGCGCTTTCCCGTACAATTCCTGATCTTCGTATTGTCGCAGAAGCCCGCCGGCGCCGCTTTTCATGGGCTCTACGGCCGGGCCGGTCCAGCCAATACGTCAATACGCGTGAATACGTTTCTCAAGGATGTCCCGATGACCGATCTTCTTCAACTTCCGTCCAAGCCCTGCGCGCTGCGCGTGATGCCGCAGCCGGCGGACGCGAACATCCACGGCGACGTGTTCGGCGGCTGGATCATGGCGCAGGTCGACATTGCCGGCTCGATCCCGGCAAGCCGCCGCGCGAACGGCCGCGTTGCGACCATCGCGGTCAACTCGTTCCTGTTCAAGCAGCCGGTGTTCGTCGGCGATCTTCTGAGCTTTTACGCCGATATCGTCAAGACGGGCAATACCTCGGTCACGGTGTCGGTCGAGGTATACGCGCAGCGCATGAGCCTCGCCCAGGAAGTCGTGAAAGTCACCGAAGCGATCCTGACCTACGTCGCCACCGACAGCGACCGCCGTCCGCGCGCCCTGCCCGTGCTCGACTGAGCGCTGCCGCCAACGAATTCGCCGCCAGCGAAGTTACCGCTACCCCGCGCGCCCGAGGCCCCCAAACCTCGCCGCTGCGGCTGCCGCGCCCGGGCAGTCCGCTGGCAGTCTCCCGGCAGTCCCCCAGCAGTCCCCATTTCCTTCCCGCAGAAAATCTCCGCCGCGGCGCTTTCGTTCACGCGCAAGGATGCTTAAGCTAACGGTTCCACGCGTCACGCGCCGCGCCGATGGGCAATCGCCCCAGCCCGGCAGCGCACGAGGCCGGGCGCCCAATGGTCGATCTTCTAACGGGAATGAAATGAAACTGATCGGAATGCTCGACTCGCCCTACGTGCGGCGAGTCGCTATCTGTATGAAGCTGCTCGGGCTCGACTTCGAACACCAGTCGGTTTCGGTGTTCAGTACCTACGACCAGTTCGCGAAAATCAACCCGGTCGTCAAGGCGCCGACGCTGATCGCCGACAACGGCTCGGCCCTGATGGACTCGACGGTGATCCTGCAGTATCTCGCGCTGCTCGCCGGCCCCGGCCAGCGGCTCTTCCCGACGCGTCCCGACGAAGCGCTGCGCGCCGCCCGGCTGACCGGCCTCGCGCTCGCCGCGAGCGAAAAGAGCGTGCAGATCGTCTATGAACGCAATCTGCGCCCGGCCGAGAAGCAGCACGAACCGTGGGTCGAGCGCGTGCGCACGCAACTGCTCGCCGCTTACGCCGGGCTCGAACGCGAACTCGCCGCGGCGCCGCTGCCCGAACGGCAGGAACAGTTCGACGCGGCGGGCGTTGCTGTCGCCGTCGCCTGGTACTTTACGCACATGATGCTGCCGGAGATGGTGAGCAAGGCCGCTCATCCGCAACTGGAGAAATTCTCCGCGCTCGCGGAAAGCCTGCCGGTGTTCAGGGAGACGCCGGCGGTTTGAGCGGCTGACGTGAAGCGGCACGAAAAGTGACGAAAAGGGGCGAAGCGGCACGACGCGCGGCGCCCCGCTTCGCATGCCCTCACCTCAAGCCGTCTCCAGCTCCTTCACGAGCCCACCGTGCAGCAGCTCGGAAATCGCGTCCGTCGACAGCGGCTTCGCAAAGTAATAGCCCTGCATCTCGTCGCACTCGCGCTCCCTCAGGAAATCGAGTTGCGCCGACGTCTCCACGCCCTCGGCAATCACCTGCAGCTTCAGTGAATGCGCGAGCGCGATGATCGCCGACGTGATCGTTTCGTCATCGCCCGACACACCGATGTCCGACACGAACGAGCGGTCGATCTTCAGCCGGTCCACCGGGAAGCGCCTCAGATAGCTGAGGCTCGAATAGCCGGTGCCGAAATCGTCGATTGCAAGGCCGATGCCGAGCGCGTGCAGTTCGTTGAGCATCGACACCGCCTCTTCGGCGTTGCGCATGATCGTGCTCTCGGTCAATTCGAGTTCGAGATACTTCGGCTCGAGCCCGGTCTCGGCGAGCACCTGCGTGACGAGCTTCGCGATATCGCGCTGCTGGAACACGCGCGCCGACAGATTCACCGAGACGCGCGCGGGCGGCAGGCCCTGATCCTGCCACGTCTTGTTCTGGCGGCACGCTTCGCGCAGCACCCACTCCGACAACGGGCCGATCAACCCGCTCTCCTCCGCGAGCGGAATGAACGACGACGGCGGCACGAGCCCGACACCCGGGTCCTGCCAGCGCACCAGCGCCTCGATGCCGACGATCTGTCCGCTGCCGATATCGACCTGCGGCTGATAATGCAGCAGGAACTCGTTGTCGCGCAGCGCGTGACGCAGACGGCGTTCGAGGTTCAGACGCGCGCCCGCGCTCGCGTTCATCTCCGGCTGATAGAACTGGAACGTGTTGCGGCCCATGTCCTTCGCGCGATACATCGCGACATCGGCTTTCTTCATCAGCGTTTCGGCATCGTCGCCGTCTTGCGGGAACAGGCTCGCACCCATGCTGCAGCCGACGTACAGTTCGTTGCCGTCGAGCCAGACCGGCTCCGCGATCGACGAGCGCACGCGCTCCATCCACGCGATCAGCGATTTTTCGTCGACGGTGTCGGTCATCACGATCACGAACTCGTCGCCGCCGTGCCGCGCGATCGTGTCGCTCGTGCGCGAGCAGCGCGTGAGCCGCTCGGCGACCACGCCGAGCAGCCGGTCGCCGACGCCATGCCCGAGGCTGTCGTTGACGTTCTTGAAGCCGTCCAGATCGAGGAACACGACCGCCACGCCGGAGTGATGCCGCCGTGCGAGAACGAGCGCATGCTCGAGCCGGTCGCGCAGCAGGTTGCGGTTCGGCAAGCGCGTGAGGCTGTCGTAATTGGCCTGATATTCGAGCTGCTCCTGATAGCGGATCAGCTCGGTCACGTCGTTGATCACGCCGATATGATGCGTAATCACGCCTTGCGCATCCGGCACCGGCGCGATGAACAACTGATTCCAGAACAGCGCGCCGTCCTTGCGATAGTTGCGCACCACCGCGCTCACCTCGCGATTCGCCGCGAGCGCCTGGCGGATCAGCGCGACGCCTTCCTGGTCGCGGTCGTCGCGTTGCAGCACGCGGCAGTCGTGGCCGATCACCTCGGCGGGATCGTAGCCGGTGATGCGCATGAACGCCGGATTCACGTATTCGATCAGGTTGCCCGACGGCGACGGCGCTGTGATCAGGATCGCGTTGACGCTCGCATCGAGCGCGCGGCTTTGCAGCCGCAGCGCGAGATCGGCGCGCTTGCGCTCGGTCACGTCCATGTACGAACCAAGCACGCCGATCACGCGGCCGTCGCCGTCGGTAAACGGCTGCTTGCTCGCGACCCGCGTGCGGCACTCGCCGTCGATCACGAGCTCGACCTCGAAGTTCATCTTCGGCAAGCCGGTGCTCACTACTTCGCGATCGAAGCCGGTCATCATGTCGGCGAACTCGGCCCAGGGCAGATCGGCGTCGCGCTTGCCGACCACCTGCTCGGGATACGCGAGCCCCGCGTCGCGCGCGAACGCCATGTTGCAGCCGAGATAGCGCGAGTCGAGATCCTTCCAGAAAATACGCTGCGGAATGTTGTCGATCACGGCCTCGAGCATCTGGTTCGAGCGCTGCGCTTCGGCTTCGGCGTTGATCTGATCGGTGACGTCGTCGGCGAGCACGAAAAACGCGTCGCAGCCCATGAAGTTCAGCGCGTGATACGACACGTCGGCGCTGATGATCGTGCCGTCCTTGCGCCGGTGACGCCAGATGCCCGCCATCGTACGGCGTTGCCGGACCGCGTTGCTGCGCGCGAGATGCGTCTCGAGGCGCGCGACCTCGGATTGCGCGCGGATCGCGCGAATCGTCATGTTGAGAAACTCGCTTTCCGAGTAGCCGTATTGCTGGATCGCGGCCGCGTTGACGGCGAGAAAGCGCAGCGTCTCGCGATCGAAGATGTACATCGGCACCGCGTGATCGTCGAACAGGCTGCGAAAGCGCTCCTCGTTGCGCACGAGCGCGCGGGCGCTGCGCAGTTTTTCGCGCGCACTGTTCTCGCGCGCGCCGAACGTCATGATGAGCAGCGTGCTGCCGGCAAACATCGTCACGATCAGCACGAACATCGCGCGCTCGCTGTCGCTCGCCGACGCCGCAAGCGACTTCTGCAACGAGCGGTCTTCCTCGGCGCGCAGCGCGGCGAGCGCCGCTTGCACACGGTTGAGCGCGGGCCCAAGACGCGTACGCACCGAAGCCGCCGCTTCGCCCGATGCGCCCGACGCGCCGGGCGCTCCGGGCGCGGCGCTCGCGCTTTTCTGCTGCGCGGCGTCGAGGTCGCGTTGCAGCGCGCGACTGTCCACGGAGAGCTGGGCCAGCTCGCCGGTCATGCGCGGCTCGCTCGCCAGTTCGTCGTGCAGCGTGCGCTCCAGGCCGGCGAGCTTCGAGGTCGTCGCGGCGGCCGTGTCGAGCGGCGCCGGCTGGCCGCGCGCTTCGGAGCGGCTGAGTGCGGCCAGCGCGTTGTCGAGCGTCGCCCGGTATGCGTCGAGTTGCTGGCGCACGTTGGTCGAGCGCAACATGCGCGCGTCGACGTCGCTCTGTCCGAGGATCTGCGTGTAAGCGACGAGCGCGTTCGCACCGACCGCGACGACGACAACCGCTATGTTGATCAGCAGCCGCTTCGATAAGAAAGAAGTCATGGGTTCCGAACGTCAATCGTTCCGAGGGCGGAAGCGCGTTCGCTTTCGGTGCGTCGGGCTGCATCGATGCGAGTCTTCTTTTTACGCGCCAACCTTTGGATATCGGCAGAGTCCGGAAGCGGGTTGAGGGTACGAACGAAAAAAATTGGCGCAGCGGTGACGGCGAAAGACGTTGGGAGCCGGTTGTGGCATGCGGCCCGATCAAAGCAGACGCATTCGACCGCGCTCAGCCGGTGCGTCTCGTCGGAGAGCGGCGCGTGGGGGGCTGCATCTGGCCGGCTCTAGCCGGCCGCGCCAAACTCCTTCATTGCCGGGGCGAAGTCGTGGTTCGCTTCCGGCTTGCGCGACAGTTTGGCGAGCACGTAGCGCTTGAACGGATCCAGTTCGGCCCAGCGCGCGACGCTCGGCGCGGCGAGGCCGGCGAGCCCTGCCTGAAGCGCGACGCCTTCGGGCACGCGGTCCGTGCTGCGCCAGGCGGGCGCCGCCTCGGGCGTGAACCACTCCGGCTCGACGTTCGCGTGTGTGCGCAGCATTTCGAACAGCGCGTGATCGAAATTCGGTTCGATTTGCGTGTCTTCGTCGACCGGAAAACGCGCGAGCAGCTTGCGGTCTTCGAGCGGCAGTTGCTGCCATTGATCGAGCGATATGCGCAGCCCGAAACGGTCGAGATTGAAGCGCACCGACATCGGGATATAGGTGAAATTCTCCGAGGACGCGACTTCGAAGTTAAACAGAAGCGGTGCTTCGTTGAGCCCCATGACAATGCTCCTTCTCGATGACGGACAGCGTGCGGGCGTCGCTTGGGGTATTTTAGAACCTTATTCGCGCGACAGCGGTCCGCGCGCCGGGTGCTGCCAGGCACCCGGCAATGCGGGCGGACGCCTGGGCGCGCGGCATCGTACAGGAGCGAAGCAGCTTGAACGGACAGGAAAACGAGCAGGAAAGTGGGCACGACAGCGGGCGGAAAAGCGCTCAGCCGGACGGCGAGCGAGACGGCCGGCTGAGCGGGCAGACGGGTGCCCGGCAAGGCGGTGAAGGCGGCGCCCACGGCGGCCTCGACCACGACGGGGCCGAGCAACCCGGCGCGGTTGAGCGCGAAGTGCGCCGGCATCGCGGCGCGCAGGTCGAAACCGTCATCGATCACGTCGGCCAGGAATGGCCGGTCGCGCTCGTCTTCAACGGCATTTCGCACGCGGTGATGATGTGCACGCCGCGCGACCTCGAAGCGTTCGCGGTCGGCTTCGCGATTTCGGAGGGCATCGTCGAGCGTGGCAGCGACATTCAGGATATCGAAGTCGAATGGCACGACCACGGCGAACTGCCGCATGCCGAGGTGCAACTCCAGGTGGTACAGCAGGCGTTCGTCGCGCTGAAGGAAAAGCGCCGCGCGCTCGCCGGGCGAACCGGCTGCGGCGTGTGCGGCATCGAAAGCATCGATCTGCTGGATCTGCAACCGGCGCGCGTGCCCGACACCGGCTTTCTGCAGCGGCTCGCGCCCGATGCGATCGCGCGCGCCGCGCGCGCGTTGCCCGGGCACCAGGCGCTCACGCGCCTGACAGGCGGCCTGCACGCCGCCGCGTGGTGCGATGCGGCAGGCGCGATCCGCTATGCGTTCGAGGATGTCGGCCGCCACAACGCGCTCGACAAGCTGATCGGCCAGCTCGTGCTCGATCGGGCGGATACGCGCGATGGCTTCGTGTTTCTGTCGAGCCGCGCGAGCTACGAGCTCGTGCGCAAGGCCGCGCGCGTCGACGTGCCGATGCTCGCGACGATTTCCGCGCCGTCGTCGCTCGCGATCGCGATTGCACGCCAGGCGGGCGTGCGGCTCGTCAGCTTCTGCCGCGAAAGCAGCTACGTCGATTACGACACGTGGCAGCCGCAACAGCCCTGAGCGGTTGAAGCGGGGTTAGCGTGCTGCCTGAACGGTTCACGAACGTGAAGACGCTACACGGGCAACGCGCCTGCCATCACCGGAATCGACACCGTGCCGGCGCGCGGACCTGCCGTTCGTTCCAGCGTCAAAGCCCTTTGCAGCCGGTCTCGTTGAGCGGCACCTTGACCATGTCCCACGGCAGTTGCTGGATCACGTGCCAGCCGACCTTGGCCCCGCCGGGCGCGTCCTTGAGTGGCGCGGACTCGGCCATGTAGGTGCCGACCGTGCCCTGGTGGTCGGCCTTGCGGATCGCGAGCTTACCGATGACCGTGTCCACCGAGCTCTTCTCGATCGACGCGATCAGGTCGTCCGGCGACAGCGACGGCGCCGCCTCCATTGCCGTGAGCACCAACTGCATGCCCGCGTACGCCTGAATCGCCTGCGGTCCCGGAACGGTGTGATAAGCCGCCGTGTAAGCCTTCACGAACGACGCCATCTTCGGGTCCTTGTCCTGCGTCGTCCACGAGGCAAACAGACCGCCGGTGACGAGCGGCGGCGTATCGGTGCCGAGCGCTTCGAGCATCGAGTCAGGCATACCGAGCGGCGGCAGCATGAACTGCTTGAGACCATAGCTGCGCGCCTGCCTCAGGAATGCTGGCATGTCGTCACCGACCGCGAGCGCGAGGTAGATCGCGTCGGCGCCGCTGTTCTGGATCTCGGAGATGGTACTGGACCAGTCCGCGGTGCCCATCGAGCGACCCGCCTCGCCGACCACCTTGACGCCCGGAATCTTTTCGAACTGTTCCTTGTTGCTGCGTCCCCAGACGAAGTCGTGATACACCACGAACCATTTTTTCTGCGCGAGTTCAGGCCGCTTCTGGAGCAGGATCCGCGTGCCGTTGGCGACCATGGCGTCGTTCGGATTGGTGCGGAAGATGAAGCGGCTGCATTGCGCGCCGGTCGTCTGTACCGCTTGCGAATTCGTACTGACGATCGGCACGTTGAGCCGCGCGGCCTGCGCGGCCAGCCCGAGCACCACGGCGCTGCTCGTGCCGCCCACAAGAACTTTCGCGCGGTCCTGAATCACCAGCTTCTGCGCCTTCATCAGGCCGGTCGCCGCATTGCCCTGATCGTCTTCGACCACCAGCCGTATCGGCGTGCCCTTGATGTTGGGATGCTCCTTGACCGCGATCCGATAGCCGCGTTCCATGTCCACGCCAAGCGGCGCGAGCGCGCCCGTCGACGACACAAATACACCGACCGTGATGTCGTCAGCAGCGCTGCCGAGCACGGGCCACCCCAGCGCGCACGCGAGTGCGCCAGTCAGCCAGTAACGTCCCTTCGATCGTTTCATGTCGTCTCCTTTTTGTCCGCTATCGATTAGCGGCGTGCCTGTTTGCGCTCCTGAACGGGCGTCTGTGTGGGCTTTTTCCGGGACCGCCTGGTACCCTCGGCCCCGCCTGCCTGCGGCGAGCCTTCGAAATCGGTCTCCGCGAGCCTCAGATCTTTCTCGTACACCGCTATGATCCAGCGACGCGCGGTCGCATCGGCCGCAGTCACATCGCCGCGCTCGATCTGGGCGAGCACCGCTTCCCAGTCGGCGATCCAGGCGCCGCGGTTGCGCTCGTCGAGCATCACCTTGCGCGTGACGGGCAGCGTCAGCCGCAGCAGCGACGACAGAAACTTGTACGCGTATTCGTTGCGCCCCGCCTCCACCACCTGTCGGTTCAGCGCGTACCAGAGCGGCATGTACGTTTCGACGTCGGCCCCGACGTTCGCTTTCAGCGCTTCGGTGCTGGCACGCAAACGGCCGAACAGCGCGATGTCGCATTGCTGGGCGAGATCCGCGGCAATCAGTCCGTACAGCACCGCGCGCACCTCGAATACCGCCTTCATCTTTTCCGGCGTAATCACCGCGACGGTCGCGCCACGTCGAGGCTGGATCGTTACCAGTCCTTCGACCTCGAGCAGTTGCAACGCGTCGCGAATCGGCCCGCGGCTGACCTTGTAGGTTTCCGCAAGGGTTGTCTCGACCAGTTGCTGACCCTGCGCATACACGCCTTTGATGATGTCCGCCGCGAGGCTGTCGGCGATCTGCTCGGCCAGCATCAACGTGATCTTCGGGCGATCTCCGTAGTCGGGCATGTAGTAATCGTGTCGGAGACGGGTCCGGTGGGGCATGGGGCATTCCTCTCGTTCGCAGATTCCGGGCCGGGCGTCTCAGTCGGATCTGGCCGACAGCGTGAAGAGCTTCTGAAGCGCTCGCACCGCCCGGGTGGTCGACGAGAATACCGCAATCCCCTTCGGCAGCAGCTCCGCGCGTTTGCGCCGCACGAAGTCCTCCTGGGTCTGATCGCCGGTCGAGCGTAGCGCGACGACCACTTTCGGGCCGGTCGGCTTCGCGCTGGCGATGCTCGCGCAAATCGACTCGAGTTCCTTCAGCCCGCTCGCCTCGTCGTCCGAAAAATCCATGATCGAGCCCATCTCGACATAGACGACCACCACGTCGAGCGCCGGATCCTGTTTCAACTGGTCGATGATCTCGCCGAAGATGTGCCGCTCGCCGTCCTTCAAGCCCCAGACGGGAATGTCGATCGGATTCGCGATGCTGGTGCCAGGCACGCCGAAGCGCCTCAATTTCCCGGCGTTCGCCGTCGAGAACGCTGGAACCTGCAGGCCAGCGCGCGCCGCGACGTCGCTGCATGTGACGCTGACGCCGCCGCCCGAGCCGAATACGCCCAGACGCGGCCCCGGCAGGCTGCCATGCGCGCTATGAATCAGGAACGCGTCCATCAGCTCGTCGACACTATCGACCTGCAACACGCCAGCCTGCCGGAGCGCGGCGCGCCAAAGCGTCTGGTCGGTCGCCAGCGCGGCGGTGTGACTGCCGGCTGCGGCGAGACCCTGCTCTGTCGTACCGCCCTTGAACAGCACGACCGGCTTGCGGATCCGCCGAGCCAGCCGGAAGAAGAGTCCCGGATCGCGAATCGATTCGCTGTAGAAGCCGATGAGCGTCGTGTCCGGATCGGACTCGCAAAACAGCAGGAAGTCGATCAGATCAAGGTCGGCGCAGTTGCCGCACGACAGCACGCGCGCAACCGGCACGCCCTGCACCTGCGCGCGGCGCACCACGTCGCCGGCGAACGTGCCGCTTTGCGAGATGAACGTGATGCCGCGCTTTTCCGTTGGACAGTAGCGCGCGGCGCCAAGCGCCATCCGGCTCGTCGCGCTGAACGTGCCGATGCAGTTCGGCCCGACCATCCGCATGCCGCCATCGGCGAGCACGCCGGCGATCTCGCGTTCGAGCCGCTCGCCCGTCGCCGCGTCTTCGGCGGCCGACCACTCGGAGAAGCCGGCGGTCAATACCTGGACGACCTTGACGCCCTTACGCTGGCATTCGCGAAGCGCTTGCGGCACCTGCGCCGCGCCGAGCGCGATGTACGCGCGATCGACCGGGCCCGGTACATCGCTGATCGTCGGATAGGCCGGCAGATCGCAGATCGTCGCGGCTTTGGGATGGATCGGATAAATGCGCCCTTCAAAGCCGTAATCCAGCAGGTTGCGGATGCTGCGATAGCCAAGCTTGCTGCTGACCGTCGATGCGCCGATGAAGGCAATCGACTCGGGATCGAACAGTGCGCGGCCGTCGCCGAGTCTCGCCCGGCGCGCGTTACCCGCCCGCGCGACCTGCTCGTCCGACAGCACGCGCGCGGACAACGCGGGATCGAGCGGCATCACGACCGCATCCACCGCAACGCAGCCGTTCGCTCCGACCACCACTGGATTGATGTCGAGGTCGCCGGTTTCACCGCGCATGAGCAGCCCGTCGCCGCCGGCGATCGCCAGCAGACATTTGAGCAACGCCGCGCGGCCATCCGTGTCGAGCGCCTGGCGTTGCGGCGCAAACGCCTCGTCGATCAGCGCTTGCGCGGCGCGCGAATCGAGCGGCGCAAGCGCGGCAGCGGGAGCCTCCCGCTGCTCGACGCCGGTGCCGCCGTGGCCGAGCAGGACGATTGCGCCATAGTCGCGATCGACTCGCGCGCCGATGAACACTTCGAGCCCTTCGGGAACACGCTCCTCGACCAGCACGCCCTCGATCCGCGCATTTGGCGACGACGCATGGCATGCGGAAACGATCGCGTCGAATGCCCGTTCGACCTCGGCCAGCGGCACGCCAACCCGCACGCCGCCAGCCGCCGCCTTGTGCACGATGTCCGGCGACACGACCTTCAGCACGGCGGGCGCCGAAAGCGCGGCGGCGGCTCGCCGCGCCTCAGCGGCCGTGGTGGCCAGTACGGGTTCGGTTGTGGCGATGCCGCAAGCGCGCAACAGAGCTTTCGATTCGATCTCGTTTTTCATGGACGATAGGATTGGGTTCGGGCAGACGGAATTATTGGAAATTCGGTGCGCGCTTTTCGAGGAACGCCCGGACTCCTTCGACGGCGTCCGGCGCCTGCTGCAATTCGGCGCTCATGCGCCATTCGTGATCGCCGGCGGCGGCAGCCCCGTCGCTCAGCAGCAGTTCGAGCCCCGCCTTCACTTCGCGCACGACCCCCGTCGACTGGCGCGTGATTCCGGCCGCCATATCGAGCGCCGCATCGAGCGCGCCGCCGGGCTCGACGAGACGATTCGCAAAGCCGACGCGATACGCTTCATCGGCATGCATGTCGCGGCACGTCACGAGCAGTTCATGCGCGATCGCATGTGGCATCAGCGCCGGCAGACGGCTCAACTGGCCGCCGATCGGCAGCAATCCGATGCGGGCGCCCGGCGCCGCAAAACGCGCATTCGACGCGCACACGCGGAAGTCGCAATTCAGCGCCAGGATGAAGCCGGCGGCGAGCGAGAAGCCGTTGATCGCCGCGATCGTCGGCGTGCGCATCCGTGCGGGCAGCAGAAACGGCTCATTCAGCGAAGGATCGGACGCGTGCTCCTGATGCGCGAGCATTTCGTTGAGGTCGTGTCCGCTAGAAAACGCGACGTCGCCTGTGCCGGTAATCACCACGCACTTCACCACAGGGTCGCGCTCCGCTGCTTCGAGGTGAGCGCCGAGCGCCTGCGTCATGCCATACGTGAACGCATTGCGTTTGGCCGGATTGTCGATCGTCAGCACGAGCGTGCCGTCATGCATCGCATGGTCGATTGAAGGCATCAGGTCATTCCACCGTAAGTCGCTTTTCGAGGGCCGCGGGTTCGGCGAGCACGCGCTCGCGCGGCTCGCTGTAGACGATGTGCCCGCTCTCGATCACCTGGAAGTGATCGCCGACGGCGGTCGCCAGCGCGAGGCTCTGCTCCACCAGCAGCACACCGAAGCCGCGCGCTCGCATCTCGACGATGGCGTCGTGGATCGCCTCCACGTAATTCGGCGCGAGCCCTTCGGTCGGTTCGTCGAGCAGGATATAGCGCGGGTTCGCCACCATTGCGCGAGCGACCACCAGCATCTGCTGCTCGCCGCCGCTCAGCGTCCCCGCGAGCTGGTCCATCCGCTCGGCCAGACGCGGAAAGAGCCGCGTCGCGTCGTCAATCGTGAAAGCTGCCACGTCGTCGGACGGGCGTTGCCGCGCGACCTCGAGGTTCTCGCGCACGCTCAGTCCGGAGAACACCTTCCGGTCTTCCGGCACCAGCGTGACGCCGGCGCGCGCGCGTCGATGCGTCGGGCCGTTCAGCGGCCGGCCGTCGCAGACAATCTGTCCTTCCTGCCGGTCGACCAGGCCAAGAATGGCTCGCAGCGTGGTGGTCTTGCCCATGCCGTTCAGTCCGAGCAGACAACCGACTTCGCCGCGCCGCACGCACATCGACACTCCGTGCAGGATCCGGCTGCTGCCATAAGACGCCGTTACGTCGTTGAGCTTCAACTCGCGGCTCGCACTCTCGCTCATGACGCAAAACTCCCGTGCAGATAAGCGCTTTTCACGGCGGCGCTGTCGCGGATCACGCAAGGCGGCCCCTCGGCGATCACCTTGCCGTTCTGCATCACGGTAATCACGTCGGACAGCGACATCACCATGCCGACGTCGTGCTCGACCAGCACGACAGTGAGCCCCAATTCGTCGCGCAGCTTGACGATAAGCTCGCCGATGCCGTGCCGGTCGCCCTTCGACATGCCGGCGAGCGGTTCGTCCATCAGGATCAGGCGAGGCTTCAGCGCAAGGCCGATCGCGACGTCGAGCGCGCGTTGCGAGCCGTGCGCGAGCGCCTTCGCGCGAAGGCCGGCCTTTTCGGCCAGACCGACACTGCGCAGGCATTGATGTGCTTCTTCGCGAACTGCGGCATCTGTCGCGCGCGAGAGGCGCACGCTATAGTTCAGGCCCCGGTGCGAGCGGATCGCGAGCGCGACGTTCTCGCACAGGCTGAGCTCGAGAAACACGCTGGTGCGCTGGAACGTGCGCACGATGCCGCGTCGCGCGAGGCGTTCGGGCGTCCAGCCGGTCACGTCGCTGTCGTCGAACAGGACAGTGCCGGACGCGGGCGGAATCGCGCCGGTAATGAGGTTGAAAAGCGTGGTCTTGCCCGCGCCGTTCGGGCCGAGGATCGAGTGGATGGTGCGTTGCCCGACATTGAGCGACACGTCGCGCACGGCATGCAGGCCGCCAAAATGGCGGCACAACGCATGGGTTTGCAGCAGCGCGCTCATCGGTCGACCTCCGTGCCGCTGCGCGCCAACAGCTTCGCACGCAGCGGCTCGAACAGTCCATACAGTCCTCCGGGCGCGACGATCACGACGATCACGAACAGCGCGCCGAAATACACCATCCATGCATCCGTAAAGCTGCTGATCGCGTTCTCGGCGAATGTGAAGACGATCGCGCCGAGCGCGGGACCCACCACGCTCCCCACCCCGCCGAGCACCACGTACATCAGGATCTTGCCGCTCTGGAACCAGCCCAGCACTTCCGGCGTGACGGCGCCGTTGAACAGCACGAACAGAGCGCCGGTCAGACTTGCGAGTGTCGCCGAAACCGCATAGGCGATCAGCTTCAGACGGAACACATCCATACCGATGAAGCGCGCCCGCTGCGCGTTATCGCGAAGCCCGAGCCATGCCCTGCCGAGCGGCGTGCTGCGCAGGTACAGCACGCCCGCGATCATTGCCAGCAGAACACCGAGCAGCAGCCAATACCAGGTGTTTTGCCCGGCCAGCGTAATGCCGAATAGCGTCGGCGCTGGCACGCCTTGCAAACCGTCCTCACCGCCCGTCGTACTGCCGGCAACGAACACCAGCGAATACAGCACCTGGCTGAACGCGAGCGTGAGGATCGCAAAGGTCTTGCCAACCTGGCGCAGAAAGATCGCGCCAACGATCAACGCGAAGATCAGCGTCGGCAACGCGGTCATGACCAGCACCAACAGTAGATCAGCCGTCAGGCTGCGGGCGAGCAGACCAGCCACGTACGCGCCGAAGCCGAACCACGCCGCATGTCCGAACGACAGCAGGCCCGTGTTGCCGGTGAGCATGTCGAGGCTCACCGCAAGCATCGCCGCGATAAACGCGTGCGAGAACATCACGATCGTGAACGGCTGGTCGGCTAGCAGCAGCGGCAGCAGCACGGCGACGGCAACCAGTACTAGCGCGACGGTGGAAAGCACATTGGCGCGGCGGGGTTGCAGCGGCGAGACCTGCAGCAACGTCTTCGAGTCGATCTCTTTCTTCATGGCGTGCGCTCGTGGGAAATGATGTGATCGAACCAGTGGATAGACGGCGTCATTCAGTTCGCCCTTCGCCGAACAGTCCGCGCGGCCAGCGCACGAGCATCGCCATGACCAGGATGAACAGCACCATCAGCGCCGCTTGTCCGCCGGTATAGGCCTCGCCGAACACGACGATCATGCCGACGAGATACGCCGACACAACCGCGCCGCGAAAGCTGCCGAGACCACCAACGATGACCACCATGAATGACAGAATCAGCATCTTGTCGCCCACGGTTGCATACGCGTTGAAGATTGGCGCAGACGCGACGCCCGCGACACCGACGAGAGCCGCGCTGACGCCGACGACGGAATGCATCAGCACGTTGCGATCGATACCGAGACATGCGGCCATTTCACTGTCGTCGTTGGCGGCTCGCACGCGCAGTCCCCAGCGCGTGTTGCGCAGCACCATCATCAGCGCCAACGCGAGCGCAATCGCCAGCAGCGACGCAAACAGCCGGTATACCGGCAACGACACTCCGCCTGCGTGAACCGTGCCCGCCAGCACGGGCGGCGGCACCAGAGCCTGAATGCTGCGCCCGCCGAACTCGTACAGCAGACCGGTGATCAGCATCGCCAGACCAAAGGTGAGCAGCAAACCATCCATCATCGGGCGATTGCGGATCCGCGCGAACAGAGCCCAGTCGATCGCCACGCCGGCCGCGCCGACGAGTATCGCCGTCAGCGGCAGCAGCCCCCACAGGGATAAACCGCGCGTCGCGAGCCAGGCGCCGGCCATCGCGCCGACGCTGAACAACGCGCCGTGGGCAAAGTTGATGACCCGGCCGACGCCATAGATCAGCGTAAGGCCCAGACTGGATAGCAGCAGGATCGATCCGAATACGAAACCGTTCAGCACGAGCGACAAGAAAAGCACCACACGCCTCCTGTCTGATTGTTAACAATTAACTGTTGCCCATCATGTGGAAACAGAATCTTGCTGAAAAGTCGGACTTCTACTGATAGGGTTCGTGCGGGTGCGTTACGTAGGACTGCATTGCGTTGCAGTGCAATGACAATGCGCAGGACTCTTGAATAAGCGAGCCGTGCGATGCGGCGGCCGGAGCTGGAGCTTCGTATGTGACGAAGCTATCGGCGAGACGAGAGGAGAAAGACGAAGCAGGAAAGACGCCGGCAATGCGGGCGCTACAACCTCGCCTTGACGTGCGCGAGAAACGCCGAGCTCACGTTATCGAGCGGCTCGCGGGATTTTTCGAGTTTCGCGCATAGCACGGCGCCTTCCCAGGCGCTCCAGAAGTAACGCGCGAGCGCTTTCGTATCGGTACCCTGACCGACCTCGCCACATTGCTTGCCTTCGTCGAGACATAGCTGCAAACGCGTTTGCCAGCCTTGCAGCACTTTGGAAAGGACTTTCCGGTAGGTCTCGTCAAGCGCCGCAAGTTCCTGGCCGAGATTGCCGATCAAACAGCCCCGCCGATACTTGTGACGGCGCATTCCCGCGGCCGCATCATCGGTGAACGCCTTGATGCGCCCGAGCGGCGAAAGATCCGTATCGCCAAAATGCGACTCGAGTTTTTTCTGGAAATAGTTGTCGTACGCGTCGATCACCTCGAGGCAGTACGCATCCTTGTTCGCAAAGTAGTAGTGGAACGACCCTTTCGGCACATCAGCGAGCGCGACGAGTTCGTCGATCGAGAAATTGTGAAAGCCCTTTTCGGTGAGAATTGCGACGCCGTAACGAATCAACTCCGCACGCCGCTCGTTGCCCTTCCTGATCGATGCCGTTGTCATCGTTGCCATCCTCGTGCGGTGCCGACCGCGGTTCGGTAGTTTCCCGTACCAACTCTAAGTTTTACTAGACGACCAGTCAACTAGCGTTTATAAGTTTCAACCTGGCCGATCGTCTAGTTCGCGAGGATTTTCATGACCGACTTCAACACGTTGCGCTACGAGGTCAACGCTCCGATTGCCGTGGTGACGCTGAACCGCCCCGAACGACTCAATGCATTAGGCAAGCAATCACTGCTCGATATCAATGCCGCCCTCGATCGCGCGGAAGCTGATGAAACGGTGCGCGCGATCGTCGTCACCGGCGCGGGAAAAGCATTTTCCTCGGGCTTCGATCTGAAGGAGCAAATGGACGCGCGCCCCGAGGGAGAGGCGATCTGGCGTGAGATTCTCGATCGCGACTTCAAGACGACGATGCGTTTCTGGGACTGTCCGAAGCCAACCATCGCGGCAGTGCACGGCGCGTGCCTCGCTGGCGCGTTCGAGATCGCACTCGCCTGTGACATGACCATTGCCGCGCAGTCGGCAATCTTCGGCGAGCCCGAGCTCAAGTTCGGCGCCGGCATCGTGACGATGCTGCTGCCCTGGATGGCCAATCCGAAGCAGGCGAAGGAGATCATCCTGAGCGGCCTCGACCGGATCACCGCCGTGCGCGCGCACGAATTCGGCTTCGTCAACCGCGTGGTCCCGGAAGGCGAACATCTGAACGAGGCGCTACGAATCGCCCACACGCTGAGCGTGATCGACCCATCGCTGGTCCAGTCGACCAAACGCGCGATCAATCACAGCTTTGAAGTGCGCGGAATGAAGGAATCGCTGCAACACAGCCTCGACATCGATCACGCGATCGAGTCCGCGGTCTGCCCCGACAAGACTGCGTTCATGGAAGTGGCGCGCGCGCAGGGCATGCGCGAAGCGATCCGCTGGCGCGATCGCCGCTTTGCCGACTGATCGCACATCCGCATTCGACTTACGGAGAACTTTTCGATGTCCGAAACGACCTTTAAAGCCCTGCTGCTTCGCGAGGAAGACCGGAAAACGCTCGCCGCCGTCGAGACGCTGAAGCTCGACGCGTTACCGGCCGAGGACACTCTGGTCAAAATCGACTACTCCACGCTCAACTACAAGGATGCGCTCGCGATCACCGGCAAAGGCAAAATCGTCAGATCGTGGCCGCTGGTGCCGGGCATCGACTTTTCCGGCGAAATCGTCGAGACAACGAACGCGAGCCTGAAGCCGGGCCAGAAAGTGGTGTTGACGGGCTGGGGCGTCGGCGAAAAATACTGGGGAGGCTACAGCCAGTTTCAGCGCGTCCGTGGCGCCTGGCTGGTCCCGTTACCTGACTCGCTCACGACGCGTCAGGCAATGATGATCGGCACTGCCGGCATCACCGCGATGCTGTGCGTGGACGCACTCGAGGCCGCCGGCATCAATCCGGGAAGCGGACCTGTCCTCGTGACAGGCGCCTCTGGCGGCGTCGGCAGTACCGCGGTGGCGATCCTTGCGCATCTCGGCTATGACGTGACCGCGCTGACCCGCAGCGCCGCAAAGCACGACTTTGTGAAGGGGCTTGGAGCCCGCGCGTTCGCGGACGATCCATCGTGGGCCGAAGCGCCGCGTGCACTCGAAGGCCAGAAGTGGGCGGCCGCAATCGACACGGTCGGCTCCAGGGTGCTGGCGCGCGTGCTTGCGGAAATGAACTACAACGGTGTGGTTGCTGCTTGCGGGCTGGCCGGCGGAGCGGATCTGCCAACCACCGTCATGCCGTTCATCCTGCGCGGCGTCAAGCTTCTGGGCGTGGATTCGGTCATGCTGCCGTACGAGCAACGCGTGCGCGCATGGCGCAGGATCGCCACGGATCTTCCGATGCCCATGCTCGAGCAGATCAACACACGTACGGTCAGGCTTCCAGAAGTCGTGGCGGCCGCAAACGCGCTGCTCACCGGGCAACTACGCGGCCGGGTGCTCGTTGACGTGAACTAGAACGAAACGTTGGCGGGCTTTTCGTCACACTGAGCCAATCCTCCGACGCACGGCATGCGTCAAAGGATCGCAAGGGATCGCGACGTCTGCGGTGAATCACGCTTTGGCAGTCAGTTCAAAACAGGCACGCTGTCTATCAGCATCCGCGTGTATGGCTGCTGGGGCGCCTTGAATAACGATTCGGTATCGTTGATCTCGCATAGCCGTCCGCCCTGCATCACCGCCACGCGGTCGGCCATCTGATAGACCGTAGCGAGGTTGTGCGAGATCAGCATGTACGTGAGGCCGAGTTGATCCTGCAGATCACTCAGAAGATTGAGCACACGCGCCTGCACCGATACGTCCAGAGCGGAAGTCGGTTCGTCGCAGATCAGGAACTCGGGCTCGCTCGCCAGCGCACGCGCGATCGCAATGCGCTGCCGTTGCCCGCCGGAGAAACATTGCAGATGATCGATCTCCACGAGCGGAGCGGGACACCCTGACGCACTCATTGCACCTTCTCCTGTGTGGCCGGCGAGCCGATATCGGCGCATGCGCTTGCATCGTCACGACGGTCGGCAGTCACGCGCCGTCACACTGCTCCGCGATGGGCAAGGCGATCGTCGCGTACAACCCCGAGTTCGAACGCGCCGTGCTCGGTTCACCGCTCAAGCGGAGCACCGCCGATACGATCGTCGATCCGGAAGCGCTGCGCGATGACTTCGCGCGCACGCGCGAGCGCGGCTACTCGCTCAGCATCGGCGAATTCTCGAACGATATGGTGGGCATTGCGTCGCCTGTCTACGATCGTTCGGGCGTGGCGACGTTCGGCATCGGCATGTGGGCGCCGGCTACGCTGATGACCGAAAGCCGCATCAAGGAAATCGCACCGAAACTGGTGCTGACCGCGAAGGCCATTTCAGCCGAATTGGGGCACTTCGTTCGCTTGGGAAGCTGACCCGGAAAGCCTCCCAAGGTCGCGCTGGTCGCTTGCATACGCAAGCTGCTCCCCACGCTCAACGCCGTGGTCAGAACCAACACGCCCTGGGGATAACCCGCTTCATTGCGCTTGACCCGGTAGGCGGTCACTCAAGTCATTCCCGCTCAATCGAACTGCCGGAAATCCGGCTTGCGCTTCTCGAAGAACGCCTTGAACGCCTCGCGCGCTTCGGGTGCGAGCAGCATCTTGCCGAAATGCACGGCTTCCTCGCTTATCTGCGTTTGCAGTTCCTGGTGGCTTGCGCGCTTCATCAGACTCTTCGTCACGCGCAACGACGACGCGGGCAGCGCCGCCAGCTTCGCCGCCTGCGATGCCGCGAACGCGTCGACCTCGGCCGCAGGCAGCACGCGATTCACGAAGCCCATGCGCTGCGCTTCCGCTGCGTCGAACGCTTCGCCGAGCAGCAGTTTTTCCGCCGCAGCCTGATAGCCGCTCACGCGCTGCAACAGCAGGCTCGACGCCGCCTCCGGACACAGCCCGAGCTGCGTGAACGGCAGCGAGAAGCTCGCGGTGTCGGCCGCGTAGACGAGATCGCAATGCAGCAGCATCGTCGTGCCGACGCCCACCGCCGGCCCCGCGACCGAAGCCACCAGCGGCTTTTCCGCCGAGCTGATCGCGCGCAGGAACTGGAACACCGGCGCGTTCTCGCCGACTGGCGGCGTCTTCATGAAATCTTCGAGATCGTTGCCGGCGCTGAAAATGCCCGCGCTGCCGCGAATCAGGATCGCGCGCACCGACGCGTCACGCTGTGCTTCGGCAAGCGCGTCGGCCATCGCCTGATACATCGCGGCCGTGATCGCGTTTTTTCTGCCGGGCCGGTTCAGTGCAATCGTCAGCACCGCGTCGGCGCGCTCGACCAGAATATCCGTCGTCATCCCATTCATCTCCTTTCGCTCCTGCTGAATGTAAAAACGGCTCGCAAGCCGAGCGGCCTGCGAACCGTTGCATGGTCCCTCGCGAATGCCACGGGTCAGCTCGCTCACCCGAAAACCACCGCGAGGATCATGGCGAACCTGCTTACAGGCGCTCGATGATGCCCGCCGCGCCCATGCCGGTGCCGACACACATCGTCACCATGCCGTACTTGTAGTTGCGGCGGCGCAGGCCGTGCACCACGGTCGACGCCCGAATCGCGCCCGTCGCGCCGAGCGGGTGGCCGAGCGCGATCGCGCCGCCGAGCGGATTGATCTTCGCCGTATCGAGACCGAGATCCTGGATCACCGCGAGCGACTGCGCGGCGAACGCTTCGTTCAGCTCGATCCAGTCGAGGTCGTCCTGCTTCAGGCCCGCGGCCTTCAGCGCGGCCGGAATCGCTTCCTTCGGACCAATGCCCATGATTTCCGGCGGCACGCCGCGCACCGCGAAGCTCACGAAGCGCGCGAGCGGCGTCAGGTTGAACTGCTTGAGGATTTTCTCCGACACGACGATCAACGCGCCCGCGCCGTCCGAGGTCTGCGAGCTGTTGCCGGCCGTCACCGAGCCCTTGTTCGCGAACACGGCGCGCAGTTTCGCAAGGCCTTCCATCGACGTGTCGGCGCGCGGACCTTCGTCGAGCGAGACCTCGCGCGTCTTCACGCTGATCTCGCCGGTCGCGAGATCGGGCACGCGCTCGGCGACCATGTACGCGGCGATTTCGTCGTTGAATTCGCCGGCCTGTTGCGCGGCGATCGCGCGGCGATGCGATTCGACTGAGAACGCGTCCTGCGCTTCGCGGCTGATCTTCCAGCGCTCGGCGACCTTCTCCGCGGTCAGGCCCATGCCGTACGCGATGCCGACGTCTTCGTTGCGATCGAAGATATGCGGCGACAGCGACGGCTTGTTGCCCATCATCGGCACCATGCTCATCGATTCGCAGCCGCCCGCGATCATCGCGTCCGATTCGCCGACGCGGATGCGGTCGGCGGCCATCGCGAGCGCGGTCAGACCCGACGCGCAGAAGCGGTTCACCGTAACGCCGCCGACCGTGTTCGGCAGGCCCGCGAGCAGCGCGCCGATACGCGCGACGTTGAGGCCCTGCTCCGCTTCAGGAATCGCGCAGCCGACGATCGCGTCTTCGATCACGCTGGTGTCGAGGCCGGGCACCTGCGCCACAGCCGATTTGATCGCGTGGACGAGCAGTTCGTCCGGGCGCGTGTTGCGGAACACACCACGCGGCGCCTTGCCGATCGGCGTGCGGCTCGCGGCGACGATGTATGCGTCTTGCAATTGCTTTGCCATTTCGAGTTCCTCTCTGTCGACCAGAGTTAGCGCTTTAGCGCTTACTCTGGTCCCATGCAACTTGTTGCGGTCGACCAGAGTTAGCGCTTTAACGCTTACTCTGGTCCCATGCACATTGTGCGAATCGCCGCTTAGTTACGCACCGGCTTGCCGGTCTGCAGCATGCCCATGATCCGTTCCTGCGTCTTTTGCGTGCCGAGCAGATCGACGAACGCACGACGCTCGAGTTGCAGCAGCCATTCTTCGTCGACGAGGCTGCCCGCTTCCACGTCGCCGCCGCACACCGCTTCCGCGATGCGGCTCGCGATCAGGAAATCGTGCTCGCTGATGAAGCGGCCGTCGCGCATGTTGACGAGCGAGGCCTTGATCGTCGAGATCGCCGAGCGGCCCGCCACCGGCACCTGCGCCGCGCGCAACGGCGCACGGTAGCCCGCTGCGGCGAGCGCGCGCGCTTCCTTCTTCGCGACGTCGAGCAGTTCGAACACGTTGAAGACGATCGTGTCGGACGGCTTCAGATAACCCATCGCGCGGGCGTCGAGCGCCGAGGCCGAGACCTTCGCCATCGCCGCGTTCTCGAACGACTTCTGCAGGAACTTCAGCAGATCGTTCGTCGCGCCGACCTGGCTTGCCGCTTCGGCCGCGCGCAGCGCCGCTTCCTTCAAGCCGCCGCCCGCGGGCACGAGACCCACGCCGACCTCGACGAGACCCATATAGCTCTCGATGTGCGCGACACGCTTCGCGCTATGCAGCGCAAGCTCGCAGCCGCCGCCGAGCGCGATGCCCGAGATCGCCGCGATCACCGGCACGTTCGCGTACTTCACGCGCAGCATGCCCTGCTGGAAGTTCTTCACGAACGGCTCGATACCCTTCGCGCCGCCCATCATGAACGCGGGCAACGCTTCTTCGAGATTCGCGCCCGCGGAGAACGGACCGCCCGGTGTGCCGAGCTTCAGCGAGGTCGGCTGCCACACCACCAGCCCCTTGTAGTCTTTTTCCGCCAGCTCGATTGCTTGTGTCAGACCGTCGATCACCGCCGGTCCGATCGTGTTCATCTTGCTCTTGAACGACACGATCAGCACGTCGTCCTCGCCCGCGCGATCGTCGACCCATGCGCGCACCGCGTCGGTCTCGAACAGCGTCTTGCCGTAGGTCTTCGGATCGGCGCCGGTTTCGCCGACGAGCGGCGCGCGGAACACCTGCTTGCGATACACGTCGAGCGACGAACGCGGCACGAACGTCTTCGTGGCCGGCGACCATGAGCCCTCGCCGGTATGCACACCGCCCTTCCCGGCAACCGGGCCTTCGAGCACCCACGACGGCAGCGGCACGTTCGCGAGCGCCTTGCCCGCCGCGATGTCTTCCTGCACCCACCCGGCGACCTGCTGCCAGCCGGCCGTCTGCCAGCCTTCGAACGGGCCTTCGTTCCAGCCGAAGCCCCAGCGGATCGCGAGGTCGACGTCGCGCGCGTTGTCGGCGATCGACTCCAGATGCACGGCGATGTAGTGATACACGTCGCGGAAGATCGCCCACAGGAACTGCGCCTGCGGGTGCTGCGTTTCGCGCAGCAGCTTCAGACGCTCGGCGGGCGGACGCTTGAGAATGCGGCCGACGATTTCATCCGCCTTCCCGCCGCCATCGACGTACTCGCCCGTCTTCGGATCGAGCACCTTGATCGCCTTGCCTTCCTTCCGGTAAAAGCCGCCGCCCGTCTTCTGACCGAGCGCGCCCTTCTTCACGAGTTCGGCGAGCACGGCGGGCGTTTCGTAGACCGGGAAGAACGCATCATCGGGCAACGTGTCCTGCATCGTCTTGATGACGTGCGCCATCGTGTCGAGACCGACCACGTCGGCGGTACGGAACGTCGCCGACTTCGCGCGGCCGAGGCGCGCGCCGGTCAGGTCATCCACTTCATCGAAACGCAGGCCGAACTTCCCGGCTTCGGCAATCACCGCGAGGATCGAGAAAATGCCGACGCGGTTCGCGATGAAGTTCGGCGTGTCTTTCGCGCGCACGACGCCCTTGCCGACCACGCTCGTCAGGAACGTTTCGAGCTGATCGAGAATTTCCGGGCGCGTCGTCGCGGTCGGGATCAGCTCGACCAGATGCATGTAGCGCGGCGGATTGAAAAAGTGCACGCCGCAGAAGCGCGCTTTCAGGTCGTCCGCGAAACCTTCGGAGAGCGCGGTGATCGACAGACCCGAGGTGTTGGTCGCGAAGATCGCGTTCGGGCCGATGTGCGGCGCGACCTTTTTGTAGAGGTCGTGCTTCCAGTCCATGCGCTCGGCGATCGCCTCGATCACGACGTCGCACTCGGCAAGCTTCTCGATGTCGTCGTCGTAGTTCGCGGGCTGGATGTATTGCGCGTCGTCCTTCACGCCGAACGGCGCCGGCGACAGCTTCTTCAGATTGTCGATCGCCTTCAGCGCGATCCCGTTTTTCGGGCCTTCCTTTGCGGGCAGGTCGAACAGCAGCACCGGCACCTTGGCGTTGATCAGGTGCGCGGCGATCTGCGCGCCCATCACGCCGGCGCCGAGCACGGCGACCTTGCGAATGATCAGATTGCTCACGTCGTTCCTCCGGGAATTGATGCTGTGTCGCGAAGATTCAGCGGCTCTTCGCGCGATGTTGATTTCGGTGGGTGTCTCGCTGGGTCTATCGCGGGTCTATCGACACATGCCGCGATGCGACCCGAGCGAGGCGTTGCAAATCCGGTATGCGCGAACGCCTCGTCCGTTTTCAGCGTGAGCGTCAGAACAGCGCTTCGTCGACTTCCATCATCGGTTTCGAACCGGCGCGCGCCTGGCGGATCGTCATTGCCGTTTCGGGTAGGAGCTTCGCGAAGTAGAAGCGTGCGGTGGCGAGCTTCGCCTTGTAGAACGGATCGCCCGAAGCCTCTTTGTCCAGCGCGATACGCGCCATGCGCGCCCAGAAGTACGAGAACACCAGGTGGCCGACCGTGCGCAGATACGGCACAGCCGCGGCGCCGACTTCGTCCGGGTTCTGCATCGCCTTCATGCCGATTTCCATCGTGAGCTTCTGCACCTTTTCGCCGATGTCGGCGAGCGGGTTCACGAACTCCTGCATTTCCGGCTTGATGCCCTCGGCTTCGACGAACTCGGCGACGAGCTTGCCGAACTTCTTCATCTTCGCGCCCATGTCGCCGAGCACCTTGCGCCCGAGCAGGTCGAGCGCCTGAATACCGTTGGTGCCTTCGTAGATCATGTTGATGCGCGCATCGCGCACGTACTGCTCCATGCCCCATTCGGCGATGAAACCGTGACCGCCGTAAATCTGCATCGCGTGATTGGTGCCCTCGAACGCGTTGTCCGACAGGAACGCCTTGAGGATCGGCGTGAGCAGCGCGACGAGATCGGCCGCTTCCTTGCGTACCGCTTCGTCGGCGTGCGACAGTTCTTTGTCGATATGGAGCGCCGACCAGTACGAGAACGCGCGCGCGCCTTCGGCGTAGGCCTTCTGCGTGAGCAGCATGCGGCGCACGTCCGGGTGCACGATGATCGGGTCAGCGGCTTTTTCAGGCGCCTTCGGGCCCGTGAGCGAACGCATCTGCAAACGCTCTTTCGCGTACGTGAGCGAGTTCTGAAAAGCGACTTCGGTGAGCCCGAGGCTCTGCATGCCGACGCCGAGACGCGCGGCGTTCATCATCACGAACATCGCGTTCAAGCCTTTGTTCGGCTCGCCGACGAGCCAGCCGCGCGCGTTGTCGAGATTGATCACGCAGGTCGCGTTGCCGTGAATGCCCATCTTGTGTTCGATCGAGCCGCACTTCACGCCGTTGCGCTCGCCGGGCTCGCCCGCTTCGTTCGGAATGAACTTCGGCACGATGAACAGCGAAATACCCTTGGTGCCCTTCGGCGCGTCGGGCAAACGCGCGAGCACGAGGTGAACGATGTTTTCCGCGAGGTCATGCTCGCCGCTCGAGATGAAGATCTTCGTGCCGCTGATCGCGTACGAACCGTCGCCGTTCGGCTCGGCTTTCGTGCGCAGGATACCCAAGTCGGTGCCGCAATGCGGCTCGGTCAGACACATCGTGCCGGTCCAGACGCCCGCGACGAGCTTCGGCAGATAACGCTGCTGCAGCTCGGGCGTGCCGTGCGCATGCAGACACTCGTACGCGCCATGCGACAGGCCCGGATACATCGTCCACGCCTGATTCGCCGAGTTCAGCATTTCATAGAGCGCGTTGTTGACGAACGCGGGCAGCCCCTGGCCGCCGTATTCCGGGTCACAGCCGAGCGCCGGCCAGCCGGCTTCGACGTACTGCTGATACGCTTGCCTGAAGCCCTTCGGCGTGGTCACGACGCCGTCGCCGGCATACGTGCAACCTTCCTGGTCGCCGCTATGATTAAGCGGGAACAGCACTTCGGAGCAGAACTTGCCGGCTTCCTCGAGCACCGCGTTGATCGTGTCGGCATCGAGATCCGCGTGCTTCGGCATGTGCCTGAGTTCGGCTTCGACGTTGAGCACTTCGTGCAACACGAATTGCATGTCGCGCAACGGCGCGGCGTACTGTCCCATGACTCTCTCCAAGTTTGACAAAAAGCCAGGCCGTTGGCTGAGTCCGTGGACGGACCTTCTGCACCGCGCGTTTCCGGTAAGTTCCGGCGACGCCGCTAACGGCTTTCGCTCTGATACGAATTAATCAGTTTTTCCAGCGCGGCCCACGTGAGACGCACCGCATCGGGCAGATGCAGGAAGCGCGCGTCGTGATGCAGACCGAGCGTGACGCTATACAGTTCGAAGAGCATCAGCTGCGGATCGGTATCGGCACGCAGATGCCCTTCGTCCATCGCCTGCGAAATCGCACGCGTGAGCGCCGCGCGCCACATCGTCACGCTCGCCACCAGCTGCTCGCGCACCTGGCTGTCCGCGCGATCGTCGTATTCGACGGCGCCGCTGATGTAGATGCACCCAGTCGTGACTTCCTGAATGCGTTTCTCGATCCAGCGGGAGATCATCGCGCGCAAGCGCGGCAGACCGCGCGGCTCGCGCAGACTCGGGAAAAACACCTCGTCTTCGAAACGACGGTGGTATTCGCGCACGACCTCGACCTGCAAATCCTCGCGCGACCCGAAATGCGCGAACACACCGCTCTTGCTCATCTGCATGCGCTCGGCCAGCAAGCCAATGGTCAGACCTTCCAGTCCGTCACGGCTTGCCAGATCGAGTGCGGCATCGAGAATCGCGGCTCGCGTTTGTTCGCCTTTTCGCATAGCTGTTTTTTACCGTTCTAATGTGGTCGAAATAAAATCGAACGGCCGTACTATTATTGAGTGCTGCCGTCCGCGAAACAAGGACTTTATTAGAAACCGGTTTCTAACCCGGTTCCAATTTTGCGGCTTTCGACAATCAGATCAATCAGATTTTTAGAGGCGTTTGCCTTGAAACGAGGGTTGCCAATCAGCGTATTGCTTCTTCGATTGTCTCTTCAATTGCCCCTGCTCGCCGACATGATGCAGCAAGCGAGCCGCTGGACTCTAGTCGTATCCGCCCACCGTCAGCAGTTTCATCGCAACCCGATAGCTCGTGTACGCGATCCAGCTCAGCGCGCGCAGGCGGGCCGGGCGTGATTCGTAGTGCGCCTCATCGATCCGGCGCGCGTCCGCGAACGCGCCGAGAATCGCCTCGCGCAACCCGCCGATCGCCGGATCGTTCAGGAGCACCACGTTGGCTTCGTTGTTGAGCATCAGACTGAGCGCATCGAGATTCGACGAACCCACGGTGCCCCAGTTCGAATCGACCACGGCGACCTTGCCGTGCAGCAGCGTCTTTTCGTACTCGGCGATCTGCACCCCCGCGCGCAGCAGCGCGTGATAGAGGAACGGCACCGCGTAATCGAGCGCCTTGAACTCCTTGCGCCCGATGACCAGCTTCACCATCACGCCGCGCCGCGCCGCGACCACCAGCGCGCGGCGCAGCTTGCGCCCCGGCATGAAGTATGGATTCGCGAGCAGGATTTCGTGGCGCGCCTGGCCGATCGCGGCCAGATACGCCTTTTCGATCGCCCGGCGGTTGATGAGGTTATCGCGCGCGACGAAAGCCACGCACGGCTCGCCGCCCGCCCACAACGCCTCGTTACGGCGACGCCGGCGCCGCCGCAAGCTGCCGAGCGACGCGGTGTCGTGCGGGGCGAGGTCGGGCCTCATCGATTCGAGCGGCCGATGCCCGACGCGAATCCGTCTCCACTGCACCTCGAACGCGTCGCGCACGTCGGAGACCACTGGCCCCTGCAATTCGACCGCGAAATCCCAGCGCCTGTAAGGCAGCTTCTCGCCGTTGTTCTCGTAGTCGTCGACGATGTTGATGCCGCCGCAGTAAGCGTACTGATCGTCGATCACCGCGAGCTTGCGATGCGTGCGCGAAAAGCCGAAACGGCCGAACAGATGCGGGTTGTAGATGCGATGGTCGACGCCGGCGAGCGGCCATTGCTCGAACATCTTCAGGCGCGCGGTGCCGACGCCGTCGGTAATCACGCGCACCCTGACGCCGCGCGCGGCCGCGCGCAGCAAGGCGTCGTTGACCTCCTGGCCGGCTTCGTCGTCGCAGAAGATGTAGGTTTCGAGCATGACGTCGTGCCCGGCGGCGTCGATGCGCCCGATCAGCGCCTCGAAAAATTCGTCGCCGGAGCGCAGCAGCTTGACCTCGTTGTTAGTGGTGAAGCGGTAGCGCTGCCAGTAACGGCGGCCGAGCAGCGTGTGCCGCAGTCGCGCGAAACGGCCTGCGCCGCCAGCACTCACCGGCCACGCTCCCCGGCCTGCGGGCCGGTCCGGGGAGCAGTCCGCAGATCGGTCTGCGGATCGCTCTGCAAGCCGGCCGAACGCGCGCCAAGCCGGCGCGGCAACTGCAGGATCGCGTCGGCATTCGACGACGAAAAACAACGCGACGCCGCCTCTTCATGCGGCAGCCACAGAAACGCGGTGTGCTCGCGCGGCGCGAGCGTCACGTCGATCCGCTCGGGTACCTGCAGGCTGAACCAGTGCTCGGTGTTGTGGATCACGCCGGATTCGTAGCGGTGGCGGAATTCCGGGTAGATCTCGTATTCGATCGAATAGCGCCAGTCGAGCAGCGCGCTGTGCGGCACGAGCGCGCCGCCGATCATGATGCCGGTCTCCTCGCCGACCTCACGCACCGCCGTTTCGGCGAGCGGTTCGTCGAGCCGGTCCTTCGAGCCTGTCACGGACTGCCAGAACCCGGCATGATCGGCGCGCTCGATCAGCAGCACGTCGAGCGCCGGCGTATGGATGATGACGAGCACGGACTGCGGAATTTTCGGCGGTTTCGGCATGGTTTGAAAACTGAGCGCGACGACGCACGCGGTACATGTCGGATGACGGTCGAAAGTGACTCGAAAGCGGTGGCTTCACTGTAACGCAAAAAACGGAAAAGGCGCTGCGGTGTGGTTCACCGCAGCGCCTTTTTCGGATTGCCCGGGTGGCCGCCTCAAAAACGGCCACGCCATGCGGACTCGGCTTACGCCTTCGGCTCCGGCGTACGCAGACGGATGTGCAACTCGCGCAGCTGGCGCTCGTCGACTTCGCTCGGCGCCTGCGTCAGCAGACACTGCGCGCGCTGCGTTTTCGGGAACGCGATCACGTCGCGGATCGAGTCGGCGCCGGCCATCATCGTGACGATGCGGTCCAGACCGAACGCGATGCCGCCGTGCGGCGGCGCGCCATATTGCAGCGCGTCGAGCAGGAAGCCGAACTTGGCCTGCGCTTCTTCCGCGTTGATCTTGAGCGCGCGGAACACCTTGCTCTGCACTTCCTCACGGTGAATACGCACCGAACCGCCGCCGATTTCCCAGCCGTTCAGCACCATGTCGTAGGCCTTCGCGAGGCAGCGCGCCGGGTCCGTTTCGAGGTATTCGAGGTGCTCGTCCTTCGGGCTCGTGAACGGGTGATGCGCGGCCACGTAGCGGTTGTCTTCCTCGTCAAACTCGAACATCGGGAAGTCGACCACCCACAGCGGCTTCCAGCCCGATTCGACGAGACCGTTGGCCTTGCCGAATTCCGAATGGCCGATCTTCAGGCGCAGCGCGCCGAGGCTGTCGTTCACGATCTTCGCGCGATCCGCCGCGAAGAAAATGATGTCGCCGTCTTGCGCGCCGGTGCGCTCGACGATCGCCTTGAGCGCTTCGTCGTGCAGGTTCTTGACGATCGGGCTTTGCAGACCGTCACGACCCTTCGCGACTTCGTTGACCTTGACCCACGCAAGGCCCTTCGCGCCGTAGATGCGCACGAATTCCGTGTAGCTGTCGATGTCGCCACGCGAGAGTTCGCCGCCCTTCGGCACGCGCAGCGCCGCGACGCGGCCGTCCTTCGTGTTGGCCGGCGTGCTGAACACCTTGAAGTCGACGTCCTTGACGGCGTCCGTGAGGTCGGTGAATTCGAGCTTCACGCGCAGGTCCGGCTTGTCCGAACCGAAACGGCGCATCGCCTCCGAGTACTCCATGACCGGGAATTTCGCGTCCAACTCGACGCCGATCGTCTGCTTGAACACGTGGCGGATCATCGCTTCGAACAGGTCGCGGATTTCCTGTTCCGAGAGGAACGAGGTTTCGCAGTCGATCTGCGTGAATTCCGGCTGGCGGTCGGCGCGCAGGTCTTCGTCGCGGAAGCACTTGACGATCTGGTAGTAACGGTCGAAGTTCGCGACCATCAGCAACTGTTTGAAGAGCTGCGGCGACTGCGGCAAGGCGAAGAACTGGCCCGGGTTCGTGCGCGACGGCACGAGGTAGTCGCGAGCGCCTTCCGGCGTGCTCTTGGTCAGCATCGGCGTTTCGATGTCGATGAAGCCCTGCTCGTCGAGATACTTGCGCGCTTCGATCGCGACGCGGTAGCGCAGACGCAGGTTGTGCTGCATCTGCGGACGGCGCAGGTCGAGCACGCGATGCGTGAGGCGCGTGGTTTCCGAGAGGTTGTCGTCGTCGAGCTGGAACGGCGGCGTGATCGACGCGTTCAGCACGATCAGCTCGTGGCACAGCACTTCGATCTTGCCGCTCTTGAGCGCGGCATTGGTCGTGCCTTCCGGACGGCTGCGCACGACACCCTTGATCTGCAGGCAGAACTCGTTGCGCACGCCTTCGGCGGCCTTGAACATTTCCGCGCGGTCCGGGTCGCAGACGACCTGAACGAGCCCTTCGCGATCGCGCAGGTCGATGAAGATGACGCCGCCGTGGTCGCGGCGGCGGCTTACCCAGCCGCACAGCGAGACGGATTGGCCCAGCAGTTCTTCGGTCACCAGACCGCAGTATTCAGATCTCATCGACATGATGTTTGTCTTTCGTTTTGCATTGGTTGAACGGCGCGCCGCAGTTGGACACTGCGTGAAACACTGCGCACCGGCATTACAGCGGAGGCTCGACGGTCGTGCGGCGCACCGGCGCCGGCTGCGGCGCGGACGGCGCCACCACGCCCATCGAGACGATGTACTTGAGCGCAGCGTCGACTGTCATGTCGAGTTCGATCACTTCGCTTTTGGGCACCATCAGGAAGAAGCCGGACGTTGGGTTCGGCGTAGTCGGCACGTAGACGCTGACGTACTCTTCTTTCAGGTGGTTGGCTACGTCGCCGCCCGGGATCCCGGTCAGAAACGCAATCGTATAGGAACCGCGGCGTGGATACTCGATCAGGAGCGCCTTGCGGAACGCGTTGCCGCTGCTCGAGAGCAACGTGTCCGACACCTGCTTGACGCTCGTGTAGAGCGGGCCGACCACCGGAATGTGAGCGACCAGCAGCTCCCACCACTTCACGAGCTTCTGCCCAATGAAGTTCTGCGTCAACAGCCCGACGACAAAGATGAACGCGAGCGTGAGCACCGCGCCCAAGCCGGGCAGGCGATAGCCGATCGCGCGTTCCGGCTGCCAGGAAGTGGGCAGCAGGAGCAGCGTCTGGTCCATCGTGCCGATGATCAGACCGAGCACCCACAGTGTGATGGCCAGAGGCACCAGCACCAGCAGGCCGGTCAGGAACACCGATTTGAGCGTGGTTTTTTTCGTCGTCATGTGTACCGCCAGAAAGCCGCGCGGACCGAAGCCCGACGCGCGGTAGATGCGCCGCCCGCGCGGGCGGCAGTGCCACTAGGCGTTGTCCGAGCCGCTCGTGCTGGCCGCGGCGGCCGGAGCAGCGGACGCAGCCGATGCAGCCGCGGGGGCTGCCGGCGCGGCGGCCGTGGCCGGGGCCGCATCGGATGTCGCGGCATGGTCGGCTTCCGGCTTGGCCGGCGCGCTCGCGCCGCCACTGCCGCCGCGAAAATCGGTCACATACCAGCCGGAGCCCTTCAACTGGAAGCCAGCGGCGGTGAGTTGTTTGCTAAAGGTGTCTTTCCCGCACTCGGGGCACTGTGTCAACTGAGGGTCGCTCATCTTCTGGAGCACATCCTTCCCGAAGCCGCATGACCCGCAACGATAAGCGTAGATCGGCATGATCCTTTCCTACTCCAAATCCCTACTGAAATCTTGTAAACGCTTGCAAAGCCTTGAATTATAGCCGCAAACGGTAGCCGCCCCCGGATTTCGGGAGCCAATGCGCGACACACGCCGCCGTCACGTTAAATGGGGGCGGCCCGTGAAGCTCTCAAGGGCAGCCGGCGCCACGTACGCTACGGCAGCCGTCCTTACCCGCGACGACGCCAGGTAAGCCAGCGCTCACGTCCGGCAAACACGGCGATCGAATCGGCCACCGCCTCGTCTTCGATCAGCTCGAAGTGCGGCGTGAGCAGCGCGTCGAGTTCGGCGCGCTCGACACCGAACGGCGGCCCCTTCGGTGTCGCGCCGATGAAGAAGAAACCCGCGAGCAGCGCGCCGGCGGGCAGCAGTTCGGCCATCCGGCGTGCGTAGTCGTCGCGGCGCGACGGCGGCAACGCGCAGAAAAACGCGCGCTCATAAATCCATGCCGGTGTGAACGGCGGCTCATAGGTGAAGAAATCCGCCTGCTCGACCAGTTGCGCATGCTGCGCGCCCAACTGCTCGCGCGCGGCCGCGACGGCAGCCGGCGAGAAGTCGATCGCACGCACCGGATTGCCCTGCTGCGCAAGCCACACCGCTTCATATGCGCTGCCGCAGCCCGGAATCAGCACCGGAGCGTCACGGTGACGCCCGGCGAACGCCCGGAACGCAGACGGCACGCCCGCCTGATCCCATGGCGTGAAGCGGCGCTCGAAGCGTTCGTCCCAGAACTCGGGGGAGTTGGGATCGCGGGTCGAGAAATCAGGCGCGGAGGGTTGGGTCGGGTCGCTCATCGGATGCCTCGTACAGGTTGCGGTCGGTCGTTGCGCTATCCACCATAAGCGAGCGCCAGAAACGCCCGCGCCAACACTGCCCCCACGCCGACCGCCACGCCGAACAGCAGCAAGCCTTGCAGCAGCCGGTTGGTGCGTTTCTGTTCGAGCAGAATCTGGCGGACCACGTCGTCGTTCGCCCCGCCCGCCGGATGGTTACGCTCGGCCAGCATGTAATGGATGAGGCGCGGCAACTGCGGCAGCGTCTTGCTCCACTGCGGCGCCTCGATCTTCAGGCGTTCGTACCAGCCGCGCAGGCCGATCTGCTCGTTCATCCACCGTTCGAGATAGGGCTTCGCGGTCTTCCACAGGTCCAGTTCCGGATCGAGCGAGCGGCCGAGCCCTTCTACGTTCAGCATGGTCTTCTGCAGAAGCACCAGTTGCGGCTGGATTTCGACGTTGAAGCGCCGCGAGGTGGAGAACAGCCGCATCAGCACCTGGCCGAGCGAAATATCTTTTAGCGCGCGGTCGAAATACGGCTCGCAGACCGCGCGGATCGCGCTTTCGAGTTCCTCGACGCGCGTGGTCGGCGGCACCCAGCCCGACTCCAGATGCAGCGTGGCGACGCGATGGTAGTCGCGCTTGAAGAACGCGAGGAAGTTCTGCGCGAGGTAATTTTTGTCGAAGTCCGACAGCGCACCGATGATGCCGAAGTCGAGCGCGATATAACGGCCGAAGTGCGCCGGATCGAGGCTCACCTGGATGTTGCCGGGATGCATGTCGGCGTGAAAAAAGCCGTCGCGGAACACCTGGGTGAAGAAGATCTCGACGCCTTCGCGCGCGAGTTTCGGAATGTCGACGCCCGCCGCGCGCAGCGTCTCGACCTGGCTGATCGGCACGCCGACCATGCGCTCCATGACCAGCACCGTGGGCGTGCAGAACTCCCAGTACATCTCCGGCACGAGCAGCAGATCGAGCCCCTGGAAATTGCGCCGCAACTGGCTGCCGTTGGCCGCCTCGCGCATCAGATCGAGTTCGTCGTGCAGGTATTTGTCGAATTCGGCGACCACTTCGCGCGGCTTCAGGCGCTTGCCGTCCGCCCACAGGCGCTCCGCCCACACGGCGATGTCGCGCAGCAGAGCGAGATCGGAGTCGATCACGGGCAGCATGTTCGGGCGCAGCACCTTGACCGCGACGGCCTTGCCCGCATGCTGGCCGGCCTTCACCTTCGCGAAGTGAACCTGCGCGATCGACGCGCTCGCCACCGGCACCCGCTCGAAGTCGTCGAACAGCACATCGACCGGCGCGCCGAGCGACTTCTCGACGAGCCCGATCGCGACCGCCGAGTCGAACGGGGGCACCTGGTCCTGCAGCTTCGCGAGTTCGTTGGCGATGTCGACCGGCAGCAGATCGCGCCGGGTCGACAGCACCTGGCCGAACTTGACGAAGATCGGCCCGAGGCTTTCGAGCGCGAGCCGCAGACGCACGCCCGGCGGCTCGTCGAACTTGCGGCCGATCGTCGTGATACGCAGCAGCAAGCGCACGCGCCGGTCGTTGATGCGGCTCAGCATCATTTCGTCGAGGCCGAAGCGGATGACCGTAAAAAATATCTTGAGAAAACGCAGAAAACGCATGACTGGGCCCGGTGACTAGCGCGTGCCGCGCAACGTGGCGGCGCCGCCCGGCGCGTTCGCGCCGCGGGCTTCGACCTTCTGTTCAAGACGCTCGATGCGCTTTTCGACGCGCGCCAACGCGTCGCGAGCGCGCGCCAGTTCGGCGTTGAAGTCGTCGAGCGCGGTGCGGCGCACCAGTTGCGGATTCTCGTCGAGCAGATACTCGGCGGCGCTGTCGAGCAGGTTGCGGCCGGTGCGCTGCACATGCTCGCCGACCGTCCGCACGACCGATGCAATGCGCCAGGCCGGACCGTCGCCGATCAGCTTCGCGAGATCCTCCTCCGGCTCCCAGCGCAGATGCTCGGCGAGTTTCGCGATCACGGTGGCGAATTCGGCGTCGCCTTCGATCTTCACGTGCTTCATCACGGCAGCCTGGCCGCCTTGCATGAAAGCCGGCAGCGCGTCGGACGGCACCGAGATCGTCACGTCGAACTGATGCGCGTCGGCTTCGCCGATCGTGCCCAGATGGCCGTCCGGCTGCACCAGCAGCGACAGCGCAACCGGCGGACACGACAGGCGGGCGGTCTTGCCCGCGTAAGGAACGAGGCGCTCACGTGCCCACGATTCGCGGGCGAGCAGATGATTGACAGCAGCAGCGAAGGGCTTGGCGGCGAGGGTCATCGAAAGTGGCAAGAAAAAACCCGCGCGGGCGAGGTGCCCGCGCGGGTTTCTATTGTAACGTCCGTTCGCTTCGCAGCCTGCCTGGCCGAACGGCCAAAACGATGCGCGAGGCCGGAAACCGGCGCGCCGTCCCCGGTGTTTTTCGAAACCGGCTGAGCCAATGCCTCAGTGCTGCTCGACCTGCTGGATGCCAGCGAGCAGCCAGCCTTCGCCTGGGCGATTCGCCTTCGACAGATTCCAGACCTCGACGAACGGCTCGGCCGCCGCACCCGGCTCCTCGCGAATCAGGCCGGAGAAGCGCACGCTCGCGAAGTACTCGTTCGCCCGCTCCTCGACGCCGAGCAGCTCGGCGTTCAGTTGCACCACGTCGGTCTGGTCCGACTGCGTGCCGCGCGATGCAAGATCGACGCGCACTTCGGCGAACATTTCCGGCGTCGTGAATTCGCGGATGTCCTCGATATTGCCGACGTCCCACGCGGCCTGCAGGCGCACGAAGTACACCTTCGCATTGCGCAGGAACGCTTCCGAATCGAAGCCGGCCGGCACGACAGGCGCGGCGCCGGCGGACGGCGTGGCGAGCGGGTTGCCTTGCGGTTCGAGATACGAGCCAGTGGGCGGCGCGCTGTAGCGCGGCTCCTGCGCGTAGCCGGTGTTACCCGTGTTCAGCGACGGCGCCGTGCCGGCATACGCCGGCTGCGCCGCAGCGCGCTTGCGGCCGGTAAAGCGGCGGATCAGCCAGATGACGATCATCGCGATGATCGCGAGCACGATCACGTTGGCGAACGCGCCAGCGAATGCCTCGCCGAGACCGAAGTGCGACAGCAACGCCGCGATGCCGAGGCCGGCCGCGAGACCCGCGATCGGCCCAAGCCAGCGGTTGCGGTTCGGCGCGGTAGTCGGCGCGGGCGTAGGCTGCGGGCGCTGCTGCTGCATGGCCTGATTGTTCTGCGCCGGTTGCGCCGGCGGCGGCGTTTGACGCTGCTGCTGGAGGCTGTTCGACTGACGGCCGAGGCTGCGGCCGCCGCCCATGCGGCGGGCTTCGGCGTCGAGGGAAGCAAGCGAGCCTGCCACGAGCAGACCGACCATCGCGATCAGTCCGATTTTTCTCGCCAGTGACCGCTTAACCTTACGAGTAGATAACAAACCTGAATCGGACATTTCGCACTTTCCTTTAAAAATCGATGGGTTAGGAACCCTAGTACTTGGTCCCCACATGTAAAGCTACCACGCCAGCTGACAAATTGTAATATTTGACGCCGTCGAGACCAGCTTGTTCCATCATTGTTTTCAAAGTTTCCTGGTCCGGATGCATGCGGATTGACTCCGCCAGGTACTGGTAGCTGTCCGCGTCTTTGGCGAAACGCTCGCCGAGCCACGGCAACACCTTGAACGAATAGATGTCGTAGACCTTTTTTAGCGGATCCCATACCTTCGAGAATTCCAGCACGAGCAGCCGCCCGGCCGGCTTCAGCACGCGGCGCATTTCCGCGAGCGCGATGTCCTTGTGCGTCATGTTGCGCAAGCCGAAGGCCACGGTCACGACATCGAAGTAGTTGTCCGGAAACGGAATTTTCTCGGCGTCGCAGAGCAGCGCCGGCGTGATGACGCCCTTGTCGAGCAGCCGGTCGCGGCCCACGCGCAGCATCGATTCGTTGATGTCGGTATGCCAGACTTCGCCGGTCTCACCGGCCTGCTTCGCGAATGCCTTCGACAGGTCGCCCGTGCCGCCCGCGATGTCGAGCACCTTGTAGCCCGGCCGCACGTTCGCCTGGGCGATCGTGAACATCTTCCACGCCCGGTGCAATCCGCCCGACATCAGGTCGTTCATCAAGTCGTAGTTGGCGGCGACCGAGTGGAACACACCCGCCACCTTCTGCGCTTTTTCCTGTTCGTCGACCGATTGAAAGCCGAAGTGGGTTTTGCTCATCGCGCTCGTCCTTTCGCGTTTTCTTGAATGTTGCGCCGCTCAGGCGGCGTTCGGGGGCGAATCGTATCAGTGACAGTGACCGTGCGCGGCGCCGGCGGGAACCATCGGCGTATCGCGATCGATGCCGGCCGCTTCCAGTTTGGCGAGATACGCGCGCCAGAGTTCATCCTGACGCACGGCCATGTCGTACAGCAGGTCCCACGAATAGATGCCGGTGGCGTGCCCGTCCGAGAAAGTGGGCTGCAGCGCGTAATTGCCGACGCCTTCGATCATCGTGATCGTCACTTCGCGCTTGCCGGTTTGCAGCGTTTCCTGGTCGGGCCCGTGGCCCTGCACTTCCGCCGACGGCGAATACACGCGCAGCAGCTCGAACGGCAGGCGATACGATTCGCCGTTTGCGTACTGCAATTCGAGCACGCGCGACTTCGAATGCACGACGACGCCGGTCGGCACCGGGGTCTCGGGAGTCAATCCGCTCATGATGGTCTCATAAAGAAAACGCCGGGCCGCCCCAGCTTTTGGCCCCTTGGGGCTTCGCGCGGCGACCGGTTAAATGACGCCCAGGGACGCCCGCAACGCTCAGCCGAGCGCCTGTTCGATTTCCTGCCGCACCGCTTCGCGCAGCAGCGTGGCTTGTGCGCGGCGCGACGACAGCATCACCTCGGACACCGTGCGCTGGCGCGGCGCCCAGATGGGCAGCGGAAAATGAGCGTCGTTCGAATAACGCGGGATGACGTGCCAGTGCACATGCGGCACCTGGTTGCCGAGGCTCGCCAGATTCACCTTTGCCGGCTGCATGACGCGCCGGATCGCACGCTCGACCCCATACACGGCTTTCATCACACGATCGCGCTCGCCGGCCGAAAGATCCGAAAACTCGGCCGCGTGCGCATTCCAGATGACGCGGCAGAGGCCCGGGTAATCGTGTTCGTCGGCGAGGACGACCCGCAGCGAGTCGTCCTGCCACAGCACATCGCCGCCGTCTTCACGGCAAAAAAAGCAGTCCATCGTCGTCCTCGGCAAAAATCGTCAGTCGTGCCATTAAACCAGCACGCGCTCGATTCCGCCATTGTTCGCCCGTTGAACGTAGTCCGCCATCCAGTTCTCGCCCAGCACGTGGCGTGCCATCTCGACCACGATGTAGTCCGCCTCGGTACCCGCGTCCTCGTTGTAGCGCGAGAGGCCTTGCAGACAGGACGGGCAGCTCGTGAGGATCTTGACGTCGGTCGTGCCCGCGTTTCCGTGATTGGGCTGCGGACCGTCGCCAGCCTTCAGCACGGAACCGTTCGGCGCACCCGCGGCGCCGGCCGATGCATTGGCCGGGTTGATCGCGTTCGCACCCGCTTCGGCGACGAGAGGAATGCCGCGCAGCTTCGCCGCCCCCTTGCGGATTTCCTCTTCCTTGCGGAAGCGCACCTGCGTGGAAATGTCGGGACGCGTGACCGCGAGCGTGCCCGATTCGCCACAGCAGCGATCGTTCTTCTCGATCTGGTAACCGTCGTGTTCGGAGCCCATCAGCTGATTGACGAGCTTGACCGGGTCCATCGTCTTGATCGGCGAATGGCACGGGTCGTGGTACATGTAGCGCACGCCGTTCACGCCGTCGAGCTTGATGCCCTTCTCGAGCAGATACTCGTGAATGTCGACGATCCGGCAGCCCGGGAAGATCTTGTCGAATTCGTAACCGGCGAGCTGGTCGTAGCACGTGCCGCACGACACCACCACGGTCTTGATGTCGAGGTAGTTCAGCGTATTGGCGACGCGGTGGAACAGCACGCGGTTATCGGTGACGATCTGCTCGGCCTTGTCGTACTGGCCCGAGCCGCGCTGCGGATAGCCGCAGCACAGGTAACCCGGCGGCAGCACGGTTTGCACGCCCGCTTCCCACAGCATCGCCTGGGTTGCGAGGCCGACCTGCGAGAACAGCCGCTCGGAGCCGCAGCCCGGGAAGTAGAACACCGCTTCCGTGTCGGCGGTGGTCGTCTGCGGATTGCGGATGATCGGAACGATCTTGTTGTCCTCGATGTCGAGCAACGCGCGTGCGGTCTTCTTCGGCAGGTTGCCAGGCATCTTCTTGTTCATGAAGTGGATCACCTGCTGCGTGACCGGCGGCTTGCCGACGGTCGCCGGCGGATGCGCGGTCTGCTTCTTCGCGAACTTCTTGAGCACTTCGTTGCCGAGGCGCTGCGCCTTGTAGCCGACGCCCATCATCGCGGTGCGCGCGAGATTGATGGTCTGCGGGTTGGTCGCGTTCAGGAAGAACATGCCGGCCGCGTTGCCCGGGTTGAACTTCTTCTTGCCCATTTTGCGCAGCAGGTTGCGCATGTTCATCGTCACGTCGCCGAAGTCGATCTTCACCGGACACGGCGTCACGCACTTGTGGCAGACGGTGCAGTGATCGGCGACGTCGTTGAATTCGTCCCAGTGCTTGATCGACACGCCGCGGCGCGTCTGCTCTTCGTACAGGAACGCCTCGACCAGCAAGGACGTGGCGAGAATCTTGTTGCGCGGGCTGTACAGCAGGTTCGCGCGCGGCACGTGGGTCGCGCAGACCGGCTTGCACTTGCCGCAGCGCAGGCAGTCCTTGATCGACTCGGAAATCGCACCGATGTCGGACTGCTGCATGATGAGCGACTCGTAGCCCATCAGGCCGAAGCTCGGCGTATAGGCGTTGCGCAGGTCCGCGCCTTCGAGCAGCTTGCCCGCGTTGAAGCGGCCGTGCGGATCGACGCGCTGCTTGTATTTGCGGAATTCTCCGATCTCGTCGTCGGTCAGGAATTCGAGCTTCGTGATGCCGATGCCGTGCTCGCCGGAGATCACGCCGTCGAGCGAACGCGCGAGCTTCATGATGCGCGCGACAGCCGTGTGCGCGTCCTGCAGCATCTCGTAGTTGTCGGAGTTGACCGGCAGGTTCGTGTGCACGTTGCCGTCGCCCGCGTGCATGTGCAGCGCGACGAACACGCGGCCGCGCAGCACCTGCTTGTGGATCGCCTGGGCTTCGTCGAGGATCGGCTTGAACTCGCCGCCGTTGAAGATCAGCCGCAGCTCAGCCCGGATTTCCTGCTTCCACGACACGCGGATCGTACGGTCCTGCGTGATATGAAACACGGTGGCGTCGGGCTGCGCGTCGACGCGGTCGGCGAACTTCTCGGCGAGCGCTTCGTAGCCGAGGCCGACCAGGTAGTGCTGCGCCTCGCGCAACGACAGGTCGAGCTTGTCGCGCAGGAATTCCCAGCGCGTGCGCACGCGCGCGAGCAGATCGAGCGCCTGCTGCACGCGGTCTTCGAGCAGTTCGGCGCTGGGGATTTCGTTGGCGTCGTCGCTCTTGCCGAGCGGCAGTTTGCCGGCCTTGAAGAACGCTTCGAGCGCGTCGACCAGTTGCAGCTTGTTCTTGATCGACAGCTCGATATTGATGCGCTCGATGCCGTCCGTGTATTCGCCCATGCGGTCGAGCGGAATCACGACGTCTTCGTTGATCTTGAACGCGTTGGTGTGCTTCGCGATCGCGGCGGTGCGGCTGCGGTCGAGCCAGAAGCGCTTGCGTGCCTCGGCGCTGACCGCGACGAAACCTTCGCCGCTCTTGCCATTCGCCATGCGCACGACTTCCGAGGTCGCGTGCGCGACCGCGTCCGCGTCATTGCCGACGATGTCGCCGATCAGCACCATCTTCGGAAACGCGTTGCGCTTGCTCTTGGTCGCGTAGCCGACCGCGCGCAGATAGCGCTCGTCGAGATGCTCGAGGCCCGCGAGAATCGCGCCGCCCTGGCGCGACGTCTCGAACATGTAGTCCTTGATTTCGACGATGCTCGGAATCGCCTCGCGCGCCTGGCCGAAGAACTCGAGGCACACCGTGCGCGTATGCGCGGGCATCTTGTGCAGCACCCAGCGCGCGGACGTGATGAGCCCGTCGCAGCCTTCCTTCTGCACACCCGGCAGGCCGGCGAGGAATTTATCGGTGACGTCCTTGCCGAGACCTTCCTTGCGGAACACGCGGCCCTTGATGTCGAGCGCTTCGGTGCGCAGCAGTTTTTCGCCGGGCGCATAGTTGCCGTCGAACCATTTGAGCTCGAAACGCGCGACTTCGATGTCGTGAATCTTGCCCATGTTGTGCTCGAGGCGCGTGACTTCGAGCCAGTTCCCTTCCGGGTCGACCATGCGCCACCAGGCCAGATTGTCGAGCGCGGTGCCCCACAGCACCGCCTTCTTGCCGCCCGCGTTCATCGCCACGTTGCCGCCGACGCAGGATGCGTCGAGCGAAGTCGGATCGACCGCGAACACGAAGCCGGCCTGCTCGGCCGCCTCGGTGACGCGGCGCGTGACGACGCCCGCGCCCGAGAAAATCGTCGCGACCTTGCGATCGACGCCCGGCAGTTCGGTCATCTCGACCGCGCCGAGCTGTTCGAGCTTCTCGGTATTGATGACGGCAGAAAACGGCGTGAGCGGCACCGCGCCGCCCGTGTAGCCCGTGCCGCCGCCGCGCGGAATCACCGTCAGACCCAGTTCGAAACACGCCTTGATCATGCCGGCGATCTCGGCCTCGGTATCCGGCGTGAGCACGACGAACGGGTATTCGACACGCCAGTCGGTGGCGTCGGTCACATGCGACACGCGGGACAAACCATCGAACTTGATGTTGTCCTTTTCCGTGACCTTGCCCAGCACACGGGTTGCGCGGCGGCGCAGATCGTAAGTCTTCTGGAATTCGCTCGCGAAATCGTCGACCGCGCGGCGCGCGGCCTGCACCAGCGTCTCGACGCGAGCGGCACGGTCGACGCCCGCTTCGTCGCCGTGCTCGATCAGATCGGCGCGGCGGCGCTTTTCGATCTCCGAGAGACGGTGATGCAGCGCTTCGATCAGCAGCGCGCGGCGCTTCGGATTGTCGAGCAGGTCGTCCTGCAGATACGGATTGCGGCGCACGACCCAGATGTCGCCGAGCACTTCGTACAGCATGCGCGCCGAGCGGCCGGTACGGCGTTCCGCGCGCAGTTCGGCGAGCACCGCCCAAGCGTCGTCGCCCAGCAGGCGGATGACGATTTCGCGGTCGGAGAACGATGTGTAGTTATAGGGAATTTCGCGCAGACGCGCTTCGGGATCGACGGCCACCGCAGCGGCGGCGCCGTGCGGATCGAAAACTTGAGGTGCGTTCATGTTTGGACGACTCGGTAGGTCAACCGGGCGCGCTCATCACGAGGCGTCGGCTGACGATGCGCGTGGGGCGCAATGCCTGGAAATTTTCTATGGGAAGTGGAGCGAAGCGCAACCGACGGTCTACCCACATCGGCCGCTTCGCGGCGCTCAGATACTGCTACACGATCGTGCGTGCCGGACGTGCCGCTCCGCCGCGGGGCAGGATTCGCGCGGGACGGGCATCAGGTGGGTGATCCGAGGCTGCCAGTGCATCTTCCGATCCTTGTTCCAAAACGGAATTCTACCGCATGATTCCGCCACGCGTTGCCGGCGGAAAGCGGGCTGTGGCGGCACCTGCGGCACTTTCGGGACGAATCGGCCGGCGTCGCGCACGCGCTCGATTTACCGACCGGACGGTCGGGCGCGCCTGGACGCGTAGAGTCGTGAAACGATCGCGGCAGGAGCGCCGCATAGCCACCGCAAGCCACCCGTATGGCCTCCGCGAGGTCACGACAGCGCTCCGGCGCAGCGCGCGCAAAGGCCAGAGCGGGCACCGTTGGCGCTATCATTGACCCTTTCCCGTCTCACACAGCGCACCGCGCCACCTGCATGGCTTCCCACGACTACCTGAAAAAGACCCTGACCGCGCGCGTCTACGACGTGGCGCGCGAGACCGAACTCGAACACGCGCCGAACCTGTCGGCGCGGCTGCGCAATCCGGTGTACCTGAAGCGCGAGGATAACCAGCCGGTGTTCTCGTTCAAGCTGCGCGGCGCGTACAACAAGATGGCGCATATTCCGGCCGAGGCGCTCGGGCGCGGCGTGATCACCGCGTC
>NZ_FXAT01000028.1 GCF_900177725.1 Paraburkholderia susongensis | reverse complement strand
CGCGTCCGTCGGGTTGGTGCCCGCGGCAACGTTGGTCAGCGTAACCGGCGTGGTCGAACCCGCACCGCCCAGCGTGACCTTCGTGTGGCTCGGATCGTCATACTGGACCGAGTTCGCGATGCCCGTCGAGGCCGAGGTCGACAGCGAAGCCACGTTGCTGTTGGTCGTGCTCAGACCCGACGACAGCGAACTGGCCGTGGTCGACGTGGACGTCGACAGCGAAGCCACATTGCTATCGGTCGTGCTCAGACCCGACGACAACGAACTGGCGGCCGTCGACAGCGAGCTGGCCGTGGTCGACGTGGACGTCGACAGCGAAGCCACATTGCTATCGGTCGTGCTCAGGCCCGACGACAGCGAACTGGCCGTCGTCGACGCGGACGTCGACAGTGAGGCCACGTTGCTGTTGGTCGTGCTCAGACCCGACGACAACGAGCTGGCCGTCGTCGACGTGGACGTCGACAGCGAAGCCACGTTGCTATCGGTCGTGCTCAGACCCGACGACAACGAGCTGGCCGTCGTCGACGCGGACGTCGACAGCGAAGCCACATTGCTGTTGGTCGTGCTCAGGCCCGACGACAACGAACTGGCGGCCGTCGACAACGAGCTGGCCGTGGTCGACGTGGACGTCGACAGCGAAGCCACATTGCTATCGGTCGTGCTCAGACCCGACGACAGCGAGCTGGCCGTCGTCGACGCGGACGTCGACAGCGAAGCGACTTGCGACGTCGCTGTACCCGTGACCGTGGACAGCGACGACAGCTGGCTATAGTTCACCGCGTCCGTCGGGTTGGTGCCCGCGGCAACGTTGGTCAGCGTAACCGGCGTGGTCGAACCCGCACCGCCCAGCGTGACCTTCGTGTGGCTCGGATCGTCATACTGGACCGAGTTCGCGATGCCCGTCGAGGCCGAGGTCGACAGCGAAGCCACATTGCTGTTGGTCGTGCTCAGGCCCGACGACAGCGAACTGGCCGTCGTCGACGCGGACGTCGACAGTGAGGCCACGTTGCTGTTGGTCGTGCTCAGGCCCGACGACAGCGAGCTGGCCGTCGTCGAAGCAGACGTCGACAGTGAGGCCACGTTGCTGTTGGTCGTGCTCAGACCCGACGACAATGAACTGGCGGCCGTCGACAGCGAGCTGGCCGTGGTCGACGCGGACGTCGACAGCGAAGCCACATTGCTGTTGGTCGTGCTCAGACCCGACGACAACGAACTGGCGGCCGTCGACAGCGAGCTGGCCGTCGTCGACGCGGACGTCGACAGTGAGGCCACGTTGCTGTTGGTCGTGCTCAGACCCGACGACAACGAGCTGGCGGCCGTCGACAGCGAGCTGGCCGTCGTCGAAGCAGACGTCGACAGTGAGGCCACGTTGCTGTTGGTCGTGCTCAGACCCGACGACAATGAACTGGCGGCCGTCGACAGCGAGCTGGCCGTGGTCGACGTGGACGTCGACAGCGAAGCCACATTGCTATCGGTCGTGCTCAGGCCCGACGACAGCGAACTGGCCGTCGTCGAAGCAGACGTCGACAGTGAGGCCACGTTGCTGTTGGTCGTGCTCAGACCCGACGACAACGAACTGGCGGCCGTCGACAGCGAGCTGGCCGTGGTCGACGTGGACGTCGACAGCGAAGCCACATTGCTATCGGTCGTGCTCAGACCCGACGACAGCGAGCTGGCCGTCGTCGACGCGGACGTCGACAGCGAAGCCACATTGCTGTTGGTCGTGTTCAGACCTGACGACAGCGAGCTGGCCGTGGTCGACGTGGACGTCGACAGCGAAGCCACGTTGCTGTTGGTCGTGCTCAGGCCCGACGACAGCGAACTGGCCGTCGTCGACGTGGACGTCGACAGCGAAGCCACATTGCTGTTGGTCGTGCTCAGGCCCGACGACAACGAGCTGGCCGTCGTCGACAGCGATGCAATTTGCGACGTCGTCGTGCCTACGGTCGTCGACAGCGAATTCACCGCGCTGTTCGTCGCGTAGAGCTGCGAGCCGTTGATCGCGTCGGTGCTCGTCGCACTGACCCGGCCTGCTGCCACGTTCGTGATCTGGCGCTCCTGTCCCAGTGCACCGACGCTCACCACACTGGTCGGATTCGCACCTGCAAAGGCGTACGTCTTGCCACCAATCGTCGTGCTCGAGGTCGGATTCGCCGCCGCGGTCACGCTACCCGAGCCCAGCGCGACATCGTTGGTGTTCCTCGCGATTGCGCTGTCACCCAGTGCAACAGCACCTGCCGCTGCTGCCGTGCTCGTGTTGCCCAGTGCCACGGCGCCCTGACCGATTGCTGTATTGGCATTACCCGACGCAACCGCACCCTGGCCATTTGCCGTGTTGTTCGCGCCGACCGCGACCGCGCCAGTGCCCGTCGCGACGTTCGGATCCCCGATCGCCACTGCACCATTGCCGCTTGCCGTGTTCGCCACACCAACAGAGAC
>NZ_FXAT01000015.1 GCF_900177725.1 Paraburkholderia susongensis | reverse complement strand
CTTCCCATCCCGAACAGGACCGTGAAACGACTCCACGCCGATGATAGTGCGGATTGCCCGTGTGAAAGTAGGTCATCGTCAGGCTCCTCATGCTGTCAGAAGCCCCACCCCAACCGGGTGGGGTTTTTGCGTTTACCGATGGATTGGAATCACTACATATAAGTGAGAGCCGTTGGGTTTGGAGCAGTCAAGCAAGCCTTGACAAAAAGATGTTGTTCCCCCATAATCGAAAGTTCTCTGCGGAGGGGTGCCCGAGTGGCTAAAGGGGGCAGACTGTAAATCTGTTGGCTTACGCCTACGTTGGTTCGAATCCAACCTCCTCCACCAGAATGCAAGTTGTAATAGTTGTCGGGAATCCATAATCCTTGCGGGTGTAGCTCAATGGTAGAGCAGAAGCCTTCCAAGCTTACGACGAGGGTTCGATTCCCTTCACCCGCTCCAGTAATGCGGAAGTAGCGCCCATGTGGCTCAGTGGTAGAGCACTCCCTTGGTAAGGGAGAGGTCGGCAGTTCGATCCTGCCCATGGGCACCAGAAGTACTCGGTGATTGTTTGCGCCCAGCGCAACGTACGGAAAATCCTCTTAGGAGTCGAAAATGGCCAAGGGTAAGTTTGAGCGGACCAAGCCGCACGTGAACGTGGGCACGATCGGTCACGTTGACCACGGCAAGACCACGCTGACGGCAGCGATCACGACGGTTCTGACGCAGAAGTTCGGCGGCGAAGCGAAGGCGTACGACCAGATCGACGCGGCGCCGGAAGAGAAGGCGCGCGGCATCACGATCAACACCGCGCACGTCGAGTACGAAACGGCTAGCCGCCACTACGCACACGTCGACTGCCCGGGCCACGCTGACTACGTGAAGAACATGATCACGGGTGCGGCGCAGATGGACGGCGCAATCCTGGTGTGCTCGGCAGCAGACGGTCCGATGCCGCAAACGCGTGAGCACATCCTGCTGGCGCGTCAGGTTGGCGTGCCGTACATCATCGTGTTCCTGAACAAGTGCGACATGGTGGACGACGCCGAGCTGCTGGAGCTGGTCGAGATGGAAGTGCGCGAACTTCTGTCGAAGTACGACTTCCCGGGCGACGATACGCCGATCATCAAGGGTTCGGCCAAGCTGGCGCTGGAAGGCGACAAGGGTGAACTGGGCGAAGTGGCGATCATGAACCTGGCCGACGCACTGGACACGTACATCCCGACACCGGAGCGCGCGGTGGACGGCGCGTTCCTGATGCCGGTGGAAGACGTGTTCTCGATCTCGGGTCGTGGCACGGTGGTGACGGGCCGCGTTGAGCGTGGCGTCATCAAGGTTGGCGAGGAAATCGAAATCGTCGGTATCAAGCCGACGGTGAAGACGACCTGCACGGGCGTGGAAATGTTCCGCAAGCTGCTCGACCAGGGTCAGGCGGGCGACAACGTGGGTATCCTGCTGCGCGGCACGAAGCGTGAAGACGTGGAGCGTGGTCAGGTGCTGGCGAAGCCGGGCTCGATCAACCCGCACACGCACTTCACGGCAGAAGTGTACGTGCTGAGCAAGGACGAAGGCGGCCGTCACACGCCGTTCTTCAACAACTACCGTCCGCAGTTCTACTTCCGTACGACGGACGTGACGGGCTCGATCGAGTTGCCGAAGGACAAGGAAATGGTGATGCCGGGCGACAACGTGTCGATCACGGTGAAGCTGATCAACCCGATCGCGATGGAAGAAGGCCTGCGCTTCGCAATCCGCGAGGGTGGCCGTACGGTCGGCGCCGGTGTCGTCGCCAAGATCATCGAGTAACGCCAGACAGTTCTCGATAATCGGTTGTATCGGGGTTGGCGGTGTCGTCAGCCCCAAATGGTTTAGGGGTATAGCTCAACTGGCAGAGCGTCGGTCTCCAAAACCGAAGGTTGGGGGTTCGATTCCCTCTGCCCCTGCCAACTATCGCGTCGTAGTGGCGCTTCGTTAAGGTGTTATGGCGAATCCTTCCGTCGAAACTGTAAATACATCTGGCGACAAGTTGATGCTGGTCGCGGGTGTGTTACTGCTCCTGGCCGGGTTCGTGGGGTTCTTCTGGCTGAGCGGCCAGGAGTGGTACATCCGCGGAGCTGCCTTGGCTGTTGGTGCGATCGCGGGTATTGTCGTTGGTCTTCTCTCGGCGCCTGGTAAGGGTTTTATCGCTTTTGCCAAAGATTCGTACAAGGAAGTCCGCAAGGTTGTTTGGCCCACTCGTAAAGAGGCTACCCAGACAACGCTCGTAGTGTTTGGCTTCGTCGTCGTGATGGCAATCTTTCTCTGGATTAGTGATAAATCCATTGAGTGGGCGATTTTCTCGGTGATTCTGGGTTGGAAATGATATGAGCGATACTCCGGCATCCCCGAGTGGTAAACGTTGGTACGTGGTGCACGCCTACTCCGGCATGGAGAAGAGCGTGCAACGGGCGCTTCAGGAGCGTATCGAGCGTGCTGGCATGCAGGACCAGTTTGGCCAGATCCTCGTTCCGACGGAAGAAGTTGTCGAGGTGAAGGGCGGTCACAAATCAGTGACAGAGCGTCGTTTCTTTCCCGGCTATGTGCTGGTCGAAATGGAAATGACAGACGAAACGTGGCACCTCGTAAAAAACACGGCAAAGGTGACCGGTTTTGTCGGAGGGGCGCGTAATCGCCCGAGTCCAATTTCCCCGCGGGAAGTTGAGAAAATCATGTCGCAGATGCAGGAAGGCGTGGAAAAGCCGCGTCCGAAGACCCTGTTCGAAGTGGGCGAGATGGTGCGGGTGAAGGAAGGCCCGTTCACTGATTTCAACGGTAGCGTCGAAGAAGTGAACTACGAAAAATCGCGAGTCCGTGTTTCCGTTACGATCTTCGGCCGCGCAACGCCGGTCGAACTGGAATTCGGCCAAGTCGAAAAGTTGTAATCCAGAATTCTACGGAACGCACCGCCCCGGTGCGTTCCGTATTTCGCGCTTACGGCCCGCGTAATGGTTGTTGAGGAGCGTAACTAGCCAGCTTTCTCGGCGAACACGCGCTATTACTCACTGAACGTCAGCATGAGCGTCGACGTTCCAAAGAGGTTCTCGAAATGGCAAAGAAAATCATCGGCTTTATCAAGCTGCAGATCCCTGCAGGTAAAGCCAACCCGTCGCCGCCGGTCGGTCCGGCGCTGGGCCAGCGTGGCCTGAATATCATGGAGTTCTGCAAGGCGTTCAACGCGCAGACTCAAGCCATGGAACCGGGTCTGCCGATTCCGGTCGTGATCACGGCATTCGCGGACAAGAGCTTCACGTTCGTTCTGAAGACGCCGCCGGCTACGGTTCTGATCAAGAAGGCAGCGAAGGTCGACAAGGGTTCGAGCAAGCCGCATACCGACAAGGTCGGCAAGATCACCCGCGCTCAAGCTGAAGATATCGCCAAGACCAAGATGCCCGACCTGACGGCGGCTGATCTGGACGCAGCGGTCCGTACGATCGCTGGTAGCGCCCGCTCGATGGGCATCACCGTGGAGGGCGTGTAAATGGCCAAGCTTTCGAAGCGTCTGCAAGCATTTGCAGCAAAGATTGATCGTCAGAAGCTGTACCCGATCGACGACGCTCTGTCGCTCGTGAAGGAATGCGCAAGCGCGAAGTTTGACGAGTCGATCGACGTCGCTGTGCAACTCGGCATCGATGCGAAGAAGTCGGATCAAGTGGTTCGTGGCTCGGTCGTGCTGCCCGCTGGTACGGGTAAGTCGGTCCGCGTTGCTGTGTTCGCGCAGGGCGAAAAGGCTGAGCAGGCTCGCGCAGCTGGTGCCGAAATCGTTGGTATGGAAGACTTGGCTGAACAGGTCAAGGCCGGCAACCTGAACTTTGACATCGTGATCGCTTCGCCGGACACGATGCGTATCGTCGGCACGCTCGGTCAGATTCTCGGCCCGCGCGGCCTGATGCCGAACCCGAAGGTTGGCACGGTCACGCCGGACGTCGCGACCGCGGTCAAGAACGCGAAGGCTGGTCAGGTGCAATTCCGTGTCGACAAGGCCGGTATCATCCACGCGACCATCGGCCGCGCTTCGTTTGAACCGACTGCTCTGCGTACCAACCTGAACGCTCTGATCGACGCGCTGCAAAAGGCGAAGCCGGCAACGAGCAAGGGCGTGTACCTGCGTAAGGTTGCACTGTCGAGCACGATGGGTGTTGGCGTGCGCGTCGACCAGACGTCGATCGCCGCGCAGTAACGAATTTCACCGTCCCGGCGTGAGCAGGGATGGTTTTAAAGGGCTTTGGGCGGTTGCGAGGTGGCAGTCTGCATCGCGCAACCGGTTGTCAAAGACCGTTGGCGGGCACGCAGCAGGTAGGCGAGTCCTTAATGCAAAGCCAACGCAGATGGCGAACCCGAAAAAGTTTTGCAGTAGTGAAGCCGTTGGATGTCTGCAGTAATGCGGAACTCGGGCGGTCGAAATACTCCTGACTGGTCGGACGCCGTTATTGAACGCGGTACACAAGGCGCACGCCGCGTGTATCGAATCTGGAGGTTAACCGTGCCACTTAACAAAGAAAGCAAGCAGGCCGTCGTCGCCGAGGTTTCCGCGCAAGTCGCGAAAGCCCAGACCATGGTTCTGGCTGAGTATCGTGGGATCACGGTTGGCGATCTGACCAAGCTGCGCGCGAAAGCGCGTGAGCAACAGGTTTACCTTCGCGTGTTGAAGAACACGCTGGCGCGTCGCGCTGTCGAGGGTACCCCGTTTGCTCCTCTGGCAGAGCAGATGACCGGCCCCCTGATCTACGGCATCTCGGAAGATGCCATTGCTGCCGCCAAGGTCGTGAACGACTTCGGCAAGGGCAATGACAAGTTGATCATCAAGGCTGGTTCCTACGAAGGCAAGGTGATGGACAAAGCGGGCGTGCAAGCGCTTGCAAACATCCCGAGCCGCGAAGAACTGCTCTCCAAGCTGTTGTTCGTCATGCAGGCACCTGTTTCTGGCTTTGCGCGCGCTCTGGCCGCGCTGGCAGAAAAGAAGCAGGGCGAAGCTGCGTAACGTACACCGGTCGAGCGTAATTGATCGCTGGCTGTATCCGAATTCAATTTAGGAGTATTTCAAATGGCAATCGCAAAAGAAGACATCCTCGAAGCCGTAGGCTCGATGTCGGTTCTGGAACTGAACGAGCTGGTTAAGGCGTTCGAAGAGAAGTTTGGCGTGTCGGCAGCTGCTGTTGCAGTGGCAGGCCCGGCAGGTGCAGGCGGCGCCGGTGCTGCTGCTGAAGAGCAGACCGAATTCACGGTCATCCTGGCTGAAACCGGTGCAAACAAGGTTTCGGTCATTAAGGCTGTTCGCGAACTGACGGGTCTCGGCCTGAAGGAAGCGAAGGATCTGGTCGATGGCGCACCGAAGCCCGTGAAGGAAGCGGTGCCCAAGGCTGCAGCTGAAGAAGCCAAGAAGAAGCTGGAAGAAGCCGGCGCGAAGGTTGAAATCAAGTAAGTTTCAACGCGCTGTGCGAAGGCTGGCGGTTTTTCACCGCCGGCCTTTTTGTGCTTTGTGGGGGCCACGTTTTTGCAGCTCTGTTCCGGCAAGAACGTGATCCCCAGAAGCCAAAGAAAATCGCCAATCGGCAACATTGACCGGCGCTTCTCTTTGTCTTCTGAAGCGACTGCAGAAGGCAAGTTTGGTCGGGTAGCGGGCAACACAGGCATCCGCTGCCGTCAGCCAGCGGTTGGTAGCGGCCAACCACCAAGCTTCTAGGCTCGTTCAAGCCATCGGACGGCCATCGGGTCTCAGTCGGTGAACACTCGGGTTGTCTCATCAAGGTATCCTGCCTCGACAACTATGCCCGCCGTGATTCGGAGATCGTATGCAATATTCCTTCACCGAGAAGAAGCGTATTCGCAAGAGTTTTGCGAAACGCCCCATCGTTCACCAAGTACCTTTCCTGCTGGCTACCCAGCTTGAATCATTCAGCACGTTTCTGCAAGCAGACACGTCGTCTACGCAACGCAAGCCGGAAGGCCTGCAGGCAGCGTTTACCTCCGTTTTCCCGATCGTTTCGCATAACGGCTTCGCGCGCCTCGAGTTCGTGAGCTACATGCTGTCGTCGCCGGCATTCAACATCAAGGAATGCCAGCAGCGCGGTCTGACGTACTGTTCGGCGCTGCGCGCCAAAGTGCGTCTGGTGCTGCTCGACAAGGAATCGCCGAGCAAGCCCGTCGTCAAGGAAGTGAAGGAGCAAGAAGTGTACATGGGCGAAATTCCGCTCATGACGCCGACCGGTTCGTTCGTCATCAACGGCACGGAACGTGTGATCGTTTCGCAGCTGCATCGCTCGCCGGGCGTGTTCTTCGAGCACGACAAGGGCAAGACGCACAGCTCGGGCAAGCTCCTGTTTTCGGCACGTATCATTCCTTACCGCGGTTCGTGGCTCGACTTCGAGTTCGACCCGAAGGACGTGCTGTACTTCCGCGTCGACCGTCGCCGCAAGATGCCGGTTACGATCCTGCTGAAGGCAATTGGCCTCACGCCGGAACAGATCCTCGCAAACTTCTTCGTGTTCGACAATTTCACGCTGATGCCGGAAGGCGCGCAGATGGAATTCGTGCCGGAGCGTCTGCGTGGTGAAGTCGCGCGTTTCGACATTACGGATCGCGACGGCAACGTGATCGTCCAGAAGGACAAGCGGATCAACGCCAAGCATATTCGCGACCTCGACAACGCGAAGACCAAGTTCATCTCGGTGCCGGAAGACTATCTGCTCGGCCGCGTGCTGGCGAAGAACGTCGTCGACGGCGACACCGGCGAAGTCATCGCGAACGCCAACGACGAAGTCACCGAAACCGTTCTCGAAAAGCTGCGCGAGGCGAAGATCAAGGACATCCAGACGCTCTATACGAATGATCTGGACCAGGGGCCGTACATCTCGTCGACGCTGCGTATCGACGAAACCGCCGACAAGATGGCTGCGCGCATCGCGATCTACCGCATGATGCGTCCTGGTGAACCGCCGACCGAAGAAGCGGTCGAGGCGCTGTTCAATCGTCTCTTCTACAGCGAAGAAGCGTATGACCTGTCGAAAGTGGGTCGTATGAAGTTCAACCGCCGCGTCGGCCGGGACGAAATCGTCGGCCCGATGACGCTGCAGGACGACGACATCCTTGCGACCATCAAGATCCTCGTCGAGTTGCGCAACGGCAAGGGCGAAGTGGACGATATCGACCACCTCGGCAACCGCCGCGTGCGTTGCGTCGGCGAACTCGCGGAGAACCAGTTCCGCGCGGGTCTCGTGCGTGTCGAACGCGCTGTAAAGGAACGCCTCGGCCAGGCCGAAAGCGAAAACCTGATGCCGCACGACCTGATCAACTCGAAGCCGATCTCGTCGGCGATTCGCGAGTTCTTCGGTTCGTCGCAGTTGTCGCAGTTCATGGACCAGACCAACCCGCTGTCGGAAATCACGCACAAGCGCCGTGTTTCCGCACTGGGCCCGGGCGGTCTGACGCGTGAGCGCGCAGGCTTCGAAGTCCGCGACGTGCACCCGACCCACTATGGTCGCGTGTGTCCGATTGAGACGCCGGAAGGTCCGAACATCGGCCTGATCAACTCGCTCGCTCTGTACGCGCACCTGAACGAATATGGCTTCCTCGAAACGCCGTATCGCAAGGTGGTCGACAGCAAGGTGACCGATCAGATCGACTACCTGTCGGCGATCGAGGAAGGCCGTTACGTGATCGCTCAGGCGAACGCGGCAGTGGCTGATAATGGCTCGCTGACCGACGAACTCGTGTCGTCGCGTGAAGCGGGCGAAACGCTGATGGTCACGCCGGACCGCATCCAGTACATGGACGTGGCGCCGTCGCAGATCGTGTCGGTCGCAGCTTCGCTGATTCCGTTCCTCGAGCACGACGACGCGAACCGCGCGTTGATGGGCTCGAACATGCAGCGTCAGGCTGTGCCGTGTCTGCGCCCGGAGAAGCCGGTCGTCGGTACGGGCATCGAGCGCACCGTGGCGGTCGACTCGGGCACGACGGTTCAGGCACTGCGCGGCGGTGTGGTCGATTACGTCGACGCGGGCCGTATCGTGATTCGCGTGAACGACGACGAAGCCGTTGCGGGTGAAGTCGGTGTCGACATCTACAACCTGATCAAGTACACGCGTTCGAACCAGAACACGAACATCAACCAGCGTCCGATCGTAAAGATGGGCGACAAGGTTGCGCGTGGCGACGTGCTGGCTGACGGCGCATCGACGGACCTCGGCGAACTCGCGCTCGGCCAGAACATGCTGATCGCGTTCATGCCGTGGAACGGCTACAACTTCGAAGACTCGATCCTGATCTCGGAGAAGGTGGTAGCGGACGACCGTTACACGTCGATCCACATCGAAGAGTTGAACGTGGTCGCTCGCGACACGAAGCTCGGACCGGAAGAAATCACGCGCGACATCTCGAACCTCGCGGAAGTGCAGCTTGGCCGTCTCGACGAGTCGGGCATCGTGTACATCGGCGCGGAAGTCGAAGCGGGCGACGTGCTGGTCGGCAAGGTCACGCCGAAGGGCGAAACCCAACTGACGCCGGAAGAAAAGCTGCTGCGCGCGATCTTCGGTGAGAAGGCTTCGGACGTGAAGGACACGTCGCTGCGCGTGCCGTCGGGCATGAGCGGCACGGTCATCGACGTGCAGGTGTTCACGCGTGAAGGTATCCAGCGCGACAAGCGCGCGCAACAGATCATCGACGATGAATTGAAGCGCTATCGCCTCGACCTGAACGACCAGCTGCGTATCGTGGAAGGCGACGCGTTCCAGCGTCTTGCCCGTATGCTCGAAGGCAAGGTCGCGAACGGCGGTCCGAAGAAGCTCGCGAAGGGCACGAAGATCGAGCGCGCTTACCTCGAAGATCTGGACCACTACCACTGGTTCGACATCCGCCTCGCGGACGAAGAAGCAGCGGCCCAGCTCGAGGCGATCAAGAACTCGATCGAAGAGAAGCGTCACCAGTTCGATCTCGCGTTCGAAGAGAAGCGCAAGAAACTCACCCAAGGCGACGAACTGCCGCCGGGCGTGCTGAAGATGGTCAAGGTGTATCTGGCAGTCAAGCGCCGTCTGCAGCCTGGCGACAAGATGGCAGGCCGTCACGGTAACAAGGGTGTCGTGTCGAAGATCGTGCCGATCGAAGACATGCCGTACATGGCCGACGGCCGTCCGGCTGACGTCGTTCTGAACCCGCTCGGCGTGCCGTCGCGGATGAACGTGGGTCAGGTTCTCGAAGTGCATCTGGGTTGGGCCGCGAAGGGCCTCGGCTGGCGTATCGGCGAAATGCTGCAGCGTCAGACGAAGATCGCTGAACTGCGCGAATTCCTGACCAAGATCTACAACGAGTCGGGCCGCGCAGAAGAGCTGGACAGCTTCTCCGACGACGAAATCCTCGAACTCGCGAAGAACCTGCGCGAAGGCGTGCCGTTCGCAACGCCGGTGTTCGACGGTGCGACGGAAGAAGAAATGTCGCGCGCGCTGGATCTGGCGTTCCCGGACGAGATCGCTGAAAACCTCGGCATGACGCCGTCGAAGAACCAGGTGCGTCTGTATGACGGCCGCACGGGCGAGATGTTCGAACGTACGGTGACGGTCGGTTACATGCACTACCTGAAGCTGCACCATCTGGTCGACGACAAGATGCACGCGCGTTCCACGGGCCCGTACTCGCTCGTCACGCAGCAGCCGTTGGGCGGTAAGGCGCAGTTCGGTGGCCAGCGTTTCGGTGAAATGGAAGTGTGGGCGCTCGAAGCGTACGGCGCATCGTACGTGCTGCAGGAAATGCTGACGGTGAAGTCGGACGACGTGACGGGCCGGACCAAGGTGTATGAAAACCTGGTCAAGGGCGATCACGTGATCGATGCCGGCATGCCTGAGTCGTTCAACGTGTTGGTGAAGGAAATCCGGTCGCTCGGTATCGACATCGACCTGGACCGGAACTAATCGGACTACTGGAGAGAAGCGATGAAAGCTTTGCTCGATCTATTCAAGCAAGTCCAACAACCTGAAGTTTTTGACGCGATCAAGATCGGTCTGGCCTCGCCGGACAAGATCCGTTCGTGGTCGTTCGGTGAAGTCAAGAAGCCGGAAACCATCAACTACCGCACGTTCAAGCCGGAGCGGGATGGTCTGTTCTGCGCGAAGATTTTCGGTCCGATCAAGGACTACGAATGCCTTTGCGGCAAGTACAAGCGCCTGAAGCACCGTGGCGTGATCTGCGAGAAGTGCGGCGTCGAAGTGACGCTCGCGAAGGTGCGCCGCGAACGGATGGGCCATATCGAACTGGCCTCGCCGGTCGCGCACATCTGGTTCCTGAAGTCGCTGCCGTCGCGTCTGGGCATGGTGCTCGACATGACGCTGCGCGACATCGAGCGCGTGCTGTACTTCGAAGCATATGTGGTGATCGATCCGGGCATGACGCCGCTGAAAGCGCGGCAGATCATGACCGAAGAGGATTACTACAACAAGGTCGAGGAATACGGCGACGAATTCCGTGCCGAAATGGGCGCGGAAGGCATTCGCGAGCTGCTGCGCGCGATCAACATCGACGAGCAGGTCGAGTTGCTGCGTACCGAACTCAAGAACACCGGTTCGGAAGCGAAGATCAAGAAGTACGCGAAGCGCCTGAAGGTGCTCGAGGCTTTCCAGCGTTCGGGCATCAAGCCTGACTGGATGGTGCTCGAAGTGCTGCCGGTGCTGCCGCCGGAGCTGCGTCCGCTCGTGCCGCTCGACGGCGGCCGTTTCGCGACGTCGGACCTGAACGACCTGTATCGCCGCGTGATCAACCGTAACAATCGGTTGAAGCGTCTGCTCGAACTGAAGGCGCCTGAAATCATCGTTCGCAACGAAAAGCGGATGCTGCAGGAAGCCGTCGATTCGCTGCTCGACAACGGCCGTCGCGGCAAGGCGATGACCGGCGCGAACAAGCGTCCGCTGAAGTCGCTCGCCGACATGATCAAGGGTAAGGGCGGCCGCTTCCGTCAGAACCTGCTCGGTAAGCGCGTCGACTACTCGGGCCGTTCGGTGATCGTGGTCGGCCCGACGCTGAAGCTGCACCAATGCGGTCTGCCGAAGCTGATGGCGCTCGAACTGTTCAAGCCGTTCATCTTCAACAAGCTCGAAGTGATGGGTGTCGCTACCACCATCAAGGCTGCGAAGAAGGAAGTCGAGAACCAGACGCCGGTCGTGTGGGACATTCTCGAAGAGGTGATCCGCGAACATCCGGTCATGCTGAACCGTGCGCCGACGCTGCACCGTCTCGGCATTCAGGCTTTTGAGCCGGTGCTGATCGAAGGTAAGGCAATCCAGCTGCACCCGCTCGTTTGCGCGGCGTTCAACGCCGACTTCGACGGTGACCAGATGGCTGTTCACGTGCCGCTGTCGCTCGAAGCGCAGATGGAAGCGCGCACGCTGATGCTCGCGTCGAACAACGTGCTGTTCCCGGCCAACGGCGATCCGTCGATCGTGCCGTCGCAGGACATCGTGCTCGGTCTCTACTACGCGACCCGCGAAGCGGTGAACGGCAAGGGCGAAGGCCTGACGTTCACGGGCGTCTCGGAAGTGCTGCGTGCGTACGAGAACAAGGAAGTCGAACTGGCCTCGCGCGTCAACGTGCGGATCACCGAAATGGTCCACAACGAAGACAAGTCGGAAGGCGCGCCGGCGTTCGTGCCGAAGATCACTCTGTACGCAACCACGGTCGGTCGCTCGATTCTGTCGGAAATCCTGCCGCCGGGGCTGCCGTTCTCGGTGCTGAACAAGCCGCTGAAGAAGAAGGAAATCTCGCGTCTGATCAACACCGCGTTCCGTAAGTGCGGTCTGCGTGAGACGGTGATTTTCGCCGACCAGCTGATGCAGTCGGGCTTCCGTCTCGCAACGCGCGCTGGTATTTCGATCTGCGTCGACGACATGCTCGTGCCGCCGCAGAAGGAAACCATCGTCGGCGATGCCGCGAAGAAGGTGAAGGAATACGACCGTCAGTACATGTCGGGTCTCGTCACCGCGCAGGAGCGCTACAACAACGTGGTGGACATCTGGTCCGCAACGTCGGAAGCGGTCGGCAAGGCGATGATGGAGCAATTGTCGACGGAACCGGTGGTCGATCGCGACGGCAAGGAAACGCGTCAGGAGTCGTTCAACTCCATCTACATGATGGCGGACTCGGGCGCTCGTGGTTCCGCGGTTCAGATCCGTCAGCTGGCCGGTATGCGTGGCCTGATGGCGAAGCCGGACGGCTCGATCATCGAGACGCCGATTACGGCGAACTTCCGTGAAGGTCTGAACGTGTTGCAGTACTTCATCTCGACCCACGGCGCACGTAAGGGTCTGGCTGATACGGCACTGAAGACAGCGAACTCGGGTTACCTGACGCGTCGCCTCGTCGACGTGACGCAGGATCTGGTCGTAGTCGAGGAAGATTGCGGCACGTCCAACGGCGTGGCGATGAAGGCGCTCGTGGAAGGCGGTGAAGTGGTCGAAGCGCTGCGTGACCGTATTCTGGGTCGCGTGGCCGTGGCTGACATCGTTAATCCGGAATCGCAGGAAACGCTGTTCGAAACGGGTACGCTGCTCGACGAAGACGCGGTCGAAGAGATCGAACGCCTCGGTATCGACGAAGTGCGCGTGCGCACGCCGCTCACCTGCGAAACGCGCTACGGTCTGTGCGCAGCCTGCTACGGCCGCGACCTCGGCCGCGGCTCGCTCGTGAACGTCGGCGAAGCAGTCGGCGTGATCGCGGCGCAGTCGATCGGTGAACCGGGCACGCAGCTCACGATGCGTACGTTCCACATCGGTGGTGCGGCGTCGCGTGCGGCGGTGGCTTCGTCGGTCGAAGCGAAGTCGAACGGTACGGTGCGGTTCACGTCGACGATGCGTTACGTCACCAACGCGAAGGGCGAGCAGATCGTCATCTCGCGTTCGGGCGAAGCGATGATTACCGACGATCACGGCCGCGAGCGCGAGCGTCACAAGGTGCCGTACGGCGCGACGCTGCTGCAGCTCGACGGTGCGCAGATCAAGGCCGGTACGCAACTCGCGACGTGGGACCCGATGACGCGTCCGATCATCACCGAGTACGGTGGTACGGTGAAGTTCGAAAACGTCGAGGAAGGCGTGACCGTCGCGAAGCAGATCGACGACGTGACGGGCCTGTCCACACTCGTCGTGATCGACGTGAAGCGTCGTGGTTCGCAAGCGTCGAAGACGGTGCGTCCGCAGGTCAAGCTGCTCGATGCGAACGGCGAAGAAGTCAAGATCCCGAACACCGAGCACTCGGTGCAGATCGGCTTCCAGGTCGGCGCTCTGATCACCGTGAAGGACGGTCAGCAAGTGCAGGTTGGTGAAGTGCTCGCACGTATCCCGACCGAATCGCAGAAGACGCGTGACATTACCGGCGGTCTGCCGCGTGTGGCGGAACTGTTCGAAGCACGTTCGCCGAAGGACGCGGGTATCCTGGCGGAAGTCACGGGTACGACGTCGTTCGGTAAGGACACGAAGGGCAAGCAGCGTCTCGTTATCACGGACCTCGAGGGCAACCAGCACGAGTTCCTGATCGCGAAGGAAAAGCAGGTTCTGGTGCACGATGGTCAGGTCGTCAACAAGGGCGAAATGATCGTCGACGGACCGGCGGATCCGCACGACATCCTGCGTTTGCAGGGCGTCGAAGCGCTGTCGCGTTACATCGTGGACGAAGTGCAGGACGTGTACCGTCTGCAGGGCGTGAAGATCAACGACAAGCACATCGAAGTAATCGTGCGTCAGATGCTGCGCCGCGTGCAGATTTCGGACAACGGCGATACGCGTTTCATCCCGGGCGAACAGGTCGAGCGGTCGGACATGCTCGACGAGAACGACCGTATGATCGCGGAAGACAAGCGTCCGGCCACGTACGAAAACGTGCTGCTCGGTATCACGAAGGCGTCGCTGTCGACCGATTCGTTCATCTCTGCTGCGTCGTTCCAGGAAACGACCCGCGTGCTGACCGAAGCGGCGATCATGGGCAAGCGCGACGACCTGCGTGGCCTGAAGGAAAACGTGATCGTCGGCCGTCTGATCCCGGCCGGTACGGGTCTCGCGTTCCACAAGGCGCGCAAGAGCAAGGAACTGGCCGACCGCGAGCGTTTCGATCAGATCGCAGCGGAAGAGTCGTTCGAATTCGGTACGCCGGAAGCCCCGGCCGCCGAACAGCAGCACTCGGGCGAGTAAGTGCAGGCGGCGCAAGCCGCCTTGCCTTGCGAGTCACGAAAGCCGCTCAGTTTCGACTGGGCGGCTTTTTTTATGCGCGTTTTTTTGCGCGTGCACGATGCCATGCGCCGGCGTAGCTCTAATCCAGATGGCTAACGTTGTCGCAAAGCGCGGGCGCAGTGCGAATGCGTTGGTAAAATTCGTGTCACCGCCTTCGTGCCGTTCCCTTCGCCCTCCTCTCAAATTCATGTCCCGTCCCCTCGAAATTCTCAACGAAGTCTTCGGTTATCCAGTATTCAGAGGACGGCAGGGCGACATTGTCGAGCACGTCGCCGATGGCGGCGATTGCCTCGTGTTGATGCCGACAGGCGGTGGCAAATCGCTGTGCTATCAGATTCCGTCGCTGGTGCGGCGCGAACGCGGCTTCGGCACGGGTATCGTGGTTTCGCCGCTGATCGCGTTGATGCAGGATCAGGTAGCAGCGCTGACTGAAGTCGGCGTGCGCGCGGCGTATCTGAACTCGACGCTTTCGAGCGCCGAAGCAATGGCCACCGAGCGTGCGTTGCGCGAGGGCGACATCGACCTGCTTTACGTCGCGCCGGAGCGGCTGATGACGCCCCGTTTCCAGGAGCTGCTGGAGCGCTCACGCATCGGCCTCTTTGCGATCGACGAAGCTCATTGCGTGTCGCAATGGGGACACGATTTCCGGCCCGAGTACATTCAACTGTCGGTGTTGCACGAGCGCTTCCCGAATGTGCCGCGGATCGCGCTTACCGCCACCGCGGATGCAATCACACGCGACGAAATCATTCACCGTCTCGCGCTCGAGGATGCGCGCGTGTTCGTGTCGAGCTTCGATCGGCCCAACATCCGCTATCGCATTGCCGAAAAGGACAATGCGCGCACGCAGCTGCTGGACTTTATCCGCTCCGAACATACGAGGCCCGACGGCACGACCGATGCGGGCGTCGTCTATTGCCTGTCGCGCCGCAAGGTCGAGGAAACGGCGGAGTGGCTCAAGGAAAAGGGCATGCGTGCGCTGCCGTACCACGCCGGCATGGAATTCGAGATACGTCAGAAGCACCAGGAAATGTTCCAGCGCGAGGAAGGCATTGTGATGTGCGCGACGATCGCGTTCGGCATGGGGATCGACAAACCGGACGTGAGGTTCGTCGCGCACCTCGATCTGCCGAAGAGCGTCGAAGGCTATTACCAGGAGACCGGCCGGGCCGGGCGCGACGGACTGCCGTCGAACGCATGGATGGCCTACGGCCTCGGCGACGTCGTGCAGCAGCGCAAGATGATCGACGAGTCCGACGCCGACGATGCGCACAAGCGTGTTCAGACCGGCAAGCTCGACGCGCTGCTCGGTCTGTGCGAAACGGCAACCTGCCGGCGCGTGCGGCTGCTCGCGTACTTCGGCGAAACGAGCCAGCCGTGCGGCAACTGCGATAACTGCCTCGAGCCGCCGCCCACATGGGACGCGACGCGCGAGGCTCAGATGGCGCTGTCGTGCGTATTCCGGGCACAGAGGGCGAGCGGGTTCCACTTCGGCGCCGGTCATCTGATCGACATTCTGCGCGGCAATCGCAGCGAGAAAATTCTGCAGCGCGGCCACGAGAAACTGACCACCTTCGGCATCGGTGCGGCGCTCGGCGAGCCGGAATGGCGTGCGGTGTTTCGCCAGCTCGTCGCATTCGGCTATCTGGCCGTCGACCACGAGGGCTTTGGCTCGCTGGTGCTCACCGAAGCGAGCAAGCCGGTGCTCAAAGGGGAGCAGAAAGTGACGATGCGCCGCTACGTGAAGCCGACCCGTACGCGCCAGTCGTCCGGCCGCACGAGTGAGCGCGCCGATCCGACGATCGGCATGGGGCCGCTCGAGCGCGCCCGCTGGGAGCGCCTGCGCATGTGGCGCACCGAGACCGCGAAGAGCGACGGCGTGCCGGCGTATGTGATTTTCCACGATGCGACGCTCGCGGAAATTGCCCGTCTCGGCCCCGACTCCATCGACGATCTGCGTGGCATTCCAGGCATGGGCGCCCGCAAACTCGACCGCTTCGGCTTCGAATTGCTGCACGTCGTGGCCGCCGACTGACTGTTCCGCAGTCATTTTGGGAGATCTTCAGGGGGACGAAGCATCGCAAGCTGTTGACTCCCTTAGTATTTTCGGAATATTATACTAGGTTCCGGTTCTTGGGATGCCCGCGCGCGGCTTCAGTTCGTGCGTTAGCGGACCATCCGGAAGTTCGATGCGCAGGCGTTTCCGCTTTGCCCGGAAACAGATGCGTCGATTTTGTTCAATTTCAGGAATAAACAATGCCAACCATCAATCAACTGGTTCGCAAAGGCCGCACGTCGGAAACGACGAAGAGCAAGAGCCCGGCCTTGCAGGACTGCCCCCAGCGTCGCGGCGTGTGCACCCGTGTGTACACCACGACGCCGAAAAAGCCGAACTCGGCACTCCGTAAGGTTGCCAAGGTTCGTCTGACGAATGGCTTCGAAGTCATTTCGTACATCGGTGGTGAAGGCCACAACCTGCAGGAACACTCGGTCGTGCTGATTCGCGGCGGCCGTGTGAAGGACTTGCCGGGTGTGCGTTACCACATGGTTCGCGGCTCGCTGGATACCCAGGGCGTCAAGGATCGTAAGCAGGCTCGCTCGAAGTATGGTGCGAAGCGTGCCAAGGCTGGCAAGTAATTAGCCGGTCAGTAGTTTCAGGTCGCCTGCAAGGGCGGTAAAGGCGATGGTGCCGGAGTTGCCGGTGCTATCGAGTAAGTGGTCACCCGACCAGGCTGGTAAGTCTTAGGGATGAATCGGGTTAGTTGGTGGCCGCGGGGCTCAATGAGCTCCAACTGAAAAAGTAAAGGAAGAAACATGCCGCGTCGTCGCGAAGTCCCCAAGCGGGAAGTGTTGCCGGATCCGAAGTTCGGTAACGTAGATGTAGCAAAATTCATGAACGTGCTGATGCTCTCCGGCAAGAAGTCGGTTGCCGAGCGTATCGTGTACGGCGCTTTCGAACAGATCCAGACCAAGGGTGGCAAGGACCCGCTGGAAGTGTTCACGGTGGCGCTCAACAACGTCAAGCCGGTGGTCGAAGTGAAGAGCCGCCGCGTTGGTGGTGCGAACTATCAGGTTCCGGTCGAAGTGCGTCCGTCGCGTCGTATGGCATTGGCGATGCGTTGGCTGCGTGAAGCCGCGAAGAAGCGCAGCGAGAAGTCGATGGCCCTGCGTCTGGCAGGTGAACTCTCCGAAGCGGCCGAAGGCCGTGGCGGCGCGATGAAGAAGCGCGACGAAGTTCACCGGATGGCAGAAGCCAACAAGGCGTTCTCGCACTTCCGTTTCTAAGCTGCCCGCCCCCGGGTTTAGCGGAAAAACGGAAAGAAATTCCGGGCGGGTGCGCTTCCAGAGCGCCTCGCCCGTTTGTGTTACAGCGCGATGGGCATCTCTCGCATCGCGTCATCCCAATAGAGGATCAAAGTGGCTCGCAAGACTCCTATCGAGCGCTACCGTAACATCGGTATTAGCGCTCACATCGACGCCGGCAAAACGACGACGACCGAGCGCATTCTGTTCTACACCGGTGTGAACCACAAGATTGGTGAGGTTCACGACGGCGCCGCCACCATGGACTGGATGGAGCAGGAACAGGAACGCGGCATCACCATTACTTCCGCTGCTACGACGGCATTCTGGAAGGGTATGGCTGGCGACCGCGCCGAGCACCGCATCAACATCATCGACACCCCGGGTCACGTCGACTTCACGATCGAAGTCGAGCGCTCGATGCGCGTGCTCGACGGCGCGTGCATGGTGTACTGCGCAGTGGGCGGCGTGCAGCCCCAGTCGGAAACCGTGTGGCGTCAGGCTAACAAGTACAAGGTTCCCCGTCTCGCGTTCATCAACAAGATGGACCGTACCGGCGCGAACTTCTTCAAGGTCTACGACCAGCTCAAGCTGCGTCTGAAGGCGAACCCGGTTCCCGTCGTCGTGCCGATCGGCGCGGAAGAGAACTTCACGGGCGTCGTCGACCTGATGAAGATGAAGGCGATCATTTGGGACGACGCGTCCCAAGGCACCAAGTTCTCGTACGAAGACATCCCGGCAGAACTCGTCGACACGTGCAACGAATGGCGTGAAAAGATGGTCGAGGCTGCGGCTGAGTCGAACGAAGACCTGATGAACAAGTACCTCGAGTCGGGTGAACTGACCGAAGCGGAAATCATCAAGGGTCTGCGCGACCGTACGATCGCTTGCGAAATCCAGCCGATGCTGTGCGGCACCGCGTTCAAGAACAAGGGTGTGCAACGCATGCTCGACGCTGTTCTGGACTTCCTGCCGTCGCCGATCGACATTCCGCCGGTGACCGGTGAACTGGAAAACGGTGAGAAGGGCGAGCGCCGCGCCTCCGACGATGAAAAATTCTCGTCGCTGGCATTCAAGATCATGACTGACCCGTTCGTCGGCCAGTTGATCTTCTTCCGAGTCTATTCCGGTGTCGTCAATTCGGGCGACACGGTGCTGAACGCGACCAAGGACAAGAAGGAACGTCTGGGTCGTATTCTGCAGATGCACGCGAACCAGCGCGAAGAAATCAAGGAAGTGCGCGCGGGCGACATCGCCGCCGCAGTTGGCTTGAAGGAAGCGACGACGGGCGACACGCTGTGCGATCCGCAACACCCGATCGTTCTCGAGCGCATGATTTTCCCGGAACCGGTGATTTCGCAGGCTGTTGAGCCGAAGACGAAGCCCGACCAGGAAAAGATGGGTCTGGCGCTGAACCGTCTGGCACAGGAAGATCCGTCGTTCCGCGTTCAAACGGACGAAGAGTCGGGCCAAACCATTATTTCGGGCATGGGCGAGCTCCACCTCGAAATTCTGGTCGACCGCATGAAGCGCGAATTCGGCGTGGAAGCGACTGTCGGCAAGCCGCAGGTTGCTTACCGCGAAACGATTCGCGGCAAGGCGGAAGACGTTGACGGCAAGTTCGTCAAGCAGTCGGGTGGTCGCGGCCAGTACGGTCACGCGGTCATCACGCTCGAGCCGAACGAGCAAGGCAAGGGCTATGAGTTCCTGGACGAGATCAAGGGCGGTGTGATTCCGCGTGAATACATCCCGGCGGTCGACAAGGGTATCCAGGAAACGCTGAAGGCCGGCGTTCTCGCAGGCTTCCCGGTCGTTGACGTGAAGGTTCACCTGACGTTCGGTTCGTACCATGACGTTGACTCGAACGAAAATGCGTTCCGCATGGCCGGCTCGATGGCGTTCAAGGAAGCGATGCGCAAGGCTCAACCGGTCATCCTCGAACCGATGATGGCTGTGGAAGTCGAAACGCCTGAAGACTACATGGGCAACGTGATGGGCGATCTGTCGGGTCGTCGCGGCATCGTGCAGGGCATGGACGACATGGTTGGCGGCGGCAAGATCGTTCGCGCCGAAGTGCCGCTGTCGGAAATGTTCGGCTACTCGACGTCGTTGCGTTCGCTGACGCAAGGTCGTGCAACATACACGATGGAGTTCAAGCACTACGCTGAAGCTCCGCGTAACGTGTCGGAAGCGATCATCAACGCGAAGTCGAAGTAATTGCGCGGCAAAGTCATTCAACGATTAACTTTCTGAAAGAAGAGAAACATGGCTAAAGGTAAATTCGAACGGACCAAGCCGCACGTGAACGTGGGCACGATCGGTCACGTTGACCACGGCAAGACCACGCTGACGGCAGCGATCACGACGGTTCTGACGCAGAAGTTCGGCGGCGAAGCGAAGGCGTACGACCAGATCGACGCGGCGCCGGAAGAGAAGGCGCGCGGCATCACGATCAACACCGCGCACGTCGAGTACGAAACGGCTAGCCGCCACTACGCACACGTCGACTGCCCGGGCCACGCTGACTACGTGAAGAACATGATCACGGGTGCGGCGCAGATGGACGGCGCAATCCTGGTGTGCTCGGCAGCAGACGGTCCGATGCCGCAAACGCGTGAGCACATCCTGCTGGCGCGTCAGGTTGGCGTGCCGTACATCATCGTGTTCCTGAACAAGTGCGACATGGTGGACGACGCCGAGCTGCTGGAGCTGGTCGAGATGGAAGTGCGCGAACTTCTGTCGAAGTACGACTTCCCGGGCGACGACACGCCGATCATCAAGGGTTCGGCCAAGCTGGCGCTGGAAGGCGACAAGGGTGAACTGGGCGAAGTGGCGATCATGAACCTGGCCGACGCACTGGACACGTACATCCCGACACCGGAGCGCGCGGTGGACGGCGCGTTCCTGATGCCGGTGGAAGACGTGTTCTCGATCTCGGGTCGTGGCACGGTGGTGACGGGCCGCGTTGAGCGTGGCGTCATCAAGGTTGGCGAGGAAATCGAAATCGTCGGTATCAAGCCGACGGTGAAGACGACCTGCACGGGCGTGGAAATGTTCCGCAAGCTGCTCGACCAGGGTCAGGCGGGCGACAACGTGGGTATCCTGCTGCGCGGCACGAAGCGTGAAGACGTGGAGCGTGGTCAGGTGCTGGCGAAGCCGGGCTCGATCAACCCGCACACGCACTTCACGGCAGAAGTGTACGTGCTGAGCAAGGACGAAGGCGGCCGTCACACGCCGTTCTTCAACAACTACCGTCCGCAGTTCTACTTCCGTACGACGGACGTGACGGGCTCGATCGAGCTGCCGAAGGACAAGGAAATGGTGATGCCGGGCGACAACGTGTCGATCACGGTGAAGCTGATCAACCCGATCGCGATGGAAGAAGGCCTGCGCTTCGCAATTCGCGAAGGTGGCCGTACGGTCGGCGCCGGTGTCGTCGCCAAGATCATCGAGTAAAATCGAGGATTGCTGTAGCAATATGCAGTGCCCGGGTCCGGGCACTCGCTCTCCGCGAGCACCCGGACCTACGTTCTTTTTCCAATCGGCGGTGCAATATCGCCTCGCTCTTTTTAAGGAATTCGTCATGCAGAACCAGAAAATCCGCATTCGCCTGAAAGCTTTCGACTATCGCCTGATCGATCAATCGGCAGCTGAAATCGTCGACACGGCAAAGCGGACTGGCGCGATCGTTCGTGGTCCGGTGCCCCTGCCGACCCGTATTCAACGCTTCGACATCCTGCGTTCGCCGCACGTCAACAAGACGTCGCGCGATCAGCTCGAAATCCGTACGCATTTGCGCCTGATGGACATCGTCGATCCGACGGACAAGACCGTCGACGCGCTGATGAAGCTGGATCTGCCGGCTGGTGTGGACGTTGAAATCAAGCTGCAGTAAGGCTTCCAGCGGCTCTCTGGGTAACCGGATAACGCTAAGTCATTGATTGCTTGCGAAAAACGAAAGGCCTCGCTATAATGCTAGGCTTTTCGCGCATTTGCGCAAAAAAGTCGGCGTGCTGCAGCATGGATTCATGCCCGAAACGGCGCCGGCATTTTGTAAATTAGCCCCGACCAATCGCAGTCGGGAATGGAGAAAACGATGAGCCTTGGACTCGTAGGTCGCAAGGTTGGCATGACCCGTATCTTCACGGCTGAAGGGGATTCGATTCCCGTCACCGTGCTGGACGTGTCCGACAACCGCGTGACGCAGATCAAGACTGTTGAAACCGACGGCTACACGGCCGTGCAGGTTGCCTTCGGTACGCGCCGTGCATCGCGTGTGACGAAGCCGTTGGCAGGTCATCTCGCCAAAGCTGGCGTTCAGGCCGGTGAAATCCTCAAGGAATTCAAGATCGATGCCGCCAAGGCTGCCGATCTGTCGAATGGCGCCGTGGTTGGTCCCGAACTGTTCGAAGTGGGCCAGAAGGTCGACGTGCAAGGCGTGTCGATCGGTAAGGGCTACGCCGGTACCATCAAGCGTTACAACTTCTCGTCTGGCCGTGCGTCGCACGGTAACTCGCGCTCGCACAACGTGCCGGGCTCGATCGGTATGGCGCAGGATCCGGGTCGCGTGTTCCCGGGTAAGCGCATGACCGGTCATATGGGTGACGAGAATGTAACGGTGCAAAACCTCGAAATCGCTCGTATCGACGCTGACCGCAAGTTGCTGCTGGTCAAGGGTGCCGTTCCGGGTGCGAAGGGTGGCAAGGTATTCGTTACGCCGGCCGTGAAGACGCGTGCCGTGAAAGGAGCGAAATAATGGAACTTAAGCTCCTGAATGCCAATGGTCAGGAAGGTGCAGGCGTTAGCGCGTCGGACGTCGTGTTCGGCCGTGATTACAACGAAGCCCTGATTCACCAGGTTGTGGTTGCGTACCAGGCGAATGCCCGTAGCGGCAACCGCGCGCAGAAGGATCGTGAGCAGGTCAAGCACACGACCAAGAAGCCGTGGCGCCAGAAGGGTACGGGCCGCGCTCGCGCCGGTATGTCGTCGAGCCCGCTGTGGCGCGGCGGTGGTCGTATCTTCCCGAATTCGCCGGAAGAGAACTTTTCGCACAAGGTCAACAAGAAGATGCATCGCGCAGGTCTCTGCTCGATCTTCTCGCAACTGGCCCGCGAAGGTCGCATCTCGGTGGTCGACGAGCTGACGCTCGAAGCGCCGAAGACGAAGCTGCTGGCCGAAAAATTCAAGGCGATGGGTCTCGACTCCGTGCTGGTGATTACCGACACGGTTGACGAAAACCTGTACCTCGCGTCGCGCAACCTCGCCCATGTGGCGGTTGTCGAGCCGCGTTACGCCGACCCGCTGTCGTTGATCTACTTCAAGAAAGTCCTGATCACGAAGGCTGCGGTCGCCCAGATCGAGGAGTTGCTGTCATGAGCGAGATTCGCAAGAACGATCATCGTTTGATGCAGGTCCTGCTCGCGCCGGTGGTCTCCGAAAAGGCGACGCTGGTTGCCGACAAGAACGAGCAGGTTGTGTTCGAAGTCGCGCCGGATGCCACGAAGCAGGAAGTGAAAGCTGCAGTCGAGCTGCTGTTCAAGGTGGAAGTCGATTCCGTCAACGTGCTGGTCGCGAAGGGTAAAGCCAAGCGCTTTGGCCGCTTCATGGGCAAGCGCAAGGACGTGAAGAAGGCGTACGTCTGCCTGAAGCCCGGCCAGGAAATCAACTTTGAAGCGGAGGCCAAGTAATCATGGCAATCGTGAAAGTTAAGCCGACTTCGCCGGGCCGCCGCGCGATGGTCAAGGTGGTCAACAAGGATCTGCATAAGGGCAAGCCGTTCGCAGCGCTGCTCGACACGCAGTCGTCGACCGCCGGCCGTAACAACAACGGTCACATCACCACGCGTCACAAGGGTGGTGGTCACAAGCATCACTATCGTGTCGTCGACTTCCGTCGCACGAAAGATGGTATTCCGGCCAAGGTCGAGCGTCTCGAGTACGACCCGAACCGTAGCGCCAACATCGCGCTGGTTCTGTACGCAGACGGCGAGCGCCGCTACATCATCGCTCCGAAGGGTGTCACCGTCGGTCAGCAACTGATGTCGGGTTCGGAAGCGCCGATCCGCGCCGGTAACACGCTGCCGATCCGCAACATTCCGGTCGGTACGACGATTCACTGCATCGAAATGCTGCCGGGCAAGGGCGCGCAAATGGCGCGTTCGGCTGGTACGTCGGCAATGCTGCTGGCTCGCGAAGGCGTCTACGCGCAGGTTCGTCTGCGTTCGGGCGAAATCCGCCGCGTGCACGTCGAGTGCCGCGCAACGATCGGTGAAGTGGGCAACGAAGAGCATAGCCTCCGTCAAATCGGTAAGGCTGGCGCAAACCGCTGGCGTGGTATCCGTCCGACGGTGCGTGGCGTTGCAATGAACCCGGTCGACCACCCGCACGGTGGTGGCGAAGGCAAGACTGCAGCTGGTCGCGACCCGGTGAGCCCGTGGGGCACGCCGACGAAGGGCTATCGCACTCGCAGCAACAAGCGCACGACGAGCATGATCGTCCAGCGCCGTCACAAGCGTTAAGGAGTAAGCAATGGCACGTTCTATTAAGAAAGGTCCGTTCTGCGACGCCCATTTGCTGAAGAAGGTTGAGGCGGCTGCAGCATCGCGTGACAAGAAACCGATCAAGACCTGGTCGCGTCGCTCGACGATCCTGCCGGACTTCATCGGTCTGACGATCGCCGTTCATAACGGCCGTCAACACGTTCCGGTGTACGTCACGGAAAACATGGTCGGCCACAAGCTTGGCGAGTTCGCACTGACCCGTACGTTCAAGGGTCACGCGGCCGACAAGAAGGCCAAGAAATAAGGGGCTCAAGATGGAAGTGAAAGCAATTCATCGCGGTGCCCGCATCTCGGCGCAGAAAACGCGCCTTGTGGCTGACCAGATCCGCGGTTTGCCGGTCGACAAGGCGCTGAACGTTCTGACGTTCTCGCCGAAGAAGGCTGCGGGAATCGTGAAAAAGGTCGTGCTGTCGGCGATCGCGAATGCGGAGCACAACGAAGGTGCCGATATCGACGAGCTCAAGATCACGAGCATCTACGTCGACAAGGCAGCGTCGCTGAAGCGTTTTACTGCGCGCGCTAAAGGCCGCGGTAACCGCATCGAGAAGCAATCCTGTCACATCACTGTGACGGTCGGGAATTAAGGGGTCATACGATGGGACAGAAAATTCATCCGACTGGCTTCCGTTTGGCCGTCAGCCGTAATTGGGCTTCGCGTTGGTACGCGAACAACAACAATTTCGCGGCGATGTTGCAGGAAGACATCGGTGTTCGTGAATACCTGAAGAAGAAGCTGAAGAACGCGTCCGTCGGCCGCGTGGTGATCGAGCGTCCTGCGAAGAACGCGCGCATCACGATTTTCAGCTCGCGTCCGGGTGTCGTGATCGGCAAAAAGGGTGAGGACATCGAACTGCTGAAGTCCGAGCTGCAAAAGCGCATGGGCGTTCCGGTTCACGTCAACATCGAAGAAATTCGCAAGCCGGAAACCGACGCGCAACTGATCGCTGATTCGATCACGCAACAGCTCGAGCGCCGGATCATGTTCCGCCGCGCGATGAAGCGTGCGATGCAGAACGCAATGCGTCTGGGTGCTCAGGGCATCAAGATCATGAGCGCTGGCCGTCTGAACGGTATCGAAATTGCTCGTACGGAATGGTATCGCGAAGGTCGCGTGCCGCTTCATACGCTGCGTGCTGATATCGACTACGCAACGTCGGAAGCAAAGACGACGTACGGCATCATCGGCGTGAAGGTGTGGGTTTACAAGGGCGACACGCTCGGCCGCAACGATGCACCGGTGGTCGAAGAAGTCGCCGAAGAAAAGCGTCCGCGCCGCAACGCACGTCCGGGTGGCGATCGCCGTCCGCGTCGTGATGGTGAAGGTGGTGGCCCGGCAGGTGCACGCCGTGGCGCTCCTCGTCGTGCTGGCGGTGCCGGCGGCGACGGGAAGACTGGAGAATAACGATGCTGCAACCGAAACGCAGAAAGTATCGCAAAGAGCAGAAAGGTCGTAACACCGGCGTTGCTACCCGCGGCAACGCGGTGTCGTTCGGTGAATTCGGCCTGAAGGCTGTCGGTCGTGGCCGTCTGACCGCGCGCCAGATTGAAGCGGCGCGTCGTGCAATGACGCGTCACATCAAGCGCGGTGGCCGCATCTGGATCCGTATTTTCCCGGACAAGCCGATCTCGACCAAGCCGGCTGAAGTGCGTATGGGTAACGGTAAGGGTAACCCGGAGTACTACGTCGCTGAGATTCAACCGGGCAAGATGCTGTACGAAATGGACGGCGTAACCGAAGAACTGGCACGCGAAGCGTTCCGTCTGGCTGCAGCGAAGCTGCCGCTGAAGACGACGTTCATCGTGCGTCAGCTCGGCGCCTAAGGAGCAAATGATGAAGGCTTCCGAACTTCACCAGAAAGATCAGGCCGCGCTCAACAAGGAGCTGTCGGACCTGTTGAAGGCGCAATTCGGCCTGCGCATGCAACTCGCGACCCAGCAACTCACGAACACGAGCCAGCTGAAGAAGGTCCGTCGCGACATCGCGCGTGTGCGGACCGTCCTGACTGAGAAGGCGAACCAGAAATGAACGATAGCGTAAAAACCTCGCTCAAGCGGACGCTGGTCGGCAAGGTCGTCAGCAACAAGATGGACAAGACGGTTACCGTGCTGGTCGAGCACCGCGTGAAGCACCCGATCTACGGCAAGTACGTCGTGCGTTCGAAGAAGTATCACGCACACGACGATGCGAACACGTACAACGAGGGCGACCTCGTTGAAATCCAGGAAACTCGTCCGATTTCGAAGACGAAGGCTTGGGTTGTGGCTCGCCTAGTCGAGGCTGCTCGCGTCATCTGATGTCGCAAAGCTGTAGAAATAGTTGAAATCGCAGTAAGTTTCGCTTGCAAGACCGAGGTTATTTGATATAATCTCGGTCTTCCCTCTTTATGGGAGCCCCGTCGCGGGCGAAGTTGGTGGGGGAAGCGGTTCGGGCGCCAGCCTGTTCCGAAGGATTCACCGGATTGCGATGGCGGGTTTCGTTTGCCGTCGCTGCTGTTCTAACCCAAGCAGCCGATTGGCTGACGGGACCAAGACTGACCGGGAAGCGCCATGGTGGTGTGACCGGATTAAGTTGGGAAAGATAAACCATGATCCAGACCGAAACTCGGCTTGAAGTGGCCGACAACACGGGTGCGCGTGAAGTCATGTGCATCAAGGTGCTCGGCGGCTCGAAGCGTCGTTATGCCAGCATTGGCGACATCATCAAGGTGACCGTCAAAGAGGCAACGCCGCGCGGGCGCGTGAAGAAAGGCGAAATTTATAACGCCGTGGTGGTTCGCACCGCCAAGGGCGTGCGCCGTCAGGACGGCTCGCTGATCAAGTTCGACGGCAACGCTGCAGTGCTGCTGAATGCCAAGCTCGAACCTATTGGCACCCGTATTTTCGGGCCTGTCACGCGCGAGTTGCGCAGCGAACGATTCATGAAGATCGTTTCGCTGGCACCTGAAGTGCTGTAAGGAGTCGCGATGAACAAGATTCGCAAGGGTGACGAAGTTATCGTCATTACCGGCAAAGACAAGGGCAAGCGCGGTGTTGTGCTGGCCGTTCACGGTGAGACCGTGACTGTCGAGGGTATTAACCTCGTCAAGAAGCACGTCAAGCCGAACCCGATGAAGGGTACGACGGGCGGCGTGGAAGCCAAGACGATGCCGCTGCAAATTTCGAACGTCGCATTGGTCGACGCGAATGGCAAGCCATCGCGTGTAGGCATCAAGGTCGAAGGAGACAAGAAGGTCCGTTTCCTTAAGACGACCGGTGCCGTGCTGAGCGCCTGACGCTGCGGAGTAAAAAATGGCTCGTTTGCAAGAGTTTTACAAAGAGAAGGTTGTACCCGGCCTCATCGAGAAGTTCGGTTACAAGTCCGTGATGGAAGTGCCGCGCATCACCAAGATCACCCTGAACATGGGCCTTGGCGAAGCGATCGCTGACAAGAAGATCATCGAAAACGCCGTTGGCGATCTGACGAAGATCGCAGGTCAGAAGCCGGTGATCACGAAGGCACGCAAGGCAATCGCTGGCTTCAAGATCCGTCAGGGCTATCCGATCGGCGCAATGGTCACGCTGCGTGGCCAGGCTATGTACGAATTCCTCGACCGTTTCGTGACGGTTGCGCTCCCCCGGGTGCGCGACTTCCGCGGTGTGTCGGGCAAGGCGTTCGATGGTCGGGGCAACTACAACATCGGTGTGAAAGAGCAGATCATTTTCCCCGAAATCGACTACGACAAGATCGACGCACTGCGTGGGCTGAACATCAGCATCACGACGACTGCGAAGACCGACGACGAAGCAAAGGCTCTGCTCGCCAGCTTCAAGTTCCCGTTCAGAAACTGAGGTTACCGTGGCTAAACTGGCACTGATCGAACGTGAAAAGAAGCGTGCTCGCCTCGCTGCTAAGTACGCTCCCAAGCGTGCGGAGTTGAAGGCGATCATTAGCGATATGAGCAAGTCGGACGAAGAGCATTACGCAGCACGTCTGGAACTGCAACAACTGCCGCGCAACTCTAACCCGACTCGTAAGCGCAACCGTTGCGCAATTACCGGTCGCCCGCGCGGCACGTTCCGTAAATTCGGGCTGGCGCGTAACAAGATTCGTGAAATCGCGTTCCGCGGCGAGATCCCTGGCCTGACCAAGGCGAGCTGGTAATAGGAGAAACATAAATGAGCATGAGTGATCCTATCGCCGATATGCTGACTCGCATCCGCAATGCGCAGATGGTCGAGAAAGTTTCGGTGACTATGCCCTCGTCGAAAGTCAAGGTTGCGATTGCGCAGGTCCTGAAGGACGAAGGTTATATCGATGATTTCGCAGTGAAGTCCGAAGGTGCGAAGTCGGAATTGAACATCGTGTTGAAGTACTACGCTGGCCGTCCGGTCATCGAGCGCATTGAACGCGTTTCGAAGCCGGGTCTGCGTGTGTACCGCGGTCGTAACGACATCCCCGTGGTCATGAACGGCCTTGGTGTGGCAATCGTGTCGACGCCGAAGGGCGTGATGACGGACCGCAAGGCACGTGCAACGGGCGTTGGCGGCGAAGTCATCTGCTACGTCGCTTAAGGCCGAAAGGAGAGAAACATGTCTCGAGTAGGTAAGAGCCCGATCGTGCTGCAAGGCGCGGAGGTGGCCCTGAGCGACGATAGCATTACTGTCAAGGGTCCGCTGGGTACGATTTCGCAGGCTGCAAACAGCCTCGTGAAGGTGGTGAACGACAACGGCACGCTGAAATTCGAGCCGATCGACGAAAGCCGCGAAGCGAATGCGATGTCGGGCACGATGCGCGCACTGGTTGCGAACATGGTGCACGGCGTGACGAAGGGTTTCGAGCGCAAGCTGACGCTGGTTGGCGTTGGTTACCGCGCACAAGCGCAAGGCGACAAGCTGAACCTGTCGCTGGGTTTCTCGCACCCGGTGGTGCACCAGATGCCGCAAGGCGTCAAGGCTGAAACCCCGTCGCAAACCGAAATCGTGATCAAGGGGATCAACAAGCAACAAGTCGGCCAGGTCGCTGCAGAAGTGCGCGGCTACCGTCCGCCCGAGCCCTACAAGGGCAAGGGCGTGCGCTACGCCGATGAGGTTGTGATCCTCAAAGAAACGAAGAAGAAGTAAGGGTGCGCAATCATGGATAAGACTCAATCTCGCCTGCGCCGCGCTCGTCAGACGCGTATCAAGATCGCTGAACTGCAGGTCGCGCGTCTCGCCGTGCATCGCACGAACACGCACATCTACGCGCAAGTGTTCTCGGCGTGCGGCACCAAGGTGCTCGCCAGCGCGTCGACGCTCGAAGCCGAAGTGCGTGCGCAACTGGCCGATCAGTCGGGCAAGGGTGGCAACGTTGCTGCTGCGACCCTGATCGGTAAGCGCATTGCAGAAAAGGCTAAGGCTGCCGGCATCGAATCCGTCGCCTTCGACCGTTCGGGTTTCCGTTACCACGGCCGCGTGAAAGCGCTGGCTGATGCGGCGCGCGAAGCCGGACTCAAGTTCTAAGGGAAGAATTCGTCATGGCAAAGATGCAAGCTAAAGTTCAGGCTGACGAACGCGACGACGGCCTTCGTGAAAAGATGATCTCGGTCAACCGCGTGACCAAGGTCGTGAAGGGTGGCCGTATTCTCGGCTTCGCTGCACTGACCGTGGTTGGCGACGGTGATGGCCGCGTCGGTATGGGCAAGGGCAAGGCGAAGGAAGTGCCGGTTGCTGTCCAGAAGGCGATGGAACAGGCTCGCCGCAACATGTTCAAGGTGCCGCTGAAGAACGGTACCCTGCAACACGAAGTGCACGGCAAGCACGGCGCGTCGACGGTTCTCCTCGCTCCGGCGAAGGACGGTACCGGCGTGATCGCTGGCGGTCCGATGCGTGCAGTGTTCGACGTGATGGGCGTGCAGAACGTCGTGGCCAAGAGCCACGGTTCGACGAACCCGTACAACCTCGTTCGTGCAACGCTCGACGGCCTGCGCAAGCAGTCCACGCCGGCCGACATCGCTGCGAAGCGTGGCAAGTCCGTCGAAGAAATTCTGGGCTAAAGGTGGACACCATGTCTGATAAAACTGTCAAGGTCCAGCTCGTCAAGAGCCTGATCGGCACCCGTGAATCGCACCGTGCAACGGTGCGTGGCTTGGGCCTGCGCCGACTCAACTCGGTTAGCGAGTTGCAGGATACGCCGGCTGTGCGCGGCATGATCAACAAGGTTTCGTACCTCGTTAAGGTCATCAGCTAAGCGGCTGACCAGGACTCAAGGAGTTGATAATGGAATTGAATAACCTGAAGCCGGCTGAAGGCGCGAAGCACGCAAAGCGTCGCGTTGGTCGCGGCATCGGCTCCGGCCTCGGCAAGACCGCTGGCCGTGGTCACAAGGGTCAGAAGTCGCGTTCGGGCGGCTTTCACAAGGTTGGCTTCGAAGGCGGTCAGATGCCGCTGCAACGTCGCCTGCCGAAGCGTGGCTTCACCTCGCTGACGAAGGAATTCGTCGGTGAAGTGCGTCTGTCGGATCTGGAAAAGCTGCCGGTCGACGAAATCGATCTGCTGGCTCTGAAGCAAGCCGGTCTGGTCGGCGAGCTCATCAGGAGCGCCAAGATCATCGCGACGGGCGAGCTCAAGCGCAAGGTCGTTGTGAAGGGTCTGGGTGCGACGAAGAGCGCGCGTGCTGCTATTGAAGCAGCCGGTGGTTCTTTCGCCGAGTAACGTGCAGATTATTTGCCGTCACTAGCATTTGCATCGGAGAAGGTACTTGGCTAACAGCCCGAGTCTCGCAAAACCCGGTCGCGGCGCGGCGAAGTTTGGCGATCTGCGTCGGCGGGCAGTGTTCCTGCTGCTGGCGCTGATCGTCTATCGTATCGGCGCGCATATTCCGGTGCCGGGTATCGACCCGGACCAGCTGGCGAAGTTGTTCCAGAGCCAGTCGGGCGGCATCCTTGGCATGTTCAACATGTTCTCGGGTGGCGCACTTTCGCGGTTCACGATTTTTGCGCTGGGGATCATGCCGTACATTTCGGCGTCGATCATCATGCAGTTGCTGGCGATTGTCTCGCCGCAACTCGAAGCGCTGAAAAAGGAAGGGCAGGCAGGTCAGCGGAAGATTACGCAGTACACGCGGGTCTTCACGGTTGTGCTGGCGACGTTCCAGGCGTTCGGTATCGCTGTCGCACTGGAAAATCAGCCGGGCCTCGTGATCGATCCGGGGATGGTGTTCCGCTTGACGACGGTCGTGACGCTAGTGACTGGCACGATGTTCCTGATGTGGCTGGGTGAGCAGATCACGGAGCGCGGGCTTGGCAACGGTATCTCGATCATCATTTTCGGCGGTATTGCGGCGGGTTTCCCGAACGCAATCGGTGGTCTCTTTGAACTGGTGCGAACCGGCTCGATGAGCATCATCTCGGCGATTATCGTCGTCGCGCTGATTGGTGCTGTGACGTATCTGGTGGTGTTCATCGAACGCGGCCAGCGCAAGATTCTGGTGAACTACGCGAAGCGGCAGGTGGGCAACAAGATTTACGGCGGCCAGTCTTCGCATTTGCCGCTGAAGCTGAACATGTCGGGCGTGATTCCGCCGATCTTCGCATCGTCGATCATTCTCTTCCCGGCAACCATCCTGAACTGGTTCAGTTCGGGTTCGCGTACCGGCTGGTTCGCAGACACGCTGCACAACGTGGCCGAAGCTCTGAAGCCCGGTCAACCCGTGTACGTGTTGCTGTACGCGTTGGCGATCGTTTTCTTCTGCTTCTTCTACACCGCACTGGTGTTCAACAGCAGGGAAACGGCCGACAACCTGAAAAAGAGTGGCGCTTTCGTCCCGGGCATCCGTCCGGGCGATCAAACGGCCCGATATATCGACCGCATCCTCACGCGTCTGACGCTGGCCGGTGCGATCTACATCGTGTTCGTTTGCCTGCTGCCCGAATTTCTGGTGCTGCGCTGGAACGTGCCGTTTTATTTTGGTGGAACGTCGCTGCTGATCATTGTCGTCGTCACAATGGATTTCATGGCGCAGGTGCAGTCGTACGTTATGTCGCAACAGTATGAATCGCTGCTGAAGAAAGCTAACTTCAAAGGCGGCGGCGTCCCGATGCGTTGAAAGGACTTATGGCCAAAGACGATGTTATCCAGATGCAGGGTGAAGTAATCGAGAACCTGCCTAATGCTACCTTCAGGGTGAAGCTGGAAAACGGCCATGTCGTGTTGGGACACATATCCGGCAAGATGCGGATGCATTACATCCGAATTCTGCCGGGCGACAAGGTGACGGTTGAATTGACGCCTTACGATCTGTCGCGTGCGCGGATCGTGTTCCGGGCGAAGTGATTTGAAAAAAGGGTAATATCATGAAAGTGATGGCATCGGTTAAGCGCATTTGCCGCAATTGCAAGATCATCAAGCGCAAAGGCGTTGTGCGCGTGATTTGCAGCTCTGATCCGCGCCACAAACAGCGTCAAGGCTGAACGCCGCGCTTTTGCTTGCGCTTTTTGTTTGAGGAAAAACAATGGCTCGTATCGCAGGGGTTAACATCCCGAATCACCAGCATACCGAAATCGGCCTGACGGCAATTTACGGTATCGGCCGCACGCGCTCGCGCGACATTTGCGTCGCTGCTGGTGTGGCATTTTCGAAGAAGGTCAAAGACCTGACCGACGCAGACCTCGAAAAGCTGCGTGAAGAAGTCGGCAAGTTCATCGTCGAAGGTGATCTGCGTCGTGAAACGACGATGAACATCAAGCGCCTGATGGATCTCGGCTGCTATCGTGGCGTGCGGCATCGTAAGGGTCTGCCCCTGCGCGGCCAGCGTACGCGTACGAATGCCCGTACGCGCAAGGGTCCGCGTCGTGCAGCGCAGTCGCTGAAGAAGTAAGCGGAACTGACAGTTACAGGAAAACGTAATGGCTAAGGCTTCGAACAACTCCGCGGCGCAACGCGTTCGCAAGAAGGTCAAGAAGAACGTCGCCGAGGGCGTGGTTCACGTTCACGCGTCGTTCAACAACACCATCATCACGATCACCGATCGTCAAGGCAATGCACTTGCTTGGGCAACGTCGGGTGGTCAGGGCTTCAAGGGTTCGCGTAAGTCGACCCCGTTTGCAGCCCAGGTTGCAGCTGAATCGGCTGGCCGCGTGGCGATGGAGTACGGCGTAAAGAACCTCGAAGTGCGGATCAAGGGCCCCGGTCCTGGCCGTGAATCGGCGGTGCGCGCGCTGCATGGTCTTGGTATCAAGATCACCGCGATCTCCGACGTGACGCCGGTCCCGCACAACGGCTGCCGTCCGCCGAAGCGTCGTCGTATCTAAGACGCGGATTTGCTAGCGCCTGTTGCCGCTTCGTGCGGCGGCAGGCTGCGCGCGTTATTGAATTGACTAAGCCCACCGTTCGACCCAAAGGGATCGGACTAGCGCGAGTGGAAGCACTCGCGTGATTAATCACAGAAGGAATTAACGTGGCACGTTATATCGGCCCTAAGGCCAAGCTGTCCCGCCGTGAAGGCACTGACCTCTTCCTGAAGAGCGCCCGTCGTTCGCTCGCTGACAAGTGCAAGCTTGACAGCAAGCCCGGCCAGCACGGCCGCACCTCGGGCGCACGTACGTCCGACTATGGCACGCAGCTGCGCGAAAAGCAAAAAGTGAAGCGCATTTATGGTGTGCTCGAGCGCCAGTTCCGTCGCTACTTCGCTGAAGCAGACCGCCTGAAGGGCAACACGGGTGAAAACCTGCTGCAACTGCTCGAATCGCGTCTGGACAACGTCGTGTATCGCATGGGCTTCGGCTCGACGCGCGCTGAAGCGCGTCAGCTCGTGGGCCACAAGGCGATCACGGTGAACGGCGTCGTGACGAACATCCCGTCGATGCAAGTGAAGGCTGGCGACGTCGTCGCCGTGCGCGAACAGAAGCGCAAGCAGGCGCGCATCGTCGAAGCGCTGTCGCTCGCCGAGCAAGGCGGCATGCCGAGCTGGGTCGCCGTCGATGCGAAGAAGTTCGAAGGTACCTTCAAGCAGAAGCCGGAACGCAGCGACATCGCTGGCGATATCAACGAAAGCCTGATCGTCGAATTGTATTCGCGGTAATCGGATTGACGGCCGGGGCACCCCGATTGCATTGCGCAAGGGGGCGTCTCGGCTGTTTATTTTCAGGTTGTTACCGGTCAGCCTTATCGGTGTAACGAGCCGAGGGTATTGAAAAGGAAAACCTATGCAAACCAGTTTGTTGAAGCCCAAGATCATTGCAGTTGAATCGCTTGGCGAGAGCCACGCGAAAGTGGTCATGGAACCGTTTGAACGCGGTTACGGCCACACCTTGGGTAACGCGCTTCGGCGCGTGCTGTTGTCGTCGATGGTGGGCTATGCGCCGACCGAAGTGACGATCGCAGGCGTCGTGCATGAGTATTCGACGCTCGACGGTGTGCAAGAGGATGTGGTCAACCTGTTGTTGAACCTGAAAGGCGTCGTTTTCAAGCTGCATAACCGTGACGAAGTGACGGTTACGCTGCGCAAGGACGGCGAAGGCCTGGTCACCGCCGGCGATATCGAACTCGCACACGATTGTGAAGTCATCAACCCTGATCATGTGATTGCGCATCTGTCGAAGGGCGGCAAGCTCGACGTGCAGATCAAGGTCGAAAAGGGTCGTGGCTACGTGCCGGGCAATGTGCGTCGTTATGGCGAGGATTCGGCCAAGATCATCGGCCGTATCGTGCTGGACGCGTCGTTCTCGCCGGTTCGCCGCGTGAGCTACGCAGTCGAGAGCGCTCGCGTCGAGCAGCGTACCGACCTCGATAAGCTCGTGATGAACATCGAAACCAACGGTGTGATTTCGCCGGAAGAAGCGATCCGTCAATCGGCGCGCATTCTGGTCGATCAGCTGTCGGTGTTCGCGGCTCTGGAAGGTACGGAAGCAGCGGCAGAAGCACCGTCGCGCGCACCGCAGATCGATCCGATCCTGCTGCGTCCGGTCGACGATCTCGAACTGACGGTTCGTTCCGCAAACTGCCTGAAGGCCGAGAACATCTATTACATCGGCGACCTGATCCAGCGTACGGAAAACGAACTGCTCAAGACGCCGAATCTCGGTCGCAAGTCGTTGAACGAAATCAAGGAAGTTCTGGCGTCGCGTGGTTTGACGCTCGGCATGAAGCTCGAAAACTGGCCGCCGGCAGGCTTGGACAAGTAAGTCGAGTCGTCCGGGGCAGCAATCCGGCGTCGTACTGCGTACTGGCAAGGACGCGGATTTTCCTTTAAAATCCGCGTCTTGTCTTTTTTACTACCGGCCCGTGCGCTCGCTACCCTGCTTTAGGGGGAGCGCGATAGAAGAGCTGGACCAAAACTTTGAACTGAAGGAATTAACATGCGTCACCGTCATGGTCTGCGGAAACTGAACCGCACGAGCAGCCACCGTCTGGCAATGCTCCGTAACATGTCCAACTCGCTGATCGAGCACGAAGTCATCAAGACCACGCTGCCGAAGGCGAAGGAACTCCGTAAAGTCGTCGAGCCGCTGATCACGCTCGGCAAGAAGCCGTCGCTCGCAAACCGTCGTCTGGCGTTCAACCGCCTGCGTGATCGTGACTCGGTCACGAAGCTGTTCGACGTGCTTGGCCCGCGCTACGCAAACCGTCCGGGCGGCTATCTGCGCGTCCTGAAGTTCGGCTTCCGCGTCGGCGACAACGCACCGATGGCACTGGTTGAACTGCTCGACCGCCCGGAAGTTGAAGAAGTTGAAGTGCAAGAAGCTGAGTAAGCTTTTTTAGCTTCGGGAAGGGCCCGGCGTATAGCCGTAATGCCGTTCAGTTAAGCAACTGAACGGCATTTTTATTGGTGGTGCAAATGTTATAAACCGGCTCTGGCGATGTTACTTTCATCGCCATGCCGGTTGATGATCTGCTCACCCTCGTCGCGAATGCGGCGACCAGCGCATCAGTGGCATCGCACCGGCATCACCGGCGGCCAAATGCCGCGGGCGTGCTGCGTAGCGGTCTGCGGAACGACAGAGCCAGGTGATACGATATTGGCTCTGAATCGTGCGTCGCCGGAGCTTTTTGTGAGTGTGAATGTGACCTTGATTCTGACGACGGTGCCGGATGCGGCCGTCGCTCAGACGCTCGCCGCCAATGCGCTGGCCGCACGGTTATGCGCCTGCGTGACGCAGCTAGGCAGCGTGCAGTCGAGCTATCACTGGCAGGGCGCCGTCGAAACCGCACAGGAAATCCAGCTACTGTTCAAAACCAGCACGGTCCGCGCGCTCGAGCTCGAGCAATACATTCAGGCTCACCATCCCTACGACACGCCGGAAATCCTCTCCTGGCAAGCCACGGCGTCCGCTGCGTACGGCCAGTGGATCACTGCAGAAACCCAACGTTCCCTCCATGTTTAACGGTCTCGACCGGCGCGCGAGCCATGTGCTGCGTACCCTATTTTTCCTGTTCGGTTGCGTTATCCTCGCGCAATTCGGCACGCTTGCCCGCGCCGCGGACGACTTCCTCGACCCCGCCGTCGCGTTCAAATTCAGCGCGACTGAGAAACCCGGCGAAGTCGAGGTAACGTACAAGATCGCGGATGGCTACTACATGTATCGCGAGCGCTTCGCGTTCGCGACCCGTAACGGCACAGCCACGATCGGCGAACCGCAATTGCCGGCTGGGCACGTCAAGTTCGATCAGACGTTCAACAAGAATGTCGAAACGTATCGCAACGAGCTGACGATCCGCATCCCCGTCAAGCAGGCTGCGGGTCCATTCGATCTGGCGGTAACGTCGCAGGGCTGTGCCGACGCCGGTATTTGTTATCCGCCGATGGAGCGTGTGTATCACGTGAGCGGCGCGGCATTGCAGCCGGCCGGCAACACGGCGCCTTCCGCGGCCGCGCAACAATCCTCAGCGGACGACGAGCCCTGGTACGAACGCGCAACCAGCGCCGACTACGCTCAGTCGTTGCTGCAGCGCGGCGGCTTCTTCGCAATCGTCGGACTTTATTTCGTTGCCGGTGCGATTCTGAGCCTGCTGCCGTGTTCGTATCCGATGATCCCGATCCTGTCGGCAATCATCATCGGCGAGGGGGCGCGAGTGACGCGTGCGCGCGGTTTCGCGCTGTCGCTCGCGTATGTGATCGGCATGGCGCTCGTGTACACGGCGCTCGGCGTCGCGGCGGCGCTCGTCGGGCAAAGTCTTGGCGCATGGCTGCAAAACCCGTGGGTCCTCGGCTTCTTCGGCGTACTACTGACGATCTTCTCGCTGATGCTGCTCGCGGGTTTCGACATCGAGTTGCCCGCGCGCTGGCGCGATGGGGTGTCGCGCGCCTCGGCGGGGCGCTCCGGTGGCAAATTGACCGCAGTCGCCGTGATGGGCGCGCTTTCCGCGCTGGTGGTCGGGGCCTGCATGACCGCGCCGCTCTTTGCGGTGCTCGCGTTCATCGCGCATACCGGCAACGCCGTGCTTGGCGGCGCGGCGCTGTTCTCGATGGGGATTGGGCTCGGCGTGCCGCTCCTGATCATCGGCCTCGGCGCGGGTACCTTCCTGCCGCGCGCGGGCGTCTGGATGGACAACGTGAAGGCGTTCTTCGGAGTCGTGCTGCTTGCCGCCGCGCTATGGATCGTCTGGCCGGTGCTCGGCGCGGCCGCGACCATGCTGTTGAGCGCGCTCTGGCTGCTGATCGCTGCGGTCTCGCTCGGCCTTTTTTCGGCGCCGATCGCAGGTGGTTCGGTATGGCGCCGGCTCGGCCGGGCGGTCGGCGTGGTGATGGCGGTCTGGGCCGCGGCTTTGCTGGTCGGTCTCGCGGCGGGATCGTCGGATCCGCTACGGCCTCTCGCGGTCCTGGCGGCGCGCGGCGGCGAGGCGACGACCGCCGGTGCCTCCAATGCGGCCGGCAACGCGCCGCAGAGCGATCTGACGTTCGCGCCGGTGCGTTCATCGGATCAACTCGACCAGGCGGTCAAAACGGCCGCGCAGCCCGCCATGCTCGATTTTTACGCAGACTGGTGCGTGAGCTGCAAGGAAATGGAGAAATTTACTTTTACCGACCCGCGCGTGCACGCGAAACTGAAGCAGATGAATCTGCTGCGCGCAGACGTCACCGCGAACAATACCGACGATCAGGCGCTGCTCAAGCGCTTCAACCTGTTCGGGCCGCCGGGCATCATTTTCTTCGATCAGGGCGGCAAGGAAGTGTTGCGGGTCGTCGGTTACGAGTCTGCGGATAAATTCCTGCGCACGCTGGATCGCGTGAGTCCGCCGGGCGTGTAGCCGAATGCGCTGAGGTTCTCCACCCGGCAGCGCATTGCCGGAAGCGAGCATAAAAAAACGGAGGCGCGACCCAAGGTCCGCCTCCGTTTCTCTTTACATCGACAGGTGCGCCAGACAGCGCACCCGCTTCTTACTTCTGCGAACGAAGGATCCGCGCTGCGTCCAACGCGAAATACGTCAGCACGCCGTCCGCGCCAGCCCGCTTGAACGCGAGCAGCGATTCCATCATGGCCTTGTCGTGATCGAGCCAGCCGTTCTGCGCGGCGGCCTTCAGCATCGCGTATTCGCCGCTCACCTGATACACGTAGGTCGGGAACTGGAACTCGTCCTTCACGCGACGCACGATGTCCAGATACGGCATGCCTGGCTTGACCATCACCATGTCCGCGCCTTCGTTGATGTCCGCCTGCACTTCCCGCAGCGCCTCATTCGAGTTGGCCGGATCCATCTGGTACGTCATCTTGTTGCTCTTGCCGAGGTTCGTGGCGGAACCGACAGCGTCGCGGAACGGACCATAGAACGCCGAAGCGTACTTCGCCGCGTAAGCCATGATGCGCGTGTGGATATGATCCTCGCTCTCGAGCATTTCGCGGATCGCGCCGATACGGCCGTCCATCATGTCCGAAGGCGCAACGATGTCGACACCGGCCTCGGCTTGCGTGCGCGCCTGTTCGACGAGGATCTCGACGGTTTCGTCGTTGATTACGTAACCGGCTTCGTCGAGCACACCATCCTGGCCGTGGCTCGTGTACGGATCGAGAGCGACGTCGGTGAGCACGCCGAGATCGGGGAAATGCTTTTTCAGCTCGCGCACCGCGCGCGGAATCAGGCCGGCCGGGTTGGTCGCCTCACGGCCATCGGGCGTTTTCAGCGAAGGCTCGATCGCGGGAAACAGCGACAAAACCGGCACACCCAGCTCGACGCATTGCTCGGCGACGCCCATCAGCAGATCGACCGACACGCGCTCGACACCCGGCATCGACGGCACGGCCTGGCGCACGTCGGTGCCTTCGACGATGAACACGGGGTAGATCAGATCGTTGGTGGTGAGGATGTTTTCGCGCATCATGCGACGCGAGAAGTCGTCACGGCGCATGCGGCGCGGACGGTGGTGCGGGTAGAAGCTCATATCGAATCGAAGATCGTGGATGGGGGAGTGGACAAGTAGCGCCTGCCTCCGCTCCCGGAAACTTTTCGAGACAATGGTATATCATACCGATCGAGCAAGGCGCCTTGCGCTGACCTCCCCGCTTCTCCTCCCTGAGCGGGTGCCTGTCGTTTTTTCGATTAGGCTGTTTGACCCGCCGTTCAAGCGGCGGGTTTTTTTATGGGCGGCCGGAAAGCGTGGTTTCGTGCGCGTTCGACTTTTTCCAGCGCCAGTCGGCGCTCATTCGGCGGCCTGCGTTTCGCCCGCCGTGCCGGGAATCAGCCAGCTTTCGATCAGCTCGTGCGCCTCGTCGAGCCCAATGCGCTTGAGCGCCGAGAACAGTTGTGCGGTCAGTTCGCCCCGATAGCCGGCGGCGCGATATTCGGCCAGCCCTTTCTGCGTGGTACGCAACGCGTTCGTGCTTTCCTGGCGCGTCAATTTGTCGCATTTGGTCAGCAGCGTGTGGATCGGCTTGCCGGTCGGCGCGAACCACTCGATCATGCGCCGGTCCAGCTCCGTCAGCGGGCGGCGCGAGTCCATCATCAGAATCATGCCGCGCAGTTGCGAGCGCGATTGCAGATACGTGGACAGCAGCGCTTCCCAGTGAGCCTTCGCCGCGCCCGGCACTTCCGCATAACCGTAACCCGGCAGGTCGACCAGATACGCTGCCGGATCGTCCGCCTTGCCGACCGAAAAATAGTTGATGTGCTGCGTGCGGCCAGGCGTCTTACTCGCGAAGGCGAGCCGCTTCTGATTGCACAGGATATTGATCGCGGTCGACTTACCCGCGTTCGAGCGCCCCGCAAAGGCGATCTCAGGTTGCGCGGTCGCCGGCAGGTCGCGCAGGTGATTGACGGTGGTGAAGAAGCGGGATTCGTGGAGCAGGAAGGGCATAGATCAGGCCGGAATTCAAGACGCCGGGGAACCCGGAGCGGGGACGGGTCAAGCCCGACTGGCGTCTAAGCGATTAGCGAGTTATTGTACAATACGATGGTTTACTGAAAACCTGAGGGGGCCGCCCCACGTGCCTTGGGGGCTCCCGGCGGTCACTCGGTCGCCGTCGTCGTATTTTGCAAAACCTCTAAAATCCCACAAGACGAGACAGGGTGTGCGAATGAATCGACTGTGCAAGACTCTGATGGTGCTTCACGTAGCGGCAGGTCTTTCAGGTTTGGCAATTCAGGCACGAGCAGCAGAACCGGCAAAGCCGGACATCAATCGGGGGCAGGCAATCGCAATGCAGGTCTGCGCGTCGTGCCACGGAGCAGACGGCAACAGCGCCGGCGGTGCGTACCCGAAGCTGGCTGGCCAGCATCCTGAGTATCTCGTCAAGCAACTTAGGGATTTCAAGACGCAGGCAGGCGCCAAACAACCTGCGCGCAACAATGCGATCATGGCGGGCATGGCTGCCGCGCTCTCCGATCAGGACATGATCAACGTCGCGGCTTATTTCGCGGCGCAGACGCCGAAGCCGGGCTATGCGCACAACAAGAGCACCGTCGCGCTTGGGCAGCAGATTTACCGCGGCGGTGTCGCCGATCGAGGCGTGCCGGCCTGCGCGAGCTGTCACGGGCCCACAGGGCAAGGCATCCCGTCGCAGTTCCCGCATTTGTCGGGACAGTGGGCCGAGTACTCGGTGGCGCAGTTGAATGCGTTCGCACAAGGTCCCGGCGCGCGTAATAACAACGAAGCGATGCATACGATAGCATCGCGGCTGTCGGACAACGAGATCAAGGCAGTAGCCGATTACATCGCGGGCTTGCGTTAAGAGTTCGTACACGGAATGCCACCGGCCCGGCGAGGCCGGTGAAAAACAAGAAAAGGGTGAGGGCGTCGTGGCCACGACAGCCCTTCACCCTTTTTTGCTGTTCAGTCGGAGTTTGAATGAGCGTCACCACGTCGGATTTGCAGTCGAAGTCGAGCAATCGCGTCTTGCGCAGCATCATCGAGCTCCTGAGCTCGATGCGCTTCGCCATTGCGCTGCTCGTGATTCTGTCGATCGCCAGCATCATCGGCACCGTCCTCACGCAGGACGATCCGTATCCCAACTACGTCAACCAGTTCGGCCCGTTCTGGGCGGACATCTTCCGCGCGCTGAGCCTCTACACGGTGTACAGCTCGTGGTGGTTCATGCTGATTCTCGGCTTCCTGATGGTGTCGGTGTCGCTGTGCGTGATCCGCAATGCACCGAAGATGGTCGCCGACGTGAAGAGCTGGAAGGACAAGGTCCGCGAAGGCAGTCTGCGTGCGTTCCATCACAAGGGCGAGTTCGCCGTGCGCGGCACGCGCGCGCAGAGCGCGGCGGTGCTCGGCAAGCTCTCGGCGAAGCTCGGCTACAAGTTCGTCACGCGCGAGTCGGAAGGCGCGACGCTGATCGCCGCGAAGCGCGGCGCGATGACGAAATTCGGCTACATCTCCGCGCACATCGCGATCGTGGTGATCTGCCTCGGTGGTCTGCTCGACAGCAATCTGCCGATCAAGCTGCAGATGTGGCTCTTCGACAAGTCGCCGATCCGCTCGAACACGGTCATCAACGACATTCCGCCCGAGCACCGCCTGTCGCAATCGAACCCGACGTTCCGCGGCTACGCGTGGGTGCCCGAAGGGCAGCACGTGTCGACGGCGATCCTGAACCAGCCCGACGGCTCGCTGATCCAGGACCTGCCGTTTTCGATCGAGCTGAACAAGTTCATCGTCGATTACTACTCGACCGGCATGCCGAAGCTGTTCGCAAGCGACATCGTCGTGATCGATCACAAGACCGGCGCGCGCGTGCCGGCGCGCGTGGAGGTCAACAAGCCGTTCGAATACGACGGCGTGTCGATCTATCAGTCGAGTTTCCAGGACGGCGGCTCGCAGATGCAGATGACCGCGTACCCGATGTCCGGCCCGAGCGCGAAGTCCGCGCCGTTCGGCGGCACGATCGGCGGCAGCGCGCCGTTGAGCGCGGCCACGCCGCTCGCCGACGGCCAGACTGTCGAATTTACCGACTTCCGCGCAATCAACGTCGAAAACATCTCGAACGGCAACGGCCAGAACGATGCGCGCGGTGTCGCCGCGCATCAATCGCTGAAAGAGGCGTTCGACGAGCGCCTCGGCTCCGGCGCGAAGACCTCGAAGCCGCTCGATCTGCACAACGTCGGCCCGTCGGTGCAATACAAGATTCGCGGCAAGGACGGCCAGGCGCGTGAGTACAACAACTACATGCTGCCGGTGGACGTCGGCGGCGAAAAGATGTTCCTCGCCGGCATGCGCCTGAATCCCGACGATCCGTTCCGCTACCTGCGCATTCCCGCCGACAGCGGCGGCACGCTCAAGGAGTGGATGAACCTGCGTGCGACGCTCGAAGACCCGGCCATGCGCGCCACGGCTGCTCATCAGTTTGCGCTGCGTTCGGTGCCGGGCTCGAACGCCGAACTGCAGCAGCATCTGGAGGAAAGTGCGCTGCGGGTGCTGACCCTGTTTGCTGGCGCGGACAGCAGCATGAAGATGCCGAATGGCGAAACGCCGGGCGGCTTCCAGGCGATCGCCGGTTTTATCGACCGCTCGGTGCCGAAGGGTGAGCAGGAAAAGGCCGCGGGCCTGCTGCTGCGCATGCTCGAAGGCGTGACGTGGGACCTGTGGCAGCTGTCGCGCCAGCAGCTCGGCGAGCCTGCCGCAACGGCCAACGCGGACACGAGCCGGTTCGTTCAGAGTTCGCTCAACGCGATGTCCGACAGCTTTCTGTATGGATCGCCGGTCTATCTGCAGCTTGACTCATTCAAGCAGGTGCAAGCTTCGGTATTTCAGTTGACGCGCGCGCCGGGCAAAAAAGTCGTGTATCTTGGCAGCCTGCTTCTCGTATTGGGCATCTTTTCGATGTTCTACGTTCGCGAACGGCGCCTGTGGTTCTGGCTCAAGGATACGGGCCACGGCACGAACGTCGTGATGGCGATGTCGAGCGCGCGCAAGACGCTCGACTTCGAAAAGGAGTTCGTCCAGACGCGCGACGCCGTAGGCGCCGCACTGGGCGCGAAACTCATCGAAGCAGCCGACGCCGCCAGCCCGCCCGCTCAGACCGGCGCGCCGTCGGCAAGCTCACAGGATTCGACCCGATAAGATCATGGACTTGACTCAGGTTTCCTCATCCTCGTCCGTTCCGCGCGCCGACAAGGCGTTCGCGAGCGGCACGCCCGAACTCCCGCACTATGACGAGCGGCCGTTCCTGAAACGGCTCGGCATCGTCGACTGGCTGTTCGCCCTTGTCCTGGTAGGGGGCGCCGGGTTTGCGCTGTCGCGCTATCACCCGTTCATGAACTATTACGACAAGCTCGTGCTGGTGTGCGCGGTGCCCGTCTTCGTCGTGCTCGGCTGGCGCTGGAAGCCGGTGCGTCCGCTGATGGTGGGAATCGCCGCGCTGTCGCTGCTCGCCATCCAGATCTACCACGGCGATCTGAGCCGCGCCGACAACGAGTTCTTCCTCAAGTATTTTCTGTCGAGCCAGTCCGCGATCCTGTGGATGAGCGCGCTGTTCGTGTTCGCGACCGTGTTCTACTGGATCGGGCTGCTGTCGCGCTCGCCGACAGGCGCGGCGATCGGCTCGAAAATGACGTGGGCGGCCGTGCTGATGGGCTTCGTCGGCATGATGGTGCGCTGGTACGAGTCGTATCTGATCGGCGCGGACGTCGGCCATATTCCGATCTCGAACCTCTATGAAGTGTTCGTGCTGTTCAGCCTGATTACGGCGCTGTTCTACCTGTACTACGAGCAGCACTACAACACGCGCGCGCTCGGGGCGTTCGTGCTGCTCGTGATCAGCGCGGCGGTCGGCTTCCTGATGTGGTACTCGGTCGCGCGCGACGCGCAGCAGATCCAGCCGCTCGTGCCGGCGCTGCAAAGCTGGTGGATGAAGATTCACGTGCCGGCGAACTTTATCGGCTATGGCAGCTTCGCGCTCTCGGCGATGGTCGGCGTCGCGTATCTGGCGAAGGAGCGCGGCGTGCTGGCGGACCGTCTGCCCGCGCTCGACGTGCTCGACGACCTGATGTACAAGTCGATCGCGGTCGGCTTCGCGTTCTTCACGATCGCGACGATTCTGGGCGCGTTGTGGGCCGCCGAAGCATGGGGCGGCTACTGGAGCTGGGACCCGAAGGAGACGTGGGCGCTGATCGTGTGGCTGAACTACGCGGCGTGGCTGCACATGCGTCTGATGAAGGGGCTGCGCGGCGCAGTGGCAGCATGGTGGGCGCTGACCGGCCTGCTGGTCACGACCTTCGCATTCCTTGGCGTGAACATGTTCCTGTCGGGCTTGCATAGTTACGGCAAGCTGTAAGATCCGTCGCGCTGAACCGACTAAGAACCGCCGGGTGCTTTGCACCGGCGGTTTTTTTATGGCCGAAGGAATATCTGTTGCATCCGGGTGTTCGCCGAACGAGTACCTAAGTGAGTACCTGTGGATGACAGACGCCCTCGAACGGACGATCATCAATATGGCCCGGCAACGTGCGTCGCGCGGCGGGCCGGCAAGGAGCAGCACGATGTGGATCAAGCGAAGCGACAGAATTCAACTGACCGGCGATGACATCGCGCGCAGCGAAATCACGCCACGGCACGTGTTCGAGAACCGGCGGCGCATCCTGCAGGCGGCGGGCGCGATGGCGCTCGGCAGCCTGATCGGTGTAAGCGGCGAGGCGCTCGCGACGTACTCGTCGCCGGATCCGAAGGCGCAGAAGCTCGCGGCGAGGACCAACACGAAGTTCGTCGCGCTGGACAAGATCACGCCGTACAAGGACATCACGACGTACAACAATTTCTACGAGTTCGGCACCGACAAATCCGACCCCGCGCAGAACGCGGGCACGCTGCGGCCGCGTCCGTGGAAGGTGAGCGTCGAGGGCGAGATCAAGAATCCGAAGGTGTACGACATCGACGAATTGCTGAAGCTCGCGCCGCTCGAGGAGCGCGTGTACCGGCATCGCTGCGTCGAGGGCTGGTCGATTGTGGTGCCGTGGATTGGCGTCTCGCTTTCGGAGCTGATCAAACGCGTCGAGCCCACCGGCAATGCCAAATACGTGCAGTTCATCACGCTCGCCGATCCGTCGCAGATGCCGGGGCTCTCGACGCCCGTGCTCGACTGGCCGTATTCCGAAGGCTTGCGGATGGACGAAGCGATGCATCCACTGACGCTGCTGACGATGGGCCTCTACGGCCAGGTGCTGCCGAACCAGAACGGCGCGCCGGTGCGCGTCGTGGTGCCGTGGAAGTACGGCTTCAAGAGTGCGAAATCGCTCGTGAAAATCCGCTTCGTCGAGAAGCAGCCGCCGACCAGTTGGAACACCTACGCGTCGAACGAATACGGCTTTTATTCGAACGTGAATCCGAACGTCGATCATCCGCGCTGGAGCCAGGCGACCGAGCGGCGCATCGGCGAGGACGGCTTTTTCACGCCGAAGCGCAAGACGCTGATGTTCAACGGCTACGGCGATCAGGTCGCGTTGCTCTATCAGGGCATGGACCTGAAGAAGAATTTCTGAGGCGAGGGCGATGACTTCCGATACGCAATCCGCCACCCGGCCCGAACCTGTAAGACCGCGCGCGGCGTCCGCCGCGCGTGCATCGTCGGCGGCGCAGCGGCGCACTGGCGGCGCGCGCTGGATCGTGCCGGCCAAGGTCGCGGTGTTCATCGCGGCGCTGTACCCGCTCGCGCGCCTCGTGCTGTTCGGCGTGACCGACCGGCTCGGCGCGAATCCCATCGAGTTCATCACGCGCTCCACGGGCCTGTGGACGCTCGTGTTCCTCTGCATCACGCTTGCCGTGACGCCGTTGCGCCGCCTCACCGGCGTCGCCGCGTTCGTGCGTTTCCGGCGCATGCTCGGGCTCTACACGTTCTTCTACGCCACGCTGCATTTCACCACTTACCTCTGGTTCGACAAGTGGTTCGATCTTGCGGCGATTTTCAAGGACATCGGCAAGCGGCCGTTCATCACGGTGGGCTTCGCGGCGTTCGTGCTGCTGATCGCGCTCGCGGTCACGTCGCCGCGCGCGATGGTGCGCAAGCTCGGGCGCCGCTGGCAAACGCTGCATCGCGCGATCTATGCGATCGGCGCGCTCGCGATCCTGCACTTCTGGTGGATGAAGGCGGGCAAGCACGATCTGCTGCTGCCGAAGATTTACGGCGCGATCATGATCGCGTTGCTCGGCTGGCGCCTGGTCGTGTGGCTGCGCGAGCGGAGCATGAAGACGCGCCGACGGTGACGGTGAGCGTTCGGCTCACGCTGTTTCGATAGCGATAGCGCCCAATAGCAAAAAGGCGATGCCACTGCGGCATCGCCTTTTTGTTTGCGCTCAGTTCGAAATCCGGCGCGGACTTTGCCGCGCTGTTTGACATTGCTCGAGGTTTACGCCGGCAAAACCGTTTCACCTGCAAACAACTGCTGGATCTCTTCACGTGCGCGAACCACGTGCGCCTGTGTACCATCTACCATCACCTCGGCGGCGCGCGCACGCGTGTTGTAGTTCGAGCTCATCACGAAGCCGTACGCGCCGGCCGAGCGGATCGCGAGCAGATCGCCCGGCTCGACCGCGAGCAGGCGTTCGCGGCCGAGCCAGTCGCCGCTTTCGCACACCGGGCCGACCACGTCGTACACGTGAGCCGGCACGTCGCGCTTCACGACCGGCTCGATTGCGTGATACGCCTCGTACATCGCGGGGCGCGCGAGATCGGTCATGGCCGCGTCGACGATCGCGAAGTTCTTTTCCACGCCCGGCTTGAGAAACTCGACGCGCGTGAGCAGCACTCCCGCGTTGCCGACCAGCGAGCGGCCCGGCTCGAAATACACTTCGCGGTGGCCGTGGCCGCGCGCTTCGATGCGATCGAGCACCGTGCGCACGAACTCGCCGATTTCCGGCGGCGTTTCGTCGTCGTAGGTGATGCCGAGACCGCCGCCCACGTCGATGTGGCGAATCGTCATGCCGTCCTGCTCGATCTGCTCGACCAGTTCCAGCACCTTGTCGATCGCGTCGAGATAAGGCGCGACTTCAGTGATCTGCGAGCCGATATGACAGTCGATGCCGACCACCTCGAGATTCGCCATCGCCGCGGCCGCCTGATACGTGGCGCGCGCGTCTTCGAAGGCGACGCCGAACTTGTTCGTCTTCAGACCCGTGGAAATGTACGGATGCGTTTTCGCGTCGACGTCGGGGTTCACGCGCAGCGATACCGGCGCCTTCCTGCCCATTTCTCCCGCCACTGCATTGAGGCGATCGAGTTCGGGAATCGACTCGACGTTGAAACATTTGACGCCCGCCGCGAGCGCGTCGCGCATTTCGTTCGCCTGCTTGCCGACGCCCGAAAACACGGTGTTTTCCGCTTTGCCGCCGGCCGCGAGCACGCGCGCGAGTTCGCCGCCCGACACGATGTCGAAGCCCGCGCCTAGGCGCGCGAACACGTTCAGCACCGCGAGATTGCTGTTGGCCTTGACGGCCACGTGCACGCTCGCGCGACGTCCGGCGCAGGCGCCCGCGTAGGCGTTCCAGGCGGCGGTGAGCGCGGCGCGCGAATAGACGTAGAGCGGCGTGCCGAATTGCTCGGCGAGGGAAACGGCGGACACGCCTTCGGCGTGCAATACGCCGTCGACGTAGTCAAATGCGGATCGAGTCATGCGAAAGTCTTATTGAACGGAAGGGACAGCAGAAGCAGGCAGCGGCGCCGAAGGAGCGGAAGCCGCCGAAGCGGGCGGTGTGGCAAGCTGGTCTTCAGGCGAGAGCGTGAGCGGCGTGCCCGAGGTATCCGGAATCGAGCCCATGTCGGCCGCGCTGCCGCTGGCGGGTTGCGTTTGATCCGGCGGTGGCGTTTGCGTGCGGTGAGCCGGCGGAGCAGGCATCGGTGGCACGGTAGGCAGATAGAGCGAGCCGCGCTGGCCGCAACCGGCGAGCGCGCAACCTGCGAGAATGGCTAAAGCCGTTACAATCGCGCGGCCGGGCGCTGCCGCGCTCATCCGCATCCGAGATACGACTCGCATGACTGTCCCTGAATGAATAATCGATGGAGTTTAGCATGTCCGATAGTGATTACCTGACCCGTGCGGAAGCCGTGCTGGCCGCCATCGAGAGCGCGCTCGACGACACCAGCGCCGACATCGAATTCGAGCGCAGCGGCAATGTCCTGACGCTCGAATTCGAGAATCGTACGAAGATTATCGTCAACCTCCAGCCGCCGATGAGCGAGATCTGGATCGCGGCGAAGGCGGGCGGTTTTCACTTCCGTTTCGTCGACGGGCAATGGCGCGACACCCGCAGCGGCGCGGAGTTTTTCGCCGCGCTGTCGCAGTACGCGAGCGAGCAGGCCGGGGAGCCGGTACGCATTGCTGCGCAGTAAGGCCGCGCAGTGAGGCTGTGCAGTGAGGCTGCGTCGCTGCGCGCGAGGCACGATGGTGCTGCCGCTCTGGAGCGATAGCAGCACGACCCGCGTGAATCGCAGCGCCCAAAACAAAACCGCCGCGTATCGAACGCGGCGGTTTTTTCTTTCTGGCGAGACATCGACGCGGCTTCAGTGCCCGCGGAACAGATTCATGATGTCCTGTTTCTCCTGTTCCCCGACCTGCTCCGGCGCGGCTGCGGAAGCGCCGCTCGCCCCGGCGTCGAGCGTCGCCTGACTCACGCCGACTGTCGCGATGAAACCGTGCCCCGGCGTGAAGTTATCGAAATAAAGCTCCGAGCCGATTTCGGTCACGTCGTCGGGGCGCGGCATCTTGTATTCGGGTACGCCCTTGAGCGCGCGGCCCATGTACTCGATCCATACCGGCAACGCGAGTCCGCCGCCCGTTTCCTTGTCGCCGAGACTGCGCGGGTTGTCGTAGCCGATCCACGCGATGGCCGTAAGCGTGTGCTGATAACCGGCGAACCATGCGTCGCGGGAATCGTTGGTCGTGCCGGTCTTGCCGCCGATATCGGTGCGCTTGAGCGCGTTGCTCTTCGCACCCGTACCGCGTTGCGCGACGCTTTGCAGCAGGCTGTTCATCACGTACGCGTTGCGCGGCTCGATCGCGAACGGCGCGCTTCGTCCGGCCACGAGCGGCTGCGCCTGCGCGACGACGACGCCGCGCTGATCGGTGACTTCGGCGATCAGATACGGGTTGATCCGGTAGCCGCCGTTCGCGAACACCGAGAACGCGCCCGCCATCTGCAACGGCGTGACGAGACCCGCGCCGAGCGCCATCGGCAGATAGGCGGGGTGACGGTCCGCGTCGAAGCCGAAGCGGGTGATGTACTGCTGCGCGTACTTCGTGCCGATATGGTTCAGGATGCGGATCGACACCAGGTTCTTCGACTTCTGCAGCGCGGTGCGCATCGTCATCGGACCGTCGAAGCCGCCGCCGTAGTTCTTCGGCTCCCATGCCTGGCCGCCGGTTTCGGCCGCGCTGAAAAAGAGCGGCGCGTCGTTGATGATCGTGGCCGGCCCCAGCCCCTTTTCGAGCGACGCCGAATAGATGAACGGCTTGAAACTCGAACCCGGCTGACGCCACGCCTGAGTCACGTGGTTGAACTTGTTCTTGTTGAAGTCGAAGCCGCCGACGAGCGCGCGAATCGCGCCGTCCTGCGGCACCACGGAAATGAACGCGCCTTCCACCTGCGGCAGTTGCGTGATCGACCAGTCGCCGTCGTCGTTCTTCACGAGCCGCACGATCGCACCGGGCCGGATGCGCTGATTCGGCTGTGCCCGCGTGCCGAGCGCGAACTGCGCGTAGCGCAGGCCGTCGCCCTGAATCGTCGCGACATTGCCGTCGATGAACGTCGCCTGCACCTGCTTCGGGCTGGCCGCCGTGACGACGGCCGCGATGATCTCGCCGTTGTCCGGATGTTCGGCGAGCGCGTCGTCGATCGCCTGCTCGCGCTCTTCCGCATCGGCCGGCAGATCGATGAACGCTTCCGGCCCGCGATAGCCGTGCCGCCGTTCGTAGTCCATCAGACCTTTGCGCAGCGCGCGATAGGCGACGTCCTGATCGGCCGAGTCGATCGTGGTCACGACGTTGAGTCCGCGCGTGTACGCCTCTTCGTGGTACTGCGCGTACATCATCTGCCGCACCATTTCCGCGACGTACTCCGCGTGCACGCTGTACTCCTTGCCCATGCCCTTGACGACGAGCGGCTGCTGGCGCGCCTCGTCGTACTGCTCCTGGGTGATGTAGTGCAGCTCGTACATGCGTTGCAGGATGTACTCCTGCCGCACCTTCGCGCGCTTCGGATTGACCACCGGGTTATATGCGGACGGCGCCTTCGGCAGGCCGGCCAGCATCGCCGATTCGGCGAGCGTCAGCTCCTTGAGGTCCTTGCCGAAGTACACGCGCGCCGCGCTCGCGAAACCATACGCGCGTTGACCGAGATAGATCTGATTCATGTAGACCTCGAGAATCTGATCCTTGGTCAGCTTCGACTCGATCTTGTACGCGAGCAGCATCTCGTAAATCTTGCGCGTGTAGGTCTTCTCGCTCGAGAGGAAGAAGTTGCGCGCAACCTGCATCGTGATCGTGCTCGCGCCTTGCGTTGCATGGCCGTTGGTCAGCGCGACGAAGCCCGCGCGAGCGATGCCGGTGAGGTCGACGCCGCCGTGGTCGTAAAAGCGCGCGTCCTCGATCGCGAGGATCGCCTTCTTCAGACTGTCGGGCACGTCCTGGATGTGCACGATGTCGCGCCGCTCCTCGCCGAATTCGCCGATCAGCACATGGTCGGCCGTGTAGATGCGCAGCGGCACTTTCGGCCGGTAGTCGGTCAACGCATCCAGTGAAGGGAGGTTCGGCGTGGCGACCACGAGCGCATAGCCGAGCACCAGCGCCACGCACGCGACGCCCGCCACGATCAGCCCGGCAAGGCCGAGGAGGAGCTTCAGCCACAACGGGCGTTTGCGCTTTTTCGGCGCGGGCGGGGTAGACGTAGGAGACGTGGATTGCATAGGGATACCGGAAAAACAATCCCGCGATTATAGCTGCCTCGCCTTCCCGGCTTTCGGCCTGCTTACGTGGTGCGCGAAAGGGCTGTGCCCTGTGCGCGGGAATGACTTCACTGTAGTCCGTTTGATGCCGCGCGGGGCGCCTTCCCCTCAACGTTAGCCATTTGGCTGAATGTCGCGCGGCGCCGCGTCTCGCCACAATGATTCCCCGTTACTCGCGTTCGAATGGTTCGTCGCGTGAGTCAGAGGGAGGGTGTAATGGCATATAAAAATTCGTGGCTCGAGGCTATGCAATCGGGCCGGCAGCGGTTCGCCGCCGGGATCGACATTGGGTCGCAAAGCGTGCGTCTGGTCGTGCTGAGTCAGCGTTCGCGCGCGTTTGGCGCGCTGCATCTCGAATACGTGCAGACGGTGCCGCTTGCGGCCGGCGCGATGGCGGGCACCGAGGTCGTCGACCGGCAGGCCGTCGCGCGCGCATTGCGCGATGTCTTTGCCGGTCTGCCGCGCCTGTGCGCGACGCATGCGCTGCAATGTGCGATGGCGGTGCCCGCGTCGGCCACGCTGACGACCACCGTGCCGCTCGCACAGCTTGCCGCGCAGAGTCATTGCGCGGAAGAAGACGGCGGCCCCGCGCTCGCCGGACTCGCGCCCGCGGTGATGGGCGAGGCCGAGCGCATTGCCGGTATCGAGCGGCACGCGCTCGCGGTCGACTGGTTCGTCGACGAAACGCCGTCGCCGGTGCGTTCGGTGACGATTGCGGCGACCGCGCGCCAGCATCTCGAAGCGCGAATCGAATGTGCGGCGGCGGCGGGCATTTCGTTGACCGCGATCGACGGCGAACCTCATGCCGCGCTGCGTGCGATGCGCTACGCGGCGGATCAGGAGCTCGACCCGAACGAGCCGTATGCGGCGCTGTGGATCGGCACGGACGGCGTGTACGGGTGGCGCGTCGTCGATGGTGTGATCGACGGCCAGATGCACTATCCGGCGCCCGAGCATGCCGATCTCGCCGACGCGTTGCGCGACCTCGCCCATGGTCCGGTGCTCGATTGCGCACTGGTTGGCGGGGAGATCGATCTGCTCGACGGCGTTGGCTTTTCGCTGGCCGATGTCGGTGACGTGCTTGGCTGTTCGGTGTTGCCGTTCGAATGCGCGCTGCTCGGCAACCGCGTGCGTCCGCTCGACGACGCATTGCTGCACGAGCCGGCCGGCGCGGTTGCGTTCGGGCTCGCGTTGCGCGGGGTGATCGAATGATGCGCGGCCTTTCGCTTTCGTCCTGGCCGTTCTGGCGGACGGCGGGCTCGCCTATGCCACCGGCCGCGCTGCGTGAGACGCGCTTTGCAAGGCCGTGGCTCGGCGGCTTCAATCTGCTGCCTTACCGGCAACGCAATGCGCGGCTCGCGCGGCGGCGCTGTCAGCGGGACTGGCTCGTGGCGGCGTGCGTCGGCGCAGCCGGCGTGCTTGTGCTCGCGGGCTGGCAGGCATTCGACAAGATGCGGCTCGACGCGCGGCGCGTGTCGGCCGAACAGGCGCTCACGCAGCTCGGCGCGCCGCTCGCGGAGCACACGAAGCTGCTGCGAGCGCAAGACGATCTGCGCAAAAACGCCGCGCGCGCGACGAGCCTGTCCGCGCCGCTCACGCATGTGCTCGATCTGCTCGAGGCGCTGAGCTTCGAACCCGGCGACGGCGTCGTGCTGCGGCAATTGCGCCAGCGCGAGTACGAGACGGAGTTGCGTGCAACTTCGCGCAGCCATATCGCTTCGGCCGAATGGCTCAAACGCGTTGGTGCGGTCCACGGCGTGCGGGGCGCGGAGATGCGCGACCTGCATCGGCCGGCGGCACGCGGCGGCGCGGCGGACAAGACGGCGAACGCTCCAGTCGAGTTCGACGCGCGCCTGCGCTGGGATGAGCCGCCGCCCAAAAACCCCCTTCTTGCCGGCGCCTCGGCGGCGTATGGCGTGAAGTCCGCACAACCGGAAGGTGCAAAATGAGCACGACCTTTTTCGAGCCGGGCGGCGCGGCAAACGCCTCCCTTGATTTTTCGCGGTTGATGAAGCGCGTGCGTATGCCGCTCGACGCGTGGAGTCTGCGCCGCCGCCGGCTCGTCGCGGCGCTGATCGCCATGCTCGTGTTCGGCCTCGGTGCGTATGGCTGGATCTCCGCTGATGCCGGCGGCCTCGCGGCGAGTCGCGAGGCGCTCGTGGCCAGCACGCAGCGTCTCGCGGATGCGAAGCACGCGCTTGTGCAATTGCCTTCGTTACGTCGCGCAGCCGCCGCGCTGCCGGCCGTACCGTCGGCTCCCGTCTCATGGGGTTCCGCCGACGACGTGCGCATCGTCTCCGAGCTGGCCGCGCAGAACGGCGTCGCATTGCTCGCGGTTGAACCCGGTGCTGCGAGCGGCGATGGTGCTGAACGCATGCGCCCTTTGCTGCTCACTGCAAGCACGGACTTCGTTCATCTGATGGCGTTCTTCCACGGGCTCGCGCAACTGCCGGTGCTGATCGTTCCAGTCGATGTGAGCGTCAAGCAGGACAGCGCGGCGCTCGCGGTGAGTGCGACGCTGCGTGTGTTCGATGCGCTGCGGCCGGCGGCTCTTGCTGACGCCGCTCACGCGCGCGATGCAGTGAGCACTGACGCCGGCCTCGGCGCAAGTCTTGATGCTGACGAGTCGGACGAAGACGACGAAAACATCGTGTTCTTCGATCCATTTGCGCAGCCACCGATGCACGCAAGCGGCGAGCTGGCCGATGCGGTGCAACTGCGCCTGGTCGGCTTGCTGCGTGATCGCATGCGCGGCCTCGCGTTGCTCGATACGCCTGACGGCGTCGCCACGGTTACCGCTGGGCAGCAGCTTGGCGTCGAACGTGTTACGCGGCTCGACGCGCAGGGCATCACGCTCGCGAACGGCGGCACGACGCGCATGCTGACGCTGACGGAGGCTTCATGATGAACTGGATGAAGCGATGGCGTGTGGCGGTGTCGCGTGTCGGGCGTGGCTTGAGCCACGGTGTGGGGCTTCGCTCGAGGCTTTGTGTGCGCCTTTGCCTGAGTCTCTGCATCAGCACGACGCTCGGCGCGGGCATTGCGCAGGCTTCAACGCCGCCGCCGCTGTTGCCGCCGTTGCCGGCCTACACGCCGTTCGAAGACCCGGGCACGTCCGTCTATGCCGCCGATGCCGCTGACGAGGCGGCACCGTTGCCGCGCGGCGGGATCGGCGAAGCGTCGAACCCGTTTCGCGAGGACTCGGCGCAAAACGCGGCACCAAACCCGGCGCAGGAAGCGGAGTACGACCCGGACGCAAACCTGATGGTCGCGTCCTCGGTCAATGCGCCCAGCGCGCCCAACGCTTCCCCGGACGACGGCGCAGACATCGCCGGGCGTGCCGCACCTGTGCCGAAACAAGCCGCGGCCCCCGCGCGTGACGACACCGCCGGCACGACCACCCTGGAAGGCCCGCCCGTGCCGCTTCCGCCGCCGCTGCGCCTGAGCGGCACATCGAAAGGCGCGACCGATACCGGCTTGCCGGCCGGCAACAAACCTATCTCGCTGAATTTCCAGCGGGCCGAGCTCGGCGCCGTGCTCAAAGCGTTCGGCGAGTTCACCGGACTGAACATCGTCGCGAGCGAGAAAGTGCGCGGCGCCGTTTCGCTGCGGCTCGACAAGGTGCCGTGGCGCACTGCGTTCGACACACTGCTCGACGTCAACAATCTGGCGATGGAGCGCCACGGCAACGTGATCTGGGTCGCACCGGCCTCGGAGCTGGCCGCGCGCGAGCGGCAGCGCTTCGAAGCGCACGCGCGGGCCGCCGACCTCGAACCGCTCGCGAGCCGCACGTTCGAGCTGCACTACGCGCACGCCGAGGACGTGCGGCGCCTGCTGACCGGCTCCGGCACCCAGCGCGTGCTGTCCAAACGCGGCGCCGTGACCGCCGATCCGCGCACCAATCTGCTGTTCGTGACCGATCTCGCGGGGCGGCTCGAGCAGATCGCGGCGCTGATCGCCGCGGTCGACAGGCCGACCCGCCAGGTGTTGATCGAGGCGCGCATCGTCGAAGGCGATCATGGCTTTTCGCGCAATCTCGGCGTGCGGCTCTCGCTTGCGAGCACGAACGCGGGCTCAAGCGCGGACGGCACGGCAAGAGGGCTCAACGGCGGTAAAGATGGCACCGTCTACGATCTGTCGGCCCGTCCCCTCTCGGGTTTCGATGCAGCCACCGCCGGCCTGACGCTGTTCGCGGCCCATGCGACGCGGCTTCTGAATATCGAGTTGAGCGCGCTCGAGGCCGAAGGGCATGGGAAAATCGTCTCGAGCCCGCGGGTCGTCACCGCGGACCGGATGAAGGCGATCGTCGAACAGGGCACCGAATTGCCTTATCAGGCCAAGGTCGGGCAGGGCGTGTCGGGTGTGCAGTTTCGCCGGGCTACGCTCAAACTCGAGGTCGAACCGCAGATCATGCCGGACGGCCGTGTGGTGCTGGATCTCGATGTCGCGAAGGACAGCGTCGGCGAGCAGACCGACGCCGGGCCCGCGATCAACACCAAGCACGTGCGAACGCGCGTCGAGGTCGAGGATGGTGGTACGGTGTCGATAGGCGGAATTTACGCGACCGACGACCGGGACGACGTGGAGCGGGTGCCCTTCCTCGGCAAAATACCCGTGTTGGGCGCGCTTTTCCGCAATCGGACCCATCGTGACCAGCTCAGTGAGCTGGCGGTTTTCATCACGCCAAGCGTCGTTCACGAAAATTAGGGCGCGTTAGGGCACGCCAGCGCCGCCGTTCGCCGGCGGCGCGCAGGCTCGACAAGGCAGCCGCTTTGCCAGTAAGCTGCGGCACGAACTACACCGGATTAGCCAGAGGACACCGTTGCAAGCGCGGGACGCACACGCCAATGTATTTTTCGTAGGGCTCATGGGGGCAGGGAAAACCACTGTGGGCCGGGCGGTTGCGCGCCGTCTCGAGCGCCCGTTCTTCGATTCCGACCATGAAATCGAGGCACGCACGGGCGCGCGCATTCCCGTGATCTTCGAGCTGGAGGGCGAAGCGGGCTTTCGCGATCGCGAGGCAAACGTGATCTCCGAGCTGACCGGGCGCGACGATATCGTGCTCGCGACCGGCGGCGGCGCGGTGCTGCGGCCGGAAAACCGCGAGGTGCTGAAAAGCCGCGGCCTCGTGGTCTACCTGCGCGCCAATCCGCACGACCTGTGGCTGCGCACGCGGCGCGACAAGAATCGCCCGCTGCTGCAGACGGAAGACCCCAAGGCGCGCCTCGAAGCGCTCTATGAAGTGCGTGATCCGCTCTACCGGGAGTGCGCGCATTTCGTGATTGAAACCGGCCGGCCTTCGGTCAACGGACTCGTCAACATGGTTCTGATGCAGCTCGAGATGGCCGGCGTCGGCAAACATCCTGCGTCATAATGGACCGTATGATTACCGTCAACGTCGAACTGGGCGAGCGCGCCTACCCCATCCATATCGGTGCCGATCTGATCGGCCAGACTGCGCTGTTTGCGCCGCACATCGCCGGCAGCTCGGTCACCATCGTCACGAATACCACCGTCGATCCGCTCTATGGCGACAAGCTGCGCGCGGCGCTCGCGCCGCTCGGCAAGCAGGTGTCCACGGTCGTGTTACCGGACGGCGAAGCGCACAAGAATCTCGAAACGCTGAACCTGATCTTCGACGCGCTGCTCGGCGCGCGCGCGGATCGCAAGACCACGCTGATCGCTTTGGGCGGCGGCGTGATCGGCGACATGACTGGTTTTGCCGCGGCCTGCTATATGCGCGGCGTGCCGTTCATCCAGGTGCCGACCACGTTGCTGTCGCAGGTGGATTCGTCGGTGGGCGGCAAGACCGGCATCAATCATCCGCTCGGCAAGAACATGATCGGCGCGTTCTACCAGCCGCAGGCGGTGATTGCCGACATCGGCGCGCTGCGCACGTTGCCCGGGCGCGAACTGGCGGCGGGCATCGCCGAGGTCATCAAGACCGGCGCGATCGCCGACACCGGTTTCTTCACCTGGATCGAAGTCAATATCGAGGCGTTGAACCGCTGCGAACCCGAGGCGCTGGCCGAGGCGGTCAAGCGTTCGTGCGAGATCAAGGCATCGGTGGTCGCGCAGGACGAGCGCGAAGGCGGACTGCGCGCGATCCTCAATTTCGGCCACACGTTCGGTCATGCGATCGAAGCCGGGCTCGGCTACGGCGAGTGGCTGCACGGCGAGGCAGTCGGCTGCGGGATGGTGATGGCGGCGGACCTGTCCGTGCGTCTCGGCCATCTCGACGAAGCGTCGCGCAAGCGTCTCGTCGACGTGATCGTGGCCGCGCATCTGCCTACCCGTGCACCCGCGCTCGGCGCGGACCGCTACGTCGAACTGATGCAGGTCGACAAGAAAGCGGAAGGCGGAGCAATCAAGTTCATTCTGCTGAAGCGTTTCGGTGAGACGCTGATCACCCGGGCGCCCGACACCGAGGTGCATGCGACGCTGGCCGCCGCCGTATAGACCCGCTGCGGCATACTGCCACGCGTCGCGCATCCGCGTCAGAAGGCGCCGCCCATGTTTCGGAGAACCCGGTGACTGACAGGCGTAGCGACGACCTCAAACACGACCCGGCGGCGCGCTCGGCCGCCGTTGCGAACCCAGCGAGCACCGCAACCATCGCCACGGACGCGGCGGCCGTCGCCGCGCCGACCCAGCAGGCGCTCGAAGCGCACCTCGCGCCGTATGCGGCGCATTCGAACGAGTCGCGCGGGCGCCGCTATCCCGAGGACGCACCGAGCGCGCGCACGGAGTTTCAGCGCGACCGTGATCGCATCGTCCATTCGACCGCATTCCGCCGGCTCGAATACAAGACCCAGGTGTTCGTGAATCACGAGGGCGACCTGTTTCGCACACGCCTGACGCACAGCCTCGAAGTCGCGCAGATCGCGCGTTCGGTCGCACGCAATCTGCGCGTCAACGAAGACCTCGTCGAAGCGATTTCTCTCGCGCACGATCTCGGCCATACGCCGTTCGGCCATGCCGGCCAGGATGCGCTGAACGAATGCATGCGCGAGCATGGCGGCTTCGAACACAATCTGCAGAGCCTCGCGGTCGTCGACGAACTCGAGGAGCACTACGGTGCGTTCAACGGCCTGAACCTCTGCTTCGAAACGCGCGAGGGCATTCTCAAGCATTGCTCGCGGGAAAACGCGCGGCGGCTCGGCGCACTTGGCGAGCGCTTTCTCGAAGGGCGGCAGCCGTCGCTCGAAGCGCAGATCGCGAATGTCGCCGACGAAATCGCGTACAACAATCACGACGTCGACGATGGCTTGCGCTCCGGCCTGCTCACGATCGAGCAGCTCGCCGAAGTCGAGCTATGGCAGATGCACTACGAGGCGGCGCGCGGCGATTTTCCGCACATCGAGGGGCGCAGGCTGATTCACGAGACGGTGCGGCGCGTCATCAATACGCTGATCGTCGATCTGATCGAGGCGACCCGGCTGAACCTCGCGCGCTACGCGCCAGCATCGCTCGACGACGTGCGCGCCGCACCCGCGCTCGTCGCGCATAGCGACGCGATCGCCGCGCAGGCCGCGGCGCTCAAGCGCTTTCTGTTCAGAAACCTGTACCGCCACTACCGCGTGATGCGCATGGCTAACAAGGCGCGCCGCGTCGTGGTCGGTCTCTTCGACGCCTTCACCGACGATCCGCGGCTTTTGCCGCCTGGCTACCAGTCGGCGGACGCGGCGCTGCAGCCGCGTCTGATCGCGCATTACATCGCGGGCATGACGGATCGTTACGCAGTGAAGGAATATCAGCGGCTTTTTGTGATCGACGACAACTAGACGGCGAGGCGCAGCCGGAATGGGCAGGGCCCTGGCCAGTATTGTTGGCGCGGCGAGAGGCGGCGCGGCGGCCCCTCCACTTCATCGCATCCCGGCCACTCGCCTTAGCGCGAGCGCGACGCGAACAGCGCGCCCGCAATCAGCGCGAGCCCACCGACGATTGCAATCGTCTGCCACGGGTTTTCATGCACGTAGCTGTCAGCACCCGAGATCGCGACTCCGGCGCGTGCGCGCATGGACTCGCGCGTTTCGTTCAGGCGCGTGCGCGCCGCGTCGAGCTGGTTGCTCAGCCTGCCGCGCAACGCCACGGCATCGGCGTGGGTACCGTCTGCCAGCGTCGATTCGAGTTCCGACAGCAGTGTGCGCAATTCGGCCGCGATATCTTCCGCCGCATGCCGGCTATGCCGAGCGATGCGGCGCGCTCGGCGGCTCGCGCTGGTCCAGGATTCGCCGAGGGCGTCTCTCGTATTCGGAAGTGCTGTCATGGTCGCTCCGTCGAAGAGTTTAAAAGGTCCCACGCGCGATCGCGCAAACGCAGTATCGCGTCACCGCGCGGGAAACGCCATTAGAACGCAACTTCGATGCCAAACCGGCGGTTCCTTCGGGGCATGGCGCAGGAGAGTCGGCGGTGGCAGCAACGCGCGTCTATTCTCGGCAGATATTGCACGTGCCCGCACGCACCTACGTCAAATTTACAAACGCACGAAGCGCATCACAGCGCAGGTGGGCTGCCAGATGGAAACGCCGCCATCGGATCGATGACAGCGTTGCCCATGCCTCGAAAATTCGACTAACCTAACTCAACAGCCCCTAATAATCGCGAAGCGTTAGAAACGGTAACCGATGTTGACGTAGGTGACGATCGGGTTCAGCTTGATCTTGGTTTGCGACTGTACGGTGAGCGTACCAACCGGCGTAGCCGCTGCGGAGGTCAGCTTGGCGGTCGTGCTGAGCGGCAGATACGAAATCGACACGCCGGCGAACCAGTGTTGATTGAAGGCGTACGTGAAGCCTGCATTAAACACAGGTTCCCACGAACTATCCGTTGAGACGCTGGTCGGACCATGCAGAACGTTCGCTTCGAATGCGCTGTTGGTGATCTCCTCGCCCGTGAACCAGATGCGGCTCACGCCGACACCGAGATACGGCCGGAACGAAGCGGTCGGAGCGTTGAAGTAGTACTTGAACAGCAGAGTCGGGCTCCACTGTTTCGCCTGCCCGATCTTGCCGAACTGTTCGAGGCTGCCCGTGCCGTACAGGTCGAAAGTAGGTGGAATGCCAACGACGAATTCAGTGGCGATGTGGTCGGTGATGAAATAGCCGGCGGTGAAGCCGAGGGTGTCGGCGGAACTGAGTGAGGCGCCGGTGTTCGGCTCTGTGATGTTGGTTGGGCTGCCGCCGATGCTGGTCACTCTGAGCGGGTCGCTACTCGACTGAGGTGCAAGATGGAACCAGCCTGTCGTGACGTAAAAGGTGCCTGCCGATTGCGCGTGTGCCGCTGTGCTCATGCCGGCAAGCACTGCCATCCCCGTTACGGCCTGTTTTAATTTCATATGTGCTCCTCCAAAAAAGGCCCGCTCATTATGACGAGAACGTTTGAAACAAACCATACGCGGCGGTTAGAGCTTTCTCCCTAGGCGCAGCGCGGTTTCTGGCTTGGTCGCGTGGCGCCGAACCTTGCGCGCATGCGGCTCTTTGGACCTTCGGGTATATACCAACGCGATTATTGGATACTCCAGCATGGCACGGCTTGCACGTCTTTATGTCCCTGACCAGCCGCAGCACGTCATCCTCCGCGGGCTCGACCAGCAGCCTGCTTTCGTCGACGACCAGGACTATGAGCTTTTCATCGATTGCCTGAAGGCGGCTTCGCGGGACCATCACCTCTCGATCCACGCGTACGCATTGATGCCGGGCGCCGTGCAGCTGCTCGTCACGCCGACTGAGGAGTCGAGCCTGCCCAAGGCGATGCAGGCCGTCGGCCGGCGCTACGTCGCGCACTTCAACCGGCGCTATGCGCGCCGCGGCACCTTGTGGGAAGGCCGCTACCGGGCCACGGTGATCGAGGGCGAGCGCTACTTCCTGCTCGCGAGCCGCGTCGTCGAAATGTGCCCGGTGCGCGCGCAGCTGGTCGGCGCGCCGGAGGATTACCGCTGGTCGAGCTACCGGCATCACATCGGTCTTACCCTCGACAGTCTGATTACCGACCACCCTCTCTACTGGTCGCTCGGCAATACGCCGTTCGAGCGGCAGCGCGCGTATCGCGAATTGTGCGAACAACCGCTCGACGAGCGCGAAGCGAGTCAGCTTCAGCAAGCCACGCTCAAGGGCTGGGTGCTCGGCAGCGACACGTACCGCGAATGGGCGGCGCGGGCTGCGAATCGGCGCGTCTCGCCGTTGCCGCGCGGCCGGCCGCGCAAGGTCCGCGAGACACCGCATACACAGTGAGGCTGTCACGAGGTCGCGAGGCGCGTCCTTATAGCCTGCCTCTAAATGGCAATAAAGCGTTTTGCATCAAAGGGCTGCATGAAAACGGCATTTCATATGCCGTTTTCTTTTGCCCCATTTTGATGTGGAACCAATAAAAAATGGCCGCAATGCACCATTTTGATAATCGGGGATCAATCATCACGTTTTATTTGCTATTCCCTTGATTCGTCGCGTATATTCCGAGTTCCGGCGCTTTCCGACACGCACAGTTCTTCCGCGAGAAGAGCGTCGTCGTGGTTGCGATGCGCACTGCGGCAAAAGAAAAAACGGTTTAACGGCCTGTCCGGCCCCTCACAGACGGTGTCCCCATGAACGACCACCAGCAATCGATTCACCCGGTTCCCGCCGCCCAAGGTCTGTACGACCCACAAAACGAGCATGACGCCTGCGGCGTCGGCTTTGTCGCCCATATCAAGGGCCAGAAGAGCCACGAGATCATCGAGCAGGGCCTGAAGATTCTCGAAAACCTCGACCACCGGGGCGCCGTCGGCGCTGATCCGCTGATGGGCGACGGCGCGGGCATCCTGATCCAGATTCCGGACGGCTTCTATCGCGAAGAAATGGCGAAGCAGGGCGTGACGTTGCCGCCGGCTGGCGAATACGGCGTCGGCATGATCTTCCTGCCGAAGGAGCACGCTTCGCGCATCGCCTGCGAACAGGAACTGGAGCGCACGGTGAAGGCCGAAGGCCAGGTCGTGCTCGGCTGGCGCGACGTGCCGGTCGACCACACCATGCCGATTTCGCCCACCGTCAAGGCGAGCGAGCCGCTGATCCGCCAGATCTTCATCGGCCGCGGCAAGGACATCATGGTGACCGACGCGCTCGAACGGAAGCTGTACGTGATCCGCAAGACCGCGAGCCACCGCATCCAGGCGCTCAAGCTCAAGCACGGCAAGGAATACTTCGTGCCGTCGTGCTCGGCGCGCACGGTCGTCTACAAGGGCTTGCTGCTGGCGGGCCAGGTTGGCGTGTACTACCGCGACCTGCAGGACGAGCGCGTCGTGTCGGCGCTCGCGCTCGTGCACCAGCGCTTCTCGACCAACACGTTCCCGGCCTGGGAACTGGCGCACCCGTATCGCATGATCGCCCACAACGGCGAAATCAACACCGTGAAGGGCAACGTCAACTGGCTGAACGCGCGTACCGGCGCGATCGCTTCGCACGTGCTCGGCGACGACCTGCCGAAGCTCTGGCCGCTCATCTATCCGGGCCAATCGGACACGGCATCGTTCGACAACTGTCTCGAACTGCTCGTGATGGCCGGCTACCCGCTCGTCCACGCAATGATGATGATGATCCCGGAAGCCTGGGAGCAGCACACGCTGATGGACGACAACCGCCGCGCGTTCTACGAATACCACGCCGCGATGATGGAGCCGTGGGACGGCCCCGCCGCGATCGCGTTCACCGACGGCCGTCAGATCGGCGCGACGCTCGACCGTAACGGCCTGCGTCCGGCGCGCTACATCGTCACCGACGACGACCTCGTCATCATGGCCTCGGAAGCCGGCACGCTGCCGATCCCCGAGTCGAAGATCGTCAAGAAGTGGCGTCTGCAGCCGGGCAAGATGTTCCTGATCGACATGGAACACGGCCGCATCATCGACGACAAGGAACTGAAGGACAACCTCGCGAACGCGAAGCCGTACAAGAGCTGGATCGACGCGGTCCGGATCAAGCTCGACGAGATCGAGCCGAAGGCCGAAGACGTCGTGACGGAACGCCGTGAAGCTGCTGCACTGCTGGATCGCCAGCAGGCGTTCGGCTACACGCAGGAAGACCTGAAATTCCTGATGGCGCCGATGGCGCAAGCCGGCGAGGAAGCGGTCGGCTCGATGGGCAACGACTCGCCGCTCGCGGTCATGTCCAACAAGAACAAGACGCTCTATCACTACTTCAAGCAACTGTTCGCGCAGGTGACGAACCCGCCGATCGACCCGATCCGCGAAAACATGGTGATGTCGCTCGTGTCGTTCATCGGCCCGAAGCCGAACCTGCTCGACACGAACAACATCAACCCACCGATGCGTCTCGAAGTGTCGCAGCCGGTGCTCGACTTCAAGGACATCGCGAAGATCCGCGCGATCGATCAGTACACGGGCGGCAAGTTCAGCTCGTACGAACTGAACATCTGCTATCCGGTCGCCTGGGGCAAGGAAGGCATCGAAGCGCGCCTCGCGTCGCTGTGCGCGGAAGCCGTCGACGCGGTCAAGTCCGGCTACAACATGCTGATCGTGTCGGACCGCAAGACCGACCGCGACAACGTCGCGATCCCGGCGCTGCTCGCGACCGCCGCGATCCACACGCACCTCGTGCAGCAAGGTCTGCGCACGAGCACGGGTCTTGTCGTCGAAACGGGTTCGGCGCGTGAAACGCACCACTTCGCGCTGCTCGCGGGCTATGGCGCGGAAGCCGTGCACCCGTACCTCGCGATGGAAACGCTCGGCCAGCTCGCGGCCGGCCTGAAGGGCGACCTGTCGGCGGAGAAGGCGGTCTACAACTTCACGAAGGCAGTCGGCAAGGGCCTGCAGAAGGTCATGTCGAAGATGGGCATTTCGACCTACATGTCGTACACCGGCGCGCAGATTTTCGAAGCGGTCGGTCTCGCCGCGGATCTCGTGTCGAAGTACTTCCACGGCACGTCGTCGAAGGTTGGCGGCATTGGGCTCTTCGACGTCGCGGAAGAAGCGATCCGTCTGCACCGCGAAGCGTTCGGCGACAACCCGGTCCTCGCGAACATGCTCGACGCGGGCGGCGAATACGCGTACCGCGTGCGCGGCGAAGAACACATGTGGACGCCGGATGCGATCGCGAAGCTTCAACACTCGGCGCGCAGCAACTCGTACCAGACGTACAAGGAATACGCGCATCTGATCAACGATCAGACCAAGCGCCACATGACCTTCCGCGGCCTGTTCGAATTCAAGTTCGATCCGACCAAGGCCATTCCGCTCGACGAAGTCGAACCGGCGAAGGAAATCGTCAAGCGTTTCGCGACCGGCGCGATGTCGATGGGCTCGATCAGCACGGAAGCGCACGCCACGCTCGCCGTCGCGATGAACCGCATCGGCGGCAAGTCGAACACCGGCGAAGGCGGCGAAGACGCGAACCGTTATCGCAACGAGCTGCGCGGCATTCCGATCAGGAACGGCGACACGATGAAGTCGGTGATCGGCGACGAAGTGGTCGTCGACATTCCGCTCAAGGAAGGCGATTCGCTGCGCTCGCGCATCAAGCAGGTCGCATCGGGCCGCTTCGGTGTGACGGCGGAGTATCTCGCGTCGGCCGACCAGATCCAGATCAAGATGGCGCAGGGTGCGAAGCCTGGCGAAGGCGGTCAATTGCCGGGTCACAAGGTGTCGGACTACATCGGCAAGCTGCGTTACTCGGTGCCGGGCGTCGGCCTGATCTCGCCGCCGCCGCATCACGACATCTACTCGATCGAAGACCTCGCGCAACTGATTCACGACCTGAAGAACGTGAACGCGTCGTCGAGCATCTCGGTGAAGCTCGTGTCGGAATCGGGCGTCGGCACGGTGGCTGCCGGTGTCGCGAAGGCGAAGGCCGATCACGTCGTGATCGCAGGCCATGACGGCGGCACGGGCGCGTCGCCGCTGTCGTCGGTCAAGCATGCGGGCACGCCGTGGGAACTGGGTCTCGCCGAAACGCAGCAAACGCTCGTGCTGAACCAGTTGCGCGGCCGTATCCGCGTGCAGGCCGACGGCCAGATGAAGACCGGCCGCGACGTCGTGATCGGCGCGCTGCTCGGCGCGGACGAGTTCGGTTTCGCGACGGCGCCGCTCGTCGTCGAAGGCTGCATCATGATGCGCAAGTGCCATCTGAACACCTGCCCGGTCGGCGTCGCGACGCAAGACCCGGTGCTGCGTGCGAAGTTCAACGGCCAGCCCGAGCACGTCGTGAACTTCTTCTTCTTCGTTGCGGAAGAAGCGCGCGAGATCATGGCGCAACTCGGCATCCGCAAGTTCGACGACCTGATCGGCCATGCCGAACTGCTCGACACGAAGAAGGGCATTGAACACTGGAAGGCGAAGGGTCTCGATTTTTCGCGCGTGTTCTATCAGCCGTCGGTGCCGGCCGAAGTGGCACGCAAGCACGTCGACGTGCAGGACCACGGTCTGGACCGCGCGCTCGACCACACGCTGATCGAGAAGGCGAAGGCCGCGATCGAGAAGGGCGAGCACGTTTCGTTCATCCAGCCGGTGCGCAACGTGAACCGTACGGTCGGCGCGATGCTGTCCGGAACGATCGCGAAGAAGTATGGCCACGACGGCCTGCCCGACGACACGGTTCACATCCAGTTGAAGGGCACGGCGGGGCAGAGCTTCGGCGCATTCCTCGCGAAGGGCGTCACGCTGGATCTGGTCGGCGACGGCAACGACTACGTGGGCAAGGGCCTGTCGGGCGGCCGCATCATCATCCGTCCGACCAACGATTTCCGCGGCAAGTCGGAAGAGAACATCATCTGCGGCAACACGGTGATGTACGGCGCGATCGAAGGCGAAGCCTTCTTCCGCGGTGTCGCGGGCGAGCGCTTCTGCGTGCGTAACTCGGGCGCGACGGCGGTCGTCGAAGGCACGGGCGACCACGGTTGCGAATACATGACGGGCGGCACGGTGATCGTGCTCGGCGAGACGGGACGTAACTTCGCTGCCGGCATGTCGGGCGGCGTCGCGTATGTGTTCGATCCGGACAGCACGTTCGCGAGCAAGTGCAACAAGTCGATGGTCGCGCTCGATCCGGTCCTGCAGCAGGCCGAACAGGAACGCACGGTCGACCAGGGTCTGTGGCACTGCGCGACGACCGACGAAGCGCTGCTCAAGGGGCTCATCGAGCGTCACTTCCAGTTCACGGGCTCGCCGCGCGCCAAGGCGCTGCTCGAAAACTGGGACGCGTCGCGCCGCCAGTTCGTGAAGGTGTTCCCGACCGAATACAAGCGCGCGCTCGGCGAACTCGCCGCGAAGAAGGCGAACAAGGAAGTGCTCGCCGCTTAAGCTGCCTGCGCAAAAATCATTTAGCCGTACCCGCCGCGTCTCGATAGCTCGACGCGCGGCGGGTCCAGATCACCCTACATACAGATTAGAGAAGAGAACCACATGGGCAAGGCAACCGGTTTTCTCGAGTTCGAACGTCGCCACGAGACGTACGAGGCTCCGCTCACGCGTGTGAAGCACTACAAGGAATTCGTCGCGGCACTGAGCGACGACGAGGCGAAGATTCAAGGCGCACGTTGCATGGACTGCGGCATTCCGTTTTGCAACAACGGCTGCCCGGTCAACAACATCATTCCGGACTTCAACGACCTCGTGTTCCACCAGGACTGGAAGAACGCGATCGAAGTACTGCACTCGACCAACAACTTCCCCGAGTTCACGGGCCGCATCTGCCCGGCGCCGTGCGAAGCGGCGTGCACGCTCGGCATCAACAACGACCCGGTCGGTATCAAGTCGATCGAGCACGCGATCATCGACAAAGCCTGGACCGAAGGCTGGGTTGCACCGCAGCCGCCGAAGCACAAGACCGGCAAGAAGGTCGCCGTGGTCGGCTCGGGCCCTGCGGGTCTGGCCGCCGCGCAGCAGCTCGCACGCGCCGGACACGACGTGACCGTGTTCGAGAAGAACGACCGTATCGGCGGCCTGCTGCGTTATGGCATTCCCGATTTCAAGCTGGAGAAGTGGCAGATCGACCGCCGCATGCGTCAGATGGAGGCCGAAGGCGTGACGTTCCGCGCGAACGTGTTCGTCGGCCGCGCGGACTCGCTGCCGGCGCACATCGGCAATACCGCGAAGGAAACCATCACGCCGGCCGAACTGAAGGAACAGTTCGACGCGGTCGTGATCGCCGGCGGTTCGGAAACGCCGCGCGACCTGCCGGTGCCGGGCCGCGAACTCGAAGGCGTCCACTATGCGATGGAGTTCCTGCCGCAGCAGAACAAGGGCAATGCCGGCGACAAGGTGCCGAACCAGTTGCTCGCGAAGGGCAAGCACGTCGTCGTGATCGGCGGCGGCGATACGGGTTCGGACTGCGTGGGCACGTCGAACCGTCACGGCGCGAAGAGCGTCACGCAGTTCGAACTGCTGCCGCAGCCGCCCGAAGAAGAGAACAAGCCGCTCGTGTGGCCGTACTGGCCGATCAAGCTGCGCACGTCGTCGTCGCATGACGAAGGCTGCGAGCGCGACTGGTCGATTGCGACCAAGCGCCTCGAAGGCAAGAACGGCAAGGTCGAGAAGCTGATCGCCGCGCGCGTCGAATGGAAGGACGGCAAGATGGTCGAAGTGCCGAACTCCGAATTCGAAATGAAGGCCGATCTCGTGCTGCTCGCAATGGGCTTCACGCAGCCGGCCTCGCCGGTGCTCGAAGCGTTCGGCGTCGACAAGGATGCGCGCGGCAACGTGCGTGCGTCGACCGAAGGCGATAAGGCGTACTACACGTCGGTGGACAAGGTGTTCACCGCGGGCGACATGCGCCGCGGCCAGTCGCTCGTGGTGTGGGCGATCCGCGAAGGCCGTCAGTGCGCGCGTTCGGTCGATGCATTCCTGATGGGGCATTCCGAACTGCCGCGCTAAGGCGTCTCCTGCCGGCTTGCGCGATCATTTCCGATACGCGCACGCCGGCCACGATTTGCAGGAAGACGTGGAGACGACAATGTGCCGGGTCAAAGGCACATACAGCGGTAAAGCGAAGCGGTAAATAAAAGGAAAACCGGGCTCACCCGAAAAGGTGAGTCCGGTTTTTTAATGCGCGCGCCTTCGTGCTTCAGCCACTGAAGACGCTTAGCCGTGCGGGATCGCGCCGTCAGCAGAGCGGTTTCTCGCGGTCTTACTTCCGGTACCGCGCAAGCGTCAGCCCATCGAGATCGATCTCCGGCTTGCGCTGTGTAATCAGATCCGCGACGACGCGCCCCGAGCCCATCGACATCGCCCAACCCGTCGAGCCGTGTCCGAGGTTCAGCCATAGATTCTCCACATGGCACGGACCGAGCAGCGGGGCGCCATCGGGTGTCATCGGCCGGCGGCCCACCCAGAAATGCGCGGAGCTCGGCTTCGCCGCATGCGGAAACCAGTCGCGCAACACCTTGAGCAGTGTCTGCAAGGCTTGTTCGCGCAACGTTGTCTGGCGATTGCCGAGTTCCGCCGTGCCCGCCACGCGCAGGTTGTTGCCAAAGCGCGTGATCGCCGTCTTGAGCGATTCGTCCATGAGCGCAGCGCGCGGCGCCTTTTCTTCGTCGATGACGGGCAAGGTCGCCGAGTAGCCTTTCACCGGATAGAGCGGCACCTTCACGCCGAGCGGAGCGAGCAGCGCCGCGCTATCGACGCCGAGCGCGACGACCACGCTGTCGGCTTGCAACGTCTCGGCGCCGCGCTCGCCCTGAATGCGCACGCCGCGCACCGCACCGCCTTGCACCTCGAGCGAGGTCACGCGCGTATCGAAGCGAAAGCGCACGCCATTGCGCTCGCAGATCGCGCGCAACTCACGAGTGAAGCGCGCGCAGTCGCCGGCTTCGTCGTCGGGCAGATAGAGGCCCGAGTGCGGCGCCTGCTGCGCCCAGCGCAAACCGGGCTCGATCTCGACGCACTGCGCCGCGCTCACTTCCCGATGCGCGATGCCCGCGTCGCGCAGCACCGCGAGCGCTGGCTGCGCGAGCTCGACGTCAAAGTCGCTGCGAAACAGTTGCAGGTAGCCTTGGCTGCGGCCGTAATCGAACGGATGACGGCCACGGAATTCGTGCAGGCACGCGCGGCTGTAGTACGCGATGCGCTGCATCCGCTGCTTGTTGACGCGAAAGCGTTCGAGCTCGCACTCGCGCAGCCAGCGTGCGATCCAGCGCCATTGGGCCGGATCGAGCGTCGGCCGGAAGATCAGCGGCGAGGCGGGCTTGAACAGGTATTTGAGGATCTTCGCCGGCATGCCGGGCGCGGCCCACGGCGTCACGTAGCCCGGCGCGATCACACCGGCGTTGCCGAAACTCGTGGAAAGCGCGACGTCGGGTTCGCGCTCGATCAGCGTGACTTCGCAGCCTTGCTGGCACAGATAAAAAGCTGTGGCGACGCCGATCACGCCGCCGCCGAGAACAATCGTTTTCATGGGTATCTACTGCGAATTCAGACTGCGGAGCGCGCCGCACCGAGCACCTTGCCTTTCGTTTCCGGCAGGCACAACGCGGCGACGATCACGAGCAGATAGCCCGAACCCGCCACGATGCCCATTGCCTTGACGAGCGTCATGGTCTGCGCGAGCGTGCCGACCAGAATCGGAAAGAACGAGCCGACGCCGCGCCCGAGGTTGTAGCAGAAGCCTTGCCCCGAGCCGCGTATCTCGTTCGGATACAGCTCCGACAGATAGGCGCCCACGCCCGCGAAAATCCCCTGCACGACGATGCCGAGCGGGAAGCCGAGCGCGAGCATCATCGTGTCGGTGATCGGCAGCATCGTATAGACCATGCCGAGCACGAACGAGCCGATCGCGAACAGCACGAACGACGCGCGCCGGCCAATTTTGTCGCACAGAATCGCGCCGACGATATAGCCGGTGAACGAGCCGACGATCAGCACGATCAGATAGCCGCTCGTGTTGAACACCGACAGATGACGCACCGTCTTCAGATACGTGGGCAGCCACGTTGTGATCGCGTAATAGCCGCCGAGCATGCCGGTGCACAGCGCGCTGCCGAGCAGCGTCGTCTTCAGGTGCGTGGCCGAGAAGATCTGCATGAAGTGCGACGTGTTGAAGCCGCTTTCGCGCGCGCGGCGCGTTTCGAGGAAGATTTCCGGGTCGCTCACGTTGCGGCGGATGTAGATGATCCACGCGGCGGGCAGCAGGCCGACCCAGAAGCACGCTCGCCACGCATACTGCTCAGGCAGCAGCGCGAACGCCGCCCAGTAGACGATCGCCGCGGCCGCCCAGCCGAACGACCAACTGCTCTGCACGGTGCCGACCGCTTTCGCGCGATGCTGCGGCGAGCGGATCGTCTCGGCCATCATGATCGTCACGACCGACCACTCACCGCCAAAGCCGATGCCCTGCAGCGTGCGCGTGGCGAGCAGTTGCCAGAACGACTGCGTGAAGCCCGACAGAAACGTGAAGATCGTGAACGTGGCGATCGTCCATTGCAGCACCCGGATGCGGCCGTAGCGATCGGCGAGAATACCGGCGAGCCAGCCGCCGATTGCCGACGAAATCAGCGAACTGGTGGCGATCATCCCCGCTTCGCCTTTGCTCAAGCCCCACGTCGCGATCAGCGTCGGGATGAGAAACGAGTAGATCATGAAGTCGAACGCGTCGATCGCGTAGCCGCCGAAGCCGGCATAAAGGGTGCGGCGCTCGCGCGGGGACAGTTCGGTGAACCATTGGAGAGAAGACATGTTTTGTTATGGTCTCCAGGCTTCTTTTGCCTGCGGGGGCTGGATGGTAGGGTTTTTGTATTCTACGGGGATGCGGCGTCGTGCGGTCGATTGTGGTCAAAAACGGCATGGGTCGATAGCGGCCGGAAAATGACCGCTCGAAGTAATAACCGATAAGACACGCAAGCAGGCGGAAATGAGTTGTACAACAGTGCGGCACGCCGGTGCGGTCCATTGGACCCGCCGCGCGTTCTCCGTGCGGGGCAACGCCGAATCCCACCCTTTCGTTACCAAAGGCTACGGTGTAACGCAAAAGTTACTGGCACCCGTTAAACTGCGTCTGCACTCCGGCCGCTACGAACCGTCCATTACATCTGCCCCTGATGCCCGTTTCAGCGAAAACCTGGTCACCGTCACGCCTTCCTGCCAGCACGACCGTGCAGGCAGGCCACGGCGCGCCGGGCGAAACCTCGGCGTCGCGGCGGCGTTTTCTCAGGGGCTCGGCGAGCGCGCTGCTGGTCTCGGGCTTCGGCAGCACGCTGCTTTCCGCGTGCGGCGGCAGTCTCGACGCCGATCAGCCGGACACGCCGCGCCTTGCGTCGGTCAGCAATTTCCGCGATCTGGCAGGGGTGGGCGCCGGCTATCAGACTGTCGACGGCAAGCAGATGCGCCGCGGCGCGTTCTATCGCGCGAATGCGCTGACCTTGAGCAGCACGGACGAAGCGACGCTCGGCAAGCTCGGCATCGCGTCGGTCTACGACCTGCGCACGCCCGGCGAAATCGCGCGCGCCACCGATGTATTGCCTCCCGGCGCGTCCGCACGCACGCTCAACGTGCTCGGCACCAGCGACTTCGTCGCGCCCACGCTCGATACGGCCGCAGACGCCGTCGAGTTCATGGAAGCGCAGGCGCGCGCCTATGTGACGGGCGGTGCGCAGCGAGCCGCCTACGGCGCGCTGCTCGGCGCCCTCGCCAATGGCGAGGGCGCGCAACTGTTTCATTCAAATGCTGGGAAGGATCGCGCGGGCTGGGTCGCGGCGTTGCTGCTCAGCATCGCCAACGTGCCGCTCGACGTAATCATGCAGGACTACCTGCTCAGCAATGTCTATCTCGCGCAGTCGATTTCCGCGCAAACGACCACGCTGCGCGCGCAGGACGGCGCTGCCGTTGCCACGGTCGAAGCGCCATTGCTCAACGTCGAAGAAAGCTATCTGCAAGCGGGCTTCGATCAGGTGCAGGCGGGCTACGGGACGATGACGAGCTATCTCACGCAAGGCCTCGGTCTTTCACCGGCGACGGTCGACGCGCTGCGCAACCGGCTCGTGCACTGAGCCGTTTCGGTCAGGCTGGCATCTCATTCAGCGCGCAAAAAAAGTCCGCCCCGAGGATGCGGGCGGACGGAGAAGGGCGGCATCGAGGTTGCCAAGCGGGAATATAAGGCCGTGGCTCGTGTGCCAGGCGCTCCGGTAAGGGCGCGTAAGTGCGTGGGCTATCTGTGCGCTGCAATGCCGCGCGACCGCGGTTGCTTTCGCCATTCCGTCATCTCGCCATTGCGTCATTACCCGCATCATCATCGTCACGCGACCGCCGCAACCACTGGCAATTCGATCCGCACGTCGAGCCCACCCTGTGGATGATTGCGCACCTGGCAGCGTCCGCCGCGATCGTGCGCGAGCCGCGCGACGATCGCGAGGCCAAGGCCGCAATGACCTTCGCCGCCGCGCGCGGCGTCGAGCCGTACGAACGGTTTCATCGCGGCGGCGATACGGTCGTCGGGAATGCCTGGGCCGTGGTCGCGCACGCTGATCGTCCAGTGGCGGTCGTTGCGCGCGGTCGCGATTTCGACCGGCGGCATGCCGTGTTCGAGCGCGTTGTCGACGAGGTTCGTCACGAGCCGGTCGAGCAGCGTGCGCGGCAGCGTGAACGACGGCCCGGCGCGCAGGTCGAGCGCGAAGAGCGGCGCTTCGGCGGTATCGGCGGCATCCGCGCTTTCCACGACTTCCGCGCCTTCGACGTTTTCACCCGAGAAAAACTGTTCGCGCAGGAAGTCGTCCACTTCGACGGGCGGCCCGGCCTCGGCCGACTGGCCCGCGAACTCGAGGAACTGCTGGACGATGTTGGTCAGCGAATCGACGTCGCGAATCAGGCCGGCGCGCTCGCTTTCTTCCACCAGCACGCTCGCGCGCAGCTTGAGGCGCGTGAGCGGCGCCTTCAGATCGTGCGCGACGCCCGCGAGCATGACCGCCTGGTCGTCGCCGGCTTCGTTCAGGCGCCGCATCATGTCGTTGAACGAGCCGATCAGATCGCGCAGTTCGCGCGGGCCCTGCACGGGCACGGGTTCCGGCCGCACGCCCGAGCCGAATGCGCGCGCCGCGTCGGCGACGCGCGAGAGCGGCCGCTGCATCTGCCAGACGGCGAACAGCGAGAGAATCAGCGCGGCGAGCAGCATCGACACTGCTTCGGTGAGAAAGCGCGGCGGCGGCGGCACGTCGACCGGCACGACGACCCAGTTCGACTTGCCCGGAAACAGCACCCACAGTTGCGGCGGACGCAGATCGTCGACGGCGATCTGCGTGCCGCCCGGCAGGTTCTCGCGCAGACGCCGCTTCAGCTCGACGAGCAGACGTTCCTTCGGCTCATGCAGATGCACGCTCGCCGGCATGTTCCAGGTGGGCACGAGATGTACGCGCATCGCGGGCGCGAGCGCGGCGCCCTTGATCGGCTCGCCGTTGATCGCCTGCAGCACGAGCAGGAGGCCGCGCGCGAAGCCGTCGATTTCATGGCGCGGCGGCTGCATCGTCACGAGCACGAACCAGCTCGCCTGAATCGCGAACAACACCGCCGCCGATAGCAACGCCATTCTGCCGAACAGCGTGTTCAGCGGATTTTTCATGCGCTGGGGGCGGCCTCGTCGACGAAGGGCGCGCCGGTGGCGTCGGGCACGAACACGTAGCCCTTGCCGCGCACCGTTTGCACGTAGCACGGATTGGACGGGTCGTCTTCGATTACGCGGCGCAGACGCCAGATCGGCACGTCGAGGCTGCGGTCGCGAAACGCGAGATTGTCACGATGCACGAGGTCGTGAATCAGCACGCGCGACAGCACCTTGTACGGGTTGTTGACGAAGATTTTCAGGAGCGCGAATTCACTGTCGCGCAGCGGCAGCTTCGCGTCGTCGCGGCTCAGCGAGCGGGTGGCGAAGTCGAGCTCGAACGGCCCGAAGCGATAGCGCTTGCGCGCTTCCGGCGCACTCGTGGTGGACGGCCCGCGCCGGCGCAGCACGGTCTGGATGCGCGCGAGCAGTTCGCGCGGATCGAATGGCTTGGTCAGGTAGTCGTCCGCGCCGAGTGAAAGCCCGACGATGCGGTCGGCCACCGTGCCGCGCGCGGTCACGAAGATCACGGGAATATCGTCGCCGTCGGCGCGCAGCGCGGTGAGCGCGCGCAGCCCGTCGGTGTTCGGCATCATGATGTCGAGCACGACGACCGAGGGCCGTTCACGTTCGAGACGGCGCTGCAGATGGGTGCCGTCGTGCAGCACGGACGCGTCGAAGCCGTTCGACTGCAAAAACTTGCAAAGCAGATCGCGTACGACCGGATCGTCGTCGACGATAAGGACCTGTGGATTCATGGCGAAATTCTAGACTGGCGCGCACAGCACGCGACCGGGCGTTTCCTTACCAATGGTTACGGTGTGCCGCGCGGGGCTCGGGAGCGTGCGAGGCGTGTCAACGAAGGTGCAGCGCTTACTTTAGCACCGCTTTCCCGGGCTACCTGAATAGCGGCCGCGCATGCGCCGGATCGTGCGCGGGTGTGCACTGGCGCAGTTATTCGTATTGCTTTTCACGCTGACACTCGCGTCAGCCGTCGCGCCGTTCAGCGTTGCGCCACGAGTCCGCGCGCGGCCACGCCGATTTCGCCATCCGGCACGAACACGTAGCCGTGTCCCCACACCGTCTGCACATAGCGCGGCTCCGACGGGTCCGCTTCGATGAGCCGGCGCAAACGCCAGATCGATACGTCGAGGCTGCGGTTCCGATGCGCTTCGTTATTGCCATGCAGTTTCTCGAGCAGTTGCGCGCGCGTGAGCACGGTCATCGCATGCGTGACGAACACCTTCAGCATCGCGAATTCGCTCGAGCGCAGCGTGATGCGCTCGCCGTCGCGGCGCAACTCGCGCGCGGGGAAATTCACCTCGAAGCGGCCGAAGTGATAGGGCGCGCGCTGCTCCGGCGCACCCGGTGCAATCGCGCCGCGACGCCGTAGCACGGTGCGAATCCGCGCGGCCAGCTCGCTCGGTTCGAACGGCTTGCCGAGATAATCGTCCGCGCCGAGTTCGAGGCCGATGACGCGGTCGATCGGCTCGGCGCGCGCGGTCAGCAGGATCACGGGAATGTCGTCGCCGGCGACGCGCAACGCGCGCAGCGCACTGATGCCGTCGAGCTCCGGCATCATGATGTCGAGCACCACGAGCGCGGGACGCTCCTCCTGCAACCTGCGTTGCAGCGCCATGCCGTGTTCGAGCGTGGCGACCTTGAAGCCGCGTTCGTGCAGATATTCGCTGACGAGTTCGCGTACGACGGGATCGTCGTCGACGATCAGAATGGTCTGGTTCATTCAGGTCATCTTAGTGATCCGCGCAGGCCGAGCAAAGCGGGCCCCACTTTCGAATTCTTTCCCCTGTAAAACGAAGCAAGTTGCCGGTACCCGATTGGCTTGCGCTGTCGCGTGTGGGGCGGCTTGCGGGGTTGGGGTGGTCTGCGGTGGCCGCTTTGCGAAATCGGCCCGATCGACGGCCATCCGTCCGGTCAGGCTTTTCGCGCAGGAAAGTGCTGGAGATGGTTCAGGGTTCAGCCGAGCGTCAGGCCGCCGTCGATATGGATCACCTGGCCGGTGATGTGACGCGCTTCGTCGGAGAGCAGGAATGCGATCAGTGCGGCGATGTCCGCCGGTTCGGCGACGTGACCGAGCGGCGTTGCTTCGGCGGCGCGTGCCCATACCGCTGCGTTGTCGGCGCTGGGGCCGCGATCTTTGCGCGTGTAGCCGGGCGCCACGCAATTGACGGTTACGCCGAGCGGTGCGAGTTCCGCGGCCGCGGTTTTCGCAAGCGATTCGAGCGCCGCTTTCGCCGCCGCCGTTGCGGCGAACGGCGCATCCGCGCGATAGCGATGCGCGACGAACGAACTCACTGCGACCACGCGGCCGCGCTGTGACGTTTCGAGCGCGGGCATCGCGCGTTTGACGAGCGCGGCGAACGCGGCCGGCATCGCGGCAAACGCGGCGCCGAACGTGTCGGCGTCGAGCGCGGAGAGCGTCTGGCGCTGCGCGTGTCCTGCGTTGGCGATCAGCTGGTCGAGTGCGCCGAAGCTCGCGAGTGTCCGATGCACCACGTGCTCTGCCGCGCCGCGCTCGGCGAGATCGCCGAACACAGTCGCGCAGTGCGCGCCGCTCGCCGCGCATGCGTCGGCGACCTGCGCGAGCCGTTGACGGGACGCGTCGTCGGCGCCGCGAGCGTGCAGCATCAACGCGGTGCCTGGTGCGGCGATACGCCGGGCGAGCGCCGCGCCGATGCCGGAGCCGGCGCCGGTGATCAGCACGACACGCCGGGCTGCCGCGCCGTTTGCGCTGTCATTTGCGTTATCGTTCGCCTCGTTCGCGCGCTCGCTCATCGCTTCGCTCATGCCGCTACCGCTTCGCGGCTGCGCTCGACGTCGAGCGTTTCGTCATGGAACGCCGCGAGCGATTCGCGATGCGCGACGCTCACGATCGCCGCCTTCGGCAGCCGCTCCGTGAACAGGCGGTAGAGACGCGCCTCGTTTTCCGCGTCGAGCGCACTCGTCGCTTCGTCGAGGAACAGGTAGTCCGGCTTGTGCAGCAGCACGCGCGCGGCGGCGAAGCGCTGCTGCTCGCCCGGCGACAGCACGCGGGTCCAGTGTGCCGATTCCTGCAGACGGTCGGCGTATTCCGACAGATGGCAGACGACGAGCGCTTCGCGGCATTCGTCGTCGGTGTAGGTGTCGGCCGCGGACGGATACGCGAGCGCTGCCTTCAGCGTGCCGATCGGCATGTAGCTGATCTGCGGAATGAACATCATGCGCGCGTTGACCGGCGCGTCGATCGAGCCGTCGCCGAACGGCCAGAGGCCCGCGAGCGCGCGCATCAGCGTGCTTTTGCCCGCACCGGAGGGACCGCGCACGAGCCAGCGCGAGCCGGGCCGGATCGCGATATCGCGGATGCTCGAGAGCGGGTTGCCGTTCGGCAGCGCGAGCTGGAGGCTTTCGGTGGAGAGCTGGTTGGCGTCGACGAAATGCAGGTTGATGCCACCGTGCTCGGTTGCCGGCGACACGGATTCCTTCAGGCGCGGCGAACGCATGATGCGCTTGAACTCGCGCAACCGGTTCACGGTGGCGCGCCATTCGACGAGGCTCGTATAACTGTTGATGAACCACGAGAACGAATCGCTGACGGTGCCGAACGCGCTCGAAATCTGCATCAGCACGCCGAACGTGAAGGCGCCCGCGAAGTAGCGCGGCGCGGCGACCACGATCGGGAAGATGATCGCAATCTGACCGTAGAAGCTCAGCACGAACGTGAGCCGCTTGGTGTACTTCATCACCTGCCACCAGTTGTCGCGGATGCGGCTGAACAGCGAGTGCGCGTTCGTCTTCTCGGTTTCCATGCCGTTGTAGAACGCGATCTGCTCGGCGTTCTCACGCAAACGGATCAGGCCGAAGCGGAAATCCGCCTCGACTTTCTGTGCCTGATAGTTGATCGACACGAGCGGATGGCCGACCTTCTGCGTGACCAGCGAGCCGACCACCGCATACAGCGCCGCGGCCCACACCATATAGCCGGGGATGTGCAGCGGCGTGCCGCCGATCGAGAGGGTCAGCGCGCCCGCGAGCGACCACAGGATCGTGATGAACGACACGAGCGTGACGACGGTGGACAGCAGGTCGAGCGTCAGCGAGAGCGTGGTGGTGGCGAACGACTGCAGGTCGTCGCTGATCCGCTGGTCGGGGTTGTCGGCGAGGCGGTCGCGTTCGATGCGGTAGAACGCGCTGTCGTTGAGCCACTCGTTCAGGTAGCGCGTGGTCAGCCACTGGCGCCAGCGGAAGCCGAGCATCTGGCGCAGATAGCGTCCGTACACGGCGAGGATGATGAAGCCGAACGCGAGCCCGGTGAAGATCATCAGCAGGTGCGGGAAGTCGTGGACGTTCTTCGCTTGCAGGGCGTTGTAGAAGTCGGCGCTCCAGCGGTTCAGGCGCACATTGATCCAGACGACGAGCAGGTTCATCACGATGATCGTGATGAGCAGCCCCCACGCCACGAAGCGTTCCTCGGAAACCCAGTAGGGCTTGATCAGGCTCCAGGCGGAGACTTTATCGTCGGGCGGCAGCGCGGGGCTGGCGGAAGTATGTGATGTCATGAGCGTCCTGGTGAAGTGCTGGCCCGAAATGTCGATCCGGCATGCGGGTCCGTTCGGGTTGACCCATGTCGGGCGATCCCGCTGAGGGCCGGCCCATCGGCGGGCCGCCCTGCGGCGGGTCTGCGATACCTGCCCGGGCATCGTGCCTGACCAACGCGAGTCCGGACGGGCGCCCGATTCTGGCGTGATGCCCTTAAGCGAGAATTAATTTTCGCCGTCGGCGCCCCGCCTCGATACCGCCGCCGCGCATGCGGCCCGGGGCGCCGCGCGCGCCGCGTTTTGGCGGCACCGGTCACGGCATTGTGCCAGAGCGCCGGCTCGCACCGCTTCCGCGTGACGGGAGACGGTGCCAGATCAAAATGACGTTGGCTACGGCGGTCCGCTGGTTTGCGGGCGCCGCGCCTTTTATGGTCTAATGACCCGTGACGAAACAGGGGTGCTTTGCCCACAGGCGGCATGATTTCCATGCTGCGGCGGCGAGGCTGAGAGAGACCCTTTGCACCCGATCCGGGTAATACCGGCGCGGGAAGTTTCCGGAAGCGAACGTCTTCCATTCCCCGCCGGGCGGGCTCAGCACATGACGTGCGAGCGTATTGCCCGGCCGGCTTCACCCGCCGGTTTCGTCCTGGGTACGTGCGTTTTTGGGCCGTACGGAAAGGACTCGATGACCGCCTATTCTTCACACATATACTTTGCTCCCCGCCACGCCGCTGCCGGTGTGGCGTGCCGCTTTGGCGTTGCCTGCCGCCGTCGCGAAACGGCGCGCGAAGCGAATCGCAAAACGAATCATAAAGCGGAGCGCGCGCGATGAACCGTCACGCTCGACCCGATTTCGCCGTGCTCGGCGGTGGCCTGTGCGGCCGGCTGGTCGCGTGGCGCCTCGCTGGCGAGGGGCATCGCGTGGCGCTTTACGAGCGCGGCGATGCCGCCGGGACGCAGGCTGCCGCATGGGTTGCCGCGGCGATGCTCGCGCCGCTCGCCGAGGCCGCCAGCGCTGAGCTGCTGATTACACGGCTCGGCGCGAGTTCGCTCGATAGCTGGCCGCGCGTGCTGGCCGAATTGCCGGAGCCGGTGTTTTTCCAGCGCAACGGCACGCTCGTCGTCTGGCATCACGCGGATCGCACCGAGGCGCCGCTGTTCGAGCGCCGCGTGCGTGCGAATGCGCCGGCCGAGTTGCTCGACGGCGGCTTCGTCGCGCTGGCCGGCGCGCAACTGGGCGCCGCCGAGCCCGCGTTGGCCGGGCGCTTCAATCAAGGGTGGCTGCTGCCGCGCGAAGGCCAGCTCGACAACCGCCAGGTGCTCGCCGCGCTCGCCGCGGGGCTTGCCGAGCGCGGCGTCGATACGCATTGGAATACACCCGTTAACGAAGCGTCGCTGCCGGAGGCCGGCATCACGATCGACTGCCGCGGTCTCGGCGCAAAGCCGGTGCTGCCCACGCTGCGCGGCATCCGCGGCGAAGTCGCGCGCGTGCATGCGCCGGGTCTTCAACTGACGCGCCCGGTGCGGCTGCTGCATCCGCGCTATCCGCTCTACATCGCGCCGAAGCAGAACGGCCTCTACGTGATCGGCGCGACCGAGGTCGAAGGCGAGGACATGTCGCCGGTCAGTGTGCGCTCGGCGCTCGAATTGCTGAGCGCGGCATTTTCGGTGCATCCGGGCTTCGGCGAGGCGCGCATCCTCGAACTCAATTCGCAGTGCCGTCCGACCTTGCCCGACCACCGTCCCGCGCTGTTCTGGGACGGCGCGCGCACGCTGCGCGTGAACGGCCTGTACCGGCACGGCTACATGATCGCGCCCGAAGTCGCCGACGAAGCCGTGCGCTTCGCCGCCGCGCTGCTCGACGGCCGCATCGGCGACGCCGACGCGTTCGCCGGCTGGCGGCGCGAGGCGCGCTGGAGCGAGCTTTTTCCGCAGGATTTCGCGCGGGAGCCGGCCTGAGCGCCGTGCGCCATGCCGCTTTCGCCCTCGATTGAACCGTATTCGAACACCATGGACATTCATATCAATCAGAAGCCGTTGTCACTGCCCGAGGGCGCGACTGTCGCCGATGCGCTCGCCGCTTTTGGCGCGCGCCCGCCGTTCGCGGTCGCGCTCAACGGTGATTTCGTCGCGCGTACCCAGCATGCGGCGCGCGCGCTGCAAGCAGGTGACCGGCTCGACGTCGTGCAACCGGTGGCGGGCGGCTGAGCGCGCTCGCGCTACTGCCGCTCACCCATTGCCGGACACCCTTGCCGCCAACCCGCTGCTGCAAACCAGGATGATGCAAATGACTTCTCATGAGACCGCCGACGCGCTCACGCTATACGGTCAAACCTTCGCGAGCCGCGTACTGCTCGGCACCTCGCGCTATCCGTCGCTGCAGTCACTGTCCGATTCGATCGGCGCCGCGCGGCCCGGCATGGTCACCGTCGCGCTGCGCCGCCAGATGAACGAGGGCGGCGCCGAAGCCGGCTTCTTCGATTTGCTCAAGCGCCACGCCGTGCCGCTGCTGCCGAACACGGCGGGCTGCCTGACAGTCGGCGAAGCGGTCACGACCGCGCACATGGCGCGCGAAATCTTCGAAACCGACTGGATCAAGCTCGAACTGATCGGCGACGACTACACGCTGCAGCCCGACCCGGTCGGCCTGATCGAGGCCGCTGCGCGGCTCGTCAAGGACGGCTTCAAGGTGCTGCCGTATTGCACCGAAGATCTCGTGATCGGCCGCCGTCTGCTCGACGCCGGCTGCGAGGCGCTGATGCCGTGGGGCGCGCCGATCGGCACCGGCAAGGGCGTGATCAACCCGTACGGGCTGCGCGTGCTGCGCGAGCGGCTGCCGGACGTGCCGCTGATCGTCGACGCCGGGCTCGGCGTGCCGTCGCACGCGGCCCAGGTGATGGAGTGGGGCTTCGACGGCGTGCTGCTGAACACGGCGGTGTCGCAGGCCACCCACCCCGAGGCGATGGCGCGCGCCTTCGCGCTCGGCGTCGAAGCGGGGCGCGAGGCATATCTCGCGGGGCCGATGGCCGAGCGCGAGAGCGCGCACGCGAGCACACCGGTGGTCGGTATGCCGTTCTGGCATCAGGATGGAGGGGCGGTATGACACAGTCATTGACCTTGAAGGGCCGCGACCTGTTCTGGCCGCCGGCCGACGAACTCACCGAAGCCACCGAGCGGATCCGCGCGCGTCTCGGTGACTGGCCGCCGACGCACGCGCCGTGGCGCATCTGCCTGACCGCGCCCGACGAGCCGAACGGCGGCGACCTGATCGTGATCGCGGACGCGCAGCAGCACGGCGCGCAGATGGCGCGCTGGCTCACGCAGGGAGCGGGCGTGATCGAAGCCGCGGAAAACAAGGCCACGTTGCATCTGGGCGGTGAGAAGTACGGCCTCGAAGGCCATCTGGCGGAAGACTGGATTGCCGCGCTGGCCGCATTCCTCGACTGCGGTTTCGATCCGCACGACGCACTCGTGCTCGCGCTCGCGTGGCGCGACGGCGACGAAACCCGCGCCGACGACGCCTTCCCGTCCGACCTCGCACACTTTCCGCGCGTGACCGGCTTGCCGGCCGCGCCCGCGCAGCCGTTCGCGCGTTGCCCGCCGAAGCTCGGCCTGTACCCGGTGCTGCCAACTGCGGACTGGGTCGAGCGGGTGGTAGGCTTCGGCGTGAAGACGGTGCAGTTGCGCCGCAAATCGGCCGAACCCGTTGACGAACTGAAGCGCGAAATCGCCCGCTGCGTGGCGGCCGGCCGTGCGCACGACGCGCAGGTGTTCATCAACGATCACTGGCGGGCCGCGCTCGAAGCAGGCGCCTACGGCGTGCATCTCGGCCAGGAAGACGTGCATACTGCGGACCTGTCGGCGCTCGCGGCCGCCGGCATCCGGCTCGGTCTGTCGACGCACGGTTTCTATGAAATGCTGAAAGCGCTGCATTTCCGTCCGAGTTACATTGCACTGGGCGCGGTGTTTCCGACCACGACCAAGGTCATGCCGACCGCGCCGCAGGGCTTGCGGCGTCTTGCTCGCTATGTGCGGCTGCTCGACGGCGTGGTGCCGCTCGTCGCGATCGGCGGAATCGATCGGCAGGTGCTGCCCGACGTGCTCGCAACCGGCGTCGGCTGTGCGGCCGTGGTGCGCGCGGTCACCGAAGCAGCCGATCCGGCTGCCGCGGTTTCTGCACTGCAACAAGCGTTTACGCAATAATCGTCAGGCTTCGTCAAGGAACAGGGCCCCCTCACGGCAGCTTTTGCATGATGGCCCTATAATTCGGCCTTCCGTGCAAAAGGATTGTCAGTTTGGTGCCTTCCTCCCGTGAGACCTTACTCGAGCTGCGCGACGTCGACTTCGGTTACGGCGACCGGCTCGTCCTGTCGAATCTGAACCTGCGCTTTGCGCGAGGTCAGGTCGTTGCGGTCATGGGCGGCTCGGGTTGCGGCAAGACCACGGTGCTGCGCCTGATCGGCGGCCTCGTGCGAGCGCAGCGCGGCCAGGTGCTGTTCCAGGGCCAGGACATCGGCCAGCAGACGCGCGATAGCCTCTACGTGCTGCGCCGCAAGATGGGCATGCTGTTCCAGTTCGGCGCGCTCTTCACCGACATGTCGGTGTTCGAAAATGTCGCCTTCTCGCTGCGCGAGCACACCGATCTCCCCGAAGAACTGCTGCGCGACCTCGTGCTGATGAAGCTCAACGCGGTTGGCCTGCGCGGCGCGCGCGATCTGCTGCCCTCGGAGATTTCGGGCGGCATGGCGCGGCGCGTGGCGCTCGCGCGCGCCATCGCACTCGACCCCGAACTGATGATGTACGACGAACCGTTCGCCGGCCTCGATCCGATCTCGCTCGGCATCACCGCCAATCTGATCCGCACGCTGAATCAGGCGCTCGGCGCCACCTCGATTCTCGTCACGCACGACGTGCCGGAATCGTTCGCGATCGCGGATTACGTCTACTTCCTCGCCAACGGCGGCGTGCACGCGCAAGGCACGCCGGACGAACTGCGCGCGTCGGCCGACCCCACGGTGCGGCAGTTCATCGACGGCGCGCCGGACGGCCCGTTCAAATTCCACTATCCGAGCACGACGCCGCTCGCGGCGGACTTCGGCATTGGCGGAGGCCTGTCATGATCAGTGCGATCGGTCGCTCGGTGATCGACGGGCTCGGCATGGCCGGCTACGCGACGCGCTTCTTCATCCGCCTCGTGCTCGAGTTTTTCCCGCTGCTGCGGCGCCCGCGCCTTGTCACGAAGCAGATCCACTTCGTCGGTAATTATTCGCTTGTCATCATTGCGGTGTCGGGGCTCTTCGTCGGCTTCGTGCTCGGTCTGCAGGGCTATTACACGCTCAATCGCTATGGCTCCGAGCAGGCGCTCGGCTTGCTCGTCGCACTGTCGCTCGTGCGCGAACTCGGGCCGGTGGTCACGGCGTTGCTGTTCGCGGGCCGCGCGGGCACCTCGCTCACGGCCGAAATCGGCCTCATGAAGGCGGGCGAGCAGCTCACCGCGATGGAAATGATGGCCGTCGACCCGGTCAAGGTCGTGGTCGCGCCGCGCCTGTGGGCGGGCATTATCTCGATGCCGATCCTCGCGGCGATTTTCAGCGCGGTCGGTATTCTGGGCGGTTACGTGGTGGGCGTGCTGCTGATCGGCGTCGACGCCGGCGCGTTCTGGTCGCAGATGCAAAGCGGCGTCGATGTGTGGCGCGATGTCGGCGCCGGTGTCGTCAAGAGCGTGGTGTTCGGCTTCGCGGTGACCTTCGTCGCGCTGTTTCAGGGCTACGAGGCGAAGCCGACGCCGGAAGGCGTGTCGCGCGCGACGACCCGCACGGTCGTGTACGCGTCGCTCGCGGTGCTCGGGCTCGATTTCCTGCTGACAGCACTGATGTTCAGCTAAAGACCGCGCGGCACCGGCTGCCGGCGGCGCATCGTGCGCCGCGCGCAGCGGAAGGTGCCGACGGCGCGGCGGATTCACTTTGGGATGACGATGAAAAAGAATGCTCTCGACTTCTGGGTCGGCCTGTTCGTGGTGCTGGGTTTCGTGGCGTTGCTGTTTCTCGCGCTGAAGGCCGGCAACATGAGCTCGTTGTCGTTCCAGGCAACGTACCCGGTCAAGCTCAAGTTCGACAATATCGGCGGACTGAAGCCGCGCGCGCCGGTGAAGAGCGCGGGCGTGACGGTCGGCCGGGTTGCCTCGATCGGCTTCGACAGCAATGCGTACCAGGCGCTCGTCACGATCGATATCGACAAGCAATACCAGTTTCCGAAGGACACTTCGGCGAAGATCCTGACCTCGGGCCTGCTCGGCGAGCAGTACATCGGGCTCGAGCCGGGCGGCGACACGGAAATGCTGAAAGCCGGCGATACGATCTCGATGACACAATCGGCAATCGTGCTGGAAAATCTGATCGGCCAGTTCCTGTACAGCAAGGCCGCGGATTCCGGCGCCTCGAAGCCCGCGAGCGCGGCGCCCGCGCCGGCTCCGGCCGCACCTGCCGCACCTGCCGCTGGCGCCGCCAGCCAATAAGGAGAACAACAATGCAGACCACTCTGCAGACCTCGCGCGTCGGCGCGCGTGTCATCCAGTTCGGCAAAGTCGCGGTGGCCGTGGCGCTGCTCGCCGGTTGCGCGACAGTGAAAACGCCGACCAAGGGCGATCCGTTCGAAGGCTTTAACCGCACCATCTTCACCGTCAACGACAAGATCGACCAGTACGCGCTGAAGCCGGTCGCGAAGGGCTACGTCTGGGCGACGCCGCAGCCGGTGCGCGACAGCGTGACGAGCTTCTTCTCGAACATCGGCGACATCTATATCGCGGCGAACAATCTGCTGCAGTTGCGCATCGCCGACGGCGTGTCGGACATCATGCGGATCGTGATCAACACGGTATTCGGCGTGGGCGGTCTGTTCGACGTCGCGACGCTCGCGAAGCTGCCCAAGCACGATAACGACCTCGGCCTGACGCTGGGTCACTATGGCGTGCCGCCGGGCCCGTACCTCGTGCTGCCGCTGTTCGGGCCGAGCACGGTGCGCGACGCGGTCGGCTCGATCGGCGCCTACTATGTGAACCCGGTCAGCTACATCGATCCGCCGGGCCTGAGCTGGGCCCTGTACGGCCTGAACGTCATCAACACGCGCGCGAACCTGCTCGGCGCGAGCGACGTGCTCGAAGGCGCCGCGCTCGACAAGTACTCGTTCGTGCGCAACGCGTATCTGCAGCGCCGCCAGTATCTGTTGTCGGATAACCGGCGGCGTCCGCAGGAACTGCCGAACTACGGCGAGGAAGCGCCGCTGCCGAAGTACGACGAAGGTGACACGGGCGCGGCCGCCGCGCCGGCAGGCGCCGCTACCGGCACGGCAGGCGCCGCCGTGGGCACGCAGGGTGCTGCGGCGAAGGCGGCGCCGGCATCGGGCACCGCCGTGACCAGTCCGCAGGGCACCACGGCGCAAGCGCCGGAAGCCGCGTCGGGCACCGAATCGCCGCCGCTCGACATGAACGGCGGCCCCGAAACGCAGATTCCGGCCGACCAACTGGTGCCGCCCACGCGTTTCAATTTCCCGTCATTCAAGTTGCATTGAGCGTGCAGCGGTAACAGATCGATACGACTCTCGCAGTTTGCGCATGGATTGCCGTCGAACTCGCGTGGTAAGGTCGGTTCAAACCATTGCACTATTTTTGAGGCAAGGCCCGATATGAAAAAATTCTTCCTGATTCCGTTGTTTGCTGCGTTGTTTTCGTTTATCAGCGTGGGCGCATCGGCGCAAACCGTCGACAGCAGCGCACCCGACGTGCTGATCAAAACCGTCACCCAGCAGGTGATGGACGCCGTGCGCAACGACAAGTCGATCCAGCAGGGCGACATTTCGCACATCACGGCGCTCGTCAACGAAAAGATTCTGCCGTACACCGATTTCCGCCGCACCACGCAACTCGCGATGGGCCGCAACTGGCGCACCGCCACGCCCGAGCAGCAGAACCAGGTGGTCGAGCAGTTCAAGATGCTGCTGATCCGCACGTATTCGGGCGCGCTTGCTCAGGTGCGCGACCAGCAGATCCAGTACAAGCCGTTCCGCATGAACCCGGACGACACCGACACGGTGGTGCGCTCGGTCGTGATGAACAACGGTCAGCCGATCGAACTCGACTACCGCCTGTACAAGACGCCGCAAGGCTGGCGCGTCTATGACATCAACGTGCTCGGCGCGTGGCTGATCCAGGCGTATCAGCAGCAGTTCAACGAGCAGATCCAGCAGAAGGGCGTGGACGGGCTGATCCAGTTCCTCACGCAGCGCAATCAGCAGCTCGCCGCGGGCAAGCAGTCGTGAGCGAAGTGCTGAACCCTGTCGCGAACCGCTTCGAAAGCGGCGCGACGCTGACCCACGAGAGCGCGAAGGCCGCGCTCGCGGCGGGTTTGCAACGCATCGCCGCGGGTGCGGGCGGCGTCGATTGCGCACCGCTCGCGCAATTCGATTCGTCCGCGCTTGCCGTGCTGCTCGCCTGGGTGCGCGCGGCAGCGGCGCGCGGCGCCAAGTTTGAAATCGTCAATCTGCCGGCTGGTCTCGCCAGTCTCGCGCAAGCCTACGGCGTCGATACCCTGTTGTCGGCGCGACATTGACGCTCCCCTAGCGTCGTCTCCAATCCTTCCGGCGAGGCCGGGGGTGCCAGTTTTTGCCCTATAATCAAACGTTTTTTGGGGCTCTGAATTGGCCCCTAATCGGCCTCAAATCCGTTTCTTCCAGCATTTGCTTGCCCCCAAAGTTCTATCGGGGCTACTTTAGGCGCCGCGACGCATACGGCCCACAGTCATGTCAGCCATAGAAATTCGTAACGTCAAGAAGCGCTACAAGGACTTGCAGGCGCTCAAGGGCGTCAGCCTCACGGTCGAAGAAGGCGAGTTTTTCGGACTGCTCGGTCCGAACGGCGCGGGCAAGACGACGCTCATCAGCATTCTCGCGGGTCTCGCGCGCGCCGACGAAGGCAGCATCGCGGTGCGCGGCCACGACGTTGTCGGCGATTTCCGCAACGCGCGCCGCGCGCTCGGCGTGGTGCCGCAGGAACTGGTGTTCGATCCGTTCTTTACCGTGCGCGAAACCTTGCGCATCCAGTCGGGCTACTACGGTTTGCGCAACAACGACGCGTGGATCGACGAGATCATGGCGAATCTCGACCTCACCGACAAAGCCGACGCGAACATGCGCGCGCTCTCGGGTGGCATGAAGCGCCGCGTGCTGGTCGCGCAGGCGCTCGTGCACCGGCCGCCGGTGATCGTGCTCGACGAGCCGACTGCGGGCGTCGACGTCGAGTTGCGTCAAACGCTGTGGAAGTTCATCTCGCGCCTGAATCGCGAAGGTCACACGATCGTGCTGACCACGCACTATCTCGAAGAAGCCGAATCGCTATGCGACCGCATCGCGATGCTGCGTCGCGGCGAGGTGGTCGCGCTCGATCGCACGAGCACGCTTTTGCAACGCTTCGCCGGCATGCAGTTGTTCGTGCGCTTCGCGCAGGGCGTGCTGCCCGCCGAGCTGCGTCCGCTCGAAGCGGAAAGCGGCACGGGCAACGGCAGCGGCCGCCAGCATCTGCTGCGTCTCACGAGCTATGACGACGTGGAGCGCATTCTCGCGCAATGCCGCGCGGCGGGTTGTACATTCGAGGAAATCGAGGTCCGCAAGGCCGACCTCGAAGACGTGTTCGTTCAGGTAATGAACGGTCCGGAAGTGATCGAGGGGCTTGCATGAGCGGCTACAGTGGATTTAGCACGCTGTTTTACAAAGAACTGCTGCGTTTCTGGAAGGTGTCGTTCCAGACCGTGCTTGCGCCGGTCATCACCGCGCTGCTCTATCTGACCATTTTCGGTCATGCGTTGCGCGGCCACGTGCAGGTTTATCCAGGCGTCGAGTACACCAGCTTCCTGATTCCGGGCCTCGTGATGATGAGCGTGCTGCAGAACGCGTTCGCGAACAGTTCTTCTTCGCTGATTCAGTCGAAGATCACCGGCAATCTCGTGTTCGTGCTGCTGCCGCCGCTGTCGCACTACGAAATGTTCGCGGCTTACGTGCTCGCGGCCGTCGCGCGCGGCCTTTGTGTCGGCTTCGGCGTATTCATCGTGACGATCTGGTTCGTGCCGGTCAGCTTCAGCGCGCCGCTCTACATCATTCTCTTCGCGATGTTCGGCGCGGCGATTCTCGGCACGCTCGGCCTGATCGCCGGCATCTGGGCCGAGAAATTCGACCAGCTCGCCGCGTTCCAGAACTTCCTCATCATGCCGCTCACGTTCCTCTCGGGCGTGTTCTACTCGACGCATACGCTGCCGCCGGTGTGGCGCGAAGTGTCGCGGCTCAATCCTTTTTTCTACATGATCGACGGCTTTCGCTATGGCTTCTTCGGGATGTCGGATATCGACCCGCTCGTGAGCCTCGCGATCGTCGCCGGTTTCTTCGTGGTGCTGGCTGTGGTCGCGATGCGCATGCTCGCCACCGGCTACAAGCTGCGCCACTGACGAGGAGCATCTCTCATGTTGCCGACTCCCGAACAGGTCAGGCAGTACATAGCGGCTGGGCTCGCGTGCGAGCATCTCGAAGTCGAAGGCGACGGTCAGCATTTCTTTGCGACGATCGTCTCGCCGAGCTTCGAAGGCAAGCGCCTGATCCAGCGTCATCAACTCGTGTATGCGGCGCTCGGCGACCGCATGCGCGAAGAAATCCACGCGCTCAGCATGAAGACGCTGACGCCCGCCGAATGGCAGAACGCGTAATCTGGAAATTTAGTGCGAATTACTCAGGAAGGGCGCGACTCCGCTAGCGGCGCGCCGAACACAGTCAAGGCAGGCCCGGGCGAGACCCAGGCCGATCAGGAACCGACAGGCATGGATAAACTCATCATTGAAGGTGGCTACCCGCTCTCCGGTGAAGTTGTCGTCTCGGGTGCGAAGAACGCGGCATTGCCGATCCTGTGCGCGGGTCTGCTGAGCGCCGAGCCGGTGCATCTGGAGAACGTGCCCGATCTGCAGGACGTGCGCACGATGCTCAAGCTGCTCGGCCAGATGGGCGTGCGCATCGAAGCGGGCGAAGGGCGCGTGGCGCTCGACGCGTCGAAGGTCGACAACCTCGTCGCGCCGTACGAGATGGTGAAGACCATGCGCGCGTCGATTCTCGTGCTCGGTCCGCTCGTCGCGCGCTTCGGTCATGCGCGCGTGTCGCTGCCGGGCGGCTGCGCGATCGGCGCGCGTCCGGTCGATCAGCACATCAAGGGTCTGCAGGCGATGGGCGCCGAGATCACGATCGAGCACGGCTTCATCGAAGCGCGCGCGAAGCGTCTGAAGGGCGCGCGCATCGTCACCGACATGATTACCGTGACCGGCACCGAGAACCTGCTGATGGCGGCGGTGCTGGCCGAGGGCGAAACGGTCATCGAGAACGCCGCGCGCGAACCGGAAGTGGTCGACCTCGCGCATCTGCTCGTCGCGATGGGCGCGCAGATCGAAGGCATCGGCACGGACCGTCTCGTGATCCAGGGTGTCGACAAGCTGCACGGCGCGAAGCACACGGTGATTCCGGACCGCATCGAAGCGGGCACGTTCCTGTGCGCGGTCGCGGCGGCCGGCGGCGACGTGACGCTGCGCAAGATGCGTCCGCTGCTGCTCGAAGCCGTGACCGAAAAACTGCGCGAAGCGGGCGTCACGGTCGAGGAAGGCGAGGACTGGATGCGCGTGCGCATGGACAGGCGTCCGGCCGCGGTCACGTTCCGCACCTCCGAATATCCGGCGTTCCCGACCGACATGCAGGCGCAGTTCATGGCGCTCAACGCGATCGCCGATGGCACCTCGCAGGTCGTCGAAACGATCTTCGAGAACCGCTTCATGCACGTGCAGGAACTGAACCGCCTCGGCGCGAGCATCACGATCGACGGCAACACCGCGCTCGTGAGCGGCGTCGAGAAGCTGTCCGGCGCGAAGGTGATGGCGACCGATCTGCGCGCGTCCGCGAGTCTCGTGATCGCCGCGCTGCGCGCGGAAGGCGAAACGCTGATCGACCGCATCTATCACCTCGATCGCGGCTACGACCGCATGGAAGCCAAGCTCAACGCGATCGGCGCGAAGGTGCGCCGCGTGTCCGGGAGCGAGGCATGAGTTCGATGCCGCAAACGTCGTCGTCGCCGGCAGTGAGCGCCCCGCTCACGCTCGCGTTGTCGAAAGGGCGTATCTTCGAGGAAACGCTGCCGCTGCTCGCGGCGGCCGGCATCGAAGTCGCGGAAGACCCGGAAACGTCGCGCAAGCTGATTCTGCCGACCACCGACCCGAAGCTGCGCGTCATCATCGTGCGCGCGACCGACGTGCCGACCTATGTCGAGTACGGCGCGGCCGACTTCGGCGTGGCCGGCAAGGACGTGCTGCTCGAGCATGGCGGCAGCGGCCTGTATCAGCCGGTCGATCTGGACATTGCGCGTTGCCGCATGTCGGTCGCGGTGGCAGCGGGTTTCGATTATGCGAACGCGGTGCGCCAGGGCGCCCGCCTGCGTGTCGCGACCAAGTACGTTGAAACCGCACGCGAGCATTTTGCCGCCAAGGGCGTCCACGTCGACCTGATCAAGCTGTACGGTTCGATGGAACTGGCGCCGCTCGTCGGCCTGGCCGACGCGATCGTCGACCTGGTCAGTTCGGGCAATACGCTGCGCGCGAACAATCTTGTCGAGGTGGAGGAGATCATGCAGATTTCGTCGCGCCTCGTCGTGAACCAGGCGGCGCTGAAGCTCAAGCGCGCTGCGTTGCGGCCGATTCTCGACGCGTTTGCCAGCGCGTCGTCGAAAGCCGGCGTCACGGCGGCCTGACTGATAACGGCAGTGTGACCACGCTGCGGCAGTGCGCCTTACCGAAACGGATACCTGTATGTCTATCAAGATTCGCAAACTCGATTCCACCGCTCCCGGCTTCCAGAAGTCGCTGCACGCGGTGCTCGCGTTCGAGGCGAGCGAAGACGAAGCCATCGAGCGCTCGGTCGCCGAGATTCTGAACGACGTGAAAGCGCGTGGCGACGAAGCGGTGCTCGAATACACGAACCGCTTCGACCGGCTCGGCGCGCAGAGCGTCGCCGGGCTCGAACTGCCGATGTCGGAGCTCGAAGCGGCGCTCGAAAGCCTCGAGCCGAAGCGGCGCGCATCGCTCGAAGCGGCGGCGGCGCGCGTGCGCGGCTACCACGAGAAGCAGAAGATCGAGTGCGGCAGCCATAGCTGGCAATACACCGAGGCCGACGGCACGGTCCTCGGGCAGAAGGTCACGCCGCTCGATCGCGCGGGTATCTATGTGCCGGGCGGCAAGGCCGCGTATCCGTCGTCGGTGCTGATGAACGCGATTCCGGCGCGCGTCGCCGGTGTGCGCGAGATCGTGATGGTCGTGCCGACGCCGGACGGCGTGAAAAATCCGCTCGTGCTGGCCGCGGCGCTGCTGGGCGGCGTGGACCGCGTGTTCACGATCGGCGGCGCGCAGGCAGTGGCTGCGCTCGCGTACGGCACGCAGACCGTGCCCGCGGTCGACAAGATCTGCGGCCCCGGTAACGCGTACGTCGCGTCGGCGAAACGCCGCGTGTTCGGCACGGTCGGTATCGACATGATCGCGGGGCCGTCGGAAATCCTCGTGCTGTGCGACGGCACTACCGACCCGCGCTGGGTCGCGATGGACCTGTTCTCGCAGGCCGAGCACGACGAACTCGCGCAGTCGATCCTGTTGTGCCCGGACGATGCGTTCATCGCGCGCGTCCATGAGGCAATCGAAGAACTGCTGCCCGCCATGCCGCGCCATGCAGTGATCCGCACGTCGCTCGAAAACCGCGGCGCGCTGGTCAAGGTGCGCGACATGACGGAAGCCTGTGCGATCGCCAACGACATCGCGCCGGAACACCTCGAAATCTCGGCGCTCGAACCGCACCAGTGGGCCCAGCAGATCCGCCACGCGGGCGCGATCTTCCTTGGCCGCTACACGAGCGAAAGCCTCGGCGACTACTGCGCGGGACCGAATCACGTGCTGCCTACGTCGCGCACCGCGCGGTTCTCGTCGCCGCTCGGCGTCTATGATTTCTTCAAGCGTTCGAGCCTGATCGAAGTCAGCGCGGAAGGCGCGCAGACGCTCGGCGAGATCGCCGCCGAACTCGCATACGGCGAAGGCCTGCAAGCGCATGCGCGCAGCGCCGAATACCGGATGCGGCAGAACAGCAGCGAACGCGGCTGAGACGAATGACCGGCAGCAGCGGCGCGCGGCGGCGCTGAGCCGGAAATGGACGACGCGGAAGAGAACGGAAGCGACGGATCGCGCCCCTTCGCCCGTTCAATAACGACAATAGAGACCAACCAGTGCGGCCCTGCGCCGCCGATGCCGGACCTGCAATCTCCGCACGGCCCGGCCCATGAACCTATGACGACACCTCAAGACATCATCCGTAACGATGTGCTCGCGATGACGAGCTACCCGGTTCCGGACGCTACCGGCTTCATCAAGCTCGACGCGATGGAAAACCCGTTTCCGCTGCCGCCGGAGCTCGCCGCGCATCTCGGCGAGCATCTCGCCGGCGTCGCGCTGAACCGCTATCCGGCGCCGCGCCCGGAAGCGCTGATCGAACGGATCCGCCAGGTGATGGGCGTGCCGGCCGGCTGCGACGTGCTGCTCGGCAACGGCTCGGATGAAATCATCAGCGTCATGTCGGTCGCGTGCGCGCGGCCGGGCGCGAAGGTGCTCGCGCCGGTGCCGGGTTTCGTCATGTATCAGATGTCGGCGAAGCTGGCGCATCTGGAATTCGTCGGCGTGCCGCTCAAGCCCGACTTCACGCTCGACACCGAGGCGATGCTCGCGGCGATCGCCGAGCACAAACCGGCGATCGTCTATCTCGCGTATCCGAACAACCCGACCGGCACGCTCTTCGACGACGCCGACATGGAGCGCATCATCGCCGCGGCGAAGCAGAGCCTCGTCGTGATCGACGAGGCGTATCAGCCGTTCGCGCAGAAGAGCTGGCTGCCGCGCGCCGATCAGTTCGACAACGTCGTCGTGATGCGCACGGTGTCCAAGCTCGGCCTCGCCGGCATCCGTCTCGGCTATCTGGTCGGCAGGCCCGCATGGCTGACCGAATTCGACAAGGTGCGCCCGCCCTACAACACCAACGTGCTGACTCAAGCCGCCGCCGGTTTTCTGCTCGACCACGTCGGCGTGCTCGACGCGCAGGCCGCGCAATTGCGCGAGGAGCGCACGAAACTCGCGCAGGCGGTGGCCGCCCTGCCGGGCGCCGAAGTGTTCCCGAGCGCCGGCAACTTCCTGCTGGTGCGCGTGCCCGATGCGTCGGTGCTGTTCGAAACGCTGCTCACGGCGCGGGTTCTGATCAAAAACGTGAGTAAAATGCATCCATTGCTGGTCAATTGCGTGCGTTTGACCGTCGGTTCGCCGGCGGAAAACGCCCAGTTGCTCGCCGGGCTGAAGCTCGTGCTGCGCTGATCGGCGGCACCAGGGGACCCCACTGAGTGACCCCACCGAGCGATTCGCCGTTTTTTCCATCCCACACTACTAGCGCTTTCTAGCCAGATTCGAGGAATTACCATGCGCCTTGCGGAAGTCGTTCGCAACACCAGCGAAACGCAGATCCGTGTGAAGATCAACCTGGACGGCACCGGTCAGCAGAAGCTGGCGACCGGCGTGCCGTTTCTGGACCACATGCTCGACCAGATCGCCCGTCACGGTCTGTTCGACCTCGAGATCGAGGCGCATGGCGACCTGCATATCGACGACCACCATACGGTCGAAGACACCGGCATCACGCTTGGCCAGGCCGTCGCGAAGGCGATCGGCGATCGCAAGGGCATTCGCCGCTACGGTCATTCCTACGTGCCGCTCGACGAAGCGCTGTCGCGCGTCGTGATCGATTTTTCCGGCCGTCCGGGCCTCGAATTCCATGTGCCGTTCACGCGCGCACGTATCGGCACGTTCGACGTCGATCTGTCGATCGAATTTTTCCGCGGCTTCGTGAATCACGCCGGCGTGACGCTGCACATCGACAACCTGCGCGGCATCAACGCGCATCATCAGCTCGAAACGGTGTTCAAGGCATTCGGCCGCGCGCTGCGCATGGCCGTCGAGCTCGACGAACGCGCGGCTGGGCAGATTCCGTCGACCAAGGGCAGCCTCTAACAGGTTTCATCGCCTCCAACGTCTTTAGGCCACTCACCTTCGAGCGATTCCCGCGAGCGACTCATCGGGCAGGACCGCGCGAGCCGGCACCGTCGTTCGACGCCGCGCATCCGCGCCGACCGGTTGAAGGCAAAGCGGCCAAACTTGAAATGAAAACTTCGATAGCGATTGTGGATTACGGAATGGGCAACCTGCGTTCGGTGGCCCAGGCTTTGCGCAAAGCCGCGCCGGAAGCGGACGTGGCGATCGTCGAGCGGCCCGAAGCGATCCGCGCGGCCGACCGCGTGGTGCTGCCCGGCCAGGGCGCGATGCCCGACTGCATGCGCAGTCTCGGCGATTCCGGCCTGCAGGAGGCGGTCGTCGAGGCGTCGCGCAGCAAGCCGCTGATGGGCGTGTGCGTCGGCGAGCAGATGCTGTTCGACTGGAGCGCCGAGGGCGACACGCGGGGCCTGGGTCTGTTGCCCGGCAAGGTGGTGCGCTTCGAGCTCGAAGGCCAGATGCAGGACGACGGCTCGCGCTTCAAGGTCCCGCAGATGGGCTGGAACCGCGTGCGCCAGGCGCAGCCGCATCCGCTGTGGGACGGTGTCGCCGACAACGCGTTCTTCTACTTCGTGCACAGCTATTACGTGGTGCCGGACAATCCCGCGCATACGTCGGGTGAGACGGTCTACGGCGTGCCCTTTACCTCGGCAGTAGCGCGGGATAACATCTTCGCCACCCAATTCCACCCGGAAAAGAGCGCAGAGGCGGGCTTGCGCGTGTATCGCAACTTCGTGCACTGGAACCCGTGAACGCTCTTCTTCATCCCGTTGCCGCGTGCAAGAGACGCGGCGCCGCGGTTTCGCTTCAGGCCGGCGCCCCACGGGAACGCCGAAAGAGTTGTACTAAACTAGCGAAACGGCGTTCGGACGGACTGGCCCGCCAGCCGCTGCCGCCGACCTTCAACCCATTCCCTGACAACACCCGATTGCTATGCTGCTGATTCCCGCCATCGACCTGAAAGACGGTCAGTGTGTACGCCTGAAACAAGGCGATATGGACCAGGCGACGATTTTTTCCGAGGAACCGGCGGCAATGGCCCGACATTGGGTCGACCGCGGCGCGCGCCGTTTGCATCTGGTCGATCTGAATGGCGCATTTGCCGGCAAGCCGAAGAACGGCGACGCAATCCGGGCGATCATCGAGGAAGTGGCCGGCGAGATTCCGGTGCAGCTGGGCGGCGGCATCCGTGACCTGAACACGATCGAGCGCTATCTCGACGATGGGCTGTCGTACGTGATCATCGGCACGGCGGCAGTGAAGAACCCCGGCTTTTTGCAGGACGCGTGCACCGCGTTCGGCGGTCACATCATCGTCGGGCTCGACGCGAAAGACGGCAAGGTCGCCACCGACGGCTGGAGCAAGCTGACCGGCCACGAAGTGGCCGACCTCGCGCGCAAGTTCGAGGACTACGGCTGCGAGTCGATCATCTACACCGACATCGGCCGCGACGGCATGCTGCAAGGCGTCAACATCGAAGCAACGGTGCGCCTCGCGCGCGCGGTGAAGATTCCGGTGATCGCGAGCGGCGGCCTGTCGAACCTTTCCGACATCGAATCGCTGTGCGAAGTCGAAGACGAGGGTATCGAAGGCGTGATCTGCGGCCGTGCGATCTATTCGGGCGACCTCGACTTCACGGCGGCGCAAACGCTCGCCGACCGGCTGCGCGAATCGGACGACGCTTAAACGCGCGTCGGCGTTGCCCGGCGGCTGCGCGCGACGGGCGGGTTGCGCTGGGCTGCGGCGCAAGCCACTGGCGCAGCGCTTGTACCGGGTTGCAGCGCTCGCTTGAACGCCGGCTGGCCCGCAGCGCACGTCGCACGATCATGCACCCGGGACCGCGCCGGCTTCCGGCCAGCTTCCGGGCGGCATCCCACTCGCGGCGCGACGCACCAGGTCGCGCCGGCACCGTGCCGCTTGCCTGCAAGCAAGCGGCCTCATCAGCGGTATTGGCAGAATTGCACGATCATGGCTCTAGCTAAACGCATCATTCCCTGTCTCGACGTCACCGCGGGCCGCGTGGTCAAGGGCGTCAACTTCGTCGAACTGCGCGACGCAGGCGACCCGGTCGAAATCGCGCGCCGCTACGACGACCAGGGCGCCGACGAACTCACCTTCCTCGACATCACCGCGACCTCGGATCAGCGCGATCTGATCCTGCCGATCATCGAGGCGGTCGCCTCGCAGGTGTTCATTCCGCTGACGGTCGGCGGCGGCGTGCGCGCCGTCGAAGACGTGCGGCGCCTGCTCAACGCGGGTGCGGACAAGATCAGCATGAACTCGTCGGCGGTCGCGAATCCGCAGCTCGTCAAAGACGCCACCGACAAATACGGCTCGCAGTGCATCGTCGTCGCGATCGACGCGAAGCGCGTGTCGGCCGACGGCGAGCCGCCGCGCTGGGAAGTATTCACGCACGGCGGGCGCAAGGCCACGGGCCTCGAAGTGGTCGAATGGGCGCGCAAGATGGCCGAACTCGGCGCGGGCGAAATCCTGCTGACCAGCATGGACCGCGACGGCACCAAGAGCGGCTTCGATCTCGCGCTGACGCGCGCGGTCTCGGACGCGGTGCCGGTGTCGGTGATCGCTTCGGGCGGCGTCGGCAATCTGCAGCATCTCGCCGACGGCATCAAGGACGGTCATGCGGACGCGGTGCTCGCCGCGAGCATCTTCCATTACGGTGAACACACGGTCGGCGAGGCCAAGCGCTTCATGGCCGATCAGGGCATTTCGGTGAGGTTGTGACGTGACGAATCCCTCGGCAGTCAACTGGCTCGACAAGGTCAAGTGGGACGCGAACGGCCTCGTGCCGGTGATCGCGCAGGAGGCGTCGACGAACGACGTGCTGATGTTCGCGTGGATGAACCGCGAAGCCCTGGCGAAGACCGTGGAAACGGGCCGCGCGGTGTATTTCTCGCGATCGCGTCAGCGCCTGTGGTTCAAGGGCGAAGAGTCCGGCCACGTGCAGCACGTGCATGAAGTGCGGCTCGATTGCGACGAGGACGTCGTGCTGCTGAAGGTCGAGCAGGTGTCGGGCATCGCGTGTCACACCGGGCGCCACTCGTGCTTTTTCCAGAAATTCGAAGGCTCGGTCGAAGACGGCGGCTGGCAGGCCGTCGATCCCGTGCTGAAAGACCCCGAACACATCTACAAATGACGCAATCCACGCAAAACCCGCCCACGGACGCCTCGACGACCGCATCGACGACCGACACGCTGCTGCGTCTCGCGGCGGTGATCGACAGCCGCAAGGGCGGCGATCCGGATATCTCCTACGTGTCGCGCCTGTTTCACAAGGGCGACGATGCGGTGCTCAAGAAAATCGGCGAAGAAGCCACTGAAGTCGTGCTCGCCGCGAAGGATGTGCGCCACGGCGGCGCGCCGAAGTCGCTGGTCGGCGAAGTCGCGGACTTGTGGTTTCACTGCCTCGTGATGCTGTCGCATTTCGATCTGAGCCCGGCCGACGTGCTCGCCGAGCTCGAGCGCCGCGAGGGCCTGTCGGGCATCGAGGAAAAGGCGCTGCGCAAAAGCCGCGAGCGCGAGCAGAACGGCGACTGAGTGGCAAGTGAGTGGCAACTTGAGTGGCAACCGGGCAGCAACTGAGTGGCGTTTGCGCGTGGCAACTGAGCGGCAAGCGCGTAGCAAAACCGGGTGCTTCGGCTTGAAGTCGCGAGCACCGGCGCCCATATCGCGGTAAACGCACCTTCGGGAGGACGCAAGCATGGAACAGTCGCAAGGAAGCTATCCGCCGCCGGTTTACCGCAACGCGTTGGAGCCGGAACGCGAGCGCAGCCTGCGCACGCTCACGCACGTGCTGTACGCGCTGTATGCGGTCCACTGGCTGACCGGCGGCCTGACCATTCTGATCGCGATCATCATCAACTACGTCAAGCGGTCGGACGTGGCCGGCACGCCGTACGAAGCGCACTTCGAATGGCAGATCCGCACGTTCTGGCTGGGCCTCGTCGGCTACACGATCGGCGCGTTGCTGCTGCTCGTCGTGATCGGCATTCCGGTGCTGTGGGCCGTCAGCATCTGGATGTTGTACCGTATTATCAAAGGCTGGCTGTATCTGTACGATAACAAGCCGTTCGCGAATCCGCGCGGCTGGGTCTGAGCGACGTCCGGCCCGTTCGTCGGGCCGGTTTTCGGCTCGGATCTCGCCGCGTGAGCTTCGCGCTCCAGTCATACCGCGTCAGGAATACGATGAGTCACGATTCGAACTGTCTTTTCTGCAAGATCGCCGCCGGCGAAATCCCGTCGACCAAAGTCCATGAAGACGACGAGTTCGTCGCCTTTCGCGACATCCGTCCGGCCGCCGAAACGCATGTGCTGGTGATCCCGCGCAAGCACATCGCGACGCTGTCGAATTGCACCGAAAACGACGCGCCTCTGCTTGGTAGAATGCTTGTGTTGACGGCGCGTCTGGCCGGGCAACTGGGCGTTGCCTATACCGGCGGCGAAACGGGTTTTCGCACGGTCATCAACACCGGTCCGGGCGGAGGTCAGGAGGTGTATCACCTGCACGCGCATATTCTCGCGGGACCGCGCCCCTGGCAACGCATGGGTTGAGCGGTCCGCGCGGCTCATAGTGGCGCGATGATTCGCGATCACGAGCCGCGGCGAGTTTTGGTCGAGGACAATGGCGCGGCCGTTGTTTTTACCGCGGTGTAATAACGTCGACGCGATCATCCGGTCACAATGACGAAGGTGGTGTCGCCGGGTGAATCGCAACGGCATGCGGTAACGTAGAGCCGGAGCGGCAGACGGAAGCGGTAGAGACGAAGCGCCCGCGCTTCAGGTTACGCCACAAGGCGCATGAAATTTGCCGCACTGCATCGTGGTGCGGTGTCGGGGTTAAGGAGAGTTGTCATGGGTTCGTTGAGCATTTGGCATTGGCTGATCGTGTTGTTGATCGTGGCGCTCGTGTTCGGCACGAAGAAGCTGCGCAACATCGGTACCGATCTGGGCGGCGCGGTGAAGGGCTTCAAGGAAGGCATGAAAGAAGCCGAAACGTCAGCCGACGGACAGCAGCAGCGCGAGCTGCCGCGCAACGGCGCAGTGGACGTCGACGCGAAGGAAAAGACGCCGCATTCGAGCGACTATCGCTAAACCGCGGCGTTTCCGCCGTTCCCGCGTTACTGACGGACATTCCACTTCATGCTGGACCTCGGTCTAACCAAGATGGCGCTGATCGGCGTCGTCGCGCTGGTCGTCCTCGGGCCTGAGCGCCTGCCGCGTGTCGCTCGCACGGCCGGCGCGCTGTTCGGCCGCGCGCAGCGGTATATCAACGACGTGAAGGCCGAGGTCACGCGCGAAATCGAGCTGGACGAACTGCGGCGCATGAAAACCGAGTTCGAGAAGGCTGCGAGCAATGTCGAAAGCACGGTTCAGGACAATCTGCGCAAGCACGAGAACGAACTGAACGAAGCGTGGAAGAGCGGCACGTCCGTGTCGCCGAGCATCGCCGGCGGCGCGCTCGAAGACGCCGGCAGCGGCGCCTCGGGCACCACGTCGTGGCCGACCAGCACGCCGGCCGCCAATCCCAAACGCAAGAACTGGCGCGTCAAGCAGAGCGCCACGCCCACCTGGTACAAGCGTGCAAGCCTGCGCCGCACGCGCGTGCAGTCGGGCGCCGCGCGCGTCGCGCGGCATACGCCCGCCAGCCTGCGTCGTCCGACGCGGTTCTTCTGATGATCAGAACGACAATCCCTAACCGAGGGCCGGTGTGAGCGACCCCCAGCAATCCCAGAACGAAGGCGCCGAAGAGACCTTCATTTCCCACCTCGTCGAATTGCGCGACCGCATCATTCGCGCGGGCCTTGCCGTCATCGTGGTGTTCATCGGGCTCGTGTATTGGGCGCCGGACATTTTCCGGCTGCTCGCGCGTCCGTTGATGATGAACCTGCCCAAGGACGGCAAGATGATCGTCACCGACGTCACCGGCTCGTTCTTCGTGCCGATGAAAGTGACGATGCTGGTCGCCTTCGTGATCGCGCTGCCGGTCGTGCTGTATCAGATCTGGGCGTTCGTCGCTCCCGGGCTCTATCAGCACGAGAAGAAACTGGTCGCGCCGCTGGTGGCGAGCAGCTACACGCTGTTCCTGTGCGGTATGGCGTTCGCGTACTTCGTCGTGTTTCCGACCATCTTCCGCGTGATGGCGCACTACAACGCGCCGCTCGGCGCGGAGATGACGACCGATATCGACAATTACCTGAGCTTCGTGCTGACGATGTTCATCGCGTTCGGCGTGACGTTCGAGGTGCCGATCGTCGTCGTGCTGCTGGTGCGCATGAACATCATCACGCTGAAGAAGCTCAAGGAGATCCGTCCGTATGTGATCGTCGGCGCGTTCGTGGTGTCGGCCGTCGTGACGCCGCCGGACGTGTTCTCGCAACTGATCCTCGCGGTTCCGCTGATCGTGCTGTACGAGGCGGGCATCATTGCGGCGCGGGTGTTCGTCGGCAAGCAGCCGGCGGCGGTGGCCGAAGACGCGAGTCCGCCGTCGAGCTGAGAGCTGGCGCGGCGCGCGAATCGAATCGCGGTTTTGCGCCTCACGCGGGCTTGGGGAGCTATTCGTGGCGTCCTGCTTCGCCCCGCCGTGCCTCGCCCGCCCGCAGGTGTCGATCCTCAACCGCCATCATCATCCGACTGATCGCCGCCGTTGTCGTCTTCCGCCTGCTTCGGCGGCGGCGGGCGTTTGCCGATCGTCACGGCGAGATCGATCTGACGGCCCTTGCGCACCAGATGCACTTTCGCCGAGGTGCCCGGCTTGATCTGCGCGATCACGTTGAGCAAACGCGTGGTGTCGGTGATCTCCTGGTCGTTCACGCTCACCAGGATGTCGCCGGGCTTGATGCCCGCGCGATCCGCCGGGCCGCTCTTCAATACGCCTGCGACGATCGCGCCCGACTTCTGTGCGAGCCCGAACGACTCCGCGATTTCCGGCGTCACGTCCTGCGGCTCGACGCCGATCCAGCCGCGCGTGACCGTGCCGGTTGTGATGATGCTCTCGAGCACGCTGCGCGCGGTCGACACGGGAATCGCGAAGCCGATGCCGAGCGAGCCGCCCGAGCGCGAATAGATCGCGGTGTTGATGCCGAGCAGATTGCCGTTCACGTCGACGAGCGCGCCGCCCGAGTTGCCCGGGTTGATCGCCGCGTCGGTCTGGATGAAGTTCTCGAACGTATTGATGCCGAGATGGTTGCGCCCCAGCGCGCTGACGATGCCCATCGTCACCGTCTGGCCGACGCCGAACGGATTGCCGATCGCGAGCACGACGTCGCCGACGTGCGTCTGGTCCATGCGGCCGAGCGTGATGGTGGGCAGGTTGGTCAGGTTGACCTTGAGCACGGCCAGATCGGTTTCCGGATCGATGCCGATTACCTTGGCGCTGGTGGTGCGGCCGTCGGCGAGCGCGACTTCGATCTGATCGGCACCGTCGACGACGTGCTGGTTCGTTAGAATGTAACCTTCCGAACTCACTATCACCCCTGAGCCGAGGTTCGAGGCGGGCTGCTCCTGCTGCTTGCGATTGTTGTTCTTGTCGCCGAAGAAGTAGTGGAACAGCGGGTCTTTCGCGCGCGGGTCGGGAGGCAGTGAGCCATCCTTGCTGGAGAACACATTGACAACCGCGGGCATGGCTTTTTGCGCTGCATCCGCGTACGACGCCTCGGCATGGCCGCTGCTAATGCCCGGCGCCACTTCCCGCAGCGCGACGATCGGTTCGGCGAGTTGCCTGCCGAACTGCCCTTGACGCTGCAGCCACTGCGGTTTGAGGGTCGCAATGATGAACATTAGCGCCAACAGCACAGTCACCGCTTGGGCAAATAACAGCCAAAAGCGTCTAAGCATCTGAAGACTAGAGGTTTATATGGATCGGATTGAACTTGAATTGTACTTGAACAATCTCCTTGAAACCGCGCGCTTCAAGGACTATTGCCCGAACGGATTGCAGGTCGAGGGGCGCCGCCGCATCAACAAGCTCGCGACCGGCGTGACCGCCTCGGTGGCCTTTCTGGAGGCCGCGCTCGACTGGGGCGCGGACGCCGTGCTGGTTCATCACGGCTACTTCTGGCGCAACGAGGCGCCGCAGATCACCGGCCGCAAGCATGCGCGCCTGCGGCTGCTGCTCGCCAACGACCTGAACCTGTTCGCCTACCATCTGCCGCTCGACGACCACCCCGAATTCGGCAACAACGCGCAGATCGGCGCGAAGATGGGCTGGATCAGCGACGCGCGCTTCGGCGAGAACGATCTCGGCTGGCTCGCCACGCTGCCGATGCCGATCACGCTCTCGCACCTCACCGCCGAAATCGAGCAGACGCTCGGGCGCTCGCCGCTCGTATTCGGCGATCCGGATCGCGAGTTGCGCCGCGTCGGCTGGTGCACGGGTGCCGCCCAGAGCATGTTCAGCGCGGCGATCGACGCGGGCGCGGACGTCTACGTGACCGGCGAGGTGTCGGAGTCGGTCATGCACACGGCGGCGGAGAGCGGCGTCGCGTTTCTCGCGGCCGGCCACCACGCGACCGAGCGTTTCGGTGTGCAGGCGGTGGGCAAGCATCTGTCCGAGTCGTTCGATATCGAACACCTCTTTATCGATATCCCCAACCCGGTTTAATTGCGAATTGCATTAACGAAGAAGAGGGCATGAATATCGCAGAAGGCGCTTAAAAGGAGGTGCGGAAAAGTTGCTGTTTCCGTACGGAGAAACCCTGATTTATCAAGGGCTTCGCACGGTTTTTGGCAGACGGCCCTTGTAAATGGCGACTCCATTCGCGCAAACTAGCGGCGGTAGAAGCGACGTGAAGGAAAAATCCAACTCAGAGGTGGGGCGTGTGATGCGAGACAAAGAAGATGAACGCGTCGATGGCAGCCGCCGTAACTGGCTGGTAGCGACGACCGTAGCAAGCGGCATAGGAGGAGTTGCCGTTGTCGTACCCTTTGTTAGTTCGTTTGCACCATCCGAAAGGGCTAAGGCCGCAGGTGCTCCGGTCGAAGCCGATATCAGCAATCTCAAGCCCGGCGACATGATGACCGTCGCCTGGCGCGGCAAGCCGGTGTGGATCATCAACCGTACGGACCGGATGCTCGCCGACGTCCAGAAAGCGGACAGCATGGTAGCGGACCCCCACTCGCTGAACCCCTTCTCGATGCCGTTGCCGGAGTACTGCAACAACGAATTCCGCTCGCGCGCGGAGAACAAGCATCTGCTCGTCGCCGTCGCCGTTTGCACGCATCTGGGCTGCACGCCGACGCCGCGCTTCCAGGAAGGCCCGCAGCCCAATCTCCCCGACGACTGGCCCGGCGGCTTTCTGTGTCCTTGTCACGGCTCGACCTACGACATGGCCGGGCGAGTCTTCAAGAACAAACCCGCCCCGCAGAACCTCGACATCCCGCGCTTCATGTTCACGTCGGCGACGGGTCTCGTGATCGGCAAGGACGAGAAAGGAGAAGCGTAATGGCGAGCGACCATGAAGTAGAGACGACCGGGCTGGCTGGTTGGATCGACCAGCGCTTCCCGATGACTTCCACGTGGAAGAAGCACGTTTCCGAGTACTACGCGCCGAAGAACTTCAACTTCTGGTACTTCTTCGGTTCGCTCGCGTTGCTGGTGCTGGTCAACCAGATCGTCACCGGCATCTTCCTCACGATGAACTACAAGCCCGACGCGACGCTCGCGTTTTCGTCGGTCGAGTACATCATGCGCGAGGTGCCGTGGGGCTGGCTGATCCGCTACATGCACTCCACGGGCGCGTCGATGTTTTTCGTGGTCGTGTATCTGCATATGTTCCGCGGGCTCATGTACGGCTCGTACCGCAAGCCGCGCGAGCTCGTGTGGATCTTCGGCTGCCTGATCTTCCTGTGCCTGATGGCCGAGGCGTTCTTCGGCTACCTGCTGCCGTGGGGCCAGATGTCGTTCTGGGGCGCACAGGTGATCGTGAACCTGTTCTCCGCGATTCCGTTCATCGGCCCGGATCTGTCGCTGTGGATTCGCGGCGACTACGTGGTCTCGGACGTCACGCTGAACCGCTTCTTCGCGTTTCATGTGATCGCGATTCCGCTGGTGCTGATCGGCCTCGTGATCGCGCACCTCGTGGCGCTGCACGAAGTCGGTTCGAACAATCCGGACGGCATCGAGATCAAGGCGAAGAAGGGCCCGGACGGCGTGCCGCTCGACGGCATTCCGTTCCACCCGTACTACTCGGTGCACGACTTCATGGGCGTGACGATCTTCCTGCTGATCTTCGCGGCGATCATCTTCTTCGCGCCGGAAATGGGCGGGTACTTCCTTGAAGCCAACAACTTCGTTCCCGCGAATCCGCTGCAAACGCCGCCTGAAATTGCGCCGGTGTGGTACTTCACCGCTTTTTATGCGATGCTGCGCGCGACCACCGACCCGTTCAAGATCGTGCTGATGATCGTCGTCGGGCTGCTCGGGCTGCTGGCCCTGGTGCGGGCGCGCGGCAAGTGGAAGCTCGGTCTGCCGGTGCTCGCGGTGCTGGTGATTCTGGCGATGGCATTTACCGAATCGAAGTTCTGGGGCGTCGTGGTGATGGGCAGCGCGGTGATTTCGCTGTTCTTCCTGCCGTGGCTCGACCGCTCGCCGGTCAGGTCGATCCGCTACCGGCCGTTATTCCACAAGGTGTTCTACGGGATCTTCGTGGTTGCGTTCCTGACGCTGGGCTTCCTCGGCACGAAACCGCCGTCGCCTGCGTCGACGCTGATCGCCCAGATCTGTGCGCTGATCTACTTCGCGTTTTTCCTCGGCATGCCGTTCTGGACGCGGCTTGGCACGTTCAAGCAGCCGCCCGAGCGGGTGCGGTTCAAGCCTCACTAATCGCGAGCCAGGAGAACACGAAGATGAAAAAACTGCTTTCGATGTGCGCGCTGGTCGGCGCGACAGTGTTCGCGCTGCTCGCCGCTCCGGTCCACGCCGACGAGAATTTCCCGCTCGACCGCGCGCCGGACAACACGAACAATTTCGCTTCTTTGCAGCGCGGTGCGCAATTGTTTGTAAACTACTGCCTGAATTGCCACAGCGCGAACCTGATGCGCTACAACCGGCTCACCGATCTCGGCCTTACGCCGAGTGAGATCCAGGCCAACCTGCTGTTCACTACCGACAAGGTCGGCAACACGATGACCGTGGCGATGCGCCCGGACGACGCGAAAGCGTGGTTCGGCGCGACGCCGCCGGATCTTTCGGTGGAAGCGCGGGCACGCGGCAAGGACTGGCTGTACACGTATCTGCGCACGTTCTATCGCGACGATACGCGACCGACCGGCTGGAATAATCTCGTGTACGAGAACGTGAGCATGCCTCACGTGTTGTGGCAGCTTCAGGGGCAGCGCGCGGCGAAATTCGGCGACGAAACCGACGAAAAAACCGGCGAAACGGTACACAAATTCCTCGGCTTCCAGCAGCTCACTCCGGGGACGATGTCGCCGGTAGATTATGATTCTGCTGTGGCCGACCTCGTGTCGTACCTGTCATGGATGTCCGAACCGACGCAGCAAACCCGCAAGCAGCTTGGCGTGTGGGTGCTGTTGTTCCTCGGAATCCTGAGCTTTTTCGCCTGGCGACTGAACGCCGCGTACTGGAAACATATCAAATAATCACGCCGCTACACGGCGTGGGGCCGGCGCCAGGAAAAACCTGCTGAACGGTTTTTCCGCGCGCTGGCCCTTCAGCTTTTTGAGGAAATGTAAATATGATGGTTCTGTATTCCGGCACTACTTGCCCGTTCTCCCAGCGTTGCCGGCTGGTGTTGTTCGAAAAGGGCATGGACTTCGAGATCCGCGACGTCGACCTGTTCAACAAGCCGGAAGACATCGCCGTGATGAATCCGTATGGTCAAGTGCCGATCCTCGTCGAACGGGACCTGATTCTGTACGAATCGAACATCATCAACGAGTACATCGACGAGCGCTTCCCGCACCCGCAACTGATGCCGGCCGACCCGGTGCAGCGTGCGCGCGCGCGCCTGTTCCTGCTGAACTTCGAAAAGGAACTGTTCGTTCACGTCGGCACGCTCGAAAACGAAAAGGGCAAGGCCGCCGAGAAGAATCACGAAAAAGCGCGCCTCGCGATCCGCGATCGCCTGACGCAGCTCGCGCCGATCTTCCTGAAGAACAAGTACATGCTCGGCGAAGAGTTTTCGATGCTCGACGTCGCGATCGCGCCGCTCCTGTGGCGTCTCGACCACTACGGCATCGAATTGTCGAAGAATGCCGCGCCGCTGATGAAGTACGCCGAGCGCATTTTCAGCCGCCCGGCTTATATCGAAGCGCTGACGCCTTCGGAAAAGGTGATGCGCCGTTGAGTTTGGCTTTGGCGCGCGGGCGCCGCATCGCTGATGCGCGCCCGCGCCCGCAAGAGGACTGTTGATGCAAGAGATTTCCACGAAGCCTTATCTGCTGCGCGCGCTCTACGAGTGGTGCACGGATAACGGCTACACACCGCACATCGCGGTGCGGGTCGACAATCAGACGCGCGTGCCGCGTCAGTTTGTGCGTGACAACGAGATCGTGCTGAACATCAGCTTCGAGGCGACGAGCCAGTTGCAGATGGGCAACGAGTGGGTCGAGTTCAACGCGCGCTTCTCCGGCAAGTCGCACAAGATTGAGGTGCCGGTCGCCAACATTCTCGCGATCTACGCGCGCGAAAACGGCCAGGGCATGGCGTTCCCGGTCGAATCGGCGGGCGGCGAGGCGCAGGATTCGGGTGCGGACGCAGCGGATGAGCCCGAAGTGCCGGCCGCGCCGCGCGCGGTCGAGACGTCGCCGGCCGATCCGGAGACGGCAAAGACGGACAGCGCGACGGACAGGCCGCAGCCCGACGACGACGGGTCGAAAGGCGGCGGCAGGGCTCGCCTTAAGATCGTGAAATGAAGTAGAATCACGGCCTCATGCCGGCTTAGCTCATCAGGTAGAGCGCTTGACTTGTAATCATGAGGTGGCGGGTTCGAGTCCTGCAGCCGGCACCAGTTACCTTTCCAGGCTCGTCCCTGGAGGTCTTGAAACCCGCGACAGCATAAGGCTTCGCGGGTTTTTTCATTCCAGCTTCGTCCAGCGATGCCCGCTCAAATCCGGGCTCTCCAGCGGGCGGGAAACTGCCCGGCGTCACTTCACGCCGGTACCCGGCTTCAAAGGTTCCCGTCCCCCTGAGCCTTCTGCCGTAGAACTGATGACAGAAGCGCAGTGAGCGCCGGATCGCTCACCATCGCGGTAGCGGCGTTGGGTTGCGCGATGATCACTTCGAGGGCGCGCTCGTGAAAGGCGAGCGCGGCTGCTTTCGCTGCCGCCGGATCCCTCGCTTCGATCGCCTTGAAAACCTGCAGACGATCCCGGCCGATCGAGGCCGTCGTGGCTCGCCAACTCGTCACGGTTCCGCCGGACAGATTGGCGCCAAGGTCGACCTGGATACCAACGAAGAACCGGCAGAGCGCGGCCAGCAGGGAATTCCCCGATGCCTGCCCGATCGCCTCGATGAACGCAATAACAGCACCGGAAATGGCTTGCGCACTGTCGCCTTCCTCGATGCGGCGCAAGGCCTGCCGCATGCCCTCGATATCTTCCGCCGTCGCGTGCTTCGCGGCGAGTTCCGCCGCATAGGACAGTAGCGCGCCGAGCACGCCGAGCACCTGCGGTACGCCGATGCGCTCGATCTGGATCATCGAGGACAGGGACGCTGCGATCAGTTGATCCTTCTGCGCTGTCACGTAGGCGCCGCTGCCGTGCCGGACCTCGACGAGCTGCGCGGTCACGAGCCCGCGGATGGCTTCGCGAATGGTCGCGCCGCTCACTCCATAGCCCTCGGCCATCTGCTTTTCGGTCGGCAGCTTTGCGCCGCGGGAAAACTGCCCCCTCAGGATGCGATCGCGCAGATCTTCCAGGATCTGTTCCGCGGCATTGCCGCGTTCGAGACGCTTTGATGGTTGCCAGTCGGAAGCGGTCGGGTCAGACATGAGTGTTCCTTTTTTCGTTGTCTGCATTATACTGGTATTAAGTCACATGGTGACTTAGTCACAAAATCAATTTTAGCCGGCCGGTAATCGGCCGGGTCTTTTGTCACGCCTGGGCGAAATGCGCTGCAGGCGTGGATCCGATCAAAGGAGGAGGCATGAGAATCAAGCATTTCAGCGACACTGACTGGCACAAAGACCATCCTACTGGAACGGTAGTATTCCAGTACTGTCTCGAGGGCGACCCGATGTCGCCCGAGAACTTCATGCTCGTGCTGGGGCGTCAGGACAGCGACTTTTATATGCCACGTCATCGTCACAACTTCGAGCAGATCCGTCTGCCGCTCGTCGGGGACATGAACATCGGTGAAGGCGCCAAGCTGAAGGAGGGGCAGGTCGGGTACTTTCCGGAGGGCCAGCCCTACGGCCCGCAGGATGATCCGCTCGGCAAGACGCCGCCGGGCGAGCGTCTGCAGCTCGTCCTGCAGTTCGGCGGCTCGTCCGGATGCGGTTTCATGAGCATGGGCCAGCGGCTCGCCGCGCGGGACGAACTGGCCAAGATCGGCGAATTCGTCGGGCCTAACTACCGGCATCCCAACGGCAAGCTCGAATGGGGCCTTAACGTGATCTGGAGGCACGTGTTTGGCGAACGCCTGAAGTATCCGATGCCGCGCTACCCCGGCGTCGTGATCGCCGACCCCGGCCGCTTCAACTGGATCCCGGTGCCCGGCACCATTGGGGTATCGAACAAGTTCCTCGGTTCGTTCTCGGAGCGCGCTGCGTGGACTGAAATGGTCCGGATTGCACCGGGCGCCAGCTGGACATCCTCGCACGACACGGCACGACGGCTCATGTTCGTGACGGATGGCACCGGCAGCGCCGGCACGGAGACAATCGGGCGGTACGCTTCGATCCAGGCGGAACCCGGCGAAACGCTCACGGTAACGGCTGCACAGGGGTTGCAGATCTTCCTGATGGGATTGCCGCCGGTCGTTGTGCCGAAAGACGTTGAAGCGGAGTTCGATCTCGTCGAGGGAGCGGTGAATGATCACATCTGATCTCGCGTCCATCGAACGCCTGCTCAGCGATTTCGCGTGGTACGCCGATCGAGGCGATGGTGCGGGGCTCGCACAGCTTTTTGTCGCGGACGGGATACTCCTCGTGGGTGAGCGCCTGTTCACCGGGCGCCCTGCCATCGCCAGCGACTGCGAAACGCGTGCACGCGAGCCACTGCGGAAAACGCGGCACGTGTGGTCGAATCTGCGCGTCGAGCGCAACGACGACGCGAGCGCCAGCTTGACTGCCGTGCAACTCACCTTCGAGCAGCGCGGTGACGACGCGCCTGCCGAGCTGCGCATCAGCGATCTGCGCGACGACGTCTGCAAGGAGGCGGACGGCGCATGGCGGTTCAGGCGCCGTGTCATCCAGCGACAGATGACGCTCGCGATGTAGCCGGGCGTATCGCGAACCATCGTGAGCCCACTTCACGCCGCGCGTGGTGGGCTCATTCCTTTATCTGCCATGAGGACCATCCAATGGATCCGCTCGTGCTTCGACAGCTTGCGCCACACGGCGTGCTGCGTACGGGTCTCAACCTTGCCAATTTCCTGCTCGTCGGTGTCCCGGACGCCCAGGGCAATCCGACTGGAATCGGCCCGGACCTCGCGCGCATGATTGCGTCGCGGCTGGGTGTTCCGCTTGCCTGTGTGCCGTTCGCGTCACCTCGCGAGCTCGCCGATGCGGCCGGTCAGGATGTCTGGGATATCTGTCTCGTCGCGAGCGAGCCTGAGCGTGCGCAGACGATCGCCTTCACCAGAGCCTACCTCGAGATCGATGCCACCTGCCTCGTGCGTACCGATTCACCTGTGCTTTCCGCCCAGTCGCTAGATCGCCCCGGCGTACGCATAGCGGCCGCGGCCGGCAGCGCCTACGAGCTGTGGCTGAGGCGTCACGTCACCCGTGCGCGCCTGATTCGCCTGCCTACTCACAAGGATGCCTACGACGCATTCGCGCAGGCTCAGGCCGACGCCCTGGCCGGACTCCGGCCCGGTCTCCTTCGCGATGAGAAAACGCTCACGGGTGTCAGGCTGCTCGATGGATGCTTCACGTCGATCCAGCAAGCGATCGGCACGCATCTGCCAAACGAAGCCGCCGCGGCGTTCCTCGAACGGATCGTCGAGGAAGCAACGGCGGCGGGCATGATCGACGAACTGATCGAACGTCACAAGGTAAGCGGCGTTCGCGCCGCTGTGTCGCCGCGCGTCGCCAAACGCTGACCGCTGACCGCTTAACGGACTCGCGGCGATTCGTATCGCACTACGCGGGCCGGCTTCGCCCCGGCTGCCGCTCAGCCCTTTCAATAGCCTGGTCAGTTCACGTCGGCGTGCAAGCCGACGCTGCCGATGCCGTGGATCGCGCAGGCTTCGTCCTTGTCGGGATGATCGCCGCTGATGCCCACGGCGCCGATCACGTCGCCCTGTGCATTACGAACCAGCACGCCGCCAGGTACGGGTGCAATGCGCCCGCCGGAGATGTCCGTCAGTGCCGCGTAGAAGGCCGGCGCAATGGCTGCCCGCTCCGCCAGCGTGCGGCCTCCATGTCCCATACCCAATGCGCCCCACGCTTTCGCCTGGGCGATCTGGGGGCGCAGGATGCCGCTGTTGTCCTCACGCTTCAGCGCGAGCAGGTGGCCGCCGGCATCGAGCACGGCGACGGTCATCGGATGGCAATCCTGCGCCCTTGCATGCGCGAGGGCGGCGTCGACGATCGCCGACGCCTGATCCAGTGAAAAAATTTGCATAGTGCGTACTCCAAAAAGAGAGGCGGGTATCCGCGCGCGACGCCTCGTTGTCCGTGTTCCGCGATGGCCGCTCCGCTCAACCCACGTGATGCGATGTGCTCGTGCCCGACGTGTAAGCGGGCGCTCCTTCGGACTGCGAACGCCGCCGCCGCAGCACGAAGCGTCCGATCGCAAGCGAGGTCAGGGCGGCGCCAACGGACGTCGAGCCGACGACGAGAAACAGTGCCGAAGACGACATGCCGGCGGACAGCAGCACACCGCCGAGAACCGGGCCGACGATGGCGCCGAGACGGCCGACGCCCATCGACCAGCCGATTCCCGTGGCGCGCGAAAACGTATCGTAGAACCCGGCGCACATCGCCACCGTGCAGATCTGCGCCCCGATGCTAAAAAACCCGGCCATGAACGCAACCGTTCCCAGCAACACGGCAGACGTGCCGGCCTGGCCGATCAGTCCGATCGCGATCGCGCCGAGCGCGAATCCGGATCCCACCACACGGGCGGTGCCGAAGCGGTCGGCGAGCCGCCCGAGCACGATGCAGCCGAAGATCGAGCCGAAGTTCAGCATCGAGGCCGCTCGCACCGCGCTGGCGATGCTCAGCCCATTGTGTCCCGCGACAACCGGGACCCAGTTGACGAGAAAGTACGTCAGCAACAGGCTCATGAATAACGTGATCCATAGCAGTACCGTGCCCAGCGCGCGCCCTTCCCTGAACAGATTGACGACGGGCACGCGCGTGCCGTGCCCGGTCCGGGGCACCTCGCCGCTCCACTCGAATTGCGAATGCATGCGCTGCAGCAGTCGCGCGATCGCCTTATGGTCTCTGCGCAGTTCGAGAAAGCGCGCGGATTCGGGAGCGAAGGCCGCGAGGAATGGAATGATGAGCAGCGGCAACACGCCACCGACGATGAATACGCTCGACCATCCGAAAGCGGGAATCAATTGCGCCGACACGAACCCGCCGATGACCGCGCCCAGCGGAAAGCCGCAGAACATGGTCGTGACGAGCGAGGCGCGCAATCGCTTCGGCGCATACTCGGAAGTCAGCGACACGAAGCATGGCAGCGCCCCGCCGAGTCCGAGGCCCGTGACGAAACGCACCGCGGTTAGTGACGCCAGTGATTCGCACAGCGGCGTGAGGAGCGAGCCGACCGAGAAAAGCAGGACCGTGCCGAGCAGGATGGGCTTTCTGCCAAACCGGTCGCTGGCGACACCGAACACGATCGCGCCGAACAAACCGCCCAGCAGGCCGGCGCCGAACACCGGCCCGAACGCCGACGGCGCGATATGCCAACTCTTGATGATCGCCGGCGCCACGAAGGCAATGGTCTGCGTATCGCACCCGTCGAGCATCGCCACGAGCGCGCACAGCGCCATGATCCCGATCTGAAAACGGCTTACAGGGCTCGCATCGATGATCGATTCGAGGTCAAGCTTGGCGCCAGTTTGCATCGTTCGTCTCCTTTTGCCAGGGGAACCCCCAGCTTCTTTTCTTTGCTACTCAGCTAGTGTGATGAGCTAGAGGTTCGTCGGATTTGAAGTGGCTTGCATTGCCGGCCGCTCCCGGGCCGGTGGGAAAATGCGCCATGCGCCGTCCTGGTGACGGAAAAAGAACAGGGCCACAGGGCCTGCCGCTCTTAGTGTCTCGACGCATACATAGCATTCGTGTTGGGATCGCCTGTTTCTGAACTCCGTGACCCGAACACCCTTCGCGGGATCGGGAGCGAGCCAGTCCTCGACCATCACACGCAACGACTTTTGCCCACCTGCCATCGACTTCCCCTTCATCGCATTTTCCGTGACGTCCGAGCAATATGGGCCTCACCAGATTGAGCCGCCCTGGTTGCGTCTTCCTGGACCGTTCAGAAACTGAACTGCGAACTCCCGACTCGGGACACTAGAACTTGAAACTGACGTTGGCGAACACATGGTAGCCCTTGGTGATCGTGGCAGAGTCTGTTCCCGTTCCCCCTCCGGTCGCCGTCCCAAGCACGTCTCTGGTTGCCCACAGACTCAGCTTTACCGGCCCGAAGTCGTAGCTGGCGAGCCCGCCCACGGCAAGCAGGTTATAGCGGCCGGTGATGATCGCGTTGTGGTAGTAGGCGCTCGACGTGTCATTGCTGATCTGTCCGACGTACGTCACCACCGGCCCGATTTTCCATTTCCCGAGCGCCTTCGTGGCCGCGAAGTCCGCATGCATGATGTCGCCCGTCCGGTAACCGGTATAGGTGTTCGCTGTATTGAACTCGGTCGACATGTTCGCCGTCAGGCTCCAGCCGTTCCTCAGATAAGAAACCGACAGATTAGGCTGAATGATCCACCAGGGGTTGCCGATGCTTGTGAGTCCTGAAGGTCCCTCGATCGTGCCATCCGGCACCACCACCGCCATACCGGCCTTCACATAGACACCGGTATTGCCCAGGTTCCAGCTCAGTTGCACCGGCGAGATCACCGTGTTGTGCACGCCGGAGTGAGAGGTGTTGAGCGGGGCACCTGCAGCGTTCATCGTGAAGGGCTGCACGATGAACCCTTCGTACGTGGCGCCGAGAAAGGTCCAGCCTGGAGACCACATCAACGACCCCACAACAGTGTTGACGTTGATCGACGTCGACTGCTTCGTGGCGCCTGGACCCGTGGTATTCGATTGCTGGATATAAAGCATCGCGCTGCCATACAGGCCGGGCACGGGTGCCGGCGCGGCCGTCAGGTTCAGCGTCGCGCCCGGCGGCATTGACCAGCCGGGATACCCAGGTTCATAAGCGTGCGAGGACGTCGCTGCCATGCTGCAAGCCAAACCAACCGCACTCATTACGCAGCGGCGCAATGCCTTTCCATATCCCATGTCTCCTCCGTCGTTGTCTATTTGTGTCCAAGTCACCTTGTAACTTGGTATCTAGTGTATCGGGAAGTTTCATGATCTAAAAGGAGAGGATTCGCCCGTGTTTTCCCTAGGCCGCCACAGCGGAAATGCGTCGCCTGAACCGCTGGACTCGCTGTTTCCAGTCCTTAGCCACGGGTGCGCGGTCGCCGAGCCCAGGTGAAAACGGTCTCTCGGCTTGTTCGACGAAACAGGGAGGGGGCGGCCGGACTCCGCCGTTGGGCGAGCCTGCTGCAAGCGTTGTGCGCGTGGTCGGCCCGGTAGCCGGTAATCAACCTGATGCGTGTGTGCGGTCCGAGTCGGAACTCATCCAGAGCGTCGAGACAACTTTCAAGCCGTTGATGGAACCGGGGCGACGACAAAGAAAATCCCGCAAAGGCGGGTCCTGTGCGGGATTTTTGCTTTCCAGCAAGGCCAATGGTCACCGATTGACTGCAAGGATCCGCGAGGGGGAATCGGGATATGCGGCGGGCACGGAGATAATCGCTAGCGCAGAAAATTTTCCCGCCGTGATCTTCGCCCAGTAGCCGCAGCCTGGAAGGGGATGGCTGACGACCGGCCGATCTTCGCTAGACCTATGCCGGACAAGCCGTAGACCTTACCCGCGGAATCCGTCCAGCATTACCTGAACCCCCGTGAGATCCGGTCTCTCAGGCTTCTTTTGCAGCGGCGATCAAAACAGCTTACCTAGACCGACTTCACTTCGCCGCCGTCCATTCTCAGCGCCGAGCCCGTCATCCAGTGCGCCGCGGGCGACACGACGAACGCCATCAGTTCGGCAATTTCTTCAGGCGTGCCGTACCGCGAAATGCCCGCTTCCACGGGAAACTTTGCGGTCGCCTCTTCGACGCTCATGCCGTGCAGCGGCGCCCAATGCTCCAGATACGAACGGCGCCGGCCGGTCATCACCGGGCCGGGCAGCACGCTGTTGACCTGCACGCCGTCCGCGATGCCGCGATCCGCGAACGCTTTTGCAAGCGCCACGATTGCCGCGTTGATCGTGCCGACCGCCGCGTAGGGCGCCTTCGGAAACAACGCCGAATTGCCGGACATCAGCACCACCGAGCCGCCGCTTGTCTTCAGAGACGGCCATGCCGACACCGTGAGTCTGCGCGCGCCGTGAAGCTTCAATGCGAGCCCCTCGTCCCATTGCTGATCGGTCATCTCGAGGACATCGATCTGCGGCACGGCACCGGCGATGTTGAGCAGCGCGTCGATCCGGCCAAAACCCGCAAGTGTGCGCTCGACAACTCGCCCGGCCGCATCCGGCTCGGATAGATCGACATCGACGATGAGTGCTGTCGCGCCTGCCCGCTCCACTGCCGATGCCGTTTCTTCCAGGTTGGCCCGGTTGCGCGCAACCACGACGATCGAATCAAAATCCCGCGCCAGTCTGATGGCGGTGGCGCGCCCGATACCCTGGCTCGCGCCGGTGACAATAGCAACTCTGCTGGACATTTCAGTTCTCCTGATGGACGGAGATTGCCTGGCGATTTAGCCGGCGGCGCCCATCTTTCCGCCGGCCTCGTCTACTTCCCCGACACGACGCGCGTCGTGGCCTTCGTCGAAACCGAATTCAGCCAGCCGGTTTGACGTCGATCCGGCCGGCTGAATTCACCGCATCAACGGGAAAGGAACTCGCGGATCGCATCGGCGATTTCGCTCGCATGCGTTTCGAGCGCGAAGTGGCCGGTATCGAAGAACCGCACCACTGCGTCGGGGATGTCGCGCCGGAACGCCTCGGCGCCCGCCGGCAGGAAGAACGGATCGTTCTTGCCCCACACCGCCAGCAACGGCGGCCGATGCGTACGGAAATAGTCCTGAAACGCGGGGTACAGCGCGACGTTGTTGCGATAGTCGCGGAACAGATCGAGCTGAACATCGTCCACGCCGGGCCGGCTCAGGTAGAAGTCGTCGAGCGAGTAACCGTCCGGAGAGATGGACGCTGTGTCCGGCACGCCATGTGTGTATTGCCAGACGGTCGTCTCATGTGCGAGCAGCGTGCGCAACGCCTCGCGATTGGCTGGCGACGCGTCCTGCCAGTAAGCGCGGATCGGATTCCAGCCGTCGCTGAGTCCTTCTTCGTAGGCGTTGCCGTTCTGCGAAATGATCGCGGTGATCCGCTCGGGATGTCTGAGCGCGAGCCGGAAGCCGGTCGGTGCGCCGTAGTCGAATACGTACACGGCAAAGCGGTCGAAGCCGATGACCTCGGTGAAGCGGCCGATCACGTCGGCGATGTGATCGAACGTGTAGGCGAAGGTGTCGCGCGCTGGCATGTCCGACTGTCCGAATCCGGGCAGATCGGGCGCAACGATATGGAAACGGTCAGCGAGCTTCGGAATCAGGTCGCGAAACATGTGGCTCGAACTTGGAAAGCCGTGCAGCAGCAATAGCTTCGGGGCGTGCTCGGGCCGGGCTTCGCGGTAGAACACCTTGAAGCCGTCGACGTCGGCGTGGTGATAGCGGATAGCGGTCATGATTTCTCTCCATGCGGAAAGTGGGACACAGGGTGATGGATCGGGGCAGGCGTAATACGAGTAGAGGCATGGCGAAGCCTCGGCGCCCGGGCCCGTTCAGCCGGCGGCAACCGACTCGATCGCCTCGGTGATGACCCCGACGACGGTCTCGGGCGCAGTGACGCCCGGCGTGTGGTCCACGTCGAATGCGTGGACGCGAGCGTCCATCCGCTTCGCCATGAAATGCTGGGTGTCGGGGTTGATCATCCGATCCTGACCGGCAACGAGAAACCAGCTCGGAAGGTCCTTCCAGAGCGGCCGCCCAACTGCCTCGCTGATGCACGGCACCGCGATCGGCCGCTGGATCGCAGCGAGGATGCCTGCCTCCTGCGACGTCGCGTTTTGTGCAAAGGCGGCTGCGAATGCGTCGCGCGGCAGCCAGATCAGGCCGTTGCCGTCGGGCGCGAGCTTCGGTGCCTCCGGATGCGCTTCGTCACGATAGAAAACGTCGGCCACTGTTTCGCCTTCAGCGGGCGCCAGGGCCGCGACATACACGAGCGCCTTCACATTCGCGGCGCGCACGGAGCCGATGACGGCACCCGCGTACGCATGCCCAACCAGCACGACGGGTCCGTCGATTCGTGCAAGCGAGCGCTCGAGCGCGGCCACGTCGTCGCCGAGTGAGGTGAGCGGCAGCGGCGCCGCCACTACGTTGATCCGACGCTCGCTCAGTTGGCCGATGACCCGGCTCCAGCTCGACCCATCCGCCCATGCCCCATGCACGAGCACTACGTTCACGTTACCAGGAGACATGCTTTGCTCCTCCGGATGAAAGAAATGTTGAGCCGCCCCACCAAAAGAGCGGCCCTGAGAAGTAACCTGCTTAATTTGTTTTTAAAGGTTACTCACGTGATGTGTAACTTGTCAAGATAGGTTTTAATGGTTACGATGCCTGATATCGAAACTACCTGTCTCACGGCACCAGATGGACTACCGTCAGATCCCTGCGATGTTCCTGGCCGACGCGCCGGGCCTCGATTTCCTGAATTCGGTTGCGACGCCAGTGGATGAGGCGGTCGACTGGATCTGCGATGGCGAAGGACTGCTGGCCTGGCTCGAACAGGCGGGAATGGCGCCACCCGAGGTGCTGGAGACATTGCGTGCGCAGTTCGCATCGACGGAATTCGATGCGGTCGCGGCGCAAGCGCGTGCGCTACGCGAGTGGTTCAGGCGCTTCGTCAGGGAGAGGAAAGGACGGCCGCTGGTTGCCGGGGATCTGGTCGGGCTCGCGCCCTTGAATCAGCTTCTCGAGCGAGACGAGCTGTATGGTGCAGTCGTGCCTGGTGCAGGCCCCGCGTTGCAATTTCGCGAGAGCCGCCGCTGGAAATCGCCCGAGTCTTTGTTGATGCCGATTGCGGAGGCCTTGGCGCGGCTCGTGTGCGACGAGGATTTCACGTACGTGAAGGCGTGTGAAGGTCCCCGCTGCACGCTGCTGTTTGCCGATCACACGCGTGGGCATGCGCGGCGGTGGTGCAGCATGGCGGTCTGCGGCAATCGCGCGAAGGTTGCGGCGCATCGGAAGCGGCTCAAGGAGCAGGAGGGCGGTTGAGGCTGCATCGGCGGAATGGCCGAAGTTGGCCCTTCATGTAGAGCGCCGTTGAAATTTCAACGGCGCTCTTTTCATTTTTCGATGTGTATTGGCCGAAGATGATGATTAAAGAAGGTAATTTATAAGCGATTTCGCGCTCTCATGATGAGCCGCCCGCAGCCTGAAATGCAGATATCTCTTTCACCTTGTCGATTGTAGACTTTTTGGTCCATTTTCTGGGGTGACCAGACTCACCTTATCCCCTCCGCCGATGCATACCCTCCCGCGAACCCGCGCGGCACCGGTACGGTACTATTCGGGCGTCGTCCGGTATTGCCATCAGACGTTCCGGCTCGCCGCGACGGGCGACGTCCCCGGCGACGCAACATCGACCCCACCTCATCATGACCAGCCCCGCAACTGCCGCAACCCTCACCTGGCCCGAAGCCGATGGCCCGCGCACCGCGCATTGGCGTTCCGAAGCAGCGGTGCCGCCCCCGAAGCGCGTCGTCGTCGCGGATGACCGCACTACGGCCGATTCGGCCTACCGCCTCGCTTGCGAAGGGACGGCGTTGCTGTGGCACGGCGACTTCCAGAACGCCCGGCAACTGCTGCAGGCCGTCACGCGCCGGCTCGAACGCAAGCCGCGCAAGCAGGGTGCGACGCCGCTCGATGCGTTCAATCTGCATCGGCAGGCGCAGTCGCAACGCGCGCGCACGCTCGGCATGATCCTGATTCCGCTCGACGCCGATTACGGTATTCCATTGCGCCGCGCGCCCGACGTGCGGGAGGCCTGCGCCGAAGCCTATGGACCGTCCACCGGCGCAGCGTCGGTCGCGTCGCTGCGCGAGTTGCTCGGTTTGATCGGCGCGCACGAATGGCGCAAGAAGGGCGTCGAGATTGCCGCACTCGGTGAGCGTATCCATCCGCACTACGGCGTGTTTTCGCCGGTGCGCGGCGAGTACGTGGATCTCGTCGCGCGCACGCCGTTGCCCGCGCTCGACAAGGCCTTCGATATCGGCACCGGCACGGGCGTGCTGGCCGCATTGCTCGCCAAACGCGGTGTGAAGCAGATCGTCGCGACCGATCAGGATCCGCGCGCGCTGGCGTGTGCACGAGAAAATATCGCGCGCCTCGGTTATGCGCAGCAGGTCGAGGTCGTGCAGGCGGACTTGTTCCCGCAAGGGCAGGCGCCGCTCGTCGTGTGCAATCCGCCGTGGGTGCCGGCGCGGCCCGCGTCGCCGCTCGAATACGCGGTCTACGATCCGGACAGCCGCATGCTGCTCGGTTTTCTGAACGGCCTCGCGGATCATCTGTCGCCTGGCGGCGAAGGCTGGCTGATCATTTCGGATTTCGCCGAGCATCTGGGCTTGCGTACGCGCGAGTGGCTGCTGGCCGCGATCGATAACGCGGGGCTGAGCGTCGTGGGCCGCGAGGACATTCGTCCGCGGCATCCGAAGGCGAGTGACAAGACCGATCCGCTGCATGCGGCGCGGGCGGCCGAGGTGACGTCGTTGTGGCGGTTGAAGGCGCGATGAGCGGGGCGTTGGCGCGACCCATCACCGGCTCACTTTAAACCGTCACGCTCCTCCAGATAAGCGCACACTCCCCGGCCAGCCACGAGGCCGCTTGCGAAGCAGGCAGTCAGCAGATAGCCGCCGGTCGGCGCTTCCCAGTCGAGCATTTCCCCCGCACAGAACGCACCGGGTATCCGCTCGATCATCAGATTGCTGTCCAGTGCTTCGAACGGAACACCGCCCGCCGTGCTGATCGCTTCCTCGATCGGCCGGGCCCGTGCGAGCCGCAGCGGCAGCGCCTTGATCGCGTGTGCGAGGCCGGCTGCATCGGCGAACGCTTCCTTCGGCAGAATCTCGTGTAGCAGCGCCAGTTTGACCCCGCCAATTCCGATCCGGCCATGCAGATGGCTCGCCACCGAACGTGAGCCTCGCGGCCGCGTCACTTCCGCGACGACCCGCTCGAGCGGCAAGCCCGGCGCGAGATCCAGCGAGATCGTGACGTCGCCGTCGGCCAGAATCCGCTCCCGGATCGGCGCCGACAACGCGTAAATCAGGCTCCCCTCGAGGCCGGTTTCGGTCAGAAGTATTTCACCTTGTCGATTGTGGACTTTTTCGTCTACATCGCTGACCGTGATCGCGACCGGCTTGATCGGCTGCCCCGCGAAACGCTCGCGCAGATAAGGGCTCCAGTCCGCATCGAAGCCGCAGTTGGCGGGCCGCAGCGGCGCCACAGGCACGTCGCGCAACGTCATGAGCGGCACCCACGCGGCGTCGGAGCCGAGACGCGGCCAACTCGCGCCGCCGAGTGCGAACACCACTGCGTCGCAGCTCGCGGTCTGTTCACCGTTGGGCGTGTCGAACCGGAGCAGGTGCGCGGCGGATTCGCCGGCAGCCGGAGCCCAGCCGCGCCACTTGTGGCGCATATGGAATTGCACGCCCGCTTCGCGCAGGCGGTGCAGCCACGCCCGCAGCATCGGCGCCGCCTTCATGTCGGAAGGGAAAACCCGCCCCGAACTGCCGACGAAGGTCTCGACGCCCATCTCGTGCAGCCAGGCGCGCAGCGCATCGGGCCCGAACACGTCGAGAAGCGGCGCGATCCGCTCGCGGCGCGCGCCATAGCGCTCCAGAAACGGCTCGAGTGGTTCCGAATGCGTGATGTTCATGCCGCCTTTGCCCGCCATCAGAAACTTGCGGCCGACGGACGGCATCGCGTCATAAACGTGGACTTGCACGCCGCGCCGGGCAAGCGTCTCGGCGGCCATCAGGCCGGCGGGGCCGCCGCCGATCACGGCGACGCGGGTGGAATCGGGCGAGGATGGCATGCGGGTCTGCGGATAAGCGGAAGGGGCCGCCGCGCCGGACTGGCTCAACGAGCGGGCGGCGGCGCGAAGGGCGCTATTGTCACACCGGGCGCGGCCCGGGGCAAACGCGGCCGGACGCTCGTGACGCAGCAGACCCATTGCGTCACGAGCGGCACAAAGCCGCTCGCGGGCCGCCAGATCAGGTTGCCATGCGAGGTGGGAGTCCCGTTAGGATACCAGGTGATCCTAACCAGAATCTCAACGCTCTAGCCGGGGTAAGCCTCGTCCACTTTCAGCCCGGCGAGCTTGAAGATGACCCGCAGCGTTTGCGGTTTGATGTCGCGCCGCGACGCGAGCGTCGTCATCACGAAGTCGAGCACTTTCGCGTATTTGAGCATCGTGAGACATGTCTCCAGATCGACGCTGCCGTCGCGCATGACTTCGGCGAGCCGCAGCATTTCGGTGGAGATGTCGCGTGCCATTTCCAGTTCGAGTTGCTGTTTCTCCGACCAGGCTGGCGTCGCGGTGAGCTTCGCCAGCAGTTCCTGAAACTTCTGTTCGACATTTCCGTTGGGTGCCGTATCCATTGCTGCCTCTTCCATCATCCGAGCACGCGTGCGGTTGTGATTCCGGCGCACTGCTGGTTACGTAACATTCGGTCCGTGTTCCGGGACCGTCCTCCCCACATGCGTTCGGTTCGTCTGTCCGGTGTTGAACCGGCAGCGTCCTCTTTTCTGGCGACGCGGCTTGGGCCCGAGGGCTCAGCCGGCGCGCAAGCTGTTTTTTCCGCCATTCCCGCAACGCCCCTGCGCACCGCTTTTCGGGCAGGAAGTGTTCCAGGTTGATGGCATGCACCGCATGGTCCGCGCGGCTTCCTCGTAGGGTGAGCCGCACTTTGGGTAAACTGACAGCATCTTTTCTCTTTTTCCGTCATCTGTCGCACGTTCGCGTTGCAATTGATGGCGGTTCCCACGATGTCCAGTAAAACCCTCGAAATCCGTCCCAACCAGTCCGTCGAACTCCTGAAGGAACTTCACATCCTCACGCGCGACGGCAAGATGAACCAGGATAGCCGCCGCAAGCTGAAGCAGGTCTACCATCTGTTCCAGTTCATCGAGCCGTTGCTCAAGGATATCAAGGACGCGCAGGGCGGCCTGACGCTCGTCGACCACGGTGCGGGCAAGTCATACCTCGGTTTTATTCTGTATGACCTTTTTTTCAAGGAGTTTCAGGACGCCGCTGGTGGGGCTGCGCACATTTATGGCATTGAAACGCGCGAAGAACTCGTTACGAAGTCCGAAGAGTTGGCCGCGCGGCTCGGCTTCAAGGGGATGTCGTTTCTGAACCTGTCGGTGGCGGAGTCGATCACGTCGGCGCGTCTGCCGGCGCAGGTCGACATCGTGACGGCACTGCACGCATGCAATACCGCGACCGACGACGCGATTCACTTCGCGCTGGAAAAGCACGCGAAGTACATCGTCGTCGTGCCGTGCTGTCAGGCCGAGGTGGCGGGCGTGCTGCGGCAGAACAAGGGGCGTGCGCTCAAGGATGCGTTGACGGAAATCTGGCGTCATCCGCTGCATACGCGGGAATTCGGCAGTCAGATCACGAACGTGCTGCGCTGCTTGCAGCTCGAAGCACACGGCTATCAGGTGAGCGTGACCGAACTGGTCGGCTGGGAACATTCGATGAAAAACGAGCTGATCATCGCGCAGTACAAGGATCTGCCGCGCCGCCGGCCCGCTGAGCGGCTGACGGAAGTGATCGAAACGCTCGGGCTCGAGGCGTTGAAAGAGCGGTTCTTTTTGCCGGCCTGAGGCGGTTTTTTCGGTCCGGCGGCTTTGCTGTTTCGGCGGTTTTCCTGCCGCGAGCCGGTTTGCCGCTCGCGGTGGCGAATCTTCTTTCTCTGCTTCACAGCCTGGCTTGACAGCTTGGCTTGGCGGGTGGCGGCGCGGACAACGCTGGCACCACGTGTTCACCGCTTCAGATTCATCGCTTCATCAACGCATTCCAGCCGGCGAGGCCGATGCGCCTGAGCGTCTCCTGATTGCGTTCGTAAATCTCTTCCGCCTCGGGGAAAGCCTGAACGGCCCGATCGATACTGTCTTCGCGCAGCAGATGCAGGATCGGATAGGGTGCCCGGTTCGTGTAGTTTTCGATGTCGCCGGGCTCGCTGCCTTCAAACTGGTAATGCGGATGAAAGCTCGCGATCTGAATGATTCCGTCGAGCCGCAATTGTTTGATGAGCCGGTCAGCGAAGAACAGGCAATCGTTGAAATCGAGGAAGTTGCCGAGTGCGCGCGGCAGGATCAGCAGCGTGGTGTCGACGGCAGATGGATCGGTTGCGACGAGCGCCTGGAGTTCGGCTTCGAGATCGGTCAGTACGGCTTCCATGTCCTCAGCGTCGCTGACGGCGTAGCGAATCTGCTCTTTCACATACACGGCTTTCGCGAACGGACACAGGTTGAGTCCGATCACGGCCGCCGTCAGCCAGTGACGGGTCGCGGCGATAACGGCATCGTGAGATTGGGCGGACGACGGCATGGGGGCGGGCGCGGAAGCTAAAGGCGCTATTTTAACGGTGTGGATCCGTGGCGATTGATGGCGCGCTGGCGTCGGCGGTGCGGCAAGCCGGGGCCGGTGCCAGTGTTCGGGCTCAAATCCGAAGCCCGAAGCCAGCCCACTCAGCGCACCGGCCCCGCTCCACACGCGGCCGCGATCAACTGCCCCGCTACCTTCGGCGCGGCCAGAATCGGCCCGCAGCCGGGCCCGTAGGTCTGGCTCGCCGCATACACACCCTCGATCAGCAATCCGAGCGCATCGGCGAGCGCGGCCGGATCGTCGGCGCCGGCCGCCGTCGACAACTCGAGCAGGTGCGCCATCAAACGCGCCTTGTTGCGGAACACGAACTGCCGCGCCGGGTGCCCGATATCCGCAAACTCCACCGAAACGTTCACGAAAGGGCAACCGCGGTAACCGTCGACCGATGCGCGCACCGCCAGGTCGTCGAAATACTGCTGAAGCTGTTTCGCCGGCTCGCCCGGATGTTTGGCGAAGCTCTTTTTCACGTAGGCGAAGAATTGTTCGTCCTTCTGTTCGAGATAAGCCATCAGCAACTCGTCTTTCGACGAAAACTGCCGGTACAGACTCATCTTGTTCACACCAGCGCGTTCGACCACCGCATCGACGCCGACGCAGCGCACACCTTCGCGATAGAACAGCTCGCTGGCGGCGCGCAGCAGATTCCGCTGCGCCTGCGGCCCGGCCGTCTGGACGCCGCGTGCGCGCCGTGCCGGGGCAGGCTTGAAGGTTTTGCTGTCGGACATGGAGTGCACCTGATGGAATTGACGCCTTGACATGTTACCGACCGGTAACTAAGATCGCAACACTGTTGTGACTGATCTGTCACAAATCATTTGCCGAAGCCGCAATAATACGAACGGCGCTGCCCCGAGGCGCCGCGCCGACTGGAGAATCGATGAACTGGGCTGCGAGACTGATAGGCGGGCGTTTCCACTACGGGTGGCTGACCGTCGCCGTGGTGTTTCTGGTATTGCTCGCGGCGGCGGGCACGCGCGCCACGCCGAGCGTGATGATGGTGCCGCTCGAGCATCAATTCGGCTGGAGCCGCGCGACGATCTCGCTCGCGATCTCCGTGAACATCGCGCTGTATGGGTTGATGGGGCCGTTCGCTGCGGCCGCGATGCAGCGCTTCGGCGTGCGTCCCACGCTGCTGGTCGCGCTCGGCACGATGGCCGCGGGGGTCGCGCTTTCGTCGCTGATGACGCATCCGTGGCAGATGGTGCTGATCTGGGGCGTGATGGTCGGCGGCTCGACCGGCGTGGCGGCGCTGTCGTTGTCGGCCACGGTGGTGACGCGCTGGTTCACCACGCGTCGCGGTCTCGTGATGGGTATTCTGACGGCCAGCTCCGCCACCGGTCAGCTCGTATTCCTGCCGATGCTCGCGGCCATCGCCGAGCACTACGGCTGGCGCCAGGTCGTGTGGGTGGTCGCGCTCGCGGCGGCCGTCGTGATTCCGCTCGTCGCCTTCCTGCTGCCCGAGCATCCGGGGGACATGAAGCTGCGCCCGTATGGCGAGCCGCACGATGCGCCGGTCACCACGACCGTCACGAAGCAGAATCCGCTGGCAATCGCATTCGGCACGCTTGCATCGGCGAGCAAAACCCGCGATTTCTGGCTGCTGTTCTTCAGCTTCTTCATTTGCGGCGCGAGCACCAACGGCTATGTCGGCACTCATCTGATCGCGATGTGCGGCGACTATGGGATGACCGAGGTGCAGGGCGCGTCGCTGCTCGCCGCGATGGGCGTCTTCGATCTGTTCGGCACGACGCTGTCGGGCTGGCTGTCGGACCGCTTCAATAGCCGCGTATTGCTGTTCTGGTATTACGGCCTGCGCGGCTTGTCGCTGATGTATCTGCCGCACGCGTTCGGCATCGATTTCTTCGGCCTGCCGTTGTTCGCGGTGTTCTACGGCCTCGACTGGATCGCCACCGTGCCGCCGACCGTGCGTCTTGCGACCGACGTCTACGGCAAGGAATCGGCGCCCGTGGTGTTCGGCTGGGTGGTCGCGGGCCACCAGCTTGGCGCGGCGTTCGCGGCGCTCGGCGCGGGCATGCTGCGCGCGAGCCTCGGCACCTACACCGTGGCGTCGATGATTTCGGGCGGCCTGTGTCTCGTCGCCGCGGTGATCGTGCTGCGGATCAACCGCCCAGCCAAGGTGCCGACTCCGCAAGCGATTTAGCGCGGCGTTCGCGGCGCGTAAGGATCACAAAACGGGCCACACGGCGGACCACTCACGCGCCATAAAACACGCAACAACAGACGGCCCGCAACAGGGCCGTCTGCTTTTTGCAGCCGGCATGCATACAAACCGTCCCGCCTGGTGGAGCGCATACCGAAAGCCCGTTATGCTATGTGGCCCCGGGCAGCCGCCCGGTGATCATGAATTTCCACCGTGAGAAGCGCATGACCAACAAACCCGCCTCTACAGAAGTTGCCATTCACGAGCTGATTGCAGGCCGCTGGAGCCCGCGCGCGTATTCGAGCGAGCCGGTGAGCCGCGAGCATCTGCGCGCCGTGCTCGAAGCGGCACGCTGGGCGCCGTCCTCGTATAACGCGCAGCCCTGGCGTTTTCTCGTCTTCGATCGCAGCGTCGACGAAGTGGCGTTCAAAAAGGCTTTCGCCACGCTGGTGCCGTTCAACCAGGGCTGGAATGCGCCCGCACCGGTGCTGATCGCAGTGACTACGCAGACGCTCACGAGCAAGGGCGACGTGAATCGCTGCGCGCAGTACGACGCGGGCGCCGCGGCGATGTCGCTGGTGTTGCAGGCGCACGCGCTCGGGCTGGCCGCGCATCAGATGAGCGGTTTCGACGTGAACGCGTTCCGCACCGCTTTCGAGTTGCCGAACGACGTCGAACCGATGGCGATCATTTCGCTCGGCCACTACGGCGACCTCGAGAAACTGGACCCGGTGCTGCGCGAGCGCGAGAAAGCGGCGCGTCAGCGTGCGCCGTTCACGGACATCGCGTACAGCGGTGGCTGGAAGAAGGCTTTTTAAGCGGCCGGCTCGCGGTACTTACCGTGGGTGGCGGGATAAAGAGCGGAGAGGCGCGCGGTATTGGCCGCGCGTTTTTCATGGTGCGCCCAGCATGGGTACACCATGAAAAGCCCCGCAAAAAGGGGGGTACAGGAACGAGGTTAGTTGGAGTCGTCGGCGTAAAGGCCCTTATATGTAATCTGCCCCAGCATGAATGCTATGCCAGCGACATTCTGCAGGCCCTCGTTTACCCCGGCCATTGTCAAAACCGCTGGAGCGCTCCGAACCGCCATACCAATCAAATCTGGCTTGGCGATCCCCATCAAAAGCAGGGTGCGACTAATTCCTAGCATCATGAGCGATCCGTTACCTCCCAGCAGATATCCCCCCGCACCTTCTAGATATACCGTCCCACCCTCCAGGCTTCGCGGGTCCTTCAAATCCATCTCTTTGAAGCTCTCAGTTAGAAAAAGCTTTCCATAGCTTTTAAAATCGGAAGTAGCCCCCGATCCACTCAATTCATTCCCTTTGATAATGATCTTAGGGAGAGCAATTTTCGGAATGCGAAGAAATGATGTTAGCGCCCATGAAGCTGACGGGCCGAATGCACTAAAAAAATACTGATGCCTGTTTCCGTCTCGATCGTCGAGAACAAAAATTCCACTTTCGGTAGAAAAAATGCCGTAGCCAGCTCCGCCGCCGGCACTCGTATTGAATTTCCAGTCGCTTTTTCTCAATATTTTCATCTGATACTCACTCGCTCAAATCCTAGTCCCCTTATTCCGCCAATCAAAAACGTTGCTGCCAAAAATAGCAAGAATAAAAACCATATCCAGATATCAACGATACTGTCGATTGTCACAGATGCCCGCGGGTCGTCGGCGTCATAGCGAATCCTTATTTTCTGCCCGATCTCTACTGAATGCCATGAACTGGCTGCTAAGCGGTAATGCTGTCCATTAGCGGCGTCGAATTCTATTTGCGGGTGATAACCACCCGCATTCAGGCGGACTACTTTCGCTATACCAACAGCTGATGTTCTATAGAAATCCATTGTGTTCAGACCAACGAACATGGCTAGAGCTAGTAGAGCTCCGCCAATTGCCAATGCAACGTAGTTATACTGATTTTTCATTGCTCTCGATTCTCTTTGATATCAAAGCTGGCAGTAACAATGCCCGCACTGCTGCCTGACTGAGCCTGAATTTTATATTCCTGCTTTACACGAGAAAAGGAGAGCGTGACGCCTTCGTGATAGTTGTAATCGAAAACGATAGGTTCAACGGCCGTAATGAGTACATCACCCATTGTGATCGTCAGAAAGTCCAGAGGTAACCCTCCGGCCTTGCGTACTGACAGAATAACTTCGGGAATATGGCGGCCAGTGAGGCAATAGCGCATCAGATTGGGACTGGCACGGTCGATTTGATGGGCGAATTGCAGATCATTAACCGTAGCCTTGCCCGCACCACCACCTGAGCCGGACATCATCGAAGATAATTGAGCCATCTTCCAGTGCCAGCTAATTACCTGGATTTCGCCTTTATGGATGGCATCCTGTGATTCGCCTGAAATACCATTAATTTTTACGAAGATATCAGTCATGCAAAAAATCTCCATACATGCTATTCGACTGCGTGGGCAAGATGCATGTATGAAATTGCCCGTATTTCGAGTTGAGTTTAAGGCTTTTCCGATGCCACATCATGGCTTGTGAGAGAACGGATCGAAAAAATATCACCTTTATCTAAAGGTTGTTTTTTTTTCAAAAAACAGAAGCATATTTTTCCTCTCGATACGCGACATTTTCTCTTTCACTCAATGTAGACTGAAATGATCTGCAGTCCGACAAAATAGTGCCGAACCATGCTATCAAAGAAAATTTGAGCGATTTTTTCGGGATAGCGTCGCGAGTGCTTCGGATTACGCTATTTGTGTGGTGGTTCAAAACCATCGCAATCGGAAAGCGTCGCGTGGACGGGGGCCGCGATATTGCAATACCAGTTGTGACACGAAAGCCGCCTCGACGCCGGTGCCAATTTATTCGTGAAACAGTGTAAAAACGCGCGTGACGTTACAACCGCTGGGACGGGCAGCTGGTATATCGGGCCGGGCACAGGCGGAAGGGTGAGGTCGTCGGAAGGCCCGGAATGACATGGGGGGCGCCAACAGGCGCCCCCCATGTCATTCCTCACCCTCCGCGACACTCGAAAGCGGCGCGGCCACATGCTCGAGTGACTTGCGCTCGGCATCCACCCCCCAGATCGCCGCGACGACCGCCGCCGCGAGCATCAGCGCCGACCCCACCAGATAGCCGAAAAACACCTGGCCGCGCTCATGCGTATCGATCAGCCGGCCGAAAAACGCCGGCCCGACGATGCCGCCGAGCGCGGTGCCGAACGCGTAGAACACCGCGATCGCGAGCGCGCGGATTTCGAGCGGAAACGATTCGCTTACCGTCAGATACGCCGAACTCGCGGCCGCCGACGCGAAGAAGAAAATCACCATCCAGGCGGCCGTCTGCGTGACGACGGTGAGCAATTGCCGCTCGAACAGGTAGCCGGAGAGCGTCAACAGGATGGCGGACATCGCATAGGTCGTCGCGATCATCTTGCGCCGGCCGATCACGTCGAAGAGCCTGCCGAGCACGAGCGGTCCGAGGAAGTTGCCGAGCGCGAACGGCAGCAGATACCAGCCGATATGGTCGCCCGGCACCTGGTAGAAATCGGTGAGCACGAGCGCGTAAGTGAAGAAGATCGCGTTGTAGAAGAACGCCTGCGCGGTCATCAGCGTGAGGCCGACCATCGCGCGGCGTCGATGCACGTTGAAAAGCACGTGGAAAACCTCGCGCAACGGCGTGTGACCACGGGCGCGTAGACGCAGCCGCGTGAGATGGTCGTCGGCGAGCGTGTGGCCATCGTGGCGAAAGCGCGTCTCGATGCGCTCGACGATCGTGCGCGCGTCGCGTTCGTCGCCATGCGTGAGCAGCCAGCGCGGACTTTCGGGCACCCAGGCGCGCATCGGCAGGATCGCGAGCGCGAGCACCGCGCCGATGAGGAAGCAGGTGCGCCAGCCCCAATCGGCCGGCAACAGATGCGGGTCGAGCAGCACCAGCGAGCCTGCCGCGCCGAGTGCCGCGCCGACCCAGAACGTGCCGTTGATGCCGAGGTCGGTCCAGCCGCGCACACGCGCGGGCGTGAACTCCTGGATCGTCGAATTGATCGCGGTGTATTCGCCGCCGATGCCCGCTCCGGTCAGAAAGCGGAACAGCATGAAGCTCGCGAGATTCCACGACAGCGCGGTTGCCGCGGTCGCGGCCAGATACAGCGTGAGCGTGATGAAAAACAGTTTGCGGCGGCCGAGCCGGTCGGTGAGCCAGCCGAACCCGAGCGCGCCGAGTACCGCGCCGGCAATGTAGGCGCTGCCCGCGAGGCCCACGTCGGCATTGGAGAAGCGCAAGGCCGGGCTCGTTTTCAGCGCGCTCGCGACTGCGCCGGCCAGCGTCACTTCTAGGCCGTCCAGTAGCCAGGTCACGCCGAGCGCCACGACGATCAGCGTGTGAAAGCGCCCCCACGGCAGGCGGTCGAGCCGCGAGGGCAGATCGGTTTCGATGAGCGTGGCGTTTTTATCGTCGACAGCAGCAGTAGGCGGCGCGCTCATTGCTCGAAGTCTCCATAATGGCGAAATTCTGGCGGCATATCCGTCGGGCGGAGCAATATCCGTTCCGCGTGGCTCGGTGCGTGTCTGTCCGATTTCGTCCGATTTCGTTCGATTTGCGGTGTGATGCCGGGGCCGCACCGAAAGCCTCAGTTGATGCTGGCCGAGTTTTCGTGATACAAAGCCGCTCCCCTTTCTGTTCGCGCCAGCCGTGAGCGGCGATTCCTGCCATGAACTATTGCGCGATTGACTTCGGTACTTCCAACTCGGCCGTCGCGATTCCGGACGGCGCGCAGTTGAAGCTGGCGCCCGTCGAGGGTGCGTACACCACGCTGCCCACCTCCGTCTTTTTCAATACCGACGAAGACACCAGCGAGTTCGGGCGCGCGGCGCTCGCAGCTTACATCGATGGCTTCGACGGCCGTCTGATGCGCTCGATGAAAAGCATTCTCGGCTCGCCGCTCGCCGAGAATTCGACCGATCTCGGCGACGGCACCGCGATCAAGTACACCGAGGTGATCGCGATTTTTCTGAATCACCTGAAGCGCGCGGCCGAAACGGGCACGGGCGGTGCGATCAGCCGCGCGGTGCTGGGCCGTCCCGTGTTTTTCGTCGACGACGATCCGCGCGCCGATCAGATGGCGCAGCAGCAGCTCGAAGCCGCGGCGCGCACGGTCGGCCTGAGCGATATTCACTTCCAGTATGAACCGATCGCCGCCGCGTTCGACTACGAATCGCATCTGACGGAAGAAGGGCTCGTGCTGGTGGCCGACATCGGCGGCGGTACCTCGGACTTTTCGCTCGTGCGCGTGGGGCCGGAGCGGATGAAGCGCGTGGAGCGCAAGGACGACGTGCTGGCTCACCACGGCGTGCACGTCGCGGGCACGGATTTCGATCGCCGCGTCGAACTCGCGACGATCCTGCGCGAACTCGGCTACCAGTCGCTCGATCCGGAGGGACGTGAAATTCCGAACCGGATTTATTTCGATCTCGCGACCTGGCATCTGATCAACACCGTCTACACGCCGAAGCGCGCCAGCGAACTGGCGCTGATGCGGCACTTGTTTACCGACGTGACGTATCACGACCGGCTGATGCGCGTCGTCGAGCGGCGTCTCGGCCACGCGCTGGCCGCGCATGCGGAAGAGGCGAAGATTGGCGTGGCGGCGGGCGGCGAGACCGTGATCGATCTCGACGCGGTGGAAGACGACCTGCGTCTCGCGTTCGACGAAGCCCAGCTCGTCAAGGCCGGCGAGGATGAAACGCGGCGCATCGTGCAGGCGGCGCGCGATACGGTCCAGGCGGCGGGCATCGCGCCACGCGATGTCGACGCCATCTATTTCACGGGCGGCTCGACCGGTCTCGCATTTCTCTCGGGCGCGCTGGCCGCGGCATTTCCGGACGCAAGGGCGGTGTTCGGCGATCGTCTTGCGAGCGTGGCGACCGGCCTCGGCATTCATGCCCGGCGCGTGTTCGGATAGTGATCGGGTATTCGCAGATAATTCGCCGCGTATTGCGAAGTCAAGCGCGAAGTCAGCCGAAGTTAATCCGCGCGCTCATTTGTGACGGATAATAAAAAACCCCGCCAAGGCGGGGTTTTTAGTGCGTCCAGAAGGAAGCGCGGAGCTTACACCGGCTTGATGTTAGCCGCTTGCTTGCCCTTCGGGCCCGTCTTCACTTCAAACGTGACCTTCTGGTTTTCCTGCAGCGTCTTGAAGCCGTCGACGCGGATTTCCGAGAAATGCGCGAACAGATCTTCGCCGCCGCCGTCCGGGGTGATGAAGCCAAAGCCCTTTGCGTCATTGAACCACTTGACGGTACCGGTTTCCATATTACTTGTTCCTAAAAATGGTAAATAAGGCCGAAGCCCGAGGGTGCATGAAAATCAAGGAAGGGGGTAATGGGACCAACCGGAGTACCGTTGATGGGCGACCTACGAAAGAACCACTTCACTCGCCGCTTGAAATCCTGCTCGAACGTTATACGGCGATTTGGGACGAAGGTCAACTGTCTGTGAGAATCTGGACCCAACTTTGACAGATTTGGACAGGTTTTTCTTACAAAGCTTGCATGGGCTGCCATTTTTTTGATAGGGAGAACCCTTGGTTTCGCTGCGGTAAGACGGTGCAACCGTTAAACTACGCGCCGCGCGTCGGTTGCACCTGTTCTGGCATCTTCCGGCGCGCATGCATGCGCGTCACCCGTCTCCAGCGCCACAAGCAATGTCACGCGGTGCCGGCATGGTTCTGATTTAGGAGAAGACGTGAAAAGTTCTATACAACGGAACATCGGGCCATTCGCGCTGATGCTGACCGGCTTGGGTTCGATCATCGGCTCGGGCTGGCTGTTTGGTGCCTGGAAGGCCGCAAAGATTGCCGGTCCGGCCGCCATTTGCGCGTGGATCATCGGTGCTGTCGTGATCCTCGCGATTGCGCTGACCTACGCGGAACTCGGCGCGATGTTTCCGGAATCCGGCGGGATGGTGCGTTATGCGCGCTACTCGCACGGGGCGCTGGTCGGTTTCATCAGTGCGTGGGCCAACTGGATCGCGATTGTGTCGGTGATTCCGATCGAGGCCGAGGCATCCATTCAATACATGAGCACCTGGCCCTATGGGTGGGCCCATGCGCTCTTCGTCGACGGATCATTGACCAGGAACGGCCTGTTGCTGTCCGCTGGGCTCGTGATCATTTACTTCCTGCTCAACTATTGGGGTGTGAAGCTCTTCGCGCGCGCCAATTCGGCGATCACGATCTTCAAGTTCCTGATCCCCGGCGCGACGATTCTCGGCTTGATGCTGACGGGCGTCCACACCGAGAACTTCGGCCAGACGACCACGTTCGCGCCGTACGGCTGGTCGTCGGTGCTGACCGCGGTCGCGACGAGCGGCATCGTGTTCGCGTTCAACGGTTTCCAGAGCCCGATCAACCTCGCCGGCGAAGCGCGTAACCCCGCGAAGAGCGTGCCGTTCGCGGTGATCGGCTCGATCCTGCTCGCGCTCGTGATCTACGTGCTGCTGCAGATCGCCTACATCGGCGCGGTGAGCCCGGGCGAAGTGATGAAGGGCTGGAGCCATCTCAGCTTCGCTTCGCCGTTCGCGGAACTGGCGATCGCGCTGAACCTGAACTGGCTCGCGATCCTGCTCTACGTCGACGCATTCGTGAGCCCGAGCGGCACCGGTACGACCTATATGGCGACCACCACGCGGATGATCTATGCGATGGAGCGCAACAACACGATGCCGAAGATCTTCGGCCAGGTGCATCCGTTCTACGGCGTGCCGCGTCCGGCGATGTGGTTCAACCTGTTCGTGTCGTTCCTTTTCCTGTTCTTCTTCCGCGGCTGGAGCTCGCTCGCGGCGGTGATTTCGGTCGCGACCGTGATCTCGTACCTGACCGGCCCGATCAGCCTGATGGCGCTGCGCCGCGCGGCAACCGATCTTGAACGGCCGCTGAAGATCGCCGGCATGAAGGTGATCGCGCCGTTCGCGTTCGTGTGCGCGTCGCTGATCCTGTACTGGGCGAAGTGGCCGCTGACCGGTGAAATCATTCTGCTGATGGTCGTCGCGCTGCCGGTGTACTTCTATTTCCAGGCGAAGTCGGGCTTCGAGGGCTGGGGCCGTGATCTGAAGGCTGCCTGGTGGCTGGTCGCGTATCTGCCGATCATGGCGGTTCTGTCGCTGATCGGCAGCAAGGAGTTCGGCGGTTCCGGCATCCTGCCTTACGGCTGGGACATGCTGGTCGTGATCGGCTTCTCGCTGGTGTTCTACTACTGGGGCGTCAATAGCGGCTACCGCTCGGAGTATCTGGAAGAGCGCGAAGTGCATGACGAAGTGCTCGAAGGCATGGGCGCGCATTAAGCGCCGTGCCGAGTACACCGGATCCGCGGTCGGTGGGGTCCGGGCGAAAAAAAGCCCGCCTGGTTGCTCAGGCGGGCTTTTTTGTTGGTGCCGGTTTGGTCTGTGCGAGCCGTAGCCGTATCAGGCGGAGCCGAACACGTAGTTCGTCATCGCGAGCGAGCGCTGGTAGGTGCCGAGCGACTGGATCGCCAGTGAATAGTCGTCGTCCGCGACGCCGAGCGCGGCGAACACAGGCAGCAGGTGCTCGTCGGTCGGGTGCATCAGCACGGCGTGCGGCGCCTGGCGGCGGTAGTCGAGCAGCGCGTCGATGTCGCGCGCGGCGAGCTTCTCCTCGAACCAGCCGGTGAACTCGGCGACGCGCGGATCGGCGTCTTCGGGACGCGCGGAGAAATCGGCGGCGCGCAGGTTGTGCGTGATCTGGCCGGAGCCGATCACCATTACGCCCTCGTCTTTCAGCGCCCGCAACGCGCGGCCGACGCGGAAATGATGCTCCGCGTTCAGATGCGGCTGGATCGACAATTGCGCGATCGGCACGTCGGCATGCGGGAACATCAGCAGCATCGGCACCCATGCGCCGTGATCGAGCCCGTGAGACTCGACGTTCGTGGCGATGCCGTTCGCGCCGAGCAGCGCCGCGGCGCTACGCGCGACCTCGGGCGCGCCCGGCGCCGGGTACTGGATTTCGTACAACTGGCGCGGAAAACCGTAGAAATCGTGGATGGTTTCCGGCGCCGTCGCGATGCTCGCGAGCGGTTGTGCGCTGCCCCAGTGGGCCGACAGCATCAGCACGGCTTCGGGGCGTGGCAGTTGCGCGCTCAGCGAGCCGAATTCCGCGGAGGGCATCGACGGATCGATCGGCAACGTGGGGGCGCCGTGGGACAGGAAAAGCGAAGGCAAGCGGTTCATGGCAGCAACGCGACCTTGCGGGCGCGGTGTGAAGATTGGGTTGGTATCAATATAGGTCCACACGGTCGCTTAATAAACGGGCCCGGATGGAATTGATTGTGTCGCCGATGTTGTTAATCGGTTTAAGCCTTGCCAACGCGGAGTGGCTTCGCGCCGGTGCCGCAACGCAGCGGCGCCGAAGTGCTATTCCTGCGCGCCGCGCAGCCCTTCCCACGCCGGCGACAGCGCCGGCCCGAGCGCGAACAGATCCAGCACGCGCGCGACCGTGTGATCGACCATTTCGTCGATCGAAGCGGGCTGGTTATAAAAGGCGGGGAGCGGCGGAAAGATCACGCCGCCCATTTCGGTGACGGCCGTCATATTGCGCAGATGCGCGAGGTTGAGCGGCGTTTCGCGCACGAGCAGCACGAGGCGGCGGCGCTCCTTGAGCGTGACGTCGGCGGCGCGCGTGATGAGGTTGTCGGAGAAACCGTGAGCGATGCTCGCGAGCGTCTTCATCGAGCAGGGGGCGACGACCATGCCGTCCGTCGCGAACGAGCCGGACGCGATGCTCGCGCCGACGTCGCGCACCGAATGGACGACATCCGCGAGCGGATGCACCTCTTCCTTGCCCAACTGGAGTTCGTGCTGGATATTGAGCCAACCCGCGCTCGAAATCAGCAGATGGCTTTCGACGCCGCCCAGCCTGCGCAGCGTCTCGAGCAGCCGGATGCCGTAGATGGCGCCGGTGGCGCCGGTGATCGCGACGATCAGCCGGCGGGGCGCCGCAGCGCGTGTTTCCATGGCTCGCGGCACCTGGAGGAAGCGAACGTCAGGCGGCAGCGAACAGCTGCTGCAGTTCGCCCGATTCGTACATCTCCATCATGATGTCCGAGCCGCCGATGAACTCGCCCTTCACGTAAAGCTGCGGAATGGTCGGCCAGTTCGAGAACACCTTGATGCCCTGGCGGATTTCGTCGTCTTCGAGGACGTTGACGGTCTTGATTTCACCGACGCCGCACGCCTTCAGGATCTGGATGGCGCGGCCCGAAAAACCGCACATCGGGAACTGGGCCGTGCCCTTCATGAAGAGGACGACGTTGTTGTCGTCGACGATTTGCTTGATGCGTTGTTGCGTATCCATGACTGACCTTGCGGTTCCGATAGGTGTAGGGAGTAGGCTGAAATGATAGCGGATTTCGCTACGGCCAGCCGAGGCCGCTGCGTCCATCCGGCGGGCCGCGCGTGCGCGGTCATCCCGCGTCGCCGGGCCACGTTCCGCCGCTGATCCGCTCGATGCCGGCGAGGTCCCGCTCCGAGCGGACCTGCGCGAAACCCTGCGCATTCAGCAACGCGCGCACGGCTTCGGCCTGGTCGTAGCCGTGCTCGATCCATAGCGCGCCGTTGGCGGTGAGGCGGCCGGGCGCGCCGGCGACGATCGCACGGATGGCGGTCAGGCCGTCCGCTTCGTCGGTGAGCGCGCCGCGCGGCTCGAAGCGCAGATCGCCTTGCAGCAGATGCGGATCGCCGCTCGCGATATACGGCGGATTGCTGACGATTACGTCAAAGCGCAGCGCGGCGTCGAGCGAGTTGTACCAGTCGCTTTGCAGGAGCGTCACGGTGCCGCCAGGACGATTTGCTTCGAGCAGACGCGTGCCGTTGCGCGCGGCCACCGCGAGCGCTTCGGCCGAACGGTCGAGCGCCCAGACCCGCGCGTCGGGCCGTGTCCACGCAATGGCCACCGCGATCGCCCCCGTGCCGGTGCCGAGATCGAGCACGCGCGGCCGCGAAAGAGGCTCCATGGTCGCGAGCGCGGTTTCGACCAGCAGTTCGGTTTCGGGACGCGGAATCAGCACATGCGGCGTGACCTCGAACTCGAGCCCGAAGAATTCCCGTGCGCCGACCAGTTGCGCGACCGGTTCACCGGCCGCGCGCCGCGCTTCGAGAGCGCGGTAACGCTCGATGCTAGCGCCGTCGAGCGGCTCGTCGCCGCGCGTGATCAACTGCGTCTGCCGCCAGCCGAGCACGTGTGTGAGCAGAATCCGCGCTTCCAGCGGCGGCAGCGGCGACGCGCGCAACAGCGCGGCGGCTGTGGCCGGCGGATCGAGCGGAGTGGTCGGGGCCGAGCGGGCGTCGTTCATCGTCATGGGCGAGTGGCAGCGGGGCGGCGGGGCGTCAGTCCGCGTCGCCGAGCGAGGCGAGCAGTTCGGCCTGGTGCTCGCTGACGAGCGCCGCGATCAGTTCGGCGAGATCGCCGTCCATGATCGCGTCGAGGCGATACAGCGTCAGGTTGATGCGGTGATCGGTGAGGCGCCCTTGCGGGAAGTTGTACGTGCGAATGCGCTCCGAGCGGTCGCCCGAGCCGATCAGGTTTTTGCGCGTGGCCGCTTCCTTCGCCTGCTGCTCGTGCGCCTGCTTGTCCTTGATGCGCGCGGCGAGCACCTTGAGAGCACGGTCCTTGTTCTTGTGCTGCGAGCGGTCGTCCTGACATTCGACGACGATACCCGTCGGCAAGTGCGTCACCCGCACCGCCGAGTCGGTCTTGTTGATGTGCTGCCCACCCGCGCCCGACGCGCGGAACGTATCGATGCGCAGATCGGCAGGGTTGATCTCGACCTCGCCGATTTCGTCCGCTTCCGGCATCACCGCGACCGTGCACGCCGACGTGTGAATGCGGCCCTGCGTTTCGGTGGCCGGCACGCGCTGCACGCGATGTCCGCCCGACTCGAACTTGAGCTTCGAATACGCGGCTTCGCCGGCGATCCGCACGATGACTTCCTTGTAGCCGCCGAGGTCCGACTCGCTTGCCGACATCATTTCCACCTGCCAGCGGTTGCGCTCGGCGAAGCGCAGGTACATGCGCAGCAGGTCGCCCGCGAATAGCGCGGATTCGTCGCCGCCCGTGCCCGCGCGGATTTCGAGGAAGATATTGCGGTCGTCGTTCGGGTCTTTCGGCAGCAGCATTTTTTGCAGCTCGGTGCCGAGCGTGTCCATGCGCTCGCGCGCCGCGCGGATTTCCTCTTCGGCGAAATCGCGCATCGACGCGTCGGCGAGCAACTCCTGCGCGGTCGAAGCATCGTTCTGCGCCTGGCGCCACAGCGCGTAATGCTCGACGACCGGCCCCAACTCCGCGTGTTCGCGCGTGAGCTTGCGGTATTGGTCGAGGTTGGACGTGATGTCCTCGCGGCTCAACAGGTCGTTCAGTTCGGCCAGCCGGATGGTGAGCTGGTCGAGCTTGCGTTGCATGCTCGTTTTCATCGGACGGGTAGCGGAGCGGGCTCCGGAAAGGATGGCTGCCAGGGGGGCGGGGCGGATGCCCGGAACGGAAACACGGTGCGAGCCACTTGCAATGGCGCGCACGGCGCGGCGATCGCCGCTAACGCTCCGAGGAACCGGAGTGTTTGTAGAAGCCGCTCATCAGTTCGATCAGCTTGTCGCGGTTGTCGCTGCTCGCGCGATTGAGCGCGTGCGTCGGACCGTGGATCAGCTTGTTGGTGAGCGATTGCGACAGTGCTTCGAGCACCGCGGCCGGGTCGTCGCCGCGCGCGAGCATTTTTTGCGCGCGTTCGACTTCGGCGCGGCGCAGCGCATCGGCCTGCGTATGCATGTGGCGGATCACCGGCACGATGCTGCGCGCGTCGAGCCACTGCATGAAGTTCTGCACGCGCGTTTCGATGATCGCTTCGGCTTGCGCAACCGCGGCTTGCCGCGACGCATTGCCCTCGCGGACGATCGCGCCGAGGTCGTCGACGGTGTACAGGAACACGTCTTCGAGCTGGCCGGCTTCGGGCTCGATGTCGCGCGGCACGGCGAGGTCGACCATGAAGATCGGGCGGTGGCGGCGGGCTTTCACTGCACGCTCGACCGCGCCGAGACCGATGATCGGCAGCGTGGACGCCGTGCACGACACGATGATGTCGAATTCGTGCATGCGCGCGGGCAGCTCGGAAAGCGGAATGGCCCGGCCGTTGAAGCGCTCGGCGAGCCGCATGCCACGCTCGGCCGTGCGGTTCGCGACCACGAGTTCACGCGGCTGCTGCGCCGCGAAGTGCGTCGCGCACAACTCGATCATTTCGCCCGCGCCGATGAACAGCACGCGCTGGTTCGCGATCTTGTCGAAAATGCGCTGCGCGAGGCGCACGGCGGCGGCGGCCATCGAAACCGACTGGGCGCCGATTTCGGTCGTGCTGCGCACTTCCTTCGCGACGGCGAAGGTGCGCTGGAACAACTGGTTCAGATAGGTGCCGAGCGCGCCGGCTTCGGATGCGGTGCGCACCGCGTCCTTCATCTGTCCGACGATCTGCGTTTCGCCGAGCACCATCGAGTCGAGCCCCGACGCGACGCGAAACGCATGGCGCACCGCTTCCGACTGCGGTAGCGCGTAGACGTGCGGCGCGAGTTCCTCGATGGGCAGGTTGTGATACTTCGACAGCCAATGGATCGCGGCTTCGCGCGCGGCGAGGTCGTCGGTGGCGCAGTAGAGTTCGGTGCGGTTGCAGGTGGACAGGATCGCCGCTTCCGGCGAATTGGGCGCCATGCGGCCTAGCCAGATGCCCTTGAACGTGTCCAGGGCGGGTTTGATCTGTTCGAGCGGAAACGCCACGCGTTCGCGCAAGGCGACAGGCGCAGTGTGATGGTTGATTCCGATCGTTAGAAGCTGCATTTGGGGGAGCTATCGTTCAGCCATATATTATAGCGTTTCCACGATTTTCACATTCTGCACGCTGTATACCCCGCATGCATCAGCCCGCGCCCGTCATGCTCTCCAGCGGAATCGCGTCGAGCTGGTAGCCGTAACCATAGACCGGCACCAGCGAGTAGCCAAGCTCGGGGCGCAACTGCAGCTTGCTGCGCACCCGCGACGCGTGCGTGTCGATGGTGCGCGACTTTACGTCGCGACGGCGCGCCCACACGGTTTCGAGGATATGCGCGCGCGACACCGGGCGCGCCAGATTGTTGAACAGCAGCAGCGCGAGGCGGAATTCCTTGGGTGTCAGGATGACGGTCAGCCCGCGGAAGGCCACGGCGAAGTGCGCCGCGTCGAACGAATACCCGCCGATGACGTCCCGCCGCCGGTTGGCCGGCCGCCGCAGGCCCGCGCGGCGCTGCAGCGCTTCGACCCGGGCCAGCATTTCGGGGCCGCGCACCGGCTTGCTCATGCAGTCGTCGGCGCCGGCATGCAGCGCGGCGACGATCTGGCTTTCGCGCGGCTCCGTGATCATCATCATGACGGGCAGGCCTGGCAGGATGGAGCGCGCGAGCGGGATCACGTCTTCGGCGCAATGGTCGCCGGCCCAGCTTTCGGTGATCAGAAGATCGAAGAATTCGTCGGTGGCGCGCAGCAGGAACGTGGCGCTGGTGGTGAAGTGCTGGCACATATGGCCGCCGGCGAAGATGAGCCGGTCGACCAGTTTGGCATGTTGCACGTCTGGTTCGATAAGGGCGATGCGCATGGCGCGGCGTCAGCCTGGCAACGGCCGGGAGTCAGGTCTGTTCGTCACGCTTACAGCTTGCCTAACCTAATCCCGACCCCTAAACTCAACCGCTATGCGGAAAGCGCCGTGCTGAACTTCTATAGTTAATGAGGCAAAAATGCTAGCTTTGCCGGCTACTTTCGCCTATCAGACGAATCTGAAATTAATTTTGTCCCGCTTTGAGGCTCGCTTCGCAGCCCATCCGGAAGCCTGCCCGGAAACCCGCTCAGGAGCCCATTCCTGATGGGTTGGACAGGCATCCTTGTACTGGGCGTGGCGATCGGCCTTGCGGGCTGGTGGCTGCATCCGTTGCGCCGCTCGAGCCGCGCCCGCTGGTGGATCGCGCTGCTGGCAGGCGTGCTCGGCACGAGCGTCGCGCGCATGGCCGGCAACGTGACAGGTCTCTTCCATGACGGCGACATGCTCGAATGGCCGGTGTGCACCGCCGTCGCGCTGATCGCCGTCGCCGTGACGGTCGGCCTCCTTTCACGGCAACCCAGCCGTCGATAAATGCGCCGATCAATCCGTCGATGAATCTTTGCAGGTAACTCCATGAACGCCCGACTTCCCGAAACCTCCTCCATTCCCGAGCGCCTTGCGAGCCTGCGCGCCGCGATGGCGCGCGAAGGCATCGCCGCTTACCTCGTGCCGTCCGCGGACCCGCACCTGTCCGAGTATCTGCCCGGACGCTGGCAGGGGCGCCAGTGGCTCTCGGGCTTCACCGGCTCGGCCGGTACGCTGATCGTGACCGCTGACTTCGCCGGCGTCTGGACCGACAGCCGCTACTGGGAGCAGGCGAGCGCGCAACTGGCCGGCACCGGCGTCCAACTGATGAAAATGACGGGCGGCCAGCAAACCACACCGCATTTCGAATGGCTCGCGCAGAACGTCGCGAACGGCGGCACGGTCGGCGTGGACGGCGCGGTGCTTGGCGTGGCCGCGGCGCGCGCGTTGAGCGCCGCGCTGAGCGCGTGCGGCGTGCAACTGCGCACCGACGCCGATCTGTTCGACGCAATCTGGGCGCAGCGCCCATCGCTGCCGGCCGACGCGGTGTTCGAGCATGCCGCGCCGCAAGCGGACGTCGCGCGCGCGGAGAAGCTCGCGCAGGTGCGCCGCGCGATGGCCGACAAAGGCGCGCAATGGCACTTCATCTCGACGCTCGACGACCTCGCGTGGCTGCTGAACCTGCGCGGCGCCGACGTCAGCTACAACCCGGTGTTCGTCGCGCACGCGCTGATCGGTGTCGATCGCGCATCGCTCTTTATCGCCGATGGCAAGGTGCCGTCGGCGCTCGCCGAGGTGCTCGCGCAAGACGGCATCAGCGTCGAGCCCTATGCGAAAGCCGCCGATGCGCTCGCCGCGCTGCCGGCCGGCAGCACGCTGCTGATCGATCCGCGCCGCATCACGTACGGTTCGCTGCAGGCGGTGCCGCCGTCGGTCAAGGTGGTCGAGGCGGTCAATCCGTCGACGTTCCTGAAGTCGCGCAAGACCGCCGCGAACGCCGCGCACGTGCGCGCAACGATGGAACAGGACGGCGCCGCGCTCACCGAATTCTTCGCGTGGTTCGAAAGCGCGTTGGGCCGCGAGCGCATCACCGAGCTGACCATCGACGAACGCCTGACGGCCGCCCGCGCGCGCCGTCCCGGCTTCGTGTCGCTGAGCTTCGCGACGATCGCGGGCTTCAACGCGAACGGCGCGATGCCGCACTATCGCGCGACCGAAGAGTCGCATGCGGTGATCGAGGGCAACGGCCTGTTGCTGATCGACTCGGGCGGCCAATATTTGAGCGGCACCACCGACATCACGCGCGTCGTGCCGGTCGGCACGCCGAGCGACGCGCAGCGGCGCGATTTCACGATCGTGCTCAAAGGCATGATCGCGTTGTCGCGCGCGCAATTTCCGCGCGGCATCCGCTCGCCGATGCTCGACGCGATCGCGCGCGCGCCGATCTGGGAAGCTGGTGCCGATTACGGCCACGGCACGGGTCACGGCGTCGGCTATTTCCTGAACGTGCATGAAGGCCCGCAGGTGATCTCGCACTATGCGGCCGCCGAACCATGGACCGCGATGGAAGAGGGCATGATTACGTCGAATGAGCCGGGTCTCTATCGGTCGGGCAAGTGGGGCGTGCGGATCGAAAACCTCGTGCTCAACGTCGCTGCGGGAAAAACCGAATTCGGCGATTTCCTCAAGTTCGAGACGCTGACGCTATGCCCGATCGACACGCGCTGCATCGAGCTATCGCTGCTGCGCGACGACGAGCGCGCGTGGCTCAACGCGTATCACGAGACCGTTCGCACGCGCCTCTCGCCGCATGTGTCCGGCGACGCGAAAGCGTGGCTCGAATTGCGCACGCAACCCATCTGAACGTAGCGAGACATGGCGAATGGAGCGTGCATGACGATCAAGGCAGTGGTGTTCGATTTCGGCGGCGTGCTGATCGACTGGAGTCCCGAGTACCTGTACCGCGAGCTGATTCCCGACGAAGCCGAGCGCCGCTGGTTTCTCACGCACGTCTGCTCGATGGACTGGGTGATCCGCCAGGACGGCGGCCAGCCGATCGTCGAAGCGACTGACGAACTGATCGCGAAGTTTCCCGGCCACGAGCCGCTGATCCGCGCGTTCTACGAGCGCTGGCACGAGATGGTGGCGGGCGTGCTCGAAGACGGCGTCGCGCTGATGGAAAAGCTCGAAGCCGCGAACGTGCCGCTCTTCGGCCTCACCAACTGGTCGGCGGAGACGTTTCCGTACGCATGGGAGCACTACCCGGTGCTGCGGCGGTTTCGCGACATCGTCGTGTCGGGGCGCGTGAAGCTCGTGAAGCCCGATCCGGCGATCTTCGCGGAAATGCGTGAGCGCATCGACGCGCAACTGCCCGGCATCGAGCCAGGCGAACTGGTGTTCATCGACGACAACCTCAGGAACGCCGAAGCCGCAACGGCGCTTGGCTGGCACGGCGTGCATCACACGAACGCGGCGCAAACCGGAGCGAAGCTGCGCGAGTTGGGTTTGCCGGTTTGAACTGCCTGGCGTGAGCGCCTGATCTACCCAGGTCCAGAATGACGAAACGGGCGTTCGCGTTGCCGCGGCGCCCGTTTCTTTTTTGCATCGACGTGCTTCGCTCGTGGTGCCTTTCAGCGCTTTGTCGTTGCTTCGCCGTCACTTCGTCACCTGGCTGCCATCGAAGCCTACCGCCCCAACAGACTCTTCAACGCATCCCCAAGCCCCTTCACGGTCTCGCCAGCGCCCTTCGCCACCCCTTCGACACTGACGCCGAGTGCCGACGCAAACCCGGCACCAATGCGTTTGAGAATCCCTTCACGCACCGAAAACTTCGGATCGCGCAAGTCGCCGTCGAGCACGAAATGCAGCGTGATGTCACCGTTGTGCGCCTTCAGCGCGGCGACGGCGGCGCGCGTCGGAATCGACATGAAGGTGTCGAGCGGGTCGTCGCTTTGCGCGAGTTGCAGACCGTGGATCGTCACCGTGCCGGGCGCATGCAGATGATAGTTGCGCACGCTCGATTCCACCGTGAGATCCACCGTGCCGCCCGTGACTTGTGTCCGCGAACCGGCCTTCTTCAACAGATACGGATCGAGCATCGCGATATCGACGCCGTGCAGCTTGCTCGTGGTCTGCGAATCGCGGCTCGCGATCTTGATCCAGCCGTTGAACGCAACCGTGCCCGTATGCGCCGGACCTTTGATCGAGCCGCTGACGCTGACATTGGTCGGCTCGGCGAGCGACGGCAGATGCAGATTGTCGACCCTCGCGTTGGCGTTGCTGACCGTCACCTTGAACGGCGGCGGCCCGACGGTCATGTCGTAGAAATGGAAGTTGCCCTGCTCGAAGCGGATGTGATCGACCAGCTCCTCGCGCGGGATCGACGGCGCCGTGCTGTTCGTCTGCTGATTGGAGCGGTTCAGCGATTCGCGCAGGTTCGGCAGCAGATTGAGCGAGCCGTCCTTCGCGCGCAGCACGGCCATGTCGAAGCCGCGCACCACGACTTCGCGGATGTGCATGCGCCGCGCGAGCAGATCGCGCACATCCGGTGTGATGGTGATTTCGTCGGCGCGCAGCGGTTCGCCGGCGGGCCAATCCGGCGGCGCCTTCAGCAGGACATGGGTGAGGTGGACCGAGGTGAGGCCGACGTCGATGCTTTCGGCGCTGCCGAGCGGGCCGAGCGCCGCGCTCACGCGATTCCTGATTTCCTGTTGCGCGAACTGCAGCAGGCCGATTACGACGAGAATCAACGCCAGCAGCGTGCCGCCCACGACGACGATCCAGCGTCTGCCCTTCGACATCGCCATGCTTGTCTCCTCGTCACCGCGTGGCGCGGTGGGATTGTGACCGGCCCATCCGGCCCATCCGGCGCCTGCCGGACGGGCCACCCGCCCCGTTCGCCTAGCGCGAGATCGGCTTGTAACGCAGACGCTTCGGCCGCGCGGCTTCTTCGCCGAGACGCGCGCGCTTGTCCGCTTCGTACTCCTGGTAGTTGCCGTCGAAGAACGTGATCTGCGAATCGCCTTCGAACGCGAGGATATGCGTCGCGATGCGGTCGAGGAACCAGCGGTCGTGCGAGATCACGAGCACCGAGCCCGCGAATTCGAGCAGCGCGTCTTCGAGCGCGCGCAGCGTTTCGACGTCGAGGTCGTTCGACGGTTCGTCGAGCAGCAGCACGTTGCCGCCCGCGATCAGCGTCTTCGCGAGATGCAGACGCCCGCGCTCGCCGCCCGACAGATTGCCGACGTTCTTCTGCTGATCGCCGCCCTTGAAGTTGAAGCGGCCGATGTACGCGCGCGACGGCGTCTCGTACCTGCCGACCGTCAGCACATCGGCGCCGCCCGAGATTTCCTCGAACACGGTCTTCGAGCCGTCGAGCGCGTCGCGGCTCTGGTCGACGTAGGCGAGCTTGACGGTCGGGCCTTTGACGATCTCGCCCGAATCCGGCTGTTCGCGGTCCGTCAGCATGCGGAACAGCGTCGACTTGCCCGCGCCGTTCGGCCCGATGATGCCGACGATCGCGCCCGCCGGAATCTTGAAGCTGACGTTATCGAGCAGCAGGCGGTCGCCGTACGACTTGCTGACGTTCTTGAACTCGATCACTTCATTGCCGAGGCGATCGCCGACCGGAATGAAGATTTCCTGAGTCTCGTTGCGCTTCTGATATTCCTGGCTGTTCAGTTCCTCGAAGCGGGCGATACGCGCCTTCGATTTCGCCTGGCGGCCCTTCGGGTTCTGGCGCACCCACTCGAGTTCCTTCTTGATCGCCTTCTGGCGTGCCGATTCCGACGCCTCTTCCTGTTTCAGGCGCGCTTCCTTCTGATCGAGCCAGCTGCTGTAGTTACCCTTCCACGGGATGCCGTGGCCGCGGTCGAGTTCGAGAATCCACTCGGCGGCGTTATCGAGGAAGTAGCGGTCGTGCGTGACCGCGACGACGGTGCCCGGGAAGCGCGTGAGGAACTGTTCGAGCCATTCCACCGATTCCGCGTCGAGGTGGTTGGTCGGCTCGTCGAGCAGCAGCATGTCCGGCTTTTCGAGCAGCAGCTTGCACAGCGCGACGCGGCGCTTTTCGCCGCCCGACAGGTGCTCGATCTTCGCGTCCCATGCCGGCAGGCGCAGCGCGTCGGCGGCGATTTCGATCTGCTGCTCCGCGCTGCCATCGGTCGTCGCAAGGATCGCCTCGTACTTCGCCTGCTCAGCGGCGAGCGCGTCGAAGTCGGCGTCGGGTTCGGCGTAGGCCGCGTAGATTTCGTCGAGCTTCTTCTGCGCGTTGAACACGTCGCCGAGGCCTTCCTCGACCGCTTCACGCACGGTCTTTTGCGGATCGAGCTGCGGCTCCTGCGGCAGATAGCCGATGTTCAGATTCGGCATCGGCGTGGCTTCGCCTTCGATCTCCTTGTCGACGCCGGCCATGATGCGGATCAGCGTCGACTTTCCCGAGCCGTTCAGGCCGAGCAGGCCGATCTTCGCGCCGGGGAAGAACGACAGCGAGATGTCTTTGAGGATCTGACGCTTGGGCGGCACGATCTTGCCGACCCGGTTCATGGTGAAAACGTATTGGGCCATTTGCTTGCAGTAGACGTTGACGACGCCGGCCGCGAGGGGGCGGGCAGTCGAGGGTGAATGGGTAATCAGTGTGAAGACCGGGCTGAGTGCCCGGCGCCGGCCGGCGCGGCGTCATGCTCGACGACGCTCCCGCGCGCGGTGGTGGTTCAGGTGGCATTGTACTTCGCGGCGAGAGGCGGGCGGCAGGGGGAGTGCCGCTGGCGGACCCTCTTCTGGCGGCGCGAGCCGCGGGACGCCGCCACGGCGCGCCAACCCCGTGTCAGTTCGCGCGCCGTCCCGTCGCCGGGTCGAAGAAGTGCAGATGCTGCGCGGGCAGCGCGACCTGCAGCGCCTCGCCCGCCGCGGGCCGGTGCGCGTGCGGCAGCCGTGCGGTCACGTCGTGCTTGCCCCAGCGGCCGTGCGCGAGATTGTCCGCGCCGAGCAGTTCGCAGGAATCGACGGTGAGCGTCGCGTGCGATGCGTTTGCCGTGCCCGGACTCATATGCTCGGGGCGGATGCCGAGCGTCCATTCGCGGCCCGTCGCGACCTCGCGGCCGATCGCCGGCACGCCCGCGAGCGGCAGCTTCGGGCCGTTGCCGGCGACTTCGAACGTCGAGCCGTCGTCCGACACGCGGCCTTCGAGCAGGTTCATCCCCGGCGAGCCGATGAAGCTCGCGACGAACACCGTGGCAGGCCGCTCGTAGACCTCGGTCGGCGCGCCGATCTGCTCGGCGTGGCCCTTGTTCATGACGATCACGCGCTGCGCCAGAGTCATCGCTTCGATCTGATCGTGCGTGACGTACAGGCTCGTGGTCGCGAGGCGCGCATGCAGACGCTGGATTTCGAGGCGCATCTGCACGCGCAGACGCGCGTCGAGATTCGACAGCGGTTCGTCGAACAGAAACACCGCCGGCTCGCGTACGATCGCGCGGCCCATCGCGACGCGCTGCCGCTGCCCGCCCGACAGTTCGCGCGGCCTGCGTTGCAGGAGCGGCCCGAGTTCGAGAATCTGCGCGGCGGCTTCCACGCGCTTTGCGATCTGCGCGCGGTCGATGCCCGCGATCTTCAGCGCGTAGCCCATGTTCTCGGCCACGCTCATATGCGGATACAGCGCGTAGTTCTGAAACACCATCGCGATGTTGCGATCCTTCGGCTCCAGCTCGTTGACGACCTTGCCGGAGATCGAGATGCGGCCGTCGGAGATGCGCTCGAGCCCGGCCACCATCCGCAGCAAGGTGGACTTGCCGCAGCCGGACGGCCCGACCATCACGACGAACTCGCCGTCGGCCACGTCGACGTCGATGCCGTGCAGCACGAACTGTTTGCCGTCGTAGGTTTTCTTAACGCCTTGCAGAGTCAGTGCAGCCATGCCGTTCTAGCCTTTGCTTTTGAGTGCCTGTCGCGCGTCGCTTTTGATTGGCGTGATTCGCGCGGTGTGGTGTTCCAGTCGATGCGGCAGCGCACGTCGCGGCGCGCGCTGCCGTAGCGGCTCATTTCTCCGAATCCACGAGGCCGCGCACGAACCAGCGCTGCATCGTCAACACGACCACGAGCGGCGGCAGCATCGCGAGCAGTGTGGCCGTCATCACCAGATGCCATTCGGTCGCGGTGTCGCCCGAGGCGATCATCCCCTTGATGCCGATCACGGCGGTGGTCAGCGACTGCTGGCTCGTAATCAGGATCGGCCACAGATACTGGTTCCAGCCGTAAATGAACGTGATCACGAAGAGCGCCGCCATCGTGGTCCGCGAGAGCGGCAGCACGACGTCCCAGAAGAAGCGCAGCGCGCCCGCGCCGTCGATGCGCGCGGCTTCCATCAGTTCCTCCGGCAGCGTCTTGAAGAACTGGCGGAACAGGAACGTCGCGGTCGCCGACGCGATCAGCGGCAGCGTCAAACCGGTGTAGGTATTGCTCAGATGCATCGACGACACGACCTCCACGGTCGGGAAAATCCGCACTTCGACCGGCAGCATCAGCGTGACGAAAATCAGCCAGAACGCGAACGTGCGAAACGGAAAGCGGAAGTACACGATCGCGTACGCGGAGATCATCGACACGGCGATCTTGCCGATCGCGATCGTGAGCGCCATCACGAGGCTGTTGAGCAGCATGCGATTGAACGGCGCCGCCGCGTTGCCGGTGCCCTGCGTCCAGATGGTGGCGATGTTCTCGAACAGATGCGTGCTCGGCACGAGCGACAGCGGCACCGTGAACACTTCGTGTTCGCTCATCGTCGCCGCGCAGAACGCGACATACACGGGAAACACCACCAGCGCGACGCCGACGAGCAGCACCGCGTGGCAGAAGAGGTCGAAACCGCGGCGGTTCTCGATCATGAGTATTGAACCCTGCGTTCGATGAAACGGAATTGCACGACGGTCAGCGCCACGACGATGATCATCAGCACGACCGACTGCGCGCCCGAACTGCCGATGTCGAGCCCCTGGAAGCCTTCCGCGAAGATCTTGTAGATCAGCGTGCGGGTGGCCTGGCCGGGGCCGCCGCCGGTCGCGGCATCGATCACCGGGAAGGTGTCGAAGAACGCGTAGGTGATGTTGATCACCAGCAGAAAGAACGTGGTCGGCGACAGCAGCGGCAGTGCGATGCCGAAGAAGCGCCGCACCGGGCCGGCGCCATCGATCGCGGCCGCTTCGATCAGCGAGCGCGGAATCGCCTGCAGGCCCGCGTAGAAGAACAGGAAGTTATAGCTGACCTGCTGCCAGACCGACGCGAGCACGACGAGGAACATCGCCTGACCGGGGTTCAGCGCGTGATTCCACACGATGCCGTATTTCGCGAGCGCATACGTGACGAGGCCGATGCTCGGGTTGAACAGGAACGACCACAGCACTGCGGCGATAGCGGGCGCGACCGCGTATGGCCAGATCAGCAACGTTTGATAGGACCTTTTGCCGCGCGTCACGCGATCCGCGCAGACCGCGAGCAAGAGCGAGATCACGAGGCCCGACACGGTGACGAGCGCGCAAAACACGATCGTCGTGTTGAACGACGCCAGATACAGCGGGTCGGCGAAGAGCTGCCCGAAGTTCGCGAGTCCGACGAATTCGCTCGACGTGCCGAACGCGTCCTGGCTTTGTGTCGATTGCCAGAGCGCTTCGCCCGCCGGCCACAGGAAGAACACCAGCGTGATGAGCAACTGCGGCGCGACGAGCAGATAGGGCAGGGCGCTGGTGCCGAAATGGGAGCGCTTTTCCATCGGGATTCCCAGAGTGGGTTGCAACGGCGGGTTCCGGCGCGGCAGCGCCGGAACCCGCCGGCAGGCAAGGCTTAGTTACCGGTCTTCTCGAAGCGGCGCAGCAGATCGTCGCCGCGCGCGACGGACGAGTCGAGCGCCTGTTGCGGCGTCTTCTTGTTCGCCCACACCTGCTCGAGTTCTTCGTCGATCACGGTGCGGATCTGCGGCATGTTGCCCAGACGCAGGCCCTTCGTGAACGGCAGCGGCGGCTTGTTGAGCATCTGGCGGATCGCGGTGTCGCTGCCGGGGTTCTTGTCGTAGAAGCCCTGCTGGCGCGTCAGATCGTACGCGGCGGTCGTGATCGGCAGATAGCCGGTGTCCTGATGCCACTTCGCGGCGACCGGCGCCGTGGCCAGATACGCGAGGAACTTCGCGACGCCCTTGTAGACGGCCGGGTCTTTGCCCGACAGCACCCACAGGCTCGCCCCGCCGATGATCGCATTCTGCGGCGCGCCCTTCACGCTCTCGTCGTACGGCATCATGCCGGTGCCGAAGTTGAACTTCGCGTATTTCTTGATCGTCGCGAGCGAGCCCGACGAGTTCGTGATGATCCCGCAGTCGCCGCTATAGAACTTCGACACCGGCTCGTCCTTGCGGCCGACATAGGTGAACGTGCCGTCCTTCGCCATGTTCTGCAGGAACTGGATGTGCGCGACCTGCAGCGGCTTGTTGAATTCGAGCTGCGCGTCGAGGCCGTCGAAGCCGTTGTTCTTCGACGCGAACGGCGCCGCATGCCACGCGCTGTAGTTCTCGAGCTGAATCCAGCTCTGCCAGCCCGACGAGTAGCCGCACGACATGCCCGACGCTTTCAGCTTCTGCGCATCGGCGTGCAGTTCGGCCCAGGTCTTCGGCGGCTGGTTCGGGTCGAGCCCGGCCTTCTTGAACGCGTCCTTGTTGTAGTACAGCACCGGTGTCGAGCTGTTGAACGGCATCGAGATCAGTTCGCCGGTTTTCGAGTCGCTGTAGTAGCTCGCGATGGTCGGCACGAAGGCCTTCTGGTCGAGCGGCACGCCGGCGTTCTTGAACACTTCGGTGACCGGGATGATGGCCTTCTTCGCCTGCATCATCGTCGCGGTGCCGACTTCGTAGACCTGCAGGATGGCCGGCGCGTTGCCGCTGCGATAGGCCGCGATGCCGGCGGCGAGGGTCTGGTCGTAGGTGCCCTTGAAGACGGGCACGATCTTGTAGTCGCTTTGCGATTTGTTGAAGTCGTTCGCGATGTCGTTCAGACGTTCGCCCAACGCGGCTTCCATTGCATGCCAGAACTGGATTTCGGTCGCGGCCTGGGCCGCCTGGCTGAGGCCGACGCTCAATACGGCGGCCATGGAAAGCGAACGGAGCAGCGGCTTGCAATTCATCGATTTGTCTCCTATGTCGATCGGAGTTAGCTGGGGCGCTTACTCCGATCCCACGAAAGCTGGTTGTGTGGAAAGGCGCGAACGCGAATCGCGCGATTCTATTTGTGTTCGATGACATTCCGGCGTCGGCGGCCGCGCGGCGCGGACCGCCCTGGCAGGGGCCGGAAGCCGCAATTTAACACCGGCTGTCATGAAACGGAAACATTTGGGATGCGGGGTGGAGCGAGGGCTGCGGGGCGACGAATGGTTATCGGTAGGAGGGGGGGCGACGTCGCCCGGCTCGGGATCCCGTCGTCGTTCCAGTTTTCCTGAACGTCGAGGCCCTTTGCCAGCGTTTTGGGCCGTCGCCCATGTACGGGCAACCTGTCGCACGGTATTTATTCTGATCGCTGCCGATCCGGGCAGCGGCTTCAGATAGATCGTCGACACACCTATGTCCCTGACCGTATTTGAGATGTGCTCCGTGGAACTGCGCTGTCAGAGACCACTGGGCGTCTGCTATGTCATCTGTGATGAGCAGCACTACAAAGCGTGCCTGAGAAAAGCCGCCGACCTTGAGAAGGCCAAAGCCGATACGCAGGAATTTCTCGGTATTGCCGGGTTGAACCGTCGCGGGTGGGAGAAGGACGGGAATCTGGTCAGGAGTATCCAGAAGCGTGGCTGGCTGTGGCTGCGTGGTGTCCGGGACCGCAACCCCGACACCGATGGCTGGTGGGTCATCGGTGCGCTTCTCTCCGAGGTGCGCCGGGGCTCCCTGCTTGCCATCAAAGGCCCTCGTGCTGACCTGTTTCCGCGACCCCACGGCACGCCGTTGAGGACTCTCCCTGCGAGCGCAGTCTATCTCCCAAACGGCGAACTCACGCTGTCGGGCCGGTATGATCCGGGCACCCGGCAAGGTCGGTTGATCGGCGCACGCGCGGCCATGTTTGGCGGCAGCGGCGGTGGCGGTCTGCCCGATCCGGCTGTCGCCGGTGCGCTGGCCGGTGAGAGCAGCGCAGATAGCACAGATGGTAGCGACCTAGCCAACAATGCGAGTACAGCAACGCCACTAGGCGACGCGCAGCCGTTCGAGTACACCGAGGATGTTCAGTTCGGCGATGTGCAGGACCTGACCGCGCGCGGTGTGAGCGAGGCAGACGAGGCTGAATGCTTCGAACACTATGAGCGCGATATGGACGAATGCACTACGTACAGAAGCGCCATGGGCGGTCGGCGCTTCATGGACGCGTGCTCCCAGCGGGCGTTTCAGAACTATCAACAGTGCAGAGGGTATTGATGGCAAACCATTCCGAGAAACGGTGTGTCGTTGTGATGTGGTCGGAAGAAAAGCAGGCTCTGGTTTCGTACACGCTAGACGTGCGCAAGGTGCTGGCTGTGACCGATCGTCTCTTTCCCCTTGAGTTGCCGGTGGCGGATTACAACCATGCACTGGACGACGAATTCGCGCGCAAGTTCGGCGGCGCGACGCTCAATCTGCTCGCGCTGTCGAACCCGGATTTGAAGCCTTATATAAAAGTCACGCCGGCCGATGATTGACAATTGAGGGAAGCACGAGCGTGCGATAGCGACGCAGTCACACGTCTATCGGAGGTGTGCCGGGGCTCCCTGCGGTCAGCGCGATCAGGCGCAAGCAAAGCGCCGTTTCCGGACACCCGCGATAGCCTCGCAATGGCCGATAGAAGGCGCGGATTCGATCCCGTGTCATGGCGGCGTGGCTTTCGCTGGCCGGAAGCCAGCGCAAGCCACGCAATCAAACATTAAACAGGAAGTTCATCACGTCGCCATCGTGCACGACGTATTCCTTGCCTTCGGCGCGCATCTTGCCGGCTTCCTTCGCGCCTTGCTCACCCTTGTAGGTGATGAAGTCAGCGAAGCTGATGGTCTGCGCGCGGATGAAGCCGCGCTCGAAGTCGGTGTGGATCGCGCCGGCCGCCTTCGGTGCCGTGTCGCCGATATGAATCGTCCACGCGCGCACTTCCTTCACGCCGGCCGTGAAGTAGGTGTGCAGGCCGAGCAGCTTGAAGCCCGCGCGGATCACGCGGTTCAGGCCCGGCTCTTCCATGCCCATGTCGGCGAGGAACACTTCCATGTCGGCTTCGTCGAGGTCGGCGATTTCCGCTTCCACCGCCGCGCACACGGCCACGACCGGCGCGCCTTCGGCCGCCGCGAACTTCGTGATCGCGTCGAGGTGCGGGTTGTTCTCGAAGCCGTTTTCCTTCACGTTGGCGACGTACATGGTCGGCTTCGCGGTAATCAGACAGAACGGCTTGAGCGTGGCTTTTTCTTCATCGGTCAGATCGAGCGCGCGGACCGGCTTCGCCTGATCGAGTTGCGCGCGGACCTTTTCCAGCACCGCGGCGAGCTTGACCGCTTCCTTGTCGTTGCCCGACTTGGCGGCCTTCGAATAGCGCGCGAGCGCCTTTTCGACGGTCGCGAGATCGGCGAGCGCGAGTTCGGTGTTGATGACCTCGATGTCCGACAGCGGATCGACCTTGTTCGCGACGTGAATCACGTTGTCGTCCTCGAAGCAGCGCACGACGTGCGTGATCGCGTCGGTTTCGCGGATGTTCGCGAGGAACTGGTTGCCAAGGCCTTCGCCCTTGCTCGCGCCGGCCACGAGACCGGCGATGTCGACGAATTCGACCACGGCCGGCAGGATGCGCTCCGGCTTGACGATTTCGGCGAGCGCATTCAGGCGCGCGTCCGGTACTTCGACGACGCCGACGTTCGGCTCGATCGTGCAGAACGGATAGTTCTCGGCGGCGATGCCCGCCTTGGTCAGCGCATTGAACAGGGTGGACTTGCCGACGTTAGGCAAGCCGACGATGCCGCATTGGAGGCTCATGGAAATCCTTCGGTGAATCAGTAAGTTGCGTGATGCGCTCGACGCTGTGCGCGGATTCGGAAAGCCTTCGCGCAGGACGGCGCGCGGCGGAGTCAGCGGAGCGGACAAGTCACCCAATCGGGGCGTTGGCTCGACGATCGAGTGCGAGTTTTCACGGAAAGCGCAATTGTAACCCGTTCGGATCGGCTTACCGGCGCGCTGCGTTTCTCGACATCCACTGTGGAATCATCGGCTCAGGGCCGCCAGAGCCTGCCCTCGGGGCGTAAAGCGTGCGAATCATTGGATGGGTCGGAACCGGTCTCGCCGACTGCGCGGTGCGCGGCGATCAGCGCGATCGCAAGCCACAGATCGAAGCGGCCGCGTGGCGCATCCTGTCGGCCGATCCCGACTTCATGCGCATGCGCGAAGCGAACGCGGCATTGGCGGCGAGCACGCTGCACTAGCGCGGCGCGGTTCCCGCACCCGGGCCGGGCGCCAAAATGCCGCTCCCCTATGATCCGTCCCCCGCAAACCCCGCAGCTATAATGCGCGGATGAACGCACATCACCAGACCTTTGACGCCGCCGTGATCGGCGGCGGGCTCGTCGGCAAGACTGCGGCGCTTGCGCTCACGCAAGGCGGACTGCGCGTCGCGCTGCTCGCGCAGCCTTGCGCGGCGCTGCCCGCCGGCGCCGCTTTCGACTCGCGGGTCTACGCGTTGTCGTCGAGCTCGCAGGCCTTGCTCGAACGGCTGCGGGTCTGGCAGGCGCTCGACCCGGCGCGGCTGGGTCCTGTCTACGACATGCGCGTCTACGGCGACGCCCACGCCGAGCTGCATTTCTCCGCGTTCCAGGCGTCGGTGCCGCAGCTTGCGTGGATCGTCGAGTCGTCGGTGATCGAGCGCGCGCTCGACGCGGCTCTGCGCTTCCAGCCGAATCTCACGTGGATCGACTCGCGCGCTCAGGCGCTCGACTTCACCGCGGAGAGCGCGAGCGTGGGCCTCGCGAACGGCAACGTGATCGAGGCCGATCTCGTGGTCGGCGCGGACGGCGCGCATTCGTGGGTGCGCGCGCAGATCGGCTCGAAGATGGTGCGGCGCGATTACAGGCAGACCGGCGTGGTCGCCAATTTCAAGGCCGCGAAGCCGCACGGCGAAACCGCCTACCAGTGGTTCCGCGACGGCGAGATCATTGCGCTGCTGCCGATGCCGGACGCTCACGTGTCACTGGTCTGGTCGGCGCGCACCGAGCACGCGGAGCAGTTGCTTGCGCTCGACCCCGAGCGGCTCGCCGCCGAAGTGGAGCACGTGAGCGGCGGCCAGTTCGGCGCGCTCGACTGCGTGACGCCCGCGCAAGGCTTCCCGCTCGCGCTGCAGACCGTGGACCGGCTCGTCGCGCCGCGCGTCGCGCTGGTCGGCGACGCCGCGCATCTGATCCACCCGCTCGCGGGGCAGGGCATGAACCTTGGCTTGCGCGACGTCGCGGCGCTCGCCGCCACGGTCGCCGGCAAGGAATCGTTCCGCGATCTCGGCGACATGGTGCTGCTGCGCCGCTACGAGCGCTCGCGCCGCGAAGACATCCGCGCGCTGATGATCGCCACCGACGGCCTGCAAAAGCTCTTCTCCGTGCCTGGTCCGCTCGCGCGGGTCGTGCGCAATACGGGCATGGCGTTCGTCGGCGCGCAACCGTTCATCAAGCGCTGGCTCGTGTCGGCCGCGCTCGGCTGAGGCGTCACGCGGATAGCTGATGGCCGGTAAGTGGCGGCCGGGACAGGTATCATGAGCGGATCGCCGCCTTGCGGTCCGACCCGATATGCGGCCGAAAATACGCGGCCCGAACGTGAAAAACGCGCACGATGCGCGACTGAACTCAGGACTCCAGCATGAAAAAGACCTTCCGCATGGCCGCCGCCGCGTTCGCGATCGCGGCTGTCACGCTCGGCTGCTCGGCCCAGGCCGACCAGACTACCGACAACCTCAAGGCCACGCTGCAACAGCGTCTCTCGGACGTGACGATCAAGAGCGTCACGAAGTCGCCGATCGCCGGGCTGTACGAGGTGAACCTCGGCACGCAGATCGTCTATAGCGACGCGAAGGGCGAGTACCTGATGATCGGCGACCTGGTCGACGCGAAGACCCGCAAGAATCTGACCGAAGCGCGCCTTGCGGAAACCAACCGCATCGATTTCGCGAGCCTGCCGTTCGCGAACGCGGTGAAGGTGGTGCGCGGCAACGGCTCGCGCAAGATCGCCGTGTTCTCCGACCCGAACTGCCCGTACTGCAAGCAGCTCGAAACCACACTGAAGTCGATCGACAACGTGACGGTCTACACGTTCCTGTACCCGGTGCTCTCGCCGGATTCGACGGCCAAGTCGAAGTCGATCTGGTGCTCGGCGGACCGCGCGAAGGCCTGGGAATCGTGGATGCAGGACCATCAGGCGCCGACCGCCGCCGCCACCTGCGACACCGCCGCGATCGACAAGAACCTCGCGCTCGGCCATGCGATGAACGTCGACGGCACGCCCACGGTGTTCCTCGCCGACGGCCGCCGCCTGCCTGGCGCCGTGCCGGCCGACCGGCTGGACCGCGAACTGTCCGCGGTGCACTGAGCCTGCGGCATTCATCGGAAAGGAGGCGCGAGAGGCGCCTTCTTTCGCATCAGGGGGCGCCATCCCTAGCCGTCCCGTCTTCGCGCGAATTTCCCAATTTCCAATCCCAATCTGCCAGCCGCTGCCGATGAAGCCGATCCGCTACACCATCGTTCCCAGTCAACCCGCCGCCCACCTGTTCGAAGTCACCATGACCGTTGCCGACCCCGATCCGGCCGGCCAGCGTTTCATGCTGCCGGTGTGGATTCCGGGCAGCTACATGGTGCGCGAGTTCGCGCGCAATATCGTCACGCTGCGCGCCACGAACGAGGCGGGCCGCAAGGTGCGGGTCGAAAAGATCGACAAGCACACATGGCAGGCCGCGCCGGTCAAGGGTGCGCTGACGCTGCGCTACGAGGTGTACGCGTGGGATTTGTCAGTGCGCGCCGCGCATCTGGACGACACGACCGGCTTTTTCAACGGCACGAGCGTGTTTCTCTCACCGCTCGGTCATGAGGAAGCGCAGTGCGTGGTCGATATCCAGAAGCCGCAGGGCGCCGCGTACCGCAACTGGCGCGTCGCGACCGCGCTGCCGGAAGCGCGCGGCACGAAGCGCTACGGCTTCGGCGAGTACCGCGCGCAGAACTATGACGAACTGACCGATCATCCTGTGACGCTCGGCGAATTCGCGCTCGCGACGTTCAAGGCGCACGGCGTGCCGCACGACGTCGTGATCGGCGGGCGCGTGATCGGGCTCGACATGGACCGGCTGTGCGCGGACCTCAAGCGTATCTGCGAGGCGCAGATCGCCTTGTTCGAGCCGAAGTCGAAGAAGGCGCCGGTCGAGCGCTACGTGTTCATGACGCAAGCGGTCACCGATGGCTATGGCGGTCTCGAGCATCGCGCGTCGACCGCGCTGATCTGCAATCGCACAGATCTGCCGGTGCAGGGCCGCGACGCGATGAGCGAGGGCTACCGGACCTACCTCGGCCTGTGCAGCCACGAATACTTTCACACGTGGAACGTGAAGCGCATCAAGCCGGCCGCGTTCGCGCCGTACGACCTGAGCGTCGAAAACTACACCTCGCTGCTGTGGCTGTTCGAGGGCTTCACGTCGTACTACGACGACCTGATCCTCGTGCGCAGCGGCGTGATTTCGCAGGACGATTATTTCGGCCTGCTCGGCAAGGTGGTCGGCGGCGTGCAGCGTGGCAGCGGACGTCTGAAGCAGAGCGTCGCCGAAAGCTCGTTCGATTCATGGGTCAAGTACTACCGGCAGGACGAGAACGCGCCGAATGCGATCGTCAGCTATTACACGAAGGGCTCGCTCGTCGCGCTCTCGTTCGATCTCGCGATTCGCGCGCAAACGGGCAACCGCAAATCGCTCGACGATGTGATGCGTCTCTTGTGGAAGCGCTTTGGCCGCGACTTCTATCGCGGCAAGCCGGTCGGCGTCGCGGAAAACGAAATCGAAGCGATTTTCGCGGAAGCGGCCGGCGTGCAGTTGGGCGAACTGTTTTCCGAGGCCGTGTACGGCACGCGCGATCTGCCGCTTGCCGAATTGCTCGCGCCGTTCGGCGTGTCGCTTGCGCCCGACGCCGACCGCAACGGCAAGCCGTCGCTCGGCGTGCGTTTGCGCGGCGGCGCAGATTGCATGCTCACGACCGTGCACGAGGGCAGTGCCGCGCAGAAGGCGGGGCTCTCCGCCGGCGACGTGCTGATCGCGTTCGACGGCCTGCGCGTGACCGGCGGCAATATCGACGCTCTGCTCGCGCGCTATCAGCCGGGCGCGAAGGTCGAGGTCCATGCGTTCCGCCGCGACGAGCTGCGCGTCACGCAGATCCGGCTCGACGGCCCCGAGGTGGCGCGCTACAAGCTCGCGGTCAATGACAAGCGGGCCGCCACGCGGCGCGCTCGCGAGCGCTGGCTCGCAAGCTGATCGTAATACGCTGTGCTGGTAATGGATGGCCTGCGGCGGGGGATTGTTCTACCAGTGCAACAATCCTTCGCTGCCGGATGGCTTTTTCGCCGGTCGGTAAAAAAACACAATGGCTCCACTCGCGCAACATTGCGCGCCCCTACTGGAGTCAACCATGACCACGATCCTGCAAATCAACTCGGCAGCCCGCTCGCAAGGCGCGAACTCGACGATGCTCGTCAACGAGCTGACCACGAAGCTGCAACAATCGAATCCGGGCGCGCAAGTCGTCGTCCGCAACCTGCAAGCCGAACCGCTGCCGCACCTCGACGACGCCGTGCTCGGCGCCTTCTTCACGCCGGCCGAGCAGCGCACGCCTGAGCAAGCCGCGATTGCCGCGCGCAGCGAAGCGCTGATCGCCGAACTGCAAGCCGCTGACATCGTCGTGATCGGCGCGCCGATGTACAACTTCGGCATCTCGTCGCAACTGAAGACGTACTTCGACTTCATCGCGCGCGCTGGCATCACGTTCCGCTACACCGCGAACGGTCCGGAAGGTCTCGTGACGGGCAAGAAGGTGCACGTCGTGTCGGCACGCGGCGGCAAGTATCTCGGTACGCCGAACGACAGCCAGACCCCGTACCTGAAAGCCTTCCTCGGCTTCCTCGGCATGACCGACGTGAACTTCATCTACGCCGAAGGCCTGAACATGGGGCCGGACGCCGCGAATGCCGCGCTGAGCACCGCGCGCGAAGCGATCGCTGCTGTTTGAGCCGCTTGTAGCGTCGCACTGTGCCGCGTCGTTTCGATGCGGTGCATACGGTGAAACGAAAAACGCCACGGAATTCCGGTTCCGTGGCGTTTTGCTATCTATCGGCGCCTGTTTTCGACGCGCCGGTTCCGGGTGCCTTCCAGGTACCTTCCGGGTACCTAAGCGAGCATTTGCGCTTCGTCCGGCAGACGCCAGTCGATTGGCTCGCGGCCGTGCGTCGTCAGATACTCGTTCGCTTTCGCGAAGTGCCCGCAGCCGAGAAAGCCGCGATGCGCCGACAGCGGCGACGGATGCGGCGCCTCGAGCACGCAATGCGACCCGCCGCCGAGCAGCGCGCGCTTCGCCTGGGCATGCGCGCCCCACAGCATGAACACGAGGCCCTCGTGGCGCGTCGCGAGTTCGTGGATCAGCGTGTCGGTGCATTTTTCCCAGCCGCGTTTCGCGTGGCTCGCGGCGCTGTCGCGCTCGACGGTCAGCACCGTGTTCAGCAGCAGCACGCCCTGTTTGGCCCAACTGTCGAGGCAGCCGTGCTGCGGCGCTTCGTAGCCGAGGCTTGCGGCGATTTCCTTGAAGATGTTGCGCAGCGACGGCGGCGTGCGCACGTGCGGCGCAACCGAAAACGCGAGCCCGTGCGCCTGCGGTGTGCCGCGGTCTTCGCCGTGATAAGGGTCCTGGCCGAGGATCACGACTTTGACTTCGTCAGGGCTCGTCAGGCGCAGCGCGCGGAACACGTCGGCCGGGTAAATCGTTTTGCCGGCAGCGCGTTCACCGTCGACGAAACGGCACAACGGCGCGTAAGCGTCGCTTTCGATGAAAGACTTCAGGTGCGCGCGCCACGCGGCGGGCAGCGCGGCGAATTGGGCTTCGAGCGTTGGGGGGGCGATGGAGTCGGCTGAGTGCCGTGGTGTGGCGGACGTCGAGGACCTAGCCTCGGCGGAGGCGGGCGCGGCGTCGTCGAACAGCGATGCCTGCGACGGATTGGAGCGGGTACGGGAAGCGGATGTCATGGCGGGGAAGTGTCGCAGCAAACGCCGGCTAGCTCAAGGTGTGCGCATTGCCACTCAACCCGCCCGCAACCGGTAGCCGCGCTGTGCCTTGCTGATGTCATCCGGCGCGAGGCCGGGAATCCGCTTGCCGAGTTCAGCCGCGAGCGCGTGAAGCGCCGCTTCGTCACCGGACTTCAGTTCGAGCTCTATTTCGGAGATCGGCGCGCGGCGCGTCTCGCCATCGACTTCCGCAAGCACGTCGCCCTGATCGATTGCCGCCTCGACTTGCGCGCCGTCCACGTCGACCTGCCACAGCGTGCGCGTGAAATTCGTGCGGAACAGTTCGATCAGCGACGGCGCAGCCTGTTTTACGGCGTCTGCCGCAGCGGGCTCATCGCACGCGCGCAGCAGTGCGTCGATTTCCAGTTTCGCGCCTGCCACCGGCAGTTCCCATTCATGCCGGCTGTGCAAACCGTTCGTCGCCTTGCCGACCGTCTTGAGGGTTTGCAGCCAGCCGTCCGGCGTCTGCCGCAAGCGCAGCGCGCTTTTCGATGCGGCCAGCGCGAGCTGCGGCGTGTCGAAGTAAATGTTCACGAGCTTGATCGCCTGTCCGTGCGTACCGGCGCGCGCGACGAACCACTGCGTTGCCGCCTGCACCTGCCCGGCCGGCAGCGCCAGCTTGATTTCGCGTTCCATGCCCATGATGCGATTCCTTGCCGATGCCGTGCTCAGAAAAACATTCGCGCGAGTTCCACGCCCGGCTCGTCCGCGCGCATGAACGCCTCGCCGACGAGGAACGTATGCACGTCCATCGCGCGCAGGCGCTCCACGTCCGCGCGCGACAGAATGCCCGATTCGGTCACGACGATGCGCTCGTCGGGAATCGCGTCGAGCATGCCGATCGTGGTGTCGAGCGAGGTTTCGAACGTGCGCAGATTGCGGTTGTTGATGCCGATCAGCGGCGTCTTGAGCGTGAGCGCTTCCTTCAGCTCGTTGCTGTCGTGCACTTCGACGAGCACCGCGAGACCGAGCGAATGCGCGAGCGCCTCGAGGTCCTGCATCTGCGAGGTGTCGAGCGCGGCGGCGATCAGCAGGATCGCGTCGGCGCCCATCGCGCGCGCTTCGACGATCTGGTAGGGGTCGACGATGAAGTCCTTGCGCAGCACCGGTAACTGGCACGCGGCGCGCGCCTGCTGCAGATACGCGACGCTGCCCTGGAAAAATTGCACGTCGGTCAGCACGGAGAGACACGCCGCGCCGTGCTTCTCATACGAACGCGCGATTTCGGCCGGCACGAAGTGCTCGCGCAGCACGCCTTTGGACGGGCTCGCCTTCTTCACCTCGGAGATCACCGCGGCGAGCCCCGCCGCATGCTTGGCGCGCAACGCGCCGACGAAGTCGCGCAGATCGCGCGACGATGCTTCGAGCCGTAGCTCTTCGAGCGGCACGCTTTGTTCGGCCGCCCGGACTTCTTCGCGTTTGACCGCGATGATGCGGTCGAGGATGTCGCTCATAAATGTCTCGCTACGTGATTACTGCTTGAATTGCTGGGTGAAGCGCACCAGCTCGTCGACCTTCGCGCGAGCCTTGCCGCTTGCAATCGCTTCGCGCGCGAGCTGGATGCCGTCCGCGATCGATGCCGTCACGTTCGCCGAATAGAGCGCCGTGCCCGCGTTCAGCGTGACGATTTCGCGCGCGACGCCGGGCTTGTTGTCGAGCGCGTCGAGCAGCATGACCTTGGATTCGGTCGCATCGGCCACTTTCAGCGTGCGGTTCGACACCATCTGCATGCCGAAGTCTTCGGGATGAATCTCGTACTCGCGCACTTCGCCGTCGCGCAATTCGCCGACGAGCGTCGCCGCGCCGAGCGAGACTTCATCCATGCCGTCCATGCCGTACACCACGAGTACGTGCTTCGCGCCGAGGCGCTGCATGACGCGCACCTGAATGCCGACGAGGTCCGCGTGGAACACGCCCATCAACTGGTTCGGCGCGCTGGCCGGATTGGTGAGCGGCCCGAGAATGTTGAAGATCGTGCGCACGCCGAGTTCGCGGCGCACCGGCGCGACGTTCTTCATCGCGGGATGATGGTTCGGCGCGAACATGAAGCCCATGCCCGTTTCGGCGATCGACGCCGCGACCTGTTCCGGTTGCAGATCGATATTGACGCCGAGCGCTTCGAGCACGTCCGCGCTGCCCGATTTGCTCGATACGCCGCGATTGCCGTGCTTCGCGACCTTTGCGCCCGCCGCGGCCGACACGAACATCGTCGCGGTCGAGATATTGAACGTGTGCGCGCCGTCGCCGCCGGTGCCGACGATATCGACGAAATTCGAGTTGTCCTGCACTTCGACGTGCCGGGCAAATTCACGCATCACCGTGGCGGCCGCGGTGATTTCGCCGATGGTCTCTTTTTTGACACGCAGGCCGGTGATGATCGCAGCCGACATCACGGGCGAAAGCTCGCCGCGCATGATGAGGCGCATCAAGTGCAGCATTTCGTCGTGGAAAATCTCGCGGTGCTCGATGGTCCGCTGCAGGGCTTCCTGGGGAGTAATGGACATGATTTCGTCTCTCTTCATCAGGCGTTGCGGTGAGCCGCGTTGTTCGATGTTTTGCCGGCGGCGGCGAGCTTCGACTGCTTGACGAAGTTTTCGAGCAGCGCGTGGCCGTGTTCGGACAGGATCGATTCCGGGTGGAACTGCACGCCTTCGACCGCGAGTTCCTTGTGGCGCACGCCCATGATTTCGCCGTCCTCGGTCCACGCCGACACTTCGAGGCAGTCCGGCAGCGATTCGCGTTCGATCGCGAGCGAATGGTAGCGCGTCACCGAGAAATGCTTCGGCAAGTCGGCGAACACACCCTTGCAGTCGGTTTCGATCGTGCTGACCTTGCCGTGCATGATGGTCTGCGCGCGCACGACGCGCCCGCCGAACGCCTCGCCGATCGCCTGATGGCCGAGGCACACACCGAGAATCGGCGTTTTGCCGGCGAATTCGCGCAGCACGTCGAGCGTGATGCCGGCGTGCTGCGGATTGCTGGGGCCCGGCGACAGGCAGATGCGCTCGGGGTTGAGCTTCGCGATTTCATCCAGCGTGATTTCGTCGTTGCGGTAGGTGCGCACGTCTTCGCCGAGTTCGCCGAAGTACTGCACCAGGTTGTAGGTGAACGAGTCGTAGTTGTCGATCATGAGCAGCATGGTGTGTCTCCGGTCAGAAGTCGCTATCGAGGCCGTCTTGAACCTGTTCGGCCGCGCGCAGCACCGCGCGCGCCTTGTTCTCGGTCTCCTGCCATTCGGATTCCGGCACCGAATCGGCGACCACGCCCGCGGCCGCCTGCACGTACAGATTGCCGTTCGCGATCACGCCGGTGCGGATCGTGATGGCGAGATCCATCTCGCCCGTGAACGACAGATAGCCGACCGCACCGCCGTAAAGCCCGCGCTTGATGGGCTCGAGTTCGTCGATCAGCTCCATTGCGCGGACCTTCGGCGCGCCCGAGAGCGTGCCGGCTGGGAAGGTGGCGCGCAGCACGTCGAAATTGGTCATGTCGGACTTGAGCTTGCCTTCGACCGAACTCACGATGTGCTGCACGTGCGAGTACTTTTCGATCACCATCTTGTCGGTTACGACGACCGAGCCGATCTGCGCGATGCGGCCCACGTCGTTGCGCGCGAGGTCGATCAGCATTACGTGTTCGGCGATTTCCTTCGGGTCGTTGAGCAGCTCGGTCGCGAGTTGCGCATCACGCTCGGGCGTGTTGCCGCGCGGACGCGTGCCCGCGAGCGGGCGGATCGTGACGATGCGGTCCTCGCCGCGCTTTTCCTGGCGCACGAGAATTTCCGGCGACGCGCCGACTACGTGGAAGTTGCCGAAATTGTAGTAATACATATACGGCGACGGATTCAGCGAGCGCAGCGCGCGATACAGCGACAGCGGATTGTCGCGGTACGGTTTGGTCAGACGCTGGCCGACCTGCACCTGCATCAGTTCGCCGGCCGCGATGTATTCCTTCGCCTTGCGCACGGCGGCCAGATAATCGTCCTTTGCGAATTCGCGGTAGATCTCGGTGCGCACGCTCGACGAAATGACGGGCGGTTGCACGCTCGTGCGCAGACGCTGGCGCAGTTCGCGCAGACGGTGCTTCGCTTTCGTGTACGCCTCGGCCTGCGTCGGATCGGCGTAGACCACGAGGTAGAGCTTGCCCGCGAGGTTGTCGATGACCGCGACTTCCTCGGTCAGGAGCAACTGGATGTCGGGCAGATTGAGATCGTCTTTCGGTGCGCTGTGCGCAAGCTTTTTCTCGATGTAGCGCACCGCGTCATAGCCGAAGTAGCCGGCGAGGCCGCCCGTGAAGCGCGGCAGCCCCGGGCGCTGCGCGACCTTGAAACGCGCCTGGAACTGCTGGATGAAGGTGAGCGGATCGCCTTCGTGCGTCTCGACCACCTGGCCGTCGCGCACGACTTCCGTGACGCCGTTGCGCGTGCGCAGCAGCGTGCGTGCCGGCAGTCCGATGAACGAATAACGGCCGAAGCGTTCGCCGCCCACCACCGATTCCAGCAGGAACGAATTCGCGCCGTTGCGCTCGCTCTGCGCGAGCTTCAGGTATAGCGAGAGCGGCGTTTCGAGGTCGGCGAGCGCTTCGGCGATCAGCGGAATGCGATTGAAACCCTCGTTCGCGAGGGACTGGAATTCGAGTTCGGTCATGTTCCGATCCTGTACGGTGATCCGGCGGCAGCGAGCGTCGGACAAAGCGGGGCTAGGCGCCTCCGGTCAGGACGCGGGTCGACGGTTTCGACTCGATGATACCGACCGGCGCGAGTTTCCCATCGATGCGTGCAGGTGTTGGCCGGTAGGCAGCTGTACTTTGCGGGTACGCGCGGGCCAATCAGCCGATGCAGCAGCGAAAAAACTGAACGATGGAAAAAGCGCGTGAGCGCAGCGAAGTAAAAAACGGTTGCCGAAGACGAGCTTCAGCGTACCTCAGGCGAGGTTAGCGCGACCAGCGACGCCAGGGCCAGGCTCCCCGGTCGATGCTAATCAGACTCCGTTTTTTATTCAGAAACATGAGGATGAAGGACTTTTCAAGTCGTGGAATGGTGCGCTGCGATCGCCTTGGCGGCGTCGAGCAGCGAGGCAACTATACCATCGGATTTTATCGTTTGTATAGCTTGGCCGTGGTTGTAGCCGTAGGGCACCGTGAGCGTCGCCATGCCGGCCGCGCGGCCCGCGAGCGCGTCGTTTTCCGAGTCGCCGATCGCGACCGTGGCTTGCGGCTCGACACCCAGTTGCGCGGCGGCGGTGAGCATCGGCAGCGGGTCGGGTTTCTTTTTCGCGAGGCTGTCGCCGCCGAGCACGACGCTGAAATACTGCGCGAGCCCGTACTGCTGCAGCAGTTCGAGCGCGAAGCGGTGCGGCTTGTTGGTGACGCACGCGAGCTTGAGGCCGGCCTCGCGCAGCGCGCGCAAACCGGCTTCGACGCCGGGATAAAGCCGCGTGTGCAGGCCGTTGATCTTCGCGTATTCAGCCTGATAAATCGCGAGCGCTTCCTCGAAGCGCTCCTGCGCATGCTCGGCTTCGAAGCGCGGCGCGAGCACGCTGCGGATCAGATGCTCCGAACCCTTGCCGACATAACCGACTACTTCCTCGCGCGAGGTTTCCGCCGCGTCGAGTTGCGCGAGCATGCCGTTCAGGCCGGCGGTGAAGTCGTCGGCGGTATCGATCATCGTGCCGTCGAGGTCGATGATCGCGGCTTGCAGGCGCGGGCCGGTGAAGGTCGGGGCGGGAAACGGAGCGGTCATGTGGTGCTGGCTCGGGTGCGAAGTTTCAGTGCTGAACGGCGGCGAGAGCCGCGCGCATCTTGTCGATCACGACTTTATGATCGGGCTGGCCGAAGATCGCCGAGCCGGCCACGAACGTGTCCGCGCCTGCCGCCGCGATTTCCGCGATGTTGTCGACTTTCACGCCGCCGTCCACTTCGAGGTGAATCTCGCGGCCGGTGCGCGCCTTGTACGCGTCGATGCGGTTGCGCGCTTCGCGCAGCTTGTTGAGCGCCTCGGGAATAAACGCCTGGCCGCCGAAGCCGGGGTTCACCGACATGATCAACACGAGGTCGACCTTGTCCATCACGTGATCGAGGTAGTTCAGCGAAGTGGCCGGGTTGAACACGAGGCCGGCCTTGCACCCGTGGTCGCGGATCAGCGACAGCGTGCGGTCGATGTGGTCCGAGCCCTCCGGGTGAAAGCTGATCAGGTTCGCGCCGGCTTTCGCGAAGTCCGGCACGATGCGGTCGACCGGGCGCACCATCAGGTGCACGTCGATCGGGACATCCACGTGCGGGCGGATCGCTTCGCAGACGAGCGGGCCGATGGTGAGGTTCGGCACGTAGTGGTTGTCCATCACGTCGAAGTGAATCCAGTCGGCACCGGCGGCGACGACGTTGCGGACTTCCTCGCCGAGGCGAGCGAAGTCGGCGGACAGAATGCTGGGGGCGATGCGGAATTGCGTCATGGCAGGGGAGGGTGCAAGCGGGAAAGCGCTATTTTACCGTTTTGCAGGCGTGTGCCGGGGGCGCGGGCGGTGGAGGTTGACTGCGCCGGGAGCGGAAAGAAGCGGCGTGGCGAAATGGTGGGGAAGAAACGGCATCAAGAAACCGGGCGGCGAGGCATGGATGTCACAATGCCCTAAACGCTCCTGGCCAAAGGATATGCCCGGTTGCGGGCATGCCGCGCATCAAGCAGAATGCCACTCCATGAGCGCCGTGTCGCCGATGCACCCGCAAACCATTGGTGTTCGGGCCGTCCCGCGATTTTTCACAGCCGTTTCATCAGACCGGAATCAGGATGAGCCAGTACGAATTCAGCGTCTCGTCGCAGGTGCAATACCTGCCGGAAGAATCCGACCCGGAGCGCCGCCAGTACGCATTTGCCTACACGCTGACCATCCGTAATACCGGCCAGGTGCCCGCGCAACTGATCGCGCGTCATTGGGTGATCACCGACAGCGAAAACACCGTGCAGGAAGTCAAAGGCCTGGGCGTGGTCGGCCATCAGCCGCTGCTCAAACCGGGCGAGCATTTCGAGTACACGAGCTGGGCGGTGATCGCGACACCGGTCGGCACTATGCGCGGGGATTACTTCTGCGTGGCCGAGGACGGCGAGCGCTTCGATGCGCCTGTGCCGGAGTTCGTGTTGCGCATGCCGCGTACGTTGCATTGAACCGGCGCAAAGGTCCGCGGTCTTTAGTCACGTTGTACGCGCGCGGTGGAGTGGGCGGCGCAATGAATGGTGAAGCGGTGTGACGCGCAGCGGGGCAAGCGGTTGATACCTGCTTCGGTGCGGCCCACGGGGTAACGGGCGACGTAACTACAGCGCAGCTGCTCGTGCCTGCTTGTTCTTGCTCGTCACTGCGGTTTTTGCTGCTCGGGCTGCTTCGCCGACCTGGCACGCGTCGCTTTCTTCTTGCCGGACGCCGTCCATACGACGATAAAGACGAGCAGGAAGAGCGCGACAAGTGATTCCAGCGCGAAGATGAGCATCGGGTATTCGTCGAACAGATCAGACATGGCGGTTTCCATCAAGAACGAACATTGTATGCGTTTTGTCCGCCGCGCCGGCGCGTGGCTCGGTGCACTTTCGGTGGCGGTATTGCTCGCGTCCTGCGGTGGCGGCGGCGCGATCCGGCCTTCGCCGCCGACCGGCGCGGCGATCGTCCCCGGCCAGATTGCCTCGGCGCGATTGACCGCGGTCGCCTGGCAGCAGGTGCCAGGCTGGCAGGACGACTCGCTGATCGGCGCGACGGCCGCGTTGCGGCAAAACTGCGTGAGGCTCGCGCGTCAGCCGAACTGGTCCCGTGCCTGCGCCGCCGCCGCGCAAATCGACGATCTCGACGTCACGAGCGCGCGCGCTTTCTTCGAAGCCTATTTCACGCCTTTCCAGCTCGCCAATAGCGACGGCACACTCGACGGTCTCGTTACCGGTTACTACGAGCCCTTGCTGCGCGGTTCGCGCACGCGGCACGGCGTGTATCAGACCGCGCTGTATCGCTGGCCCGCCGGGTATCGCGCGGGCGGGTCGTTGCCGGCGCGTGCGCAGCTCGAGCGCTCGGGCGTGCTCAACGGCAACGAGCTCGTGTGGGTCGACGATCCGATCGAAGCGTTCTTCCTGCAGGTCCAGGGCTCGGGGCGCGTCGTGATGGAAGACGGCAGCGTGATGCGCGTCGGCTTTGGCGGCACCAACAACCAGCCGTACAAGTCGATTGGCCGCTGGCTGCTCGATCATGGCGAGGTCACGCCAGCGCAGGCGACGATGCAAGGCATCAAGGCATGGGCACGCGCGAACCCGACACGCGTCGAGGCATTGCTCGATACGAATCCCCGCTTTGTGTTTTTCCGCGAGATGCCATCCGCGGAAAGTGCACCGAGCGGTGGCGCCGATGGCCCGATCGGCGCACTCGGCGTGCCACTGACGCCGGAGCGGTCGATCGCGGTCGATCCGAGCGCGATTCCATTGGGCACGCCGGTGTTTTTGCAGACCACGCGTCCGCTGACGAATTCGCCGATGAATCGCCTCGTGTTCGCGCAGGACACGGGTACAGCGATCAAGGGCGGCGTGCGCGCCGACTATTTCTGGGGGCTCGGCGATGACGCGGGAGATCTGGCCGGCAAGATGAAGCAGGGCGGCCGGATGTGGTTGCTGCTGCCGAATTCGTGAAGCTGAATAGCCGATAGGAGCGGCGGCCTCTGGACCGCATGGGCCAGCGTGACTGGCAAACCGGTTCGTGCGGGATTGTCCGCAAGCGGTTGTGGTTGCCGCTGGAAATGTAGCCGTGGTTGCAACGACGTTTTGCGAGTCGTTTGTGAAGCTGGTTTGAAGCCGTTGCGAGGTGACGACGGGCATTGAAATGAAAACGGCGCCGCGAGCGGATGATGATCCGCGAGTGACGCCGTTTTTTATCGTGGTCTTTGCTTCGTTCCTTGCCTGAATCAGAGTCCGGCTTTGCGCTTGTCCACCACGCGCCGCGCCTTGCCCACCGAACGCTCGATTCCGTTCACCGCCAGCACATTCACCACCGCGCTCACGCCGATCAGCGCCTTGATGTCATATGCGAGCGCGTTTTTTGCCGTGGTTAGTGCGGCCGCGTCCGGCGCGCTTTCCGGGCATGGTTCGACGTTCAGCGTCAATACGTCGAGCGGGCCTTCCTTCGTAAGCACGATCTGGTAGTGCGGCGCGAGTGCGTGCTGCTTGAGCAGCAGTTCCTCGATCTGCGTCGGGAACACGTTCACGCCGCGCACGATCATCATGTCGTCCGAGCGGCCCGTGATCTTTTCCATGCGCCGCATCGTGCGAGCGCTGCCCGGCAGCAGGCGAGTGAGGTCCCGCGTGCGGTAACGGATGATCGGCAGCGCTTCCTTCGTCAACGACGTGAACACGAGCTCGCCGAGTTCACCGTCGGGCAGCACCTCACCGGTTTCAGGGTCGATGATCTCGGGATAGAAGTGATCTTCCCAGATGGTTGGGCCGTCTTTCGTTTCGACGCACTCCGACGCGACGCCCGGGCCCATCACTTCGGACAGCCCGTAGATGTCGACCGCGTCGATGCCCATGCGTTTTTCGATCGCCTGGCGCATGTCGTTGGTCCACGGTTCCGCGCCGAAGATGCCGATACGCAGCGAGCAGCTGGCCGGATCGAGCCCCTGGCGTTCGAGTTCGTCGGCGATCGAGAGCATATAGCTAGGCGTCACCATGATGATGTCCGGCCGGAAATCCTGGATCAATTGCACCTGCTTCTCGGTCTGGCCGCCACCGAACGGGATCACGGTGAGGCCTGCGCGCTCGGCGCCGTAGTGCGCGCCGAGGCCGCCGGTGAAGAGGCCGTAGCCGTAGCTCACATGCACCTTGTCGCCGCGCTTTGCACCGGCGGCGCGGACCGACCGCGCAACGAGATTCGCCCACGTGTCGATGTCGCGCGCGGTGTAGCCCACGACGGTCGGCTTGCCCGTCGTACCGGACGACGCGTGTATCCGCGAAATCTGCTCCTGCGGCACGGCGAACATCCCGAACGGATAGTTGTCGCGCAGGTCCTTCTTGGTGGTGAACGGAAAGCGCGCGAGGTCCGCGAGGGATTTCACTTCGCTGGGATGCACGCCTGCTTCGTCGAACTTGCGCCGATACACCGGCGAATTCTCGTACGCATGGTTCAGCGACCATTTGAGCCGTTCAAGTTGAAGCGCGGCGAGTTCGTCGCGGCTGGCGGTCTCGATCGGATCGAGCGGAAGATTGGTGGTCATCGAATGTCTCCTTGCTGCCTCAAATGCCTGAATCTGATGTGCGGCGCGCTCGCGCGCCAGAAATCCGGAACCGCGTGTTGTCTATGGGGACGGCCTTGGGGTTGTCGCCAGCGGTTGCGCCTTTGCCTGTCAGTCGCCGGTGGGAATCAGGTTGCCCTTGATTTGCGCCGACTTGCCGCGAAACATCGCGACGGTTTCCCCGGCGCGATTCGTCACGCGAATATCGTAGATGCCGGTGCGTCCGCTCAGTGTCTGCTCGACCGCTTCCGCCGTCAGCACGTCGCCGCCTCGCACCGGCCGCAGGAACTCGATCGCGCAACCGGCCGCGACCGTATTGATGTTGTACGTGTTGCAGGCGAACGCGAACGTCGAATCGGCGAGTGTGAAAATAAGGCCGCCGTGGCAGATCTGATGGCCGTTCAGAAAGTCGTCACGCACCGCCATGCGCAGCCGCGCATAGCCTGGGCGCACTTCGAGAATTTCGAGCCCGAGCGCGCGGCTGCAGGCATCGTTCTCGTACATCGCGGCTGCGGTCGCGCGGGCGAGTTCGTCGGACGTCATCTGGTCGGGGTGGTTGGTTTGAGCGGTCATGTCAACGGCCCTCGAAACGCGGCGCGCGCTTTTCGATGAACGCCTGCACGCCTTCCGCGTAATCGTGCGACGCACCGAGTTCGCGTTGCAGATCGCGCTCCATATCGAGTTGCTGGTCGAGCGTTTGCGTTACACCCGCGCGCATGGTCTGTTTGATTGCAGCGATGGCGCGCGTCGGTTGCTGGGCGAGCTGGGTCGCGAGTTTGGCGGCGGAGGCGGCGAGTTCCGCGTCGTCGACCACCTGCCAGATCAAGCCCCAGCTTTCGGCTTTCTCAGCGCTGAGTTTGTCGCCGGTGATGGCGAGTCCCAAGGCGCGCGCCATACCGACGCGCTGCGGCAGGAACCAGGTGCCGCCCGAGTCCGGCACGAGGCCGATCTTCACGAACGCCTGAATGAAGCTCGCAGAGCGCGCCGCGAGCACGAGGTCGCAGGCCAGCGCGAGATTGGCGCCGGCGCCGGCGGCCGTGCCATTGACCGCCGCGATCACGGGCAACGGCAGCGCCTGCAGGCGGCGGATCAGCGGGTTGAAATATGTGTCGATCACGTTGCCCAGATCGGTCACCGCGCCTGGTGTGAAGTCGAGGTCGGCGAGATCCTGGCCGGCGCAGAAGCCGCGGCCCGCCCCAGTCAGCACGAGCGAGCGGGCGCCGGACGTTTCGACCTGCTCGAGCGCAGCGCTCAGTTCCTGGTGCATCGCGCCCGTAAAGCTGTTGAGCTTGTCCGGACGGTTCAGCGTGATGGTGGCTACGTGGCTCGATGTGTCGATGTCCAGCCGGATCGCTTCATATGACATTGGGTGTCTCCTCAAAATCTCATTGACCGATGGGCACTGCGGGGCACTGCGGCGCGGTTAGCGAGGCCGCGCGATGAGCCGGCGCCGAACGGCGCGGCGCGAGGCTCGCATGGCGTGGTTATCTTGCCGGGCTCCGCCGTCGCCGCAGCGGCCGATCGGTCGGCGAACCGCAGCGCGGGTGAAGGCGTCGATCATGGAAACTTCCGCTCGAATGGATCGGCGTGTGATGCCGATCCGATGTCTCATGTTAATTGGGGCGCACGGCGCGGTCCATTCGGCCAGACGGCGTAGGACCGCGCTTTGTCCTATGCCATTCAGCCAGCTACCGCCGGCGCCACTTTCGGTTCAACATGAACACGGCTTTGAATCACGCGGAAGCGGTTTGCGACAAACGCCGCATCGGCCAGCGCGGCATTGGCGGCCGGGTTGGCGCCGGTGCCGTGGAAATCGGAGAAGGCCGCGGACTGATTGACGAACACACCGCCGGTCAGATTGATCGAGAGCGCCACGCCGCCGCGGATCGACGCTTCGTGCGCCTCGTCGAGTACGGCTTCGTCCGTGCTGTAGACAGACAGCGTCAGCGCGCCGTGCTCGGCGGCGATGGCGCCGGCGAGATCGAGCGACTGCGCGGTCGAGTCCGTCGCGATCACGAACGAGATCGGTCCGAACCATTCCCTCGTGAACTGTGCGCGGTCGGTTGCGGCGTCGAGTTGCAGCACGAGCGGCGTGCGTACGCGAGCGTCCGGGAAGGACGGATGTTCGAGCGTCTGACTTTCGACGAGCGCGCGGCCGAGCTTGGCGGCTTCGTCGATGCGCTGCATGACGCCTTCGTTCTGGATCGCACCGAGCAACTCGACTGCGCGGGCCGGGTCGGCAACGAGCTTTTGTACGGCGCCGCCAATGGCTTGCGCGACCTCGTCGAAACCGAGCATGCCGTCGGCGGTGCGGATGCCGTTACGCGGTACGTAGATGTTTTGCGGCGCGGTGCACATCTGTCCCGAGTACAGGGCAAGCGAAAAGGCGATGTTGCGGGCAGCGGCTTTGATGTCGTCGACGGAGTCGATCACGATCTGGTTGACGCCGGATTTTTCGGTGTAGACCTGAGCCTGGTGCGCATTGCGCTCGAGCCATGTGCCGTTCTGGGTGCTGCCTGTGAAGTCGATCAGCTTGATTTCCGGGCGCAGGGCCAGGTTCTGGACGAGGGCGCCGTCGTTCGGATCGGTAGCTAGCAGCGTGACGACGTTTGGGTCGAAGCCCGCTTCGCGCAAAACCTCGCGCGCGATACGCACGGTCAGCGCGAGCGGCAGGATCGCGCCCGGATGCGGCTTGACGATGACCGTGTTGCCGGTAGCCAGGTCGGCGAAGAGGCCCGGATAGCCGTTCCACGTCGGGAACGTGCAGCAGCCCAGCACAAGGCCGGTGCCGCGCGGCACGACGGTGTAACGCTTATGCATGGCGAGCGGCGGGTTCTTGCCTTGGGGCTTTTCCCAGTGCGCGTCGGCGGGAACGCGGCGTAACTGGTCCCATGCGTACGCAACGGCTTCGAGCGCGCGGTCCTGCGCATGCGGGGCGCCGGCCTGAAAAGCCATCATGAAGGCCTGGCCGGTCGTGTGCATCACGCTGTAGCCAATCTCGAAGCTGGCGCGGTTCAGTCGCGCGAGGATTTCCAGGCTCACGCCGATCCATGCCTGCGGGCCGGCCGCGCGCCAGCCGGGTTGCGCAGCCGCCGCTGCGGCGATCAATGCGTCCGGGTCGGCTTTCGGATAACGCACGCCGAGCGGGAAGCCGAACGGCGAGACTTCAGCGCCGACCGTTTCCCCCGTCGACGGCTGGTCCAGTTCGAATGTCTTGTTGAGAAGCGCTTTGAACGCGGCTTCGCCGTCTGCGTTGGCTGTTTCCCCGTACACTTTCGGACTGGGCATCTCGACGAACGGGCTCCAGTAGCCGCGCGTTTCGAGTGCGGCGAGCGCCTTGTGCAGCGTGTCTTCGTGCTTGGTGAATAGCTGGTGTGTCATGGCTAGGAGGGCTTGGCTATGTGTTGGGAAAAGCCTGTCTAATAATTGACCGACCGGTTGGTTGGTTAATGGTAGCATTATTGAGAGAGCCGCGCGAAGAGTTTTTTCGCGTGCAAATCAACTATTTGGAGGCGGCATGGCTTACGAAAACATTCTGGTTGAGACGCGGGGGCGAGTCGGTCTGATCACGTTGAATCGTCCGAAGGCACTGAATGCGCTGAACGATGCACTGATGGACGAGTTGGGCACCGCGTTGCGCGAGTTCGACGCCGATGAAGCGATTGGCGCGATTGTCGTGACAGGTAGCGAGAAGGCGTTTGCGGCTGGGGCCGACATCGGCATGATGGCGACCTACACCTATATGGATGTCTACAAAGGTGACTACATCACGCGCAACTGGGAAACGGTTCGCTCCATCCGCAAGCCGATCATTGCCGCGGTGGCCGGCTTCGCGCTGGGCGGTGGCTGCGAGCTGGCCATGATGTGCGACATCATTTTTGCCGCCGATACGGCCAAGTTCGGTCAGCCGGAAATCAAGCTCGGCATCATGCCTGGGGCGGGCGGCACGCAGCGGTTGCCGCGAGCAGTGTCGAAAGCGAAAGCGATGGACCTTTGTCTGACCGCCCGCTTCATGGATGCCACGGAAGCGGAGCGCGCCGGCCTGGTTTCGCGCGTGATTCCGGCGGCGTCGTTGCTTGACGAGGCGGTAGCTGCAGCCGCGACCATCGCGGAATTCCCATTGCCGGCGGTGATGATGGTCAAGGAGTCAGTCAATCGAGCCTATGAAACGACGCTGGCGGAAGGCGTGCATTTCGAGCGCCGGCTGTTCCATTCGCTCTTCGCTACTGAAGATCAGAAGGAAGGCATGGCCGCGTTCGTGGAGAAGCGCAAGCCGGTTTTTAAACATCGTTAATACGCTTGTCAAAATAGCGCTTGCAAGCCCTCTTCGAGGCCGCTAGAATTCCGCTCTTTCGTGCTCCGCGCAGCGGGGCATGGGGAAGCGGGAGAGCCAGTCATGGCAGGGCTCTGGCGGCGTGAACGGGGTGACGGATTGTCAGAAACCTGTTGACGGCGCCACGAAGAGACTGCATAATTCCGCTTCTCTGCTGCAGACGCAGCGACGCAAACGAAGCGGTGCCGGATAGTTGGGGTGCCGCAGGTGTTGTGACCGATCTTTAAAAACCTACAGCCGATAAGTGTGGGCACTTGATGCGGGATGCGGGCCGGCTCTTTCGGGAGCTGGCTGAAGCGAAAGTATCAAGAGTCTCACACCAAGTATTAGAGGAAGGTTTTCGCCTGTCGCGAGACAGGCAGAAATCCATCGTCAGTACGTTGAGTGAGCGACCGGTCCAGAAGCAGGAAACTGCGGGACCGAACACAGTAACAGGTTTGAACTGAAGAGTTTGATCCTGGCTCAGATTGAACGCTGGCGGCATGCCTTACACATGCAAGTCGAACGGCAGCAC